>NZ_JAKQYJ010000001.1:0-975000 GCF_022605525.1 Porphyrobacter sp. GA68
AACGCACCGTGAAGAAAATTTTTCGACCTACTGCGATTGAAGGCTTATTTTCCTCAATCAGACGAAACTTTGGAACGGCAGCTTTCAGGTTTGTCCTCGCCTGACTTTATGGCTGCTTTTGGGGCGCTTTGCTGCCATCGACTCTAGGCTGAACCAACGGCAGCTTAGAGGCGACGGCGCCAACATCTAGAATGAGCGAAATTAGGGCGCGAAGCCGCCACTTACCTCGGTGAGAGGAAAGAGGGCTCCTTCTGATTGCCCCGGGACGGTCTCGTCCTGGCAATCAGGAGACACCTCATGTCGAAGTTTACACGCCGCGGCGGGCCGACCCCCGCCGCGCAAATAACCGCTGCGATTATCGAGAAACTCGAGCAGGGAACCAAGCCATGGATAAAGCCATGGCGCGGGGTTCCAGTATCACGACCTCTGCGCAGCTGCGGAACGCCCTACCGAGGCATGAACACCTTCTGGCTCTGGATGATCGCGGAGGCTGCCGGGTTCATGTCACCCTACTGGATGACGTACCGGCAGTGCCAGAAGCTTGGTGGGCAGGTCTGCAAGGGCGAGAAGTCGACGATCGCGATCTTCTACAAGAGCTACGACAAGCAGATCAAAGGCGATGATGGCGAAGAAGGCACCGAGAAGCGACGTGTCCTCAAGGCATACGCGGTCTTCAACGCCGACCAGTGCGATGGCTTGCCCGAGATGTATCGCGCGAAGCCTGAGTTCGAGCCAGTCGAGCCTGCGGGACGGGAAGAGCGGCTCGACGCTTTCTTTTCAAGCGTGGGGGCCAAACTTCGGCATCAGGGGGCCGAAGCCTACTACGAGCCTGTCCTGGACAGGATTACGATGCCGCCGGCGACGCTGTTCGATGGCTACGATCACTACTACGCAACGCTGGCGCACGAACTCTCGCACTGGACCGGGCATGGCTCACGTCTGGGTCGCGATCTCAAGAACCGATTTGGAAGCGAATCTTACGCGGCCGAGGAACTGGTGGCCGAGCTGTCCGCCGCGATCCTGGGCGCCGAGCTGGGTCTGCCGGTTGCGCATCTCGACCATCATGCGAGCTACATCGCGCATTGGCTCGAGCTCCTGAAATCCGATGATCGAGCCATGCTCACGGCAGCCGCCAAGGCGGAAGTAGCTGCGAGCCTCATCCTGAGGCTCGGAGGGCGTTCGGGTGCCGGTAGCGAGGCTGCGGCAGCCGATCTCGCCGAAGCGGCTTGAGGGGAGTGGGTGATGGGACGTTCCGTCAGCTATCCGCCCGGCGCAGTCGTCGCCTTCCGTACCCTAGAGAATGGACACGAAGATGATTGGGAATGGGAATACGAGTGTCTGGTCGAGGAGGTCATCGAGACTGCGCGCAGCACCTTCCCCTCTCTTCAACCCTGCGACGGGTGGCGCGGCCGCGAAGACCGCATCCTGCTGCGCAATGCCTTTGCTGATTGCGGGGTCTCTACCTATTGTGGGCTTGTCGCCGTCTGGCTCGCCGAGCGCGACGACGGTGGTTACTGGGATGCCGATGCCAATCACCCGCGGTCCGGACGGGCACAGCGCTGGCTTTCGCAGGTGGCGAGCCGCTTTGAAGCGATATTCGGCGAGATCCGCATGATTGGGCGCTTTTCGAGCGGCGAGGCGATCTTTGAACCCAGGTCTGTTCAAATGCGCATCTAGCTGCTATATCGTGCATATGAAAGGATGCGCTGATGGCAACGAGAGCCGCTGAAGTCGAGGAGGGAGATGGCAAGGTCCTGACCACCGCAATCGCTAGAATTGCGGAGTTCTGGGGCCTGACCAATGCCAAGCTGGGTGCGGTTCTCGGGCTGTCTCAGGCCACCGTCTCGCGTTTGCGCTCGGGCAGGTCCGAGCTCGATCCGGCCAGCAAGTCGTTCGAAGCTGGCCAGTTTCTGCTGCGCCTGTTCCGCTCGCTCGATGCGCTGCTCGGCAGCGATGATATGGCTGCGCGAGCCTGGCTCGCGACTCCCAATCTCGACCTCGAGGCGCGGCCTCTTGACCTGATCGACAGCTTCAAGGGTCTCATGACGGTTTGCGACTATGTGGACGCCCACCGCGCTCGCGTCTGAGCTGCGCCGTTACCGCAGGACCGTCTGGCGTGTCGTCGAGGCGCAGCATCGCATCTCGACCAATCGCCTTGCCGCAACTCTCGCGGACCAGAAGCGGCTCGAGGAACTTGCCGATGCGGCCAAGCCCGATCTGCCCAAGGCAGCGCGCGGCCTGCACTACCTTCTCGCCTCGCCCTTTCGCTACGGCCACGGCGTGGCCAGCCGCTTTCGGCGTGCGAACGAGCGACCCGGCATCTTCTACGCAAGCGAGGCCGAGCAGACCGCGATCACCGAAACCGCTTACTGGCGGCTCCGCTTCATCAGCCGCTCACCCGGGTTCGTCCCCGGCAACCGCACCAGCGAGCATCTGAGCTTCTCGATTCCCGTCTCCATTGCCCGCGCGCTCGACACTACGCGGCCGCCTCTGTCGCGCGACAGCAAACGCTGGGTCGATCCGGTCGACTATTCCGCGTGTCAGGCTCTCGCCGAGGCTGCTCGTGCCGCGGGCGGGCAGGCGATCCGCTCGCCGTCGGCGCGCGATCCACAGGGGATCAATCTCGCGCTGTTCGATCCCGCGTGCTTTGCCAAGGCCCAGCCCGATCACGGACGCGGCTGGCACCTGCGCCTCGAAGGTCGGCGCCTCACTGCACTGGCCGCGTTTCCTTCGGGCGAGGTGCTGGAATTCACGGCCGAGCAGTTCGGGCTGCCTTCGCTCGGCTGAAGCCCGGCTCCACTATCCCTCTTTGCACGGCCTGCCGGAGCCAGAATTCCTGCATGCCCCGTTCGCTCGCGCGGGCCCTGGACCGGTCCGGTTCCGCCGCAACCCGCGCAAGGCTGCGGCCCGTGTGGCCCGCGCCAGCCTTGCCTTGCGGGGTTTCCCGCTGCGCGGTGCGGCGGCCCCCTCGACCCGGTCCCTTCAGGGCCCGGCGAACAGGCCGCAGGATTCGTCTCTCTTCTCCTGCGGCAGTCGCCTTCGCTCAGGAGGAAATGACCCATGTACGACAGCTTCACCGCCCAACTTGCCGGACTCGATCTGGCCGGCTTTTCGGTTCAACCCGCACCTTTCAACGAAACAGATTTTCCCGCCGAAGAGGCGAGCGAGCAAACCCTCGCGGCCGTCTGGTCCGACTTGTTCGCCTTGTTCGCCGACACCGCGCTCGAGGCCAACGCCGAGGACATCGCCTGGGGCTTCGTCAATCTCTTCCACCGCGCGGCGACCCGCAAGTCCGCGCAGGTCGATCGCGCGAGCGACGAGATCCGCGCGCTGCTTTCCGCGGCCGATGGCTCGGAAGTCCACTCGAGCAACCTCGAAGAGCAAGTCGAGCGCGCACAGGCAGCCGAAGCCAGCATGCTCGCCTTCGAGCATATGCGCGAGGTCGCGGCGATGCTGTACCGCGAAGAGACCGGGGCGTCCTGGAAGCCGATGACGGGGTCGCGCGTAGCGCACGGAAAGAACCTCACCTCTGCGGTCATCGATGCGCGCGATTTCCTCAAGGTCCGCTCAGAACGTCGGCGCGCCGCACTCACGCCCGAAGGCACCGCCGTGGTCTTCGCGGGAGGACGCGCGAGCTTCGCCACGACCGAGGAGGCGACGAGCTATGCGGACAACATCTGGGCCACGCTCGACCGAGTGCGCGAGCAGGTACCCGATATGCTCCTCGTCCATGGCGGCGACGGCAAGGGCGCCGATCGGCTTGCAGCCGCCTGGGCCGAACGCCACGAGGTACAGCAACTGACCTTCGGTCTCGATCGTAGGCTGGGTGCCCGGGCCGGGTTCAAGCGCAACGAGCAGATGCTGGCGATGGCCCCCCGCTACGTGATCGCCTTTCCCGGCAATGGCGTCACCGAGCGTCTCGTCATCGAAGCCAAGACACGCCGCATCACCGTGGTCGATCGCCGCGGTCTGCTGGGGACCAAGCCTGGCGCTGGCTGAGGTCACGCCCTTCGAATGCGTTGTGGCGGCCAAGAGACCGCTGCCTGAGTGTCCCGCATCTTTGGAGTGGCCCCGGCGCGCAAGAGTCCCTTGTGCGCACCGGCAGCTTGAGCGCGAGGCAATTCACCCGCTGTTGCGCCATTTCGGAAACCCGATTGCAATCCGCCGTCCTCATTTCCTCTTTCGCAGCGCCAACCACAGGAGCGCCGGAAGCAGGAGCAAATTGAATGAACATGCATGCAACGATCGTCGCGGTTCGCGGCCCGACCGCAACTCATCTTTGGGATGACGCGATGTCGACCTACCAATCGGCACGCTCCGATTTCGAGCGCTTCGATACAGTCGTCTGGCAGCCGCTTGCGGATGAACTGGACCGAATCTCTCCTCGGCCTGACCTTTGGTTCGAGGTCGTGGCACAGAGCGGACAGAAGACCCGTTATCAGGTCCCAGCCAACGATCTGCATGCATGGGACGATCACGTATCCGCTGTGTTCCGCACCAAAGCCGCCGAGGTCCGGCAGGCATGGCTCGATCACAAGGCCGCGCAGGAACGACTGGGGTATGACGCAGCGAGCGACGAGGTCGAGCGACTTTGCAACATGATGTGCGATCGGGAGCGCGACCTGCTTCTCTTGCCCGCGCCGGATCGCTCCGCGCTCCTATGGAAGCTGGAGCGCCTGTTCGGGTCCGAGGTTCGCAGCGAGGACGAGTTCTGCGACAGCTGGTGCCCTGAATGGATCAATGCTGTGATGGACGATGCCTCGCGCCTCCTTTCCGATCGTGAGGCTGCGCGCATAGTTCCGGCGCAGGCTCTCGCCGCCTAGAGACTGGTTGGTCTTGGCGAAGCCGCGCATCCAGCGACCACGGCTCGCCGGCCATCCCGCGACTTTGTCGTGCACTTCACATGGCTGTCCCGAATGCCCTGGCTTCAGACTCCGGGAAATGACGCTATGTCTTCCTCATGGACCTCGACGACCTGCTCCAACGATACTTCTCATCCACCGATCTTGCAGCGGTGAGTCCCGATGTGCTGGCCTCGGGTTTGGAGCGCTGCCAGGTCGATCTCGGCCTCGAAAAGGACCGCGGCAAGCGCTTTGCCCTGTGGGCGCTGCTCTACATGCTTGGCTCTGCGCCTGACCTTGAGGCGGCGCTCAAAGATGCTGACGATCGGGAGGCGGCCCGCAATTTCATGGACCTGCTGGCGGCTAGCGAGGGTGAGGGGCAGGGCGGATAGGAGAGCGGCGCCGCGTGCGCCTTCGCCAGGCCACCCGAACCCAATCCGGCTTCTTCGCGAACAGTCCTGAATCAGGTCAGCTGAGGCCGGCAACGCCTTTGCCTTCGGGCCGTGTTGGCAGCTGCGCTGCCTGCCCGCACCACCCCTTGCAAAAGCGTTTCCCTTGGGCGCGGGCGCGCCCTGCGGTGCAGTCCTCCCATGCCCTGCTTCTTCTGGATGTTCGCAAGCCGGAAAATGGTTTCCGGTTTGGCAGACCGAAGGACCAGTCACATGACCAATCTCGTAATCCTGACCGGCCGTCTCGCCCGCGATCCCGAATCCCGCGAGACCAAGGGCGGAACCTCCGTCACCGGCATCACCGTCGTCACCGACCGACCGCTGCGCGACAAGGACGGCAAGACCTACAAGGATGAAAACGGCTACACCGCCAAGGACAGCGAATTCCACCGGGTGACCTGCTTCAACGGCCTCTCCAAGACCGTCGGGCAGTTCTGCACCAAGGGCCAGCTCGTCTCGGTCCAGGGCCGGCTTCACTACACCCAGTGGGAAGACCAGGATGGCGTCAAGCGCTACGGCTGCGAGATCCTCGCCGACAAGGTCGACTTCCTCTCGCGCGGCAACGCCAGGTATGGCGACGGAGACAACCGCGACGCGCCCGAGATCGACTGACGTCATCGATTAACCGGCGACCGAGAAGGGGCTCTGCCGCAAGCGCGGCAGGGCTCCTTCTCGTGTTGTTCAGGAAGCAGCGGGCGTACCGTTGCGACCGGATGCAGCTAGTTCGCTTCCCAGCCGCCGGAGCGCTTCGGCTTCACCGAGCTTGCCGAGCATCTCGCTGGCCTGTTTGAGGCCCTTCCTCGAGAACGCCTCGATACCTGATCCGAGGATCAGTTGCCCCAGCTCTAGAGCGGCTTTCTCTTCCAGTTCGCGTTGCCGCTCGTCGAGAGCTTGCCGGTCGGCTTCGAGCTTCCTGAGCGCATCGACCGCGCTTCGCTTCGTGGGCATTCGTGGGGTCCTTTCCTCGTCCCCTCTTTGATGCCTCCACCATTCAGTCTGCCGGGCTCATCGGGGTGTAGGAAAGAGTTTTTTTGCGCTTCTCATCGGCCCTCCCTTCATTCGAGAGGTGAGGAATGGTCCTGGCTCACGGATCGTCCATGGTGATGGACTTGCGGCTCCCGCGTCAAGGACGGCGGGGCCCCACCATTTTGCCTCCCCTTCGCTTCGCTTCGGTCCGACAAAATCGTTGCCCCCACCGCCGCTGACGCGGTCGCCCGGAGGGCGATCCTGGACCCGGGATCCGCAAGACCATCGGCCGACCTCCTGTCGTCTCAAGGACAGACAACAGGAGGATATCATGGCTTCACTTGCTCCAATCGCGTCGAACGCGGATAGCTACTTCGAAGCACTGGCGGTTGCCGAACGGCGCGCGCTGCACAGCTACTTCGATCAGCATATCGTCGAGGACGAGACCCTAGGCTACTTCGCGCTCGACGAGGGCGACTACAACGCCCTGCCGGCGCATCTGACAAACCGGGTGGTCCACACCGTGCGCGGGGGAATGCTCGACGAGTTCTGAGGATGAAGAGAGGGCGGGAACCGGCGACGGTTCTTCGCCCTTTTTTCATGCTCGCCGGACGATGGTTCGGGGATGCGGAGCGGGGCTGTGGACGCGCTCTGTCCCGCGCATCTGGCAATGCGCTCCTGAGGGCGCGATCTTCTTGTTCCGGGCCCCGCGCGCACTTGCGAACCGGCGGCGGGTCGGACCAGCGCGCGCGGGCCGAAACGACAGACCCCGTTCCGGCCGCTTCGCACATGATCCTTTGCCGCCGCCTCTTTCGCAGGTGCGATCTCTTGTCGGGCCGGGGCCGAACTCATTTCCTGCTGCCTGAAATCTCGCCGACGAGGGATAGCTCACGCTCCTTAGGCGAAAGGCGGCAAATGCCCTCAAAAACACAGCGTCTTCGGCAACTGGCACTGGCCGCGCAATGGGGAACAGTGGGCACACCGTACGCAGCGGTGCTGCCGGATGTTTCAATGTCTCTTCAATGGGATAGATCTTGATTTCGCGAGATGCAGCAACTGATTTGCCGGTGATGCATGAAGCGGATTCGCAAGTTGCGGGTAAATCACTCTGCCATAAAGCCTTGAACAGATGGGCGAACTTTCCGTTTTCCTACAGGCTGCCCGTGATTTAGTCTGATCCTCGCCTTCCGCAGGGTGAACCAGGTTCCTTATCGTTCAAGGAGCTTGGAAACGTGCAACGTCATCAAAGTCTGCAGAGCTATGTTCCGCCGCTAATCGCGGACTGGATCAGGGCGCAGGCGCGCCTCAAGCAGGTCAGCGTCAGCATCGTCGTGCGCGACCTGCTGGTCGCCGCCTGGACCCGTGACAACGATGCTCTTCTGCGCCCCACCGGGGCCGATCCGGAGCGGCAGAGGGTGTTCGCCACAGTCGCGCTCGACGCGCTGCTAACCCACCATGCCGACGAGTCTCTCAGGGAGCGCACGCTGGCTGCCTATCACCGCCGGCTGGAGCGGCTCGGTCTCATTCCGGCTTCCGGCAAGGGAGGCGAGCATGAAGCATAATCTCGTCAACTTCACCCGCGGTAGCCAGCTGCTGGGCCACTTCGGCTTCATGTTTGCGGCGGGCCTCAAGGGACCGCTGCTTGTCACCGTGCTCGTCATTCTCGGCCTTGGCTGGTGGGAGGTGCAATCCTCGCTCAGCGAGCAGGAGGTCTATCTCCTGTGGATGCATCTCTACGCCTCCGCCTACGGTTTCATGGAGTTCGATCCCGCCAAGCTCGTGCACCTCAAACTGGGCAACGGCGAGACCGCCGCCTTTCCCATGTCGGTCGTCACCCAGTACCCGCCGATGCGCGCCGCGGTCGCCGCATTCGGGGAGGCCCTGCGGAGTACGTTCTTGGTTGCAAGCCTGGTCCTCGTCCCGCTGTTCATCGCCTTCTGGTGGATTGCCGAACGCTTCGGCGAGCGCTCGAAACAGAAGAAGCATGTGCGCGGCTCTTCGCTCGCTAGCCTGCCCGAACTGGAGAGCGACATCGCCCGGCACAACGCCCGCGAACGCGCGCGCGAATACGGCAGCGAAATGGGTTGGGCATGGCGTCTGGCCGGTCGCGCATCATTGCGCGAAGCGGGGCTGTATGTCCCCGCGCATCTCGGCGGCGTGAGCTGGCCGTGGCGACGCGAGCAGAGCCACGCGATGCTGGTCGGGACCACCGGTACCGGCAAGACCGTGGCCCTCACCGATCTCGTTGACGAAATCCGCGAGCGGGGCGAGCGCGCGGTGATATTCGACCTCACCGGGGCCTTCATCGAGACCTTTTACGAGGCGGATCGCGACGTCATTCTCAACCCACTCGACGCCCGCTGCCCGGCGTGGAGCGTGTTCAACGACTGCACCTCGCGCGCCGAATTCCATTCCGCCGCTGAATCGCTCGTGCCCCACGACGGGGGCGGCTCGGAGCAGTTCTGGGTGCTCGCCGCGCGCACCATGTTCGTCGAGACTTGCATAAAGCTCGCCGCGGAAGGACGGGGCAGCAACCAGGCGCTCGCCGACGAGCTCATGAACGCCGACCTGTCCGATCTGCACAAGCTGCTCGAGGACACGATGGCGGGGCCGATCACCACGCCGAGCGCTGCCAAGATGGCGGAATCGGTGCGTGCGGTGTTCAACGTCAACGCCAAGGCGATGCAAATGCTGCCTTCGGACGGAGAGCCGTTTTCGATCCGAAGGTGGGTTCGGGGAACATGCGAACCGGGCTCGCTGCTGTTCCTTTCAGCGCGCTATGTCGACATGAGCGTGCTCTCGCAATTGCTCACGCTGTGGCTCGATACCGCGATCAACACGCTGATGACCGGGCGGCGCACGCGTGACCTCAAACTGTGGTTCCTGATCGACGAACTGGGGGCTCTGCACCGCCTGCCGTCACTCGAGAAGGGCCTGCAGACCGCGCGCAACTTTGGCGGCGCGATCGTCACCGGTGTGCACGCTTTCGCCAAGCTCAAAGAGGTCTACGGCGAGAATATGGCGATGACCCTGTCCTCGCTTGCCAGGACCAAGCTGATCCTCGCCACCGCCGACCGCGAAACCGCGACCTGGTGCTCCGATGTCGTTGGGCACCGCGAGGTCCGCGAAATGGAAGAGGGCTACAGCTATGGCTACAACAACGCCCGCGACGCGGTCAGCCTGACGCCCCGCCGACAGGTCGTTCCCCTGCTCCTACCGGACGAGTTTATGGAGCTTCCCAGCCTGTCGGGCTTCATCAAGTTTCCGGATGGATTTCCGGCAGCGCCGGTCACGCTGATCCCGCGCGGCTGGCCTCGTGTCGCCGAGGGTTTCATCGCGCGTGAGACGCCATCGCGAACCGGCCCAGCACACCGCAGCGACAGTAATCGTTCTGATACTCGGGGAAATGCGGAGCATCGCGCAGGGAGCGACGACGAGGGCGGCGAGTCGCGCCGTCTGGCGCGAAAGGATCGCCTATCGGTTGAACCGCAGAAGGCACCTTTGCGGAGCAATCGCGCGGCGCAGTCGATCGCGTCGAAATCGGGCAAGAATGGGAAGCAAGCCACGGCCAAGGCATCCTTGCCCACCGATCCTGCAATCGATACGCGCCTTGCATCCCGGTCGAGCGCCAAGCCAGAAGCCGGCACACACGCGCAATCCGAATTGCCGCTCGGCGAAGCCAGGGAGAGCCAGAGAGAACCCGCCGGCCTGACGGACAAGCCGTCGCGCCCGGATGTCCCTGATCCGCAAGCCTCACAGGATGCGGCACGCGATCGTAACCGCGCCGACCACCGGCAACAGGAGGATCAGCAGCGCGCGCTGCTGGGAGGCGCCGCGCGCGAACAGCAGGACCGCGACTTGGGCGATATCGGGCCCGATATCTGATCGCCTGGCGGGAGGCTTGAGGGGCCAAACGGGATCCGCCGCCGATGCTCTCTGTCGCCAATGTCCGCTCGCCGTCGGCCGCGGCGAGCTACTTCGCCGCCGACAACTACTACGCCAGAGCCGATGCCGACCGTTCGGGCCAGTGGATCGGCAAAGGCGCCGATCTGCTGGGCCTGAAGGGCCGCGTCGAGACCAAAGCTTTCGATGCGTTGCTGCGCGGCGAGCTGCCCGACGGATCGAGCGTCGGCAATCCCGGCCAGTGGCATCGGCCGGGCACCGACCTCACCTTTTCGCTACCCAAGAGCTGGTCGCTGCTGGCTCTCCTCGGCAAGGACGAGCGGATCGTCGAGGCCTACCGCGAGGCTGTCATCGAGACGCTCGCCTGGGCGGAAAAGAATGCCGCCGAAACTCGGCTCATCGAGAAAGGGCAGGTGCGCACGGTCGCGACCGGCAACCTCGCCATCGGCCTCTTCCAGCACGATACCAACCGCAACCAAGAACCCAATCTGCATTTTCATGCGGTCGTCGCCAACCTTACACGCGGACCCGACGGCGCCTGGCGCACCCTCAAGAACGACCGGCTATGGTCCCTAAACACGCTCCTCAATTCGATTGCGATGGCGCGCTTTCGGACGAGCGTCGAAAAGCTCGGCTACGAGGCCGGGCCGGCGCTCAAGCACGGCAATTTCGAAGCGCGCGGGATCAGCCGCGAACAACTGATGGCGTTCTCGACGCGGCGCCAAGAGGTGCTCGATGCGCGGCGCGGCTCGGGACTGGAGGCAGGACGGATTGCCGCCCTTGTCACTCGTTCGGAGAAGGAGTCGATCGAGGATCGCGGTGCGCTCGCCGTTCGCTGGGATCAGGCGGCGAAGGAGATCGGACTCGACCTCGAGCCGCTGGTCGAAGCTTCGCATCTTCGAGCCGCGCGGCAGGAGCAAGAGGCCGCGCGCCCGGCTACGCTGATCGAGCGCGGTATCGCTCGCCTGCGGGAGTTTGCCGCGCGCATTTCGGGCGAAGAGCCTGACCCGCTGGTGCCGAGCCATGTCTTGAAGAAAGGTCCCGAAGCCATCGCGGCGGCGCAGGCGGTCGCCTCGGGCGTGCGCCATCTCTCGCAGCGCGAGGCCGGGTTCGAACGCGATGCGCTTTATAAGGCCGCGCTCGATTTCGGGCTGCCGACGACGATCGGCCATGTCGAAGCCGCCGTTCGGTCGCTGGTTCGCTCGGGACATCTGCTGGAGGGGACAGGCGAGCACAGGGGCTGGGTCACGAATTGCGAGGCGGTTGAAGTGGAGACGCGCATTCTTGCCTGGGCGGCCGAAGGCAACGGCGCGATCAAGCCCGGCATTGCGGGCGACGAAGCCGAAAGCCGCGTTCAGGCCTCGGCCGAGATCAATCATGGGTTCAAGCTCAATGAGGGGCAGCTCGGTGCCGCGCGGCTCATCCTGGCCTCGGTCCATCGGACGATCGCCGTTCAGGGCGTCGCCGGCGCGGGCAAGTCGAGCGTGTTGAAGCCGGTGGCCGAAGTGCTGCGCGAAGAGGGCCATCCGGTGATCGGGCTCGCGGTGCAGAACACGCTGGTGCAGATGCTCGAGAGCGACACGGGCATCCGCTCGCAGACGCTCGCCCGCTTCCTCAAGGATTGGGGCAAGCTGATCGACGAGCCAGGTAATGGCCAGCGCCAAACCGAAGCGAAGGCGGCCTTGAAGAACCATGTTCTCGTGCTCGACGAGGCCTCGATGGTTTCGAACGCCGACAAGGAACAGCTGATCCGCATCGCCAACCTGGCCGGCGTCCATCGCCTGGTCCTGATGGGCGACCGCAAGCAATTGGGCGCGGTCGATGCCGGCAAGCCCTTCGCGCTGCTCCAGCAGGGCGGCATCGCCAAGGCCGAGATGAACACCAATCAGCGTGGCCGCGATCCGGTACTGCGCCAGGCGCAGGCGGCCGCGCAGGCGGGTCTCGTAAGATCGGCATTGGACCATCTCAAGGGTCACACCGTTGAAGCCGAAGGCGATGGAGCGATCGTCGCGGCGGAACGCTGGCTCTCGTTGCCGCCTTCTGAGCGCGAGCTCACCGCCATCTATGCCTCAGGCCGCAGGATTCGCTCTGCGGTCAACGAAGCAGTCCAACGCGGCCTGCAAGCGAACGGGGAAATCGGCCCGGAGAATATCGCGCTAGAGGTGCTCGACCGCGTGAACTTCACCCGCGAGGAATTGCGTTACCTCGCTGCCTACCGGCCCGGTATGGTGCTTGAGGTCGCGAAGGCCGAGCGCACCTTGGGGCTCAAGCGCGGCGAATACGCCGTTCGCGGCATCGATGAGACAGGTGTCGTTCGGCTGCAGGACGATGGCGGCCGTCAGCACTCGCTGCGGCCCGCACGGATCCGAAGAACCGGCAAGAATGACAATCTGGCACTATTCGAGCGGCGCGAGCTCGAGGTTCACTGCGGAGATCGGATTCGTTGGACGCGCAACGATCACCGACGCGGACTGTTCAATGCCGACCGCGCCACGGTTATTTCAATCGAACGTGATCGCGTCACGATTGAGACATCCAAGGGCGAGCAGCTCCAGCTGAAAGAGGGAGACCCGATGCTGAAGCGGATCGATCTCGCCTACGCGCTCAACGCGCACATGGCGCAAGGGCTGACATCCGATCGGGGCATTGCCGTCATGGACAGCCGCGAGCGCAATCTCTCCAACCAGAAGACGTTTTTGGTCACCGTCACACGTCTGCGCGATCATCTGACGCTGGTGGTCGACAGTGCTGCGAAGTTGGGAGGCGCGGTGGCGCGCAACAGAGGCGAGAAAGCCTCGGCGTTGGACGTGACGGAACGATTGCGAGATGCCGCAGCCGAAGGAGTTTCGAAGAGCTGTACCGAGCAGCCGGCGCGCGATACCGAGCGTGAACTGTCTCGCGAAAAGGCCCGGCCAATCGATATCGAGATTTAGGAGCGGCTACTCGCAGCCTATGCCATTATTGTCGCGATCGAAGTGGCTCCCGTAGCCGGGCTGCCCCCGCCGGACCTGGTCGGCGCCGGTCTTCCGCCAGCCCAGGTAGCTGCGACACTGCGAACAAGGGCCTCTTGACATCCCGGGTGGTAAGCATATCTTACCACCCGTAAGAGCCGGAGAGTCGTGATGGATCCCAATGTTGTCAGAACCAAGCTGATTGAGGTGCTGCAGACCGTGCAGTCCCTCAGCGGCGAAGAATGTCCCGCTATCGATGGTGCCACTAAGCCGGTTGAAACACTTCCGAAGTTCACCAGCAAGGTGTGGCCGGTTGCAGCCGGCATGCTGGGCATCGCGCTCAGCAAATCCATCCCGTGCGAGGCCAACATTTTCGTCGATGAGGAGAGCAAGGAGCCCCTAGCAATCAATCAGTCAGTCGCGCTCGTCCTGAAGATCCTCGAGGCGCAAGAGGCCGAGGAAGCCGAAGGGACTGCGGCAGAATGAATGACAATCCTTCGCTGAAGTCGGCAACGATCCATTCCCGATTGCGGGCAGCGCGCGAGGCTGCCGGGCTGTCACAGGGACAGGTTGCTAAGCTGATGAACATGCACCGCCCTACCATTTCGGAAATGGAAGCCGGCAACCGACGCATCGCCGCGCATGAGCTCGCCAAGCTGGCCGACCTCTACGATACCAAGGTGGCGTGGCTGCTGGGCGAGGCGCCCGAACGTGCCGCCACCGACGATCCAAAATTGCAGCTTGCCGCCCGCGAACTCAGCAAACTCAAACCCGACGATCTGAACCGCCTCCTGAAACTCATCGCCGCGATGAAGTCGGACGACGACGAGAAGGAGCCCAACCGATGAAAGCGCTTGCCAAGCCGATGATGCACCACCGCCGCGCCTTAGCCGACAAGGCAATGAAAGCAGCGATCTCGGCTCGCCTGAAGGCAGGTAAGGACCTCGTCAGCCCCATCTGCATCTATTCAGTGGCTGAGGCGCACGGCGTACGCGTACGGTTCAACGACATCGACATGGAAGGCATGTACCAACGCGGCTCGCCACCGCGCATCCACCTGTCGAGCAAGCGTCCGCTGGTCCGCCGCACCTTCAATTGCGCCCACGAGCTCGGCCATCATGCGCTCGGGCACGGCTCCTCAATCGACGAGTTGCGCGAAAACCAGACCGTCCGACCCTGGGATATACCGGAAGAGTATAGCGCCGACACCTTTGCCGCTTACACGCTCATGCCAACGCTGGGGCTTCGCAACGCCTTTGCCCTCCGCGGGCTCAAGCCGGAGACCGCGACGCCTGCGGAGATCTATCGCATCGCCTGCCAGTTTGGGGTCGGGTACTCAACGCTGGTCACGCACCTGCTGTGGGGTGAGGCGATGATCGGTCGCTCGCGGGCTGACGAGCTGCGCAAGATCACGCCACAGTCGCTACGCGCCCAGATTCTCGGCGCGCTGACGCCGCAGCCGCTCATCGTTGCCGATGAACATTGGGGCGCAGCTGCTATCGACGCGGAAGTGGGGCACCTGCTCCTGCTGCCGACAGGGACTATCGCTCATGGCAACGCAGTTACTGCGATTGGTGATCTTGCCCATGGGCGCTTGTTTGAAGCGAAGCGTCCGGGCTTGGTGAGGCTCGACCGCCCGGGCGGCGACTGGGCCGCGTTCGGGCGCGTCGCGCGAACCGCATATGTCGGGCTCGCTGAGTTCCGCCATCTGGAGGATGACGATGATGACTAAGACCAGCTCAAAGCCGAGCGTTCCGCTGCTCATTGAAGGTCGCAGTATATCCGAAACCTATAGCCGGTTGATACTTTATATAATGGAGCATTCCGGTGTGGAAGTCGCACCGCTCGTGCTGACTGTCGATGGTTTTCCTGCCGACTACTCCATTCCCGAAGATCCAGCAGTTCGGCGATCACTGGACGCCTTGCTCCACCGCAAGGGGAAGACAAAGGTCGAGGATGTTGCGTTCACGATCTTTCCCGAGCGGCTGTGGGTCATGGCTCAGGGTGACCGCGCCAAACTGTTTCAGTACTATGGTTGGTCCTTTCCATTCTACCGTGCAAGGGACAAGGCAAACAGCCGTGGCCTCTATTTCGAACGGTTGACGATGTACGGCAGCGGTCCTTGCGATGGAAATCAGCTGGAGTGGATATTGAGCGAATGGAATAAGCGAGGTGGAGTAAGAGATTCCCTTGCGCAAGCTACGACTTTCGATCCTGCCCGAGACCATACAGCAAGTGCGCAACTCAAATTCCCGTGCCTGCAACATGTTAGCTTCGTGCCGACGGCAGCGGGACTGGTCGTCAATGCGTTCTATGCGACACAGCAGATCTTCGACAAAGCCTATGGCAATTATCTCGGGCTCGCTCAGCTCGGCGCGTTTATGGCTCATGAGATGACAATGCCTTTTGCCCGACTCAATGTGAACGTGGGAGTCGCGAAACTGGAGCGGATCGGGAAGACCGATGGCGCCATGAAGCCGCTAATCGAGGCGGCCCGTCTTTGCATTGCAGCCTCTCCGGTCGCTGCGCTGACAGACGTGGGTTCTGCCCAGCTCACTGCGGCTGCTGCGTAATTCAATTATGGCGAAATCTAGCGCCTCGAACGGCCGCAAACGCGGCCGCCCCGCCACGATCCCTGCGGCAATCCAGCAAAGGCTTGATGTCGATTCCGAGCGGAAAGCTCCGATCATCGTTTCCAGCCACCTTGCCCCCGCCAAAACCACTGCCGTCTATGATAGCTACTGGCGGTTCGCCGCGGAAAGGCAGCGCGTCTTTTACCGCCGCGCCCTTGGCGAACCGGCTCCGTGGACCGGCAATCGGGTGCTCGCGACCTACAAGTTCACCAACGCCTACCGGGCGTCCGACCGGGTCAGCCAATATCTGATCCGCAATGTCATATATCGCGAGGACCTGCCTGACACGCCGGAAGAGGTCGTGTTTCGCATCCTGCTGTTCAAGCTGTTCAACAAGATCGAGACCTGGCAGCTCCTCGAAAGATCGGTCGGTCCTATCAGCTTCGCGGATTACCGCTTCGACCACTTTGATCGCATTCTCACTAAAGCGATGGATGAGGGCACGCGCATCTATTCGGCAGCCTACATCATGCCGCCGGGAAGCTCGGCATTCGGCTGCAAGGCGAAGCATCAGAACCATCTGAAGCTGCTCGAACTCATGATGTCGAAGGCTTTACCGGCCAAGCTCGCTGAGGCGTTGACTATGCAAGACGGCTTCGAGTTGCTGCGCGCCTTCCCGACGATCGGCGACTTTCTCGCCTATCAGTTCGTCACCGACGTGAATTACAGCGAGGTGACCGATTTTTCGGAAATGGACTTTGTGATCCCCGGGCCCGGCGCCCGCGATGGATTGCGCAAATGCTTCGCCGACACTGGCGGCCTGAGCGATGCTGAATTGATCCGCCTAATGGCAGACAGGCAGGAGGAGGAGTGCGCGCGCCTTGGTCTGGAATTCCCATCGCTATGGGGCCGGCGGCTGCAGTTGATCGACTGTCAAAACCTGTTTTGCGAAGTCGACAAATTCGCCCGCGTTGCGCACCCCGACATCGCAGGGTGGACTGGGCGTACACGCATCAAGCAAAAGTTTGCTCCGCAAGCAAACCCGATCGAATTCTGGTATCCGCCCAAATGGGAGATCAATGATCGAATCGCTGCCGGCGCGATGCCGAATGAAGCATTTGAAAGTTCGCGGCCCGCGACTTTGAAGTGTGAAGCAGAAGACGGCTAAGGGCAGGATATGGCAATCGACTTCAAGACATATCAGGAGCAGGCCCTGCTGACCGACCAGGTCCCGGGCTCTAGCGAGGATGCGGTCCTCAACGCGTTGATCGTGCCAATGCTTGGTTTGGCTGGTGAAACCGGCCAGCTTCTCAGCGAATACAAGAAGCACCTTCGCGACGGGGAAGCGCACCGCCTCTTCAAGGATCGTGTGGGTGAAGAACTAGGCGATCTTCTCTGGTATATTGCCAACGTCGCCAGCAAGTTCGACCTGGATCTGGGGCTGATTGCGCAACAGAACCTCGACAAGGTGCAGGCACGCTTTGCTCCTGCCAGTAGCGAAGCCCCGCAGCTCGATTCCGGATTTCCCGATACCGAGCGGTTCCCTCGTCAGATGACTGTGCGACTGGCCGAAGAGCCCGGTTCGAGTGAGCGTCCGAAGGTCCGGATGTCGGTCGACGGGGAAGAGATCGGGTGCCTGCTCGGTGACAATTCCTATGATCCCGACGGCTATCGCTTTCACGACGTTTTCCATCTTGCCTATGCCGCGTTCCTTGGTTGGTCGCCGAACCTGCGGGCGTTCCTAAAGCGCAAGCGCAAGAGCCATCCGTTGCTCGAAGAAGTCGAGGACGGTGGCCGCGCGCGCATCATCGAGGAAGGCGTCTCCGCGCTGGCATTTAATTATGCGCGCGTCCACAGCTTCCTCGAAGGCATCAGCGAGGTCGATTACGGCTTGCTTCGCACGATCCAAAGCATGACCTCGCATCTCGAAGTGGGGCAAGCGACCGCGGCCGACTGGGAACGCGCTATCCTTGAGGGATTTGCGGTGTGGCGCCAGGTTCTCGCCAATAAGGGCGGCGAAATTTTCGTCGACCTCGACGCACGTGCGATCCGCTATCTGGGTGCACCCTGATCGCCGAGACCGATCACGCTGGCGACCGCTATATCGCCTTCGTGTGCCGTGCTCACCAGCCAGGATTGGATACCGAGCGCAGCGGCCCGGCGCTCCGCCTCGTCATGCAGCACAATGGTGGGCGCGCCCGAGGGCAGCTTGACAACTTCGATGCTGAGGAAGCCAACGCCTTCGGCAAAGCCCGTGCCGAGCGCTTTCATGACCGCTTCCTTGACGGCGAGCCGACCGGACAGACGCGCCGCACGGTCTTGCCCAGCCCCGACCGCTTCTTGTTCCTGGGTCGTGAAACAGCGAGTCAGAAACTGATCGGTCGGATCGTGCAGTAAAGCAGTGGTGTGGGGAATATCGACGAGGTCGATGCCGTGTGCGAGAATCACGAGGGCGATCCATTCAAGGTGCACTCAAGGTCATCGACACTGGCGAGCACGGCCTCGAAGGACGGCACCTCCCCGAAAATCATGCCCGCCATGGCGTCGTAATCGCGGCGCAAGTCGACGGTCATTGCGTCGGTCGGATTGAGCGAGAAGCTACCTGGTTGGGCATGAGCGAGATCGAGATCGCGACTGTTGAAGAACATTCGGGCATGTGCAACGCAATCGCGGCCGAGATCCGGATTGGCGAGCGCCGCGGCTCCCGCTCCGGCGGCTATCAGCTGATGTACGTCGTAGTAGTGGCGCGAGACACGCTGTCCTCCTGCTCGCAGGACCTGGCGTGCGTCGAACCAGCGTCGCAGCCCGTGCAGGATCACCACCTTGTCCCAAAAGGTCCGCTCCGCATTTACGATCGTCACATCGGCGACTGTGAGATCAAGGTCCGGTAGGTCCGGGGCGAGATAGGGCGTGATGGTGTGCTGCGCGTGCGGATCGAGCGCGGACTTGGCGCCCGATTCGATCTTTACGGCCTTGCGAATATAGCCATCTGACGCTTCTGTGGCGCTCGGATACCAGAGCAGCAGGCTTTGACGGCTTTCATCGTCTGTATCGAGCTCGACTCTTCCGGCGGCGGTCTCTCCGTCTGCCGCTGCCACCGCCTCGGCGAGCGTTGTCGAGAGTTGGGCGAGAAGTTCGCCGGCGACGAACGCTTGGCACGCGCCTTTGATCGCATCGAGCTTGGCCTGGCGCTGCTTTCCCGACATTGCTTCCAGCGCTTCGACGCTGGCTTCCTCGCCAATGTCCTCGCGAAACACGGTGATGTCGATGTCTTCGGAGAAACGTTCGATGAGGCCGAAGCCTTTGGAAAGCGACGTTCCACCCTTGAACAGAAAGCGGGGCCCCTGCGATGCTGGCCCATTGAACAATGCATCAAGCGTCCAGCAGACCCAGAAATCCTTCTCGATGTTCTGGGGCGCAGTGCCCAGGCGCTGTCCTGCACCAACGAACAGATCGCGCCTGTCGTTCACGGTGGCAGCGAGAACCTGAGCATAGGCAGTGTTCATCGTCATGAGCGAGGTGGCTTTCGGCGACTGGGCATCGTGTCGCGCAGGATCTGTTGCATCCATGCTGGAAGAGCGAGCAGATCGGTTGAGAGATCGTCGACAATCGCTGCACCATGGTCAGGATCGGCAAACAGGCTGCGCAAGCGCTTGGCAACAGCCGGGTCGGTATCGCCTCCTGCATCGTGAAGCCAGTGCAATGCCTGCACGACGCGCATGCCAGGACGGCCAGCCCAATAGAGACGGCTCGGCGCGGTCGTCTTGAAGTCGATCTGCAGGTTGCCGAGCTTGATTGGTTTGAGGCGGGCATCGGTGTGAACCCCGATCCGCGCCGGGACTGCGTCCGACAGGCCAAGATCGTTCGCCGCGGTCATGCCGTCGACAAGAATTCGAGCTTGGTCGCGGCGTGCCAAGGCGTCGACGACCGAGCGAGGGTCAGGATGGGTCGGCTTGCCGGTGAGGTTGTTGCGCTGCGGCTTGTCGTAGAGACCGCGCGCGATGCGTCGTATATCGCCGCTGCGTGCCAGGCGATGAAGAACTTGATCAACAGCCTCCCGTGATCCGAGATCGAGAAAGTCGCGCGGGGTCCAAACCGACGGGTTGCTGCCGTCGGCCATCCGGTCCGTTATAGCGGCTTTGAGGTCGAGGCCGGGTCCGCGCATGCTGGTTCCTTTGTCAGATGCATGTATACACCGTTCTGACAAATCGGAAAGTTGGTTTGTCAGATTCGTGTAGCGTATTTCTGACAAATGGGGGCAAAATGGAGCCGGTCGGATTCTGGAGCGGGGAAACGCTGGCAGAGCGTCTCTCGAGTCTCATAACGCCGTTCGACGAGGACTGTGTAGACTGCTCGGCCTACACCTTGCACATGGGTCGGGAGGTCTACGTTTCGCCCAACGACCAGACCGAAGACCCGCAGAGCGTCACAATCCGTCAGCTCAACGACAACCAAGCCTTCACCATTCCTCCCGGTCAGTTCGGCTTTCTCCTGACCGAGGAAATCGTCGAGATTCCCGACGATGCGCTGGGCTTCATTTCGATCAAGGCGAAAATCAAATGGCGCGGCCTGATCAACGTATCGGGTTTCCACGTCGACCCGGGCTTCAAGGGGCGCCTTATCTTCTCGGTTTACAACGCGGGGCCGGTACCGGTCCATCTGCGGCAGGGCCAGCCGATGTTTCTTCTCTGGCTATCGAACCTCGATCGCAAGACGAAGCGCGGACGAAAGACCGCGGTTCAACTCACGTTCCCTCCGGATTTGATCCCGGGGATCTCGGGAGAACTGCAGTCGCTTGCCGGCATTAACAAGAAGATCAAGGACGTCGACAAGGATCTGACCGGCCGCATCCACACCATCGAACGAGAGCAAACCTATTACCGCGTGATCGCGCTCATTCTCATGCTAGTCGTCGGCGCGATGCTCGCGAATTGGGTCCGCGAGGGGGGACTTCAGCGCTTGTTCGCCCCGCCGACGGCCATTGAGGTTCAGGCGGGCATCGAGAATGGCGGCAGCTTACCTACACCCGATCCTGCCCAAGCGAATGACGCCGGCGCCCCCGGAAGCCCCACACCCGCAGCCGACGGCACTGCTCGATAGATGCAATTGCTGAGGCCGGCGACGCTTGACGAACTCGCGCCCTACCTTTCAAAATTTCTGGCTCTTGTAGGTCGCGAGCGCTGGTTCAAGCGCGCCGACCAACTCGATGCGGAACAGCAACGGTCTGCATACCGATCGAAGATTGTGGCCGACTATCACTGGCTCGAACTCGCCATCAGCCACCAATGCGATATTCTCGCCAAGGAACGCCGGCTCCTTCCCCGATATGCCGATATGCAGGCCTGGGCCGGGCTTCACTTCGCGGCAACGGTCGTCGAAGTCCACGCCTCACTCAGCGCCCAAGGCAAGCAATCGCTCGCCGGGCGTCTTCGGGACGCGCTGAAAGCAGAAACCGGCCTTGCCGCCCTCTATCTCGAGATGGATATCGCACAGCGTCTCGCGATCGATGGCTTCGAGCTTTAATTTCCCGATCTCGACAACACAGGCCAATGCGATCTCGCATTTTCCCGCGCCACGGTCAGTGGTGAAGTCGAATGCAAGAGCATCTCTGCCGACGCGGGGCGGAAAATCCACCGCAAGGACTTCTATCGCTTTATTCAGGCGATGACCCCTGCCTTCTCGAGCCCGATCGAACAGTCGCGCAGCGAAGTTCTCCTTATCGACCTCGAGGACCGGTTATCCGCCAATCTGCAGGCTCAAAGGCCACTGCGCCGGTCAACGATGGACATGCTGCTGAATGGACAAGCCGATAATGCTGCGGAGTCATCGTTCACCGTCACGAGGATTGCTCTCGATCAAGAGTTGCGAAACGAGGTCATGGCTGACCAGGCAGGCATGAGCGCAATCTGCCGCCAACGATGGGGGCAAAATTGTCATGCCGCCGGCGCCATCACCGAAGACGGCGGATGCCTGATAGTGATGCGCAGCCAGAAAGACGATGATCCTTCCAAGCCTCTTCTCGCGGCGATGCGCAAAGCAGCGAGCCAGTTCTCAGGCGAACGACCGGCGTTCATAGCCGTACAGTTCGATGAAATCGCCCCTGCCGACCTAATGTTGCCGCATGTCCGCCGACGCGCGGGACTGCTCTCCCATGCGCTCTTCCAGCATTATGGCGAGCGCCACGTCAGTGCGGTGTGCTTTAGCTGCTTTGACGGCCTGGTGCGGTATGAAGGGAACGCCTCGTCGCCGGGCTTCGCCGTGCCTAACCTCAATCCGCAATTTCCGCTCGGCGCGACCGACGTCCCCACCTTTCTTCGCCAAATTCCTGATCGAATTTTCGCCGACATCATCGGAGCGCCACTTCCGGCTCCAGATATCTCGACCATTCACTTTGACGCGTCGGCTTCCGACTAAATTCAAATTCGCCCATATCGAGCTAGGACGGAGGGCGGCTCCTTAACCGGTGCCCCGCACCGAAAGTGCCAGTTTACAACCGGCTCAGGAGGAGCAAAATTCGCCGCGTGAACTAACGGTCGGTTTCAGGGGCCAATCGCAGTGCCTCGAACGACAGCTCTGCCAGCGGCTGCTGACCTTGGCGTTCCTACGATCGAACGGCAGCTTCGCTAATTGTACCGACTATAACCGGACAGGCCGGAGTCGGCCTAAATCAGCCGCGATGCTGTGCGCCGATTGCCGTCGGTGTCGGCCCTTTTCTTTTCCGAAGCCTACCCCCAATGTGCTCACGGAGGGCAAATGGACGCTGACGAATTCATCGCCAAGTGGCAGGTTTCAGGTGGCAATGAGCGCGCGAACACGCAGCTGTTCGTGACCGACCTGTGCGCGCTGCTCGGCGTCGACCAGCCACAGCCGACGCAGAGCGATACCGTGCGCAACGACTACGTGTTCGAGCGCCACGTGGTAAAAGCCGAGATCGACGGTACTACCTCCAATGGCTGGATCGACCTCTATAAACGTAACTGCTTCATCCTCGAAGCTAAGCAGGGCAGCGCTGCAGACACCAAGGCGGTGGACGAGGGCCAGGGCGATGCATTGCGCGACCTCTTCGGCCAAACCGCCGCCGAGCGCTTCAAGCGCGGCATGGCGAAGCGCGGCACTGAGCAATGGACTGGTGCCATGCTGCGCGCCGCCGGCCAGGCTGATGGTTATGCCCGTGCTCTTCCCGAAGGTCACGGCTGGCCGCCGTTCCTGCTGGTGAGTGATATCGGCTATTGCATCGACGTCTATGCCAACTTCGCCTGCGATGGGCGGCCTTACGTCCCGTTCCCGGACCGCCGGCGGTTCCGAAACACGCTGGAGGACTTGCGCGACGAAGACGTACGCACGCGACTGGCGGCGATCTGGACCGCCCCCATGTCGCTCGACCCTTCAGCCGAGGCGGCGCGAGTCACGCGCGAGGTGGCCAACCATCTCGCCGCCCTGGCCAAGGATATTGAGGCGCGCGAGCAGAACCCCGACCGCGTCGCCGCCTTCCTGATGCGCCTGTTGTTCACGATGTTCGCCGAGGACACGCGCCTGATCCCGAAGAAGAGCTTCAGTGCGCTGCTGGCGAAGGTGCGCGACCGACCCGAAAACCTGCCGCCGCAACTCACCGATCTTTGGAAGGCGATGGACGCAGGACGTTTTACCGGCGCGCTAGGCGAAGCGGGCGAGACCGTGCGCCGGTTCAACGGCTACCTGTTCAAGGACACCACGGCGATCGCGCTAACCACGGGCGAGATCGACGTGCTGATCGAGGCGGCCAAGGCCGACTGGCGGCAGGTCGAACCGGCGATCTTCGGCACCCTGCTCGAACGCGCGCTCAACCCGAAGGAGCGGGCTAAGCTTGGCGCACACTACACCCCGCGCGCCTACGTCGAGCGCTTGGTCGGACCAACGATCATGGAGCCGCTGCGCGAGGACTGGCTCGGCGCCCGCACGGCAGCGATGGAAGCGGCCGAGGCCGGCGACCGGGAGAAGGCGCGGCGGCTCGTCGAGGCGTTCCATGGGCAGCTGGCGCAGACCAAGGTGCTCGATCCCGCCTGCGGCACGGGCAATTTCCTCTACGTCGCAATGGCGCGGATGAAGGAGCTCGAAGGTGAAGTGCTCGAGCTACTCGAGGAACTAGGCGACGAGCGCTACCTTGCCGAGCTGTCCGGCCACACGATCACCCCGGAGAACTTCCTCGGTATCGAGATCAACCCGCGCGCGGCGGAGATCGCCCAGCTGGTGCTGTGGATCGGCTATCTCCAATGGCACTTCCGGGTGAACGGCGAGGATCGAATGCCGGAGCCGCCGGTGCTGCGCGACGTAAAGACCATCGAGTGCAGGGATGCGCTGATTGAGTGGGATAGGCGCGAGCTGGTGCGCGACGAAGACGGTGTGCCAGTCACGCGTTGGGACGGCGAGACGATGAAGAGGCACCCCATGACCGGCAAGCATGTGCCCGATGAGACGGCGCGGGTCGAGGTTTGGCGCTACGTCAACCCGAAGTCGGCGAAGTGGCCTATGGCAGACTTCATCGTCGGGAATCCGCCATTCATCGGAAACAAGCGGATGCGGGACCGCCTAGGTGACGGGTATATGGACGCGCTATTTCGCGTCTCCTCCATCCCGGAATCCTCAGACTTCGTTATGTACTGGTGGGACAAGGCCGCTGATAGCGTGCGGAAGCACCAAGCCAGAGCATTTGGTCTAATCACAACCAATTCCCTGCATCAAACCTTCAATCGACAGGTCCTCAGCCCGCACTTGAATGCCAAAGATCCGCTGTCGCTTTCATTCGCGATCCCGGACCATCCTTGGGTGGATGAAAAGGGCTCCGCTGCCGTTCGAGTGGCGCTGACTGCTGGGCGGGCAGGCTCGGGTGCGGGACGGCTGTTGAAGGTTCTTCCCGGATCTTGGCCGGTCGGATTAGAGGAGTTTCAAGGAACTCTCGGCGTAATTGCCGCGAACCTGAGCGTCGGACCGGCGCTCACTGAGACAAAACAGCTCAAGAGCAACCGCGGCCTGGCATCGCTTGGTGCGACACTGGTAGGACAAGGCTTCTTGCTTGAGCCCGAAGAGTTAAGTGACCTCTTAACCCACGAACCCGCCGCTCGGTCGGTCGTCCGCCCTTATCTTAGCGGGCGCGACGTCGCCGGTGGGGATAGGGGTCGTTTCGTTCTCGATACTTTTGAGTGGACTGAAGCGAATCTGCGGGAACAGCTTCCACGTGTCTACGACAGGTTGCTCAACTCGGTTCGACCTACGCGACTGGAAAACAAGCGCCAAAGTTACCGCGATAAATGGTGGATTCACGCGGAGCCTCGATCAGAAATCCGCAAGGCGCTCCGAGGACTCGACCGCTTTATCGCGACGGTTAGGACCGCGAAACACCGAACCTTCATTTTCGTCCCGTCGGAAACGCTTCCAGAGGCAAGAATCGTCGCAATCGCACTGGAAGACGCATTCTGGCTGGGTGTGCTCTCCAGCCGAACTCATTCGGTATGGGCAATCGCTTGGGGTGCGCGTCAAGGCGTAGGCAACGACCTCAATTACAATGTCGGAGAATGCTTCGACCCCTTCCCATTCCCAGACACCTCCGACGAAACGCTCAAGGCCCGCATGCGCGACGCGGCCGAGAAGCTCGACGCCTTGCGCAAGGACGTACTGGCGCGGCACGAAGACCTGACGTTGACCAAACTCTACAACACGCTCGAAACGCTGCGCGCGGCCGAGGCGGCGGGGACGGTGCTGTCCGACAAGGAGCGCGACGTGGCGGAGCGCGGCTGCGTTTCGCTGATCCGGCAGTACCATGACGAAATAGACGCGGCGGTGGCCGAGACATACGGCTGGCCGGCCAATCTAACCGACGTGGAAATCCTAGAACGGCTCGTCGCGCTCAACAAGGAGCGGGCGGCGGAGGAATCCAAGAGCAAGGTTCGCTGGCTGCGGCCCGAGTTCCAGGCGCCCGCATACGTCGCGCCCGCGGAACAGGCGGCGTTGGCGCTGCCCCAGGCGGAAAAGCCGGGCATCGAAATCCTCGAGTGGCCCGGGGCATTGCCCGAGCAGGTGGTAGTGGTGGCGGGCGTGGTTGCGCGCGCGGAAAAACCCCTCGGTGCGGGAGAAGTCGCGCGGGCTTTCAGAGGCAAGCGTGCGGCCACGGTGGTGCCGGTGCTCGATGCGTTGGCGGGCATGGGCCGGGTGCGCAAACTGCAGGATGGCCGCTACGCGGCGTGAGCCCTCCCTACCCACATAGCGGCTAACCGATCAGGAGAGCCGAAGTGGGCAATCTTTCAAGCGGAGGCTGCAAAGGGCTGGCTTTCGGGATCGTGAGCCAACGTCAGACCGGGCGGTCCCGGCCCATCCTGCCGTACAAGCTAGAGCGCCCGCCCAAACCAGATCACCCGCCCGACCACGTGTACCTCTGAGCGGGCCATGTCGCTCCAGGTCGGGTATGCAGGATTGTCGCTGGCGATCGTAATCTGCTTGCCTCCTGGCTTGATGGCGACGCGTTTCACCACAAGTGCGTCGTCAGCGCGCAGGACGTAGATCCCATCGCGCAGCCGCGAAGCGTGGTCGGACGCATCGACCAGCACTTCATCGCCGTCACTCAGGGTGGGCTCCATGGAATCGCCCATCACGCGCACGATCGACAGGCTGGCGCTTTTTGCCGACGTCAGACTACGGAGCCAGCGCTCATCGAACCCGAAGCGGGTTTGCGCAGTCTCGCTTGCCGCCACCGCGCCGAATCCCGCGGAAGCCTCGACATCCAGAACGGGGATTTCAACGAGGCCGTCCCACACGACGTTAGCCGGACCGCCGAAGACCTGCTCATCGACGCCGAAGAAGCTCGCCAGGATCTTGCGGTCTGCATCGTCGAGCTTGCGGGGCGAGCCCCGCTTGATGAATTGCTGGATGTAGCTGGCATTGCGCCCCAGCAGCCTCGAGATCGAAGCATAACCATATTTGTGCTTCTGGATCAGCCGGTCGAGCTCTTCCCTGACATTCTCCATGGTCAGTCCTCTATGTTTCTCGTCGGGTATAGGATTCTTCCTAGACTCACAAAACTCTTCCTAGTAGGAACATAACAGGAACACAAGGATGATGTGAGTCGAGGCGAGGAGCGATGACGTTGTTGGACCGGATCGAGATACATCTCATCAAGCACCGCATTTCCGCGACACGCTTCGGCCGCCGCGCTGTCGGTGACCCGAGGTTCGTGCTCGACCTCAGAATGGGGAGGCGCCCCAGACGACGCACTCTTGAAAGGTTGAATGCCTATCTCGATCGGATCGAACGCGGCGGTGAAGGAAAAGGCCTTACGAGGACGGATCGTCTTCCTGCCGGTCCGCGAGCCTGTCAAAGCGGCGAGCAACCTCCTGCCACAGCCGAGTCCCGTCCTTTTCACCGCATCGAGCAAGGGCGTCTATTCTCTCGGCAATGAAAGAAGGCCCGCGATTGCCGTGTGCCTTCTCAACCCAAAGCGCCACGCCCCACAGTTCCTGATCTCGCGTGAGCGTCATACCAGCCAACCAGCAGCGCCCACGATCGCCAACAGAGTCGCTGCCCCGATCAGCCAAGCTTCAAGATGGAGTTTCCAGTCGTTCGCTTCATCCTCGGCGCGCTCTTCGTCGGTCTGCCAATCGCGCATCAACACCACGACTCCCGCCGACCGGTCCAGGTGCGGGCCAGGTTTTCCGATACGAGCTGATCACCTAACGACCGGCCGCTTCGGATCATGACGCGAAGCTTGCGTCCATACCGGTCTTCGTCGCGGTTTCCGATGGAGCGCAGTTCGAACTCGCCTCCGTTGAGCAGCACGACGAGGCGATCGCGCGCACGAATTCCTCTCTCGTATTCGGCATTGCATTGCGGCGAGGAAATCTCCGGCGTGTCTATATCGGCAATGCGGATCTTTACGCCCTCGAGCCAGATCGTGTCGCCATCGACCACGCACGTCTTTCGGATCGTGCCGCACACGGCAAAGGTGTGCGCCGCTGTGGCTTGCGCGCTAGCCGTACTGGCCGGCCAATTGGTTCCGACGAGCCCGCCAATAGCTCCCGCCAGCAGGCCACCGCCAACGAGCATCGCGAGCGAGCGGCGCTTCGTCCGCTTCTGCCGACGTAACTTCTGGCCGAAGTCGAAGCTCAGCGCACCCGGTTTGCTGTCGCACTGCGTCTTTGATCTGCGCCGGAACATCATGCCGAGGCCAGACAGGTTGTGATGAGGGCCGCGCGTTTCATCCTGATTGTCTGCCATCACCGATGAAAAGGGCCAAGTCCTGCATGTCGTATTTCCGAAGCATTTGGGTTAAGCTGCTGGCAGCACTTCTCCAACGCCGTTTCGAGAGAGCAGAGACGGCGGCGCTGGTTTGTGAAGGAGTTGGTCGATGAGTGATCCAGACAAATCCCAGAGCGCCGACGGCCAGGATTGGCGGGGCTTTCGCGAGGTCGACCGGGCCATCGCCGAAAACCGGTTGACGGCTTACACCTGGAAGAAGACCTGGGCGGACCCGTTGGGTCGAGCCATTATGCTGCTCGTCTTCGCGCTATTGGCCGGTTTTCTGATTTTCGTACTTCTGTACGATTTCATCCTTTGATGCGCCGCTACCACTTTTTCACGTCATCAGCGGCTTCGGCGGAAGCGCCTCGCGCGTTCCGGGTGCGGCCACCAAGATAATCCGTCATGCTATCCAGGCGTTGACCGCCTCGACTTTGAACTCGCTCGACCTCCCACTCAATCGCCTCGCGCTCACTGGATGGGCTTGGCAGAGCGCCGGGAACGCCTCCCAACTCGACTGAGCCTCGCACATCGCCGGAGGAACTTACGCCCGGGCGTGCGACTGGCGCAAAGGGAGGCAGGACTAGCTCGTCGGCGATCTCGCCATGCAGCCGATCCGCGTAGCTTTCAACGAAGCGCGCCTGCAATTGCTGGCCTTGTACGCTCATCTGGAACTCGATGTCATCGAAGTGCGCAGGGCCGTAGTAGTCCCGGTTGACTTCGATCTCGGCCATGCCCCACTCGCGATAGGCCTGGCTGAGATTGAGGGATCCCGCCGCACTGGCGCTTTCGTACCAGCTCGCCTGGTTCTCGAGCCGGCTGGCAAGCTCTTCGGCGCGGCGTGCCTCGACGGTGTAGCTTTGCGCCTCGGTGAGCGAGGTGGTAACGCCCGCGGCGCTGCTCGAGACCAGCGCTTCAGAGCTCGCACTCGTCTCGCGCAGGAAGCCCTCGCGCGTGGTCGACCAGTTCTGACTCTCGGAGATCTGCCTGAGCGCGCCGAGCAGCCGCGACCGGTCCTCGGAAGCGATGCCGATGTCGCTGTCGGTCCAGCTCTGGTTGCGGCCGCCTCTTGCTTTGCCTCCCAGCTCAACTGGACCGACTTTCCCTCCAACCCCAGCTGTTGCTTCGCCATTGAGGAACCATGAGACGGTGATGTCGTCCGCCGCGCGGCGCGACAGGCCGAATTGCTGCTGAAGCGTGCGGGATGCGTTGTCGACCTGGCTGAACACGCTGCCGATACTGTCGCTGCTCGCGGTTCCGCTGACGCTCTCGTTCGAGCGGCTCGCCGACCATGCGTCGCGGAGTTCGTGGAATCGGGTGACCGCCGAACTCGTCGATTGCTGGGCAAGGTTGGAGAAGGTCTCGCTCTGCCCGCGGCTCTGGCTTGCCATGGTCGAGAGCCTGCCGCTGAAATCCTGTCCCAGCGTCGGGCTGAAGGGATAGCTCGATGTCGGCACATGCGCGAACTCGGCGCCGGGGAAGCTGGTCGTCTGCGTGCCGCTGTCGCCGAAGCTGCGCGTCTGGCCCGCGCCATAGGCGATATTGGGGGCAAGGTTGCCTTGTGCGAACTGGCGCGAGAACACGCTCGAATTGTCGATGTTCGAATTGCCGAGCGAGACGTTGCCTGTGCTCGCCTCGCGTGCGGCTTCCTCAGCTGCGTTCTGACTCGGATTAAGGTAGGAGGTCGCCTGGGTGGAGATGGCCATGGCGCCCTTGGCGACGCCGCCAGCGAGGAACGGCACCGAGGCGACGAGATAGCCGGCAAGCACGCCGATATCGCTGTTGACGTCGCTCATTCCGCCAAAGGTCGCCAGACTGAGCCCGGTGCTGCCGCTCGCGGCGGCGACATCGCTCGCGCCCTTGAACATCAGGATCATGTGCAGGATGACGAACAGCGGTCCCCAGGCGGCAAGATAGAAGAAGCCGGTGACGTAGCCTCTGAGAGCCAGCGGCCCGCTCCTGGGCATCAGGAACAGCGGGAAGAGAACCGGGAACAGCGCGTAGAACACGACGGTCAGCACGATGTTGAGGATCGGCACCCATTTCATGGCATTGTGCGCGATCGAGGAATACGTCCGCTCGGTTTGAATGTCGGCGCGGGTCTGGGCGAAGACGTCGACGCTGGTCGTGCCGCTCGCGCCAGCGAAGCCGTGCATAGCCTGGTTCATCGCATTGATGGTCAGGACCTGGCGGAAGATCGCGCTTGCGCTTTGCGAGACGCCGCTCAGATACTGATAGGCGACCGGCAGGTCGGCGAGAAGCTTGGCCTTGGCGAGCGCTTCGGTCTGGCGAGGGTAGAGCTGGCGGCCGGCGACCAGCGTCATCTCGTCGATGAGTTCCGCCCACTGGTTAGAGAGCGCGGTATAGGCTTCGCGGCAGGTGACGATCGAGGCGGTGACGCTGTCGTCGCCTTGGCGGGTGACGAACTTCTGTGCGCGCGCCGCGCTGCCCGGCGCGATGGTCGCCCAGATGTCACTGCTCTGCGACAGCTCCTTCAAAGAGTAGCGGCCGAGCAGCAGATCATAGAACACGCATTGCCGGACATGCTCGTCGAAATTGGCGGCGAACTCGGGATCGTTGATGCGCAGGGAGCGCGTCGCCTCAAGCAGCCGCGCACCGTAGATCATGCCGTTCTTCGAATAGTTGAGATCGTCGGGCAGGCCAAAGACGAGTTCGGCCGAACGCGTGAGATAGTCGCCGGCCTGGCTGGTGAAGCTCGCCATGAGCGCGAGCCCCAGCGGGACGTTTGCGACCGTGGCGGGAGCGAGTCCCGGATTGACGCGGTCGGTGACGTGCACGTCCATCCGCGGCACCATCAGGCACATGTAGATGAGCGTCGCGCCGAGGAACCAGTTGAGCCAGGCGCGCCAGTCCTGATTGAAGGCGAGCACGATCACGGCAAGCGCCATGCCCATGACCAGCGCGACCTGAATCAGGCTTTTGTAGCCGCCCGCACCGGTCCAGGCGGCGACTGCGTTCAGGACGTTGACGATGTATTCGCCGCCGCCGACCGTGAATATCTCGACCACTTGCCTTGATCCCTTACGGTACGATCGAGCGCGACTGCAGCCCGCGCGACCAGTCGAGCGCCGCAGCCATCGATGGTGACATCGAGGCGGCGAGCATGTTCTCGATCATCGCGGTCTTCTCGATGATCTGGACAATCGCGGTGATCCGCGCCTGCCCGTTGGCCTGCCGGTGCGCGAGCTGGCTGCGCACCTCCGCCACCTGCGCGCGCCACAGCGCGAGCTTGGCTTCGTCGGCGGCAATGAAGCTGGCCATCGAACGGCCGGCTTCGGAGACGATCCGCTCGAGGATCGCGTGGAGCAAATCGATGCTCGCGACTTCGGCGAGCGTCGCGCGGTCGTCGGTCGCCATGCCGCGTCCGAACGCCGCCTGCACGGTGAGGATCTTGTAGAGCGGCAGCGACGCGACCTGGAGCAGTTCCTTTTCGGCCTCGCCGATCGCGGTGTCGGTGCGGATCGCCTCGACCATGTTGCCGATCATCAGAGCGACGCGCGGGCGGATCGCCTTCGCGCTGGCAAGGCTCAACTGTTGGAAGCTCGGATTGAGGCACTGGTCGGGCTCGTCGCACCGGAAGACGCGCACGCTCTGGCCCTGCGTCCCGTCGAGCAGCGCGGTCACCAGCGTCGAGGAGGCGTCGCCCGCAAAGGGCACGAACTTGCCGGGCTCGTCGTCCTTGGGCGGCACATAGATCACCGTGCCGATCAGCGTCATCGCGTATTCGGCAAGCTCGCGGTCGAAGGTGCCCCCGGGATTGAAGAAGGCGCTCTGCTTGAGGACATGCCAGGTGTAGTTGCGCGCGACGCCGGGATTGACGTCCGCGAAGTCCTCGCCGCCGTTCTCGCTGGTCGAAGCGCGCTGCCCCCGGGTGCCGCAGCCATGCTTGGCCGCGGCATAATCGGTGAAGATACCTTCGGAATTGCCGATCGCTTCGCAGATCGCCTTGTCGGCGAGATCGCCCTTGGGCCAGATCCCCCCAACTAGGCCTTGCGCCATCTCGCAGGAGTTGATCGACAGCTCGTTCATGAGCTGTGCCTTCTGGCTGAACTCCTGCATGATCTTGTTGCACTCGGGGCAGATCGTGTCGATCGCGAGACTGAAGGCGAAGCCGACCGCGTTGTTGGCGACCGCCTTCAGCAGCGCGACCATCTCGCTGGCGTTGATGAAGGAAAAAGACCCGGCGAAGATGTCGATACCGCCGCACCCGGCTCGCGCGCGCGGCAGCTGGAGATTGGCGATGTTGGTCGTCTTCTGCGGAAAGCGCGTCCAGACATTGCCCATGCTGTAGTAGCCCGCCGACTGGCCTTCGAAGGCGCTCGGGCCGGTGACGTTCGCCGCCCCGCCCATGTCGTCCATGAACCGGTCCATGCTGTCGCCGACGTTTGCCGATGCGGGGGCGACAAGCGGGGCGGCGACCATGCTCGTGGCGGCCAGCGCAAGCGCAATGGTTCTGAGCCTAGTAATCATGTCCGGCTTCCTTCGAGGTGAGGAGATAGATGCGGTCCTGCAGCTCGTCGGCCGAGAGAACGCCGTAGCCGATCGGGATCGGGCGCTTTCCGACGCTGTCCCACAGGACCACCGCCGGGGTGATCCCGGGCTCGAGCCCCATGCGCGGCCGCTGGCCCTTCTCGACACTGTAGTTCGGGAAGTGCCGCGATGGCCCGCCATCGGTGGAGATCGCGCGCACGGTGATGCGCCAGCGTGAGGCGACCGCCTTGACGATCGGGCTCATGACCTCGCAGGCGCCGCAGGTCTGGGCGAAGAAATAGAACAGGCCGTAGCGTTCGGAGAGCCGGGCCATCGCGAGGTCGCGCTCGGCCGCGCGCGTGTCCTGCCACTGCTTCTTGGCCAGCGCGCCCACGGGACGTTCGAGCGTATAGTCGAGCGCCGGGTCCTGCCACAGCGCGCGCTGCCAGACGTCGGAGAACAGCGAGGCGCGGTCGAGCTGTTCTCGCTGGAAGCGGATGTAGGCGGCGACATTGTCGGGCGTGGGGCGAAGGATCGCCTGCGCCTTGAGTTCGCGTAAGGTCCCCGTGATCGCGTCGAGCTCTTCCGCGGCACTTGTCGCGGCCTGCGGCTGCGGCTCTGTCTCACGAGGCGCGGGCGCAGGCCTCACGCAGTAGAACCAGTAGCCGAGCTTGCGCTCCCCGCAGTAGAGGGCGTCGGCCGCGTCGCTTGCGGGATCTGCGTCCCGAGCCGCCAGCGGGCCAGCCATGAACAAGCCTGCAGCCGCGCAGAGCGCGAATTTGGAGGCGCTGCGCATCACTGTACTTCCCTTGCGTAGTAGTCCTGGATTTTCTGCTGGATGAGGGTGCTGGTCTCGAGCTCGTCCGGCAGCCGCGCGGCGTCGGCGAACTCGGCATAGACTTCGGAGAAATCCATCTGGCTGAGGTCAAGCCGCGCGAACTCGTCGAGCGTGAAACCCGTGCAGGTCTCGGTCTTCGGCTTGCCCCAGGGCTTGGGCAGCTGCCGCCGGCCTTGCTCCTGCAGGATCCGCGAGAGCTTGGACTCAAAGCAGCAGTAGACCTTCTTCTTGGTCAGACACACGCCGAGGAAACTGTCGGAGCAATAGGTGCCGACATAGGCACACAGCCCCTGCGCATCGCGCTCGTGCAGCAGGACTTCCTCGCGGTCGCAGCCGAGCGCCACGAGAAGGCTGATCCCGGGGATGAGCGGGAATCCCTTGCCCTTGCAGCAGTTGAGCACGCCGAAGACCTTGGACGAGCAGGTGTTGCGGGTTCCGCGAAACAGCGTCAGCGTTTGCGGGTCGAACTGCCCGCGCGCTTCGTTCATCGCGTGGAGCGCGGTTACCGCATCCTTGAACTCGTCGTTCGCCTTGCGCTCGATCGTCTCGCACGAGCCGTCGATGCAGTAGACGTCGCCGTCGCAAACATATTGCGTGCCATCCGCTTCGCTGGCCGGCAACGGGCACTCGTAGACGCGCTCCCAGGTCTCGCATGCTTCGTCGCCGCTCAGACACTCCTCGCGAACGAAGCGGCAGCTTCCCTGGTCCTCGAGCGCAGAGCAGTCGCTGGCGGCGCTGCGGGTTACGCAGGTATAGCTGCGCTGCCAGGCCCAGCAGGGCCGGGTGACCGCGACGCCGTCCACTATCCGCGTCTGCGGATCGCTGTCGGTGCAGATTTCCGCGTCGAGCGTGCAATCGCCGTTGCTCGCGAAACCGGTGCACTGGCTCTCGTCGGGGGCGGCAGAAACGTCCGTCGCGCTTGTGACTGCATAGGGGGTCCAGCCCGACACCGGAGCGTCGCAGGTCATCTCGGTCAGCGGTTCGCCCGGTTCCGAGCAGAACCGTGTGTGCCCGTTGTCGAACCATTGCAGGCAGCGGCCCTCGCGCTGGCCGGTCGCGCGGCAGCTCGCGCCGGCGAAGCCTTCGCAGACTGGCTCGCCCGAATTGTTGAAGTCGCCGAACCTGCTGCAAAGGTAGTGATACTGCGGCCGCCGGGTAACGCTTGCGACGAGCGGAACCCTGCACTGGCCGGCGCTCTGGTCGATCCGCGTGCCGGTATTGCAGGTCGCAAAGTAGGTCCCTGCCGATCCGGCGCCGGGAGGAAGCGGTACGCAGGTTCCCTGCGCGCCCCCAACCGCCATGCCGCTGGTGTAATCGAGCGGGGCCTCGCTGATTGTCCGGCTCCGCGCGAGCATGTCGGAGATGCCCTGCGCGTCGAACTCGGCGCGTGTGGCCATGCTGTCGCGGATCGTGCGCAGCGCCGGGTTCGTCGTTGCAGAGGCGCGTGCTCGGGCCTCGATCTGGTCGGGACTCTGCGCCAGGTCCTGCAGGCCGCGCGTCGCCTGCGGATCGTAATTGGGTACGCGGCTTGCATCGACCGGCGCCGAAGCCGCGTCGCGCGCGCTTTCGAGCAGGTCGCTTGCTGTCTGCTTGCCGTCGGCCCTGGCCGCCTCGGTGGTCTGGGCGGTGCTCGCGCCCGGCACAGCAAGCAGGGCGAGCGCAGCGGCAATCATCCGCGTCATGGCCGGTCTCCTTCGAGGCGGGCGAGGTGGAGGCTGGCAAGCGCCGCGCCGGGGCCGCCGCCTCCGGCGAAGGTTTCGAGCACATGGGCGACGCTGACATTGCCCGCGATCCGGTCGTGCGGCGGGACCGCGCTCGTGCACTCGAACCCGTCGCACGGGCTGAAATCGGTGCTGAGCATGACGAAGCTCGGTGCCGCCCTTATGTCGAAGGCGCGAAAGAGCCGCGGATCGATGCCGAGCGAGCCCGCTTCACGGCCGTCGCTCCAGATCGCCGCGAGGCGCTTCTTGAAGCCTTCGCTGTCGCCTTGCGGAAAGCCGCGCAACACCGTGACTCCGCCCGCGCGGCCCATGTCGCGCACCAGCGCCTTGAGCGCCTCGGGCGGCATCGACAGCGAGGCGAAAGCGATGAAGCGCGGGCCTTCGCCCAGCGATGCCGCCTCGGCTTGCGCCTGCGCTCGAACCATGGCGTCGAAATCGAGTGGACCATCAGTGAGGTCGGTTCCGACGCTTTGGGCATAGGCCGCACGGTTGGCCTTCGCGGCGTCCTGCGTGCTGCGTGCGTCCTCGGCGAGCACGTCGGCCCGCTCGCGCACCGCGGTGGCAAGCGCTTCGGCATCGCCGGCGTGCTCGGAGGCGCGCGCACGGATCGCATCGAGATCGAGGTCGTCCGATGCGCTCTGCGCGAGCGCCAGACCGCCAAGCGAGAGCGCAAGGGCCAGTGGAATAAGGAGGAGGGTCTTGTTCATAGCGCGCAGCAGTTCCTCTTGCGCCAGACGAGGTAACCCATGTCCTCGCCGATGGCGGGGACGACCTGTCCGGGCTCCTGGAGCGTGGTGGAGGTGCCGATCGGCGGGCAGGCGTAGCGCCCGCTCGTCGCCGGATTGGGATTAGTTGCCTGGAAGCGGTATTGCTGCTTGCGCATCACCGGCATCAGGTATTTGCCGCACAGGCCCTTCGAGCCCATCGTGCCCCACGAGACGAGCTCGCGGTGAAGCTTGTAGGCGAAGCGCGAGAGCACGAGCCGCGAGGCTTGCACGTGCCCGATGGAGGCAGAGACATTGCCGTTCATCGGGTACATCGAGCCTTGGCAGCCCGCGCACCAGAACATCTCGTCGATCGGTAGCTTGGCGGTCGCCGCCGCGCAGTCGGCGGCGCAGGCGGCCAGCGCCAGCGGATTGGCGAACAGGACCGCCTCGGGATTGATGATCGCGGTGAGTTCGCTGTCCTGCCACAGCGGATCGATCTCGGAGATGTAGAGGATGTCGATCGAACCGGGCTCGAGGCAGAGGAAATCGGCGACGATCTCCATCCAGTAGATCAGCGGATAGGCGTACCAGTGGACGTGCCAGCTCGAATAGTACTGGCTCGCCCCGCCGATCGCCGACGGCCCGGAGATCGAACGGAAGCCGATGTCGAAGCCGGGATCGAGCTTCATTCCGCCAAGGTTTACGAAGCACCAGGGCTTCATGCTGACATCGGCGAGCCGCACCGGCTCCCAGAACCCCATCGCGATGCCTGGCCTCAGGCCGCACAGACACACGGGCAGGTCGGGATTGTCGGGATCGGGCCGGTTCGAGGGCCAGATCTCTAGCCCGCCGACCGAGATCGGGAACAGGCACGACCAGCAGATATCGGTGATCGGGTTGACGAAGCTGCCGGTGCACTTGCCCGGCCCGGCATCGGCCGCGGCGGGCGCCGCCAGAGCCAGCGACACGGCAGCGAGCAGTGCGGCGGCGAATTTGCGCAGGGCTCTCATCGCGCTGGCTCCTTCTTCGCGGAAAGCGCGATCTCGCTCACGGCGAGCAGTCGGCCCTGTTGGCGCACGCGCGCGGGCACGGCCCTGATCCCGAAGCGCTCGGTGAGCTTGCCGCCCTGGTCGAAATAGAAGCGGCGCTGGCGGGCCTTCATCAGCTCGAGCGGCGCGCCACTGATGAGGATCAACTTGGCCTGCCGGTCCTGCTTGAGCGCCCAGGCGACCTGCGCCGCGTCGTCGCCGTCGAGGAAGAGGAGGTCGGCGCGTAATACAACGCTGTCGAGCGGGTTGACCCGGGTGCCCGCGGCATGGATCAGCTCGCCCTTCGCGCCCCTGATATCGGCGGCGAGCGTGATCGTCGGATCGAACGACCAGCTGCGATCGTCGATCGCGCGCGCGATCCCGGCAACCGGGTCCGGGCGATTGACGCGCGCCGCCGTGCGTCGCTTCAACTGGTCGTTGAGCCTCGCGGTCTCTCCCGATTTTTCCATCGCGACGAGGCGCGACTGGATCTGCTCGAGCAGATCGCGCTCGATCACCGGAAAGACCGCGCCCTGCTGGCCGTAGTCGCGCGCCTGCGCTGCAGCCGGCAAAGCAAGAGCGATGGTCAGGACAAGCGCGAGCCGGATCACAGGATCGCCCTCCCGCTGCCGAGGATCTGCCCTGCACAGATGAAGCCGATCGCGCCGTAGCGGCTGTCGAGCCCGCGCGGATGATCCGTGCCGGTGTAGTAGCAGTTTGCTGGGATCGTTCCTGCGGGACCGCGCCTCAGCGGAATGCCGAGGCGGGTCGTTCTGAGGCGCGTCGCGATCTTCTCGCCGTTGACGAACACGTCCATGCCTTCGTGGCTCACAACATCGCCGGGCAGACCGAGCACGCGTTTGCCGAACATCTGCGGGTCGGGTCCGAAATGGGTCTCGACCAGCGTGCTCGGCGGCGGCTCGAAGAAGATCAGGCTGCCGCGCTCGATCGGTGCGCGCTTGTCCAGCCAGAACGCCCAGTTGGGCAGGCTCGGGCTCGCGTTGAGCAGCAGAGCGTGGTCCTTGCTGAAGGCGTCGAGCGGCGCCCAGGCCAGCGGCAAGGCGAACAGCGCGCAGAGGATCAGCGGGCGGCGCCAGTGAATGGCAGGACGCATCATCGGCGCGGCTCCTGCTGGAGCTTACCGGCAATCCGCCGCTCGAGCTCGGGCGTGGCGTCCTCCGCCGCGCCCGCGAGCACCGCCTCGGCAACCAGCACCACCCGTCCATCGCGGCCCATTTCGGCGACCGAGGCTTCGGCGGCCTGCAGGTAGGCAAGGCTCGCCGCCTGCACCGCCTGCGGCTCGGCATCGGCGCGAGCCGCTTCATCGACGAATTTGCCGATGGTCTCTGCGAGGCGGACGGTGACGATCCGCGGACTCGCATCCGTGGTTATCTCGCGCGTGATCCAGGCGGCCCAGAGCAATGCGCCGGCAAGTCCGAGCGTCGCAAGGATGCCGAGGGCCAGCCTGGGGTGGGGGAGCCGCAATCTAGTCATGGCGCCTGTCTCCTTCGGCGAGGCGGCGCTCGAGCCGCCGGAGGAAGGCCGGCAGGCGGATCAGCGCGTACCCGCCCGCGGCGAACAGGAACGCGACCTTGAGGTCCTGGCTGAAGAAGTGCCGGGCGGTGGGCTCGGCGAGCCGGTAGTGATCGGCAAGATTGCCGAGCTGTGCGAACAGCAGTCCAAGGTCCCACCCCGCGAGGAACAGGAACACGAACAGCGGCAGGCCGAGCACGACGAGCACGATGTTCATCGCAAATCCCGCCGCCTCGATCAGCACGAGGCACGTGCCCTGCGCCAGCGACCTCGTATCGATCTGCCTTGCTCGGCTTTGCCCGCTTGCGATGCGATCGAGCGGCGTTTCGTAGTCGAGGGCCATCATGCGGCTCCCCCAAACGAACCGGCGACCCCCGCGACATGGCCGATCGCCTTGTCGAGCGGCATGCCGTCGGCGACATGCTTGTGGATCGCGGCATAGTTGTCGGGATCGGACGAGAAGATCGTCGCCGAGAACGGATCGAGCACGAGCCGGCCGACCGCCTCGATCTCGGGTCCCTTGATATAGATCTCGCTGTACTCGGTACCCGAGCGCTTGAGACTGCGGATCAGCGTCTCGGTGCGGTCGTCCATGTCGAGCCGCGCTTCCTTGCGGAAATCGGCGATGGTCTCGGCCTTCTGCTGGAGCACCAGCATCCAGTCGCTGTTCTCGAGCGCGGCGCGCGCGCCGTCCGACTTGTAGTAGTCGTTGAGCGATTGCGTGGCGGTCGCGAGCGCGCCGCCGTACTTGCGCGCGGTGCGGGCATAGGTCTCGACGAACTCGCCCATCGAGCCGCCCTTGAGCATGGCCCAGGCTTCATCGATCAGCAGCAGCTTCTTCGTCGATCGCGAAGAGCGGGTCATCGCCTGACCGGTCATGAACATGATCGCCGAGAGGACCACGCTCCGCAGCTCCTCGCGTGAGGCGAGGTCGCTCATCTCGAAGACCGTGAAATCGTCCTCGAAGGCAAAGCTCGCCTTGCCGGAAAAGAAACCGGCATAGCTGCCGCCGCGGCAGAACGGTCCGATCGCGGTCGCCAGTTCCTTGCCGGCCTCGTTTGTTGTCGAGTGGAGCGCATGCGCGACATCGTCGATGCTGCCGCCGCTGCCGAGGCTGTCCCAGACTTGCGTAATCGCGCGGTCGATGAGGCCGCGCTCGGTATCGCTGGGCGCCGTGCTCGGACGCGCCATCTGCCCGACGATCGCCTTGATCATCGCGAAGCAGTCGAGCCGGTAATCCTCATCGGTTTGGGCGCGGGCATCATCGACCATCGAGAACGGGTTCAGCGAGAAGCCCGAGGCGAGCGTGAACTCGACGAAACGCCCGCCCTGGAGCTTGACCGAGTGCTCGAAGCTGCGGCCGTCGTCGATCACCACGACCTTGGCGCCCGCGCCGCGCAGCGCCGCGCACAGTTCCTGCAACAGCACCGACTTGCCCGAGCCCGACTTGCCGCAGATCGCGATGTTGTGGTTGCCCGCGCGATTCTCGAAGGGCGACCAGAAGAAGGGCTGGCCGCGCCGTCCGACGAGCAGCAGATGCGGGATGTCGCTGCCGAGATACTCGCCCTGCATCGGCGCGATGTTCGCCGCGGTGGTCGAGAGCATGGTCTTGAGGCGCTTGAGTCTCGCCATGTCGCTTGCGAGCCCGTCGGCGAGGCTCAGCGGGAAGGCGGCGATCAGCCCCTGGAGCTGGAGGAAGCGCTCGTCGGCGAGGTCCCAGCCCGCCGCCTTGTAGATCGCCTTGACCACGCGCTCGTGCGTGTCCCCCTGGCCGAGCGGCGAGATCGTGGTCAGGCCGTAGAACAGCTTGACCAGCTTCTTGCCCGCCTGGAGCTCTGCCTGGACATGGCGCCATTCGGCCGATTGCTCGCCGAGCCTGGGCAGGAAGCGCGCGCTCTTCGTATCCGACAGGCTGGTCGTGCGCATGAACTTGTAGCCCGCGCGCGCGGCGGCGGCTTCCTGGTCGGGATAGACGAGGCACAGCATAGTCGCCGTGGGGCACGGGAAACGCAGCTTGTCGGTGAACATGTCGCCGATCAGCCGCGCGCATTCCCACGGCGCCCAGCGCTCGGGCGTCGAGCGCACGGCATAATGCCGCAGGTCGAAGCGGTCGGGATAGCATTCGCCGATCTGCGGCACGCCGTTCCGGTCGCGGCCGGTCTCGCGGAAGCGCTCGGTGCGCAGGATCAGGCGGTCGTCCGCGACCTCGAGTTCGATGTCGCGGCGGATCGCCTGGACGTCGAGCGTCTCGTGGCGGTTCCAGTCTATCCGGTCGGGCTCGCGCGCCGTGGTCGGCGAGGTCAGTTCGTCGATCAGCGCGAGGAGACCGTGCGGCTCTAGGCTCGCCGCGTGCAATCCCAGCGAATGGAGCATGCCGAGCAGGCCCTCGCGGCATTCGGTGAGTTCGGCATCGCTCGCGTTGCCTGGCACGGCGACTCCCAGCGACAGGATCAGCCGGGTGGCGCGCGCGTGGAAGGGCGCGTGCGCCGAACCCGATTGCCAGACCAGATCGTACAGGCGCTGCGTGCGCGCCCGCGCGATCGCCTCGTATATCCCGCCCTGCTCGTAGCGCGGCGCGAACCAGGGACCGACCACCGAACCGATCCTGGGCGAAGCGAAATTGAGCACCTGCAGGCACGCGCCCGCCGGCATTCCTTCGGAGAAGAACTGGCCGAGGATCTCGCCGGTGCGCTCGTCCGCGCCCACGAGCGGGGTCACCTCGAGCACGAAACCCTTCGACGCGCGGTTGCGGTAGAGGCCGGTACGCTCGTCATAGACCCGGTAGGGCAGCCAGTCCGACAGCATGTCGAGCATCAGCGCCGCGCGGGCATGTTCCGCGCGGTCGGTGTCGGCGAACAGGCCGGAGAGCACCGCGTCGCGCGCGGCGCCAAGCGAAAAGCTCACTGCTGGTCTCCTTGTTCTGGGGCTGGTTCGGAAAGCGAAAGGGGCACCCGGCCGGGGGAGGCGTTACGACCGGGTGCCCCGGGTTCCGGCGCGTCTGCGCCGGGTATCGCCGGACCTGGCTGCGAGGGGAGGAACAGCTGGTCCGGCAATTCGGGGAGGTTTGGACTTTGGAGGTTCTCGGGCTCCGGCGCGCGGGCGACCGCCTGGCCGATCGCGCGCAGCAGCTCGCCGGTTCCGCTCGGCTGGCGCCAACCTTCGGCAGCGGGCTCGGGCAGCACGACCTGGACCACGCGGGCCTCGTGCTCGCGTCCGGCTTCGTCGCGGTGCGCGGCGAGCACGATGCGCAGACTGCGACCCACGGACGTCCGGCCCTGTGCGGAAGAGACGGGCAGCGTCTCCTGACCGGCAACCACGCCGGTCGCCTGCGCGTCGATCAGCGAGGTCGGGGCGCAGGTGCCTTCGGGCGCGCGGCAGGCGAAGTTGCCCTCGACGTTGCCGCCGAGCGTCGCGCAGCCGGCGAGAAGCGATGCCGCGACAATCCCGCAGGCGAGGTTACGGATGGGTGCGCTCATGACCGCGGCGCCTTTTCTCCCGCGGCGAATGCTCGCAGCGTCTCGGCATCGCGAAAGCCGTGGAGTACCGCGCCGTCGCTGGCGCGAACGATGACCGGCGTACCGGCAAAGCCGTTGGCCTTCGCGAAAGCTTCGTTGGCATCGAGCGCTTTGGCTTTGGCGCAGGATTTGCCGTTGGCCTCCAGTTTGCCGGCATAGGCGGCGTGGAGCGCCTTTTCGGGATCCTTCGCGCAGAGCACCGTCTCGGAGAGCTGGCGGCTCGCCGCGCCGAAAATCGAGATCGGGCGCTCCTCGACCTGGACCTTTGCCTTGACGAGTTCGCCCGCGAGGCGCTGGCAATAGCCGCACTGGAAGTCCGAGAAGACCACCAGCTTCGCGCCCTTCGGGTTGCCCCAGCGGATCGCGCCCTCGGCGGGCAGGCTCCCAAGATCGACCGTCTTTGCCGCTTCCGCCGAGACGGTCTCGTTTTGTTCCGAATGTGCCCGGGCGCCGCCCGCGGCGAGAAGATCGGGATTGAGTTCGAGCAGCCGTGCCGCCGTGACGTCGCGCCGCTCTTCCATGTCGTAGAGCCGACCCACGAAGAGGTAGCGCGCGGTCTCGTCGATATAGAACAGCGTGTCGCCCGAGACGACCTCACACCACGGGCCGAGGGTGTCGCAGGTCAGCGCGTCGACCGGTGTTTTGGGCAGGCGCAGCTTGAGCGCGGCGGCGACGTCGCTTGCAAGACCGGCGGCGTTGGCTGGAAGCGCGGTGACCGCGGCGACGCCGAGCGTCAGCACCGTGGCGGCGCCGGTCATCGCCAGAGCGACATGGGCGGCGCGGGCCTTCAGGCCCGGGCGGGCGTGGGAAAAATTCATGTTACTTGGTGCTCCTGACATGGGCGCCGTCGAGAAAGACGATCTCGACCTCGATGCCGGTCGGCATCTCGACGACGGGTTGGTATTGTTCTGCGCGTTCGATGAGGTACCGGCTGACCGTGTCGGCGGCGTCGCCCGCGCCCTGGCCGAAACCGCCGGCAAGAATGTCGGTCGGCGAGAGCGCCTCGCGCTGGCCATTGGCGCCGACCTGTCCGGTGAAGATGCCGTTGGCATTGGCGGAGAAGCCGCGCCCGAACCCGCCGACGATCCCGGCGAGCAGTGCTTGGCCGACGAGACTGCCTTCGCGGCTGACCACGCGGCCGCGCACCCCCGACTTGCCGGCAAAGGCGATGAACCCCTTGACCTCACTCACCGCGTAGCGGCCGCCGGGCTGCGCGCAGGTCATCCGCGCGAGCTTGACGTAGACCTTCTCGGCCGAGAGGTCGCCGCGCGCCGCGCCGTTGACGAGGCACCCGGTAAGGTCGGTGGTAAGCAGCCGCTTGCCGCTGACGACCGAGCGAGCGGGACCGGTGATCCTCAGCACCACCGGCAGCGGATCGGTCTGGCTGGCAACGCCGGTCGAGGCGTCGACCCCGACGATCACCCGCGCCGGGGCATAGGAATTGGGCGGCAGGTAGTCGCGGCTCGCCTCGAGCATCAGTACGGGCGTGCGTTCCGCCGCCGGGCGGCTCTTTGCCTCGCCCGCCTCGCCGAAGCTGAGCGTGCTGAGGCCTCCGCTCTGCGGACCGGACGCAAGCGCGTCGCCCTGTTGCGGCCCCTGTTGCGGCTTCGGCGGCGTGACCCCCGGCCCATAGGTCGGCGGTGGGGCGGCCGGTGCCGCCGGCTCGGCCTGGCGAACCTGCTGCAGCTCGCCGCGCAAGGCGGCATTCTCGGCCGAGATCGCGTCGATCGCCGTCTGTCCGTCGCTGCGCATCTGCGCGTTTTCGGAGCGCAGCGCCTCGAGTTCCTGCTCGATCGCGGGCCGCGGCACTTGCGTTTCCTGCAGATCCTTGATCGCGCGGCCCTGCGCGTCGAGCCGATTGCCGTAGGTGGCGACAAACTCGCGCTGGGAAAGATTGCGGTTGACGAGACCGCCGGTGTCGATGGTCGCCGCGCCCTCGGCCGCGGCGCCACCATCATCCTCGCCGCCGAAGACGATCCACGACCCGCCGATCAGGACAAGACCGCCCAGCCCTGCGAGCAGCAGCTTCTGCCGCCTGGCGATCTGGGTGTTGAGGGTCCGCCGGCCTTCGGCATGACCGCTGTCGTGCGGCGCGCGTTCGTGCGTCGTTTCGGATGCGTCGGCCATCAGTCGAGCCCTCCAGTGTTGAAGACAAGGAAAGCGCTGGTCGCTTCGCCGGGAGGCAACGTGTCGCGGCCATAGGCGAAGGCGAGCGCGCCGGCGGGTGCCTCACGCTCCTCGCCGAGCGCGATCGGCTCCTTGCCCATGTTGCGGATGAGGAAGCGCTGGCCGGTCAGCGCCGCCCCGTCGTACTGCGCAACCTGCTGAACTTCGATGGCGCCGGTGCGGCGCGGCCGCGACAGTTCGGCGCGGGCCGAGAAGCCAGGCAGGACGCCGTCGGTCGCCATCGCCTCGATCAGGCGGATGGCGGCTTCGTTCTGGCCGCTTTCCTGCTCCCAGTCGGCCGCCTCGCGGCGGACGAGCGCCGGATTGGTAATGAACAGCTGGCCCGCCTCTGCGCCGCCGAGGCGGCAGGCGAACCGGTAGACGTAGCCGGCCTTGCTGGTGGCGAAGAAGCTAACCTTGTCCGAGGCGAACTGCGGCGGCACCGAGATGTAGATGTCGCCGCGGACCGGCTCGTGGGTCACCTGGAAGTCGTTGTAGGGAAAGCCGCTGGCGATCTTCGAGACATTGGCAAAGCCGTCCTCGACCAATGCGATGCGCGTCAGCTCGCCGCGTGCGAGTTCGCAGTCGATCGTCGCGTTGTCGGCCGCCTCGACGAACTGGTCGGCGTGCGCGGGGACCGCGGTGAGCGCGAACGATGCCGCCACGAAGGCCGCGCCGATCGCACGCAGCCCGCTGTCGGGAACCCGGCTCGCGCCGACGCAGAAACAGGCAAGGCCGGTCCCGGCGAGCGCCGCGCTCAGCGGCGTGGAAAAGAGGCTCACGATGGCTGCTCCTCGTCTGTTGAGATTTGCTCGAAGCCCGTAAGTCCGAGCGAAAGCCCGCGCTTCGCCCAGGCAAAGCGGAAGGTCCGTTCCTGACTCGCGATCACGTGCGCTCCGACGAACGTCTTGAGCGTGCCGGTGACGCTTGCGGAGAGGCTCTTGGTGTCGACCAGCATCGAGCGGATCACGAAGGCCTGGCTGACGTCCGAGCCGCGCTGCTCGTCGACGATCTTGACGAGATCGGCCTTCAGGCGCCCGTGCGCCGTCGGATCGGCCACTTTCAGGATCTGCTCCATCCAGTAGTCGAGGCTTTCGGGCGAGCGGTTCAGGAGCATCAACGCGGTGTCGCGGGTGACGAGCTCGAGGTAATGCATATCGATCCCGCCGCTCGAGACCGTCAGCGTCTCGGCGGTAACCGGCACGAGAACCACCTGTTCGTCGCGGGTGATCGCTGCTCCGATGCCCAGCACGCTGGTCGCTGCCAGGATGGCGCTCAGCCCTGCGAAGCGGTTGCGCTGGGCGAGATATCGCTGTGCCTGCGCATGCGCGAATTCGGTCTGCATGTCGGTCCTCCCCTCAGCCTGCCAGCAGGCGGCAATGGGAGGGCGGCGTGGCTTTCAATCCCAGGAAGCTCCCGGGCAGATACCAGTAGGCAGCATGCACCAGTTTCGACCCAGCATTGCCTGCCTTCGCCTTCCGCAGGGCGAACCAGGTCACGACCGATAGGCCCGTGCCGATGATGATGTGCTGCGCAAGAATGCCCCAGGCGAACGGGACGAGAAGTCCCGCAAACTCGTCGATGGTCCAGAAGCCGATGAGCTCCGGATCGTCGAGCCGCCGTGGAACAAGGTATCTGTCGGCCATGATGCCGCCCTCCTGCCGATTGACCGCTGTCAGATGACCGCGGTCACGACCGAGGTGACGATCGGCACGCCGGTGCCGACGCCGATCCCGACACCCACCGGCACCGCCACCTGGCCGAGGGCAAAGCGCCCCGAGGCGAGCGCGATGAGGCCGCCGGCGAGCGACATGACTGTGATGATCTTGCCGCCCGAACCTTCGAGGAAGTCGGTGAACTTCTGCAGCGCCGGATCGAAGGTGGTGTCGGCGCCCGCATAGGCGGCACCGGCGCAGGCGAGCGCTACAATGGCGGGAAGAATATAGTCGCGGCCCCGGGGACGGGCGGCGCTGAGCGGCTTGGTGATCATCGGGAGGAACTCCGGCAAAGTTGAACATCGAACCAGCGAGCGTGTTCGCTGTATGTTCATTCCTCGCCGCGAAGCTGGGGTGTAGGAAATGGCCGAGTGCGCTTCGGCCCCATCGACCAAGCGAAAAGCGACGTGGACGAGGGACCGGGTCGGGTTTCGCGCTGGTCGGGCGACCAGGTGCGCCAACCTGGCTGCCTTCTGCGCGCGGTCTACCGCGCATTGCGATCCGTCAGCCGGAATCTGCGCGAATCATCATAGGAAGCTGATTCGATCCTTCCTCTATGTTCTCTTCTTGTTCTTTTCGTTTTCCTACAGCCTTCCTTCGCGGCTAGCCCTCGAGTCGATCACCAACTCGCGAAAGGATTCGTCGATGACAAACATGGCGCTCTTTGCCGAACAGCAGGTTCGCGCAGACCTCGCCCAGTTGCTGCTCGCAGCAGTCGAAGCCAGCGGCCGGACGCGCTGCGACATTGCGCGCGTCGCGCAGATTCATAAGGATGCCCTGCGCCGTGTTCTGGCAGGCGAGCGCTCCGCCAGCCTGGGCGAGGCCCTGCGCATTCTTGCCGCGAGCGGCGTTACCCCCCAGGCCCACATCCTGCTGTTCCTCGTCAGCAGCGGCGATCATGCTATTGCCTGGCTGCAATCGGATCTCGCGCAGTTCTTCGAGGACTTCACCGGCGAGCTGCCATCTGCGCTCGAACGCGTCCTGGGCAACCAGGTCCACAATGTGAGGCCGCGTTGGGCCAAGGGCACGGCGCACCGCGTCGCCCGGCTCCTGTCCGACCATATCGAGGAACTCGAACGCAGGGATGCGCTGCTTGGTGACGGTTTCCCCTCGAGCCAGGGAGGCCATCATGGGTGAGGCGATCGATCCTGCAGCGCCTAAGCCGCGCAAGGTCCCGCGCCTTATCCGTCTCCCTGAAGTCAAGCACCGGGTCGGACTGGGCAGGTCGACGATCTACCGCTGGATGGCCGAGGGCAGGTTTCCGAAACCGGTCCAGCTTGGGGGCTATGTGGTGGCGTGGCCAGAAGATGAAATCGAGCACTGGATTTCCGCGAGACTAGAATGATCATCCATAACGTCGACTGGGACAGCGGGCTCAGCTTAATGAGTCGGCTTTTCCGCTCCTGCTTGCCCCGCGGCGGCGGTCATCTCCGTGTGTACGCAGGCAATCTGGATGGCGGGCGGGCTGCTAGGCGCCAAGGCTATCCATGATCCGGCATTCTGAAACCGATCCGCCCGCGCAGGAACGAGCGATTTGTTCGAGTTCATCGCGCAGAAGCGCGAGCCTGGCGATTTTTTCGTTCACATCGTCGAGGTGCCGCACCGCGATTTGCGTCACTTCGTCGCATGGTCTTTCAGGATCGTCACTCAGCGCGAGCAGCGACCGGATCTCCTGGGTTTCAAACCCTAGCTTCCTTGCGTGCCGGATGAAGCGCAGTCGTTCCAGATCACCCGCACCGTAAGTCCGCCGGCCTGATTGGGTCCGCGCTGCGCGGCGCATCAGCCCGATCTCTTCATAGAAGCGGATCGTGTTGACCTTCGTTCCGGTTGCGGCGGCAAGATCGCCTATCATCAACATCTTCGACATTCCGCTTGATCCTCCAGTCACTGGAGGATGTAGGAGAACGAAGAGCCGCCGCCAAGGCCGGAGTGGAGACGCCCGCAAGATGCATAGCAACCATTTCACTCCCGCACTGGGAAGACCGGGGCTAACGCGTGCCTATGACCTGGCGATCCGACTCTTGACGCGTGAGACCGTCTGGCGGAGCGAACTTCTTCGACAGGTCGCGCCGCACAACAACGAGACGATCATCGATGTCGGCTGCGGTACCGGTACATTCGCGCTGATGTTGAAGCGAGCGGCGCCGGGAGCACGGATTACCGCGATCGATCCGGACCCACACGTGCTCGCACTAGCTCGGAAGAAGGCCGAGGCCGCTGGCATCGAGATCGCCTGGCGGCAAGGGTTTGCTCGGGACGTCGCCGGTCTTGGCGGAAGCTACGACAAGGCCGTGTCGAGCCTGGTCTTCCATCAGGTGCCGCTCGCGGGCAAACGAGAGGGTGTGGCGGCGATGTTCGCCAGCATCAGGCCGGGTGGCGAAGTCCACATCGCGGATTACGCTCACCAAAGCGGCGCGTTGATGCGTGCGCTGTTCCGCCTGACGGTCCAGGCGATCGACGGCCCGGCAGACACCCAGCCAAACGCAGACGGGGCGTTGGAGAGCATCCTTTCCGACTATGATGAGGCCGCCGTCGCACCTCAAGCCGTCGTGCCGACCGCCACCGGTGCGATCAGCCTCTTCAAGGCGATAAGGCCAATCCAAAACAATTGCGACACGTTCGCAGAAAGGGCTTGATCCTCCAGCGGCTGGAGGTTGTAGGGACCGGCAATGGAAGCGAACGAATCAGACGGCTGCGGCTGCACCGGCGACACCAAGCGGGCCCAAACCGATCCCGCGTACCGCCGCGCGCTGTGGTGGGTGGTCATCCTCAATGTGGGCTTTGGCCTCGTCGAGATCGTCGGCGGATTCATCGCCAACAGCCAGGCGCTGAAAGCTGACGCGCTCGATTTTCTCGGTGACGGCTCGATCACTTTCGTCGGTCTGCTCGCTCTCGGATGGGCGGCATCCACCCGGGCGCGAATAGCGATGACACAGGGGCTCTTTCTCGGCGCGCTCGGCCTCGCCGTCATCGCCATGGCCATTTGGCGCGCTCTGAACGCCATTCCGCCGGAGCCCGAGCTGATGGGGGGCATCGGCATCGCAGCGCTGATCGTGAACGTGACCGCGGCCCTGATCCTCGCTCGTTTCCGGGACGGTGGCGACGCACAAGCCCGAGCGATCTGGCTGTTCTCGCGCAACGACGCGATCAACAACGTGGCGGTAATCGCGGCAGCTGCGCTCGTCTTCTTCCTCGACAGCGCGTGGCCCGACATCATCGTGGCTGCCGTAATTGCCGTGATCTTCCTGCAGTCGGCGTGGGAGATCATCCGAGACGCTGGCGGCGAGTTGCGTGCGAAGGCATGACGACTTTCCGCTACCTCAGGGCGTTGGCCCTCGCGCTTCTGCTCGGCTGCGTCCTCGCCGCTCCGGCCCGTGCGCAGACGGCGCCGGCTCAGACCATATGGCGTCTTCTGGACTATATCGCAGTCGATTACGCAGGTGCGGTCTCTGACGGCCGAGTGGTGAACGAGGCCGAATACGTCGAGATGGTGGAGTTCTCCGCGAGCGTGCGCCAGCGCCTCGGCGAGCTAGCGCCAACCGAAGCGCGGGCAAACCTGCTGCAAGGAGCAAAGCGACTTGAGGCCGATATCGCTGCGAAGGCGGCCCCGGAAAGCATCGCCACGTCGGCCCGGCAGCTGGGAAGAGTCCTCTTGGCTGCTTACCCGGTGCCGCTCGCCCCGTCGAACCTGCCCGATCTCAGCCGAGGCGCAACGCTCTATGCTCAGAACTGCGCCAGCTGCCATGGATCGATGGGCGACGGGCGAGGTTCGGCGGCGGGCGGCATGGACCCGCCTCCGATCGACTTCACCGACGAGGCTAGAGCGCGTGAACGGAGCCTCTTCGGCCTCTATCAGGTCATCGAGCAGGGCCTCGAAGGCACGGCCATGCCCTCCTTTGCACAGCTCAGCCCTGATGACCGATGGGCGCTCGCATTCCACGTTGGCCGCTACGCGTATCCAAACAAATCCTGCTGCCAGACGCCGGAACTGAACCAGAAGGCGCACAATAATCCGCGCTGGCGCGCGATCCTGTGGATCGCCCTGCTGGCCAATGCGGCAATGTTTCTCGTCGAGATCGTTGCCGGCATCGCAGCCGACTCGCGATCACTCCAGGCCGACGCGCTCGACTTCCTCGGCGACGCGGCGAATTATGCGATCAGCTTAGGGGTTGCGGGAATGGCGCTGGCCTGGCGGGCACAAGCCGCTCTGGTCAAGGCGGCGACGATGCTCGCGTTCGGCTTGTGGGTGATCGGCTACGCGATCTTTGCCCTTATCGTCGGCGCGAACCCCGAACCCCAGACGATGGGGCTGATCGGCATGCTGGCGCTGCTGGTCAACCTCGCGATCGCGCTCCTGCTGTTCCGCTATCGCCAGGGCGACGCCAACATGCGCTCGGTGTGGATCTGTTCGCGCAACGATGCGATCGGCAACTGCGCCGTCCTTGCCGCCGCGCTCGGTGTCTTCGGCACCGGTCAGGCCTGGCCCGATCTGCTCGTCGCCGTCATCATGGCGACCCTTGCGATCTGGGGCAGCATCGAGGTGTTCGGGCAGGCACGCGACGAGCTGGCCGCGACTCACCCGGGAATGTCGTCGTGACCGCTCTCCGATCGGAGCGTAATGACACCTTCGGCCGTCGCGCTGACGCGCACTATGCATTGCGCATGGCCTACGCTAATGAGCACCGCGTGCGTTCGCTTATCGCCCTTTTCGGCCTCCTTGCGATGGTCCTGTCCAGCCTTCATGCCGGACCGGTCGCCGCGCATGATGGGGATACGGTGCACTGGAGCGATGCCGCGAGCCACGGTCATGTGCACGGTTCGCACGATGGCGGTGGCGAGGACGACCGGAACGGTCCCTCCGCTGACCTCGATGCGGATCAAGGTCACCATCATTGTCCGTCTGCCCCGGCGCCTCAGCTGCCGCAGGCCGAACTGAACAACGACCCGGGCAAGCCGATCCTCTTCGCATCGGAAGTCTCGTTCCTCCGGCTCGGCGCTGCTGCTCCACCGCTAGACCCTCCAAAAGCCTGACACCCCTGCATTCGCTGCGCGGAGGCTTCCGCGCGACTTGCATCCGGGCGTCAGGAGACATCCCCGATGAGATCTGGAATCGTTGCAACTCTCCTCGCGGGAGTTGCCGGGCTTGCTACAGGCCCCCTGGCGGCTGAGCCGCTCACGTTGGAACAGGCGGTCGACAGAGCTGTCGCGGCCGCGCCCGAACTCGCCGCCAACGAGGCGAGCGTCGATGCCGCGCGGGCCAGCGCCCGCCAGGCGAGCTTTCGTCTGAATCCGACCGTGGCGGTCGAGGCCGAGAACCTCGCCGGGACCGGCAACTACAGCGTGCTCGAACAACCCGAGGTGACCGTCACCTACTCGCAGCCGATCGAGCGCGGCGGGAAGCGCGCGGCGCGGATGGCCTTTGCCGCGCGCGGTGTAGAGCTGGCCGAAGCGCAAAGCCGGCTCGCGCGCTTGCAGATCGGGCAGCAGGTCCAGCGCGCCTTCATCGATACGCAGATCGCCGATCAGCTCGTCTGGATCGCCGAGCAGCGCCTCACCACCGAGAAGGCGCTACAGACCGAAGCGCTGCGACGGGTGCGCGGCTACAAGGATCCGCTGTTCGTGGAAACGGCCGCCTCGGCTCGCGTGACGGCAGCTGAGCTCGCCCTCGACGAGGCAAGGGCACGGGCGGCTTCGGCGCGCAATCTGCTCGCATCCTATTGGGGCGGAAGCGGCGCCGGGCTGGATATCGCGAAGGGAATCGTTAAGCCGCCTGTGAGCGGCGATCTCGCGTCCGCCGACGCCGCAGTCCGCCAAGCGGCCCTTGCCCGCGCCAGCGCGGAAGTCGTGGTCGAGCAGTCGAGGGCTACGCCCGACTACACCGTCAGCGGCGGGGCGCGCTTCCTGCGCGAAACGAACGACGTCGCGCTTGTTGCGGGTGTCTCGTTCCCGCTTGGCCGGTTCGACCGCAATCAGGGCAATATCGAGCGCGCCCAGGCAGAGCGCCGCAGGCTGGAGGCCGAGGCCGAAGCGGACCGGCTGGCGCGCCTGCGCCGGCTGGTCTCGCTTCGCGCGCAGGCCGAGGCCACTTCGCAACGTGCCGACGGCCTGATCGAGAAGGTCTACCCGCAGGCCCGGAAGACGCTGGCGCAGGTGCGCGAAGGTTACAACCGCGGGGGCTTCCGCTTCTCCGATATCCAGGCCGCGGCCGACGCCATCATCGAGGTCCAGCAGCAGTGGGTCGAAGCGATGATCGCCTGGCGCGACGCCCAATCCGAACTCGATCGTTTGACCGGCCGCTTCGACGTGGCCGTGGAGACTGTGCCATGACCAAGCATTTCCTTACCCGCGTCGCACCGCTGGCGCTGATCGCGCTCCCGCTCGCCGCATGCGGGTCTTTAGAAACCGAAATGGCGGAGCAAGCAGAAGAAGCGGAGGCGCCCGAAGGGCCGCATGGAGGCCGTCTGTTGACCGATGGCAAGCTGGCGGTCGAGGTCACGATCTACGAAGCCGGACAGGACCCGCAATACCGGGTCTATCCCTATCTCGATGGCAAGCCGCTGGACCCGGCCAAGGTCGATCTCCAGATCGTGCTGCGCCGGCTCGGCGGACAGATGGACCGCTTCCGCTTCACACCGCAAAAGGACTATCTAGTCGGGAACGGCGTGGTGGGTGAGCCGCACAGCTTCGATGTAGAAGTGATAGCGGTGGTCGATGGCGAGCGCAGCCGCTGGACCTACGACAGCTACGAAGGCCGAACGACCATCACCCCCGAGGCCGCCCGGCAGGGCGGGATCGAGGTCGCGACCGTCGGCCCCGCCACCATCGGCGACGCGCGCGAGCTGTTCGGAACCGTCCAGCTCAACCCCTCGGCGCGATCCGAAATCCGAGGCCAGTTTCCCGGCCGCGTGGTCTCCGTCACCAAGGATGTCGGCGATTATGTCCGGCGCGGCGAGCTGCTGGCGCGGGTGGAATCGTCGGAAAGCCTCCAGACCTATCCGGTCTATTCGACCGTAAGCGGCGTGGTGGCCGAGCGACCCGGCAACCCGGGCAACTTCACCGGCGACCAGCCGCTCTATGTGATCACCGATCCCGCAGCGACCACGGTGGTGTTCAACATTTTCCCCAAGGACCTGGGGATCGTGCGCCCCGGAATGCGCGTCGAGGTTGCTTCGCAGGACGGACGCGCGGTCGGCGCGACCACGCTCGGCGAGTATCTGCCCGAAGGCAATGCGCAAGCCGGCACCGCGCTGATCCGCGCGGCGATACCCAACCGGGGCGGCTGGATCAGGCCGGGGATGACCCTGCGGGGCAAGCTTGAGGTGAACCAGCAGACCGTCCCGCTGGCGGTGCGGACCGAGGCCATTCAGCCCTTCCGCGACTTCCAGGTGGTCTACGCCCGCTACGGCGACACCTACGAAGTGCGGATGCTCGAGCTGGGCCGCAAGGGCGCCGAATACACCGAAGTCCTTTCCGGCATCGAACCCGGCACGCCTTACGTGACCAAGGGCTCCTTCCTCGTGCGCGCCGACGTCGAAAAGTCCGGCGCGAGCCATGACCACTAAGGGGAACCCTCGCCATGCTTGAACGCATCGTCGGACTATCCATCCGTCAGCGCTGGTTCGTCCTCGCGCTCGTCGCCCTGTTCAGCGCAATCGGGGTGTGGAGCGCGACCCGGCTGCCGATCGACGCCGTGCCGGACATCACCAACGTCCAGGTCCAGATCAACACCGAGGCCGAAGGCTACTCGCCGCTCGAATCGGAACAGCGGATCACCTTCCCGATCGAGACCGCGATCGCGGGCATTCCGAACCTCGACTATACGCGATCGATCTCGCGCTACGGGCTCAGCCAGGTCACCGTCGTATTCAAGGACGGAACCGACATCTTCTTCGCCCGCCAGCTCGTCAACGAGCGCATCCAGCAGGTGAAGTCGCAGCTTCCCGAAGGGATCGAGCCCCAGATGGGGCCGATCGCGACGGGGCTCGGCGAGATCTTCATGTTCGCCATCGAACCCGAACCCGGCGCACGAAAGGCCGACGGCAGTGAATGGACGCCCATGGACCTGCGGACCCTGTCAGACTGGGTCGTGCGCCCGCAATTGCGGACCATTCCCGGTGTCGCCGAGGTCAACACGGTCGGCGGCTACGAGCGGCAGTACCATGTCACGCCCGACCCGATGCAGCTCGCGGCGATGGGGCTGTCGCTATCGGACGTGGTTGCGGCGCTCGAACGCAACAACTCCAATCGCGGCGCCGGCTATGTCGAGCGCGGCGGCGAGCAGATCCTGATCCGCGTACCGGGCCAGGCGGCGAACGAGGAAGACCTGGGCGGCATCGTCATCGCAACGCGCGGCGGAGTTCCGATCCGTGTCTCCGATGTCGCGCAGATCAGCATCGGCTCCGAGCTGCGCTCCGGGGCCGCGACCGAGAACGGCAAGGAAATCGTGCTCGGCACGGTGCTCATGCTCACCGGCGGCAACCCCAGCGTGGTCGCGCAGGCCTCGGCCGACAAGCTCGAGCAGATCACCGCCTCGCTTCCCGAGGGCGTCGTTGCCCACCCGCTTTACGACCGCACCGAACTCGTGGGCCGCACGATCGCGACGGTGGAGAAGAACCTCGCCGAGGGCGCTCTGCTGGTCGTCGTCGTGCTGTTCCTGCTCTTGGGTAATCTGCGCGCCGCGCTGATTACCGCGGCGGTGATTCCCATCGCGATGCTGATGACGCTGACCGGCATGCTCGCCACGCGCACTTCCGCCAATCTGATGAGCCTTGGCGCACTCGATTTCGGGCTGATCGTCGACGGGGCGGTCATCATCGTCGAGAACTGTCTGCGGCGGCTCGGCGAGCAACAGCATCGCCTCGGCCGGCTGCTCGACCGCGAGGAACGCTTCGGCCTGGTCGCATCGGCCAGCGCCGAAGTGATCCGGCCGAGCATATTCGGGATCATCATCATCACGGCAGTCTATCTGCCGATCTTTGCGCTCGAAGGCATTGAGGGGAAGACCTTCCACCCGATGGCGATCACCGTGGTGCTGGCGCTGACGGCGGCGATGATCCTTTCGCTTACGTTGGTCCCGGCCGCCGTTGCTATGTTCGTGACCGGCAAGGTGGAGGAAAAGGAAAACCGCGTGATGCGGTGGATATCCACCCGCTATGCGCCACTGCTCGATCGCGTGCTCGCCCGTCCCAGGCCGGTGGTTGCCGGGGCCCTGCTCCTGGTTGCGCTGGCTGGCGCGGGCGCGACTCGGCTCGGCTCGGAGTTCATCCCCCAGCTCGATGAAGGCGACATCGCCATGCACGCGCTGCGAATTCCGGGCACCAGTCTGTCGCAATCCATAGAAATGCAGACAGCGCTGGAATCGCGCATCAGGCAGTTTCCCGAAGTCGAGCGGGTGTTCGCCAAGATCGGCACGCCCGATGTCGCGACCGACCCCATGCCTCCGTCTGTGGCGGACAACTTCATCATGCTGAAGCCGCGCGAGGACTGGCCCGATCCGCGCAAGCCGCGCGAAAAGCTCGTTGCCGAGCTCAATGCCGCGGTTGATCAAATTCCCGGCAACAATTACGAGTTCACCCAGCCGGTGCAGATGCGCATGAACGAGCTCATCGCGGGCGTTCGCGCAGATGTTGCTGTCAAGCTGTTCGGCGACGATCTCGACCAGCTCATCGCCAGCGGGCAGGCCCTCGAGGAAGTGGTGGGCTCGGTACCAGGGGCGGCTGACGTCAAGCTGGAACAGGTCACCGGGCTGCCGGTGCTGTCGATCGTTCCCCGGCGCGAGATGCTCGCGAGCTACGGTGTCAGCGTCGAAACCGTCCAGGATATCGTCTCGACCGCCACGGGCGGCCAGAACGCGGGACAGGTGTTCGACGGCGACCGGCGTTTCCCGGTGGTCGTGCGCTTGCCGGAAAGCCTGCGGACCGATCTCGATGGTTTGCAGAACCTGCCGGTTCCGCTCGCCAACGGAGCCTCGGTGCCGCTCGGCGAGCTCGCGGACATCTCGCTCGCTTCGGGGCCGAACCAGGTCAGCCGCGAGAATGGCAAGCGCCGCGCGGTGATCACCGCCAACGTGCGGGACCGTGACCTCGGCAGCTTCATCGACGAGCTCCAGACCCGGATCGGCGAAGAGGTCGAACTGCCCAACGGATACTACGTCGAATACGGCGGGACGTTCGAGCAATTGCAGTCGGCCGCGACCCGGTTGTCGATCGTCGTTCCGCTGGTGTTGCTGCTGATCTTCGGACTGCTCTACACGCTATTCCGATCGTGGCGCGATGCGGCGATCGTGTTCACCGGCGTGCCGCTGGCGCTGACCGGCGGCGTGGCGGCGCTCGCGCTGCGCGGCATCCCGTTCTCGATCTCGGCAGGCGTCGGCTTCGTCGCGCTGTCGGGCGTGGCGGTGCTCAACGGCGTCGTCATGCTGTCGTTCATCAGCGATCTCCGCATCCGCGGCGAAAGTCTGCTCGAGGCGATCAGGCATGGAGCACTGACCCGGTTGCGGCCGGTTCTGATGACGGCGCTGGTGGCCTCGCTCGGGTTCGTGCCGATGGCGCTCAATGTCGGCGCGGGTTCCGAAGTCCAGCGCCCGCTCGCGACAGTCGTGATCGGCGGGATCGTCTCGTCCACGATCCTCACGCTACTGGTGCTGCCGGCGCTCTACTGGCTCGTGCATCGGCAAGACCGTGATGAGGAACCCCGCGAATTCGCTGAACGCGATCGGCAATCTCCGCTGCCAGCGCCATCCTTATGAGTACCAGGAGTCTGACTATGACGACCCTAGCTAGGTTCAATTCTGCCCATGTCCCGCGCCGCTACCTCGCGGCCGCGACATTCCTGCTTCTTTTGCTTTGTACGAGCGTCGAGGTCTGGGCGCACAATGTCGCCGAGGGCGACAAGGGCTATATCCAGGAGATGAGCGGGGTGCAGATCCTGCCCTACATCTACCTCGGCGCCAAACACATGGTCACGGGATACGACCATCTGCTGTTCCTGTTCGGCGTAATCTTCTTCCTCTACCGGCTGAAGGATATCGGCATCTATGTGACGCTGTTCGCCATCGGGCATTCGACCACGCTGCTGTTCGGCGTGCTCACCGGGATCAGCGCCAACGCCTATCTGATCGATGCGATCATCGGGTTGTCGGTGGTCTACAAGGCGCTCGACAACCTCGGCGCCTTCCAGCGCTGGTTCGGCGTCCAGCCCAACACCAAGGCGGCGACGCTGGTGTTCGGGTTCTTCCACGGCTTTGGCCTCGCGACCAAGATCCTCGAGTTTCAGATCCCGCAAGAAGGCCTGGTCGAGAACCTGATCGCTTTCAACGTCGGGGTCGAGATCGGTCAGCTCCTGGCGCTCGCGGGCATTCTTGTGGTGATGGGCTACTGGCGGCGGACCTCCAGCTTCATGCGCCACGCGTTTGCCGCCAACGTGATCGTGATGACCGCGGGCTTCATGCTCGTTGGCTACCAGCTCGCCGGTTACGCCGTCAGCTGATCCTCCCAATTTTGATTTCGGAGTTTCCCACCATGTTCAATTCGCAACGTCCCAACATCGACGACCTTCCCAACTCGCGCCAGCTCGTCCGGGCAACGGCAATCGCTGCGGCAGTAGCGGGCGCGCTGCTGATAACGGTCGTCCTGCCCGCCGAATACGCGATCGACCCGACCGGCATTGGCGGTGCGCTCGGCTTTACCGAAATGGGCGAGATCAAGGCGCAGCTGGCCCAAGAAGCCGCCGCCGACCGCGCCGCCACCGCAGTGGCGGCTGAGGCCGCTCCTGCTGCCACTGCCGCCGTAGCCACAAAGTCCGGGGTTGTCGGCGCGGCCACCGACGCCCGCTCCGACGTAATCGAGCTGACGCTCACGCCCGGTCAGGGCGCCGAGATCAAGGCGACGATGGCCGAGGGAACGACCCTGACCTACGACTGGTCGGTCTCGGGCGGCGCGGTCAACTACGACACCCATGCGGATGCGCCGGGGATCGACTACCACGGCTACGACAAGGGCACCAACTCTGCCGGCGAGCGCGGCAAGCTGGTAGCGCCGTTCGACGGCAAGCACGGCTGGTTCTGGCGCAATCGCGGTAACGGGCCGGTTACGGTCACTTTGCGCACCCAAGGAGCCTACACCGAAATCAAGCGCGTCGTCTGATCGCTCGTTCAGATGCCGGGAGATGATCCCCGAAACTCTCTCCGCCGGTTACGCCGGACTGTTCGCTGCCTCCTTCGTCGCGGCGACGATCCTGCCGGCGCAGTCCGAACTATTGCTGGGGGCGATGCTGGTTTCGGGGCGGTTCGATACTACCGCGCTGCTGGCGGTGGCGACGGCAGGCAATGTGCTGGGCTCCGCCGTCAACTGGCTGCTCGGGCGCTATTTCGCGCATCATCGGGAGAAGCGCTGGTTCCCGGCGTCTCCCGCCACAATGGCGCGAGCCGAGGCTTGGTTTGCGCGCTTCGGCCCAGCGGTGCTGTTGTTGTCATGGGTGCCGGTGATCGGCGATCCGCTCACCGTGGTCGCCGGGGTGCTGCGGATGCGCTTCACCATCTTCCTGCTCGTCGTGACACTCGCCAAGGGCGGGCGCTACCTGGCGCTGACGTTTGCGGTCATGAACTGGCTGGCATGATGCAGAAGCTAGGAAACGCGCCATGCTGAAAGTTCTTGCCAATCGCACCTATCGCCACCTGTTCCTCGCGCAGGTCATCGCGCTGGTGGGCACCGGGCTGGCGACCGTCGCGCTTGGTCTGCTCGCCTACGACATTGCAGGCTCCGATGCCGGCGCGGTGCTGGGAACGGCGCTGGCGATCAAGATGGTCGCCTATATCGGCATCGCGCCGGTCGTGGGCGCCTACGCCGATCGCCTGCCCCGCAGGAGTCTGCTGGTGACCATGGATCTGGTGCGCGCCGGCGTCGCGCTCGTCCTGCCCTTCGTCGATGCGGTGTGGCAGGTCTATCTGCTCATCTTCCTGCTGCAATCGGCTTCGGCCGCCTTCACGCCCACCTTCCAGGCAACCATTCCAGAGATCCTGCCCGACGAGGAGGAATACACCAACGCGCTCTCGCTCTCGCGACTGGCTTACGACCTTGAAAGCCTGCTCAGCCCGATGCTGGCGGCGCTGCTGCTGACCGTCATCAGCTTCCACTGGCTGTTTGCGGGAACTTCGGTGGGCTTTGTCATCTCAGCGCTGCTGGTCGTGACCTCGGCTCTGCCGCACCGCAAGGCGGCAGCCCGCGCGGTCGAAAGCGCGTGGCGCAAGACGACTCGCGGCGTGCGCATCTATCTCAAGACCCCCCGGCTTGTCGGTCTGCTAGCCGTGACTCTCGCGGCCGCGGCAGGCAGCGCGATGGTGATCGTCAACACCGTGGTCATCGTAAGCGAGATGGGCCGCTCGCAGCAGGACGTGGCGCTCGCCCTGGCGGCCTATGGCGGCGGCTCCATGGTGGTCGCGCTGGTGCTGCCGCCCGTCCTGCGCAGGCTGAGCGAGCGGACCACGATGCTGATCGGGTCGGGCGTGCTGTGCGCGGGGTTGCTCGCGTTTGCCGTGGCGACTCCGGCGCTGCCACCCGCTGCGATGTGGCCGTTCCTGCTGGCGGGATGGCTCATCATGGGCGCGGGCTACTCGTTGTGCGTCACGCCCGGTGGGCGTCTGCTGCGCCGTTCCTCGAACGACGCGGACCGTCCGGCGCTGTTCGCGGCCCAGTTCGCGCTGAGCCATGTCTGCTGGCTTCTGGCCTATCCGGTGGCAGGACAAGCCGGTGCGCTTCTCGGTATGCCGGCGGCTTCCGCGATGCTGGCCGCCATGGCCGTGATCGGGTTGATCGCGGGCTTGTGGAAGTGGCCGGTCATCGATCCCGAAGCGGTCGAGCACCTTCATGCCGACCTGCCTGCGGGCCATCCCCATCTTGCCGGCCACGGCGCCGGTCCCCACCGGCACCCCTATGTGATCGACGACCTGCACATGGAATGGCCGCAGAGAAATTGAAACCCACTCCCTGGTTCCGGCGGCCACCTCTGGGGGTGCCGTCAGGCTTGCCGGGTGCGGCGTCTACGCAGCCAGGCAAAGTCGTGCCGCCACATCGTCCGGAACAGCAGCCAGAAGCCCGTTACGGCGAGCCAGGCCATTGCCATGCCGGCTGTGATGATCAGCGGATGGTTGAAGCTCGTTCTGTCTGAATAGTCCATGTTGTGGAGCATCCAGAAGAAGTCCCACCAGCGCCAGGTGTCGTTCCGCCGCTCGAGCACAGCCCCCGTCGTGGCCGAGACGTAATAGGTGCTCGCGTCCTCGTCGGCGAACTCGACCTGCCAGATCGGCGGCTCGTGCTCCCTGACCGGCAGCGATCGCTCGGTGAGAAGCTTCGCCGCGCCGGGACTTGCTTTACTGGGATGGTTTGACTGCGCGATGGTCCGGGCGGCGGCCGCGGTGATCCTCACCTGTTCACCCGTGCGGGCATCGAACATCCGGGTCGATCGGGCGGTGCGCACTTCGACGACCGGCCGATCGAGCAGCGTCTTCAGCCGCAGCCCCTCGACCTTCTCCAAGTCGATTTGGTCGACAATCGTCCTCCAACCCGTCGCCTCGCCCGAAAGTGCGGCTTCGATCCCTTCCGGGCGCGGACCTCCGGCGACCGTCTCCATGTCGAGCAGCGCCATCGCCGCGCCGCTGATCGTCCACAGCACGAACTGCAGGCCGATGACCAAACCCACCCACTTGTGAATCCTGCGTAGCCAGATCGACTTGACTGTCATTGGACTAGACCTCCCTTCTTCTTGCGCTTGGGGAAGGCGTAGAACAGCAGCCAGATGCCCGAGAGCGCCATCAGCACCGCTCCCCAGGTAAAGGCGCGCAGCAGCGGATTGTTGACGTTCTCGCGCTCGTCGTAGTCCATGATGTGGAGCATCCACACGAAGTCGAATACGCGCCACAGCTCGTGGCGCCGCGAGAGAAGCTCGCCGGTGACCGGTGAGAGATAGAAGGTCGGCCGGTTCCAGTGAGCGAACTCGACGCGCCACAACGGCGCCTTCCGTCCGCGGATTTCCCCTGGCACCTCGGTGATGAGTTCGGCCGACGCGATGGGCTCGGACCCGGTGTAGTAAAACGATGCCAGGGCTCTGATTGCCTGCTCGTTCGGCGAGTCCAGCGGCACAGCCGAGGTTGCCGCGAAGGCGCGCTCGCCCGCGGGCCCTTCGGTGACATAGATCGGGCGCTCATCGACCCACGCCAGCCTGATGCCGGTCGCCTTTTCCCGGGCGGCGAGCGCCAGCGGATCCTGCAAACCGCCCGCCTCAATGCCCGGACTGGGCATCTCGCGAACGAGATGGTCGCCGTGGATCGTGTCGATGTGGACCACTGTCATGTAGACGCCGCTCAGCGACCACACCACCACCTGCAGGCCGATGAAGAGCCCGAACCATTTGTGCGTCTTGCGCGCCAGGACCGGGAAGCGAAATGTCACGTCAGCGCCCACCCTTTCGATCGCTTTCGCGCGGCTCTCCGACCGACGCAATTACAGTTTCCGACGACATGCCCATGTCACCATAGTTGTCCGCAAGGCATCGCTAACCCTTTATTCGTGAACGCTCAAACGCAGATCGGACTCCAAGCCGACAGTCACATGCGCTCCGAATTTCCGCCTGCCTTGGGGGCCGAAGACGATCGACCCCACGACGCGACACATGCTCGCTCTCGCCCTTGGACGTTTGTACTTGGGAGCTTCACAAGCGCAGCATAGAGAGAAATTAGCCTGGCAACTGATCGATCATGAATGCGTCAGGAGAAACCAGGGACAACCGGGGCGGGTAGACACCTCTCCCGCGTCCGCCCAGTCGGTTCGCCGCCTCAGCCACGGGTTAAAAAAAACAAACGGCAGTTTGAATATCAGCAATTCCGAGTGAACGACGCCATCGACCAATTTTTCCCGAAAAGTGGAGCGTTCCCGCCCATGCTGGCTCAGCCAGCCTTCATAGGGGGCCCAATGGCTGGGTTCGTCCTTATGGATGATCCGGAAGATCTTCGTGAGCACCGGGTCCTTGAGAACGATGGGATTTCTGAGCAACGCCTCGACTGTTCGGTAGCCGCGGCGTTCAGTAAGCGAGATGACCCGACAAAGCTGCTCGAAAAGCTCGTCGCTATCAATGACCGCTTGTGTGTCTAGCTCGTCGATTGACTTTCGGAACACGATCTCGATGAAGCGATCGATGTGGCCAAACGCGCGGTCCAAAGCGAGTGGCATAACTCCGCGCAGCTCGAACCACCTGCGAAACATGTTGTAGTGTTTTCGCTCGTCGGCCCGGTGTCGCTCGATTGCGGCGTTTAGCGCTCGATCGGTCGGGTAGCGCTTCCGGACCGCCTCGAGTACGCGGTCGATTGCCGTGTAGCCTCGATGCTCGTTGTAGATGTAGATCGAGCCAAGGACGTCGAGATACCGACGAGCGAACCAGGCGAACATACTATTCCCTTACTGGCGCGAGGCACTGTGCCTGAACTGTCGCAAAATGGCTGGCGTGACAGTGCGAGCCTCCAAGCTCGATAGGGCAACCGGTGCTGCCGCTGCGCTGCAGTCGAGATAGCGGTCCAGCTCGACAAACGCGTTGGCTGGGCCTCTCGATCATGGCAGCGAAGACGAAGCGTTCGCGGCTCCTTGACCGGCATCGTGAGCACACCCGCTTCGCAGCGCAGTCCCACGTACTTCATCAAAAATGGCCATCTTGGGCGGTGGCCAAGCCGACGTATCGCACGAAGCCCGTTGCCTCGAGTTGGCTTGGTTGGCAACATTCCAATAGTTGCAAGACGGCGCCCCCGGTGAGGTGCTCCCGGGGGCGCTAAGCAAGCTCAGCAGTGTCCCGCCTCCCGATGCTCGGGCAGGCAAGTGGGCGTCGCTTCAGGCTGCGCGGCGGGCTCCGCCGTGGGTCTGGCCGGCGCCGGCTTCGCCGGGGCAGGTTTCGGAGCCGCAGGTCTCGCGGCTGGCGCCGACGCCACAGGATCTCGCGCGGCTGGTGCGGAAGCAGTCATAGGCTCGCCGCGGAGCATGGCTTCAACCATGGCGACTTCCTTCTGCTGGTCGGCCTTGGTCTTTTCAATCCGCGCACGGACGGCACCGCTCGCGCCGTTCGCAAGAGCCACATCGGACATCGCGACGGCGCCCTGATGATGCGCCAGCATCTTGCGCAGGTAGGTCTCGGAAATGTCCGCGCCCTTCGCACCCATCATCGCCTCATGCATCTGCATGGTCGCGGGGCGATACAGCTCCCCGCTGGCCGGATTGGGGGTGCCGCTCGCGATCAGCTTTTCAAGCTCGGCGATCTCCCTGGTTTGCTTGTCTATCGTCTGCTGCGCCATCATTCCCACATCGGCCGATGGGTTCTGCGCCAGGACAATGCGGGACATCTCGACCGCGCCCTTGTGGTGCTCGATTATCTTGCGGACCCAACTGTCCGCGGCGTTGACGCCGACGGCGGTCATGATCGCCTCGTCCATGCGCATCTCGGATTCCCCGAAGGGTCCGCTCATTGCCATCGAATCGTCGGCGCTTGCGGTTGCACCGGCATTCTGGTCCGGACCGTCGTTATCGGCACAGGCCGAGAGGGAGGCGATCAGCGCGACTGCGCTCATGCCAAGCAGGACTCTTTGCATCGTTCTTCTCCTTCGGGAATGTGTCGTCACGGCCTACTGAATGTCAGTGAGGTAAGATCGAGCGTGAAGCGCCCCGCCCCCGTCGGAGGTTCCAGTTTCGCGGCGAAAAGCATCATCGCGCCGCGATCCCCCGCAGGGAGATGGATGTCCCCCTGAGCGTCGGTCGTGAGGTGCTGCCGCGCGCCGTCCGACCCGACCAGGTCGATCGGATAATTCGTCAAGGGTTTGCCGTGGGCGAGCAGCCGGAAATGATCGGCAGACGAGCGACTGCCGACAAACTCGAGATGCGCGCCGAACGACCGGTCTGCCGCCGAGCGATCCGTGCAACTCGCGACACACACGAACGTCTTGGCGAACCGCCGCGACACTACCTGCCAGGTGCGCGGTTTGGACAAGGCCTCCACCGCCGCGGCAGCGCCGGGCAGAACGCGATACTCGCCGAGAATGAGAGGGATGCGATCCTCGGCGTAATCGACGTCGCGAGCCTTGGTCCCGACTCCGGTCACCAGCAAGCCGGGCGTGGCGCCGGCCACCTCGAGGTTGAGCGCAGCGGGTCCCGCACCTGCGACCCGCACCGTGGGTTCGCCGTTCCCCATGGCGGTCAGCTGCTCGACCCGGTCGGCCGTGACGACAGTCTCGGGCTTCGGGAAGCTGGAGCCGACGGTAGCCTGGATCGCCACAGGCCCTCTTGCGTCATCGCTGAACTGCACCGGCAACAGGAAGAAATCATGCGCCGATGCCGCAGGCGCCAGAGACGCCGCAAGCACGGTTCCCAATCCAACAAATATCCTTCTCATAATTCTCTCCATCTTCTGCGCGGGGCGGCTGTCAGGCGCGGAAAACCGAAACCTCGCCGTCGCGGCCAAACGCCATTACCTCGAACGGATCGGTCGAACCGTCCGGCATTTCCATTCCGGGCGAGCCGCGGGGCATGCCCGGCACCGCAATACCCTTGATCCCGGCTGGACGCGCTGCAAGCAGGCGCCGAACTTCCGCCAGCGGAACGTGCCCCTCGATCACGTAGCCGCCGACCACGGTTGTGTGACAGGAAGCCAGTTCCTCCGGAACGCCGAGCTTGCGCTTGATCGCTGACATGTCCGGCCGGTCGACAACCGAAACCCGATAGCCAGCCTCTCCGGCAATCTCCGCCCACGCCTTACAGCAGCCACAGCTGGGATCGCGGTAGACCGTCATTGATGCGCGTTGCGGAGCAGCCTGAGAATCGGCCAAGGCGTCAACCTGCGCTTGACCCGGCTCCGGCGATCGAGAGCATCCCGTGATGACGAGCCCGCCCAGACCGGCAAGCCCGGCAACGAGCGCGCGCCGGCTCAGCGAGGGTAGGCTTTCGGCCATGGTCATTTCCTCTCCAGCATGGCCTTCATCTGCGCGATCTCCGCCTCCTGGGAGACGACGATGTCCTCGCAGAGCTGCTGAATTTCCGGGTCGCTAATCTGTGCACGCTCGCACATCAGGATCGCGCCCGAGTGGTGCGGGATCATTGACCGCAGGAACTGGTTATCGCCAACCAGGCTCTGCTGGCGGATGCCGAGCAGCGAAAGGATGAAGATCGCCGCGAAGGCCACATAGAGCGCCGCATTGAGTCTGCGGTTGCGATACATGTTGCCCATCGTAGCCAACATGATCGCGCCCATTGGCGCCCACATGACGAGCGCCATGTAGAGGAAGTTCACGTTCTGGATGAATTCGCCGAAGCTCCAGATCATCGCGAACATGGCGACATACATCACCAGCAGGCTGAGTCCGAGATTGACGGCCAGCATGCGGTAGTGATCGCCCTGCATGCCTGGCGACATGGCTTGATGATTTTCGAGACCTTGTTGCATATTTGTGTCCTCAGAACATCAGATGTTCGAACCCATGCGTCACCGCGGCGCCCAGGAATCCCTGAATTACAATCGCGACGGTCATGATCGTCAACGCGAGGATCATACCCGCACCGCGGTCCTCCCACGGCCGTTTCCATGCCCAAACGCCAAGACCCGCGCCAACGATCCCGACCGCCACCCCGATCCAGCGATGATAGTTGAGGATCGGATCGGGGTCCGAGCCCACGGCGGCAAGCCAACCGGCTGCGGCCGCCACGGGCGCGAAGATGCCGCCGGCCACGACGAGGAACTGCACAGGCGCAGCGAAGGCGGGCCGCTTTCGGCCGACGATCACGGTGAACAGAGCCGCCGGGAAAAAGGCGATTGGGAAGTGGACGAGTGCCGGGTGCAATCGTCCGATCCAGCCGAACAGCCGTTCGAAGAAGGGCAGATTGGAGCGGTCCATCTCCATCACCATACCTTCCATGGCTTCGTGCCCCATCGGGCTTTCCGCCGCGCCGCCGGCCAACTGACGTTCGCGCGCCTCGGCGGCTGCCTGCTGCTTACGGTGTTCCTCGTGCGCCACCGCCGGCGTGACGAACAGGTTCGCGAGGGCAAACGCGGCGACGACAGCCAGGATTAGTCGCCAGAATTTCCCAAGGCGGGGCGACAGCGCGCTCATGCGGAGGGCCTCGGGCTGCGCCCGGAGTTGTGCATGGACAGGATTTTCCACTGGCCGTTCTCCTTCTTGAGTACGCTTGTAGCAACGCCGAGGCGTTCCACGACCTCACCCTTCGTGGTCTCGATGCGATATTTGTAGCTTTCCGTGGCCAGGGCGACGGGGCCTTCCAGGCGCACCTCGACCTTGTAGTCCGAGAAAGCGAAGCTCTTGAATTCCTTAAGCTCTGGCCCGAGGTGATGGGCGAGATAGTTGGCGTAGCTGCCTTCGACCCCGCCCGTCTCGAAGATGGTGGAATCGGCGGTGAACAGCCGTTCGGTGCCGGTGGCGTCGAGGCGCTCGATCGCCGATTTGTATCGCGATAGGATCGATTTAACGGACGCCTCGTCGGCTTGCGGGACTTGGGTCGCGGCGGCGGCGGCTGGAGCCGGTTGATGTCTTTCCGGATGAGCCAGTGCCGGCGGCGTCGCCAAAGCCGCCCCCGCCAGCAAAATTAGGAGCTTCATTCGCTTTCTCCCTATGATCAAAACCAGAGCCGCACGCCGGTCACCAAGCTCCAGCCACCCACATTTTCGCCCGCCGCGCGGGAGAAGTCGGCGGTGTTGCCGAACGCCCGCTCATATTCGACGCCGATATACGGCGCGAATTCGGGCACGAACTCGTAGCGGAGCCTGAGTCCGACTTCGGCTGTCGACAGACCGGCGCCGATACCGAGTTCGGGAACATCCTGCGCCGCCAGGTCGAATTCAATGCTGGGCTGGAGGATCAGCTTGTTGGTGATGCGCTGGTCATATTCAGCTTCGAACCTGGCGGTCAGGTCGCCCTTGTTCGAGAGGAAAAGCGAGCCGTCGACCTCGAACCAGTAGCGGGCAAGCCCCTGGATACCGAGGACCAGATGCGTGCGCTCGGGATCGGGACGGAAATCGTGCCTGACACCGACCTGGAGATTGAACCACGGATCGAGCGCGCGGGAATAGAGCGCTTGGACCTCCGCCTGCTCAGGACTTTCGCCGAATGAGCCTTCGCCTTCGGACTTGAGCCACAGCTTGTTGTAGTCGCCGCCATACCAGCCCTGTAGATCCCATTTGTAGCCGTCGCGCCCGTCGTTGACGCGGTATTCGAGCTGATCGGCGAGGAACAACCAGGTGACGTAGCCGCCGTGCTCCGCGATCAGCTCCTCCTGCCGCTTACGCTCGAACAACTGGGGATCGAAGATTGTCGCGCCGGCATGCTCCGGCCCGGAGAACGCCTCCGGGGGAGCCGGCGCCACCGGCGGGGCATCTGCAGTCGCCATGCCGGGCATGGCGTGGCCAGCGTGCGGATCGGCAGGTTGCGACCCCGCATTTGCCGGCGTGCAATGGCCCATGGCGGCGTGTTCGGGCAGGCACGCAGCGTCAGCGGCTGGCGCCGGCACGGCCTGCGTAGCTGGTTTCACCGGAGCGCAATGGCCCATTGCGGCGTGCTCGGGCGGGCACGCAGCGTCAGCGGTCGGCGTCGGCGGCGGTGCGGCTTGCGGAGCCGGTTTGGCCGGAGTGCAATGGCCCATCGCGGCATGTTCGGGCGGGCACGCAGCTTCAGCGGCTGGCGCCGCCGGGGGTGCGGCCTGCGGAGCCGGTCTTGTTGGAGTGCAATGGCCCATCGCCGCATGCTCGGGCGGGCACGCAGCATCAGCGACTTGCGCCGGTGTCGATGCCGCCTGCGGAGCCGGTTTTGTCGGAGTGCAATGGCCCATTGCCGCATGCTCGGGCAGGCAGGCCGCATCCGCGGCCGGCGCGGGCGTGGCTGAAGCAGCGGAAGTTGGAGTGTGGCCCTGATGTTCGGCCTGCTGCGCAATCGCCGGGCAGGCGAACGCAAGCGTCGAGGCGCCCAGCGCGAGGTGAAGGCGCTTCATGCCGCTTCTCCCGCATCGTCCATCGGCCGGACCTTCACCACGTTCATCATGCCCGCGTGCATGTGGAAGAGGAGGTGACAGTGAAACGCCCAGTCGCCGGGCGCGTCGGCGGTAAGATTGAAGCTCGCTATCCCGCCCGGCATCACGTTGACGGTATGCTTGACCGGGTTGCCGCCCGGCATCCCGGTAACCACCTCGAAGAAATGGCCGTGAATGTGGATCGGATGGCTCATCATGCTATCGTTGATGAGATTGACCCGAACCCGTTCGTTGCGCGCAAAGCGGATCGGCTCGGCGCCTTCGTTGAGCTTCTTGCCATCGAACGACCACATGAAGCGTTCCATGTTGCCGGTAAGATGGATGTCCACACTGCGGGTTGGGGCGCGGGTATCGTGGAACGGCGTCAACGGCGAGAGTTGATGATAGGTGAGCACGCGGTGCTCGACCTCTTCCAGCCCGAGTGGCCTGTCTCCCGTGCGGTCGACGGGCGACATGGCGATGGAATCGACGCCAACGCCGACCTTCACATTCGGCGGCACCAGCGATTTGTCGCGCATGTTCATGCCGCTCATGTCCATCGCCGCCGTTCCCGCACCGTGATCCATCCCGGCCATCGTCTCTTGGGCGGCTGTGCTTCCCGCACCATGATCCATCCCCGCCATCGAGCCGGAAGAAGAGGTCGCGCCTGATGTCCCGTGATCCATGCCGCCCATCGAGCCGTGGTCCATCCCGGACATGCCGCTATGGTCCATTCCGCCCATGCCCATGTCCTTCATGCTCAGGACGGGCTTTGCACGAAGAGGGGGTACCGGCGCCTGCATGCCCATTCGGGGTGCGAGGGTCGCCCGGCTCATCCCGGAACGGTCGATCGCTTCGGCGACCAGGGTAAAAGCTTTGTCCTCGGTTGGCGTAACAATGGCGTCGTAGGTTTCGGCGACCGAAATCTGAAACTCGTCGGTCTCGACGGGGCGGACGTTCTGACCATCGGCGTTGACGATCGTCATCGGCAGGCCGGGAATGCGGATGTTGAAGATGGTCATCGCCGAGGCATTGATGAAGCGCAGCCGCACCCGTTCGCCGGGGCGGAACAGACCGGTCCAGTTCTCGGCCGGGCCATGGCCATTGATAAGGAAGGTGTAGGTCGAGCCGGTGACATCGGAGATGTCGGTTGGGTCCATCCGCATCTCGCCCCACATGAGCCGCTCCGACAGCGGCATGGTGCGCGCGAGGCCCTCTTCGCCGCCGATCAGTCCGGCGAGTGTCTGCCGCTGCCGATTGAAATATCCGCCCTGCTGCTTGAGCTTTGCCATCACCGTGTGGGGATGCATGAAGGTCCAGTCGCTGAGCACGATCACATGCTCGCGGTCGTAGGCGACCGGATCCGGTTCCTTCGGATCGATGATGATGGGCCCGTAATGCCCCAACTGCTCCTGGAGCCCCGAGTGGCTGTGATACCAGTAGGTGCCGTTCTGTACGACCGGGAACTCATAGGTGAACGAGCTCTTCGCGAGGATTCCCGGGAAGCTGATCCCTGGCACTCCATCCATGTGGAAGGGCAGGATGAAACCGTGCCAGTGAATGGACGTGTCCTCGTCGAGTGTGTTCTCGACATGAATGCGGACATTCTGCCCCTCCTTCAATCGAATGAGGGGGGCAGGCAACACGCCGTTGAGGGTGATGGCATGGCCCGTACGGCCGCCGACCGTAAACGGGCTATGCGCCACCCTGAGCCGAATGTCTTCTCCAGTAAGGGTCGGCAGCGTCGACAATAGGCCCGGTGAGCCGGTCTGCGCCCATGCGGGCAGGGCATGCGCGAGGCCCAGGCCTGCGCCGGATACGGCGGCGGCGCGCAGCAGCGCACGCCGTCCGAGGACGAGTTCATTCATCGAAGATTCCTTGGCTCACTGGCGTGAAGACGATCGCCTGCCGGCGGGAGCACGGCCCCCGCTGGCAGTCGATCGGACCTAGTGGTGCGCGTGCCCGTCGGCCGGGGCCGCGGGTGTCATGTCATGGCCTGCGTGCGGGTTCGAAGGCGCGTCGGTGCCGCTGGCGGGCTTGGCCGCCATCTTGTCGCAGCATGCGCACTTGTCCTTCATCTTCTCGCAGCATTCCATCTTCGGCTTCTCCGCGGGAGCGGCCTGGGCGTGCGCGACGCCCGGAAGAGCGATCGCCAGCGCAACCGCGGTCATCAGCTTGTTCATGTTCCTAAACTCCGTGAAATCGAAAGATGGGCGATTTCACGCGAGCCTTGGAGGCGGTGTGGGAAGTTTGGCCAGGAAAGCCCGATGCTCGGTCGAACGGAGGCCGAACAGCAGCGGGGCGTGATACATGACCGGCTCGAGCGACGCGGCGCCGAGCGGAGCCACGGCCGAGCACATCGCAACACAGCACTGTGTCATCGCGCCGGGCTGGTCTTTGCTGCTGGAGTCCTCGTCGCCGCAATGCCCCGACTTCGTCATTTCGCGATGATCCATCGGCATGGCCGCCATGGCCATGCCAGACTGCATCGCCAGCGGTGCGACCAGCATGGCAAGCGCTGCCAGAATGAGATGGAGTCGGCGAAGCATTGCAGCGGTGTCCTACGCCTGTGCTGGAAGGGGGTCAATTTTTCTTATGGCTCGCAGGAGAAGGCCGACCAATCGCAGTCCGCTTGTGTAGCCCGGATCCCTCGCTGCTCCAGCAGTCCGTGATCAGACCGGTGAGGCAATTGCACCGCCGGCACGCGGCACCTGCACCGGCACCAGCAGGGATGTCGACCTATTCAGGCTGGTGGGTGCCTCGTGGTTGCGGAGTGCCTCAGCGCTGAGACGCAGAGCAGGATCGACGACCCTTTAGCGCATTTGGCACTCGCCTGCCTGCGTAAATGACATGCAGAACATGTGGCACGATTCAAGCGAATTGCAGAGATACAAGCTGGAGTAACGTGAGCACAAGCGCGGCCTTGCTCAACACGCCGTGAAAGTTGATGTACGACAAGAGGCCCCCCACCAGCGAAATCGAAAGCAACATGTCGTAGGCGACATTGGCACCTGAAATGCTGCCTATCATATTGGTCAACGCCGCGGCGAACGCGACGTAGCCCATGATATCGTACGGGTCGAACCGATGAAGTTCAGCTGACAGCTTTTCGTCGCGCAGCGTGGACGGGCGGAGCCATTCCGAAACAGGTCTCGAACTCATCGTTTCGCATGCCTCCTGAACTTTGGGGGCCGAGACTTTGAGGACTGACGCGGCACGTCTACGATCCTCCCGGCCAGGAGCGTCCCAACCCTAAGGCACAAGCGAGCCAAGAAGTTCCCGATTGTCAAGTCTGCAACGGAAGACACCGGCACCACAACAGGCGGCAAAGCCGCGAAGACCTTCGCGCTTCCGGAGGTGGTGGTCATGGAGTTTGGACGTCGAAGGCGGTCAGGATCGGGCACGCTCCAGGCGACCCGGCCTTGCACGCAACGGCCAAGGAGGCCAGCGCCTGACGCGCCGCCCGAAGCTCTGCAATCTCTTGGTCAAGCGCTTCGATCCTGCAAGTGGCCAGCGTCTGGATGCGGTCCCTGTCTTGGGTGGCATCGAGCGCCAGTAGCTCACGAATTTCGATCAGCTTGAAGCCGGCTCTTTGTGCCCTGCGTATGAAACGGAGCCTTCGGACGTAATCCACGCCATAGCGCCGCACGCCATTTTCAGAAGGTCGCTGAGGCTCGGCGAGCAGTCCGCGACGCTGGTAGAACCTGACGGTTTCAACACCGACGCCACCCGCTTTGGCCAGCAATCCGATGGTGAGGTCATTCATCGCTTGACTCCGCACTATGGTACGGACCCTATATAGCTTGGGCGCGTTCACGAAACAATTGGAGCATCATCATGGCAACCGCCCCCACCAAACAGGCCACCTTGCATCGTATGGTCATGACGGATCATGTCTGTCCCTACGGCATCAAGGCTAAGGACCTGCTTGAGCGTCAAGGCTTTGCGGTTGCTGATCGCTGGCTCACGACGCGTGCAGAAACCGACGCTTTCAAAACCGAGCATGGGGTCAAGACGACCCCGCAGGTCTTCATCGGCGGCGAGCGGGTCGGCGGTTATGACGATCTGCGGCGCTTCTTCGGCAAGACGGTGCGCGATCCGAATGCCACCAGCTACCGGCCTGTGATCGCGGTCTTTGCCATGACCGCATTCATGGCTCTCGCGGCGAGCTACGCGGTCTTTGGATCGCCTTTCACACTGCGAGCGGGCGAGTGGTTCATCGCATTCAGCATGTGTGTGCTGGCGCTTCTCAAGCTGCAGGACATCGAAAGCTTTTCGAGCATGTTCCTGAACTACGATCTGCTCGCGAAACGCTGGGTGCCCTATTCCTACATCTATCCCTTCGCCGAAGCCGGTGCGGGTGTACTGATGATCGCGGGCGCGCTGACCTGGCTGTCAGTGCCCGTCGCGCTCTTCATTGGGACAATCGGCGCGATTTCGGTCTTCAAAGCTGTCTATATCGACAAGCGCGATATCAAATGCGCATGCGTCGGCGGTAGCAGCAAGGTGCCGCTGGGCTTTGTGTCGCTGACCGAGAATGTCATGATGATCGCGATGGCGATTTGGATGATTGTGAGTTCGGCTCAAAACCTCGCCCACTGACCTGCGGGCACAGGTGGCGTAACTATTGTCAGTCTGAAATTGGACCGGGCTAACGCTTCGGCACCTTCCATCTGCGCGGCGGACGGCGCTGAAACAAGCCGCTATCAAAAGCTTGCTTTCGCCGATTTAACTGGCGTGCGTCTTTGATCGCATGAACGGGACCCGAGCATGCGAATCATGACCGGTTCAGCCGCTTGGCTTACAAACTCTGATATCAAGGAGATGAGCCATGCGGAAACTTAGTTTGATAGTCCTTTCGGCTTTCACCGTCGGTGTCGCCGTGCCCGCTGCTGCGGACGATAACAGACGCGCCGATCGCGAGTATCGTGAGCATCGGCAATTGGAGCGCCAGCATCATCGCGCAGATCACCGACTGGAGCGAGAACACGACGCTGCGCATTATTACGGGATCAGCAGGAAACAGGATCGTCGCTTACATCGACGCCTGCAGCGACAAGAACGCCAGATCCATGATCGCCTCGAAAAGCGCCACGATCGTCAACACCATCGCGCGTGGTAATCACAGCAGAGCCTGAAATGCGGGAAGTCGGGGCCGCCGAACAGACCGGCGGCCCTGCGACTGATCCTCAACCAGCAGAAAGCAGCGATGGGCTAATCCAAGCGCATCACTTCGCTTTAGCAATGGCCGGCCGCTCTGTGCTTTGGCAGACAGGTCGTACCGGAAGCAGTCGGCCCCGGCGCGGTCGTTAGTTGGGCGCGCGGGCCCTTGGACAGCGTGCGGGCAACTGGAGCCGGTCGGGCCGCGGCCGACGGCCTGCCTCCCTCAGACGCGCGCTCGGCACCGTTCTTTACTGCGGATTTCGCGATTGAGGCGGCCATTGCCTCATCCCGGCTGACGCCGATCGCGGTAACCCCAGGCTTGGCCCCGGCAAGCCGTAGATCGTGCGAGCGTTCGCTTTCCAGCATCGCGAGAGACGGTTAGAGGCGCTGGGCAAATCGGGAACGGCGAGCTCAGTCGCAAGTCTTCAATCATATCGATGAAGCTGCGTCCGTACGACCGCCCAGGCGACGAAAGGGTGCGTTTCGCGATGTCGGGCAATGAGCCGCTGCTGATCTGTGATCTCACGCAAAGCTATTCGCCGCACGGCGGCGGCGGCATCGGTGTCTATCTAGCCGAGAAGCGGCGCTACGTTACCGAGCAATGCGACCATCGTCTGCTGCAGATTGTGCCGGGGCCTGAGGACCGTATTGTCGAAGACGGGCGGACGATCTGGTGCGAAATCGGCGCCGAGCCGGTGCGGGGCAGCCCCAATTACCGCTTCATCCTGCGCAAGGACAAGGTGCGCGAAGTGCTGGCGCACTACCGACCGGATATTGTTGAATCGATGTGCCCATGGATCCTGCCCTGGGTCGCGATCCGGCACCGCCGCGCCGTGCCGTCCACGGCGCTGGTCGCCGGGTATCACACCGATTTTCCCGAGGCGCATGTCTATCGCGTCGCCAGCGATCTCATGGGACCCATGGCGGGCAGGTTCTTTCGTTTCCTGAGTTGTTGCTACGGCGAAATCACCTATCGCGAGTTCGACAAGGTCTATTCGGTCGGCAGCACCAGCCTGCCGATGCTGGAGCGGATGAAGGTTTCCGCCGACGTGCTGCCGCTGGGGGTCGACACCAGTCTTTTCCACCCTGACAAGGCGGACCCGGCATTCCGTCGCGAACTGGGGCTGACCCAAACCGGCCCTCTGCTCGTCTACTCCGGCCGCCTCGACAACGAGAAGGCGGCCGATGTGCTGGTGGACATGTTTCGCCTGTTGCCCCCGGAACTCGATGCGGCGATGCTGCTGATCGGCCATGGCAAGCTCGCCGATGACCTGAAGGCGCGCGCGGCGGGTTTGCCGGCCGTGTTCCCGGGCTTCATCGAGGATCGCGCCACCTTGGCTCGCGCACTCGCGTCGAGCGACATCTACGTCTCGGCAATGCCAACCGAGACATTCGGCGTTTCGGTGATTGAAGCCCAGGCCTGCGGTCTTCCCGTCGTAGGGGTTGCGGGCGGCGAGATGATTGCGCGCGTACCGCCGGGCACCGGTCTGCTCGGACCGATCGGCGATGCGGCGGCGATGGCGGCCAATGTCGCCGCGTTGTGGCGGGACGACTGGGAAGGCGCGGGACGAGCTGGCCGGCTGCTGGTCGAGAGCCAATACGACTGGTCGGCGACATTCGACCGGCTGTTTGGCAGCATCTACCCGGCGGCTCTCGCCAAGGCGCGGGCGCGGGTGATGCGGGGCCCGGTCCGCATGCCCATGACCCGCCTGCTGCGGGGTACGGCTTGATCTCCTTGGAGTCCCTTGGCTGCAGCCTTCGGTGTGACGGGAGATTGTCGAGTTCGGCATTTCGCTTGCTCTGTACATCGCCGCGAAAGGAACCGTGTCCGTAGGAGTTGATATCGACAGGCCAGTTCCGAATTGTCTGCCTTGGTAAAAGGCGCAACGTCGCGTTGATTTCTAATCAATTTGAGGCGGCAAGGACATCCGCAGTGGTAGTCTGGATGGCCGAGGCCCGCTGGCTTGGCTCCTGCGATGCTGAGCGTTGAAACCGGTTCACGACGGAAGCGCAACCGGCTTCGGCCTTGGAATGACGTGGTCGGCCCAATGTCATTCTCGCGTGGATCGATGCCGCAGTCGGGCAAAGGCCAGTTCGAGATCGGCGATGAGGTCGTCGCTCGATTCGAGTCCGGCATGCACTCGGATCAGGTAGCCTTCGTCGACTTTCATGCAGCTGCGTACCGGCGGCGGCCAGGCCGGGACCATGAGGCTTTCGAAGCCACCCCAACTCGCTCCCAATTTGAAGAAGCTGAGGTTGTTGAACAGTACAGAAACCTCGGCGGTGCTCAGAGGATCGAGGAGGACGCCGAACAGGCCACTCGCGCCCGCAAAGTCACGGGTCCAGATGCTGTATCCCGGATCGTCCGCAAGGGCAGGGTAAAGGACGCGGCGCACCTCGGGCTGTTTCTGCAACCATGCGATGAGCGACATCGCGTTGCGCTGGTGCCGTTCAAGGCGAACGTCGAGCGTGCGAAGGCCGCGATGAACAAGGTAGCACTCGTCGGGACCAACGCAGTTGCCCCACTGCCGGGCAGCATCCTTGAGCCGGCGGAAGATTTCCGGGCTGGCGGCAGTCATTGCCCCCAGCATCACGTCCGAATGCCCGGAGAGATACTTCGTTGCCGCCGCTATTGATACGTCGACTCCATGCTCGATTGGGCGGAAAAAGAGCGGTGTCGCCCAGGTGTTATCGAGGATGGTCACGATTTCGCGAGCACGCGCAACCAAAGCGATGGCACCGATGTCCGCCATCTCGAAGGTGAGCGAGCCGGGCGTCTCAAGGAGAATCGCACGGGTATTGGGCCTGATATACGCCTCGATCCCGTTCGCGGCGTCGGGAGGAAAGTAGGACACCTCAACGCCCGCTCCGCTCAGGATCTCGTCGCAGAACCGGCGAGTTGACCGGTAAGCTGTGTCGATGACGAGAACATGATCACCGTTTTTCAGAAAGGCGGAGAGGGCGAGCGCGATCGCTGCCGTCCCCGATGAGGTGACGACTGTTCGATAGCCCCGCTCGAGCTTTGCGATCGCTGCTTCGAGCGCCAGAGTCGTTTCAGTCCCGTACAAGCCATAGATCACCTCGTCGTAAATTCGCGTGTGACGGTCGATGTAGTCCTCGACGGTGTCGTATGTGATTGTCGAGGCGCGATGGACGGGCGGATTCAGCAGACCCGCGGCTCTCGCGGATGGAGAATTGGAGTGGATTAACTCGGTGACGAGCGATGCCTCTCCGGGTTCAGCCCGCGATTCTGCGCCTGAGAGTTTCCGACCATTCATAGAGATTGTTCCGTAATCAGCGCCTCTGCACGCAGCACCGCTGGGTGCTCGCACGGAGCCTTTTGGCCGCATGTTGGCGAAATGGGGTCATGCGCGACGGTTTTTCGGGACCTGGCTCGGTCCACCCAGCTCTCGCGCGGCATTGTCGATTCATTCCTTGCAGCACCGTGCGCCGTGCAGGCTATAAGCATCGGGAATGACCGGAGGGGGCTAGGATGAACTTGCGACAGCTCGAGGCCTTCCGTGCGGTCATGACCACCGGTTCGATCACCCACGGGGCCCAGACAATGCACCTGTCGCAACCGGCGGTCAGCAAACTCGTGGCCGACCTCGAGCATTCCCTCGGCTTCAAACTGTTTGTCAGGACGAAGGGCAGTGCTCTGACCGTCACTCCGGAAGCCGAGCTTTTCTTCCACGAGGTCGAGCGCAGCTTCGTCGGTGTCGAGGGGCTCAAGCGCGCCGCGGACAGCATCCGCAATCTGGCGACAGGAAGTCTTCATATCGCATCGCTGCCTGCGCTTTCGTTCAGTTTCCTGCCGGGCGTGATCGGTGAGTTCCGCAAGCGCCATCCCGGCGTTTCCATCCGGCTGTATACCTTCAGCTCGTCGACCGTGCGCCAATGGCTCGCCAATCAGCAATTCGACGTTGGTCTGGCGACGCGAGCCCACGAAATCTCTGGTGTCTCTTCGACGACCTTTCTGCGATCCGCAGGGGCTTGCGTCCTCCCCCCTGGCCACCATCTCGCGGATCGGCAGGTCATCGAGCCGGCGGACCTTGCCGGTGAGCCGTTCATCTCGCTTATGTCCGGCGACCAGGCCCGCCGAAGGATCGACCGCGTGTTCGAGGATGCCGGTGTCGAGCGCAATCTGGTCGTCGAGACCCAATATGCGATGACGGTCTGCGGTCTCGTCATGGAGGGCGTGGGCTGCTCGATCATCAATCCCGCCGCTGCGGCGGATTTCGTCCGGCAGGGCCTGGTCATTCGGCCGTTCAAGCCACGCATCGAATTCGAGTATATGCTGCACACACCCTTGCTCCGACCGCTCTCGCAAACGGCGGTGCGGTTCATTGAGCTCATGTCCGAAAAGCGGGACGAATTGATCGCTCAAGGTGCCTTCGGTGAGGCACCGACAGGGGCGCCTGCCACCTCTCTCTCCCATCCTGACGCACCATGATTTTCTACCGGGGCGACATCCGTTTGCTACTCGGCTCTCAGCGTGCGCACCGGTCATCGCGGCATCACCTCCGCTCCGGCGTTGCTTCGGGTCGACAGCCAGAACACCAGCGTCCCTACTGCAACGATTACGGCTGCGATCGAAAAGTTCTGAAGCGTCGAGTGGCTGATCAGCCAGAGCGTGAGGAGGAATCCCACCGCCGGGATAGCCAGCCCCCCGGGTAGCTTGAACTGGTCCTTCTCTTCTGGAAGCGTTCTTTCGATTCGTGGAAGCGACCCGATGCACAGGAGATAGACCACCAGGCGGATGAATGTGCTCAGAGTCACAAGCCAGACGAATCCCTGACTGATCGCCAGGGCAAAACAGAGCACTCCGCAGAACATGATCGAATTGATGGGTGCACCGGTCCGTTCACTCACGCGCCCGAACCAGGCCGGCAGGCTGCCGTCTCGAGCCAGGGCAAAGGTAAGGCGCGGGGCGGTCACGAAGGAAGTCAGGCTTCCGCCGCCGACCGAAAAGACCACTCCAAGGCCCAGAGCGACTGCGCCAAGGGGTCCCATAAGCCTTTCAGCAAGCACGACCAACGGCGCTTCGTTGTCACCCAGGTCAGGCCCGACCGACACCGCGATTAGCTGGATGAGCGTGTAGAAGATTGCAACGGATGCCACGGTCGTGACGAGCATCCTGGGGATCGCGGCCCTTGCGTTGCGGGTCTCGCCTGCGTTGATGAGACTGAACTCGAAGCCGATGAACGCGTACATCAAGACGAGCATCGTCTCTCCGAGTGTTCCTGAATCGACCACATCCGCGCCGGCGATGAGCCCCCACTCGATCGATGGCACGCCCACGAGGACCAGCAGCACCAGCGGCAAGAGCTTCAGGATACTGACCAGATAGACCGCGATCATTCCGGTCCGCACGCCCCCCGCATTCAGGATCGTGGCGAGGAAGACGTAGCCGGCGATCGCCACGATCTTCGGTAAACCACTCGCAAGCGGGCTCCAGATCGCGGCGCCGTAGCTGACGATCAGCGTGGCGCTGGCGGCAATGGCGGCGACGCGGCTCACATAGATGAGCAAGCCGGTCTGAAAGCCGACGTAGCGACCGAACGCGTGCGTGGTATAGACGATCGGCCCGCCGGTGATGTCGAAGAAGCTTGCCGCCCGAGCGAGCGCGAGCGCTACGCAGATGATGAGCACCCCGCACAGAATGAAGACCCAGGGGCTGAAGTAGCCGGCGTTCGCGATTGCGACGGCAGGCAGGGCAAAAATGCCCGAACCGATTACACCGTTCATCGCGATTGTGGCGACTCCGATACGGCCAATCTCGCGGCGCAGCAGGGAATCCGGGTTCTTCGGGGCGTTCATGACCAGGCCTCGCCTGGAGGTGTATCCTTGTACCCGGTCGAAGTGACTATCAGCGCAACTGTCTCTTCACTCGAAACCCGGTCTTGGGCCCGCAGTCGGTCCACCGCGCTAAGCCCGGCCGCCGAGGAAGACTCTGCAAAACAGCCCTGGCGCGCGAGACGCTCCTGATCCCGCGCAACGGCTTGGTCGTCAACGACAACCGCGCCTCCACGGCTCGCGCGGATTGCGGCCACCGCCTGATAGGTTACGGTCGAGCCCCCGATGGACGCAAGCGCGGTAGTCCCAGGGAATGACCCCGTCACCGGCGCTCCTGCAAGCACCTCGCTGATTCTTGCAAACGGCTCGACAGCGTAGAGGCGAGGCAGAACGCGGGTGAGCCCTAGCCCCGCAAGATCGCGGAATCCTTCATGGATGCCCCAGATTAAATCCCCTCTCGAGGTTGGAACGACGATCACGTCGACAAGGTCGGGCCCGAACTCTTCGAACATCTCGTAGGCTATGGTTTTAAGCCCTTGCAGGCCGAAGTGATTACTCCCGACGGGCGGATCGAGATAGTTCGTCGCGGCGAACCATCCTGCACTCTTCGACATGTCTGCGACCCGGCGCCACCGATCCAGACTATCTGACACCTCAATGATTTCGGCTCCCGTGACGGTGATCGCCCGCCGGAAGATCGGTGACAGCGCGGGCGTCACGACGATGCGGCAGGGCAAGCCTGCGGCCGCCGCATAGAGCGCCAGCGAGGCGCCCCCGTTGCCGCTTGAGGCGGCAACGACCCCGGTCGCGCCGATGTCGAGGGCGCGGGTCACCACAAGACAGTTTGTTCGGTCCTTGTGGGAGCCGCTCGGATTGAGCCCTTCGTTTTTGATGTAGATGGCCCGGACCCTTTGCTGGTCGGCAAGGGCAGGAATGCTGGTGCAGGGCGTTCCGCCTTCGCCCAGCGAAATCCACGAGGCGTAGGGCATCCAGGCTTCATATCGCTGCATCCGCTGGCGAGATGGATCAGCCACCGCGCTCGGCGGCGTGCGAAATCGTGACCTCACGGTCGATGGCTCGCCCCGCGCGAAACAGGAGGGACAACCTTCGGGAAAGTCCGCGATCTCCAGTTGTAGGCTGCAGCTGATGCACTCGAAGCCCGCGAGTTCGGGATTGAGCGCATGGCGCTGCCGTGATCGAGACTGGGTCGAGAGGGTCAATGTATTCATGCCTTAGTGTGAAGAGTCTGTCTTCTCGCGGACAGGGCACCCGGCCGCCGCGATCTGCGACCCGAGCATCCGCATGCGCATGCTTCGAGCCCGCAGAAGGGTACGATGGAGACTTGCGCCTTTGACGCCGCGGGTCGTCGGCGGACCTCGGGTTCCATGAAGGCGCGTCCTAGAACGTCGCGGTTCCGCGCACGTACCAGAACCCGCCGTTGAAGCCGATGGGCGAGAAGCGAAGGTATTTGAACCCGTTGATCAACTGCGACGCGCGTATCTCACGATCCGGATAATTATCGAAGATATTGCTCCCGCCCACCGCGAGGCTGAAGACATCGGTGAAACGGTACGACACCTCCGCGTCCACCAGGATCTCAGCGCTTCCGGTCTGATCGTTCGCCAGGTTGGGACCGAAGTCGGTCCATTTCCCATAGTAGCTGGCTGTCGTCGAGAACCCGAGCCGGTCGCCCTTGTAGTCGAATGCCAGATTGCCCTTCCAGTCGGGCACAAAGTCCTCCAGCTCGAGCAGACGTTCGCGATCACCCGTGATCAGCGGCCCGGCCCTGGTCACCTGGGTCTTGGTATAGTTGGCGTTGGCGCTGATCGTCGCACTTCCGTCGAGGAGGTTGAAGCCATAGGTGAGCACGGCGTCCACACCCTGGCTGCGACTGTCGAATGCATTTCCGAAAAACTGAATGGTGGTAAAGTCGCCGCCGCCTTGAATGCCCGCGGCGACCAACTGGTCACGCTGGGCCTGCGTGAGCGTGAACCCGCCCGACAGACCGATGCGGTCCTCCACCTTGATGTTGAAGTAGTCGATCGTGAAGGTCAGCCGATTGGCCGGGGTCAACACGACGCCGGCGGCGATGTTGAAGGATTCTTCGGGCCTGAGGGGCTGGGCTCCGAACAAGAGCGCGACCGGGTTTGTCGGGGCGACGATGCCGGTGATGAATGGCTGGCCTGTAAGTGCGTTGATGTTTGCGAAAGTGGATGAAACGTTTGACTGTCCCGGAGTGGGCGCACGGAAGCCGGTGTTCACCGAGCCTCTGACCGCAATCGCATCCGAGAATTCTGCCCGGGCGTTTACTTTCCAGGTCAGCTTCGAACCGAAGTCTGAAAAGTCTTCAAAGCGGCCGGCAAGACCGAAGCTCAGCCAGTCGGTGATGTCGCCTTCGAGAGCAGTGTAGGCGGCCCAATTGCTGCGCGAGAACGTCCCAGCCTGCGATGGGCCAAGGCCGGGAAATCCGCTCGATCCCGCCGGCAGTCCCACTCTGTCCGTGGGATCGGGCGTGTCGGGCTCAAGCACCGAGGCAAATGGCCCGACCTGGTACGATGCGAGCTCTCCGGGGGTGACCTCCCAGGTTTCTCGGCGCCACTCCAGCCCGCCGGCGAGGTTGAGCGGCTCGGCGAAGCCGACCTCGATCGGATAGGCCAGGTCGAGGTTGAAGTTGAGTTCACGCTGTTCGAGTTCACCGGTCCGAAATTCGGTCGGGGAATTGGGACCGAGCGACGGGTTGACCGTGTTGGAGATCCGATAGACCACGTTGTTGCGGCCGTGCGAAGCGCTAACGTCGTAGGTAAGATCACCCACCAGGTTACCGCGCAGGCCCCCAACTAGTGAAGCATCGCGTATGGTGGCATGGAAGTCAGGCGAGAAGCCGCCCGGAAACAGGGTCCGGAAGCTAAAGCGGGGTCCGCCGGGCGTCTGAGTCAGGGGAACGCTGTTGAAGAGCGAGTTGGTGGGGAAAGCGAACGGTGGGTTCGTGCCTGGATAACGATAGAAGAAGGCGGTCGTCCCGGCGCTCCAGCTATAGTTGCCAAAGGCGTAGAACTTCATCGTGTCAGTGAGGTCGAGCCCTGCATTGACGAACAGCCGCGCGGCTTCGGCGTCGGGGTTTCCAGTGCGCTGCGCAGGCACCGGCACCCCCTGCACCCCCGCGTCGATCAGCGCTTGCGCATCGGGGCGCTGGTTCTGTCGTGAGGTGATTGCCGAGTTTGTGTACTCGCCGCTGATGTTGACAAAACCGCCCGCGGTGAATGGCAATCCGATGTTGCCCTGGAGCAGGTAATCCTCTCCGTCCCCCTCATAGAATTGACCGTATCGGGCTATGATGGTCGCCCCGTCTCTGTCGTCGCGCAGGCGGAAGTTCAATACACCGGCGATGGCGTCCGATCCGTAATTGGCCGACGCGCCGTCGCGCAGCACCTCGAGCTGCCCGATCGCGATCGACGGGATGGTTGCAAGGTCCGGACCCTGCGACCCCCTAATGTAGGGAATGTTGGACAGTTGAACCGTCGCGCCGCGATGGCGCCTCTTCCCGTTGACCAGGACCAGGGTTTGATCGGGTGGGAGCCCCCGGAGGCTGTAGGGCCGGGTAAAGACCGACCCGTCGTTGCTGGTGAACCGCTGAACGTTGAGCGCCGGTACCTGCTGGCGCAAAATATCATTTACGTCTGAAGACCCCTGATTGAGCAACTCAGCCGAGCTGATGATATCGATCGGAATGGACGATTCAGCGGCGGTCAAATCGTTGCGGCGCGTGCCGGTCACGATGATCGCGTCACCTTCATCGGTGGTGGCGCCGGGTTGTTCCGCTTGAATCGAGTCCGCTTGTTGCGCGACCCCCGGCGTTGCGAGTCCAAGGGTGCCAACCGAAGCCGTGGCCAAGATTGCCTTGCGTGCGTTGCGCGTCACCATCAAGCCTCTCCCTCTCGTGATCCGTCATCTCCGAGGGATGACGCGGCCCCATTCCCGCGCCGAGAGTAACTCTGGAACTATCTTTGCCTAGAATAAATTCCACGTCATACCACTTTTCGAATAGGTCATTACAAAATGTGATAGGTTCAGCCCATGGGGCGATGTCTGCCGGGATTGCATGAGAAGTTGCACGGAAGCCGCCCAGCCGCCATGGACGTCTCTGTGGACGGGATTTCACGGAGACCAACGATGCACCAGATCGATCCCGTCATGAAGGCATGCATGGACGCCTGCCACGAATGCCATGTGACCTGCCTTAGTATGGCGATGAATCATTGCCTTGAGATGGGCGGACGGCACGCCACACCAGAGCACATGAAGATCATGGCTGATTGCGCGCAGATTTGCGCAGTTGCAATCGAGTTCATGGCTCGCGAATCAGCCCATCATCACCATATCTGTCGCGAATGCGCTGAGATTTGCCGCGCGTGCGCGGCGAGCTGCGAAGGCCTTGACGGGATGGAGGAGTGCGTCAAGGCGTGCCGCAGATGCGCCGACGCCTGCGACAAGATGGCCGCCTAACTCCCTGACGCGGGCGGCTAGGCCGTCCGCGCCCCCGTCATGTGATCGGCGGTTTTCGGGATTGTGCGTGCGAAAATGCGCTCGTGAACTCATTATGGAGAGGCCACCCGTCCAATGTGTTCGAGCGAAAACCGGGGTCGAACGAAGCGAATGCGTTGCCGCCCGCGTTTCTAGCCGGAGCGTTCCAGCCAAGCATCGCCCTTGGGGCCTATCCGGGTGCGTCCCTTTCGGAAGGCAAATGACGTGCGCCCGGTCCTCAAGGTATTGTATGCGCCGCTGATACTGCTGGCCTACAATGGCGCGGCAGTGTGGCTTGTGGCCTCGAAGGCAGCGTGGTTCTGGCTGCTGCCGCTGCTGCTTGCCGCGATCGCCACCTCGTTCGCGGTAGAGCGCATCATTCCCTACGAACCGGTTTGGAACTGTGACCGCGGCGATGCCGCTCGTGATCTGATTTACGGGATTGCCTACGAAGCAAGCGTCTACCTCTCGGTGGCGCTCATCCCGCTACCTCGGTCGATCGGAGATGACCGCTTGCGCGGCAAAGTGGCGGTGGACGGCCCCATCGCCAATGTCGCCTCGCCACATGGCCCAGCGATCGCCGAGTCGAAGTCGGCCGTGCCATGCCGAAAGGAACTGCTTGGCTGCCCCCCTCATCGTAGTAACATAACCTCATGCCCTCCCAAGCCACACCGGTTTGGGCAATACAAGCCAGTAGGACGACCTCAGGCCTGACATGTCAGGCCAAAATCCGCGTGCCCGCCCGCCACAATCGTTCGAACGGGCCGCCGCCGATCCGCGATATCCATAGCGGCGAGACGGTCAGGATAAGTGCGATTACCCCGAGCGCGATGAGCGTCGCCTCGACGCGGCTTACAGATCCGAACCACCCCAGCCCCCAACTGTGAAACAAGGCCCCCATGACGACGCTCGCACCGACATAGTTTGTTAGCGATAAGCGTCCTGCCGCGGCAAGGCGACCACCTAGGCCAGTCCGAAGCGATCTCGCCCCGCACAGGGCAAACAGTGCTGCGATGTAAGCCAGACCGAGCATGATCGCGAACGGCTGGCTCCAAACGAGCGCGGTGGTCCCGACGACTGGCCCAGCGAAGCCGCTCCAGAAGGCTGCGAAGCACAGTGCGATCATCGGCGGCAAAGCAATGAGCGCCATGCGGAGCGCGAAGCGTCGCGAGCGGAGCATGTCCCAGTCGCCGCGTAGCAAACCACTGCGCCAGCTCCAAACCCCCAGCAGCATCGCCGCCAGCGTTTGCGGCAGAAAGACGAGGAAGATGACAAGCGGCCCCTGCCAGTTGAAAGCGCGCCGGGCAATTCGCTCGCCCAAGGTCTCGCGACCTTCCGCAAGTCCTCGCTCGAGAGAGATTGGTTCAGCGCCGAACTCGGCCTGCCACATCGCCAGAGCTGCGGGATCGCCCATACCGTGCTGAACGTCCCACCAATAGCGCAGCCAGCCCCACATGAACCAGCCGAGCCCTCCTAGGTGCAGCGCCGCAAGCAAACCAATCGCGACCAGCAGTCCACGCTGCGAAAGTCTCAGCAGCAGTGGGAGCAAAAGACCCGTCAGCGCATAGAGCCGCAGCACGTCCCCGTTGTTGAGCAGAACCGCGTGTAAATATCCGATAATCAGCAGCACCAGCATCCGCGCCAGATGCCCGCGCAATGTCGTACCGCGCTCGAAAAGGATCGCGACTCCGGCTCCGAACAGCACTGCGAATACGGCGCGAAAGGCGTCTTGGGCGAGGATCGATTCAATAGCCCAGATCACCATCGTTTCCGGCCCAGTGTAGCCGTAGGCCAATGGGTTGAAATAGGCGGCTGGAGGCATGGAGAAATTGTAGATGTTCAAAAGCACAATGCCGCAGACCGCGAGGCCACGCGCCGCATCTAGGCTATCGATGCGCGATTGCGCTGGGCCGTCTCGATCGATCGTCGTCGCGCTACCCATGTCTCGCCCCCCCTTTGAGGGTTTCCAGCTAGACGGCTAAGTGCATGCGGGCCAGTCAGCTCGACATGATGACGCCCACCGTCGATACTCCAGTTGCAGACGAGCAGGGCACTAGGTCATCATCATCGGCGACAACATGCCGAACACCGCCACCAGTCCAATGACGACGAGCGCGAGTGACAACTCCATCGTCAGACTTCGACGAAGTGCCGGTAGCGCTGCGGCCTCGATTGGCTCGATATCCTCGGCCGACGCGGCGTCTTCGGTCGGGTCGGCCGCCACGTTTGCGGAAACCATTTGCCGGCTCAGCCGCGCGTTACGCGCGCCGAACGCGAGCATGGCGGCAACAGCCCCGATCTTGACCGCAAGCAGCAGGCCGTAGGTGGTCGTCAGTGTGACGGGGCTATTCTCCAGACCGAAAATCAGCTGGGCGTTGAGCAGTCCCGAGGCTGCGACAATGGTCACCAACGCCACCCCGAGCGGGGCGAACCGATGCATGATGGTCAGCAGCGGCGGTGCCGAGATATGCCCCGGTTCGCGATGGGCGTTGATAGACAGATGCAAGAACCAGCCGATAGCGCCGAGCCACAAGCCGGCCGCGAGCAGGTGCACGCCGTTGCTGATACGGTGAAGCGAGCCCAGCGCACCCTCGGTCGCCGCTGCGTGTCCGCTCCAGCCAAGCGTCATCAGCGCCGCGCCGAAACACGCGGCGGCGATCGGCAGACGCCAGCTGGCGCGTGCCGCAAGAAGCGCTGCCACCGCTGCGATCAGGAACGCCGTCCGCACCGAGAATGCCCAGCCCATTCCAGTGCCGAGCGCCATCGCCTCGATCGTCGACCATTCCAACGCAGCCAAGGGCTGCCCCATCATCGCCGCAATCGACAACAGCATGAGACCCGCCGACACGACCGGTGCGAGCGCAGCGGCGATGTTTGCTATCGCGCCGCTTCGCGCGGGTAGCCAGTCCGCGGCCCTTAGGCCAATCACGCGGAACGCGGCCCAGCCGAACAATCCCAGCAGCAACGCATATTGCACAAAGCGCAGAGTTGGTTCTAGCCAGGCCTCCACCTGAGGATCAGCTCGCCACGAAGTTGACGACGCCCTTCATGCGATGGCCGTCAGCGCCGGCGGCCTGCCAACGCACTTCGTACGTGCCCGCGCGCAACGGCTGACGCAACGAAAGGGTCATCGTCCGATTGCCGTTCGACCAAGCGGTGGCAAAGTTGCGAATGATCATCGGGCTGTGGTTGGCCATACCCGGCATCGCAGTCATCACGATACTCGCAGCTGCCGTGGGCGGCAGCAGGGCTTCGCTGAATGTCAGCGTGACCACTCGCGGGCGCGCGACGGTCGAGCCCTGTGCCGGGGTCGAGGCGACGACTTTCGTGTGCGCAAGCGCCGCCGTTGGAACGGTGAACGGTGCTGCGAGCAGCGCCAGGGCTGCAAAACGAGAAACAAGCTTCATGATGTCTTCCTTCAGTTCAAAACCAGAAACGGATACCGACGACATAATTGGTCACGCTTGGGTCCTCGCCCAATGCACGGGCGTAATCCGCACTGCCACCGATCCGCCAGTTCTGTTCGATTCCTATATAGGGTGCGAACTCGCGGATAATCTCGTAGCGCAGCCGCACGCCTGCCTCGACCTTATCAAGACCCGCACCGACACCGGACCAGGGAATGTCTTGGGCGGCCAGGTTCACTTCGACGCGAGGTTGAAGGATCAGGCGCTGCGTGATGCGCTGGTCGAGTTCGGCCTCGATCCGCGCGGTAATGTCGCCGCGGTGCGAGACGAACAGCGCAGCATCAAGTTCGAAGAGATAGGGTGCAAGACCCTGTACCCCCACTACGGCGTAAGTGGTGTCGGGCCCGGCAACATCTTGCCGCACCCCAGCTTGCAGGTCCCAGAAGGGCGAGATCGCCCGCGAATAGAGCGCTTGAAACTCAGCGTCTTCGACACGTTCGCCGAACGAGCCTTCGCCTTCGCTCTTGAACCAAAACCGACTTGTAGGGCTGCCATAGTAACCCTGAAAGTCCCAGATATAGTCGTTCGCGCCTTTCCGTGCGTGAACCTCGAGCCGGTCCCCTTGAAACCAGAATACATTGAAGTCTCCATGGGTGCGCCGAAGCTCCTCGCGCGCCTCGCTCATCGCGTCGGCGCCCCAGATCGCGTCCGCGGCGCGCGGTGGGCCGCTTCCGGCTTCGGGGGGCGGCGGCGTTTCCATCTCGGGTCCGGGAGACGGATCGGTGCTGCCGGCCATGGTACCATGGCCCATGGCACTGTGATCCATGCCCTCCATGGCCTCGCCGGAATTGGCAGCAGCCGCAGGCGTGGCTGGCATGACGTGGCCGGCGTGCGGGTCGCTTGCGGGGGGCTGCGCAGCGGACTCGACAGGCATGGCATGCCCCGCGTGCGGATCCACCGGTGTTGGGGCAGGCGTCGGCCCCGGCGGGGGCGTTGGAGCTTGGGATAGCATTTGCATGGGCATAGAATGCCCCTGATGCTGCGCCGATGCAGGTGCCCCGAGCAGCGCAGTGGCCAGCGCGGCGAGCGATAGGGAGGCGTGCATACTCATGCCGCGCCCTCCGGTCCGACCACCGTCACCGTCTGCATCATCCCAGCGTGCATGTGATACATGAGGTGGCAGTGGAAGGCCCAGTCGCCCGGCTCGTTGGCGGTCAGGTCGAAAGTGGCGCTTGCGCCCGGCTGCACGATGATGACGTTCTTGCGCGGTTGATGCGCCGGAGCCTGCCCGTTGACGATCTCGAAGAACATCCCGTGCAGATGGATGGGATGGCCCATCATGGTGTTGTTGACGAGCTTGACCCGCACCCGCTCGTTCCACGCGAAGCGGATCGGCACGTCACTCACGGCCGAGTACATGCGACCGTCGAACGACCACATGTAGCGTTCCATATTACCGGTGAGGTGCAGCTCGAGGAGCCGCGATGGCTCGCGCGTATCCTTGTTCGGCTCCAGGGCGGCCAGCATGCGATAGTTGAGCACGCGGTGGGGTACATCACGCAGTCCCAGGCCCGGATCGCCGGTCTTATCGACCGGCGACATCGACACCATGTCGATGCCGGGTCCGACCTTGACGTCGGGTGGCAGCAACGAGGTATCGCGCATGTTCATGCCGTCCATACTCATCGCACCCATCGCGGCTGCGGCCGTACCCGGCGATCCGCCGTGGCCCATCGCAGCGTGATCTGCTGCCGCTGCACCAGCACCGGCTGCAGCGGGCGCGCCGTGTCCCATCGCGGCGTGATCGACTCTCGCCGCACTGGCGCTGTTTGCGGTCGATTCAGGCTGGGGCATGTTCCCATGGCCCATTGCGGAATGGTCCATCCCACCGGACCCGTGGTCCATGCCCATGTCGCCCATGGTAAGCAGCGGCGGATCGCGTAAAGGCGGCACGGTCGCGCGTGCACCGGGACGGCTTGCCAGCATCGCCAGCGCCATCCCCGAGCGATCCATCGACTCGCCGACGATGGCGTAGGCCTCGGCGCTGCCGGGCTGAAGAATGACGTCGTACGTCTCGGCAGTGCCGATCTGGAACTCGTCGACTTCAACCGGCCGGACATTCTGACCGTCGGCACCAATGATGGTCATCGGGAGACCCGGGATGCGGACGTTGAAAAAGCTCTGCGCCGAACCGTTGATGACGCGGAGGCGGATGCGCTCGCCGGGGCGAAACAGATATTCAAGACCCTCGGTCGGCCCGCGCCCGTTGGCGAGGAAAGTGTAGGTTGGCGCGCCGATGTCCATGATGTCGGTCGGTGGCATCCGCATCTCGGCCCACATCCGGCGCTCCGCACCCGAGAGCTTGTAGCGATCGGTCCAACTCGTCTGCTGTCGGTTAAAATACCCCTCGCCGGTCCGAAGGCGGCTCATGATGAAATGCGGGTCGAGTTCGGTAAAGTCGCTGAGCAACAGAATATAATCGCGGTCGTATTGGACCGGCTCGGCGCCCGCCGGATCGATGACCAGTGGGCCGTAATGCCCCTGTTGTTCCTGCAGCCCCGAATGGCTGTGATACCAGTAAGTCCCCGCCTGCCGCACCGGGAACTCGTACGTGAAGGTCTGATTCGGCTTGATCCCTGGGAAACTGACGCCGGGGACGCCGTCCATCTGAAACGGCACGAGGAGGCCGTGCCAATGGATCGAAGTGTCCTCGCGCAGGTGGTTAGCGACGTTAAACCTGACGCTCTGACCTTCGCGTAACCGGATCAGCGGGCCCGGTACGCTGCCGTTCACCGCACGACCAATGCTGCGGCGACCCTCGATGATGCGCAAGCCATCGCGTACTGCAAGATCGATAACCTCGCCCTGCACTTCGTCGAAGCCTGCGCGAATGGTCGCGGCGCCACGTCGCGACATGCCATGCCCGCCGATGCTGTGTCCCTGCGCCCAGGCGGGCATGGTGCTGAAAGCCGAAACCGCGCCGAGCCCTGCAATTAGGCGACGTCGTGAAAGGGTAGTATTGCTCATGCTAGCCCTTACGCACGCCGCGCGGCCTTCCCTCAACCTTTTTATAGAGTCGATGATGCGATGTCGGCGTCGCCCCTCGGACCGTCGCCGGCGAGACCATCAGTCATTAAGACCATCTGACGTCCTAAGGTAACGACACACAGCCCAGCGGCACGTTTCTTTCCGCTGGCGTTGAAGGATCGAGGTCACGTGCGCCAGTCCTTCGCTGCGGGAACCGCCCTGCGCGTCCCGTGCTGAGAATCACAGCCCGACTTGGTTCGACGCCTGGAGCCTGCGAACATCAGCTGCCACTAGCACCGCCGGAAATGTATGGCCTCGCGGTCTGCCGAAGGGAGGCCAGCGATGCTCGCAATCTTGATCAACATATCTGGTCTGCAGCTTGGCGGGGTGTCACAATCGCCGAGGTACAACGCTGGCCGGGAATCGCTGGGACCCGGGGGCTGATCAACCGCATGTTCGCCTTGCGAGATCTTAGAGTCGCGGCAGCAGCATCATTTAGATGAGGGGTAGACGACCGAGCCGCGTATAGATCACCAGGAGACGCGATATGGAACTCGATGATTATCTCGAACGGCTGAAAGCACAGCCGCTCCCCGATCTGTCGGGAATTGACGGATTGCAACTTGCGATGCGTGCCCGTCGCGAACAGCGGCAAGGACGAACGGCGCTCACGACAGCGGCGGTCGCGGCGCTGATGATCGGGGTGGCGGGCAGTGTGCTAACGCCCACGGCGCCGTCCGCACCGGTTGTGCCGTTCGGTCCGCAAGCATCGCTCACCCCACTCGTGCAGCTGGGACGGGGATGACCCTGCGGCGCATAGCCCTAATCGCCGTAGTGGCCCTGATCGCCGCGGTGCTCGGTGTCTACATCGGTCGCGCAATGCTGCCGCAGCCAATGCACACGGGGAGCGAACTGCACGCGCTGTTGCATGACCGCCTTGACCTCGACGCGGCGCAGCAAGCCAAGCTCGACGCTATCGAAAAGACCTTTGCCGCCACGCACCAAAAGCGCGAGGCGCAGTTGCGCGCAGACAACGCCCGGCTCGCGGAAGCCATCGCGGCCGAACACGTGTACGGTCCGCGCGTGGCCGCTGCGGTCGACGCATCGCATCAGTCGATGGGGGCGGTGCAAAAGGTGACGTTGGAGCACATCTTTGCGGTGCGAGCGATCCTGCGTCCTGATCAAGCCGCAAAGTTCGATGCAGCGGTTAATAGGTCGCTGACCGCCGAAACAAAGTGAGTTCGGCAGAGGACGACCGAACGCTCATTGAGCGTTGCCAGTCTGGCGAAGCTTCGGCCCAGCGGGCGCTTGTCGAGCGGTACCGACCCGCAATTTGGCGGCTGACGCGCAATGCGACCGGCAGCGCGGAGGAGGCATTCGACATCACGCAGGAGACGTTCGTGTCTGCGTTCGGTGCGCTGTCACGCTACGACCCGTCGCGTCCGTTCGGAGCGTGGCTGACGCGCATAGCGGTCAACAAGTGCCGCGATTGGTCGCGACGGCGCGCTGTGCGTCGGATGTTCGAACTCGGGGTCCCAGCAGGTTTCGAGACTGCGGTAGTCGATGATGCCGCATTGCCCGACCGCGTCGCCGAAGCGCGCGCCGAGCTTGCCGCTGTATCGCGCGCCATCGCCGACTTGCCCTTGCGGCTAAAGGAAGTTCTGTTGTTGCGTGCCGTCGAGAGCATGAGCCAAGCAGAAACCGCTGAACTGCTTGGCATTAGCGAAAAGGCGGTCGAGACGCGGTTGGCGCGAGCACGTGAGAAAGTTTCCAGTACCTTACGGGCGAGCGACGTGCGCGGCGTATAGATGGGTGACGGTGACGTCCATAAGGTCGAACGCACGGGCCGGCTCCGCTCCGCAAGCGCGGCGAGTTGCCGACGACCGCCACCGAACTGAACGCCATCGCCGAACCTGCGATGATCGGGCTCAGCAGGAGACCGAACCATAGGTATAGAACCCCGATCGCGATCGGACCCCCCGCGGCGTTGAACAGGATTGAGAAGAACAGGTTCTGCCAGATCTTCGCCATGGTCGCGCGGCTCAGTTTCCGCGCGTGAACGATGTTCCCGACAGGCATGGGTTCGCCGCTGAGCTCCTACCTCACCCGCGAGCAACCTCTTATTCCAGCGAGCACTGGGCCAGTCGGCACGCATCGCATCAGCGTGCGCTTGTCCTGGGGTCCGACCGAATGGGGTTCGCACTTCCGACCGGCGCAAAGACAGTCATGGCCATCGACATTGCGATTGCCAGGCCCAAGGATTGCCTCCGCCTATCGGCAGTGCCTGCAGCGGATCAATCCGCCGCGCGGTTTTGCCCCGCCTCAAATGTAAAGGAGGCATTGTTGGTGGTGAAGCGTCCGCCAGGCTCTGTCGGAGGATCCAGCGTGGCAGCCACGAGCATCACCGGCCCCGACATCGCGGCGGGGAGGCGCACCCACCCCTCATTGTCAGTGAGAAGGTTCTGCCGCTTATCATGCGCGGTCCTCATTGTGACGGGATGCGCTGCCAGCGAACGCCCGTTCCGAAGGAGCTGGACCCTCACCGGCGAAGTGCCGGCCGCATCGAACTCCGGGACGAGCTCGACTTCAAGTCCCGCCGCAGCCTGCGTCGGGGGCGTGCAGACCTGGACGCATACGAGCGTCTTGGCCAGCCGGCGCGAGCGAATTTGGAGCGTCGCCCCCTTGGGAAGGAGGCGGCGCACTGTTGCGACCTCGTCGCCTTTGAACGGATGCTCTTCCAGGTACGTGTCAACCATCTCGGGCTTCCAGCTCGACTCACCCCAAATTGTCTGGAGCGTCACCACACCCATTCCCGGCGTATCGCTAGAGACGGCAAGGAGCAGAGATTTGGCGCCCTTTTCTCGCACCTCGACGGCAGCCGGACGGCCGCCGACCACCGCGCGAACCTCGGCGACTCGCGTTTGCGGTGATGCGACGTTCAGCGCCGGAAAGTCCGACGAGGACGTGGCGTGAACAATAAGCGGTGGCCCGCTCTTTCCTACGAACCCCTCTGGCACAAGGAAAAAGTCGTGCGCAGCTGCGCTTCCGGAAAACAGGAGCCCTAGACCCCCGACCGCGACCCTCATTAAAGATCTTCTCATCAGTCTGAACCTTTCATCGAGCTTAGAAGCGTGCGGTTAGACCGACGTAGTAACGGCGGCCCACCAGGTCGTAAGTGGATGGGTCGGTATTGGCGGCGATTGAGGGGGAGTACACTGGAGGCTGCTGATCCGTGAGGTTGTTGACCCCAGCCCGAAGCGTCATCAAGTCGTTCACCTTCAATGAGGTGTTGAGGTCGAAGTAGTTGACGGCGTTAAGAACCTGGGCACGGTTGTTGAAGTTCTCGACGGAGTCGATGTAGCGCCATCTCACGCCGAGGGTGAAGGGATCGTAGTTCCAGTTTATGCCTGCCAGGAATTTCCACTCCGGTAAAGTCAGGCCAAAGGCATTCGAGATAGTCCCCTTACGATCGGTGAACGGACCCTCGGGAATGTCCTGACGCTGCCACTCCTCTAGCTTCGTGCCTATGAAGTTGAGGGCGAGTGAGCCCCAATTCGGCCCACCGACGTCTGCCAGCGTGAGGGTCCAGTCAACCTGGAAGTCTATGCCGCTAGTCTTGAGCGTGCCTAAGTTGGCGTTTGTCTCGAGCGAACTCGTAATTTGTCCCGAATTCGGATCGCGACCAAACAGCTGACAGAAGAAATTGTTAGGATCGTAGGTCGGATTGGACGTGCCGTTCTCGTTGAAACAGCGACGCAGCTGCTCCGTGGTGGCGAGGGTGCCGACCACCTGCTTGATGGTGATGTCGTAGTAATCGATCGACGCGGACAGACCTGTAAGCCACGGACTGGAGAACGGCGACCTCAACGTTGCGCCGACCGTGAATGAGTCGGCGGTTTCTTCCTTGAGAAGCGGGTTGCCACCGGTGAGCCCAGAAGCTTGCGAGTTCGAAAAGGTGAAGGAATCGACGACTTGGACCGGAACGTTCTGCGCGACGCAAAGGGCCCGTACCTGGCTGGCATTAGCTGCGCCGGGTGCGCGGTATGCGCCTCTAATGTCGCACGGATCGCCAGAGAACTGGCGAACGCCCGCCGAAGAGACGGGCACGCCGATGTTAGGAAAGCTCAGGCTCTGCGGTGCAAACAGCTCGCCAAGCGATGGCGCGCGAACGGCGCGCTGGATTCCGCCGCGAACCCGCAGTCCCTCGAAGATCTCCCAGCTCAGATCCGCCTTGTAGGTGCTAACGCTGCCGATCGTGTCGTAGTCTGAGACGCGGTAGCCAAGGTTCGTTTCCAGGCTGCGGATAAGCGGCAGATCGCGCAGGAGCGGGATCAGGAGTTCACCGTAGACTTCACGCACCTTTTCGGATCCCGAAAGCGGCTGGCTGGATAGGCCCGCCAACTCGGGGCCCGTGACTCCGTTCAGCGTGAAGGTGGCCAACGCCAACGGGTCGGGGACGAAGTTGTAGTTCTGTTCGCGATAGGTCGCACCAACCGCCGCCCGGACTTGACCGGCTGGAAGGTTGAAGAGCCCACCCTGCAGGTTGATTTCAGCAATGCGCTGATCATTCTCTGTGGTGTTCGTGGGCACCCGGGTGACATAAGCGACGCAGGAGTCGCTCAATGGCTTCTCACCGAACGGGTTGAAGCCACCGGCGCAGAGCGAAGCTCCGCCGTCGGGCGCGTTCAGCAGACTTTGGACCGCCGAGCGTGATAGGTAGCCCGTGTAGGTCGTACTGTTGTCGACGCGCCCGTAGGAGAGATATGCGTCATAGGTCCAGTCGCGAACGCCGGGCAGTCGGCCGCGGAGACCCGTCGTGATCTGATAAACGTCGTAGCTCTCGTTCTGCCGCCGCGGGCCGAGTTCGTTGAAGCGCTTGTCGAGGCGAAAGGTGCCAGCAGGATTGGGGCGCGAATTCAGGACCGCCCGGAGTTCCGCCGGGATGAAGGGGTTAGCCGCCGGGATACGAAAGCCGGTAGTGGGACCCGTGGCGGGGTTGGAGGCTAGCTGGTTGTTCGCGTCAAACTGCGAAAACAGGAAATCGGCATAAACGTTCGCGAACGGGCTGATCTCGTAGTTCGCCGCAGCGTAAACGTTGTATCTCTCCTGCGGTATGATCATGTAGTTTCGATCACCCGTCGCATAGGTGAAATCGGTCTGCTGCAGCGGGCCCGGCGTTCGGAAGCCCTCATAGCCGACCCCGCCAGGGCTGATGTAGTCGCGGGCTCCCTGGTAGGCGAACAGCGTGCCGTTGTTATTGAAGCCGAAAGTGTTCCCTCGAACGGCGCCCGGCACGGCCGCGCTGACTGCGGCGACCGACGGAAGGTTGTTCGCGTCGAACACGGTGGAACCGAGGGGCGACGTGCCGGCGAAGCCCCCTATCAACGAGAAGTCGCGCGCCGCGTTGAGGACCGATTCTCGGTTGGAGTAGCCCAGCGACAGCACCACGTTGCCGCGGCCGGCCGCGATGTCGCGGCCCACCGTCAGGCTGACGGCCTGGCTCGCTGCGTCGCCACGGTCAGAGACGCCGGACAGCGCGTCGAGCTGAACGCCTTCGAATTTCCTGTTAAGCTGAAAGTTCAACACCCCGGCCACAGCGTCCGAACCATAGGTGGATGAGGCGCCGCCCGTGATTGTCTCAACGCTGGAGATCAAAGCCGTCGGGAATAGGTTCAGGTCGACGACCGAAGAGGCGCTTGAGGATACGACGCGACGCCCGTTCAGCAGCACGAGGGTGCGGATCGCACCGAGGCCGCGCAACTGCACCTGAGCTTGGCCCGCGACGTTGGGGCTGTTCGACGAAGCGCTCCCCAAGGGCGTAAACTGCGGCAGCTCCTGGATCAGTGTTTCGATATTCGTCGAGCCCGTCGCCTTGATGTCTTCCTGCGTGACCGTGACGATCGGACTGTTGGCTACATAGTCTTTGCGCGCGATGCGCGAGCCGGTCACGACGATATCGGCCGCCTCGGCAGGCGGCTCCTGGTCTGCCGCAGGCGCCGCAACCGCTTCCTGCGCCACGGCGGGCGTGGTCACCAGCGCTGCGGCCGAAAGGAGAGAGACGCCCTTGAGGATCGATGAGCTGAGAACACGGCTGCGATAAGTGATGTTGACCAAGTTATTGCCCCCTGGCGAGTTTTCAGGCCGCTACCGGGCCTCTCTCGATTTCCTCAACGAGGAAGCCCTTCCTGTCAACCGGCCTTGAATCTTGACCCGATGTCGGGTGGCATTTTAACCCGATTTTATTAGCGGCGGCTTGGGTCGATCATAGCCACGTCTTGCTAAAGAACGTCATCCGGCAGCGTCTGGCCGGGCATTTGATGATGCCTATGTGGCCTCGCGCGGCCTGCAGCAATCGGTCGAACTGCGAGCCATCGCGGCGGCGGCGGAAAGATTTCGGCGTTGGCTGGGTTTCTAGCAGGGCCAGTCGATCGTCAGACCTTCCTGTTCCACGTGGGCGATGACGGCCTCGGAGAAGCTATAGCTGATACACCCTGACGCCTGGTCGAAAACGAGCACGCTGTCGATGATCGCGGCCCCGCCGGTCGAGGGGTCGTCGACAACATAAGTTGCGGTGAAAGTTGGCTCGTCGAAGAAGGCTTTAACCAGCGGGGTCGGTTGTGTGCCCGCAGCAGTCGCCTCGACAAGGGCAACGGCGCGTACGAGAGTGGTGTCGTTCTGCACCGATCAGCTCCCGCTTTGGTCAGTGGAACTAATTTCGCCGACATCACCCGACGGCCTCGAGGTCATCGAGGATGGGGCAATCGGGCATTTGGTCGCCGTGACACTCTGTGGCCAGGCGCTCGAGCGATCGGCGCATCGAATCCAGCTGCCGGGACTTGGCCTTCAAGTCGGCCGCCCGGGCCAGGGCGAGCGCCTTGACCTCCGCACTGGCGCGGTCGCGATCCTGCCAGAGCCCCAGCAGCTGCCGAATTTCCTCGATCCCGAAGCCGAGGTCGCGAGCCCGCCCGATGAATGCGAGCGTGTGAACGTCTGTCGCATCATAGTCCCGATACCCGGAGTCCCGGCGCGCGGCAGCGGGGATCAGACCCACCTTCTCGTAATGCCGGATCATCCGCTGGCTGACGCCGGACGCGCTCGAGGCTTCGCCTATCTTCACAAACGGACGCTCCGCAAGCGCAGCGAGTTGCCGATGACCGCCACCGAACTGAACGCCATCGCCGCACCAGCGATGATCGGGCTCAGCAGGAGACCGAACCACGGGTACAAAACCCCGGCCGCGATCGGCACCCCGGCGGCGTTGAATACGAACGAGAAGAACAGGTTCTGCCGGATGTTCGCCATGGTCGCGCGGCTGAGTTTGCGCGCGCGGACGATCCCCCGCAGATCGCCCTTGACCAGGGTGATCGCGGCGCTTTCCATCGCCACGTCGGTGCCCGTGCCCATGGCAATACCGACGTCGGCAGCCGCGAGAGCCGGGGCGTCGTTGATGCCGTCTCCGGCCATCGCCACGCGCCGCCCCACGCGACGAAGCTCTTCTACCTTTGCCTGCTTCTGCTGGGGAAGGACATCCGCCATCACATCCTCGATGCCAACGCGGCGGGCGACCGCTTCGGCCGTCCGGCGGTTGTCGCCGGTCATCATCACGACGTGGATGCCGCTCTCGCGAAGTTCCGCGACCGCCTCAGCCGCGCTGTCCTTGATCGGGTCCGCGACCACCACGACACCGGCGAGCTGTCCATCGATAGCGACGAACATGACGCCCTCGCCCTCTGAACGATGCCGGTCTGCCTGGCTTTCAAGCGGGCCGGTGTTCGCTCCGATCATTGCGAGGAGGGCGACGTTGCCCAATGCGACCTGGCGCCCATCCACCTGCCCGGTTACGCCCTTGCCGGTTACCGAGGCGAAATCGGAACTTTCCGGCAGTACGATCCCCCGGTCGTTCGCGCCTTCCACAATCGCCGCTGCCAGCGGATGCTCGCTCCCGCGCTCCAGCGCCGCGGACAGACGGAGAACCTCGCTTTCGTCGAAACCATCTGCCGGCTGAACCTTAATCAGCTTCGGCTTGCCGACAGTCAGGGTGCCCGTCTTGTCGACAACCAGAGTGTCGATCTTTTCCGTCAGCTCGAGAGCTTCGGCGTTCTTGACCAGCACACCGGATGTCGCCCCCCGGCCGGTTCCAACCATGATCGACATCGGCGTCGCGAGACCGAGCGCACACGGACACGCGATGATGAGAACCGCTACCGCATTGACCAGTGCGTGCGCGGCGCGCGGTTCGGGCCCCACGAAATTCCACACGATGAAGGTGGCGATGGCGATCAGCACGACACCGGGAACGAACCAGCCGGAAACCTTGTCCGCGAGAGCCTGGATCGGTGCGCGCGAACGCTGTGCATCGGCAACCATCCGGACGATCTGGGAGAGCATGGTGTCGCGGCCGACGCGGTCTGCCCGCATGACCAGACCGCCGGTTCCGTTGACCGTGGCGCCGGTGACCCGGTCGCCCTCGCTCTTTGCGACAGGAACGGGCTCGCCGCTGATCATCGACTCATCGATCGAGCTCCTGCCTTCGACCACGACACCGTCGACCGGCACCTTCTCGCCGGGGCGGATGCGAAGCAGATCGCCGACCTGCACAAGGTCCAGCGCAACGTCCTCGTCGCTGCCGTCGGAATTGACCTTGCGCGCCGTCTTTGGTGCCAGGCCGAGCAATGCGCGGATCGCCTTTCCGGTAGCAGAGCGGGCGCGCAGCTCGAGAACCTGGCCCAGCAGCACGAGCGTCGTGATGACGGCAGCAGCCTCGAAATAGACCGGCACCATGCCGCCCATCGTTCGGAGCGCGGGAGGAAATATCTGCGGCGCGACAGTCGCGACCAGGCTGTAGCCAAAGGCGACCCCTACCCCGAGCCCGATCAATGTGAACATGTTGAGGTTGCGTGTTCGCAGCGACTGCCAGAATCGCTCGAAGAACGGCCAGCCGCCCCACAGGACGACCGGCGCCGCGAGTACCAGCTGCACCCACTGGGACGTGCGCATGGGCATCACGTGCCAGCCGAGTATCTCCATGAGGAAGACAAGAACGACAAGCGGGGCGCTGAATGCGGCGCTCACCCAGAAGCGCCGCGTCATGTCGATGAGTTCGGGGTTCGGGCCTTCCTCCAGCGTCGGCTCGAGGGGCTCCAATGCCATGCCGCAGATGGGGCAGGTGCCGGGACCGTCCTGGCGGATTTGGAGATGCATGGGGCAAGTCCAGATCGTGCCGGCAGGCACGTCCGACAGATCGGCCTTCGTCGCTCCCGATGTCGGGCCGGAAAGATAGCGCTCCGGATCGGCGCTGAACTTTGCCAGACAACTCGCGCTGCAGAACCAGTAGGGCTTTCCGTCGTGCTCGAACCGATGAGAGCTGGTTCGGCTATCCACCTTCATGCCGCAGACCGGGTCTGTCGTCATCCCGCCTTCGTGTTCGCCCTGCGGCGTCGCACGGGAGCCATGCGTGCATTCGTGCTGATGATGGTTCTCGTGCATGTCCGGCTCCTTCAAAACGAATCGGTTTGCGCAACCTTATGGTGTCTGACATCATGTCAGGGTCAAGCGGATCCGCCAGTGGCGGTAGAACTGGGATGGAGATGGTGCTGGTGCCGCGTTCCTATGGACCGTAATCGCAGGTCCGCATTTGACTAAGCGAGCGCTTCATGTCGTTCGTACCAGCCGCGCGACCGCTTCACGATGGCGACGACCGAAAGCATCACCGGCACTTCCACCAGCACGCCGACGACAGTGGCCAGCGCTGCTCCGGAGTTGATGCCGAATAGCGAAATGGCGGCGGCGACGGCAAGCTCGAAGAAGTTCGACGCCCCGATCAGCGCGGCGGGCGCGGCGACGCACCAGGCCACACCGAACTTGCGGCTGAGCCAGTAAGCCAGGCCGGCGTTGAAATAGACCTGGATCAGGATCGGCACGGCGAGCAGCACGATGACCAATGGCTGGGCCAGGATCTGCTCACCCTGGAAGCCGAACAGCAAGACAAGCGTCGTCAGCAGCGAGACGAGCGAGATCGGCCCAAGCACGCCAAGCAATCCGTCGAGCGCAGGCTGTCCGCCCGTTGCCAGGACGCGCCCGCGCATCAGCTGCGCGATCACGACCGGGATCACGATATAAAGCACAACTGAGAGCATCAGCGTGTCCCAGGGCACGGTGATCGACGCTACGCCCAGCAGCAATCCGACGATGGGTGCGAAGGCGAACACCATGATGAGGTCGTTCAGCGCGACCTGGCTGAGCGTGTAATTGGGCTCGCCTTCGCAAAGGTTCGACCAGACGAAGACCATCGCCGTGCACGGCGCGGCGGCCAGGATGATGAGACCGGCTATGTAGGAAGAAATCTCGCCGGTGGGGAGCAGGGGCGCGAACAGCCAGCCGATGAAGAAGGTGCCCAGCGCCGCCATCGAAAACGGCTTCACTGCCCAGTTGATGAAGAGGGTGACGCCGACGCCTTTCCAGTGCTGGCGAACCGACCCGAGCGCCCCGAAATCGATCTTGAGCAGCATGGGAATGATCATCAGCCAGATGAGCACCGCAACGGGCAGGTTGACCCGCGCGATCTCGGCAGCGGCTATCGCCGCAAACGCGCCCGGAACGACCGCCCCCAGAGCGATGCCGACCACGATGCAGAGCAGCACCCATACTGAAAGATATCGCTCAAACTTCGACATTGCGGGCCGCGCCGCCAATCCAGCATCAGCCATTGGCCAGCACAACCTCGCCGCCTTCCTTCACGAAATCCGCGTCGAGTGTCCAATCGAGGATCGAGAGAACCTCTTCGGACGGTCGGCATAGCCTTGCCCCCTTCGGCCCCACCACGATTGGGCGGTTGATCAGGATCGGGTGCTCCATCATCGCGTCGATGAGTTGGTCGTCGGTGAGCGAGGGGTCCCTCAGACCGAGCTCGGCGAACGGTGTTCCTTTCTCCCGAAGCAGATCGCGCGGGCCGATGCCCATGCGTCGAATAAGCGAAACCAATTCCTCCCGGCTTGGCGGAGTTTCCAGATAGTGGATCACTTCGGGCTGGAGCCCCGTTGCGCGGATCAGCGCCAAGGTGTTGCGCGACGTCCCGCAAGCCGGATTGTGGTAGATGGTGACGCTCATCCGCAGCAGCTCACCGTCTGCGCGGGCACGGCCCGAGCGCAGCATGCACCATCGGCGGCATTGGCGGAAAGAGCGGCCAGTACGGGGCTGTCGCCGTAGACTGTGGCGTCGCCATTGGTGAGAAAGGCTTCCCAGACGATGGCGTCCGGATCGGCGATCCAGCTCTTTTCCGACTTCGCGTAGCAACAGGTGGTCGCGCCTTCCTCCAGGACGGGACGATCGGCTGCCTGGAGCCGACCATAAACCTCCGCCAGTTCCTCGCCGTTTTCGGCCTGGATGCCGAGATGCTCAATGCCCTTGGCAGCGTGGTCGCCCGAGGAGATGGCAAAATTGACGCGGGGGTCTTCCAGCATCCACTTGGCATAGTCATCCTTCATCACGGTCGGCTCGGCTCCAAACAGCGTCGAGTAAACCCGATGGACACGCTCAGATCGGCGACGCTGACGTGGACATGCAGACGCTTCATGCGGAAATCCTTTCCTGAGGCTGCGCGGCATCCTCGCCGCAGTGTGCCGCCGGCGCGCAGGCCGCACCGCCGCAGCAATTCTCCATGAGGTAGCCGACCAGCGCGTTCATCGCCGCATAGTCGGCCGTGTAGATGAGCGAGCGTCCCTCTCGCCGCTGTTGGATCAGCCCTGCGCGCGTGAGGTGGGCCAGATGGAACGACAGAGACGAGTTGGGAACCCCGAGCGTTCCGGCAATGACACCCGCGGGCATACCGTCATCCCCGGCCTGAACCAGCAAGCGAAACAGTGCCAGGCGATGCTCCTGCGCAAGAGCACCAAGCGCCTCGACGCAGCGGCTGAATTCATTTCCATGAAAATCGAAATATTGTTGTTGAACTTACTGGTCAAGAGATATTTCGATAAATCTCGAAAGGAGAGTGCGACTTCGCTCTTTTGGTGCCAAGGCTCGCGATCCGCTAAGGCCGCAAAGCGGCCACCATCGATCGCCGGAAAAAAGGGTCAAAAAGTGTTCTTGAGTCCTTAAAAAGGCATCGAACCAATACCTTATACGCCTTTTGCGGGCCTTTTGCGGACCTTTCGAGAAAGCCACATCGCAGAAGCGTCTGTTATAGAACTGGAAGTCATATCAAATTGGATGCCTCTTCTGACCATCGCGTCGAACGTGTGGGGACAGCTGTGGGGACGCTTTAGGGGTGATCGAAGAAAAATAAGTGCAAACAATTACATAGCCCGATGTCGGAGCTGACACCCTCTCCGCCAACATCTCAATGCGAATGAATGAGATGGGCCTTACGGGGCCGAGAAATCCCCAGCTTCCGCGCGGTTTTGACGGTGACGCCTGAACTTCAGAGACTGCCGGAACCGCCAAAATCGATCTCTGAACGGCTTTTGTCTCTTGTCACCCGAACCTCGCCGGAAAAGGTTCGGTCTCGAAAAGTGACGGGTTCCTGAGGTTTCTCTGACCAACTTCGACTGTACCTTTTGAGGCCAATCTCGGCAGGCGAGTGGGTAGAGAACCAAAGGTGCTGACCGTGTTCCCCGGGGCGTCTTGGCAACCGTCGAGCCACGGCAGGATCGAGTTCGGGTCAGGCGGCCATGGCTGGCAGTCTGACAATGGGATTTTGGGTAACGGAGCCGAAGCTTTCCATAGTCATGTAGCGGCGGGATACCACCCACTCGTCATTCTGCTCCAGCGCTAGCGCGCCGACCAGGCAGACCTCGGCGGCATCGTTGGGGAAGATGCCGATGACGTCGGCCCTTCGCTTGATCTCCTCGTTGACCCTTTCGAGCGGATCGGTGGACGCGACCTCACTTGCGTCGCTCGGGGTAAAGCTGAGATCAGCGGATATCCTCAATTCTGACCTGTTCGTTCCCAAACCAAGATGCCGCCATCGGCGTACAGGCTCATGTTTAGCTGTCCATCGCGGATAACGTAGGAACGCACGTATTCCAGTTGCTGTGCAAGTCGCTCGCCCAGGCCATTATCCTGGCAAAGGGCCCGCGTCGAAGCCAGCGGCTTGAAGGTCAGCGTGCCGGAACTGGCGCCCGTTCTCGATGCTTCCCAGCCCGTTCGACCGCGGTTGCAGTCAAGCTGGAGATAAGCGCTGCCATCGGCGTTGAATTTGATCGTGTAGCGATCGCGATTGCCTGGCTGGGTTGTCCCCTGAGCATCGTCACTGCTCTGCATTTCAACAAGGCGCCAGGTGGAGCCGGACAGCGGAGTGCGAAGCTCCGGAAGGGTCGAGCACCCCGCCAAAGCCGCTGCAGCAACTGCCAGGGTGATTGGGCTTGATTTCCTGTGTTTCATCGCTTCTCTCTCCATCAATTGACTTACCTCCACAGAGTAGTCCGTATTGATTGTTCGTGGATCGTTGTTTCCGGCGTGATGGCGGTGTTGTCGTGTCCGGAGGCGGTGGCCGATAACCCAGCGAACTATGCGACCTGAGGTAGTTCGTTCAGAACGCCAAGGTTACTCCGGCCAACGGGCCGCTTAGGCTCCCGGCAAAGCTCGCTCCTCCCGATTGCCGGTCTAGGTAGAGATGACGGTAGCCCGCTGACAGGTAGACCGCGTTGCTTGCCTGGTAGTTCAGTGTGGCGACCCCCTGCCAAGTCAGGTCCGAGCCAATCCCGAAACCGCCAACGTCGCCATAGGCGAGAAACGACAGGCGTGGAGCGATCCGGCTGTTGAGACGCACGGCAGCCACGGGATCAACAAAGCTTTCTTTCGGTGCCAGCGCAAGTCCAGCGAGTGGCACGTTGACCTTGCCGTCAAGGCTCCATGCTCGAATGCCGCCCAGCACATCTATGGTGGTTGCATCGCTCGCCTGAAACCGCTTCCCGCCGAGCAGCGACAGTGAGCGGATCGAGACTTCCCCTGCCGCAGGAATGCCGGGTGGAAGCAACCCGTCTTTCGAGCTCTTGGTATATGTGAGATCGGTCAACAGAACTAAGTCGCCGTTGCGTGCCAGCCCGGTAGCGAAGAACGCAGCGTCGAGATCCTTCAGCACCTCGCCCAGTGCCTTGTCGAAAGACAGCGTCGGCCCGCCGGTAAAGGGGGTAAAATCCCCGCCCACGCCCGCACCCCAGGCATAAATCGTCACCTGCCCCGACCACCTGTCAGCATTGGCTGCTCGGTCCGCAGGTTCCTGCGCTGCAAGCGGAAGGGGAAGGGTAGCCAGAAGCAGCGCCATGGGCCAACGGTAACGGGTCATGCCAGTGCCTCCTTGTAAACACGCCCACCCTTCATCACCAGCTTGAGGTTGGCGTCCGGGTCTCCGATGAAATCAAGGCTGGTGGTCGGATCGCCGTCCCACACAAGAATATCGGCGAGCGCGCCCTGCTCGATTACACCGAGTTTGCCTTGATAGGGCGCACGTTCGCCCGACAGGCTGAGCAACTCACCCGCCGCGCCGGTTGCCATCCGCAGCACATCATAGGACGACATGAAACGAGTGAGCTTGGCGAGGTGGCGGCCTTGATTGCGCGAACTGCCGGGGTTCATCAGAATATCCGTGCCGAACGCCATTTTAACCCCCTGAGCGCGACCTTGCTCAAAGGCACGCACGGTGCCGCGCGCCACCTGTTCTGCCTTGGCCCGCTGGATGGGGTCACGGCGCGGATTGGAGTCCTCGTCGTTCAGAAAGGGCTGGATCGACCACCAAGCGCCCTCTTCGCGCATCATGCGGATCGTGGCGGGATCGGCCAAGTGGCCATGCTCGATCGATTTCACGCCTGCCCGCAATGCGCGCTGTATGCCGTCGGAGTTATAGACGTGACTGCACACATAGGTACCCCAGTCCGCCGCCGCCCGCACTGCAGCGCGCATTTCCTCCTCAAGGAATTGAGCGGTGTCGAGCGGGTCATAAAGCGAGGTAACCCCGCCGCCGGCCATGATCTTGATCTGGGATGCACCCTTCATCAGCTGTTCGCGGGTGCGGCGCAGCACTTCGGCCTCGCCATCGGCAATCGCTGCCACGCCGGTGCGTTCGGTGTAGTCGGCCGGATCGCTGTCCATCCGCGGCAGGGTGTTGAGAAAGCGGAAATCGCCGTGGCCTGAAGTTTGGGTGATCATTGCGCCGCTAGGGAAGATGCGCGGGCCGGGCAAAACCTCGCGATCGACCGCCATCTTCAGTCCGAACACCGGGCCACCAGTATCGCGTATAGTGGTGAAGCCGCGCATCAGGGTCGCGCCCGCTTCCTGTCCGGCAACCAGGTGGACCAGCGCGATATCTTGCGTCAGCGCCGCAACCTGGCTGACACTGACCAGCGTTGCGTGCCAGTGGCAATCGATCAGCCCCGGTGTGACCGCGCGTCCGCCGCAATCGATCCGGGTGGCGTCCTGCGGGCCGGTCCCGGCGTTAACGATCGCGGCGATGCGCCCACCTTCGACGACAATCTCGCGCCCGGCGTGCATCATGGGATTGTTCCCGTCGAAGAACCTGAGGTTGGTCAGTACCGTGGGTCGCCCGGGTGTCTGCGCGCGGGCGTAATGCGGGGCGAGGCCGAAACCGGCAAACATTCCCAGCACTGCTGCCGTGCCGCCCAGCATCTCGCGCCGCGAAATGTCGGCTTCGATCCGGGCAAAAGCGGCATGCGTTCTGGGCGAACCGCAAAGGCAGGGGTTGATGAAATCCGCGCCGGGACTATCGTCGATTTGGTGATGCTGGCAACATTCCAAGCCCACGTCATTCTCCCCCTGCTGGCGAATCGTGAACGGCTATGGGATCATACCGCGAAACGCTAGGCTGTACAAAAATCCGTGATGACAAACGATTTCAACCATAATTGAGCGGCTTGGAGGTCAAAGAAGCTTTCGAACGGGAGAACAGTCCTGGTCGTAGTATAGGGCGATGCCTTACTCGATGCGATTGGATGATTTGATCACGCTTTTTCCAACACTACTGCATACTGCTCCGCCCACGGCAATTCCGCCCCCGTCACCATGTCTTTGATTAGAACAGCGGGTGGCACGCGGCTGATCAGCAGCCTATCCAGCACGGCTGGTGCCAGATAGGCCAGCCACAGCATGCGCCCGACGTAGCGGTCGGAGATGCCTTCGGCCTGCGCGATATCCTCGATCGTTGCCGGTGCGCCGCTCTTTAGCTCCCGCCGCCAGCTCCACGCCTTGGCGACCGTCTTCAGCACATGCGGGTCCACGCCGCCGGTGTCAGGCGCCATTTCGGCTGGCGGCACGATCTTCGGCCGTCCGTTGCGTTTGCGGAGGTGAGCGGGATGAACACCAGCATGGTGGTGGGTGCGCTCATGCTGCTTGTTTCCGCGCGGGGGTGACCATTTCTCGGATGACCGATCCGAGGCCTTCGGTGCGCAGGTCGACCGCGAGGCCCTCGGCGCTGACCGTGACCCGCTCGATCAGCAGCCGGGCGATGCGGGCCTGCTCGGCCGGGAACAGCGATTCCCAAAGCCCGTCAAAGCCCGCCAGCGCGGTAACCACATCCTGCTCGTCGATGTACGGGGCATTCTGGCGGGCTGCCTCCATTGCCCGCGCTGCGATCTCTGGCGTGCGCAGCAGCGACCGGATGTGCTGGACGACAGCACCCTCGACCAACCCGGCATTGAGCCTGACAAAGCTGTCGCGGCCTTCGCAGGCCCGGTTCCGGATCGCGTCCATCGAGGTGTGGCACCGGTAACGGCGGCTGCCCTTCTTGGTGACCGTGGGCGTCATGGCGATGTCGCGATCGGTGAAGATGAGCCCCTTCAGCAGCGCTGGCGTATGGGTGCGGGTGTTGGCCGCGCGCTGCCGGGGGCTTTCCTGCAGGATGGCATGGACCTGATCCCACAGCTCAGGCGTGATGATGGCCTGACAGCGCATTCTGGATGTTTCTCAATCATCCGGACCGCTTCCGCCGCGCCGAGGAGGTCCGTTACACCGACGAACGTCGCCGTGCGCGTTCGTGGGCGTGTTTCATTGTCGCCGCCGATCAGCCGTTGAACAAGGATCCGGCCGCTCTCGACGCATTCAGGACGGCGCTGCGCGAATGTTTCGCCTCGCCCAACATCCACATCGACATCTTTGACCGCCGTTGCCACACCTTCGACGGTGAGGATTGCGAACTGATCCAAATCGCGGTGTACCGCGAGGGCTTACGGTAACATCGTCTCGTTCCGTGATCTGGAACAGGCGACCAACGACGCGCTAGCCTTGTTCGGCAACAAGGATGCCGAGGGCACCGTGCTGCTCAAGCCCTATGGCGACCACAGGCACAGCGATCACCAAGATCATCCCGCCGGTATCGAGGTTCTCGAAAAACAACGGACACGCGACAAAGAAGCAGTCCGCGCTGGACAAGCTGGCGGGCTTCTTCGAGCGGTATTTCGGATTGGTGTGACCCGGGCTGCCGCAAGACTGCGCAGGGTTACTCCGAGAGAGTTCGTCCGCAGGCTCTCACCCACCGCCAGCTAGTCAGCTACACGGCAGAACTTTCGCGGGTGTCCACGGCGAACTCCTTGCACATCTTTTCTATGTAGCTGCCTTTCGGAGGTGGAGTTTCGCTCAGGCCTTGCAGGCGCGAATGCCACAGATGGACGGCACGCGTTTGCGGGCTCAGCATCTCTTCCACCTGCTCAGCGGGCCCATACACCTCACGCGCATCCTTCCAGCGGATGGGGTAGAATACCTCAGGCGCACAGGCATGGGGTTCCAGCTTGTTCTTGCGAACCACATGGGTCAGCAGGCCGGCGCTGAACGTACCCCAGGGATAATCCTCCAACTCCATTCTGCCGTGGCGCAGGCGCGACCAGTAGAACTGAAGCGACCGGCGAGGTCCGAACCAGGGCGGGCGCCGGTTGGGTCTCGGAATGGAATGCAAGTCCCGCACCATCTGCGATTTTGCAGGGGCCAGCATGACTGCGTTGTTGAGCCAGCCTTCATGTTCCCAGCCAAACATATAGCCGTCGCTGTCATGGAGAGGCTTGATGAAGATGAAGTCCATGTCCACCCAGCAACCCAGCCCCTGCGCCAGAAGTTCGATCCGCCACAGATTGGCACCCAGCGCGATTGATCCGGAGTCGCGGTACCGGATCAGGCGTTCGCGCGGCATCACCTCGGCCGCGTCGCGCAGATCGGTTCCCGGCGGCACACCTTGCAGATTGGACGGATCATAGCTCCACAAGGTGAAGCGATGCCCCATCGCCTGCGCGGAGGCCAGACACAGGCGCTCCAGATAATCGAGCCTTGGCCCGACCCAAAGCGAATGAAGATGAGGAAGTGCGCTCATAGGCCTCCTGGGTTGCTCGAAGCGTCACTTTCGACAGGGTTGATGAAGAGGCGTAAGATGCATGGGAAGGCAGCGCGGCGCTTGGCGCCCAGCGCTTCGATGGACGCGACGATCAGGCACCACTGCGGAATCGCTCCATCGCGAAACGCAGCCTTGCTCCCGCTCCACGCAAGGGCGCCGGCGGTAACAGATCCGAGCCTCATCGCAGCCCCAAGGTGCGGCGCATCGCAGGATAGATGGTCGCGCGGCTGAAGAACTTCAGGACGTAGTCGCGGGCGGCGACTCCCAATTGTTGCCGCCGTACCGGATCATCGGCCATCGCGACGATCTGCCGTGCCATCATCGCCTCGTCGCCTTCCTCGACCAGCCAGCCCCGTTCGCCATTAGTGACATGATCGGCCATGCCCCCGTGCCGGGTGACGATGGGGACGAGGCCGTGCCCCATCGCTTCGAGCAAGGAGATCGCCTGCGATTCTATTCCCTTGCCCGGCAAGGTCATGCAATGCTGAATAAAAATGTGGCTTCGAGCCACAACCTTGAGGGTGTCTCGATGAGCGAGGTCGCCGTGAAATCGAACTGCCGGACCGATTTGGAGCTGGTCGATTTCTGACAGAAGCGCGGCGTTCAGCGGGCCATTGCCAACAATGTCGAGGGTGAGCTCGGGCCGCTCGCGGTGCGCCAGTGCGAATGCACGCAGACCCTGGAGCGGGCCTTTCTGTTCGATCAGTCGGCAGACCATGACCACGCGGGCAGGTTCAGGCCCATGCAGGACCGGCTCGAACGACCCGGCATCCACTGCGCAGGGGATCAGACTGATCTTTTCCGCCGAGGCACCTATCCGCACCATCCTGCCGCGCAAAAACTCGCACACGGCCGCCAACTGTGCGTGGGATCCGAAGAGCTTGGCATAGCGGCTGCGCCACACCCGACCTTCACCCAGAATGTTGATGTCCCAGCCATGGCTGAGGACGGTCAGCGGCAGCCTCAGCCGCTCCGCGACCGGCAGGATGAGCACGCCCGACGTGGCAAATTCCGCCAGAAGGTGAGTGACGCCATGCTCTTTGAAGAAGCTGGCGATGCGCTGCCGGTCCTGGTGGTTCAGCCGGCTGGTTCCGATATTGTTCGCAAAGCCTGCCAGCTTTCCGGCGAGGCCGCTGCGATGAGCCGGCCAGCGAGGGACCAGCGGCACCTCCAGCACCGGCACATCCGTCAACGCGCGATTACTGTTCGATGACAGGTGAACCACCACCGTTCGACCGGGATGGATGTTGGCGATGTGCTCGTGAAAGAAGGTTTGCGTGGCGTGAAACAGGTCCGGCACGATGACTGCCAGCACCTGGTCCTGCGCCGGGATGGCTTCCACATCCATTGCACAGACCGTATCGAGGCGTTCGCCGGGCGCAAGCAGCTTACCCTCCAGCAGAAGAGTTTTCGGGGTCAACCGCTGGCCAGAAGCAATCAGATGCAGGGTATAGCTGTCTCGCCTCGATTGTGCGCCCTCTCCAACGCCAGCTGCGAAGGTCAATCGAGGGTGACGGCGCGCCTCTCCTTGATCCGTCGCGCTCCGGCGAGCGCCATGGCCAGCATCTCTTCTTCAGCTCCAGGTTTGCGACCGGTAGCAAGCCACAGTGCAAAAAGCGCGCCGGCGTACACCACCCCGCCCCACAGGATGAGAGCGAAAAGGCTGCCATAGCCGGCAAGGCTCGTGTCCAGCGGCCCAGCCAGCCACAGCGCCCCGCCAACTGCCAACACCATGATAAGGCTGGCCAAGGCAGGTCGCCCGATCGAGTTGAATTGATCCCGCAGCCGCAATCCGCTCAGTCGCTTGACCAGATACATGCTCCAGATCGTCATGACAGCTTGCGCCGCGGCCCGGCCCAGCACTGCGCCCATCAGCATGCCCAGTCCGCTCACCTGGCCAAGAAGAATACCACCGACGAGCAGTGGCAGACGCGCCAAGCCAAGCTGGACTTCAAGCCGGAACAGCGCTCTCGTTTCGCCGACGGCCATTGCCAATGGACTGATAAGCTGAATGGTCAGCGAGGCTGCCAGCAATGCCAGCACCTGGATAACCGGCACGGCAGGCAGCCATTTTTCTCCCAGGACGAGCAGCACAATGGGCTGGGCCAGTATGGCGAAGCCGGCGCCGATGGGGAACGCCAGTATGCAGGACATCGCCTGCATCCGCAGATATGCAGACTGTAATCGCGCAAGATCTTTCTTGAAGCGGGAGAGGGCAGGGAAAAGAACCTGGGACACCGGACCCACCACTTGCCCCACCGACATCGAAGTCAGACGGTCGGCCATGGTGTACAGGCCAAGCGGGCCGGGTCGGATGAACTGACCCAGGATCAGCGGATCGGCCCGCCAATTCAGTGCATATATCCAGCTGCGCAAGGTCAGCCAGATCGAAAAGGATAACAGCTCCTTCCCTTTACCCAGAGAAAGGCGGGGCCGGTATGGCTTTAGAACGTGAGACATGGCCACGCGGACCACTTGCGCTACGAGCACGCCAACTACCAGCGCCCAGTAGCTCTGATAGATATAGGCAACCGCGACCGTGGCGACGAAAGCGGCAGATTTGTCCGCCAGGTCCAGCATGACGGCCTGCCAGAACACAAGACCACGTTCAAAAACTGCCAGTGCGGGGTTCTGGAGCGTGCCAAGCGCCGCCGTGAACGCCAGTGCCAGCACCAGGTTCAGCAGCCGCGCGTCGCCATAGGCGGCGGCTATGAAGGGGGCGGACCCGCCGATCAAAAGCAGCAGCACGGCGCCCTTGATGAGGCCGAACGTCCAGATCGTATGGAGATGTTCGTCGCCGGGTTCGTCGTGCTGGATCAATGCCTGAGACAGCGGCAGGTCCGTCAGCATGCCGATGATCGCCGCTGCCGCCGCCGCGATTGCCACCAGCCCGAAATCTTCTGGCGAAAGCAGGCGAGCAAGAACGACCGTACTTACCAAACCTATCAGAGCCACGACCACGCGGCCGACCCCGACCCAGGCCACTCCTTTGATGACGGAATGCTTGGCACCGCTCATGTTGAAAAGATCACTTCCGATTGCATGTCCGGCGCGAGGGTAGGCGCGACCCGTCCTGTACCAGCGGCCAGTCACCTAGCGGTTCTTGTCCGGGCAGCAAACCTTCTTGCGCGAATTTTTGCGGCCGCGCCAGCAGCGGGGCATACGTTCGGCCGCGGGATCGGTGAAAAGAGGGTCAGCGACGCCGTTCGAAACGCTCAGGATGGGCGTCTTGCGCACTCAATCGAGCAGCACAATCGACATTCGCCGGTTCCGCGCGTCCAGCGGGTCGTCCGGTATCAGAGGTTCGCGGTCAGCCACGCCTTCGATGCGGTGAAACCGGCCTTCCCCAATGCCGCCTCGCATGAGCGCCTGGCGGGTAGCCTCGGCGCGCCCGGCCGACAACGACCAGTTGTTGCCCTCGCCCGACCTCTGCCATTGCAGCGCATCGGTGTGCCCGCGCACGACCAGCGGCACTTCCTCAGCCGCGACCGCCTTGGCAATGCCGGCAAGCAGCAGCCGGGCGTCGGGGACAAGGCTGGCGGTGCCCAGTGTGAACATCGAGAAATCGGCATCGTCCACCAGATCAATCCGCACTCCTTCAGGCGAAGGCACCACCCGCACCTGCCTCAGCAGGCGACGCAGGCCCTTGTCCGCCTCCAGCCGGGCTTCGATCCGTTCCTGCATCGCCTGATGCCCCACGGCGGCTGTTGCGGCGCTAGCCCCCTCCTTGGGGCCACCCCTCGCATCGCGCGGTATGGTGATCGTGCGAGTACCCGTCTGCCCGGCGGCGTTTGGGTACGAGTCCACGTCGGTAATCGAGCTGCCGCCGAGCAATCCGTCGGCCCCGGCGCTTTCCTCCTTGGTCTTCACCAGAGTGGGAGTGAAGTAATCCGCCAGCCCTCTGCGCTTGTTCTCGTCCGTCGCACCCAGCAGCCAGAGCAGGAGAAAAAATGCCATCAGCGCGGTCACGAAATCGGCGTAGGCGACCTTCCACGCACCGCCATGGTGCGGCGCGGCCTGGACGGTGATCTTGCGCACGATGAGGGGGCGCACAGGTGCGTCCGATCCGGTCGCCATGCTTCAGCGCCCTTTGAGAGCGTCGAGCAGCTCGACGAGCCGCGGACGCACCGCGTGGGGCAGGCCGGATCGCGCGCCCTCCACTGCCAGAGCATGCGGATACCCGTGAAGCGAAGCGATCATCACCTGTTTTACCGATTGAAATATCTGCTGATCATGAGCGTTGATCTGTTTGAGCCTGCTGGCGAGCGGGCCGACCACGCCATAGGCCAGCAGGACCCCGAGGAAGGTCCCCACCAGCGCAGAACCGATCATGCCTCCCAGCACCGCCGGTGGCTGGTCGATGGAGCCCATCGTCTTTACCACCCCCAGCACAGCGGCAACGATGCCAAGTGCCGGCAACGCATCGGCCAGGTTCTGCAAGGCGTGGGCGGGTTCGTCCATGTCATGAAAGTGCGCGCGTATTGCGTTGTCCATGACTTCTTCCACTGCATGTGGCTCGGGCGCGCCTGCCGACACGATAAGCAGCATCAGCGTATCGGCTATCAGATGCAGAAGCGCCACATCCTCCAGAATACGGGGATAGGCGGCAAAGATGGCGGATGTTTCCGGCTCCTCTGCATGCTGCTCCAGTGCGACCGGCCCTTCCGTCTTTAGCAGTCGCATGAGTTTCGAAGACAGCGCGATGGCGTCGATATGATCCTGCCGCGTGTAACCCGGTCCCTTGAAGACCTTCAGGCATCCGCGGCCCAGCGCCTTTAGTTCATGCATCGAATTGCCTGCCACCAGCGCGCCGATGGCCGCACCGCCGATGATCATCATCTCGTGCGGAACGGCATACAGCACCGGCCCAAGCGCGCCGCCGGTCAGCGCAAAGCCGCCGAACACCATGACGAGAAGGATGAGGATACCGACGGCAGGAAACATGGTGCGAGCAAACTCCAGCGATCAAAGTGCGGCAAACAGGGTCAGCGAAGAGAGACGCGCGTACCCGGCCTGCGCGGCCTCAAGCGCGGTCAGCGTTTCCTGCAGACGGGCGATGGACGTGGCGAAATCAACTCCGCCCGCATCAGCGGCGCTCTGCGCGCGGGCCACCTCTGCTGTCAGGAGGCGGTCACGCACCGTGTCAAGGTAAGCGAGGCGCGCGCCAACGACCGTCTGGGTGCGCGAAATTGTTCCAAGTGCGTCATCAAGCTGCGTGAGGATGGCGGAATCAGCCGTCATTCCTGCCTGAAGGCGATCACTCAGTTCCTTCAGCAAGCCGGTCAGATCGACCTGTGCGCCGCCGCTGGAGAACGTCATGAACTGCGGGCCTACTACCCCGCTTGGAATCTCTTCCTGATCGTCCAGGCGCAGTGTGCCCGGATCGGGAGCACCCATGTAGATTGCCTCACCCGTCGCGGACAGGACGTAGGCCGGAGCGCCGGCTGTGCCGGCAAACAGCGGGCCGCCCGCCGCGTCCTTGCTGTTTGCCGAAGCGATGATGCCGGTGCGCAACTGCATGATTTCCACGCCGATGGCCTGCCGCGCCGCGACCGATTGCGTCCCGCTTGTCGCCTGAACGGCCAGTTCGCGAATGCGAACAAGATCGCTGGCCATCTGGCTTAGGGCTTCGCCTGCCAGTGTCAGATTGCTGGCGGCCCGGCCGGCGTTTTCCCGCTCGACCGCGGCGAGACGGTCGCTCCGGCCAAGGCGTCGCAACAAGGCGCCGGCGACAGGGTCGTCCGACGACCGCGTCAGCCGCTCTCCGGTGGCGATCTGTTCCTGCAACCGTTCCGCAGCGCTGCGCAGCGCCGCCATCTGCCCGGCTGAACGGGAATTGAAGGCGATCGTCGGGTTCCCGATGACGCTCATTGTGCGATCCTCAACATGGTATCGAAAATCTGCGCGGCAGTCTGGATGACCTTGCCATTGGCCTGGAACGCCTGCTGGAAACGCAGGAGGTTGACTGCTTCGGTGTCGAGGTCCACCCCTGCCCCGTTCAGCCAGGAGGCCTGTGCTGCATCGGCTAGTCCGCGCAACCCGTCACGCAGGATGGCGCGGCCGCCCACGGCGCTGGACAGCGTGAAAAGCAGCCGGTCCACGTCTTCCACCGGTCCTGCCAAGGCATCGCGCAAAACCTTGACATTGCCGCTGTCGCGACTGCCTGGCGCACTCGGGGGCGGAGCTGTGGCGAGCTGATCGCCGCTTGCCAGCGCCAGTGCGATGTCGCCCGCGCCCACGCCAGCGAACAGCGCCGGTCCGGCGCTGCCGTCCGGCGTGACTCCCCCGGCCTGCCCCGCGTTTCCGGCGGCGATAAGCCGTGCAGCGATGGTATCCAGTTCCGTCGCGACCTGATGCAGCCGCTCCAGCGCCTGTGCGTGCCCGGCCAGCGAGCCCGATCCAAGCAACACCTCTTCCCCATCTACCGCGAACTGCACAACCCCGCTGCTGTCCTGCGCGGCGACCAGGGCACCGTGTTGCGTGCCCGCGACAAGCAGCGGTCCGCCTGCGCCACCGGCGCGAACCGTCGTGCGGCCAAGATTGTCGAACTCGCAGGTGATCGCCGCATATTCGGCCAGGCGCCCCAGCAGCTGGTCCCGCTGATCGAGCAGCGCGGCTTTCCCCGCGCCTCCCTCCTGGACCTTGGCGAGTTGGACGTTGGTGCGCGCCACCTCGGCCGCCAGCCGGTTCGCCTCGGCAACGCCGGCTGCCGCCTCTGCGAGAACGGTGTCGGCCGCGGCGTCGAGCCCGCGGGCCACATGGTTGAAGAGCTGCGCAACCCCCCGCGCCTGCTCCAGCGCATCCGCACGCATGGCACCGCTCACCGGATCGGCCATTAACCGGGTGACGCTTGCCTCAAAGCGGGTCATGGCGGGGTAAAGCCCGCTTTGCTCGATCACCGTTTCCGCCTGGCCAAGACCCTTCAATTCTGCCTCGGCTCGGGCCAGATCGCTGCCGGTACGGCGAACCTCCGCGTGCTGGAACGGCGCGCCGCCACGCACGATGGCGCTGGTGAGGGCTCCGCCAGGGGCGCCTGCGCCATTCAGGCCGATGCCGCCCGTCCCGGCAACTTCCGCCGCCGCTCCTGTTCGGCGCGTGTAGCCCGCAGTTGAGACATTCGCGATGTTGTGGCCGGTCAACTCAAGTCCGGTGCGAGCGGTAATGGCGCCGTTTTTCGCGATGGTGATAAGCGCGGTCGGCATCAGTCTGCCCCGCCTTCCTTTGTGGCCGGCACGTGCCGGGCAAGCTGCGCCTCCAGCGCGGCGGCGATGCCGAAGGTGCCCCGCTGTGCCGCGATATCGGCCAGATGCTCGTCCCTCAGGGCGGTGAACTGGCTCACTCCCGGACCGCTCGTCAAAGCGCCGGCAGACCCGCCCGCCCGCGCCGCCTCCAGCATGCGCCGCACAAGGTAAGCTTCGAACCCCTGCGCAGCTTCCCGCAAGGTGGCACGGGCAGGCGCTGGGCCGGGATCGGCAGAGGTGATGATGGGTGGCGGCGTCACATCACCACCAGCTCGGCTTGCAGTGCGCCCGCCTGCTTCAAGCCTTCCAGGATGACCACCAGATCGGCAGCACCGACACCCAGCACGTTGAGCGCGTCAACGATTTCAGCGAGGTTGGCGCCCTCCTCCACAACGGTCAGCCGATCGCCCGCTTCGTTGACCGCGATGCCGCTCGCCTGCTCCACGGTGGTGGCGCCGGCAGACAATGGCGCGGGTTGCACAACCGCCGGATCCTCGGAAATGCGGACCACCAGCTTGCCATGGCTGATGGCGGCGGACGACAGGCGCACCGCACCATTCATCACCACGGTTCCTGTCCGGCTGTTGATGATGACCCTCGCCGGCACCTGAGCCGGAGCGATTTCGAGCATCTCTATTTCCGCCAGCAGGGCTGATCGCGCGTCACTGCCAGATGGCATCACCAGTTCCAGCGTCACACCATCCAGCACGCGCGCGGTTCCGGGGAAGCGCGCTTCGATGGCATCGCGGATGCGCGAGGCTGTCAGGAAGTCGGAACCGTGAAGGTTGAAACGCGCGACCGGCGCAAGATCGAACCCGCTGGCGACGCTGCGCTCGACCGTGGCACCGCCGGCGATCCGGCCCACCGTCGGCACGTTGACAGACACCTGCGACCCGTCACGCGCCGAAACACCAAGCCCGCCCACCGCAACGCTGCCCTGAGCCATGGCATAGATCTCTCCATCAGCCCCGACCAGAGGCGCCAGGACCAGCGTTCCTCCGCGCAGCGACTTGGCCTTGCCCAGCGTCGACACAGTGATGTCGATCCGCTGCCCCGGCTTCGCAAAGGCCGGCAGCTCGGCAGTGATTATGACGGCGGCGGCGTTCTTGAGACCGGGAGCGACTCCGGGCGGCAGAGGCAGGCCCAGCCGGTGAGTCACCCCCTTGGCGGCTTGGGTGAGGTAGGAAAGGTTGTCATCGCCAGTGCCCTGCAGGCCAACCACGATGCCATAGCCGGTCAACTGGTTCGCCCGCACCCCTTCAAAGGTGCCAAGGTCGCGCACCCGCTCTGCCGCACAGGGGATGGCACAACCAGCCAGCGCGGCGACCACCAGGTGCAGCAGGAATCGCACGGAGCGGGTCAAAACGGGCTGATCCGGCCGAAGAAGCGGCTGAGCCAGCCGGGACGGCTTGCTTGCTGCAGCGCGCCTTTGCCCGAATGCACGATGCGCGCATCAGCGACGCTGGTGGACAGCACACGGTTGTCAAAATCGATGTCGGCAAGCCGCACGATGCCGGAAAACTGCACCCATTCCTCCCCCTGGCTCAGCAACATCTGCTTTTCCCCTACGACCAGCGCGGTCCCGTTTGGCCGGACGCTGGCGATGGTGACGGCAACCGCGCCGGACAGGGTGCTGCGCTGCGCGGCTTGACCTCCTCCCTTGAACGACGCCGAGGCGGCAGCCTTAAGAGCCTCGGGGTCGAGAAAGTTCAGCGGTCCGGCAGCCGGCGGCAGGATCGCTGCGGAGCCGGCACGGTCCGTGCGGCCACTGACTGTTTTGGCAGAGCCGATGTTCTCCGCCAGCAGAATCGTCAGCGTATCGCCAACCCGCCGGGCGCGGCTGCCCTCGTGCAAGGCCGCGTAACCCGCACCCGCCTGGAAGATCGCGCCATTGCCCGGCGGCTCTGCCGCTGGAGCGGGCGGCAGGACGGGCGCGAAGCCTGGCGGAGGGCCGCTGTGACCGCCACAGGCGGCCAACAAGGCAGCGAGACTGGTCCCAAGCCAGCGCATCGTCACAGCGCCTGGTTCGCGTTGCGCAGCATGTCGTCCACGGCGCTGATCATCTTGGTGTTGATTTCGTAGGCTCGCTGCGCCTCGATCATGGCCACCATTTCCTCCACCACGTTGACGTTTGAAGCCTCGAGCATTCCTTGCCTGATGGATCCGCGGCCCTCGCTACCCGCCACGCCAATCTCCGCCGGGCCGCTGGCGGCGGTTTCCAGCAGCAGATTGCTGCCGCTGGCCTGCAATCCGGCCGCATTGGTGAAGCGGGCAATGGTGAGCTGGCCAAGCTCCGTCGGCTCCGCTTCTCCCGCCAGCACCGCGCTGACGGTGCCGTCGGGCGCGATCGTGACGCTTTGCGCTCCTTGCGGAACCGACACCGCCGGCTCCAGCGGATAACCTTGCGCGGTTACGATCTGCCCTTCGGCCGACAGGGTGAAGTTGCCCGCGCGAGAATACGCCAGCCCGCCGCCAGGCAGCGCGATCTGGAAGTACCCGTCTCCGTCGAGGGCGAGGTCAAAGGCGTTGCCGGTTGTATCCAGCGTCCCTTGGGTGGCGATCCGGCTGGTGCCCTGAAGGGCCACTCCGGTGCCCAGGTTCAGCCCGGTGGCATAGGCGGTTTCCGTGGAGGAACGCTGTCCCGCCACACGGTTGTCCTGGTACATCAGAGTCTCGAAATTCGCGCGATCGCGCTTGAACCCGGTCGTGCCGATATTAGCCAGATTGTTGGCAATGACACGCATCCGGGCGTCCTGCGCCTCCAGCCCGGTGCGGGCGACATGCAGTGCGGAAATTGGCATAGGTTCTGACCTTTCGCTATCGAGTTCAGCCATTGAGGCTCATCAGCCGCGAACCTGCACGGTCGCATTCGCTGGCGGTGGAAAACAGCTTGGCGCGATTGTCGAAGCTGCGCTGCGCCTCGATCATTTCGACCAACACCGCGGCGGTGTCGACGTTCGACCCTTCAAGCATGCCAACCGTCACCTGCGCCGTCAGGTCGGTGGGCAGGATCCCGTTGTCGGGCACCCGCAGAAAGCCGTGCAGATCCTTGGCAAGCGCGCTGCCCTGCGGACTGGCGAGCTTGATCCGCCCGACTTCCTGTGGCGGGATGTCCGGCGCGGCGGGGTCGCCCGCCATGACAGCACCGTCCTTTGTAACGCTGATCTCGCGGCCCAAGGGCACAGTGATCGGACCTGCATCGCCCAAAACGGGGCGCCCGTCGCCGTTTTCCAGCACGCCGGTCGGCGCCACCTGCAAGTCGCCCCGCCTTGTATAGACCTCTGCCCCGTCGGACGCCTGCAGCGCCAGCAGCGCATCGCCGCCCAGCGCGATGTCCAGCGGATTGCCCGTCTCGATCAGCGCTCCGGCGCGCATGTCGGCTCCGGGTACGGTGCCTTGCGCAAAGGTCCGAATGTCCAGTCCCGCGCCTTTCAGCGCGAACGGGGTGACGGTAAAGGTTTCTGCCCTGAACCCCGCCGTTTGCGCATTGGCCAAGTTGCTGGCGATCACCCGCTGCCGGTTCATGGCCGCGCTCATTCCCGTCAGCGCAGTGTATATCATGCGGTCCACCGCGATCAGGTCCGCAGGTTGATGATGGTTTGCGACAGCTGCGACGCGGTATCGATCGCCTTCGCGTTCGCCTGGAAGTTGCGCTGCGCGGAAATGAGGCCGATCATCTCTTCCGCGAGATCCACGTTCGACCGCTCAAGCGCGCCGGACAACAGGGTGCCGTTTCGCCCCGCGCCGGGGAACCCGATTTGGGGCGCACCGGACAGTCCGGTCGCCTCCCATTTGGAATTGCCGAGCGGACGCAGGCCGACCGGGCTGGTGAAGCTGGCGAGTGCCACCCGTCCCACGTTCGTGACCGCGCCATCCGCGTACGCCGCGCTGATCGTTCCGTCCTTGCCGATGGTCACGCCCGCAAGATCGGCGCCCGCAGCGTTGACCAGCGGCAGGCGGGTGTCGGCCGTTGCGCCAGACGCACCCGGGTTCCCGCTGCCATCGGTGGCAATCATCTGCAGCCGGTTGCCCGCGCCATCGTGCAGGAAGCCGCCCTGATCCAGCATGAAAGCACCGTTGCGGGTAAATGCGGTCTGTCCGCTTTCGCCGCCGCGCACGGCGAAAAACCCGTCGCCCGTTATGGCCAGATCGGTGACGTTGCCCGTTTGCTCCACCGCGCCAAGCGTGAAGTTCTGGGCGATTGCGGAAACCGCCACTCCGATGCCCTTCATCATGCGCGGGTCGGACGCCGCGCCCCCCGCGACCAGATCGGCGAACTGCGTATCCGATTTCTTGAAGCCGGTGGTTTCGGCATTGGCGATGTTGTGGGCAATGACGCCCAAGTCGGTCTGCGCGGCCCTGAGGCCACTGAGGGAAGTGTAAAACGACACGGAACTGTTCCTCTGCTGTTTAGCGGGTGGCGGGGTTTCGCGCCGCGATCAGCGCATCGATCTTGGCGGCAATGTCCTGCAGCGTGGCGTTCGTCTCAGCCGTTCCGGCGAGGGCAGAGAACTGCGCCATCTGCGCCAGCATCGCCTTGTTATCGACCGGATCGGTCGGATCCTGCTGTTGCAGCTGTGCGATCATCAGCCGCAGGAAGTCATCCTGCCCCATGCTGGAAGACCGGGCGGCAGCGGGACGAGACAGCGTGCCGGTGTCGGCAAGGATTGCGTTCAGGTTCATCATGTCCTCATGGTTTCCAGCATCAGTTGCTTGGCGGTTTGCATGGCTTCCACCAGGTTCTGGTAATGACGAGACGCTTCCATCACCTCGACCATCTCGGCCGTTTCATCGATCGGCGCCTGCCACACGTTTCCGTCGGCATCGGCCATCGGGTGATCGGGATCGTACAGCTTGATCGGGGCGGCCGCGGAGCGGAACACGCCCTCTACACGCACGGTGGATAGGCCGCTCAGCCGGTCGTATTCTTCGCTGAACACCGGGCGCATGGGGCGGTAGGAGGCTGCCTCCGAACCGGCGACAGTGCCAGCATTGGCAAGGTTCGAAGCGGCGGCGTTCATGCGGACCATCTGCGCCGACAGGCCGCGCCCCACGGTGGTGAAAAGATTGACGGGATCGGGCATCGTTATTCGCCCCTGATCGCGCGGGTCAGCCGTTCGGCCCGACCCTGAACAAAGGACAAGGTCGCGCTGTAGGCGACGGCGTTCTCGGCAAAGGCGAGCTGTTCGGCGCCCAATTCGACGGTGTTGCCGTCCAGCGCAGGCATGGTCGGCACGCGGTAGCGCGTCGCCGCGACGGCAGCCCGCTGCCCGGTCATTCCGTTTATCTGCAGCCGCAGCGCGGCGGCAAAGTCGATATCACGCGCCTTGTATCCGGGCGTGGAGGCGTTCGCGATGTTTGAGGTGAGCACCCCCATGCGCTGTGAACGCAGTTCCAGCGCCGCGCCGTGTATGCCGAAAATCCCGCTCATCCGTGTCATCTCCGTCGCAAAGAGCCTGCTGGCGCTGGCTAAGCACAGAGTGTGCCAATTCCGCTGACGACGGAGGCAGCCGTGGTGACGGGCCAAGGGCAGGCAACGATTTGCCGGTTGCGGCAGGTTCTGGCCGCCGGGTTAATCCCGCGCGAGCGCCGTCGTCATGGTAAGCTACAGGAGTTCACCCATGAAGATCGTTTGCACTACCTTCCTCGCGGCCGTCATGCTGACCGTCGCCCAACCGGGCCACAGCCGGGATCAGGCGTTTACTCTGCCCGAAGCCATAACGGCCACTGTGGCCAACTTCGCCGGTGTCGGAACGGCGGATGTAGGCCCCATCGACAGCCGCCTGCGGCTTGCGCCATGCCGCCAGGCGCTTCTCCTGGGCTGGCATGACCGGCGCGGCAGGACCGTCACGGCGACTTGCCCCGATGCAGGAGGGTGGCGCTTGTTCGTGTCGATCGCGTCCGGGCAAGCCGCTGCAGTTTCCGGGCCGGCTGCCGTGGCGCCGGGCGATGCAGTTACCATTCACTTTACCGGCCGAGGTTTCGGGATCACGGCGACTGGTCGCGCTCTGACCGCCGGCAAGGCAGGCGCCACTGTGAACGTCCGGCCTGACGGTAGCAAGGGCGTGCTGCGTGCACGAGTGCAGAGCGCCGGACACGTGGTGGCAGAAGGAGTGCAATGAACGCTTAAGAAAATGGCCATGCGCACGTTCTCCAGACCGAACCAGGCAACAGGAACGTGCTCATGCGGGTAATGTCGTCACCTCCCAATCTGGCCGCGCCCTGTCTGCAACCCCGCGACCCTCAACTCACTGGCGGTTGCGCCGCGCGAGCCGCGCTTCAGCAGATGGCAGGACATGACAGCGGCGCTGGCGTGTCCATCGAGATTGAGCAGAACCACGACCGTTCGCCGATCGACACCGCGCGCATTGCCTCCGTGCGCGACGCACTGGCAAACGGATCCTACCAGCTGCAACCACTCGCCACGGCGCAAGCGATGATCGCTGCCCAGGATCTGCTGGAGCTTTACCCGTGACCGCCTCCTCTGGCCTCGCCAACGCCTTGCGGCAAATGCTTGCCGTGCTGGAGGACGAGCGGCAGGCGCTTGCCGCCCTTGACATCGGCGCACTGACCCTGGCTACCCAGAACAAGACGGCGTTGTGCGCCATGCTCAAGGAAGCCTGTGGACTCGACGAAGAGTGCCGCCTGCTTGCAGAAGCAGCCCGGCAGGCGAATGAAACCAACCGCAGAATGCGCAACCTCATGGCAGCAAATGTCACAGCGCGGCTGGATGCGCTGACCGGAGAAACGACCCGCCTTTACAGTCGTCAAGGCGGCGGCATGCGGCGGCGTTCAACTGACGCGTGATCCGCTGGACACACGAGCGGGGCCTTTGGCACGAGGTTTGCTCCACCGTTGGCATCGAGCCAATCCGGAAGCACCATCTTGCCGTCACCCTATGTCTCCTCGCCCGCAATGGCCCACTCTTCCGCTACGCGTACACAAGCGGCCATCGCGCAGGCCGCGCGGGCGACGGGTACTGATTTCAATTACCTGCTGGCCCAGGCCAAATTGGAATCCGGGCTCGACCCTGACGCCAAGGCATCAACGTCCAGCGCTACCGGACTTTTCCAGTTTATCGACAGCACCTGGCTCGCCACGCTGGACCGGCACGGCGCCGCGCACGGCATGGAGTGGGCAAGCGCTGCAATACACCAGCGAGGCGGCCGCCATTTCGTCACCGATCCGGCGCTGCGCCAGCAGATTTTCGGTTTGCGCCACAATCCTGCGGTAGCATCGGTCATGGCGGGCGCGCTCGCGCAGGACAACCGCGCCGCACTGCTGCCTGTCCTCGGCCGGGAACCGGACGCGGCCGAACTTTATCTTGCGCATTTCCTGGGCGCGGGAGGCGCCACTAGCTTCCTTACCGCACTGCAAGCAAACCCGTTTGCGTCGGCGGCTGCCCTGTTGCCGGAAGCCGCCGCAGCCAACCGCGGGATTTTCTATGCGGATGGCGCGGCGCGGACCCTTGGCGGAGTGATGGATCTGATCCGCGACAAGGTCGGCCGCGCTATGGGCGAAGGAAGCATCTCCTCCGGCACCAGCGACGTTCCCTTGCCCCCTGCCACCCGGTCCCGTGTGCGGCCGGTTGCGGGCGGCCCAGCCGCTTCTGCGCCAGGAGCGACGGCCTCCGGTTCATCGATGGCCGCCCTTCTGGAAAAGACCTTCGGTCTTGGAAATGGTGGTGGTGGCGGTGCCGCACCCGCGCATGTGCGTGCCGCCTATGGCAAGTTGAAGGCGTTTGGCCTGTGACCCGCCGGCTTTTCGCAAACCCTGGCGCACTCGCGCTGCCGCTGGGCATTCTCATGCTGATCGTGCTGATGGTGTTGCCGATCCCGACGCTGCTGCTGGACGCGCTGTTCGTGTTCAACATCGGCCTGTCGATCGCCATTCTCATGACAGCCATGAACGCGGCCAAGCCGCTGGACTTTTCCGCCTTTCCCTCGGTTCTCCTGTTCGCCACCCTCTTGCGCCTGGCCTTGAACGTTGCCTCGACCCGGATTGTGCTGGTCAGCGGTCACGAGGGCGAGGCAGCCGCCGGACAGGTCATCGAAAGCTTCGCCGCGTTCCTGATCGCGGGCAACTTCGCCGTCGGCCTGTTCGTGTTCATCATCCTGCTCATCATCAACATGGTCGTAATCACCAAGGGCGCGGGGCGCGTTTCCGAAGTTTCCGCCCGCTTCACCCTGGATGCCATGCCGGGCAAGCAGATGGCCATCGACGCCGACATCGCCGCCGGGCTGATGAGCCCGGATGAAGCGCGCAGACGCCGTGCAGAGGTAGCCACGGAAGCCGATTTCTACGGGGCCATGGATGGTTCGTCCAAGTTCGTGAAGGGCGATGCAATCGCCGGGTTGCTGATCCTGGGGATCAACATCATTGCGGGATTCTGCCTCGGCATGATCAGCCACGGTCTGTCCGCAGGCGAAGCGGCAGAAGTTTACGTCACTCTGGCAGTTGGCGATGCCCTGGTGGCGCAGGTTCCCGCCCTGCTGCTGTCGATCGCCGCAGCCATGATCGTGACCCGCGTTGCCGACAAGGATGATCTGGCCGGTCAAATCGGCGGCCAGTTTGCCGATCCGCGCAGCTGGCTGCCGGTGGCAGGTGTGCTGTTGGCCATGGGCTGCATTCCAGCCATGCCGCAGACCATTTTCCTGCCCGCCGGCGCCTTCGCCTTCTGGCTTTACCGCACGCTGAGGAAGCGGGCAGAGCGCCCTGCGCCCGTCGAGGAAGCCGAAAGCATATCGCCCGAGAAAATCGGCATCGAAGAAGTCAGCGACCAGACGCTCGTGACCATCGAACTGGGGTATGGCCTGGTGCATCTGGTCAACGAAGCGCGCGGCTCTCCCCTGGTGTCCCGGATCACGGGAGTGCGCAAACAATTATCGCAGGAGTTCGGCTTTGTTGTGCCCCGCTTCCGCCTGCGGGACAGCTTTACCGTTGCCCCCAATGATTACCGCATCCTGTTGGGCGGCATACCGGTCGGAGCCGCAACTTTGCGCCCTGACCGGCTGCTCGCTATCGACACAGGAGACGCGGGGCAGCACCATGGCCTGTCCGGGGACGCAGCGGTCGACCCCAGCTTCGGCTGCCCCGCCCTGTGGATCGCGCCGCAGGAACGCGATCATGCGATTGCCGAAGGGTTTCTGGCGGTTGACCCGGGAACAGTGATCGCAACGCACCTCAATCATCTGCTGCGCCAGCGTGGCCCATCCCTGCTGGGGCCGGAGGAGGTGCGGGCGCTGCTCGACGCGGTGCGCAACCAGTCACCGGGACTGGTGGAGGCGTTGACGCCCGATCCGCTGTCACTGGCGGCGCTGACGCGCCTGCTGCGCACCCTGCTGGCCGACGGAATCACACTGGGTCATCCTCTGCCCATTCTCTCCAGCATCGCTTTGGCCCTGCAGATCACCCAGGACTTCGACCGGGTCGTCGACCGTGTGCGTGCCGACCTTGGCGAGTGGCTGGTCGCGCAGGTGTGCGCGCCGGGCGAGACGCTCCCGGTCCTGACCCTCGCCGCAGAATTGGAAGCAGCCATCCTTGCGGGTCCGCGCGAACCCGTCACGGGACACCCCGTCCTGGAGGCCCATCACGCGCAGGCGATCGGCCGACAGGTGGCCGAGATCGCGGACCGGCTGGCGCAGGGGCGTTCCCCCGCGCTGGTGGTGCAACCGCCCGTTCGCCGAGTGGTGGCCGACCTCCTGCGCACGCGCGCGCCTGGCTGTCTCGTCATCTCGATTGCCGAACTGCCGCCACGCCAGGCGGTGGAGATCATCGCCACCGTGAGCGCCGTCGCCAGCGACGCCAATCCGCCCGCAACCCGCCCCGGCCAGGAAGTACTGCCCGCATGAAAATCGATCATTCCCAGCTTACCGTCGCCCACGCCTATTGCGACAAGCTTGTCGTTGAAGACCGTCTGCGCCGCTTCATGCCGATGGTCCGCAAGGCCGCCTGGCATATTCACGGCGGCATGGGGGGCGGGCCCGATCTCGACGACCTGATCCAGGTCGGTTCCATCGCGCTTCTGGAATGCGCCCGGCGGCATGCACGCCCGACAGAGGACGGCTTTGCCGCCTACGCCAAGTTGCGCGTGCGCGGGGCGATGATCGATGCGCTGCGCAAGGCGGTACCGGGCAGCAGGGGCAGCACCGCTCGCAGCCGCCGGGATGACCCCGGTGGCGCGCGCCGTAGCGAAGCAAAGCCGTCGATGCGCTTGACATCTCTGGACCGCGAATACGATGACAGAAGCGAGTACTTCGCCGACCGGGCGCCGGACGCCTTTGCCCGGCTCAGCGAAGCGCAGGACGCGGTAAAGCTGGCTGCGGTTCTGCGCGCCCTGCCCGAGCGGCTGCAACTGGTGCTGCAACTCTATTTCCTGGAGGAGATGAACCTCTCGGAAATCGCTGCCGTCCTGGATGTGAGCGTTCCTCGAGTGCACCAGTTGAAGGCGCAGGCACTCGCCAAGGTCCGGGACCGGATGCAGGTGCCCTAAAGCGTCCGGTCCGCCTGCCGCGGGCAGGTGATGCCGAACGCGTCAGCCAACTCAGCAAGGTCGGCGCTGACTTCGGCTACCGCACCCGCGTCGAATCGGATCAGGGTTCTCGTGAGCCGTGCAGCCGCGCTGCCATACAGGGTAAGCAACGCGCCACCCAAGGGGTGCTGCTGATCAATGCCCATGCGCAGCGCGTGGATGCCGCTGATCGCTTTTGCCAAAGCGGTGTTGCGCCGCCTGCGGTCTCCTTTGTCATGCCACAGCAAGGCCCGGTCCAGCGAACCAACAGCTTCAGCCAGACACAGCTTGATGAGTTGGCGGGCATCGCCGCCCAGCACCAGCGCGTCTAGTTCGACCCGGCGATAAGCTTCTGCCGGAGAAATCACCTGAAGCATTTCAGCGGTCCGAGCGGGTCCAGACGGCGATCTGGTTCTGCAGGAACGACAAGGTATTCTGGCTCGCGCTGACCCGCCGGTCCGCCTGCGTGAAGCGACCGGCCAGTTGTGCGCGCAGTGCGTCCTGCTGCTGCTGGAGGAGATCCAGCCGGTCGCCAATGCGCGCCTTCTGCTGCTGGTAACGGGCGATGGATCCTCCAAGCGAGCCCGGATCGGCTGTTGTGGCTATGTTGCGGGACAGCTTCTCCATGGTGGCGTACACCCCGAACAGGCCCGGCGTGAACATGGCAGCCGCACCCTGCGGATCGGCCGCGAGCGTCCGGTTCAAACGCTCAAGATCAAGGCGGAAACTTCCGTCCCGGTTGTGGATTAGACCAAGCTCGCCCAGCGTGTGCGGAACGCCGGGCGCGGCATTGGGCATCACCACAGCACCGGGGAGAGCGGCCAGAGAGCGCTTGAGCGCCCGTGCACCGCTGTCATTGCCCAGCTCTCCGCCGACGGGGCGCGCATTGTCCTGCAACTGCGCGGCGATTTCGTTCAAGGCGGCCGCCATGTCGGTCATGACGGTGCGGATCTCATCAGTCTTGCGCGCAAAACTGATCTGCGCGGGCACGCCTGAATTCGTGCCGGTCAGCGTCAGGACCAGGCCATTGGGCAAACCGGTGACATCGTTGGCGGCACTGGTCATTGCGACCCCGTCGAGCATGAACGCTGCGTCGGCGGCGGCGGCTTTGAGTTGGCCTGTGTCTTGCTGCGGAAACCAGTTCAGATAGGCAAGCTCGCCCGGCTGGGCATCCGCATCGCCGCCCCCGGTCGCGATCGTAAAACCCCGTGCCGCGCCCTCCGGCCCCTTGATCACCAACTGTGCACCGGCCTGCGTCTGAACGGTGTATGCGGCAAGGCCGGTTCCCTGCCGCGTGATCTTGCCCGCAAGAGTGGCCAAGGTGTCATCAGCCGTCAGGGTTACTCGAAGCGGCGCGGCCGAAGCATCCTGATCGAACCGGTCGCCGAGCACGGTTCCGAACTGGATGGTCAATTCGCCAGCACCGACCCTTGCATCGGACGAGGGGTAGGCTTTGCTGGCGAGAACCTGCCGCGCGGCGAGCGCCGTCACTTCCAGCGAATAGCTGCCCTCGGCCCTGCTGCCCGGAGAGGTCTCGGCCCGGGCCACCGCCGGATTGCTCACGATGGCAGACGGGGCAAGATCGCCGCTGCGCAGCCGCTGTCCCAGGGCAGCGACGAGCTGCGACAGCTGTCCCTTGAGCGTGGCCGCCGCCGAGATGCGGGTTTCGAGGCGCTCGCTGCGGGTTTGCAGCTGTTTTGCCTGCGCCGCGAACCGTGCTGCGGACAGGTCGCCCGCCAGCTTGACCATGTCCACGCCGCTGCCTGCGCCCAGCATGCCGACGATGGAGGTTGCACCATTGCCCATGCGGAGCAGAACGGCGGCAGGTGACGCAGATTAAGCGATCTGCGCCTTGCCAGCCGCGTCGTAGCGAAACGCGGGTGGCAGGTGGACCTGCGGCCGTTTGCGACGCTCGCCGCGCTTCAGGGCCATGACAAACGCCAGCACCGTGGCGATCGCGGCATAGAGCTCTTCGCGGACCATCTGGTGTTCCTGTGTGGTGAAATACACAGCGCGGGTGAGAGCCGGATATTCGAGCACAGGCTTGCCCAGCTCTGCCGCCAGATCGCGCATCGCCAGCGCCCTGCCGTCGCGACCCTTGGCCAGCAGGACGGGCGCGCTGGCACGGGCCGTGTCGTAAACCAGCGCCACGGCAAAGTGCGCCGGGTTGACCAGGATCAGGTCCGCTTCGTTCACGGCCCTGATGACGCCGCCTCGCGCCATGCTGCGCTGGCGCTGACGCACCGCAGCCTTCTTTTCCGGACTGCCCTCTGTCTCCTTGTGTTCGTCACGCGCTTCCTGCTGCGTCATCTTCAGCCGGTTGTTCCGCCGGAGCCATTCGATCGGCCAGTCGATAAAAGCGACCAGCACGAGCCCTGCCGAGAGGTAGAGCAGCAGGGCGCCGATCGCGTGCCAGGCGATCGCAACCTGGGCTTCAAGCGGGCTGCGGGCGATGGCGAACAGCTTGGCCAGGTGACCGATGCCCCACCCCCAGGCGAACGACAGGAGCACGAGCAGCTTGACGAGGCTTTTACCCAATTCAACCACCCCATGCAGGCCAAGCATCCGCCGCATGCCTGCCAGCGGATCGAGTCGTGCGACCTTGAAGGACAGGTTTGCCGGAACAAAGCGGCCTTCTCCGCAGGCAAGCTGCACTGCCAGGGTGGCAAGTGCCACCGAACCGCCCAGAAGCAGAAGCGGCTGCATCACGGTGAGCAGCGGCGGCAGCATCGCCCGCGCGGCATCGAAGCCGGCGAGATCGCGCGTGTCGAAAACCATCGCGCGCCGCGCACCGCCAAGCAGGCTGCCAACCATCCACGGCCCAACCACCAGCAGGCCAGCCGCGCCTGTGCCGAATGCCACTGCGGTCGCCAAATCCCTAGAGCGCAGCACATCGCCGCGCCGCGCCGCATCCTGCCGCCGCTTGGGTGTGGGCGGCAGTGATTTTTCGCCCGCCTCCTCGCTCATTGCTGAAGCATGCTCCCGGTTTGTTCGATCATGGTCACAGACAGCGTGACCAGCTGATCATGCAGCAACGGGGTTGCCGCTATCAAAGCGACCAGGCCCGCCATCACGCCCGCCGGCAGGCCGAGCGCGAACAGGTTGAGCGCGGGAGCCGAGCGGCTGAGCGCGCCGGTCACGATTTGCACCAGCAGCAGAGCCAGCGCCACCGGCAGCGCGATCGCCGCCGCTGTTGCCAGCATCTCCCCGGCAAAGCCGACAATCCGCAGCAGCGCGCCATCCCCAAGGGCCGCACCCCCGGGGGGCAGCGCCCGATAACTTTCGATCACCAGTCGCAGCCATAGCAGGTGCCCGCCCAGACCGAGAAAGATCAAGGTCAGAACGAGGTTGAAATATTGTCCCAGCACACCGGACTGGCTGCCGCTGCCCGGATCAACGGCCGTGGCCATCGCAATCCCCATGCTGCCGGCAATGACCTCTGCCGCGAGCACAGGTGCGGCAAAAGCAATCTGCAGAACCAGGCCAAGGGCAAAACCCAATACCACTTCGCCCGCTAGCGCCAGCAAGCCCCCAACTGATAGCAGCGCCGCTGGTGTGACAACCGGCACCCAGAACATGACGAATACAGCCATGGACCCGGTAAGCACGAGACGAAGCTGCAGCGGCACGCTGATCGCGCCGAAGATGGGCGCAGCAAGCAGCGCTGCGCCGCATCTTGCCATGAGGAAAATCAGCTTGAAGAGTTCAGCCTCGACATTGCCGAAGCCCCAGTCGTTGACCGTCACTGCCTTATGACCGCGATTTCAGCAAAGATCTCGATGGCGAAATCACTGATGAGTGCAAGCATCGAGCTGCCGAACAGCACCAGCACCAGAGCCACGACCGCGAGCTTGGGCACGAAAGTCAGCGTCTGCTCGTTCACCGACGTCGCTGCTTGGATGATCCCGACCACCAGACCGATGGCCAAAGCCGCCATCAGAACCGGCGCAGCGACAAGGCCGGTGGTCCACAGCATCCGGTCGGCAAGGGCAAGGAGGGGGGCGCTGGCGTCCATTTGCTGTGATCCGTTCACAAGAAGCTCATCGCCAGCGACCCCATCAGCAGGCTCCACCCATCGATCAGAACAAACAGCAGCAGCTTGAACGGAAGCGAGATGAGCATTGGAGACAGCATCATCATTCCCAACGACATGAGGACGCTGGAAACCACCAGGTCGATGACCAGGAACGGAAGAAACAGCATGAAGCCGATTTGAAAGGCGGTTTTAAGTTCGCTGGTGACGAACGCCGGCAGGAGAATGGAAAACGGCACGTCGGCCTCGCTCGCGAACGGCGGATGCTTGGCTATGTCGGCAAACATGGCCAGATCCGCCTTGCGGGTTTGCCGTATCATGAAGCCGTGAAATGCATCTGCCGCCTTGCCCACCGCCTGTTCGGCCGGAAGAGTGCCGGCGGTGTAGGGCTTCAGCGCGGTTTCGTTCACCTGCGTCAACGTGGGGGACATGACGAAGAACGACAATATCAGGGCAAGTCCCACCAGAACCTGATTGGGTGGGGATTGCTGCAAGCCGAGGGCTTGCCGCAGAATGGACAAAACAATGATGATCCGGGTGAAGCTTGTCATCATCAGAACCAAAGCTGGCAGGATGGTCAGCAACCCCATCACGATCAGCAACTGGATGGACAGGTTCAGCGGGGCCTGGTTTGCCACTTCGTTGATAGTGCCCGCCACAGTAATGGAAGTCATGGCAAGTGCCTCCTGCTAAAGGGGTGATCGCTGGTCATCGGAAAATGTGGGAGAACCGCCTGGTGCGGCCGGGAAGCTGGCAGCGTTCAAGAATCGTTGATTACAGCACCAGGCAAAAGGCGGTTTCCCGACCTTCAATTTGCGCCCCGAACCTCAAGAACAGTTGCCGGTCCGAGGCTGCGGATGCATCGTGCGCTACACACTCCGCACTGGAGCCGGCTCTAACGCGGTACGCTTTGATGCCGCCCGCCAGAGCTTTGCGCCCGAGGTGCCTTGCGACCCGGTGGCAAAGCGTGCGGCAAACGCGACTTTTCTCGTAGGTATCGGTGTCCAGACCGAACAGATCTTCCTGAAAGAAAGCAGCGGCAAGATACGCTCGCGACCTGGCGTCCATCACCAGTTTAGCCAAGCCCTGGCCAGCAAAGCGCAGGTTGTAGACATCGTTTTCAGAAAGCGTCCTCAGATAACTCAACGATGTGGACTTTTGCCTGCCGACCTCAGTCAGCCGCAGTTGACCGATGCGAATACCGTAATGTGCGCCAAGCAGGTCGGTGACACTGTCTATAATGCTGCTGACGAAGCACTTGATGTACAGCTTGTTGTCACGAAAGTCTTGAGTTGCGCCATAATAGGCAACAGGCGCCAAGTTCCTTGCTTCGACTTCTGACATGGTGATTTTCTTCCGGTAGTCTGCCTAAGCAGCACCTAAAAGTGTTTACCTTGTGTTTCTAGGCCATCTACCACCACTTTGAACCTATTGGCGAAGCACGCAATTGGAGCAGGAAGGATCACAGTGGTGCAAAGCGCAAGGCGACCTTGCTGATCAGGCGCCCGGTGTAACCCTCGCCTGCTCGACTGGCTCAACCCTGGGCTGACAGCTGGCTCAGACTGATCCTGTTCTCGGCCAACAGGCGCCATACTGCGGCCATGAGTTCATCATGACCAATGTTTTCCGGGTTGCGACCAGGGGCCGTGCCTTTGGCGTCCAGCTCTTCCCTGATGTCGCTGCCCAGCCGGGTAGGGAGCAAGGAAAGCACTTTCTCCACCTGCGCAGAACTTCGGCCGTGAAGAGCCTTGGCGAGAATCTCGGTCGGAACCTCGCTTACGATTACCTTCAGCGCATCCCCGGAAAAGTCGAAAACGGTGTCAGCCCTCACGATCTGGCCCTTTAGCTCCGCAGCGATCGCGTCATCGAGTTCTTCGAGGGAACTGATGAATTTCGCTCCATCTTTGCCCGGGAGGCGCCGGACCATATTGCCTGCACGCTCCCATCCCTTCCGGTTCACCACAGGCCTGCGTGCACCAGCGTGCTCTGCAATGAACTCGTCAAGGACGCCGAATACTGCTTCGTGCGCCACATCGAGCAAGCGCAGATCCGCGACAACAGCTGCCCGCTTCTCGTTGGGGATGCTCGCGAAAACCAGCGCGGCGGTGTCGCCATCCAGCGCCAGAAGAAGATTTGCGATGACACGGACGGGTTCGCAGCTGAATACTTGCCACAATTTTGCTGGATGGACCCAGTTGGGAAGGGTCAAGGACCTTCGCGGCTGCTTCCCGTTCAGATCTTCCAGAACATCGTACGCGGTATCTTCATCGACCGACGCGTACCAATCATGTTGTGCCGCAGGAAAGAGTGTGCCGGATCTCAGCCGGTCATGATCTTCTATGAACTGGCTTGCAGTACGCAGCACGCTGGTCGCATCAATGTCAGTCAACCCTTGCATTGCCACGCATACTGTCTTCAACTCGCTTGCGGTCAGTTGCTTGAGTATGTTTTCTGCGACGCTTTCTTCAAGCACCAGCAGCGCGATTGCGGCCGATGTTGTAGCATCTGCGTTCGACCCTATCAAAATATCCATAGCCGCTGTCGCTTACTTGATTGAGTGTCTGACGAGAGAAAGGAAGTCTTGGGTGTTGTTCTTGGCCAGGTTGTTTATGTAAGCCACCTGTTCTTTCAGAACTGCGCTTTCCCTGCTTGATTGCTCCAGAGGAGCAGCCACGTCGCCGGCCGGATCGACGCTGCCGGCCCCCTCGCTTTCTTCAACTGCTGCGCGTTTCGTGAACCTGCGCATCACCAGGAGATAGAAAAGGAGAGCGGCCAAGGTTGCCAGAGCCAAGGTAATCGTCCGTTGGAAGAACTTGTTCTCCCAAAAAGGCAGTTCGACGACTTCGTTTCTTAAAGAGCTTGCATAGACAACCACTTGGTCACCACGTTGCGGGTCTGCCCCGGCAGCAGCGGCCACCAACGATTGCACCTGTTCCAGAGATAGCGGTTTAGCCTGGGCGAGCGCATCCGGGTCGATCGCGATCGCGATGGACAGGCGCCGCAACGCACGGGGAGGCTGCGTTGTGACAGAAACGCGCCTGCCGACCTCGAACGCCCGCTTGATGCTGCTTTCCTCGTGCAGGGGAATGGCTTCCGTCTGAGTGTCGGGTTCGGCTCCCGCAGCGGTCAGGGTGGCACCTTCAGGCGGCGTGTTGGATAGAACGCCCGGCACTCCTTCGGCACTGGGCCGCTCGGCTTGCTGCACCTGCCGTTCGTCGACACTGCGCAGCGCGGCCCCATCCTTGTCGAAGCTTTCTTCCGCGCGCGTGACTTCTTCCTGGCTTAGCTGCACCTGCACTTCGGAGGTGAAGTTGCCGTCCCCCAGTATCGGCAGCAGCAATTGCGCGATTTGCGTGCGCAACTTGCGTTCCAGGAACACCTGATGGGTGGCTTCGACACCGATGTCATCACCCGCCGCCAGCAGTTGTCCATGCTGATTGACCAGCCGGACGGCATCCGGCGGCATTCCCGGAACGGCTGCCGCCACCAGACTTGTGATGGACCGGGCCTGTTCCGGCAACAGGGTACGGTTACGGCCGAGCCGCAGCATGACCGAGGCGGTTGGAGGCGCCTGTTCGCGGACAAAGGTGGACCGCTCTGGCACCGCAAGATGCACACGTGCCGCCTCTACCCCGTCAATCTCCAGGATCGTCAGCATCAGTTCGCGCTCTCGTGCCATGCGTAGCCGTTCGGCTTCCAGCATCCTGCTGGAGCCGAGGGGGATCGTGTCCAGCAGGTCCGCCCCCGCGTCGGGCGTCAGGGCGCCGTCGCTCGCAACAACCATGCGGGCGCGGTACAAATCCGCTTCGCTGACAGTCAGTGCTCCCCCGGCTGGATCGATGGTGTACGGGACGCCCGCTCCGTCCAGCGAGGCGACCACCTGCGCCCGCTCTGCATCCGACAAGCTGGCATAAAGCACGCGCTGCGCGGGTCCTGTGACCGCCATCCACACAACGGCAGCAAGCGCCACGCCGCTGATGCCGATGAACGCGGGAAGGCTGCGGCGGACCGCTGGCTGGGCGATGAATGTCCTGAGCCGTTGGCCCGCCGGCGAGGCGGCAAGGCTGGAGAGAACAGGCAGGCCGGGTGTTGCGACTGGAGCGATCTGGGTCATGCCCTAGATCCCCATCCGCATGATTTCCTGATAGGCGGAAAGCAGCTTGTTGCGCACCTGCAGGGTTGCTTCGAAGGCGATGCCCGCTTCCTGCCGCGCCAGCATGACCTGGGCAATGTCCGTGCCGTCACCCCGCTCGTAAGCTGCGGCAAGGTCCGATGCCTTGTCCTGCACCCCGCTCACATTCGCCACCGCCTGTTTCATCACGTCGGCAAAACCGCCGCCTATGGCCGGCGGCTGGGGCGCCTGTTGTCCTGCCTTCACCCCGTTCAAGGACCGCAGAACATCGGATTGCTCGACGATCTGCTGACGCAGGGCGAGCGCGTCTGGCAAGCCGCTGCCCGCACCGATGCCGCCAATACTCATCGTGCGCCTCCTGCCACGGCCAACCCTTGTTCCCGCATGGCGGCCAGGCGATAGCGGAGAGTTCGTTCCGAGATGCCCAAGGCGCGTGCGGTCCGCTGACGATTGCCGCCCGTCTGAACCAGGGCTGCGGCAATGGCTTTGACCTCTTGCTGACGGACAAGATGGGCCAGGCGAACGCTATCATCGGGAGACGGAGCGGGCGGCGGCCCGGGCCACGCCACTACGGAAGCGTCGAGCATGCGTGCCGCGTTGTCGAACACGATGTGCTCGGCAGCGATGGCCGAGCTTCCTTGGGCAAAGACGAGAGCGCGACGAATAACGTTTTCCAGTTCGCGTACGTTGCCCGGCCACGCGTGGGCACGCAGACGGGCGATGGCCGCTTTATTTATCCACCGCGGGCCGGACGCTGGCCGGTGTCGCAGCAGCATGGCGAACGCGAGCGGCGCAACATCGGCCGGGCGTTCACGCAAGGCGGGCAGGTGCAGCGGAAAGACATTGAGCCGATAGTACAGGTCGGCGCGAAAGCGGCCCTCCGCAACCTCCTGTGCCAGCACGCGGTTGGCGCACGCGATGATCCGTACATCCACCTTTACCGGCTTGGTGGCGCCAAGTGGCACCACCTCCCCTTCCTGCAGCGCGCGAAGCAGCTTAGCCTGCAGCCCGAGCGGCATTTCCGCAATCTCGTCGAGCAACAGGGTGCCGCCATCCGCGGCGCGGAAAAACCCTTCGCCTGCATCGGCGGCGCCCGTGAACGCGCCTTTGCGGTGGCCGAACAGCATGGCTTCGAGCATGGTGTCCGGCATCGCGGCGCAGTTAACGGCCACGAAGGGTCCGTCTGCGCGCCCGCTGGCTTGGTGGATAAAGCGGCTCGCCACCTCCTTGCCGGCGCCGGTTGGGCCGCCGATCAGTACCGGTATTTCGGTCGCTGCAATGCGTTCCGCGAGACAAAGGACAGCCAGGCTTTCCGGGTCGTGCATCACCGGGGCCTGCGGGGGCGCAGCCGCGGCCAGGAGTGCCGGCAGCGCCAGATCGCAGGATGCGTCGGCGTAGGTCAGGGCCACGCGATTGCCGCCCTCCCGGTCGATGTGGCTGGTCCCTCCCCGCTGCAGCAGGATGACGAGGTCGTCGGCCCTGCAAGCCGGCAGGGGGGCAGCGGCGTCGCAAACAAAGATGTTGCGCCAGCCGGTCTGTCTGGCGAGCATCACGCCAGCTGTCGTGGCGAGCGGAGCATGCGCTCGCTCCACCCCTTCCTGCATTGTAACTTGCGGCATAGTGGCGACCCTTACCCTGCTTGTCCTGCGATCATTCGCGAGACGTGATCTACCTGCGCGCCGGCCCACCGCCCATTCCGCACAACTACGCAGAGAGACGTTAACCACGTTGCGGGGGCTTAAACTGCTGCACTTCCTGACGCTCTTAGCCGCATCGGCCACGACATTCCGTCCGGCTGACAGCCACAGTTCAAAGGAGCACCTCATGTCCGTCATCAACACCAACATCGGCGCCCTGAAGGCGTCCAACGCCGCCAGCCAGGCAGAGCGGCTTCAGGGTACGGCGATGGAGCGTCTGTCCACCGGAAAGCGCATCAACGGAGCCAAGGATGACGCCGCCGGCCTCGCGATCGCAACCTCCATGACCGCGCAGATCCGCGGCATGAACCAGGGTATTCGCAACGCCAACGACGGCATCAGCCTGGCTCAGACGGCGGAAGGCGCCTTGGACGAGGTGTCGAACATGCTGCAACGGGTGCGCGAACTGGCCACGCAATCCGCATCCGGCACATACCAGGACGCGACCGACCGCGCCTATATGCAGAAGGAAGTGGACGAACTGACCGCGCAGATCGGCCAGGTCATCACCAACAGTGAATTCAATGGGGTCAAGATCTTCGACGGCACCACCGCAAACGTTACCATCCAGGCGGGGGCCAACGCCGCGGATACGATTGACTTGGCGATGGCCGATCTGACCGGCCTTGCCGCGTCGGGCGGAGCAGCGGGTTCCTACGATGTATCAACCGCGACAGCGGCCAACGCCCTCCTGACAACCGTTGGGACCGAACTCGACTCCATCTCAAGTGCACGGGCAGCGCTGGGTGCGGGGCAGAACCGGCTGGAGTCGGCGGTGAACTCGCTCTCGTCCAACGCAATCAACCTGGCTGATGCCCGTTCGCAGATCGAGGACACGGACTATTCGGCGGAAACCACGGCACTGGCCAAATCGCAGATCCTGAGCCAGGCATCGACCGCCATGCTCGCCCAGGCCAATCAGAGCCAGCAGAACGTGCTGTCGCTGCTGCGGTAAACGATGAACGAGTGTCGGGCACGGCGGCGGGAAACCCTGCCGCGCCCGACGGTCCCTGTGCAACGGAGTTGCTGGTGATGCAGCTTCGGCTCAGATCGTCGGGGCCTGAATAGAAGCACCCTACTCACTGTCCGTCGCTCTCGCGATCATCCGCGTGCAGGGTGTCAGGTCCAGCTGCCCCGCGCCAGCCTCCGGTCGCATCGGACCCGGCACCTTGCGTCTTCGCTTCGTGCCCAAATCAGGATGAAGAAGGTGACCGCGCGACCCGTTCCCGCCGTAACAGTTCCGCCTTGATCTTCGCGCCATAGGCATAGCCGCCCAGCGCTCCGCCGGCCTGGACGACCCGGTGACACGGGATCAGCACGGCCACGCCGTTCGCTCCGTTTGCGCTGCCAACCGCGCGGCTTGCCCCGGCACTGCCGATCATCGCTGCAAGTTCGCCGTACGAGCGGGTTTCACCCGGCGGTATGGTGCGCAGCGCGCGCCATACCCGCTGCTGGAAAGCCGTGCCCTGCACGTCAAGCGGGATGTGCGCTGCGCTGCCGGGTTGCTCTACCGCCGCGAGCACCTCCGCGAACAACGCGCGGAACGACTCCCCCGCAGGGCGCAGGTCGGCATTGGGAAAGCAGCGGGCAAGATCCTCCGCGTCTTCCGCGAAGGACAGGCGGCAGACCCCCCGCTCCGTCGCGGCGACCAGCATGGGGCCAAGGGTGGTGTCCATTACGGCCCAGTGGATCATCTGCCCCGCCCCGCCCTTGCGCCAGACATGCGGTTCCATTCCCAACCTCTCCTTCATCGCCGCGTAAAATCGGCTTGGCGCCTCGTAACCGGCGGCATAGATCGCCTCGTCAACCTGATCCGCCGTGGCAAGCGCGGCAATGGCCCGTTCCTCGCGCAGGGCGCGCGCGTAGGCGGCAGGTGACAGGCCGGTTGCGCGCCGGAAGATGCGTTGAAGATGCGGCGCGGAATAGCCGGTCAGGCGCGCAAGTTCGGCAAGGTTGCAGCGTCCACCCTGCTTGAGGCGCGCGATCACCGCCGCCACTGCCGCCTCGTCCAAGGCAACCCCGTCCGGTGCGCAGCGCCGGCACGGCCGCAAACCTGCCGCACCTGCTTGTGCACCGGTGGCAAAGAAGCAGACGTTTTCCCGCCGTGGATGACGCGCGGCGCAGCTTGGCCGGCAGTAGATGCCGGTGGACAGCACCCCGGTGACGAACAGCCCGTCGAACCGGCGATCCCGCGCCAGCACGGCCTGCCACGCGCGTTCCTCATCAAACTGGCGATCGTTCGTCATCCGGTCACATCTAGAACCTTTGCAGCAGCCTCGCATCCCGCTTCTTGCGGTCAAAGCCTGTCCGCGCCTAAAGCGGCAGGGAGATGGGACGGGCCTTGTGCTTCTTGACGGCCGCAATGGCTTTGCTGCTGTCGCTTCCGCTGGCGGCGGATCCGGCCGACATCGACGCGGCGGCGCGCGGCGTGGTCCGCGTGGTGGTAATCGGCAGCGACGGGCAGGAAATCTATCCGGTCAGTCACGGCACCGGTTTTGCCGTCACGCCGACGCGCGTCGTCACCAACGCGCATGTCCTGGGCGAGGCACTCGAAGACGACGCCTTGCGCGTGGGAGTTGTGCCCGCGGATGGCGAGGCGGCGGTCTATGCCCGGGTCGTCGCAGTGAGCGAGCGGAACGATCTTGCCCTCCTGCAGATCACCGGCAGCCTGCGGCTCCCGCCGTTGCCGATTGCCAGCAGCGCGGCGGCGGGTAGCGGCGAGGTCGTGGCAGTGGGCTATCCGCAGAACGTCGATCAGGCCCAGGGCCTGGAGCTGCAGGACATCCTCCGGTCACAGCCGCCGGTCAAGAGTCGGGGGTATTTGTCAGGCTCGCGGCCGGCGCGGCAGTACGACACGATCCTGCACACCGCGCCCATCGCACGGGGCAATTCCGGTGGTCCGCTGCTGGATACGTGCGGACGAGTGGTCGGCGTGAACTCGTTCGGCACCGACGGGGGCGCCGGGGCGGAGTTCTTCTTCGCGGTGTCAGCGCGCGAACTGCTGCCGTTCCTGCGCAGCAATGGCGTCCAGGCGCAGGTGACCAATCTGCCATGCCGCTCGCTCGCCGAGATAGAGGCGGAGGAGCGAGACCGGGCACAGGCGCTGGCCGACGCGGCCGAGGCCCGCAGCGCCACTGCGGCAGAAGCGCTGCGGACCAGGCGCGAACGTGCGCAACTGGAGGCGCAGCTGGCGGTTCTTCAGGAGCGGGAGAACCACATGGCCGCCGCGTTTCTGCTGACGCTGCTCGCCTGCGGTGCGGCAACGGCGGCGTGGCAATTGGGGCGGGGTGAGCACGGGCAACGCAACCGGCTGGTCGGTACAGGCTTGGCAGGCGCGGCACTGCTCGGCGCTTGTGCCGCCTGGCTTACCCGTCCTGGCCTGGAAGCAATAGACGAGCGGGTCAATTCGATGCTGGAGGGTTCGGGTAACCCCCTCCCCGATGCTGGCAGCGAGGCCGCAAGGGCGGCGGCCAAGGGTCAGTTTGTCTGCCGTCTCGAAGTTGACCGCAGCCGGATAACCGGCACCACCGGCGGCGATGTGGCGTTCGGCTGGCGTCCGGACGGATGCGTCAACGGGCGGACGCAATACGCCAGCGCCGGTGACGGCATCTGGCAACGCGTGCTGGTGCCCGACGATGCAGAGCTGGTGTCGGTGCAAAGCTTCCGCCCGGACAGCCGAACGCTGGTGACCGAACGCTATCTGCTGGATCGGACGGCATTGCGCGACCTGCGCACTCTGCGGGGCGGGATCGAGGCACCTGCCTGCGGAACGCAAGGTGGAGACGAGGCGCTGGCGCGCGCGCAGCAGGCGCTGCTAGACAAATTGCCGGCGCGTCCCAACGAACGCCTGGTGTATCGCTGCAACCCGTCTTGAACGGCATACGGTTGCAAAGCAGGCGGTGCTTTGATAGGCGCGCGCCAGCCAGACGGTACGGATCAGCGCTGGGCTATGCCTGAGCGCCTGTCCGTTTCCGTTGTTCACTCAATCTTCGTTTGAAGAGGTTCGCGTGGAGACTTCCGCCGGTATCCGGTCCAGCCTGTCAGGGCGCTATGCGTCGGCCCTGTTCCACCTCGCCGTTGAGGCGGGCAGCGTATCGGCGGTCGAAGCCGACCTCGACAAACTGGCCGCCGCCATGCGCGAATCGGCCGAGCTGAAGGCGCTCACGACCAACCCCAAGGTGTCGCGCGGCGCTGCGCAGCAGGCTTTGCGTTCGGTGTCTGACGTGATGGAGCTAAACCCCCTCACCGGAAAGTTCCTGGGCATTCTGGCGCAGAACCGCCGCCTGGCGCAACTGTCCGCGATCATTCGCGCTTTCAGGGATATCGCCTCCGCGCAGCGGGGAGAAATTACCGCGCATGTCGTCAGCGCCCACTCCCTTTCGGATGAACAGCTCGCCGCTCTGCGCCTGAAGCTGATCCAGCGGGAAGGGCGCACCGTGAAGCTTTCGTCGTCCGTCGACCCCAACCTGCTCGGCGGGCTGGTCGTCACCATCGGATCGCGCCGCATAGACGGTTCGATCCGCACCCGGCTTAACACGCTTGCCAAGGCCATGGCTCACGCCTGACCGGCAAACATAAAGGCAGTACAAACATGGAAATCCGCGCCGCAGAAATCTCCAAGGTCATCCGCGACCAGATCGCCAATTTCGGCACAGAGGTTCAGGAAAGTGAAGTTGGCACAGTGTTGTCGGTTGGCGACGGCATTGCCCGGATTCACGGTCTCGACAATGTGCAGGCCGGCGAAATGATCGAGTTCGCAAATGGGGTTCAGGGCATGGCCCTCAACCTTGAAGCGGACAATGTCGGTGCCGTGATCTTCGGCTCCGACGCGGAAATCGGGGAAGGCGACACCGTGCGCCGGACCAACACGATCGTGGACGTGCCGGTCGGCAAAGGGCTGCTCGGCCGGGTGGTCGACGCGCTGGGCAATCCGATCGACGGCAAGGGTCCGATCATCTCGAGCGAGCGCCGCCGCGTCGAGGTGAAGGCGCCCGGCATCATTCCGCGCCAATCGGTCAGCGAACCGGTGCAGTCAGGTCTCAAGGCGATCGACGCGCTGGTGCCGGTCGGCCGCGGTCAGCGCGAGCTGATCATCGGCGACCGCCAGACCGGAAAGTCAGCGGTGGCACTCGACACCTTCATCAACCAGAAGACCAACAACGCCGGCGAGGACGAGTCCAAGAAGCTTTACTGCATCTACGTCGCCGTCGGGCAGAAGCGCTCGACCGTTGCGCAGATCGTCCGGGCGCTGGAGGAAAACGGCGCCATGGAATACTCCATCGTGGTCGCCGCCACCGCGTCCGAACCCGCTCCGCTGCAATACCTCGCGCCTTACACCGGCTGCGCCATGGGCGAATTCTTTCGCGACAACGGAATGCACGCGGTTATCGTCTATGACGACCTGTCCAAGCAGGCCGTGGCCTATCGCCAGATGTCGCTGCTGCTGCGCCGGCCGCCGGGCCGCGAAGCGTATCCGGGCGACGTCTTCTACCTGCACAGCCGCCTACTGGAACGCGCGGCCAAGATGTCGGACGAGAACGGTGGCGGATCGCTCACCGCGCTACCGATCATCGAAACGCAGGCGGGCGACGTGTCGGCCTATATCCCGACCAACGTGATCTCCATCACCGACGGCCAGATCTTCCTGGAGACAGGTCTGTTCTACCAGGGCATCCGTCCCGCGATCAACGTCGGCCTGTCCGTGTCGCGCGTCGGTGGCGCGGCACAGACCAAGGCGATGAAGAAGGTCGCCGGTTCCATGAAGCTGGACCTGGCACAATACCGCGAAATGGCTGCTTTCGCGCAGTTCGGTTCCGACCTCGACCCGGCTACGCAGAAGCTGCTCAACCGCGGCGCACGGTTGACCGAACTGCTGAAGCAGCCGCAGTTCAGCCCCATGCCGTTCGAGGAGCAGACTGTGTCGATCTTCGCCGGCACCAACGGATACCTGGATGCAATTCCGGTGAATCGCGTCAACGAATACGAAGCGGCAATGCTGAGCTTCATGCGCGCCGAGCATGGTGACGTGCTGAACGACATCCGCTCAAGCCGGAACTTCGACGACGCAATCCGGGACCGCACAGTCGCGGCGCTGGACGCGTTCGCGAAGCAGTTCGCCTGATCGACAAAGGCTCGTACCGGCGACACACGGCATCGCGCTGAGCCACACAATTTGCGGCAATCGCGCGATCCGGCTTTCGCCGGGCGAACGAATTAGGAGAAGTCAGGAGTGGCATCGCTCAAGGAACTCAAGGGCCGGATCAACTCGGTCAAGTCGACCCAGAAGATCACCAAGGCCAAGCAGATGGTCGCAGCCGCCAAGCTGCGCCGTGCCCAGGCTGCGGCCGAGGCTGCCCGCCCCTATTCCGAGCGCCTGTCCTCCGTCATGGCCTCGCTGGCCGGAAAGGTGGCCGGTGACAGCGCACCTCTGCTGCTGCGGGGTACTGGCAGCGACCGGCGACACCTGCTGGTGGTGGTGAATACCGACAAGGGTCTGTGCGGCGGCCTTAACGCCAACATCGTGAAGGCTGCCAAGGTCAGGGCTCGCGAGCTGCTTGCTCAAGGCAAGGAGGTCGAATTCTACCTCGTGGGCAAGAAAGGTCGCGCACCAATCAAGCGGGATTACGCCGACCGCATAGAGAAGCATTTCGATACGAGCGAAGTGCGCGACCCCGGCTTCGCCGAGGCGGAACGCATTGCCGACGACCTTCTGGCCATGTTCGGGGCAGGCAAGTTCGACGTGGCCGAACTGGTTTTTCCGGTGTTCAAGTCGGCCCTGGCACAAGAGCCGGTGGTGCAGCAGCTTATTCCCGTCCCGGCGCCCGCGCCTTCGATGGTTGACGCGGGCCGTCCGAACGCCGGATCGCAAACGGTCGCGGGCGTGGTGGATTACGAGCCGAACGAGGAAGAAATCCTTGCCGACCTGCTCCCCCGGTATATTCGGACGCAGGTATTCGGCGCCCTGCTGGAACTCGCCGCATCGGAACAGGGCGCGTCCATGACCGCAATGGACAACGCCACGCGCAATGCCGGTGACCTCATCAACAAGCTGACCATTCAGTACAACCGCAGCCGGCAGGCCGCGATCACCACCGAACTCATCGAAATCATCGCGGGCGCCGAGGCGCTGTAATCCCAGGAAGACAACCTTAGTAATGAACAAGCTTATCGCCTTGCCCCTGCTCCTGTCTCTTATCGCCTGCGGCGAAGAGCCCGCGCCCGCGCCGCAGCCGGCGCCGACGGCCACAGTCGCCTCGCCAACCGCCAATCTCCCGCCGCCCGCCTTGGAGGTCTTTAGCGAAGTCTACGCTGAGGCCTGCCCTGACGCGCCGCCCGTGAATGTGGCGGTATGCCGCCGCGCCGGTCTCGGGTCGCCCGAAGTGGTGTGCGAGTATGGTCTGGGCGAAGACGAGTACCTACGTAACCGCGCAACCCTTGTTGCAGCCGACGGAGCCTGGACCCTGTCCAATCCCGCCGAAGTCTGCGCCGCAAGCTGATCAGCCCTTAGGAAATCCAACATGGCCACCGCACCTGACATCGCTCGAACCAACCCCAACATCTCGGACAACGGCACCATCTCGCAAGTTATTGGCGCGGTCGTGGACGTGCAGTTCGAAGGCGACTTGCCGCCTATCCTGACCGCGCTGGAAACACGCAACGGCGATAACACGCTGGTGCTCGAAGTGGCGCAGCACCTGGGCGAGAACACCGTGCGCACCATCGCCATGGACGCGACCGAAGGCCTGGTCCGCGGGCAGGAAGTACGTAACACGGGTGCGCAGATCCGTGTGCCGGTCGGCCCCAAGACGCTGGGCCGCATCATGAATGTCGTGGGACAGCCCATCGACGAACGCGGCCCGATCGGCGCCGACATTTCAGCACCAATCCATGCGGAGGCACCGCTCTTCGTGGATCAGTCCACCGAAGCCAGTATTCTTGTCACCGGCATCAAGGTTATCGACCTGCTCGCCCCATACGCGCGAGGCGGCAAGATCGGCCTGTTCGGCGGCGCGGGCGTGGGCAAGACCGTCCTCATTCAGGAGCTCATCAACAACATCGCCAAAGGTCACGGCGGCGTGTCCGTGTTCGCGGGCGTGGGTGAACGCACCCGCGAGGGCAACGACCTTTATCACGAATTCCTGGACGCGGGCGTCATCGCCAAGGATGCCGACGGCAACGCGACCTCCGAAGGGTCCAAGGTGGCGCTGGTGTTCGGCCAGATGAACGAACCCCCGGGCGCGCGCGCGCGCGTGGCGCTGTCGGGCCTGACCATGGCCGAATACTTCCGCGACGAGGAAGGACAGGACGTGCTGTTCTTCGTGGACAATATCTTCCGCTTCACGCAAGCGGGATCCGAAGTGTCGGCGCTGCTTGGCCGCATCCCGTCGGCCGTGGGGTATCAGCCCACGCTGGCGACCGACATGGGCAACCTTCAGGAACGTATCACCTCGACCAACAAGGGTTCGATCACTTCGGTTCAGGCGATCTACGTGCCAGCCGACGACTTGACCGACCCGGCGCCGGCGACCTCGTTCGCGCACTTGGACGCGACCACCACGCTGAGCCGCGCGATCTCGGAACTGGGCATCTACCCGGCGGTGGACCCGCTCGACTCGACCAGCCGCGTGCTGGAACCACGCGTCGTGGGGCAAGAGCACTACGAGACCGCCCGCCGCGTTCAGGAAACCCTGCAGAAGTACAAGAGCCTGCAGGATATCATCGCCATCCTGGGCATGGACGAGCTGTCGGAAGAGGACAAGCTGACCGTCGCGCGGGCGCGCAAGATCCAGAAGTTCCTCAGCCAGCCGTTCCACGTGGCCGAAGTGTTCACCTCGATCCCCGGCGTGTTCGTGCAGCTGGAAGACACGGTGAAGTCGTTCAAGGCAGTCGTGGACGGCGAATACGACCACTTGCCGGAATCCGCCTTCTACATGGTCGGCGGCATCGACCAGGCTGTGGCCAAGGCGAAAAAGATGGCCGAAGGCGCGTAACAGATGGAGGAGGAGGAGGACCGCGCTCGTGCCGACCGCCTCCTCCACTGGCTCTGTCTGGCCGGGATAGCCTGCTACTTCCTCATCTCGGCGTTCTACATCCACAGCTGGCGTGTGCCGCACTGGCGCGCGTTCGATGCCGGGTTTGCGGCACTTGCTGCGCAGCATTTCGGCAGCCCCAGGCAGCCCTTGTGGCTTTATGCAGTGGCATTGCCCTTTATCGCGCTTAACTTCGGCTGCCTCGTGCAAATCCTGCGCGGCAAACGGCGTGGTATTGTTGCGCTGTTTATCCTCAGCATGGCTGTTGTAGCGATAATCCCGCTCATCGGCCTTCAGCACGTAATACACCGCAGCGTGTGGGCCGAAATCCTGTTTCTCGCCGGATATGCCATCGGCGGCGGGGTATCGGTCATTCTGGCCTTCCGGCTGGACAGCCACTCCCTCGCGATTATAGACGCGCCCGATCTAAAGGATTGAACATGCCCCTTCACTTTGAACTCGTCACTCCCGCCCGCCTCGTCCGCTCGGAGGAGGTGCACATGGTTGTTGTCCCCGGCACGGATGGGGAGTTTGGGGTTCTGGAAGGGCACGCCCCCTTCATGTCCACCATTCGTGACGGACAGGTACAGGTTTACCGCACCGCAGGCGCGCAGCCAGAGGTGATCGCGGTGCGCGGCGGCTTTGCGGAAGTGGGCGAAAAAGGGCTCACGGTTCTCGCCGAGCACGTGGACGGTTGAGATCGACCGGATTCCCGCTGTTAAGCACTTCCCGGAAAACAGCCTCGTAACAGGACAGGCGCTCCATCCGTCGCGAAAATCGTTGTAGTCGTCGTCAGCAACCGGTAGGATGCCGATCATAAACAGCCTGCCGGAGCGGAGCCGTGTTCGGCCGCCTGCCGGGCGCAGAGCGATGGATGGATGGCAACTTTAGCGGCAGATACAACGAACGCGGGCATGGGGCCGCGGCTGAGACAGCTGCTGACGCTCGACCGCCTGGTGCTGCTGATCGCCCTGGCGGCCTTCATCATCCCGACCATGATGTTTGTGGCGCAAACGGGATGGAGCGGGGAAGAGGGCGCGCACGGCCCTATCATCATGGCTACCGGCCTTTGGTTGCTCTGGCGCGAGTGGCAGCCGGTCAAGCACTTGGCGCGCCCGGCACCCGGATGGCACGTGGCGATCCTGCTCGCCATATTCGTCCCGCTGTTCATTTTCGCCCGTGTGACCCAGATCGTCGAGATCGAAGGCTACATCATGTATGGCGGACTTCTGACGGTGCTTTACAGCTTCGTGGGCGAGCGGGTGGTGCGGCTTCTCTGGTTCCCCTTATTCTACCTCGCCTTTTCCTTTCCTCCCCCTGAAACGGTGGTCGCCGCCCTCACCCTGCCGCTCAAGATGGCGCTGTCGGAATGGTCGGTTTCGTTCCTGCGCCTGCTTGGCTATCCCATTGGCGGCGAAGGCGTGCGCATCTTCATCGGCCAGTATGAACTTCTGGTCGCGGCGGCTTGCTCCGGCCTCAACTCGCTGATCTCGCTCACCGCGATAACGCTGTTCTACGTCTATCTGCGGCACCAGGCGGAGTGGCGCTATGCGCTGCTGCTCACACTCCTCGTCATTCCTGTCGCGCTGTTCGCAAACTTCCTGCGCGTGCTGATCCTCATCCTTCTGACCTACCACGCCGGTGAAGCTGCGGCACAGGGCTTCCTCCATAATTTCGCCGGCCTGTTCATGTTTGCGGCGGCCCTTGGCGCGATGTTCGCACTCGACGAACTGATCCGCCCGATTTGGCGGAAGCGGGCGGCCCGCTGGGCGCAGGCGGACAACAGCAAGGAATTGGCCAATGGCGCGCGCTGACAATCTGGACCAGGACAGCAGGAAAGGCTCGCCCGCCCTGAGCCGGCGCAACTTCATCATCGGCGGCGTTCTCCTCGGGGCATCCGGCGTCGCCTTCGCGCGCCAGCCGGAAGTGGTCGCCCCGCCGATGGACAAGAAGCTGTTCGAATCGCTCGTGCCGCGGCGTTTCGGAAACTGGCAGTCCATCACGGCCAGTGAAGTCGTTCTTCCGCCACCCGACGCGCTGAGCGACCGTCTGTACGACAACCTCGTCACTCGCGCCTACACCGCTCCGGGTGAAGATACGGTGATGCTGCTGCTTGCCTACAACAACAAGCAGGACGGTGTTCTGCAGGTGCACCGGCCGGAAGTGTGCTACCCGGTCGGCGGCTTCAATCTCAGCGCGACACGCCCTGTTTACCTCGACGCAGGCGGACAGGAAATCCCCGCCAACTTCTTTACCGCGGTCGGTCCGGATCGCACGGAGCAAGTCGCTTATTTCACGCGGCTTGGATCCGCCTATCCCCGTAGCTGGGCCGAACAGCGGCTCGCGGTGGTGCGCGCCAACCTTGCCGGTGACATTCCGGACGGGATGATGCTGCGCGTGTCGGTGCTCAACCGCAACGCCGATGCCTCGCTGGCGCAACTTGAGGAATTCACCAACGGCTTCATCGCGGCCGCGCCGCCGCGCCTTCGCAGGCTGTTGGTGGCCTGACTTTTATCTGACGGACGGGAACCTATTCCATGAAAAAGATCCTAATCGCGACCCTGCTGGCAGGAACCGCGCTGCTGGCCTCCTGCGATCAGGAGCCGACCGGCCAGGTCGCGGCAGTGGTGAATGGCGAGGAAATCACGCTGCAAGAAATCAACGCGGAGCTCGCCGGCGTCAACTTGCCCGAAGGCGTCGATCAGAAGCGGCTGCAACAAACCGCGCTGCAGCGGATCATTGAACGCCGGCTCCTCGCACAGGAGGCCAAGGCCGAAGGGCTGGACCAGTCACCAGAATATCTGGTGCGCAGCCGCCAACTGCAAGATGCGCTCCTTGTACAGCTGCTGCAGCAGCGGCAGGCACGCTCTGCCGCAGTTCCTGACCAGCGTGCGATCGACGCCTATGTGCAGCAGAACCCGGGCATTTTCGCGGGCCGGACCATCTTCACCCTGGACCGGATTCAGTTCCCCCTTCCCTCGGACGTCAACTCCCTGCGGGCGCTGGAGAATGACAGCTCGATGGCTGAAGTGGCGGCGACGCTCGACAGCCTGGGTATCCGTTATCAACGCGGCCCGGCGCAGATGGACAGCGCACAGCTGGGCGAAGAACGCCTTGCGCAGATCCGCCGATTGCCGGCCGGCGAACCCTTCATCACGCCTGAAGGCGGAATGGTGACGGTGGCGGTCATCACCGATACGGCGGCGCAGCCGATCGGAGGCGACGGCGCCCGGCCGGTTGCACTGCAGGCAATACGCAACGCCAATGTCGAGAAGGCACTGTTGAACCGGCTGCAGCAGGCCAAGCAAACGGCAGAGATCAAGTATCAGCCGGGCTTTGCACCTCCTGCCGCCAACTCCACGCCTTCCGCCACCCCGGCGGCGGCGGGAACAACAGCGGCAAACCCGGCGCGCCAGCCGGGCTGACCCGCTCTTTCCAGGCGGCGCCGGCGTTCCGATGCCGTGCGCTGCTTCTGGCGGGAAGGTTGCCTCCATTCGCCTGCTGTTCGCCTTGTCCGGATTCCACCGCGTCGATCGGGGTGCCGAAACTGCCCTGCTCTCGGTCGCGCAGGAACTCGCCCGCACCGGCGCCAGCGTGACGGTGGCCGGCAGCGGTCGCCCGCGGCCAGGCACCGCCTACGATTTCGTTCATATCCCGGTGGTCGCGCGCGAACGCTTCGAACGCCTGCCCGCCATCCCCTGTTTCCGAAACGAAACGCAGTGGGAAGATGCGATTTTCGCCGCCCGGCTCGGCCGTGCGACAGATATCGCCAGCTTTGACGCCACACTGACCTGTGCCTACCCCTATACCAATTGGGCCCTGCGGCACGGTGGCCGCAAAAGCGCCACCGCCAACATCTTCGTCACGCAGAACGGCGACTGGCCGGCGTTTGCCCGAACTGCCGAGTACCGGTTGTTCGCCTGCGATGGGCTGGTCTGCACCAATCCGGCGTATCTTGAACGAAACGTCGACCGGTGGAACTGCACGCTGATCCCGAATGGCATCGATCTCGACCACTTTTCGCCAGGACCGGGGGCGCGCGCGGCATTGGGCCTGCCGCAGGACCGCCCGATCGTGCTGATGGTCAGCGCCTTCATCGACACCAAACGCGTGCTTGATGGCATCAGGGCGGTGGCTGAATTGCCGGACGCTGCGCTGGTAGTGGCGGGTGACGGGCCGCTTCGACAGGAGGCCGATCTGCTCGCCGCTCGCCTGCTGCCGGGCCGGTACTATCGGTTGACCGTATTGGCGGACAGGATGCCAGACCTTTACCGTTCCGCCGACGTGTTCCTGCACCTGTCGAAATGGGAAAGCTTCGGCAATGTTTACCTGGAAGCGGCCGCCTGCGGTCTGCCGGTAGTCGCGCACTTGTCCGATCTGACCCGCTGGATCCTTGGCGACGCACCGTATCTGTGCGACACCGAAGACGCAGGACAGCTGGTAAACCATCTCCGCCGCGCCCTGGCCGGGGGCGGCGAACCGACCACGGACCTGCATCGGTTCAGGTGGGCTGCCGTGGCGCAGCAATACGCCGATTTCCTGGACCAGACGGTCACTGCGCGCAGGCAGCGGTTCCGCAATGCTTGACGCGCTTGCATGGCTGGTGGCAGGATTACCGGCGGCGCTGCTGCTGTGGTTCACCCTTGAGGTCGGCGCCGGCCTGAAACCGCTTGCTAGCCAGCCGCCGACGGGAAACCGGCCACCCCGCACAACCGTGCTCATCCCTGCACATAACGAACAGGCCGGGATCGCCGGTACTCTGGACACGCTCCAGCCGCTGCCGGACTGGCTGCAGGTCCTGGTGGTGGCGGACAATTGCACCGACAGCACGGCAGCCGTGGCACGGCGGGCTGGAGCGGAGGTGGCAGAGCGTCACGATACCAGCCGGCGGGGCAAGGGTTACGCGCTCGCCCATGGCCGCGACCACCTTGCCCGGCGACCCGTGGCCGAAAGGCCGGAGGCAGTGGTCGTTCTGGATGCGGACTGCCGGACGGATCAGGCAAGCGTGCTCGTGCTGGCGCAACAGGCGGTATCGCGACAGGCGCCGGTGCAGGCCCGCAATCTGCTGACCAGCGATGACAACGCCTCCGCAGTGACACAGATTTCCAATTTCGCCATGCTGGTGAAGAACCTTGTCCGGGCGCGCGGCCTGCAGCGGATCGGCGGAGGCATTCCGCTGTTCGGTACAGGCATGGCATTCGCGTGGCCGACGTTCGCCGGCGCAAGGCTGGCGACCGATCATCTGGTCGAAGACATGCAGCTCGCCCTGGATCTTGCGCGGGAAGGTGTGAAGGTCACGCTGGTCGAACAGGCACGCGTTCTGAGCGCTGCGGCGCCGGACAAGGCCGCAAGAACGCAGCGCGGCCGGTGGGAACGCGGCTTTCTGCACACCGCCAGGTCTCAGGCGATGCCGATGCTGCTGAGCGGGGTGGCCGGCTTCTCGCGCCATCGGACGGCATTGGGGATCCACCTGCTGGTGCCGCCGCTGGCGCTGCTCCTACTGCTGGCACTTGTCTGCCTCGCGGCGGCAACTTCGATAAGCCTCTTCACTGGCCAATGGGTGCCGGCAGCGCTGCTGTTCCTGACCCTGGCTGGCGCGCTGGTGGCAGTCGCGCTGGCGTGGATGCGCCAAGGCCGCAGCACACTGCCAGCCGGCATTCTTGCCAGAGCTCCACTCTATATCCTCTGGAAAATTCCGCTTTACCTAGATTTTCTCAGGCGGAACCACGGCGGCTGGACGCGGACAAGGCGGCTGGACGAGAGCGATTGAGCCGCCATTTGAGCCAGATGCTTAAGATTTTCGGCCCCTCCACGAGATAACGCCGCCACAGCCGCCGGGGTTCGGCCGCCAGGCGGAACAGCCACTCGAGCCGGACCGTTTGCAGCAGCTTTGGTGCGCGCCGCTTCATCCCGGTCACGAACTCCAGCGACGCGCCGATGCAAAGCGCCACCCCACGGGCCCGGTTGCGCTCCGCGATGACGGCGCAGACAATTTCGCTCTGAGGCGCGCCTATGGCAAACAGGACGAAGTCGGCCCGCTCCTTTTCGACGAATTCGGCGATCGCGCTGCGGGCGACCGGGTCGCGGCGCACGCCCATGGGCGGCACATGCTGAACCCACGCGATACCGCGATATCTTTGCCGCAGTGCCGCCAGCAGGGCTGCATCGCCGCCGATCACGGCAACGCGCGCCGTACCTCCCTCGTCGAGCTTGCGCAGCAGGGCGGGGGTGAGGTCGCTGCCCGTGACCAGCGGCAGCTGGAGGCCGGACCACCGGGCCAGCAATTGCAGGACACGGCTGTCGCACAGTGTGAGGTTGGCGTTCGCGTAGGCATCCGCGACCGCAGCGTCACCGCTGTCGCGGTGCCGCGCCACCACGTGATCGACGTTTGGCGTCACCACATAGCCGAACTGTTCCTGGCGAACCGTCATTTCCAGAGCCTCGATGACCTGGCTCTGATTGAAACAGTCGAAATGGAAGCCCAGGAACTCGACCCGCTGCCCAGCCATATCTTCTCCGCTAACGTTCAATGAACCGGCCGAACAGGCCATTGGGCCGCAATTGGCCGGGTGGCAAATCGACGCCGTAAATGGAAGCTGCCCGGCTTCGCCCAACCTTCGCCTCCCGCGCGCAGGCGCGATCAGTGCGGCGGCACAAGTCACCGTAAAGCTGCCAGCCCCTGAGCGATGCTGGCGTATTCCTGGTATAGCGACGCAGAATGGCAACCGCTTCCCGCTCACGCCCCTTGGCGATCAGCCAGCGTGAGTAGGCCGAGGCAAGTTCGACGCTCTGCGGGTTCGCCTTCACCGCGTCGCCGAAGATTCTGTCAGCCCCTGCCGGACGCTCGAACGCGTCATAGGCAAAGGCTGCGGCCAGGTAGGCTTCGGGACGGTCGGGGCACTCTGCGACGGCTTGCTGACCGGCCTGCACCGCCCGCTTTACGCCACCCAGCGCAAGCTGCGCCTCGCTGGTGGCGATCAGTGCGTCGCATTGCGTCGCATCTCTCTGCAAGACCGCCGCAGCGGCCGCCAGCCCCGCCTGCGTATCGCCGCGCGCGATCTGCAACCGGGCCGTGAGCGCCTCCTGGGTGGCACCCTCCAGCGATCCGATCATCTCCTGGGCAGCCTCCATGGCGCGCGCATTGACGAGATACCGCGCGACGATCTCGCGTGCCGCGAGCGGCGCGGTCTGCGCGACGCTTCGCCAATCCGCCGGCGCCATGCCGTCATGGCCGTACTGCTGCCAAAGGTCGACCACTTGCCGCGCTATTGCCGCGGTAGTCACATTGCCTTGCGCGTTCTCCTCATCTGTCTGGTTGAGCGTCCTGACCACCAGGGCGCTTGCCTGCTGCGGCTGACCTCGCTTGAACAGGAAATTGGCCTCGTCGATGCGCAGGGCACTGTCCGACGGTCGCAAGTTGCGCAGCCTGGTAAACTCCCGCTGCATCCCCGCGGCGTCACCGGTCTGGCGGAATATCTCCAGCCGGGTCATGGCGACGCTTTCGGTGATAGGGCCCTCCCCCGATGCCCCGCCGACAACCGCAAGTGCTTCGCCCCGTCGGCCTTGCAGAAACAGGCTGCGCGCCTTCAGGACGCGGGCATGTTCGTCATCGGGCCGTGCCGTCAGCACCTGATCGGCGTACTGGGTTGCCTCCTCGAAACGCCGGCGAGCCAGCGAGATGATCCCCTTGACCAGCAGCGCGTTCGGGTCAGCAGGTGAAATTGCCAGGATCCGGTCGGTCGCATTTTCCGCATCGGCGATGTTGCCGGTGGAAATGCCCAGTTGGGATACCGCCTGCAACGCCTCGTTGTTGAGGGGATCAAGCGCCAGGGCGTTGTAATAGGCCGCGAATGCGGCCTGCGGGTCCCCCGCTGCGAACTCTATCCGCCCGCGCAGCAGGTGCAGGTCGACTATGTCATCCCGGTGCTGCAATGCTTCGGCGATGGCGCGGCGCGCTTCTGGCAGGTTGCCGCCCTGGAAATATGCTTCCGCCAGAGCGCCCGCCTCCGCCGCTTGCTGTGCCTTGTCAGAACAAGCCCCTAGCGCGACGCTCATGGCACAGGTAAGAGCAAGGAGACGAACGCCCCGAAAAGACACGCGGCGAAGCAGTTGGGTTGTCACACTTACAAGCCTTGATAAGGGGCGCTACACTGAGGTGGGCTCATTATGGGGACGCAGATACACCATGCACATGCCGGCTAAACAATATCTTTATGCAGCCCTGGCTGCGCTCACCGCCTTTTTCGGCGCGCCTGCGGCAACGATGGCGCAGGAACAGGCCCCAGTCGCCGAGGCCGCTCCGCAGGAGTCCGCCTACCGGATCAATGCTGGCGACAGTCTTGAAATCTACGTGTGGGGCGAAGAACGCCTTCAGCGCACCGTCAACGTCCTGCCCGACGGCACCATTGCCTTCCCGCTGGTGGGGCAATTCAGGGTGCAGGGTCTTTTGCCGCAGCAGGTGGAAGAACGCATCCGCGCGGGACTGAGAGACCAGTACCGCGGAGAAGTGCCGCAGATCACCGTCTCCGTTGCGCCCACGGGTCTCCAGTTTTCCGTAATGGGCCGCGTTCAGTCGCCGGGCAGTTTTCAGCCGGGTCGCTATGTCAACGTCCTCGAAGCGCTGAGCCTCGCTGGCGGCCCCAACGAGTTCGCGGATCTCGACAATGTGGTGATCATTCGCAAAGCCGGTGACGCGGTGCGCACCTTGCGTGTCCGCATGGCCCCGTTGTTCAGGAGCGGCGTCAGCACCTCCGACGTACAGCGAGCCAACCTGATCCGGATCGAAAGCGGAGACACGGTGATCGTACCATGACCGGCCACACAGCCGCAGGAAAGTTCGGGCGCAGCCTTCTGCTCGCGACGTGCGTGGGTGTGGGGCTCTGCGCCCCCGCAGGTGCCCAGACGCGCAGCGAAGTTCGCGTGTCGACCGGCATCGGCGTCGAGAACAACCCGTTCCTTCTCGAAGACGGAACAACCAGCGGCGCATCTGTCGCAGGCGAAGTCGATGTGTCCCCGAACATCTCCATCATCGACGGCCGGACTACTTTCAACATCTACGGCAACGCCAGGCTGCGGCACTTCTTCAACGGGTCTGAAACCACGGGTGACGTGCTGCTCGGCGCGCAAGGCACCACGCGCGTGGACGAGCGGACGCAGCTCGGTGCCGGGGCGACATTTCAGACCAGCCGTTCCGCAGCGCAGGATGCGTTCATCTTCGGACGTCCGGACCTCACCGGGCTGGAACCCGGCGCTTCACCAATCATCCCGATCATCGACCCGACCATCGCCGGAGCGAGGGCGCGGTTTACCTCGTATGGCGTGACCGGCTCCGCCAGCCGTCGGCTGACCGAACGGGACAGCGCATCCCTTGGCGTGTCAGTGAGGCAGAGCGAAACATCCGGAGACATCGGTTTCGATTACCGTGTTGCGGACGCTGTGCTGGGATACAGCCGCAGGTTGAACGAGCGGACGACATTGAGCGGCGACGTCGCGCTGTCGCGGTCTGACTTCCTCGGTCAGGTGGCGGGCGACTCCATCAACGTCACGCCGATGATCGGCATCCAGCAACAGGTATCCCCTCGCCTTAACTGGAGCGCCCGTGTCGGCGCCTCGTTCTCCGAGGTGGATGACGGTCTGGGCGGCAAGATCAGCGACACTTCACTGGCGTTCTCTGTCAATGGTTGCCGCCGCGACCCCCGGGGAACATTATGCCTGACCGCAGAGCGGCAGGCACGTCCGACCACGTTCAGCGGCCTTTCCAACTCGACGGCCGTAGTCATTGGTTACGACATGACCCTTGGGCCTCGCGACACCCTGCGGCTGGATGCGACATACCGCCGCAGCGACCGGATCATAACGCCGCTGCTGGTGCCCGGCGCGCTGAGCAACCAGGACGAGTTCTATGGCGTAAGTGCGGCTTACCGCCGCGTGCTGACCAACCGGCTGTCGGCCTTCGCAACCGCTTCCTATGCGCAGATCCAGTCGGATCTCTTCTCCGACAGGGACGCCAACTGGCGCGGCTACGTCGGCATCAGCTACACTTTCGGCAGACAGATTTGATGGACCAGACCTTCCAAGATGAACCGCAGGGGCCGGGGATCGGCAATATGCTGGCGCAATTGCCGACCATCCTGCGCGAACGGCGCTGGTGGATCATCATTCCTTCCGTGATCGGCGTGCTGGCGGCCGTGGCCGCCATTCTCCTCATCCGGCCCCTTTATGAATCATCGGCCCTCATGCTTGTGGAATCGCCGCAGATCCAGGATCAGGCGATCGCCAGCACGGGCGGCGAAGTGGTCGACCGGCGCATTGCGCGCATTCGTGCCGAAGTCATCAGCCGCCCCAACCTCATCAGCCTGATCGAACGCCATGGCCTGTATGCCAGCGCCCGGGGTTCGGAACCGCTATCCGCGACGATCGAACGTATGCGCGAGGCGATCTCGCTCGAGCCGACAACCGTGGAGGTTCCCGGAGGTGGCGGCAATAACAGCCGGACCATCGCGTTCCGCCTGGCCTATGAATACAACGATCCACGCGCCACTCAGGCGGTCACCCAGGATCTGATGGACCGGATACTGGAGCTCGATTCGAGTGGGAACGTGGAACAGGCCACCAACACTGTTCAGTTCCTCAGCGATCAGTCGGCCGATCTTGAGCAGCGGATTGCGCAGCTTCAAGGCGAACTGACTGCGATCACCGCGGCCAATGGCGGCGTCTTGTCCGGCGCCGCCGCCCCTGTATTCGGCGGGGGAGCGGGCAATTACGAGTTCCAGATCGCCCAGCTTCAGCGCGACAATGTGCAACTCGCGGCTGAGAAAACGGCGCTGAGCAATGCGGACAATCGCGATCCCAACGTTCTTGCCGCCGAAGCCAGACTTGCCAGCCTTCGCGCGGTCTACACCGAGGATCACCCTGACGTGGCGATCGCCAAGCGTCTGCTGGCGCAGGCACGGCAACTTTCGGCGGAGAACCAGCGGGCAACGCCAACCGACTCCATCGACCGGCAAATCGCCTTCAACAATTCGCAGATCGCCGCCCTGCGCGCAGCCCAGGCGCGTGAGCAGGCGATCGCCGGCGCCCGGATGCAGGCGCAGTCCCGCGGCCCATTGGTGCAGCAGCAGATGGCCAACATCCAGCAGGAATTGAGCGGCCTCAACACGCAGTATCAGGACGTCCAGCAACGTCTGACCATGGCAAGAGCCGGCGTGAAGGCAGAGGACGAGCAGATTGCCGAACGCCTCGCCGTGGTCGAGCCGCCAGTCGTGCCGGATGAACCGATCTGGCCCAACCGTCCGCTTATCCTGGCGATCTGCATTCTGGGCGGTCTCGGACTTGGGTTTGCGCTCGCTATGGCGGTAGAACTGTTCTTCAGGCCGATCCGCGATCCCGACAGCCTGGCCGCGATCACCGGAGAAGGACCGTTGGCGGTAGTGCCTGTGCTGACGGCCCGGCCGGGCCGCAGAGCCAGCGGCGGCGGCGTCTCCCGCTTCTTTCGCCTACCGCGGTTTGGACGAAAGGCAGAAGCCTGATGAGCGGACCTCTCGGCCTTGACGCCGATCTGGGCCGCCGGTCCACCACCTTCTCCGCTGTTGGCGAGGGCGGTGACGGCAGTGCATTTGATGGACATGAGAAAGCAGGCACAACCCCGAACATGACCGTGAACGACATCATGGGCGGCGCAGTCGCCAATCGTTTCACTCCAGACCCCGACGTGCTGGAAGCCAACCATATCGTTGCCTTCGACAGCAGAGACCTGCGTTCCCGGCCCTTCAACCTGATGCGGACGCGGTTCATGAAGCAGCTTGAGCTGCAAAAGATGCGCATGGTCGGGATCACCTCGCCCGCACCGACCGCTGGCAAGTCGCTCCTTTCCATCAACCTTGCCGCTGCGATCGCCCGGCTCAAGGACGTCCCGGTGATCCTTGCCGATCTCGACCTGCGCCGCGGTAGCGTTGCGGAAACACTGGGCATGACAGTCAACTCCGGCGTCACAAGGTATCTCGAAGGCACGTCCGGCAGCATCGAAGAGTCGCTCGTCAGTGTCGAAGGTCTGCCGCTGGTGGTTCTTCCGGCCAAACCGACAACGGGCGATTCCAGCGTACTTCTGTCGGGCGATCATTACGCCAACCTGATGCGATGGTTGCGCGCGCAGGCGGAAACCGCGATTGTGATTGTCGACCTGCCTCCCGTGTTCGCCAATGACGACGCCATGATCCTGATGGAATCGCTTGATGGTTACGTTATGGTCGTGGAAAGCGGAAAGACCACGGCCCGGCAGGTCAGGGACGCGATCGACCTGCTGAAGCCGGCTGTACCGCTTGGAACCGTGCTGAACCGCTACAAGGGCGGAGTTCTCGATTCCTACGGCTACGGCTCTGGTGGCGCGTACAGCCGTTATTATGATCACTCCTGACGGCTAGGCTGCGGCCTATCCGCCTTGCAAGTCGATCTTCAAGGTATCGAGGATGCAGGCCGTTTGGTCGCCGTTCGACGGCGAAGAACCTGTTATCGGCCGACCGGCAGCCGATCAGATGCCGACGCGGTTCTCGAACAAGGCTTTCAGTGGAACCACCGCCTCGTCGATCGTGAATTCATCCAGAACCTTGCGCCTGCCGTTTCGCGCCAAATTGCTGGCGAGTAGATCATCCGTGCAGAGCCGGTGCATCTGCTCTGCCAGCTGCCGCCAGTCGCCGGGCCGGAACAGCAGGCCGGTATCATTGTCCCGGACAAGCTCCGGGATCCCGGCGACGGCGGGAGCAATCACCGGCTTCCCTGCCGCCATCGCTTCCATCAACACGACGGGAAGACCTTCCATGAGACTTGGCAGGACAAAGCCGTCGGCTGCGGCGATGATCCGCAGCGTGTCTTCTTCCTGCAAGGCGCCCAGAAAAGTGACCGCATGCGTCAATCGCGTGGATTGCACCTGCGCCTGCAACGCTTCGCGCAAGGGACCATCCCCGATCACCTCAAGGGTCAGGCTGGGAATCTTGTCACTTATCATTGACAGTGCCTCGAACAGCCCAGGGTAGCCCTTTTCTGCCGAAAGCCGTCCCACCGTGACCAGGCGTCGCACCGATCCGGCAGGAACGGCGGAGGCAGCGGGGGAGACTCCGCAACGCACAATGTGCAGCTTGCCCCAATGCTCCGGCTCCACCGACCGCATCGCCTGAGCGCGCATGAACCAACTGGCGCAGGCGACAAATTCCGCCCGCCGCACCTTGTCAGGCAGCAGCGCACCGGCGGGCGCGTCGGTCTCCGAAATACCATGCAAGGTGAGGCTCCAGGGCAAGCTCAGGTGATCCGCGGCAATCATGCCCACGGTCGCGCCGCTGTTGGCGAAGTGGGAATGCAGGCGGGTTGTCCCGGTCCGGCGCAGCATCGTCGCGAGCGCCAGCGCCTCAGCCAGGTGGAAGAGGCTCCAGAACCACCCGCGAAGTCCCTGCTCCCGATGGCGCTGCGAAAGGACGAGAGATCGCGCAGCCGCCATGGGGCTTCTGATCAGGGCCAGCAGCGCGAGAAAAATGACTCGCCATTTGCCCTGCCCCAGGATCGCGGGCACATCCTCGCCCCAGTCCAGATGGCCGGGCCGCACACTGAATGGCTGGATCGTCAGCCCCTGTCGCCGCAGGGCAGCGATTTCGCGCCGGATAAAGGTATGCGAGATGGCGGGATATTCGCTGGTCAGGTATGCAATCGATGACAAAGCGCAGTTGCCTTTGGGTGCGACGTTGGAACGGGCCTGCTCGGCGGAACGCGCCACGATGCTTCGCCGAGGTTGTGGCAGCGGCAAGGCCAGCTACCCGGCGGATTTGTACTGAACAGCATCGCGCTGACGGTTTCTGACTCTGTCGTTGAGCCAGACCACAGCGCCCTTGAGTTCTGCGAATTTCTGCAGGAGCTCGACCGAAGCCCTTTGCCAGCCCAGCCGCCCCAGAATAGCGCGCCTGGCGATCTGAAGCGGAAAAATGCCCCAGGTCAGCAAGCCCCATGGCGCAAAAGCGACACTCGCAAGCAGGCACAGGGCAGGCAGGATAAATCCCCAGCGGACCGTTCGCCGAAGCAAGTCGCGCGCCGGATTATCGCGCGCTCCGCGGTGCTTGGCCGCGACCTGGGCATAGCCATATCCGGCGCGGGTGTTCCGCCGCCAGAACTGGTGAAAGCTGGTGATGTCGGCATCGTGCCGCGTCATCGGCAAATCCAATCGCTCAATCAGGAACCCTGCGGCTCTGAGCCGGCTGCACAGGTCCGGTTCCTCGTGAGCGGTAAGCGCTGGATCGAACCCTCCCGCCTGACGCAGCGGCGGAACCTTGAACAGAGCATCGCCACCACAGGCATTTGTCAGCCCTACCGGCGTGTCCCATTCGCGGTCGCACAATGCGTTGTAGAAGGACCGGTCCGGAAACTTTTCACGACGCCGGCCACAGACCGCGGCCAGTGCGGGAACGTGCCGCAGACGCTCTGCGGCGGCGTCGATCCACCCGCTTTCCAACTCGCAGTCGCCGTCGATGAACTGCACCAGTTCGACTTCAGGCGCAGTGCGCAACAACCGTTCAAATCCGGCGTTGCGCGCCCGCGCCGCGGTGAAGGGGCGCGTGAGATCGAGGTCGACAACCTGCGCTCCCATGGCGCGCGCAAAGTCCGCGCTGCCGTCTGTGGAGGCGCTGTCGACGTAGACGGCAGGCAGCCCGGGCGGCAGGGAGCGGAGGCACGCCTTGAGCCGCTCACCCTCGTTTCGGCCAATGGCCACGATGCCAATCAACCGCTCAGCCACGCGTAAACATCCCCGACTTCGCTCCGCAACCTCGCCTTTGAAGAAAGTCGAGCCGAGCCGCCTCAACGTTTACGGTAAGCAAGTCGGGCGGGACGAGGCGTTGCACGGCGAAAAAGCTGCGGCTCCAGAACCTTGAGGCACTCGGCTGCGCGGCTAACGCTGAAACAGTGTCGCTGGCCGCTGTCGCACAGATAAGGCTACTAGCCATTTATCAACGCCTGTTCGCGGGCAAGGCAGCCGCAAGCGCCGGCTGGCGCGCACTCGTTCTGATCCCGGGGGGTTGCACCGCCCGCTTGGGCACCGCCCGTTGCTGCTTTCGCTGCACGATGGAGCCGGCGATCACGCCCATGGCTATGGCGAACATGTAGTTCATGTTGCTGAGTACGAACACCCATTCATAGAAGCTTTGCCAGGCGGTCACCAGCACCGCACAGGTGAAACCGAGGACCACGTCGCCGCGCGGATCGCGCCGCTGAGTAAAGGCGAAAGCGAAGCCGCGGATGATGATCAGAAGAAGGAGCGGAGGAAGCGTCAGCAGCCCCAGCCAGCCGAGCTCCGCTGCAGTCAGCCAGTAGAGGTTGTGAACCACGGCGGTTCGGCTTGTACCCGCCCAAGTAACGCCGGCGCGCGCGGAATACCCTTGGGTGATCCCCACAAAGGTGTACCGATTTGCGCCGACCCCAAGCGGGTAGTCACTGAACATCGCACTTGCCGCTCTGACGAACGCCTGCCGCTCCTCGTCCACTTGCGAGACTTCGGCGACGTTGTCGAACCGCTTGGCCAATCCTTGGTACAGCACCGGCGATGCAGCTGCCACCAGCACCGCAAGGATACCGATCAAACCGAACTTGCGGCTTGTTGCATGCCGGAAGACAGAACAAAGGACGAGCACCGCGAGACCCACCCCAAGCGCCGCAATGGAGCCGCGCGAGGCACCTGCGGCGACCGCCGCAAGTCCGCCGGCGACGCCAAATAGGTACAGTTTGGACTTGTTTCCGGCGAGCAGCATCGCAAGCAGCGGAAGCGTGGCGAAGTGCAGCGCCATGCCCGTCAGGTTCTGGTGCCCCATGGTTCCGCTCGCCTGAAAATCGCCGCTCAGCCGCTGGCTGATCGCGACTATCCCCTGGATGATGGCGCCAACGGCCAGACCGCTGGCGATCCGTTGCAGGGCGCCGTTCTGCTGCATCACCGTTGCCACGGTGATGAAGACCAGAAAGGCGCGCAGCAGCTGAAAAGTGAAACTGAAGGATTCAAAAAAGCCGGGCGCCTGAAAAATCGAAAGGAACGTCGCGGCGATATAGGCCGCGAACAGGCCCGTGAATGGCAAGCGCAGTATCTTGAAACGGCTGGTTGCCAGAATGGCGAGACACAGCGTGTCGAGCAGGGTGACGACCAGGCCCTTGGCATAACCCAAACCGCCAATATTCCAGAGCGAGGCGTCGAGGTTGACGGCTGTCTGCACGAACGGAAGCAGTCCGATGGCGAAATACGCATAACTGTAATTTCTGCGGGAAGACCGCAGCCACAGATACAGGCCGGGAATCGACAGCAGGACGATCAGGATGCCGACGTAACGCATGCCTTAATCGCGCACTTCTGCAGCCACTGAACGCGTTCCAGGCAGATCAGTAGGCATTCGGATGCACCACCACCCGCAAGGTTCTCAGCAGAATAACGAAATCGTTCGAAAGCGACCAGGTTGACAGATACTCGATGTCGGCCCGCACCCGCGCCTGCAGATCCTCTTCGCGTTCCGTCGCTCCGCGATGGCCGCGCACCTGCGCCAGTCCGGTTATTCCAGGTTTCAGCGCGTGGCGCAGCCAATACTGGTTGGTTGCTTCCCAGAACAGCGACTTGCCCGCTTGGGAGCCGAGCGCGTGCGGACGCGGACCGACCATGCTCATATGACCGAGCAGCACGTTGAAAAGCTGCGGCAGCTCGTCGATGCTGGTCTTGCGGATGAACCGCCCCACCCGCGTGACTCGGTCGTCATCTCGTCCGGTGGACCGGTTGCCCGCCGCATCCCCCTGTTCGGCGCGCATCGAGCGGAACTTGAAGATCAGGAACTGGCGGTTGCCCTGCCCAACCCTCACCTGCCGGAAGAACACCGGGCCTCTGCTGTCCAGCTTGATCGCAGCCGCCGTCGCGAGCAGCACTGGAGACAACGCGAGCACGGCCAGTCCGGCGATAAGGAGATCAAAGCATCGCTTCTGGATGCGGCTGGCAAGGCTGAGCGGACCCCTGGAGAGAACCAAGGTATCCTGGCTGGCATATTCCCCGATCGCAACTGCGCCATGCAGGATGTCGCGATCCATGATGATCTCGCCGCCGACGTCGTGGCTGCGCAGGAACATGGCCCAGGTGGCGCGCGTCTCGAAAGTGCAGGCCACGATCACCCGATCGAACGGCTGGATCAACCGCGACAGCGAATCCATCCGGGCCGGATGATGCAGGCATGGCGACAGGTTCAGCGCGGCCACATCGATGCTGGTGTGATGCGCACTGCGCGCCGGAAGCTCCACTCCGTCGAGCACCAGCGCAGTGGCGGTGACCTCTCCGCCGAGCCAGCTCTTGCGGATGGCATCCAGGACGAATTTGCCAAGTGTGAGGTACAGGGCCGCAGCGGCGAAGGTGATGATGAATCCGAGGCGGCTGAAATCGTCAACGTCGAACAGGAATATCCCGCCAAGCATGACCAATGCCGTCGCGCCCAGCGCGCCCAGCGACCGCCGCGTGGCGATGGACCGGCTCTGCAGGCATTCGACGCACTGTGCCTCGCGCGCGATCTCGAACATGAGGAACACCGGCAGCGCCACGGTCAGAACCGAATAGTTGCCGACGAGCAGATTGTCGCTGAGCCTGAACAGCAGTGACGTGAAGTAGCCAAGCACCAGAGCCAGCGCATCAAGCAACACCGACGCGGCGTAAAGCACCGCACGCTTGTCACGCGCAGCCATGCCCCTGACCTCGGCCGATTCAGCCTCGAACTTGGGATTGGCCTTAAAATTGGACTCGATGTTCACACGCGATCCGATCGATCATTGGGCGTAAGTTGGCGCACCCGCACCGGCGCATCAAAGCTGATCCAAATCATACAAAGACCAACACGAAATCAGAACTTCGGCAGTTCGACCTTGAGAACCACGAAGATGTAAATCAGAACCCCGATCAGGGTCACTCCGGCGAGCACCTGCAAGCCAGCCGTTCCAGCTTCGAGCCCCTCGTTGCCGAGATAGTTTGCCACCGCACAGCCAACCGCCGGCGGAGCATATTGCCACAGCTTGTCCCGCAGCACCTCTTCACTGGAGCGTTGCAGCATCAATGTCACCAGTCCCGCGAAACAGAACACGGTAATCCAGTCCCAGAATGTCTCCACTGTGTTCCCTCAACCCTTGCCGATGATACGTGGCCATTATTACGCCCGTCTTGCACGAAAGTCTTTAGGCAGTGTTAGCCAGCCCCAAAAGAGGGCTGTCGCTCAACAGAAGGTTAACGGGAAAGGCGTGGGCTATTCGACGACCCGGCCGCGGGCCATCACCCACTCCACCCGTTCCAGCACAGTGGCGTCCGCCAGCGGGTCGCCGGCAACTGCGATGATATCCGCCGAATAGCCCACCGCCAGCCGGCCAAGTTCATCTTCCATGCCCAGCACCTTTGCCGCGGAGGTGGTAGCGCTGGCGAGCGCCTGCCGGCTGTTCATTCCCTGCGCCATCATCAACCGGAACTCGCCTGCGTTGCGGCCGTGGTCGAACACCCCGGCATCGGTGCCGAACGCAATCGGCACCCCCCATTGCATCGCGCGGGTCATGAATACCCGCGCCGTTTCGGCCACCTCGCGCACCTTGGCCTCTACCACGGGAGTATAAACGCCCTGGCCAAGGCGTTCGGATATACCCTGAAACGCCATCAGCGTGGGGATCAGCACCACGCCGCGTTCGCGCATGGCATCGGCGGCCGCCTTGTCGAGATATGTGCCGTGTTCGATAGAGGACACGCCGGCCCGGGCGGCTGCCTCGATCCCGCGCGCGCCATGCGCATGGGCCATGACCGCGAGACCCAGCGAGCGCGCGGTATCTGTTATGCTGCGCATTTCAGCGTCGGAAAAGTGCGCCTCCAAGCCGCGGCCCTGCTGACTCAGCACGCCGCCCGTCGCTGTGATCTTGATCACGTCGGACCCGTTCTGCGCAGCCCGCCGGACCTTGGCCGCGCATTCGACCGCGCCGGTGCAGGCGTAGCCACTCGACAGGACGGCATTCACTTCCGGGCGGAAGCCGGACACGTCGCCATGCCCGCCGACAATCGCCAGCGCCGGGCCGGCGGCAATGATGCGGGGGCCGGTGATCAGTCCTTCGGCGGTGCCGCGCCTCAATGCGAAAGCGGTTTCTCCGCCGCTGCCGGCCTCGCGTACGGTGGTGAAGCCGGCACGTACCGTCAGCGCCGCGTTCTTGGCGCCGACCACCACGCCCCATTCTTCCGGCTCCACCGCTTCCTTCCAGAAGTCACCACCCGGATCGCCCGTTAGGTGGACATGCAGGTCGATCAGGCCCGGCAGCACCGTTCGCCCGGACAGGTCGATTACCTCGTCGGCGCCTGCCGGCGGCGCCGTGCCTGGCGTCACGCTGAGGATGCGGCCATCCTCCACCAGAATGACTCCGGGGCCGATGGAGCCGCGCTCCGCGTCGACGATCACATTGCCGGCAACGATTGCCTGCCGCTGCGCTGCGGCGGGGACGGTCAGCAAGGCCGCCAGTCCCGCGCCGATCGCGGCCATCCGCTTCACCCTGCCGCTCATCCGCACCTCCTCGTCCCGTTGCGCCCCGCTTTGCGGCAAGTTAGAGCCGAGCGGAAAGATCATAGCAAGAGAGGATTGCCTGTATGTCGACCACGCTTTCTGCCACGTTGCGTTTAGGCGCGACCCTGCTCGCCACCGCTGCGCTGGCCCTGCCGCTGCACGCGCGGCCCATGACGGCAGAAGACGTGGCCAGGCTGGAGAGCGTGGGCACCATGGCGGTGTCCCCTGACGGGCGCTCCATCGCGTTCACCACCACCCGGTTGCCGAACGTAACGACGGGGGAGAAGGATGGCACGCCCGCACAGCAGCTCAAGCTTGCCACCGCTCCCGATGCGATACGCACCTTTCTGCCGCAGGATATGAGCGTGGCGGCCATCGACTTTTCACCCGATGGGCGCACGATCAGCTTCCTGTGGAAGAAAGGCGATGAAAAGCGCGCGGTCTGGGGCATCCCGACCGATGGCGGGGCTTACCGCAAGCTGGCGGCAGTGGGCGACGCCGATGTTCGCTCTTACGCCTGGGCACCGGACGGCAGCCGCGTCTTCCTGCTGGCCGGGCCGGCCGAAGACAGCGCGCGCAGAGCCGAAGCGGACAAGGGCTTCACCGCGATTGTGTACGAAGAGGAGGCCCGGCTAAACCGGATGTTCTCGGCCCGGGTGGGGGATACGGTCGATGCGCAGCCCACACCCATAACGGTCCCCGGCTACGTCAGCGCCTTCAAGGTCACTCCCGATGGCCGCACCGGCATCATCGACAGCGCGCCTACCCCCAGCGTCGACGACAGCTTTGTCGCCAAGCGCGTGCACATCGTCGATCTGGCAACCGGTGAGGTGCTGCGGGTAGTGGAAACACCCGGAAAATTGGGAGACGTGGAGGTTTCTCCAGACGGACGGACCCTGTCGATGATTGCGGCGGTCGACGTGAACGATCCGGCGGATACGACCCTGCACCTCGTGGATGTGGCCACCGGACAATTCCGTGCGCTGAACGCGGGCGCGCCGGAAGCAGCCATCGACGCACATTGGCTGCCCGATGGCCGTCTCGCGGCCATTATCCACCGGGGCGCGCAGTCACTGCTGCGTTACTACCGGCCCAACGGCACCGTGGCGGGTGAAGTGGATGCCGGTGATCTGATCCTGACCGATATCAAGGCGAATGGACGCACCCTGGCGGTGGAGGCGACCACCCCGACCCATCCGGGCGAACTGTTCGTGGTGAACGGAAACCGCTTCACCCGCTGGACCGCGCACAACCCGTGGCTGTCCGAGATCACTTTCGGACGGCAACGCGTCATCACCTATGCCGCGCGGGACGGCCAACAGATCGAAGGCATCCTGATCGAACCGGTTGGCGGAGTGCCGGCGGGCGGCGCACCGACTATCATGACTATCCACGGCGGACCCGAAGCACACGATTCAAATGGCTGGCTGACGGGCTATTCCAGTCCCGGGCAGGTCGGCGCCGGGGCCGGTTACGCCGTGTTCTATCCCAACTATCGCGGCTCGACCGCTTATGGCACCGCCTTCAGCAAGGAGCATCAGGGGGATTATGCAGGCAAGGAGTTCGACGACATCGTCGACGGCAAGCGGGCGCTCGTCGCAGCCGGAGTGACGGACCCGAACCGGACCGGGATCACCGGCGGGTCGTATGGCGGCTATGCGAGCGCCTGGGGCGCGACCGCGCAGTCCGAGGAGTTTGCCGCCTCGGTCATGTTCGTTGGCATATCGAACCAGGTCAGCAAGTTCGGCACGACCGACATTCCCATGGAAATGTACAACGTTCACGCCCGCAAATGGCCGTGGGAGAACTGGATGGGCATGCTGGAAGTGTCGCCCGTCTACCATGTGGACAAGGCCGAAACACCCATCCTGATCATGCACGGGGCAGAGGACACGCGGGTGGCGCCCAGTCAGAGCTACGAACTGTACCGCAACATCAAGGTGCGAAAGCCGGAAACACCGGTGCGGCTGGTTCTGTATCCGGGCGAAGGGCACGGCCTGGTCAGGGCTGCCGCGCGGTATGACTACAACACCCGGATGATGCAGTGGTTCGACACCTATCTCAAGACCGGCAACCGGTCTGCCCCAATGCCCGCGCCGCGTCCTGCTCTCAACCTGGCCGGAGCAGCTGTAGCAGAGTAAAGCGCGCTACAGTCCGAAGGTGTATCCGATGCCGACCGCGACGAACCACTGGTCGGCATCGCCCCGGATGCTGGTGAACGGCGTGCGCTTGGCGTCGCCCAGCAGCCGGGAATACCCGCCGATACCAACCAGCGCCAGGCCGCCATCGGTCACATCGCCGCTGAGATCATAACCGACGAGGAGATTGACGCCGACATCCTCGAACCCGCCGCCGGCATCGAAGGCCGGCAGGGACTGTAAAGGCACGGCGGGGTTGGCGGCGGGGACTGAGTAGTAATACTGCGCATAGTCGTCATCGACATACTTCGTACTGAGGGAAAGCGACACGGCCGCCGCGCGGCTGACCGGCGTGAAGTAGGAGATGGACGGTGCGATGGTCATGCCATTGTGGGCACCCAGCACATCCCACCCCAGATCGACATTGAAGCTGAGGCTGTCGAACGGGTTGAGCAGGCGGGGAAAGCTGATCCCGGCTGTTGGGCCGACTTCGATAGCGGTGTCGAGTTCCCCGTAGGCGGCGACGACCTCGTCCTTGATGCGGTTGACCCGGTCCCGGTTCAGCCGGGCGACGACACCTAGGGAGAAGTTCGGCCCCGTCGCCGTGTCGGGGATGAAGTCCAGCGCCAGCCCCGCTGGACGCGGGTTGAGATCGACATCACCGATGCTGCCCTGAACCAGCGGCAGAACCGAGACGATATAATCATCCGACCCGGAATAGCTTGCCCCGTAAGCTGCGCCCAAGCCCACGGTCAGGTAATCTCCGTCGAACACGGTGTCACCGGGCAATTGCGCCAGTGCCTCGTTGGGTACATCCGCGGTTGTCCCAGGAACGCTCGCGTCCTGCGCCGATGCTGGCGATGCAAGCCCAAGGGCAAGGCCGCCAACACAAAATGTCCAACCGATCGCCCGCATCATCTTCATCCCCGTCCGAGTTTGTTCAACAACCGAGCGGCTGATGGCTTGTTCCGCCCCGCTGCGTCAATCCGGCGGCGCTGCCGATTGCCCTTCGCCCGCTTCGTCCCTACTTGCCATAGCGATGACCGAGCGCAGTGTGGATGTCGCGATTGCCGGCGGGGGGTTAGCGGGCGGGCTGATCGCGCTTGCTGTCGCCCGGCGTCATCCGCAGTTCGACATAGCGCTGATCGAAGGCGGGGACCGGTTGGGCGGCAAGCACCGCTGGAGCTGGTTCGGCAGCGATATTGACCCAGCCGGAGAGGGGCTGATCGGCGTCTTTCCGGTCACCTCGTGGCCCGGCAGCTACGAGGTACATTTCCCGGCTTACCGCCGCACCTTGCGCGCCAGCTACAACTCGCTTGCCAGCGAGGATTTCGCCCGTACGCTGGAGCGGGAACTGAACCAGGGCAGCATCCTGACCCATCGTCCTGTTGCCAGCCTGGATGCCGCCGGCCTATCCCTGGCCGACGGCGAACGGATCAACGCGCGTCATGTGATCGACTGCCGTGGACTGAAGGACGCGCCGCAGCTGACTGGCGGCTGGCAGGTGTTCCTGGGCCAGGAATGGCAGCTTGACCGCCCGCACGGACTGGTCGGCCCCGTCATCATGGATGCAACGGTAGCACAGGAAGGCGCCTATCGTTTCATGTACCTCCTGCCGCTCGGCCCTGACAGGCTGTTTCTGGAGGACACGTACTACGCCGACACACCCCGGCTGGACAAAGCCGCACTACGGGTCCGCATCGCCGACTACGTGGGCGAACACGGCTGGTCGGGGCGGGCCTTGGATGAAGAAACTGGTGTCCTGCCGGTCATAACCGGCGGCGACTTCGCGGCCTTCCAGGCGGCGCAGCGCACCTCCGGGGTCGCCGTTGCCGGTGCTCGCGGGGGTTTCGTCCATCCTCTGACGAGCTACACCCTGCCCCAGGCGGTCCGCATCGCCAATCTCGTCGCGCAGGCTGTCGACAGGGAGGATGTTTCATTGGCGAGCTTGCTTGAAAGGGAAGCGCAGCGGCACTGGCACGCGACCGGTTTCTACCGCCTGCTGGGCCAAATGCTGTTTGGCGCGGCCAACCCGGCAGAACGGTATCGCGTGTTCCAGCGCTTCTATCGTCTGTCGGAGCCGCTGATCGAACGCTTCTATGCCGCCCGGTCCACATGGCCCGACCGTGCCCGCGTCCTGGCGGGCAAGCCGCCGGTGCGGATTACACGCGCCCTCCAGGCCATAGCCAGTCAGTCCCCACCCCTAGTCGCCCCATCCCTAGTTGATAGATCGGAACAGTTTCATGTCTGACACTCTCGCGGCCACCCGCATCAGCCGCTCGCCGGACAGCGCCAGTCAGGCGAACGACACCTCTTCCCGCAAGCGTGCCTGCGTCATCGGGGCGGGCTTCGGCGGCCTTGCCCTGGCCATCCGGCTGCAGAGTGCGGGCATCGCGACCACGCTGGTCGAAGGGCGCGACAAGCCGGGCGGTCGCGCCTATTTCTGGGAGCGGGACGGGTTCACCTTCGACGCTGGCCCCACCGTCATCACCGATCCCGACTGCCTGCGGGAATTGTGGGCGCTGTCTGGGCATGACATGGCCGAAGATGTCGAATTGATTGAAGTGAAACCGTTTTACCGGCTGAATTGGCCGGACGGGACAAATTTTGACTACTCCAACGACGAAGCCCAATTGCATGCCGAGATCGCCAAGCTGAACCCCGCTGACAACGCCGGGTATCAGCGGTTTCTGGCCTATTCGGAGGAGGTTTGGCGTGAAGGTTACGTGAAGCTGGGTCACGTGCCGTTCCTCGACTTCAAATCCATGCTCAAGGCGGCGCCCGCGCTGGCCAAGAACCAGGCTTACCGCTCCGTCTATTCGATGGTGTCCAGCTTCGTGGAGAATGAACGCCTGCGCGAAGCGCTGAGTTTTCACACGCTGCTGGTCGGCGGCAATCCGATGAAGACCAGCGCCATCTACGCCCTCATCCACAAGCTTGAAAAGGATGGCGGCGTATGGTGGGCCAAGGGCGGCACCAACCGGCTGGTTGCCGGCATGATCCGTCATTTCGAACGGCTGGGCGGCACCTTCAGGCTGGGCGACCCGGTGGTCTCTATCGAAACTCTGGGCAGCCGCGCGCAGCAGGTGAAAACCGCCTCGGGCTGGAAGGAGCGGTTCGATGCCGTTGCCAGTAATGCGGACATCATGCATTCCTACCGCGACCTGCTGGGCGATACGCAACGCGGCAAATCCTACGCCCGCACTCTGAAACGCAAGACCTATTCCCCCAGCCTGTTCGTGGTTCACTTTGGCCTCAAAGGAACCTGGCCGGGTATCCCGCACCACATGATCCTGTTCGGGCCGCGCTACAAAGGGCTGCTCGACGATATCTATACCCATGGCGTTCTGCCGGAAGACTTCTCGATCTATCTGCATCATCCGACCGTCACCGACCCGTCCATGGCGCCGGAGGGGATGAGCACGTTCTACGCCCTGGTGCCGGTGGCCCATATGGGCAAGCTGACGATCGATTGGGACGAGGTCGGCCCCGTGCTGGAAAAGCGGATTTTGGACGAAGTTGGCCGCCGCCTCATCCCGGACATCCACGAACGGATCGTCACCAAGTTCTCCTACGCGCCCAAGGATTTCGCGCAGGATCTCAATGCCCACGTCGGCAGCGCGTTCTCGCTCGAGCCGGTCCTGTGGCAGAGCGCGTGGTTCCGCGGTCACAACCGGGACAGCGTTATCGAGAATTTTTACCTTGTTGGTGCAGGAACCCACCCAGGCGCAGGTATTCCCGGCGTAGTGGGTAGCGCCAAGGCGACGGCCAAGCTGATGGTGGAGGATCTGGTTCAATGACGATGCGGCGTCTTGCCATTTACTGCGGTTCGGCAACGCCAGCCGATGCACGCTACATGATGCTTGCGCGCGACGTGGGGGCCGAACTCGCGCGCCGGAACATCGGGGTGGTGTATGGCGGCGGCAGGCTGGGCCTGATGGGCGCGGTGGCGGGCGGCGCCCTGAATGCCGGGGGGGAGGTCATCGGCGTCATTCCCGAAGCGCTGGCGGGCAGCGAGGTGGCCAACACCGATTGCACCCAACTGCACCTCGTCAGCGGCATGCACGAGCGTAAGAAGCTGTTCACCGACCTGTCGGATGGCTTCATCACGCTCCCCGGCGGCGTGGGCACCATGGATGAATTGTGGGAAGCGGTAAGCTGGGCGCAGCTCGGCTATCACTCGAAACCTGTCGGCCTGCTCAACACGTTCGGCTTCTTCGACCACCTCATCGCCTTCAACCGGCACATGGCCGAGGTGGGGTTCGTGCGCCCCGCTCATCAGGAAATCATCAAGGTGGCGGACAGCTTGGGCGAGCTATTGGACCGCATGGCCGCACACCAACCGCACCGGCCGATCTTCCAGATGGAGGCGAGCGAACTGTGAATACCCCGGCCGGCACCCCCCGGATGCTCGCGCCCTCGCGTGTGCTGCGCGAAACCCCTGCCCGTGCAGGCGGTGGGCGCGACCGGGATGCGCTGATCTGGAAGGCGGAGGACGCGATCAAGGAAGGTTCGCGATCCTTTTCACTCGCTTCCAAACTGTTCGATCGGCCTACGCGCGAACAGGTCTGGCTGCTGTACGCCTGGTGCCGCCGGTGCGACGACATCGCCGACGATCAGCACATGGGCGGGACACTGGGCAACGCCAAGAACCAGGAAGACCGGGTGCAGGCCATCCGCGTTCTGACCCGCCGCGCGCTCGATGGGTTGCCGACCGCCGATCCCGCCTTCGACGGGCTGGGCGTGGTTGCCGCGGAATGCGGCATCACGCGCGAGATGGTGGATGACGTGATCGGCGGGTTCGCGTTGGACGCGACCGGCTGGCAGCCCCGGTCCGAGGGTGACACCATGCGCTATTGCTATCACGTCGCGGGTGCGGTGGGGGTGATGATGGCGCGGGTCATGGGTGTGCCGGGCGAGGATTTCGACACCTATGATCGGGCGTGTGATCTCGGCCTGGCGTTCCAGCTGGCCAACATCGCCCGCGACATCGTGGAGGATGATGCGGCGGGCCGTTGCTATCTGCCGCAGGAATGGCTGGCAGAGGCGGATCTCGCTCCCGGTCAGCACGCCCGTCCGGAGAACCGCTTCGTGCTCGCCTCCATCATGCCCCGGATGATCGGCATGATGGACCAGCACATCGCGGCGGCGCGGTATGGCGCGCGAAAGCTCAAGTTCCGGCAACGCTGGGCCGTGCTGTCCGCCGCGCGGATTTACGGCGCGATCGGCCACAAGGTGCTCGCCCGCGGACAGAACGCATGGGACCGGCGTGTGGTGGTAAGCAAGCCGGCAAAGCTGGGCCATGTGGCGGCGGCGTTCGTGGAGGCGTTGTGGAACCGGCCCGAGCGGCCCGAACCAATGCCCCGATGGACGCGGGACAAGCTGCAGCCGATGAAGGGCTGGTAAGCCTGCGGTAATCACGCTGACGGGCTGAGCCAGTCGCATGCCTGTGTCGCGCTGTGGGCCGCCGATACTTCCTCCCGTCCGGGTTCCACTGGGCTCCTGCGGCGGGCGGTTTTCTTTTCCGTCGCACCTCCTTAGTGGCACGGAATGATCCGCAAACTCCTCATCGCCAATCGGGGCGAGATCGCCTGCCGCATCATCCGCACTGCCCGTTCGATGGGCGTTGCAACGGTTGCGGTCTATTCCGATGCCGATGCCAAGGCGCTGCACGCGCGTTCAGCGGACGAAGCGGTCCATATCGGTCCCTCGCCCGCTGCCGAGAGCTACCTGGTGGGCGCGAAGATCATCGCGGCGGCGCAGCAGACCGGCGCGGATGCGATCCATCCGGGCTATGGCTTCCTCTCCGAGAACGCCGACTTCGCACAGGCCGTGATCGACGCGGGGCTGATCTGGGTCGGCCCCAAGCCCGCAAGCATTCGCGCGATGGGGTTGAAGGACGCGGCCAAGCAGTTGATGCGCCGCGCTGGCGTACCGGTGACGCCGGGCTATGACGGCGCGGACCAGTCGGCCGAACGGCTTACGGCGGAGGCCGAGGTCATAGGGTATCCCGTCCTCATCAAGGCGGTCGCGGGCGGCGGGGGCAAGGGGATGCGCAAGGTCGATAGCGCCGCCGAGTTCGACGCCGCGCTGGAGTCCTGCCGGCGCGAGGCGCGCGCAAGCTTCGGCAACGACGAGGTTTTGCTGGAAAAGTGGATCACCTCGCCCCGCCATATCGAGGTGCAGGTGTTCGGCGACAGCCACGGCACCGTGGTCCACCTGTTCGAGCGCGACTGCTCCCTGCAACGCCGCCACCAGAAGGTCATCGAGGAAGCGCCCGCCCCCGGCATGGACGAAGCCACCCGCGAGGCCATCTGCGCCGCCGCCGTGCGCGCGGCCAAGGCGGTCGATTACGAGGGCGCGGGCACGATCGAATTCATCGCCGATGCCAGCGAAGGCCTGCGCGCCGACCGCATCTTCTTCATGGAGATGAACACCCGGCTGCAAGTCGAACACCCCGTCACCGAGGAAATAACCGGGGTCGATCTGGTCGAATGGCAGCTACGGGTCGCAAGCGGCGAGCCGCTGCCCAAGCGGCAGGAGGAGCTGTCGATCAACGGCCACGCCATCGAGGCGCGGCTCTATGCGGAAGACCCGGCAACGGGCTTCCTGCCAAGCATTGGCGCGCTCGAGACGTTCGATGTCCCGACACACCGCGATGACACCCGTATCGACACGGGCGTTCGTCAGGGCGACGAGATCACTCCGTTCTACGATCCCATGATTGCCAAGGTCATCGTGCGAGAAAGTGATCGCGGAGAGGCGATCCAAACTCTGCAGGCGGCTATAGCCGACATCCGCATCCAGCCTGTCAGGACCAATGCGGCCTTCCTGCATCGCGTACTGGCGCTTGATGCGTTCGTGGCTGGGACGATGACTACGGCATTGCTGGGCAACCATCCAGAACTTGCCGATAAGCCGCCGCTGTCACGAACTTCTCTCGCGAACGCGATGAAGCTTCTCCGGCAGGACTTTCAACGCGCCACCCCTACGTGGTTCGGTGGCGGTGAGCGGATGCAGGGCATCCGACTGAACGCCCACCCCAAACGCAGCACGACGATCTATGTCGATGGACTGGCCCATGAGGTTGATTGGGTCGACGACATGGCGTCCGTTCCGGTGCCGCATGGAACAGGCTTTGAGCGGAGCGATACCGGGTTCACCTGGTTCGAAAACGGCGAAGGGTATGCGATTTCGCTAGCCAAGCACGGGACCGGCCAAGCCTCCGCCGCCGACGGCGCTATTATCGCGCCGATGCCGGGCAAGGTCATCGCAGTCGACGTCGCGGAAGGGCAGGACGTTACCGCCGGGCAGCGGCTGATGGTGCTCGAGGCGATGAAGATGGAGCATGCCCTCACCGCGCCTTTCGATGGGACGGTGACAGAACTGAAGGCGGCCGAAGGCAGCCAGGTGCAGGTCGAGGCGCTGCTGGCGGTGGTGGTACCGTCCGCGGAGTAGAAGCCGCACCGGCTTGGCGTTTAGCGTACCGGCGCTCCCTCGACCCCGTCCTCCACATCGTCCGGATCAGGCGCACCGAACAACTCGCCTCGTTCGGAGAACAACACAAAGACGAGGCTGGCGACCGCGGTAATCAGCAGCGCCGACGCCAGCGGGCGCGCGGTTCCGTCATACAGGAAGCCGATGAGGGCGCCCAGCGCCGCGCCTGTGGTCAGGCGCAGGAAGCTCTGCGCCGAACTCGCCGCCCCGGCGATATGGTGGAACGGCTGCATGGCGATTGAGCCGAAGTTGGCCCCGATAAACCCGAGCAGCGCCATGTTCGCCGCCATCAGCGGGACAAACGTCCACAGGGTTTCATCCGGGTCCATTGCGAAGAACAGCTGCGCCCCCGCCACGGCGATGAAGGCGAACAGCGCGGTGTGGCTGACCCGCCGGGCGCCGAACCGCTCCACGATGCGGCTGTTGGCGAGGTTGGCAATCGACATGCACGCCGCGCAGAAGGCAAAGATGTAGGGAAACTTGTCTCCCGCGCCGAAGGATTCACCGATCAGTTGCTGCGAGGAGTTGATGAACCCGAACAGTCCCCCGAACACCAGCGCACTGCCAAGCGTGTAACCGATCGTCTCGCGCAGGGTGACGGAGTGGGTCATGTTGCGCGCTATGATGCCCACCCGGATAGGTTGGCGGTTCGCCTCCTCCAGCGTTTCGGGCAGTTCGCGGTATACCCATATTGCCATGACGCAGCCGGCCGCCGCCATGCTGACGAAGATCCAGCGCCAGTTGCCGGTTACCTGCACGATACCCTGCCCGATGGTTGGCGCGATCGCTGGCACGATCAGGAAAATGACGAAGATCGTGCTCATCATCCGTGCCATCTTGTCCCCGCCAACCCGGTCACGGATGATGGCAGGCGGCAACGCGATGATCGCGGCGGCACTGAAACCCTGTAGGGCGCGGAGCGCAACCAGGGTGGTGAAATCCTCCACCACCGAGCAGGCAGCGGAAAATGCGATATAGGCGAACAAACCGACGAACAGCACCGGCCGGCGCCCGTATCTGTCGGCAAAACTCCCGGGAACCAGGGCGCCTAAACCTGCCGAGATGAGGTAGGCGCCGATCACGAATTGCCGGCTGTTCCCCGCCGCGCCCAGATCGGCCGCAAGTTCGTCCAGCGCGGGCAGCATCGCATCGATGCCATAAGCATTCAACGCCATCAGGAACGCCATCATGAAGATGAGCGATCGCTCTCCAATGCCCCCGCGCGGCGAAACGGAGTTGGCTGATCTGTCCGGCGCCGCCCGTGTTAGCATCTGCACAAAATGTTCCCTGCCCCACCCTGTTCCATCAGGTGCGACCTTGTTCTATAAGTGTTCCGGTGATGAGCGCGGTCGAGGCGGAAGTGGTGGCGAACGCAGCATTGCGCAAGATCATCCACATCGACATGGACGCCTTCTTCGCCTCCGTCGAGCAGCGCGACAACCCCGCCTTGCGCGGCCTGCCCGTCGCCGTAGGCGGGTCGACCGGGCGGGGGGTCGTCGCTGCTGCCAGTTACGAAGCGCGGCGTTTCGGCGTGCGTTCCGCCATGCCGTCGGTGACGGCCAAACGGCTTTGCCCCGATCTTGTGTTCTGCAAGAGCCGGTTCGACGTCTATCGCGCGGTCTCGGTGCAGATACGCGCCATCTTCGAGCGATACACCGACCAGATTGAGCCGCTGAGCCTGGACGAGGCATATCTGGACGTTACCCACGACCAGCAGGGGATTGGATCTGCGACACAGATCGCACAGCTGATCCGCCGCGCCATCCGCGCCGAAACGCAGCTCACCGCCAGCGCCGGGGTCAGCTACAACAAGTTCCTCGCCAAGCTGGCCAGCGACCAGAACAAGCCCGACGGCATCTGTGTCATCCGGCCGGGCGAAGGTGCCGCGTTCGTGCAGGGCCTGCCCATTCGCCGCTTTCACGGCGTAGGTCCGCGCGGAGAGGAGAAGATGCATCGGCTCGGCATCCGGACCGGAGCGGACCTCGCCGGAAAGGACATGCCGTTTCTGCGCGCCAATTTCGGCAGCTTCGCCGAATACCTGTTCCATGCGGCACGCGGTGTCGACCACCGGCCCGTTCGTTCCAGCCGCGTTCGCAAATCCGTAGGCGGCGAACGCACCTTTGGCGAAGACCTTTCGGGCGGCTCCACTCTCCATGCGACGCTCGACCAGATCGCTGACATTGTGTGGGAACGCATCGAACGCAATGGCGCGCGCGGGCGGACCGTAACGCTGAAGCTCAAGTACAATGACTTCCAGCTCGTGACCCGCGCCCGCTCCCTGTCGCACCTCGTGACTGGCAAGGCGGAATTCACCGCCATCGGCCACGCACTGCTTGAAGAGATGCTGCCCCTGCCGCTGCCAGTCAGGCTGATGGGGATGACACTGTCGTCGCTGGAAGGCGTAGAGCCGGGCACCCGCAAGGAGAAGTCCGCACGGGCAGCGCAGCTTTCCCTGCTCTAGCTTTGGCGTTCGCGCCCCCGGTCCTGGCGCCACAGTTCCAGCCGCCGGGCCGTGCGGGCACTGAGCGGTTCGGGGAGTGAATGGCGCGGAAACAGGCGCGCTTCGGCAACTTCCCGCTCATCTGCCTTGGGAAGGGATAAAAGGTTGCCGGTGTACAGCCACGCCGTAGAGCTAGTGCCGAGCACCTGTTCCTCGAAACTGCAGACGAGGCGGAGGCCATCGACCTCGCAGCCCGTCTCTTCCCGCAATTCGCGCCGGGCGGCGCTCTCCGGCGTCTCGCCGCGCCTGATCCCGCCGCCAGGAAAGGTCCACTTGCGCGCGCCATAGGTAAGACGGACCAGCAAGAGGCGCTCATCTGGCGTGGTGCCGATAACCGATACGCTGCGCAGGTGAGGTCGCAGGATGCGGAAGGCCACCCGGCGAGCGCGATCCGCGCCCCGCAGCAGCAAACGGTGAAGCGGTCGCGGGATCAGGCGAAACATGTGACCGGCTGCGTTGCGGCCGCCAGCAGGCGAGCGACCGGCAGGTCGTTTTCACCTGCCGCCGCCGCGTCAAACACGGCGCGCTTGTCCTCGCCCTTGATCACGAAAACGATTTCGTCACTGTTGAGCAGCGCGGGCAGGGTCAGGGTGATCCGATTGAACGGCGCGTCCGGTGGGAGCGGGTCGGGCGTGACCCGCCGGATGCGCTGCGTATCGTCCACCGTGGGATCGGTGTTCGGAAACAGGGACGCGATGTGGCCGTCTGCCCCCATACCCAGCCAGACGAGGTCGAACCGCGGCACCTGCTCCATGATCGAAAGCGTCACCACCTCCGCTCCCGCCGGTTCCAGCAGGCGGCGGATCCGCCCGGTATTGCTGGCCTCATGGTCCTCTGCGACTTCCCTGTCGTCGTTGGACCAGACCAGCAGACGATCCATCGCAACCCCCCGCTCCACCAGCCGCTCCAGAATGGGAAACGGCGTCGCACCGCCTGGAACCGTGATCGCCACAGGTGCTGAGCGGCTGGCAAGCCGCTGCCCGATCCGCTCGCTCAGCCAGTCGGCAATCTGATCGGAAGAAGCGTTTTCGACAATGGTCGGCGTCGCGCTCACTTCAGGTTCTGCGACAGGAACCAGATCCGCTCTTCCGTCTGATCGATCCAGTCATCGACCATGCCGTTGGTGGCGTAATCATCGGCCTCTTCGCTGGCCAGCTTCACTTCGACCAGCCGCTCGTGCAGCTTGCGGTTCGCCGTCACCAGCTCCTCCACCATCTTTTGCGGCGGCAGTTCGGCGTCATCCTCGTCGGCTATACGGGTATGCGCGGCAACAGAACCAATCGAAGTAAGCGTCTTTTCCCCGTTCTTGCGCACCCGCTCACCGATGATGTCGACCAGCCCGATCAGCTGCTTTGCCTGTTCGTCGAACAGAAGGTGCAGGTCGCGAAAGCGCGGACCGTACACGTGCCAGTGAAAGTTCTTAGTCTTCACGTAGAGCGCCAGATGGTCGGCCAGCGCGCCATTCAGCGCCTGCACCAAGGCGGTTTTCGAATTATCGCCGGATGATCCCATGATCTTTTCCCCGTTAGTGATCGTCTATGACTTTCAACGAATGGCAGCAGTGGCGGTTTCCCCCCGAGCCCCGGTTACCAAGGTCCGGTTACCGCCAAAGTCAGCGTGGGGCTGTAGGCGTTGACGAAGAACCATTTTCCATCAGGCGAAAAACACCCGCCTGCCAATTCGGTCTGCATGCGCAAGCGGCCGAACGTATAGGGCAGCCCCGCTGGCGTTATGCCGCGCAGGTGATTGTCCACCGCCTCGCTGTACTGGTCTTCGCAAACGATCAGGTGTCCGTTCGGTGCAACGGTCAGGTTGTCGCCGTAATTGAACTGCACCGGGCTGGTCGACTCAAAAAACAGTTCAAGCATATCCGGTCGCTGACCCCTGCCCGGCACCAGCTTGAAAATTTGCCCGCACTCTGCGGCTCCGCCGTTGGTGGAGCAGATGTACAACTCGTCGGTGCCCCAGTGAATGCCTTCGCCCCGCGCGACCAGCAGCGCACCCTGCGCCGCGGCGCGAAGGCGCAGGTCGTCCTTCGGCGCCTCGGGATCGTCAAGGTCAATCCATCGTGCTTCCAGCCGCTGTCCGACCGGCAGCACGGCTGCCCCCCAATTCCGGCTGTCGGCCAGCCCTCCGGTGACGCGCAACGCCTGAAGTCGTCCCCCTTCAGCGAGGCGGCCGGGGGCGCGGGGCACAAAGCGGTAAAGGACGCCGTCATCCCGGTCCTCGGTCAGATAGACGATGCCCGTCACGGGGTCGACGCAGGCGGCCTCGTGATTGAAGCGGCCCATCGCTTTGAGCGGGACGGGATCGACCAGACCGGTGGCGGCAGCGGGCACTTCAAAAACGTACCCGTGATCGGGAGCTTGTGACAAAACCGATCCGCCCGGCTCTTCACAGGTCAGCCAGCTGCCCCATGGCGTCACCCCGCCCGAACAGTTGCGAATGGTGCCAGCCAGACTGCGAAACTGCCGCTCGACCGCCAGAGTGCTGGCGTCCAGAACGATGGTGGTCGTGCCGCCAGGCAGAACCCGGCCATCTGCGGCGGTTGCATAGCCGCTCGCCAAAGTTCCGCCTGCCTGGTCCCGTGCGCTGAGTTCGTGGTTGCGTACAAGCGCGATCCTGCCGCTGCCAAGGTCGAAACAACCCATGCCGTCGGCCTTGTCGGGCACCCGCTCGCCATCGTTCATCGGCTGGTTCAGACGCGAGAGAACCCGGTAGGTAAAGCCGGCCGGCAGATCGAGCACGCCAGCGGGATCGGGCATGAGCGGGCCATAGAAATTAGCATCTGCCACCAGCGGCCCGGAGCGCGCCATCCGGCATCCGCTGGCGACCAGCGCGCCGAAGGCAGCCGCGGCTGTCCCGAGGAAGCGGCGGCGAGTCTGAGCAGGAGAAATCAACATCTTGGTCGGTCCTGAGCTTGTTGCTGCACCAGCGTCGCCAAGCTGTTCCCGTCGCCGCGCACCGGATTTCCAGAGCGTCGTCGGCAGCAATGTTGCGGACGATGGATGTAATACTGGACACCTCTAGCGGCGGAACATGAAAGTCTGGTGACGCTGTTCGCTCCAGGTGCGCGGCCTCCACTGCAAACCTTTGAAGCGGCACGGTCGTCCCGCTCCGGTATGCTGCCCGAAGGCGGGCGGCACGCAGCCTCCCGCCCTGTCCGCGGCCCGTTGCGCGGCGTGATCAGTGCCCATGCCCGCGCGTCATCCGCGCGCCCGCGCCATCACCGCTGCCTTCCGTTTCCCACCAGTATGGTGCACGCCGCCGATCTCCGGTCGTCACCTCGTTCATGGTGAGCGGGTCATAAAGCCTTCCCCCCAGCATCACCCTGTGCACCTTGTCCGTGTCGCGGATGTTCTCCAGCGGGTTGGCGTCCAGCACCACCAGGTCGGCGAGCTTGCCCACTTCAAGCGAGCCGATGTCACGGTCATAGCCATAAGCGCGCGCCGGCATGATCGTCGCCGCGGCCAGCGCCTCGACCGGGGTAGCACCCCCGCGTGCCAGGCTCCAGATTTCCCAGTGCGCGGCGAGGCCGGCCTGCTGTCCATGCCCGCCGATCGCAACGTCGACGCCCCGGCGCGCAAGTTTCAGCGCCTCTCTGGCAGCTTCATCGTCGATGTAGTCTTCTTCGGGAGCCATTGAGCGCCGGACGTTGTTGGCCAGCAGCAGGGCGGTGGGCTCATGCCGCCGCAGTATGGGATGTTCCCAGACGTTCGTGTGCTGTCGCCAGTACGGATCGCCGGCGAGCCCGCCATAGGCGACGACCAGCGTCGGGTTGTAGGCGACCTTCGTTTGCGTCCACAGGTCGAGCAGGTCGTCATAGAACACCTCGCCCGGCACATTGTGTTCGATGGTGGAGTTACCATCCTGGATCAGGCTGACGTCCATGGTCCACAGGGAACCGCCTTCCGGCACGACGAGCATGTTTTCGGCTTGAGCCGCGGCGGTGACCATCTGGCGCTGGTCACGGCGCGGCTGGTTATAGTTCTTGACCGACCGCGCGCCTTGAGCCTTCAGGCGGCGCACGCTGTCGAGCGCGTCTTCGTAGCTGTCGATCTCGGCATACACACGTGCTGCCTTGGCACCATAGATGATCTCTCCGGTGGAGAAGATGCGCGGCGCAAGGATCGTCCCGGCGCGCTGCATTTCAGCGGCCGGAAAGATCTCTCTGGCGCTGGAGGAGGGGTCGTGAATAGTTGTCGTGCCCAGCGCCAGATTGGCAATCGCGGACCAGTTCTGCTGCGGGATGAGGTCATCCGCGCCCTGCGGTCCATGCGCATGGCCGTCGATAATGCCGGGCATGATCGTCTTGCCGCCTACATCGACCCGCGTTGCGCCGGCTGGGACGGTCAGGGTGCCACTAGCGCCCAGGGCGACGATGCGGTCGCCCTGGATCAGGATGTCGCCCACTTCGATGACTCCGCCATCGGCGCCCGACATGGTGATGATGCGCGCACCCGTCAGCAGTACATCGCCGCGCGGCTTGTCCGCCGGCAGGGTCATCGCCAGGGAGTTTCCGGTCGTCGGGGGAATGAACTTGGGTGCAGCCGCACCGGCAGGCGCGGGGGCGGACGGGAACAGCTGTTCCACGGCGGCGGTATAGAGCGTCGGACCGAGACTCCAGTGCAGCCGCTGTCCGTTGCTCGACCAGTTGATGAAGTCCGCGCCGTCGTCGCTCACCCGCGTCACCGGAAGCGCGGTGCTGTCGGGGGACAGCGCCACGTCCTGCGTACCGGGCATCAGCGGTGTTACGAACGCCTGATAGTTCTGGCGAAACGCCAGGAAGCGTCCATCGGGCGACACGGAGAAGTCGTTGACCAACTCGCCGGTGGCATGAACCCGCTCGTTGCCCCCGGCAAGGTCAGTGCTGACAAGCCGCGCCTTGCCCGCGTCCGATCCGATGAAGAACAGGCGGCCGCTGCCCTCGCCCCATTGCGGATTGGTGCCGCTGACGGGCAAACGGCGCTGATTGCTGCCGTTCGCATCGACGAGATAGATGCCGGGGTTGCCGCCCCCGCGCGCGGCGGTGAGATAGCCGCCTTCGCGCTGTTCGAATGCAATGGTCCGGCCGTCGGGGGACAAACGGGGATTGGCGTAGTGTCCCGGCGTCTGCGTAACAGCGGTTGCGTTGCCGCCACGCGCGGGAACGGTTTTCACCACGCCGAGCCCGGCGTCCGTCCACGACACGAACACCACGCTGCGCCCGTCGCGCGACCAGCTTGGCCATGCCTCCATTGCATCGCCGGAGTTCGTCACCAGCCGCCGGGCCTCGCCTCCGGCTGCAGGCTTCGTGTACAGCTTGCCCAGGCTTTCGAAAACCACTGTGCGTCCATCGGGCGAAACGCTGGCCCAGCGGGGCATCTGCGTGGTTATCGTGTCCGGCGCGACCTCCACCGCCGGGTGTGTGGCGTCGGCAACGACCCGTGTGTCGCGTACCTGAAAGGGGATGACCGAATGTGCGCGGCCATCGGCGTTCACCCGGTTCAGCTTGCCTCCCGCCCAGAACACCAGGCTGCGATTGTCAGGCGTCCAGGCGATGTTCGGGTAAACCCCCGTGACTGCCCAGGTTTCCTGCACATCGCGGTCCAGCGGCGCGAAGATCTTGCGCTCGGCACCGGTGGCCAGATCCTTTACATACAGGCTGGTAACGTTGTTGTCGCGCCGCACGAAGGCGAGCGCTCTGCCATCTGGCGAAGGGGTGGGCCGTACCGCGCCGCCAGCCCCCGAAACCGCCGTCGTCACCGTTCCCGTATTCAGATCATAGCGTTCGATGTCGAAAATGCCGCTGCGTGAATTCTGCGCATACTCGAAGATCGGACCGGACGATGTGTTGCGCACGTAATAGATGGCGTTGCCATCGGGCGCGTAGATCGGTTCGCCCAGTTCCTTTTGCAGCACCTCGCTTGCCCGCTTGACCAGCGGTACGCCGGCCCCGCCGCTGACATGGTACAGCCACACCTCGCCAGTGCCCAGCGAACGGCCGGTGGTGAAGTGCTTCTTGGCCGCGATGAACCGGCCGTCCGGCGACCAGGTCGGCTGGTTGAGGAGGCGGAAATCCTCCTTCGTCACCTGTCGCTTGTCCGACCCGTCGACGTTCATCACCCAGATGTTGTCGCCGCCACCCCGGTCCGAAGTGAAGGCGATCCGTCGCCCGTCCGGTGAGAAGCGGGGCTGATGTTCGTAAGCCAGGCCGTCGGCGATCCGCGTTGGCGCGCCGCCGGTGATCGGCATGGTGTAGATGTCGCCGAGCATGTCAAACGCGATGGTTCGCCCATCCGGCGACACATCCACGTTCATCCAGGTTCCCTCGTCCGTGTCGATCGCGACTTCGCGCAAGGTGAGGCCGCGCGGATTGTTGACGTCCCACTTGGTCTGGTCGGCGGACGTCGGCGCGGCAGCGGTTCCTACCAGAGCAGGCGGCTCGGGCGTCTGCGCGTTCTGGCTGATGATGGCGTCTTCAGTGGTCTGCGTCTCTGCGACGGGCGGCAGCGGCTGGCTCTGCTGGGCATGGGCCGCATGTGCGCACAGGGCAAGCGCCAGGGCGCTGTAAAGAGATGTTTTCATGTTGCTTGTTCTTCTCTCGACCAGACGTTGATCCCGCGCAGCCTAGAGCGGCGTCCGCTGCGGTCAAGGCAACAATAGCTCGCTCGGCCACAGTCATTGGCACCGCCGCAACAATACGGATGGCAGGCGCAGCGCTTTGTTGAAGCTCTGCCGCTTGGATGGCGGCGCTGCGCCTGGAGCAGCTGTCTGCCACCGCGGAGGTTTGAGGTGCCTGATCACGTAGCCATCCCGCATCCGCGCTCCTGCCTTGGCGGAGCCGCCGCTCTCGCGCTGTCCGCCTGTGGCGGGGGCGGCGGGGACCGGCCCGCCGCCATGCCGCCCCCGCCACTGCCGCCCTCGACGGCAACGCCGGCCATAGCTGCGCCCCCTGCGCCCGCTGTCGCAGTGCCGGACCCGCGCCAGCCCGTTGCCGTTCCCGCCGCTCCGCAGCAGCGCCGGTCGGCAGCCGATGACGAGGAATACCGCGCCAACTACTTCGCAGCCGAAGTCATCGGCGCATTGTACGCGCTCAACCAAGGGTACGACGGTACAGGAGTGCTGGTCGGCGTGATGGACAACGGGATTGCCGAAGTCCCTGAACTCGCCGGCCAGATTTCCGGCTTGAGCAGGGATTTCGGCACGATCCATGACGTTGCCGGCGGCCGCATGGCGAGAGGCAGTGTCGGAGATGCCCGATCAGATCACGGAACCCCGGTTGCGGCCATCATAGCGGGGCGCAATGACGGTCTCGGGATACAGGGCGTGGCGCCCGGTGCGAAGGTGGTGTCGCTGCGGGTGGATTACGTGCTGCCGGATGGCTCGGCACGGCTGGGCGAAGGCATGGCCTCGGCCCTGCGCCATGCCGCCGATCACGGGGTGTTGATCGTGAACCGTTCCATCGGGAGAAGCAACCGCGGCGACGCGCCGTCCGACTTCGCCGCTGCCGTTGACTATTTCGGCAGCAAAGGTGGGCTGCTGGTGCAGTCCACCGGCAACGGCGGCGCGCCGGAGCCGACTGAGCTGGCCGAAGTGACGCAGACGAACCGATCGAGCTGGCTGTTCGTGTCGGCGCTGGTCCAGCACGGTGACGGCGTGATAGTCGCACCTTACGCCAATCACTGCGGCAGCGTCATGGATCGCTGCGTGATGGCCATGGGGGAAAACATCACCCAAGGTTCCGATGGTGCGATCATCCGCTTTTCCGGGACAAGTTCCGCCGCTCCACAGGCCAGCGCCTTGGCGGCCTTGATCATGTCGAAATGGCCGCAGCTGACCGGTGCGGACGCGGGCAACATCATCCTTCGCACAGCGCGCGATCTGGGGGCACCGGGCCTCGATCCGATCTACGGAGCCGGGCTGATCGACGTGCAGGCCGCACTCTCTCCCGTCGATCCCGTGCTGTCGAACGGCAGGACGGTAAGGGCACTGGGTGGATCGCACATGTTGATCAGCAACGCCTTCGGTGCCGCCGCCATCCGGGCAAGCTTAGGCCACGCGGTTCTCCTTGACCGGTTCGGGCGCGATTTTGCCGCCGATCTGTCGGGATCGGTGGTGCAATTGCGGCCCGCCGCGCCAGCTATCGACCCGGCAACTGCACAGCTGAAAACATCGCCCTGGCTGACGGGTGATGCGGACGCACCGCTGATGCAGTCGCAGACATGGCCTGCCGCTCAGCCGCAACGCTTTGCAGCAGGCGCATTCCGGCTCCCAACGGGTGGCAGGCCAACCGCCTTCGCAACTATTCGGCGCGATCGTGACGGGCACCCCTACCTCAACGGCGCCAGCAAACGTGTGGGCATTCTCTTGCCGCTGCAGGATCACCTGCTTTCGGTGGAGACGCATTTCGGGCGGTCGCACAACCGGCGCATTCATGCCGTCACTGCCCGCTTGAGTGGCCAGTCCGCCTATATTCAGACCGGGCTGGCAGATGAAGCCGGGGCGGTATTCGGCACCCCCGTGGGTAGCGGTCCGCTGCGCTTCGGCGATGGTGCGCAAACTGTGTTCCTGGCCGGCGGCGCGCAGACAGGAGGAGCGGGATGGCTGTTGGATGCAGAGGCATTTGTCGGCCTTTCCCGCATCAAGCTGGCCGACGACCTGCTGCTCCGGGAAGTAAGTGCAGTGGCCAGCGGACAGTTCAACCTGACTGCGCGTGCCGCTTGGGCGGATGGATTCCTTTGGGCAAAGCTTTCTCAGCCGCTCGCCATAACGGCCGGTCAGGCTTCGTTCCGCATGCCAGCAAATTTTGATCGACTGACCCGCACCCTGATTCATCACGACGCCGCCGCTAACCTGCGCGGCCGTTTCGATCCGCAGATGACCTTCGGCTATTCGCGCAGTAGCCCACTCGGACTCGTTCATGTGTCCGCCACCTTCCAGCCTGGAACAGGCGGGACAGCGGCGCTCGCAGGCTGGTCGGCCGCTCTGGGCGGCGCTCGTTGGTAGCGGACCGCCGCTACCGGATGCGGGCGCGGAATTGCAGCATCAGTGAAGCATTGGCGCCCAGTTCCCCTTGCGGCACGATGCGCAGGGCGCCGACCTGCGGGTCGAAACCGGCGGTGGGCGTATAGGTGTAGGTCGAACCGCCTCGCTGCTGGTACGTGACACTGCTCGCCGTCAGGGTCACTGCGCCGGTCGCGGTCAGTTTCACCGGCAGCGTGGTGGTGTCGTCGAATGGCTGGTTGCGGAAATCCAGCGTTGCGGGCAATTGGTCGAGCAGCAGCAGCGAGGCCGCATCGACCGAGCTGCCGCCAGTGTTGGTGACGGTGAGAGTATAGATAACTTCGTTGTCCGGCAGGTTGTAAGCGCCCAGGCTTCCGGTCACCGGCGTCGAACTCTTGCTGACCGCGATCTGCGGCATCGGGCAATAGCTGACGCCGCTTATGCCGACCGCCTGCTGTCCCGTCGCCGTTTCGCCGCTTTGCAGGGGAGCATTCCCATAGCTGAAAACGACGGAGGTTACCGGCTGGGCAAAGGACACGTTGATCGTGCCGGTGTCCGAATTGTTGCCGGAGTTGCCGCTTCCGGTCGCCTCCCGCGCATTGGTGCCGCCCTGTTGAAACAACACGCTGGACGCGGCGGCAGATACCGGCTGCCCCGTCTGGTTCCCGTTGCCGGCGGGCGAGGTCATCACCGGCGTATAGACGTTTCCGCCTGCGTCATTGCCCACCACATGCACCCAGTCGCGAAATGCGTTGGTCGCGAAATCAACGTCGAACAGGCTGAGCGACACGGTGCGGACCGGCTGCGGGAAGTTGAGCGTCACCCGCATCACGCGGGTGTTGCTGGTGATGGTCGCCGTGCGCGCCGACAGGATCCCGCCCACCACCAAGCTGTTCTGAGTCGTTGCACCCGACACGAGGTTTGAGATCGCCGGCAGGACCTGACCGGCCACCGTTGTGCTGGACAAGCCATTCTGAAAGAGGGCGACGCTGAAGTTCTGGCTGATCCCAAGACCGTTTGTGGCGGTGTAGGTGTAGGTAGAGTTGTAGCTGAGCGACCGCGCGGTCTGGTTGGCGAAGCTGAAGCGGAACTGGTTCGCGCTGTCGCACGACGCATGCGCAGCTCCCGCGTGACACAGGACCGCTACCGCAAACCCAATTTCGCGAACCCGCCGCATCACCGTCGGCCCAGCCCGAGAAAGCCGAAGCTGTCTGCATCCAGCTTCATTCTGGCGGAAGCGAAGAACCCCTTGTCCGTATGGCGCGCGGCGGCAAAATCCCGGTCCCGGAAGCCCGCGACATTATACCCCACCATCAGCAGCACGTCCGGCACCGGAACAAACCCCACATGCGGGCCGACGGCGAAGCTGGTCGTGCGATCCGTCAGATGCCCGCGCACACTGGCCGAACCGCCCACCTCGATCTTCGGTGACAATGCGATCCGCGCATCCAGGCCGCCCAAAAGAGAGCTGCCTTCGAAAGAAAAGTCGGCAACCTGATCGAAATTGTAGCGTCCGCCCAGGAACACTCCGATCTCTGCCAGTTCCGTCAGTCCGCCCTCCGCGCTTCCAAGTGGCAGCCAGTTGGCTGACAGGCTTGCCACAAGCCGCCGCGATATCGCGTCTCCGGTCACATTGAAAGCAACCTGGCCAGCGGGTCCCACCGCGCCCTGCACCGCATCCGCCACCCGGTCGCTGCGGTATTCCAGCTTGCCGAGGTAAGCGAAGGCGCTGTCCGCAGGCCGCACGGCCAGCGACACCGCCGCGTCCAGTATCTCTGTCTCTGCCCCCTCATCCGCATCGGCGCGGGTCCAGGTCACGCCTGCGCCAACCACCCGGCCTTCACCCAGCTGGCGCAGCAGGCCTGCCGTCACTCCGGCGCGGGTGGCGAACTCGCCATCGCGCAGCTCGGCCCGGCCCGTCGCGGCCCAGCGATCATGCCGCCAGCCCGCGCCGACGGTCACGGCTGCAAAGTTTTCGAACAGAGCGCCGTCTTGCGACAGGAATCCACCGCTAGCTGCCGGATGCAGCGGGTTGAGAACGTGCGCGGCGTCCGGCCGGTCGAGCGTGCGGTTGATGTCCAGCGTCGCATCGAGCGTGATGTTCCGCGACACGGCCAGGCTTTGCGACAGGCCAAAGGCCGCAAAGGTCGATCCGCCGATCTCCGCCAGGTCCTGGGTTCCGATCGTGGAAACCAGCCGCCCGCCCGTCCACAACCCCATTTCCAGTCCGCCCCGCAGAGTCCGCGCCGTCAACTCCTCGCCCTGAGCGATCTCGTAGGTGCCGATCAGCTGCACGTCCGATGTGACCGCATAGCGCGCGCCCAGCCGGTAACGGTTCGCCAGGTCGACGGACTCTGCTGCGCCCAGAGCAATAGTCGCGGTACCGTCAATCTCCAGCCGATTGTCGAGGAACCGCTTGGTCAAGCCGCCCTCCAGTGCCGTCGTGGCACCGCGGGTTCCATCGGCGTAGGTGTCCGACAGGTGCGCCACGCCGAACCGGATATCGGCATCTGCGGCACGGTAAGTAGCCAGCACGCGCGCTGCCCGGCGCCTGCTGTCATCGACAAGGCTTTCGTCGTGCCAGGCGCTGGCGACAACAGCCAGGTTCTGCGTCAGCGCGTAGCGGGCATCCACCCCTGCTTTGCGGCGACCGACTTCCGCGCCGTTCTGCTGACCAACACCATATCCGGCATCGAGAGAGCGCACATAGGCCAGCACGTCGAGGCTGCCGGTGCGGTGTTCGGCCTCTACCAGCCATGCCGCCGACTGTTCGCCGTCACGCTCGCTTGCCGCCAGCTCGGCCCGCACTTCCGTCGCAGCACCGATCCGGGCACGCACGTCCACCGCGCCAACCGTCGTCCGGGCACCGTCCCCCGCGTCGGTGAAGCCGGTCGCGCCGATCCGCAGTGCTTCGCCGGCCGAGGTCCAGGTGGTCCGCGCGCCCGCGTTCCAGCGGCCGGTGCCGTTCAGCGCATCGGTTTCATAGTCGATGACGATAAATCGCGGATTGAGGTCGTAATCGCGGCTCAGGACCGGCTCTGCAAAGCGGACAGTGCCGGACAGCAGGTCGATGTCATAGTCCACGAACCGGACCAGCTCGCGCCGTGACAGGATCAGTTCCGAGCGAAGCCGGTCGCGCACCTCGATCACCACCCGCTCGCTGTTCGCAAGGATTGCGCGGCTCGACAGGCGATAGGGCCCGGTCAGGCCGTTACCCTGCATTTCGTCGCGACGATGGCTGCCGGTCGTTTCGGCGGCGAAGCCCTGCACATGCACCTGGCCGAACAACCCCTCTGCCTTTACGCCCGTCGTGGTGCGGACATAGCGGCCGAGCAGCGTCTGGTCGAACGCGGCAACGAAGTCGCCGTACAGCGCATAGAAGGTGGCGGCTTCCACCCTGACGTAAAGCTTGTCCCGGGACGGCGCGTCGAAACGACGCGCGGAGCCGTCAGCGAACACGGTGTAGTACGCGTTGGGATCGATCGTTCCCAGCAGCCGCTGGTCTGTTGCGCCCTTTGCGCTGTCGAACGCTACCGTCAACAGAGCGCGGCCAAGAACCCGCCCCTTGGCGTAGAAGGCGACCCGCGCATCATTCCCCGGCGCGCTGGCGAAGTTCGCGCCCGGCTCCATCGCATCCGCGATGCTGCGCGCGCCCGCGCTGCCTTCGGCGAGGCCGATGAGCGTCCAGTCCTGATCGCCGGGCACGATCCAGGCATCCAGCACCTGCTCACGGACCAGGTCGCCATCGGCAAACTGGAAGTGCAGGTGGAGCGGGCCACTGACCATGGTGGGCGCAAGCTCCACCAGCGCCATCCCATCATCACCCGCGACCGTCCATCCTGGAGCGGCGGAAACCTGCCCGGTCAACGCGCCAGACTGTCTCCGGTCGATGGCCGCAGCGCTCTCGAATGGTTCGTTGATAAGGACATTGCCCGACACGCCTGAACGAACGGGGCGCCCTTGCCGGTCGGTCAGGCGGACCGCCACAACGGGCCGACCGGAACCGTCCGCCACAAGCCGCGACCGCTCGGGGACGATCTGTGCACGCCACGGAGCGCCGGTGTAAAAGACGTCCCGATCAAGCTCGGCGGCAACAGCGCCATCAGCGGCACGGACAATGGCGCGCAGGCGTGTTCTGGCGGCTGGCAAAGCGACACCGCGCCAGACGCTCACGGCGAAGGTGCCGTCGGCGCTGGTTTTTACTCCGTCGAATGACAGCGGGTCCACTGCCTTGCCATTCACGCTCAACTCTATGTTCTGCTCGGGCTGGTGGCGGATTGCCACCCGAATGGCCGGCACACGGGGGTTGTGGTCCGCTTCGGGAAACAGAATGGCGGCCGGGCCACTGCCCATCTCAAGCCAATCGACGTCTGCTCCGCTGGCGCGGCGAGCGGCCGCGTCGTACGCGGCGGGCGCTTGCTCACCGTCGCCTGCCCCGCGGATCGCAGGCGGTTGCCAATCCGGTATGACCGCAGCGAAGTCGGCCACCACGAGACTGCCTCCCTGCCCAATGGCAAAGCGCGAGGCAGCGGCGCCAGCAACGCGAGTGGAGCGGGCGCAATCAACAAACCGACCGCCAGTCGGCAGGGTCTGTGGTTGCGCCTGAACGACATGGGTGCCTGGTGACACACCTTCGAAGTGATACCGCCCGTCCGCGTCGGTAATCGCGAAGCTGCCATCCTCCAGCATCACCCGAACGCCTGGCACTCCGGGCCGGTCTGCGGCTTCGCAAGCACCGGCTGTCACCCGGCCCACGATGGTCATGCGGCCCGCGATCACGTCCCGCTCGATGCGAATCGCCTCGCGTGCGATCGTGCGCGCGCCGCGGGCGTCCACCACTTCCGCCTCGTTCACCGCTTCGCCTGCCGCTGCGTCGGCGCGAACGGTCATGGCATATGTCACGCGCGCTTGAGCGGCAGGTGCCAGGGCCGGCAGGGTTATGACAAAACGACGCCCATCTGGCGCGATGCTAGCCAACTCGCCCGCCGGCTGTCCGTCAACGCGGATACTGCCAGGCTGCAACCGCAGCGCCGCCGGCGGAGTGTCGGTCAAAACGACTCCGCGCTTGAACAGCGTCGTGTCAGGGTTGCGCAGCGTGACGGTGAAGAACACCGTGTCACCGGGCAGCGCGCGCGCTCGCGATGCGGTCTTGCTCAAGAGAACGGCTGTGTCGCTCTGCCGGTCGAGCGGGATATCGGCGCGCAGCGGTTCGGCACCGGAAACGACGAAGCTGCGGCCGAGCGAAGCGTCCACTATGGCAAAGCTGCCGCCAGCCGGCCGGGCCAGTGCGGCCAACGCCGCGGCCGGAACAGCGGACGGTGCGACATACGGCGCCGGCGGCTCGACAATAAGGCGGTAGCTGCCGGGGGCTACAATCGGAAAAAGGTACTCGCCCGGCAACAGCGCCGCTGTATTCCCGGCGGCGTCGGTCACGGTCTCGCCGCTTGTGACGACGGATGGCCATGGCGTCACCCCGTCCAGTGCGAACACCTGTGCCGGCTGACCGGTTGCCGCGTTTACCAGCGAAACGCGCGCCCCGCTCACCGGCTGACCGGTTACACTGTCGAACACGAAGTTGCTGACGGGGGCACGAAAAGCAATGCGGGCTAGCGCGAGCGGTTCGGCGCCGCTGGCCAGGAAACCCGCCACGCGGACAGGTTCGCCTTCCGAAACACTCAGGCGGCAGTCGCCAGGAACCGCAGGGCCGCCGGTGGTAGCGATCCCGCCGATGAACACGCCGCTGGCGATTGTACTCTCGTAAACGGTCAATTCCTCGCGATCGCTACCACTCTCAAGCGTGACCCGCAGGAAGTCGATAGCCGCTGGATCCTTGTTGGCCTCTGGCGCGGTGATCGAGAAATAGAGCGTCTGTCCGACGCGGAACGCCGCGCTAGGCGACAGCGAGATGGCCGCCGCGCTGTGGACAGTTACATCAGGCAAAGCTGTCGGCGCGGCTCCGCACAAAGGAGTGCGCCACGCGACCGGCCGCCCGGCCGCGCGGTCCAGGCTGAAGGTTTCGATCTGGGCGCCCTGCCGAACCACTTCGAACGCGACCCGGTTCGACTGCACCTCCAGCGTACGCCCCTCGCTGGTCCAGCGCGCCGCGGCGATGTTGCTGATGGTCTGCGCGTGCGCCGTTCCCAGGCCCAGCAACAGCAGCAGCGCTCCGAAAAGCGCCGCTGCCATCCAGCCGAAAGGTAGGTTGAAGCGCATCCTCCAACAGGCCGTGCATTACACCCGGCCGACCCGCTCAGTTGATCGTTGCCTGGAAGCGCAGGAAGCGCGACTCATTGGCCGGAATAGTGGCGAAGGTATTGGCAACTGTTCGCGTTCCGGCGTTGTAGTTCGCCGCGTCCGTTCCGGCGGTTCCGCCGGTACAACCCGTCGCGGCCGTATAGGTATAGGCGCCACTGATCGCGTTGTTGATAAAGACGGAATTGGCCACATAGGTCATCGCCGTCGGCACCACGTCCGCCAGGGCGACGCTGGCCGCACTTGCCGCGCCCGCCGCATTGCTGATGACGATGCAGTATTCCACCACCGCGCCGGGCACGGAGCGGAAGTTGCTTGTTCCGATCCCGTCGCTGACTACCCGGCTGTACTTGTTGACAGTAAGCTGCGCGCCCGACACGCGGTAATCGCTGCGGGCGGAGTGGCGCCCGTCACGAACCGCGTCACCCGGCGCCGGACCCGCCGCGTCGGCGAAGATCGTTTCCACCGTGTTGGCGCCGTTGGCGGTGCCTGCGGGCGTCTGGGTCAGCGCGGTGCCGCCCGATGCCGCCGTCGCGGTCAGGATGACGGTCGCAATGTCGTTGTTGACCGGAAGCGTCGGCGGAGTGCCGGGCGCGATGATCATGTCCGACACGACATAGACGGTGACCGTGTCGCCGGATGCCATCGCGGTCAGCGATGTGACGAGCTGGTCACTTGCGTCGAATCCGGCGGTCGTGCCCGTTTCGCGGAAGATGCGGATGTTGGTCACATCGAAATTGTCGTTGCCGGTGAACGTCGCCGCGCCATTCGCCTGGTTTGCCGCTGCCAGCAGATAGTCGAGCGTCGCGTTCGAGTTGTTGGTGACGGTAAAGGTTGTCACGGCGTTCGTTTGACCCGGTGCTACCGACACGGCTGCCGTGTTGGTCGTCGCGACCGTGACATTGACCCTGCGGTCCACTTTGAAAGTGTCGCTGGCAGTGATCCGGTTCTGGGCCACCCCGCCGACGCTGAAGTCGACCTGCACGGTATTGGTGATATCGGTGTTGGCGGCAGTGCCGACAGGCGATGCCTGCGCCGCGATGGGCGCGATGGCCAACGCCAGCGTGCTCACCGCAGCAAGCCAGTTGCTTGTGCGCGTCATGTAGTTTTACCCTGTTCTAAGCTCCGCATAAACCTCAGCCGCCTGCGGGGCGTAGCGGCGTAACCGGTGCGAGTGTCCTAGCGAACGGTCGCGAAGTAGCTCAGCTCTCCTCCTGCACCCGGCGCGATGCTGGGCAAGTTCCAGCGCACGTGGGTGACATCGGCGGTCGTTGCGGCGCGCGCGGCGCCGTCTTCGGTGATCCGTTGTTCGGCAAGTGGACCAAAGGTCCTGCCGCCATCGACTGAAACCGCGAAGGCGCCGTCGCTGGCCAGAACCACCGGTGCCGGCAGCGGATTGGTCACCACGAAATTGTCCACCGAAACGCTCCCCGCGTTGCGGTAGCGGGTGGTGAACACGAGGCGATCGCCCGGAAGCACGCTGGCCGGCGGGTCGAGTTGCTCCTTGCCGTCAACCACGCGCACCACATGCACTTCGGAAGTGAGTGCGACATTGTCCTGCGCCAGTGCGGGCACGGCGACGAATGCTGCTGCAACGCAGGTGGCGACGGAACGAAGAAGATGCATGGCGCGGCTCATGGATTGATGGTGACGTCGAAGGTGACTGTTCGCGTGGAGTTTGCCGGAACATTGCCGGCGGCGACGGTGATCGCGCCTGCCGCAAAGCTGCCCGGGTCTCCGTCGGCGGCATCGGTCAGGCTGGCCCCATCAAGCCGCAGGGTTCCCGTGCGGTATGTCGTGCCGGCAGGAACCGGGTCGTTGATGACAAGTCCCGCGGCAGAGCCGCTGCCGCTGACGGTGGCGACGATCTGGAATGACACGGTGGCGCCTGGCACAGGCCGCGTTCCGCCGAACGGATCCGTGATCGTTGCCGATTTGACGAGTGTTACGCCAGCCACGCTCGCGGTGACGGCGCCTGCCGTGCTGCCGCTCGCTCCGGTGGTGCCGACCACCGCTGCCCCGCCGCCCTGCCCGGCTCCGGCAACTGTCGTGCCCGGTGCGCCAGTGGCTGTCACCGCGTCGCGCGCAGGCGCACCTGGCTGACACTGCCATCGGCAACGCCTGCCGGCGCGTTGACGAGTACGAAAACCACCTGCGTGCCGTCGGCGGCTAGGACGGTTGAACTGCCGCCGTTCACCAGTGGAGTGTCGATGCCCTGATCGTAAATGCCGTTGTTGTTGCTGTCGAGGACCAGTCCGGTGACAACGGTGTTGTAGGGGTTGCCGCCAACCGCCGGATCGGCCGTCAGGACGAAGGCTTCGGGACCGTTGCCGGTGTTCGTCACGGTGTACGACAGCACCGCGGAACCGGCCATCGTTACTGGCCCTGCGTCATTGGAAGTAACCGTCACGTTCAGCAGTTCGTCCACCAACACGGTTACCGTGTTCGAACTGACGGTCGCCGCCGTTCCGCCGGTGCTGTAGGTGGCCGATGCCGTGTTGGTGATCAGCGTTCCGGCATCGATCCCTGCTGCCAAGGCCGGTGAAGCGAGGGCGGCAGAGCAGGCCAAGGCGGCGATGGCGCGGCGGGAGAAGAGGGCGGTGTCCATTGCGCTCCCTCTACGCCCAAGTAGTTAACGAACCACTTAGGGCGTTTAACCTAAATTTATCCCGCAGCATGGGCGACCGGAGTTGCGGTATCGACTTCTGTTTTTCTGCCCGGCAAAGGATTTGTGAATCGGTGACTTAGCCGTTAAGGGGTCCTGCGAGGATGAGGCGGATTTTTTTTCCCGAAACCAATGGCTGTCGAACCCGCGGGGGTGCGGCGTTCCAGTTCGCGGTACATCAACGGTGACTGGAGAGGACCAAAATCGGGTTAGTGCGGCACCCGAATCAGCGGCAGGCATGGCGGCCCTGATTGCTGAACTGGACTGGTCGGCAACACCGCTCGGCTTGCCGGAAAGCTGGCCGCAGGCGTTGCGGACGCTTATCGATGTGATGCTGGGTTCCAGTCAGCCGATGTTCCTCGCCTGGGGACCCGACCGCACCCTTATCTACAATGACGCGTACGTTGAAATCCTGGCGGACAAGCATCCGGCGGCGCTGGGTCGTGATTTTTTGGATGTATGGTCCGAAATCCGATCCGACCTGGAACCTATCGTCGAACAGGCACAGCGCGGCGAGCCTGTGCATATGGACGACATCGAGCTGTGGATGGAACGCAAGGGGTTCCGGGAAGAGGCTCACTTTGCCTTCTCCTACACGCCGGTCCGCGGTGATGGCGGAGCGGTCACCGGATTCTTCTGCGCCTGTCAGGAGATCACCGGACAGATCATGGCGGAACGCGCGCTGCGCGAAAGCGAGACGCGGGCGCGCACCGATGCTCAGCGGGTGCAGATGGCTCTGGATGCGGGCGCCATCATCGGCACGTGGATCTGGGATTTAGTGGTTGACCGCTTCACGGTTGACGAGGCGTTTGCCCACGCCTTCGGGCTTGATCCGGCGCGGGGGCGCGAGGGACTGAGCCTCGAGGAAATCACCGATACAGTTCATCCCGACGACAAGCCGGGTCTGAATGTGGCCATCGCGGAAGCGATAGCCCGTGGCGGGCCTTATGCCCACCAGTACCGGGTGCGGCGGACCGACGGGCGGTACTACTGGATCGAGGCGAACGGCCGGGTGGACCTTGCACCTGATGGTCAGGCTCAGCAGTTTTCCGGTGTGCTTCTGGATGTGGAAGAACGGCGCGAGGTAGAGCGGGCCAGACGGCAGAGCGAGGCGCTGCTGGATGCTGTTATCGATGCCATGCCCGTCGGCGTGATAATCGCGGACGCCGACGGCCGTGTTATGCGCGACAACGCCGCGAACCGGGCGATCTGGGGAATGCCGCCGGAGACGGTCAGCTGGGAACAATACGGAGACTGGGAAGGCTACAACCCGGAGACCGGACAAAGGTTGAAGGCTGAAGACTGGGCCATGTCACGCGCGCTCAGGGACGGCGAAACCGTGCAGGCCGAGCTGGTTGAGAACGTGCGGTTCGACAACGGCGAACGGCGCTTCTTTCTGAACTCCGCCTCTCCCGTCCGTGACGACACTGGTGCGGTCATCGCCGGCGTCGTCGCCGAAGTGGACGTAACCGAACGGCTGGAGTCGGAGCGCCGCCTGCGCGAAGTGGAGGAACGCTACCGATTGGCGGCAAAGGCGACGAATGATGCCATATGGGACTGGGATCTCACCGCCAACACCGTGCGCTGGAATGAAGCGGTTCAGACCCTGTTCGGCTATCGCCTGGATGAGATCGAGCCGACCGGCGACTGGTGGATCGATCACATGCATCCCGATGATCGCGACGAGATCGACGCCAGCATCCACGCCGCGATTGACGGAACGGCTACGCGCTGGAGCGCGGAATACCGGTTTCTGACGGCGGACGGTGGCCATCGCTGGGTGCTGGACAGGGGTTTCGTTATCCGCGATGCGAGCGGCCGCGCCCTGCGCATGATCGGCGCGATGCAGGACCTGACCGAACGCCGGCGCGCGGAACAGGCCCTTGTCCAGATGAACGAACAGCTCGAGCAGCGCGTTGCCCACGAGGTCGCCAACCGTGATCAGGTCTGGAACCAGTCGCTCGACCTGATGGTGATGGTCGAGCCGGACACGAGACTGGCCGCAGTCAATCCGGCATGGCAGAATGTATTGGGATGGGAGTTCGACGAGCTGATCGGGAAACCGTTTCTCGACCTCACGCATCCTGATGATGTGGCGGAAACGCTGAAGCAGTTTCACCAGGTGTTCGAACAGCCCCTGGTAACTCCCTACGAGTTTCGGATGCGGCACAAGGACGGTTCGTGGCGGCGGATCGGCTGGACCGCTTCGTTCCGGGAAGGCCGGGTTTATGGCACCGGCCGGGATGTCACCGCCGAGCGTGAGCAGGAACAGGCTCTCGCCGCGACGGAACAGGCGCTGAGGCAAAGCCAGAAGCTGGAAACGATCGGACAGCTGACCGGCGGCGTGGCGCACGACTTCAACAATCTGCTGATGGCAATCCGCTCGAGCCTGAACCTGCTTGAGCGGCGGCTGCCCCAGGGTGATCCGCGTATGATTGGCCTGGTGCAGAATGCGGTCAAGGCGACGGAACGGGGTGCCAGCCTGACACAGCGAATGCTGGCGTTCGCGCGCAAGCAGGAACTGGATGCCAGGGCAGTCGATGTGGTTGGCCTCGTGAATGGCATGCGCGACCTCATCGAACGGTCGATCGGTCCCGAGATTGTCGTTACACTGCGCACTGATCGGCACACACCGCATGCCTTGGTGGATGCCAATCAGCTGGAAATGGCGCTTCTCAACCTCACGCTAAACGCGCGCGATGCCATGGAGGACGGGAGGGGCCGGCTGGACATCACGGTTGACCGGGCCGAAGTCAAAGAGATGCATGATCTTGCGCCCGGCGCGTATCTGCGCATCCAGGTCGCGGACAACGGCACCGGCATGGACGAACAGACACTGTCCCAGGCGCTGGAACCATTCTTCACCACCAAGGGCGTTGGCAAGGGAACCGGGCTGGGGCTGTCGATGATCCACGGCCTTGCCCGACAGTCGGGCGGTGCATTTCAACTGGAAAGCGCCATTGGGCAAGGCACAACCGCGACCCTGTTTCTGCCCGTTGCAGATGAGGAGACGAACCCCCTGCCGACCGACAAGCCCAGCCCCGTGGCCTCTGCCGGCAAGGAAAGCCTCAGGATCCTGGCGGTGGATGATGACGGGCTGGTCCTGTTCGGAACCGTCGCCTTGCTGGAAGATCTTGGCCACACCGTTCTGGAAGCGGCCAGCGGACCGGACGCGCTGGCCATCCTTTCCGCCGATCCAGGCATTGATCTCGTCATCACCGATCAGGCCATGCCCAAGATGACGGGGGTGGAAATGGCCCGCGAGATCGAGGAGCGCTGGCCACATATTCCGGTGATCCTTGCCAGTGGCTATGCAGAAATTGCCGATGGCGAGGGGCGGCACATCGCCGCCCGGCTGGAGAAGCCGTTCACCGAAGACATGCTGCGCGCCGCCATCGCAAAAGCGCTCGACCTTCAACATGCCCCGGCGGAGTAGATAACCATGAAGACACGTGCCGCCGTTGCCTTTGCGCCCGGACAGCCGCTGGAAATCGTCGAAGTCGATCTCGACGGGCCAAGGACGGGCGAGGTGCTGGTGGAAATCATGGCCACCGGGATCTGCCACACCGACGCCTACACGCTGGACGGGCATGACAGCGAAGGCATCTTTCCCAGCATACTGGGTCATGAAGGCTGCGGCGTTGTGCGCGAAGTGGGGCCGGGCGTCACCTCTGTCGCGCCGGGCGATCACGTCATCCCGCTGTACACGCCAGAGTGCCGGCAGTGCAAAATGTGCCTCAGCGGCAAGACCAACTTGTGCAGCGCCATCCGCGCGACACAAGGTCGCGGCGTGATGCCCGACGGCACCAGCCGGTTCAGCTATCGGGGAGAGCCGATCTATCACTACATGGGCTGCTCGACCTTTTCCAATTTCACCGTCCTGCCCGAAATCGCTGTGGCCAAGATCAGACAGGATGCGCCGTTCGACACCACCTGCTATATCGGTTGCGGTGTCACCACCGGGGTTGGCGCGGTCATCAACACGGCCAAGGTGCAGCCGGGCGACAATGTTGCCGTCTTCGGTCTGGGCGGCATCGGGCTCAATGTCATTCAGGGCGCGCGGCTTGCCGGAGCCGCCCGGATCGTCGGCGTGGACCTCAACCCCGCCAAGGAAGCGTGGGGCCGCCGCTTCGGCATGACCGACTTCATCGACGCCCGGCAGGGGGGAGTGGTGGACCGGATCGTGGAGATGCTGGACGGCGGTGCGGATTATTCGTTCGACTGCACCGGCAACACCGATGTCATGCGCCAGGCACTGGAATGCTGTCACAAGGGTTGGGGAACCTCGGTCATCATCGGCGTGGCCGAGGCCGGGCGCGAGGTGTGCACCCGCCCGTTCCAGCTGGTGACCGGCCGCAACTGGCGGGGAACCGCCTTCGGTGGCGCGCGCGGGCGCACCGATGTGCCGCGCATCGTGGAATGGTACATGAACGGGACGATTGCGATCGACCCGATGATCACCCATCGCCTTACCCTCGACGAGATAAACAAGGGTTTCGACCTGATGCATGCCGGAGAGAGCATCAGGGCGGTGGTGATTTACTGACCCTGCTCACCTTCAGCTTGTTCAGCGCCGCGGTTTCCCTCAAGGATGGTTCCGCAGGCGGGCAACAAGCCGGCTTCGATAGCAAGGAGAGAGGAATGTTCAGCCACGTGATGCTGGGGGCCGAGGACATCGAGGCTTCCAAAACCTTCTACGACGCGTGCTTCAAGGCGTTGGGCGGGCGCGAGGGGATGGTCGATCCCAAGGACCGCGTGATGTACCTGCACAAGGGCGGCATTTTCCTCCTGACCAAACCGATCGATGGCCAGCCGGCAAGCTGCGGCAACGGGTCGACCATCGGCTTTGCCGCCGACAGCGAGGAGCAGGCAAACGCCTGGCATGACGCGGGCAAGGCGAACGGCGGAACCGAGATCGAAGACCCGCCGGGCATTCGCGAAGGGGCCGGGATGAAGCTGTACCTCGCCTATCTCCGCGATCCCGCGGGGAACAAGATCTGCGCGATGTACCGGCCGCAGGGCTGACCCGTCCATGACGATGGAGACGGTTTCCAAGGTCAAGGCGTTCGGCGGTGTGCAAGGGGTTTACGCCCACCAGTCCGCCAACACCGGAACGCCGATGACCTTCGCCGTCTATGTGCCGCCGCACGCGCCGGGCGCGCGCTTGCCGGTGCTGTGGTATCTGTCGGGCCTCACCTGCACCCATGCCAATGTGATGGAGAAGGGCGAATACAGGCGGGCCTGCGCCGAACACGGCATCATCTTCGTCGCGCCGGACACGTCGCCGCGCGGCGAAGATGTGCCCGACGATTCGCAGGATTACGCGCTTGGTCACGGGGCCAGCTTCTACCTCGACGCCACGGAGATGCCGTGGGCCGCGCATTACAAGATGCGGTCTTATGTCGAAGCAGAACTGCCCGACCTGATCGCAGACGCCTTTCCCGTCGACATGGCTCGGCAAGGGATCACCGGCCATTCCATGGGCGGTCACGGCGCGCTGACCATTGCCCTGCGCAACCCCGGACGCTTCCAGTCGGTCAGCGCATTTTCCCCAATCGTCGCGCCCAGTCAGGTGCCTTGGGGGCGGAAAGCGTTTGCGCGCTACCTCGGTCCTGACGAGGCGACATGGCGGCAATATGACGCCGTTGCCCTGATCGAGGACGGGGCGCGCCTGCCGCACCTGCTGGTCGATCAGGGGCTGGCCGATCAGTTCCTGGTGGAACAGTTGCAAACCCACCGCCTCGCCGCCGCCTGCGAGGCGGCGGAAATGCCGGCGCAGATCCGCCTGCACGAGGGCTACGACCACTCCTACTACTTCGTGTCGACCTTCATGGCCGAGCATGTGGCATGGCATGCGGAGCGGTTGGGCGGCTAACCGCCGCCGTCGAACAGCCCACGCTGCCCCGCGATCGGTCGCGGCGCATCCAGCCCCAGGTGCCGCCAGCCGTCGTCATTCAGCACCCGCCCACGCGCGGTGCGGGCCAGCAGGCCAAGCTGGATGAGATAGGGTTCCACCACATCCTCGATGGTGTCGCGCGGTTCGGACAGGCCGGCGGCCAGCGTTTCGACCCCCACCGGCCCGCCCTTGTAGGTGGTGGCTATCATGGTGAGGTAGCGCCGGTCCATCGCGTCCAACCCCAGCCGGTCGATCTCCAGCCGGGTCAGCGCCGCGTCCGCCACCGCGCGCGTCACCGTCCCCGCGCCCGCAACATCGGCAAAATCGCGCACCCGCCTGAGCAGCCGTCCGGCCACCCGCGGCGTGCCACGCGAGCGGCGGGCGATTTCGCGCGCGCCGCCCTCGTCCAGCGCCAGGTTCAGCAGCCGCGCGCCGCGCGTCACCACCCGCAGCAGCTCGTCCTCGGTGTAGAAGGTCAGGCGGACGGGGATGCCGAACCGGTCGCGCAGCGGCGTCGTCAGCAGCCCCTGCCGCGTGGTCGCGCCGACGAGGGTGAAGGGCGGCAGGTCGATCCGTACCGACCGCGCCGATGGCCCTTCCCCGATCATGATGTCGAGCGCGCGGTCCTCCATCGCCGGGTAAAGCACCTCCTCGACCACGGGATTGAGGCGGTGGATCTCGTCGATGAACAGCACGTCGCGCGGTTCGAGATTGGTCAGCAGCGCGGCCAGATCGCCCGCCTTGGCGATCACCGGACCGCTGGTCGCACGAAACCCCGCGCCCAGTTCGCGCGCGACGATCTGCGCCAGCGTCGTCTTGCCAAGGCCGGGTGGCCCGAAGAACAGCGTGTGGTCCATCGCCTCGCCCCGCGCCTTCGCGGCGGCGATGAACACCGCAAGGTTCTCCCGCGCGGCTTCCTGCCCGACGAACTCGGCCAGCAACTTCGGACGCAGCGCGGTGTCGGGGTCTTCAGGCTGGCGTTCAGGAGTGTGGAGGGGGGTCATTTAATCAACTCTAATTTAACGACGTCATCCACACCGCGCCGAAGATCATCTGCAGCTAACGCGCCGAGGAAACCCACAGGGAAAAGGAATAGACAAGCCGCTATTCTCCCAAGAGGTCGGCTTTCAAATTTCGCGCCAATTACTTTTCCTATGAAAGCTGCAGGCTTCACAACGAGGTGCACCAAAGCTGCTAAATAGAGGACGGCTGACAGCCATTCCACCACGAAGCTATTAGAGACAAAGGCAGCAGCTTGGAAGAAAACTGCTAAAGCGAGTATTTCGCCTAGTCGAACCGCGAAGGCCATGGTATTTTTGATTACGTTAGCCCACTCATCTATCTCCTTTTCCCAATTCACCCCGCCGCCCTCTTCAACGCCACCCGGATCAGCTCCCCCTCGCCCGCGCCTTCGCCCAGCTCGCCCTGCGCCTCCGCCACGGCGCGGGCCGCGACGGCGGGTTTGAAGCCGAGGTTTTCCAGCGCGGAAACGGCATCGGCGCTCGCGCCGCTCACCCGCATGGGCGCGCCCGCCGCCCCGCCCGCGCCGCCGCCCGGCAGCGCGCCGGCCCTGTCGCGAAGTTCGTTGACGATGCGGCCGGCCAGCTTCGGCCCCACGCCGTTCGCCCGCGCCACCATGGCCGCGTCCCCGCTGGCGCAGGCATCGCGCAGCTCGCCCGCCGACAGCGCCGACAGGATCGCCAGCGCCACTTTCGACCCCACCCCCTGCACACCGGTCAGCAGCCGGAAGCAGTCGCGTTCCGCCGCGTCGGCAAAGCCGAGCAGGCGCATGTCGTTTTCGCTCACCTGCAGGTCGGTGTGCACCCGGCACGCTTCCCCCAATTCGCCCAGCGCGGCGAGAGTGCGGGCCGAACAGTGGACGAGGTAGCCAACCCCGGCGACGTCGATGACCGCCCAATCGGTGCCGACCTCCTCCAGCCGGCCGGACAGCCGCGCGATCACGCGGACACTCCGTTCGTCGCTGGTGCAGAACACATGGACCGGATGTTACACGGTCCTGAGGCAAAAAGTTCGGAGCCGCCAAACCCTCTTGCGCAGGGCGGTATTGGGAAGGGGTGGCAGATGAACATCACCTCTCGTTGCCATGTTTTGCCCACGTAGGGAAGCTGGCGTCCGGCGTCTCGACAGCGGGCGGGTTTGTCCTAAAGGAGGCGCATGAGCTGGAACACATTTGGCCGGGCGCTCCGCTTCACCACCTGGGGGGAGAGTCACGGCGCGGCGATTGGTGTCGTGGTGGATGGCTGCCCGCCGGGGATCGCCCTGTCGGAAGAATACATCCAGCCGTTCCTCGACGACCGGCGGCCGGGGCAAAGCCGGTTCACCACGCAGCGGCGGGAGGCTGACCGCGTGCGTATTCTGTCCGGCACCTTCGAAGGGCGCACCACCGGCACGCCGATCAGCCTGCTGATCGAAAATACCGACCAGCGGCCGCGTGATTATTCCGACATGGCGCGGACCTATCGTCCCGGGCATGCCGACTACACCTATGACGCCAAATACGGCCTGCGGGATTATCGCGGCGGGGGGCGGTCGAGCGCCCGGGAAACGGCCGTGCGTGTCGCCGCCGGGGCCGTGGCGCGGGCGGTCATCCCGCAGGTGACCATCACCGTCTGGGTGGCGGAGATCGGCGGCGATGCCATCGATCCCGCACGTTTCGATACTGACGAGATTGCCCGCAATCCCTTCTTCTGCCCCGACCCGGGTGCAGCCGCCCGCTGGGCCGATGCCCTTGATCGGGCGCGCAAGGACGGATCATCGCTGGGCGCGGTGGTGCAATGCGCCGCGACGGGCGTGCCGGCCGGCTGGGGTGCGCCGCTCTATGGCAAGCTGGACGCCGACCTTGCCGCCGCCGTGATGAGCATCAACGCGGTCAAGGGGGTGGAGATCGGCGACGGCTTTGCGGCTGCCCGCCTGCGCGGAGAGGACAATGCCGACCCGATGCGTCCTGGCGGGGACGCTCCACAGTTCCTCGCCAACCACGCCGGGGGAATCGCCGGCGGCATCAGCACGGGGCAACCGGTCGTGGTCCGTGCCGCGTTCAAGCCGACCAGTTCCATCCTCACTCCGGTCAAAAGCATTACCAGCGACGGATCGGCGACCGAGGTGCGCACAAGGGGCAGGCACGACCCATGCGTGGGTATCCGTGGCACGCCGGTCGTCGCCGCGATGATGGCGTTCACTCTGGCCGACCATATGCTGCTGCACCGGGCGCAATGCGGTTAGCAGCCGCTTGCCGGAAGTTTCGCCCGCTTGATTGATTATTCCGATGTTCGCAATCGCAACAAAGGACTTTGCCGCGGCGCAGCAATACCTATTTGTGGCTCTCGAGATTCACACCATCCAGAGGAACGTTTTTCATGGGTATCATCGGCACACAGCTGCAACCGTTCAACGCCACCGCATTTCAGGCGGGCAAGGATTTCTTCCAGATCACGGACGAGGATGTGCGCGGCCGCTGGGCTGTGTTCTTCTTCTATCCGGCGGATTTTACCTTCGTCTGCCCGACCGAGCTGGAAGATCTGGGCGAACATTATGCGCAGCTGCAGAAGCTGGACGTGGAGGTGTATGCCGTCAGCACGGACACCCACTTCGCGCACAAGGCTTGGCACGACACGTCCGAGCGGATCGGCAAGCTGAACTTTCCCTTCCTTGGCGACCAGCTGCACACACTGGCCAAGAACTTCGGCGTGCTGCGCGAGGACAGCGGTCTGGCCGACCGTGCGACCTTCGTGATCGACCCAGACGGCGTGATCCAGCTGGTCGAGCAGACCTGCGAGGGCGTGGGCCGCAACGCCAACGAACTGGTCCGCAAGATCCGCGCGGCACAGTATGTCCGCAACAACCCTGGTCAGGTTTGCCCAGCCGCCTGGGAAGAGGGTGAGGACACGCTTGCCCCCTCGCTCGATCTCGTCGGCAAGATCTGATCTTTTGATCGAATCGGGCGGGCGGACTCTCCCTGCCGCCCGCTCCAAGAGCCCGGAGTTGCTCCGGGTCGCTGGAAGGCCCGGAGCACCCTCCCCCCTCAACGCTCCGGGTCTTCTGCCTTTTTGCTTATCCTGAAGGAGCGCGCCATGCTGGACGCCAATCTCACGCAGCAGCTGAAACAGTACCTCGCGAATTTGCGCGAACCGGTAGAGTTGGTCGCGTCGCTTGGCGGGGATGTGAAATCGGTGCAGACGCGCGAATTGCTGGAGGAGATCGCGGCGCTGCACGATCTCGTCACCGCCCGGTTCGACGGGACGGATGCGCGTCGCCCCAGCTTCGTGATCCGGCGCGCCAGCGACGCGCAAAAGTGGGTCCGGTTCGCGGGTCTTCCGCTGGGTCATGAGTTCACCTCCCTCGTTCTTGCCCTGCTTTGGGCAGGCGGCCATCCACCCAAGGTCGATGCCGACCTGATCGAACAGGTGCGCGGGCTGGAGGGGGACCTTCATTTCGAGATGTATTTCAGCCTGTCGTGCCACAATTGTCCGGACGTTGTGCAGGCGCTGACCCTGATGGCGCTGGAAAACCCGCGCATCACGGCCACGCTGATCGAAGGCGGCACGTTTCAGGAAGAGGTGGAACGGCGCGACATCATGGCCGTGCCCGCGACTTTCCTCAACGGCGAACCGTTCTGGAACGGCAAGCTGGAACTGGCCGAGATCCTCGCCCGGCTCGACAGCGGTGCGCAGGATAAAGCCGCTGCCAAGCTGGCCGACAAGGAGCCTTTCGAAGTGCTTGTGGTGGGCGGGGGGCCGGCTGGCGTCGCCGCGTCGGTCTATACCGCGCGCAAGGGCATCCGCACCGGCATTGCCGCCGAACGTTTCGGCGGGCAGTTGAACGATACCCTGGGCATCGAGAACCTGCCGGGCACCATGTACACCGAGGGGCCGAAGCTGACTGCGTCTCTGCTGGAACAGGTGCGCGAGAACGGTGTCGACCTGATGAACCTGGCGCCGGCCGTGGCGCTGGAACCTGCGCGCGAGGCCGGTGGCCTGCACACGGTCCGGTTGGGCAATGGTGCCGCGCTGAGAGCGCGAAGCGTCATCCTCGCCACCGGTGCGCGCTGGCGCAACCTGGGCGTTCCCGGCGAGGCGGAATACCGCAACAAGGGTGTCGCTTACTGCCCCCACTGTGACGGGCCGCTGTTCAAGGCCAAGCGGATCGCGGTTGTCGGCGGCGGCAATTCGGGCGTGGAAGCGGCCATCGACCTTGCCGGCATCGTCGGACACGTCACGCTGATCGAATACGACACCCAATTGCGCGCTGACGCGGTGCTGCAGCGAAAGCTGCGCTCGCTGAAAAACGTCGACATTCTCACCAATGCGCAGACGACCGAGGTTCTGGGTGACGGGTCGCGGGTGACGGCATTGGTGTGGAAGGACCGCGCAAATGGCGAGCAGCACCGGTTGGAACTGGCAGGCGTGTTCGTACAGATCGGCCTTGTGCCGAACACCGACTGGCTGGACGGATCGGGTCTGGAACTGTCCCCCCATGGCGAGATCGTTGCCGACGCGCGCGGCGCGACCAACTTGCCGGGCGTGTTCGCCGCCGGCGACGCGACAATCGTGCCGTACAAGCAGATCGTCACCGCCATGGGCGAAGGGTCGAAGGCGGCGCTGTCGGCGTTTGACTATCTTATCCGCACGGAACCGGTCGACGAGGTAGCCAAGGCAGCCTGAACAGGCCGTTCGCCAAACGGCTGAGCCGATTAAATTGCCGCACTTAATCGATTGGACAGGTCACCGCGGCTGGGCCATCATTCCTCCAAAATCCGGTTCTGAGCCGGGAAAAGAAGGAGATGGATGATGGACGTAGCAACTGGCTCAATGCCCGGCGGCGGATGCCCCTTCACCGGCGATAGCAAGGCGCGCAGCCTGCTTGGCCGCAACAACCGCGACTGGTGGCCCGATGCGCTGCAACTCGAAATCCTGACGTCAGGCGGCAAGTCCGCCGATCCCATGGGCGAGGATTACGATTATGCCGAAGCGTTCAACACGCTCGACTACGATGCGCTGAAGCGCGATCTGCACGCGCTGATGACCGACAGCCAGCCGTGGTGGCCGGCGGATTACGGGCATTACGGCCCGTTCTTCATCCGCATGGCGTGGCACGCGGCCGGTACGTATCGAACGGCCGACGGGCGCGGTGGTTCGTCGAGCGGGCAGCAACGCTTTGCCCCGCTCAATTCATGGCCGGACAACGCCAATCTCGACAAGGCGCGGCGCCTGCTGTGGCCGATCAAGCAAAAATACGGAAAGAACATCAGCTGGGCCGACCTGTTCATCCTGACCGGCAATGTCGCCATCGAGTCGATGGGCGGGCCGGTGTTCGGCTTCGGCGGCGGCCGCAAGGACGTCTATGAGCCGGAGACGGACGTTTACTGGGGCACCGAGGATCAGTGGGTGAACCAGGGTGTGCAGACCCGCATTGATCCGGACCTGGACCTGAAGCTGGAAAACCCGCTGGCGGCGATCCAGATGGGCCTGATCTACGTCAACCCTGAAGGTCCGGGCGGCAATCCCGATCCGTTGCTGTCGGCGCGCGACATGCGCGAGACGTTCAGCCGGATGGCCATGAACGACGAGGAAACGGTCGCTCTGACCGCTGGCGGCCACACCTTTGGCAAGTGCCACGGCGCGGGCGACGCCTCGCTGATCGGGGCGGAACCCGAAGGCGCGGACATCGCCTTCCAGGGGCTGGGCTGGACCAGCGGATACGAAAGCGGGTCGGGCGAACATGCCATCACTTCCGGGCTGGAGGGGCCGTGGACCAACACGCCGATTTCCTGGTCCGAAAACTACTTCCGCCTGCTGCTCGACTACGATTACGAGCTGGTGACAAGCCCGGCAGGGGCAAAGCAGTGGCAGCCGATCAATCAGCGCGAGGAGGACAAGGCGCCGCATGCCTTCAAGCCCGGTGTCAGGGTGCCGACGATGATGACGACGCCGGACATGGCGTTGAAGCTGGACCCGGAATACCGCAAGATTTCCGAACGCTTCCGCAATGACCACGAAGCGTTCAAGGACGCGTTCGCGCGCGCCTGGTTCAAGCTCACCCACCGCGATATGGGGCCAAAGGTCCGCTATCTCGGGCCGGAAGTTCCGGCGGAAGATCTGATCTGGCAGGATCCGGTGCCCGAAGGCGTCAAGCCGTCCGATGATGATGTTGCCGCGTTCAAGGCCAAGATTCTGGACGCCGGCCTGTCCGTGGGACAGCTGGTCAAGGCGGCGTGGGCGTCGGCCTCTACCTACCGCAAGTCCGACCACCGCGGCGGCGCCAACGGGGCGCGCATCCGTTTCGCTCCGCAGAAGGACTGGGCTGTGAACGAGCCGGAGGAGCTTGGCCGGGTGCTGGCCAGGATCGACGAGCTGCGCGGCGCCATGTCGATGGCCGATGCCATTGTCCTGGCCGGAAACGCGGCAGTGGAGAAGGCGGCCAGGGACGCCGGCTTCACCGTCGAGGTGCCGTTCCTTGGCGGGCGCGGCGATGCAACCGAGGAGTGGACCGATGGCGAAAGCTTCGAACCGCTGGAGCCCAAGGCCGACGGATTCCGCAACTACCTGTCCACCAAGCATTCGGTAAAGACCGAAGAGATGCTGCTCGACCGGGCCAATCTGCTCGACCTGTCGATCCCGGAAATGACCGTGCTGGTCGGTGGCCTGAGGGTGCTGGGCGCAAACCATGCGAAGGCGGGCAAGGCAGGGCAGTTCACCGACCGGCTGGGGCAATTGACCAACGACTGGTTCGTCAATCTGCTCGACATGAAAACCGCGTGGAAGGTGGTGGACGAAAGCGCCGACGAAACCTTCATCGGCAGCGACCGCGAGACCAACGAACCCATGTGGGAAGCGACACGCACCGATCTGATCTTCGGGTCCAACTCGCAACTGCGGTCAGTGGCCGAAGTCTATGCCGAACACGGGAACGAAGAAAAGTTCGTGGCCGACTTCGTGAAGGCCTGGACCAAGGTGATGAACGCCGACCGCTTCGATGTGAGCTGGGCCAAGTATCACCAGATGCAGCGCCCGGAACCATCGCAGGCCTGATCGTTTGAATAGGCAACTTCGGGTCGCAACCACCCCCGGCAGCAATGCCGGGGGTTTTTGTTTGATAGTCCCGGATCGCGGCACAAGTGGTGAACAGAGGGTCAGTTAATGCAGATCAAGCTCACTCTGGACGATGCGCTGCTGATAGATAATTACGGCATGCACTGGCGCGAGATGGGGGTTGCCGAAAACGACATCCGGGGCGACTGGCGTGCCGAGGCTGAGCGGTTCTTGGGCCATGCCCGTCAGCACTGCGGTCTTGCTGCCTATCTTGCGGAAGTGGACGGTGAACCGGCAGGCACGGCCTGTTGTCACATCGTGCCGCGCGCTTTTCCAGCATTTCGCACGGTCGATGCCCCTGTTGTCGGCTACATCTGGAGCGTTTACGTGAAACCGGTGTTCCGGGGCCAAGGCCTGGGCAGTCTGCTTGTGTCGGCCTGTACGCAGCATCTGCGCAGCAACGGTTGCAGCCGCGCTCTGCTGCATGCAGGGGAACGTTCCGCCCCCTTGTATCGGCGGCTGGGCTTCAGCCCGACGGATGAGTTTTCCGTCGCCTTGTGACTTCACGCTGTGGCTGGTGCCTAACCCCGCCGCAAAACCACATACAACGCCCCCTCACCCCCATGCCGGGGATGCGCGCGGCGGATGGCGGCAATGTGGCTGGCGTGTGGCCCGGCGGCCAGCCAGTCGAGCACCTTGGCGCGGATGGCGCCGCGCCGCTCCCCCCGGTCCGCCGCCTCCACCGGCCGCGGCTTGCCGGCGATCAGCAGGACGACCCGCGCACCCATCGCCCGCGCCTGCGCCAGCCCATCGTTGAGGCGGTGGTACGCTCCGTCCAACGTCGTGCCGTGCAGGTCGAGGGTGAAGTCGGGTTGCAGCCCGCCGCCACGGATGCGCCGCTCCCAATGCGAGTCGAGCCCGCCCTGATCGTCCCTTGACGTTTGGGGCAGCGGGAGGCGTCCGGCAGGAACGGGGGCAGCCGCAGGCTCGCGGAGCAGTGCAGAGCGCAGCGGAGCAGATTTGGCTGCGGTTGCCGGAGCAGGTGGCTTTGCGGCGCGCGGCGCGGGACCGAGCGGCTCCACCACCCCGCCGTCATGCGTGGCACGGTCACCCATCCTGCGCGCCGAGCGGGAAGGCTGAAGCGGCTGAACCGTTCGCGCCACCTTGGCCCACAGCGCCGCCTCCTCCGCGGTCAGCCTGCGCGGCGTCGTCATCGCTGGCGAAGGCGGTCGAGTGTTCCCTTGGGCAGCAGGATCAGCGCTTCGCCGCTGGCGCTCATCTCGCCAGCGATCCGGCGCGCGTCCTCGCCCGCGCCCCAGAAGGTGTCGAAGCGGTTGGCGCCCCTGATCGCGCCACCGGTATCCTGCGCGACCCACAGCCCGTTTGCCTCGTCCCGCTCGACCTTAAGCCACACGGGCGCGCCATAGGGCACGAAGCGCGGATCGACCGCGACGCTGGCCCGGGGTCGCACCGGTATGCCGATGGAACCCAGCGGCCCGTCGCCGGTCAGCTCGCGGAAGAACACCCAGCTGGGATTTTCGCGCATCAGGGCGCGCCCCTCGACCGGATGGTCGCGCAGGTAAGCCATGATGCCCTGCATCGACGGCGCATACTGCCCCGGCGCATCCCCCAGCAGTCCGCGGTCGCGCATGACCCGGCCTATGGCGACATAGCCATGGCCGTTCTGCCCCGCATACCCGATGCGCATCACCGAACCATCGGGAAACCGCAGCCGCCCCGATCCCTGGATCTGAAGAAAGAACAGCTCCACCGGATCGACCGCCCAGGCCAGCTCAAGACCACGGCCGGCCAGCGCGCCGTCTTCGATCGCGGCGCGGTCGTGATAATCGGTGAACCGCCCCTGCGCATCGAACCGGCCAAGCGGTGCGCGGCCCTCCCGCTGTTCCGGCGGAGTGCCCTCCGGCCAGGCGCGGACGAGGTCGTCCGGCAGCGCGTACACTGCCATGCCGCCAGGCACCGGCACCCGGCTGCCCGCGATCTCAGGCTCGAAATAGCCGGTGGCGAACGCCTGACCGTCGGCAACCTTCACCGTTTCGAAATGCGTCGCAAAAAATTCGGCCGCGTCCCGGCCGCTCCAAGAGGCGGCGGCGGAACACGCGGGGCGCCAGTCAGCCGTCTGGGTCAAACCGCTCTGATCGTCGCGGCGCAGCAGCACCGGGCAGCTTTCGCGGAACGAGGCGAGCGCGCGGCTCGCCGCGTCCGGTGGCAGGGCAAGGTCGACGACCCGCCGGCCCGGCGCCAGCGGCGCCTCGATCGCGCGAGTAAAGGCTGGCGAGAGCGGGACCGGCGCGGCCGGTGCTGGCACCGTTGCGGCGACGGGGGGCGGCGCGGGCGCCGGAGCAGGGGGCACCACCCGTCCGCAGGCGGCGAGAGACAGGGCAGCGGCGAGTGGTAGGAAAAAGCGCATCACGCCCGCACATTACCGTGCGCGGGCAGGATACTCAATCGACGTCGGTTTCGCTCAGCAGCCAGGCCGGATTGGGCGAATCGATCTGCCGGGTGAAAGTCCACAGATCGCGGCTTTCAATGGCATCGTCGAGCGATCCGGCAATCACCTTGCCATCCCGGTCACGGGTGACAGCGGCGATGTCGGCGGTGAACAGGACCACGATGCTCGCCGTCCGCCCGTCGAGCTCGGCATCCTTGACCATCGCATCCTCGATCCTGATGAGCCGGTTATCAAGCGTTTCGCCAGCTTGCGAACGGGCGTCGATCGCATCGCTGAACCCCTGATACACATCCGCGGCGCACAGGTCGCGCAGCGTGTCCTTGTCACCGGCCCAGAACGCCTCGAGCGTCATGCCGTATGCGCTTTTCGCTCCTTCCAGAAAGCCCAGCAGGTCGAAGTTCGGGCTGGCGGCGGCAATCGCGCGGATGCCGGCCTCCGCCGCCGGAGCGGCGTTTTCCGTCTCGAGTACGGTGCGCGGAGCGGGTTTCGCCTGCTGCGGCTGCGCCACCCGCATTGAGGGCGCGGCATCCGCCTGATCCATCCGGCGCGGCACGACCTCTTCCTCATGTTCCGCCCGGCGGCCCAGAACGGAATACAGGCGCAGGCCCAGAAAGGCTGCGATCATGGCGAGAATGACGATTTCGATTATCATATAAGCGCGCACCTGTTCGTCACCGGTCCGCGGAGCAAAGAGCCGACTCCCGCGCTGCCGGTGTTTCTTTCTTTAAATAGGAGCGAATCGCGATTGAGCAACAGCTTGCTGACCGGCGGATGCGTGCGCGGGTCCATTGACCTTGCCTGGTGGCGCGCATAGGGGCTGCTCGCAAGATCCAAACAGCTTGTCAGGAAGTATCCGAAGTATGGCCGAAGAAGGCAACGTCCTCACCGATCTGGACACCGACACTGCCGCCAATGGCGCGGACAACCGCCCGGCCGCCGGGATCATTTCGCAGTATGTGAAGGATCTTTCGGTGGAAAATCCGAACGCGCCGGCGTGCTACCAGTGGCAGGAACAGCCGCAGGTGGACCTGCAGTTCAACATCGCCGCCAACAAGGTCAGCGATGAAGTGCACGAGGTGGAGTTGAAGGTGAACGCCACCGCCAAGGCGGACAGCGGCGAGTTCTACCTGATCGAGCTAGCCTATTGCGGATTGGTCGGACTGCGCAACATTCCCGATGAACAGGCCCACGCCTTCCTTTACGCAGAAGCGCCGCGGCTGCTGTTTCCGTTCGCGCGGCAGGTGATTGCGGACGCAGTGCAGAACGCCGGCTTCCCGCCGCTGATCCTGGAGCCGATCGACTTCAACGGCCTTTACATCCAGCAGCTGCAGCAGCGCCAGCAGCAGGGACTGCAGGGCGATCAGCCGGTCGGCCACGCTTGACGCCAAGCATGTGACGGCTCTGCGATGAGCCTTCTAAAGAACGTTGGCACCATAGGCGGGCTCACAGCAGTCAGCCGGGTGTTCGGCTTTGCCCGCGACGTGTTGCTGGCCCGGGTGCTGGGCGCCGGAGGAGTGGCGGATGCATGGCAGCTGGCGTTTCAGCTGCCCAACATCTTCCGCCGCCTGTTCGCCGAAGGAGCGTTCGCGTCGGCTTTCGTGCCGCTGTTCAACCGGCACATGACCGATCCAGAGAACCAGGAACCGGCGCGCCGGTTCGCAGGCGAGATACTCGCCATCCTGCTCCCGGTCCTGCTGGTGTTCGGGGCGGTGATGATGGTCGCGATGCCTCGCGTGCTCTCCATGTTTGCGAGCGACGATCTGCTGGCCGACCGCGACACCTTTGCCCACGCCGTGCTGATGGCGCGGATCGCGTTTCCGTACCTTCTGTTCATGAGCCTGGCGACGTTGGTGGCGGCGGTGCTCAATTCCCTCTCGCGCTTCGCGGCGGCGGCGGCGGCACCCATCCTGCTCAACCTGTGCCTCCTGCTCGCGCTGTTGTGGGGCGCGTTGCAGGCGCAAAGCGAGGAGATGCGGCAAACAACCGGCCTGATGCTGGCGGTGGCCGTAGCGGTGTCCGGACTGCTGCAACTGGTCTGGTTGTCGTTCTGGATGCGGCGGGCGGGTTTTCGGATCCCCTTGCGCCGCGCCCGGCTGACCAAGAGCGTGCGCGAATTCGGCATTCTGGTTCTGCCAGCGGTGTTCGGCGCCGGCGTGTACCAGATCAGCCGGTTCATCGACCTGTTCTTCCTTGGCACCCTTCCGGAAGGCAGCATCACCTATCTGGCCATGGCCGACCGCTGGAACCAGTTGCCCCTCAGCATCATCGGCATAGCACTGGGCACGGCCATCCTGCCGGCTCTGTCGCGGCTTGTCGCGGCCGGTGACGCTGACGGCGCGAGCCGCCTGCAATCGAACGCGGTTGAACTCGCCATGCTGCTGACCGTACCCGCCGCCATCGCCCTGTTCATCAGCGGCAGCGCATTCACGCGCGTGTTCTTCGTGGGCGGTGCCTTCACGCTCAGCGACGCTCTCGTGACAGGCGCCGTGCTCAGCGGACTGGTCATCGGCCTGCCCGCTTATGTGCTGGTCAAGGTACTGACCCCCAATTTCTTTGCCCGGCGGGACACCCGCACACCCGTTTACACCGCGGCCGCGTCATTGACGGTGACGGTGGCGCTCAACCTCATCCTGGTCCCCCGCATCGGGGTTGTGGCGCTCGCGATTTCGGGATCACTCGGCGCGTGGGTCAACACCGCGCTGCTGTATGGCATTCTGCGGCGGCGCGGATTGTTCCACCTGCCGCCCGTGGTGCTGGGCCGCATGGCGCGCATCCTGATTGCCGCGGCGATGATGGGCGCGGTGCTGTGGCTGCTGATGCCGGTGCTCGACCCCTGGTTCACGGCCGCCACGGCGCAGCGGCTGCTCGCGATTGCAGCGATCGTCGTCGCGGGGGCGGCGACCTTCGGCGCGGTGGCGGCAATGCTGGGCGTACTGAACCGCCAGACGATCAACCAGTTAAGGCAGCGCCAGGCATGACAGAGGACACATTTTCCATGCGGGTAGTTTCCGGCATCCAGCCAACAGGCAATCTTCATCTGGGCAATTATCTGGGCGCGATCCGCAACTGGGTCAGGATGCAGGACAGTCTCGGGCTGGATGGGCAGTGCCTGTTCTTCCTCGCCGATCTCCACGCCATTTCCATGCCGCACGACCCGGCGCAGCTGCGCCGCGCCACGCGAGAGATGGCGGCGGCCGTGCTCGCCTGCGGAATCGACCCCGCGCGGTCGGTCCTGTTCAACCAGGCGCAGGTACCCCACCACGCCGAACTGCAATGGCTGCTGGGTGGCACCGCACGTATGGGCTGGCTCAGCCGCATGACGCAGTGGAAGGACAAGGCCGGCAAGAACCGCGAAGGCCAGTCGGTTGCGCTGTTCACCTATCCCGTGCTGCAGGCCGCCGACGTGCTGCTGTATCAGGCGACCCATGTTCCGGTGGGCGAGGACCAGAAACAGCATCTGGAGCTGGCCCGCGACATCGCGCAGAAGTTCAACAACGACTTCGCCGCGGAAGGGGCGCCGGTCTTCACCCTGCCCGAGCCGATAATCCCGCCTGCCGCCGCGCGTATCATGTCGCTGCGGGACGGGGCCGCCAAGATGTCGAAATCCGACCCTTCGGACATGAGCCGCATCAATCTGACCGACGATGCGGACACGATCATGCGCAAGGTGAAGAAGGCGAAAACCGATGCCGACCCGCTGCCGGAAGAACCCGCCGGGCTGGCGCAGCGGCCCGAGGCGCTGAATCTCGTCACCATCTACGCCGCGTTGGCCGACCGCGCGGCAGACGATGTGCTCCGCGAGTTTGCCGGGCAAGGGTTCGGCAGCTTCAAGCCGGCCCTCGGCGACCTGCTGGTCGCCACGCTTGCGCCGATCTCCGCCCGGCTGCGCGACCTGCTGGACGATCAGGGGGCGCTGGACCAAATCCTGGCGGACGGAGCGCGCCGGGCGCGTGAAATCGCCCACCCCACGCTCGATGCCACCTACGAAGCGCTGGGGCTGCTGCGCACCGCGTCCTGAAGCGTTCGCCGGTGAACACAGGCCGCGCGGCGGTTCTGCTGAATGGGCAGCGCACGCCACCGGCCGTCCCCCGCGCTGGATCTGCAGACCAGCGTTGCGGACGGGCGGCTCCAGGCGCGTGGTGAGCGGCGACTAACCGACCATCCGACGGAAATGGCACAATCTTTGCCTGCTATTCAAAAGCGGTTCACCTCATCCCATGTAGTAAACGGAACAACGATGGCGAGCGTGCGTCGTGCAGATGGGCAGCACGGATTATCTGGCGGAGAAAGCTGATGTTGAAGTTTCAATCTTTGATGCGCACGGCGAAACTGGCTTCCGTGCCGCTGCTTCTGGCGAGCCTGGCTGCTTGTGCGACACCCTTCAACGCGGACGTGTCACGCTTCCAGACACAGCTGCCCGCTCCGCAGGGTGAGACCTTCGCCGTGGTACCGGGCGATCCGGCGCTGGCCGGCGGCCTCGAATTTGCGCAATACGCTCAGTACGTCGCGCAGCAGATGCGCCAGCTTGGCTATACGCAAGCCGCTTCTGCCGAAAACGCCAGCCTGCTCGTCCGGTTCAACTACGGCGTGAACGACGGCCGCACGGTGGTTCAGTCGACACCCGGTTTCCGCGATCCGTTCTATGGACCGTGGTACGGCTATTCGCCCTTCTACCGCTCGCGGCTCGGGTTCTATGGCAGTCCGTGGGCATTCGGGTTCCATGACCCGTTCTTTGGCGGACCCGACATCCGCAGCTATACCGTCTTCACCAGCGGTATAGAGTTGCAGATCGAGCGGCCGGGCGGAGAGCGCCTTTTCGAAGGTCGTGCCGAGGCCGTATCACGCTCGAATCGGCTGCCCTATCTCGTCCCGAATCTGGTCGAAGCTATGTTCACCGACTTCCCGGGCAACTCCGGGGAAACGCTGCGCATCTCGATCGCGCCGGAACGCACGACGGTCCGCCGGGTCAACTGACGCTGTTCCCACACCCGCTGCGGTGGCGGGTGTGAGAGCGCGCGCGTCCGGTGTCACGGGCGGCCGCGCAGCCGCGCCGCAGCCACCCCCACCCCGATGGCGATCGAACCGATCAGGAATGCCGGCGGGAACCCCGGTGCTGCAAACGGCTGTCCGGTAATCTGGTCATCCAGCAGGGTAATCATCCAGTTGCCGAAGTGAACCGCTGCCAGCAGGGTCACGAAAGTGAGCAGAACGGAACGCCAGCTGGTCGGCCGCCAGCCGGTGCCGTGCGCCACGATCCGCAGCAGCCGCTGGCTGAGCCACACGAGAATGACGATCCAGAACACCAGCAGGACGGCACCCAGGAGGAGGCTGCCACCAGCCAGGCCGCCCGTCCCCACCGCTACACGCCGGTGGAGCCGAAGCCCCGCTCCCCTCGCGCGGTGGTTCCCAGATCGTCCGTTTCTTCCCAGCGCAACCGTGTCACCGGCGCAAGGATCAGTTGCGCGACCCGGTCGCCGCGCCGGATCGCGAACGGTTCGGCCGAGTGGTTGATGAGGATTATCTTCAACTCGCCGCGATAATCGGAATCGATGGTACCCGGCGTGTTGGGAACCGTGATGCCATGCTTCAGAGCGAGGCCGGAGCGGGGGCGTACCTGTACCTCGTAGCCATCCGGAATGGCGATGCTGAGACCGGTCGCCACCGCGTGCCGGGCACCGGGCGCCAGCACCAGCTCTTCCGCCGACAGCACATCCATGCCGGCCGCTCCGGTGCTGGCATAGGCGGGCAGCGCCAGGCCTTGCCCATGCGGCAGCCGCCGCACCCTGACCGGCACCGCATCAGTCATCGTGCACGTATTCCCCGCCTTCGTTCAATACCTGGGCGGCGCGGCGGACGAGTTCGCGGGCGACATCCTCCTTGGGCATCTCGTCGAAGCTTTCCACCTCTTCGGATGAGATGATGTGAACCGTGTTGCGCAAGCCGCCCATGACGTCGGTGGACACGTCATTGGCGACGATCCAGTCCGCGCCCTTGCGCTTGCGCTTGGTGCGCGCGTTCTTCAGAACCTCTTCCGTTTCGGCGGCGAAGCCGATCAACAGCGGCGGCCGGTCGCGGGACGCAGCCACGGTGGCAAGGATATCCGGATTTTCCGTCAACATCAGCGCGGGCGGCGCTGAACCGCGCTTTTTCATCTTTCGTGGCTCCACCGTCTTGGGACGCCAGTCGGCCACTGCCGCAACCATGAACGCGATGTCGGCCGGCAATGCCTTCTTGACGGCGGCGGCCATCTCTTCAGCCGATTCCACGTCGATCCGGTCCACCCCCAGTGGCGTCGGCAGAGCCACCGGTCCCGCAACCAGCGTCACCCGCGCACCCGCCGAAGCCGCCATTGCGGCAATGGCGAAGCCCTGTCGCCCGGAAGAACGGTTGGCCAGATAGCGGACAGGATCGATCGGTTCCCAGGTCGGGCCGGCCGTGACCAGCACGTGGCGGCCGTAGAGGGGCCGGTGGTCGGGATCCGGGTCGAACTCCGCCTGTCCGGCCAGCGGGTCGGAAGGGTGCCGCGGCGCGAATTCTTGCCAGCCTTCGACCGGCTCCGGCATCGCTGGTCCGGCACCGGTATTCACAAGATGGTTCAGCGCGGCGGGATCGGTCGGCGGGGCGGCCGACGCTTTCCCCTTGCGAGCCAGCAGCGGGCTGGAAAGGTCGGGCTCAGCCGGTGCCTCGTCGCTGAAATCCTGAGGCGGTACGGCATCCGCCCATTCGTCCGCCTCCTCCCCCAGCTCTGGCAAGGCGGCATCGTCATCATAGGCGACTGCCTGTCGCCGGGGTGTCGAACGAGGAATGATGGCGGACAGAAGATTGGTCAGCGTGCTGCGCTGCGGCCGCTCCTCATCCTCCGGCTCGGGTTCGGGCTCCAGAGCCTCCGCCGCCAGATCGTCCAGCGTGTACTCTGCCTCGCTCTCTGTCTGCGGCATCGCGCCATTGCCCGCTGACGTCGCCCAGACAGGTTGTTCAGGCACTGCCGGGACGCCGGGCCAGTCCACCTCCAGCCCTAGCCGCGCAGCCAGCACGGACCAGATCGCCGCCGGTTCAGGCAGGCGGCCCGGCCCGAATTCGCCGCAGGCCATTGCGCCCTCGTCGGGGTCGAGCACTTCGACTCCGGCCTCTGCCAGCCAGCGGACGTTGCGCTGCGTCGCCTCGTGCTGCCACATGCGCACGTTCATCGCCGGAACCGCGATCACCGGCTTGTCCGTGGCGAGGATCAGCGTGGTCGCCAGATCGTCCGCGATGCCCGCAGCCATCTTGGCCAGAAGGTCGGCGGTGGCAGGGCAGACGACCACCAGATCGGCCTGCCGTGAAAGCTGGATGTGGCCCATCTCGCTCTCGTCCTTCAAGTCGAACAGGCTGGTGTAGACCATGTTTTCCGACAATGCGGCAAGCGCCATTGGCGTGACGAACTGCTGCCCGCCCGCGGTCACCACGCAAGTGACCCCCACTCCGCTGCGCCGCATCAACCGGACCAGCTCGCACGCCTTGTAGGCCGCGATCCCGCCGCCGACTACCAGCAGGATGCGAGGCGCATCCCCGCTCAAGCCGACACCGTAGGGCTGCGCATCATTGAACGCGTCAGGCGTGTTGTTGAAACCCATAAAGCCATCCGACGCTTGCTAGCGCCCCCTGTCCCTCGATGCCAGCGCGTTGCGCAGCCGGTCGGCGGCGCACGCGAAACGAGGTGCCGTCTTGGCAGATCAGGGTTAATTAAGCGCAAAGAGCGTGACTGTCTGGTCTTGCCTGCGCGTTGATCAGCCGATCACCCCTTGCAGCGCCGCCAGCCAGGCGAGCGCTCCGCCGCCGATGGCCGCGAGCAGATAACCGCCCCAGCGCCGGTCCCGGCCGCGCCTGCGCTCCCAGATCAGGTCGATCTTGGGCAGCGGCGGCGGTTCGGGCGCGCCGCCCTTGGGTGGATAGCGTTCTTCCAGCCGGCGCAGAAGGCCAGGGAGGCGCAGAAACGTTTCCGCATCCGCGCGGATGCGGCGGGCGAGCACCGCTTCGGGCCCCAGTTCGTCGCGAACCCATTCCCGGATGAAGGGCGCGGCCACGTCCCACATGTTGATCTGCGGGTCCAGCTGGGTCGCGATGCCTTCCACCATCACCATCGTTTTTTGCAAGAGCAGCAGATGTGGCTGCGTCTGCATGTCGAAATCGCGGGTGATGGCGAACAGCCCGTCCAGCATCTGCCCGACCGACAGTTCGCTGACCGGCTTGCCCCGCATGGGTTCGCCCACGGCGCGCAGGGCGGTCGCGAATTCATCCACCGAGTGATAGGAGGGCACATACTGCGCCTCGAAATGGATTTCGGCGACCCGACGGTAATTGCCGGTGGTCAGGCCGTAGAGGATCTCGGCCAGCCATACCCGCGCCTGCCGGTCGATCCGCCCCATGATGCCGAAGTCGATCGCGACAATGGTGCCGTCGGCCTCCACGAACAGATTGCCCTGGTGCATGTCGGCGTGGAAGAAACCGGCGGTGATCGCCTGATTGAGGAAGGTGAGGACGATCCGGCTCGCCAGCAGTTTGAGATCGTGCCCGGCTGCCTGCAGCGCGGGGATATTGCTGATCTTGATGCCGTCGATCCACTCGATCGTCAGCACCTTGCCGGTGGTCCGGTCCCAGTCGATGTCCGGTACGCGGAAGCCGTCGATCGCCCGGCTCGCCGTGGCCAATTCGCTGGCGGAGGCGGCTTCGCGGCGCAGGTCCAGTTCGCGTTCGGTCCAGCGCTTGAAATTGGCGATCACCAGCTGCGGGCGCAGCCGGGCTGCTTCCCCGCCGAACGCCTCCAGATGAGCGGCCGCCCATTGGTACGTGCCGATGTCGCGCTTGAATCGTTCACGAATCAGAGGTCGCAGCACCTTGACCGCGACCTGCCGTCCGTCGGTCGTCACCGCCCGGTGAACCTGGGCGATGGAGGCGGCGCCCACCGGCTGCGGATCGAAGTCAGCATAGAGCTGGTCGAGAGGCCGGTTGAAGCTTTCCTCCACGCTCTTGCGGATCAACGCGAAATCCACCGGCGGCAGGCTGTCCTGCAGGCTGAGGAGATTGCGCGCCGCTTCATCTCCGACAAGGTCGGGCCGGGTGGCCAGCGTCTGGCCCAGCTTGATGGCCGCAGGGCCGATGTCGTGGAACGCGCCGGCATAGTCGGGCACCTTGGGCTGCCGCGTGCCGATCCGGGCAACCCGGGCGAGCCGCTTGACCGGCCCCGGCGTGTTGGGATCCCGCTCGATCCCGCGCAGTGCGCCATGGCGGGCCAGGGTCCGGCCCCATGTCAGCAACCGCCAGATGTGGGTCGCAGGCTGTGTCACGGGTTCACCGCCCTTGCGGCGGCAGGGGTGGCGACTCTCACGCCTTCCATCCTGAATGGATCGCGACCAGGCCGCCCATGATCGGCTCCACCCGCGTCTGGGTAAAACCGGCCGAGCGGATCATTTGCTCGAACCGGGGCATGGACGGGAAGCGGCGAATCGATTCGACAAGGTAGCGATAGCTCGCCTCGTCCCCGGCCAGCGCGCCGCCCAGCCGCGGGATGACCTTGTCCGAATACAGGTCGTACGCCTGCTTGAACCCCGGCCAGGTGACGGTCGAGAACTCCAGGCAAAAGAACCGGCCGCCAAAACGCAGCACCCGGTACGCTTCGGCCAGGGCGCGGTCGATGTGGGTCACGTTGCGGATGCCGAAGGCGATGGTGTAGGCATCGAAATGGGCGGCCGGAAAGCTCAGCTCCTCGGCATTCTGGCGACTCCAGACAAGCCCGGTCATCCCGCGTTCCGCCGCGCGTTCCAGGCCCACATCCAGCATTTCCTGGTTGATGTCCGCGACCGTCACCTGCGCCCCGCGCCGCGCCATGCGAAAGGCGATGTCGCCCGTGCCGCCCGCCATGTCGAGGATCTGTTCCCCTTCGCGCGGCTTCACGCGCTGAACGAAGCGATCCTTCCACAGGCGGTGCATTCCGCCCGACATCGCATCGTTCATCAGGTCATAGCGGCTGGCCACGCTGGAGAACACAGCGCCCACGCGGGCTGTCTTTTCCTCCGGCGCGACCTCGGCATAGCCGAAGGATACCTTTTCGTTCATGCAGGTGCCTTACGGGCAATTGCGGCGCGGGCAAAGGGTGATAGAGCCGCTTTCATGCCGGAACTGCCCGAAGTTGAAACAACGGTCCGCGGCCTTGCCCGCCGGTTGCACGGGGAACGGGTGGACCGGCTGGTGCTGAACCGTCCCGACATGCGCTTTCCATTTCCGCACGGATTGGGCCAGCGGCTGACCGGCGCTCGGATAACTGCGCTGGACCGGCGGGCCAAATACGGCCTCATCCACACCGACCGCGATGATACGCTGATCTTTCACCTGGGCATGAGCGGGCGCTGGCGGATCGACCCGGCCGAGCCGGACCGGCACGATCACCTGCTGCTGTTCGCCGGGGGACGGTTGTTCGCACTGAACGATCCGCGTCGGTTCGGGTTCGTCGATCTGGTACCTACGGACAAGTTGCAGGCATGGCCCGCCTTCGCCGCGATGGGTCCTGAACCGCTGGGCGCGGATTTCACCCCGCAACACCTCCACGCGGCCTTCTCCGGACGGCGGCAGGCGATTAAGCTGCTGCTGCTGGACCAGCGGATCGTGGCGGGCCTGGGCAACATCTATGTCTGTGAGGCGCTCTGGCGGGCGCGCATTCATCCAGGTCGCGCGGCCGGAAGGGTGTCGCTGGCCGGCTTGCGGCGACTGGTTCCCGCGATCAGGGAGGTGCTGGAACAATCGATTCGCGAAGGCGGTTCGACCCTGCGCGACTTTGCCGGACCTGAAGGGAGCCTCGGCTACTTCGCCAAGCAGTTCGATGTTTACGGACGCACCGGGCTGCCGTGCCACCGCGATGATGGCGGCGCGATCCGCCGTTTTGCGCAGGGCGGGCGCAGCACGTGGTACTGCCCACGGTGTCAGCGATGATGCAAACCCGCGCCGCGATCGCCGGCGGCGATCCTTGACGCCAGTAACCAGACTGGGTAAGGGGCGCGCTTTGTGGCGCTAACCCGCCACGTCAGCCAGATTTTAGCATAGATGACAGCGGCCGCTGCCGGCGGCCCGTGACGAAGGACCAACATGGCCAATACGCCGCAAGCCGAAAAGCGCATCCGCCGCAACCAGACCCGCGCCGCAATTAACTCGGCACGGGTCAGCCGCATCCGCACTTTCCTCAAGCAGGTGGAAACCGCGATCGCTTCGGGCGACAAGGAACAGGCTAAGGCAGCGCTCAGTTCGGCGCAGCCCGAACTCGCGCGCGGCGTGGCCCGCGGCGTGCTTCACAAGAACACTGCATCGCGCAAGATGTCGCGCCTGTCCAAGCGCGTCTCCGCGCTCTGAGCGGCGGGGCTGCGCAGCGCGCAGCATTGCTCCTGAGATCCTGAAAGCCGGTGCCTGCGCGCCGGCTTTTTTGCTGTGGTGGTTAACGGTTCGACGAGCCGGGGTTGCTCGCGAAATACCCCCGGCCGGCAACGATTCGCATGTGCGGATTTGTGGAAAATCGAACAAAAATATGTGCTTGAATTGATCGCCGCGGGTCTCACCGAGTCAAGCCGGTTTATTTCAGTTTTTTTACCGGTTGGCCTCTTGCCGGGAATCAAACAGCGGACCAAAACAAGCTTCGGAACGCGGCAGATGACGCGTCCGGCACATCATTCGGGCAGCTGGAAACTTCGGTAAAATCGAAGCTTTTTGGACCCTTCAACGCGCCTGATGGAAATCGGCGCATGACGGTGCGCCGGTGAGGACAGCTTGTGGGGGATGTATGAGGATGGCTAACGAACATTGGAAGGAGGCCGCTGGACAGGACCCCGCCAGCACAGATGCGGCCGACGCGGAAAGCCTGGCGGCGGATTGGGCGGACATCAGCCTTGGTCTGCGCAAGGATCTGGGCCAGCAGCTGCACGCCCAATGGATCAAGCCCATCCAGATTGGCGGCTTCTGCCGCGAAACCGGTACTCTTGAACTGTACCTGCCGACCGACTTTTCCGCCAACTGGGTGCAGGACCGGTTTCACGATCGCTTGTCTCTCGCATGGAAGATCGCGCGGGGCGAGGTGCGGCATGTAAAGATCGGGGTTCATCCCAAGCGGCGCCAGATGGCCGAACTTCAGCTGGCATCCACCACCCCCGGATCGGACACCGCGCCACGGGATCTGCGGGTCGTTCCGATTCGCGGCACAGCCGGGGAAAGCGCCTTCAACTTCGCCATCGGGCTCGACCCGTCGCTGACGTTTGCCGCGTTCGTAACCGGCGAAGCGAACATCCTAGCCTGCAACGCGGCGCAGCGGATGGCCGCACCCGAACCGCCGCAGTTCGCCCCGCTGTATCTCAAAGCGGCCACAGGTCAGGGCAAGACGCACCTGATGCACGCCATCGGCCATGCCTTTCTCCAGACCAACCCGCGCGCCCGCATCTTCTACTGTTCGGCAGAGCGGTTCATGATCGAATTCGTGCAGGCGCTGAAATCGAACCAGACGCTGGAATTCAAGAGCCGCCTGCGCTCTTTCGACCTGCTGCTGGTCGACGATATCCAGTTCATCATCGGCAAGGCTTCCGCACAAGAAGAACTGCTTTACACGATCGACGCGCTGCTGGCTGAGGGCAAGCGGCTGGTATTTGCCGCCGATCGCGCGCCCCAGGCGCTCGACGGGGTGGAACCACGCCTGTTGTCGCGCCTGTCGATGGGCCTCGTCGCCGACATGGCGGAAGCCGACATCGAATTGCGGCGCTCCATTCTCGAATCGAAGCTGACCCGCTTTGCTCCGCTCAACGTTCCCGACGACGTGATCGATTACCTGGCACGCACGATCACACGCAACGTGCGCGAGCTGGTGGGCGGATTGAACAAGCTCATCGCCTATGCCCAGCTGACCGGACAGGAAGTGTCCCTGCAGCTTGCCGACGAGCAGCTGTCGGACATTCTGTCGGCCAACCGCCGCCGGATCACCATTGACGAGATTCAGCGCACCGTGTGCCAATTCTACCGCATCGACCGTACGGAGATGTCGTCGAAACGCCGCGCCCGCGCGGTTGTCCGGCCGCGGCAGGTGGCAATGTATCTTGCCAAGGTGCTGACCCCCCGCTCCTATCCCGAAATCGGCCGCAAGTTCGGCGGACGGGACCATTCCACCGTGATCCACGCCGTCCGCCTGATTGAAGACCTGCGCGTGCGCGATGCCGACATGGATGGCGATGTGAGGAGCCTGCTGCGGCAGCTGGAAAGCTGACCGGGAACAGGGCGCGTCAATCCCTGCCAATCGCGCCGTGTCGCGACAGTATGGCCGCGACCGGGCAACAGACCCGTCGACAGCCGCTCCACAGGCTGCCAACAGTTTTCCCATGCGCTTTTCCCCCGAACGCCTCGACCGGTTCGCCCGTCACATCGTCCTGCCGGAGATCGGCGGCGCGGGGCAGTTCGCGCTGGCGCAGGCGCATGTCGCGCTGATCGGCCTGGGCGGCATCGGTTCGCCCGTGCTGCAATATCTCGCCGGCGCGGGCGTGGGCCGATTCACCCTGATCGACAGCGATGTGGTCGACCACACCAACCTTCAGCGGCAGACAATCTTCACCGAACGCGACGTGGGCTATTCCAAGGTGGTGGCGGCGCGGCGCTGGCTGGCCAACTTCGATGCCAAGCTGGAGGCCGAGGTGAGCGACGCACGGGTCGGCCCGAACGATGCCGCGGTGTTTGCCGGTGCCGACCTGGTGCTGGACGGGACCGACAACTTCGCCACGCGCCTGGCCGTAGCCGACGCCTGCGTTGCCGCCGCCACGCCGCTCCTTTCCGCCGCCGTGGGACGGTTTCAGGGGCAGGTAGGCGCCTTCGCCGGCCATCTGCCGGACCAGCCCTGCTATCGCTGCTTCGTGGGCGATGCCTTCGACGCGGAGGATTGCGACACCTGCGCCGACGAGGGGATGCTGGGCGCCATGGCCGGCTGGACCGGGACGTTTGCCGCGCTTCAAGCGATTCGCGTGCTGTTGACGGGCGTCAGCATGAACTTTGGCGACCCGCAGTGGGGCCGGTTGCATATCCTTGACGGAATCGCTCCCGGAATGCGCAGCGTGCGCATTGCCAAGGATCCCGCTTGCCGGGGATGCGCCGGGAGGGGCTAGCGCCCTGCCCCCGCCTGTGCTGCAATGGCCGCGCCGATGCTGGGGGAGAATGACAGATGCAGATGTTTCGCCGCGCGCTGGCGCTGCTGACGGCGTTAATCGCCACGCCAGCGATGGCTGAGGACTGGACCCTTGTGATCCACGGCGGCGCTGGCGTGATCGAGCGGGAGCGGATGACGCCGGAACGCGACGGGGCCGTGCGCCGGGCGTTGCACGAGGCACTCGCCGCCGGTTCTGCCATTCTGGAGCGCGGCGGCACTTCGCTCGACGCCGTGGCGGCGGCGGTGCGTGTGCTGGAAGACGACCCCAACTTCAACGCCGGGCGCGGCGCGGTGTTCACCGCTGAGGGAGCGAACGAGCTGGACGCGGCGATCATGGACGGGCGCACCCGCGCAGCAGGCGCGGTGGCCGGCGTGACGGCAACCCGTAACCCGATCAGCCTCGCCCGCGCAGTGATGGATCGCAGCGGTCACGTGATGCTGATCGGCGATGGCGCCGACGCGTTCTCGCGGAGCCAAGGGCTGGAGCAGGCCGGGCCGGAGTGGTTCGCAACCCCTGAACGGCGGGAACAGCTCGAACGCTGGCGGGCGGCGCAGCAGGCTGGACTGCCGCAATCGGGTCTGGCGTTCGACCCCGACCACAAGTTCGGCACTGTCGGCGCGGTGGCGCGCGACCGCGCCGGCAACCTCGCCGCCGCGACCTCCACCGGCGGGGTGACGGGAAAACGCTGGGGCCGGGTCGGCGATGCCCCGTTGATCGGCGCAGGCACCTATGCCGATGCAACCTGCGCCGTATCGGCGACCGGCGCGGGCGAGTTCTACATCCGCATGAACGTCGCGCACGAGATCTGTGCGCGGGTGCGGCTGTCGGGCGAACCGGTGCAGCAGGCGGCGGATGCCGTGCAGGCGGAGACGCTCCAGCTGGGCGGCAGCGGCGGGGTCATTGGGCTGACGGCGGATGGCGAGGCCGCCTTTTCGTTCAACACGCCGGGCATGTACCGCGGCGTGGCGCGGCAGGGCGATGCGGCGATGGTGGCGGTGTATGGGGATGAGTGACGAGCGGCGGCTGCTTATTCCTTGCAGCCTCGGTTATGAACGCAGATAGTCCGGTTCCGACCTATTGTGGACATCCCGGCGCACGTGTAGTTCTGTCTCATGCGTATTCGTAGCGAAGAGCAACACGACGCTGCTGCAATCGCAGAAACGATCGAGAGTGCCTTTCGGGGTGCCGACCATAGTAGCGGTACCGAGGCTAAAATCGTGGATGCTCTAAGACGCTGCGGAGCGCTGGCCGTCTCACTTGTCGCGACTGAGGAAGATGCAGTCGTCGGCCATGTTGCGATTTCCCCAGTGTCAGTTGCTAACGAGGCAGGTTGGTATGGCCTTGGTCCCGTTTCGGTGCGACCGGAAAGGCAGCGCAACGGCATCGGCGCTCTTCTGGTAAGCGAAGCAGTGAAACGATTAGAGGAGAGCGGCGCGGCGGGTTGTGTGGTGCTCGGAGACCCAGATTTCTACGGCAAGTTCGGCTTCACTCATGACCCGAATGTCACATACGCGGACGGTCCGCCTCCCTTCTTTCAAGTCCTCAGCTTCCGGCAGGAACGTCCGAAAGGTGCGGTGTTCTACCACCCCGCCTTTGGTGAGTAGCCGAATGTTTGCTTCCCACCCCATAGCGGACTAGCCTTCCTCCGCCCCCAACACCTCCTCCACCCACGCCGGCACCAACTCTCCCGCGCGGCCCAGTCGTGTCTCATCGAACAGCGCCGATCCCTCGCTCTCCTCGAGGTTCAGCTCCAGCGTGCGCGCACCGGACGCGCGCGCTTCGGCGACGAATCCGGCGGCCGGGTACACCGCGCCGCTGGTGCCGATCGAGACGAACAGGTCGCATCGCTGCAAGGCGCGATAAATGCGCTCCATCGGGTAGGGCATTTCCCCGAACCACACGACATCGGGCCTGAGCGCCGCGCGGCTGCAAGCCGGACACGCCGGCCCGTCCCCCAGCGGACCGGTCCAGCGGTGCCGCTCCCCGCAGGCGGCGCAAAGGGCGCTGAGCAGCTCGCCATGCATATGCAATAGCCGTTTCGCCCCGCCCCTCTCGTGCAGGTCATCGACATTCTGCGTGACGATCAGCAGGTCGCCCCGCCACTCCGCATCAAGCCGGGCCAGCGCCCGGTGGGCCGCGTTCGGCTCAGCCCGCTGCACCGCCACGCGCCGCGCGTCGTAGAAGCGGTGGACGAGCGCCGGGTCGCGTCGGAAACCCTCCGGCGTCGCCACGTCCTCGATCCGGTGCTGCTCCCAAAGCCCGTCGGCGGCGCGGAACGTGTCGATCCCGCTCTCGGCCGATACGCCCGCCCCGGTCAAAATGACTATGGCAGCGGGATCACGCGCGCCGTGGTTGTTCGATGGTGGCATGCAAGACCCTGTACCATCGGCCCGGTGGCAAATACCAGAGCGGCACGGCAGCGCGGATCAGGCCCCAGCGTGGCGGATGTGCGCCCAACCGCTTAACATGGGTTGACCTGCCATGTGCTTCCGGCTGTCTGCTGGACATCAGCGAAGGCAGGAGCAAGGCATGGCACGGATCGGCATCATCGGCGGCGAGGGACGCATGGGCCGCGCCATTGCCTTGGCGCTGGCGGACGGCGGGCATGATCTGGCGGGCGCGGTGGACCGGGGCGGCGATGTCGCGGCACTGGCGGATGCGAGCGAGGCGCTGGTGGATTTCTCCGCCCCGGGCGCGTTGCAGCACAATTTGCATGCCGCAATCGGTGCCGGCATCCCGATCCTGGTGGGGACCACCGGCCTTGCAGAAGAACACCACCGCGCGATCGACCGTGCGGCTCAGGCCGTGGCCGTGCTTCAGACCGGAAACACTTCGCCTGGCGTCACCCTGCTCAGCGCGCTGGTACGTGATGCGGCACGGCGTCTTGGGCCGGATTGGGACATAGAGATCGTGGAGATGCACCATCGGGGGAAGGTCGATGCACCTTCGGGCACAGCGCTGCTGCTGGGCGCGGCGGCGGCAGAAGGGCGCGGCGTCGCGCTGGATGATGTGGCACAGCGGGCGCGCGACGGCGAGACGGGTGCGCGGGGCCACGGCACGATCGGCTTTGCGTCATTGCGCGGCGGGACCGTTGCGGGCGAACACAGCGTGATCTTTGCCGGAGATGAGGAGCGGCTGACCCTTTCCCACCACGCGGAAAATCGGTCCATCTTCGCGCGTGGCGCGGTGCGGGCGGCCGAATGGCTGATCGCGCGGGCGCCGGGCCGCTACACGATGGAGGACGTGCTGGGCCTTGATCGCCGCGCATGAAGCGGGCCGACGTTTTCGAATTCTTCCGCCGGTTGGCAGAGGCGAACCCGGCACCGGAAACCGAACTGGAATACGGCAATGCCTACCAGCTGCTGGTGGCGGTGACGCTATCGGCGCAGGCGACCGATGTTGGCGTCAACAAGGCGACCCGCACCCTGTTCGCTGAGGTCACGGCGCCGCAGGCGATGCTGGCGCTGGGCGAGGAAGGTCTGAAGAAGCATATCCGAACCATTGGCCTGTTCAATTCCAAGGCGAAGAACGTGATGGCGGCTGCGGCGTTGCTGGTGGAACGGCATGGTGGCGAGGTTCCGCAAACGCGCGAGGATCTGGTGCAGCTGCCGGGCGTGGGTCGCAAGACTGCCAATGTGGTGCTGAACTGCGCCTTCGGGCAGGAAACCTTTGCCGTCGACACCCACATCTTTCGCGTGAGCAACCGCACCGGCCTTGCGCGGGGCAAGACGCCTGAACAGGTGGAGGCGGCGCTGGAACGGGTTGTTCCGCGGCCATTCCGGCTCGGCGCGCACCACTGGCTGATCCTGCACGGGCGGTATGTCTGCAAGGCGCGCACCCCGGAATGCTGGCGCTGTCCGGTGGAGGATCTGTGCGGATACAAGGCAAAGGTGCTGGAACCGCGAAAACCGTGATCCTGCGCGTCCTGGCGACGCCTCACCCGGCCTCCATGAACGCGGCGCATCGGACTGGGCCGGCGGACCATAGCCGGCGCAACCTTTGGCACACGGCTGTTCGGCCGGCTGCCCAAGCCTTCGGCCAGGCAGCCGGTGGGCAGCTATTGTGCGCGCGCTTTACACATCATCCGCGCTCACCATCTCGCGGCGGTCGATCTCGCCGGTCATGGCGGCCACGGTGGTGGCCACGGCCGCGTCGCCCGACACATTGGTGGTGGTGCGCATCATGTCCATGATCCGGTCAACCCCCGCGACGAAGGCGATGGTTTCCAGCGGAACCCCCACGGCGCCGAAGACCAGCGCCATCATGATGAGGCCCGCACCCGGTATCCCGGCGGCGCCGACGGCACCCAGGGTCGCCAGGATCGAGATGAGGAAATACTGCCCCCAGGTCAGGTCCACCCCGAAGATCTGCGCCCCGAACAGGGTGGCGAGCCCCAGATACATGGCAGTGCCGTTCATGTTGATCGTCGCTCCCAGCGCGATCACGAAACTCGCCACCGAAGGGCTGATGCCGAGATTGCGTTCGGCGCAGCGCAGCGTCACCGGCAAAGTGGCGTTGGAAGATGCGGTGGAATAGCTGACTGCGATCGCGTCGATGATGCCGCGGAAGAACGGGATCACCGGCATCCGCGCCACGAACTTTATCATCGCGGAATACATGACACCAATGATGAGCAGACAGCCAAGGTAGTTCAGCCCCACCAGCTTCACCAGCGCCAGCAGCGCGTCGAAACCCAGGGTTCCGGCGACCCACGCCATCAGGGCGAAGACGCCGAACGGCGTCAGCTCCATGACGATCATCGTCACCTTCTGCATGATCACGGAACCGCTGTCGAAGATGCGCTGCACCGGCGCCCCGTCCTCGCGCGCCATCAGGATGCCGATGCCCAGCAGGACGGAAAACACGATCAGCGGCAGCACGTTGACATCCGCCATGACCTGCACAGGGCTTTGCGGGATGATGCCCAGCACCATCTCGCGCCAGCCGGTTTCCTGCGGTTCGGGTACTGCCCCCATCTCGATGGCGCTGGTATCCACGCCCAGGCCAGGCGCGAACACAGTACCCAGCAGCAGCCCCAGCCATACCGCGATCTGCCCGGTCACGATGAACAACAGCATGGCCCGGCCGCCGACCCGGCCCAGCTTGGACAGATCACCGATCGCCGCCACCCCGCTGACGAGGCTGAAGAAGATGAGCGGCACAACCAGCATCTTGATCGAAGCGACGAAGATGTCGCCGATTATCTTGATGCTTTCCGCCCCTGGACCCCACAGGCGCCCCAAGATGACGCCAAGGATCAGGGCAGCGACGACACGCTGCCACAGGGGTATGGCGAACCACTTCTTCATCATGCGAGCATCCCTCCGGGTGCCGGTGCTACCCCGCCAGCGCGGCTCGCGCAATCCGCGCATAGATGCGGGTCAGGGCGTCGAGGTCCGCGACCGCCACCGCCTCGTCCCGCTTGTGCATGGTCGCATTGGTCAGCCCGAATTCGATCACCGGACACACGCTGCGCAGGAAACGCGCATCCGACGTGCCGCCGCTGGTCGAAAGTTCGGGTGTCAGGCCGGTCTCTGCCCGAACGGCTTCCTGGACCAGCGCGGAAAACGCACCCGGCGCGGTCAGGAACGGCTCTCCGGAGATGATCGGTAACGCCTCCCCCCCGTGGGCCAAAGCGATCGCGCCGATCCGCTCGGCCAGGGCGGCCCCGGTGTGCCGGTCGTTGAAGCGGATGGACAGGCGCGCCTTCGCCCGTGCGGGAATGACGTTGGTGGCCGGGTTGCCGACTTTGAGGTCGGTAATCTCCAGATTGGATGGCTGGAACCAGTCGGTCCCTTGATCGAGCACCAGCGCATCGATTTCCGCCAGCATCCGCACCAGCCTGGGCACCGGATTGTCGGCCAGGTGGGGATAGGCGACGTGCCCCTCGCGCCCTTCCACCGTCAGCCAGATGTTGAGCGATCCGCGCCGCCCGATCTTCACCATGTCGCCCAGCCGGTGCACACTGGTCGGTTCGCCCACCAGGCACAGGTTCGGCAATTCGCCAAGTTCCCTCATCAGGTCGATCAGGGCGCGGGTGCCGTGAACCGCCGGGCCTTCTTCGTCGCCGGTGATGATGAAGGACATCGTGCCAGCCTCCGCCGGCACCTCGGCAGCCGCGGCGACCATGGCGGCGATGGCCCCCTTCATATCAACCGCGCCCCGCCCGTAGAGCAGGCCGCCCCGCACCTCCGGTGTGAAGGCATCGCCTGTCCACCCAAGGCCCGGCGGCACGACATCGACATGGCCGGCAAAGGCGAAGTGGCGCGATCCGGCTGGCCCGCGCCGAATGGCGAACAGGTTCTCCACCGGCCCGTCAGGCGCACTACCGGCGATGAAGCGGTGGATGGCAAAACCCATTGGCCGCAGCATTGCATCCAATTCGTCGAACACGACGCCGGTCGCCGGGGTGACGGAGGGGGCGGCGATGAGGCGCTTGGCAAGGTCGAGCGGGTGAGGCATTTCCCCGCCGCCTAGCAGGAGCGCGCCCCATGCCAAAGCGCGTTCTCGCCGCGATACCGCACACCCACGCAACTGGTTACTCCGGTCTCTCTGATGCCGATGTGGCAGAGCTCCGGTATCGACCCGCCTGTTCTAACGGCGGCCGCGCTCCGGCTGCGGCAGCCTGCCGGGTGCGAATGCCGCATCGAGCAGTTCCGCGATGCGCAGACCAGCTTGCGTGATCCGCCGCTCTGCCACCGGCAGCGCGGCTTCGATATCTTCCTGCGTCAGCGCCGTCGATTGCGGCAGGTCGCCTTCGCAGGGGGCTTGGTTAAAGGCATTGGGATAAACAAAGTCGCGCGCCGTTTGCCAGCTTTCCCGGCCCCAGTCAGCCGGCGTTCCGCCGGCGAGTGCAGCACGTTCCTGGGCGGAGTAAGCACGGACGAGGGCCGGGCGGGCGGACGAAATCGCCCGCTCGGCCAGCGGCCCGTCCCAGATGCTGTGCAGATTGCGCCCTTCGACGATGCCATAGGCCGCTTCCCGGTCGTTACCCCCGCGATCATCCTTGTCGCCGGAATGCAGCGGCATGTGCACGTCACCGGCAAAGTGGACCATGAACGCGAGCGCTTCCAGCCTGACGTTCGGCGGCAAGCTTTCGTCGGCGAGAAGCCGCTGACCCCGTTCTATCTGCGCCGTGACGCAGTTGCCGTTGGCGCAATTGCCGCGCGGGTCATACGCCTCGCACACGGGCGCCGTGCGATAATGCCAGGGGAAGGTGTAGGCCCAGCGCGCGGCATCGCCGCGCAGGCAGTCGGGCCAGACGGACGCATCCTCCAGACTGCGCAGCGGGCAGTCGGGCGTGCCCAGCCGCTCTGCATAGCGCAGCAGGTCGCGAATGCCTGCCCGGGTGTCCGGACTGACATTGGCGAGCGCGATGGACGCCGTGGTGCGATGGCCGAAATCGCCCCAGGCCTGCGCCGGAACCGCCACCACCAAAGCCAGCGCACCAGCCACCGCCCGCAACAGCAGGCGCATCAGACCGGCACCTTCTCGTACTGTTCTATGACCCACTCCTCGTGCTCGGCCGCCGCGATCCAGCTCTGCATCCATTCGTGTTCCCAGATCGCTTCCATGTAGGCGCTGGCGAAGCCGGGAACGCCGATGCCATAGCTCATGAAGCGCGTAACCACCGGAGCGTAGTAGATATCGGCCGCACCGAATGTTCCGAACAGAAACGGCCCGCCGTGACCAAAGCGTGATCGCGCCTCTGCCCACAGCTGCAGGATACGCAGAATGTCGTGCCGAACCGCCTCGGGCACCTCGGGCAGCTCGAACTGCCGCCGGATGTTCATCGGGCACACCTGTCGCAGCGCCTGGAAGGAGGAATGCATTTCCGCCACCATCGCGCGGGCGATCCCGCGGGCGGCGTCATCCCTGGGCCAGAACCGTTCGCGGCCCACCTTGTCGGCCAGGTACTCCATGATGGCGAGGCTGTCCCACACCACGACCTCGTCGTCCCACAGGATCGGCACCTTCCCGCTTGAAGGTTGCAAGCCGGCATCCTGCGCCCGGCTCCATTCCTCTCCGAACAGGGGAACGGTGATCTCCTGAAAGGCGAGACCCGACTGCTTGGCCGCCAGCCAGCCGCGGAGCGACCAGCTGGAGTAGTTCTTGTTGCCAATGATCAGTTTCACGTGGGCACCCCGGTTTGCATGCTGGTCATGGTGGCGGCTTAGGCACTGGGAAGAACGAAGTCCAACCCGTCGGGGTCCCGCCCGCGCGGTGCTTACACGCCCGCGTCGGCCAGCACGGCGGCGCGCAATTCGTCGATGCCCAGCTTCAGTTCCGCGCTGGTGACGTGCAACGCGGGGAAGGCCGCAGGGTGCGTCTTGGCCTCGTCAGCGGTGCGGGCGATGACGGCTTCCAAATCGCTCGCCTTCAGCTTGTCCGCCTTGGTCAAGACCAGCCGATAGCTCGCCGCGGCTTCATCCAGCATCCGCATCATCTCGCGGTCCACATCCTTTAGCCCGTGCCGGCTGTCGACCAGCACCAGGGTCCGCACCAGCGCCTGCCGCCCTTTGAGATAGGTGCGGACAAGCTGCTTCCACCGCTCCACCACGTTCACCGGAGCCTTGGCGAAACCATAGCCGGGCATGTCCACCAGACGCAGAACGGTGGGTTCGCCGACTTCGAAGAAATTGAGTTCCTGCGTACGCCCCGGCGTCACGGATGCCCGGGCGATCGCGCGCCGTCCCGTTAGTGCGTTCAGCAGCGACGATTTCCCGACATTTGACCGGCCGGCAAAGGCGATCTCCGGCACGGTCGGATCGGGCAGGAACTTGAGCTGCGGGGCGGACAGCAGGAACTCGACCCGGCCGGAAAACAGCCGTTCCGCCCGCCTGACTTCACCTGGAGGCGGCTCGCCGCTCACGCGCGCTCCTGCTTCGCCCGGTCGGCTTCGCGCATCTTTTCCGCCCGTTCCGCATCCGCCGCCGCCTTTAGTTGCGGATGCTTCGAGTAGAGATAGCTCTGCTGTGCCACCGTCAGGACGTTGGACGTGACCCAGTACAGCAGCAGACCGGCGGAAAACGGGGCCATGACGAACATCAGCACCCACGGCATGATGGCGAACATCTGTTTCTGGATGGGATCGGTTATCGGCGTCAGGCGGAAGGTCAGCCACATGGTGACGCCCAGCAGCACCGCCAGCGGACCGATGGCGAGAAAGCCGGGAACCTCGAACGGCAGCAGGCCGAAAAGGTTCAGGATGTGCGCCGGATCAGGGGCGCTGAGATCCCGGATCCACAGAACAAAGGGCTGATGACGCATTTCAATGGCGATGATCAGCACCTTGTACAGCGCGAAGAATATGGGGATCTGCAGGATCATCGGCAGGCATCCGGCGAGCGGATTGACCTTTTCCTCCTTGTAGAGGGCCATGATCTCCTGCTGCATCTTGGGCTTGTCGTCCTTGTAGCGTTCCTGCAGCGCCTTCATCTTGGGTTGCAGCGCGCGCATCGCTGCCATGCTGGCAAATTGCCGTTGCGCAATGGGGAACAGCAGCCCGCGCACCAGCACAGTCAAAAGAATGATGGCGACGCCGAAGTTGCCGACCAGCTCGAACAGCCAGAGCAGCATGTACAGGATCGGCTGCATGAACCAGCGGAACCAGCCCCAGTCGATGGCAAGGCCGAACTGGGCAACGCCGGCATCCTGATAGGCGTTCAGAACCCGGCTTTCCTTGGCGCCGGCGAACAGCCGGGTGGTGACCGAGTACTGCTGGCCGGGAGCAAGGGTAGTTGGCTGGTAAATGAGGTCCGCGCGGAACAGCTGGTTGCCAAGCGAGCGGAAATTGCCTTCGGCACGGGCGCCGTCCTGCGGGATCAGGGCCGACAGCCAGTAGATGTCGGTGAAGCCCAGCCATGCCGGCGCACCAGGCGGCATGATGCGCCCGCTTTCCGCCACATCGTCGTAATCGACGTCGAAGTTCACCGCACCGCCGAACGTACCGATCGGCCCGGAATGCACGTTCCATACATCCTGGCTGGCCGTGCGGCTGGTGCGTTCGATTGCGCCATAGGGCTGGACCACCACGGCATTGGCGCTGGTGTTGGCGACCGTCTGCCGCGCGGTGATCATGTAGTGGTCATCGACGCTGAGCTCGATGGTGTAACGCTGCCCGCCGGTGCTGGTGTAGGTCAGCGTGACCGGGCGATCGGTAGCAAGCGGTCCGCCGCTGACCTGCCAGACGGTATTCTCGTCCGTCGCCAGCTGTCCGTTCTGAAGAAAGCCGAAGCGGGCGAATTGCTCCACCGGTGTTCCTTGCGGAGCGAACAGGCGGATCGGCCCGCTGTTGCGGGAAACATCCTGCCGGTGCTGGCTCAGGGTTATGTCGTCTATCCGAGCCCCGCGCGCGTTGACCGATCCGCTGATCCGCTCGCCCGCGATGGCGACCCGGCCCGGCGCCGATAGCTGCGTCGCCAGATCGACCCGGCGTTCGATTGCCTGCGCCCCGCCCAGATCGGCCCGCTGCGCTGCCCGCTCGACCGGGTTGTCGGCCTGCTGCGCGGCCGTGACCGGCGGGTTGTCCGCGTGCGGGTAGAACAGCCGCATGGCCGCGTCCCAGCCCAGCAGGAGAAGGCCGCACAGCACCACGGCAAGGATGAGATTGCGTTGATTGTCCAAGGTCGTCTCTGGTCCAGTTCCGTCACACCCTGCCCTGCGCGTCATCGGGTGCGCAGCAGCAATCGACCCGAAGCCGTTCCGGCTCGACCGGCGTTACGGCACGGGGTCGTAGCCGTGCCCGCCCAGCGGGTGGCAGCGCCCTAGCCGCTTCGCCGCCAGCCATCCACCCTTAATCGCGCCGTGCTTCTCCAGCGCTTCGATCGCGTAGGCAGAACAGCTGGGCATGAACCGGCAGGTGGGCGGCAGAATCCGGCTCGGTCCCTTCTGCCAAGCGCGCACCACAAGGATAAGGAGCCGCGTCATCTGCGCGGCGACCTGCGCCCGGCGGAACCGCGCCGCCGCGGATCGCCCTTGCCGCTGGCCAGCCTGCCAAGTGCCTCGGCCAATTCAGACCGGAGCAGGGCGAAATCGCGTTCCACCCCGCCTTCGCGCCCGATCAGGACATGGTCATGGTCCGGCAAACCACTGATCGGCAGGCTGGCGCGCAGCAATTCACGAAAGCGGCGCTTCATCCGGTTGCGCACTACCGCGTTGCCAATCTTCTTGGTGACGGTGATGCCGAAGCGGACACCGCGGCCGCCATTGGGACGGGCCAGCAGAACGAATGCCGGCCGGGCGATGCGCAGACCGTGGTTGGCGGACAGGAAGTCAGCCCGGCGTTGCATGACGGCGACCGGCGCGGTCGCCGCACTTGCGGGCAACAACACGGAAGCTTCAGGAAGTCCGCCGCCCTCGCTGACCACCGGATCGTTCGGCGTTCCGGTCATACGGAAGCCGGTCATACGCAGGAGCGTGCGGGCACGTGCCCGAGATTGACCGGATCAGGCGCAGAGCTTCTTGCGGCCGCGATTGCGGCGGGCGCGAAGCACCTTGCGGCCGCCCGGAGTCGCCTTGCGCGCGAAAAAGCCGTGCCGCCGCGCGCGAACCAGGTTGCTGGGCTGAAAAGTCCGCTTCATCGCTCAAATCCTTGTAATATCTTTTGCAGCCGCAGCTTGTACGCCGACCGGCATTTATCCAGCGGAACGGGACCGCCGAACAGCGGTCGTCCCTTTACCGCCCGCCGCTACTAAAGGCGTGGGTGCGAGTCAAGCGACGCCCACGCCGGCCGCGTGGTCGACCACCCTTCGGCTTCCGGCGCGGCCAAGTCCAGAAGGGCCATTCCCGCGCTCTCGAATGCGCTCAGATCGACCGCAGCGACTTCGCGCACGACAATCGGCTGGGCCGCTTGCGCAACAGCCAGAACTGGCCGGGCAGGCCGTTCCAGGCGCGCAACCCAGCCCCGCATGTCTTCGGCCGCCAGCCACAGGGCATCGGCATGCGGCACGGAATTGGTGAAGGCGTAGAAGTCGCGTGCGCTATCCGGGTCCATGCCGACCGCGCGATAATACTCCAGATAAGCGCGGTTTGGCCCCTCCTCCGGCGCGAAGTCGCCCGCCTCGCGACCGAAGCGGTCCCTCCAGGAATGCACGGCAAACTCCGCCCCGTCTTCGATCACGCGCTCACGTCCGGCAAGGAACAGATCCACCGCCCCCGATCGCACCGACCCGTTCGCCGGCACATGGGTCGCCAGACCGGCTTCGCGAATCATGCGGCCGAGTTTCAGGTTGGCGATGTCATCATACGTGCCGGGACAGCGCAGCAGGGTCAGCCTGCGCACGCCGGGGTGGTCGCGCAGCAAGGCCGCCAACTGTGCCGGCGTCGCGCTGTCGGTGGCTCCGGCCATTTCAATCCGATCCGGTGCCACAACCCTGAAAGGGCCGTATTGCGCCTCCTGCCAGACCGGGGGTGCCGCCTTGTGCGGCACGGCGAACCGGATCGCTGCCAGGGCAAGGGATACCTGGAGGCTGGAGCCGGACGCGACCGCCGGGCTCCCGTCACCCGAAGGGGTCTGCGCCAGGACCGGCGCCGCGTTGAGCGCGGCGCATGCGATAAGAGGTGCAAGCCAGCGTTTCATGCCGCGCAGCTTCGCGCGGAATCCTTGACAAGTTCTAAAGGACGCCGCGTTTGCCCGTGTTAACCACGCCGCTTAACCGGCGCCAAGGCCGCACCCGCCTATTCCTGCGCCAGCAGAAGGGTCCAAGCCAAGTGGTCGCAACGGTTCGAACAGTCGCCTATCTCGGGCTGGAGGCGCGCGCCGTTGAGGTGCAGTGTCAGGTTGCGGGCGGGTTGCCGCGTTTCAACGTGGTTGGGCTCGCCGACAAGGCGGTAGGAGAAAGCCGCGAGCGGGTGCAGGCCGCACTGGCCAGCATGGGCCTCGCGCTGCCGCCGAAGCGGATCACGGTCAATCTGTCGCCCGCCGACCTGCCCAAGGAAGGGTCACACTACGACCTGCCGATCGCGCTTGCGCTGCTCGCCGCGATGGGTGTTACCGATGCCGAACAGCTCGATGACTATGTGGTCGTGGGGGAGCTTGCGCTGGATGGCCGCATCGCACCGTCGCCCGGCGTATTGCTCGCCGCGCTGCACGCCAACACGCTGGAAAAGGGCTTGGTCTGCCCGTCTGCGCAAGGCCCCGAAGCGCGCTGGGCGAGCGGAGCGGCAGTGGTCGCCGCGCCCGACCTGCGGGCGCTGCTGGCCCATCTCAAGGGTGATCGCCTGCTTGCTCCACCCCCGCCAGGCGAAGTTGCGGCGCCGGCGGCAGGGCCGGACCTTGCCCGCGTCAAAGGGCAGGAGGTCGCCAAGCGCGCGCTGGAGATCGCCGCTGCCGGCGGGCACAACCTCCTGCTGATCGGGCCGCCCGGTGCAGGCAAGAGCCTGATGGCGAGTTGCCTGCCCGCCATCCTGCCGGACCTGACCCCCCAGGAAGCGCTGGAAGTCAGCATGATCCAATCGGTCGCGGGTCTGCTGGAGGGCGGGCGCATCAGCCGCGCGCGGCCTTTCCGCGCGCCGCATCACTCCGCCAGCATGGCCGCGCTGACCGGTGGCGGGCTGAAGGTGAAGCCGGGCGAGGTCAGCCTGGCCCACCGCGGGGTCCTGTTCCTGGATGAACTGCCCGAGTTTCAGCGGGCGGTGCTCGATTCCCTGCGTCAGCCGCTGGAGACGGGCAAGGTGGATGTGGCGCGGGCCAACGCGCACGTCAGCTATCCGGCGAATGTTCAGCTGGTCGCGGCGATGAACCCGTGCCGCTGCGGCCATCTTGGCGATCCGGCGCTTGCCTGTTCCCGCGCCCCCAAATGCGCCGCCGACTATCAGGGAAGGGTGTCTGGTCCGCTGCTGGACCGGATCGACCTGCATGTGGAGGTGGACCCGGTCAGTGCCGCGGACCTGGCGCTGCCGCCACCGGCAGAAGGAAGCGCAGAGGTGGCCGCCCGCGTCGCTCGAGCCCGCCGGGTGCAGGCCGGCAGGGTCGAAGACGCTGGCGTCGCCTGCAACGCCGACCTCGACGGAGACGCATTGCATCGGTTCGCAACCCCGGACGCGGCGGGAGGCAAGCTGCTGATGCAGGCGGCCGAAGCCATGCGCCTGTCCGCCCGTGGCTATACGCGGATGCTGCGCGTTGCCCGGACGATCGCCGATCTGGCGGGCGCGGCGGAGATTGGCCGGATCCACGTCGCCGAGGCGCTGAGTTACCGCCGGGTTGCGCCGCGCGGTTGAGCCGCCCCGTCTCCTGGCCTAGTGCCCGGAATGATCCACTTGCGCCGCAGCGCCGGTTGGTGCTGCCGTGGGCAGGCCGCGCTGTGTCAGCCACGCCTCCATCTCGGCGATCTCGGCGCCCTGTGCGTCGATGATCCGCTGCGCCAGGTCGCGCGCCTGGGGGTTGGCGCCATGGGCAAGTTCAACCTCGGCCATTTCGACCGCGCCCCGGTGGTGGGCGAGCATTCCGCGAATGAACGCCTCGTCCGCGTCGGTCGGGATGTTCGCCATCGCCGCGTGCATCCGCGTGTTCACGTCCGCGAACGCCTGCTGCGCGGGGTTCATCGGCGCGGCAGTCGCCACTGCTCCTTCATCCTGTGGCGCGGGCGCCGATCCTTCGGCCTGGCACCCGGCGAGCAGCACTGCCGCCATGATCGGTGACGTCCAGCGCATCAGCGGAGGTCCGGCGGCAGCGCGCCGGTCTTCAGTATTTCGCATGCTTCCTCCAGTTTCATTATCCTTTGCCGCTCTTCGCCCAGAGTGCGGATCGCGACGGTGCCTTCCTCCGCCTCGCGTTTGCCGACGACCAGCAGGTGCGGCACCTTGGCCAGCGAGTGTTCGCGCACCTTGTAGTTGATCTTCTCGTTGCGCAGGTCCCTTGTCACCCGCAGACCTGCCGCGCGTAGCTGCGCTTCTGCTTGCATGGCGTAATCGTCGGCGTCCGACACAATGGTTGCGACCACCGCCTGGACCGGCGCCAGCCACAGCGGCAGCTTGCCGGCGTAGTGCTCGATCAGGATGCCGATGAACCGTTCGTACGATCCGAAGATCGCCCGGTGGAGCATCACGGGCCGGTGCTTGCCCCCGTCCTCGCCGACATAGGTGGCGTCGAGCCGTTCGGGCAGCACGCGGTCCGACTGGATCGTGCCGACCTGCCAGGTGCGGCCGATAGCGTCGGTCAGGTGCCATTCCAGCTTGGGGGCGTAGAATGCGCCTTCGCCTGGCAGCTCCTCCCATTCGACACCCAGCGCGCGTAGCGCGTCGCGCAACTCGCCCTCGGCCTTGTCCCAATCCGCGTCCGATCCGAACCGCTGGTCCGGCCGCAGCGCCAGCTTGATGGCGTAGGTGAAGCCGAAGTCGCGGTACACCGCGTCGGCCAGTTCGATGAACCGGCGCACCTCGTCCACCACCTGCGCCTCGGTGCAGAAGATGTGCGCGTCGTCCTGCGTGAACTGGCGCACCCGCATCAGGCCGTGGAGCGCACCATGCGGCTCGTTGCGGTGGCAGCAGCCCATTTCGCCCAGCCTGATCGGCAGATCGCGGTAGGACGTGATGCCCTGCTTGAACACGAGCACGTGCGCCGGGCAGTTCATCGGCTTGATCGCCATCCAGTCGGCATCGGGCGCGACCTTGGGCGAGGCGACGCCGGCCTCCGCGTCCACATCCGGCACGATGTCGGGCACGGCGAACATGTTCTGGGCGTATTTGCCCCAATGGCCCGACGCCTCCCACTGGCGCACGTCCATCAGCTGCGGCGTCTTGATCTCGCGGTAGCCGCCCGCGTCCATCCGGCGGCGCATATACGCCTCCAGCTCGCGCCAGATGCGGTAGCCCTTGGGGTGCCAGAAGACGGAGCCGTGCGCCTCTTCCTGGAGGTGGAACAGGTCCATTTCGCGGCCCAGCTTGCGGTGGTCGCGCTTGGCCGCTTCTTCCAGCCGGAGAAGGTGCGCGTCGAGCTGCTTCCTGTTCAGCCAGCCCGTGCCGTAGATGCGCGACAGCATGGCGTTCTTCTGGTCGCCGCGCCAGTACGCGCCCGATACCCGCGTCAGCTTGAACGCGTGCGGGTCAAGCTTGCCGGTGGAGGCAAGGTGCGGCCCGCGGCACAGGTCGAGCCAGGTGTCCTGCGCCCCCACGGGACCGCAATGGTAAACGGTCAGCGGCTCTCCCTGCGGCAATTCCGCCGCCCATTCCGCCTTGAACGTTTCCCCCTTGTCGCGGAACCAGGCGATCAGCCGGTCGCGGCTCCATTCCTCGCGGGTCAGGGGTTTGTCCGCGCGGATGATCTCGCGCATCTTGTCCTCGATCACCGGCAGGTCTTCCTCGGTGAACGGTCCCCGCTCCGCCGACGGGGCGAAGTCGTAGTAGAAGCCATCCTCCGTCGCCGGGCCAAAGGTGATCTGCGTGTCGGGCCACAGCGCCTGAACCGCTTCAGCCAGAACGTGTGCGTAATCGTGGCGGGCAAGCTCCAGTGCGTCGGCCTCGTCCCGGCTCGTCACCAGTTCCAGCCGCGCGTCCCCCTCAAGCGGGCGGTTGAGGTCGCGCAGTTCCCCGTCGATCCGCGCGGCCAGCGCAGCCTTGGCGAGGCCCGGCCCGATGGCAGCAGCTATGTCGGCGGGCGTGGCGCCTGGTTCCACCTCGCGCACCGAACCGTCAGGCAGGCTGATCTTGAGAAGCTGTGTCATTGTCTATCCGTTCCAACCGTCCGCCGCCCCTTGGCACAAGCGGGCTTGCGGAAAAAGCGCGGCGTTGAAGAAGGACGGTTTTCCGGGTGGAGCGCCGCGGCCACCCGAACCGGGCGGCTGCGGATCGCGGCGTTACGCGACCGGCAGCCTCCGGCAATCGCCGGTGGTAGTGGTCGTGGCCTGCGTCCGTAATCCTGGCATTGGCCGAGAATAACGCCGGCTGACATCTAGGGCAAGCGACGGCGTCTGCCTGAGGTCGAAGCGACCGCAGCTTGCATCCTTTGGGCATCGCCCCGACATCTGCTTGCATGAGCGCTGTTTCTCATCACGCCATGTCCGACGGGCGGCGAATCGCCTTTCGCCATCTGGCCGGGCACGGGCCGACCCTTGTGTTCCTGCCGGGCTACATGTCGGACATGGCCGGCAGCAAGGCGACGGCGCTGGCGGCGTGGGCCGAACAGCGCGGACAGGCATGCCTCCTCCTCGATTACTCCGGCTGCGGGGCCAGCACCGGGGAATTTGCCCACGGGACGCTGACCAAGTGGCGCGACGAGGTGGTGGCGCTGGTGAAGGCGCGAGTCGCCGGATCCGTGCTGCTGATCGGGTCCAGCATGGGCGGCTGGCTGATGCTGCTGGCGGCCGAGGCGCTGGGCGGGCAAATTGCGGGCATGGTCGGGATCGCCGCGGCGCCCGACTTCACCGATTGGGGCTTCACCCCGGAACAGAAGGCGAAGCTGCGCGCCGGAGAGGTTGTGCTGAAGGACAATCCATATGGCTTTGACCCTACGCCGACCCACCCCGTGTTCTGGCAGGATGGGGAGCGGCATGCGCTCCTCAACCGAACGGTGGCGGTGGATGCCCCTGTTCACCTGTTACACGGACAACGCGATCCGGACGTGCCGTGGGAACTCAGCCTCCACCTCGCCGGACGCCTGCGTTCGGATGCGGTAAAGGTGACGCTGGTCAAGGATGGCGACCACCGCCTGTCGCGTGATGAGGACATTGCGCTGCTGTTGCGGACCGTTGAAGCCATGCATCCCGCCGGAGAACCGTAAGTGACCCCTTCAACCGTTCTGATCCTGGCGGCCGTGCAGGTTGGCCCTGCCCTGCCCGGCGATCCCAACGCGGTGCCGACCCTGCCGTCGCAACCGCCGCGCACCGCTGCGCCGGCAGCACCTGGTCGCGGCGACGCGCCGGCCACTGGCGCGGAGATATCCAGCCGCCTGGAACGCTGCCTCTCCGTGATTGCCACCAACCCGGCCGAGGCATTGAGCGCGGCCAGTTCCTGGCAGGCAGAAACAGGCGGCGCCGCACGGGCGCAAGCCGGCCATTGCGCCGGCCTGGCGCTGGTGCAACTTGGCCGGTTCGCAGAGGCGAAGGCAGCCTTTGCTGCGGCCCAGAACGATGCGGTCGGAGAAGACCCGGCCTATGCTGCCCGGCTTGGCGGTCTCGCGGGCAATGCCGCACTGTTGGGTGGCGACGGGGCAGAGGCGGTAACGCCGCTGGATGCGGCGCGAACCGAGGCACTGAAGGCGGGCGAGCAGGAGCTGGCCTTGGGCCTGCAACTCGACGCTGCGGCCGCGCGGGCGCAGCTTGGCCAATTGACCGAAGCGCAAGCGAGCATGTCGGCGGCACGGGAAGTGTGGCCGCAGAACGCCGAAGTATGGCTGCTGTCGGCCATGCTGTCGCGGGGAGTGGGCGACTTGGCAGGAGCGCAGGCGCTGATCGAGCGCGCCGCGCAACTCGCGCCCCGCGCGCCGCAGGTGGCGCTGGAAGCCGGGATCATCGCCGCGCTGGATGGACGCATCGACGCGGCCCGGCAGAGCTGGCAGTCCGTCCTGACGGTCGCGCCGGGAACACCCATGGCGCGAACTGCACAAAGCTATCTCGCGCAATTGGATGGCGCCGCCGCGCCGGCACCCGAGCCGGCCAGCAGATGATCCCTCTCTCGGTCCTCGATCTGGTGCCGGTCAGGGAAGGCGGCACGGTGGCAGAGGCGCTGGGCGCGTCGGTGGCACTGGCACAGGCCGCTGAACGGGCAGGCTATCGCCGCTTCTGGGTGGCTGAGCATCATGCGATGGACGGGATCGCCGGGGGCGCAACATCCGTGGTGCTGGCCCGGATCGGAGCGGCCACTGCATCCATCCGGGTCGGTTCGGGCGGTATCATGCTGCCCAATCACACACCCTTCCAGATCGCCGAGCAGTTCGGCACACTGGATGCCATGTTCCCGGGCCGGGTGGACCTGGGGCTTGGCCGCGCGCCGGGTGCCGGGCCGGAGTTGCAACGGGCTCTCCGCAAGAACCTGCGCGAAGCCGCAGAGATGTTTCCTCAGGATGTCGTGGAACTGCGCGCCCTCATCACCGGCGACCTCGACCTGCCGGTGAAGGCCACACCGGGGTTCGGCTCCCGGCCGGAACTGTGGATCCTGGGGTCCAGCCTGTTCGGCGCTTCGCTCGCGGCCAAACTCGGTATGCCGTATGCTTTCGCCGCGCACTTCGCCCCGGACCATCTGGACACGGCACTGGCGCTATACCGGCAACGGTTCGAGCCATCCGCACAGCTGGATCGGCCGCATGTGATGGTGGCGATGAACGTCTTTTGCGGCGACACACGTGAGGAAGCAGAGCTGATCGCCTCAAGCCAGGCGCAGTCGTTTGTCGGCTTGCGGGCGGGCAACCCGGGTAAACTTCCGCCACCTGTGCCGAATTATCGCGACACGCTGCCGCCGCAGGGACGTGCCCTGCTCGATCATCTCGGCCAGGCAGCGGCGGTCGGCACACCCGAACAGGTGACGACAACGATGGCCGCTTTTGTGGAGCGGACCGGGGCGGACGAGGTCATTGTGGCCGGCGCCACCTTCGATCCGGCGGCCCGGGTGCGTTCGCTGGAACTCACAATGCAGGCACTTCAGCAGCGACAGACGCAATCCCCCGCGGCGGAACGACTGACCAGCGCCGCGCAATAAGCGCTGCGCCCGCTTGCACCCCCTCACCACCGGGCCTAAGCGGCGTCCATGAAACCCCCCTCAAGGGGAGCCGGGTAGAAGAGGACCGGCGCACCTGCGCCGGAGATGGATGAACTTGAAATGGCATCAGTAATCGCCAGTGCGGCTGCCCCGCAGCCGCAGGTTTCCGACACTCTGTTGAGCAGCCTCATCGGTCGGATAGACAGCTCGCTGCTGCCCGGCGACACACCTTTCGCGCCGACCGAGAAGGAGCAGGCCGCACGGTTCATGCTGGCTGCCGCGGCGCTGCGCAGACCCGGCAAGCCCGCCATCGTCATCGAAACCGCCAGCGAAGAACGCCGCTACACCCGCATGGCGATCGTCAACGACGACATGCCGTTCCTGGTCGACTCGGTGGCAGCCGCCATCGCAGCCGAAGGGCTGTCGATCGACCGGTTGGTCCACCCCGTAGTGCCAGTCGATCGCGACGCACAGGGTCAGCTGCACACAATTCCCGACGACCCGGATCATCGGTGCCTGCGCGAGTCGATGATCTATATCGAAACGCCGCGGGTCGACGCGCGCGCACGGCGGACAATTGCCGCCAGCCTCCGCGCCGTGCTGGAAGACGTGCGCGCAGCGGTCGCGGACTGGGCAAAGCTGCAAAAGGCAATGGCCGCCGATGCCAAACGGCTTGCCGAGGGCGAAGCGGCCGATCTCCTCCGCTGGTTCAACCAGGGCATGCTGACCCAGCTGGGCCATGTCACCCGGCAACGGGACGGCGCGATGGTGCGCCCGCTCGGCATCTGCCGCAAAAGCGCCCGCCAGATCCTTGCCGATTCGTCGTTCGATCGCGCCTTTGCCTGGTTCGAAGCGCCGGAGAACCGCGACCGTCAACTGCTCATCATCAAGGCCAATCACATATCCAAGGTGCACCGGCGGGTGCCGCTCGACCTGTTTATCGTACCGGTCCGCGAAGGCGAAGCGGTGACCGCCCTGTCGGTCCACGTCGGCGTCTGGACCAGCGCCGCGCTGGCAACCCCGCCACGCTCGGTTCCGCGCCTGCGGCGGCAGCTGGAAAAATTGCTCGATCAGCTCGATTTTGACGCCAACGGGCATGCCGGCAAGGCACTGGTTCATGCGTTTACCTCCCTGCCGCACGACCTGCTGATCGTATTTTCGGAAGAAGACACCGCGCGGGTGGTCACCACCATGATGACCCTGGTGGATCGCCCCCGTCCTCGTCTGGTGATGGTGGAGTCGCCACTCGCCCGCCATCTGTTCGCCTTCGTCTGGTTGCCGCGCGATCTGCTGTCGACGCAGACGCGGCGGCGGATCCAGCACCTGTTGGAACAGGACACGGGCGCGCAGCTGCTCGACTGGAGCCTGGAAGTGGAAGGCGGCAATCTGGCGCTGATCCGCTTCGTTTTCGACCTGCGCGCGGCCGGTGCCCGCAAGGACGAGGCGAAGATAGAGGAGCGGCTGCAGAACATGCTGCGCGGGTGGCGCGAGGCGGTGGAGCGGGAACTGGCCGCGATGGAAGACCCCGGCCGGGCAGCAGCCCTCGCCAGCCGGTTCGCCGATGCCTTTCCGCTTGGCTATCGCGCTCAGAACGGCGCGGCCGAAGCGGCCCTGGACATCCTGCGCCTGCGCGCCATCGCGGCAACGGATGGCGATGGTGCACGCCGGGGCGCACGGCTCTACCGCAGCGAAGGCGACAAGCAGACGACGCTGCGGCTCAAGCTGTACCATTGGGGCGGCACCTTGCCCCTGTCGGACGCGGTGCCGGCGCTGGAAAACTTCGGCTTTCATGTTCTTACCGAGATGCCGACCGCTCTCGATGACGGTCGCATCGGCACGATCCACGACTTCGTGCTGGCCGCACCCGGTGCCGCCGTGGCCACATCCGCGCTGGAACGGGCGGACATCCTAGAGGATGCGATTGCCGCCGTGCTGAACGGGCAGGCGGAGAACGATGTCTTCAACACGCTGGTGGTGGAAGCGCAACTACAGGCGCGGGAAGCGAACTGGCTGCGCGCCTTCTACCGCTATCTGCGGCAGGCGGGGATCAGCTTTACCGTGGCCACCGCGGTCGACGCGCTGCGCAACTCGCCCAGGATCACCCGCGCGCTGGTTTCGCTGTTCACCGTGCAACACGACCCTGCCTTCGAAGGCGATCGCGAATCCGCCGCGGCCGAGGCGCTGGCCACCATCCGTCAGGCGTTGGCGCAGGTGCACGCGATCAATGACGACCGGCTGCTCAGACTGTACCGTTCCTTGATCGAGGCGATCCTGCGAACCAACGCCTTTGCCCCTGCCGCCGAAGAGACGCTGGCCTTCAAGATCGACTCCGCACTGGTTCCCGGCCTTCCCAAGCCGTTGCCCTGGCGGGAGATGTGGGTCTATTCCCGCCGCGTCGAAGGCATTCACCTGCGCTCGGGCGCGGTGGCGCGGGGCGGTCTGCGCTGGTCCGACCGGCGCGACGACTTCCGGACTGAAATCCTCGGCCTGATGAAGGCGCAGCGGGTCAAGAACGCCGTTATCGTTCCCACCGGCGCCAAGGGCGGCTTTTACCCCAAGCAGCTCCCCTCGCCCGCGCTTGATCGCGCGGGATGGGCGGCCGAAGGACAGGCCAGCTACGAGGTGTTCATTCGGTCGCTGCTGTCGATCACGGACAACGTCGTCAGGGACAAGGTGGTTCATCCCCAGAACGTGGTGGTGCGCGACGGACCCGACCCTTACTTCGTCGTCGCCGCCGACAAGGGCACGGCCCGGTTTTCCGACGTGGCCAACGCCATCGCACTGGAACGAGACTTCTGGCTGGGGGACGCCTTCGCCAGCGGTGGCTCGAACGGGTATGACCACAAGGCGATGGGGATCACCGCCAAGGGCGCGTGGATTTCCGTTCAGCGGCATTTCCTCGAACTGGGCGTGGACGTGCAGACGGACCCGGTGCGCGTTGCGGGCTGCGGCGACATGTCGGGAGACGTGTTTGGCAACGGCATGCTGCTGTCCAAGGCGATCAAGCTGGTCGCGGCGTTCGACCACCGGCACATCTTCATCGATCCCGACCCGGATCCGGCGCACAGCTGGCAGGAACGGCAGCGGTTGTTCAACCTGCCAACCTCAAGCTGGGCGGATTACGATGCGTCTCTGATCTCGGACGGCGGCGGGGTGTATCCGCGCGACGCCAAGCTGATCACCCTGTCACCGGCGGCGCAGGCGACGCTGGGGGTGGAACAGGCGGACTGGGAACCCGAAGCGCTGATTTCAGCCATTCTCAAGGCGCCGGTCGATCTCCTGTGGTTTGGCGGCATCGGGACCTATCTGAAAGCCGCGGCGGAGAACAACGCGGCCGTGGGCGATCCGGCCAATGATGCACTGCGCGTCAACGGCGAAGACGTGCGCGCAAAAGTGATCGGAGAGGGCGCCAACTTGGGCCTGACGCAGGCAGGTCGGATCGAATTTGCCCTGAACGGCGGCCGCCTCAACACCGACTTCATCGACAACTCGGCCGGCGTCGACTGCTCCGACAACGAGGTCAACATCAAGATCGCGCTGGCGCCGTTGCAGCGCTCGGGCAAGCTGAGCCAGGAACGGCGCAACGCTCTGCTCGAAGAGATGACCGAGGAGGTCGCGCAGATCGTCCTCGAGGACAATCGCGACCAGGCGCTTGCCCTGTCCATTGCCGAGCGCGGGGGAGCGGACGCCAGCGAATCCTACATCCATCTCATCAATACGCTGGAAGGGCTACGCGCCCTGGACCGGCACACGGAAGGCCTTGCCGAGAACGACGTGCTTGGCCGCCGGGCGGCTGACGGGCGCGGCCTGACGCGGCCGGAACTGGCGGTGCTGCTGTCGTCGGCCAAGCTGCTGCTGCAGGACCATATCGAGCGCGATGATCCGCCCATCGAAGGCCCTTACAGTTCCTTGCTGCTCAGCGCCTTTCCGCGCCCGATGCAGCAGGATTACGCCAAGGCCATTCAGCGGCACCGGCTGCGGCGCGAGATCGTGGCGACCAAACTTGCCAACCGCATCGTCAACCGGCTGGGTATCCTGCACCCGTTCGAACTGGCGGAGGAAGAGGGCGCTTCGCTGGGGCAGGTGGCGGCCGCCTATCTCATCGTGGAAACGCTGCTCGGCATCGACACGCTGTGGGAAGAGATCGAGGCCGCCGCCATGCCGGAAGCCGCGCGCCTTCTCCTGCTCAGCAGGCTGGCACTGGCCATGCGGGCAGAGATGGCGGATCTGCTGAGAACGGGGCTTTCCCTCGACTCTCCGACCGGCGTGCTGGACGCGCTGACTCCGGGCGTCACCGAACTGGGGACAAACACGCGTGAACTCCTGGCTCCGCAAGGGAAGCAGCACTCGGCCCGCATCCTCGACGCCCTGGAACAGCTTGGCGCACCATCGCCGCTGGGTCAGCAGGTTGCGCACCTGTTCGACATGGATGGCGCGATCGGCGTTGCCAATCTCGCACGTAACATCGGGGTCGATGCTCATGCCCTCGCGGCAATTTTCATTGCGCTGGGCGAAAAGCTGGGCCTCGACTGGGCACAGGGCACCGCAGCAGTAATGAACCCGTCGGACGTTTGGGAGCGGCTGCTGGTTGCCGGCCTTGCCCGAGACTTCCAGCAGCTGCGGCTGGACTTCCTGCGGCGGGTGGCGCGGCGCAGGACGACCTCCAGCGAATTGGCCGCGGCAGTATCGGCGTGGATGGACCAGCACGCCCAGGCGATCGAACGGTTCCGCAGCATGATAGAGCGGGCGCAACGCGAAGGCGGCGTGACCGCCCCGATGCTGGCACAAATCGCCAGCATGGCGCGCAATCTGCTCTGTCGATGACGGTGGTGGAGCGGGTCGACACCCTCATCGTCGGGTCGGGACATGGCGGTGCCCAGGCCGCCATCTGCCTTCGACAGAACGGGTTTGCCGGTTCGATCCTGATCCTCACCCGCGATCGGCACCTGCCGTATGAACGCCCGCCGCTCTCCAAGGAGTACCTGCGGGGGGACAAGCCGTTTGAACGCATTCTGCTGCGCCCGCCCGCCTTCTGGAGCGAGCGAGGCATCGCGTTCCGGCTGAGCGCCAACGTGACGGATGTGCTGCCGGACGAACATGTCGCGGTGCTGTCGGACGGCACACGCATCGCTTACGGCGATCTGGTGTGGGCCGCCGGTGGCGAGCCGCGCATGCTCGCGTGCCCAGGCGCGGAGTTGAACGGCATCCATGCCGTGCGCGCCCGCGACGATCTCGATCAGCTGCGCGATGAACTCGCCGTCGGTCCGCGCCGCATCTGCGTGGTGGGTGGCGGCTACATCGGCCTGGAGGCGGCGGCAGTGCTGCGCAAGCTGGGCCATACCGTCACGCTGGTGGAAGCAGAACCACGCCTCCTGTCGCGGGTAGCGGGCGAAGAGCTGTCTGAGTTCTTCCTGACCGAACATCGGGCGCAGGGAGTGACCGTCCTGCTGTCCAGCAAGGTAGAGGCCCTGCGCGGTGAGAATGGCCGGGTGGCGGCCGTCTGCCTGACAGGCGGGGAGGAGATCCCCTGCGACCTGGTGGTGGTCGGCATCGGCATCGTCCCCTCCGTCGGTCCGCTGATGGCGGCCGGCGCTGCCGGCGCCGACGGGGTCGATGTCGACGAATTTTGCCGCACCAATCTCGACCACGTCTTCGCCATTGGCGACTGCGCCGCGCACGCCAACCCGTTCGCTGATGGCAAGGTGATCCGGCTGGAGTCGGTCCAGAACGCCAACGACATGGCAAGTGTCGCGGCAAAGGCGATTTGCGGCGACCCGCAGCCGTACCGGGCGGTCCCCTGGTTCTGGTCCAACCAGTATGATCTGAAGCTTCAGACGGTGGGTCTCTCCAGCGGCTACGACACCACCGTGCTGCGGGGCGATCCGGTGGCGCGCTCCTTTTGCGTAATCTACCTCAAGGAAGGCCGCGTCATTGCGCTAGACTGCGTGAACGCGACGCGCGACTATGCCCAGGGACGCAGGCTGGTTGAAGCGCGCGCGCAGATCGATCCGGCACGGCTGGTGGATACCTCGATCCCGCTCAAGGAACTGCTGTAAGCCGCAGGCGCGCCCACTCCGCCGCTTCGGCCACCACCGGATCAGGATCCGTCAGCAATCGCTCCACCAGCGGCAGCAGCCCCCGCTGCCTGCTGTTTCCCGCCGCTATCAGGCAATTGCGCACGAAGCGGTTGCGCCCGATCCGCTTGATGGGCGAGCCGGAGAAGCGCGCACGGAAGGCGGCATCGTCAAGGATGAGGAGATCGGCCAGCGGCGGGGCGATCAGATCGGCACGCGCAACGAATTTGGCATGCGCATGGGCGGCATCGGCGAACTTGTTCCAGGGACACACCGCCAGGCAGTCGTCACAGCCGTAGATGCGGTTGCCCATCGCGGCACGGAACTCATCCGGGATCGGCCCGGCGTGTTCGATGGTGAGGTAGGAGATGCAGCGCCGCGCATCCAGCCGGTACGGTGCCGGGAACGCGTCGGTCGGGCAGGCCGCCTGGCACGCGCGGCACGATCCGCAACCGTCGCGGTGCCCGGCGTCCGGCCGGAACGGCAGCGTGGAGTAGATCGCGCCGAGGAACAGCCAGCTGCCATGTTCCCGGCTCACCAGATTGGTATGCTTCCCCTGCCAGCCGATCCCCGCCGCCTGCCCCAGCGGCTTTTCCATGACTGGTGCGGTATCGACGAACACCTTGAGCTGCGGTCCGGCAAAACCCGCGTCCTGCGCCGCCGGGATCAGCCAGCGGGCGAGCGCCTTCAGCGCCTTTTTCACGACATCGTGGTAATCGCGGCCCTGGGCATAGACCGAGACACGCGCCACGTCGCCGCGATCGGCCAGCGCGAGCGGGTCGCCTGGCGGCGCGTAACTCATGCCGAGCGCGATGACGCTTTGCGCGTCGGGCCACAGGCTGCGCACGCCGCCGCGCTGATCGCTGCGCGCCTCCATCCAACCCATCGTGCCATGGCGACCTTTCCCGAGCCATTCCAGCAGGCGGGCGCGGCGCAGCGGGTCTTCGTCGGCGGATGCAAAGCCGCACACGACGAAGCCAAGTTCACGCGCCTTTACGCGCAGCTCCGCCGCCAGGGCATCGATCACTTCGGCATTAACCATGCTTGGGGTTGCTCCTGTAAGCACCTCGCCTGTATCACGGAAGAATGGAGCAGGTGCTTGGCCTCAGGCCGCAAAGCGATGATACGGCGGCTGAACCATCGGGCGCAAGCGTTTCGGCACCCCCGCTCGCCATCGAAGCCCGCGGCCTGGTCAAGCGATTCAACGGTGCGCTGGCCGTGGACGGCGTGGATATCGCGGTGCCGACCGGCTCCATCTACGGGATCCTCGGTCCCAACGGCGCCGGCAAGACGACGACGCTGCGCATGTTGCTGGGCATCATCGACCCGGACGCGGGCACCCGCCGCATCCTGGGCAGCGACCGGCCGCACGACATGGCCCGCGCGATCGGCTACCTGCCCGAAGAGCGCGGCCTGTATCCGTCGATGAAGGCCGTGGAGGCCATCGCCTTTATGGGATCGCTGCGCGGCCTGCCGCTCAGGGAAGGGCGGAAACGCGGGCGGGCGCTGCTGGAAGAGCACGGTCTGGCGCATGCGGCAGAGAAGCAGATCCGCCACCTGTCGAAAGGCATGGCACAGACAGTGCAGCTGATCGGAACCCTCGTGCACCGTCCGCGGCTGGTGGTGCTGGACGAGCCGTTTTCAGGCCTGGACGCCATCAACCAGGGCAAGCTTGAAGGCATGATCCGCCGGCTGGCAGCCCAAGGCACCACGGTGATCTTTTCAACCCACGTCATCGCCCATGCCGAACGATTGTGCGAACAGATCGCCATCATCGCCGGCGGCAAGGTGCCGTTCGCAGGTGGTGTGGACGAAGCGCGCGATCGCATCCCCGCGCAGGTCCGGCTCGAAACACGTGCAGGCGATGGTCGCTGGCGATCTGCCCTGCCCGCCGACGCAAGGGCTGAACACAAGACGGGCGGTGGTCACTGGTGGTCGTTCGCCCTTCCCGACAGTGGGATCGAGCCGTTGCTGAAGGCTCTGATCGAGGGGGAGGCAGGGATCCTGTCCCTGTCGATCGAACGGGCGGGTCTGCACGACGCATTTGTGCACATCGCAGGCGAAGCCGCGGCGCGCGCGCTGCAGGACGATCAGCCTGAGCGATCGGGAACGCGATCATGACCCAGACGCGCCGCGCGGAACGACTTCCCCTGTGGCAGGCGGCCTATGTCATCGCCCGCCGGGACTTTCTTGCCATCCTGCTGAGCAAGACATTCCTTTTCTTCCTTCTTGGTCCGCTGTTTCCCATCGTGGTTGGCGGGCTGGCCGGCACCATCGGCAGTCAGGTGCGCGACTCGGTCGAGACACCGGTGCTCGGCATCATGCTGCCCGCCGATGATGCGGTGCAGCTTGTGGCGACGCATCATCAGCTGACAGCCGGCCTGAACGTCGATCTGCCCCATATCCGCCAGCTACCGGAAAATGCCGGCGACCCGCGCACCGTCCTGCGGAACAACGACGCCGGCCTTGCTGCCATTCTTTCCGGAACGCTGGCGAACCCCGTTCTCACCGGCTCGCCCGCGCAGCTGGAACGCTGGCGGGGCGAAGTATCGCTGCTGCTGGCAGAAACGCGCAGCGAACGGCCACTCGAACCGCTCTCGCTCGGACTGGAGGCGGCAGCGGACAGCACCGCGGACCGGCAGAGCGGTCGGCTGACGGTCGCGCAGGGCGCGCAACTCCTCCTGTTCCTGTTGTCCATGCTGCTGGCCGGCATGGTGCTGTCGAACCTGGTCGAGGAGAAGGGCAACAAGATCATCGAAATTCTGGCGGCCGCCATACCGATGGACGCGGTGTTCCTGGGCAAGCTGTTCGCCATGCTGGCAATCTCCTTCGTCGGCATATTGGTCTGGGGCGGGGTTGCCGCGGTGGCGCTGTATGCGGCGCGCGACATTTTGCCTGTCTTTCCCGACCCGGCGGTCGGCTGGCCGGCGTTCCTGGCGCTGTTCGTTCTCTATTTCGCCATGAATTACCTGCTGCTCGGCTCCATCTTCCTCGCCATCGGCTCGCTCGCGGCGACAGTGCGCGAGGTGCAGACACTGTCGATGCCGGTCACGATGAGCCAGGTGCTGATCTTCTTCCTGGCCGGGATGGCGGTTGCCGACCCCGACGGGCTGGCGGGGTGGTTCGCGACGGTGTTCCCGCTGTCCTCACCCTATGCGCTCCTGGCGCACGGCGCGGTGCAGCCGGGGCTTGGGCTCCACGCGCTCGGCCTTGCCTGGCAGGCGCTTTGGGTGGCCATTTTCATCAAGGCGGGGGCAGCACTGTTCCGTCGCCGGGTCATGCAATCGGGCGCCCCGCGAAGACCTCTGCTGGAGCGGCTACGCGGGCGAAGAGCCAGGGGCGCGGCCTGACCTGCCCATGCCTCGGCGGCTGGGCGCTCTAGCCAGCACGCGAGGGCAGCGGGGAAATTGACAAGCGTGTAAACTGCGTCACAATGCTTGCGAAACGACCGGGCCAACCGGCGACATCTGGAGAGACATGATGGGCGACCAGTCGCACGGCGGCTTCACCTTCCGCCAATCCCCTACCGCGGCGGAAGCGCTCAGGCAGCATTACGCGGAACATCCCGAAGCCCGGCCGCACCACCCCCATCCGTTCGACGTCAGCCGGTCCGACATCTACGCCGAGGACCGCTGGCAGCCGATCTTCGCCCGAATGCGCGCCGAGGGGCCGATGCACTACATCCCGGAGAGCCCGTTTGGCCCGTACTGGGCGGTGGTCAAGCATGATGCGATCCAGCACATCGAGTCGCTGCCCGAACTCTATTCATCCAGCTGGGAACATGGCGGCATCACCATCATCAACCGCGAAACGGACGAAGAACTCGCCCGGCGTGGTCGGCAACGCTTCGAACTGCCGATGTTCATCGCCATGGACCGGCCCAAGCACACGGGCCAGCGGCGCACCGTCGCACCAGCCTTTACTCCGGCGGAGATGAAGCGGCTGGAGCCGGACATCCGCCAGCGCACCGGCGAAGTGCTCGACCGACTTCCCTATGGCAAGGTGTTCGACTGGGTCGACACGGTGTCGATCGAGCTGACCACGCAGATGCTCGCCATCCTGTTCGCCTTTCCGTGGGATGACCGGCGGCTGCTCACCTTCTGGTCCGACTGGGCTGGGGATACCGAGCTTGCCGTGGTGCCGCAGATGGAGGATCTGCGCCAGGGCCTGCTGATGGAGATGGCTGCGTACTTCCAGCAGTTGTGGAGCGAGCGGGCGCGGCAGGAGCCGGGACCGGACCTCATCTCCATGATGATCCATTCGCCCGCCATGAACCAGATGGACCCGCAGGAGTTCATGGGGAATCTGGTCCTGCTGATCGTGGGCGGCAACGATACCACCCGCAACACCATGTCCGGCATCATCCATGCGTTCGACAGGTTTCCGGACCAGCGCAAGGCTTTCGAGGAACGCCCGGACCTGATCCCCAACGCGGTTCAGGAATGCATCCGGTATCAGACACCGCTGGCGCATATGCGCCGAACCGCAAGCGAGGACGCTGAACTGTTCGGGCAGCAGGTGCGCAAGGGCGACAAGCTGGTCCTGTGGTATCTGTCGGCCAACCGGGACGAGACGGTGTTCGACAACCCCGACAAGCTGGAGATCAGCCGCGAGAACGCGCGTCGGCACCTGGCGTTCGGCTACGGCATTCACCGCTGCGTGGGGGCACGGCTGGCGGAACTGCAGTTGCGCATCTTGCTGGAGGAAATGCACGCGCGGCGGATGCGGGTTCACGTTGCCGGTGACGTGGAGCGGGTGCGCGCCAATTTCGTTCACGGGTTCCGCAAGCTGGAAGTGGAATTGACCCGGTTCTAGAAGTCACGGCCGGCCAGCGCGGGTTCAGCGACAGGCTGGCACAAACCTGTCGTGATTTACCGCACCGTCCTCGATTCTCGTCACTCCCGCCGGGATGCGTTGAGGCTGCTGGGCGCAGCCGGGGTCGTCATGGGCGTGGGCGGATGCGGTGTCAGTTCGGCCGAACAGACACGCTTTCCCGTGCACCTGCCGGACGCCGAATGGCGACGCCGGCTGACACATGCGCAGTACCGGGTGCTGCGCGGCGCCTGGACCGAGCGGGCCTATTCCTCCGCCCTCAATGCAGAATACCGCGCGGGGACTTTCCAGTGCGCGGGGTGCCGGAAGCCGTTGTTCTCCTCGGCTGCTAAGTTCGACAGCGGCAACGGGTGGCCCAGCTTCTACGCCGCGCTGCCAGAAGCGGTTGGCAAGAAGCTGGATCACAGCCTGCTGTTCCCGCGGGTTGCGGTGCACTGCGCAGATTGTGGCGGGCACCTGGGCCATGTGTTCAACGACGGGCCCAGGCCCACCGGCAAGCGATACTGCATGAACGGCGCGGCGCTGACCTTTCGCGCCGCTTAGCCGCAATTTTCTAGGCGGAACGCAGCAGCTCCGGACACTGCAGGCGCGCAGCGAGCTGGGCGAATTCGGCCAGTCGAAAAGTGTTCTCGAATACGAGGCCATATTCGCCGTCACGCCGCCAGCGCACCTTGGCCCGCAATTCCGGCAACTGTTCCGCTTCGATCCGCACCATCTGATCGCGGGCAAGTTTCGCATCGCTGATGATCCGGGCGCCCTGTTGCGATATGTTGCTGACGATGCCCGACCATTCCGCCGTGGGGGTGTGGAGGGTCACCGCGAGGGTGGCGGACAGCCGCAATTGCCGCTTGGGATATGCCCAGTGCTCCCGGATCAGCCGATCGACCTCGACCGGCTGTGAAAACGCGAAACTCGCCTCACCCTGTTCAACGCGGATGACGGCTACTTCGAACCGTTCCCCGTTCTGCAGCTCCAGTCTGGCATCCGCGCCGATGGCCGGAAGGGAGTGGAACGTCTTGATCTTCACACCGACTTGCGAGACGTCGCGGATCACGCAAACGAACTCTCCTTGCGGCAAGATCAGCTTGGCCGCGCGGATGAGCGAGATGTACCGGGGTGCGGCCCGCTTTTCCTCGAGTGTGTCATCGAACGCTTCCGCGTGCTTCAACATAGCGAAATCCATGCGGCGACCCTGCCCCGTTTGCTGATGTTTCCGTTAAGAATCCGTCTGTTCTCTGCTTCGGAGGCTATCGGTCAGTTCTTAAGATGATTCTAACACAAGGTTACGGAATCAGCGCGTTAGCAGGATTAAGATCGACTTAGCGCGCCATGGTGCGGGTGGCGGGACTCGAACCCGCACGATCAAGGATCAGGGGATTTTAAGTCCCCGGCGTCTACCATTCCGCCACACCCGCGCGACGCATCCGCCGCTAGCGCGGGGGGTGGCGGTGGGCAATTGCTTTCGCGGTCAGTCGCTGTTGAGTCGCTGGCGCATTTCCTTGCCAGGCTTGAAGTATGGAACGCGCTTGGCCGGGACTTCGACCTTGTCGCCGGTTCGAGGGTTGCGCCCCTCGCGCGCGTCCCGCTCGCGCGTGGAGAACGCGCCGAAGCCGCGCAGTTCCACACGGCCGCCATCGGCCAGCCGCTTGGTGATCTCGTCGAAAAAGATATCGACCACCTGCTCCACTTCTTCGGCCCGCAGGTCGGGATTTTCCCGCGCCAGCTCGTGCAGCAGTTCGGACCTGATCATTGCAACCTCCCCGCGATTCCAGCAGTCATTCGGCTGTCTGGCAGACTAGCAAAAAGCGCTTCCCGATGCATCCACTAACATCATTATTAACATTTGTGCAATGCGGTGTGCAAAATTCGGCAGTCGCCCCGGCTCCTCATTCGCGGGCCAGCATGTCCTCCAACGACAGGTCCAGCCGCCGCAGCCGTGCGCGCAGTTCCGGCCATTCGTCGGCCAGGAAGCGCCGGCGTTCCAGGGCTCGCAAGCGGTCTGCCGCGCCCGGCACCACGAACATGCCGATGCCGCGACGCACGGTGACAAGGCCATCCGTCTGGAACTGCTGGTAAGCCTTGGCGACGGTGAGCGGATTGGCGCCTTCCTCGGCGGCAAGCTGGCGGACAGAGGGCAGCATCTCGCCCTCCGCGTACCGGCCGTCCATGATGGCAGCTGCGATATCGTCGCGCAGGCGCAGATAGACAGGCTGGCTGCTCATGGGTGAAGCAGTGGCATAATACAGCGCGGCAGGCAAGTTTCGCTCGGCTTTGCTGCAGCTAAAGCTTCACAAGATTGAAACACACGCTAGGGTGCGGGCAAAATGGCGTCCGGCGCGTTTGCGACCGCACCGCCGACGATCTGGAGGGTTCGATTACATGGCGACGCAGCAGCTGCCTCACGGCGATTCCGCAGGCACGTTCCTGGGACACCCCAAGGGGCTGTTCATGCTGTTCTTTGCCGAAATGTGGGAGCGGTTCTCCTACTACGGCATGCGCGCGCTGCTGATCTTTTATCTTACAAAACACTGGCTGTTTTCCGACAGCGACGCGGGGATCATCTACGGCGCCTACACTGCGCTCGTGTACATCACGCCCGTCGTTGGCGGGTACATGGCCGACCGTTACCTCGGCCAACGCAAGGCGGTTCTGTTTGGCGCGGTGCTGCTGACGCTTGGCCACTTCTTCATGGCATTCGAGGGCGAGCCGGCCGCCGGCAACACCGACAATCCGGTGATCTATGTATTCTGGCTGGCCCTGGCGCTGATCATCGTGGGGTCGGGCTTTCTCAAGGCCAACATCTCGGTGATGGTCGGACAGCTGTATCCCCGCACGGATGTCCGCCGGGATGGCGCCTACACCATCTTCTACATGGGGATTAACCTTGGCGCGGCGCTTGGCTCGCTGCTGTGTGGCTATATCGGGGAAACCTATGGCTGGGCCTATGGCTTCGGCCTCGCGGGGATCGGGATGCTGGCCGGCCTGATCGTGTTCATCTGGGGCAAGCCGCTGCTGCTTGGCCGGGGAGAGCCGCCCAAGCCTCTGGCGAAGGGGCGGGAATGGTCCATGTATGGCATCGGCCTGGTTCTGGTCGCGGTCTGCTGGGCGCTGGTGCAGTATCAGGCGGTGGTCGGCTATCTCCTGGGCGTGTTCGGGGGCTTGCTTGTCGCCTATGTCATCGGGGTTGCCGTCACCAAACTGCAACCGGATGAACGCGACCGGATCTTCGCCGCGCTGTTCCTCATCATAACGTCCATCATCTTCTGGGCCCTGTTCGAACAGGCGGGTTCCTCGCTCAACCTGTTCACCGATCGTCACGTGGACCGCGGCGGCGTCCCGGCGGCGATGTTCCAGTCGATCAACGCGATCTACATCATCCTGCTGGCACCGGTTTTCGCAACCTTGTGGACCTGGATGGGCCAGCGCGGGATCGAACCATCCACCCCGCTCAAGTTCGGGCTGGGCGTGGTACAGGTGGGCCTTGGATTTCTCGTGCTGGTCTGGGGCGCGCAGTCGGTTGGCGTGACCGTCCCGACGCCGGTTCTGTTCATCTTCCTCATCTATCTTTTGCACACCACCGGCGAGCTTTGCCTTTCCCCCGTTGGCCTGTCCGCCATGAACCGGCTGGCGCCGGCACACATGGCCTCGCTCATCATGGGCGTGTGGTTCTTTGCGTCCGCGACCGGCAATTTCGCTGCCGGCTTGATAGCGGCGGCAACAGGCGCCGAGAGCGTCGGCGAGACAGCCGGCAAGGAAGTTGTCCTGGGCGTGTATTCCACCGTTGGCTGGACCGCCGTGGGCGTAGGCGTGGCGGTCATGATCATCAGCCCGCTCATCAAGCGGCTGATGCACCTAGACACGCTGCGTGACGACGACGTCGGCAGCGATCTGGAAGGGCAGGCGCAGGCGGGCGTCGAGGCGCAGGAAGGCGGGATGCATCCGTCGGCCAGCGGGCAAGCGCCCGGCGTCCACCCGCAGAACCGCCCGGGCACCATCTGACCAAAGGAGTTCACGTGAAGCGTCTGTCACTTTCGCTGCGCGCCGCCACATTGGCGCTCGCCTGCGGGGCGCTTGCCGCCTGCACCACTACCGGAGGCGGCCAATCCGCGGCTGCCCGTTCCGGCCCCATTGTCGGAGAGGACGGCCGGCAGCCTTACTCCTCCAGCTATCGGGCCTACCCCGGTCGTCCCACCGCCTTGGTCGGCGCGACCGTGTACGATGGTGCGGGCCGCAGGATCGACAACGGCACGGTGCTGCTGCGCGACGGCAAGATCGTGGCGGTGGGTGATGCCTCGCTGTCCACCGCCGGATACGACCGGGTGGACGGCACCGGCAAGTTCGTGACGCCAGGCATCATCGACATCCATTCCCACCTTGGCAACTATCCCACGCCTTCGGTCGACGCACATGCCGACGGGAACGAAGCGACGGATCCGACGACGCCCGCCGTCTGGGCCGAACATTCGGTATGGCCGCAGGACCCTGGCTTCACCCGCGCTCTTGCCAATGGCGGTATAACCGCGCTGCAGATCCTGCCGGGTTCGGCCAACCTGTTCGGCGGGCGGTCCGTCACGCTCAAGAACGTGCCGGGTCGCACGGTTCAGGAAATGAAGTTCCCCGGCGCGCCGCATGGGCTCAAGATGGCGTGCGGCGAAAATCCCAAGCGGGTTTACGGCAGCCGTGGCCGCATCCCTTCCACCCGCATGGGCAACATGGCCGTCAACCGCCAGACCTGGCTCGACGCGCGCGAATACGCCAACGGAGACCGCAAGAAACGCAACCTCGCCAATGAGACATTGGCCGGCGTGCTCGATGGGGAAATCCTCGTCCACAACCACTGCTACCGCGCCGACGAGATGGCCCTGGTCCTCGATATGGCCAAGGAAATGGGCTACAAGGTGACGGCCTTCCATCATGCCGTCGAAGCCTACAAGATCGGTGACCTGCTGCGCGAAAACGGCGTGTGCTCCGCCATCTGGGCAGACTGGTACGGTTTCAAGATGGAATCGTATGACGGTATTCCGGAAAATGCCGCCCTGCTGCGACAGGCCGATGCCTGCGTGGTGATACATTCCGACGACGAGAACGGAATTCAGCGCCTGAACCAGGAAGCCGCCAAGGCGCAGGCGGCGGGCAGGCGGATGGGCATCGACATTCTGGATGCGGAGGTCATCGGCTGGATCACGCTCAACGCCGCGCGCGCCATGGGCATCGCCGAGATGACCGGCAGTCTGGAAGCGGGCAAGATGGCCGACGTGGTGCTGTGGAACGGCAATCCGCTATCGGTCTATTCGCGCCCTGAAAAGGTGTGGATCGACGGCGCGCTGATGTTCGACGCGGTGACGAACCGCCGGCCGGTCAGTGACTTTGAACTCGGCCAGCCGGGTCAGGGAGATGTGAAATGATGCGGCATCTGCTGGCTGGCACGGCCGCCCTGCTCGCCCTTGCCACTCCGCTGGCGGCACAGGATGTGGCGATCACCAACGCCACACTCGCCACCGGCGACGCGTCGGACCCGGTGCAAGGAGCCACCGTCGTCATCCGCGGCGGACAGGTTGTGGCGGCCGGTCCGGGCGTGGCCGTCCCCGCCGGGATGCAGGCCATCGACGGAACCGGACGCTGGGTCACTCCGGGCCTGTTCTCCGCCATGACCACGCTCGGATTGTCCGATGTGGAGGGTGTGCAGGACAGCAACGACGAACGCGCGCCGCGGTCCCCGTTCAGCGCCGCACTGGACGTGCAGACAGCATTGAACCCCGCGTCGGAGAGCGTCAGCGTGGTCCGCGCGGCGGGCATCACCCGCGCGTCGGTCGTCACCCGGCCCGCCTCCTCCATCTTCGGCGGACAGGGCGCCGTTGTTGATCTGGGTGCGGACCCGCGCATGGTGGTCCGTCCCCGCGCGTTCCAGCTGGTCACGCTGGGGGAACAGGGCGGCGCCATCGCCGGCGGCAGCCGCGCGAGCGCGCATGCCCTGCTCCGCAATGCCCTGCGCGAGGCGCGCGAATATGGCCGCGATCCGGCGCTGACCGGCGGCGGACAGGCGCGTGCGGTGGACACCGGCGACGACATTCCTCTCGACCCGCGGCTGGTCGACACGCAGAGCGCCCGGCGTGACGATGTGCTGTTGACCCGGTTCGACGCCGCCGCGCTTGGTCCGGTGGTGAGCGGCCGGCAGCCGCTCTATGTCATGGTGGAACGCGCCGCCGACATCCGCCAGGTACTTGCCCTGCGACAGGAGTTCCCCGCCCTTCGCCTCGTGCTGGTGGGTGCAAGCGAGGGGTGGCTGGCGGCCGAAGACATCGCCCGCGCAGGCGTTCCGGTGATTGCCGACCCGCTCGACAACCTGCCCGCGCGTTTCGAACAACTTGGCGCAACGCAGAGCAATGTCGGCCGCATGGCGCGCGCGGGGGTCAAGGTCGCCATCGGCAACATGACCGGCGGCACCGGCGACCAGCCGCGCAACATGGCGCAATATGCCGGCAACCTCGTTTCGCTGGCCCGTGTGCCCGGCGGAGAAGGGCTCAGCTGGGGCCAGGCGTTCGCCGCGATCAGTTCGGTGCCGGCAGAGATCGCGGGCTTCGCGAACCGGTATGGCGTGCTGCGGCCAGGCGCTGCGGGTGACGTGGTGATATGGGACGGCGATCCGCTGGAAGTCGGCAGCACGCCCCTCGCCGTTTACATCGACGGGGTTGAGCAGCCCCGCGACAACCATCAGACCCGTCTGCGCGAACGGTATCGCGATCTGGATACCGCCGACCAGCCCAAGGCATACGACTTCTGATGGCCAGGCCGCACGGCTCGCGCGGCACACTGGCTGCCCTGGCACTGGCCGGCGCGGCGGTGCTGGCGGTCAGCGTTGCGGGCGCGATGCAGAACAGCCCGCCCGACCGGTCGCAGGACATTGCCTGGATGAGCCAGCAGCAAGCGTATATCGGCACCCTGAAAGCAGAGGATGGCTGGCAGGTCATGCCGGGCGGGTTGAAATGGCGCCGCGTGGCAGGTGCCGGCACCGGTCCGCGTCCGACAGTCGATGACACCGTGACGGTCCATTACCGTGGCACATTCCTTGACGGGACCGTGTTCGACAGTTCCTATGACCGGGGCGAACCAGCCACATTCCCGCTAAGTCGCCTGGTGAAGGCATGGCAGCTCGCCATTCCGCAGATGGCTGTGGGCGACACTATTGAAATTGCCGCGCCTGCCGATCTGGCATATGGACCGCAGGGGCGCGGACCCATTCCGGGCGGCGCGACGCTGCTGTTCACGGTGGAGTTGCTGGGAATAAAATAGGGCGCGATGGTCGACGCAGGCATGATGCCGCTGCTGTTTCTGGGGCTCGCGTCCGCCAGCCTTGTTGCCACCCATCTGGCATTGTCCCACCCGCTGCGCGCCCCGCTCGTCCGATGGATCGGCGAACGCGGCTTCCTGCTGCTTTACTCGGCCGTGGCGCTCGCCGCCATCTGGTGGATGGCACAGGCATTTCGCGCAGCGCCGGCAGGTGACTTGGGCGGAGCGAGCGGCAGCGCCGGCTGGTTCGTGGCAAGTGGATTGACCATCCCGGCTCTGGTGCTGTTTTTCGGCTCCCTTCGCGGCAATCCCGCCCTGCCGGCCGTATCGGCTTCGCGGCTGGCCAATCGGATGCCGACCGGCGTTTTCCGCGTCACCCGTCACCCGATGATGTGGAGCTTTGCCCTGTGGGCGGTCGCCCATCTGGCGCTGCTGTGGAGCTGGCGAACGACCATCGTTGCCATCGCGGTGCTGATCCTGGCACTGGCCGGAGCGGCAGGGCAGGACCGGCGCAAGCGCCGTGCGCTACCGAGGTGGCAAGATTGGGAGAACCAGACGACCTTCTGGCCTCGCTGGAGCGGTATGCTGTCGGCGGACTGGCTCCTCTGGGCGGCCGCTATCGCCGCATGGCTGGCGATCACCTGGGCGCATATTCCGCTGGGCGGTGTTCCGGCAGGCTTGTGGATTTGGTGGACGGCGTCATAGCGACCGCAACCGGGCCGATGTGCCAGCGATCCTGAATCCGGCCGGTGCGTTGCCTCCACGCAAGTCTGGGCCAGCGCGCCGCCGGCCGCGGTCAGGCCCGCGCTTCCTCCACTCCCACCGAATTGTGCTTAAGGGCGGACAGCGCCGTGTCCACGATTTGCGGCGCGTTGAGGCCTGCCTCGTCATATTGCCGTACCGGATCGTCCTGGTCTTGGAACAGGTCGGGCAGGCGCATGGTGCGAATCTTCAGTCCCGCATCGGTCAACCCGTGGTCGCTTGCATAGGTCAGCACATGCGCGCCAAGTCCGCCGATGGCGCCTTCCTCGATCGTGATGACGACTTCATGCGTTCGCAGCAGCCGGTCGATCAGCGCCTCGTCAAGCGGTTTGGCGAAACGCAGGTCGGCAACGGTGGTGGACAGCCCCTTCGCCTCAAGCTGGTCGGCCGCCTTCAGGGCTTCGGCGAGGCGGGTGCCGAGCGACAGGATGGCGATCTTCGCTCCGTCCCGCACGACCCTGCCCTTGCCGATCTCCAGCCTCTGCGGCTCGGCAGGAAGTTCGACGCCCACACCGCCGCCGCGCGGATAGCGGAACGCGATCGGTCCGTCGTCGTAGCAAGCGGCGGTGTAGGTCATGTGCACCAGTTCCGCCTCGTCAGCGGCAGCCATGACCACAAAGTTAGGCAGCGTTGCCAGATAGGTCACATCGAAACTGCCCGCGTGAGTGGCCCCGTCCGCACCAACCAGCCCGGCCCGGTCGATGGCAAATCGCACGGGCAGGTTCTGGATCGCCACGTCATGCACCACCTGGTCGTAGGCGCGTTGCAGGAATGTCGAATAGATGGCGCAGAACGGCCGCATTCCTTGGGCCGCCAGACCGGCGGCAAAGGTCACGCCGTGCTGTTCGGCGATGCCCACGTCGAAGGCGCGGTCAGGGTGCGCTTTCGCAAACCTGTCGACGCCGGTGCCGGACGGCATTGCGGCGGTGATGGCGACGATCCGGTCGTCCGCCTCGGCCAGCCTGGCCAGCGTATCGCCGAACACGTTCTGGTAAGCAGGTGGTCCGCCCGCGCTCTTCTTCTGCTCGCCGGTGATGACGTCGAACTTCTGCACGCCATGATATTTGTCGGCGCTCGCCTCGGCCGGGGCATACCCCTTGCCCTTGGTGGTCACCACATGAACCAGGATCGGCCCCTGCTCGCTGTCGCGCACATTCTCCAGCACCGGGATCAGGTGATCGAGGTTGTGCCCGTCGATCGGCCCGACGTAATAGAAGCCCAGCTCTTCGAACAATGTGCCGCCGGTCGCCATGCCGCGGGCGTATTCTTCGGCCTTCTCAAGACCGGAGTGAATGGACCGGCTGAGCTTTCGCGCGACCTTGGAGGCCAGTGACCGCAGCCCCAGATATTCGGACGAAGACACCATGCGCGCGAGGTAGGCCGAGAGCCCGCCCACTGGCGGCGCGATGCTCATGTCATTGTCGTTCAGGATGACCACGAGCCGGTTGCCTGCCTGTTCGGCGTTGTTCATCGCCTCGTACGCCATGCCCGCCGACATGGCGCCATCGCCGATCACCGCGATCGCCTTGCCCGGCGCGCCGGTCAGCTTGTTGGCGATGGCGAACCCCAGGCCGGCGCTGATCGAGGTGGAGGAATGCGCCGCCCCGAACGGGTCGTATTCGCTTTCGGCCCGCTTCGTGAACCCTGACAGCCCGTTGCCCTGCCGCAGCGTGCGGATGCGGTCGCGCCGGCCGGTTATGATCTTGTGCGGATACGCCTGGTGCCCCACGTCCCAGATCAGCTTGTCGTCGGGCGTGTTGAACACATAGTGGATCGCCACGGTCAGTTCGACCACGCCAAGGCCCGATCCCAGATGGCCGCCGGTTGATCCGACCGCATCGATCATCTCGGCCCGCAGTTCGTCCGCCAGCCGGCGCAATTTGCCCTTGTCAAGGCGGCGGAGATCCTCTGGCAGGCGGACCTGATCGAGGAGAGGCGTCTTCAAGCTGTCACTCATCCACCCCTCCGTAATCGTCAGAACGCGGCTTGTCGATTCGACAATCCGCTGCTTCAGCTACCCGGGCGACCTTGAACGGTTCGGGCGCAACTCTTGATCGACTACGGCAAACCAGCAGATCTTCGGTCCCCGCTGGAACCGGGTTCCAGACAACCACTTGTCGGAATTGACGTGTGCGCTCTCAGGCAGCGCAATTGCCGCAGGTGCCGCGCAGTTCGATGATCGGGCGATCCGCCCGAAACCCGGCGGCACGGGATGCCGACATCAACTCGCCCGTCAGCCGGTCGTCGTCGAAATGGCTGGCCTGACCACAGGCATCGCAGATCATGAAGATGCAATCGTGCCGGCAACCCGGATGGGTGTTCACCAGATAGGCATTGGCGCTTTCAATGCGATTGACCAGGTTCGTCCGCACGAACAGGTCGAGAATGCGATAGACGCTGTTGGGGGCGACCCGCTTGCCACGGGCTTTCGACAGGTTGTCCGCGATGTCATAGGCGGACGCGGGGCGTTCATGCCGCGCCAGTTCTTCGAACACGGCGGCGCGCATGCCGGTCCACTGTTCCCCGGCGTTGCCCAGCGCCTCCCGCGCCGCGCCCGTCAGCGCCTCGCCCGTGTGTTCCCGATGTCCATGCGCAGCCATGCGGGGGAGATATGGCGGGCCGGTCTCCCGCGCAAGCGGTGTTCAGCCGTGCGGAGATGCTGGCGAGTAAAGGCCCGGGTAAAGCCGCTGCAACGCCTCCACCTTGGGTTTGGTCCAGCGCTGGATATAGCTGTGCTGAGGGTTGCGCGCGGCAAAGTCCTGATGAACAGGTTCGGCGGGGTAGAACGTCCGCACCGCCACGACCGGGGTAACAATCGGTGCGGGCCATTTGCCGCTCGCACTCATCTGGGCAAGATACTGCTCGGCCACCAATCGCTGATGCCCGTTTGCAGTGATGAGCGCAGCGGCGTATTCCGGGCCGCGGTCAGGTCCTTGGCGATCTCCGGACGTGGGGTCGGCAACAACCGAGAAGAACAGCTGCAACAATTGGTCGTAACGCACGATCGCTGGGTCGTAGGTCACCCGCACCGCTTCCACATGGTCGGTCATGCCGCTGGTAACGATATCATACCGGGCGCTGCGCTGCGTACCGCCGTGATAACCGCTCACGGCATCGGTCACTCCGCGGGTCTGGCTGAACACCGCCTCCACGCTCCAGAAACAGCCGCCCGCGAAAATCGCGGTCTTGAGCCCGGCGCCCTCGTCCGCCACCAGCGCTGCGGCCGGGGCGGCGACAGGGCTCCACGATGGAACGGATGGCCCCGAACAGCCGGTGACGGGCAGTGCAAGCAGCGCGCACGTCACCGCCAGCGCACGGATCACCGGATAAAGGCGATCAAGGCATCCGGCGCGCCTGCGCTCCACATTTCCGGCCCGGCGAGGAGCAGGGACAGGAACGTGCCGATCACAAAACCGATGGCGATATTATGGAACAGGTCTGATCTCACGAAGGTCATGGCGGCGGTCCTTATGCTCTGGTCCACGCCTAAGTAGCCGCCCGGCATTTGCCTCGCTCTGAATGAGGCGGTCGTGCTTTGTTCATAAAAGTCGCATGTAAGCTGTCAGTGGCGGAAGTGCCGCATTCCCGTGAAGACCATCGCCAGCCCAGCGTCATCGGCGGCAGCGATCACGTCTTCATCGCGGATGGAGCCGCCGGGCTGGATCACTGCGGTCGCACCGGCTTCAGCTGCTGCGAGGAGGCCGTCGGCAAAGGGGAAAAACGCGTCGGACGCCACCGCGCTGCCGACGGTTCTAGGCTGCGACCAGCCATGGCTCTGCGCAGCTTCCGCCGCCTTCAGCGCGGCGATGCGGCTGCTGTCGCGCCGGTTCATCTGGCCTGCCCCGATACCGGCGGTGACGCCGTTCTTGGCATAGACGATGGCGTTGGATTTCACATGGCGCGCGATTGTCCAGGCGAACAGGCAGTCCTCCAATTCCTGTGCGGTAGGAGCGCGCTTGGTCACCACCTTGAGGTCCGCCTTTGTCACTGTGGCGTTGTCGCGCGTCTGGACCAGCAACCCGCCCGCCAGGACGATCTGCTGCACCCCGACGCGACGGGGATCGGGCAGGTCGGGCACCAGCAGCAGGCGCAGGTTCTTCTTGCGGGCGAAGGCGGCGCGCGCCGCATCATCCGCGCCAGGTGCGACCACTACCTCGGTAAAGATCGCGCAGATCGCTTCCGCCGTGGCACCGTCGAGCGGCCGGTTGACCGCGACAATGCCGCCAAACGCGGACACGCTGTCGCACGCCAATGCTTCGGCCCAAGCGCCTGCCAGCGTGTCGGCAGTGGCAACACCGCACGGATTGGCGTGCTTGACGATGACCACCGCTGGCGGGCCGTCACGAAACTCGGCCACCAGTTCCAGCGCGGCATTGGCATCGTTGTAGTTGTTGTAGGACAGTGCCTTGCCCTGCACCTGCTGCGCCTGGGGCAGACCCGGCGTGTGCGGTCCCTCTGGCAGATACAGCGCCGCCTGCTGGTGCGGGTTTTCCCCGTACCGCAAGATGGCGTGCAGCCGGCTTGCCAGCACGCGGCGAGCGGGGAAGAGTTCGCCCTGATCGGCATGGGCGAACCATTGGCTGATGGCCGCGTCATAGGCAGCCGTGGCAGCAAACGCCTTGGCGGCCATGCGCCTGCGAAACCCGAGCGAGGTGGTGCCGGCTTCGTCCAGTTCGGCCACCAACGCCGGGTAATCCGCGGGATCGGTGACAATGGTGACATAGGCATGGTTCTTCGCCGCCGACCGCACCATTGCCGGGCCGCCGATGTCGATATTCTCGATGATGGTATCCCGATCCGCCCCGCCCGCGACGGTCTGCTCGAAGGGATAGAGGTTCACCACGACCAGATCGATGCCCTCGATCCCGTGTTCAGATAGCGCCGCAGCGTGGGCCGGGTCGTCACGCACAGCCAAAAGGCCGCCATGCACCATCGGGTGCAGCGTCTTGACCCGCCCGTCCATCATTTCGGGAAAGCCGGTCAGCTCAGCCACATCGCGCACTGTCAACCCGGCGCTACGCAGCGCCTTGGCCGTGCCGCCGGTGGACACCAGCTCGATCCCGCGCGCTGCCAGAGCCTCCGCGACTTCCACAACACCGCTCTTGTCCGAAACGGACAGCAACGCCCGCCTGACTGCTACATCGCTCATGGTCTTCAGATCATCTTCTTGAACAGCCAGGGAAAGACGCCACCGCTGCGCGATGTCATGCCGGTGATGACCAGCTGGTGCGTAGCGCGGGGGCGACCCTGCCCGTCGACCCACAGGCTTTCCTCAAGGTCGAGCTCGACTTCCTCGGCGAGGCCCCCGACCCTGAACTGCCACAGGCTGCCGTCGGGGCAGGCAAGGCTCGCACCGCGCAGATCATCGCTCAGCGTGGCCTCGATCATGGGGCCAAGATGAAAGCGGATCGCGAGGCCGATCTTGCCACGCTTGCCCTTGCGAGTGGTCGGCAGCAGGACATCCTCCCCGCGCAATTCCGTGCCGTCGTCGCGCAGAGTCAGCGTCCGCTGGTGCAGGAGACCGAACCGCGATGCGTAACCGTCATGGCTGGCTTCCAGCTGCACCGCGCCGCCGCCCTTTTGCTGAACCAAGCCGCGCCGGATGGCGACTTGCTCCACACCCTTGCCGATCTGCCCTTTGATGAGCACGGCGGTCGAGTTCGCATCATCCAGCACCAGCGTGGAATGCGCCGCCGTGGCTCGCAAACCCTGCTCGATGCGGACAGGCGTGTTGCCCCCGGCCACCGCAGCCCCGCCGCAGTTGACGATCAACCGGTGCGGGCCCGCCGACAGCTCAAACGCCAGTGTCGAGGCACAGCCAAAGCGGGCGTGCTTCGGCTTGGGCGGCGGGGCCGCGTCGAACTGCAACACGGTGCCACGCGCCTGCACCCGCTGATAGCCCCATTCGCGGCTGTCCTTTAGCGGGCGGGTGCGCACCCCGCTCGCCTCGATCAGCTTGCCGAGGCGCTCTGCGGAAACCGCGTGACCGCCCTGCCAGCTACCCAACCCGCCGTCCCCATGCCGCAAAGCAAGCAGGGGCGGCACCAGCAGGGCAAGCATTGTTTCGAGCGCCGGCGGCACGTCGCATTCCACCGCCTGGTAACAGGCGCGCAGGTCCACCAGGAGCGCGATCGTATCCATCTGCGCCACGGGGCTGCGCGACAGCACCCCGCCATCCTCGCTGACCAGCTCGCCCAGGGCACGGAACAGGCCGGCTTCGCCATACAGGCGGCGCGGGCGGCCCTCGGACAGCAACAGGCCGGCGGCAGTTATGGCGCACCAACCTGCGACCTCGCCCAGCTTGTCCTCGGCCGACCGGACATGGCGGTCGAGCCACGCAGCAGTCCGCTCCACCTCCTCCAGCAACACCGCGCGCAGCGAAGTGTCCGATCCCGTGAGCAGGAGCGGCGCATGCATCAGCCAGGCGAGCAGGCGATGGCCGGTCAGTTCCACATCCCACGCCGCCCCTTTGCCGGTGTCGGGATTGGCGTGGATCCAGGCGCTGAACAGGGCCTGGGCGGGTTGCACGCACTGTTCGCGGGCAGCGCAGCTCGACAGGTCGCGTAGCCAGGAAAAGCCGTGCACCATGCGGCGGAACGGCGGCGACAGGCGGGCTGTCGGCCCCATATCCAGCTGGTCCACCGGCGCCTTGAGGCCATGCACTTGGAAATAGCCGGCCCGCAGCGCCACACCTGTTGCGCGGTCGCCGGACAGCGGCGTCGCCACTTGCGCCAGCAGGCGGGGCGCGGCCGGCTTGCTGAACGGCGCAGCCAGCAGATGGCCGGGCACACCCCAGCGATAAGCCGCGCGGACCAGCAGGTCCAGCGGGCTGGTCTGGGGGGCGGAAATGTCGGATACCGTCAGCGACCGCGCTGGCTCCAGCGGCACGCTGCCCGGTTCGACGAACTCGGCAGAAGGCTGCTCATCGGTGGATGTGATAAGATGCTTGCCGGTGTCGCGACGATGCAGCGGCAGAGCGGATTGCACCGGCACCTCACCCCTGACGCGCTTCTGCTTGCCTGGTGCTAACCTCGTGTCGTTCAACTTCGTCTCCGCCCCGTTTGACCGGTTTATTCAGCCGCCAATCTTGCGGCCCCGTGTTCTCGTAACGCTTCTATGTTTGCTCGATAGGCCGCCGCCCCGCCCCTGAAGACGGCTGAACCCGCGACCAGCACATCGGCGCCTGCTGCCACGCAGGCGCGCGCCGTTTCCGGCGTCACGCCGCCATCCACCTCCAGGCGAATGTCGCGGCCGGTCTTGTCGATCATCCGCCGGACCGCCTCGATCTTCTTCAATTGCGAGGAGAGGAAGCTCTGCCCCCCGAAACCCGGATTGACACTCATCACCAGAACAAGGTCGATCTCGTCGATGAGGTAATCGAGCATCTTTGCCGGAGTGCCCGGGTTGAGCGACACGCCAGCCTGTTTGCCCAGCGCCTTGATCGCCTGCACCGTGCGGTGGATGTGCGGCCCGGCCTCGGGATGAACGGTGATGATGTCCGCCCCGGCGTCGGCAAACGCCTGCAGGTAGGCATCGACGGGGGCGATCATCAGGTGAACGTCGAACGGCTTGGCAGTGTGCGGGCGCAGCGCCTTCACCACGGCGGGGCCGATGGTGATATTCGGCACGAAATGCCCGTCCATCACGTCAATGTGGATCCAGTCGGCACCGCCATCGTCGATGGCGCGTACCTCTTCGCCCAGCCGCGCAAAGTCGGCGGACAGTATGGAAGGGGAGATCAGCGGTCGGCTCATCGGGCTACCGGGCACCTGAAAAGATTGGGGTCAATGATCGGTTGCGGCCCCCGCTCTAACGCCCATGCCGGCAGAACGCTAGGGCAAGAGGCTGGCAGCTTTGGTTAACGGCTAGCTTATCAACATTACAATGGTCCGGCCAGCACAACGCGCCCGCGCTGTGCCGATGTGGAGCAGGCCGATCACGGCGAGTTAAGCGATAGTTCAGCGCCGATGTGAGAAAGCTGAACCGAAAACGCTGTCACCCTTGTTGTGGCGCTTTAGGTAATACGGGGCTTCTTTGATGCGAACTACCTTCAAGATCCTGACCGGGATCGGCCTTGCCGCGAGTGCGCTGGCACTACCGGCGACACCGGTCGCCGCGCAATACAACCAGGTCGTGCGTAACGACCTGTCGCGCTGCGCCGCCGGCCAGGGCGCGGGCGTAATGCTGACGATCAACAACATCTCGCAAGGCACCGGCACGGTCCGGGTGCAGTCCTACCGCGGGACCAGCGAGGAATGGCTTGCGTCGGGCAAGTGGCTGACCCGGACCGAACTGCCCGCCAGAGCCGGGACGATGCGGGTGTGCGTTCCCCTGCCCGGCCCCGGCACCTACGCCATCGCCGTGCGGCATGATGTCAACGGGAATGGCCGGACGGATCTGAGGCAGGACGGCGGTGCCATGTCCAACAACCCTTCGATAAACGTGCTGAACATGGGTCGGCCAAGCTATACCAGAACCCGGTTCCAGGTCGGCAACGCGCCGATCCCAATGACGGTCCAGATGCGCTACTTTCGCTGATCCGCCGCGGCGCGGCGTTTCTTGCGCCACAGTTCCAACGCCGCACCCGGCATGGAGAGAACCGGATGCCGGCGCCGGAAAGGCGTGACGTCCAGCGCGATGCCGGTGTGCCGTCGAACCTTCCAAGCGGCGTAGTCGGCTGCGCCGTCGAATGTGCCGGCGGCCTTGACCAGCCGCAGGATGTTGAGTGGCCTGCCCGCCCGGCGGCGCACCCGCCACCAGCGCAGAACCGCCGCGCGTCTGTGATCAGAGACGTTCACGCGGTAACGATTTTCGCCGATGCTGGCGAAACCCACGCCGGCCGCCTGCCACGCCAGCGGCAGGATGGCGGAGAAATGCGCCCCGTGCGCTGACAGGATGGAGTTTTCCCGCCCCGGCGCTTCGACCCGGAACTCGGCCCGATAGGTCGCCTGAAACAGGGCGCGCCAGTACTCCTCGCCCTGACCCTCCACCGGTCCCAGGGCCGCCGCGAGCGTTGCGGCCCGGCGCGCCGCGTCCGCCACCGCGTCGATGACCGCTGCCTCGGCTGCATGAGTGTCTGTCCAGATCAGCGCGCTTGGCTGCACGAACCGGGTCCAGATCGTGGTATCGAGCGTATCTCCGCTTGCGGCGCGGGCAAACTGCACCAGGCTGAGAGTCGCGGTCTTGGCTCGCAGCATGGTGCCGCCGCTTCCGCGAAACTCGCGATAGCCAATGCGCGGCCAGACCCGTTCGCCCTGTGGACCCGGCAGCAGGACGTAGAAATCGAGCACACCATCAAGGGAACCGGTGCGCAGGTTGGAGCCGTAGAACAGCACCGCTTGCGCACCCGCGTCCTGTGCGATCCGCCGGGCAAAGGCGGCGACATCGGGATGCACCGGCCGCCGCAACATCGCGGCAACGAAGGTTCGCAATGGCTGCGTCACGGCACGGCGAAGCGCAGCGCCGGACCCTGTTCGATGCGCCAGACGCCTGCTTCCAGGAACTCGCCATCGAGGATGAAGCGTTCGGCCAGCCTCAGGCGCAGCCCGTCGGCGTCGCGCTGATGCACGCCCATCCGGCGCAGCCAGTCGGGCAGATAGCCGGCCAAAATCAGCGGAGCGGCGGCATAGGTGCGCCGGTGAGCGCGGTCGACAGCCAGCAGTTTCAGCCCGTCTCGCTCCGCTCCGAAGGGTTTGATGCCCATAGGCAGACGGTGCAGCGTGGTCGCAACGAACAGGCTGCGGCGAGCGGCTTCCGCACCGTGATCGGCATGGGGCAGCCGCTCGCCCGAAGGCAGCAACTCCAATTCCATGTCCGGTCCGCGCCGCCATGGATTGCGCGCGCCGCCAAAGACGATCTGCGCCACCACCCAGGCGAGCGTCGCGCCAACCGCCAGCCCGCCGAAAATGCCCATCCGATGCGCTTCCTGCGCAGCTTCGATCCCGCGTGCAAACGAACCCGCACCCACCAGAAAACCGGCGAACGGCGCCTGCCGCGACCCGTCCCGTGTCAAGACCAGCGGGCGGCGCATGCTGGTTCGGCCATTTGCGGCACTGGCAGCGCAATCGGTGATCTGCCAACGTTCGGGAACGCCCAGGTCGGCCGCCAGCGCATTGGTCTTGCCCCGCGGAAGGATGCCCAGCACAGGCCAGTCGTCTCCGAAGATTGCCAGCCCGGCGGACAGCACGTCACGCACGGTGCCATCGCCCCCGTCGATGATCAGGCAATCGGTACCCGCCGTTCGGCAGTAGCGCAGCGCCTCGACCGTGTCGCCGCGCTGCTGCGGCTCGATCACCTCCACTCCGGCTGGCGGGGTGAATACACCGGCCCGGGCATTGCGATGGCTGCGCGGGTTACGGATGACGCGTACGCGCCATCCGGCTGATATGGCTGTGCCGGTCCATTCGCCAGAATGTTGCCCGCCGGGCGGGTGCGCAGGGTTTGGGTCGTCCTCCATCCGTTTCATCCGCGATCCGGCTTAGGCCCGGCAGGGTGGCTTGCCCAGCCTCAATATGTGGCAAGCGCCTCTCGACCAGCCTGCCACCCCGCTCGACAAACGTCATGGTGCATTCAGCGTGCCGCGCTAAGGATCCTTTGCAACAATCGCTTGTCAGTTCAGCAGGAGTGATCGAACTTGCCGAAGACCTTTTTTGCCGCCGCATCCGTGCTCGCTCTCGGCCTGGCCACACCTTTAGCGGCGCAAGCCACCCCGCCTGCCGCACAGCCTGCCGGCGAAACCCCGGTCCCCACCATGACGTTCGGCACCTGGGGCGTCGATCCCACCCTGCTGAACCAGGACATCGATCCAGGCGATGATTTCTTCGCCTACGTCAACCAGAAGTGGATCGAGGCCAACCCGCTGCCCGCAGAGTTCGCCAGGTTCGGCGCCTTTGACGTCCTGCGCGAAAAGGCGACGGCGGATGTGCAGGCGATCATCACGGACATGCAAAGCCGGCGCGACACCTTGTCCGCATCCGACCGGCGCATCCTTGATGGGTATGAGGCATTCATGGACACAGCCGCGATAGATGCGGCTGGTCTGGCACCGGTCCAGCCGTACCTCAACCGCGTCACCGGCGTACAGTCGCTGACGGATCTGGCGAGCCTGTGGGGTGAAACCGGCTTTCCCGCGCCGCTGTACAGCTTCGTCAGCGTCGATGCGAAGGAGCCGACCCGCTACTCCGTCGGGTTCGACATGGGCGGGCTGGGTCTGCCGGATCGCGACTTCTATCTCGACACGTCGGAGCGCGGCCGGAACATCCAGGACAAGTATCGCGAGTACCTGGCCTTCATGTTGGAAGAGGCCGGCTATGCCGATCCGCAAGGCGCAGCAGCGGCCGTTTACGCGCTGGAGGACCGGATCGCCCGCACCCTCAGCTGGGACCGCGCGACGCGGCGCGACCGCAACCTGACCTATAACGCCAAAACTCCGGGCGAACTGCAGGCTCTGGCGGGAGACTTCCCGCTGCAGGCGCTGCTGGCCAGCGCGGGGGTGGCGCAAACCGATCGCTTTGTGGTCGGCCTGGTTCCGCCCACCCCGGAAGAGGTGGCCGAGTTCGGTCTGACGCAGGAAACCCTCGGCAAAATCGGCGCCGGCGTGCCCGGCATGTTCGAGCTGCTGGCGCAGACCCCTCTCGCCACGCTGCAGGCGTGGACTGCCAAGGAACTTCTGCGCGCGAATGCCGCAGTCCTGCCGACGCGCATCGACAAGGCGAATTTCGAGTTCTACGGCCGCACCCTCACGGGGCAGCAGGAACAGCGCCCCCGGTGGAAGCGTGGCATCAGCGAGGTCGAGGGACTGCTCGGCGAAAAGCTGGGCCGCCTTTACGTCGAGCGGCATTTTCCGGCGGAGAACAAGGCCGCGATGGACGAACTGGTCGCCAACATCCGTGCGGCGATGGAACAAAGCATCCGCGAAATCGACTGGATGAGCCCGGCGACAAAGCCTGAAGCCCTGGCCAAGCTGGCGACATTCGATCCCAAGATCGGCTATCGCGACAACCTCGAGACATACGAGGGGCTGGAGATCGCGCCGGGCAATCCGGTCGGCAACCGGATGGCTGCCGCGCGCTGGAGCTGGCAGGACGATCTGGCGAAGCTGGGCGGACCAATCGACCGTACCGAATGGTTCATGCTGCCCCAGACGGTCAACGCTTATTACAACTCGACCAAGAACGAGATCGTTTTCCCGGCCGCTATCTTGCAGCAGCCGTTTTTCGGCATGACGGCCGATCCGGCGGTCAATTACGGTGCGATTGGCGGTGTGATCGGCCACGAGATCGGCCACGGGTTCGACGACCAGGGTTCGAAGTCCGACGGCACCGGAATGCTGCGCAACTGGTGGACCGACGCCGACCGGGCTGCGTTCGACAAGCTGGGTGATGCGCTGGTCGCGCAGTACAACGCGTTCTGCCCGTTCGACGACGGTGCGACCTGCCTTAACGGGCGGCTGTCGCTGGGCGAGAACATCGGCGACGTCGGGGGACTGTCGCTGGCATGGCGGGCCTACAAGATCGCCACCGCCGGACAGGACGTGCCGGTCATCGACGGCCTGACCGGCGATCAGCGGTTCTTCCTCGCCTGGGCGCAGGTGTGGCGATCCATGCAGCGGGAGGAGAACGCCCGGCAGCGGCTCAAGACGGGGCCGCACAGCCTGGAAGAGTTCCGCGTGAATGGTGTCGTGCGCAACATGGACGCTTGGTACGAAGCGTTCAACGTAACGCCGGATGACGCGCTGTACCTGCCGCCGGAGCAGCGGGTGAGGATCTGGTAATCTTGTCGCGCCGTTAAACGCGCGCCGCCTGTCTCCCATGGCGCGGCGCGCACACTGCTTGCGGTACGGGCGAGTGTGATGCGGAACAGGCGGTTTGGCTGGCCGATTGTGCGGGAACAGGCTTTATTCCCGCACAGGAGCCATCATGTCGTACACACTCGAGAATTGCATCACTGCCATAAGTGGCGGCAGTTCAGGCATCGGCAGGTCGTGCGCTGTGACACTCGGCGCTGCGGGCGCTGACGTTGCGATCTTCTACCACCGGGACGAGGATGAAGGCGAGGCGGTAGCCGCCGCCGTTCGCGCACACGGGCGGCGCGCAGCGGCGATTCCCTGTGACGTGACCAGCGAGCCGTCGGTCGAGGAAGCCTTCGACACCGTGCGGGACCAACTCGGCGTGCCCAACATTCTTATCAACTCGGCCGGCGTCAACCTGGATGAAAAAGCTGTGGTGGACATGGATCTGGCCACCTGGGACTCTCTCGTGCGGGCCGATCTTACCGGATCGTTTCTCACCTCAAGGCGGTTTGCCCGCGATCTCAGGGCAGCCGGGCGAACCGGCACGATCATCAACATCACCTCTATCCATTCCTACGCCATGCGCGCGGGCGGCGCGGCGTACTGCGCGGCCAAGGGCGGGCAGCGCAACCTGACGCAGTGCATGGCGCTCGAACTGGCGGAGGCGGGCATCACGGTGAACGCCATCGCGCCGGGCATGGTCCTGACCCCCATGAACGCAGAGGCGATGGACGATGAGGCGTATCGCCGGTCGCTGACGCAGAACATCCCGCTCAAACGCGCGGCAGAGCCCGAGGAGGTCGCCCAACTGGCCCTGTTTCTCGCCTCGCCGGCAGCGCGCTACATGACCGGCGCCGAAGTCGTCATCGACGGCGGCTTGTCCCTGCTGATGGGTCAGGGCGCGTAGCGTCACAGCCTGGAGCCCCGGCGGAGCAATACAACTCCCACCCGCCGGTTTACCACCGGATCGCAGTGACTTCGAAGGGCGGCGGACGTTCAGCCGGTTCCGGGAACCGACCAGCGGACCTTTTCCGGCGGCACCTCCGAGGCGCTGAAGTACGCGGCACCGTGCCCAGGCCCGCCAGAACGTTCGCGGGAACAGCTCGCATCAGGCGGCGGGAAGCTGTTCCCCCGGTTGCAGACCCTCGGCAACTATCGCGTGGTAGAGGCGCCGATACTCCGCCGCCATGCGCGCGACGGAGAAACGGCGCACCGCCTCCTCGCGCACCTGTTGCCGATCGAGCTGCCCTGCCCGTTCCACCGCAGCGACCGCATCGTCGGCGTTGTTGACCAGAAAGCCCGTCACGCCGTCGTCGATCAGTTCCGCCATGGAGCCGCGCCGCACCGCGATGACCGGTGTGCCGCAGGCCATAGCCTCGGCGACGGAAAGACCGAAGGGTTCGTCAAAATTGATGAGGTGGAGGAGCGCCCTCGCCCCTCCGAGCGCGCGGACCCGCTCGCTACCGCCCACCGGGCCATGGAAGACGATCTGCTGCCCGTCGCAGCTTGGCTTCACCTCCCGCTCGAAATAGTCCTGATCCTGCACGATGCCGTAAAGATTGAGGCGGCGCCCGCATGCCTTGGCCACGGCGATCGCCTCCGCTGCGCCCTTGTCCGGGTGAATGCGTCCGAAATAGAGCAGGCCTTCGCTGCCCCTGGCATCAAACGCGAACTCTTCCATCCGGATGCCGTGGTGGATTGTAGCGGCATAGGGGAGCGCGGGGTGGCGGTCGGCCGCGCTGATGGCGACGAAATGCACCCGGTCCGCATAGGGCGCGTACATCGGCAGGATACGGTCCGACGAAAAGCCATGTATCGTCGTCACCACCGGCGTCTGCACCAGCCGCGAAAACGCATGCGCCGGGAAATCCGCCTGGTTGTGGATCAGGTCGAATTCGCCGGCTCGATCAAACAGGTGCGCCAGGTGGCGCAGCTCCCACACCTTTGCGTCCACCGTGGGGTCTTCGCTGTAAGGCGCCGGCACAACCGCCTCCAGCTTCGCCGCGGTGACGCTGTCGGCTGTGGCGAACAGGGTAACGTCGACACCCTGCCGCACCAATTCCTCCGTCAGCAGGCTGGTAACGAGCTCCCACGGGCCATAATGGCGCGGCGGCGTACGCCAGGCTATCGGAGCGAGCATGGCGACCTTCATGCGACAATCAATCCTTCGTCAGCGCGCAGCACGCCGCGTTGCGCGCACTCGCCGTGCGTGGAGAGCAGCGGCTGGCCGGTCCAGTCCAGCGATACATCCCTGCTTGTCAGATTGAGCATGACAGTCACCCGGCGTCCGTCGCCTGTTCGTGCAAAGGCCACCACGCCCTGCGGCGCATCGAGCAGTTCAAGGGCGCCGAGGGTCAGCGCCTCCTCCCGCCGCCTAAGCACAAGCAGCTGCCGGTGGAGGCTGAGCATGGAAGCGGGATTGCCGGACTGCGCCGCCACATTGCGATCCCGCCAGTCAGGGTGCAGCGGAAGCCACGGTTCGGCCGAGGAGAACCCGGCATTGGGCGATGCGTCCCATGCCATCGGCGTACGCGACGGATCGCGGCCAAGTCCGATGCCGGGCTGGCGCGCCTCTCGCGGGTCGCGCACCCGGTCGGGTGGTATGGCGACCTCGCCGATGGCCAATTCGTCACCATAATACAGCGTCGGCGTGCCGCGCAGCGTCAGCAGCAGCATGGCCGCGACCCGCGCCTGCCGATCACCGAGCCGCGCAGCGATCCGCGGCACGTCATGGTTGCTCAGCACCCAGTTTGGCCAGCCCCACGCCGGCAGCGACGCCTCGTACTCCGCGATCAACCGCCCGACGCCATCCGCATCCCACCGGCTCAGCGCGAGAGCGAAGTTGAAAGGCAGATGCACCCCCGGCCGATCTGGCGTGCCGTACCAGCGCGACAGCCGGTCGAACGGCAGATATATCTCGCCGATCAGCACCCGCTCACGCCCCGTCTGCGCTCCGTATTGATCTGCCATGGCCCGCATTTCAGCGGCGATCGCGTGCGCTTCGGGCTGATCGGTGGAGTGAACCTGGTGGACACGGTCACGTTCGTTATCGCCGCGCCGCCAGCCATCGTTTACCGGATTGTCCGGCATGCCGTCCGCCTTGACGATGTGCCACAGCACGTCGACCCGGAAACCGTCCACCCCGCGATCCAGCCAGAACCGCAGCACGTCCATCATTGCCGCCCTGACTCCCGGATTGCGCCAGTTGAGGTCCGGCTGCTCGGGCAGGAAGGCGTGCAGATAATACTGCCCCGTGACGCCGTCCCACTGCCAGGCAGAGCCGCCGAAGTCGCTGATCCAGTTGTTCGGCGGACCGCCGCCGGGTGCCGCATCACGCCAGATGTACCAGTCGCGCTTGGGATTGTCGCGGCTTGACCGGCTTTCTACAAACCACGGATGCTGGTCGGAAGAATGGTTGGGCACGAAGTCGAGCAACAGCTTCAACCCGCGCCGGTGAGCGGCCGCCAGCAGTCGGTCGAACGCCGCCAGGTTCCCGAACAACGGGTCGATGGCGCAATAATCCGCTACGTCATATCCGAAATCCGCCATTGGGGAGGTGAAGATCGGCGAAAGCCAAAGAGCGTCCACTCCGAGATCCCGAAGATAGTCGAGGCGCCTTTCGATCCCTGCCAGATCGCCTACCCCGCTGCCGTTGCTGTCCTGGAATGAGCGGGGGTAGATCTGGTAGATCACCCCGCGCTGCCACCAGGCTGCATCCGCCGCTGCGTTCATCCGGCCAGCGCCTCTTCGGCCAGGATCATCGCGCCCACCAGGCCGCTGACCGGATTGAGCGCAGGGGCGACAACGCTTTGCTTCTCCCTGCCCGGCAAGTAATTGCGCCCCAGCGCTCTGGTGCGAAACGCGATGCGGTCGAGCAGGCCCGGCGTTTCCATGACTCCGCCGCCCAACACGATCCGTTCGACCGCAGTGGCCGCGAACAGGCTGTGGCAGGTCTGCGCCAGATATTCCGCCACCAACGCATGGGCCGGGTGCGCAGGGGGCAGGTCGGACAGGGCGCGACCCCACCGCCGCATGATGGCCGGGCCGCTCGCCAACCCTTCCAGGCAGTCGCCATGAAAGGTGCAGTTGCCAAGAAAGCCATCGTCCTGCGCCGGTCGCTTGGGGTACAGGTGGCCAAGTTCAGGATGTCCTGCGCCGTGGACTACCTGTCCGCCATAAACGATCCCGCCGCCGATGCCGGTGCCGACGGTGACATAAGCGAGCGAATCGGCATCATGGCCTGCGCCAAAATTGTACTCCGCCAGTGCTGCGCCGTTCACGTCCGTATCGAAACGCACGGGGACGGCGAAACGCTTGGCGAAGTACCCGGCTATGTCGCACCCGCTCCACCCCGGCTTGGTGGTGCTGGTGATGTGGCCCCAATCAGGTGCCGAACGGTCGAGCTGGACCGGACCGAAGGAGGCGATGCCGATGGCAGCAAGTTGGACGCCTGACGCGGAAAACCAGTCCGCCGCCTCCGCCAGAGTTTCCTCCGGCGCGCGGGTCGCGATGGTCGCCTGCGCCTCGATGTTGTCGGCGGCGGCACCGATTGCCAGCACGAATTTGGTGCCACCCGCTTCGATCCCGCCAAACATCCGTCTCCCATCCTCCCGTTTTGCATCAATGGGGTCGTTTGCCTGATCCCTTGCCACGCATCCTGACGGCAGAAAAGAAAGCGCGGCAAGAAAATAGTGGCACGATGTTTGCGAAGGCCTTATAGAACAGCCTGTTACACGGGAGCAGGGGTTTTTCTTTGACACAGCAAACGCTGATGGCGAACGCAGACATGCGGGCGCGCCTTGCTCTCGAAGCCGGGCACATGGGCAGCTGGGTCGCGTCACTGACGCGGAACACCGCCGCCGGCGACGACGCGGTGTGCCGCATCTTCGGCATTCCGCAAAGCGACGCACCCCGGCCGATCTCCGACTTTCTGGAACATGTGCACATCGAGGACCAATTCCGGCTGGAAGAGGCGATTGCCCGATCCCGCGACCACGGAGAAGAATTCCGCGCCGATTTCAGGGTGCGACATGGTGATGACTGGTGTTGGTTCGCAGGGCGCGGCAGACTGACCCACAGTGAAGACGGTGAAATCCTGCTGGTCGGGGTCAACTGGGATATTACCGCCCGCAAGGCAGAGGAAGAACGGCTGTCCATTCTGGCCAAGGAGATGGATCACCGGGTAAAGAACGCCTACAGCGTGATGCTGGCGCTGGTCCGGCTGGGCTCCCGCTCCGCCACCTCACTCACGAGCTTCACCGATACGCTGACCGCCCAGCTGCGGGCGATGGCGGATGCCCATCGGATGAGCACCACGGCCGCCCAGCTTGAACATCAGGACAGCGCGCGGCTGGCACAGATCGTGCGCATGGCGGTGGCTCCTTGGTTGGCCGCGAATGCCGAACGGGTGGTCATCGACGAGAGGGCGACCGCGAGCCTGCCGCTTGGTCAACTGTCCGCCTTCGCCATGCTGACTTACGAACTGGCAACCAACGCCGCGAAGTACGGGGCGCTGAACTGCCCCGACGGTCATCTGGTGGTGACAATAGACCGGATGGATGATGGCATCGTCCTGTTCCGCTGGGACGAGACAGCCGATCATGAACTTGCCCGCCAAGCTCGCGAAGAACAGGAAATCGGTTCGGAAGCGGGGTTTGGCACCACGCTGCTGAACCATTGTGCCGCCACCTTGAAAGCGCGGCTGAAACGGGAATTGCGTCCCAGCGGTCTGCTGCTGGAACTTCGGCTCCCGGAAAATGCCGACTGACGGCTTTGCAGGCACCAGGCATCGCGCCGCAAAGGCATGAGTTGTTGGCAAAATGGCACGGCGGCAAAGCAAGTTGATCGGGCATCTTCAATTCGACTTGCTGTCCGGCAGCACTGTTGCGAAACAGTCGTGATGAGGTGGCTATCTCCCGCTGTTTGTGTGCGCAGCGCCACGGCGCTGACGCTGGCGATGCTGGCGTCACCTCTTTATGCGCAGGAGACCGAAGAGCCGGAGACGCCGCTTCGCGAGCAGCCTGCACTGCCGATCCCGCAACCACCGCCAGACGCGGCGCTGCCTGAGATAGAGCCGATCATCAGTCTGGAGGAGCTTGAAGACGCGGTTCCCGATCTGCCTCCGCCGGACGAGGATGCGCTGGACGCGCCGCTGGAATCCATCGCCGAGTTCGAACGGCGCATCGCGGCCGAACAGGCCGGTGCCGATCCCGCAGCGGGGGCCGCCCCGCCGCTTGGGATACCGGCGCTGGCGGATGGCGATCCGGTGGAAGAGATCGGCGACGCGCCGATCCGTGATGCCGAGTTGATCGCACCGCTGCCGCCGCTGAACGAGTTCGACGTTGCTCCGGTAGAGTTCGCGCAAGGTGCCGAAGTCGACGAACTGCCTGACATCGCCTATGCTCTGCGCATCAACGGCCTTGCGGAAGTCGACGCAGAAGCGGGCGCGGACCTGCTCGCGCTGTTCGACGATCTGGCGACGCTCAACGAAACCGGTGAAGTTGACAACACTGCGCAGCTCACGGCCCGATTGACGGAAGACAGCGTCCTGCTGGGTCGCATTCTCGCATCCGAAGGCTGGTTCGCGGCAGATGTCCAGACCCGCATCGAGCAGGGCGAAAACGGTTCCCTGGTGGCGGTGATCGACGTGGTGCCGGGCGAACGCTACTCTTTCGGCAGCATCGATGTGGCCGCAGCGCCAACGCGGCAGCCTAACCTCATCGAAGATACGCTGGCCCTGCAAGTGGGCGATCCCATTGTCGCCGGTCGTGTCATCGCGGCGGAGGCAGAAGTCGCGGTCGCCCTGTCGCAACGCGGTTATCCCTTCGTCGAGGTGGGGCAGCGCGACATTCTGCTCGACCCTGAAACGGGCACGGGCGATTACCGCCTGCCCATTGAGACCGGTCCGTACTCCGTGTTTGATGGCATCGAGGTGACGGGCGACCTTGCTTTTGATGCAGATCATGTCCGCACGCTGGCGCGGTTCCGGCACGGTCAGGAATATAACAGCCGGCTGGTTGACGACCTGCGCCAGGCGCTCGTCGCCACCGGACTGTTTTCGACCGTGACGGTGCAGCCGGTCGCGTCCGGGGAGGAAGTGCCAGGCGGCGAAGCACAATATGCTACAATCGTCGTGGACCAGAACGCCGGGCCGCCGCGCACCCTCGCGGCCAGCGCCGGGTACGGGACGGGGCAAGGGTTCCGGGTTGAAGGCAGCTGGACACACCGCAACCTGTTCCCGCCCGAAGGGGCGCTGATCGTCAGCGGTGTTGCCGGCACCCTGGAACAGGGCCTTGCCGTCACCTTCCGCCGGTCAAACGCCGGTCAGCGCGACCGCACGTTCCAAGCGCAGGCACAGGCGCTGTATTCCAACTTCGACGCGTTTGACGCTTACACCGGCCGCCTGTCGGTCCTGTGGAGCCGCGATTCGACGCCGATATGGCAGAAACCGTTCACCTATGCCTATGGTGCGGAGATCGTCGCCACGAACGAACAGGACTTCAACTTCGACACCGGACAGTTGAACCGGCGCACGTTCTTTATCGGCGGACTGCGCGGCCAGGCCGGTTTTGACCAGACCGACAGCCTGCTCGATCCCACAAGGGGCTACCGCCTGGTCACGCTGATCCAGCCGGAAGGTTCGTTGCAAGGCAACTTCTCGCCTTATGTGCGGGCGCAAATCGAAGGTTCGGCCTACTTTCCGGCAACGGACGCGCTGGTCATTGCCGGGCGCGTTCGGCTGGGGACGATACAAGGTGCCGAGCGATTCGACATCGCCCCGTCACGCCGCCTCTACGCAGGAGGCGGCGGCTCGGTACGCGGTTATGGCTTTCAGCAGCTGGGGCCGCGTGTCGCCCTGCCCAACCCTGACTTCGACCCTGCGGACGACGACAATGACGAAGAACCGTTCATCTTCCGCCCGATTGGCGGACGCAGCCTCAACGAGGCGGCTATCGAGGTGCGTTACCGCTTCGGCGACTTCGGCGTGGTCGCCTTTGTCGATGCAGGTCAAAGCTATACCGCGACCACTCCGCGCTTCAACAACCTCCAGTACGGGGCCGGCATCGGCGCGCGGTATTACACCAACTTCGGCCCGTTCCGGATTGACGTCGCCACTCCGCTGAACCGGCGTGAAGGCGACAGCCTCATCAACGTTTACGTGTCGATCGGCCAGGCGTTCTGATGGCCGAGGAAGCGCCTGTGACGGCAACCGAAGAGCCGCTGGAGGCGGAGAACACGCCGCGCCGCGCCTGGGGCTGGACGGTGCTGAAATGGGTCGGCCTTGCTCTGCTCGGCCTGGTGCTGCTGGTCGCTGCCGTGTTCCTGGGACTCAACACCGCGCCTGGCAAACGATTCATCGCCGACCGCATCGCCGCGCTCGAATTCGAAAACGGGCTGCAGATCGATGTGGGACGCATCACTGGCTCAATCTATGGCGAGATGGTGCTGCGCGACGTTGCGCTGTCCGACCCGCAGGGCGTTTTTGCCACATCACCGCAGATTGCCGTCGACTGGCGGCCGTTCGCCTATCTGCGCAACCGGGTCGATGTGCGGTCGGTGACAGCGCAGCTGGTTACGCTGGAGCGGCTGCCCGAATTGGCGGAAACGCCTCCGTCAGAGGATCCGCTGCTGCCCGACCTCGATATTGAGATCGGACGCCTGCACGTCACCCGCCTCGTCGCGGAAGCACCGGTTACGGGTGAACGGCGGGTCCTGACCTTGGGCGGGAATGCGCGGATCGCCGATCGCCGAGCACAGGTTAACCTGGCTGCGCGCACCTTGGACGGCGGCGGATTGGCCGGTGGCGACCGGCTGAACATGGTGCTGGACGCGGTGCCGGACGAGAACCGGCTTGCCTTGGACCTCGTGCTGAACGCTCCGGCCGATGGCGTCATAGTCGCGCTCGCCGGACTGGACGAGGCGCTGGACGTGCGGGTCAATGGGCGCGGAGACTGGGCCGCCTGGGACGGCCGGCTGCTGGCCGACTTGGGCGGAGAAAGCTTCGCCCGCCTCGACCTCGCGGCCCGCGACGGAACCGTGCGGATCAGCGGCCCGACACAGGTGGCGCGGTTGTTCGATGGCCCAACGGCGCAGTTGCTCGGCCCGGTGCTGGCGGTGGACCTCACCGGTTCCATGGCGGAGCGGCGGGTGGACCTTGCCGGCACCTTTGCCAGCGACGCACTGCGGGTCAACGCCAACGGCCTGGTCGATCTGTCGAACAACACGACACGGGACCTGCGCGTCGGATTTGTCCTGCTGCGCCCCTCCGCTCTGGCCGAGAACCTGTCAGGCAGCGGTCTGCGAGGACAGCTGGTCCTGAACGGAGATTTCGCAACCCCGCGGGTGCGGTATGCGCTGAACGCCAATCGGCTGCTGGTGAATGACGTCGGGTTTCAGAACCTGCGCGCCAGCGGTGCAGCGGAAGTGCGCACGGACCAGATATTCATCCCCGTCACCGCGCAGATTGCGCGGATCACCGGCCTCGACACGGTGGCGGGCGGAACACTGGTCAACGTGCGGGTCGCAGGCGATCTGGCGATCGACGGACCCCGCATCCTGTCGGACAATCTGCGCATCCGCTCCGACCGGATCGACGCCGGGCTGGTGCTGGCCGCCGATACCTCCGCGGGCCTGTACGCCGCCGCAATCGACGGACGGATCGACAACTACCGGCTCGAATCGGTCGGGATCCTGAACTTCAACACCGACATAGATCTCGAAACAACCGCCGGCGGCGGCTTTGCCCTGGCCGGGCGGGTGCAGGCGCGGTCGACCCGGCTGTTTAACGACAGTGTGCGCGATTTCCTCGGCGGACAGGCGGTGGCAGCCGCCAATGTCCGCTATGGCAGCGACGGGATCGTGCGTTTCAGTGGACTGACGTTGCGCGCGCCCGCGGTGCGGATCACCGGGGGCAGCGGGTTCTACAACCCTGACGGGCGGCTTGCGCTGAACGCGCAGGGCGTGACCAACGCATATGGGCGCGTCGGCGTCCGGGTCGCCGGAACCCTCGCCAATCCCAACGCTTTCGTGACGGCGGAACGGCCTGATCTGGGCATAGGTCTTGCCAATCTGGAAGCAAGGATCACCGGCGCGGCGGGCGGTTATCGCCTGAACGCGGTTGGCGATACCGATTACGGCCCGTTGACCGCCGATGTGGTGCTTGGCACGGGACCGCGACTTTCGCTCGATATCACTAGCGCCAACCTTGCGGGCATCGACTTTGCCGGTTCGGTGCAGCAGACCGCCGCCGGACCTTTTGCCGGCCAGTTGAGGGCCAACGGGCGCGGCGTCAACGGCATCGTCCGGCTGGATGCAGAGGGTCGATTCCAGCAGGCGCTGGTCAACCTGCGCGCCGAAGGCACTACTTTCCCGGCACCGGCAAACCTCGCCATCGGCACGGCGGCAGTGGACGCGCGGGTCATCCTGTACGAACGACCCTATGTCGTGGCCGATGTACAGCTCTACCGCTCCACGATCAGCGGGGTCTATTTCAATGCCGCGCGCGCTCTGGTCGATTACCGCGATGGCGCTGGCACCGCGCGTGTTCTTGCAGAAGGAACGGGCGGAGTGCCGTTCCGCGTCGCCGCCAATGCGCAGCTTTTGCCCGACCTGTGGCGCGTGGCGCTGGACGGCCGCGCACGAGGCATAGCCTTCCGTACCGCCACTCCCGCCCGCATCGTGCCGGGCGACGATTACCAGCTGCTCCCCACCCGCATTGACGTTGGGGGTGGCAACATCCGCCTGGCCGGCACCTATGGCAGCGGTTTGCGGGTACAGAGCCGGCTGGAAAACATCGACCTGGCGCTTGCCAATGCGTTCGTCGCCGGATTGGGGGTTGGCGGGCGCGCTACTGGCAGCCTTGATTTCGACCAACCCAGTCCGGACGCCTTTCCGCGCGCCGACGCGCGCCTGACCATTGACGATTTCCGGCGCACCACCGCTGCTCTGGTCAGCCAGCCGGTCGACATCACATTCGTCGGCAAGCTGCTCCCGGACGGAGGAGAGGCGCGCGCTGTGCTGCGCCAGCGCGGTGCTGTTGTCGGCCGCATGGTTGCCTCGCTCCGCCCGCTGGGTCCGGGAGCCGGGCCATGGACGGAACGCCTGCTGGCGGCACCGCTTGGCGGCGGCATCCGCTATAACGGCCCGGCCGACACCCTGTTTTCCTTTGCCGGCATCGCCGACCAGCAGCTGTCCGGCCCCATCGGCGTCGCAGCCGATTTCACCGGACGGGTGGCAAATCCCGAGCTGAACGGGATCGTGCGCGCGAACAATCTGACCTATCGAAACCTCAGCTACGGCACGCAGCTGACCAATCTGGCGCTGCAGGGACGCTTCACCGACGACCGGCTGCTGATCGATCAGGCAACCGCGCGTGCCGGCAACGGCACCGCCAGCGCGCAGGGGTTCATCAGCCTGTCCGCCGCGCAAGGCTATCCCATCAATCTCGCGGTCGAACTGGACAATGCCAGGGTGGCGCGAGGCAATCCGATCGACGCCACCGCCACCGGTTCGTTCCGTGTGACGAAGCAGGCCGGGGAAACCGCTCTGGTCTCGGGCGAACTGCGCCTGCCGGAAACACGCTATGAGCTGACGCGGCAAGCTGCCTCGGAAGTGCCAGTGCTGACCGGGGTGCGGTTCAAGCCACCGCGCGGACCGGTACGGATCACCGGCAACGAACCGGCGGAACAGACACCCGGCCTGTTCGACCTCCTGCGGCTCGACCTGGGCATCCGCGCGCCGGAACGCCTGTACGTGTCAGGCATGGGGCTGGAATCGGAGTGGGAGGCGAACCTGCGCCTGCGCGGCACCAGCGCCGACCCGCGGATCGTGGGCGAGGCTAGCCTGATCCGCGGTACCCTGGGCTTTGCGGGCCGCTCGTTCGAACTGACCGACGGCCTGGTCGCCTTTACCGGCGGGGCGCAGACCAACCCCACCATCCGGATCGTCGCAACCGAGGACATTGAGGGCATCACCGTCAATGTGAACGTCACCGGACGCGCCTTGAATCCGCAGATTGCGTTCACCAGCACGCCCGGACTGCCGCAAGACGAGATCGTGTCCCGCATCCTGTTCGGCTCGTCGGTCGCCAATCTGTCGGCGATCCAGGCGGTACAGCTCGCCGCTTCCTTGAACAGTCTGCGGGGGTCGGGCGGGGGGCTTAATCCGCTGGGTGCACTGCGTTCGGCGGTCGGCATCGACCGTCTGCGGATTCTGGGTGCGGACGAAAGGCTCGGCCGCGGCACCGCGCTGGCGGCGGGGCAGTACATCACCGATGATATCTATATCGAGTTCATCACCGACGCGCGTGGCTTTACCGCCACTCAGCTTGAGATCAGCCTCACCCCTGCACTTTCGATCCTCAGCCAGGCGGGCGGGTCGGGTGCGACCAACCTCAACGTACAATACCGGCGGAATTATTAATGCGCGGCATGTGGCTCTGCATGGCGCTCGCCATCGCGCTGCTCACAGCGGGTTGCAAGGAAGAGCCGACGTTCGACGAACGCTATGCGCAAACGCAGAAGCGGATCGGCGACAAGTCGCGCGAACTGGACCGGAACCTTGCGCAGACGGCGCCCGCCTCGCCCTCCGATGGATCTGACGCGCCTAACTGAAAAACTGCTGTTGGCAGGATCAGAGGGTCACGCCGGCGGCACTGGCGCGCGCCTGGATACGTAAAGCCTCGGAAACCGGGAAGATCACCGGCTAGCGCGGCACCAGATCGCCCAGCCAGCGCGCTGTACTCTGACCCGCCACGTCGCACCGCCAACCCAACACGGCGGGGGTATCGTAGGGATGCGCCGCTTCCGTTGCGGCAACGGCCTGTTCCAGCAAAGCGGCATCCGTCTTGAACAGCACCGCAACTTCCTGGCTTTCTCCACGTTCACCGTCCCAGTCAAAAAGAGATGTGACAGTCACAAAGTTGGCGCAGGCGATCAGGCGATCATCCAGCAATCGGGTAGCCACCTGGCGCGCGCTGCTCTCGTCGGGAAAGGGGCACCAGATCACCGCGCTCATGGCGCTGCCTCAAAATTGGCACGCACCCGTCCATGCACATGCGCAGCCCAGGCAACCGCGGCCACCAGCAAAGCGCCAACCACCTGATGCGCTACCGCCAACCACAGCGCCACGCCGCTCATCACCGTTGCAATGCCCAGCAGGATCTGTGTGCCCAGCACCGCATGCACCGCCACTGAAGCGCGCCGGTCAAGCTGGCGAACCCGCAACGCCAGCACGACCAGCGCCGCCACCGCCGCCCAGGCCCACCAGCGGTGCAGGAAGTGGAGCAGGAAAGGATCGTGGGTCAACGTCCACCAGAACCCGTCGCTCCATTGCAGTTCCGGAACCAGCCGACCGTTCATCAATGGCCAGTCATAAGCGGCATGGCCCGCGTTAAGGCCCGCCACCCATGCTCCCAGCAGAAGCTGGAGGAACAGCACGGCTCCGACCCAAGTGGCCGTAGCTGTCATTCGCGCCGGACGCGCCGCACGGTTCCGGTCGAGCGCGCGCATGTCGAGGGCGGTCCACACCAGCAACGCCAGGGTCAGGAACGCAGTGAGAAGATGGACCGACAGCCAGAAATGGCTCACATCGGTCATTGTTTCGTTCAGGCCCGAACGCACCATCAGCCAGCCGAACACGCCTTGCAGGCCGCCAAGCGCAAGCAGGCCAACCAGGCGAGGTTTGTACCCGGCCGGAATGGCGCCCTTTACCCAGAACCAGGCAAGGGGCAGCGCGTAGGCAAGGCCGATCACCCGGCCGAGCAGGCGGTGAAACCACTCCCAGAAAAAGATGAACTTGAAGGCAGCCAGGTCCATGCCCGCTGGACCGGACTCGTTGATGTATTCGCCCGTCAGGCGATAACGGGCGAACTCTGCCTCCCACTGCGCCTCCGTCAAAGGAGGCAGAATGCCGGTAATCGGCTGCCATCTCGTGATCGAGAGGCCGGATTCCGTGAGCCGGGTTATCCCGCCGACAGATACCATTACGACGACCAGAGCGGCGACCAGGAACAGCCACACGGCGATAGCCGCCGGGCGGGCAGCGGTGCTAGTGGCGGGTCCGGTGGAAAGGAGCGCGCCTGGCGTCCGGCTGATACTGCTCATGTGTCTTTGTTGTGCCGGCACTGAGGCATTTTCAAGAGCAGGCGGAACCTTTCGCCATTGGCAGCGCTTGCCAGATGTTACACCATCACATATATGGCTGGCTCAAATGGCGACGGCACCCAACTTCTTGCGGCAGCGACTTGACCGGGCGGGCATGGTCCTTTCCGGATTATGCGCAGCCCATTGCGCAGCCACTATTCTGGTCGTCTCGGGGATCGGGTTTGGCGCACAGTTCCTGCTAGAACCATCAATTCACAAGGTTGGTCTGTTGCTGGCGGCGCTTATCGCAGGAGTTGCCATCGGCTGGGGCGCGGTGCAGCACCGGCGCCGCGCGCCTTTTGTAGTCGCTATGATGGGACTGACCTTCATGGGCGGCGCACTTGCGGCACCTCATGGCATGTACGAAGCCGTATTGACGATCATCGGCGTCTGCTTTGTTGGCCTGGGCCACGTGCTGAACTTGCGCACTGCGCATTGAAGGTTATCTGGCGGGAATGACCGCTCCCATCACTATAATCGTCAACGGCGATACTCGCCACACCGCGGCCAGCAACATCGCCGCGCTGGTGCAAGAGCTAGAGCTCGATCCGGCAAAGGTTGCGGTCGAGCACAACGGCGCCATCGCCCCGCGTTCCGACCTCGCCGGCCATGCTTTGTCCGAAGGCGACCGGCTGGAGATAGTTCATTTCGTGGGCGGGGGCTGACTGGTGACGGACCGACAAGACGACAGCTGGAGCGTTGCCGGACGCACTTTCCGCTCGCGCCTGATCGTGGGGACCGGCAAATACAAGGATTTCGCGCAGAACGCGGCCGCACTGGACGCGAGCGGGGCGGAGATCGTGACCGTCGCAGTGCGCCGCGTGAATGTCAGCGACCCCAAGCAGCCGATGCTGACCGACTTTATTGATCCCCGCCGTGTCACATACCTTCCCAACACAGCCGGCTGCTTCACTGCCGACGAGGCGATCCGCACCTTGCGCCTGGCGCGAGAGGCGGGAGGCTGGGATCTCGTGAAGCTGGAAGTGCTGGGCGAGGCGAAGACGCTGTACCCGGATATGCGCGAGACCTTGCGTGCGACGGAGGTGCTGGCAAACGAAGGCTTTCACCCAATGGTGTATTGCGTGGACGATCCGATCGCCGCGAAACAGTTGGAGGATGCCGGCGCGGTCGCCATCATGCCGCTTGGCGCGCCGATCGGCTCCGGCCTCGGCATCCAGAATCGCGTGACAATCCGGCTGATTGTGGAAGGCGCGAGCGTACCCGTGCTGGTAGATGCCGGCGTCGGCACCGCGTCCGACGCGGCCATTGCGATGGAACTTGGCTGCGACGGTGTGCTGATGAACACCGCGATCGCAGAAGCACAGGATCCGATCCGCATGGCGCGGGCCATGCGCCTCGCTGTGGAGGCCGGCCGTGACGCCTATCTGGCGGGACGTATGGCCACCCGAAAGTACGCGGACCCCAGCAGCCCGCTTGCCGGGCTGATCTAGAACATGGTGCAGCCCGCTTGCCGGGCTGATCTAGAAAGGGGTGCAGCCCGCTTTCCGGGCTGATCTGAACGAGTAGGCAGCCCTTCGGCGGATCCGGCATCCGAACATCGGGCATTTATTCATCTCCTTGATTACGGCCCGTTAACTATCTTGCGCGACACTCTTTCTTCAAGGACAGGGAAGGGACACCGCCACATGACCACCACCCGCACGGCATCCGTGATCGTTGCCGAACTGCGCGAATTCGCCGGATTCGAAGATGCGGAACAGCGTTATATCAGCCGTGCGCTCGACATTGGACTGGCCCGCCGCGACGCATTCAGGACCTGGGCGGTGGAAGAAGGGGACGGCCTTGCCCTGCGCCGCCACTACATCGCATATCAAAACCTGCGCGCCCTGCGGGGATGCGTTCCAAACGCGGATAGTCTGGCCGGTGCCGAAGATTTTTTCGTCCGACTGGTAACCATGATTGCCTTCGATCTGGGCCAGGAGCAGATCGAAAGTTTTTCGGCCTTGCGGTTCCTGTACGAACGCTTGCTGGGTGCCGAAGTACGCCCATGGCTCCCGCCCGCCTTCTGCGCGGCCGCCGCCCTGCCCCAGATCCGCTGCGGCCGGCGCAAGATCCTGCTGCAGTCCCTCAGCGAAGCCGCCGCCACCGCTCCGGGCTGGTCACTGCGCGAGCCACGCTTCCTGCCGGACGTGGCGGACGCGCAGGCAGCATGATCAACGGGCGTGTGAACTGGGTTTGCGCGAAACAGAGTCGTTAGGCAGACCCGTCTGCAACTAGCGGTTCTCAGGCACGGCGGCACCGCGCTTCACGCACGGTACAAGGCGTCCAGGCGCGCTCCGTAACGCTCCCTGATCTTGTGCCGGCGGATCTTCATGGAGGGGGTCATTTCCTCGTTGTCGATCCCGAATGGTTCATCGGCAAAGGCGAAACCGCGTACCTTTTCCGTCACCGAAAGATCGGCGTTCACCCGGTCGACGGCCGAGCGCACCGCTGAACGGAACGCGGCATCCTCCTTCAGGATCGCCAGATCGGCCGACTTGCCATGCTCCGCTGCCCATTCGGCCATCCATTCGACATCGGGAACGATCAACCCAACGACGTAGGGCCGTCGGTCGCCTGCGACCATCGCCTGACCAATCTCTGGCTGCAGCGTCAGCATGCCTTCCAGCTTCTGCGGCGCGACATTATCGCCCTTGTCGTTGACGATCATGTCCTTCTTGCGGTCGGTAATGACGATGCGGCCCTTGTCGTCTAGGTAGCCGATATCGCCGGTGTGCAGCCATCCGTTCTGCAACGCTCGCGCACTCTCGGCAGGGGCTTGCCAGTAGCCCTCCATCACCAGTTCACCCCGGCAGAGGATTTCGCCATCCTCCGCAATCCGCACCTCTACGCCGCGCAGCGGCGCGCCCACGGAGTTCATTGCGATCCCGCGCGCGGGACGGTTGCACGAGATAAGCGGACCGCTCTCGGTCTGCCCATAACCTTGCAGCATGGTCAGGCCCATTGCCTGGAAAAACACCCCGACATCCGGATTGAGCGGCGCGCCGCCTGACACGAGCGCTTTCATCCGGCCGCCGAACTTGGCCCGAATTTTGGGCCGGAGCAGCTTTTCCAGCACGAAGTTCAACGTCTTGTCGCCCAGGCGATACCGCCCTTCCGCCCGACGCTGGCCCAGGGCTACGGCCTCGTTCATCAGGCGCAGCGCCGCGCCGCCCTGCTTTTCCACCTGCTTGATGATCCGCGTTCGCAGCACCTCGAACAATCGGGGCACGACCACCATGACGGTGGGACGCACTTCCTCGATGTTGGTGGCGAGTTTTTCCAACCCCTCGGCGTAGAAAATCTCGGCGCGAAGCGCGATGGGCAGATGCTGCCCCCCGGTATGCTCATATGCATGCGACAGCGGCAGGAACGACAGGAACCGGTCGTCCCCGACACCAAAATCCTCCGCAACGATCTCGGCCGCGCCCGCGATATTGCACAGGATCATGCCATGGTGTTGCAGCACGCCGCGCGGCGCGCCGCCGGTGCCGCTGGTGTAGATGATGCAGGCGGTGTCGGTTCGCTCGATCCCGGCGATCCGCTGGTCAACTGCCGCGCGGGCGGCGGCCGGATCGCCTTCACCGGTCATCTGCGACCAGCCGTGGCAGCGCAGATTGCCGCTTTGATAAGCGCGAACCTGATCTATCGGGATGATGTGTTCAACCAGGCCGGTGCGCATGATTGCCGGGATGAGCGGCTGCGCCAGCTTGTCGTTGGAGACGATCACCGCGCGTGCGCCCGAATTGTCGAGGATGTGCTGGTGATCGCGTTCCGTGTTCGTGATATAGGCGGGCACGGTAATGCAGCCGGCCGCCATGATGCCAAGGTCGGCGATGCACCATTCGGGCCGGTTTTCACTCACCAGTGCGACCCGATCCCCCTTGTCGAGACCAATCCGGCGCAGGTTTTCCGCCAGCAGACAGACCTGATCCGCCGCCTCGCCCCAGCTGATCGTGCGCCACGCACCCGCAACCTTGCGGCCCAGGAAGGGCCGGTCGCGGTTGGAGTCCGCGCGACGCAGGAACAGTTCGACAAGATTGGTGGCGCTGTCGATGTCAGCGAGCATCCGGTATCCTCTGTTTTGTTGTTGCATTTTGCTTACAACAGCACTGCGCAGGGCGCTAGGCTCCGCCAAGCGTGCCGATCAGCCCGTCGAGGCGCGGATCGTGTTCCGCCTGCCACCGGCCGTTCTTGTAAACCGCCCCGACCGCGCGAAAGGGCGGAGAGGCGGCGCGCACACCGGCGTATCCCCTGGCCTCCAGTGCCTCGAGTTCGCGGGCGAGCCAGCTTCCTTCTTCCACGATCACGGTGTCGCCGAACGCCATCGCCAATGGCATCCCCAGCGCTTCTTTCAGGGGAAGGCCGAAGTCGATGACCCCGATGATGGAGCGGGCGACCTGGACCGGGATCGTCGATCCGCCTGCCGCCCCAATCGTCATGAACGGTGTGCCATCGGGCGCATAGATGATCGTGGGCGCCATCGAAGAACGCGGCCGCTTGCCGCCCTCCACCCGGTTGGCCACCGGCTGGCCGTCTCGACTGGGTGAAAAGCTGAAATCCGTCAGCTCGTTGTTCAGGTAGAAGCCCTGGACCATCAGTCCCGAACCGAACGCACCCTCGACCGTGGACGTGTAGCTCACCATGTTGCCGTCAGCGTCCATGGCGACGAAGTGGGATGTTCCATTCTCCGGAGGTTCGTCGCCGTCCGCCGCAGGCGATGCGGCCGCCGGTCGTCCGGCGGCGACTGTTGTAGCGGCCCGGAACGGGTTGATGAGGGCCGAGCGGCTGGCGACATATGCCGGATCGATCAGCCCCGTGACGGGAACCGCGACAAAGTCGCTGTCCGCGAGATACAGTTCGCGGTCGGCGTAGGCGAGCCGCTGGGATTCGATGAACAGCAGCCAGAAATCCACGCTTTGCGGCCCCAGGCGGGCCAGGTCGAACCGTTCAAGCTGGCCGAGCATCTGCAGCACCGCGATGCCGCCGGACGAAGGCGGGCCCATGCCGCAGATCCGGTAAGCCCGATAGGTGCCGCACACAGGCGGTCTTTCCTGCGTCGTGTAATCCGCCAGATCGCTCACCGTCATCGCGCCGTCGCGGGGGGTGGCCTGGGCTGTGGTGGCGGCGATTTCCTGCGCCATGTCGCCGCGGTAGAACGCGTCCGGTCCGGCCTGCGCAATCCGCTCCAGCGCATCTGCCAAGGCCGTATTTCGGATCAGTGTACCGGTCGGCAACGGGGCACCGTCGGGACCGTAGTAAAGCGCCCGGCCCTGCGCAGTCAAACCCGCACGGTCGAGCTGTCCGGTGAGGGAGGCGCGCAGCCGCTCGTTCATCACGAAGCCGTCACGGGCCAGCGTTATGGCGGGTGCGAACAGGGCCGACCACGGCAGCTTGCCGAACCTTTGGTGCGCATCTGCCGCCAGCGCGATATTGCCGGGTATTCCCACGCTGAGGCCCGTCCGGACCACTGCTTCGTAGGACAGCGGCCTGCCATCAGGGCCCAGGAACCAGTCCGGGGTTGCGTCCGACGGTGCCGTTTCGCGTCCGTCCAGCGTCGTGATTGTGCCATTGGCGGTGCCGCGGACCATGAAGCCGCCCCCGCCAATACCTGAGCTTTGCGGTTCCACGACATTGAGTGCCAGCATGGTGGCAATGGCCGCGTCCGTCGCGCTTCCGCCCTGTCGCAGCATCACCAAACCCGCCGCCGCCGCGCGTGGATCGGCCGCACCCACAGTGCCCGCCTGTTCTGGCACAGAATGCGGCGTTGGCGGCTTGGTAGCGACCGTGGCGCACCCCGCGAACAGCAGGGGTGCCAGGGCGAGAAGAAGGCGCTTTGTCATTCCTGCTGTCGCTATTCCGTTCCCACCGCCTCTGCAACACGGGAGAAGCCATCGCGCCGCATCAGCTGCTTCAGATCGCGCAGGATGCGGCGCGGCAGACCGGGTCCGCCATAGACCAGTGCACTGTAAAGCTGCACGAGGCTCGCGCCGGCCCTGATCCGTTCCCAGGCGTCCGCCGCGCTGCCGATGCCGCCAACGCCGATCAGCGGGATGGCGCCGCCGGTCGCGCGGCGGAAGTCTCGCAAGCAGGCCAGAGAAAGCTCCTTCAGCGGCGCGCCAGACAGGCCGCCCGCCTCGCCGCCCTGCCTTGATCGGAGCGGTGGACGCGCGACGGTGGTGTTGGCCACGATCAACGCATCCAGTCCGCGGTCCAGCGCGATGCGGGCGATGCTATCGACATCGGCTGGCTGAAGATCAGGTGCGACCTTGAGGAATACAGGCACGGCATGCCCCCCGCACCCCTCGTCCACCGCGTCGAGAACCGAGATCAAGGCGCTCTCGTCCTGCAGGGCGCGCAGTCCCGGTGTGTTGGGGCTGGATATGTTGATTGCCAGGTAATCGGCCAGCGGTGCCATGACCTGCGCCATCCGCCGGTAATCGTCGATCCGGTCGCAACTGTCCTTGTTGGCGCCGATGTTGATGCCGAGCGGGCCGGGCAAGCCCCGTTGACGCAACCGGGAGATGCGCGCGGCTGCCACCTGGCTGCCGGCATTGTTGAACCCCATGCGGTTGATGACCGCCTGATCCTCCACCAGCCGGAACAGGCGCGGCCTGGGGTTCCCCGCCTGCGGGAGCGGCGTGATCGAGCCAACTTCGACGAAGCCGAAGCCAAGGCTGTACAACTGCCCCGCGACCTGGGCATCCTTGTCGAACCCGGCCGCCATCCCGAGCGGATTGGGAAAGCGTAGGCCGGCCACCGTGACAGCAAGCGAGTCGTCTTCTGCCTGTGCATGGTCGCCGCTCCGAACACGCAGCGCGGCCACCGTCAACCGGTGAGCGCGCTCGGGATCGATTGCGAACAGGAATGGCCGGATCAGGTCGAACATAACTGCCATACGCCTTGGCATACTTGCTCAAACACGAAAAGTGCTTGATTTCGCCTGTCTTGTACTTCTCCGCTGTCATCAGCCGCAATGTCGCTTCCATACAATCCCTACATCTGCGGGCCAGCTATACGGAATCTGCGACCCGAAGAACTCATGGCAATCGCCACGCGTTCTTGCCTTCAACAGCGACCTTACTCATGTGAGGTCGCTGTTCTTTTTTGCGTTTTTGCAAGTTGAGCCTATGTTCTTGCGCAAAGGCCAAATGCGGGGGCGCACAGTGGTTCGAGGCAGAAAGGAAAAAGGGGCGGGGATGGTGCCCCGGTCAGACGCAGTCGATTTTACAAGCCAGTCGCTGTTCGAGCTTCGCTATCTACCCGTCCCCCACGACCTCGCTGATTTCGTCACCACCTTCTATCACTTCCGCTGTGACGAGCCGGAGGTGCGCGATGTGCAGCCCGCCGGCGTCGGCCATCTCACCGTATTCCCTTACGGCGAGGGTTGCCTCAGCTTCCGCGACGGGCGGACCATGCCCGCCCACCGGGTCAACCTCCTTACGCCGTTCAGTCTGGCGGTGCCGTTCGTCATGGCCGGGCCATTCCACGCGATCGGTGCGGTGTTCACGCCTCTGGGCTGGGCGGCCGTGACCGGACTTTGCGCAACTGCGCATGGCAACAAGATATGCGCCGCCCGCGACTATCTGGGTGACGACATCGAAGACGTGGGACAGGAGATCTGCCGCCGTTACCGACAGGATGCGTCAACGGCGGAACAGGGAACAGACGCGCTGGCGGCATTCATACGCGGAAATCTGCACAGCGTACCGGACAAGCATCGCGAACTCATCCGCACCACCAACCAATGGCTCTCCGCTGCGCTCAATCCGTCGCTTGACGATCTGCACTGCGCGCTACCCTATAGCCAGCGACAGGCGCAGCGTCTGATCGAACGCTACTTTGGCCTGCCTCCCCGTTCTCTCGTGCGCAAATACCGCGCGCTTCGTGCTGCTGCGTGGCTGTCCTTGCCGCACCTGTCGGATGAGGCGGAGGCAGAACTGGCCGAGGCATTCTACGATCAGCCTCACATGATCCGTGAAATCCAGCTGTTTGTGGGCCGCACACCGGCAAGGCTGGGGTCAGGTTCGCACGATTATCTGAACGAGATGCTGGACCTGAGAAACTTCCGCGAGATAACAGCCGCTTGAAAACCGAGACAACGGGAGCCTGATCGCATGACCTTTCGCTTGCCGCTTCTTCTTGCCGCTTCGGCACTTGCGCTGGCTGGTTGCGCCAGCACATCCGGGGGCGACCGCAACATCGCTTCTCCTGCGGGGCAGAGCGGCGATCTCGCCATTCGTGCGCCCGCGACATCGCAGCCAATCGGCGCGTTTTTCGAAGACTATGACCGGGCCACTCTGGAGCTGTCGCCGCGCAGCAAAGCGTACCGCGGCATCAGGGACGATGATTACGGGCGCTGGGGCGACTTCTCAGACGCTGCAGAGGTTCGCGAGGAAGCGTTGCTGCAAGCGACCGCGGATGCGCTGCGGACCGGTTACAACCCCGCCGACCTGCCGCCGCAGGACGCGCTGTCGCATCGCCTTTTCGAACGCATGGCGCAGCGTTCAGCATCGCTGTTTCCGTTTCGCGAATACGGCTACATCTTCGACCAGATGAACGGCGCGCAAAGCCAGCTGCCTGCGTTCCTGATCAACATCCATTCGGTTGCCGACGTAAAGCAGGCGCGTGATTACATCAGCCGGATCGAGGGCCTTGGCCCCGGCCTCGACACGCTCACCGCCGAATCGCGGCAGCGTGCCGCAGCCGGAGTGATGCCGCCGCGCTGGGTTTATCCTTACGTGATTTCCGACGTCCAGAACCTGCTGAACGCTGGCGCCGGCAACGCCGTGCTGGAGGACTTCTCCGGCAAGGTGGATGCGCTCGCGATACCGGCAGCGGACAAGGAGCAGCTGAAGGCTGCCGCTCTGGCCGCCTGGAACAGCAGCGCCGCGCCAGCCTATCAGCGGCTCCTTGCCGAAATGGAGCGGCAGCAGGTGCAGGCGCCGACCGATGATGGGGTATGGCGATTCCGGCGCGGCGCTGAGTACTACAGCGCCCTGCTGGCCAGCTATACCACCACCGATCTCACGGCGGAGCAGATCCACGATATCGGACTGCACGAAGTCGCCCGCATACACGAGGAGATGCGCGCGATCATGCGGCAAGTCGGATACGGCGGCACCCTCAACGAATTCTTCGAATACACCCGCAACGACCCGCGGTTCTACCATACCAGCCGCGAAGACTATCTGGCCGACGTCGACCGCGTGATGGCCGCCATGACGGCGAGATTGCCGGAGTATTTCAGCACCCTGCCTACGGACCCGCTGGTGGTAAAGCCTGTGGAGGCATTCCGCGAACAGTCCGCGGGCAAGGCCTTCTATTCGCGTCCTGCGCCCGACGGGTCGCGTCCGGGCACCTACTACGTGAACCTCTACAACCTCAGGGACATGTCGAAGAACGAGCTGGAGGCGCTGGCCTACCACGAAGGCGTTCCGGGCCACCACCTGCAGCTGTCCATCCAGACCGGGCTTGGCAATGTGCCCGCCTTCCGGCGCTTCGGCGGGGTCACGGCCTATTCGGAAGGCTGGGGCCTGTATTCGGAAGAGCTGGGCAAGGACATGGGCTTCTACACCGATCCCTATTCCGATTTCGGCCGTTTGGGTATGGAACTGTGGCGGGCCGCACGGCTGGTGGTGGATACCGGCATCCACGACAAGCGCTGGAGCCGTGAACGGGCGATTCAATACCTCAAGGACAATACGCCTAACCCCGACGGCGACATCGAAAAGGCAATCGAACGGTATATCGTCTATCCCGGTCAGGCGACCGCCTACATGATCGGCAAGCTGAAGATCATGGAACTGCGCGACAAGGCACGCACCCAGTTGGGCGATCGTTTCGACATGCGTGCATTTCACGATGCCGTGCTGCTGAGCGGGCCCGTGCCCCTCGATGTTCTTGAAGAGAATGTGGACGCATATATTGCGCGGGAACGGGCGAGCTGACCCGCGCCCAGACAAATCACGTTCAAGGGTCGGCAGAGCCATGAACGCGCGATCAGAACGCTAACGACTCGCAACAAGGCGTTGTGCGTTGAAAAGCGGGATGCGTCACCGTAGATGCTAATCAGAACGAATTGGTCTGATTAGAAGATGCGCCTGTCGAACCTCGCTGACTACGCGGTGATAATCATGAGCGCCGCTGCGCGTCATTGCGGCGGCGCGCGGGTGTCGGCCGGCGATCTGGCGGCAGAGACGGGCTTGCCTGCTCCGACCGTGCAGAAACTGGTGAGCCGGTTGACCGCCGCTGGATTGCTGCGCGGTCGCAGGGGTTCAGGTGGAGGATTGCAGCTGGCCCGTCCGGCTGCCGCCATTACCCTGGCAGAGATTGTGGAGGCGGTGGACGGACCGATTGCCCTGACCGCCTGCGCGACGGGGGGTGAGTGCGGTTACGATCACCACTGCACCGTGCGCCCGCATTGGCCGGTCGTGAATGCCGCGCTGCGCGGTGCGCTGGCGGAGGTGACCCTCAGCCGGCTTGCGCGCGCGCCCCAGACTATGGAACTGACATGAACGAGATCGCCACCCTCCCCTTGCCGGAACCTGAAATCGATGCCGAGGCCAAGGCGGCCGCTGCCCGTGCAGCCGAATACGAATATGGCTGGGCGAGCGAGATCGAGACTGAGTTTGCGCCCAAGGGCCTCACCGAAGACACGGTGCGCTACATCTCCGCCAAGAAGAACGAGCCGCAATGGATGCTTGACTGGCGGCTGAAGGCGTTCCGCCTGTGGCAGACGATGGAAGCGCCGAACTGGGCCAAGCTGAACGTCCAGCCGATCGATTATCAGGACGCGTATTACTACGCGGAGCCGAAGAAGAAGCCGGAACTGGACAGCCTCGACGCGCTCGATCCCGACATCAAGGCGGTGTATGACAAGCTGGGCATCCCGCTGGCGGAGCAGGAGGTGCTCGCCGGGGTAAAGGGCGCGCGTAAGGTTGCGGTCGATGCAGTGTTCGACAGCGTCAGCGTCGCGACCACCTTCCGCAAGGAGCTGGAGTCCGCCGGCGTCATCTTCCGCTCCATCAGCGAGGCGATTCGCGAGTATCCCGATCTGGTGCGCCGCTGGCTGGGCAAGGTCGTGCCGCAGCGCGACAACTACTTCGCCACGCTCAACAGCGCGGTCTTTTCCGACGGCACCTTCGTCTACATCCCCGAAGGGGTGCGCTGTCCCATGGAGCTGTCGACCTATTTCCGCATCAATGCCGAAAATACTGGGCAGTTCGAACGCACCCTGATCGTCGCTGAAAAAGGCAGCTATGTCTCCTACCTCGAAGGCTGCACCGCGCCGATGCGCGACGAGAACCAGCTGCACGCCGCCGTCGTCGAGCTGGTCGCGCTGGAGGATGCGGAGATCAAGTATTCCACCGTGCAGAACTGGTATCCGGGCGATGCCGAGGGCAAAGGTGGCATCTACAACTTTGTCACCAAGCGCGGCCTGTGCCAGGGCGCGCGCTCGAAGATCAGCTGGACGCAGGTCGAGACCGGCAGCGCGGTGACGTGGAAGTACCCCTCCTGCGTGCTGAACGGGGCGGACAGCGTGGGCGAGTTCTACTCGGTCGCGGTGACGAACAACCACCAGCAGGCGGATACGGGCACCAAGATGGTGCACAATGCGCCCGGCACCCGTTCCACCATCATTTCCAAGGGCATTTCGGCGGGCAAGTCGAACAACACCTACCGCGGCCTGGTTCGTGTCGGCCCGAACGCGGAGAACGCGCGCAACTTCACCCAGTGCGACAGCCTCTTGCTGGGCGAGCGGTGCGGGGCGCACACCGTGCCCTATATCGAGGTGAAGAACCCGTCCGCTACCATCGAACACGAGGCGACCACCAGCAAGATCAGCGACGACCAGCTGTTCTACGCGCAGCAGCGCGGGCTGGGGACGGAGGAGGCCGTCGCCCTCATCGTCAACGGCTTTGCCCGCGAGGTGCTGAAGGAGCTGCCGATGGAGTTCGCGGTGGAAGCGCAGAAGCTGCTGGCAATCTCGCTCGAGGGGAGCGTGGGGTGAGGAGTTTCACGCCTAACGTCGCTTTGTGCATCTGGCTTACTCTGAGTGGCAGCATCTGGCTGTTCGGTCTCCTCTGGATAGGAGAACTCTACCTGCCACGCATAAACGGCTACAACTCCTTCCTGCTTTACCTGCCGTGGCTGATCCTCATTGGGATGGCTATAAGGCTCTCCCTCGCAAAGGCGCTTCGTCGTGAGTGAGCGCAAGACCCTCCAGCTCCGTGCCCCCTCGGACACCGCCGATACGCCCGCGCTCAAGAAGAAGGGTCGCGGGTGGGAGATTTCGGAGTCGCGTCTCGACGCGCTGCACGAACGCGCGCGGGAGATGCGGCGGCATTCCTCGGACGCGCACAAGGCGCTGGCCGACCGCTTCGCCAAGGCGGACCTGGGACGCTACACCTTCAAGCGGCACGCCGTCGTCGGCAGCGCGATAGTCGACTTCAACTGCCACAATCTCGGCATGGCCATCGCCATCGACGAGGAAGGGCAGGACGACGCACTCGCCAAGCGGCGCGACAAGAGCCTGGAGGCGGTCGGCATCCGCGTCATGCGCCTCAAGGCCAGCGACATCCTGACCGACATCGACGCGGTGCTGGCGCGGATAACCGCCGGAATGCGGCTCCGCATTGCCGACAAGAAGGAAGCGGCACGGGCGCATCGCGAGGCCAACCCGCGCCAGACCTACAACCGGCGCGAGGTGCGGCGGTGATGCCTCCTTTCCGCCCCCACCCCGTCGCCCCGGACCCGATCCGGGGTGACGAAACAGGTAAAATGCCATGCTGACCATCACCGACCTCCACGCCGAAATCGACGGCAAGCCGATCCTCAACGGCCTCTCTCTCACCGTGCGGGCCGGAGAGGTGCACGCGATCATGGGGCCAAATGGGGCCGGCAAATCCACCCTTGCCTATGTGCTGGGCGGACGTCCTGGCTACGAGGTGACGCAAGGGCGTGTAGCCTTCGCCGGGCAGAACCTGCTCGACCTGGAACCGCACGAACGCGCCGCCGCCGGCCTGTTCCTCGGCTTCCAGTATCCGGTCGAGATCCCCGGCGTGTCGAACGTCCAGTTCCTGCGGGAGGCGCTGAACGCACAGCGGCGGAGCCGGGGCGAGGAGCCGCTGTCGGGCGGAGAGTTCCTGAGGCTCGCGCGCGAAAAGGCTGCCTTGCTCAACCTCGACATGGAGATGCTGAAACGCCACGTGAACGTCGGTTTTTCGGGCGGCGAGAAGAAGCGGGCGGAGATGGTGCAGATGGGCATCCTCGACCCGCGCTTCGCCATTCTGGACGAGACGGACAGCGGCCTCGACATCGACGCGCTGCGCGTGGTTGGTGACGGGATCAACGCTATAATGCGCGCGCCGGACAAGGGCGTGCTGCTGATTACGCATTACCAGCGGCTGCTCGACTATGTGCGGCCGGATTATGTCCACATTCTGAGCGGCGGACGGATCGTGAAGACCGGCGCGGCGGATCTGGCGGTCCGGCTGGAAGCAGAAGGCTATGACGGCGTGATGGCGGAAGCTGCGGCATGAGCTGGTTGCTAGCCTCGCTGGCGCAGGCGTCCGCTCCGGCTACGCCGCCGCCTCTTCCGCCGCCAAGCGCGGAGGTGGCGCAGGAGATCGTGGTTATCGGCACGCGGGCGAAGACCTGGCGTGGCGGAATGGCCAAGCGCGACGGCAGGCTCGTCTGCCGCACGAAGCAGAGCACCGGCGACCGCGAAATCGACGCCGTGCGTTGCGGTGCGATGCTGCGTTGCGCCGCTCCGCACGTTGCGGAGATGGACCGGATCGCCGCTTCGGACCTCGCCAAGGAGGAGCGCAATCGCCAGCTGACGGCAATCATGACCGGCACGATGCCGTGCATGGAAGAAGCGGGGCGCGTGGGCATTCGGATGCTGGCCGAACAGCGCCGTGGCAACCGGGCGATGAACCAGTGACGGAGTCCGTGATCCTCCCCACGCGCCGGGACGAGGCGTGGCGCTACTCCGACACGGATGCCATTGCGGGAATCGACCTTGGGCGCTTCGAGCATTGGGAAGATGTCGACGTCCCTGCCGGGGAGACGCTGCGCCGGTGCGTGATCATCGCCGATGCCGACGGTCCCAATGATGCCACCGAACTGCGCCGCCTGCGGGTGCGCGTGGGCGACGGCGCGCGCTGCGAGCTGTTCGTTGTGGTTTCCTCCGGCCGTTTGGGCCGGGTTGAGGTGGTCGCCTTGCTGGGCGATGGTGCGCATCTGGAACTGGGCGGCGTGACAATCGGCGGGCGCGACACCACGCGCGAGATCGTCAGCCGCGTCGCGCATGAAAAGCCCAATGGAACCAGCAATCAGGTCGTGCGCGCCGTGCACTGGGGGCGCGGCACCGGCAACTTCCTCGGCCGGATCGACGTCGTCAGCGGGGCGCAGAAGACCGATGCGGCGCAGTCGTTCCGCGGGCTCATCCTGGAACGCGGGGCGAGCGTGAACGCCGTGCCGCAGCTGGAAATCTTTGCCGACGACGTGAAATGCGCGCATGGGGCGACGGTCGGCCAGTTGGACGAGCAGGCGCGCTTCTACATGGCGGCGCGCGGGCTGCCGCCCGAGGTCGCGCGGCGCCTGCTGGTGCAGGCGTTCGTCGCTGACGCCTTTGTCGCTCTGGACAACGAGAACGAGCGGGAACGGCTGATGCGGGTCGTGCTGGACAAGCTGGACAGGCATCTGTGATGGACGCGCCGGTGACGACCCACAAGGATGCGGATGGCGAACGGGCGGACGTGATCTTGAAGACAGGCCGCGCGCCTGGCGCAGCGCGGCTGGGCAGCAAGGCGGACTTCCCCGGCCTCCTGCTGCCCGACGGCTCACCCTGGCACTACCTCGACACCGCCGCCACAGCACAGAAACCGCGCGCCGTGATCGACGCGATGGCGCGGGCGCTGGGCGAGGATTACGCCACGGTGCACCGCGGCGTCTATACGCGCTCGGCCAGCATGACGCTGGGGTATGAAGCGGCACGGCGGCGCGTCGCCCGCTTTATCGGCGCGGACGAAGGCGAGATCGTGTTCACCCGCGGGGCGACTGAAGCCATCAACCTGGTCGCGAACAGCTGGGGCAACGCGAACCTCAAAACCGGCGACCGCATCCTGCTGAGCCAGCTTGAGCATCACTCGAACATCGTGCCGTGGCAACTGCTGGCCGAGCGTGCCGGGGCAGAGATCGATGTCTGCCCGCTGACGCCGGAGGGGCTGATCGATCTTGACGCGGCGGAACGGATGCTGACGCCGCGGCACAGGCTGGTCGCGCTGTGCCATGTGTCGAACGTTCTGGGCAGCGTCCTTGATGCACCTCGCGCCGCTGCCCTAGCTCATTCGGTCGGTGCGAAGCTGCTGCTCGACGGCTGCCAGGCCGCGCCGCGCCTCGCGCTCGACATGGCGGCGCTGGGCTGCGACTTCTACGCCTTCTCCGGCCACAAGCTTTATGGCCCCACCGGCATCGGCGCGCTGTGGGCGCGGGCTGACCTGCTGGACGCGATGCCGCCGTGGGAAGGCGGCGGGGCGATGATCGACAGCGTGACCTTTGCCCGCACGACCTACGCCCCGGCGCCGCAGCGGTTCGAAGCCGGAACGCCTGCCATCACCGAGGCGATCGCATTGGCCGCTGCCATCGCTTATGTGGAGGAGATCGGCCTCGACCGCATCCACGCAGCGGAACAGGCGCTGGTGCGGCAGACGCGCGAGGCGTTGGCCGCAATAAAAGGGGTGACGCTGTACGGCCCGGCAGACAGCTGCGGCATCGTCAGCTTCTGCGTCGAGGGGGTTCATCCGCACGATCTGGGCACCATATTGGACGAGGAGAACGTGGCGATCCGCGCAGGGCACCACTGCGCTCAGCCGCTGATGGCGCATCTGGGTGTGCCGGCCACCGCCCGGGCCAGCTTTGGCCTGTATTCGGACGAGGCGGATGTGGCGGCGCTGATCCGGGGGATCGAGCGCACGAAAAGGATATTCGGATGACCGAAGGCACAGACAAGAGCTTCATTGCCGCCCCGTCCCCGGCGGATGCGCTGGCGGAACTGGCGCCGCATCTGCCGCGCTCGGGCGACAGCCCGGCCAAGCCGCGACGTGCCCGGGTCGAGGATGCGGTCGATCCGGACGAGGAAACACCGCGCGACAAGCTGGAGCGCAAGCGCGATTATCTCGACGGCTTTCTCGCTCGCCAACCGGAAACTGTCCCGGCCGGAGAACCCGGAGGCGCGCTTTACGAGCAGGTGGTCGCCGCGCTCAAGGAGATCTACGATCCGGAAATTCCGGTGAACATCTACGACTTGGGCCTGATTTATGGCGTCGAGGCCACGGAGGATGGCGACGTGGTCGTCACCATGACGCTGACGACCCCGCATTGCCCGGTCGCCGAGTCGATGCCGGCCGAGGTGGAACTGCGAGCGGCATCGGTTCCGGGAGTGCGGGATGCGCAGGTGAATCTGGTATGGGATCCACCCTGGGGGCCGGACAAGATGAGCGACGAAGCGCGGCTCGAACTGGGGATGCTGTGATGCAAGACGTGAAAACCCGCAGCCGGCCCGCAGCCGTGCTGCTGACCCCGGCGGCTGAAGCGCGCATCGCGCATCTGATGGCGCAAGCCCCGGCAGACGCCATTGGCGTCAAGCTGTCCACTCCGCGCCGCGGCTGTTCGGGCCTTGCCTACTCCGTCGACTACGTGACGCAGGAAACCGCCTTCGACGAGAAGATCGAAACGCCTGGCGGCACCTTCTATATTGACGGCGCTTCGGTGCTTTATCTCGTCGGCAGCACGATGGACTGGGTAGAGGACGACTTCACTGCCGGATTTGTCTTTGCCAATCCCAATGCAAAGGGGGCGTGTGGCTGCGGCGAAAGCTTCATGGTATAGCGGCGCCATGGATCCCCGCGAACGCCTTCTTCGACATATGCGCCAGATGGAGGCCGCCTTGCGTAAAGCGAGGATCGACGATGTTACTTGCCGGATCGTGCTTGAACACTTCGCGCGGCCAGCCCGGCGGTCTGGGCGCCGCAAGCCGCCCGAGGCCGGGATCGCGGTGCCGGCGATACCTCCTCGTGGCCCGCTCCCGCTTCAGGGCGGCGCCGAAGCACCGCTTGATTTCACGCCCTAACGCCTGAGCGCACGGACACAGGCGGCACGGTCCACCTCTTCCGCGTCGCTTGCCCGCCTCGCCTCGACATAGGTGGCGACCGGTTCCGCTCCAGGCTGCGTCGGATAGAGGAACACGTCCAGCACGCATGCGCGGCCCGTGAACTGCAACTTCAGCGCATCGCCTTCCGGCACCCGCAGGCGCGGCTCGCCGAACAACCGCTCCACCCCGCTGACCCGCTGGCCGATGACGTCCTCCAGCCCGCGTTCGCGCAGCACGGTTGGCGCAATGAAGCCGGTGGCGGGCGGTGCCGGGTCGGTTGCCGGGACGGGGGCACTTGGGCCGCGAGCCACCGACTGCGTTCGCGGCGGTCCGGCCGTTGGAACAGCTGTGCAGCCGGCCAGCACCGGCAGCAGGACGAGAAGCAGTTTGCCTGAAGGATGCGACATCAGACGGGATGGTCTGCGCAGCTTCTGCCCCGGAGTCAACGCAAGCCTTGGCGACAGCAGCCGCACTGGCTAGGGGCTGCGCAACCCCACAGCCCTCTGGAGACCCAATGCCCGAAGCCCGTTACGACGTTATCGCCATCGGCAATGCCATTGTCGATGTGATGGCCCCTTGCGCCGATGATCTGATCGAGGAGCTCGGCCTTGCCAAGGGTGGCATGACGCTGGTCGATACGGCGCGGGCGAAGGAACTGTATGACGCCATGGGTCCAGCGCGGGAGATTTCCGGCGGTTCGGCGGCGAACACACTGGCCGGACTTTCGGCGCTTGGCGCGCAGTGCGCCTTCATCGGCCAGGTCGCGCAGGATCAGCTGGGCGAGGTATTCGCGCATGACATTCGCGCCGCCGGCGTGGACTTCGATACTCCCGCGCGCGCGGGCGATCCGCCGACGGCGCGCTGCCTCATCTTCGTGACCCCGGATGGCGAGCGGACGATGAACACTTTCCTGGGTGCCAGCCAGTATCTGCCGCCGGCCGCTCTGGCCGAAGACGTGGTCGCCAGCGCTGCAGTCCTCTATCTCGAGGGATACCTGTGGGATCCGGAAGAACCGCGCAGCGCGATGCGCCGCGCCATCGAAGTTGCGCGCGCGGCGGGACGCAAGGTGGCGTTTACCGCATCCGAAAGCTTCGTGATCGAGCGCCATGGCGATGATTTCCGCGCCCTGATCGCTGACAACCTCATCGACATCCTGTTCGTCAACGAGAAAGAGCTGGCTACGCTGACCAGTGAGTCGCAGTTCGAGGCCGGGCTGGCCGCTCTCGCGGGCAAGGTGCCGGTGCTGGTCGCCACGCGTAGCGCCAAGGGCGCAGTTGCGATCAGCGAAGGCGTTCGGGCGGAAGTCGCAGCCGAGCCCGTCGACGCGGTGGTCGACACGACCGGCGCAGGCGACCTGTTCGCCGCAGGTTTTTTGTGGGGGCATGTTCGCGGACGGAGCCTGCAAGCATCGCTGCGCATGGGCGCCATCTGCGCGGCCGAGGTCATCAGCCACTATGGCGCGCGGCCCGAAGCCGATCTCGCCGCGCTTGTTAACGGCAGCGAAGCAGCTACCTTGCCGTAAGGTTAATGTCCTGTTCCGAAACAGCAGCGCAGAGCGGCTGTCGCCTGTGGTAAACCAACCGAAGGGAGTCGCCCCATGACCATCCGCACGATCCTCGTCGATGACGAGAAACTCGCCATTCAGGGGCTGCAGTTGCGGCTCGAAAAATATGACGAGATCGAAGTCATTGGCACCTGCGCTAACGGGCGCGAGGCGATCCGGATGATAAAGACGGAAAAGCCCGACCTCTGCTTCCTGGACATTCAGATGCCCGGCTTTGACGGCTTTTCCGTGGTGCAGGGCGTGATGGATATCGAGCCACCCCTGTTCGTGTTCGTCACCGCCTACGAGGAACACGCCATCCGCGCATTCGAGGCAAATGCCGTGAATTACCTGATGAAGCCGGTCGACGAGGACAAGCTGGCCGACACGATCGAACGGGTGCGCACCCGCCTTGCCGAAAAGCGTTCGTCCGAAGAAGCGGAAAAGCTGAAGAACGTCCTGTCGGAAGTTGCGCCGGGCGCTGCCGAAGAGCTGGTGGAGCAGCCAGCCGAAAGCGCCGACAGGTTCGAGAAGCTTATCAACATCAAGGATCGCGGTCAGATCTTCCGGGTGGAGGTCGGCTCCATCGAGCATATCGAGGCCGCGGGCGATTACATGTGCATTTACACCGGCGACAATTCGCTGATCCTGCGCGAAACCATGAAGGACCTGGAGCGCCGGCTGGATCCGCGCAAGTTCCAGCGGGTCCACCGCTCCACCATCGTCAACCTGGATCAGGTGCGGCAGGTAAAGCCGCACACCAATGGTGAATGCTTCCTGGTGCTGGGTTCCGGCGCCGAGGTAAAGGTGTCGCGATCCTATCGCGACGTGGTGGCGCGCTTCGTCCACTAAGCTTTGCCCGAAGCTATGTGGTGGCGGCCGGGCGGCGCATTGCTGTGGCCAAATCCGCACCGCCGTCTATGAACAGGGTGTGATGTCATTCAGCCTGCCGAACTTCGACCTCGATCGCTTTGTGCGCGACACGCTTGCGGAGGATCTTGGCGGTGGAGTCCCTGGCGGGGGTCGCGACCTCACCAGCGAAAGCGTCATCCCCGCTGATGCGATGTTCGCCGGCGTCATGGACAGCCGCGACCCCATAACCGTGGCGGGCCTGCCCATTGCCGACGCGTTCTTCCGTGCGCTTGATCCTGACGTGCAGGTCGAACGGCTGGTTGCGGAAGGCGACGAGCTGGGAGCCGGAGCCCATATCATGCGGCTCAGCGGAAACGCGCGCGCGCTGCTCACCGCCGAGCGCAGCGCGCTGAACACGGTGCAGCACTTGTCCGGCATTGCAACCCTGACACGCAAATACGTGCAGGCGATGGGCCGCACGGATTGCGTCCTGCTCGACACGCGCAAGACGCTGCCGGGGCTGAGGGCGCTGGAAAAATACGCGGTGCGCATGGGCGGCGGACAGAACCACCGCATGGGCCTGTGGGATGCTGCGATGATCAAGGACAACCACGTCCTTGTCGCGGGTTCGGTGAACGAGGCGGTCGGGCGCGCCGTTACGGCGGGCGTCGCGCAGATCATCTGCGAGGTCGACCGGCTCGACCAGATCGAACCCGCGATCCGGGCGGGCGCGACCCGCCTGCTGCTCGATAACATGGATGCAGGCACGTTGCAGCAGGCGGTCGCACTGGTCGGCGGGCGGGTGCAGACGGAAGCAAGCGGCGGGATTACTCTGGAAACGATCGGCGCCAAGGCAGCGACCGGCGTGGACTATATCTCAGTCGGTCGGCTGACCCAAAGCGCGCCCGCTGCCGACATCGGGCTCGATTTTACACCGCTGTGAGCTTCGCCTGTGCGGCTGCGACCTAGCCCTGCCCTGCAAGCAGGTTTACCGACAACGACAGCACGCCAAGGTTGAAGGCGAATGCGAACAGGCTGTGCCCTGTGACCACCCGGCGCAAAGCCGTGCTGGTTATGGCGATGTCGGCGGTTTGGCACGTCATGCCGATCACGGCGGCGAAATGGACGAAGTCGGCGAAGCCCGGCTGCGCAGTGGCGGGAAACTCCAATCCGCCACCGTGTTCGTCACTCCAGAACATTCGGGCATAATGCATGGCATAGATGAGGTTGGCGAACACCCAGGCGGCAATCAGGGTAACGAGGAGGAGGAAGCGCGCGGCAGTGTCGAGAGCGCCGCGCTCAAGCAGCAGCAGCGACAAAGTTGCCAGTACCGCGCCGCAAATCGTCACCGTCAGCACCAAGAGCAACAGACCACCGACATCATCCCGCCGCGCGTGACGGCGCAGCAATGAGGGATCGCCACCCCGCCAGAGAGGCACGCAGGAAGCGACGAACACGGCGACGGCGAGACAAAAAGCCCCAAGCAGCGCAAAACGCAGCGGCACCACGGACGTCAATGCGCCACCACTGGCCGCAAAGACGCCCAGAAACAGAACGTAGCGCGGATGCTTCAGCGTCGTTTCCCCGCAAAAAAGGTTTGCAGCAGCGATCCGGCCTCCTGCTCGCCGATGCCGGCATACACTTCTGGCCGGTGCAGCGCCTGCGGATGATCGAACACTCGCGCGCCATGTTCCACCGCGCCGCCCTTCGGATCGGCCGCGCCGTAATAAAGTCTCGCGATTCGGGCGTGGCTGATTGCGCCGGCGCACATGGCGCACGGCTCAAGCGTCACCCACAGGTCGCACTGCGCCAGGCGCTCTTGGCCAAGGTGCTCCGCAGCCTGACGGATCGCCAGCATTTCGGCGTGGGCGGTAGGGTCACACAACACCCGCGGCCGGTTATGGGCACGGGCGATCACTTCGCCACGCAGAACAATCACCGCGCCCACGGGGACTTCGTCCGCAAACGCAGCAAGCCGCGCTTGTTCAAGCGCGGCTTGCATTGGTTCGGGAAGGCGCCAGCGCATCCGCTGGCGCCCCGGATGTTACTCGGTCCGGCCGGTGGCAGGCGTACCGGCCGCATCCGGCTGGCGCACGTCCACATCGACGGTCGGCACTTCGACCTGCGTGGTGCCGGTCTGGACTTCCACTTCTGCCGGGCGGACGTCATACTCGGGAAGCTGACCGCCCTGTACGTCAACCGTGGGGAGTTCGCCTTCCTGTGTCTGGTCAACGTCGCAGGCGGACAGGCCCAGCAATGCGCCACCGGCCAGTGCTACTGCAATAATCTTTTTCATCAGATGCTTCCTTTATTTTGCCTAGATGTTGCCGCAATCTAGCTGAACTGCAGCCGCTGGCAAGGGCGCTGTCCGGCTTGACCTTTTTTCGACGCAAGGGTAAGCGCGCGCCTTCCCGGCATCGCCCGTAACATCTGCAAACGAGAAAAGTCATGTCGCGCATCTGCGAACTCACCGGCAAAGGCCGTCAGGTCGGCCACAACGTCAGCCACGCCAACAACAAGACCAAGCGCGTCTTCCTGCCCAACCTGCAGAACGTGACATTGCTGTCGGAAAAGCTGGACCGCTCGTTCAAGTTTCGGGTGTCCACGCACGGCCTGCGCTCGGTCGAACACAACGGCGGACTGGACAACTGGCTGCTCAAGACCAGCGACGAAAAGCTTTCAGCCGGAGCGCTGAAGGTGAAGCGTGAACTGAAGAAGGCGGGCAGCGAAGCGGCCTGAGCCGCTTTTGCCGACGAACTGCCGTCAGGGTCTTGGCGGCAGGAACAGGAGCGGGTCGAGCCGCGCATCCTCCCACTTGAGGCTCCAGTGCAGATGCGGCCCGGTCGCGCGCCCGCTCGCCCCGATGGTGCCGAGCAGCTGGCCCTGACGAACCGTCTGGCCTTCCCGCACAGCAAGGCTGTCGGCATGGAGGAAGGCGCTGTTCAGCCCCTTTCCGTGGTCGATGATGATCAGCTTGCCTTCCAGCGAGAACTCCGTTTCCGCTGCCAGCACGACAACGCCGCTGGCTGGCGCTACGAACGCGGTGCCGCGACCGCCCGCTAAGTCGAGGCCCGAATGGTAGCTGCCCGGCTCTCCGCGATAGATCCGCTGGGCGCCGAACCGGCCCGACACGCGCCCCGGGGCCGGCCAGATGAACCCCTCGCGCCAGCCCTCGCTGCGGCTTCGCACCTCCCGGGCGGCATTGATTCGGGCCAGTTCCGGCGCGCGTCGCCGCAGGAACGCTTCGGACGAACCGCCGGGCGTGCGGGCGACATTCACATGTTCGATCTGCCACACGCGTGGCCGGATGGTCAGGTCCTGCTCGACGGTCCTGCCGTCCTTCATCTCGGCGACGAGCCGGGCGGTCCCCGGCGCATCCCGGTCGAAGCCGGCGAAGAACCGCCCTTCGTCATCCAGTTCCAACGGCTGCCGGTCCAGCCGGGCGGCTCGCGTTCCCGCAGGCGCCTGCCCTCTGATCCACCCGCCCTGTTCCAGTTCACCTTCAAACAGGAACGCGGTCGGCCCGGCACTCCTGGTCGCCGGTTCGCTCGCGGGAACTGGCTGGGTCACTCCGGCCTGCGGCTCCGGTTCAGCAATCCGGGTGGCGGGAACGCAGGCGCCCAGCAACAGGGCGCCAATAGCCGCCGATGAAGCGCCACCACACCCGCTCATCCGCGACCGGTGAGGCGCCGGGCCGCCAGTTCGGGGGAGGCATAGGCTTCCTGCAAATCCGTGCTCCAGTACCGCAGTTCGGCCAATGGAATAGCCACGGCAGACACCGCGCAGTAAACGTATTTGCCAGGCCGCAGAACACGAAAGCCGTTCGGCCCGTACTGCAGCCGCGCCTCGTCATCACTTGAATTCATCAGCATGGCCAAACCTTAACAGCTTACGGCGCGCCGAACAAATCATCCTGCCGCGCCGACGGCGAACCTGCGCGCTTCCTTGGAGCCTTCGCTGCTAGCGCCGCCGGCACTACATCGAGACTGCCGTCCGCAAACTCGATCTGCAGGCGCTCCTCCCGCTCGGCAATGGCCTTGCGCAGGACGACATCGCCATTTGCCGCGCGGACCAGCACGAAGCCGCGCTTCAGTGGCGCTTTGGGATCGAGCGAGCGATAGATACGCGCGGCTGCGTCAAGGCGCTGTTCCGCGCCGCGTCCGATCCGCTCCAGCAATTGCGGGCGCAGCGCGATCCGGCGCAAGGTCGCCTGCCGGCTGGCGATCTGCTGTTGCAGCAACGGCAGCGACAGCCGCCCGCCGTACCGCTGCAACTGCTCGCCCGCAGTGCGGGCGCGATCCTGCAGCGCGCGCCGCAACCTGTCGGCCACTTCATCGAGCCGCAGCGCCTGCGGTTGCAGCAGCGCCTCGACACGCGGCAACCGCTGGACGCGCGCCAGCAGCCGTTCCTGTCCCAGCGTGACCGGGCGAACCGCCGCCCGGCGGGTGCGCGCGGCGAAGTCCGCCAGCAACGCCTGCAGTTCCGCCTTCACCGGCACAGCCATTTCGGCGGCCGCAGTCGGCGTTGGCGCGCGGCGGTCGGCGGCAAAGTCGCACAAGGAGGTGTCGGTTTCGTGCCCCACCGCGCTGATGACCGGGATGGAGGACGCCGCGACGGCGCGAACGACCTCTTCCTCGTTGAAGCTCCACAGATCCTCGATGGAGCCGCCGCCGCGCGCGACGATAAGAAGATCGGGCCGAGGCACCGCGCCGCCGGGTGTCAGCTCGCCAAAACCGCGCACGGCCGCTGCGACCTGCCGCGCCGCGTCCGGCCCCTGCACCAGAACCGGCCACAGCAGCACTTCCGTCGGAAAGCGGTCGGCCAGCCGATGCAGGATGTCGCGGATCACCGCCCCGGTCGGCGATGTCACAACCCCAATGACGCGCGGCAAATAGGGCAGCGCGCGTTTCCGCTCGCGGGCGAACAGCCCTTCCGCTTCCAGCCGCGCCCGGGTTCGTTCCAGCAGGGCGAGCAGCGCGCCCTCCCCCGCCAGCTCCATGCTGTCGATCACGATCTGGTACTTGGACCGGCCGGGATAGGTCGTGACCTTGCCCGATGCGATCACCTCCAGCCCGTCCTCGGGTCCGAAGGCAAGCCGCGCCGCGCTCCCGCGCCACATCACGCCGTCGATCACCGCCTTGTCGTCCTTGAGCGCGCAGTAGAGGTGCCCCGAGGCCGCCCGTTTTACGCCAGACAGTTCGCCGCGCAGGCGGACAAAGCCGAAGCGGTCCTCCATTGTCCGCTTGATCAGGCTGGAAACTTCGGAAATGCTCAGCGGCTCGGCGTTGTCGCCGGGATGCTGCTTGGCTACGAGGCGACCGGCATCGTCATCGTCGTTGAAGGAAGCGGGCATGAACATCCTTTTGCTGGGCAGCGGCGGGCGTGAACATGCGCTCGCGTGGAAGCTGGCGCAATCCCCGGTCCTCGCCAGGCTCTATGCCGCACCGGGCAATCCGGGCATCGCGCAACACGCCGAGCTGGTGCAGCTGAACCCCGCCGATCATCCGCAGGTCGAGCAGTTCTGCCGCGACCGGATGATAGATCTGGTGGTGATCGGTCCGGAGGCGCCTCTGGTTGCGGGGCTCGCGGATGATCTGCGCGCCGCCGGCATCGCGGTGTTCGGCCCGTCTCGCGCCGCGGCCCAGCTTGAAGGAAGCAAGGCGTTCACCAAGGCACTGTGCGCGCAGGCGGAAATCCCGACTGCGGCCTATGCCCACGTCCGCTCCATCGCAGAGGGCCGGGAAGCGCTGGACCGCTTCAACGCACCCTTCGTCCTCAAGGCTGACGGGCTGGCCGCCGGGAAAGGGGTCGTAATCGCCGAGAGCCGGCATGAGGCCGAAGTCGCGCTGGCGGACCTTCTGCAAGGTCGCTTCGGCCCAGCCGGTAGCGCGGTGGTCATCGAGGAGTTTCTGCAAGGCGAAGAGGCCAGCTTTTTTGCCCTGACCGACGGCCGCACGGTTATTCCGTTCGGCAGCGCGCAGGATCACAAACGCGTAGGCGACAGCGACACAGGCCCTAACACAGGCGGCATGGGCGCCTATTCGCCCGCCCCGGTTCTGACACCCACGCTGGAGGCACAGGTGATGAAGGACATCATCGGACCGACAGTCGCCGCCCTTGCAGCGCAAGGCGTGCCCTACTCCGGCGTCCTCTACGCGGGGCTGATGCTCACGTCGGACGGGCCGAAGCTGATCGAATACAACTGCCGTTTCGGCGACCCGGAATGTCAGGTGCTGATGATGCGCTATAGCGGCGATCTGGCCACGCTGATGCTGCTGTGCGCGCGCGGCGAACTCGACCAGCTGGAGAGCGGACGCCACCGGTTCGAACCTGTGACCGCTCTGACCGTGGTCATGGCGGCCAAGGGCTATCCCGGGCAGCCGGAGACTGGCGGCAGCATTGATCTGGGTGCGGCGGAAGCAGACGGGGCCAAGATTTTCCACGCCGGAACCGTTCTCGACCACGGGACACTCCGGGCGAGCGGCGGCCGGGTACTGAATGTCACCGCAACGGGGAAAAGCGTCGCGGAAGCGCAGGCAGCCGCTTACGCCGCGGTGGATGCGATCCACTTCCCCACCGGCTTCTGCCGCCGCGATATCGGCTGGCGAGAGGTGGAGCGGGAAGCGCGATCATCGCAACAGACAGCCGGCGAAAGCGCCGCAACGTAGCTCCGGGCCGCCGGGCGGCCGCGGCGGCTGTGCGGCATCTGCGGATCAAGGGATAAGCTCAGGCGGCGCCCTGCCGGGCGAGCGCGGGCCGAGCCTCCTCTTCCTTCTCCGCCTGTTCGTACGGCAATTCGATGACTACCGAAAAGCCGCCCTCGTCATTGCGGCGGATTTCGAAACGGTGATCGTCGCCATAGGCTTGTTCCAGCCGGTTACGAATGTTGACGAGGCCCACTCCCGTCGAAATCTTGGCACGGGCGGACAGGTCGGCTGCCGTCAGCGGTCCGGCCGCACCGGGGCCAGGGCCCGTGTCGCTCACCTCAATCCGCAATCGCGTACCGATTCGCTGGGCAGTCAGGGAGATTTTCGCACCTTCTTCCTGGGGGCTGACCGCGTATTTGATGGCGTTTTCCACCAGCGGCTGCAGCAGCAGGGACGGCAGGCGTCCCTCCGCCGCCTCGTGGCTGATGCGAAAGGACGTGCGCAGCCGCTCTTCAAAGCGCATTCGTTCTATGTCGAGATAAAGTTTGAGGTTCTCCACCTCCTGCGCCACCGTCACCGTGCCGGTGGGTTGCGCGACCAGCGTATGCCGCAGGAACGCGGACAGCCGGGTCAGCATGGCGTTCGCGGGCTCGGTCTGTTTCAGCAGTACCAGCGTGCTGATGGAATTGAGCGTATTGAACAGAAAATGCGGGTTCAGCTGGTAACGCAGCATGGCGAGCTGCGCGTTGGCCGCCTGCGCCTCCAGCCGCAGAAGATGATCGGCCTGCTGCTCGATCTTGAGAAAGAAGTTGATAGCGAAATACAGCGCCGACCACGCGCCCAGCAGGGTCAGCGGATAGATCAAAATGCCAAGGAACAGCTGGGCAAAGCCGGTGGTCCGGTCTGGCCGGTACAGGGTGATGACCCAGGCATCGATAATGGTCAGCACGCCCACCGCGACAACCAGCGCGGCCGACGCACCGGTCCACAGCAGGATCGGCCGCAGCTGCATCAGGTGGCGATAAATGACCGCCAGGATCAGGCTGATCGAGAATCCGGTGATCATCTCGATCAGCGTGATGATGACGAAATCCCATTCCTGCCGCCCCGCGATGGCGGAAGCGGACCGCAGAATAAACGCGCCACCCCAGCCAGCAGCCTGCAGGTTCCAGAACGCCCGGTTCTTGTTCTCGAAGAACGGAACCGGCTTTATCGGGAGAACGGCCATCATCAAGCGCCGGCCTTAGCGCAATTGTGACGCGTCCCGCCAGCGTGTAGTATGCGCTTTTGAGGAGAGGATCCGATGGAGCGGACAGAAGAATTCAGCCGGCCGGCCGCAGACGAGCATGGATCCGACCCATCGCATGGCGCGGCCGAGCACGGAAAGGCGCGCGCTGCCTTCCGCGCCATGGACGAGGGTACGGCCGCCGACTGGCAGATCATTGGCGGTGAATATCGCGCCTTTGCGAAGGGGTTGCCCGATCGGGTGCTGGCCCATCTCAAGCTGCTGGATGGCGACTTCGGCGGTTTCCCGGTATGTCGGCTGGAACACTCACTGCAAACCGCCACCCGCGCCCATCGGGACGGGCGGAATGAGGAATATGTGGTCATGGCGCTGTTGCACGATATCGGCGACACGCTGGGCAGCTATAACCACCCGGAAGTCGCGGCCGCCATCCTGAAGCCGTTCGTGTCAGAGGAAGTCCACTGGATCTGCCAGAACCACGGCGCTTTTCAGGGCTATTACTACTTTCACTTTCTGGGGATGGATCGCGACGTTCGCGAACAGTTCCGCAATCACCCGCATTTCGAAGCATGCCGGCTGTTCTGCGAGAAATACGATCAGGCGGCATTTGATCCCGACTACGACAGCGAACCGCTGGAGTTTTTCGAACCGATGGTGCGCCGGGTGATGGCTCGCCCCCGTGTATCGTTGTATGCCGCCGCCATGGAAGACGCGTAGGGAAGACTCAGCGGTCGGGCGTCGCAAACCTCGTGCGCCAGTCGGCGGCCCCGTTGTCGGCAATCGCGCGCTCTACCAAGGGCAGTTCCGCTGTAATTCGCCGCGCGCGCTCGTCCCAACCGTCGTGCGACCGGGCGCGCAAAATGCCGCCAAGCGCGCCGCTGCGGCTGCGCGGTCCCCAATACTCCATGAACTCCACTGCGGCTGCCGGGCGATAGCCCGCGTTGGCGAGCAGCCATGGCATCAGCCGGTCCGCTTCGCGCTCTGTTTCACGAATGTTGCCCTGCGACCGGCCTGCTGCGTCCAGCCGTTCGCGGTGGCGGAGGAAATTATGTGCCAGCTCATGCGCAACCGCTGCGGCGAGCAGCTCGTCGGAATAGCTCAGTCCGCTAAACTGGTCGCCGATCAGCACCCTTGTGCCGTCGGCCACAACCCTATCGCTGCCAGGCAGCAGTTCGAACCTGGTCGGACACGCCAGGGCGCCGGGCAGCACAACTTCCCGCTCCTCGGCGTTGCCGGTACGCCTGGCGCGAAGGGTCACGCTGCCCCTCTCGGCAAGCCGCCGCTCGATAAGATCGTTGATCTGCGCCATTCGCGTCCACTTGGCACCGCTGTCGAGTGGCCAGTTCGCCAAGTCCTGATCGGCCACCGCCACCAGCGTCATGTTCGGCGCCAGCCCGGCCGCCTCGGCGGGTGAGCCGCCTGCTACGGCCTGAACGCCGATCGGCCCGTCCAGCCCCAGCGCGCCAATCACCGCGGCGGAGTCGGCATAGCTGTCAGCATCGTGCAACAGCAGGCCCGCTGCCGGCGCGGCATCGCCGCAAAAGGCAGCATTGCCGGTGACAAGCCGCCAGCCGATGTCGAACAGCCGCGCTTCGCTGGCCTGAAGGCGTTGCAGTGCCTGGCTGGTGGAGTTGGCTTCAACCTGCGCAGGCAGCGCAGCGATGGGTGCCACAAGCCCGGCAACGATCGCGGCCTTCAGCCCCCTCACCCGCCACCCGTGCCGTTTAACGCGCCGCGCAGCCGATCCGGCCCGACCGCGCCCTGAATGATTTCGCCCCCGGCTATCCAGCTAGGGGTGCCGGTGAACCCCAGCTGCTCGGCCCAGGCCATGTTCTGCGCCAATTCGCGGGTGACCTCCTCGGAGCGAGCGGTTGCCTGCGCTTGTGCAAGGTCCAGCCCCGCGACCTCGGCTGCCCGGCGGACCGTGTCTGGCGAGGGTGGACCATGCGCATACATGGCATCGTGGAACGCCGCGAACTTGCCCTGCTTCGCCGCCGCGAGGCTCATCCTCGCCGCCTCCTCGCTGCCAGGAAAGATGGGCCATTCCCTGATCACCACCTTCAAGTCGGGATCGGCTGCGACCAGCGCCTTCACATGTGGCAGGCTAGCCTTGCAGTAACCGCAGGCATAGTCGCTGAATTCGACCAGGGTGCGCGTCCCTTGCGGGTTGCCGAGCACGGCACCGGGGAAAGCGGACGTGACCTGATCCTCGATCCCGGCGAGCCGCCTCTGGGCATCCTGTCGCTGCAACGCGGACGCCATTTCCGGCAATATGTCGGGATTGGCAACCAGATAGCTGCGCGTCTGCCGATCGCCCAGTCCGGTCACCGACCACAACGCCGCGCCAGCAAAGCCCGCGATCAGTGCCAGCAGAACGGTCAGCGCGTGACGCCGCATCTCTACCGTGTCACTTCCGGTCGCGCTGGCGTTCAAGAGCGGCCCGCGCTTCCAATCCGACATCCTGCGCCCGGATCCAATCCGGTGAGCCGGTGGGCAGTCCCGCCTCCGCACCGCGCGCACTGCGCAAGGCAGGCGCGAACTCGCCGCGCAGAACCTGCTGCTCGGCACTGGCGAGCATGGCGCGGGGTTCATCCCCCTTCTGCGCGTAAACCTGCCCCAACTGATACCAGGCGAACGGATTGCGTCGGTCGAGTGCAACCGATGCCCGCAAGACCTGTTCCGCCTCGGAGAGATGAGCGGCGTTCTCCGTGGCCAGGAGCGCATGGCCAAAGATGGAGCCGATCAATGGCGCGTTGTTGGTCAGCCGCGTCGCCGCCCGCAACGATTCGATCGCCTCTGCCGGCCGGCCCGATTCGAGCAGCACCTGCCCCTTGAGTTCAAGGAAGAAGGGGTTGTCCGGCTGCATCGCGAGGAGCGCCTCTGTCTCTGCCAGAGCCTGTTCGACCTTGGCCTGCTTGTGGTACGCGTAGGCCCGAGCGTAATGCGCTTCCACGCTCCCGTCACTTTCGGGATAGAGACGCATGGTTTGCGCCGGGTCCGCGAGGTAGCCGAACAGCTTGGCCTTTACCTTGCTGAAACGCGCCTGCAGCGCAGGGTCGTCCGGCGCTTCCCACGCCGGGTCTGCCTGGTATGTTTCCCGCAGCCGCTGGATCCTGTCGGAAGACAGGGGGTGGGTCTGCACGAACTCCGTTTCATCGTTCCGCCGAAATCCCCGGCGTGACAATTCGCCCTGAAGTTTGCGGAAGAAGGTGAGCGAACCGCGCCCGGAAATGCCCGCTTTGGAAAGGTACTCCGCACCCGCGGCATCCGCGCTCGCTTCCTGCACGCGGGTAAAGGCGAGAAACTTGCCGATGGCCGCGCGCTGCCCCGCCATCATGATGCCGGGTGCCACCTCGCCCGCCCCGGCTGCGGCAGCGGCCACGCCGAGCAGCAGGGACAGCAGGCTGATCCTGGTTGCCGCGCCCACCCCTTCATCAAAACGGTTGATGTGGCCGCCGGTAATGTGGCCCAGTTCGTGGGCAATCACGCCCTGCACCTCGTTCGCGGTATCGGCGGCGTCGATCAGACCGGAATGGATGTAGATGATCTGCCCGCCGGCGACGAACGCGTTGATCGACGGTTCGTTGAGCAGGACGATCTGGACATTGCCCGGGTCCAGCCCCGCCGCCTCCACCAGCGGCGCCGCCATGTCGTTCAGCACGGCTTCCGTTTCGGTGTCGCGCAAGACGGATTGGGCAATGGCAGGCCGCGCCGCCAGCAGGGCCAGCGCCCAGAAGGCGAACACATAGGCGAGGAAGCGGGAGGAGGGCACAGTCACCGCCGCAAGCTAGCGCAATCGGTCCTGAACCGCGCCTGAAGTGGGCTGGGCCAGCCTCGTCCTGGCGAAGTCGGCGACCTGGCTCGCAACGGCGGCGTCCCGGGCGAACGGTTTGGACAGGGCCATGATGATCCCGGCATGACCCATGGCGGGAATGATCACAAGCTCTGCCTCGCCGCCGGCCATCTGCAGTGCCGCCGCCAGAGCGGCCGAATTGCGGGGCTTCACCACATCGTCGTCCGCGCCCGTGATCAGAAGCAGCGGCGGGGCGTCGCTGCGCACGAAGCGGATCGGCTGGGTCCTGTCAGGCGGCTCTGCATGGCCCAGCGCCGCGCGGGCAGAATCCGTGGTGAACGGATAAAAATCGTACGGTCCGGCAAGTCCTGCCGCACCTGCCACCATGGTGTCCGGCACGCCTGCGTCCCGCAGCCACTGAGGATCGAGCGCGAGCATGACCGCATTGTAGGCACCGGCCGAATGTCCGGCCAGGATCACCTTTTGCCCAGAAACTCCATGGCCGGCGGCGTTGCGGGCCAGCCAGGCCAGCGCCGCCGCGCTGTCTTGCAGCATAGCGGGAAACCGTCCGTCCGGCACCAGGCGGTAGCCCACCAGCGCGGTGGCGAACCCATGTTCGGCAAAGGTCCGCGCGACAAACCGGTAATCGCGAGGCGCGCCGGTATGCCACCCGCCGCCATGATAGAAGACGATCAAGGGACGGTTGCCACTTTCGCCATGCGGCACCCACAGTTCCAGCCGCTGCGCCGGGTGTGCTCCATAGCCGGCCGTCGCGGCCAGCCGAGCGCGCCTGTCGCGGGGAAAGGCCGCGTCGATCCAGTTGAGCGGCGCGGCCGAACCTGTCCTGACCGCCCATTGCCAGACACCGGCCCCCGCCATGATCATCAGGGCCATGCCTGTGGCAGCCCAGCTGACCAGGCCCATGCCTCGACCCCGGCGCATTCAGCCCGGTTCCTGATGCGCGACCGTGCGCACTACGTTGGCCGCACCCGTTTCGCCAACCAGCCCTGTTTCCTCCAGGAACGCCCTGGTGGTCGAATAATCCTCGCCCAGCCACAAGGGCACGCCGGCCGCGCGAATGTCGGCCGCCGCCTGGATCTCCTCCGCGCTCGACGGCGGCCCCGCCTGCCGCACGAACACCGCCTTCACGCGTGACCTGTATCGCCGCACGGTGGCCGCGAAAGCCAGCAGGTCGGCCTGCGTGTCATCGCCCGCCAGTGCGAAATCCAGCCAGGGGTAGAAATCGAACAGCCGGGCAATTGCCGCTTCCTTGTGCGGCCCGTGGCCTTTGCTCCCCAGAGTTGCACGATTGAAGTCCCAGTCCCGCAAAGCCATCGGCCCCAGGGGCAGCCCGCGTGCGCGTTGAAACGCGACAAGATAGGAGAACAAGTTCCATGGAGACGAGGAGATATAGAAGAACGGGTTCGCTGCCGCTGTCTGACGCGTGCCGAGGTGCGCCTCCCCCTCTTCGAGCATCGCACCGCCACCGAGCGCGTTATAGAACAGGTCGGCCGCGGGGACCAGCAGGCGCTCCTCCGGCAGTTCGGCCAGTACCCGCCGCCAGTTGCGCGCAAGGGATGCGATCCCGCCGGTGATGCCGGTCTCGATGATGGTGTCATCGATGTCCGATATCACCGCCAGCCGTGCTTCCCTGCCGGGCGCAAGGACGAAGGCATCGGCGCAGTGCGCATGGCCGCGATCCTGCCAATGCAGTACCGCCACCTCCCACGCCGTTTGCGCCGGCAGCGCACGGGCCGCGGAAAGCGGTACATCGAAAAGCAGATACCCTTCCTGATCGGTGCGTCCGTCGAACCATTGCGACCCTTCGGCTCCCGCGACCTCAAGCTGGACCGGCAGATCGGCAACCTCGCGCGAGAGGAACTGACCCAACATAGTGCGAAACGCCTGCCAGCGGCCGCCCCCGGTGAACTGGGGGGCTGCCGACCGCAGGGCACGGACTTTCAGGCGGAGGTGGTTCTCATTGCGATAGCCGAAGTATGGCTGAACACGGACCGGATGCACGGGCAATAAGGGCATGCCCCCTGCCCTAGGGCGATACGCGCCAGATCGCCAGTGTCACCCCACCAGACGGCGTGCCGCGCGCGTCACCAGCTGCGGGTCGTGCGGTATTTCGCCCAGCAGGACCAGTCTGCCCGACGGGCAGCGGTGCAGCATGACCAGCGCGAACTCCGGACCGTCCGGCGCAAGGTCTTCAAGCGCTACTGCGCCTGATGCGCGCAAACGCTGAGCGAGCTCTTCGCGCATGGCAGGCACCGGCCTTGCCAGAAGCCCCTTGTCCTCGCGGCGCAGGCGGCGTTCTTCACTGATGATGGCCTTCATGCCGCCCTCAGACTGCTGCAGAAGCGCGCGCAGTCCACCCCATTCAACCCGGCGCCGATGCGCATGACTCAGCACCGTCGCGATCTCGGCCAGCCTTGTCTTGTCGTAATCCGCGCCGAAAACCAGCTTTGCGACAGGAGTCATGGGCGCGCGGTCCTGCATCTCCAGACCGTTGTCGGCCAACAGTTCCGCAAATTCCTCCGGCTCCTGCGCGGCCGCAAGGCTGACGTCGTATGCCCGGCTGACCGCGCGGTAGAGTGCGCCGCGGGTCCGGTCCTCGCTGCTCAGCGCGGCATCGGCCAGCTCACGTGCAGCGGCGAGACAATCGTGGAGCCCGGTCGCCTCGTCATCCGCTCCCATCGCGATGGCAATCCGCTCCAGCATTGCTTTGGGGCTGTCGGGCGGCGTCGGCAGCCCTATTGCCGGGACCGGCAGACTGTACGCGGCGGCAGGATGGTCCAGATCCTCGGCATAGGGGTCGAACGCGGGGGCGCCGCTAACAGGCACCCCGCAATCGGCAAAGGCGGTCAGGTCGAGCGGCGCCGGCGTCTTGCGCCGTTCCCGCCGGTCGATCGGCATGGTGATGAGGCTGGGCATCCGCTCGTCCTCCTCCTCGGCCTCGCCTTCCTCGTATTCCTCCAAGGAGCAGTCCTCTTCCGCGAATTCCGGCTGGGTGAACAGCAGGACCGGATCGGCATCCAGATCCAGATGCTCCGCTTCGTCGGCATCCGACTCGTCCAGTTCGTCATCTCCGGCAATCTCGCCTACGAGGCCGAGATCGAGGACGTTGCCGCCGTCTGCCAGCGGCCTGTCAAATCCTTCGGCCAACGCCCCGTCCAGTTCGTGCAACAGCGCCTCGGTGGTCGCCTGGTCGGCCAACTCCTTCCAGTTGATGATGCCGTAGATGTGGTCAATCGTCTGGTCATCGCCGGAAAACGGCAGCAGGATGCCGCGGTAAAGGACCGTCAGACCGCGCGCGTTCACAAACTCTGCCTCGAACCCGATCGGCGCCTGATTAGCCAGGATCTGCATGTAATGATCGGTAATGCGGCTGAGGAGCGAGAGGCTCGGCACGTCGCCCAGGCGGTTGATGAACAGATCCGCCCCGCATTCCACCGCCAGACGGTCACCGAGGAACGCGACCACCGGATTGTCGATACCCTGGGTGAAATCAAGCAGTACGCTGTAGGGGCCGAAATCAGGCAGGTCGCGCGGGTCCAGATCCTTGATGTCGGGAAAGTTGCGCTCTCCCAGCAAGCCTGCCCAGTAATTGTACGCCCGCACCTGCATCCGCCGCTCGTCCTGCCCTACGGGTGATGGCGGCGGTTCCACGATCATCCGATCTTCGGCATCGGCCTCCTCGTAATCCGCTTCCTGCTCCCGGGCGGCAGACCCGCCAAACGCGCTAAGCGAATTGAGAATACCGCGCATAGAAGTTGGCCCCTGCTGCAAATCTGCCTCGTTGCAGCATCCTTGCCCCACCCATGGTAAACATTGTGTAAAGCAAGCCGCCGAAGTTTCGCAGCGTTTGCGCGCGCCTGATCAGAGCATGTAGCGCATGGTGATGGTCATGCGCTGGTCCCTGCCTGATACGGTGAACGCGGCTTCATTGAAGCGCGGAGGCCCCATGGTGACCTTGGCGTCGCGGGAAAAGCCGAAACCTTCGCGCGGGATCATGCTCATTGCGCGGTCTGCCTTCCCGTTCCCGTTCTCGTCATGCAGGAGCGCGATGGCATATCGACCCGGCTGCACCCCACGGAACACGATTTGATCGGCGCGGGCGGCGGCGACCTGGGCGCGGTACGCGGCAGGATCGTCGCGGCACTTGGGGAACTTGGCGGGATTGGCGGTCAGGCATGCCATTACCATCCCCTCGCCGGACCGCAGGTTGGTGACCGTCACATGGACGGCCGCCCCGCCGCTGGTCGAGGCGTCGGACGGCAAGTCCCGCGCGGCTGCCGGAACGCCAAGCAGCAGCGCCACGGCAGCGCACCTGCCGGTTCTGCGCAACGCTGACCCAGCTTCAAACATTGTCGGACAACCCCCGATCCGTCCCGCACAGCCTGTCCCAGTGGCGGAAATACAACCCGTAATTGCATTGATAGCGTTCGTGATGACGCTGATGATGGCTGGCCGTGATGATCCAGGCGCCTGCCGGGCCGCGGACCAGGCGGCGGGGGAATAATTCCCAGCCAAGATGATTGGTGACGCCCAGCACGGTCATCACGGTGAGCACCATGCCCAGCATGGCGACGTGGATCGGTACCAGGAACACGAACAGAGGGATGAACACCGCTCCCGTCAGCGACTCGCCGGGGTGAAAGCTCATCGCGGTCCAAGCGGTTGGCCGCTTGCCGACATGATGCACCGCATGGAAGCGCCGGAACAGCGGAGGATGGTGCAATGCGCGGTGGGTCCAGTAGAACCAGGTGTCGTGCGCCAGGAGATAGACGCCGACCGAGACTGGCAAATACCATAGCGGGTAAGCGCCCCAGTCGGCGTAGATACGGGTCCAGCCGTGGTGCACCCACCCCCACAGAACCAGACCCGCTGGCACACCGTAGACGAAGGCGGCGGACATCGACCAGCCGATCTCGCGCCGGATCTGGTCGCCAAGCGCCCGGTAACTGCCGGGGCTGCGCCGTTCTGTCAGCCAGTGAAATGCCCCGCTGACCACCGCATAACGGGTCGCCACGATCGCGCTGGTGCCCAGCAGGGCCAGGATGAGGAGCATGAAGGACGGCATGGCTGCCCCGTCCTATGCGGGCCGGTACATGGACGCGAGGTTAAAATGCGGTATTTATGCGAGCAAGCGAACCGATCACGCGATCGCCCCGGTGCCCTCCTGGTGCTCCGCGCATGCTGGATCGCCTGCGAAACAGATGCGGCGCATGGCGGTGCGGGCCAGCCGCTCCACCTCCTTCTTGCGCCGTGCCGCCGCCAGCGGAGCCAAAGCGGCCGGCCGCACGATCTCCGCGTCGTAACCATCGGCAATGATGATGCCTGACCGAGTGGGCAGATACGCCTCTCCGTCCAAGGGCGTCCGATCGAGTTCGGGCGGCACGCCCCAGAAGAAGCGGTCGCAGAACTCAAGATAATCGGGCCACTTGCTGTCGCCCAGCAGATCGGCCCGGCTCACCTTGATCTCCACGATGACGATGCGCCCGTTCTCATCCAGCCCCATCAGGTCGGCGCGGCGGTTGTTCCGCAGCGGCATTTCGGGCAGGCACCAGATCCCGTTGCGTGCAAACAGCCGGGCGATACCCCGCGCCACCGCCAGCGCGTCAGGCGCGAGCATGTCTTCCGCCCGCTGAGTCAACGACATGACCGCAACGGACCGGCCCCCACGCTCCACTGGCAATGATTCGCTCATGCCATTGCACGTGGAACATAGGGTGAACCCGGTCAAGCGCTGTTGGCCGCGCAATCAATGCTGGCGCTTGCCGTTTGGCTTTGCTAGGTGCTGCGGCCGCGCCGGCACCCGTAGCTCAGCTGGATAGAGCGCTGCCCTCCGAAGGCAGAGGTCACAGGTTCGAATCCTGTCGGGTGCGCCAGTCAACTGCCTTAGTGCGTTGTTTTCAAACAGATTTCGGCAGAGGTGTAGAAAGCGGCCCTACGATTGACCCCACACAATGTGCGGGCTTTTCCAGCACATTCTGGGGCTTTCCGGGACGCTTCTTGGTGCGTGAAGGCAATTTCCAGCGCGCTAATCGTCTCCGTTCTGCGCCCGAATCTGGAGTGTGCAGGATACGTTCTTCCCGCTCGAATTCGCACGTTTCCTGCAATCTTCAATCTTGTCCCGATTATCTCGCTGCATGTCAGCCGCCGCAACAAGGACGTGCCACGCTAGAGGATCGGCACTCTGCATCATCCTGCTGCCCGCGTTCCACTGCGACGACTCTCCCAGAACTCTTTCCGCCATCCGTTCGGGCCAATGCCAGCTTTCGGGCATTGCGCGGGCGATAGTACCGGGCAGGATCGACCAGAGCAGGATACCGGCCAGCACACCCACGCCTGCAAAGCGCCAGGTCTGGCGCTTCTGCTCGGCCTCCGTGCGGACACGCCCGACAATTGCGGCGAGCCGACCGGTTGCAAGGTCTAGGTCTTTGCGTCCGTGCCGGAACAGATCGCTGGCATCGCGTAGCATGTCGAGCGAGGCGCGCTTCATCTGAAACGCGATGTCTTCCGGCGTCAGCTCAATGGCAGGCTTGTTGCCAATTGAACCTAACGTCTTGGAGACCTGCGCCAGCTGATCGGCCATCTGGCCGAGCGTAGCTGTGTAGTCCGGGATCATGATGTCGGCGCGTTCCCTGGCCATGTTCTGGACCGTATGGCGCACCATTGCCATTTCGCCTTCGAGGCGGGCGAAGGCCTCCGTCGCGGGATCGGTTTCATCCGCCGTTTCCGGTTCCCGCTGCGAGGCTGGCGGTTCCTCGACTTCGAGGTCCAGTTGCACTTCTTCGATGTTGTCGTCTTCCATGTCATTTCTCCTAAATGCTCATGTCGAAAACGCGGGTGCGTTCACGGGTGAGGGTTGCGGTGAGTTCGTTTGCGATGCTGCGTTCGGGCTTGGGCTCGATGCCCAGTTCGCGGGTCTTGCCGCGCAGCAGGCCTTCGACCTGCGGGTCGCGTTCAAGCGCCTTCGCCAGTTCGGTCAGCATTGCCGACACACGAGCAGCGCCCGCGCGGTCACCCTGCTGCTCAAGCTGCTTGCGTGCTGCGTTCAGCCCCCGCCAGTCGCTGACAAAGCGTTCGGATCGCAGCTCCGGATCGGTGCGCACGGCGGCTTCGTTCTGCATGGCGCGCATGGTTTCCCGAGTCCGCCCGCCAGCGGCATCGGGAATCAGTTCAGGACGTCGCTCTAGCGCCGTGGCAAGATCGGTGGCCGCAAGGGGCCTTATCGCTTCGAGCGCCTTTCCAGCCTTCTCCAGCGCATCCTTCTGGTGCGGGAGCACGGGCAAGCCCTGGGCCTGCATCGTTCCGATATCGCAAAGCGCACGGGCATAGCGTTCGACTGCGCGGCGCTGGTCGTTCTGCGAGTTCGTCTGCACCGGAAGCGGCTCAAGCTGGCGTGCCTGCGGGCGGAAGTTTCCGAAGATAGATCTGGCCTTCTCCGGCACCTGCCGAACCTTCTCCAAGACCCGCTCGCGGAAGCTGATTCCGCGCAGTTCGGCGAAGGCCTGCTCGGGCTTGTAATCAGCAGCCATGTCTTTTCCGCGTTCGCGGCTGAGCGTGCGAACAAGCTTGGACTGGTCGGCAAAGTCATCACGGCCATAGTACAGCGCCAGTCCTTCGCGATGGCGCGACATGGCGACATAGGCGGAATGGCTGTCCATGCCTGGCGTGGCGAGCACATGCGTGCGGTCCACTGTCATTCCCTGCGCCTTGTGGATCGTGGCGGCGTAGCCATGATCGACGTGGGCATAGTCCTTGGTGTCGAACGCAACCTCGCGGCCATCGTCGGTGCGCGCCGCCATGCGCTGCGCGCTGGCCTGTTCAACCGTGCCCAGCGTCCCGTTCTTCACCCCAAGCCCGCGCTCGTTCCGCAGGAAAATGATGCGGTCGCCGGATGCAAATTGTCGTTCGCCACGCGCGGCCTTGATCGTGGCATCTGCACCCAATGCGCCAGCTTCGCGCATCTTCTCGCGCGCCATCTGGTTCAGTTCGCGGACCTCATCATTGGTGTGGGTGAGGATGATCCGACTGTCGTCTGGGCTGTTCTGGCGTTCCTCATCCCAACGCTCGATCAACTCTGTCCGCGCGACCTCGCGCGTGTCAGTGGCATGGACCATGCCGCGCTCTTTATAGGTGCGGATCGCTTCGCCGGTGCGACCCGTTGCGAGGTGCCGGGTCGCGTCTTGCTGCCATTCGGAAAGCTGGCGGCGGACTTCGCTGATCTCGACGCCGCCGTGGCGCTCGTGGATCGCCCGGAATGCTGCGCCTGCCTCGATGGCCTGCAACTGCTGCTGGTCGCCCACCAGAACAACCTTCGCCCCGGCCTTCGCGGCATGGGACAGTACGCGCTCCATCTGGCGCGTGCCGACCATGCCCGCTTCGTCGATCACGAGCACATCCTTGGCAATCAGATGTTCGCGTCCCTTGCCCCACTGATGTTCAAGACTGGCAATGGTGCGCGATACAATGCCGGAGCCGTTCTCCAGACCCTCGGCAGCAATGCCGGACAGGGCTGCGCCGCGCACATTGTAGCCAGCGCTTTCCCAAGCCTCGCGCGCAACGCCTAGCATGGCGCTCTTGCCGGTTCCGGCATAGCCAACGACAACCGCGAGATCGCCCTTCTTCGTGACGTGTTCGAAAGCAGATTTCTGCTCTCCGGAGAGAGCCAGGCCGCGCTTCGCAGCGCTTGCGAAAGCGGCGTTCCGCTGGCCATCATTGACGCTGTGTTCCGTGCGCTGCGCCATGGTATCGGCGGCGCGATGCAGGCGCTGTTCGGTCTCGATCATCCCGCGCGACGTGAACCGATCCTGCCCGCGTCCGTCCTTGCCCAGCGCGATGAGATCAGCGGAGCCGCGCACAGCATTGTAGGCGGCATCGAACTGCTCCTTGCCGTCGCTGTGCCGGTGAACAAATGCGGCAAGGTCGCGTTTGGTGAACGTCGCTTGCTGGTGCGTGATCGCATCCAATGCCAGCGTGGGATTAGCGATGATCCGCTCACCATTGCGCTGGGCGATGGCGCGATGTTCTTCGATCCGTTCGGCTTCGAGCCCGCGCCCGCCAATGCGTGAGGCTGCGGGACCGATCTTGTCCTGCGGCTCCAGCGCGATGCCCTGTGCTTCCAGGCTGCGATGATCGATGCGCGCATCGATATCACGTTCGGCCAGCGCGCGGTTCACATGATTGGCCCAGCGCTCGCGCCATTGTTCGATCAGCGCGGTCTTGTTCCAGTCGCGGACCTTCGCGCCAAAGCCGTCCTTGGTCACTTCGCGCATCGTCAGCATGACATGCGCGTGTGGCTTGGCCTTGCCATCCTCGCCGATATCCCAATGGACATTGAGATCGGCGATCATGCCTCTCTCGACGAATTCAGCCTTCACGAACTCGCGCGCCAGCTTCACGTTGTCCTTCTTGGACAGCTCGCGGGGCAGGGCGAACTCGACCTCGCGGGCAAGCTGGGCATCCTTGCGCTTCTCGGCGGCCTCGACAGCGTTCCACAAAGTAGCGCGGTCGGCGAAGGCTTCGGGCGCGCCCTTGGGCAGCATCACTTCGGAATGAAGGACGCCTGCCTTGTTGGTGAAATCATGGGTTCTGTCGATCCGCTCATCGTGCAGCCGCTCGCCTGCGCGATAGGCCGCTGCCGCCACGGCACTGCGTCCGCTCGACCGTCCGATGACCTTTGCGCTGAAGTGAAAGATTGCCATGACGGCAATCCAGTTACACTCCAAACGCCACGTCGGCACGACGTATAAGCGCGCCCTCTCATGATAAAATCCTGATCGGGACTAGGCGGTATCACACTGTCCCGGCGACCTTACTGCATTGGATTACAGCTAAGATTATGATGGCTCCATCACACCAACGATGGAGACAACACATGCGCAAACCCCGCGACTTTGATTCGGAGCTGAAGGCACTGGCCGACAAGGCAAAGCAGTTAAAGGAACGCCGCGTGCGCGAACTTGGCGCGCTGGTCACTGCAACCGGAGCCGACGTTCTTGATGCTGAGACCCTTGCCGGTGCGCTACTCGATGCTGCCGCCAACACCGACAAGGCCACCGGGGAGGGCTGGCGCAAGCGCGGCGCGGCCTTCTTTCAGGGCAAGTCACGCAGCGCTTCGAGCGGACCTGGTCAGCAGCCGGAAGGCACTCTCCCGCTCGATGGCGGCGCGGCATCGGCTTGAGGCAGCAAAGGCGCGAACCGACATGCGCGAGTGGCAGGTCAAGCGACGAGAGCGAACCCGGCAACTGATCGAGCTGGGCGGCCTGGTAGCCAAGGCTGAACTGGTCGAGTTGACAGACGATGATCGCGCCGCGCTTTATGGCGCGTTCCTCACCGTTGCCGCCAAGCTGCGCGGCCCTGATGGCGCGCACGCGCTGGTGTTGTTCCGGCGCAAGGGCAAGCGGTCGTTCGAGGCTGAAAACCCATAAGCGCAGTGGTTGAGCTATTGACGCAATACCGTCCGATCAAACACTGGTTCGTGTCCCGCGAGGACCAATTCGGCGAGCGAGTCCAGCTCCCGTTTTGCGCCCTCCCAAGTGGGCATCTGCTTGGCGAGCATGTCGAAGAAGCGCTTGCTGTGGTTGTGTTCGACCAGATGACAGAGTTCGTGGAGAATGACGTATTCAATGCAATGACGTGGTGCCCGTATGAGTGCGGGGTTCAAGTAAATCACCCCGTCCGGGGAACAGCTACCCCATTGCGTCCTCATGCGCATAAGTTTCAGCGGTGGGTGTGCTTCGACCCAATTCAACCGGCCTGAGATTTCCGAGAATTTGTCGCTTAGGTATTCGTCCGCGCGCGCATCATACCATGCGTTCAATCTGCGTCTGACGGCGGCTCGATCAGCCACTGGGAGGGTTACAACGAGCTTGCCTCGCAAGAGTTTGACTTCAGAAGGCTGCGCGCTGTTCTCGTTGACGATGAGCTTATGCCGCCGCCCCAGATAGAAGTGCGTCTCGCCGCTCACATATTCACGCGGTAGCGCCATTCGCCGTGCGGTAATTGCTGCGTTTCGGTGCTGGAATATCCATCTTGCGCGTCGCTGGGCCGCCGCCCTGATCTGACCCGTTTCCTTATCGCTGGGTGCTTCGATTTCGACATCACCGTTGGGGTAAACATGGATGCGGATGCGGCCCGTGACAGCTGCGGTTTGTCGAACGAGGCACGACACCTCTTGATCGCCGTATCGGACAATCATGTTTTTGCGCCACTTCCACGCGTAAGGCCAATGCGGGTTACCTCGACAACCTTCTCTGTAATAACCTTTGCCTTGTCCAAGCCCGTCAGGCCGAACAGGCGCGGCAACAAAGCTTTTCGGATAGCCGCTTCAATGTTTGCCGGGTTGAGCGAGTTTTCTGCAATGGCACTCTCGACGGACTTCTCCATGTCCAGCGCTGCCTGGATGAATTCCTCTTGCTCATCCCCCTTTGCGAGCTCGTCCCCTATCTCCAACCGGATAATCCCGAAATAGGCGCTCGCATGGCGGCGACCTGCGAGGCGTTTAGGCAGGTCATCGATCAACTTGGAGGCGAGCTTTTCCTCCAAATCCTTGAACAGGATGTATTGCTTGTAAGGGTGGTCGAAAAGCGCAGATGCTTCCGCAATGGCCCGCTTGAGCAGATCGGAAAAGAACAGCTGCGCATAGGGATCGTCGGCCAGTTCCTGCTCGATCGTCTTACGGACTCTGGATCGGATGATGTCAGTTTCGTTGCGTGTTTTCTCAGGGGACCAGGTTTCGGCGGCCTGCTGATTTCCAAGCTCGTTGACAATCAGAACGCCGTCCACGTTCTCCACGTCCTCGCCCACAACATAGCGATCGACCAGTCTCCTGATCTGATCCTCGTATGCGCTGTAGTCGACGGTTTCCTGTGCGTCCTGCTTCACGATCTTGCGCAGGTTAGTGAAGAACTTGAGGTCTCGTTTGTATTCCGCAATCTGTCCTTCGGTGATTGATGTGTCTTCGAAGAACGAACGCGATCCCAGAGCAATCTTCAGGCACATGCCGTAGGCTGTCAGAGCCTCGTAGAAATCTTCCCTCAGCTTCTGGTTCAGGTCGATAGGTGTTCCATCCTCGCTCTCGCGGGTCTGCGGAACCAGCAGCTGTCGGTACTGCTCGATATCGGCCTTGTTCTTGACCGGCTTGAAGATTGCCCAGAGGTCGGCGTGGAGGCTGGGCAATCGCTTATACTCGGTGCTGACATCGGCATAGAGTTCGTCAATGTCGTCGAGATCGAAGCCGCCTTGCGTCCGTTCGGCCAGGTCCTGATATTCCGTGAGCGCGGTATCCAGCGCCTTCAGAATGCCCCGATAGTCAATGAGCAAACCATACTTCTTCTGCTCATGCAGCCGGTTCACGCGAGCAATGGCCTGGATCAGATTGTGCTGTTCGAGTTTCTTGTCGATGTAGAGAACGGCGTTGCGCGGCTCATCAAATCCGGTGAGCAACTTGTCGACCACAATCAGGATGTCGGGTCGGCCCTCTGTCGAGAAATCCTCGATCACCTGGCGCTCGTAATCCTCGGCGTCGCCTTTGACGTTCTCCTTCCACCATTGCAGCACCTCAGGAAGCTCTGCCTCGTCGACCTCCGAATGGCCCTCGCGGGTATCAGGGGGCGAAATGACGATGGCGCTGCTGACCAGACCGGTTGCATCCAGCGCCTTCTTGTAGCGGATGGCTGAGCGCTTGGAATCGGTCGCCAGCTGACCCTTCAGACCGAGATCAAGATCCTTGAAATTTTCCTTGAAGTGGGTCGCGATATCGAGGGCGATAAGATTGATACGGTCGCCAGAGCCATAGACCGCGCCCTTGGTCCCGAACTTCTTCTTGAGATCGCCCCTCTGCTCATCGGAAAGGGCAGCGGTGACCTTCTCGAACCAGTTGTCGATCGCTCGTTCGTTCACGTCGAGGATCGGCTCGCGTTCCTCGTAGAGCAGCGGCGTCACCGTGCCGTCCGAAACGGCGTCCTTCATCGTGTAGGCGTGGACGATGCGCCCAAACTTGTTTGCCGTCTTGTCGTCCTTCAGCAGCGGAGTGCCGGTGAACGCGACATAAGCAGCGTTTGGCAAGGCCTTGCGCATCCGCTCGTGGTTTTCGCCACCTTGGCTGCGGTGGCCTTCATCGACCAGCACGATCATGTCCGCGCTGTCGTTGCGACATTCGGCGTGCCGCGCCGCGCTGCCGAACTTGTTGATGATCGTGAAGATGATTCGCTCGGTGCCCTTCCCGATGCGCTTGGCCAGATCGCGGCCCGATTGCGCCTTGGCCTTGCCCGCATCTTTCGAACCAATGTCCGAGCCGAAGGCTCCGCCGGTCAAGAAGTTGCCTGCCAGCTGCTTTTCCAGATCGCGGCGGTCGGTCACCACGACCAGACGGCACGCCTTAAGCTTCTCATGCAGCAGCAGCGCCTTGCACAGCATCACCATCGTGAAGCTCTTGCCCGAACCGGTGGTGTGCCAGATTACCCCGCCCTCGCGCGCGCCATCCGGCTTGATCCTGCTAATCTGGTCGAGCAGCGCGCGGATGCCAAAGAACTGCTGATGGCGCGCGACGATCTTGTCTACCTTGCGGTCGAACAGGACGTAGGAGCGGACGAATTCCAGCAGGCGCTCTGGCGTGCAGAGGCCGATCAGCAGGCGGTCCTGCGCGGTCACGGCCTGCTCGTCGCTCCACAGGTGCTGGAAGTGGTCGCGCACTTCGCGCACATGGTTCCTCAGGATCGCCGCCCGCGGATCGATTTTCTTTGCAGCGTTCTTGATCTGGCGGAAATGGTCCTCGGAGAATTCTTCCTCGCGCCACTGCGCCCAGAATTTTCGCGGGGTCCTAGTGGTGCCATAGCGGCCATCGGTCATGCCGATCGACAACAGCAGGTGGGCATAGGCGAACAAGTGCAGAATTTCCTCTTGCCCCTGGTTGCGGATCGTCTGGCTGATGCCTTCGTCCACCATCGACTTGTTGGGATTGCCGCTATCGGGTCGCTTGGCCTCGATCACCAGCAGCGGGATGCCGTTGACGAAGCCGACGATATCGGGTCGCCGCGTATGGGTGCCCGGCACGGCGAGCACTTCCATCTCCTCGCTCGCCACGAAGCTGTTCGCCAGCGGGCGCGCCCAATCGATAATCGGCACGGTGACGCTGTGCTTCTTGCCATCGACGAACTCGGTGACGGTGACGCCCAGCGTGATGGCGTTGTAGAGCTTCTCGTTGGCGGTGATCAGCCCTTCATTGAGCGCGGGCGAAGTCAGCTCGCGGACGATCTGGTCGATCGCATTGGTCGAAAGCGGATAAGTCCTCCCCTTATAGTCGAACGTCCGTCGCCGCAGTTGCTCGACCAGTACATCGCGCAGCACCACGCCCTGATTGCCGCCGCGCGCCACAAGACAATTTTCGGGCGAGAGGTAATCCCAGCCCAGTGAAACCAGCGTTGCGAGGGCCGGAATATGGGAGCTGTAAAGCTCGGCGGTGTTGGGGGTGATGGTCACTCCGCCAGCGCTTCTTCAAGCTCTACAAGGATTTGCTCAATCCAGGTTTTGCCATCGGCAACTTTCCGCGTCTCACGATCGACACGGATAATGTGGATGCGTTCGCGAACCGAAGTTGGCAGCCTCATCTTCTCCTCGAGTGATCTCGTCAGACGATCGTTCGTCATCGAACCTGACGGCACTACCCAGAAGAACTGACGCCCCTCCTCCTCGATCAGCTGGCGGAACAAGCCGTTGATGTGATTGTCATCGATGTTGAAATTATAGCCGATGCCCACAATCGCGTCCCCCGCCTTGAGCTTGTCGAAAAGCTCCACGTAACGACGTGACATGTTGATTGAAGTGAGTGGCTTCACCCCACTTTGCGTAAGCATGAAAGGGACATGGATTTGGTCTGTCGGTACGGAGCCGTCCGGGCAGGAAATCACTGTATTCTTATACGGATTGTAGAAATCGTTCACACTGCCATTCAGGTGGTAGATCGATTCTGACGACACCTTATCGCCCGCGATTTCCTCGACTAGGTTGTTGTAATTTGCCGTTCCAACAGCGCTGACCTCATGGCCGGCTTCGATCATTGACAGCAGGTCATGGTAGTAGCCAGCGCTATCGGTGTCGACCTTACCCTCAAGCTGCTTCACCATGTAATTCCGGGTCGTATTGAGGAAGATCACCATCTTCGTGAATTTGGCCCAGTCCTCCCTTGGAGAGTACAGGTAGCGCCAGTGGCTATCGATGAGCGACTGGTAGTCGAGCACTTCGGTAAAAAGGATTTCGAGCACCTCGCGCAACAGCGCGAGGATCATATCCGCCAAAGTGGATTCGTCATTTATCTCGGTTTTCCCGCCGGATTTGAGCAGCAGCTCAAGCGCGGTGTTTCCGATCTTGTCGAATTCCAGTCTGAATAGGCCGCTGATGTCATCAAATATCGTGAGGTCGTCGGGCGCTTCGGTGAAGATTTCCTGGTTCACCTTCTGCACAAGCTCCTGACCGTAGGCGCCGATCAGAAGCTGCAAGATCGAAGTCGCGTACTTCTCGATCTGAGCGGTGTCGCCTTCCTTGCGGATGACATCGAGAACAGCTGAATAGAACTCAGACTCAAATAGCTTCACATTGTCCGAAAGCGCCGGATTGACCTTGATGGCCTGGCTGTAAGTGCTTTCCCCATACGATTTTCCGGTGAACGCCTCGAATGCCTCGGCGAAGCGATCAGCGTCAATTCCGCACGCTTCACGTGCTCGGGTGTGCAGGTCGTCAAACGCATTAAGGCGCTCGACGATGATGCCTTTGCGATATTCGATCGACGATTCAATCAGCGCGCGAAATTCGGTCTTGCCGAAAGCGTGAATCCGCTTGTTCCAGTACTTCTCGGGAAGCCACTTCGTTGCATAGATCGAGTACTGGTCGATGCCCTTCAGCAGCTCCCGAAGGGCTTCCTTCTCTGCCGTGTTGTCCTGACGGAAGAGATCGATAGCGAACTTGCCGCCAAGCGGCAGGCCGTATGAAACCTCCGCCCCTGCACCGAAGAAGAATCCAAGTTTCATGCGTTTTCGCTTTCCGGGAGTTTGACCCGCCGTTTGCCGGTGAGCAGTTGCTGCATGAGCGCGGTCTTTTCCTGGCGAAGGGCGGTGAGTTGGGCTTCGTAGGCGGCTTCAGTGGCCGCGATTGAATTGACGGCCTTGCTGATTGCTTGCTGTTCCTCCAATGGAGGTAACAACAGCGTGATCCTGGCGAATTCCTTCCAGCGCAGACTCCCGCGCCGGTCGACAGAAGCATTGGTCGCGGCAGCGAAAATCTGACGATAGCGATCTGTCTTCAGCAGTTTGTAGAGAAAGCCGTCATCCATGGTTTTATCGGCAGCGAAGACGCAATAGATCGGGCTGACAATCCCGGCTTCGAACAAGTCCTGATAGCCGATCGAACCTTCCTCGATATGGTTCGAGGGGAAGCCGAACGTGCCACGCCGCATGACTTTGTAGTTCGACGTGTCATCGCTGTAGACCTTCTTCTTGAAGTAGGTCAGCGACTCCACCATCCCGTCATATTTTGAACAGGACAGGACGGGGTAATCGGCCTCATCCCCGGCGCGTTCCGACACTTCCCTCGCGACATCGCCAATGTGCAGCTTGCGCCACTCGCCAGAAAAGCCGGGGAGGCGTTTTTTGGGTGGGGTGGTGCCTTGCGGGAGCAGCTGCTGCATCAGCGCCTGTTTCTGCGCGCGGGCGTTGGCCATCAGCGCCTCGACCGTCTCGATGGCGCGGTCCCAAGCCTCTGCGGCGTCAGCTATTTGGCTTTGAACTGTCCTAGTTGGGTAGAAAAACGTGAACTTTTCGACATCTGCGATATTCAACCCAGGCTGTGCCCCACCTTTAATCGCGCGGTAAACCGCATGTTGCCCAAACCGACTTTCGAGCAGGGCCCGGACATAACGAAAGTCGAATCTGTCATGGTCAACTGCAATACGCGCGGTGGTCTGCGTGATATTCGCCCCGTCAAGCCAATCGGGAACAGTTGCGACGTTGCCCGTTCCTGCCCCGACAATCGTCAAAATTAGGTCGCGGGGCTTTACCTTGGATCGCTTGTAGGGGCGGTCGATTGCCTCCGAGACACGGAAGAAATCTTCAAGCTCGACCCAACCGAACGAATAATCTTTGCCACGAATGAGCGGTATTCCGCCCGCCTCGAATTTTCCGGGCTGAACGATACCGTAGCAAATCTTTCGCCCCTTCTGGACTACATCCTTCAGCTGGATGGACTGCCACCCCTCAGGAATCATTTCGCACCGTCCTTGCCCTTGGCGGGCTTGTCAGCGGCGAGCTTCTTCACCTTGGCGGTGGCTTCAATGAAATGCTGTTCGACCGCGCTCGGCGCGTTGATCGTGCGGGTGTGCCAGCGGTCGTATTCGGTATCGACATGGCGCTGCGCCTGCTTGGCGGAAACCCGACCCGCGCCGTCGAGCAACGGGTGATCGCCCAGCTTAAGGAAGTCGTCCAGCTTGGCGATCCAGTCGGCCATGTGCATCGGCTTGCGGTTCTTCGCCATGGCCTCGGCAAATTCGAGGAAGGCGACGGTGATGCGGTTGAGTGTTTCCATCTCGTCATCCGCCAGGTAATTCTTCGCCACTTGCGCATCCTGCTTGGTGGGCAGGCGGCCCTTCTTCTCGCCGGTCCAGCTGGTCAGCCCCATCATCGGCTTGGCGCTGTCGGCTCGCGCCAGCTTGGTTTCCGCTGCCGTCTGGCCATGGGCAGCGTGGTGCATCTTGTTCTGCACCGTCTGGAAGAACTGCGTGCTCGCCTCCGCCCTGGGATCATAGTCCACGGCGGTGGCGTAGATATCGAGCACCTTCTTGTAGAACAGCTTTTCCGACGCGCGAATGTCGCGGATGCGGGCGAGCAGCTCTTCGAAATAATCGTTGTCCGGTTCCTTCAGGCGCTCGTCGTCCATGACGAAGCCCTTGACCAGATATTCGCTCAGCGCCTCCGACGCCCAGCGCCGGAACTGCATCCCCCGCAGCGACCGCACACGGAAGCCAACGGCAAGGATCATTTGCAGGTTGTAGAGCAAAATCTGGCGGGAAACCTTGCGTTTGCCCTCAGTTTGAACTGTCAAGTTTTCTTTGACAGTTGCCTCTTCCTCCAGCTCGCCCTCGTCCAGAATGTTCCGGACGTGGAGACTGATGCTCTGCTTGGTGGTCTGGAACAGCTCGGCCATTTCGGCTTGGCTCAGCCACACGCTGCCGTCGCTCGCCTGAAGGCGGATGACGGTGACACCGTCCTCCGTCTGGTACTGGATGATCTCGCCAGCCATCAGTAGCCAAGCTCCTTGAGGTAGCCGTCCATCTTCTCCTCCAGCGTGGCCAGCTCGGCCTTGAGCTTCAGCCGCTCGGCACGGACGGCGACCAGGTCGATCTCCTCCTCTTCCTCGAAGGTATCGACATAGCGCGGGATGTTGAGGTTGTAGTCGTTTTCGGCCAGTTCCTCGGGCGTGGCGAGATAGGCGTACTTGTCGACCGTCGCACGGTTGCGATAGGTCTCGACAATCTTCGAAACATGGCTGTCCGGTCCAGTCGTGAGCTGGTTCTGGTTCTTGCCCGACTTGAATTCGCGGCTGGCGTCGATGAACAACACCTTGTCGTCAGCCTTTGTCTTGCGGAAGATCAGGATGCAGGCCGGAATGCCTGTGCCGTAGAACAGCTTTTCCGGCAGGCCGATCACCGCTTCGAGCAGGTTTTCCTCGATCAGCTTCTGCCTGATCTTGCCCTCGCTCGATCCCCGGAACAGCACGCCATGCGGCGCGACCACGGCCATGCGCCCGGTCTTGGGCTTCATCGTCTCGATCATGTGGAGGATGAAAGCGTAGTCGCCCTTGGTCTTGGGCGGCACGCCGCGACGGAAGCGCCCGAACCGGTCATTCTCCGCCGTATCGACGCCCCACTTGTCGAGGCTGAAGGGCGGGTTGGCGACGACGACATCGAAGTGCTTCAGCCGGTCCTCGGCGTCGAGCAGCTTGGGGTTGCGGATGGTGTCGCCCCATTCGATACGATGATTGTCCTCTCCGTGGAGGAACATGTTCATCTTGGCGAGCGCCCAGGTGCTGCCGATCGATTCCTGGCCGTAGAGCGCATATTTCTTCGAACCGCCGAACTTGGCCTGCACGCGGCGACCGCACTTCATCAGCAGCGAACCGGAACCGCAGGTGGGATCGCAGGCTTCCTCGCCCTCGGCCATGTCCATGATTTCGGCCATCAGTTCGGAAACTTCAGGCGGGGTGTAGAATTCGCCCGCCTTGCGACCTGCATCAGCGGCGAAGTTCTTGATCAGGAATTCGTAGGCGTTGCCGATCACGTCCAGATTGCCAATGCGCGAGGGGCGCATGTTCAGCTCTGGCCGCGAAAAATCCTCCAGCAGGTGACACAAGATGTCGTTCTTTTGCTTCTCCTCGCCCAGCTTGTTGGAGTTGAAGCTGATGTCCTGGAACACGTCGCGCAGCTTGCCGACGTTGGCCTCTTCGATGGCGTGCAGCGCCTTGTCGATCCGCTCGCCATTCCCCGGTTCGTGCCGCGCCTTGTAGAGCGTGGTGAAATTGGCGGATTCCGGCAGGACGAAGCGCTCGTTCGTCATCAGTTCCGCGATCAGCTCGGGCGTGTCGCCATACTGCTTTTTGTATTCGTCGTAGTGGTCCTGCCATACGTCCGACAGGTACTTCAGGAACAGCATGGTAAGGACGTAGTCCTTGTAAACGTCGGCAGAGACCGTCCCGCGAAAGGTGTCGCAGGCGGCCCAAACGGCCTTGTTCACTTCGTCCTGTTTGATCTGATCGTTCATGATGCTCTCTGTTCCGGGCGCTGAAAGGCAGGTGCAAGCAGCTGTTGGGCAATGGCCGTCATTTCGGCGGCTCTGTTGTCGATAAGTTGGGTCAGGATCGCGCGTTCGCCGCGCACAGCCAAATCAAGGTCGGCGATATGCTGCTGCTGCGGGAGCGGCGGAATGGCGATCGGAAGATTCTCGACCACCTCGCGCTTGAGATTCAGGATGTAGGAGCCGGTCGCGCCCGCCGCGAAGTAGTCCTGCGCAGGCTTCTGCATCATCTGCCAAGCTAGGAACTGGGGGAGGATCGCGTCGGTTCTGACGCGAATGACAAAGAAATGCGGTGAGCAAACGACCTGTTCGTCGCGTTCCTCGATGCAATAGGGGAAGTTGCGTCCACCGCGTGTGGAGAGGATGATGTCACCAGGCCGCAGAAATGCTTTCGCAGATTCTCGTGGCAGTTCGATACGCGCAAGGCCCTCCCAATCGATCCCGGTTTCGGGATCGGCGTTGCGCATTTGAATTACGGCAACGTCGCCTTTGGGAAGGGCGTCGATCTTGCCACGGAAGGGATAGCCCGCCGAAATCGACGCAAGGTCAGCGAGCAAACCCAAATCATATGCGTCAAACCGCTTCATGCGAGTCATTTGCTCCAAAATGGCGGCGCTGTCAATTCTAGGTGCATCAACCGAATTGATGCTGCATTCGTGGCCCTGGTTTACAGTTTCGGCAGAACACTAAGCAAGGCTATGCGTTTTGGCCCTTTCGCAAACCAGCCGCACCCTAACTCCTGCATGGAAGCGCGAATCATGTAGGTCTGACCTCACGCATTTTTCAGCAACGATAACGCCGCCAACCATCGAGCATAGCCAGCGGATTGAGTTCCGCGACGGGGTGAGAAAAATCTTGCGTCTGATCAGCTTGCCAATCTCAAGTCCGTGGTTGTCCCGAAAGATGCGTAGTTGTCCTGCTTTCCAAACTACAGCTGCATTTGGGTGCGCATGAAGCCCGTTCTGTTTGCCCAACATCCTTGAGTTGCGCCGAAAAGTTCTCATTATGTTCCGGTGAGGGGCCGCCAGTATCAAAGTGAGAATGCCCCATGTCGAATACCGAACGCATTATCCGCCTCAAGACCGTGCTCGACCGCACCGGCCTTTCCCGCTCCACCATTTATCGCAAGATCGCCGAGGGCACATTCCCGTCGCAGGTCAAGATCAGCATCCATGGCGCGGGTTGGCACGAGTCTGCCGTCAATCGCTGGATCGCCGATCCCGCTCACTATCGTGAAGAGGAACCGGCGGAATGAGCGGCCATCAGCCCGTCGAGCCGATCTGCGTCAGGATCAATGAGGCTGCCCGCATGATCGGCATCGGGCGCACGAAGCTGTACGAGCTGATCTCAACAGGAGAGCTCGAAACGGTGAAGATCGGAAAGGCAACGAGGGTCACCACAGCCAGCTTGCGCGAATTGGTAAAGCGTCGGCGGGTCGCAAATTGATCTCGTTGACCGCACCAAACGCGGTTAGTTGCCCTTCCGCACGATGACTTTGCAGCTTTTGTGCATGAAAATGGCCAATCCTGACCTGTTGCCTCGTCACTGCTTCGTAGGGGTAAATCGAGTCGAGCAACGTAAAGGCCCGCCTTTACTCAACGTCTCTAGACATTGGCCTCGCAATCTGCCCATAAATTTCACATGCTCAGCAACTTTTTCAGACTGGATGGCACCCCCACCACTCACGATGAAGGAAATGCTATGCCGAGCATGTCTCCTGGCGACGAAGTCACGAATATGCTCTTTAGAGGGACGAAATGGGGCCGTCCTCGCATGGCAATAAAAGGCGTGACGTTCAGGAACGTTTCCATCGCAAACATGGAACTGTTCAAGATTACTTTTACGAACTGCCATTTCGAAGACTGCATCTTCAAAGGTAGCCGATTCCATGAAGTCGAGTTCCACAAATGCAAATTCGTCAACTGCAATATGTGGAAGAGCAAATTCGAGCAGTGCTACCTCGATCCCCTGACAATTCACCTGGACGAACGATATAAAGTGGAAGCGTCAAACGTTGGCGTCACTATGTACCATTCGCTGCTCGCCAACTATGCTGACGAAAGGCAAGACGCATTCTTTGCGATAGCTGACATCGAGTTCCGCCGCTGGAAAAGATATCAACTATGCTACGAAATAAGAAAGAAAAATATTGACTTCCTTCCGGGTCACTGGGAGCGCTTCAAGAGTTGGGTATATGACGTATTAGCCGGGTATGGTTATAAACCGGTGCGGCTCTTCATTTTCACAATCATTGGCTTTCTCTCGATCTCTGTCTTCAATCATTTTGTGATTGGAGGTGACCTGCTAGTAAACGGCGAACGGCCACCCAGTGCCTCGTTTGTTGATAGCATTTATTATTCTTTTTCTATCCTCACTGTCTTGGGGTTTTCAACAGTCGTTCCCGACGGGTCATTCGCAAAGCTTTTGACCACCTTCGAAGCTTTGGCCGCTATAGGATGGCTGGCAATTTTCACGTCGGTGCTCGTGAAGAGGTTCCTGCGATGACGCGAACAAAGAAGATGGAGAACCGTGCAGCTTCGGAAGCTCTTTTTGGCTCATGCGCGAGAGGAGACACTGATCGACTAAGTGATCGTGATTTTCTCATCGTCGATGATGATGTGGCAGTCCTTCGAGCGCGAGCGATGTCGCTGAAAGCAGAGGGTGTATCGGTCGCATCGTACACCTTCCGAAAGTTAGAAGCGCTCGCGGAAAGGGGCGCGCTGTTTCTTCAGCATCTGCGATTGGAAGCCTCGATCGTCTCAGACAGAAACGAACGCTTGGCCAAGCTTCTTGACGGATTCCGACCGAACGAATGCTACGATCGTGAAATCCGCGACAATTCTAATCTAGCGGCGCTCATCACTACGATCCCTCCGGGGCCGAACGCAGAACTTTGGGCGGCCGATGTTCTCTATGTGACAGTCCGCAACTTCGGCGTGCTTTGGCTCGCCAGCCGAGGAAGGCATCTTTTTGCTTACGATCGCATCCTTGAGGCACTTCAAGAGGAAGGTCTTCTCCACGCCGCTGGCATCTCGACCCTCCGACGACTTCGTTTTCTCAAATCGTTGTATCGCAGCGATGACTCAGCCACGTCAGGGACTGTTATCAGAATGATAAGAGAAGCCCTAGCTGGACTGCCAGAGGAGTACTTCCCGAGCGCTATACGTACCGTGCCAGCCGGAGAAGTCTTGGCTGGACCCAGTCCCGCAGACGGTTCGCCTGCTTATCTCCAAGTGCGCGACCTCGAAAAACGAATCATTGCTGCCCGTTTCTTGGGCTGCAATCGGTTCGCTGATCCAGCGCTAACATCTTTGAACGAGTGGGTTCGAAACCCCCGCGCCTACGCTAACCTCAGCGCATCCAAGGCCCCAGAACTGCGAAGGAGACTTGCGGCACTTGGCGACATTTCACAGATTGTTCGTAATGGGTGAACATTTCGCAGCAAGCCAAATCCGGAAAACTTGGCTTCCAGTATGATGTTTGCGGTCTTAACCCCTTGGCTTTGTGGCCTCTAGGTAATCTGCCCACATCGCCATCAGCTCGCGCCGCTTGTCGAAGAAGTCGGTGCGGCGATAGGCCGCTTCGACCTGGTTGCTCAGCTTATGCGCCAAGGCCTTGTCCGCCACTTCCTTCGGAAAGTCGGTCTTCTCCGCCGCCCAATCAGTAAAGGCGGAACGGAAGCCATGGACGGTCGCGCCCTTGATCCCGGCATCGCGCAATAGCTTGGTCATTGTCATGTCGCTGATGGGCTTTTCGCCATTGTTCGAGAAGACAAGTCCATCGTCGCTCGTGCGCAGTTTCCAGCGCCGACGCAGAATGGAAACGGCTGCCTTAGAGAGCGGAACCACATGCGTTTCCTTTGCTTTCATGCGCTCGCCGGGGATGGTCCAGACCGCCTTGTCGAGGTCGATTTCGGTCCAGACGGCCTTGCGCGTTTCGCTCGACCGCACGGCATTGTAGATGGTGAAACGCAGGGCATCGCGGCCCGATGTGGGTGATGCGGTGGCCAGTTCTTTTATGAACGTCGGAATGTCGGCATAGGGCATGGCCTTGAAGTGCTCGACCTTGTCGGTCTGGCGCGGCAAGCCTTTGCGTACTGAGCGCAGCGCGGCCTCTTCTTCCCGCCATCCCTTGATATGCGCGAAGTCGAGCACGGCACCGATGCGCTGCAAGATCTTGCGGGCGGTATCGGGGATTTCGAGCCAGATGGGCGTGAGCACCTCGACCACGTGGGTGCTCTCCACCTGATCGACAGGCTTCCTGCCAATCAGCGGGAAGACGTGGTTTTCCATGCAGGAAATCCAGTTTCGATAGTTCTGGTTCTTCCAGCCGTCCTTCAACGCCTCGTAGCATTCGCGCGCTGCGGTTTCGAAGCTCGGCACTACCTTGCGCGACTTCCGTCGTTCGGCAACCGGATCGATCCCAGCGCGAACCTGGCGGCGCAATGCGGCTGCGGCGTCTCGCGCCTCAGTCAGCGTCACATCGAGCGCCGATCCCAATCCATAGTCGCGTCGCCTGCCGTTGTGCTGCATCCGCAAGACCCAGCTGCGGGAGCCGCTCTCCTTCACGAAAAGACACAAGCCACGGCCATCAACGTAGCGACCGGGCTTGGCGTTCTTCACCTTCAATGCTGTCAGTGCCATAGGTTATACACACCATAAAATTGTTCCAACTTTCGACCCCACATGGTGATCGAAATGCAGGCAAACGGGGGCGATCAACCGTGAACACGGTAGAAGACAAATCCCTGATTTTACAGTGTAGTTAGGGACGCCCCGAAACTGGCTGCGACAGAAGTTTTAGCAATGTCGGGTGCGCCAATTCTCCTGTCACAGATCGCTCATCATGCGCCTAATGCTAGGCGAAGATGCACATTTGGACCGGGCCCCCGCCGCTCAAAAGGAGAACTCAACCCCGATGATCGGCGCGTGACCGACCTCGTCCGGGCCGCCGCTTTCGAAATCCTGCTGCCGCAGGTAGGCGAGGCTCAGGGCAAGCCGGTCGTTCACTTCGTAACCCAGGCCGATCTGGGTGCGCAGTCCGGTCAGTCCTTCGTCGCTGTCCCGGTTGTTGCCGCGCAGGGTCCAGAACAGCTCCGCATCGGTTTCGAAGCTCCAGCGGCCCTCCTCGTCCAGCGGGACGGCCGCTCCCAAACGTGGGCGCAGGCGCAGCCCCATTCGGTCGGCTCCATCGACGAGGCGCTGTTCGAGGCGAAGGCGGGTGCGAAGGATGCCATGCCGCGTGGTCATTTGCTGCAGGAAGCGCGTTTCGTTAGCGGCGCCGTCGTTGATGCGCCGCTCGATTGCCCCGCTGAGCGTGTCCGCATCGCTGACATCCTGATTGAGCCACAGCCGCGCAAAATAGGTGTCAGGACGTCCATCGCTGGCGCTGCGAAAACGCTGGGCCGTCTCGATCTCCAGGCCCGTATTGTCGTCCAGATCGAAGCTGGCGGAGGGATTGAGCCAGAACTCGAACGCGTCGTTGTGGTCTTCGGCAAGGGCGCAGGCCGGCGCAGTCAGTAGCGCAAGGCCGATCAGCCGCGTGGCGATGTGGGGCAAGCTCATTCTCCTACATCATGGACATCCTGGCGCGAAGCGGCGCGGCCTGTCGGCCCCACCTCGCGCCTATCTGTCGTAAAAGGCATCAGAAGCGGTAGGTGAGCCCGCCGCTCAGCACCCATGGATCGAGACGGTGCTCGGTCTGCAACGCGGTTGCACCGCCGGCCCGGAACGTGGCGGTGGTGTCGATGAAGTACCGCTTGGCATCGAGCGACAGGCCAAGGCCGCGATCATTGAGGGCAATATCAACCCCGCCCTGCAGCACGAAGCCGAACTCATCCGACAGATCCACACTTGTCGCACCGAGCGCCGCGGCAGCCGCCCCGACATCCTCGCCGAAGATGAACCAGTACGTCGGACCTGCGCCGACATACGGCTTTATGCCTCCATCAAGCGGCAGGTGCAGCTTGGCGGTGACGGTCGCAGGAAGGATGATGGCGTTGTCGACCAGTTCGGCGCCCGCCAGCGCGCCGGTGCCGCGCACGTCATGCGGCGTGACGCAGCAAATCGTCTCCAGCGAGAAATTAGGCGACAGGAAGTATTCAAGCGCGATGGTGGGAACGACCGAGTCGGTCGCGCGCACCTGCGATCCGGCGGGAAGCGGAATGTTGTCGATCCGCACATCGGTGATTTCTCCGTCAGGCAATACGCCGGTGACGAAGCCTTTGAGCTGAACGGTGCCGGCGTCCTGAGCCAGCGCCGGGGTGGCGCAAGCGAGCGCGAGCGTTGACGCGGCAAGCGCGCCGAAAGTCTTGACGGGCATTGGAATGCTTTCTGTGTCTGTCCGCCTGACCGGCGGCGTTTATCGGGATGGTCCGGCCGCAGGCGGGGGGACAAGCGCCTGCGGCCGGACTGCCATGCCGGGTCAGCCCGGCTGATACGGCAGTGAAGAGTGGTGCAGCATGATACGCAGCCTGCCGTCAGGTCCGCGTACAAAGCCCCAGGTCTTGTCAACGGTTGTGCGGTTGCCCTGCGCATCGGTGAACGTGACCAGACCCATGGAAATGGCGGAATTGCCGGTGATGACGATGCCGGTGTTCTCCACGGCGTACTGCCGCCAACCCTTCAACGCGAACCCGGTATCGCCGGCGTAATTGGTGTTACCGCCGACGAAGTAGGCTAGCGCGCCCTCGCGGTCGGTCCGAAAGGTCTGCGGCGCCACCGTCAGCGTCGGCTTGAACAGCACCGGGCCCATGTCGTAGGCATAGGCGGTGTCGATTGCCTGTTCCGCCAGGCGGGTGGCAGCTTCCCGTCCCTCGCGGTCGTAGGCGGTCGAGATCGCGACCAGCGCGTCGCCCCACTGGCGCTGCGCCGCCTCCACCTCTGCCACCGTGATGGGCGCGTAAAGCGCGACCGCTTCACCGGTGGTTTCAACAGTGGTTGCCCGGGTTTGCGCCAAGGCCGGCGCAGCGATCACCGTCAGCGGCACGGCGGCGGCCAGGGCAAGGGCGGTTGAGCGAAAATACTTCATGTGCTGTCTCCATTTCGTCACCGTCCCGCGCGAGCGGACCGATGGGTGGATTGATCTGCTGGGGGACAGGTGTCCCTTGGCCGGGTGGAGTTAAGCAGCGACGCGCCCGTCGAAATCCGCCGCTCGGCTTGCCTTCCGGCCTAGGCCACATGGCCTATGCACTTTACGGACGACCAGTTAGGTTGCCCCCATGCGACACGAGCTTGCCGCCCTGTCACCTCAGCTTGAAACCATCGCGGAGCTGCGCGAGCTTTATCGCGCGGCCGAAGCGCGGGCCGCTCGCATGCGGTTGCTGTCCATGGCCGGCAGGGAGCTGGCTGAGGCAGATGCCACCAGTATCGAGCCCGTTCTGCGCCGCTGCGCCGAACGCGTGGCATTCTTCCTCGGGCGCCAATCTGCTGCAGTCACCTTCGGTCCCGCAGGCGACGGCATCGCCATCACTGCCCCCGGTCCGCGGCGCGAGCCGCTGGCGTGGCTCAGCGTGGCAGGCATCACCTGCGCCGACGACATCGCCGATCAGGAGGATCGCGACGCCTTCGCCATGCATCTTGAACTGATGGGGGCGACCATCGACCGTATCCGGCGGGAAGAGGAACGGGCCGCTTTGCTCGCCGCCCTGCGCGAACGGGAGCAGCGGCTCGAACTGCTGGTCGGCAGTATCTTTTCCGCGCAAGAGGAAGAACGAGGCCGCGTCTCGCGCGACCTGCATGACGGCGTCGCGCAAACAGCGACCGCGCTGGCGCGCATGCTGGAAGGCGCGCGCGCCGGGCAGGAAGAGGATCTTCCCGCAGCGGAGCGGGCGCGCCTGGCTGCGGTTGCCCGGCAGCTGGTTGCCGAGCTGCGCGGCGTGATCGGCGGGTTGCGCCCGACACTGCTCGACGATCTCGGTCTGGAAGCAGCGCTCCGTGCGCTGGCGGAGGGGCTGGAAGCGGACGGGTTCACGGTGCGTCTCGCGATTGCCCAGCTTCCTGCAAGAATGCCGCCGCCTGTGGAGACCGCGTTTTTCCGGGTGGCGCAGGAAGCGTTCACGAACATCCGCAAACACGCCGGCGGATCTTGCGCCGTCACCGTTGAACTGCGTCAGAGCCCCCTTGATGCCACGCTGTTGCTGCGGATCTGCGACAGCGGCTCAGGTGTCGGGGAAAACGTTTGCCCGCAGGATACGAGGCAAGGTTTGCACGTAGGGGTGGACGGCATGCGCGAGCGGATGGCCGCCATTGGCGGCAGCCTGGACTGGCGTGCGGGCAAGGCAGGCGGTGTCACTGTGACGGCGCGACTTCCGGCGAGGGCATAATGGACGCAAGCCCGCCTCGCGACCGACCCCGGATCCTGATCGTCGACGATCACCAGCTTGCCCGCGAGGGGCTGAAGGCTGTGCTCGCAGGCAGCGGGGCGGACGTGGTCGGGGTCGCTGCCACCGGCGAAGAGGCGGTGGAACTGACGCAATCGCTGGTGCCGGACGTCGTACTGATGGATGTGCGGCTTGGGCCGGGTATCGACGGGCTTGAGGCAACGCGGCGGATCGCTGCGCTGGACCTGCCCGTCAAGGTCCTGATGCTGACCCTGCACGAAATGCCCGCCTATGTCCGCGAAGCGCTGTCGGCGGGGGCGGCAGGTTATGTTCTGAAGGATACCGCAATCGGTGACCTGACGGCGGCGATTGGCCAGGTTCTTGCCGGCCAGTCGGCGATTCCGCTCGACCTCGTCAATGCTGCCCTGCGCGATACCGCTTCTCCGGCACGGGCCGGGGATCTGCGCGACCTGTTGACCGCGCGCGAGCAGACAGTGGTTGAACTCGTTTCGCAAGGCATGACCAACAAGGAGATCGCCCGGACGCTGGCCATCAGTCCCGCCACGGTCAAGGCCCATGTGGAACGCATCATCGGCAAGCTGGGCGTCGCCGACCGCACGCAGGCCGCCGTGCTGGCGACGCAACTGCGTGCAGCGCACGGATAACCTGTGACCACCGCAAGGCGCGCCAGATCGCTGACCCGGTTCTGGTCGGACCGGCCGCTCGCGTTCAAGGGGCTCGTGGTGGTGGCCCTGCCCCTTGCGGTGCTGCTGGTCGCGCTGGTGTCGCTTTATCTGGCGAGCATGGCGGAGGCGCGGGCGGAGGCAGACGTGCGCCGCGCCTTTGCCATTCAGCGTGATGCCTATCAGGCGCACGCAATGCTGGCGGAGGCGGCGGCCGGCGTGCGGGGATACGTGCTGACCGGCGAAGAACGCTTTCTGCAATCCTACGCCCAGGCCGAGGCCCAGCTGCCGCGCATCATGGACCGGCTGGACACCACGATCCGCGATCCGATCGTGCGCAGCCAGTTCGAGGAACTGCGCCGGCTTTCCGTGCGCAAGCGTGACGGGTTGGCGCAGATCGTCCTGCTCGTCAGCGATGCGGCAGCGCCCCGGACCGATGACGACGCCCTGACGGCTGCGCTGACGGCGAACAAACTCGTTCTCGACCGCATGCGGCAGCAGATCGAGGATCTCCAGCAACGCGAAAGCGTGCTGCTGAACCAGCGCATGTCGCGCGTAGAGGCGGTACGCGACCGCTTTCTCGCGGTGACCGCGGTCAGCGCGGTGGTCGGGGTGTTGGGCAGCCTTGCGGCGGTATACCTGTTTTCGACCGGCATCGTGCGCCGTGTCCGCATGCTGGAGCGCAACGCCGGCAAGCTGGCACGCGCCGAGCCGTTGGCCGACCTGCCGGGCGAGGCGGACGAACTTGGCCGGCTCGCCCGCCGCCTGACCCGTGCCAGCGCCCTGTTGCGCGCCCGCGAGCACGCGCTGCGCGAGAGTGAAGAACGCTTCCGCCTGGTGGTGGAACAGGTCCGCGACTACGGCATCTTCGCACTTGATATCGACGGAACGGTGGCCAGCTGGAATCTGGGGGCAGAGCGGATCAAGGGTTGGACCTCGACGGAAATCCTTGGGCAGCATTTCAGCCGGTTCTACCCTCCCGAAACCCGCGACGACGTGCCGCAGAAGATGCTGGCCCAAGCGCGGCAGGCGGGCACGGCAGAGGACGAGGGCTGGCGATTGCGCAAAGACGGCTCGCGGTTCTGGGCCAATGTGGTCATCACTGCGCTGCGCGATGGCGAAGGGAACTTGCGCGGCTTTGCGAAGGTGACGCGCGACATTAGCGAACGCCGCCGGTCCGAAGAGGCCCTGCGGCTGGCGCGCGAGGAGGCGATCGCCGCCAACCTTGCCAAAAGCGCATTTCTGTCGCGCACCAGCCACGAACTGCGCACCCCGATGAGCGCCATTCTCGGCTTCGGGCAGTTGCTGGAACTGGACGAAGAACAGTTTGCCGAGCAGCACCGATCGGCGATTGGACAGATCATGAAGGCGGGGCGACATCTGCTGGCGCTGATCAACGACCTGCTCGATATTTCCAGCATCGAGGCGGGCGGTGCGGAACTTGCGCTGGAGCCGATCGAGATGGGTGCCCTTCTGGAAGAGGTGTACGGCCTCGCCGCGCCCATCGTGGCGGCGGCGGGGCTCCGCTTCGACCTTGCGCCCTGTGACCAGCTTGCAACCGCGCTCGCCGACCGCCGCCGCGTCATTCAGGTGATCCTCAATCTTGTGGCCAATGCGGCGAAGTACCACCGCACCGGGACGCGCGTTCGCCTGTCCTGTCGCACAATCGCCGGCGCGGTGCGGGTCGAGGTAGAAGATGACGGCGCCGGCATCCGCCCGTCCGCTGTGCCGCGGCTGTTCACCGCTTTCGACCGGCTGGATCAGGAAGATCGCGCCCGGGTGGAGGGAACAGGCCTGGGCCTCGCGCTGTCAAAAAGCCTGGTGGAGTCGATGAACGGGGCCATCGGCCACGAAGCGGCGAAACCGGGCGCGCGGTTCTGGTTCACCCTGCCTTGCGCGGATGCGACTGCCCGCGACCCAGCCACCGATGCCGCAAAATTCCCAGGGGAGCCATTTGCATGTCCGCAAACCTGATCAGCGGAGCCGAGATACAGTCTCGTCGGATCCTCGTGATTGATGATGAACAAGCCAATGTCCTGCTGCTGCGCAGCCTGCTGGAACGGGAAGGGTATCGCGAGATCACCTGCCTGACCGATCCGACCAAGGCGCTGGCGGCGTATGTCGATCTCGACCCGGATCTGGTCCTGCTTGACCTGATGATGCCCGAGATGGACGGGTTTCAACTGCTCGAAGCGTTTGCCAGGCACGATCGCCCTGACGAGTTTCGCCCCGTCCTGGTCCTGACGGCCGACACCACCCTGCCCGCGCGGCGGCGAGCGCTTGCACTGGGAGCCAAGGATTTCGTGTCAAAGCCATTCGACGTCATCGAGATCGGCCTGCGCATCGCCAACCTGCTGGAAACGCGCATTCTCTATGAGAGGTTAAGGATAAGCGAGCGATCGGGGCAGGCTTGCACTGGACACAACGCGCCAGAGATCTGACAGGCGTTGAAACGGTGGCGGGTCCCCGTCGCGGGATCAGACCGCAATCCAGCCTAGCGCCCTGCCGCCCATCCACAGGCCCATGCCGATCATGAACAGGTTCTCCGTCAGCGACACGAACCCCAGCGGCACATTGCTGTTTCCGCCGACGCAGGCGCACCTCAGCTCCCGCTTGTCGATGTAAACCGCCTTGAACACGCTGATCGCGCCGATCGTGCCGATGAACAGTGACACGGGGACGGAAACGATCGGCAGCGCGTGCGCCACCATCAGAACGCCCGCCAGCCCCTCGCCAAATGGATAGATGTAACCATAGCGCGGCCACCGCCGCGCCAGCAGGTCGTAGTTGAGAAACATGGTCGAGAAGCTGCGGACGTCCTGCAGCTTCTGCACGGCGAGCAGGCACATCGAAACGCTGACGAACCATTCAGCCGCCTGGACGGTGAACACGTTCTGGAACACGTACCAGCTGATCGCCATGGCCACCAGCAGGGCGATGCCGAAGATGGCGATCACCGGCTGGTAGCTGAGGTCACCCTCCTTCGACACGGATTTGCCGAAATGCGCGCGAAGGTCGTCGTAACCGCCGATCCGCACTCCATTGATAAAGGTCTGGGGCGTGGTCTGGACCTGATACTGCGCTTTGAAGGCATCCGTTTGCGCGCGGGTGGCAAGATGATGATCGTCGATCGCGAACCCCTCCCGCTTCAGCAGATCAATGGTCTTGATCCCGTAGGGGCAGATGTGATCCGGCATGACCATGCGATAAACGGTGGCAGTCCGCGCCTCTTGAATGGCAGTCATCTTGCGTCTCCGGGTACGGCGAACAGCATGGGAGAATAGATGCAGTTCGACGGGGAAGATAGAAGCCATCGGGGCCGCTGCGCCACCGCCTGGAAGCTGCTAGCTATGTCATAGGGTATTATTTTACCTTGCCGGTGAGTGGCGGATTGACTTGACTTCCGAGCATTTGCCACGCAAACGGCCGCGGTCAGAGCCGTCACCTCCCCAGGGTGCGGGCTACAACATCAGCCGCCATGCCAGCATGCCGCCGGGCCTCACGCGCGGGGGTGACGCATGAAGGCGAACGGATACAAGGACCAGCCATGAAGGCGCTTCACAAGACCACGCGGTCGATCAAACCGGCCGAGGTGGAAAAACAGTGGCATCTGATCGATGCGGACGGCCTCGTCGTGGGTCGGCTGGCGGCGATCGTCGCCAATATCCTGCGCGGCAAGCACAAGCCGAGCTACACTCCGCACGTCGATTGCGGCGATCATGTTGTCGTCATCAATGCCGACAAGGTGCGCTTTACCGGCAACAAGCTTCAGGACAAGCGGTACTACCGCCACACCGGTCACATCGGCGGCATCAAGGAAACCTCGCCGGCCAAGGTGCTGGAAGGCCGCTTTCCCGAACGGGTTCTGGAAAAGGCTGTTGAGCGCATGGTGCCACGTGGCCCTCTCGGCCGACAGCAGATGAAGGCGCTGCACCTGTACGCCGGGACAGAGCATCCCCATGCCGGACAGGCTCCTGCCCAGCTCGATGTTGCCGCAATGAACCGCAAGAACAAGGCGACCGCATAATGGCCGAAGATACGAAAAGCGTGTCCGATTTGTCGGACCTCAAGGACATCGCGGGCAATGCGCCCGACGCGGGTGCCGCCGATGTTGCCCGTTCCTCCGACGCGCCGCTGCGCGAACAGGAACTCGACGCCCAAGGCCGGGCCTACGCAACCGGTCGGCGCAAGGACGCGGTTGCGCGCGTGTGGATCAAGCCGGGCAAGGGCACGGTCACGATCAACGGCCGGGATCAGGAACAGTTCTTTGCCCGCCCGACGCTGCGCCTCATCATCGATCAGCCGTTCGCCATCACCGAACGCCAGGGTCAGTACGATGTGATTGCCACCGTCAGCGGCGGCGGCCTGTCCGGTCAGGCGGGCGCCGTGAAGCACGGCATCAGCCAGGCACTGGCAAAGTTCGAACCCGCGCTGCGTTCGACCGTCAAGGCGGCAGGTTTTCTGACCCGTGACCCGCGTGTTGTGGAACGCAAGAAGTACGGCCGGGCCAAGGCGCGCAAGAGCTTCCAGTTCTCCAAGCGCTGATCCGGCTGGTTTTCCCCGCTTCTTCGAAAGGGCGGCTCTTCGCGGAGCCGCCCTTTTTCGTTGGCCCGGCCTGGTTGCGCCGCTCATCGTCCCTTCGGCATCAGTCCACTGGAAAGTGGCAAACGTCGCGCGACTGTAACGCAGGCGCAACATAGCGTGTCAGAAGACCGCAGCGGACGAACATAAGAGTTGCTCCGCGAAGACACCACGTGCCACATTGTTGCTGAACAACAGGCTGTGGGGATTTTCGGATGAGCTATCACGCGCTTCTTGCTGCCGGAGCAGCCACTCTGGCTCTTGCCATCACCCTGCCGCAGGCGGCCGCGGCGCAGGAAAGCGACCTGGTGCCGCCGGGCTCGCCCAGCGCCGCGGGCGAGGCCGCGCCGCAGGACCAGATCGTCGTGACCGGTACCCGGCGACAGGACCGTACCGTAGCCGACAGCCCGGTGCCGATCGACGTAATCGGCGGCGAAGCACTCGCCCAGTCAGGCTTCACCGACACCAACCGGCTCCTGCGCGATCTGGTGCCGTCCTTCAACTTCCCGCAACCCTCGATCACCGATGGCACCGATTCCGTCCGCCCCGCCAACCTGCGCGGACTTGGTCCGGATCAGACACTGGTGCTGGTGAATGGCAAGCGGCGGCACACCTCCGCGCTGCTGAACATCAACGGTTCTGTCGGGCGCGGTTCCGCCGCTGTCGACCTCAACACCATTCCCCCCATCGCCATCGAGCGGATCGAGGTACTGCGCGACGGTGCTGCGTCGCAGTATGGATCGGACGCCATCGCCGGCGTCATCAACGTGCAGCTTCGGCGGGCAGAGGGGGGCAAGGCTCAAGTGACCTATGGCCGGTACGAAACGACCTTGCGAGGAGTACCCGAAGTTGACGGCCTGGTGCTCGCCGGTGGACAGCCGGTGGTCAACACCGCCGCCGGCGGGACCGGAAACAACACGGCGTACCAGCTGAACGTCACGGGGGACCGGCAACGCAGCGATGGCGAGACCATTACCCTGGCAACCAACTTCGGGCTGCCCGTCGGGCCTGGCGGTTACCTGAACCTCACCGCGCAATTCCAGGATCGGGAGGACACCAACCGTTCCGGCCCCGACCCGCGGCGGCAATATCCGCTGATCGGCACCGCTGTGGACCCGCGCGAGGTGGGGTTTGACCGGTTCAACCATCGCTATGGCGATCCCGAAGTTTCGGACTTCAACTTCTTCGTCAATGCAGGCTACGAACTGACTCCGGCGGCAGAACTGTACCTGTTTGGCAGCTATGGCCTGCGCGACAGCGAAAGCGCCGGGTTCTATCGCCGCGCCAACGATGCCCGCAACCGCGATTTCTCCGCCTCCACCACCGCCTTCGTGCCGTTCTACCCTGACGGCTTCCTGCCGCTGATCGTCACGGAGATCCGCGACCGGGCCATCGCCGGAGGCATTCGCGGCGATGTGGCCGGATGGAACTACGACCTGTCCGCCGTGTATGGCGCCAACACGCTAAACTTCAATGTGGAGAACAGCTTCAACACGTCGTTCGGTCAGGCAAGCCAGCGCCGTTTCGACGCGGGCACGCTCAAGTTCGGGCAGACGACGGTCAATCTCGACATCCAGCGCACATTCGACCTCGGCATCGGCGACGGGCTGTCGATCGCCTTCGGGGCGGAATACCGGGACGAAAACTACAAGATCGAAGCGGGCGATCCGCAAAGCTATCTGTCAGGACCGTTCGCCGCCAACGGTGCCCCGGCCGGAGCGCAGGTGTTCCCGGGTTTCCGCCCGGCGAACGAGGTCGACGCCAGCCGCGACAGCAAGGCGGCCTATCTCGAACTGGAATCGGTGTTCTTCGACATGCTGACCGTCCAGCTTGCCGGCCGGTACGAGGATTTCAGCGATTTCGGCGACACCGCCAACGGCAAGGTTGCCTTGCGGCTGGCGCCGATCGAAGGGCTGGCGGTGCGTGGTTCGGCGTCGACCGGGTTCCGCGCGCCGTCGCTGCAGCAACAGTTCTACGCCACATCGTCGACCAACAACGTGAACGGCGTGCTGCTTGAAATCGGTACTTTTGCGGTATCGGATCCGGTTGCGGTCACACTCGGGTCGGCGCCGCTGGATGCGGAGAAGTCGACCAATTTGTCGGCCGGCGTGACTTTTTCCATGATCCCCGGCCTTAACATCACCGCCGACTACTACCGCATCGACATCGATGACCGCATTGTGATCACCGAAAACCTGCAAGGCCCGCTGGTGCGCGCCGCTCTTCAGGCCGCCGGATTTAATGATATCACCTCGGCCCGGTTCTTCATTAACGGTATCGACACCCGCACGGAAGGTTTCGAAGTGGTCGGCACTTACCGGCTGCCGGGATTTGGGCTCGGAGACTTCTCGCTCACCGCCAGCTACGCGCGGACCAACACCGACATCCGCAGCCGGGCGCAGTTCCTGGATGACGCGCAACGAAACCTCGGGCTGGATCTGTTCGGCCGGCAGGAATCCCTGCGCCTTACGGACGGGCAGCCGCGGGACAAGATCAACCTTGGGGTGGACTGGGATTACGGCATCTTCGGCATCACGGCCCGTGCCAACCGCTATGGCAGGGTTCTTGTCCCCGGAGCCGAGACGAACCGGCAAATCGCCGGCGGACAGGCCGCCACCGATCAGACGCTTGCCCCGCAGTGGGTAACCGACCTTGAGGTGCGCGCCCGGCCGTTCAACGCGCTGGAGATCGCCGTGGGCGCGAACAATCTGTTCGATACCTATCCTGATCCTGTTTTTGCCGGAATAATCGGGGGAACCAACTTCGGCCAGAATGGATTGTTTCTTCCCTACAGCAACTTCTCTCCCGCAGGCTTCAACGGCCGGTTCCTGTATGGCAGGGTCAGTGTGGAATTCTGAGGCTTGATGCTCCTGCGTGCAGTCGCCTGCATGCAGGAGGATCAAACCCGGGCTTCCAGGTGCTTACCCTTTACCCTTATTGCCTCAGAACCCGTAAGCTGCCATGGCCTGCGGCGGTAGAGCGCCGGGGGCACAGGGCAGAGGAACTGAAGCTTCGATGAGTTCGCGAACGGCGCAAGAGCTGGGGCAGCTGACTGTTTGGGCATCGTCCGACTGGCGTGAAGAAGACCGCCTCGTCGCGCTTGAACGGTATGGCATTCTGGGCAGTGCCCGCGAACAGGTGTTCGACGATATCGCTGCGCTTGCCGCTGACTTGTTCGATGCGCCGATCGGTGTCGTCAACTTCATCGCTTCCGACCGCCAATGGTTCAAGGCAGAGGTCGGCATCGGGGCGGACACTCTGCCGCTTGATGTTTCGATCTGCCGGCATGCAATTCTGCAGCCCGAAATCATGGTTGTGCCCGACCTGAAGGATGATCCGCGCTTCGCGAACAACCCGCTGGTCGATGCGGAAGACGGCCTGCGTTTCTATGCCGGCGCGCAGCTGAAAACTGCCGACGGCCTGCCGCTTGGCACGGTTTGCGTTCTCGACCGGGCGCCGCGGCCCGCCGGCATTACGGAACGCCAGAAGCGGTCCATGGCCATGCTGGCGCAGCAGGTCATGGGGCAGTTGGAACTGCGTCGCACCCAGGCTCTTGCCGAAGCGCAGCAGGCGCGCGCGGAAAAGCACAGCCGCCGGCTTACGCTGCTGGCGCGGGCATCGGCGGGGCTGCTGGCGGCCAGCGATGCGCGTAGCATGATGCGGCAGTTGCTGGAGACGCTGGCCGATGGCTTCGCGTTGAACGCCTGCTTTTATTTCGCACAGGATCGCAAGGGAGGGCGCCTGGCTGCGGCGGCCGGCCTGTCGCCAGCCGAAGAAGAGACGGCGGCAAGGCCGGACACCGTTCAAGGCATGTGCGGCGAAGTTGTCCGCACAAACAAAGCGGTGCACAGGACTGGCATCCAGGCATCCACCGATCCGCGCGATATCTTCCTCCGCCAGGCGGGTTTCGACACCTACAAGGCCGTGCCGCTCATGGCACAGGACCGGCTCATCGGCATCCTCGGCTTTGCGCGTCGCGGGAAACCGTTCTCACCGGGTGAGCGGGAAATGCTGCACATTCTCGGCGGGCACGTCGCCACCGCGCTGGAGCGCAACAGGGCGGACGCCGACCTCGCCAGGGCAGCTGAGTGGCTGCAGCTGCAGCTCGACCTGTCCGAACAATTGCGCGATCTGACCGATCCCAAGGCGATCAAGGCCGCCGCCACACGTGCGCTGGCGCTGCACATGGGGGTGGACCGGGTCGGCTATGCCGAGCTGGAGGCCGACGGCCTCCACTCCTTCATAGAGGAGGATTGGACGGCGCCGGACATGATGCCGCTCGCCGGGCGTCATCTGATCAGTGACTACGGTGACTTCTTCCTGCCCGAATGTCAGGCTGGACGAGCGGTCGTGATCGAAGATGTCGACACAGACCCCCGTTGCGCCGAACTGGCCGCACAGGGCGTCTATGCCGCTATCGGGCTGCGCTCGCAACTGGTGGTGCCGCTGGTCAAAGGGGGCCGGTTGGTGGTCCTCATGTTCCTGCATTGCTCCCGTCCGCGGCGCTGGTCAGAGGACGACATCGCGCAGGTTCGCGAAGTGGCGGAACGAAGCTGGGCCGCCGTCGAGCGCGCCCGGGTGCAGCTGTCGCTGACCCACAGCGAGGCACGCTTTCGCGCCCTGTTCGAACAATCGCCCGCGATGATCCAGGTGTTCGACACCCTGGGCAACACCCTGCAGGTCAACCCGGCTGTCGAAAAGGCGTTCGGCCTGCCGTCGGACGTCCTGATGCAATACAACGTATTGCGCGATCCGCAGGTTCGGGAAAAGGGCTATCGCACAGCGCTGGAGGAGGTCTTTTCCGGCAAGGTGCGGCGCGCCCCGCCTTCGCGGCACTCTGGCGCCCGCCTTGCGGGCCACGGCGCGGCCCCGGTGCTGGAAACGGTCGGCTTTCCGATCAAGGACGAGGCCGGCCAGGTCCGCGAGGTCGTGCTTCTCAGTCACGACGTCACCGACCGGATCGAAGCGGAGAATCGTCTGCGGGCAAGCGAGGCACGACTGCGCGCCGTGCTGCGGGCCGTGCCGGTGGGCCTGGTGTTTGCCGACGAGTTCGGCCGCATCACCGGCGGCAACAGCAGGGTCGAAGAAATCCTGCAGCATCCGGTGCTGCCCTCTTCCCGGCCGGAGGAATACGGCGAATGGATCGCGTACCATCCCGACGGCCGGAGAGTGGAAGGCCACGAGTACCCGCTGGCCAAGATCATCATGGAAGACGCCGAGAGATCGGAGATGGAGGCGCTTTACCAGCGGGGAGACGGACAGAAGGTCTGGCTGCGCTTCGTCGCGTCGGCCATCCGCGATGACGACGGCACGCTGCTTGGCGGGGTTGTTGCCACCCTTGATCTGGACAAGGAGCGGCGGGCGCTGGAAAGGCTCGGCGATACAAGCCGCCGGCTCGACGCGATCCTTGCCAATACCCGCATGGCGGTGTTCATGATGGATGAGCAGCAGCACTGCGTTTACGCCAACACGGCTGCGGAGGAGTTGACGGGTTATCCCTTTGGGGATCTGGTGGGTCGGCGCCTGCATGATGTCATTCACTGCAAGAAGCCGGACGGAAGCCACTATCCGGCTGCGGAATGCCCCATCGACCGCGCCTTTCCAGAGCGCGCACAGGTTTCGGGCGAGGAACTTTTCGTTGCCCCCGATGGATCGTTCTACCCAGTCTATTTTACTGCCAGCGCCGTGCTGAATGACAATGGAGAGCCGGTTGGCACCGTCATCGAGGCACGCAACATTGCCGAAGAGAAAGCGGCAGAGCGCCACCAGCAGCTCCTGATCGACGAATTGAATCACCGGGCCAAGAATTTGCTGGCAATTGTTCAGGGCATCGCCGGACAAACACTCAAGGGCGCGGAGCCGACCCTGCGCCGGGCTCTCGAAGGCAGGCTTTCCGCGCTCGCGGGAACGCACGATCTTCTCACCCGCACACGGTGGGAAAATGCGCCAATGCGCCGGGTAATCGACGACGCTTTGGCGCCGCACGCGTCGCGCGAGGGGGTCTTCCGGATTGCTGGCCCCGATCTTCCTCTTGATCCGAAAACTGCCGTCTCGCTCAGCCTGGCGATGCACGAACTGGCCACCAACGCGGTAAAGTACGGCGCGCTCAGCCTGCCGGACGGCCATGTGGAAGTGGTTTGGACAACGGGCGACGGCCGTCTGCGTCTTCGCTGGCAGGAGCATGGCGGGCCGCGTGTCGACCCGCCGGCTGCGCGCGGGTTCGGCAGCCGCATGCTGGAACGCGGCCTGGCCGCGGAACTTGGCGGCTCTGTACGAATCGATTACCACGCGACAGGTGTCGTCTGCACCGTTGATGCACCGCTGCCGGAGGTGGCGCGATGAGCGCGCTGCGGGGCAAACGGGTTCTGGTGGTCGAGGACGAGCCGATTGTCGCCATGCATCTGGAAGACATGCTGGAAGACCTTGGTTGCGAAGTCGCCGGGTCCTACGCCCGTCTCGAAGAAGCCACGGCTGCGGCGGCGGTGGGAGAATTCGACTTGGCCATCCTCGACGTCAATCTGGGCGGGGCGGAGTCCTTCCCGGTAGCAGAAGTGCTCAGCACGCGCGGCGTTCCCTTCGTTTTTGCCACCGGCTACGGAGGGCGGGAGACACCGTTCCCGCAAGCTCACACGGTCGCCAAGCCTTACCGGCAGGAAGACCTGGAACGCGCCCTCATCAGTTCGGTCGCCCGGTAAAGACCCTACTTTTGGCTGCTGAGGGTCCGAAACGCGCGCGGCGTTTCAATCGGTGACTGGGTTGCCCGCTGGGCATACTCATCGCGCAGTTTGCGCTTGTACAATTTTCCATTCGCCTCGCGCGGGAGTTCGGGGCGAAAGTCGATCTGCCGGGGCAACTTTATCCGGCTGAGATGAAGCGCCATAAAGCTCAGAAGATCCTGTGCCATCGCCTCGCCAGCGGCGGCGGGATCGGTCAACTGAACGACCGCTATCACCCGCTCCCCCATTTCGGCGTCGGGAGCACCGATCACCGCAACATCGGCAACGGCAGGATGCGTGACGAGAAGGTTTTCGATCTCCTGCGGGTAGATGTTGACCCCGCCGGAGATGATCATGTGCGACGCCCGGTCAGTGAGATAGAGAAAGCCGTCCTCGTCCAGATAGCCGATGTCGCCCAGCGTGGTCCAACCCCGGGGGTGAGTCACCTCCGCCGTCTTGGCAGGATCGTTGTGGTATTCGAACGGCTGCGGCGCATCCCAGTAAACCAGCCCCGTCTCGCCCCGTGGCAGTTCGGCACCGCTATCCGGATCGCAAATATGCAGGGCGCCGTAGATGGGGCGCCCGACCGTTCCGGGATGTTCCAGCCATTCCTCGCTGGTGGCGAGAGTTAGGCCATTCCCTTCCGATCCAGCGTAGTATTCAAAGATGATCGGCCCCCACCAGTCGATCATCGCCCGCTTCACGTCGGGCGGACAGGGCGCCGCGGCATGCACCGCCCGCTGGTGCGAGGACAGGTCGTATCTGCTGCGCACCTCCTCGGGTAGCTTCAGCATCCGCACGAAGTGGGTCGGCACCCACTGGCTCGAGTTGACGCGGTGGCGTTCGATCGCCTGCAAAGCGCCTTCGGGGTCGAACCGCTCCATCACGACAACCGTGCCGCCCAGCCGATGCACCGTCATGGCCCAACGCAGGGGCGCGGCATGGTAGAGCGGCCCCGGAGACAGGTATACGCAAGTGCCGTCAGCCGGGAAGCGGAACCCGCCCGCCACCAACATCACGAGCGGGTTGGCGGCCATAGGATCGGGGTCCGGAGGCGCGGCAGGCTTGATGCCCTTTGGCCGGCCGGTGGTTCCGGACGAGTAGAGCATGTCGTAGCCCGCCTGCTGGTCCGCAATCGGTTCGGCGGACTGCGCCGCCAGAACGGCCGCGGCGTCGTGTTCGCCACCGTCGTCGAAAACCAGCACCCGCAAATCCGGCAACGCCTCGCGCAACTGCATGAGAAGCGGCGCGAAACGGGCGGAGGAGACCAGCACCTTGGCACCGCTGTCTGTCAGAATGTAAGCCGTTTCCTCCGCCGTCAGATGGGTTGAGATCGGCACCAGCACGGTGCCCGAACGCTGCGATCCCCAGGCGAGTGGCAGATACTCCATCCGGTTTTCCAGCAGTATGCCGACCGTGTGACCTGGCTTGAGGTCGTTTGCCCGGAGCCACTGGGCGAACCGGTTGGCGACTTTGTCAAGTTCGGCATAGGTCATCGTGTCGCCCGAAGGCGCCATGATGATCGCCGGGTGGTCCGGGCGAGTGGCGGCGTGCTGGATTGGGTGCATCGTGATCTCCCGTGGGCTGCGACGTCTGGCGCGCCGCTGCTGTCAGTTGATCAATGTACCCGGCGAGCCGGTCCGCTCAACAAAAAACGGCCCCGCTGGACAGCGGAGCCGCATGAGGCAGCCAAGGCTTACGCGAATGACCCGCGCTGCCGTGCCCCTTACTGAGGCCCGCCCTTCGGTCCATTTTCATCGACCACCAGGGCAAACTGCCGCTGCGTGTCGGTTTCGGCCATGTAGGGAAGCGGGTTGACCGGTGCGCCGGCGATGCGGACTTCATAGTGAAGATGGGGGCCGGTGGAACGGCCGGTCGAACCGACGTAGCCGATAAGCTGACCCTTGGTGACGCGGACGCCATCCGGCACCGCAATCTGGGACAGGTGCGCATAGCGGGTCTGCATGTCACCGCCGTGCTCGATCTGAACGTAATTGCCATAGCTGCCGAAAAACTTGGCCATGCTGACCACGCCATCGGCTGTCGCATAGACCGGTGTGCCGGTCGGCGCTGCCAGGTCGATGCCGTGATGTTCGCGCCGCCCGCCAAGCACCGGGTGCGTGCGCATCCCGAACCTGCTGGTAAGCCGGGCATCGCCCAGCGGCATCCCCGACGGCACGGCGATCGCCGGAAGATGGCTTTGCGGCGACCGGGCGTTGCCGTTGCGGTCAAGCGCGCGCCACTGGGCGTAAAGCTGCCGGTATTGCGCGTCTCCATCACCGATTACGGTTGGGGAAGCGTCTTCGTTGAGCATCGGGGTTGTGGCGACCATCAGGGTGCCGGTGGCCTGGCTGGAAACCGGCGCGCTGTCTGCCGAAGCAGGAGCCGCAGCAAGCGAGCCGAACATCGCAAACAATGCGTAAAGCGCGCGCGTACGTCCGCTTCTGCGTGTGCTGGATACCATGCGAACCCGTCCCTTTTGTTCAAGGCGCCCCGCAGCGCCCAGATCCCGAAAAAATGCCGCCGGTAAGCGGCTGAAAACTTTTATCTACAAAGCGGGAACCAACTTCCTGCTCCGCTGTTTGAGGGGTTAAGCATGGGCCTGTGCAGTGTGGCAACAGCCAACCGTGTCAGTCGGGACGAACCGATACTGCCCCGCGCCGAATTGAAGCGGCGCCCGTTTCTGCAGATGTTCAGCCGGGCGTTTCCTAACAGCTTCTTAATTCGCCTACTTGTTTGTTCCCCGTTTGGCCCAGTCACAGCATGACTCGGCGGTTCTAAGCTTTTGAGTGAAGAGCCCGCGCGGCGGCGAGGACTTCGGCGGCATGCCCTTTCACCTTCACTTTTAACCACGTCCGCACAATTCGTCCCGCTCCATCGACAAGAAAGGTCGTGCGCGACATGCCCTTGTATGTTTTGCCATACATCGACTTATCAACCCAGATGCCGAGCGCGTCCGCCAGCCCGGGTTCCGCCAGATCGCTGGCAAGCGGCACAGCCAACCCATGCTTCGCAATGAATTTGCGGTGACGATCGGCAGGGTCCTTGCTGATGCCAAGCAAGGTCACACCGATCTCATCAAATTCCGGCCTGAGGTCGGAGAAATCCCTTGCCTCGCTGGTGCAACCGGGCGTGTCGTCCTTGGGGTAGAAGAACAATACCGCCGGCCTGCCGGCAAAATCATGGAGGGTGAGCACCCCGCCCTCCGGCGTCGCCAAGGAAAACTGCGGCAGCAGGTCGCCTTCGCCAATCGATCCTTCGTCGGTCATGTCACTTCCAGCTCCTCCTCAAAGACGCGCTGCCACTCGCTCGCCACGAGCGTGCGCACTGCGGTGATCTGCCCGAGCAGCGTGCGATAATCCTCCAGTCCGCAGCTGCGCGCCAGCACTTTGGCCGCTGCCGGGTGCGGCTCCTTAAGGTCAGGAGCCAGCAGCCGGGCCGCTATGAGCAACCGGTTCAGGAAAGCGTGCGCCAGCCGCACCTCGGGCGCGAGCAGTTCACGCTGCGACAGCTTGCGGAGCGCCCGGTCCAGAACCGGGTCGAACCAATTGCCCGCACGCAGCTGCAGATAGTGGGCCATGAACTCCAGGTCGACCAATCCACCGCGCAGCAGCTTGGCGTCGAGCGGCCCGGCAGGCGGCTTATGTGCCGCCATATCGGCCCGCATCGAGAGAATGTCGGCCCGCAGGGTGACGGGATCACGCTTTCGGCGCAGAACCTGCCCGATCACTTCGCGCACCGCTCCTCGGGCCGCCGGGCTGCCTGCCACCACGCGGGCACGGGTCAGCGCCATGTGCTCCCAGGTCCATGCCTCCTCAAGCTGATAGCGCGTGAAGCCGTCGAGACTGGTGGCAAGCGGCCCCTTGTATCCCTGAGGGCGCAGTCTTGTATCCACCTCGTACAGCGCGCCTTCCGCGGTGGGAACGGACAAGGCTGCGCTGACGCGCGGCGCGAGCCGGTTGAAATAAAGCGTCGCCCCCAGCGGGCGACCGCCATCCGACTCGGCATCAATGGTGCCGGTGAACAGGTAAACGAGGTCGAGATCGGATGCGTGGGTCAGCAATTCGCCGCCTAACCGGCCAAGCGCCAGCACGACCAGTTCGCCCCCCGCAATCCGTCCATGCGCCGCTGCGAACTGCTCTGTGGCTGCTTCATAGGCCACTTGCAGCCCGGCCTCGGCCAGCCGTGCCAGAGCGGCGCCTATGGCAAGGGGATCATTCGCTCCTTCAATAACCTGCACACCCAGCGCAAACCGCACCTCGCCAGTGACAATGCGGATGGCATCTAGTCGGGCTTCGTAGCTGTTACCGCGTGCCGCGCGCCGCATGCGCGCAGCCAGTTCCGCGGCAGTGCCGGGCAGGTCGAAGGCGCTGCGGTCGATCAGGGCGTCGAGCAGTTCCGGGCGGCGCCCCAGTCGGTCGGCCAGCGGTGGGGCAAGCGCAAGGATATCCGTGAGCAACTGAAACAGCGCTGGCCGTGCCTGTAGCAAGCGGAACGTGTTGATCGCGGTCGGCAGCCGCTCGAGGATGGCCGCCATGCGAGACGTCGCGGCCAGCGGGTCGGGCGCGGCCAGAAGAGCCGCGGTCAGTCGCGGCCGTACCGCATCGAACGCCTGCGCAGCGGCTTCCGATCGCAAGGCGCGGAACCGACCTCCGTTCCAGCCGGCCACGGCGCCCGCAATACCATGCGGATCGGCTGGCGCCGGCCTGGCATGCTCCTCCTGTCCCTCCGCCAGCAAGGCGTCGTAGCACTCGGCAACAGGCGCGCAGATGTCCCGCAGATGGGCCAGGAACGCCGCACCGTCCGACCAGCCGCCCAGACGCGCGACATTGTCCAGCGCCGGCCCTTCCGGCAGAGTGTGCGTCTGCCGGTCGTCCACCATCTGCAGCCGATGCTCCACCGTTCTCAGCGCCTCGTAGCTGGCTGACAGCCTCCGGGCCGTGTCAGTGGAAATGATCGTCGCTTCCGCCAGGCTGACAAGCGCGTCCAGGGTGTTTCCGACGCGCAGGGAAGGATTGCGCCCACCATGGATCATCTGGTGGGTCTGCACGAAGAACTCTATTTCCCGGATACCCCCCCGGCCAAGCTTAACATCATAGCCCGGTGCGGGCGTAACGGGACCGCTCTGCCGGTCGCGGATGCGCCGGGTCAGGCGACGCACCTCGTCGATGGTGCCAAAGTCAAGCGAGCGGCGCCAGACGAAGCTGTCGATGGCGCGGAGAAAATCCTCTCCGCGCCGCAAGTCCCCTGCGGCCGCACGCGCGCGGATGAAAGCGGCGCGCTCCCATGTCAGGGCGCTTCCTTCGTAGTGCGAGAGGGCGGCATCGAACGGCAGGGCCAGCGGCGTCACCTCGCTTTGCGGGCGGAGCCGCAGATCCACGCGGAACACGTAACCTTCCGCCGTATTGGCCGACAGCAACTGCACGATGTCGCGGGCATACCGCTGCGCCGCGTCGGCGGGAGCGTCCCGTTCGCGGCGCGGCAGCGTTACGGGGTCGTACAGCAGGATCGGGTCAATGTCGGAGGAATAATTCAGCTCCCGGCTGCCATGCTTGCCAAGCGCAAGTGCGGTGAACCCCTGCGCAGCGGCATTGGGTGCGCGTTTCGCAATGACCGCCGCGATGGCGCGATCCAGCGCCTGATCGGCGAAGGCACTCAGTTCCTCCATGACCCTGCCCAGCGGAAAAGCCGCCGCCAGGTCCGCGATACCCAGCGCCAGCGCCAATGCACTGCGCTCGCGCCGCAGGGCGATGGCGGTATCCGGGGCGCCGGCACCTGCGGCATGGGCCGCCCTCAGCGCCGCCTCGGCCTCTCCTGCCCGCAACAGCGCGGCAATTGCTGGGAACCGGGCAAGCTGCCGGGCGAGGAACGGCGCGTGCCGCTCGGCCCGCGCGATCGCATCCTGCCAATTCGCCGCCATGCTGGCGCACCTGCGCCGATCACCTTCTTCACGCAAGGGGTGTTCAGCTTGCTTTCACGGTGGCCGGCTGCAAAGAATGGCGCAACCTGTCGGATACCGGAGACCACCACCTTGAAATACCACAACCCCATCGCCGCTGCGCCGGCGCTTCTTCTGGCAGCCTGCGTTTCCACTCCGGCTCAGGACACCGCAGGCCTCGACATCCCAGCCGTCAGCGCGCCGGGTGACATCAGCCGAGAAACCATGGTGGAAGTAACCCGCACGCTGTCCTCCGACGAGTTCGAAGGACGCGCGCCCGGCACACCGGGAGAGGAAAAGACGGTCAATTACCTCATCGAGCAGTTCCGCGCAGCGGGGCTGCAGCCGGGCAACAACGGTTCCTGGGTACAGGAAGTGCCGCTGGTCGAGATCACCGGCAAGAATTACGCGCCGCTCACGGTCAGTGGCGCTAACGCCAATCTCAGCTTCAACTTTGCAAGCCAATGGGTCGGCGTCACTTACCGGGAGGATCAGCAGACCCGGCTGGACACCAGCGAACTGGTATTCGTCGGGTACGGCATCAACGCGCCAGAGCGCGGCTGGAACGATTACGAAGGGGTCGACATGCGCGGCAAGACCGCCGTGATCCTGGTGAATGATCCCGATTACGAGATGGAAACGCTGGACGGTCCATTCGGCGGGCGGGCGATGACTTACTACGGCCGCTGGACCTACAAGTTCGAGGAAGCCGCGCGGCAGGGTGCGGCCGGCGCGCTCATCGTGCACGACACCTTTCCGGCGGCGTATGGCTGGAATGTGGTGGAATCCTCCTGGTCCGGGCCGCAGGCCCATGCGCAGCGCGGCCCTGATGCGCCGCGGCTCACCCAGGTGAACGGCTGGGTGCAAAAGGATGTGGCGCAGGCGATCATGCAGGCCGCCGGACGCGATCTGGCGCAGCTTTCTGCGCAGGCGAAGCAACGCGGGTTCAAGGCCGTGCCGCTGGGCCTCGCGGCCTCCACCTCCTTCGAAAACGACATCCGCCGGTTCCAGTCGCGCAACGTCATCGCCATGCTGCCCGGCACCACGCGGCCGGACGAGGTGGTGATGCACACAGCGCACTGGGATCACCTGGGTATCTGCACGCCGGATGAAACGGGCGACAACATCTGCAACGGGGCGGTGGACAACGCGACCGGAACGGCGGCGCTGGTGGCACTGGGAGCCGCTCACCGCCGCGCAGGCCCGACCGAACGTACCCAGGTTTTCCTGGCCGTGACGGCCGAAGAGTCCGGACTGCTGGGCGCGGATTATTACGCCGCCAATCCCGTGTTCCCGCTGTCCAAGACCGTGGGCGGCATCAACATGGACGCGTTCCAGGTTGCCGGACCGGCGCGTGACGTGACGGTGGTCGGCGGCGGCAAGAGCCAGCTGGACGCATTCCTCGATGCCGCGCTGCGGCAGGTCGGCCGTGTTGCGACACCCGAAGCATCGCCGCAGAACGGCTACTACTACCGGTCCGACCATTTCGCCTTCGCCAAGCGGGGCGTGCCGTTCCTGTACGTGGACGGCGGGGAAGACCTGATCGATGGCGGACGCGCGGCTGGTGCGCGGGTGGCAGCGGATTACACGCAGAACCGCTATCACGGGCCCAAGGACGAGTTCGATCCCAATTGGGACTGGTCCGGGGTCATGGCCGACCTGCAACTGTTCTATCGCATCGGCCGGAAGCTGGGTAATTCGACAAGTTGGCCCAACTGGGTCGAAGGTGACGAATTCCGCGCAATCCGGGATCGCAGCTGCGCGGCCGATCCGGGCGGCTGCTGATCGGCGCGTCCGGTGACTGTGTCGATGCCGCCTGAATGGGCGCCGCAGGAATGGTTGTGGATCGGCTTTCCCCATGCGGCGGACGAGTGGCCGGGATTCCTGTCCCGCGCGCAGGAACAGATCGCCGCCTTCGCCAACGCGGTGGCGGAAACCGGGCAGGAGGTCCGCCTGCTGGTCCGCGACGCCGCCAACGAAGCGCGGGCGCGCTCGCTGGTCAGCGGCGCGGTAAAGCTGGAACGGCGGGAATACGGCGACATCTGGTTGCGCGACACCGGGCCGCTGGTCGTGCGTGGCCGACACGGGCTGGAGGCGCGGCGGTTCGGCTTCAACGGCTGGGGCGGCAAGTACCTGATGCCCGGGGACGAGACGGTGGGTGCACAGCTGGCAGAGGACGCGGGGCTGCCGCTGCGGATAGCCGATTGGGTGCTGGAAGGCGGCGCGATCGACGGTGACGGGACCGGGCTGGTGCTGACCACGGAGGAATGCCTGCTCAACCCCAACCGCAATCCGCAGCTTTCACGCGCCGACATAGAGAGGCGGTTGGCCGACGATCTGGGCTTTGATCGCGTATGCTGGCTGGGACGCGGACTGGTGAACGATCACACGGACGGGCATGTCGACAATCTCGCCCGGTTTGTCGCACCGGGCGAGATCGTGTTGGCCGAGGCCGCTGGCGCAGATGATCCCAACGCCGCCATCTATGCCGATGCGAAACAGCGGGCCGAGGAGTTCGGTTTGCGGGTGCATCCGATTCCGTCGCCAGGCCTCGTCACCCGGGGCGATCAGGTTGAGCCGGCGAGCTATGCCAACTTTGCCATCACCACCCATCTGGTGGTGGTGCCGACCTTCGGGTCGGTTCAGGATGCGGACGCGGTGACTGCGATTGGCGATCTGTTTACCGATCGCGCCGCCATCGGCATCCCGGCCGACGCCGTGCTGGCGGGCGGCGGGGGCTTCCACTGCGCCAGCCAGCAGATGCCTGCCGCCTGATTACGCAGGGCGGCAATGGGCTGGCGGCATTTACGCTTTCTTAACACTTCCCCTCCAATTTGGTGCAATGAGCAAAGCCATCGCACTGGTCCGGGCAAGCGCCCCAGTCCGGATTAACCCGGCAGAAGGTCTGCGCGCACTGCTGGTGTGGTCTTGCGGGCTGGCACTGCTGGCCGCGGGGCCGCTCCTCCCCTCGCTAGGCTAGCAGCCGCCACAGGGCAGCGAGCGCTGCCAAGGCCAGAACCAGCCCCACAAAACTGCGCCACAAGCGGTCGCTGACCTTGCCGAACGCGAGGCTGCCCAGCCAATTGCCCAGCAGCACCAGCGGAAACAGCGCGGCCGCAAGCCAGGCGAGCCGCCACTCCAGCACTCCGATCGCCCAGCCGGAAACCAGGCCCGCCAGCGCGGCGACGGTGAAGATGAGCAGCATTGACGCTCTCGCCGCCGCACGTGGAATGGCCCGGCCTACATAGTAGGGGATCACCGGCGGTCCTGGCATGCCGGCAAAGCCGGTCAGCAGCCCGGCCGTGACCCCTGTCACTCCGGTCATGGCGCGTCCCGGAACCGTTGCCGCCCGAACCGGGGTCAGCACGGCCAGGAACGAGCCAAGCGCGACCAGCGCAATCAGCAGGCGCGCCAGTTCAGGCGGGGTTGCCGCCAGCAGCATCAGCCCCGGCGCGGTCGCCAGCATTACCCACAGGCCGATGGTCCACGCGGTCCGTTCCGCGTCTCCGGCAAGCCGGCGCAGTTCGGACAGGCCAATGAACAGGGCCACGAAATTGGCCACCAGCACCGCATCCACCGGACTGAGTGCAAGCGCGAGCACCGGCACCAGAATGATTGCAAGGCCGAACCCCGTCAGTCCACGCACGAAGGCGGCCGCAAGGGCGGTCAGACCAGCAGCCGTCAGCTGCAGCAGAGTATAGTCGAAAAGCACGGTCGCGAAGGGGCCTCCTGCGGGCCAGTAGGGCCAAACGTCCGTTCGGCCAAGCAGTGCCTACTCCAGTGTGGAGATCAGGAGCGATCAATCAGTGAGCGGCGTGCCCTGGGACATCGAGCACACGATCATTGCGTTTTATCGGCAGCGGCAGGACGCAACCCCCATCGCGGCCGCTACCCTGCCGCACCCGTTCCGACCGAATCCGACCACCAGTCCGCATAGCTGGAGTTCTTTACCAACCTGCGGTTCTCGTCGGGAGCACCGTCGCTCCACCAGATCGGCCCCCTTTCGCCAAGCGCGACCTTCGCCGCGTGGACCTGCGCCCGCGCCGTGCGCTCCGCCCCGGGATCGCCATTCCTGAGCGCCGCGCCGACCGCGCGCCGGGCCTTCATCAGTTCAGCCACGAGGCTGGCCCGCTCATCCTCCGACAGGTGAGGATTGGCCGCCCGCCACAGCCGGCCGCGCACGATGAGGTAGCGCCCGTCCGGCGTGCGATCAGGCGGCATCATCCTTCATGCCGAGGCGCGAGCGATCCACCAGGTTGAGATCGCGCGGGCCCAATGCCCGGCCATCATGCGACAGGATGGAAACCGGACCGATCGGCAGCCGGTCCCGGTCATCCACCAGGACGGGATTTTCCGGCACCTCCACACCATATTTCTGGCCCCACTGCCGCAAGGCGATCATTGCGGGCAGAAGGTCCATGCCCTTTTCTGTCAGCCGGTACTCCACCCGCCGCCGGTCTTCCGCACAGGGGAGCCGGTCGAGAATCCCATGCTCCACCAGCTTCGCCAGCCGATTGGACAGGATGTTGCGGGCAATGCCCAGTTCGCTCAGGAAGTCTTCGAAATGATAAACGCTGTTGAAGCTGGCGCGCAGGATCATGAACGACCAGCGTTCGCCCATCACCTCCAGCGCTTCGGGCAGACCGCAGGCGGTCAGTTCGCGCAGCGGTTCGCGCAGTTCACCCATGCATCCATTCTCCGGCTCACCACTCTACGGCAAAACAGCGACCCTTCAACAGCATATCAGTTTCTGGTTGCAACTTGAAACCTAGACTGGTAAGTGGCGTTCCGCAACTTAAAACCGTGCTACCGGAAGGATCCAACATGACGTCTCCCCTCTCGCTTCGCAAAGCTGGTGCGCTGCTAATCGCCAGCGGCGCAGCCGCGCTGACCCTGGGCATCGCCGCCATGCCCGCCGCCGCCGGCACTGCCGCTACCCAGTACACCGCGACGTTGGCGCAACCCGTCAGCGACGCCCGCGTCGTGGCAGGCAAGACATTGTGGAAGTGCGCCGGCACCGAATGCGCGGCGGTGGTGGAAGGCAGCCGCGCCGGGCGTGTTTGCCGTGACCTGCAGCGCAAGGCCGGCACCGTAACGCAGTTCACCGTCGCCGGTCAGCCGCTGGACGCAGAGGCGCTCAGCCGCTGCAACGCCTGATCAGATAAGCGCGCGGGCCTCCAGATCGACGGCGAGGCCCGCCGCATTCGTGAAGTGATGCACCTGCCAGCCCAGCGCGGCAGCGGCCGCGATATTGGCCGCATTGTCGTCGATGAACAGCATGGCATCCGGCGCGTGACCGAACCTCCGTGCGGCGAGTTCGAAGATGCGCGGATCCGGTTTGGCAAGCAGTTCGTCGCCTGACACCACGATGTCGCGGAACAGGTTCAGCACCGACAGGGTGGGCCTGAACTGGCGCCAGAACTCGGCGCCGAAATTGGTGATCGCGTACAGCGGCATTGCTCGCTTCGCCAGCCGTTCGATCAGTTCAGTCGTACCGGACACCGGGCCGGGGATCGTTTCCAGGAATCTGGTGCGATAACTCCGGATGTGCTCGGCGTAAGCGGGAAAATCGGCGACGCGTTCGGCAACCATGTCATCCAGCGGTCGGCCCGCGTCATGCTGGAAGTGCCATTCTTCCGTGACCACAGTGGCGAGGAACCAGTCGCGTTCCGCCGGGTCGGCAATCAATCGGTCGAAAAGGTGACGCAAGTCCCATTCGACAATGACCCGTCCGATATCGAATACGACAGCTTCGACGGGACGCGGACTGAGCGCGGTGTGACCGCCCGCATTCTCATCCAAGCGTGACAAGGCGCCAGTCCCGGCGGGTCCGGCCGGACAGCCGGTTTCAGCCCTGGCGCGCCTTGAAGCGACGGTTGGTCTTGTTGATCACATAGGTCCGGCCACGACGGCGAATGACGCGGCAATCGCGGTGGCGGTCCTTCAGCGACTTTAGGCTGTTACGGATTTTCATGGCGGCTTTCCTGAAAAGAAACAGGCACCGGACGTCCGCCCGGTGCCATTGCACCGCCCGCCTAGCACATCGCAATCAGGAGTCAATCAGGGCGGCGCAGTTCCTCCAGCCGCCGTTCCCACTGCAGTGCGTGGGCAACAATCGTATCGAGGTCGGCAAACTGCGGACGCCATGGCAGGGTCGCCTTGAGGAGAGCCGGATCGGACACCAGTTCCCCCGGGTCGCCCGGACGACGATCCTGCATCCAGCGCTCCACCGTGCGGTTCGTCACCCGGTCGACCGCGTCCAGCACCTCAAGGACGCTGAACCCCCGGCCATAACCGCAGTTCATCGTCATCGACTGGCTGGGTTGCGCGATCAGCGCCTCCAGCGCCAGCAGGTGCGCCGCGGCAAGGTCGGTGACATGGATGTAGTCGCGCACCCCCGTACCATCGACAGTGTCGAAATCGGTGCCATAGACCGCTACTCCGGCTCGCTTGCCCAGCGCTGCCTCGCAGGCAACCTTGATCAGGTGCGTTGCGCCGGCGGTGGACTGTCCGGTGCGTCCCTGCGGGTCCGCGCCGGCCACGTTGAAATAGCGCAGCGCGCAGTAATTGAACGGATGCGCGGCCGCCGCATCGGCCAGCATCTGCTCCGTCATCAGCTTGGACCAGCCATAAGGGTTGATCGGCCTCGTCGGTGTTTCCTCCGTCACTCGCGACGTGGCGGGTGAACCATATGTCGCGGCCGTGGAGGAGAAGATGAAATGTTCCACCCTGCCGGCAATCGCTGCTTCCAGCAGGGTGCGGCTCTTGGCGGTGTTATTGTTGTAATACTTCAGCGGGTTATCAACCGACTCCGGGACCACCACGCTACCGGCGAAATGCATGATCGCGCCCGTCCCCTGCTCAGCGAAGATGCGCTGAAGCAGGTCCGCATCGGCGATGTCCCCATGGTAGAAAGGCACGTCATCAGGCACCGCAAACCGGAAACCCGTAACCAGGTTGTCGAGCACGGCCACCCGCCAGCCCGCATCCTTGAGCGCGAGCACCGCATGGCTGCCGATGTAGCCGGCGCCACCGGTGACGAGAACCGGAACCTTGTTGGTGTCAGTCATGGCCGCACCCGCTAGCAGTTTGCGAGGGACCGGGAAACAGCGGAAGAAAGAGCCTGCCGCATCGGGAACAGGGTCGGGCTGCCAAGCGCTTGAACTTCTGGATACAAGGAACGGTCCGGGTGCGGCGGACCGGCAGGAGAACAGCGATGCCTTTCCCAAGATTGACGAACGTTCTGCTCGCCGCGACAGGTGCGCTTGCGCTTGCCGCCTGCGCCACCGGACCAGGCCCTGTGGAAGTCACTCGCTTCCACGACCCCGCCGCGCTCTCTGCCGCGACGCGTGGCGCGGTGGTCGTCACTGCAGCGCCCGGTGCAACCGACACGCTGGCGCTGACACCCTATCAGGGGGCGGTGGCAGAACAGTTGCGCGCGCAGGGTTACGAGGTGAGCGGCAATAACGCCGCGCGCTATCGCGCCGAGGTACGGGTCGATCGCTTCCAGCGCGCCGTGGATGGCGGCCGCTCGCCGGTGAGCGTCGGCGTGGGCGGCTCTACCGGCGGATACGGTTCGGGCGTGGGTTTAGGCGTCGGCATCAACCTTGGCGGCGGCGGAGGCGCGCGGATCGGCACGGAACTGGCCGTAACGCTGCGCGACACCACCACGGGGCAAAGCGTGTGGGAAGGCCGGGCAGAGGTCGATTACCCCGCCCGTTCCGAAATCGCCGATGCCCGCGCCAATGCCGCCTTGCTGGCTGATGCGCTGTTTCGTGATTTTCCGGGTAACAATGGGGAAACAGTGCGGGTAGATGCGCGCCGATGAACCAGATCCATATCGACGCTGCGTTTGACAGCGGCAACATCGAAGTCGTGGCGGTGGACGGTGCCACCGCCCGCCTCACCCTGCGTCCAGACAACGCGTCGGACTTCAAGCAGTGGTTTCATTTCCGCGTCTGCGGCGCGAAGGGTCGGGAGCTTACCCTGCATCTGGAGGGGCTGAACGACAGCGCCTACCCGCTGGGCTGGCCCGATTACAACGCCTGCGTCAGCGAGGACCGGCAGTTCTGGGGCCGCGCGGCATCGACCTTCGACAAGAGCGCCGGCGTTCTCACCATCCGCTACACCCCGGCCTCGGACTTGTGCTGGTTCGCTTACTTCGCGCCCTATTCGATGGAACGCCACCATGATCTTGTGGCAGAGGCAGCGGCAAGCGAAGGTGTAAGCTATCGTCGGCTTGGCACCACTTTGGACGGACAGCCGCTCGATGCCCTGGAACTGGGCGACGGGAACAAGCAGGTCTGGCTCTATGCTCGGCAGCATCCGGGCGAAAGCATGGCGGAATGGTGGATGGAAGGGGCGCTCGAATGCCTCCTTGACCCAGCCGATCCGGTGGGGCGGGCGCTGCGCCAGCGGTGCCGGTTCCACATTGTGCCCAACTGCAATCCGGACGGTTCGCGCCGGGGGCATCTGCGCACGAATGCGTGCGGAGCGAATCTCAACCGCGAATGGGCGGACCCGACGGCCGAGCGCAGCCCGGAAGTGCTCGCCATTCGCAACCGCATGGATGAAACCGGCGTGGATTTCGCCATGGATGTTCACGGGGACGAGGCAATCGCCGCCAACTTTCTGGCCGGGTTCGAAGGGATCCCCGGCTGGACCGACGAACAGGGCGACGGCTTTTACCGCTATCAGCGGATACTGACCCGCCGCACACCCGACTTCCAGATGGAGCTGGGCTACCACAAGGCCAAGCCCGGCACCGCCAATCTCACGATGAGCACCAATCAGGTCGCTGAACGCTTCGGCGCATGCGCCATGACGCTGGAGATGCCCTTCAAGGATGCGGGAATGTTCGATCCGGTTCAGGGATGGTCGGCCGAGCGATCAAAGCTGCTGGCGCGCGACTGCCTGGCAGCACTGCTGGAATGGCTGGAGCCGGACACGCAGCGAGGGGCTTGATAAGAAATAGGCAAGTACCGGTAATCAGTTGGTCAGCGGATCGCGTTACAGCGGAGCCAGTTTGAGACTGGCGGCGGTTTGCCTATGACTTTGATTGATCACCGGGCGTTCGAGTCCTCCGCAGGGCGGGGATGGAACAAGTGCGGCGGGTGCCGCGAGGGACAGGCGCTCCCGTTTGCCTTCACGATGGCTTTCCAGCCGATTGTCGACCTTACCCACGGGACGATCTGGGGGTATGAAGCGCTGGTCCGTGGAGAGGCAGGAGAGCCGGCCCGCGCTATTCTGGACCAGGTGGACGCGGCCACTATCTATGCCTTTGATCAGGCGTGCCGCATACGCGCCATTGAACTGTTCGCCGCCCTGTCGCCGCCGGGCAGCACGGCCATGCTGTCCATCAACTTCAAACCCAATGCCGTGTATGAACCCGCCGCGTGCATTCGGGCTACTCTGGAGGCGGCCAAACGCAGCGGATTTGACCGCACCCGGCTGATGTTCGAGTTTACCGAAGACGAGCGGATGCAGGACGTTGCCCATGTCCGCCGCATCGTCGAGGCGTATCGCAGCTTCGGCTTCATGACGGCGCTGGATGATTTCGGGGCCGGGTACGCGGGATTGTCGTTGCTGTCCGACATGACGCCCGACCTGATCAAGCTGGACATGTCCTTGCTGCGCGGGATCGACGCGTCGCCAGCCCGGCAGGCGATCGTCCGCAGCATCGTGGCGATGACGCGGGAACTAGGCGTTGCCTGCCTTGCCGAAGGTCTCGAAACTGCGGCTGAGGTGGAAACGATACGGACGCTGGGCATTGCGCTGGTGCAAGGCTTCTACTTCGCCGCGCCCGTCACCGGTATGCTGCCGCCGGTGTCCGTGGGCCTGCTGGCGGACGGCGCCACCCAGGACGCGGCAGGCTGATCCGTGGCCCGTGCGCGGCTTTCCCGCGAGCCACTCACGACCCGGCGAACAATGCCAGCAACAGGACAAAGACGCCGCCCGCCAGCGTGTAGCCCAGGCACAGGGGCAGCGTGCGCTTCATCACTTCGCCCTCCCGTCCGATCAGCCCCACTGTTGCCGCACCCGCTACGATGTTGTGCGGCGCAACGATATTGCCGATCGCGGAACCCACGCTCTGCCCGGCCAGCGCCAAGGCGACAGGCAGGCCCGTGGTCGCGGCAGTCGCGGTCTGAAATCCGGCGAAGACGATGTTCGAGGCAGTGGCCGAACCGGTAATGAACGATCCCAGCGCCCCCACCAGCGGCACCGCCAGCGGCCACCCCGCGCCGAGCAAGCTGCCAGCCCCCTCGGCCAGCGCGTCGATCATGCCGCTGTGCACCATGATCCGGGCCATCAGCAGCACGGTGACCAGCGCCAGCGCCACGGGTGGCAGGCGCCGGGCCGCAGCCATGAGCGCAGGACCAAGGATCGCGTTGCCATCCCGCTTTACTGCCGCAGTCAGCAGCAAAGCCAGCGCGAGCATGGTACCGGGGTGATACAGAATAGCCACCGAACCGCTGAAAGCGTTTGTCAGCGTCCAGCCGATCTCCAGCCCTTGAAGCGTTGCACGCAATGGTCCGAGCAGCCGCGTGGCAAGGATCAGGACCAGGATCAGGACGTAGGGCAGCGCCGCGCCCAGAAGCGTCATGACCGGCACCGGGTCGGCGGGTGCACCAGGCGCCGCCGCGCCGCGCCTTGTCAGCAGCACGAACAGGACCGCGCCCACCAGCGCCCCGCCCAGCGTTGGCAATTCGGGACCGGCGAACGCGGCAAATAGCGCCGCCGGTACGAAGAACAGCAGGACGGCAGCCGGCACGGCAAGCCAGCCGGCCTTGTGTCTGGCGCGGTCTTCTCCGGTTCCGGCAAGCCTGTACACGGCAGCCGCGAGTGCCCAGCCCAGCACCCCGTGAAGCAGCAGGATGAGCAGCGAAAGTGTCCGCGGGTCGACCGTTGCGGCGTGCAGCAGCGGCATCATCGGTGTTCCCACCGCCCCAAACGAAACCCCTGCCGCGTGACCAATCAGGGCACACAGCAACGCGCGGACCGGCGGGAAGCCAAGGCTGACCAGCAGCGGGGCGGCCAAGGCGACCGGGGTGCCAAATCCGGCGGCTCCTTCGAGAAACAGCGCGAAGAACCAACCGACCAACAGGGCGGTGATTTGCGGACTGGGCGAGACGGACGCGAGCCACCGGCCGATCAGCCGCGTCTGGCCGGTGCGCTCCTGCCATTCGTATATGGCCAGGGCCGGAAGGATGATCCACAGGATCGTCGCGGCGGTAAAGGTCGCCTCCAGCAGCGGACCGGCAAGCGCCGCAACGCTCATGGGATAGCTGAAGGTGGCCACCGCGAGCACAAGTGCAAGCAGCGCCGCGACCCCGCCTGCCTGCGCCGCCGACCACCGTACGCCGACGAGCAGCGTGGCAAACAGAACCAGCGGCAGCAGCGCGAACAAGGCCATCGGGTCAGCCGAACGGCACGGGGTGTTCGGGCGCGCCGGTCCTTTCAAACGCGGTGATGTTGGCGATCGTGGTCCCGGCAATCGCCGTCATGGCTTCCCGCGTGAAGAACGCCTGATGCCCGGTGATGAGCACGTTGGGAAACGTCAGCAGGCGGGCGAATACATCGTCCTGGATCATCGTGGCCGACAGGTCTTCGAAGAACAGGTCGCCTTCTTCCTCGTACACATCCAGTGCAAGGTGGCCGATCTTCCCGCTCTTGAGGCCGTTGATCAGGGCGCGTGTGTCGACAACCGCGCCGCGGCTGGTGTTGACCAGCATCACACCCGGCACCATCGCCGCAATGGCGTCGGCGTTAATCAGGTGATGCGTGTCGGGCGTCAGGGGACAGTGCAGCGAAATGATGCTGGCAGTTGCGAACAACTCCGCCAAGGTTACGTAACGGCCGCCGATCTCCTCCAACTCTGCGACAGGGTGCGGATCCGATGCCACCACCGCGCAGCCGAACCCGCGCATTATCCGCGCCACGCAAAGGCCGATCTGGCCGACGCCGACGATCCCGACGGTGCGGCCTTTCAGGTCGAAGCCGAGCAAGCCTTCCAGCGCGAAATTGCCCTCGCGCACCCGGTTGTAGGCTTTGTAGATCCGCCGGTTGAGGGCAAGGATCAGGGCCACAGTGTGCTCCGCCACGGCGTCCGGCGAATAGGCCGGCACCCGCGCGACAGCCAGGCCAAGCTCGCGCGCTGCGGCAAGATCCACGTGATTGAACCCAGCGCTTCTCAGTGCGATCAGCCGCGTTCCGCCAGCCGCCAGCCTTTCCAGCGCCGCCCTGTCAAGATCGTCGTTCACGAATGCGCACACCGCCTCGTACCCTGCCGCCAAGGTGGCGGAGTCGCGGTCGAGCCTTGCTTCAAAGAAGCGCAAATCGTGGGGACTTGCGGCAGCGCCATTCGCCTGGGCGAGGAACTCCCGGTCGTAGGCCCGTGCGCTGAAGACCGCCACTTTCATGCAAACCTCCACCCGTCCAGCGCGCTGAACACCCTTGCCGTGGCCGCCACGCGTAAAACAGGCTGACTATGTGGCCCGGCTCGAGGGGCGTCAAATCATGGAGCGCGGCCCCGCCGGGCGCAGGCGGAACCTCAACCCAGGCTGGCGGGGCCGAACGCATGGGGCAACAGCGCGGACAGGCGCATCGCGCGCACCTCTTCAGCCCCGACGCACAGCACCAGCGGGTCGGTATCGCCTAGCTGGGCAAGTTCGTTCAACACCTGTCGGCAGCGGCCGCATGGCGTTATCGGGGCACCGCCGGCACGGTCTGCCGGCCCGGTGACGGCCACCGCTTCCAACCCGCCGCGTCGGCCGTCCGCAAGCGCCTTTGCCACCGCGACGGTTTCAGCGCAGAGCGCCAGACCATAGCTGGCATTTTCCACATTGGTGCCGGTCACGATTGCGCCATCGGCGAAGCGCAGCGCGGCGCCTACCGGATAGCGCGAATAGGGTGAGTAGGACGCCCCGGCAGCCTCGCGCGCGGCGGCGATCAGTTCCTTGTCGGACATCTACTACCCTTCCATTCCTGCCTCAAGGCCGCACCACCACCCACGCGAGCGGTTGGTCGCTGGCCTCTGTTTTCAGCCCGTCATTGGCGGTCCACATCAGCCAGGGCCGGCCTGCGTAGTCCGGCTCCAGCCAGTCCTGCTCCAGCCACAAGTTCCTTTCGAAGCCGGCAGCGACCGGATAGCGGCGCTCGAACGCCTTGGACGGCTTCAGCAGCACTGGCGACCCGGTGTGAATCTCGACCTGGTTGATGAGCGTGATGAGTTCCGATTCCACTGCCGCTTCGCTGACCCGGGTGGAACAATCGTCGGCAAGTTTGTCCAGCGCAATGGCCGCTGGCAGCAGTTGCGCGTCGCGCGGGACCATGACGACAAAATTTGCCGATTGCACATCCGCCGGCACGCACGGATCGAACACATGGACCACGCCGGTCGGGATACCGGCCGCACGCGCCGCTTCGAAGTTGCGCGCGAACGCCTGGTCCTTGTCGTTCCCGCCGATACTCCCGCGCAGATAAACGAACGCGGCGCCGATCGCGCGCAGGGTGGTAAAGTTCACCTCCCCCGCGGCGTCTGTTAGGTAAGCACCCTGATCGGCGTAGCTTGCTTCTGACGGGCGCCATTGCCGCCCTTCCCACCACAGCCAGCCAGCCGCCAGTCCGCCCGCCAGCAGCAATACGAGAATGCCCTGCCGCAGCCATCCCCCTCTTTTACCCCGCCTGGCTTTCCTTGCCATTCGTCAGCCCCTTATGTGCAGGACGCAGATGAGGGTGAACAGGCGTCGGGCAGTAGGGAAATCGGTTTCGACCTTCCCGTCCAGCCGATCCAGCAGCAGTTCGGCGGCGTGGTTGTGGATGCCGCGGCGGGCCATGTCGATGGTTTCGATCTCGGTCGCCGTCGCGTGGCGTATAGCCTGATAATAGCTGTCGCAGATCGCGAAATACTCGCGCACCGGCCGGCGGAACCGGGCAAGGCCCAGGATCAGGGTTTCCAGCGGCTGTGCCGCGGCATCGCCGATAGTCATCGCCAGCCGACCGTCCGCGACGGCGAGGTGCAACGCGTAGGGACCATGATGCCCTGCGGCTGCGGCGCGCAGCGGCTTGAAGCTGTTCTCCTCGATCAGGTCGAACATCGCCACTCGCCGTTCCTGCTCTATATCTGCGCTGCGCCACAGGATTGTCTCCTCGTCGAGCGTGATCTTGCAGATCCGGTAGTCGGCAGGAGGCGGTGCATCGGCCATGGGCGGCCCCTCCCTTCGCAGACCTGCCCCGGTTTGGGCAAGGGGCCAGGCGCCAATCCCCGTTTTCCACAAGAGCCGCTGGTCGCAGCCTGCTTGCCATCGGGTGGTCATGGCGCGCATGAGTGGCGCCATGACCACCGCCACCCTCCTGCGCCCGCTCGACTCCGCTGCCGCCGGCGACTCGACCGCTGCCCAAGGCGTTCAGCTGCCCAACAATCTGGCGGCTGAAATGGCGTTTCTAGGCGCGGTACTGATCGACAACCGGGTGCTGGAGGAACTGCCCGTCACCCTGCTGCCGGAACACTTCTTCGAACCGTTGCACCAGCGCATTTTTGAACGGGTTCTCCGCCTGCTCGACCGCAACGCCATCGCGACACCGGTAACGCTCAAGCCGTATTTCGAAACGGATCCGGTGCTGCAGGAACTGGGCGGGATCACCTACCTCGCCCGGCTCACGGCCGACGGGCAGGGCCTTCTCGCACCGCGCGAACTGGCGCAGCAGATCTACGATTTGGCCCTGCTGCGGGAACTGGTTAGCGTCGGGCGCAACCTGGTCGAGGGCGCGCTCGACACCTCAGACGAGGTGGCTCCGCTCGACCGTATCGAACAGGCAGAGGCCGACCTGTACCGGGTAGCCGAAGGCGCCGCGGGAACCAGCGACGCCGAAACATTCGGGCAGGCGACTCACAAGGCGCTGGGCATGATCCAGAAGGCGCTGAACAGCGGGGGTCACGTGTCCGGCAAGACCACCGGCCTCGTATCCATCAACGAACGCACGGGCGGCTTGCACGACTCCGACCTCATCATTCTGGCCGGACGGCCGGGGATGGGCAAATCCTCGCTGGCGACAAACATCGCCTTCAACTGCGCCGATCGCTTCCTGCGCGACCAACGCGATGGGATTACCAATTCTGTCGGAGCGGGCGTGGCTCTGTTCAGCCTGGAAATGAGCGCGGACCAGCTCGCCACCCGCATCCTGGCGGAACAGGCCGGCATATCGTCCGAAGCGCTGCGCATGGGCAAGATCAGCCGCGACGATTTCCAGCAACTGTCCTTTGCCAGCCAGCGGCTCGCGGAACTGCCGCTGTATATCGACGACACGCCGGCCCTGTCGGTTTCGGGTCTCAGAACGCGCGCCCGGCGCCTGAAGCGCCGCCACAACATCGGGCTGATCGTGGTCGATTACCTCCAGCTGATGCAGGGATCGAAGCGCAGCCAGGACAACCGCGTCAACGAGATCTCCGAAATCAGCCGCGGCCTCAAAACGCTGGCCAAGGAGCTGGAGGTGCCGGTGATCGCGCTCTCGCAGCTCAGCCGTGCGGTGGAACAGCGGGACGACAAGCGGCCGATGCTGTCCGATCTGCGCGAGTCCGGTTCCATCGAACAGGACGCGGACATGGTGTGGTTCATCTATCGCGAGGATTACTACGTCGCCTCGCGCGAGCCGAAGGTGCCGCAGGCCGATGACGATGCGAAATGCCATGACGCACACGCCGCATGGCAGGCGGAGATGGAGCGAGTGTTCGGCCTTGCCGAACTGATCATCGCCAAGCAGCGGCACGGCGCGACCGGCAAGGTGCGGCTGCGGTTCGAGGCAAAGATCACCCGCTTCTCCGATCTGGCCGAAGAGGATCGCCGCTCAGGCTACGATTAAGGCCCGAGGTTCAGTTTGCGAGTCACGGTGTAGTCGATCACCGATACGAGCAGCCAGCTCATGTTCCACCGCATGCGGTTCCACACTGTGGCGCGCCGCTTGTGCAGTGCTGGTGTGATCCGTTGCGATGCCGCCACATACCGGTTGTTGAACTCGCGCATGCGCGCGGCAAACCCGGCGTCATCAACCCGCAGCATCAGTTCCAGGTTGAGGTACAGGCTGCGGACATCGAAGTTCGCACTGCCGAGATAGACCGCGTCGTCCACCACGACCAGCTTGGTGTGCAGCTTGCGCGGCATAAACTCCCACACGCCGACCCCCTGCCGCAGCAGGTAATCGTACAGGGAACGCGTCGCTCCGATCGTGGCATCGTTGTCCGACTTTGCCGCCATTACCAGCCGCGCCTCGCCCCTCTTCGCGATCCGGCCGATAGCGCGCATCAGGCTGTTGGGAGGGGTGAAGTACGCCATGACCATGTCGAGCCGCTTTGCCCGATGGAGATCTTCGCTGACGCAGCGCACCCAGCGCGACAGGCTTTTGGACGGTCCGCCGATCAACCAGCGCAGCTGCCCGTCCGACCACTGCCATTCGCGCGACGCACGGCGCAGCCGCAGGAACTTGGGATGGCCGGCACTGGTCCAGTCGCTCAGCCGGGCGAACAGTTCAACCAGGCCAGCCACCGCAGGCCCTTCGATCAGCACCGCCAGATCTTCCCAGCCATCGTCGTTCGGTGCGCTGAAATAGCTGTCCTCGACGTTGAAGCCACCGAACATCGCCACCCGGTCATCCGCGATCACCATCTTCTGATGGTTCCTGATAAGGTAACGCTGGGTGAGGCGCGGGCTGAAACACAGGAAGCGGCCGCCCGCCGCGCACATGTCCGCAAAAAAGCCGGCGTCCGCGTCGGCACCGAAGCTGTCGAGGATGACCGTTACCGCCACTCCGCGCCGCGCCGCGGCCGTCAGGGCATCGCGCACCGCCGCGCCCGATCGATCGGTCGCATAGATGTAGAAGCAAACGTCGAGGCGCCGCTGCGCACTGTTGATGAGGTTCAGCAGCGCCCGCCAGCGATCCGGCCCGTCTGCCAGAACGGTCAACCGGTGCGGCCCCACTTGCGCCTCCAGCGGCGGATGCGGGCGGTAGTCCGGCTCGGACGCCGCTTTCGAAGAATGGCCTCCCCCCATGATCCGGGCAGCATAGGGCGAGCGGGCGGCTGCCGCAAACGCTTGACGAGCGGGGCTTCCATGCCTACCTGCTGCGGCTTCCTCCACCCTCATTACAGACACCGGAGTGCCCATGGCGCGCGTAACCGTCGAAGATTGTGTCGACAAGATCCCCAATCGTTTTGACCTTGTGCTGCTGGCAGCTCAGCGCGCGCGTGAAATTTCCGGTGGGGCGGAACTGACGGTGGACCGCGATCGGGACAAGAACCCCGTCGTTGCCTTGCGAGAAATCGCCGAAGAAACGGTCAAGCCCAAGCTGTTGCAGGAAAGCCTTGTTGGCAGCCTGCAGAAGATCCTGCCTGACGAAGACGATGAAGCGGATGAGATTGCCTCGCTCAGCCAGTCGGCCGAGGCGCTGCGCATCACCGCGGCGGTCCCGGCGCGGTCGCAGTCCGTGGGCGGCGATTACGACGGCTGATGTCCCCCCAATCCGTCACCTGCGGCGGATTGCTCGACCTGATACAGGGAAGGGCGGGTCGCACCCGCCCTTTTGGTTTGCCAACTATTCGCCGCGGCCCGTCTTGTGCTGCAGCTCGTCGATTTTCTTTGATGCTTCCGCTTTGGTGAGGTCGGTCGAATATGCGTCCGGCTCACCGGCCTCCTCGCTCAAGGTCTTGAGGTAGCTCGCCTGAGCGCCGGTCATTTTTTCATCCCCGGTGGTCCAGTCATCAGGATCCTTCTGCGCATTGGAAGTGGGGTGGTTCTTCGGGTCTTCGCTGGGCGGTTCGACTGCCATCTGTAGTTCTCCTGCTTTGCGGGAAAAATCATTCTGTTCAGGCAATGTTCCCGAGGTGGAGCATCATCAATGCTGATTGGCAGGACCAGCCCGGCGCGGTAATGTTGCGCCGCGGGAACGGCAGGATGGAGAGCGGGACATGGCGTCGGCGGAACTGGCAGATGCTCATCTGGCCTTCGACGGAGAATCATCGACCGCCGGGCCGGCGCCTTCGCCGGACGCTGCTGCGTATCCGGCAAAGCGCCCAACGCAGCGCGTTTGCCTCAACTGTCAGGCACAACTGGTTGGCGACTTCTGCCACGTCTGCGGTCAGCATGCTCACGTCCATCGCACCTTGGCGGCATTCGGCCACGATCTGCTCCACGGCGTGCTGCATCTTGAAGGCAAGGTCTGGCGCACCCTGCCCAAGCTGCTGTTCCGGCCAGGCGAACTGACCCGGCGTTACATTGCGGGAGAGCGGGCGCGTTTTGTCTCCCCGCTCGCCCTGTTCCTGTTCTCGGTGTTCCTGATGTTCGCACTGATGAACTTTGTCGGCGCCGCTCCGACCGCGTTGGGCGGGCCGGTGCACGAGGACGTGCGGGCGGGACTGCAGGACGAGCTGTCAGGCATCGAAACACGGGTGTCCCAGCTCCGCCGCGAACGCGACCAGGCCGCGGCGCAAGGCCTCAGCACCGCAAGGCTCGATGAGGAGATCAGGGATGCGGAAACCGGCATCGCCGTCATTCGCAGGCTGATGGGCGAAGAAGCGGGCGCCGCCGAAGGCGAGGTGCTCGTGCAGCCAGGCGGGATCACGGCAGAAAAGCCCCCATCCGCACCGGGCGCAGACGTCACCCGCCGAGTTACCCTTGAAGGCACCTACGCCACCGTCTTGGGATTTCAGGCGGGCAGCGCGCTCGATGTTGCCTATCGGGCAGCCAGGGACAATCCCAAGCTCCTGCTCTACAAGCTGCAGACCAACGCGTACAAGTTCAGCTGGATGCTGATCCTGATCTCGGTGCCGTTTGTGGCGCTGCTGTTCCTATGGCGATGGCGACCCCTTTACGACCACACGGTGTTCGTGACCTACTCCATCACCGCTGTGTCGATCCTGATCATCATGGCATGGTTGCTGATGCTGGCAGGCGTGTCGTCTGGCGTGCTGATCGCGGCGGGCGCGCTGTTCGTCCCTTGGCACATGTACCGGCAACTACGCGGCGGGTATCAGCTGCGCCGGTTCTCCGCCTTGTGGCGTACCGCCCTGCTGATTGTCTTCGCCTCGTGCGCGCTGGCGCTGTTCGCCCTTGGGTTGCTGATGCTCGGAGTGATGGGCTGAAGCGAAGAACGCGGCGGCGCTGCCCGGGAAAGCCTGTCCCGCCTTCCTGAGGGTCAGCAAAATACCATGTTTGAATTCCGCGTCCGTGCGAGTGGATATGAAGCAGCAAGGCGGGGAGGCGTCGGACGGTCGGTCAGCGCCAGCCGCGATGGAACGCATTTGCCTCCATCAGACCCGTTCGGCTCGCGCAGCCAGCGACAAGCCACCCACAACAGGGGCGGTCCGGATAGACTGGCCGGACAGACGTTCTGTCTGCCCAGGCGAGTGGGCAAAGCTTGCCGGGCCTGCCTTACGCGCCTGCGGGTGCTCCTTCGCCGGAGCCGCCGTATCGGCGTCCCGCCTTGGGAACGGCCGACCCCTGCACGGGGCGTATGGTGGTCCCGCTGCGCGATGCTTCGTCCGGCCGGTTGAGCTTGCCGTCCTTCATCAGCTGGTTGATCTCGTCGCCCGTCAGCGTCTCGTACTCGAGCAGCGCCTGCGCCAGCAGATGCAGCTTGTCCTCCTGCTCGCTCAGCACCGCGCGAGCACGGTTAAGGCCGCCTTCGACAAGGTCCTTGATTTCGGCGTCGATCAGCTTGTTGGTTTCCGGACCGCCCATCGTGCGCTGCGTACCCTGCATCCCGAGGTAGCCTTCCTGGCTCGCTTCGTACTGCAGGGGTCCGAGCTTGTCCGACATGCCCCACTTGGTCACCATGTTGCGGGCAAGATCGGTCGCGTACTGAATGTCGCCAGACGCCCCGCTCGACACCTTGTCGTGGCCAAAGATGATCTCCTCCGCCACGCGGCCGCCCATCGCCACCGCCAGATTGGCATGCATCTTGTCGCGGTGATAGGAATAGCTGTCCCGTTCCGGCAGTCGCATGACCATGCCCAGCGCGCGACCGCGCGGAATTATGGTCGCCTTGTGAATGGGATCGGACGCCGGTTCGTTGATGGACACGAGAGCATGGCCGGCCTCGTGATAAGCCGTCATCTTCTTCTCGTCCTCGGTCATCACCATGGACCGGCGTTCCGCCCCCATCATGACCTTGTCCTTGGCGTCCTCGAACTCCTGCATGGCGACCAGCCGCTTCTTGCGGCGCGCCGCCAGCAGCGCCGCCTCGTTCACGAGGTTGGCCAGATCCGCGCCGGAAAACCCCGGTGTGCCGCGCGCAATGGTGCGCGGGTTGACATCGGGAGCGAGCGGCACCTTCTTCATGTGCACGGCCAGGATTTTCTCGCGGCCTTCGATGTCGGGCACGGGCACCACCACCTGCCGATCGAAACGCCCCGGACGCAACAGGGCGGGATCAAGCACATCGGGCCGGTTTGTGGCCGCTATGATGATAATGCCCTCGTTCGCCTCGAACCCGTCCATCTCCACCAGCAGCTGGTTCAGCGTCTGTTCGCGTTCGTCGTTGGAGTTGCCCAGGCCATGCCCGCGGCTGCGGCCCACGGCATCGATTTCGTCGATGAACAGAATGCACGGCGCGTTCTTCTTGGCCTGTTCGAACATGTCGCGCACCCGGCTCGCGCCGACGCCGACGAACATCTCAACGAAGTCGGAGCCGGATATGGTGAAGAACGGCACGCCTGCTTCACCCGCAATTGCGCGCGCCAGCAACGTCTTGCCGGTGCCTGGGGAGCCGACGAGAAGAGCGCCCTTCGGGATTTGTCCACCCAGCTTGGCAAAGCGTTGCGGGTCGCGCAGGAACTCGACGATCTCCTGCAGTTCCTCGCGCGCTTCGTCGATGCCGGCGACGTCATCGAACGTCACCTTGCCCTGTTTTTCAGTCAGCAGCTTGGCCTTGGACTTGCCAAAGCCCATTGCACCGCCGGCGCCTCCGCCTTTCTGCATCTGGCGCAGGGCAAAAAACGCGATACCCAGAATGAGCAGGAACGGCAGCGACTGGATCAGGATCAGCAGCAGAACATTGGTTTCTTCGGGTGCCTTGCCCGAATAGCGGACGCCCTGCTCGTCCAGCATGCGCGTCAGTTCCGTGTCGTTGGCCACAGGGGTGGTCGAGAATGTCTCGTTGTTCTTGAAGGTTCCGGTAATCCGCTGTTCGCCGATTTCGACCGCCTGCACATCGCCGGCCACCACCCGCTGCCGGAAATCGGAATAGCCGATTTGCGTGCCTGCCGTCTGCCCGCCCGACCCGAACATGGAGACGACCAGGAGAAGGGCAAGGAAGATGCCGCCCCAGATCATCAGGCTCTTGACCATCGGGTTGGGTCCGCCCGATCCCGGTTCGTTCGGTTCGCGCTGCTGGCTCATTGGGTCGGTTCCTTGTGAATACCGCGCCAATGTAGGCTTTACCCGGTGAATGACAAGTTGACGGGAGCACCCCTCGCGCAGCCCAGTTCCAAGGCGGAACAGGTCGCGCAGGGAAAGTAAATTCGGTGGTCAGCCGCGCCCTGACACTCTGCGAGCCGCCAAGACAAAGCTGCACCATCTGCACGGTTCGCGCCCAACGAGACTTGGCAGGCGCGGTCTTGGGCGCGATGGGTTCGGCCGTGTCGCGGCCGCTAGCCCTGTCCGGTCGGCCGCCGCTTCAACAATGCCGTGCGTTCGCACCGGCAGACGATCTGATCCCGCTGGTTCACCGCTTCATGCACGAAGGTGACGATACCGGCTTCGGGCCGGGAACGGCTTTCCTTCAGCTCCTTTACGACGCTGGTGACGCGCAGGGTGTCGCCGATGAACACGGGCGCGGGCATGACGAGCTTGTCGTAGCCGAGGTTGGCGACCAGCGTGCCGAGCGTCGTGTCCCCGACGCTGATCCCCACCATCAGGGCAAAGGTAAACGTGCCGTTCACCAGGATCTGCCCGAACTCACTGGCCTTCGCCGCTTCTAGGTCGAGGTGCAGCGGCTGCGGATTGTGGGTCATGGTGGTGAACAGAAGGTTATCCGTTTCTGTCACCGTACGCCGGATGGCGTGCTCGATCCGGTCGCCCACCTGCCATTCGTCGAACCAGCGGCCGGCCATCACCTTGTCTCCCTGTCAGCTACCCATCGGGCGATCACTTCGGCTCCGTCCGGCGCGGTATCGCGGATAGCGCCCGGTGTGCGGGAAAAGCGCGGCGCCGGCGCGCAATGCTGCACGCCCGCCTGGTCCACGTGACTTTGCCGCGCACGCATGTGCGGGTGGCTGGCCACTTCGTCCAGTTCGAGAACCGGAGCCACGCAGGCATCCGTTCCCTCCAGCAATGCGCACCATTCATCGCGCGAGCGGGAGGCGAACAGCCGGGCGAGCTGCTCGGCATGGCCGGGCCAGTTCGCCGGGTTCAACTGCCCCTCCCCCAGTTCCGCGGCCAGGCCGGTGCGTTCCAGCAGTTCGGCATAGAATTGCGGCTCGATCGGGCCCACGCTGATGTGCTTGCCGTCGGCGCAGGCATAGCTGCGGTAGAAATGCGCCGCACCGCTCAGCATCCCCTCACCCTGCCGCGCCGACAGAAGCGGATTGCCGCGCACGCCGGCGAAGAAGCTCATCAGGCTGGTCACACCGTCGATGATCGCCGCATCGATCACCTGCCCCCGACCGGATCGTTCCCGCTCGAACAGCGCCGCAACTATTCCCAGCGCGCAGTAGAGCGAACCGCCGCCAAAGTCGCCGACCAGATTTTGCGGCGGCCCCGGCGGCGCTCCCGCTTCGCCAAACGAGGCAAGGGCACCGGCCAGCCCGATGTAGTTGATGTCGTGACCCGCCGCCTGGGCGAGTGGACCATCCTGCCCCCAGCCTGTCATGCGGGCATAGATCAGGCGCGGGTTGGCGGCGCACAGCTCGTCGGGGCCGAGCCCGTTGCGTTCCATGACACCGGGCCGGAAGCCTTCCAGCAGCACATCGGCCGCAAGCGCTGCCTTCCGCGCGGTGGCGCGACCTTCCTCGCTGCGGATGTCGAGCGCGACGCGGTGCCGTGCCCGCTCCACCACCGGGTTCAGAACTGCCGTTCCTTCCCGTTCGATGCGCACCACCTGCGCGCCCATGTCGGCCAGCAGCATGGCGCAATGCGGGCCCGGACCGATGCCGGCGAATTCCAGCACCCGAACACCGCTGAGGGGTCCCCTGTTATCCTGGTCTGACATCACCCCTCCGTTTGCCTGTCCCTTGAGCACTCCTCTTCACTCTCGCAGCACCTTTGACAAGCGGGCATTGCCCCGGAGCCAGCGCACGCTAAGAATGTCGGCATGCACGTCTCCGCTTCTCCGGCCTATCCCATGCGTTCTCTCCTGTTCATCCCCGGTGACAGCGAGAAAAAGCTGGCCAAGGTGGACGGATGCGGGGCGGATGTCGTCATCATCGACCTTGAGGACGCGGTTGCGCCGGCCCGCAAGGTTGCCGCGCGGCGACTTGCCGCGGACTTCCTGAGAGATCGGCGGGACCGGCGCGGAGGGCCAAGGCTGTGGGTCCGGGTGAATGCCCTGGACACAGGCATGACGCAGGATGATCTCGCCGCGGTCATGCCGTTGCAGCCCGATGGCATAATGCAGCCCAAGGCCGAAGGCGCGCATGACGTGGAACGCCTGACCCGTCTGCTGGAAGAGGCGGAGGAGCCGGGTACGTCTCCCACTCCGATCCTGCCGCTGGTGACGGAAACCGCGCGCGCGCCGTTCAGGATCGGTGAGCTGGCCGAGGTGCCGCTGCCCAGGCTGGCGGGGCTGACCTGGGGAGCGGAGGACCTTGCCGCTGCGCTGGGCGCGACCGGCAACCGGGATGCGGATGGCGAATGGCTGTTCACCTTCAAGCTCGTGCGGTCCCTCACCCTCATGGCCGCACACGCGGCGGCGGTTCCGGCCATCGAAACCCTGCACGCCGACTTTCGCGACGAGGAGGGTCTGCGCCGTTCCAGCCGGCAGGCGCGGGCGGAAGGCTTCAGCGGCCGACTGGCCATTCATCCCGCGCAGGTGCCCGTCATCAACGAGGCGTTCACCCCCGGCGAGGACGAACTGGAACAAGCGCGTCGCATCCTGTCCGCCTTCGCGGAGCAGCCGGAAGCAGGCACGATCGGGTTTGAAGGGCGGATGCTGGACCAGCCGCACCGCAAGGCTGCGGAACGGACGGTCAGGCTGGCCCAGGCGCTGCAACAGGACAGGAGCGACGATGGACGTTCTGCGCACCCCTGACAGCCGGTTCGACAACCTGCCCGACTATCCCTTCGCACCGAACTACATCGAACTGCCGGGTGTCCCGGCTCTGCGGATGCATTATCTCGACGAAGGCCGCGCCGCGCAGCGCCGGCCGACCTTTTTGTGCCTGCATGGCCAGCCGAGCTGGTCCTATCTCTACCGCAAGATGATCCCGATCCTCGCCACAGCGGGGCGGGTGGTTGCACCCGACCTGATCGGGTTCGGAAAGTCGGACAAGCCGGCGGACGACGCCTTTTACACCTTTTCCATGCACCGGGAAAAGCTGCTGGCGTTGATCGACGCGCTCGATCTGGTGGATGTGACGCTGGTGTGCCAGGATTGGGGCGGCCTGCTTGGCCTGACCCTGCCGATGGAACGGCCGGAGCGGTTCACCCGTCTCATCGTGATGAACACGTCGCTTGCGACGGGCGACCAGCCGCTTGGTCCCGGGTTCGAAGCATGGCGGGCCTACAACAGGTCGCAGCCCGATCTGGACGTGGCGGCGCTGATGAAACGAGCCACCCCCATCCTCAGCGACGCCGAAGCCGCAGCCTATGCCGCACCCTTCCCCGACGCCAGTTACAAGGCGGGCATGCGTCGTTTCCCCGAACTCGTTCCGGCCGATCCTGACGCCGACGGAGCAGCGATCAGCCGCCGCGCGCGCAACTGGTGGCAGCACGAGTGGTCCGGCGACAGCTTCATGGCCATCGGCTGTCAGGACCCGGTGCTCACTCCGAAGGCAATGGAGGGGCTGCGCAAGAACATCCGCGGCTGCCCGGAACCGATGCGGGTGGAGGACGCCGGTCATTTCGTGCAGGAATGGGGCGAGCCGGTGGCAAAGGCGGCGCTGCGCCAATTCGGGCTGGCGGGAAGCTAAGGCCACTCACAGGCCTCGATCCGGCGGGGCCGGAACGTGCAGGACTAGTGAAAGTCGTGGCTCCTGATCGGGATCACGTCCTCCGGGTCGCAGCCTTCGCGGAAGGGCTTGTGGTAATCGCTCCGCGGCCTTGCGCGCAGCGGCGGGTCGCGGCTGTCGGGCGATCCGCCGCCGGTGGCGCCATCGGCCGGACTGGTAAGGCGCGGAAGATCAAAGTCTCCCAGCTGGCGAAGCATGAACGTGTAATCTTCGATACGGTCGGCGATGACATGGATGACCTCGCCCTCGCGCTGCACCTTGCCGACGACGCCGATCATGGCGGAGGACATGACCACGGTGCGATGCTTCTCGAACCTGTCGGGCCACAGGATGATGTTGGCCACTCCGCTCTCGTCCTCCATCGTGATGAACAGCACGCCCTTGGCGCTGCCGGGCTTCTGCCGGACCAGAATGATCCCGGCGAGACTGACCCGGCGGCCATCCTTGATGCCGGCAAGATCGGCGCAGCAAACCATGCCGCGACCCTCCAGCTCCTCGCGCAGGAAGTGGAGTGGATGCTGCCGCAAGGTGAGCTGGGTGGCGCGGTAATCCTCCACCACTTCGCGTCCGGCGGTCAGCGGGGCGAGCGTCACGGGCTGCTCCCGTCGCTCGGCATAGGCAAGGAGCGGCAGCGGGTTTTCGCCCAGCCCCTTTATGGCCCACAGCGCCTGTCGCCGGTCAAGGCCAAGGGAATGGAACGCATCCGCCCGCGCCAGCTTCTCCAGCGCGGCAAGGGGAACGCCGGAACGCCGCCACATGTCTTCCACCGAAGTGAACGCCCGCCCCTCCCGCGCGGCCAGGATGCGGGCGGCATGGATTTCGGCAAGGCCGTGGACAATCTTGAAGCCGAGCCTGAGGGGCAGGAGGCCGCTGGCGTCCGCCTCGTCCAGCAACCGGGTATCCCACAGGCTGTCGTTCACGCATACGGGGTGCACTTCCACCCCGTGTTCGCGCGCGTCGCGCACGATCTGCGCAGGTGCATAGAACCCCATCGGCTGCGCATTGAGGAGCGCCGCGCAGAACACGTCCGGGTGATGGCACTTCATCCATGACGAGGCATAGGCGATCTTGGCGAAACTCGCCGCATGGCTCTCGGGAAAGCCATAGGATCCGAAGCCCTCGATCTGCTTGACCAGCCGGTCGGCAAAATCGGGATTGATGCCGTTTGCCGCCATGCCGGCCATCAGCTCTTCCTTGAACTGCCCTACCCCCTGGGTGTATTTGAACGTCGCCATCGCCTTGCGCAGCTCGTCGGCGCGGGCGGGCGAGAAGCCGGCGCCTTCGATCGCGACCTTCATCGCCTGCTCCTGGAACAGCGGCACGCCATAGGTCTTTTCCAGCACCGCCTTCAGCCTTTCGCTGGGATATTCGAACTCCACATCCGGGTCGCGGCGCTTCTGCTCGCGGCGGCGAAGATAGGGGTGGACCATGTCGCCCTGGATCGGGCCCGGCCGCACGATCGCTACCTGAATGGCGATGTCGTAGAACGTTTCGGGCTTCATGCGCGGCAGCATCGCCATCTGCGCACGGCTTTCGATCTGGAACACTCCCAGCGTATCGGCGCGCTGGATCATGGCAAAGGTTTCGGGATCGTCGACCTGCATCTCTGGCGAGGCCAGCGTCAGCCGGATGCCCTTGTGCGTCTGGAGCAGTTCAAACGCGCGGCGCATGCAGCCAAGCATGCCCAGCCCGAGAATGTCGACCTTCATCAGGCCGAGCTCCTCGATATCCTCCTTCTCCCATTCCACCACCCAGCGGTCGGCCATCGCCGCGGGCTGGATCGGCACAATGCTGTGCAGCGGATCGCGGGTGAGGACAAAGCCGCCCGGATGCTGTGACAGGTGGCGCGGAGTGCCGATCAACTCGCGCGCCAGTTCCAGCGTCAGCGCCAGGCGCGGATCCGAACGGTCAAGGTTCAATGCATCCACATGGGCATCGGCAACGCCTTCCTCGGACCAGCCCCACACCTGTCCTGCCAGGGCACCCGTCATGTCCTCCGGCAGTCCCAGTGCCTTGCCCACTTCGCGCACGGCACCCCGCGCGCGGAAACGGCTGACAACCGCCGTCAGGGCAGCATGGTTGTGGCCATAGGTGGCGTAGATCCATTGAATGACGTCCTCGCGCCGCTCGTGCTCGAAATCGATGTCGATGTCGGGCGGTTCGCGCCGGTTTTCCGAAATGAACCGCTCGAACAGAAGCTTGTGCTCTATGGGATCGATGGAGGTGATCCCGAGCACGAAGCAGATGAGCGAATTGGCCGCCGACCCGCGACCCTGGCACAGAATGCCCTGACTGCGGGCATAGCTGACGATGGAGTTTACCGTGAGGAAGTAGGGCGCGTATTCCATCCGCTCGACCAGACGCAGTTCGTGGGCCAGCAGGTCCAGATAACGCTGATCAGGCACGCCGTTGAAGGGCGGCTGCCGGAACAGCCGGTTGAGCGCCGCCCGCGCCAGCGCTTCCAGCGCCTCTTGCGGCGACCTGCCACTCATCACGATCTCTTCAGGGTACTGGTAACGTATTTCCCGCAAGGAAAAGATGCAGCGTTCCGCAACCGCTTCAACAGCCGCCAGCGCCTCGGGATACCGCGCAAAGCGCCGCGCCATTTCATTTGGTGGCTGAAGGCAGCGGTCAGCCGACCGTTCGCGGCGCAGGCCCAGATCGTCGATCGTGCGCTTTTCGCGAATGGCCGTCACCACGTCCTGCAGCATCCGGCGATCGGGATGATGGTACAGCGCGTCTCCGGTGGCGAGCGGGGTCAGGCCGAACCGCTTGGCGGCGCGGGCGAGGTGGTGGAGCCGTCTGGCATCGTCGGGACGACGGCGCTGGGTGAGGCAGACATGCCCCCGGTCGGCACCGAAGATGTCGGCCATCCAGCCCAGATCGATCTCTTCCGCGCCATCGCAGCCCGGCACGAGCGCGGCCACCAGCCCTTTGGCATGGGCTTCCACGTCGTCCCAGTGAAGAAAGCACTGGCCCTTTTCACCGGCCCTGGGATCGGCCCGCTTGTTGCCGATGGTGAGCAGGGTGGTAAGGCGGCTCCAGGCGGCGAGATCCTCCGGCCAGACGAGCAGCGAAGCGCCAGAGACGAGATCCAGGCGGCAGCCGGCGATGGCACGGATATGCAGCCCTTCGTTCTCACGCAGCTGTTCGCTGGCATAAAGCGCCCGGACCAGCCCGGTAACCGAGTTGCGGTCGGTGATGCCGAGAGCCGGCATGCCCATGCACGCGGCGGTGGCGAACAGCTCCTCGCAGGATGAGACGCCCCGCAGGAACGAGAAGTGAGTGGTGGTCTGGAGTTCGCAGTAGGTCATGCCCGAATATGCCGGGGCCGCTCACCGGCCATGCAGATACCAGCTGAGATCGCCCGTTTCGCTGCGCACGCCGTCCCCGCGCCGGAACAGCCAGAACCGCTGCCCACCTTCATCCTCCACCCAGAAATAGTCGCGCACCGCGTGCCGCTCGGCCGAATCGCGCCACCATTCCCCCGTGATGCGCTCCGGCCCTTCGGCGCGCAGCACCCGGTATGAATGACCGCGCCAGCTGAACCGCCGGGGCGGCTGGTCGGGCAGTTCGGCAAGCACATGATCCACCCGTTCAGGACGGCGCAGCAGGCGGACGGGGCGCCGCCAGCGCGGGTGCCAGGGATGATCGGGCGGACGGGCATCAAGCTGGCGCACATCACCCTGTTTCACCTTGGCCTTGCGCTCACCCACATCCCCCAGCGGCGCGATCCGCCCCCAGGATCGCTCCGGCACATCGCTTTCGACCGGGATGGCGCGCCACAGCCGGCCGCTGCCGATGCGGTTGACGATGGCATCGATCAATGTCGCAAGGTCCGGTTCCGCCTCTTCGGCCAGAGCAGCGCCAAACGGTTCTGCGCCCAACGGCTCGGACCGGCGGACATGCAGCGACAGGGCATCGATGCCAAAGCCAGGCTCCACCTCCTCGATGCGCCGCAGCATCAGGCGCAGGATGTGCGGCGGATCGCGGGTGGCGCGCGCCAATCCGACACGGAAACGCTGCGGCACGCCATCGACCCGGGCGGCCGCGACCTCAATGGACCGTGCACCCAGCCCTGCCCCGGTCAGCTCCTGGCAAAGCAGCGGAACAAGCCGGCGCAACCAGTGTTCGATCGCATCGGCCGTGGCGATCGGTTCGGCAAAGCGCTGCTCCACGGCGATTGCCTGCGGCACCGCCACCGGATCGAGCGGTTCGGGGGCATGGCCCAGCGCCTGGTCAAGCCGCGCGACAATCGCCTGTCCGAACCGGCGCACCAGAGGGCCGCGCGGCATGGCGGCAAGCTGCCCGACGCTGTCCACGCCAAGCCGGGCCAGCAGTTCGAGAGCGGACGGAGCGAGGCGCAGCGCGGCAGGCGGCAGCGGGGAGAGCAGTTCCCCATGGCTGCCTGCTCCGGCAATCTGCACTGCGCCGCCATCACCATAGCGCGCCAGTGCCCAGGCCGCGCCCGCGCTGTCCGCCACCGCCACCCGCGCGCAAAAGCCATGCCGGGCGAGCAGGCGCACCAGCCTTCCGGCGAACTGCTTCTCTCCGCCGCGCAGGTGGGCAACCCCGGTCAGATCGATGAACAGGCCATCGCTATCCGATATCGCCACCACCGGAGACCACCGACGGGCGAGCAGTTCGGCCAGCCGCCGCAAGTCGGCTGCATCGCCTTGCTCGTCGGCGGGCCGGGCGTCCAGTTGCGGAACCTGTGCACGCGCCATGGTCAGCGCCATGCCAGGATGCATGCCCAACGCGCGTGCAGCAGGGCACACGGCGGCAAGTTCGACGCGCGATCCCGTCTTGCGCACCGTTGCCAGCGGCGGTTCTGCGGCAGGGACCACCCTGCCCGCAACCGTTTCGGTTTCCGGGCACACCCTGGCCACCACGCTGCGCAACGTGCGGCCGGTCTGAAAGAAGCGGCCCTGACCATGGCCGGGCGCGGCTGGCCTTATCTTGCCGTGATTGTCCGGATGCGGACCTTCGCCGGGATACTGGACTGCGGGCATGGCGGCGAACTGCGCCAGCGAAGGCGGCGCGATGGCGGCCGCCTCTCCACCATGCCCATCACGCGAGGAGGGGCGGGGTGTGCGCATTGCCCGGCGGACGGCCATATCTTCTCCCGGATACTGCACCGGCGGCATGGCGGCATGCTGCGCCAGGCTGCACCCCGCCTCATCCGGCCGCATGGGCCGGAACGGACTGCCCAGTACCTCGCTGCGGCGGGACAGTTCCTGACCGGATGGCCGCTGGTGCGCAGGCAGTGCATCGATTGCGGTCTGCACGTCCGAACCGCTCCAGCCGCGCGTTCCCGGCCTGAACAACGGCTCGGCCGCTTCGGTCCGGCGGGACAGTTCCTGCAGCGGCGCCGGCGCGCCAACCGTCGTTTCGGGTGAAGGGGGCACACCACGCCGGTTCGGGCCGGTACCAAAAGGATTGTCGGCCGCCTGGCTGACCCGGCCAAGTTCGCGTTGTGGCGGGCGGCGATGGGCAGGCAGCGCCTTTATGGCAGCGGCAACCTCTTCCCGCGTTTCGGCAAGGCCGCTTGTATCCCCCGCCGGATCGCTGCGCGCCCAGCGTGCGCCGGGGCGCCAGCCACCTTCCCTCGGCACCGAACAATGCTGCGCGCGCTCGGCCGCGGCCTCCGCTCCCAATGCGTTCAACGCGGCCCGCGCCCCGGTTTCAACCGGTGGCGCGTGCCGCCGCTCGCTCCGCCGCAGCCGGTCGATCGGCCAGTTGGGCAGGTAGAGCGAGGCGACCCGTTTCATCCGCAGCCTCCACGATAAGTTCGAAAGGATTGCCACCGCGCTGGCGTGCGCAGGCCAAATGCCAGCAGGCGCGGCCAAGCCCGTCCCATGCCACGCGAGGTGAGGGCGCGCACCCCACCCGCCAGCGCGTCACCGCCGCCGAAGGAACGCCGAACGAGTCGGCCCCTTCGCGTGACGGACGTCTGAGGAGCAGGGCCATGGTATTGCCTCCTTCCGCGGCCAGTTGCAGGCGACGGGTGGCAGCGGTGGGTACACGCTTGGCCTCACCGATCACCGCGCCCAGACCGCGATGACGCACCCCTTCCTCCATCACGGCGAGCAGTTCGGCATCACTGCCTGCCTCGGCATAGAGCACACGTTCCGGAGCGAGTCCGATCTGGTAGAGTCCGGGCGCAAACAGATCGCGTGTGCGGATTATCCACAATATCGAACGACCGGTGCGTGCTGCGATGCTGGCCAGGAACAGCGTTGCGGCCGCATCGCTGGCCCAGCCGGCGTCGAGAGCCGTTGCCTCGTGCAGAGCATCGACACGCAGGCCGCCCCGGACAAGCTGTTCATCTACTGCCTCGCAGCCGAACGGCAATGTCGCAAGCTCCTGATTACCGGCGCTTTCCAGAGCGCAGATCGTGCGGCGCAGTTCGGCCAGAGAGGGTACAGGATGACTCACGACGGGACTCGCAACAATTTATGTTCACGTTATGTTCCACAAATTCCGGCAGGTCAAACGGGTTGCGATGCACCTCTTCCTCGGGTGCAATTGAAGCTGACTTTATGCACGGCGTGAGGGGAGGGTGGTGACTTCGACGGGTGGTGAGCCCTGCTGGGCTCGAACCAGCGACCTAGTGATTAAAAGTCACGCGCTCTACCTACTGAGCTAAGGGCCCACGTACCCTGCCGGGTCTGGAGCCGCCCACCTAAGGACGGGTTGCGGCTTGGTCAAGCGGGCAAGGAGATGCCGGATGCGGATACCTGTTGCCGGGTCGCGCCACTCCGGCGCGATCATCGCCGCTGGTTGCAGCACAAACCGGCGCTGCCGGCACATCGGGTGAGGAATGGTGAGCGTCGGGTCGTGCCATGCCCCTCCATTCCAGAAAATAATATCGCAGTCGAGCACCCGCGCACTCCAACGCTGTCCACCGGTCCTGCGGCCGAATTCACGCTCCAGCCGCTTCAGCGCCTTCAGCAACTCCGGCGGAGGCAGGTCGGAGACAAGCACCGCCGCGCCATTGGCGTAGCGCCGCCGCGAAGGACCGATCGGCGCGCTCTTGGCCACAGGGGCAAGCGCAAGCACCTCTCCCAGCCGCGACATCTGCCGGCCCGCTTCTCGCACCACCCGCTCGGGCGATCCAAAGCGGCGATGCCGTTCATTCGAACCCAGGGCGACAAGATACTGGTGCGTACCGCTCAAACATCCTCGCAGATGCGGCCGTACAGCTGCGGACGCCGATCGCGGAAGAAGCCCATGCCCGCCCGGTGCCTGGCAGCGGTGGCGAGGTCCAGCGTCTCCACCAGCACGCCCGTCTCCTCCCGCCCGAATTCGGCGATCTTGTCGCCCCATTCGTTGGTGATGAAGCTGTGGCCGTAATAGGTATGGCCATCCCCTGCGCTGCTGGTCTCGGTGCCGATGCGGTTGGCAGCAACCACCGGCATGCAGTTGGAGACGGCATGCCCCTGCATCGCGCGCTGCCACATGCGGCTGGTGTCGAACGACGCGTCATAGGGTTCGGACCCGATGCAGGTGGGGTAGAACAGTACTTCGGCCCCCATCAGCGCCATCACCCGCGCGCATTCGGGATACCATTGGTCCCAGCACACGCCGACCCCGATGCGGACACCGAAGACGTCCCATACCTTGAACCCGTCGTTGCCGGGTCGAAAGTAGTACTTCTCCTCGTAACCCGGCCCATCCGGGATGTGGCTCTTGCGATAGGTGCCGATGATCCCGCCATCCGGGCCGATCATGGCGAGGGTGTTGTAATAGTGGTGCCCGTCGCGCTCGAAGAAGCTGGTGGGGATGGCGACCTTGAGGCTGTTCGCCAGCCGCTGCATCGCCAGCACGCCGGGATGCTCCGCCGTCGGGCGGGCGCGGGCGAACAGCTCCTCCTCTTCCGTCTTGCAGAAGTAGGGGCCAGTGAACAGTTCGGGCGGCAGCACCACCTGCGCGCCCTTGCCCGCAGCCTCCTCCACCAGCGCGGCAACGGCGGCGATATTGGTCTGCTCGTCCTCAGACCCCAGGGCGAGTTGCAGCGCGGCGACGGTCAGCTGGGTCATAGGCGGCGCGCTACCGGGGCACGAGCGCGAAGTCCACCTGCACCGCGACCGAGCTGGTCGTCTGCCCGGCGAGCACGCGGCCGCCTTCTTCCGCCACCGGGCGCATGACGTCGCCTTGCACCTGAGGCGCAACCACCGGCGGCGGTGCAACTGATACCGCGCCCGGCAGATAACGGCTGCCTTGCGCCCCGCCAGCGTCGCGGATGGTGAGAACGCGGCCGATTTGCATATCCGCCGCCTCAGCATACGCCTCCGCCCGCTTCCTCGCCGCGCGATAGGCGTTGGCATAGGCCGAGTTGGCGGCGGCTTCCGGGTCGGACTGGCGGAAGTCGGGTCCGGAGACGATGTTCGCGCCTGCATCGGTGACGGCGGAGACAACATCCCCCACCCTGTTTACGTCCCGGATGGTGACGCTGACCACGTTGGACGCCTGGAACTGCCCCCGCCGCTCGCCATAGTCGATCCGCTGCACGCCGATGGCGCGGGTCTGGATATCCTGCTCGGTGATGCCGCGCGCCTTGAGCGCCGCGACAATCTCGTTGATGTCGGCCGCCGTGGCGTCGCTGGCAGCGCGGGCAGTGGCGGCCCAGTTGTTCACGCCCGCCTGGAACCGGGCCTGGTCGGGCCGCGTCTCCGCCTCGCCGATGGCGGAGACGGAGAGGAGCGTTTCCTCGTGCTCGACGCCGCGCGGATCGTACACGGTGTCGCTGCAAGCCGTGAGCAGCAGCGCAGCGGCCAGCACCGCCCGCAATTTACTTCGCCTTGCGGAACAGCAGGGTCATGCGGTCGCTTTCGCCCAGCCCCCGCAGGTCCTCGCGCTGGGTGCGCAGGATCGGGGGCATTTCCCATACGCCTTCGGCATGGTTGGCGGTATCGCGCGGATTGGCGTTCACCTCGCTAGCCCCCACCAGTTCGAAGCCGTTGAGCCGCATAATTGCGATCACGTCGTCCTGGCGCATGTAGCCCTTGGAGCCGTTGGCGTAGCTCCACGGCGCGTCGGCGCGGGCGCGGTGCTGCTCCACCCCGATCATGCCGTCGTCCTTCAACAGTTCACGCATGGCTTTCAGTTCGCTGTCGGCGATGTTGCGGCCAACAAGGTTGTGCATCATCCGGGGCACAATGATCCGGTCGAAAGTGCCGCGCTCGGCCTCCGGAACGCCGTCCAGCGTGGAGGCCGCGAAGCGGTCCGCCGGCAGCCCGGTGAAGCCCGCCACATCCGCCGGGAACTTGGCGGCGGCCGCACGGAGCCGGTCCTGTCCGGCGGCGTCGGCGGCTGTACTCGTGGAAAAAAACAGGCCGACCAGCTCGCCCTCTCCGCCCAGATAATGCCCCAGCAGGCGCGAGAACCAGCCGCCGCCCGGCGCATACTCGCCCACTTTCATGTCCGGCGCGATCTGCCAGAAGGCGAGGGTTTCAGCGGGATGGCGATAGGCGTCGCGAGCGCGATCCTCGGCCCGGGTGGGATGGTTGATGGCCGCCGACAGAGCCTCGCCGTGCTGGCGGAGGAAGGCGGCGCTGTCGCCGGCGAGCGCCTGGTGCTGCACAGCGGAATGGGCGGAATGGTCCGCCGCCTGCTGTGCAGCGACTGGCATGGCAGCGGCTGCAAACAGGCTGGCAAGGATAAGGCGCATGGGAAATTCTCCGGTGAACAGATGCCGCGCACCTTAGCGCGCAAGGCGGCGGTGACAAGCGACGCCGGCCTTCCTACCTGTGCGGGCAGAGGAGATTGTACATGAGCGAACAGGCAATTGTGGCTGGCGGCTGTTTCTGGTGCACCGAGGCGGTGTTTCGTGACGTGGTCGGGGTCAGCGAGGTCGAAAGCGGCTATATCGGCGGGCAGACGGCAAATCCCAGCTACAAGGAAGTCTGTTCCGGCACCACCGGCCATGCCGAAGCGATCCGCGTGACCTATGATCCGGCGGTGCTGAGCTATGGCGATCTGCTCGACGTGTTCATGGGCACCCATGACCCCACGCAGTTGAACCGGCAGGGCAATGATGTCGGCACACAATACCGCTCCGCCATCTTTCCCCTGTCTGACGAGCAGCGGGCCGAGGCAGAGGCCGCGATCGGTCGGTGGAACGCGGACCATGGCGCCATGGCGGTGACGACGATCGAAGGCCCGGCCGAGTGGTATCCGGCCGAGGATTACCACCAGGAATACTGGGAAGGCGAAGGCCAGCGGAACCCGTATTGCCTCGCGGTGATCCCGCCCAAGCTGCAGAAGCTGCGCAAGAGCTTCGCGGGCAAGGTGCGGGAGACGGCGTAGCTTGGGTCAGCGGAAGGGGTGCGCACGGCGGCCATTGGACCGCCATCTCCCGTGCTCGTTCGGGCGATGGCAAATCTTTCCGGCGCGTAACGCCTCCCGCTCCTGGCACGTGCGACGTCGAGTGATGCATCGCGGGATCGACCCGGCGGCGCGGTTGCGCGGCAGAGCGTTACCGGTCCTAGCGGCGGCGGGGATCGTCCGCGGGCTGGTTGGCGATGGATGCATATCCGGCAGTCGTCCATGCGCCAAAGCCTCCCGCCAGGTGCCGCACGACACCGCCGCGGACAGCCGCAAGCTTCTCTGCCGCCTCCTGCGATCGACGTGACGTGCCGCAGTACAGGATGATTTCCCGCGACCGATCGTCCGGAATGGCCGCCGCATCAAAGTGAGTAAGCGGCATGTTGAGCGCCCCGGCAATCCGCCCGTCGGCGAATTCGTAAGGGGTCCGTACGTCGATCAGCACCACCTGTCCCGAGTCGACCAACGCCTTTAACTGCGGCGCGGAGAGGGTGGCAACCCGCGCCTCCGCCGTCGAAACGGCACTGGGTGAAGCAACCTGAGCATCGGTCGAGGCGCACCCCGGAACAAGAATGGCCGCCGCGGCAAGCAGAAGAACACGCATTACCCAACTCTCCTCGTTCGACACAGGCAGCGCCGATCTGATAACTAGCCGTCCCCTTAACCCTGACCCCGTGCGCGCAGTTCCGGTCTTGCGAACCGTCGCCCGGCCAGGCCGGCGACTTCCGGTTCAACCATCAAGCAGCCAGTTTGCGGATCACGTAGGGCAGGATCCCGCCATGGCGGAAATACTCCAGCTCGTTAGGCGTGTCGATGCGGCACAGGGTGGTAAAGGTGAACCCGGTGCCGTCGCCGCGGGTCACGGCGACCTCCACCTGCTGCCCCGGCTGGAGGTCGGCGACGCCCCGGATGGTGAAGCTGTCGTCGGCCTTGAGGCCCAGTGTCGCCCGGCTCTCGCCCTCGCGGAATTGCAGCGGCAGGACGCCCATGCCGACAAGGTTGGAGCGGTGGATGCGCTCGAAGCTTTCGACTATCACTGCCCGCACGCCGAGCAGCGCGGTGCCCTTCGCCGCCCAATCGCGGCTGGAGCCCGTGCCGTACTCCTTGCCTGCGATGACGACCAGCGGCGTGCCATCGGCCTGGTGGCGCATGGCGGCATCGTAGATCGGCATGCGTCCGCCCTTGTACAGGGTGTAACCGCCTTCCACCCCTGGCACCATTTCGTTCCTGATGCGGATGTTGGCGAATGTGCCGCGCATCATCACTTCGTGGTTCCCGCGCCGGCTGCCGTAGGAGTTGAAGTCGGCGCGGGCGACCTGGTGGCTCTTCAGATACTCGCCAGCAGGCGAGTCTTCCTTGATCGAGCCGGCCGGGCTGATGTGGTCGGTCGTGACGCTGTCGCCCAGAATGGCAAGCGGACGGGCATCGGTGATGTCGAGCACCGGGGAGGGGGTCATCTCCATGCCGTCGAAAAACGGCGGATTGGCGATGTAGGTGGAACCCGCGCGCCACTGATAGGTGTCAGACGCGGTGACGGTGATGGCGCGCCAGTGCTCGTCCCCGTCGTACACGTTGGCATAGCGGCTGGTGAACATGGAGCGGTCGATGTTGGCCGCGCGCAGGTCCGCGATCTCGAGATTGGATGGCCACACATCGGCCAGCATCACATCGCGACCCTGCTGGTCCTGCCCCAGCGGAGTACTGGTGATGTCCTCCGTCACCGTGCCTTTGATCGCGTAGGCGACCACCAGCGGCGGCGATGCGAGGAAGTTGGCGCGCACATCAGGCGATACGCGGCCTTCAAAGTTCCGGTTACCCGACAGGACAGAGGCCGCTACGATGTCGTTGCCGTTGATGGCCTGGCTGATAGGCCCCGGAAGCGGTCCGGAGTTACCGATGCAGGTGGTGCAGCCGTAGCCCACGAGGTCAAAGCCCATGGCATCAAGGTCGTCCTGAAGTCCGGACTTGATGAGGTAGTCGGTGACGACCTGGCTGCCGGGCGCAAGGCTGGTCTTGACCCACGGCTTGGGCTTCAGGCCGCGCTCCCGCGCCTTCTTGGCCACAAGCCCCGCAGCGATCAGCACGTCAGGATTGGAGGTATTGGTGCACGAGGTGATGGCGGCGATCACGACGTCGCCATCACCGATCTTGTGGTCGCGGCCCTCCACCTCGACCCGCTTGGCCGCTGCCTTGCCGTACACCGTCTTGAGCTCGGCATTGAACAGTTCATCCACCTGCGGCAACGCAACGCGGTCCTGCGGCCGCTTCGGTCCCGCCAGCGACGGCACCACACTACCCATGTCGAGTTCGAGCGTGCGGGTGAACACCGGCTCGTGCGCGGGGTCGAACCACAGCCCCTGTTCCCGGTTGTACGCCTCCACCAGGGTAATCGTGTCCTCGTCCCGGCCGGTCAGGCGCAGATAATCAAGCGTCTTTTCGTCTATGCCGAAGAAGCCGCAGGTCGCACCGTATTCGGGGGCCATGTTGGCAATCGTCGCCCGGTCCGCCAGCGAAAGATTGGCAACGCCTGGGCCGTAGAATTCGACAAAGCTGCCCACCACTCCGATGTCGCGCAGCATCTTGACGCAGGTGAGCACCAGATCGGTGGCAGTGACGCCTTCTGCGAGGCGGCCGTCCAGACGGAAACCTACAACCTGCGGGATCAGCATCGAAATCGGCTGGCCCAGCATGGCCGCCTCGGCCTCGATCCCGCCAACGCCCCAGCCCAGCACGCCCAGGCCGTTGACCATCGTGGTGTGGCTGTCCGTGCCCACGCAAGTGTCGGGATAGGCGACAAGGTTGCCGTCAGGTGCCTGCGACGACCATACGCCCCGCGCGATATATTCCAGGTTCACCTGGTGGCAGATGCCGGTGCCGGGTGGCACGGCGGAAAAGTTCTGGAAGCTCTTTGAACCCCATTTCAGGAAGTCGTAGCGTTCCGCGTTGCGGGCGTATTCCAGGTCCATGTTGGCCTGCATCGCCTTGGGGTGACCGAATTCGTCCACCATGACAGAATGGTCTATAACGAGATCGACGGGCACCTGCGGGTTGATCCGCGTGGTATCGCCCCCCAGCGCCTTGATGGCATCGCGCATCGCGGCAAGGTCGACGACGCAGGGCACCCCGGTGAAATCCTGCAGCAGGACGCGCGCAGGGCGGAACTGGATTTCCTTCCCGGTCGCAGGGTTGTTTTGCCAGTCCACCAGCGCCTGTGCGTGTTCCTGCCCCACGGTGAAGCCTTCGTCCTCGAACCGGAGCATGTTTTCCAGCAGGACCTTCAGCGTGATGGGCAGGCGCGATACATCGCCCAGTCGCTCCGCCGCCTTGCGCAGTGAGTAATAGGTGTAGCTCTTGCCGTTAACTTCCAGGGTGGAGCGGGTGGCTAGGGTGTCGGTGCCGACCTGGGTCATGCGCAAGGATCCTTCGTATCTGCTTTGCTGGCAGCGCCGCCCGGCGGAAGCTCCGGCGGCGCACCGTGATATGCGCGCTGCCCTGCGCGCAAGTGTACGCAAAATCAAGCCTGCGGCCCCGCCGAACCAGGTTGACGCCCGCATTAACCTTATATTAGGCAATGCACGGGAAAATCGGTGGACTGGCCGGGGAAAGCTGCCCCGGAACCAGTGGAGGGTCGTCAATGTCTGCTGCCAGCAATACCATGCCGCGCCGTTCCGTGCGCGTGGCCGTGATTTTAGCCACTGCGGGAGTAGCGCTCTGCTTCGCAGCCGCGTTTGGCCTCATCGAACAGCGTGTCAGCGCCGAACCCGCTTCCGCCGAAGCAGCCCGCATCACGGACTAGCATCCGCGACCAGACGGCGGTCGTCAGACGGCGGTCGCCAGCGGCCGTCGTGGCCGCGCGGTAATCCAGCAGCCGAGCACGATCAGCACCGCGCCCGTTGCGGTCGTCACCGTGACGTTCTCGGCAAAGAAAAGCCAGCCAAACAGCGCCGCCCACAGAAAGCCGCTGTATTCGATCGGCACCAGCGCCTGCGCCTCTGCCCGGCGGTAGGCCCACGAAAAGCACAGCAGTGCGCCGATCGCCAGGACCGCCCCGCCGATGATCGCCAGCCAGGTGTGCTGCGTCTGCGGCCATTGCAGCAGCCAGGGCGAGGCGCCAAGCAGGACCAGGGCCACCACCCCGTTCTGGAACAGGCCGATCTCCAGCGGCTTGGCAAGCAGCGCCTGTTGCCGCTGCAACACCAGATTGAAAGCGTACAGCAGCGCCGAAAAGATGATTGCCGCAAGGCCCAGCACGGCATCTTCGGTCATCCGTTCCCGCCCGATCCGTCCGCTGACGATGACCAGCGTTCCCGCCAGCCCCAGCAGCGCCGCGATGACCGCTTCGCGGCGGACCTTTTCCCCCAGCATCAGGGCCGACAGCCACAGGGCGACGAGGGGCGCGATGAAGGAGATGGCGATGGCCTCGGCCAGCGGCAGGCGGACCACCGCGAAGAAGAAACTCCACCCCATGAACGCCACCACGACGCCGCGGATCAGATGAACGCGCAACGCCGCCCTGGCCGGCCAGCGGCCGCCGGTGACCCGCCATACCGGCGCGATAAGGGCCAGGCCGATCACGCAGCGGATGAAGAAGGCACTGTACGCCCCTACTGCCAGCGCCGCCGCCTTGATCGCTGCGTCCATCGCGGAAAACAGCCCTACCCCAATTAGCGTGACGAGGATTGGCACAAGGGGGTGATCGCGGCGCACATTGTTGCCGTTAGCGGCAGTTGGCGCACCGGTCACGTGTCTGCTTCTTTAAACCGGCCGCTCTGCAGGCGGCGTACCCCACCGGGGTGAACGGCGGGGTGCCTAACGGTCCGCTGACCGCCCGGCACTCCTCACAAGCGGGCTAGTCCGGAAAACGGCGGCGCGTGGCGTTTGCGAAAGCAACCAGCGACAGCATGACAGGCACTTCAACCAGCACACCCACCACCGTGGCCAGAGCCGCCCCGCTGCCAAGCCCGAACAGCCCAATGGCCACGGCGACTGCCAGTTCGAAAAAGTTGGACGTGCCGATGAGCGCGCATGGCGCAGCAATGGGGAACGGCACCCGCCATGCCCAGGCTGCCGCGTAGGTGACAAAAAAGATCGCGTAGCTTTGAATGATTATAGGCACGGCAATGAGCGCGATGAGCAGCGGCCGCGAAGCGATCACCTGACCTTGAAAGCCAAACAGCAGCACCACCGTCAACAGCAGTCCAACGACCGAAAGCGGTTTCAGCCGAGCAATGAACTGGCGCACGGGAGCATCGTCGGCTCCGCCCGGGGGAAGCAGCAACCGCCGGGTTATCACCCCCGCTACTAGCGGCACAACCACATACAGGACGGTGGAAAGCAACAATGTCTCCCACGGCACCGCGATATCTGTGACCCCCAGCAACAACGCGACGATGGGGGCAAAGGCGAACACCATGATGATGTCGTTTACCGACACCTGAACCAGGGTATAGGCGGGATCTCCCCGCGTCATCTGCGACCACACGAACACCATTGCCGTGCACGGCGCCGCGCCGAGCAGGATCAGGCCGGCAATGTACTGCTGGGCGTCTGCCGGCGCGATCAGATCGGCGAAGATCACTTCGAAGAACAACACGGCCAGCCCGGCCATGGTGAACGGCTTGACCAGCCAGTTTACCACTACGGTAAGCACGAGCCCCTTGGGACGCTGGCCAATCTGACGCAGGCTGGCAAAATCGACCGCAATCATCATCGGGTAGATCATGGCCCAGATCAGCACCGCCACCGCGAAGTTGACCGACGCGTATTCCAGTCTGGCCAACGCGCCGAACGCATCGGGCGCCACATTGCCCAGAAGCAGCCCGGTGCCTATCGCCAATGCTATCCACAGCGAGAGCCATTTCTCGAACAGGCCCAGTGCATTGGCTTTGCCAGCGGGTTCAGCCATTTGCCCTCACGACGTCCCCATCTTCCTTGACGAAATCGTCGTAGAGCGGCCTGTCCAGCAGTTCCAGCACCTGCTCCGAAGGCCGGCACAGCTTTGCGCCACGATCCGTCACGACTATTGGCCGGTTGATGAGGATCGGATGCTCCACCATCCTCTCCAGCAATATCTCCTCGGTAAGATTTGGGTCGTCGAGGCCCAGTTCCTCATAGGGCGTGCCCTTTCGCCGCAGGAGATCGCGGGCCGTGATATTCATGCGCGCCAGCAGCGAACCAAGTTCCCCGCGCGATGGGGGGGTTTTCAGATACTCGATCACTTCCGGCTCGATGCCGGTCGCGCGTATCAGTGCCAGCGTGTTGCGCGACGTTCCGCACGACGGGTTATGGTAGATGGTGACGCTCACAAGCCGCGCTCCGAGGAGGAGGAGTCAGGGGTGCAGCAGTTCGCCGCGTTTCCATTCGCCTTTAGAGCCACAAGATCGGGGCTATCGCCATAAACTGTGGATGCGCCATTGGTGAAGAATGTTTCCCACACCACACCTTGCGGATCGGCGATCCAGCTCTTTTGCGATCTGGCGTAGCAGCAGGTCGTGGCGCCCTCCTCAACGACCGGTCGATCGGCGGCCTTCAGGCGGCCGTAGACCTCCTCCAGTTCATCCGCATTCTCGACCTGGATGCCGAGATGCTCCACTCCCTTGTGCGGGTTGCCGGAGGAAATGGCGAAATTTACCCTGGGGTCGTCCAGCATCCATTTCGCGTAATCGGCTTTTGTAACAGTGGGTTCAGCACCGAAAAGGGTGGAGTAGAACCGCACAGACAGATGGAGATCTTCCACTCCGACGTGGACGTGCAGGCGTTTCATCAGCAATCCTTTCCCTCAGACCGGCTGGCGTGATTGTTGACCGGGAAGTCGGAGTCGCAGGCTGCGCCTCCACAGCAGTTTTCCAGCAGGTAAGCGACCAGCGCGTTCATGGCATGGTAGTCAGCCGTATAGATGAGCGAGCGACCTTCCCGTCGCTGCCGGATCAGCCCCGCTCTCGTCAGGTGCGACAGATGGAACGACAGCGACGAGTTCGGGACGCCGAGTTGCTGTGCTACTGCGCCGGCGGACATGCCTTGCGCCCCCGCCTGAACCAACAGGCGGAACAGGGTCAGCCGATGATCCTGCGCCAGCGCGCCAAGTGCTTCAACCGCTGAGCTGGCCGTCATTTCCATACCAATGGAACTATTCGATCAGGGCATCTTGGTCAACAAATAGTTCGACGTAACTCGAACGATTGCCCAGCGCACACCAGTATGGTGCTATATTGTCGCGGCGCGCTCTCTCCGGGTCAGTAAACCCCCGGCAGCATCCTTTCCCGCCCATACGCCTTGTCCGGCATCAGCGGGCGCAGTCCGCCCGGCAGCAGGGTTGCCAGGTCACCGCTGGCGTTCACCCCGAAGCTGTCCGCCAGCAGCAGCCTGCCCTCGGGCAGCAGGTTGATCGCGTGACCAAAATCAGCCGGGTCCATGGCGAAACAGCCAAAGGATCGGCCAAGCTTTCCGTGCCGCTCTACGTGGCTGGCGCGTGCATAATCGGCCGCATGACCCACTATCGCACGCGGGCGGGCATTGCTGTTGGTCGGGTCGAGCCCGTCGAGGCGGAAGGAAGTGCCGTACTTGCCCTCGTAAACCTCGCCCGTGCGATACGCGCCGCGGCTGGTGGCGAGGGAACCGTTGGCGTTGGAGTAGGATTTCAGCCAGCCATCATGATCGGGATCCGACCCTTGGCCGTGGGTGACCCGGAAGGAGCGAACCTTGTTCATTTCGAACGACAGGAAATGCAGCCGCTCCTTGGCGGAATGGTGGCCATAGTCGACGATGGCGACCACATCGCGCATGGGAATGGCGCTGCCGAGGCGTTCCAGCTGGTCGTGAGCAATGGCGAAGAGGCGCCGGTCGCGAGGAGACAGTGTGCTGGGCGCGGCGTAAGAGGGTGTGGCGAGGGTGGCCGGGGCGGCCGACAGTGCGGCACCGGCAACCGCGGCTGCCTTGAGAAAGCCACGCCGATGGACGATGGTATGAAACATTAACCCGCCATAGCATACTGTCCTGCCAGACGCATGAACAGTTTGCAGCCGTTGATGATGGGAGGAGACAGCAGTGCGGCGAGTTTATGATGCAGCGGCTTGCGCTGCAGCGCTGCTGATGGCCGGGTGTGCATCCTCTCCTTCGCTCGCCACCGCTCCGGCATCTCCGGCCGGGACGCAGGTGGCCGCTTCCGACGGACGCGCGATCGTTCGCGACGCCGCGGCTCTCGACCGGCTGTTGAACAACGCGGGCGTCACCCTGCAATGGATCGGCTGGAATCAGCGCGGCTCGGCATTCGTGCGGGAAGAGGGCGGCGTCGTACACCTCACTGCCTCGCAAGTGGAAGTAAACGGGCCGGGATCGTTGTATGTGACCGGGCGGGTGACGGAGATCGGCAGCGACTATTTCACCTTCGCGGGACGGATCGACATTGTAAATACGCCCGACAGGGGGCGCACCTGCTCGGCGGAGCGGGCGGACTGGCGCTTCGCAGTGACACAGAACCGTCCGTATTGGCGCCTGCGCGATTTCGAATGGTGCGATGACCTGACGGATTACATCGACATCTACTTTCCGGGCACGCGTCCCTGACGCTGACCCAGTTCAACTGCTGCCCAGCACCATGCGGCCGTTTTCGATCTCGACCCGGCCAATCCCGCCAAGGAAGCTCTGGCCCAGCAGTGACACATGCAACCCATCGGGGATGATTGCCGCCTGGACATTGCGGACGCGGTGACCGTCCACTTCAACCTCCGGCAGGACGGCCGGCACCCCGAGGACGTTTCCCCCTGCCCCCTGGCCGATCACCTGCAGATCGGCCGATCGCCACGATAGGCCCAGGGCCCGCGCATCGTCGCCGGTCAGTGCGACAATGCTGGCGCCGGTGTCGACGAGCATGTTTGCCGTTCGGCTGCCCACCCGCACATCGGCGTAATAGTGGCCGTCCGCCGCGCGCGGCAGGACCGTCTTGCCGGCACCAGCGGTCCGCGCCGCTCCGCTGGTATCTTTGGGCGCAGCGGCATCCGCCGGAGCATCACGGGCCGGAGCGGCATTCCCGTCACCCTCCGCGCGCGGCACCAGAAGCAGCGCCGCTCCGAACACGAGAAGGGCGATGACGATGGTACGGTTCAGCATGGCCGCCCGGTGTTACGCCGGGCCGGTTAAGCAAGCCTAAACCGCCCGGACCGGAGGGCGCGCGCAATAGCGGGCGTTCTCTTCGGCCATCGCCAGCATGGACGCGGCATGGCGGCGCCCGACCACCATCGGATCGCAGCCGTATCCGCCGCCCAGCGCAGATGCCACAGGCACACCGCGTTCGCGCGCCTCGCGAATGACCATGCGGTCGCGCGCCGCAAGGCCGGCGTCGGTCAGTGCCAGCCGGCCGAGCCGATCGTCCTGATGCGGATCAACGCCGGCCTGATACAGCACCAGGTCCGGTCGGAAACGGTCGAGCAGGGGCGGCAGGTGCCGTGCGAGCTGCGCAAGGTAAGCGGCATCGCCGGTTCCGTCCTCCAGCCCCACATCCAGGTCGGACCGCGCCTTGCGCACCGGAAAGTTCTTGGCCGCGTGCATCGAGAACGTGAACACGTCAGGCCGTCCGGCCATCAGCGATGCGGTGCCATCGCCCTGATGCACGTCGAGATCGACGACAAGAATGCGCCGCGCACTTCCTTCCGCGATCAGCCGGTGCGCGGCCACTGCCAGATCGTTGAACACGCAATACCCGGCGCCCGTGTCATGCAGCGCGTGATGACTGCCCGCAGCCGAGTTCGCGGCATAGCCATGCCGCAGCGCCAGGCGGGCCGCCAGCCAGGTGCCGCCATTGGTGTGCTGCACGCGCGCGGCGATGTGCGGCGTTACCGGAAAGCCGATCCGCCGTTCCTTGGCCGGCGCGACGGCCGCGTTCAGCACTTCGTCCACATATGCGGGATCATGCACCGCCTCCAGCCAGCGGCGCGGCATCGGCTGGGGCGCGTGTTCGGTCAGCGGCCGGCCGCTCGCCCGCAGCGCGACCATGACCGCCTGGTACTTGTCGAAGCGGAATGTGCCGCGTGCCGGTTCGGGGGCGACATAGTCCGCGTGGTGAACGACGTGCAGCACGGGTCAGGCTGCCGCCAGCACACCGCTTCGTCGCCCCTCGGGCAGTCGCCAGCCATGGTGCAGCGCGGTTCCCGCCATGGTCGCGAGCAGACCGACGACCAGGCTGTCCCACACCATCAGCGCCCACACCACCGGTTCGGCCGCGCCCATCGCCCAGCGGTGGTTTGCGCCGTGCAGCCATTGCAGGGGCGTCCACACCGCCGCAGCGAACACGATCATGCGCAAGGCGGACAGCCAGCCGGCGCGGGTGGCAAAGGCCGCGCGCAGCGTCACGTCCCGATCGCCCGCCAAACCCGCCACCAGCAACACCAGCGAGGGAAGCGCGGCCAGCATCAGCACAACGTCGATGACCGGGGTCCACGGGTCGCCGAGCACCGGCTCTACCAGCCATCCCGGCACGGCGCTCAGCGCGATGAGCAGGAGCGCCAGGGCCACCGCGCTCCACCGCACATCGCGCAGATTCCACCATCGCTGCGGGCGACCGTGACTGCCCCAGCAGCGGATGGTGGCAAGGATGGCCAGCAGAAGGCCGGCGATCTTGGTGTAACCGAAGACCCAGCGGGCGGGATCGCTCGCCGCCGCCCGCGCGATCTCGCCGCCGTCGAACATGCCCAGCCGGATCTCTGCCACGTGCTGCGCAAATTCAGGCAGCACGATCAGCAGCGGAATGACCGGCGCCAGCCACCAGATGCGCACTCCGTCGCGCAGCACGGCGGCGAACCGGCGCAGCACACTCATTCGGCGGCCACGCCCATCCCGTCCGCGTCGCCCGCGTCGCTCATCCCGGCTTCGATCTCTGCTGCCTTGGCCTCCACCAGCCGGACGATGTGGTCGATCATGCCGTCATCCGCGACATGGTGGTCGGTAACGCCCGACAGATAGACCATGTGCCGGCCCTTGCCGCCGCCGGTGATGCCGATGTCGGTTTCGCGCGCTTCGCCAGGGCCGTTGACCACGCAGCCCAGCACGGAAAGCGAAAGCGGCGTCTTGATATGCTCCAGCCGCTTTTCCAGCGCTTCCACCGTGCGGATGACGTCGAACCCCTGGCGCGAACAGGACGGGCAGGACACGACCCGCACCCCGCGCGTCCTGAGGCCCAGCGACTTCAGGATCTCGAACCCGACCTTCACCTCCTGTTCCGGTTCGGCCGACAGGCTGACCCGGATGGTGTCGCCGATCCCGGCCCACAGGAGCGAGCCGATGCCGATGGCGCTCTTGACCGTGCCGCCGACAAAGCCGCCCGCTTCCGTGATGCCGAGATGCAGTGGGCAATCCACCGCGTCGGCAAGGCCGTGGTAGGCGGCGACCGCAAGGAACACGTCGCTGGCCTTCACCGCCACCTTGTATTCGTGGAAATCGTGGTCCTGCAGCAGCTTGATGTGGTCGAGCGCGCTTTCGATCAGCGCTTCGGGACACGGTTCGCCGTATTTTTCGAGCAAGTGCTTCTCGAGGCTGCCGGCGTTGACCCCGATGCGGATGGCGCATCCGTTCGCCTTGGCCGCGCGAACCACCTCGGCCACCCGCTCGGGCGAGCCGATGTTGCCGGGGTTGATGCGCAGGCACGCTGCGCCCGCGTCCGCCGCCTCCAGCGCGCGTTTGTAGTGGAAGTGGATGTCGGCGACGATCGGCACCCGCGCCGCGCGGGTGATCAGCCGGAACGCGCGGCTCGCCTCCTCGGTCGGGCAGGACACGCGGATGATGTCGGCGCCTGCATCCTCGCACCGGCGGATCTGGTTGATGGTGGCGACCGCATCCTCTGTCGGCGTGTTGGTCATGGTCTGCACGGTGATCGGCGCATCTCCGCCGACCGGCACGTTGCCGACCATGATCTGCCGGCATGGGCGCCGCTCAATCGTGCGCCAGGGTCTGATTGCACTCATCCGTTCGTCTCACCTGAAAGGCACTTGGACCGCATGTTACACTGTCCAGGAGCAAAAAAGCCGCAGCCCATGCGGCCGCCCTGCTCGCAAGCGATATGAGGCGCACGTTGCCGATTTGCGACTTGTTTCATGCCCCGCTAGCTAGCACGGCGCAAATCTTTAGGAAATGCGCAGTGGAACAGGCAGCAACCTTCGGCCGGAGGAGCGGGATCTTGCAGGTGGCGGGTTGATCGAAAATCAGGACAGGCCGGGGGATGAACCGCTGCTGTTCGGCCGCGTGCTGGATGGTCAGGGCGGCGCGCGTGTGATCGGGTGGGCAGAGGCGCAGGACTGGTCGCCCGCCACAGCGCAGGAGGTGATGTGGCTGCACCTCGACCGCACGGCGCCGGGCGTCCAGCGCTGGCTGCAACAGGGGTTCCGCATCCCCGAACCCACCGCCGAAATGCTGACCAGCGACGACACAAGGCCGCGCGCCTTCCGCGAGGGCGATGCTCTCGTCGCCACCCTGCGCTCCATCAACTTCAACCCCGGCGCGCAGCCCGAGGACATGGTGTCGATGCAGCTGTGGAGCGACGGGCGGCGCGTCCTGACGCTGCGCCGTCACCGGTTGCAGGCGCCGCGCCAGGTGCTCGCCCGGATCGACGGTCCTGCCGCCGCCCCGACCGATGCGGGTTCGCTGGTGACCCAGCTGCTGGAGGAGATGGTCGGTCACATGAACAGCACGGTGATCGACATGAACGAACAGATCGACCGGATGTTCGCCAGCGACGGGACTGGTGGCAAGGCCGACGACGTGCTGGAGGGCATCACCGCCATCCGGCGCGACTGCCTGGCTTTGAAACGGCACATGGGGCCGCAGCATATCGCCCTGGAGGCAATCGCCCGCGAGGCACCTGCCTGGTTCGAGGAGCACGACCGTCGGGAAATCCACGAAAGCAGCGCGCTTCTGCGCCGGTTTCTGGACGACATCGACGTCAGCAAGGAAAGTGCCGTGGTGCTGATGGACGAAATTCGTGCCCGTTCCATGGCGCGGGGCGAGCGGACCAATCGGGCGCTTACGGTGGTGGCGACCGTGTTCCTGCCGCTGACGTTCCTGACCGGCCTGCTGGGCATGAACGTGGCCGGCATCCCGGCGGCTGACCACCCGTTCGCCTTCTGGGGCGTGATGGCGGCGTGTATCGCCACCCTGCTGGTGCAACTGCTGCTGTTCCGCCGCTGGGGGTGGCTGTGACGATGGCGCGACGGGGGTGGGCGGCCGACCTGCATCATTTCTGGTTCCACAAGCTTGGCCCCGCCGACTGGTTCGGCGGCGGCCCCGCGGTGGACGAGGCGATCCGCGCCCGCTTTGCCCGCTGGCACGCGATGCTGCGCAGCCAGCCTGCGGGCAGCTTTCTCGACAGCCCGCGCGGTGCGTTGGCCGCGGTGCTGCTGTTCGACCAGGTGCCCCGGAACGTGTTTCGCGGCACACCCGCAGCATTCGCCACCGACCCGCTCGCGCTGGCGATCACAAAGGCGGTGCTGCGGCGTCGTTGGGACCACAGCATGACGCTTTCCGAACGCCAGTTCCTGTACATGCCGCTGATGCACAGCGAAGACATCTGCGATCAACGCCTGTCCCTGCGCCTGTTCGCGCAATTACCCCGCCGCCTTGGTTGGGACTTTGCCCGCTCGCACCACCGGATGATTGCCCGGTTCGGTCGCTACCCCCACCGCAACGCGGTGCTAAGCCGCGACAGCAGCACGGCGGAGGAGCGCGCGGTCGCGGTGGGCAATGCCTGGTGACGTGATCGCGGAGTTCCGCGCGTTGCAGCCACGCGCGGCTTGAGCAATCTGGCGTACTCGCCTTTTTCAAGGAACATCGCGGCGTCCCTTCTGGTTAGGTTAACGAAGGAGAACGTGCATGACCGATCAAAAGAAGAAGGGCGACTTCAACCAGTGGCAAAAGGAAGACGTCGGCGGCAACCGCAAGCAGGACAACTCCGACGAGGCCAGCCGCAGCAACACCGACACGGCAAACCAGAACAGCGGGACCGGCAAACGGGACTAAGCGGCCACCGCTTCATCCCTAACGCGCAGGTGGTGATTTGCCGGTCGCCCGCGGGCCGCGACCGGCGCGTTTGCAAAGGGGGGTGCGCAGAGCCGGCTCTGCGGGGCGCCGCCACGGACCGCGTGGCGACAGGTTAGCAGACGCCGTCCATCCTGAGTTCGTACAGGTATTCATCGTCGCGGTGGCTGCCCACCCAGAAATCGACATCCGCGATCTTGCGAAAGCCGTGGCGGGCGTAAAACCGTTGCGCACCCGTGTTGTCGCAATAAACCGACAGCTGCACCGCGTCGTGGCATGCCGCCCGCGAAAACTCTAGCGCCCAGTCCATCAGCAATGCGCCGACCCCCTGCCCCGTGCAGGCCGGATCGGCGTAAAGCTGGCCAAGGCAGATCGGATTGGCAGCATCCGAATGGTGAGCGAACGGGCTGGGCCAGTACAGCTTGCAGAAGGCGACCAGCCGATCTGCGTCCCACGCCAGCCGGTACGCGCGGGTCGGGTCGCACACCTCCCGGGCAATCACGTCGCCGGCGTACACCTCCCGCAGAAAGCTGGCGAGATCGGCATCATCGTAGAGGTGTCCGAAGGCCGCCACAAAGCTGGCGCGGCCCAGTCGGGCAAGGTCGGGCACATCGGACATGGAAGCGGGGCGCAGGGTGTATGTCACCCTGCGCCCCGTAAAGTTCCGGTCAGGCGCTGACAATCATGCGCCGGGTGGCAGCGGGTCGTTGTCCGTTCCCGCGCCGGGCCGCCCGCTGACGGGGGTGTCGCTGGTCGCGGTCGCCCCCGCCGGACGCCCGATGGTGGAGGGGGAAGCCGGCTTTTCCGCCTGCTCCTTCACCTTGCTATCCATCTGTTCCAGCTTGCGGCTGGCCCATTCGCGCCCGCCGATGCCAAAGGCCAGCGCCCCCGCCACCGCCGCGCCGATCACCAGCGCGCCGAAGAAGATGCGGATGATGTCCTCGCCGATGCCGGTGAACTGCAGGCCCATGAAGGTGAAGACGAAGATGGTGGCCCATTTCACCACCAGTGCGGCCAGCCCCGTTTCCTCTGCCCCGCCGATCATGCGGGCGAGCATCCGGCCGAGCAGGAACCCGAACAGGATGACCACCGCGCCGAAGATGACCTGTCCGCCAAGCGTCAGCACTTCGCCCAGGATCAGCGTGAGTTCCGGGAAGTTGAGCAACCGCGTCGCCGCGATGGCGAAGAACAGGATGATGGCAATCTGCGCCACCCGCGACACGACGTCCGACAGGGTGACGTTGCCCGGCAGCAGGTCGGTTGAACCAAAAGCCCGGTCGGCGCCCAGACCCACCATGATGTTCTTGATCAGCTCCACCACGAAGCGGCTGATGAGATAGCCGATGCCGAGCAGGATCGCCGCCCCGACGATCAGCGGAATGGCGTTGAGGATCAGCCGCAGCATGTTGCTGGCGGGTTGCGACACGGCCCGAATGTCGAGCACGTCCAGCGCCATGATGGCAAAGAAGATCACGATCAAGGCGTAAAAGATGTTGCCGATCGTCCGGCTGAGCCGCGGATTGCCGGTCAGCGTCTCGCCGCCACCCCGGCTGACCCACCGGTCGAAATCGAAGGTCTGTAGCCCGGTCACGGTGATATCGCGCACGATCTTCGCCAGCACCATGCCGAGAAAGAAGATGACCGCCGCACCGATAAGGTTGGGGATGAAGGTGAAGATTCCCGCCAACAGGTTCTGCGCGGGCTGCAATACCTGGCCAAGGTTCAGGATCTGCAGGACGATGATAAGCCCGACCAGCCAGATGAGCAGCGCCACAAGCTTGCCCAGCGACTGACCGATGCTGTCGCCCGACCCTGTGTTGTGCCGCTGAAAGAACGATACATTATCAACCAGCTTTGCGAACGCCCACTTGGCGGCCTTTGCCAGCAACCAGGTCACCAGCAGCGTGATGACGATCAGCAGCCCTTTTTCCAGCCACTGAGTGGCCAGGGCTTCGTTGAAGCGATATTGTCCCACTTTGAGGTTCCTTCCCCGCTTGTTCGTCTCACCTACACCACGGATGGCCGATTGTTCCCGCAACCGGCAACGTGGCTGACCGCTCTGGCGGCTTCGACGCGGCTGCGCTATCGGCAGGCCGGCAATGACCCTTACCCGCTTCGCTCCCTCGCCGACCGGCCGCCTGCACGTCGGCAACCTGCGCACCGCGCTGCACAACTGGATGCTGGCGCGAAAGAATGGCGGCCAATTCCACCTGCGCATCGACGACACGGATGCGGAGCGTAGCCGCGAAGAATACGTCGCTGCCATTCGGCGCGATCTCGCCTGGCTGGGCCTGGAACCGGACGGGGAGGAGCGGCAATCGGCCCGGCTGGACATCTACGAAGCCGCATTTGTCCGTCTGCGTGACGCCGGACGCGTTTACCCGGCCTATGAAACGGCGCAGGAACTCGAGCTGAAGCGCAAGATCCTGCTCGGCCGCGGCCTGCCGCCACTATACGACCGTGCGGCTCTCGGCCTGTCCGAAGGGGAGCGGCACGAGAAGGAGGCGGCCGGTATCCGCCCGCACTGGCGCTTCCTGCTGGATCACGACCGGCCGATCACCTGGCAGGACGGTATCAGGGGGCCGCAGCAGTTCGATCCGGCGCAGCTGTCGGACCCCGTGGTGCGGCGCGCGGACGGGTCGTGGCTGTACATGCTGCCCAGTGTCGTCGACGATGTCGAAATGGGCGTGACGCAGGTTCTGCGCGGCGAGGATCATGTGTCCAACACCGCGCTGCAGGTCCAGATCTTCGAGGCTCTGAATGCCCCGCCACCCGCATTCGCACATGAAGCGCTGCTCGTCGGCGCAGAAGGCAAGCTGTCGAAGCGGCTCGGCTCGATGGACTGCGACGCCTTGCGCGCCGCCGGGATCGAGCCGGAGGCGGTGGTTGCCCTCCTCGCCCGGCTCGGAACCTCGCTGCCGGTGGAGCCGGTGGCGGACCGGCAGGCGCTGCTGGCCAGCTTCGACCTGTCGACTTTCAGCCGCGCGCCTGCCCGCTTCGCGATGGAAGAACTCGAACGCGTCAATCGCGGCATCCTCCACCAACTGCCCTTCGCGGCAGTCGCCGAGCGGCTGCCAGCGGGAATGGACGAGGCAACCTGGCATGCGGTCCGGCCGAACGTGTCGCGGCTGGACGAGGCGGCGCAGTGGTGGCAGCTGGTGACGGGGCCCGTCGCGTTGCCGGATCTGTCGGCCGAGGACCGGGCGTTCGTCGCGAAGGCCGCTGCCGCGCTCAACTGGGGCGACGATCCATGGAAGACGCTGACCACCGCCATGAAGCAGGCGACCGGCCGCACCGGCAAGGCGCTGTTCCTGCCCCTGCGCCTCGCATTGACGGGAAAACCGCATGGGCCGGACATGGGCGAGCTGCTGCCGCTGATCGGCGAGACGGAGGCACGCGAACGGCTGCGCAGGGCGGCCGGAACAGAGGGCATCTGACCGCCGCTCGCTTGGCCGCCTCAATCGTTCGTTAACCAATCTCCCCCATGCTCTTCGCAAGGTTTGGCACGGTACATGCCTGAAACGGATAATGCGAAAAGCGGTAACCAAGGCCCGTCTGAAGGATCTGTGGGAACGGCTGACAGCCGGGGACGAGCCGCGCCTGGATTTCGCCGACGATGACACGAAGGGCAGCAGTCCGGCCGCCATCCGGCTGCGGCACTTGGCCATCGCCTTTTTCGCGGCGCTGGCCCTGGGCGCGTCATCCCTCCTAGACCCGCTCGACCAGCTGATCTGGACCGTGCAGATGCGGATGGTGGACAAGGAGCCGTCCGGCGACATCGTTTTTGTCGGCCTTGGCCGGGAAACCGCAGCATTGAACACGCCCGAAGCGCGGCGCAATTTGGCCCACGTGCTTGATAGGCTCCAAGAGGCCGGTCCGAAGCGTGTTGTACTGGATGTGCCGGTGCAAGGCCGTTCAACGGCTGAAGCAGATCTGGCGCTCAGAGACGCGATCGCACGTCACGGCGACAAAATCCTTCTCGTTCAGAGGCAAGTGGACGACCTGAATGGTGGAAGCAGGTTTGAGATTACCGACCCGTACATAGCGGGCTCCGCAACTCAGGTTCCTAACAGACGCTGGGTCAATTATTTAGGCTATGCTTGGCAGGCCTATGCTCGTTTGGATGTCGAAGGTATTAGTCAGGATGCGCTAGCGACAGTACTGGCTGACGCCCAGGCGTCCAATCCCAAATTTCTGATAGACTACCGCTACAACACGCGAAGCATCACAACTGTAAGTTCCCACGACTACCTGCGCGAAGACGGAGTACCCGACTTCAGGGGGAAGTCTGTTGTCATCGGTAACCTCGGCTATCAGCTTTCAACTTCGGTAGATATTCCTGGTCGTTATCGCGTACCTACCAGTTTTATCACCATTCTGGCAGCGGAGACGCTAAAGGGCGGTGTTCCAAAATCTATTTTCTTCTGGCTCCTCCCTGTAGCTCTGCTTGCCGTTCTTTTCGCGACTACACGTATCATCTCCGGTAAACGCCGCGCTCTTCTTTACTGCGGCACTGTCCTCTTTTTCGGCGGCGCGCTTTACCTCACAATCGCATGGAACATGCGCGCCGCATTCAGCGCAGGCGCGCTGATGCTGTTAATCTACGCGGGCCTGCGCGGGTGGTGGCGGGTTCGCCGCAAAGGCGCCACGGTCGACCAGGTCACAGGCTTGGAAACGTTTGGCGCGCTGGAACGCACGATGACCCACGGCGAGGCGACCAAGCACGGCGTCATCGTTGCGCGGATACCGAACTTCGACGACGTTCTCGCCACCCTTCCCGAAGAGCTGCATCCGGCCTACCTCAAGACGCTGTCCAACCGGCTGCGGGTGGCCGACGAGAGCCGGAGCCTGTACTATGGGGGGAACGGCTATTTCGCTTGGCTGATCCCCGCCATGGGCCGGCAGCAACTGACCGACCACCTCACCGGGATCCGCCAACTGTGCTACGAGCCGGTCGAGATCGGTCAGCTGCTCATCGACATCAAGGTGACGTTCGGCGTGAATGCCAGCGCGGACCAGTCGCTGGCGCGCAAGATCGCCTCGGCTCGCAAGGCGGCGTCCCGGTCGAACGAGGCGGACGAACCGATTGTGTTTGTGACCTATGCCGAGGAAGAACAGCGTCTCTGGAACCTGTCGATCCAGCACAAGATCGACCGCGCGATCGACGCCGGCCACATCTATCCGGTGTTCCAGCCGCAGTTCTGCGCGCAAAGCGGTCGCATAACCGGGGTCGAGGCGCTGGTCCGCTGGAACGATCCGGCGCGGGGCGCCATCGCGACCGACTGGTTCATCGACCAGTGCGAACAGGCCGGGCGGATGGATCGCCTGACACGGCTCATGCTGACCGAAAGCATGCGCCTGCTGCTGGCGAACGATGCAACCGGCGGGCTGCGCCTGTCGGTGAACATCTCGGCGATCAGCCTGCAGGACGAACGCCTTGCCCCGCTGGTGCAGGATGCAATCCGCGCGACCGGTTTTGATCCCACGCGCCTGACTTTGGAAATTACCGAAACCTGGCGAATCGCCAATCCGGAACGCGCGGCTGCCGTCATGGCGAAGATCGGCGAATCGGGCGTTGCCTGGGCGCTGGACGATTTCGGTGTGAAGACCGCGACATTCGATGCGCTGATGATGTACCCCGTGAGCGAGCTGAAGATCGACCGGAGCCTGACGAGCAAGGTCCTGGACCAGCATCGCGGCTGCCGCATCGTCCGCTCCATCTGCCAGCTCGGTGTCGACATGAATGTCACCGTGGTTGCAGAAGGTGTTGAATTGGAGGGAGAATTTGCCGCCCTGCAGTCGTTCGGCTGCAGCGCGGTGCAGGGCTTCGCACTCGCGCCCCCGCTGGCGATCGACGACCTGCGCACCCTGCTGGCGGCTGAGGTTCTGGCACAGGAAGGCTGAGGTTAACGCCGTTTACCCCCTGTTAGGGTTACTATAGAGTTAAGGCTCCAAAAAGCAGGGGAGCTTTGAACATGAAAAGATTTCACGGAATTATTCTGGGCGGTTTCTGGGAGTGGCTTTGGGGTGCCGGCACCACAGTAGACTTCGCCGCAGCCTGAGACCCGAAGTTGCAAAGGCCTTCCGCAAGGAAGGCCTTTTTTGCGTCTGCGGAAGGGCTAAGCGTCCTTGCGCCAGCGCGCGACGAAAAATCCATCCAGCCCGCCCTCTGCGGGCAACATGCCAGGATCGGTTCGTATCCAGCCTGCCTCAGCCGGGGTCAGCCCTGACGGCAATTCGTCGGCCCTGATCCGCTCCACCGGCAAACCTACGCGCGCAGCCTGCGCCTCACCCTCCTCCCATTCCAGCGAACAGACGGCATAGACCAGCTGTCCACCCGGCTTCAGCCACTTCGTCGCCCGCGCCAGCAAGCCCGCCTGCAACGCGGCTGCCTCAGCGATGTGGCGGGACCCGATCCGGTGCAGAACATCAGGGTTGCGGCGGCAGGTTCCGGTGGCGGTGCAGGGCGCATCGAGCAGAATCGCGTCGAACCGTTCTTCCGTTTCCCATGTCAGCGCGTCAGCGCACATCAAATCTGTGGATAACTTTGTCCGGCGCAGGTTGTCGCGCAGCCGCTCCAGCCGCCGCTGCGATGCGTCGAGCGATACGACCTGCCAACCCGACGCCGCCAGTTGGAGCGACTTGCCGCCCGGTGCGGCCGCCATGTCCAGAACCCGCCTGCCTCCCCCCGCGCCGAGCAGGCGGGCCGGCAGCGAAGCGGCCAGATCCTGCACCCACCACGCGCCTTCGGCATAGCCGGGAAGGCGTTCCACCATTGTACCGCGCGGCACCCGCACATGGCCGCACGCTAGGCTGGCGCCGCCAAGCCGCTCTACCCATTCAGCGGTTGCTTCGCTGTCACGCAATGTCAAATCCAGCGGCGGTGGCTCTGCCAGCCCTTTCGCGATCAGTGCCGCCCGCTCGCCCCAGCGCGCTTGCACGCCCGGCGGAAGCGTCGGCGCGGTCGGCAGCAGCGCACCCTGCCGCGACAGGGCGCCGAACACCCCATGCGCCAAGCGCCGCGGCCCGCCATCGAGCAGCGGCAGGGCGGTTGCAATCACTACATGCGGCGGCATCGCCAGCCGCAGCCACTGCGCCAGCATGAGGCGCAGCACGAACCGCACCTTGGCATCGTCCGGCAGCAGCTGCCTGGTGGCGCCGTCGATCAGCAGGTCGAGGTCGATAAGCCAGCGCAGGCTTTCTCCGGCAATTGCCCGCGCCAGCGCCTTGTCCGCGGGCAGGCGCAGGCCGCTGAGCGCCGCCGCGCCACCCTGTTCCAGGGTTTCGCCACGGCGCAGAACCGCATCGAGGAGCCTGAGAGCCGCTTTGCGCGCGGGAAGGCCGGGGATATCGCTCATCCTGTCGCCTTAGGCGTTGATCGGGGCATTGAAACCCTCGGGCTGAGGCAACATTTTCTTCTCCATGACCAATCGCGCGACGACCCGGCCGGAAACATTCCGCAAGCCAGCCCACTGGTCCAACGATCCGCCACCCGCGCCGCGCGCCATCGACCCGCTCGAGGATGAGCCGCGCGATCTCAGCCCCACCCGCTACGGCGACTGGGTGGAAAAAGGTATTGCGATCGACTTCAGCTAGAGCGGCGTCAGCGTCACCTGCAGGCCGTCCTTCGGTTGCGGTATGGGCCAGGCCTGCCACGCCGGCTCGTACCCGGGGTCAACTTCAACCCGATAACGGGTCAGCAGATGGGCCATGAAAATCTTGGTCTGCATATAGGCGAAGTGCAGCCCCAGGCACATGTGCGCACCGCCGCCGAACGGCACCCAGGCATATTTGTGCCGCGCCTTCACCTTGTCCGGCGTGAAGCGGAGCGGATCGAACCGCTCCGGGTCCGGCCAGTGTTCTTCCATGTGATGAACCAGGTGCGGATTGATGCCGACACGCGCGCCTGCGGGAACCGTGTAGCCGGCGTACTGGAACGACCGCAGCGCCCGGCGCGGGATGGACGGCACCGGCGGGATGACCCGCAACGCCTCCTTGAACGCCATCTCCGTCAGTTCGGGCCGGCCCAGATCCTCGTACGCCAGGTCAGCCCCCGGCGAACCGATTACCCCCAGCAGTTCGTCACGCACCTGCGCCTGCCAATCCGGGTGCTTGGCCAGCAGGAAGACCAGCGACGTCACGCTGGAGGTGATGGTGTCGTGCGCTGCCATCATCAGGAAGTTCATGTGGTCGACCACCTCGTCGACCGGCAGGAGATTGCCTTCTTCGTCCGTCGCCGTGGCGAACTGGCTGAACATGTCTTGCCCACCGCCGTTCGCGCGCCGCCGTTCCGCCTCGCGAGTGAAGTAATCGACGAGATACGCCCGGCCATCGACCCCGCGCTTCATCTGCGTGAAGGGCAGCGGCCGGCGGATCGGTGCGATCGACGCCTGCACCATGTCGACGAAGGCCCGATTGATCCTCTTCGCTTCGGGCCCGAAGGGCAGACCGATGAAGCTGTCAGCGGCCAGATCCAGCGTCAGCTGCTTGATGGCCGGGTAAAACCGCATGGAACCACCGCCCCACTCCTCGACCCGCGCCGCGATGCCGCGGTTCAGCGCGCCGGCATAATGACGCATGGGTTCCGGCTTGAAGGCGATGGACAACGCCCGCCGGTCGGCCCGGTGCTTGTCAAAGTCGAGCAGCATCAGCCCGCGCGGAAACAGGCGGTGGAGCACCGGATTCCACCCCTGTTCACTGGAAAACACTTTGTCCCGGTCGAACAGCATCAACTCGTTCGCCTCCGCCCCGATCAGGGCGACGTGCCACGAACCCATCGTGCGCACCTTGTACACCGGGCCGTAAGAGGCAAACATCCGCCGCGAAAAGGCGTGCGGATCGCGCAGTTGGGTGAAGGTGTGACCAATAATCGGATAGCCGGCTTCACCGGGAATGTGGTCGAGCGCCTCGGGCGGATGCGACACGCGCCAGTCGGTCGGCGTGAACTCGGCGGCCTGTGGCGAGGCAATGGATGCCATCGGCAAAACTCCTTGTTGACGCCAGTGTAAATAACCTGCGCCGTTAAATCCACCCTGCCAGTTCGCGGCGCGCCAGCCCTTCCAGCATCGCCATTCCCGCTTCTCCGGCGTTCAGGCACGACAGAACCGCATAATCTTCGCCGCCGGCCTCCTCGAACTGTTCGCGGCCCGCGATAGCCAACTCTTCCAGCGTTTCCACGCAATCCGCGGAAAAGCCCGGCGCCGCGACCGCCAGCCGCCGGGTGCCTTGCGCTGCTTCCGCCTTCAGGGTCGCGTCGGTGGCGGGCTCGAGCCACTTGGCAGGACCGAACCGCGACTGGAAAGTGGTCTGGATGCGCAATTCCGGCCGGTGCAGCATCTGGCCCAGCAGACGGGCGGTTTTGCGGCAGTGACAATGGTACGGATCGCCCTGGTGCAGGGTTCGCTCGGGCATGCCGTGAAAGCTCAGCAACAGCACTTCGGGAGCGAAGGGCAACACATCGAGCTGCTGCGACAGATCCTGTGCCAGCGCGTTCAGATACAGCGGATCGTCGTGGTACGGCGGCAACGTCCTGAGCGTCGGCTGCCAACGCATTTTTCGCAAGCTATCCGCAGCCTTGTCCACAGCCGTCGCGGTGGTGGCCGCGCAATATTGGGGGTAGAGCGGCGCCAGCAGAATACGCTCGCACCCTTCCTCTTTCATGGCTGACAGGCGGCTGGCAATGGACGGATTGCCATATCTCATCGCGTAGTCGACCAGAACGCCGTCGGGCGCCAGCCGTTCGCCCAGCCGGAGCGCCTGCTCGCGCGTGATCGCCGCCAGTGGGGAGCCGTGTTCGGTCCACACCTTGCGATATGCTGCGGCGGATTTGCGCGGCCGCACGTTCAGGATGATGCCGCGCAGGATGGGTTGCCAGGCGATCTGCGGTATCTCGATCACCCGCGGATCGGACAGGAATTCGGCAAGGTAGCGTTTTACGGCCGTGGGACTTGCCGCATCAGGAGTGCCCAGGTTGACCAGCAGCACGCCTACCTTGCCCGAACGCACGGCCGGATGTTCGCCGGGCAAACGCTGTTCCTGCCACGTCATGACCGGCTGTCCCACAGGGGCAGGCTGCGCAGCCGCTGTCCGGTGGCGGAGAACACGGCGTTGGCGATCGCCGGCGGGGCGACGGCGACGCCCAGTTCCCCCGGATCGAACGGCGGCAGGTCGGTTTGATCAATGAACTGGAGCATGATTTCGGGGCTTTGTGCGAGAGAGGGGATCTTCAGCGCGGCCAGACGGTCGGTCGCGGGCAGCCCTTCGTCATAGCGCGCTGCAGCGCCGAGCGCCATTGCCATGCCGAAGATCAGCCCGCCTTCGATCTGCTGGCGGACGATGTCGGGGTTGATGATCCGGCCGACATCAACGGCAGCAATCAGCCGGCGCACCTGCACGGTTCCTTCGCCCGCCTGCACCTCGGCGATGCAGGCGATGCAGCCGGTGGCCGGCTGATCCTGCATGACGGGCAACGACATCCGCACGCAGGCAAGCCCCTGTCCGCTGTTCCGCTGCCCGCCATCCCAGTTGGCCATGTTCGCAACCGTCAGCAGGCAGGCAGCCAGGCGCGGTTCCCCGCCCAGCATGGCGACGCGGTACGACAGCGGTTCCACGTTCGCCGCCGCCGCCAGTTCATCGACGAAGCATTCGGTGCAGAAGGCGGTTACCGCAGCCCCGTTGCCGCGCAGCCTGCCGGTGGGCAGCGGCAATGCGACGGGCACGTGTTCCACTGCGGCCTGACTGATCGCGTAGGGCGGCAGCGCGCCTTCCAGAGCCAGCGGATCGCTGACCCCCTGCGCCGCCTCGATCGCGGCCTCGGCAGTGTAGTTGTCAAACAGGCGATGCCCTGTTTCGCGCATCCATGGCGGCGCGGCGTAGCGCGCATGGAAGCGGCCGATGCGCGCGCCGCCACCGGCGCGGGTCGCCGACAGCCGGGCGTGAACGGGCGCGCGGGGCGGCAGGGCCAGCATCTCCTGCCGGCGCGGCCACGTCAATTGCACGGGCCGGCCGACCTGGCTGGCGATCACCGCGACTTCGATCGCGTGGGTGTGATCAAGCCGGGCATCGAAACTGCCGCCGGCGAAAACGGGGTAAAGCACGGCATCGGCAGGCGAAAGTCCCACCGCCTTGGCCGCCGCCGCGAGGGCCGCGCCCGGCGCCTGGGCCGCCATCCAGAGTTCCAGCCGCCCGTTCGCGAGGCGCGCGGTGGCACTGGCGGTTTCAATGGCCGCATGAACGGCGGGGGCGATGCGGTAAGTCGCGGTCTGTTCCGCCCCATCGCCGGGTGTGAACGGTTCGCCAGACCGGGCGACAACCTCGCCTTCGCTGGCCAGCGCTTTCTCCAGCGTCCGGTGCATGGCCGCGCTATCGGCGGGCACTGCTCCGGCAAAGCGCGGGCGCATTGCGTCAAGCGCGCGTTCCGCCGCCCACCAGGTGTCCGCCACCGCCGCAAGCCAGCGGCGCGACTGCACCACCTGCACGAGCCCCGGGATTTCGCCCGCCGCCCCTGCGTCGAATGCTGCCAGCCGCGTCCGTCCGGGCGGCCCGTGGCGGATCGAGGCGAACAGCATGTTCGGCAGGCGGACGTCGCCGGCAAACAGGGCGGCCCCGGTAACCTTCGCCGGCAGATCGAGCCGGGGATAGCGGATGACTGCGGGATCGCCCGCAGCCTGCGGCGACACGGGCGCCAGCGGCGGGGCGTCGGGCGGCGGCAGTTCCGCCGCCTCTGCCGCCAGCGCGCCGAACGGCAGGCTGCGCGCACCATGTACCACCCGGCCGGACACCACCCGGCACTCGGTCGCTGGCACTCCCCAGCGGCGGGCCGCAGCTTCGACCAGCATGGCCCGCGCAGTGGCGCCGGCCAGGCGGCATGGTTCTTCATAGGCGGCCAGCGTGGTGCCCGCCGCCGTGGCGTTGAAGCCGGTGCGGCGGGCGAACCGCTGCGCCAGCCAGCTGTCCGCCTCTCCCGCCAGACCGGGGGCCATCGGCATCCACAGGGGTGCCCACGCGGCAGCGAGCGGCAGATTGGGGTATGCCCCGGCAGGGGGCGTGGGCTGCACCGCGACCAGCCGCCAATCCGCGCCCAGTTCCGTTGCCACGATCTGCGGCAGGATGGTGGTCACCCCCTGCCCCATCTCCAGTTGCGGCACCGCCACCGTCACGACGCCGTCGCGGCCAATCATCAGCCATGCCCCGAACGCGTGCTCGCCGGGTCCGGGAACCAGCGGCGCGGCTTCGCTGCTAGGCCAGGCAAGCCAGCCGACCAGCAGTCCGCCGCCGACCGCCGCGCCGGTCAGCAAGCCGCGGCGCGACACATGCGGCCCGCGGCGGCGGCTGTCAGCGTGCCTCAAACCTGATCCAGCCATTCACCCAGCCTTGTCGCTATCGCGGCGAAGGCGGCGGCTTCCGCCCCATCCTGCGCTGCGGGTGGGGCGCCCTTGTCGCTGGCTTCGCGGATCGCGGGAACCAGCGGAACCCGGCCCAAAAACGGCAGGTCCATGCGCCGCGCCGCTGCCTCGATCCCGCCGCGCCCGAACGGATCGCTTTCTTCTCCGCAATGCGGGCAGATGTAGCCGGCCATGTTCTCAACCAGCCCGATGACCGGCACACCCGCCTGTTCCAGCAGTTGCCCGGCCCGCGCGGCGTCGATCAGCGCCAGATCCTGCGGAGTGGACACGATCACCGCCCCGTCGGGCCGAAACTTCTGCAGCATGGAGATCTGCACGTCGCCGGTGCCCGGCGGAAGGTCCACCAGCAGCAGGTCCGTATCACCCCACTGCGCATCGAACAGCTGCGCCAGTGCCTTGCCCGCCATCGGTCCGCGCCAGGCTATCGCCCGGCCGGGCGCGATCAGGTGCCCCATGGACAGCACCGGCACACCCCAGCGGCTGGGTACGGGCACCAGCCGTTCCCCCTGGCTTTCCGGCTTGGCACTGGCCGTGCCGAGCAGCATCGGCTGCGACGGGCCGTAGATGTCCGCGTCGACCACCCCGACCCGCCGGCCGCTGCGCGCGAGCGCGACGGCAAGGTTGGTGGTCAGGGTTGATTTGCCCACCCCGCCCTTGCCCGAGCCGATCGCGATCATGCGCCGGCGCGGCTTTTCCGCCGTGAGGGCAACGTGCACTTCGGTCACGCCCGGCTGCTGCGCAAGGCGTGCTTTGTAATCCTGCTCCAGTGCCTGATGTTCAGCCGCCGGCAGGCCCGATGCATCCGCCACCAGAACGAGGCGGCCGCCGGTCTGGCGCAGGGATTGCAGGCGGCGGGCGAGCTCGGGCGGCAGAGCGCGGATGAGGGGATGGTCGTGCATGTCTGCCGGCGTCCTCTAGCAGCAAAAACTCAAAGCCAACCCCTGTTTTTCTGCAAGATGATTACCTATACTCGGCCCATGAACTTCATGGACGGGATCGGCCGGTCCATCGCGCTGGCGATGGCGGGCAAGCGCAACCCCTGGGGCAAGCCTGGCGAGGGCAGCGACGGCGCGAAAGGTGACAAGCCGGCCGGCGATGCCGGCGGCGGGCCGCGCAACCCTTGGCTGCCGGGCGGGACCGGGGGCGAGCCGCCGCGCCGCTCTGCCTCGATCGAGGATCTGTTCAAGAACCGGGGACCGGAAGGTCCGCGGCGGATCGGCGGAGGTGGCGGTGGCGGGCCGGCCGGTCCCGGTTTCCGCCTGCCGCAGCGCGCCGATGGGAAGAGCTGGGTGCCCGTCATCCTGATGGCCGGCGCGGGCCTGTGGATCATCCTTACCAGCGTTCATCAGGTGGAACCCAAGGAACAGGGTATTGTGACCACCTTTGGTACCTATACCCGCACCATGGGCCCGGGCATCAACGTGACCCTGCCATGGCCGTTCCAGCAGGTGCAGGTGGTGGACGTGAACACGTTCCGGTCCGAACGGGTGCCCGGCACGGACGCGGAAAAGTTGATCCTGACCGGCGACCAGAACCTGGTCGACCTATCCTATCTCGTGCGGTGGAATATCAGCGACCTTAAACAGTTCCAGTTCCAGCTTGCCGAGCCGGAGGAAACGGTTCGCGAAGTGGCCGAATCTGCGATGCGCGCGGCGGTCGCGGAACACGAACTGGATTACGTTCTGTCCGGCGCGGGCCGCGCCGATATCGAACAGCAGGTGCGACAGCGGATGCAGGACCTGCTCAACGCCTATCGCGCGGGTATCGCCGTACAGGGTATCGAGATCGAGAAAACGGACCCGCCCGCGCGGGTCGTGGAAGCGTTCAAGGACGTGTCGGCCGCGCAGCAGGACGCGGAAACCGACATCAACCGCGCCCGCGCCTATCAACAGCAGATGCTGGCCCGCGCGCAGGGTGACGCCACCGCATTCGACAAGATCTACGAAGAGTACCGCCTGGCGCCTGAAGTGACCCGGCGGCGCCTGTATTACGAAACCATGGAGAGCGTCCTGGCCAAAACGGACAAGACCGTGGTCGAGTCCAGCGGCGTCACGACCTATCTGCCGCTGGCTGAAGTTCAGCGCCGGTCACAGCGGCAGGCCGCGCCGGCGGTCACGCAGGGCGAAGGAGCAGCGCGATGACCGCCGTGTGGGACCGGTTCAAGCTGGTCATCATCGCCCTCGCCGTGCTGGCAGTGGCGATCGTGTCATTCTTTTTCGTCGTGCCGGAAACGCAGCAGGCGGTGATCGTCCGCGGTGGCCAGGCAATCGGCACCGTCAACCGCTTCAAGCCGAACGAGCCGTTCGGACAGACCGGCGCGGGCATCTGGTACCGCGTTCCCTTCCTCGATCAGGTGCAGTTCGTCGACCGGCGGGTGCTCGACCTCGACATGGACCGGCAACAGGTGCTGTCCAACGATCAGCAGCGGCTGCAGGTCGATGCCTACGCCCGATTCCGCATCATCGACCCCGTGCTGATGGTGGAACGGGCCGGCAACACCGAAAACGTCGTGCTGCAGTTGCAGCCCATCCTGACGTCCGTGCTGCGCCAGGAGCTTGGCCGGCGGCCGTTTGCGGCGCTGCTGACGGCAGAGCGCGGTGACGCGATGGCCAACATCCGCACGGCGCTGGACCGGCAGGCGCGGCAATACGGGGCACAGATCATCGACGTCCGCATCAAGCGGGCCGACCTGCCCGAAGGCACCCCGCTGGAAGCGGCGTTCGTGCGCATGGAAACGGATCGTACCCAGGAGGCCGAAACGATCCGCGCGCAGGGGCGCAAGAACGCCCAGATCATCCGTGCCGAGGCAGAAGCAGACGCCGCGCGCACCTATGCCGCCGCCTATGGCAAGGATCCGGAGTTCTATGACTTCTACCGCGCCATGGAAAGCTATCGCCGGACGTTCGAGAACGGACAGGCCGACAGCAGCGTGATCCTGTCGCCGGACAATGAATACCTGCGCCAGTTCCGCGGACAGAGATGACCGGACAGAGTAGCACCGCACGACGCCACGACCGGAACGCCTGCCGCGCTCCGGTTGTTCAAAACCGGTTCAGTGCTGCAAACGCAGTATGTCAGTCCCAGACGGCCCATTGAAACCGGCTGCTGTTCAGAACGAGAGGTAATCCCACGTGCGACTTGCTTACGGTATAACTGCGGCTCTGCTGACCGGCGGGGCCACCCTGTCGCTTGTGACCGGCCACCCCGCCGGCGCTCAGATGGCGCAGAACGACGATGCGCAGATGAGCCGCGTAGTGCCGCGTGCCGGCGCGCCGGCAAGTTTTGCGGAACTGACGGCGCAACTGCAACCCGCTGTGGTCAACATCTCGACGCGGCAGCGGGTTGAGGTAGGCAGCACCGATCCGTTTGCCGGCACACCGCTGGAAGGGATGTTCAACCAGCGTCGCGGGCGACAGCCGCAACAGCCGCAGACGCGGCAGGCGCAGTCGCTGGGATCGGGCTTCATCATCTCCGCCGATGGAGTGGTGGTGACAAACAACCATGTCATCAACCCGCCGGGTACGCGATCGACCCTGGAAAGCGTGACGGTCACGCTGGAAGATGGCACCGAATACGAGGCCGAAGTGCTGGGCGCTGACGAAGCGTCCGACCTTGCCGTTCTCAAGATCAACCGCCGGGAGGCTTTCCCGTTCGTCCGGTTTGGCGACTCCAGCCAAGCCAGGGTGGGCGACTGGGTCATCGCCATCGGCAATCCGTTTGGTCTCAGCGGTTCTGTCACCAGCGGCATCGTGTCGGCGGTTTACCGTAACACCGGACAAGGTGGCGCGTACGACCGTTACCTGCAGACTGACGCCGCCATCAACCGCGGCAATTCCGGCGGCCCGCTGTTCGACATGCAAGGCAACGTTATCGGCATCAACAACGCCATCTTCTCGCCATCCGGCGGCAGCGTTGGTCTCGGCTTTGCCATTCCGGCAGAGATCGCGGCGCCGATCGTTCAGCAGTTGAGACTGGGCCAGGATATCCAGCGCGGCTATCTTGGCGTTTCGATTCAGCCGGTCGCGGGTGATCTGGCGGACGCCCTCGGCCTGCCTCAGAACCGGGGCGAATTCATCCAGTCGGTCGTGCCGGGCGAAGCGGCCGATCGCGCCGGATTGCGTGCAGGCGACGTCGTCATTTCGGTGAATGATCAGCCGATTACCAACAACCAGACGCTGTCATTCCTGGTGGCCAACATCCGTCCCGGTCAGCGGGTGCCGGTGGAACTGATCCGAAACGGCGACCGACGCCGGGTCAACGTTGAGGTGGGCCGGCGCCCGTCGGAAGAGCAGCTGCGCCAGAGCCAGCAGGGGTTTGGCCCGGAAAATCAGGATCAGATACCCCAGAGCGGGGGAGCCGAGACCGACATGACGCGCGGCAGCACCGGCCTCAGCGTGCTGCCGCTCAATCCTCAGATAAGACAGCAGCTCGGGCTTGACCCGGACGTGAACGGACTTGTGATTGCCGGGGTCGACCCCAGTAGCGACGCGGCAGCCAAGGGGCTTCAACGCGGCGACGTGATCCTTGCGGTGAGCGAGCGTGCGGTTGGCTCAGTCGCAGATCTTGAAGCGGCAATCCGGCAGGCTCGAGCGGCCAACCGGTCCGCAGTGCTCCTGCGGGTGCAGCGCAGCGGGCGGCCGCCGCAGTCGGTAGCCATCCGGCTCAGATGATCCCTCATCACACATGAAAAAAGCCAGCGGACCACCCGGTTCGCTGGCTTTTTTGTGTCGTCAGCGTGGCTGCGGCCGCGGCGGGTCGGCGCCAGGCGGCTGGCGCCCTATCGCTTCGCGCAGGAACTCCTCACTGGCGGCAGGCGGGATGGGTGGGCGGCCGCGTTCCTGTCCCGCAGGGCGCTGGCCGCCGGGTTGAGGCGCGGTGCGGCGCGGTGGCGGCACCTCCGCCGGATTTGACCCTGCAGGCGGACCAGCGCCCGGATTTTCTACAGCGGCTCCGCCGTTACCGGGCAATGCATCGTCAACCGGTTGACGCGAGCCCGGCTCCACCGGATTGCCGTTCTCGTCGGTGTAGTAATATTCCTCGGGATCGCCCCAGCCATATTCCTCGTCCGGCTCCAGCTGCCATTCGGGTAACTGCACCTGGGTCGTGAATTGCTCCACCGGCCGGTCCGCCACCGCGCGGCGCATGAACTGGGCGAACGCACGGGCAGGTGCGGTGCCGCCCTGCAGGCCGGCCACCGGGCGCGCGTCGTCACGGCCCATCCACACGCCGGTCGTCACTCCGCTGGAAAAGCCCAGGAACCAGCCATCCTTGTTGGCATTGGTCGTGCCGGTCTTGCCCGCCACCGGACGCCCGATCTGAGCCGCCCGCCCGGTACCCGTGTTCACCGTCGTCTGCAGCAGGTCGGTGATGCCAGCTGCCACGTAGTCGGGCACCAGCTGGGTCACGCGGTCGTTATTGTGCCGATAGATCACATTGCCGCTGGCGGTCGTCACCCGCAACACGCCATAAGGCTGAACCGCCCGGCCGCCGGCCGAGACGGCGGCAAATGCCTGCGTCATGTCGATCAGCCGCGTTTCCGAACTGCCCAGCACCATGGCGGGCCGCTCGCTGATAGGAGTGGTGATCCCGAACCGGCGGGCCATCGCGGCCACCGTGCCGAATCCGACTTCGGCCCCGAGCTGCGCGGCCACGGTGTTCTTGGAATAGGCGAACGCAGTGCGCAGGTCGATCGGTCCGGCATAGCTGCCGCCTGAATTGCGCGGCGTCCAGCCGTCGATCGTCACCGGCGCATCGACCACCCGGTCCGTGGGTGTGTAGCCGGCTTCGAGCGCGGCCAGATAGACGAACAGTTTCCACGCCGAACCCGGCTGGCGCACTGCGCTGACCGCGCGGTTGTAGTTGGACGTGACATAATCCGTGCCGCCCACCAGCGCCAGCACCGCCCCGTCCCGGTCAAGCGATACGAGCGCCCCCTGCGATCCGCCCGGCACGTTCTGCCGCAACGCCTGGGTCGCGGCGTTCTGCAACCCGGCGTCCAGCGTGGTCCAGACCTCGATCGGTTCAAAGGTTTCGGGCAGCAGCACGTCGAGCTGCGGCAGCACCCAGTCGCTGAAATAGCGGGCGGCGTTGGAACTCGTGTCCGGCTTGAGCTGGATGGCGGAGATGTCGACCGATGCCTGTGCAGGCGTAATATAGCCCTGCTCTTCCATCAGCCGCAGCACGACCTGCGCCCGCTCCACCGCCCGTTCGACATCTGCGGTTGGCGCATAGCGCGACGGCGCCTTGACCAGCCCGGCGATGATCGCCGCCTCGCCCACGGACAGGTCGCTGGCCGGATGACTGAAGAAGCGGCGGCTGGCGCTGTCGATCCCCCACGCCCCGCCGCCAAAATACACCTTGTTGAGATAGAGTTCGAGGATCTCCTCCTTGGTGAATTTCGCCTCCAGCGCCATCGCCAGAATGGCCTCGCGCGCCTTGCGGTCGACGGAGCGATTGGAATTGAGGAACAGGTTGCGCGCCAGCTGTTGCGTGATGGTGGACGTCGCGCCCAGCCGCCGGTCCCCTACGGTCCACACATACACGGCCCGCGCAAGACCAATGGGGTCGACGCCGAAGTGCGAATGGAAACGCCGGTCCTCGACCGCGATCATCGCATCCTTCATGACGTCGGGAATCTCGTCGCTGGTCAGCCATTCGCCAAAGGACGGGCCGAGTTCGACAACCGGCGTTCCATCGCGGGCGCGGATAACGATGGTCTGCCCGGGCTGCGCCTCGCGCAATTGGTTGAAACCGGGCAGTTCACGCATGGCGAACAGGACGGCAAAACCGATGAAGATAGCCGCCACAGCCGCGGCGATGCCGCCCCAGACCAGCAGCCGACGCGTCCAGCGCGCCAGCGCGCCACGCTGCTTTACCGGCTTGCCGCGGCCTGCCGCCGGGTGCCTGCGCACCGGCCTGCGGGTGGCCGCACCATTGCCATTACCTCTCGCCATTCGCCGCTTCGCACCTTACCGCAGGAGCATCCCGTCACTCACGCGAACCCTGTGCCCGCCGATCTGGAGATACCCGTTGTAACCCGCGCTTAACGACGCGGCCAGAACGATTTTGGGCGCAGCCGGCGTTCAGCCTTCCGGCTCGAAATCAAGCGCGGCCGAATTTATGCAGTACCGCAGCCCTGACGGTGCCGGACCATCGGGAAAGACGTGACCCAGATGCCCGTCGCAGCGGGCGCAGGTGACTTCGGTGCGGACCATGCCGTGCGAGGTGTCGCGGTGCTCCTCCACAGCATCGTCGCGGGCGGGCGCGGTGAAGCTGGGCCAACCCGATCCGCTGTCGAACTTGTCCACGCTCTCGAACAGGACGGCACCGCATCCGGCGCAGTGATATTCGCCTGCCTGCTTGTTCTTGTCGTATGCTCCGGCGAAGGCGCGTTCCGTTCCCGCCTGACGCAGCACATGGTACTGTTCGGGGCTCAGCCGCTCGCGCCATTCCGCTTCGGTCAGGTTCAGCTTGTCGGACATTGTCATCATCTCCTTTGCCCGGCAATGTATGCTGGCGACCGGCCGATTGCTACGCGTCGACCTTGGCGTAGTGAGCCGGCGGGACCACGCCGGTCATCTTTTCCGCCAGCAGGGGGCGAAAACTGGGCCGGCTCTTGAACACCGCATACCATCCTCGCGCGGCGTCATGCCCGCGCCAGTCAATCCCGTTGAGGTAGTCGGCGACCGAAATCTGCGCCGCGGCGGCGAGGTCGGCCATGCTCATGGTGGGCCCGGCCAGCCAGGGGCGGTTGTCCACCAGCCAGTCGATGTAGTCGAGATGCCCATGCGCCAGCTTCATCGCCTCGCGCAGGATCCGGCTGTCGGGAGACTGCCGGTGGACCAGCCGCTTGATCATCCGTTCGTGCAGCAGCGGTCCGGTCACGTCGCGAAAGAAGTTCTCGTCGAACAACGCCACCAGCCGCCGGATTTCCGCCCGCCCGGCCGCACTGGCGTTGAGCATGGGGCTGCGTTCCCCCGTCTCCTCAAGATATTCGCAGATCGCCCGGCTGTCGCACAGGGTGATCTTGCGTTCCGGATCGTGCAGCACGGGCACCTGACCCGCCGGGTTCAGCGCCCACAGCTCGTCCCGCCGTTCCCACGGATGTTCCCGCCGCAGTTCGTAAGCCACGTTCTGCTCGCCCAGCATGATGCGGACCTTGCGACTGAACGGACACAGCGGATATTGATAGAGCTGCCACATGAATGGCTGTTAATGTGGCGGAACTTTCGTCCCCAGTCCACCGGATTTCCGCGGATTTTCAGCTTTCCAGCGGCAACTTAGCGAATGCCTGATGTATCCAGCATGGTTCGGCAGACGGGCTTGAGCCTTGCGTGAACATCCGGCTCTGCCGTCAGCCGGCGGGCTTCGGCGGCTACCAGCGCCGCGATAACTCCGCGGTCCGCACCCGTCTCGTCCATGATCTGCGCCAGGGTGCGCACGAAAAACTCCCGCCCCCGCGCGGCTTCCTGCGCATCGCTGTCACCGCGCGCGGCATCAAGCGCCATCGCCGCCGAGCAGGTGAGCGCCCCCTGCTGCATGGCGTTGAGCTGCGGCGCGGGTGCAGCGGTCAGCTGCGCGGCGACAAAAACGGACAGGGGGAGTAGCATGGGTGATGCGCATACCGGTTCTTTCCTGAACCGCACCCAACCGACACACCTGCGGCCGGATCAGCCCTGTCGGCTGCCGGTCGCCCCAGCCGGGGGTCCGCCGGCACGGTGCAGCGCTGACGGAGATCCGCATGCCGTTGCGCGAGCACGGGGCTGCATTTTTGCCGGGCGCGCTTGTCGCAGGAGCGATTTTCTTCCAAGCGGCAGGCTATGACAAACCTGCCGCAGCCCAAGCCCTGGATCGCCGCGATCCACGCCTATACCCCCGGCAAGTCAAGCGCCGACGACGGTCGCCCGCTGATCAAGCTGTCGGCCAACGAGAACCCGCTGGGGTGCAGTCCTGGGGCGCTTGCTGCACGCAGCGGGTCGCAGCACCCAGCGCGCTACCCCGATCCGGGCGCGGTTGCCCTGCGTGACGCGATCGGCCGGCTGCACGGCATCGACCCGACCCGGATCGTCTGCGGCACCGGCTCGGACGAGCTGCTGAACCTTGCCGCGCAGGCTTACGCGGGGCCGGGTGACGAAGTGCTGTTCGCCCGCTATTCCTTCGCCGTTTACGACATCGCCGCGCGGCGGTGCGGGGCAACGCCCGTGGAGGCGCCGGACGCGGATTACGGCGCCGATGTCGATGCGCTGCTCGCCTGTGTCACCCCGCGCACCCGCGTCCTGTTCCTCGCCAACCCCAACAATCCGACCGGCACCTTCTTGCCCCGGGCCGAGGTCCAGCGCCTGCATGCCGCATTGCCCGGCGACGCGCTGCTGGTCATCGACCAGGCCTATGCCGAGTACCTGGCGCCGGAGAATGACGACGGCGGGCTGGATCTGGCCGCGCGGCACGGCAACGTGCTGGTCACGCGCACATTCTCCAAGATATACGGACTGGCTGGGGAACGTATCGGCTGGGCCACTGGCGCGCCGCCGCTGGTGGAGAACCTCAACCGCATCCGCGGCCCCTTCAACGTGACGAACACGGGCCAGGCGACCGCAGCGGCGGCGCTGACGGATCAACCGTTCGTGACCCGCTCGCGCGAGCACAACCGCCAATGGCGCGATTGGCTGGAGCGCGAGATCGCGGGCCTTGGCAATCATGGCCTACGCACCGTGCCCAGCGAAGCGAACTTCCTGCTTGTCCTGTTCGAAGGGGCGCTGACGGCGGAGCGCGCCCTCGCCGCGCTGAGCGATGCCGGCTACGCCGTGCGGCACCTGCCGGGCCAGGGGCTGCCCCACGCCCTGCGGATCACCATCGGGACCGAGGCTGACACACGCGCCGTGGCCGCCACTTTACGCCAGCTTGCCCAGGGCGCTGGCTAGGTGCCGGCGCTGGCCCGCCCGACCTGGTTCAAGGCGTTCATCCCGGCCCATACCCGAGCTTCGGCTTCCTCGCGCGGCAGACCGGGCGGCACTGCCTCGCCGAAGCGATAGGTGATGGGCAGTGGCTGCTTGAGCCAGCGGTGGTAGGCTGGGCCGCTGTCGACCGCCACCGGCACCACCGGCAGTCCCAGCGCCTTGTACAGCCCGGCAAACCCCGCCTGCAATGGCGGCGCACTGCCATGCGGCACCCGTGTCCCTTCCGGCAGCAGCACCAGTGGCCGACCATCCGCCACCATGCCGCGCGCGGAACGGATCATCGTCATCAAGGTCTTTGCCCGTCCTTCCCGGGCCACCGGGATCAACCCGTAGGCAAGCGCCGCGCGGCCCCACAAGGGGATGTCGAACAGTTCCCGCTTGGCAAACACGCTGGGCAGATCGAACAGGGCGGGCGCATCGATCGCCTCGAAAAAGCTTTCATGCTTGACCGCATACAAGGCCGGTTCCGCTGGCGGCGCGCCTTCGATGCGCAGCTCGCACCCGATGAAGCGGCGGGTGCACCAGCGATGAAACCGGCTCCAGCGGCGGACCATCCGCCGGAAACCGTCCTCCGACCAGAGGCGCACGACGAGCGCCGACGAGGTGATCAGGGTGGAGCCTGCGTAGAACACGAGGTAAAAGGCCGCATTGCGCAGCAGCAGGATCGGAAGGTTCATAACGGCAGCGCCCGCCACACCACGCTCGCCAGATACTTGTTGTATTCGGCGAACAGCACGCCGAGCGGCGGATTGGAGGGAACCGCGTCCGCGACAATCCGAAAATCCCCCGGCACCACAGCGCCAAACTCGGACAGGGTGCGGCGCATATGCCAGTCGGTGGTGACGAGCCGGGCGGAGCGATAGCCCCGCTCCGCGACCCATTGAGCAGCCTCTTTCGCATTGCTGCGCGTGTCCACGGCAGCATAGCCAAGCGTGACGCAGCATTCCATGTCGGCGGGAGAGATGCCGAACTGCGCGGCGAATTCCTCCGGCCGAACCTGCCGCGCCACACCCGAGATAAATACCTCCCTCGCCTGGCCCGCCTGCAGCATCTCCAGCCCGCGCTCTATCCGGCCGGCACCCCCGGTCGGCACGATCACCGCATCGGTCCGCTCTGGACCCGCCGGCTGCGGCAGAACCGCGGCGAACCACAGGAAGCCGATCGTGTAGAACAGGATCAGGGCGGCAAGGACACGCGCCATCACAGGCTCTTTCGCAAGGTGGCAAGCACGGTCACACGCGCCGTCAGGGCCGCCGCCGTGGCGGCACCGACCGGAACCAGAGCCAGGATCAGCCAGTCGCCGGCACCCAGCCCGCCGCCCGCCAGCAGACCGGCATCCAGAGCGGCGAACCGGTCGCCCAGCAGCCACAGCGCTGCCGCGCCCAGGCCCGCGCCAAGGAGGCTGCCGGCAATTGCGTCGGGCAGGATGGCCCGCTGGAACACGCTGGCGATCTGCCCATCGTCCCCGCCCAGCGCGTGCACGATCTTCACCGTCTGGGCATTGCTGGCCAGCGCGAAACGGGTGGACAGCCAAACGGCGGCAAGACCGACAAACGCCAGCAGCAGCGCCACACTGGCGGCGAGATAACGCAGCGCGGCCACCGCACCCATCAGCGGCGCGAGCCAGTCGGCCTGCGCATCCAGCCGCGCGGCAGGCGCCACCGCCCGCAACCCGTCGGCCAGCTGGCGCAGCGTTCGCGCATCAATCGTGCCCGTCGTCTGGACATCCAGCAGCGCCGGCACCGGAACGATATCGGCAGCCAGCAATCCCTCGCCAAGCCATGGCTCCAGCAACGCCTCGAGTTCCGCTTGCGGCACCACCCGTACGGCCGCCACGGCCGGGCTGGTCCGCAGAAACGCCGCGGCCGCGTCCGTCTGCGCCGCCCGGCCAGCAGGATCAGCCTCGACGATCTGCACCAGCACACTGCCGGCGACCTGGGCAGAAGCCGCACGGGTCAGCCCCGCCAGCACCAGCGCGCCGGCCAGCCCAACCGTGACAAGCAGGACCATGAGGGCGATCAGCCAGGGCAACGGCCCGCCGATCCGCCCGGCGGGCAGGATCGGGACATCGCCGCCCAGCCAGGGACGCAGTGCCTCCAGCCGGGTCACGCGCCGCCGCCCACAGGTGCCCGCCGCCAATCGCGCCGCTGCTCAGGCTTGGTGACGGGCTCTCGCGGCGGATAGCGCAGCGCGCCGGTCGGATCGAGCAGCCGACCCTTCTCCAGCCGCATAATGAGCGAGTCCGGCACCTGGCGCAGCAACTGCACATCGTGGGTCGCCATGATCACGGTGGTTCCCAGCCGGTTCAGCGCCTGGAACAGTCCCAGAAGGCGCAACGACATTTCCGGGTCGACATTGCCGGTCGGCTCGTCGGCGATCAGCACGTCCGGGCGGCCGATCACCGCGCGGGCGATGGCGGTGCGCTGCTGCTCTCCGCCCGACAGGGTTGCAGGCCGCGCGCCGGCGCGGCCGCCCAGGCCGACCCATTCCAGCATATCGGCGACCGGCCCCGCCAGCTCATGCTCCTTCACCCCGGCAATCCGCAGCGGCAGGGCCACGTTGTCGAACGTGCTCAGCCGGTCGATCAGGCGAAAGTCCTGGAACACCACCCCGATCCGCCGGCGGAAGGCGGGCAGGTCCGCGCGTGGCAGAGTCATCATATCCGTGCCGAACATCCGCAGCGCCCCGCGCGAAGGCCGCTGCGCCAAGTACAGCAGCCGCAGGAGCGAGGTCTTGCCCGCCCCGCTCGCCCCGGTGAGGAAGTAGAACCGGCCAGCAAACAGCGAGCATGACAGATCGCTCAGCACCTCGCGGTCCGTGCCGTAGCGCAGTCCGACATTGTCGAACCGGATGATTTCCTCCATCCCGTCGCTCATCCCGCTGCGCGTGCGCCCGTCAGGCGGGTGACGCGTGTCGCCGTCTTCGCCCAAGCCCGTGCCGATGCCCGTATCATTCCGCGAATGCTATAGCCGCGCTTGCTGGTGGAAAAAAGGGCGCATTCCTGCGGATGCGGCGCGCCGCTGCTTGCCACGGTGGTTACGGGAAGCCTAAGACATCGGGCGATGATCATCGCCTGTCCGGCCTGCGGGACCAAATACGTCGTGCCCGACGACGCCCTTGGCGTGGAGGGGCGGACCGTGCGCTGCGCCAAGTGCAAGCACAACTGGTTTCAGGACGGGCCGCGGATCGAACCGCCCGCCAACCTGCCGCCCGAGGACTTTGCCGAGCCCGGCATCGGCGGGACACCTGCCACGCGGGAAGAGGCAACTGCCCCGGGTGCCGCCAGCGGGGCGAAGCCGCCCGCTATGCCGGCAGACGAAGAGCGGCCTGGCGCCGACCGGCCGTTACCCGACGCGCTGGTCACTCCGCCACCGTTTTACCGGGCGGCGGACGCGATTCCGTCCGAACGCCGACCAAACCGCGACGCCGAAGATGAGGTGGCCGGGCAGCGCTCCAGCTTCGCCTTTGAACCGCCGTTCGCCTCGCGGCTGAACCGCGGCCGCCTGCTGACAATCGGCGCAGCGGGCTTCGCCGCCATCGCCCTGCTGACGATCGCCGTTCTGCAGATCTGGGGCTTGCCGTCCTGGCTGTCGGGTTCCGACCCGCTGTTCGCCGGCGAGGAACCCGGCTTGACCATGAGCTTTCCCGACGACCGGCAGCAGATCCGCACCACCGATGGCGGCGAGTACCTGGTGATCAGCGGCACCATCAGCAACACCAGCAGCGAAACCCGGCCGGTACCGTCCATTCTGGTCGTGCTGCGCGATGCCCGCGACCGGGTCGTGTTCAGCCAGGAACTCGCCTCGCCCAAGCCGCGGCTTGCGCCCGGGGAAACCCAGCCGATCGACGCCGCGATCGCCGACATTCCGCAATCCGCGACCGACGCCGAGTTCGGCTGGGCGCCGCGCTGAGGCATCGGCCTTTCCCGCTTGCGCCCATCATCACCGCTTGCTAGGGGCGCGGCCTCCCGACGGGCCGCTCCGGCGTCCGTCGAATTGTCAGTGTGCGGTCGTGGCGGAACTGGTAGACGCGCAACGTTGAGGTCGTTGTGGGCGAAAGCCCGTGGAAGTTCGAGTCTTCTCGACCGCACCATCTAGCTTTTTAAGTAGGGCTAACCCTCTTGTCCTTTGGACGAGAGGGCTTGCCCGCTGCCAGAGGCAGCAGTCGGTCGGTCGGCATCCCGGCAATCTGGGCCCGCTAGCTCCCCTGCTTCGCTGGAACATAACCGCCGATGAACGACGCTCATGGCTTCGGTCTCGGTGAGATTACTAGATGCAGCTGGCGAGCCGCCGCACCCATCGGAACTATACTATACTAGCGCAAGTGCGCATCCACCACCTTGGTTCTTCAGGCTCGCGTTCCTTGCCATTCCGCATCATCTGCTGACACGCCTAGTAGATTGCCATACCGGTTCCCGGCCTGGCAGGCGAGGCAATCTACAACGTGAGGGTGTTGATCGACACCAACCGTTGGCGCTACCTTGCAGAGGCTGCGGCTGGAGCGGACTTGCTCCGCGCGAGCGACAAGGGCAAGAACAACATCGTTGTCGTGCCAGCCGTGGTGTACGAGACGCTAAGCACGACAGACGTCGCACTCCGGATGACTGCGAGCCGATGCCAAGTTCATGCAGGAGGCGAGCCGGGCTCGTTTGCAGGAAGCAGCGCGGAGAGCATTCAAGGCGGCAAGAGAAAAGATCGCGGAGAAAGGCGCCTGGTTCGGGAGCCGAGAGGACTTAGTCTCGCCTAATTCAATCAGGCAACACCATTTTGGCCGTGCTTAGAACGTCGCGACTTGCCCTTGATTGCATACATGGCGTTAAAGATGTTGCGGGTTGGCTAGTCTTCGCTTCGGCGACCGGCACCAAGATCGGCGAGCAGCCCGCAGAGCCTTGTGTCACCAACCCAAGGGCGCGGACCGCGCGGCAGGATGCACGCGAGCAAATGCCGCCCCCCGGGGTCGGGGGCGGCGGCGCGACACTTAGCGGCGTACTTCGGGCAGGGCCATCAGCTGATCGCGTGTCATGGAAGTCCGGATGTCCCGGTCACCGCGATTGTCGAATGCGCTCAGGCCTTCCAGGCTCACATGCACATACCGGTCCGGGCTTGAGTCCTCCACCTCGACCAGGAGATGGGTGACCGTACCGCTTGCATCGCGGATGACGCCTTCAACGTCCCCTATATCGTTGCCATTCGCGTCGACGAGGTCTGCGTCCAGAAGCTGCCGCTCTGTCAATCCCAGAGCCACCTGAGCATCGGCAGAAGCAGCAGGAGCACCAGCAACGCCAGGAACAGGAGAGGCGCCGGCCGTCTGCCCGGCCGTGCTCTGCTCACTTCCGCACGCCGCGAGCAGGATACAAACTGCCGCCATGGCTGTATTTTTCATCAAGGTCTTCCTTCCGATTGCAAGCATCACAAAGAGGTAGCCAAGCACCCACGCCGGAGAAAGACGCGCAAATGCCTCGGCTCAAAGGCATACCTGCCCACGCCGGCATCAGCAATGGCCCGTTGGAGTGTAAGCTAGCTTCGCAGCTCCGTCGGAGCGATCGTTCGCTAACGAACATCCACGCAACCGTCACCGTCGTTCCCGCACGAGGCGCACGGCGACCCTTCTGCCGCGCTGCGCCCTCAAAGCCCAGCGAACTCCTTGCCAAGAGCGAGCGGACTTTCGAACTTATCAGCCTCCGGCGTACCAACGGCAGGCTTTGCATGAACGTGCAGATCGTTGCGGGCGCACTCGACCAGAAAGGCAGCGAGATCGCCGATCCGGCAACGGAACGCCTGGTCGGGCAGTATTTCCTCCTGGACCAGCAGATCGCCGGCAGCGGGTTTGTCGATCAGCCAGCCCGGGCGCACCGCCGTCCACCGTAACTCCGGCCGTCCTTCCAGCAGCGCCTCCATCTCCGTCATCTGTTCGAGAATATTGCGCAGCGCGGGAACTGCCGTAAGCTTGAACCAGGCCGGCAGCGCGGGCTGGTCAACCACAAAGGCAGCGGAGATCACGACGATGCGGTCGATGCCGGCATGCTCCATCCCGTCAAGGATGCGGCGCGTCCCTTCGGTGTAGAGCGGCGGAGGTGACAGCGCGTTGGCCGGTGAAAAGGCGACGCCCAGGGTCGAGATCACCGCATCGCACCCTGCGAACGCCGAAGCCAGTTCGCCGTTGAGAACATCTACCCCGCGGTAGGAAACGCCGTCAGTCCGAGCACCGGGTTCGGGATGTGATCGGTCGATCGAGACGACATCGAGTTCGGCACGCAGCGCATGCCTTACCACTTCCCGCCCGGTTGCTCCGCTGCCGCCGACCACTGCAACACGCTGGACGCTCACGCTGAAATCTCCCGAGATGCGGCCGTCGAGCCGAATTTTCCGTGATTGACGGTTTCCAAACTGCATCTTCGCCCGCTATGTTCCACGGGTCGCAGCATCGGGCGACACATTCTGCACTTGTCGCAACGCGGCGATCCGGTTCGGGGAGTTGAAGGCAGATGTTTCATGGCAGTTACTGCGGCAGCCCCCCTGCGATGGCGGAGATCGCGTCGCGCTGGAACTTAGATCCGGTTCTTATCGCCGTTCTCGCCGGTGCGCTGGTGATGGCCATGCGCGCTGGCAACGGGAAGGCCGCGGGGGGCATCGGTCTGTTGGCACTCGCTTTTGTCTCGCCCCTGTGCGCGGCCAGCGTGGCACTGTTCTCGGCGCGCTCGATCCATCATCTCGTGTTGATCCTGGCAGGGCTGGCCTTTGCCCTGGCTGTGCGGCAGGCGGCGGCTTCCGGTTGGACCCGGCGCCTGATCCTGCCGGTCGCGCCGGCCACCATCGCGATGACGATCATCTTGTGGGCATGGCACGCGCCCGCCCTGTACCAGGTCGCCCTGACCAACATGCTGGTGTACTGGTTGATGCAGGCAACCATCCTTGGCGCGTCGTTCGCGTTCTGGCTGGCGGTTCGCCAAGCAAGCGCGGTCGGGGCCGTTGCGGGGCTGATCGGGGCAACGGTGCAGATGGGATTTCTTGGCGCGCTGCTGACCTTTGCGGCGCATCCGCTGTACCTCATGCATGCCCTCGCCGCGCCAAGCTGGGGATTGAGCGGCCTGGCGGACCAGCAGCTTGCCGGACTGATCATGTGGGTCGGCGGAATGGCGCCATTTGCGATCGGCGGCGCGGTGACCGCCCGCCGCGCCTGGCACCGGCAGAACGTCACCGCAAATGTGCCGAGGGCAACCGCGCGTGCCCTATAGGCTTCCGCTGAGCGCCCCGGCGGCATGATCCTGTCTCTCGTCAAGGCGTTGCACATCGCGGCCCTGGTGCTGTGGTGCGCAGGTCTCATTGGCCTGCCCCTGATGCTCAGCAAGCATGAGATCGGCGAAAGCCAGGCGAGCTACAGCCAGCTGCGCCTGCTGACGCACCGCGCCTATGCCTTTTTCGTTACTCCGGCGGCTGTGATCGCCATTGCGGCCGGTACGGCGCTGATCTTCCTGGGCAACGTGTTCACTTTGTGGATGCTGATCAAGCTGGTGGTGGTAGGTGTGCTGGTGTCACTCCACGCATGGATCGGCCACCTGGTCGTACTGATGAGCGAGCGGCGTGGCAGCTTCGCGCCGCGCAGCGCCATTCCGGTGCTGGTGCCGATCTGCGCCGCGATGCTGGCAATCCTGTTCCTGGTGCTGGGCAAGCCCGCGCTTGAAAGCTTTGCGCCAGCCTGGCTGTACGAGCCGCTTGGTCACGAACTCCCGCTCGACGAGACGCCGATTTGATACTCGAACACCAGCTTGCCCCCGTGCCATCCGGTGAAACCGGTGAAGACCACGGCGAAGGCGGAAATCATGATGCCGTAGGGCAACACGGCCTGTTCGAACCCCAGCAACCTGTACCCCCAGTTCATGCCGAGGATCGACAGGAGCATGACCGCGATGATGAAGTGGGTCCAGCTGGCGGCGCGCTGCCTTATGCCGGGCACACTCAGAAGCTCGACCGTGCCGGTCAGCCCCGCCAGCACGCCGAACAGGAACGCCATTCCGGCGGCCCACAGTCCGGCCCGCGCCCAGAAAACATCGCCGGTCCACCAGTAAAAGGCGTCCGCGCCCAGCACGCAGACCGTAAGGGCAATGGGAAACGCGACCAGCATTGCATGAATGGGATGCCCCGCCAGCGCGATGCGCGATTCCAGCCTGTGAAACTTCGGGTGCTGCTCGACCGGGTCCACCAGCCTTTCCTCGGCAACCTTTTCCTGCGTTCTGTCGCTCATCGTTCAACTCCTTCGCGCATCCGTGCTCGCCTGACAGCGTTGATGTGCCTGTTGCCTCCAGTTTCGGCGTGTGCAGGGCCGTTGTCCACCATCGATCCTGCCGGGCCGTCCGCAATGCGGGTGGCGGACCTGTGGTGGTGGATGCTGGGCGGATCGGCCATCCTGTCGGCGCTGGTATTCATCCTGTTGCTGATCGCACTGCGTCGACGTGGGGCCGCGGACAACAGGCAGCCCGGGCGTACGCGGGTGTGGATCGGCTGGCTGGGGCTGGTGATGCCGGTAGGGGTCCTGATGGTGCTGTTGGCGTTCGCCTTGTGGGTCGGTCAGCGCAACCTGCCTGTCGGGCCGGCGGCGCAGACGGTGCAAGTGACCGCCTTCAACTATGGATGGGAGTTCTGTTACGAGGACGGCAGCTGCTCGCAAGGCGTTCTGCGGATACCGGCGGGGCAGCCGGTCGACCTCGACATCACCGCCACCGACGTGATCCACAGCCTGTGGATTCCGCGGCTGGCAGGCAAGATGGATGCAATACCTGGACAGGTGAACCGGCTGAGGATCGAGGCGGACGCCCCCGGTACCTTTGAAGCCGTTTGTGCGGAATACTGCGGCGTTGGCCACGCCGATCACCGCTTCGTGGTGGAAGCCTATGCCGCTGGCGCCCCGGCCGGTCGGACGGAGGCCGCAGAATGAACGTAATCCAGCTCCACCACGATCTGACCCGCATCTGGAACAACGAGCCGGGCTGGCGGGGCGTGTTCAGCAGCGTCAGCCACACCACTCTGGGCAAGCGGTTCATGATCACCGCAGCGGTGTTCTTCGGGATCGGCGGTGTGCTCGCCATGCTGATCCGGGCGCAACTGGCCACCCCAGCCAGCGCCTTCACCGGCCCGGAAGTGTATGGGCAGATATTCACGATGCACGGCAGCATCATGATGTTCCTGTTTGCGATACCCATGCTGGAAGGGTTTGCCATCTATCTGCTGCCCAAGATCCTGGGTGCGCGCGATCTGGCTTATCCGCGCCTGACCGCGCTGGGGTGGTGGTGTTATCTGTTCGGCGGCACCATCATGCTGCTGGCGCTGCTGGGCGGAGTGGCCCCCGATGCCGGATGGTTTCTCTATCCGCCGCTGTCAGGCAAGGAATTCACGCCCGGCGTCAATTCCGATGTCTGGCTGCTTGGCATCACCTTTGTTGAAATCTCTGCGCTGGCGGCGGCGATCGAGATCACGGTCACCATTCTCAAATTCCGGGCGGCGAACATGTCGCTGACGAAGATGCCGATCCTCGCCTGGTATCTGCTGGCGACCGCCGGCATGATGATCTTCGGTTTCCCGCCCCTGATCCTCGGGTCGATCCTGCTGGAGGTCGAGCGCGCCTTCGGCTGGCCGTTCTTCCAGCCCGAGCTTGGCGGCTCCCCGCTCTTGTGGCAGCACCTGTTCTGGCTGTTCGGCCACCCCGAGGTTTATATCATCTTCCTGCCCGCGGCGGGCGCCTTGTCCACCATCATTCCGGTGATGGCGCGAACGCCCCTGATCGGCTACGGCGCGATCGTCACCGCGGTGATGGCGCTCGCCTTCCTCAGCTTCGGCCTGTGGGTGCATCACATGTTCACCACGGGCATTCCGCACATGGCGCTCGGGTTCTTTTCCGCAGCCTCGGTGCTGGTGGCGATCCCCACCGCGGTTCAGATCTTCGCGTGGATCGGCACCATGTGGGCCGGACGCCCCAAGTTCACCCTGCCGATGTACTACATCGTCGGGTTCTTCGTGGTCTTTGTGCTGGGCGGGCTGACCGGTGTGATGCTGGCCATCGTGCCGTTCGACCAGCAGGTGCACGACACCGCCTTCGTCACCGCCCATCTGCATTACGTACTGGTGGGCGGATTTGTCTTCCCGATGCTGGCGGCGGCCTATTACTGGATGCCGCATGTAACCGGCCGCACCCGCGTGATGCGGGTGGGAATCGCGGCGTTCTGGCTGATCTTTATCGGCTTCAACCTCACGTTTCTCCAGATGCACCTGACCGGTCTGCTGGGCATGCCGCGCCGGGTGTACACCTATCCCGTGGAAGCGGGCTGGACGCTGCTCAATCTCACATCGTCGGTTGGCGCGTTCATGCAGGCGTTCGGCTTCGGCCTGTTCGCCCTCGACATCGCGCTGCAACGCCGGCTCGGCAAGCCCACGAGGCGCGATCCGTGGGAAGCCGAAACCCTCGAATGGGCCATGCCCACTCCGCCGCCGCAGTACAATTTCGCCAGCCTTCCCACAGTTTCCAGCCGCGAACCGCTGAGCGATAATCGCCGGATCGGCGTCGACCTGGCCGCAGGTAAGGGTTTGCTGGGTCGCGCGATTGGTGGACGCCGAGAGACGCTTGCCGTGGACATCGTCACCGGCGCTCCGGAACACGTGGCTATCCTGCCCGGATCCAGCCTGACGCCCCTCTTCACCGCCCTCGTCTTCGGGGGCTTCTTCATGTCCATGCTGCTCGGCATCTACTGGCTGGCACCGGTGTTCATTGTCGGTGCGGCCGTCATGATCTGGCGCTGGGTCGCCACCACCGGGACAACGCACGACCCCGGCCCGGTGGACGCGGGCAACGGCTATTACCTGCCCACCGGCTTCGCGATCCGCGGCAGCGTCGGATACTGGGGCAGCGTCCTGGCCGTTGCGGCCAGCGGGACGTTGTTCGCGTCGCTGGTGTTCGGCTATTTCTTCCTGTGGGTGGTTGCGCCGAACTGGCCACCGCCAGGCGCGTTCGGCGCCTATCTTCTCGAGCCGATCATCGTCACCGCAGGCGCGCTTCTCGCCGTGGTGGCCGCTCGCCTCGGCCTGCGAAACTTTGACCGCTCGCGCTCCGGCGCTATCGCAGCGGCGGCCGGATCGGCGCTGGCAATCGCCGGGCTGCTCGCAGGCGCCATTCGTCACCTGCCCGAGCCGACCTTCCATGCATTCGCGGCAACTGGCTGGGCCCTGACGGGTTTTGCAGTGTTCTCGTGCGCGGTAGGTGCGCTGGCGCAGCTCTTCGTTCATCGCCGGATCGCCAGCGGCCACGTGATCGCGCAGCGTCCCCATGAACTGCGCACCGCCGCCGTGTGGAGCGATTACGGAGTCGGCGTCGCGGTCGTGGTCGCCTGGCTGCTTGGCCTGTCAGGTGCCGCGCTGTGACGGCGCTGATCAAGATGGTATCCGGCCTGATCGCGTGGGCCGTGTCATTCAGCGTGCTGTACGCGCTGCACGGTCTCGGCTGTGCACTGGGCTGGACCGAACAGGCGGTGCCCGGTCTGACGCAGGCGAGAGTGGTGCTGCTGGTCACGTGGATCCTGCTGATCGCCGCCCACGGCGTCCTGCTGGTCTGGCTGCTGCGCTCTTGCGCCACGCAGATGCAGCGGATCGGCGTCGCGATCGGGTGGATCGGGTTGGGTGCGACGATCGTCACCGGCCTCCCGATCCTCGCTATATCCAGTTGCGTCTGACCATCAGTTTGAAAACGCCCCGCCTCACCCGGAGTCTTGCAAGGCGGCCTCGAACGCCCGCAGGAGCCAGCTGGTTGCGGGACCGGGGGGACGGTCCTTGCGCCACATGGCCGACAGGCGGTAGTCCACACTGGTTCCTTCCGGCAGCTCGAGAACCTTGAGAGAGCCTGCTGCGATGTCGTCCGCGACTAGATGCCGCGGCATATTGCCCCAGCCGCTTCCGCCGATCAGCAGCTCGCGTTTGGCGCCCAGATCCGCCAGCCGCCAGCTGCGCGGGCTGACCACCGAGAAGTCCTGCCCCTCGGTGTAGGCCGACCGGTCGGTCAGCACGAGCTGGAGGTAGTGGCGCGCCTGCCCCGGCCTGATCCGGGCGAGTTGCGCGAGCGGATGACCAGGGGCGGCGACCGGGACCAGTTCGACGCTGCCGATCTCCTTGCGGTCGAGCTCGGGCAGATCGAGCAGGACGGGACCGGCCAGGGCCAAATCCGAACGGCCCTGCGCCACCAGCCCGGCGACTGCGCCCAGCGCCTCAACGTGCAGCCGCAGGTCCACGAGCGGAAAGGCTTGTTGGAATTCCTGCAGCACCGAGGACAGCGCAGCCAGAGGCACCATGACGTCCAGCGCCAGGGATACCTCGGTCTCCACGCCCGCGTTGATGCTGCGGGCGCGGGCGACCAGATCGTCTATGTCATGGATTACCGCCCGCGCGGAAGCCAGGAGTGACCGTCCCGCGTCGGTCAGCTGCGGGCGCCGCGACCCCTCCCTCTCGAACAGCGTCACTGCCAGCTGCGCCTCAAGCGCCGCAACCCCGTAACTGACCACCGACACCGCCCGCCCCAGCTTGCGTGCGGCCGCGTTGAAGCTGCCTTCATCATGCACGGCGACAAAGATCCGCAACTGATCAAGGGTTGGCTGCCCGATTTTCACTGTTCAACTCGCTAGAACAACTTGAACAAAATTATCAGTCTTTTCTGGTCATCACGCAAGCGCCATCTTTCCCGGGAGTAATCCGAAGAGGAACAGGTGGCATGATCGACATCAGGAAGTTCGACACGCTGGGTGCGGCCGACCACGGGTGGCTAGACGCGCGCCACCATTTTTCATTCGCCGGCTACCACGATCCCTCGCGCGTCCACTGGGGCAGCCTGCGCGTCTGGAACGATGACACCATCGCTGCCAAATCCGGCTTTCCGCCGCACCCGCACAGCGACATGGAAATCATCACCTATGTGCGCGAAGGCGCCATTACGCACCGCGACAGCATGGGCAACGAAGGGCGGACCGAAGCTGGCGACGTGCAGGTCATGTCCGCCGGAACCGGCGTGACCCATTCGGAATACAATCTGGAGGACGAGGCAACCCGCATCTTCCAGATCTGGATCATTCCCGACCAGCGGGGCGGCACACCCGGCTGGGGTGCGCGTCCTTTCCCCAAGGATGATCGCGCCGGACGGTTCGTGACGCTGGCTTCCGGGCTGCCGGACGATGACGGGGCATTGCCAATCCGCGCCAGCGCCCGGGTGCTTGGCGCAACCATCAACGCCGGCGAGAGCGTCACGTACGAAACCGCGCTGGACCGGCATCTTTATCTCGTGCCCGCCACGGGGCGGATCGAGATCGACGGCAAGGTAGCCGACGCACGTGACGGAGTCGCGATCACCGACGTTAGCCGGTTCACGGTCACGGCGCTGGACGACAGCGAAATCGTCATGGTCGACGCGGCCTAGAAACTCCGCATCCATTCACCAGTAAGTTCACAGGAGCATTTGATGTCCCACTCCCATAAAGTAGCAATTGTTGTAGGCAGTCTGCGCAAGGCGTCGGTTAATCGCATGGCGGCTGAAGCGGTTACTCGCCTCGCCCCTGACCACCTCCACTTCGAGTTCGTGGAGATCGGCGACCTGCCCCTCTACAACGAAGACGTCGACTCAGGCGATGTGCCAGCGGCGTGGAGCCGGTTTCGCGACCAGATCGGGGCAGCCGACGCGGTGCTGTTCGTAACCCCGGAATACAACCGTTCGGTCCCGGGCGCGCTCAAGAACGCGATTGATGTCGGCTCCCGCCCCTATGGCCAGAGCGCGTGGGCGGGCAAGCCGGCGGCCGTGATGACCTTGTCTCCCGGCGGTATCGGCGGGTTCGGCGCCAACCATCATCTGCGTCAGTCCCTGGTGTTCCTCGACATGCCGGTGCTGCAACAGCCCGAAGCCTATGTCGGGGGCGCCTTCGATCTGTTCGACGAGGCGGGAGAGTTCAAGCACGACGGTACCCGGGCGTTCTTCCAGAAGTTCGCTGACGCCTTCGCCGCCTGGATCGCCCGTGCCGCGCCGGCCCCGCAGGCGTAGGATTGATCCGGCGGTTCCGCGTGGTCGGAAAGGTCGGGCCGCCAGGGCCAGGCTTTCTCGACCGCGGGGGACGTCGGGCACAGTCAAGAGGCGAAGCAGGCTGTCCGCGCGCAAGCGACACGATTAACCTCATTTCAGCATAACGGGGCTATCCGGCAATGCTGGAGCGAAAGCAGAAGGAACCTTTGTGAGCGGCGACTGGACGATTGGCATCATCGGCGGCTCCGGCATCTACGACCTGCCGGGGCTGGAAGATGCCCAGTGGATTGCCGTCTCCTCTGCGTGGGGAGAGCCATCGGACGCTGTCCTGTGCGGTCATCTGGGCGGCATTAACCTGCGGTTTCTGCCGCGCCACGGCCGCGGACACCGTATCGCGCCGGGCGAGGTCAACGCGCGCGCCAACATAGATGCGTTGAAACGGGCCGGCTGTACCGACATCGTCGCCGTCGCCGCTGTAGGCTCCCTCATTGAGGAGCTTCCCCCCGGCAGTGCAGTGCTGGTGGATCAGTTTATCGACCAGACCAAGGGGCGGCCGGCCAGCTTCTTCGGCACCGGCATGGTAGCGCACGTCAGCATGGCCGAACCCGTCTGCCCTCGCCTGTGCCAAGCACTCGCCATCGCCGTCGCCAAGGCCGGCGGGCGCGTGCGGCCAAGCGGCACATACGTCGCGATCGAAGGACCGCAGTTCTCGACCCGCGCGGAAAGCCGTCTCTATCGTCAGTGGGGCGCGGATGTGATCGGCATGACCGCCATGCCCGAAGCGCGCCTCGCCCGGGAAGCGGAACTGCCCTATGCCCTGCTCGCACTGGTCACCGATTTCGACAGCTGGAACGAGGCAGAACAGCCGGTCAGCGTGGAACACGTGGTGGCGCAGCTAGCCGCCAACAACCGTCTGGCGCGCGAAGCCCTGCAGCACTTGCCCGCCATTCTTCCCCGGTTTCGCGAGGAATCGCCCATAGATTTCGCGCTGGATGACGCGGTGATTACCGCTCCTGAACAGCACGACCCCGAACTGCGTCTCAAGCTTGGCGCCGTGGCGCGGCGATTGTTCGGCGGGATGTAAGCAGCAGCTATTGCTCAGGCGGCGGCGGCGCAATATCTGCCGTTGATGGCAACCTTGTCTCGCCCGTCCGCGCAAACCACCCCTGAGTCGCAACCCGTGTCGCACTCCGCGTCGTACCCGCCGCTTGAGCGCGACGACCTGCGCGCAGCCTATCGGCAGGCGGAGGCGGACTGTGTTGCGCAGCGGCTGGCGCAGGCAGAGGCGGTTTCGCGCCTGCACGAACAGGCGGCCGGACTGGCCGCGCGACTGATTACCGGCGCGCGCGGCCGCAAGGCCAGCGGCATCGACGCGTTTCTCCACCAGTTCGGTCTGGACACGCAGGAGGGCATCGCCCTCATGTGCATCGCCGAAGCGCTGCTGCGTGTGCCGGACGCAGCCACCGCCGATGCGCTGATCCGCGACAAGCTGGGGCCGATCGACTGGAGCGAGCATCTGGGAGAGAGTTCTTCCGCCTTCGTCAACGCCGCGACCTTTTCCCTGATGCTGACAGGTGAAGTGCTGCACCGCCCGGATGAGGCACAGCGGGGGATGGGTGCCAGCGTGCGCCGGGCCATCGGCCGGCTGGGCGAACCAGTGATCCGCCGCGCCACCTTGCAGGCAATGCGCATCCTGGGCGGGCAATTCGTCTATGGCCGCGACATTGGCGAAGCTTTGAAGCGAGCGTCAGCGGAGCGCAGCAAGGGGCTGAGCCATTCGTTCGACATGCTGGGCGAGGCGGCGATGACCTTCGCCGACGCGGAGCGGTATCGGGCATCCTACGAACAGGGGGTGATCCGGCTGGCACGGGAAGGCACGGGGGACGTGGCAACTTCGCCCGGGCTTTCGGTGAAGCTGTCGGCGCTGCACCCGAAGTACAACTTCCTCCATGCCGCCGAGGCCAAGGCCGCCCTGGTGCCGGTGCTGCGCGATCTGGCAGGCCGGGCGGCGCAGGGCAATATCCACTTCACCATCGACGCCGAGGAAGCAGAGCGGCTGGAACTGTCGCTGGACATCATCGAGGAACTGGTCGCCGACGACAGCCTGTTCGCCAACGGCACGGCAGAAGGTTGGCAGGGCTTCGGCCTGGCCATCCAGGCCTATCAGAAGCGGGCCGTTCCGCTGTGCGACTGGATTGCGCAACTCGCCCGGCGGCACGGTCGCAAGCTGTTCGTGCGGCTGGTCAAAGGCGCCTATTGGGACACCGAGATCAAGCTGGCGCAGGTCGGCGGCTATCCCGACTACCCCGTGTTCACCCGCAAGGTCGCGACCGACGTGTCCTATCTCGCCTGCGCCACCAGGCTGATGGCGGCGAGGGATGCAATCCATCCAGCCTTCGCCACGCACAACGCCTACACCATCGGCGCGATCAAGGCTTTGGCGACAGAAAACGGACGCGAGCCGGAGGATTACGAGTTCCAGCGGCTGCATGGCATGGGCGAGGACGTCTATGCCGAGCTCGCAGCTGTGGAAGGTAATCGTCGCACACCCGTGCGCATCTATGCGCCGGTCGGCAATCACAAGGATCTGCTCGCCTATCTGGTCCGGCGCCTGCTGGAAAACGGCGCCAACTCCTCGTTCGTCAACCGCATGGCCGACGCTCACGTGCCGGTTTCCGAACTCACCGGCAACCCGGTGGCAGAACTTGCGGCGCTCAGCCCCAGCCGGAACCCGCGTATTCCCCTGCCCGAAGATATTTTCCCCAATCGCCGCAACAGCGCGGGGATCGACCTGTCCGACCCGCTCGTGCGCGAGCCGCTTCTGGCACGGCTCGAGGAATTGGCCGGCAAGCAGTGGCATGCAGAGCCGACCTTCCGTTCCGACGCGGAGGAAGAAACCGCGCCGATCACCATGCCGCACAATTCGGCGGTGATCGTCGGCACGCGCCGGGATGCCACAGCCGAGGAGGTGGCCGACGCCATCCGCCGGGCCGAAGAAGTCCAGCCCGGATGGGATGCGCTGGGCGGCGAAAACCGGGCCCTGTTGCTGGAAGCGGCAGCAGACCTGTTCGAAGACAATGCCGCCGAGTTCATCTCGCTGTGCACCCGCGAGGCCGGCAAGACGGTGCCCGACGGCATTCTCGAACTGCGCGAAGCGGTGGACTTCCTGCGCTATTACGCGGGCGAGGCACGGCGCCTTTTCAGCAAGCCCGTGTCACTCGCCGGACCAACCGGCGAACTGAACGAATTGCGGCTCGCCGGGCGCGGCGTATTCGCCACCATTTCACCGTGGAACTTTCCGCTCGCAATCTTCATAGGTCCGGCGGCGGCTGCACTGGCGGCCGGCAACACGGTAATTGCCAAGCCTGCGGAACAGACGCCGTTGATTGCGGCGCTGGCAATCAAGCTGTGCCACCGGGCGGGCATCCCGCCAGACGCGCTGCAACTGCTGCCGGGCGCGGGTGACGTCGGCAAGCTCATCACTTCAGATCCGCGCATCGCCGGCGTCGCCTTCACCGGGTCGACCGACACGGCCCGGATCATCAACCGGACGCTGGCGGCGCGCGAGGGGCCGATCGGCATCCTTGTCGCGGAGACCGGTGGCCAGAACGCGATGATCGTGGACAGTTCCGCCCTGCCGGAGCAGGTGACGCGCGACGTGGTGGCGTCCGCTTTTCAGAGCGCGGGCCAGCGTTGCAGCGCTCTGCGCGTGCTGTACATCCAGGATGATGTGGCCGACGATCTGCTGCGGATGATCCGCGGCGCGTTCGAAGCTCTGGAGATAGGCGATCCGGCGCTGCTCGCCACCGATGTGGGTCCCGTCATTGACGAGGATGCGAAGGCTGCGCTCGACCGCCACATCGCCCGGCGGCGGCAGACCGGGCGCAAGGTGTGGCAGCTGGACCTGCCAGCTACACTTGGCGGCAATTTCGTCGCGCCCGCCATCATAGAGATGGATTCCATCGCCGAGTTGAAGCGGGAGAACTTCGGTCCGGTGCTGCACGTGGTTAGGTTTGCCGCCGGCCAGCTTGGGCAGGTGATCGACGATATCAACGCGACCGGCTTTGGCCTGACGCTGGGTCTGCACAGCCGGATCGCGTCCACCATGCGGTTCGTCGCGGCGCGGGCAAAGGTGGGCAACCTGTACGTCAATCGCAACCAGATCGGCGCGGTGGTCGAAAGCCAGCCGTTCGGCGGCGAGGGCTTGTCGGGCACCGGTCCCAAGGCCGGCGGGCCGCACTATGTGGCTCGGTTCGCGACGGAACGGGTGATGACGGTGGACACGACGGCGGCCGGCGGCAACGCCACTCTGCTCGCAAATTGAAGTTTGTGCGCGCGGCCTGCATTGGTAAAGGCATGACAATGCGTCACTTTGTCTGCTCGCTCCTGCTGCTGTTCGCGACCTTGTGGACCGCTCCCGCCGCCGCCGCGGTGACCATCAGCTTTCATAGCTTCAACGGTTCCGTTGTGGGCGGGCGCTATCCCCACACCTTTGTCGTGCTGGAAGGGACGCTGGAGAACGGGCAGAGCGTGAATGCCAATTTTGGGTTTACCGCGCGGCGCGTGTCGCCAGCCATTCTGCGCGGCCCGGTGGAACACGCCATCACCACCGAGCAGCAGAAATACGTGCGCTCCACCAACCGGCATTTTACCGTGCCTTTGACGCAGGCTCAATATGGCGAAATCCTGGCCGAAGTTGCCCGCTGGCGCGATGCGCCCGGCAAGTTCTACGATCTCGACACGCGCAACTGCATCCATTTCGTGGGCCGTCTGGCGCAGATCGCCGGCCTGAAGGTGAGCTATCCTGAGGATATGCTGCGGCGGCCCAAGATGTGGCTGAACCACATCGCCGCGCTCAACCCCCGGCTGGGTGCGGCACGGATCCCGTAGCGGATAAGCCGCAAGCACGCGCTTGTGCCAGGCGCACCGATGAAGGATGACACGGCCATGGCAATCCTTTCCGACCGCTGGATCCGCGAAGCCGCCGAAACGCGCGGCATGATCGAACCCTTTGTCGAGGCGCAGCGGCGCGACGGCTGTATCTCCTATGGTCTGTCCTCGTTCGGATACGACGCGCGGGTGGCCGACGAATTCAAGATCTTCACCAATGTCGACAACGCGGTGGTCGACCCCAAGAACTTTGCCGCAACCAGCTTCGTCGACCGCAAGACCGATGTGTGCACCATCCCGCCCAACAGTTTCGCCCTGGCGCGCACCGTGGAATATTTCCGCGTACCGGAGGACGTGCTGGTCATCTGCCTGGGCAAGTCGACCTATGCCCGCTGCGGCATCATCGTCAACGTGACCCCCCTTGAGCCGGGCTGGGAAGGCCATGTGACGCTGGAGTTCAGCAACACCACCCCCTTGCCCGCCCGCATCTACGCCAACGAGGGCGCCTGTCAGTTCCTGTTCCTGCGCGGCAACGAACGCCCGGAGATCACCTATGCCGACCGGGCCGGAAAATACATGGGGCAACGGGGAGTGACGCTGCCTCGACTATAGGCGGCGCTGGCACTGTTTCGCGTCCTGGTCGTTGTTCCGGTAAAATCGCGCTTAGGGGAGAGTGCCCATGTCCTTCATCACCGCCACCATCGGCCGCATCCTGATCGGCCTGCTGTTCGTCGTCTCCGGCGTCAACAAGCTGCTGTACCCGGCAGGTTTCAGCGCGACACTTGCCGGAGCCAATCTGGTGCCGGCATGGGGAACCGGGATCGCCATCTTTGAAATAGCCGCCGGTCTGCTGCTGGGCCTGGGCTTGATGACCCGGCTGACCTCCATCGTCCTTGCCGCCTACACGCTGGCGACGATCGTGTTCTTCCATAACCAATGGAACGATTATGAAACCGGCATGACCGCGCTGCGTCTGCTGGCGGTGACGGGCGGGCTTCTGCTGACTTTCGCCTATGGCAATGTGCGCGGCAGTCTCGACCACTACCGGGAACGCAACAAGACGCACGAGGCGGAACTGCGCGCCGCCCGGGCGGAGGGCGAACTGGCCGCCAGCCGGACGGAAGCAACCGAAGCGGAACTGCAGGCCGCACGTGCCGAGGGCGAGGCGGCGGCAACGCGCAACGACACGCGCGGCGGCGTAAGCGCAATCGCCACTCCGCCGGACAAGCCGGTCGACCGACGCTACTGAGCTGCCATTGTCAGCGATGCCGGTTTGCGGCAGGTTCGCGGGATGAGGAACCAAGAACGCGAATACGACATCATCGTCTATGGTGCGACCGGTTACACGGGCAGGTTGGTCGCCGAACATTTCGTGCGGGAGTATGGGGGCAAGCCGGATGGCCCCCGGTGGGCCATGGCGGGACGGAATCTCGCCAAGCTGCAGGCGGTTCGCGACGAAATCGGCGCGCCCGCCGACACTCCTCTCGTCACCGCCGATGCCGACGACGAGGCGAGCCTGCGGTCGCTGTGCGAACAGGCGCGGGTGGTGCTGACCACGGTCGGCCCGTATCAGCTCTACGGTGACAAGCTGCTCGCCGCCTGCGTGGCGACCGGAACCGACTACGCCGACCTGTGCGGCGAACCCGCCTGGATGGCGCAGCAGATCGTGGAGCACCATGAGGCAGCCAAGGCCAGCGACGCGCGCATCTGCTTCTCTTCCGGTTTCGACTCCATTCCGTCGGATCTCGGCGTGCTGATGCTGCAGAAGGAGGCGGTGGCACGGTTCGGCAGCCCCGCCCCGCGGGTGAAAACCCGCATCCGGTCGATGGTCGGCAGCTTTTCCGGAGGCACGGCGGCCAGCTTCAAGGCGACGATGGCCAGCGCGGCGCGCAATCCGTCGCAGTTCAAGGTGCTGGCTGACCCGTTCGCGCTGACGCCGGGCTTCACGGGGCCGGAACAGCCTGGCGGGATGCTGCCCGCCTACGATCGGGCGCTGGAAAGCTGGACCGCGCCTTTCGTCATGGCCTCCATCAACACCAAGAACGTCCATCGCACCAACTTCCTGCGCGGCCACCCTTATGGTCGCGACTTCCGGTATGACGAGATGGTGCTGACCAGCCCCGGCGACATGGGCAAACAGGCGGCAACGGCCATCGCGGGCGCGATGAAGTCGATGTTCGGCGACGGCGGACCCAAGCCGGGCGAAGGCCCGACGAAGGAAGAGCGGGAGAACGGGTCCTACGACTTTCTCCTCATCGGAGAATATCCCGATGGCCGCTCTATCCGGTACGGCGTCAAGGGGCGCTACGATCCCGGCTACGGCTCGACCAGCAGGATGCTGGGCGAAACAGGCTTGGCCCTGCTTGAGAGCGACGCGCAAGGCGGCGTGGGGACACCGGGAGCCTTTCTCGGCGAAGCCCTGGTGGAACGGCTCCGCCAACACGCCGCGCTGACCTTTGCAGTCGAAGAATAACGCCGTGCCGCACTGATCTTGCCAAAAACGCCGAAGGGACTTCGGTGCGGAGCGGATCCCTTCGGCGCATTTATCCCCTGCTTCGGTGAAGCCGGACTAAAAGCTGAGACGCACACTGGCGGACAGGTTGCGCCCCGGCAGCGGCACGAACTCCTTGGTGAAGCTGGTGTGGCGCCGGCCCTCCACGTCGAAGATATTGTTCGCCCGCAGCAGCAGGGTCACATTGTCGTCTCCCCGGAGAGGCTTGAAGGCGAGCGAGGCGTTCACGAACATGTAGTCGTCCGTCGGCAGCTCGAAAGGAGCCGTGCGGTTCTGCGCGGAAAACCACTGCACTTCGGCACGCGCGTCGAACCGCGCCCCCTGCGCCTCCAGCGCGCCCAGCAGGCGGAGCGGCGGGATACGTGGCAGCGGTGTGCCATCGGTCAGCTCTGCACGGACGTAATCGCCGCGAAGGTCGGCGAGGAGGGTCAGCCGCTCCGTGCGGTAAAACGGCACCGTCACCTGCCCCTCCACGCCGAAGTAGTTGGCATCGTCCTGCAGATACACGAACACCGGCAGTCCATCTTCTTCCTCTCCGGTTTCGCTCAGATAGATGTAGTCGTCGAACCAGTTGCGGTAGAGGGCAAGGTTCACCTGCGCCGGCCCCAGGCGGCCGCGCACATAGCCCTCCACGCCCCACGCTCTTTCCTTCGACAGATCGGGGTCGCCGATTTCAAAAGCCTGGGTGGCGACGTGGGGGCCGTTGGAGAACAGTTCTTCGCCAGAAGGTGCGCGCTCGACCCGGGTGCCGTTCACGCCCGCGCGCAGCCCGGTACCGGTGTCGAAGGATAGCCCGAGTGCGCCCGAGAGCGCCCTGAAATCGCGCTCGATCCCCAGCGTCTGGGAATCAACTCCGGTCACCTCGTACCGAGCCGCGCCTTCCAGCTGCGCCGCACCCAGCTGGTATTCCTGCAGGGCGAAAACCCCGAATTGATCGGTGCGGTTGGGTGCCACGAACGCTTCTGCCCCGATGGCGGCGAAATCGCGGAAGTAGTACTGCGCGCCAAACGACCCTCTGAGAGCGCCGCTGCTGTTCTGGACGAACTCGGCCCGGGCCTCGATGCCCTGCACATCAAACACGGTACCGACCTCGGTGCCTTCGAACTCGGTGTGCGTGTAGTTGGAATAGCCAACCCGGGTAATCAGCTTCTCGATTAAGCCGTTGCCCAGCATCAGTTCGCCGCGCAGGTCCGCCCGGAACTGCCGCAGCCCAATGGTGACGGGCCCCTCTTCCCCTTCGCCGTCATGGTCATGGTCATGGTCATGGTCATGGGAATGAGCATGCTCGGCGCCAGGGCGTGCAGGCAGGCCGTAGCTGGTATCGTACCAGCCGACCGAAGCGCCCAGCATGCTGCCACCGGCGAAGAAGCTTGCGCCAAGATTGGCGGACCAGGTTTCGGCAAAGCTGTTGGGCAGGACGCCGCGCTGATTAGCAATAGCGCGCAGTTCGGCCGCTTCGCCCAGTTCGCCCTCCGCCTCTTCCTCCGCCGCTTCCGCCAGGAGATCGGCGCGCAAGGCGTTCGATACGACGAAGCCGGGTATGCTTACATCACCTGCCTTGCGGTACGATCCGTCGGCATGAACAACAAAGCCTCCACCCAGCGGCGCATCGACGGAGCTGGCAATCTGGTATGCATCGCTGACGCTGTCATAGCCGGCGAGAGCGTCGAGATGGATCGACTCATCCGGCACGCGTCGGGGGATGCGCTTGTCGATCACGTTCACGGCCCCGCCGATGGCCTGGCTGCCATAAAGAAGCACCGCCGGTCCACGCAGCACCTCGATGCGCTCCACCGTCAGCGGGTCGATGCTGACCGCGTGGTCGTCGGACGTGTTGGACGCGTCCAGGGTCCCAATCCCGTCATTGAGGACACGCACCCGTTCTCCGGAAAAACCGCGCAGCACCGGGCGCGATGCACCCGGAGCAAAGCCGGTGGCGGTGACGCCGGGCAGCCGGGCCAGCACTTCGCCGATCTGCCCGTCGAGATTGCGCTGCAATTCCGTTCCCTCGATCACCGAAGTGCCGGCAAGGATATCAAGTTCGCGCACACCGCGCGCACTGACGATGATTTCGTTGGCGCCAGCGTCCTGGCGATTGTGGAAGTCATCGTCGACCAGGTCACCGCGTGCGGGCCCTGGTGCTGGAGCGGTTTGCTGTGCGACGGCCGGTTGCGAAGCGGTTATCAGGGCGAGCGTCAGCGGCGATGCCGCCGCAACTATTTTATGATACAACATATCGCTTGCACCTAGCGTTGCCGCCTTTGATTGCAACAGGAAATTCGCACCCGGTCGCAAATGGTTAAATTTGATGAAAGACCCCGTCGCGCGGACATCCCGCCAACTCAATTGGAAAACTGGAGCGGGCGAAGGGATTCGAACCCTCGACCCCAACCTTGGCAAGGTTGTGCTCTACCCCTGAGCTACGCCCGCTCTGGCGTGACCGGCTTGGCTGTTCGCCGCCGGTGGGGAGGCGCGCGATTAGCAACCGGGCCAGCGGCGGGCAAGGGGTAATTTGCACACTGGCAGCCCCAGACCTGCTCGCAGTCGGCCGCGCTCTTCACATTGGCGGGGCAGCGCCCACATGGTAGAGCTTCGCGATGGTCGCGGCGCACAGCAAGAGGAAACACGCATCTTGGCAAGCATGGGTCTGAACCTGGACGAACAGAAGGCCGTCGACCGGTTCCGCAAGCAGGTAGTCGAGCCGTCGATGACGAAGCTCGTTGTGCTCGATTTCTATGCTGACTGGTGCGGCCCCTGCAAGGCGCTGACCCCGCTGCTGGAAAAGGTGGCGGGAGAGTATGCCGGTAAGGGCGTGGTGCTGGAAAAGATCGATGTCGACGCCGAACAGTTCATCGCGGCGCAGTTCCAGGTCCGCTCTATCCCTACTGTTTACGCGATGTTCCAAGGCCAGCCTGTCGCCGACCTGACCAGCGCACGGACCGAAACGCAGCTGCGCGCAGCGCTGGACCAGCTGCTCGCACAATTGCCGGTACAAGGCGGCAATGCGGCCGATCCGGGCGCGCCGTCCAGGGAGGAGATCGCGCAATTCATCGCCATGGGCGACCAGGTTCTTGCCGGGGGTGAGGCTGATCGCGCCGTCGGCATCTTCAGCCAGGTTGTGGATATGGCACCGGACGACGCGGCCGCGCATTCCGGACTGATCCGCGCCCTGTCGCAGGCCGGCCGAACGGATGATGCTGCAGCGGCGCTGACCGCAGCGCAAGCAAATCCCGCGCTCGCCGGCAATCCGCAGATCGCCGCGGCAAAGAACGTCCTGGAACTCGCCGGCAGCCGCATGGATGAGACCGAGCTGGCCGCTCTTCGCCAGAGGGCTGCGGCAGACCCCGCCAACATGGAGGCGCGGCTGGCCTATGCCGAAGCCGCCTTCGCCAGCGGCCAGCGCGATGCCGCCGCCGACGAACTGCTCGCCATGATCGAAGCGGACCGGGAATGGAATGACGGCGCGGCGCGGGCCAAGCTGTTGCAGATCTTCGAAGCGGTCGGCCTGGAAGATGCGTGGGTCATCGCCACCCGCCGTCGTCTTTCGCGTCTGCTCTTCGGCTGAACGGACACGACCGGTGCGCCTGTCCATCTTTCCCCTGCCTGGCGCGATATTGTTTCCCGGCCTGCAGTTGCCGCTGCACATCTTCGAGCCGCGTTACCGCGCGCTGGTCAGCGACGCGCTGGCGCGGGATCGGCGGATCAGCATGATCCAGCCCCGGCAGCTGGGCGAGAGCGGTTCGCTGTATGATGTTGGCTGTATCGGGCGCATCGGCGAGTTTGAGGCACTTGAGGACGGCCGCTACAATCTCATCCTCGAAGGCGAGCGGCGATTCCGCCTGATCCGTGAACTGGACGTGACCACGGCCTTCCGTCAGGTGGAAGGCGAGGCTATTGAAGAGCCTGAGGATCAATACCTCGCATCGGTCGAGCGGGCCGGATTCGAGCAGGAGGCGCGCCGTTTCGCTGACCGGCAGGGTTACAGCGTGGATTGGGATTCGGTCGCCAAGCTGGACGACCAGTCGCTTATCAACGGGGTGTCGCAGATTGCGCCGTTCGACGCCGCGGCGAAACAGGCCCTTCTGGAAGCGCACGATCTGACCGCGCGCTGCGAACTGCTGATCCAGCTGATGCAGTTTTTCGGCCTGCATGATGGCGGCGACGATGGCCGCGTGACCTTGCAGTAGCGGTCAGACCCCGAAACTGCCGCGCAGGCCGTCGATCACGTATTGCGCGGCCAGCGCCGCCAGCAGGACGCCGAGCAGCCGGGTGATCACCGCCTCGACCCGTGCGCCGAACAGCCGCATCAGCGGTCCCGCGGCAATCAGCGCAAACATCGTCAGCACCAGCACCGCGAGCAGCGCGGCCATGACCACCAGCGACTGTTCCGGGCCGTTAGCGGCGCTCGTCAACAGCATGATTGACGCGATCGCTCCTGGTCCCGCGAGCATCGGCATGGCCATGGGGAACACCGACACGTCCTCGACTTCGGATGTGTTCAGATTTTCGGCAAGCACTTTTTCCGCCCGTTCCTCTCGCCGTTGGGTACGCTTTTCGAACACCATGTCGAGCGCAATGAGGAACAGCATCAGTCCGCCAGCGATGCGGAAGCTGTCGAGATCGATATGCAGCGCGCGCAGCAGATCTTCGCCCACCAGCGCAAAGCCGATCAGGATAGCCCCCGCAATCAGCGTTGCACGGATCGCCATGGCCCGCGCCTGCTGCGCGTTGGCCTCCTTGGTAAGCCCCGCATAGATCGGCGCGCAGCCCGGCGGATCGATGACCACGAACATGGTGATGAAGGCGGAGAAGAACAGTTCCATCATCGCAACAACGTCACCTCTCCCGCGGGGCCAACCTCAAGCCTGACCGCCTGGGTCAGCACGCCGCCCGCCGCCTGCATAGCGCTGAAACTCCGCCGGCCATCCGCGAAATGCGCCCAGTTCCACACCAGTGTGCCATCGCTCGACGTTCCCGAACCGGCGGTCGCTCCTGCGCCGGGGGTGTCCGGCAGCGACAGCGGACCTGCCGGGGCGCAGTCGGCGACGTCGCCGCGGATCATCGGGGTCGCTTCGACCAGAATGGCACCGCGCTCGAGCATCTCGGGTGTGATCGGCCGCTGCCGCACAAGGGCAGGATCTGGGGCGCGCAGCATGTAGTTCCAGCGATAGGCGCGGTTGGGCTGCCGCTGCCACGTGGTGACGTAATGACCGCGCTCGCCGTCGCGGGCGGCATATTCGCCATACGACACCGCTGCCTGGCCATCGCAGCTCAGCCACACCGCCTTGGGCGCCCATTGCACTCCTGCCCCGCTTTCCGTGCGGTTGCGCGTCCATTCGCGGGCGGCGACCGGTCCGGCGGCAAGGTGTAGCACCGCGTCAGGTGTCGCAAACTCGCGCAGAGCCGCCGCTTCTCCGTCCTGCCGCGCGGCACGCGCCGCGGCAAGTTCCGTCGCGATCAGGGCGCTGGGCTGCGCCCGGCCGGGCGCGTCCGCCAGCACCCGGTCTATCGCCGTCACCCGGTTGTCGCTCGCGGCGCACGCCGCCGTCAGCGCGATGAACAGGAGGGAAGCGGACCTGGCGAACATCATTGGCTCATCGTGCTCCTGCCACTCGGCCCCTTGGCTACCCTGTGCGCGTCAGGACGCAGGAATGGGAGCTTCTTTGCAGCCTATCCTATATGTCCGGCTTGGCCAGACCTGAGTTCTGATATGCCGCAACCAGCGTGTTGCGCAACAGGACGGCAATGGTCATTGGCCCCACGCCTCCCGGCACCGGCGTGATCGCGCCTGCGACTTCGCGCGCTTCTGCAAAAGCCACGTCGCCCACCAGCCGGCCCTTGCCGGCACCCGGTTCGGGCGGGAGGCGGTTGATGCCGACATCGATAATCGTGGCGCCGGGCTTCAACCAGTCGCCGCGCACCATTTCCGCCAGGCCAACCGCCGCCACCACGACATCCGCCCGCCGCACCACCTCGGCCAGGTTCCTTGTGCGGCTATGCGCTATCGTCACCGTCGCATTGGCCTGAAGCAGCAGCTGTGCCATCGGCTTGCCTACGATGTTGGAACGACCGATCACCACCGCCTCCATGCCGGACAGATCGGACCCGTGCCGCTCTTCCAGCAGCATCATGCAACCCAGCGGAGTGCAGGGTACGAACCCGTCCTGCCCGACGGCCAGCCGTCCGGCATTGCTGACATGGAAGCCGTCAACGTCCTTGTCCGGGCTGATCGCCGCGATCACCGCCTGCGCGTCGAGCTGCGGGGGCAGGGGCAGCTGCACCAGAATGCCGTCTACTGCCTTGTCCGCATTCAGCTGTTCCACCAGTGTCAGCAGCGCGTCCTGCGGTGTGTCGGCGGGCAGGTGATGTTCGAAGCTGTTCATGTTCGCGGCCACGGTCGCCTTGCCCTTCGCGCCGACATAGACCTGGCTGGCTGCGTCTTCGCCGATCAGCACCACCGCCAGCCCCGGTTTGCGTTCCGCCTGCCGGGCGAAATCCAGCGCCAGCGCGCCAACCCGTTCCCGCAGGCGGGCGGCGGCTGCCTTGCCGTCGATTACCTCGGCCGTCATACCGCCAGATTGCGCAGGATGATCAGCACGGCATTGAGCAACAGGATCAGCACCAGCGGCGAAAAGTCGAACGCGCCCGTGTTGGGCATCAGCCGCCGGATGGGCGCGAGCACCGGATCGAGCAGCGCGTTGATCGAATTATAGACCTGCACCATGAACTCATTCGACCGATTGATGACGTTGAACGAAAACAACAGGCCGATGATGAACTGGATGATGATCAGCATCACCAGGACATTGACCAGCATGGAGACGATCTGAATCAGCGCGATCATATTTTGAATGTTTCCCGAACAAGGCTGCAATGCGGTTTGTCTTGGCCGTGCCACAAGCCTTTGACCACGGCAGGCATCATCTAAGCAAGTCCGTCCCGCCGCACCAGCGTTCCCGCGCCGCTGGCAGTGAAGAATTCCAGTAGCATGGCATGCGGCACCCGCCCGTCGAGCACGACGGCCGCTTCGCAGCCGGCATCGACCGCCGCAATGCAGGTTTCCAGCTTGGGGATCATCCCGCCGGTGATCGCGCCCTCGGCGCGCAGCCGGGCGATGTCAGCAGGCGTCAGATCGCTGAGCAGCTTACCGTCAGCATCCAGCACGCCCGCCACATCCGTCAGCAGGAACAGCCGCGCCGCGCCAAGCGCGGCCGCCAGCGCGCCGGCCATGGTGTCGGCGTTGATGTTGTAGGTTTCACCTTCCACGCCGGCGGCGATCGGCGCGACCACGGGGATCATGCCGCCCGCAACGGCGGCATCGATGAGGGCGGTATCGACCGCCACCGGTTCACCCACAAAGCCCAGGTCCACCGCCTGCTCGATCGCGCTGCCGGGGTCGGGTGCGGTCCGCTCCAGCTTGCCGGCAGTCACCAGGTTGCCATCCTTGCCGGAAACTCCAATCGCCCGCCCGCCCGCGGCCGCGATCAGTCCGACCAGCTGTTTGTTGATGGCCCCGGACAGAACCATTTCGGCCACTTCCATGGTTGCGCGGTCGGTTACGCGCAGCCCGCCGACAAAGCGGGTCTTGACCCCCAGCTTGTCCAGCATCGCGCCGATCTGCGGCCCCCCGCCGTGCACCACCACCGGGTTGATGCCGACCGCCTTCAGCAGCACCACATCCTGCGCGAAGTCCCGGCCGCTGTCCGGATCGCCCATGGCGTTGCCGCCATATTTCACGACAAAGGTGCGGCCGGCGTAGCGCTGCAGATAGGGCAGCGCCTCGATCAGCACCTGCGTCTTGGCGAGGAGGGCGGAAGCGTCGGTCATCCCGTTCCGCCGCCTCTAGCCTTCCCGTCGGCCCGAGGGAAGCGGGTTTGCTGTGGAGGCGTGGGCGCCCAGGCGCTAGGCAACCGCGATGCGCTGGCGTTCTTCATCTTCCCGCAAGCCTTGCGGCGCGGGCCCAGGCGGCACCGGCGGGCTGACCGGCGGCGGTCCCCTGCCCCGGCCAGCCCGCTTCGGCACGCCCGCCAAGGGTCGGCCCGGCAGACTGACATCAGCGTGGCGGTGGCTGGCGCTGGCAACCCTCCTCGCTTTAGGAGCTTTGTGGCTGGTCCGACTGCTGCTGCCGGTCGACCGCCGGGAAGTGCCGGCCTTTATCTGGCAGCCGTGCGCCGATGCGCCATCGCGCGACCGCTGCGTCGTCGACGGCGACACCATCCGGCTGGACGGCGAAACCGTGCGCATCGCCGGGCTGGACGCGCCCGAGCTTGCCGGACGCTGCGAGGCAGAGCGGATCGCGGCCCGCGCTGCCCGCGATGCGCTGATAGGCTGGCTCAGCGAAGGGGGCTTCACCAGCGCCCCAGAACCCGGCGGCAACGACCGTTACGGCCGCCCGTTGCGCATCCTCAGCCGGAACGGCGTGTCTGTCGCCGACGCGCTGGTTTCCCGCGGGGTCGCCCGCCCCTACGCCGGTGAAGCCCGTCTCGACTGGTGCGCCGCGGAAGGATAGCGGCGGGAGAGCAACCCCGATGCGACGAGCTGCGGCAACCAGGGCATGACAGCGCCCCGCACCTTGCGCTAGGCTGCCGCCCCATGGGCAAGATCATCAGGTTCGATCCCGACCGCCGCCGCAAGCAGGGCCGGCGCAGCTGGACCCGGCCGGAGGATTACGTGCCGCCCGCCGCGCCCGCCCCGCAGCGCGACCGGCCGCGCACCCACGCCCCTCACGCAAAAGCGCAATGGCCCGCCCGGCTGACGGTCGCCGGGATCATCGCGGCCGGGGTGGCGGTGTCGCTCCTGGGGCTGCAATAACGCCAGTCGAAGCGCCAGCCGGGATCGAAGGTCAGCGCGGCGGTGGCATCGGCACAGGCGTGGTCGTTGCCGTAGGCGTCGGCGCAGGAGTTGGCGTCGCCGGCAGGGGCGTGGGCGAGATCGCCGATTGCGTTTCGGTCGTCACCGTGACCGGCGCTTCCGGCAGGACAACCGGCGCGGCGCCCGGCGTCGGCTCCGACACGATCAGCTGCGACCCGTCGTTGGTGGTCGCGTCCACCTCATAGGCGGTTTCATCCTGCCCCCCGCACGCGGCGAGCGCGACCGACAGGCATCCCGCCAGCAGCGCAGAGGCAGTTTTCGTCCGGGACAGCATGGCCATTTCTCCTTGATCCAATGCCAGATCAGCGCCCCTTGCCCGCGTTGGTTCCAGCCCTCGACGAAGGCGGGCCGGGGGAGACATGGACCGCATGTTACACGGTCCTGAGGGGAAAAGCGCGAGGCCCGCATGGCGAGCCAGTCCGCCGGCTTTCCGACCGCTTTCCGGGTGAAGGCAGGCGGCGCAGATCGGGCGGGTGAGGCGGTCCATGTCCGCCGTGATAGCGCGCCGGCGGCAGTGTAGGACAGGCGGGATCATGCGAGCGCCACCACGGCCAGCCGCGCTCGCGTATCGCAGGCGTTGCAATGGGCGCGGCCCGGGCCGGCTGTGCGTGTCAGTGGTCGAGCAGGTCGATATTCGTCCGACCTTCCGATACCGCCGCCAGCAATTTCTGCGCCCCCGGTACGGCGTCAAGCGGCACGAACGCCGTCAACGCCGCGACCGCTGCCTGCAGTACGGCGATCGTCCGCAGGGACGAGCAGAACGGCTGCTTGCGCGTCTTGTGCCGGAACACGTGCCGCCCGGCATAGGCGCCGCCGGTCCCGCCGATCAGCGCAAGCCGCAGCAACGTGCCCTCCCTGATCCGCCACGCCCCGGCCTCGGCCCGCGCCTTGTCGATGCCAAAGGCGGCAAAGGCGGCAAAGTTGACTGCGATCAGGTAGTAGATCGCAAGTTCGAGCGGTTGGGCAGAAACAGGCATGGGCGGCGTCCGGTTGTGGGCGCGTGCGAGGATAGTCGGGAGAAGTTAAGGAGCGGTAGTTAAAGGTGCCTTTATTCGGTTAAGGCGATCCAACCAGATCATTCGCCCCACCGGGTTGTCACACGCGTGAGGATGGTAGCCAAGACGCGCTTGGTTAAGTCTGCCTCAAGGGGTCTGCGAAAACTGCTGGCGAACCTCCAATGGACATATCTCTGACGATGTAGTCGCCTGCCTCGCGTGTGGCGGGCAAGCGGTGGATCACCCTGTTGTGCAAGTCGCCTGCTGCAGTTTTCATAACGCTGATGAACTAAGCTGTACTAGATTGCTGATAACGAAGCCATTGCCAGTTGCTGGGGAAACTACTTGAGGCTAGCGGCGGCCTTGCCTCTTCTGGTATAAAGGTCACAAAGCCTTTCTGAATGGCGTCCACCAAAAAGCAAATGTGGTCTGGATTTTTGCCATTTTGCTCTAGGTAATATTGAATTGCATGTGCCAGGCCTTGTCGCCGATACTCCTCAGTAGATGGTTGCATTCCAATAGGCTGTTTAACGACCCCTTCCAATATCATTGAACCGCTGGCCATTCCGTACTCTTGCTCCAGAACCCATACGCCACACATGCGTCTTGCAGCTACCTCATACTCGTTCTGAATGGCGAGGATCTGCATTTGACTGACTTTACTGCCTAGCTTCGAGAGGTAAGGTCTTAAGTGATATTCACATGCACCTATATCGCTAGACACGCAGATGACAGCGCAATCATCTATGCGTACATACATTGATTGATACTCGTAAGCATCGAAGTAGTTAAAGCGGCAACTTTCAGTAGAATCAACCACGCGCGCCGAATACATAGAGCCAATGCATGATCTATCTAAAACTATATCGAATATATATGATCTTACAACCGCGTGAGCGTTATGAAAATGTGCCCAATCTAGGTGGTCTCCCAGGCTCTTCTGTTTCTTTCGTCGGTGCTTCTCAACCATCACAAACATGTCATGATAATGAGTTTCCCGTTTATCCCCTTGACCCACGCTTCTTGATGGCGGCCTGACTCGCCAATCGCCGTTGCCCTCGATATGCAGAGGCGATGGCGGAAACCCTTCGCGAACTTGTCGAAGCTAAAAAGCTAATCGCCAATCCAACCGATTGGAGCACGCAGGGGCGTTGCCTCGATCTGAAGCTGCCTCTGATGATCGGCGGCCTGATCGAAGAGCAATTCTTCTTCCGCGCCACGGCCATTGCAAGCCTGCCCGACGAGCAAGTCGTTTTTCAGCTCGAATATCATGGCCTGCGTATTCCCGGCGGGACGGGGCCACTGTGTCGCTTGGAGTGGCGACCGAAAGGCGTCCACAACAACAAGGGCAAGGGGCCTCCCGAGTTTCGATTCATGGATCAGGCGGGAACGCATCTTCATTCATTCGAAGATAATTGGTGCGAGAAAAACGGCGCGCTTCTTCGCGACAATTTGCCGGTTGCGCGCCCAGTTCCGCAACCCATTCAAGGGTTTACCGAGTGCCTTCAAGTCGTCGGGAATCTGTTCCGAATCAACAACATAGATGTTGTCAAACCACCCGAATGGGTGCTATCGTTCGGGTGGTAATGAGACAATGGGCGACATCCTAACCAAGGCCGATTTCGAGATGGCGATAGGCGCTGCGGTTTCGCGCCTTGTCTCCGTGCGTCACGATTCCTCTGGCGCGTTCGTCACAACTCCGACGATGTATCCGAGCGGCGGTAGCGTAGTCGTTTGGATCAGCCGGGAGCCTCCATACTTTCGCGTGTCCGATTACGGCTTCGGCCATCGCGAGTGCGCGATTATGGGCGCCGACCGCCGCCAATTCATGAGGCGCGCAGAGCCTGTGGCTGAGGCCGCAGGGGTCACGGTCACGAACGACGGAGCCTTTGAGGTCACCGTCGCGGAAGGGCAGCTAGAAGGCGCAATCAAGGCCATTTCAGCGTGTTCCCAAGAGGCGGCGATGCGGTTCGCCCATCGCATCTTCCAGCGCCAGCAAGCCGATGCCGGAACCATTGTCTTCAACAAATTACAGCGCATCTACGGCGAGCACGCCGTCGCCAAGGAAGTCGATTTCCTAGGGGCCTCGCATTCGCATTGGCGCATCGATGTCATGGTGAAGCGCGACGACGAGGTTGCGCTATTCGATACGGTGACGCCGTGGGCGCAATCTGTCGCTTTCACGCTGGCCAAGTTTGGCGACATCCGCCTTTTACCGGACGCTCCAGCCCGAACGGCGGTGCTGGCGCAGAAGGGGGGCTATGGAAACTGGCTTACTGCTCTCGCACAGAATGCGAGCATTATTCAGGCGTCCGCAGAAGACGATGCGTTTCGCCGGGCTGTGAGTTTGAATTCGTGAATTCGCGACTGACCCTTTCGGAGGCAATCGCTCAAGGCCGATTAGACGACTTCGCACGCCAGGCTGAAGCCGATGGCATCGGCCCCGCCGATCGCACCATGTTCGACGCCTTAATGGGGCGCGTCACAGCGCCCCAACCAGAAGGTCAAACATCCCGTTCACCCGCCCCCGGTGCGTCGCGCGGAAAGTGAACTCGTCGAGATAGCGCTGCATATGCTTGCCGCTGATCTGGACATGGGTTGACCGCACCGAAGCCTTGAACAGCTTCCAGAAGCCCTCCACGGTGTTGACGTGGAACGTCTCGCCAGCGCGGTAATCGTAGAACGCATATTCCTTGCGGCCGTGCTTCACCGCGCCGTGCGTGAAACCGTCGCCAGTGAGTAAGTTGTAACTGTAGAGTTCGTCGGTCGAGACAACCGAACCCGGCTCCACGTTGTCCAGAACCACGTCGCGCAGCGTGTCCTTCTTCACGTTGGGGATCACGACCGCCTTCATGCGACCGCCGCGCTCTGCGAGGCCCATGACGATGGTCTTTCCGGGAGCGCCGCGACCGCGCTTGCCGCCCGAACGGCGACCGCCAACATAGGCTTCGTCGAGTTCGATATGGCCAGCGAGCAGCGCGTCAAAGCCCTGTGCCTTGCTCATGAGAATGCGGATGTGCTGCCCGATGCGATAGGCGGTTTTGTAGGTCACCCCGAGCTGGCGCTGGAGTTCCTTGCCGCTCACACCGTGGCGCGTCGTGCAGAACAGATACATCGCATAGAACCACGAAACGAGCGGGGTGCGGGTGTCGTGAAGGATGGTATTGGCGGTCGGCGCGATCTGGTGAAGGCACTCCGGGCACGCAAAGACTCGGCGGTCACGCAGCTTGTGGAACTGGCTCTCCACGCCGCACGAGGGGCAATCCATCTTCGTGCCGCCGAAGCGCACTGCCATGATGTGTTCGAGGCAAGCCTGCTCGTCCGGGAAGCGGGCGAAGAACTCGCGAACGCTGAACTCGGCGCTGGCAGAGGGGCTTTTCTTGGACATGCCATCTTATGCCATGCCCGATAACGTGGGTCAAGGGGATAAACGGGATGAGTTTTCAATCTTAGGAAGCAGAGCCAAGCAAAAAGTCTCGGATCTGACCGGCGGACTAACTTGTCTACTTCAGATTGCCCCATTGCAAAAGCTATTGAGACTGCATCTTCAAGCTCTTTTCCAAGTTTAAAGTTGCAATTCACGCAACAAGGGACAGTCATTGTTGTGAACTTTTTCTTCATCCCTCCCGCAAGGTTCATACCGTGATCAGATAGATGGCACCTTTTAACAATCCAGTTCGGTATGACATGCTCTTTGCTCTTCTTACCTCTCCCAGCGCAAATAAAACATCTTGTTCTATCTCCAATTAACTCTTTAAAGTCGTTAGAAGAAAGTTGCACGACGTCTTTGCCACTTCGTGTGACTGTGCTTCCATTAGTCACTGAAAAGACGCTCATCGAACACCACGGCTTATCTGTGGCCTTTGCATCTAGAGCACCAAAGGTTTTTTAACAGTTCACCTGATTAGGTCGACTTTAGATCTTTGCTGACATAGAAACTCACATGACCTACTCCGCCGCCACCCCCAGCACCCCGGCCGGCACATCCCCGAACAGCCCCGGCCCTTCGTTCCCCGCGGCCTCGTCGTTCGCGCTCTCGCTGCGGCCGGCGCCCTGGCGCTTGTCGAAACTTGACCACACGTCGTTCCAGTTGCCGCGCGTTGCCGCCTTGGAATATTCGGTTGCGCGGGTTTCGAAGAAGTTGGCGTGCTCCACGCCGTTGAGCAGCGGGGCAAGCCAGGGGAGCGGGTGGTCCTCCACCATGTAGATCGCGGGCAGGCCCAGTTGCCCCAGCCGCCAGTCGGCGATGTAGCGGATATACTTCTTGATCTCCTTGGCGGTCATGCCGTGAACCGGCCCCTGTTCGAAGGCGAGGTCGATGAAGGCGTCTTCCAGCCGGACGGTCTTCTGGCACATGTCCATGATGTCTTCCTTGACGCTGCGCGTCAGGCAGCCGCGTTCGGCGCAGAAGGCGTGGAACAGCTGGATGATGCCTTCGCAGTGCAGGCTTTCGTCCCGGACCGACCAGCTGACGATCTGGCCCATGCCCTTCATCTTGTTGAAGCGAGGGAAGTTCATCAGCATGGCGAAGGACGCGAACAGTTGCAGCCCTTCGGTGAAGCCGCCGAACATGGCCAGCGTGCGGGCGATGTCCTCGTCATTGTCGACGCCGAATTCCTGCAGGTAGTCGTGCTTGGCCTTCATCTCCTCGTATTCGAGGAACATGCCGTATTCGCTTTCCGGCATGCCGATCGTGTCGAGCAGGTGCGAATAGGCGGCGATATGCACCGTCTCCATGTTGGAGAACGCGGCCAGCATCATCTTGATCTCGGTCGGCTTGAACACCCGGCCGTATTTCTCGTGATAGCAGTCCTGCACCTCGACATCGGCCTGGGTGAAGAAGCGGAAGATCTGCGTCAGCAGGTTGCGTTCGTGATCGGTCAGCTTCTGCGCCCAGTCGCGGCAATCCTCGCCCAGCGGCACTTCCTCGGGCATCCAGTGGATCTGCTGCTGCCGTTTCCAGAACTCGTACGCCCAGGGGTATTCGAAGGGCTTGTAGGTCTTGCGGGCTTCGAGAAGGGACATGGGACGATTCGCTCCTGCGGCGGGTTCTGATCGGGTGGGACCTGCCAATATAGGCGCGCACGCGGGCTGGCCAACGCGTGAATGGCCGCCAAGCTGGGGATAAGTGCCGGAACACGCGCGCGGCTCCGTTTGTTGCAGGGGGGGCAAGGAGATGAAAGCCATGGGCGAGTACGAACCAGACGACAGCCGCGACGTGACTTTGGGCAAGCCGAAGAACCCGGTCGAACCGGACCGCACCGGAGCGCGCGAGGACGAAGCGCGGGAAAAGGCTCGCAAGGACGAATCGGCGGCGCCCGTGAAGGGGCAGCCGCGCGCCTAATAGGTGCGCAGCGCCTTTGCCGGTCCGCCCGACGTCCACTGCCGCGCGCGGTCGGTGAAATGCTGCTCGTAGTAAAAGGTGGATAGATGGGCAGCCGCCCACGTCACCAGCGCGAGCAGTGGACGTTTCAGGTACTTCTCCAGCGTGTCGCCGCTGCCCAGCCAGGTAGCGGTGAACATCATGTGGAACACATACAGCGCGTAACTGATCTGGGCGATATATGCGGCCGGTCGCGAGCATAGCACCTGCTCGAGCCACCGCGGCACACGGTACAGCGTCACCCCCACCATCAGCGCCACCGCATACGGCCGCGCATAGGCCAGCGGGCTGTCGATAAACCAGGTACAGGCAAGCGCGATCAGTACCGCCACGGGCAAGGGTATGGCGGACAGCAAGCGCTGCGGTCGCTCACCAAGCGAGCCGAAGTAGATCAGGGCGAGTATCGCGCCCGCCAGAATTTCGTCAATGCGGTGCCAGGTGATGATGCTGATCGTCTCTCCCGCCGCGATCCGCGCCAGCGTGACGCCAAGCGCGATCAGCGGAAGCAGGTAAAGCGCCCGGCGCCCTCCCAGCGCGACGAGCAGCGCGACCCCGACGTAAAAGTGCATCTCCACCGCCAGGCTCCACAGATGCTCTCCACCGATGAACAGGCGGGCGGGCGGCAGGTTGCCGTAGAACAGGAGATTTGCGGCAAGGTGCGCAGTATCCGCTTGCGCCGTGCCCTGCCACCACGCGGCCAGAAACAGCGCAGCTACCGCCGCCCAGGCCAGCGGCAGGATCCGCATTACCCGGCGTACGAGGAACGGCCCCGACTCAGGCCGCTTCAGCATGAAGTGCGTGATGAGAAAGCCCGACAGGGTAAAGAACAGCGCCATGCCGCCTGCGCCGGCCGCCTCGTTCGCGCCCGGCACCACGGCGTTGAGCGGCAGCCAGTGGCCAGCGATGACCGACAGGATCGACACGGCCCGCCATCCGTCCAGAACCCCGAAGCGTTCGGACGTGGATGCAGCCGAGCCGCCAAGGGAAGGGGTGGCGCTCATCAGTTTTCTTATACCGTCCCCTGCCCCGCCGCAAAGCCTGCGCTTCTGCCGTCAGCCCTCTCCTCTAGTCGCGGCTGCTTACCAGCGCATTAAATCGGTTGCCGGAACGACCGGACCGGCGCGCGCATTGGTCACGGGAAAGGAAGCTTCACCATGAACAGTCAGAAACAGACGCACGGCGGCAGCAACTTGTCGTCGCAGAACCAGTCGGCGGATACCCCGCAGGCGCAGGCAGGCTATGGCAACTCCCAGGACGAGCAGGGCCACGGCGAGGAGAATGGCAGCAGCCAGGACGGCGATGCGCATGACAGCCCCGACGAGCCGCAGGCAGGCGAAGCAATCCCCGGCGAAACCTCAAACGACCCCGCCCAGCAGGCCCGCGCCGATGGCAATCCGCAGCTCTACGAGGGCTGATTCGCCCTCGCCCGCAATCGAAGCAGAAAGGAAGAAGCATGTTCGAAAAGATGCGTATCAAGGAACACATGGAAGTAACCGATGCCGCCGGACAGCATGTCGGCACCGTCGACAAGGTCGAGGATGACCGGATCAAGCTGACGAAGTCCGACAGCAGCGATGGCCAGCATCACTACCTGATGGTGGATGACGTGGAAAAGATCGAAGACAACCGCGTGTACCTGAAGTCCGATGCCCGCACACCCGCGGGGTCAGGCGCCAACGTCTGATAGCCGCTGGATGACGCAAAAGCCCGCCGGATCATCAAAAATCCGGCGAGCTTTTCGATGTCCGTAAGGTGGCTCTACTCGTCCGGCTCGGCGACTTCCATACCCAGCGGGGTCTGCTGGTGCTGGATCACATCCCATTGCTCGTGCTTCAGGCGCCGCAGCGTACTGGTGCACAGCGCATGGTACTTCTGCTCGCCCTTCTGCGCCTTGACGCGATAGGCAATGACGATAAGCCCTTCCTGCGGCCGCTCCACCCGCTGGTCGAGGAATTCGGCCTTGTCCCAGCGCGGCGTCGCCTTGACCGCTTCGCGCGCCTGCGCCCCGTCGAACAGCCACGGCTGATGCGGCAGGGCCATCACCACGTCATCCGCCACCTTCCGGTCATAGGCGTCGGGCGGCCCGGTCCAAAGCTCCTGCTCGAAGTCCCAGATGCGGCTGTCGTCCATGCGTTCGCTCTCCTGCTTGAGGAGAGTTAACGCGCGGGACGGCAGATGGGTTCAGTTCTATTTCAGCGCCGCCGCTCTCTGCGTGCGATCATGCCCGCTGACAATTTCCCGACGAGGGAAGATGCCGGCCTCCTTTCACTGACAGGCCAGACACTCGTCGTAATCCGTGCTCGAAGCCAGCTCGTATTTCGGTGCCTCGGAAGTGTTGTCCGCCTCGACCCCGCCGGCGAAGCCTGCGCGTTGCACCGACTTCGACCGCAGATAATACAGCGACTTGATGCCCTTCTCCCATGCCTGGAAGTGGAGCATCATCAGGTCCCATTTGTCGACATCGGCCGGGATGAACAGGTTCAGCGACTGCGCCTGGTCGATAAACGGTGTGCGGTCGGCGGCGAATTCAAGGAGCCAGCGCTGGTCGATCTCGAACGAGGTCTTGAACACCGCCTTCTCCTCGGCCGACAGGAAGTCGAGGTGCTGCACGCTGCCGCCCCGCTCCAGAATCGAGTTCCACACATTCGTCGAGTCCTTCGACTTTTCGCGCAGAAGCTGTTCCAGATACGGATTCTTGACGATGAAGCTGCCCGACAGCGTCTTGTGGGTATAGATGTTGGCCGGGATCGGCTCGATGCACGCGCTGGTACCGCCGCAGATGATCGAGATCGACGCGGTCGGCGCGATCGCCATCTTGCAGGAAAACCGTTCCATCGCCCCCATGTCGGCGGCGTCGGGACACGGCCCCCGCTCCTGCGCCAGCAGCAGGCTGGCCTCTTCCGCCTTGGCACTGATGTGCTTGAACATCTTGAGGTTCCACACCTTGGCCATCGGCGATTCGAACCCGATGTTCTTGGACTGCAGGAAGGAGTGGAAACCCATCACGCCCAGCCCGACGCTGCGTTCGCGGCTGGCCGAATACTTCGCCCGCGCCATTTCGTCGGGCGCGCGGTCGATGTAATCCTGCAGCACATTGTCGAGGCAGCGCATCACGTCCTCGATGAACTGCTTGTCGGTCGACCATTCGTCCCACTTTTCAAGGTTGAGCGACGACAGGCAGCAGACCGCCGTGCGGTCCTGCCCGAGGTGGTCGCGCCCGGTCGGCAAAGTGATCTCCGAACACAGGTTGGACGTTGACACTTTCAAGCCCAGATCGCGGTGATGCTTGGGCATGGCACGGTTCACCGTGTCGGAAAACACGATGTAAGGCTCGCCCGTGGCGAGACGCGTTTCCACCAGTTTCTGGAACAGCGACCGTGCGTCCACCGTCTTGCGGGTGGTGCCGTCCTTGGGCGACACGAGGTCGAAGTCAGCGCCCGCACGGACCGCTTCCATGAAGGCGTCGGTCAGCAGCACGCCATGATGGAGGTTCAGCGCCTTGCGGTTGAAGTCGCCACTTGGCTTGCGGATTTCGAGAAACTCCTCGATTTCCGGGTGCGAGATGTCGAGGTAGCACGCGGCCGATCCTCGTCTAAGGCTGCCCTGGCTGATCGCCAGCGTCAGCGAATCCATGACCCGGATGAACGGAATGATGCCGCTCGTCTTGCCGTTCAGGCCAACGGGTTCGCCAATGCCGCGCACCTCACCCCAGTAGGTGCCGATACCCCCACCCCGGCTGGCCAGCCAGACGTTCTCGTTCCAGGTGCCGACGATCCCTTCCAGGCTGTCGGAGACGGAGTTCAGGTAGCACGAGATGGGCAGGCCGCGCCCGGTGCCGCCGTTCGACAGAACAGGGGTCGCGGGCATGAACCACAGGCGCGAGATATAGTCGTAGAGCCGCTGGGCATGATCCGCGTCGTCGGCATAGGCATCGGCCACGCGGGCGAACAGGTCCTGGAAGGTTTCGCCGGGCAGCAGATAACGATCGGTCAGCGTTTCCTTGCCGAATTCGGTAAGGAGTGCGTCACGGCTGTGATCGGTCTTGATGGTGAAGCGCCGGGCATTCACCGTCTTGCTGTCCGACACAGCCGCGGCGGCCAGGGCGCTGGCGGCTTCGCCCATGGCCGAAGTTGCCGCGTCGACCAGGGTTGCCGAACCGCTATCCGCCTTGTCCATCATCATCATCACCGTTCTCGCCTCGTCTGCGCCGCTCGCCGGAACCGAATTATCGGCTTTGTCCGCCAAGATGGTACCCGTGTCCCTGAAATCCATGAATCGCCTTCCAACCCCAGCCTTTTCCAAACCCGGCCTTGTCACCGGTTTCAGACAGTTAACTTCTGCCCTGTCGCAGCGACGCCGTGCTTAACCATTGCACGCCTTGCACCCGGCCAGATCCGTTGCCGCGCAAGGCGCTGGCGGGCCGATGATGATGGATAGAGCCGGCGCGCACCGCAAGGGGATCGGGCCAACTAATGCAATCAGGCGCCTCGCCTGCCATTCCTCGCATCTGCGACTCGTGGAAATAAGGGGAGTTACAGCCGCTGAAAATCGTGGAAAAATAATTTGCCGCTCAGGCCTTCTCGCAGAGCCGCGGCGGCGTCGGAAACCAGGCTCGACCACCCCTGTCCCGCAATGAAGCGCCTGACAAATATCCCTAATATGGGTAGCTAACACTATTGTGAGGAAGGTTAACGAAGCGTAGGCGGCAGCCTCAGGCGTTCACATCGGCTTGGATGCCACACAGGGGGGAAATCATGAACAAAGCCGTTCTTTGCGCCGGTATAGCCGCGACCGTTCTGGCCGCGGCGCCGGTTGCTGCCGCGACCACCATCAGCGGATCGGTCAGCAGCGTCACCGTCAACAACACCGATCCCGGCCTGGTGATCAATGCCGCCCCGGTGGCCTTTCCCAGCTTCACGCTGACGAACGCGGGCGATTTCGCCGAGTACACGGTGCTCACGATCGGAACGCCGGAAGGCACGGTCAACATTCCCGAGGACTTCAGCCCGCGGCCGATCTCCGTCGCCTTCTCGTTCTCCAGCCCGACCGGAGCGACCGGAGCGCCGATTACCGGCAACACGCTCGGCTTCATCAACCTGAACCTGTTCGGCAGCTGCGGCATCATCGCGCGCGGGTGCGGACAGGCGATCTTCAACGCGCCGTCCGTCTTCAACTTCGGTCAGGGCGGCCAGTTCTCCGTGGCCCTGTCGAATGCGACGTTCGCCACGCCGGGCACTGCCAGTGTGACTGGCCGCTTCACCCTTATCAGCAACGCCGTGCCGGAACCGTCCACCTGGGCGCTGATGCTGCTCGGCTTCGGCGCTGTGGGCGCGGCGATGCGTTCACCCAAGCGGCGGCGGACGACGGTCGCCTACGCCTGAACCATTGTGGTGAATACATGAAAAAAGGCGGGCCTCGCAGCCCGCCTTTTTTGTTGAAGCTGTCTGGCTCCGGCCAGGAATTGCAAGGGTCAAGGAGCGCGATGGCCGGGACAGCGCCGGAACGGGCGGGGAACAACCCGCCCGGCTCTGACCTGACCCTTACGCGTCCTCGCCTTCCTTGGCGCGCAGATTGATGCTCTTTTCGGCAAGATCGGTCATGTTCTCGTCCGCGTTGTAGATGTCGCTGACGATCTTATCGAGTTTCTCGACATGGTCTTTCTTGCCCAGTGCCTCGGCAAAGGCCTTGGCCGAACCCAACCCGGCTATGCCGTAGTGGCACATCCGCTGATACTGGGTGATGATCACCACATCGCGCACGTCGCCATCGTCGATGTCGGCGTCGATGGCATGCTTGTGGGCTTCTTTGACGAGGCCTTCCATGCCCTTGCAATGCTCCTTCTCGTCCTCGCCCAGTTCGTCGAGGATTTCGCGGATGGTCTTGGTGTGCTGCTCGATGCCGGACGAAGCCTTTTCCAGGCGCTCCTTCAGCTTGCTGTCCGTGGCGACCTTGGCCATTTCGCGCACCGCTTTGAGCATCTGATCGTTGGCCGACCAATTATCGGCCAGTTCTTCGGTGTAACAATCCAGAAGGTTGGTAGGGGCAGACATGAAGATCTCCTTGGTTGGTTGACCCGGCGGAGAGGATTCCGCCGTTTGCCGTTCAACGCAGGAGAGTAGCATTCTATCCGTCCTCGCGGGTTTGGCGCGACCGGCGGAAGGGGATGCGCGCCAACCCGATCAGGGGATGAGAACCGTGTCCCGGGCAACCGGTTGGGTATCCGGGTAATCGCGCGTGAAATGCAGCCCCCGGCTTTCCTTGCGCTGCAGGGCGGAGCGGACGATCAGTTCCGCGCACTGGTGCAGGTTGCGCAGTTCTATGAGGTCGGTCGTGACCCGGAAACTGCCATAGTAATCCTCGATCTCCTGCCCCAGCAGGCGGATGCGGTTGGCCGCCCGCTCCAGCCGCTTCGTGGTGCGAACGATGCCGACATAGTTCCACATGAACCGGCGGATTTCGGTCCAGTTCTGCTTGATGACGACCTCCTCGTCCGAATCCGTCACCCGGCTTTCGTCCCATGGGCGGATGGCTGGCGGGGCGGCAAGCTGATCCCAAGAGGCGAGGATGTCCCTTGCGGCCGCTTCGCCGAAGACAAAGCATTCGAGCAGGCTGTTGGAGGCCAGCCGGTTAGCCCCGTGCAACCCGCTTTGCGTGCACTCCCCCGCCGCCCACAGGCCCGGCAGATCGGTGCGCGCGGCAAGGTCCACCTCCACCCCGCCGCAGGTGTAATGCTGCGCGGGAACCACGGGGATCGGCTGGGTGGTCATGTCAATGCCAAGGCTGCACAGCTTTTCATGGATGGTTGGAAAATGGCTGCGCACGAAATCGGCCGGCTGATGGCTGATGTCGAGATGGACGTAATCGAGGCCGAACCGCTTGATCTGGTCGTCGATGGCGCGCGCCACCACGTCGCGCGGCGCCAGTTCCAGCCGCTGGGGATCGTAATCCGCCATGAAACGGTGCCCGGTTTCGGGATGCAGCAGGCGGCCACCTTCGCCCCGGACGGCTTCGGTGATGAGGAAGTTCTTGACGTCCAGATGGTAAAGGCAGGTCGGATGGAACTGCATCATCTCCATGTTGGAGACGCGGCAGCCGGCCCGCCAGGCCATCGCGATGCCGTCGCCGGTCGCGCCGCGCGGCGCGGTGGAAAACTGGTACACGCGCCCCGCCCCGCCCGCGGCGAGCACGGTGGCGCGGGCGACATGCGCCTCGACCCGGCCGGTCGCCTCGTCGAGGGCGTAGACCCCCCACACCGTGCCCGCGCCGCTGAACCGCTGGGCATTGCGACCGTTGATGAGGTCGATGCAGGAGCGGCCCGGCAGCAGGGTGATGTTCGGACTGGCGCGCGCGGCCTTCAGCAGCGCCTCCTGCACCGCCCAGCCGGTCGCGTCATTGACGTGAACGATCCGGCGATGCGAATGCCCCCCTTCGCGCGTCAGGTGCAGCGCCGAACCTTCGGCGTTGAAGGGAACGCCCAGCTCGCGCAGCCGGTCGATCGAACGGGGCGCGTTCCCGACGACATATTCTACCGTGGCGCGGTTGTTGAGGCCGGCACCAGCGATCATCGTGTCGCGGATGTGTTCTTCGAAGGTGTCACCCTGATCCAGCACCGCCGCAATCCCGCCCTGCGCCCAGGCGGTCGATCCGCCGTCGAGCGAACCCTTGGCGAGCACCAGCACCCGCCGGTGTTCGGCCAGGGCGAGCGCGGTGGTCAGCCCGGCGGCACCGGAGCCGATGACCAGAACGTCGTAGTTTTCGGAGTGGCTGGAAATCGGCTCGGCTTTCTGCGCGTGTGCTTCAGGGTATGATGGTGGTGAACAGATAGACGGCCAGGATCACCAGGTGAACCATGCCTTGCAGCACTGTGCTGCGTCCGCTCGCCAGCCCCACGGCAGTGACGAACATCGCCAGCGCGAGCAGGGTCATGGTCTTGGGTCCCACGCCCAGCGCCAGCGGCAGTTCGAACAGCAGCGACACCACGGCTACTGTGGGTATGGTCAGGCCGATGGTTGCCAGAGCCGATCCGAAGGCGAGGTTTACGCTTGTCTGCAGCCGGTTGCGCCGTGCCGCGCGAACAGCCGCAAGGCTTTCGGGCGCCAGCACCATTCCGGCGATGACCACTGCCACGATCGCCAGCGGGAGGCCCGCGGCGAGCACTGCGCGCTCGACCGTCGGCGCAATCGCCGTCGCCAGCAGGATCACCGCCGTCAGGGCGACCAGCAAGGTGGCGAGCGCGGCGAGAGACAGGCGGCCAGACGGCCGCGCGACCTCCAGATCGCGCGTCCCGGTATCCTGATCCGGCAGGAAATAGTGCCGGTGGCGCACTGTCTGCACCATCACATACGTCGCATAAAGGATTAGCGACACGGCCGCCACGAACAGCAGCTGCGCCGGCGAATAGAACGCGCCCGGCTCGCTGATGGTGAAGTTCGGCAAGGCCAGCACCAGCACCGCGAGTGCGGCAAGGGTGGACAAACCCGCACTGACGCCGGGCAAGCTCAGCCGCTGTTCCCCATGACGCAGCCCGCCAAGCAGGAATGACGCGCCCAGCATCCCGGTCAGGATCAGCATGATCGCGGCCACCACCGTATCGCGCGCCAAGGTGGACGCGTCCCCGGCCTCGGACAGCATCAGGGAGACGATCAGCGAAACCTCGATCACCGTCACGGACACCGCCAGCACCAGCGTGCCGAACGGCTCTCCGACGCGTTGGGCGACGACTTCCGCATGATGGACAGCGGCGATCACGCACCCGACCAGCAGGGGCGCCATCAGCAACGCCGGCACCGCTCCGGCAGTCACCATGTTCAGCAGCCATGCGCCCAGTCCGAATACCGGCAGAAGCAGCGCCCACGCGGGTAGGCGGGTTAGCCCCTTGGGCAGGACAGGCCGGCGGTCTTCCACCAGCGGATTGCGCGAACCGGTCGCCAGATCGGGCAGCGACCCGTCCATCTACGGCGCGCCCGCGCCCATGCTGGTCAGCCGGACAAACACATCTTCAAGGTCGGCTTCGCGGGTGGTCACGTCCTCGATCGCGTAACCATGCCGCTGCACCAGCGCCAACACCTGGCCGGCGGTGGCCTCGTCCCGGTCGTAGGTTATCTCCACCGTTCGTTCGCCAATGGCATCGACCTTGCGGAAGAAGGGTTCGCGCAGCGGCGCGTCGATGTCGCGGTCGACCGATATGCGCACGACCTTTTCCCGCGTCATCTCGACCAGTTCGCGGGTGGGCTTGTCCGCGATCAGTTCACCGTGATTGATGATGGCGATGCGGTCGCACAGCGCCTCCGCCTCTTCCAGGTAATGCGTGGTGAGCACCACGGTGACGCCCTGCGCATTGAGCTCGGTGACAAGCTCCCACAGCTGGCGCCGCAGTTCGACGTCCACCCCCGCGGTCGGCTCGTCCAGCACCAGAATGGGCGGGGAATGAACCAGCGCCTTGGCAATCAGCAGCCGCCGCTTCATCCCGCCCGACAGCGTGCGGGCGTAGGCATCCCGCTTGTCCGACAGGCGCACTGCCGCCAGCAGTTCCTCGCTTCGCCGTTCCCCCTTGGGAATCCCGTAGAAACCTGCCTGGTTCTCCAGCACCTCGAACGGCGTGAAGAACGGGTCGAACACGATTTCCTGCGGCACGATGCCGATCGAACGCTTGGCGTTGCGCGGGTGCCGGGTGATGTCGAACCCCCAGATGGACGCATCGCCGTCCGTCTTGACGACCAGACCGGCCAGGATGTTGATGATGGTCGACTTGCCCGCGCCGTTGGGACCCAGCAAGCCGAAGATCTGCCCGCGCGGCACATCGAAGCTGACCCCTTTCAGCGCCAGCTTGCCCTCCTCCCCCCGGCTGCCCGCATAGCGTTTCACGAGATTGTCGATGCGGATGGCTGGCTCTGTCATGCAGGAGGCAGTTAGGCGCAATCGGCGCCATCCGTAAAGCAGGCAAGCGCCATTGCGGAAGCATGCTGCGCGGGCTATCGCCCCGGCCATGCCAATGCCGCCTCCACCCGAAGTCATCAAGGTTACGACGACATATGTCAGCTGCGACGGGGCGACCGCCATCCGCGGCGGGCCGACGTTCCGCGCATCGGCGCTGGGCCATCCCAAGATCTATCTGACCATCGACGAGCATGGCTATGTCGATTGCGGATATTGCGATCGCCGCTTCGTGCTGGAAGGCGGTCCGGCTGACGGGGCGGACCAGGCCACTTTGCGCGATATCTCCGAAGGCAGCGATCCGGGCCACAGGTGACGCCGGAAACGCGCGGCCAGCCTTGGTTAAGCCGCAATCAGGCTTATATCGGACTCCCGAGAAAGGAGTCTGTCATGACGCGTATCATCAAGTCCGTTGTTGCCGGCATGGCGGGAATGGCGATGGCGCTCCCGCTCGTCGCCCAGCCAACCGTGCCTGCTGAAACGACTCCGGGACAGGCGAAACTCGCGAGGCTTCTGGAAGGGCGGGTTGCGGGCGAACCGGAACGATGCATCCGCACCTTTCCCAGCCGCAGCCTGCAGGTGATCGACGGCACGGCCATCGTGTCCGATCAGGGTGGCACCGTGTGGGTCAATTACACCCAGAACCCCGACAGCCTGAACGACCGGGATGCGTTGCTGATCCGCAAATTCGGCACGGCGAGCCAGCTGTGCCGGCTGGATACCGTTACCACCTTCGACCGCTTTACCGGCTTTTACACCGGCAATGTTTTTCTGACCGATTTTGTGCCCTATCGCCGGGCAGATGCTGCGCGCTGACCGCACGGCGAAGTAGGGCAACAGGTGGCCGGGCCACAAACCGGACCCGGCCATCGGGTTGTAAGCTAAGGCCGAAAATCGAGCCCGGATCAGCCTGGCTGATCCCCGAACTCGATCCGCACCCGGCGGTTTTGCGCCTCGCGCACATTGTCGCCCGTGTCCACGCGTGGGTTCGACTGTCCGCGTGCATCGATCTCGATCTCGGCTGCGGGAACGCCGCGGCCGACCAGATAGTCGCGCACAGCAGCGGCCCGTTGCTCGGACAGCTGCTGGTTATACGGCCGCGCGCCCATCGTATCGGTGAAGCCGGCCAGCGTCAGCCCGGCGCCGGGCGTCTGCCGATAGGCTTCGGCAATCCGGTCAAGCTGTGTGCGCGCATCAGCCGTCAACTGCGCCTGATCGAACGCGAAGAACACGCGGGTCGTTTCCTGACCCGTGGCGCCTGCGGTCGTGCCGGCCATGCCCGGCTGCCCGGCAGCCGTGGTGCCCGGCGTCGGCCCTGTGTCGAGATTCGCCCCGTCCTGATAGGCGCCGTCCATCGTGGCTGTTTCGGTGGTGGCCTGCTGGCTGTCGTTGCCGCAAGCCGCCAGCAGAGCGGCGGCGCCCGCCATGGTGATGATGTTCAACCTTTGCATGATTACTCCAGTTCGCCGTAAGGCGTGTCTCCTTGCAGAACCAGAATGGCTCCGCTTCGTCAGAGAGCTTCTGAGAACAAGCTAGTCCCTGTTTTTGCTCACTTAATGCCACCAACGCACCAGTCCACGTTTCGTTCATCCGTTGTTTATCCCGGCCTGCCCGGCGGCCGCAGCACCACCGGTCTGCAGCCACAGGCACAGGTCGCGGACCGGGCATATCGAACATCGGGGGCGACGCGCCACGCAGATGGTCTTGCCGTGCTGGATCAGCCAGAAATGTCCGTCCCGCTTGGCCCAGACTGGAATGTGCTGATCCAGTTGCTGCGCGGTTGCGTCAGCCGTGCGGGCATCGGCCAGTCCAATGCGGTTCGCCACCCGGTGCACGTGGGTGTCGACGGCGATGACATCGTGGCCAAAGGTGAACGACAGCACGATGTCGGCGCATTTGCGCCCGATGCCGGGCAGCGCCATCAACCCCTCCCTTGTGTCCGGCACAGTGCCACCATGGCGTTCGAGCAACGCGGCGCAGAACGCGCGGATATTGCGCGCCTTCATGTTGTAAAGGCCGCACGGACGGATCGCTTGCACCATCCGTTCCTCGTCCAGCGCCAGCATGGCGCGCGGCGTCCGGGCCAGCGCGAACAGGTTGCGGGTGGCCGCGGCAGTGTTGCGGTCAAGCGACTGGGCGCTGAGCATGCAGGCGATGCATGACCGGAATGCGTCCGGCTGCCCCTTCGGACCCTTCGCACCGGGCGAACGGCCCGGGTGCGCCGCGGCGAGGCGGCGCAGCACCTCTTCGACATCGACCTCATCCAGCATGCGGGCGGAACGCGCGGGGCGCACGCCGGGTTGCACCCGGTAAAGGAGACGCATCAGTGACCGGCAATCCCCACGGCTACACCTTCAACCACACCATGTTGAGGATCAAGGATCCCGAACCAAGCCTCGCCTTCTACCGTGACCTGCTGGGCATGACCCTGCTGCGCCAGCTCGATTTTCCCGAGGCGGAGTTTTCCTTGTACTTCCTCGCCTTCGTGGAGGAGGGCGAGGCCATACCGACCGACGACGCCGGGGTGCGCGAATACCTGTTCTCGCGCTCGGGCGTGCTGGAACTGACGCACAACTGGGGAACCGAAAAGGAGAGCGGGCCGACCTATCACAACGGCAATGCGGAACCGCGCGGCTTCGGTCACATCGCCCTGGCGGTGCCGGATGTCCATGCCGCCTGCGAACGTTTCAACGAGGCCGGAGTGGAGTTCGTGAAGCGTCCCGACGAAGGGCGGATGAAAGGGCTGGCTTTCATTGCCGATCCTGATGGATACTGGGTCGAGGTGCTGAGCGCGCGGCGCATGGCGGAACAATGACGGGTTGACCGCTCCGCCCTCGCCGCGCCGCGGTTGAACGGGAGGATCGATCGGATGGGCCGTTTTCTACACCGCGAAACCCACACCGTGCATCGTGTGGGATGGCTGCGCGCCGCCGTGCTCGGCGCGAACGACGGGCTGGTTTCCACCGCCAGCCTGATCGTCGGGGTGGCGGCGGCCGGGTCAGGGCGCGGCGAGATTCTGGTGGCCGGCCTTGCCGGGCTGGTCGCCGGAGCGATGTCGATGGCCGCCGGGGAGTATGTCTCGGTCAGCTCACAGGCCGACGCGGAGAAAGCCGACCTCGCGCGCGAGACGGCGGAACTGGCGACCACGCCCGATGCCGAACTGGAGGAGCTGACCGGCATCTACATGCAGCGCGGCCTTGACCGCACGCTGGCCGAGCAGGTGGCGCGGCAGTTGACGGCGAACGACGCTCTGGCCGCTCATGCCCGGGACGAACTGGGGATCACGGACATGGCCAGCGCGCGGCCGGTTCAGGCGGCTCTGGTCTCGGCCGCGACCTTTGCCACCGGGGCGGCGGTGCCGCTGCTGATCGCCGCCCTCACGCCGGTGGCGGCCATCCTGCCGGTGATTGCGTTCAGCACGCTGATCGGTCTGGCAGTGCTGGGTGGGCTGGGCGCACAGGCGGGCGGCGCGCCCCTGCTTGCGGGAACGGTGCGGGTGACGTTCTGGGGCGCACTGGCGATGGCGGCAACCGCAGCGGTGGGCGCGCTGTTCGGCGCGAATGTCGGCTAGGGCGGTGCAGAAAGGGCGCTCGACGCTATTTCGCGCCCGCTTATTCCCACTCGATCGTCCCCGGCGGCTTGCTGGTGTAGTCGTACACCACCCGGTTGATGCCGCGCACCTCGTTGACGATGCGGGTTGCGACATTCGCCAGGAATTCGCCAGGGAAGTGGTACACGTCGGCGGTCATGCCGTCGGTGCTGGTTACGGCGCGCAGGCCGCACACGCTGTCATAGGTCCGCCCGTCGCCCATGACGCCCACGGTCTTGACCGGCAGCAGCACGGCAAAGGCTTGCCAGATGGCGTCATACAGCCCGTGGCGGCGAATTTCCTCGAGATAGATGGCGTCGGCCCGGCGCAGGATGTCGCAGCGTTCCTTCGTCACTTCACCGGGGATGCGGATGGCGAGGCCGGGTCCGGGAAACGGGTGGCGGCTGACGAAGGCGTCCGGCAGCCCCAGCTCGCGGCCCAGATCGCGCACTTCGTCCTTGAACAGCTCGCGCAAGGGTTCGACCAGTTGCATGTTCATGCGTTCGGGCAGGCCGCCGACATTGTGGTGGCTCTTGATGGTAACCGATGGCCCGCCGGTGTGGCTGACGCTCTCTATCACGTCGGGATACAGTGTTCCCTGGGCCAGGAAATCCGCGCCGCCGATCTTCTTCGCCTCCGCCTCGAATACCTCGATGAAGGTCTTGCCGATGAACTTGCGCTTGGCTTCCGGGTCGGTCACGCCGGCAAGGCCGGACAGGAACTGCTCCTCTGCGTCCACATGGACCAGCGGGATGTTGTAGTGGCCCCGGAACAGCGAGACGACCTGCTCCGCCTCGCCGCTGCGCAGCAGGCCGTGGTCGACGAACACGCAGGTCAGCTGGTCGCCGATTGCCTCGTGAATCAGAACGGCGGCAACCGCGCTGTCGACGCCGCCCGACAGGCCGCAGATGACGCGGCCCGAACCCACCTGTGCGCGGATCTCGGCGATCTTGGTTTCGCGGAACTCGGCCATGGTCCAGTCGCCGGCCAGGCCGCAGACGTGGCGGGCAAAGTTGGCGATCAGGCGGCCGCCATCGGGCGTATGGACGACCTCAGGGTGGAACTGGACGCCGAAGAACCGGCGCTCGGGGTCAAAGGCAACGGCCTGCGGCGCGCCCTCGCTTGACGCGACCGCCCGGAAACCGGGGGCGAGCCGCGTCACCTTGTCGCCGTGGCTCATCCAGACCTGATGTCGTTCACCCGGCTGCCACAACCCGTCGAACAGCGGGCAATCCTGGTCGATGTCGAGGAACGCGCGGCCGAACTCGCCCATGTCGCCATGCTGCACTTCGCCGCCCAGCTGCTGCGCCATGACTTGCTGTCCATAGCAGATGCCGAGGATCGGCACGCCTGCCTCGTAGAACTCTGCCGGGGCCTGCGGCGCGTCGTCATCCGTGACGGACCGCGGCCCGCCGCCCATGATGATCCCCTTGGGCTTCATCCGGGCGAACGCTTCGGCCGCCTTGGTGTAGGGCGCGATTTCGGAATAAACGCCGGCCTCGCGCACGCGGCGGGCGATAAGCTGCGTCACCTGGCTGCCGAAATCGACGATGAGGATGGAATCGGGGGTGTGTTCGGGAGTCATGCCTTGGGTCCTCTACGCGGGTGGCAAGTGATGTCCAGCGGCCCCGGACGCCCCGTGCCGCAGCTGTGGACGAGCGGGGCGCGCAACGCTTTCTAATACCGGTCGGACTCCCTATATGCTGGGCATGGACGAGAACAGCGAAGCGCAGCCCGGCGTTGCGAAGAAGAATGGCTATGGCGCGGACAGCATCAAGGTTCTGAAAGGCCTCGACGCGGTGCGCAAGCGGCCCGGAATGTACATCGGCGACACCGACGATGGCAGCGGCCTGCACCACATGGTGTTCGAAGTCAGCGACAATGCCATCGACGAGGCGCTGGCCGGGCATTGCGACCTGGTGCTGATCGAGCTGAACCCCGATGGCAGCGTTTCGGTGGAAGACAACGGGCGCGGCATACCGGTCGACATGCATAAGGGCGAGGGGGTTTCGGCCGCCGAAGTCATCATGACCCAGCTGCACGCCGGCGGAAAGTTTGAAAACACCAGCGACGACAACGCCTACAAGGTGTCCGGTGGCCTTCACGGGGTCGGCGTGTCGGTGGTCAACGCCCTGTCCGAGTGGCTGGAACTGACGATCTGGCGTGACGGCAAGGAACACTGGATGCGGTTCGAGCATGGCAATGCCGTCGCGCCGCTCAAGGTGGTGGGCGACGCCCCGCCAGTCGCGTCCAACGGCGATGAGGACGGGCTGAAGAAAGGCACCCGCGTCACCTTCAAGGCGTCGGAAGAAACCTTCAAGAACGTCACCGACTTCGATTTCGACAAGCTCGAACACCGGTATCGCGAGCTGGCCTTCCTCAATTCCGGAGTCCGCATCCTGCTGCGCGACCGGCGGCACGAGGACGTGCTGGAACATGACCTGTTCTACGAAGGGGGTATCGGGGCGTTCGTCAAATATCTCGACCGCAACAAGAGCCCGCTGGTCCCGGAACCCATTTCCGTGTCCGCCGAGAAGGACGGGATCGGGATCGACGTCGCGCTGGAATGGAACGACAGCTATTACGAGAACGTCCTCGCCTTCACCAATAACATTCCCCAGCGCGACGGCGGCACCCACCTTGCCGCGTTTCGCGCCGCGCTGACCCGTACGCTCAACAACTACGCCACCTCGTCCGGCCTGATGAAGAAGGAAAAGGTGTCGCTGTCGGGCGAGGACATGCGCGAGGGATTGACGGCGATCGTGTCGGTCAAGCTGCCCGACCCCAAGTTCGGCAGCCAGACCAAGGACAAGCTCGTGTCGTCCGAAGTGCGCCAGCCGCTCGAAAGCCTGATGGGCGACAAGATGGCCGAATGGCTGGAGGAGAACCCTGCCCACGCCAAGGCGATCATCCAGAAGGTCATCGACGCCGCCGCCGCCCGCGAGGCCGCCCGCCGCGCGCGCGAGATGAGCCGCAAGGGCGCGATGAGCATCGCGTCGCTCCCCGGCAAGCTGGCCGATTGCCAGGAACGCGATCCCGCGAAATCCGAACTGTTCCTGGTCGAAGGAGACTCTGCGGGCGGTTCGGCCAAGCAGGGCCGCGACCGCAAGACGCAGGCCATCCTGCCCCTGAAGGGCAAGATCCTGAACGTAGAGCGCGCCCGGTTCGACCGGATCATCTCCTCCAAGGAGGTCGGCACGCTGATCCAGGCGATGGGCACCGGCCTGCGCGACGAGTTCACCCTCGACAAGCTGCGCTATCACAAGATCATCATCATGACTGACGCGGACGTGGATGGCGCGCACATCCGCACGCTGCTGCTCACCTTCTTCCACCGGCAGATGCCCGAGATCGTGGAAGCCGGGCATCTGTTCATTGCCCAGCCGCCGCTGTTCAAGGTCAGCAAGGGGCGGTCGGAAGTCTATCTGAAGGATCAGGGGGCACTCGACCGGTATCTGGTGGATGCAGGTCTGGACGGGCGCCAGCTCGAAGGTGCCGGCGGGCAGCGCGGCGGGGGCGAACTGCGCGACATGGTGGACCAGGCGCTGCGCCTCCGCAACATGATCGGTTTCGCTCCGCGCAAATACGACCCGGCGGTGATCGAAGCGATGGCCCTGGAAGGAGCGCTCGACCCTGACGCGGCAGACAGGAGCGCCGCACTGACGCGCGCCGCGGCGCGGTTGCAGATGGGCGACCCGGACGGCGTCTGGACCGCGCAGGAGACCGACACCGGTATCCGCATCGACCGCCTGTGGCGCGGAGTGACGGACGTTCACTTCATCGAAGGCAAGTTCCTCGACAGCGCGGAGGCGCGCAAGCTGCACAAGCTGGCCGAAGGGCAGGCAGACCTCTACCCCGCGCCGGCGCAGCTGGTGAAGGGCGGAGCGGCCGAAGCGCCGGAAGAAGCGGCAGCAACCGAGGACGGCGACACGCCAGCGCCAGCCGTCATGGCCGACGCGATCACGCGCCCGACCCAGTTGCTCGATGCGGTGATGGCCGCGGGGCGCAAGGGCCTCGCCATCGCACGCTACAAGGGGCTGGGCGAAATGAACGCGGAACAATTGTGGGAAACCACCCTCGACCCCGACAACCGCGCGCTGCTGCAGGTCAAGGTGGAGGACGCCGATGTGACGGACGAGATCTTCACGCGGTTGATGGGTGACGTGGTGGAACCCCGGCGCGAGTTCATTCAGGACAACGCGCTAAACGTGGCCAATCTCGATATCTAGCGCGGTTGGAACCGCCGGGTAATCGTGCCGTTCTTGACGGCCGGTAATGCCCGGCGCAGCGGCGGCTGGAATCTGCGCGAAGGAGGGGTGATGCTGCAAGGGCACGACCGGGGTGCAACCGAGCAGGGCGGGTTTCTCGTCCTGACGGCGCTTGTCACCATCGCCCTTATCCTGATCGTCTGGCCGTTTTCCTCCGCCCTGCTGTTCGCGGCGCTGGCGGCCGTGATGTTCCAGCCGCTGTACAACCGGATCAAGCTGCGGCGGCCAGGCAGCCCCAATCAGGCGGCGCTGGCCACGCTGCTCATCATCACCATCGCGGTCATCATTCCTGCCGTGATAATCACCTCGGTTGTGATCGAGCAGGCCACGCAGATCATTTTCGCCTTTCAGGACGGCACCATCGACCCGGTGGCGTGGATCATCCAGGTGCGCGGCGCGCTGCCGCTCAGCTGGCAGGAGTATCTGGGGCGTTCCGGCTTTAGCGACATCGCCGAACTGCAGGTTCGCGCGCAGGAGTTCCTCGCCCAGAGCGCCGGCGTGATCGCGACCTATGCCCTGTCGATCGGCGGCACCGCGCTCGGCTTCATCCTGTCATTCGGCGTCGGCCTGTATGTCCTTTATTTCCTGCTGCGCGACGGGCGGCAGATCGGGCGTGCGGTGATCGCCGGCCTGCCGGTCGAACGCGAGATCGCCGAACGCTTGGCCGAACGGTTCCTGTCGATCGTACGCGCGACGATCAAGGGGTCGGTCGTTGTCGGCATCGTGCAGGGGATGCTGGGCGGGCTGACCTTCTGGATCGTCGGGTTGCCATCGGCGGCACTGTTCGGCGTGCTGATGGCGCTGTTTTCGCTGGTTCCTGCGCTGGGCTCAGCCATCGTGTGGATCCCGGCGGCAATCTGGCTGCTGGCAAGCGGGGCGATCTGGGAAGGGCTGGTGGTCATCGGATCGGGTGTCGGGATCATCGGCATGGCAGACAATATCCTGCGCCCCATTCTGGTCGGCCGCGACACCGGGATACCCGACTGGATCATCCTGGTCACGACACTGGGCGGCATTGCCGTAATGGGCCTGTCGGGGATCGTGATAGGGCCGCTCATCGCCGGGCTGTTTCTGGCCTGCTGGTCTATCCTGCAGGAGCAACGCGAAAACTCCGTGGAAGAGGATGCTGCATGAAACTTGAAGGTCAGGTCGCGCTGGTCACCGGTGCTGGATCGGGCATCGGCCGCGCCATCGCCCTTGCCTTTGCACACGAAGGCGCGCTGCTGGGCGTCGCCGATGTGGACACTGCCGGGGCGCAGGAAACGGTCAGGCAGATCGAGAGCGCCGGGGGGCAGGCGTTGGCGCTGGACATGGATGTCACGGACGAGGGCAAGGTGACGGACGCGACCGACCGGCTGGCGGAACGGTTCGGCCGGCTGGACGTGCTGGTGGCGAATGCCGGGATCCAGATCGTCCACCCGGTCGAGGATTTTCCGGCCGACGAGTTCCGCCGCGTAGTGGATATCCATCTGACCGGCGCATTCCTGTGCACCAAGGCGGCGGTGCGGCACATGTATGCCGCAGGGCGCGGCTCGCTCATCTACATGGGGTCGGTCCACAGCCACGAGGCAAGCCCGCTCAAGTCCGCTTATGTGGCGGCGAAACATGGCGTTCTGGGCCTCGCCCGCGTGATGGCGAAGGAAGGGGCCGACCACGGCGTGCGGGCCAATGTCATCTGTCCCGGCTTCGTCAAGACGCCGCTCGTTGAAAAACAGATCCCCGAACAGGCCCGCGATCTGGGCATCTCCGAGGAAGAGGTGGTGCGCAACGTCATGCTGGGCCGCACTGTCGACGGCGAGTTCACCACGCTGGACGATGTGGCGCAGACCGCCGTGTTCCTCGCCGGATTTGGCAGCAACGCCTTGACCGGGCAGTCGATCAACGTCAGCCACGGATGGTCCATGAAATAGCGGCTCAGGCAAGCTCCGCCAGCAGCTCGCCCAGCGCCCAGAAACCCGTCAGGACTGCGGGTAGCAGCGCGACGCCGACCACCACAGCCATCAGCCAGCGGCGCGGTGCCAGCCACGCCTCGCGCCGGGCGCGCGACAGGGTCGCCAGCCCGAGTGGCAGCGTAAGCGCGAGGGCGCTGACAAGCCCCGGCACATAACCGCCGACAGCGACTGCCAGCGCCAGATGCGGCACGATGGCATTGGCGGCGGTCATCGCGGCAATCATGCACGCCAGAAAGGTCAGGCGCGGCGTCGGCTGCACGGCGAACCGCCACAGGATCACGAGCGGAAAGACAGCAAATGCAGCGATCCCGGCTCGCACCGCCGCCAGATCCTGCACCGGCAAGGGCAGGCCTGAGAAGTCGCGTAAGCGCTCCAGCGTCTCTGGCATCAGACCCAGCGCCCACCATTCCTCAATGTTGTGGAGGAGGATCGCGATACCCAGCAAGATTACCGCCCGCCGCACCCGTGACACCATCGGCGCCGCCCCTTTTCGACCGAGCGCCGGACCGGCCGCGCCGCTCACATCCGGAAGACGCCGAACCGGGGCGCATCCGGGATCGGCGCTTCCAGCGTCGCGGCGAAGGCGAGGCCAAGGACGTCGCGCGTCTGCACCGGGTCGATTACCCCGTCATCCCACAGGCGCGCGGTGGCGTAGTAGGGGTTGCCTTCGTCCTCGTATTTCTGCCGGATAGGCGCCTTGAACGCCTCTGCCTCCTCCGGGGTCCAGCGGTCGGCGTCGCGGTGGACGGTGGCGAGCACGCTGGCCGCCTGCTCCCCGCCCATCACGGAAATGCGCGCGTTGGGCCAGGTGAACAGGAAGCGCGGGGAATAGGCGCGGCCCGCCATGCCGTAATTGCCCGCCCCGAAGCTGCCACCGATGACAACGGTGATCTTGGGCACCTGCGCCGTCGCCACCGCCGTAACCAGCTTGGCGCCATGCTTGGCGATGCCCTCCGCCTCGTAGCGGCCGCCGACCATGAAGCCGGAGATGTTCTGCAGGAACAGCAGCGGAACCCGCCGCTGGCAGGCCAGCTCGATGAAATGCGCCCCCTTCATCGCGGACTCGCTGAACAGCACGCCATTGTTGGCGAGGATCGCCACCGGCATGCCCCAGATATGGGCGAAACCGCACACCAGCGTCGTGCCGTAATGCTGCTTGAACTCGTGGAACTCGGATCCGTCAACGATGCGCGCGATCACCTCGCGCACGTCATAGGGGGCGCGCACATCGTCAGGGATGAGGGCGTAGAGGTCGTCGGAGTCTAACCGTGGCGGCCGCGGGTCTTTCAGCGCGATGTCGCGGGCCGCGCCCGTGTTCGCGCCCAGATGGCTCACGATGTCGCGCACGATGGTCAGCGCGTGTTCGTCGTTCTCGGCCAGATGGTCGACCACGCCCGATTTCCTGGCGTGCAGGTCGCCGCCACCCAGATCCTCGGCGGTGATCTCCTCTCCGGTGGCGGCCTTTACCAGCGGCGGTCCGGCAAGGAAGATGGTGCCCTGTTCGCGCACGATCACCGTCTCGTCCGACATGGCGGGGACATAGGCGCCGCCCGCGGTGCACGATCCCATCACGCAGGCGATCTGCGGAATGCCGAGCGAGGACATCTGCGCCTGGTTGAAGAAGATGCGCCCGAAATGGTCGCGGTCGGGAAACACCTCGGCCTGATACGGCAGGTTCGCACCCCCGCTGTCGACAAGATAAATGCACGGCAGGCGGTTTTCCTGCGCGATCTCCTGCGCGCGCAGGTGCTTCTTGACCGTCAGGGGGTAGTAGGAGCCGCCCTTCACGGTGGGATCGTTGGCGGCGATCATCACCTGCCGGCCCGACACGCGGCCGATGCCCGCGATCATGGACGCGCCATTGACGTCGCCTTCGTACATCCCGTTCGCCGCCAGCTGCCCGATCTCCAGGAACGGCGAGCCCGGATCGAGCAGGCGTTCCACCCGGTCGCGCGGCAACAGCTTGCCCCGCGCGACATGCCGTTCGCGGTGCTTTTCAGGCCCGCCCAGCGCCGCCTGCGCAACGCGCGCGCGCAATTCTTCGGCCAAGGCCTTGTTATGTGCGAAGCGGGCCTTGGCATCGGCGCTGTCGCGATCGAGTTTGGAAGTAAGGACGGGAGCGGTCATGCGTTCCTACAGTCAGCACAGCGCTGCCGTGTCAATGCCGCCTTTCTTCGCGCTCCAGGATGTCGTCCACCTGTTCCTCGATACCGGGCGCGGCGCGTTCCATGCGGTTGATGATCGCAACATTTCGGCGGGACAGGAGAAAGCGGTAAACGCCGAACAGGTTGACCAGCAGCAGGATGCCATTCTGCACCGCCAGCGGCATCCCATCGGGCGCGGTGAGGCCGGCATACACCCACAGCACCGCCACGATCGAGAACAGCACGAAGCCCGCGCCCGTCACCTTGCGCCCCAGATCGGATGCCACCATCGCGGCGGCTATGATCGTGCCGATCGCCGCCGTCCATTCGAGCGGCCCGTCCATCAGCCGGCCGCCCCGATCAGTTCGCGGCCGATCAGCATCCGGCGGATCTCGTTGGTTCCCGCCCCGATGTCGAGCAGCTTGGCATCGCGCAGATACCGCTCGACCGGCCAGTCGGTCGTGTAGCCCGCCCCGCCCAGCGCCTGCACCGCCTCGCCCGCGACACGGAAGGCGTTTTCGCTCGCCAACAGGATGACGCCTGCCGCGTCGAAGCGGGTAGTCTGGTCAGCATCACACGCCCGCGCCACGGCGTAGGTATAGGCGCGGGCCGATTGCAGCGCGACATACATGTCGGCGACCTTGGCCTGCATCAGCTGGAACGCGCCGATGGGTTTGCCGAACTGTTTGCGCTCGCGAATATAGGGCAACACCGTGTCGAGGCACGCCTGCATGATGCCAAGCTGCAGTCCGGCGAGCACCACGCGCTCGTAATCGAGCCCGCTCATCAAAACGCCGACCCCGCCGTTTTCCGGCCCCATGACATTCTCGTCCGGCACGAAGCAGTCGTCGAACACCAGTTCGGATGTGGGCGACCCGCGCATCCCCAGCTTGCCGATCTTCTGGCCGATCGAGAAACCGTCCATCCCGCGCTCGATCAGAAAGGTGGTTATTCCGCGGCTGCCGCCTTGGGGATCGGTTCGGGCATACACGACCAGCACGTCGGCTTCCGCGCCGTTGGTGATCCAGAACTTGTGCCCGTTCAGCCGCCAGCCGCCATCCACCTTGTCGGCCTTCAGTTTCATCGACACCACATCCGAGCCCGCCGCAGCCTCGCTCATGGCGAGGGAGCCGACATGTTCCCCGCTGATCAGCCTGGGCAAATACTTCGCCTTCTGGTCCGCATTGGCCCAGCGGGCGATCTGGTTGACGCACAGATTGGAATGAGCGCCGTAGGACAGCCCGACGCTGGCCGAGGCGCGGCTGACCTCTTCCACGGCGAGGACATGGTGGAGATAGCCCAGGCCCAGCCCGCCGTCGGCTTCGGCCACGGTGATGCCGTGCAGGCCAAGATCGCCCATCTGGGGCCACAACTGGCGCGGAAAATTGTCTTCCCGGTCGACGGCCTCAGCCAGCGGCGCGATCTGTTCGTCGGCGAAGCGGCCGGTCGTCTCGCGGATCATGTCGGCTGTGTCGCCGAGCTGGAAATCGAACTGGGGGGATGCGCGCATTTTAGGAAAACCTCTCTAGCCCTGTGACACAAGCGGGCAGGCTGTTGCGGCCGCGTTAGCTGAGGGCGCAGTGCGGGGCAATCGGCTTGCCTGTGCTTGATGACCCGCTTACGCTCGGCGTCATGCGAACCGCGCAGCCCGCCTTTTATCTCGCTTTTGCCCTGACAGCCTGTTCGCCAACGGCGGAGCAGGAAACCGCAAGCCAGGCGGCGGAGCCGGAAGCTGGCCCAACCGCATCTCCGGCACCCGACGACTTCGCCAACACCGCCTGGCGCAGCACGGCGGAAAACGGCACGGTGTTCGTCACCTACCTCGACCAGGGCGGCACCTACCGCGACCTGCGCAATGGCGATCCGTATCAGACCGGCACCTGGGTATTTGGCGACGACGGCCAGCTGTGCCTGACGCCGGACCTGCCCGAAGCGCAGGGAGGTTGCTGGACACCGGGTCAGATGCGCAGCGGCGATCTCCTGACCCTCAGGTCAGAGGGCAAGCGCATCCAGGTCAGGCGGATCACCTACGAACCGCCGGCACCAGCGCAGGACACTGAAGCCGCCGAAGGCTAGCGCGCCTGCCGCCAGAGCTGTGTCCGGCAGATCGGCCCGATGCAGCCTTTTACCGCCAGGGTTCGGGCATCGCGCCGTTCAAGCACCGAACGATAGGTCCGCCCGCTCTTGGGATCGTAGATGCGCCCGCGCCAGACGTCGCCGTCGGGGCTGAAATCGGTCAGGACCGGCAGGCCAAGGATGCGCCGGGTTCGCAGCCTTGCGTCGGGGTTGTTGACGTCGCGCTGCCCCGCCCCTTCCGGGGGCGTGACAAGAAAGCGGCTGATGGTGCCGCACAGGCTGCGGCCGCACGGCGCCACCGTCACGACCGCGTCACCGTCCTGCGTTATCCAGCGTCCTTCGATCGGCTGCGCTGCCGCCAGCGGAGCGGCGACGAGAAATGCGGCGACCGCGGCCAAGGCAATCAGCTTCATCTGAACATTCTCCATTCTCCGGGCCGGATGATCGCGGCCCGGCTTAACCGCTGCGGGACAAGATGCCAGACTCGGCCGACGCTTCCAGTGCCGCTGGGCTTGCCTGCCACGGTTATGCAAAGCCGGCGGGCGGCGGCCAACCCGGAGCGACCAGCGCCATCACCTTGAACAGTTCACCCATTTCGTCAGGTGCGCAAAGTCGCCGATGCTCGCCCGCCACCTGCGCCCTGCGCTCCGGCTGCGCGGCGACCAGCGCGTTGGCCCGTGCGGTGATGCCCAGCCGTTCGAGGAAGGCGCCCTGGGTCGCGGTGAACACCCGCCCCGCACCTCCCTGTTCTGCCGCCTCGGCCAGCGCCGCGAAGTCGACGTGGGCGGTAAGGTCCGCTGCCCCCGGCGATGCCAGCGGATCGACCTTCCGGTGCGCCCGCACGGCCTGCAACGTCGATCCGGTCGCCGGCTCCAGATAACCATAGTCGATGAGCAGCGCCGCGCCGCCGTGTTCCCGCAGCCGCCGCCCGATTTCCTGCGCAACCGCCGCCGCGCCAGGACAGGTCTCGATAATGGTCCCGGGCTCCGCTTGCCGCCGTGCCTCCGGGACCGCGTCATCCATCGGCTGGTCGCCCGCGACGAACATGAAGCGGTCCGCGTCGTCCAGTGCCACCATGCGTTCGCGCCAGCTGCGCTGCGTCCGCACCAGCTGGCGCACCGGCAGCGCGTCGAGGAACTCGTTGGCGACCAGCACCATGGGCACATCCTCCGGCACATCCCCCAGGCTGTCATGGATCAGCGCCTGCGGCACCGCCTGCTGCTGCAGCGCGGCCAGCGCGGACGAGCCCTCGACGAAGTGCACCGGCGGGCACAGACCGTGCCGCGCCATAGCCCGCAACGCATCCGCGGCCAGCGTGCCTCGGCCCGGCCCCAGTTCGACATATGCCAGATCGGCGGGCCGCCCCGCCCGCTGCCACAGGTCGGCGCACCAGAGGCCGATCATCTCTCCAAACATCTGGCTGATTTCGGGGGCGGTGATGAAATCGCCCGCCTGACCCAGCGGATCGCGCGTGGAGTAATAATGCGCGTTGCCCTCGCCCATGTAGCGGGCGACGGTGATCGGTCCGCTCTGCCGGATCAGGCGGCGAAAGCTGTCGCCCAGATCATGTCCGCCGCTCAAGAGGCGGCCGGGGTGCCGCCCTCATCCGGCCGCATTACCCGCGCGCCGCTGCCCGCGGGCGGCTGGCGCAGCGCCCATACGACCAGCACCAGCCCCGCGATGATCAGCGGCGCGGACAGCCACTGCCCCATCGACAGGCCGGTCTGACGCGTGAATTCAGCCAGTTGCGAATCCGGCTCGCGGAAGAATTCGTTGATGAAGCGCGCACCCGCTATGCCCACGGTGAACACGCCCACCAGCAGGCCGGGCCGGAACCGCGCGCGCGTTCGCCAGAACAGGAACAGCATCACGGCCATCATCAGCGCGCCTTCCAGCCCGGCTTGATACAGCTGCGATGGGTGGCGTGGCACCTGCAAAGGATCGGTGGGGAAGATCATCGCCCAGGCCACATCCGTCTGCCGCCCGTACAGTTCGCCATTGATGAAATTGGCCAGCCGCCCGAACAGCATCCCGAATGGCACGTTCACCGCGATGTAATCGCACACCCGCAGGAACGACAGCCGGTTGCGCCAGCATACCCAGGCGATCGCCACCAGCACGCCGATGACACCGCCGTGGAAGCTCATCCCGCCCTCCCACAGCTTGAGCAGGTCCGCAGGCCTGCCCCAAAGGCTGGGGATGCCGGTTTCGCCACCGGTGTAGAACGTCGCATAGCCAAGCCGTCCGCCAAGGATGATGCCCAGCGTGCAGTAGAAGAACAGGTCATCCGCGTGCCGCTGCGCCATGGGGGCGCCGGCCGACCGGATCATCCTGATCAGATGCCAGTACCCCAGCAGGATCCCGGCAAGGTAGGCCAGCGAGTACCAGCGCAGCGTGAAGAAGCCGAGATCGATGCCGGGCTGAAGCCCCAGTTCGGACCAGTAGATCGGTGCCTGCGCCGACGCGCTAGCCAGTAGTGACAGCACCATGCCTTTTCCCTAAGCTGGCCGGCAAAGCCCCGCTGGCAACCGGCTTTCCTCGCCCCTTGGCATAGCCTGGCGCGTGAAGAAAGGGCGCATGCGAGGAGCTGCAATACATACAGGAGAGACACATCGATGCCGACCGAACTCGACCAGCAGCTGACCCATGTCATGGCCGGACTGACCGCGCCTGGCGGCATGTTCGAGACGGTCCCGTTTGAACGCTTCGGCGTGACCATGCCGGCGCTGAAGGGCGCGCCGCCCAGCCTGGCGCATTACCTCGGCCATTTCTGCCAGCTTCATGCCGACAAGCCGTTCATGGTGGACGGCGACGTTCGCCTGACCTTTGGCGAAGCCTATGCCGCGGCGCGGGCGCTGGCGGCCGGGCTGGTCGCCCGGCACGGTGTCCAAAAGGGCGACCGGGTCGGGATCGCCGCGCGCAATTCTGCGAACTGGGCGATCGCGTACATGGGCGTCCTGCTGGCGGGCGGCTGCGCCACGTTGCTGAACGGGTTCTGGTCGGGAGAGGAACTGGCGGAGGGCATCGACCTTGCCGAATGTTCGCTGGTCCTGGTCGACGAACCACGCGAGAAGCGGCTGCAGGGACAGCGCCACGGCGCGAAACTGGCGCGGATCGAACACGGCGTCGCGCCGCGCGACGGGCTCGCCGCGCTCTGGCCCGACGGCGACCCCGCCGCGACCGCGCTGCCTGAACTCGGTCCCGACGACCTTGCCACCATCCTCTACACCTCCGGGTCGACCGGCCAGTCGAAGGGCGCGTTTTCCAACCATCGCGGGGTGGTGCACGGAACGCTGAGCTATGTCGCGCAGACCGTGATGAGCCTGCATGTCCTCACCATCCGGGGCATGGCCCCGCCAGAGGGGCAGCAACCCTGCGCGCTGGTCGCCGTGCCGCTGTTCCATGTCACCGGCGAAGTGCCGCTGTTCCTGCAATCCTTCGCCATCGGGCGCAAGCTGGTGTTCATGCCGCGCTGGGACGCGCGCGAGGCGCTGCGCCTGATCGAGGCGGAGAATGTGACCTATTTCGTTGGCGTGCCCTTGATGAGCTACGAAATCGCCACCCATCCCGATCGCGACCAGTTCGACCTTTCAACCTGCAAGAGCTTCGCCGCCGGCGGCGCCCCGCGCCCTGTGGAACATGTCACCAAGATCAAGGACGCTTTTCCCGAAGGGTTCCCCCTGCTCGGTTACGGCCTGACGGAGACGAATGCGGTCGGCTGCGGCAATTTCAACGAAAACTATCTGGCCAAGCCGGGCAGCACCGGCAAGGCGAGCGAACCGCTGGTGGACCTCGCCATTCTGGACGACCAGGGGACCAAGCTGCCGCAGGGCGCCACGGGCGAGGTGTGCATCCGATCCGTCGCCAACTTCCTCGGCTACTGGAAGAACGAGGAGGCGACCACGGCCTGCTTCACCGCCGACGGATACTTCCGCACCGGCGATCTCGGCTATCTCGACGAGGACGGGTATTTGTTCATCGTCGACCGCAAGAAGGACATCATCATCCGCGGCGGCGAGAACATCGCCTGTCCGGAGGTGGAGCAGGCGATCTATGCCCATCCCGCGGTGGCGGAATGCTGCGTCTTCGGCGTTCCTGACGAACGGCTGGGCGAAACATGCGCGGCGGTGTACCACCTGCGTGAAGGTGCCTCCCTGTCGCCCGACGAGCTGAAGGCGTTCCTGGCGCAGCACATCGCTGCCTTCAAGGTTCCCGAATGGCTGTGGCAATCGCGCGAGGCATTGCCGCGCCTGGGCACCGAGAAGATCGACAAGGTTTCGCTCCGCCGCAGCTACACCGAGGAGGCCAAGGCCGCTTGAACCAAGGCGAGGTTCCACGCCAGCGCGCGATCATCGACCGGCGGCAGGTCGCCGGAGATATCGCCGCGCTGGCGCGGGACGGCGGTGCGGCAGCGCGGCCAGCGATCGTGGCCGTTCTGCGGGCTGCCCTCGACCGGGGCCGGGCGGAACTCGCCGACCGGCTCGAACACAGTCCCTCGGCCGGGCACGAGATTACCCGCGGCCATTCGTTCCTGATCGACCAGATGGTCCGCATCATTCACGATCATGTGACCGGCCACGATTATCCGCTCGCCAATCCCACGGATGCCGAACGGCTGAGCATCATGGCCGTGGGAGGGTATGGCCGGGCCGAGATGGCGCCCCGGTCGGATGTGGACATCGCCTTTGTCACGCCGGGCCGGCGTACCGCGTGGTGCGAACAGGTGATCGAGGCGATCCTTTACTACCTGTGGGATCTGGGGCTGACGGTGGGCCATGCCAGCCGCTCCGCCGACGAAACGATCCGCATGGCCGCCGATGACCTTACCATCCGCACCGCCCTGCTGGAAAGCCGCTTCGTATGGGGCGACCGGCCACTGCATGACGAGATCACCCGCCGTTTCCGCAGCGAGATCGTGCAGGAAAGCCATCAGGAATTCGTTGCGGCCAAGCTGGCCGAACGCAACGCCCGCCACGAACGGATGGGCGGCAGCCGCTATGTCGTCGAACCCAATGTGAAGGACGGCAAGGGCGGCCTGCGCGACCTCCACACGCTCTACTGGATCGGCAAATACCTCCACGGCGTGCGCCGCGCGGCCGAACTGGTCGACGCCGGGCTGTTCACACGCGCCGAATACCGCGCCTTTCGGCAGGCAGACAGTTTCCTGCTCGCCGTGCGATGCCACCTCCACGTGCTTGCCGGGCGGGCGGAGGACCGGCTGACCTTCGACATGCAGCGGGCGATTGCCGAGCGGATGCGGTTCAATCCGCGGCCGGGCAAAAGCGCGGTTGAACGGTTCATGCAGTTCTACTTCCTTCAGGCAAAGCGGGTCGGCAGCCTGACAGGCGTGTTCCTCGCGCATCTTGAGGAGGAGCTGAGTGCCAGACGGCGGCGCACGGGACTGCTGGCGGCGTTCACCGCCCGGGCGCGCAGCCTGAACGGTTATCGGGTCCACGGCGGCCGCATTGCCGCGCCGGCGGACGACTGGTTCCGCAAGGACCCGGTCCGCCTGGTCGAGCTGTTCCAGCTGGCCCAGGCCCACGACCTCGACATCCATCCCGAAACCCGGCGCCTGGCGGCACGGGACAGCGGGCTGATCCGCGAGGAGGTTCGGCGCGATGCCCGCGCCAACGCCCTGTTCCTCGACCTGCTGACCGGACGCAACGACCCGGAAAGCAGCCTGCGCTGGATGAACGAGGCGGGCGTTCTTGGCCGCTTCATCCCTGACTTCGGCCGGGTCGAGGCGCAGATGCAGTTCGACATGTATCATCATTACACGGTCGACGAACACACGATCCGCGCCATCGGCCTGCTCGCCCGGGTGGAGCGCGGGGAACTCGCCGCCGAACACCCGCGCGCCACCCGCATCATGGGCGAGGTGGAAAGCCGCCGGGTCGCCTATGTCGCCGCGCTGCTCCACGACATCGCCAAGGGGCGCGGCGGCGACCATTCGGAATTGGGCGCCGGTATCGCCCTGCGGCTCTGTCCCCGCTTCGGACTTTCGGTCAAGGAAACAGAGTTGACCGCATGGCTGGTGCGCCACCACCTCCTGATGAGCCGCACCGCCTTCAAGCGCGACGTCAGCGATCCCAAGACGGTGGAGGACTTCGCCGGCGCCGTCGGCGGTCTGGAACGGCTGCGCCACCTCGCAGTCCTCACCGCAGTCGATATCCGCGCGGTCGGGCCGGGCACCTGGAACAGCTGGAAGGGGCAATTGCTCGGCACGCTCTATGACGCGGCGGAAGAACGGTTGCGGCTTGGCCATGTCCGGCACGGGCGCGAAGAACGGGTCGCCGCCAAGCGCCGGAACGTGGCCGCTCTGCTCGGCGCCGATGCAGCGCTCGCCGATGCCGGCACCGACGGGTTCGGGGACGCATTCTGGATCGCGGAAAGCGAGCAGGTCATCGCCGCCAACCTGCGTGCGCTGGCTGCCGCCAAGGCGGACGGCCGCCAGGCCGCCGTCGCCTGCGCCCTTGACGCCGATCGTGGCGCAACCCTGGTGACTGTCATCGCGGTCGACCAGCCGGGCCTGTTCTTCCGCCTGGCGGGCGGCATCCACCTGGCGGGCGGTAATATCATCGATGCGCGCATCCACACCACGTCGGACGGCTGGGCGGTTGATAACTTCCTGGTGCAGAATCCCGCCGGCCTGCCCCTGGCCGAGGAGGCGCAGCTCGACCGGATCCGGAAGAACATCGTCGATGCCCTGAGCGGCGCTGCCGATCTTGCGCAGCGCCTCGACCGGCGACCGCTGGCCGACCAGCGCGCCGGCGCGTTCCGGGTGGCGCCGCGGGTCACGTTCGACAATGCCGCGTCGGGCCGGTTCACGGTGGTGGAGGTGGTTGCGCTGGATCGGCCCGCGCTGCTTTACCGGCTGGCCCGCGCGCTGTTCGACAGCGGCCTGGTGGTCCATTCGGCGCATATTACCGCTTATGGCGAGCGGGCGTCCGACACCTTCTACGTCACCAACCTGCGCGGCGAGAAAATCTTTCCCGGCGAACGGATGGACGCGGTGGAGCAACGGCTGCTGACGGCCTCGGGTGATGCAAAAGAACAACATCCGGCGGCGGCGTGACAGTTGTGCGACATCTGCCCGATTGCGTTTACGGGCAGGAAGCGTAGGGATTAACAACAAAGAGGCGTGGTTTACCCGCCCTTGGCATCTGATGGGGAGAGTTTTGATGAAACTGGCAGCTGTATCCTTGCACGCGCTGGCCGTGGCCGGTGCGGGTCTTGTCCTGGCACCGCAGGCCGCCTTGGCGCAGGTCGCCACCGGCACGCAGCAGGAACAGGCGCCCACGGCGCAAACCGGCAACGACCTCCTCGACGGTGCCGATGTCACGCAGAACGACAACGTCATCATCGTCACCGCGCAGGGCCGTGCGCAGGCGCTGGCCGACGTGCCGGTTGCGGTGACGGCCATCTCCTCCGCCACCCTGCAGAATTCGGGTACCACCGACATCCGCGAACTGAACCAGGTCGCGCCGTCGCTGCTGGTGTCCTCTACCGGCAACGAAGCCAACGGGTCCGCCCGTATCCGCGGGATCGGCACGGTCGGGGACAACCCCGGCCTCGAAAGCTCGGTCGCAGTGTTCATCGACGGCGTATATCGTTCGCGGTCGGGCAGCGCGCTGTCGGAACTGGGTCCGCTCGACCGCATCGAAATCCTGCGCGGCCCGCAGGGCACGCTTGGCGGACGCAACTCCTCGGCCGGCCTGATCAGCATCTACACCGCGCCGCCGACATTTGATTTCAACGGCTACGGCGCCTTCACCTACGGCAATTATGACGCGATCCGGGTGGAGGCGGGCGTCAACGCCCCGCTCGGCGAAACCTTTGCAGCACGGGTGGACGGCGTTTATTTCAAGCGCGACGGGTTCTACACCGACGTCGTCAACAACACCGACATCAACAACCGCGACCGCATCTTCGTGCGGGGTCAACTGCTGTTCGAACCGACCGACGACATCAGCTTCCGCCTGATCGGCGACTATGCCAAGCGTGACGAAGCGTGCTGCGCGGCCACTTTCGTGCAACCCGACTTCGCACCGCTGGCGCGCGTGGCGCCGGGCCTGAACAGCTTTGTGCGGCCGGAAGGCGGGCAGCCGCTGACCAGCACGGCGAACCCGATCGTGCCCGTGCTGCTCGCGCTGGGACAGGATCCGCGCGCGCTGACCCAATCCACCTTCAACCGCAACCTGTATGTCACCCCCGGGCGCAGCTATGAAGGGGAAACCAAGGATTACGGCGTCTCGGGCGAGCTGAACTGGAGCTTTGGCGGAGCCACGCTGACGTCGATCACCGGCTACCGCGAATACGACAACTTCCAGGGCTCTGACACGGATTACACCACCGTCGACCTGCTGTATCGTGCGCCCACCAGCTTCGGCGGCGCGCGGCAGTTCAAGACCTTTACGCAGGAACTGCGCCTGTCGGGCTCGCTCTTCGATGACCGGGTCGACTGGCTGGTCGGCGGCTATTACGCGAACGAACGGCTTCAGGTCCGCGACAACCTGCGGTTTGGCACGCAGTACGGCAGGTTTGCGTCCTGCCGGATCGCGCTCGCCATCAATCCAGCGCTGGTCAATCCGGCGGCGCCCAATTGCCTTGGCGCCAATGTCGCCGCGCTGACCGCCGCAAACGGGGGCGCCGGTGCCTTCGGCCCGGCCACGCCGCTGATCATCGCGGGGATCAACAACCTCGCGCAGGTGAACGACCGGGGGTCGAATGGTGACATCTACAACCAGCGGTCGGAAAACTTCGCCCTCTTCACCCACAACATCTTTGCGATCACCGACACGGTCGATCTGACGCTGGGCCTGCGCTATACCAACGAGACGAAAGATCTCGACGCGCTGATCACCAACGACAACACCTTCTGCCCCGCCAACCGGGCGCTGCTCGGCCCCCTGCTGACCAACCCTGCTCTCGGTGCGCTTACGCAGGGGATTCTCGGCCTGACCTGCCAAGGCAATTCTACGTCAGAGTTGAACAACCGGACGCTCGACGACAGCCGCAGCGAGGACGAGTTCACCGGCACCGCCATTCTGTCATGGAAGCCGACGCCCGACCTGCTCGCCTACGCCTCCTACTCGCGCGGGTACAAGGCCGGGGGCTTCAACCTCGACCGCTCGGCTCTCGCCAATCCGCCGTTCTTCAACCCGGCCGCGATCAACGTCGGAGCATTGCAGTTCGATCAGGAAACGGTGAACGCATACGAAATCGGCATGAAATATGCCACGCGCGCGTTCAGCGTCAGCCTGGCCGCGTTCCGGCAGGAGTTCTCCGATTTCCAGCTGAACACCTTCAACGGCTCCGTATTTCTGGTTCAGAACATCAATGCGTGCGGCACCGACCTCGGCGGTGCCGACCGTGACGCCAGCCCGGCGACGGGTGCCTGTTCTCCGGACGACGTGCGCGCCGGCGTGATCGCCCAGGGTGTCGAAGCCGAAGTCGCTCTCAATCCGGTGCGCGACCTGTCTGTGGCGCTGGGCTTCACCTACTCGGACACCAGCTATCGCAACGATCTGATCGGCAATTCGTCGGGCGCGCCGCTTGATCCGGCACTGCGCCTGTTGCCCGGCGACAACCTGTCGAACGCTCCGGAAATCACGGCGACCTCGTCCGTAACCTTCACGCCGGAACTCGTTCCTGGCGGTGCGCGCGGGCTGTTCTTCCTCAACGCGCGTATGACCAGCGACTACAACACCGGGTCGGATCTGCTGTTCGGCAAGGAACAGGACGGTTATGTTGTGGTGAACGGGCGGATCGGCATCACCAACATAGCCGGCCGTTTCGCGATCGAAGGCTGGGTGCAGAACCTCTTCAACGAGGACTACACGCAAGTCGCCTTCAACACCCCCTTCGTGGCACCGCAGCAGACGTTCTCGGCCTATCTGGCCGAACCGCGCACCTACGGGATCACCGTGCGGGCGGACTTCTGATCCGCGGGCAAGTCGCTTGACCAACAGACTTGAAAGGCGCCCCTCGCCGGGGCGCCTTTTTTACGTATCGAAAGCATACGTCTCGCTGTCCGCGGCGCGCAAAGAACCCGGAGCCGTGTCGGGCCGCAGCGACAGCGTGTGGCAGTTCACTCAACGTTAACCTACAACGCTGTTATAGCACGGTTTTTTGGGAACTGCTTCATTCCTGGCGGGTTCTGACAACATGATGCAGGACATTCTTCACCGCCGCGCGCATCCGCGACTGCGGCTGGGCGTCGAAGCCCGGCTGATCGGGCTCGACGGAACCCAGGACGTGATCCTGCAGGACCTGTCCTGTACGGGGGCGAAGCTGTTGCTGGAACGGGCCGAACACATTTCGCAGGGCGTGCTGCGATGGATGGACTTCGAGGCATTCGGCGACGTTACCTGGCGCAAGGGTCGCTGGTGCGGCATCGCGTTTGACGAACTCCTGCCGGAAGATGTGCTGCACGCCACTCGCCAAGCCGCGCCCGCCTTGCTGAAGCAGCCTGCCGAACGCCTCCGGCGGCACGCAAGGACTTTCGCGCTGGGGGAAGACTCGTCGGAGGACCGCTAGGTCTGCCGGGATTGGTCCCGTGCAGCGCCCGTGACGTTCTGCCCCAACGGCTACCAGCCCGCCCCTTCGAAAACGGTCTGCACTGCGTGGAGATCGGGCGCGATCAACGCGCACAGGCGCTGCATCTCCGCCGTCGGCCTCAACAGGTCCGGCACCATCACGGTCCGCATACCCGCCCCGGCAGCCGAGCGCACGCCGTTGAACGAATCTTCCAGCGCAAGGCAGTGGGCGGGATCGACCTGCAGGCGGCTCGCGGCAAGCAGATAGGGTTCGGGGTCCGGCTTGCCGCGACGGTAATCGCCGTGCGCGACGATCTGGTGGAAGCGGTCCGTCAGGCCAAAGGCGGCAAGGTTGCGGCAGGCGCTGTCCCGGGTGGATGAGGTGACGAGCGCCCGGCGAAGGTTCAGCGCGTCCAGCCGGTCCAGCAGTTCGGCGGCACCCGGCTTCAGCCGCAACTCGCCGGGCAGCAGATGGTCGAGATGGCTGTGGCACAGCGCATGAAACTCCTCAGCCGGAAAGGCCGTACCGTAATGCTCCCGCAGCAGGGCGAAGTTGCGCTCGCGCGTGTGGCCGATCAGGCTGTTGAACAGCGCGCGGGGGACATTCACTCCCTGCTGTCGCCCTGCCGCCTGCATCGCCCGGAAGAACAGGCGTTCCGTATCGAACAGCAGCCCGTCCATGTCGAACAGTACCGCCGCGATGGGGCCGGCAGCTGGCTTCACCGCCGCTCGCCAAACAGCGCCGTTCCGACCCGGACGTGGGTTGCGCCCAGCATTATCGCCGTCTGGTAATCATCGCTCATCCCCATGCTGCGTCCCGGCAAGCCGTGATCCGTGGCCAGCCGGTCCAGCAAGGCGAAAAAAGGCGCTGGCTCGACGCCAACGGGCGGCAGGCACATCAACCCGGCAAGCGGGATCTGCGCGCGCTGGGCCTCGGCCAGCAGTCGGGGCAGGTCGGCCAGCGCGCAGCCGCCCTTCTGCGGTTCGCTGCCCACATCCACCTGCACGAAACAGGGAACCTGCCGCCCTGTCTTGTCGAAGGCCCGCGCCAGGCTGTTCAGCAGGCTGGGGCGGTCGAGCGAGTGGATGCAGTCGAACAGCCTGGCAGCGTCGTCCGCCTTGTTGGATTGCAGCTGCCCGACGAGGTGCAGCTGCGTGTCCGGAAACTCTTCGCGCAAGGCAGGCCATTTGGCGGCTGCCTCCTGCACCCGGTTTTCGCCGAAGTGGCGCTGTCCCTGCCGCAGCAGCGGGCGGATATCGTCGGCATCGCGGGTCTTGCTGACCGCGATCAGCGTCACCTCCCCCGGCTTGCGCCGGGCGACGCGGCAGGCGGCGGCAATCCTGTCGCGCACGAGGTCGAGCGGGCTGGCTGGTTCATTCATGGCGGCGGAGCTATAGCGGCGGTGTGCCCGAAGACCAGACCTTGCCGTCCTTGTGGCTGCTGTCGGACCGGCGTAACGACGCGGTGCTGGAACCTACGCTAGCCACCCTGCCGCCAGGCAGCGGGTTCGTGTTCCGTCACTATCACCTCACCCCTGCGGCGCGGCGGGACCGTTTCGACGCGCTGGCGGCGGCGGCGCGGCGGCGCGGACATCTGGTGGTTCTCTCCCGCGCCTGGGGATGGGGCGAGGACGGCACCTATGGCCCGGCGAACTTCATTGCCGCGCAGCCTGGCCTGCGTCTCGCCACAGCGCACGATGCAGCGGAAATCGCCGCCGCCAAGGCCGCCTCGGCGGATGGGGTGTTCGTCTCGCCCGTGTTTCCGACCCGCTCCCACCCGGGAGCAGCCTCGCTCGGCCCAGCGCGATTCCAGCGTCTGGCCGCATTGGCACGGATGCCCGTGATCGCGCTGGGCGGCATGACGCATGACCGGGCCCGAATGCTGGGGATCGCCCGCTGGGGCGCGATCGACGGACTTGCGGCGCCAGCAATTCCTTGACCCCGCCCGCCGCTGCGGCGCATTATGCGCGGTGGACAGAGGGAACGGGTGAACATGGCGACAAGGGCGATCACCAGGCAGGCACCGGACTGGCGTGCGGCATTTCGCCGCTCCGCCGCCCGGGCGCTGGAAATTGCCGGAGCGGCGGCGCTGCTGCTGCTGCTGGCGTTCCTCGCCATTGCGCTGCTGACCTACACCCAGACCGATCCCAGCCCCTCCACCGCCGCCAGCGGCGCAGATGTGCGCAACTGGATGGGCACCACCGGTGCGTGGGCGGCGGAACGGCTGTATCTGGCTTTCGGCGTGACGGCATTTCTGCTGCTGCCGATGGTGTATGGCGCGGCCGTCCGCCTGTGGCAGCCGGAACGCCTGACACACGAGGCAGAGGCGACGCACCGGCGCGGCTGGCGCCCGTTGGCGCTCCTGCTGCTGGCGATGGTGCTGACGGGCACGGTTCTCCACCTGATGCTGGAAGGGGCCGGCGCCGCACTGCCCGCCGGGGTCGGCGGCCTCGCCGGCGTGCTTGGCGCACGTCTGCTCAGCGGGGTGGCCGCACTGGCGGGGGCGAGCCTGGCCGGCTGGATCACTCTTGCCCTCGCTCTGGCGGCACTGATCGCGGCGACGGCGCTGCTGGTCCATGTCTTTGCGATCGACTGGCGGCGGTACATGACCCTGCCGCGGCTGCGCGCTGCGCGGGACCGCGCGCCGGAACAGGCGGGCGCGCCACCGTCCGCGCTGGCCCGCCCGGCGACCATCGACTCCGCGCCGGCCCCGGCAGTCATGCTGGATGCGGCACCGGAACAGCCGCGCCGGGCGCCCGAGATCACCGACCCCAGTGCTGCCCCCCGCAAGGCGCCGGCCAGGGCGGAACAGCGCGACATGTTCGCGCAATACGCCCTCCCCCCGCTCGACCTGCTGGCCGACGCGGGAGAAGTGCAGGTCCAGCCGCTCGACAAGGTCGCGCTGGAACGCAATGCGCGGCTGCTGGAAACCGTGCTCGACGACTTCAACGTCAAGGGCGAGATCGTGAAGGTCAACACCGGCCCGGTGGTGACGATGTACGAACTGGAACCGGCGCCCGGCATCAAGGCCAGCCGCGTCGTCGGACTGGCCGAGGACATCGCCCGCAACATGAGCGCGGTGTCGGCCCGCGTGTCCACCATCCCCGGCAAGACGGTGATGGGCATCGAACTGCCCAATCACCACCGGCAGACGATCAGTTACAAGGAACTGGTCGCATCCGCCGACTTTGCCGAGGCGCGCGGCGGTTTGCCGATCATCCTTGGCAAGGACATCGCGGGCGAGCCGATCATCGCGGACCTTGCCGCGATGCCGCACCTGCTGGTCGCGGGTACCACCGGGTCGGGCAAGTCGGTCGGGCTGAACGCCATCCTCCTGTCGCTCCTCTACCGGTTCACGCCAGCGGAATGCCGCCTGATACTGATCGACCCCAAGGTGCTGGAGCTGAAGATCTACGACGATATCCCGCACCTCCTGTCCCCGGTCGTGACCGAACCGCACAAGTCGGTGCGCGCGCTGAAATGGGCGGTGGAGGAGATGGAGCGGCGTTACCGGCAGATGTCGTCGGTGAATTCGCGCAACATCGGCGGCTTCAACGAGAAAGTCCGCGCGGCGCAGGCCCGCGGCAAGCCGCTGGGCCGGCGGGTGCAGACCGGCTTCGACCCGGAAACGGGCGAGGAGATGTACGAGGAGGAGCAGCTCGATTACCAGCCGCTGCCGCTCATCGTGCTGATCGTCGATGAACTGGCCGACCTGATGGTGACGGTGGGCAAGGAGATCGAGGTGCTGATCCAGCGCCTGTCGCAGAAAAGCCGGGCGGCGGGCATCCACCTCATCATGGCGACGCAGCGTCCGTCCGTCGATGTCATCACCGGCGTCATCAAGGCCAACCTGCCGACCCGCATCAGCTTCAAGGTGACGAGCCGGATCGACAGCCGCACCATCCTGGGCGAGCAGGGGGCCGAGCAGCTGCTGGGCCGGGGCGACATGCTCTACAAGCCCAACACGGGCGCGATGGTCCGCGTGCACGGCCCGTTCGTCTCTGACGAGGAGGTGGAACGCGTAGCCGATTACTGGCGCGCACAGGGCAAGCCGGCCTATGTCGATGCCGTCACGGAGGAACCAGCCGACGGCGGCTTCAATTTCGAGGACGAGTTTACCGCTTCCGACGATCCGGAAGAACGCAAGTACCGGCAGGCCTGCCAGATCGTGTGGGAAAACCAGAAGGCGTCGGGATCCTGGCTCCAGAGACAGATGGGCGTCGGCTACAACACGGCCGCCAAATGGATCGAGCGGATGGAAGGCGAAGGACTGGTCGGGGCGGCGGACCATGTCGGCCGGCGCGAGATTTTCCGCGACCGCGACGGCAATCCGCTGTAGGCCGCAGCCGGAACCCCGCGCCTGATGACGCCTTGCGCTTATCGCAATGTTCGTTCACCTGCGCGGCGCCCGGGGGACGGGCCACGCCGTGCAGTGCATACCACGCAGGACACATGAACGCGCCGTCAACCTCTACCTTCCCAAACAGGAACAGCACCCAGCCGCCCCGCCGCTGGGTGCACAGCCCGATCGGCCGCCTTGTCGCTTCCACGCGGCGTTACTGGCGCGACCATGCGCTGAAGGGCGTCGATTACGAAGCGGTCGTTCGCAAGGTGCAGGACGAAAGCGGGCTGACCTGGCGCTACATCTTCATGACCTGCATGTCGGCCGGCATCGCGGTGCTGGGCCTGCTGCTGTCATCGCCGGCGGTGGTGATCGGTGCCATGCTGCTCTCGCCGTTGATGGGGCCGATTCTTGGTGCCGGCTTCGCGCTTGCGATCGGTGATTTTCCATGGCTACGCGCGTCCGCTTGGGCGCTGCTCGTCGGCTCTCTGGTCGCGGTCGCCTTCACCGGTGCCATTGTCCTCTTCTCGCCGCTGCAGACGGTGACGGGCGAGATCGCCGCGCGGACGCGGCCCAACCTGTTCGATCTGCTGGTCGCGCTGTTCTCCGCGCTGGCGGGCGCCTACGCCATGATTCGCGGGCGGGAAGGAACAATCGTGGGCGTCGCCATCGCCACCGCCCTGATGCCGCCGCTCGCGGTGGTCGGCTTCGGCCTTGCCACGTTCAACTGGCCGGTGTTCAGCGGCTCGCTCCTGCTGTTCGTGACCAACCTCGTGACCATCGCGCTGATGGCGGCGCTGATGGCGCGCCTGTACGGTTTCAGCAGAAGCCTTTCGCCCCGCCAGACCATGCTGCAGACGCTGGGCATCATTCTGGCGCTCGCCCTGCTGGCGGTCCCGCTGGGCCTGGCCCTGCGGCAGATCGCGCTGGAAGCCAACGCCCAGCGGCTGGTCGCTGCCGCCGTGGATGAGGCGTTTGACGACCGGGCGCGGGTCGACGCGCAGCGCATCGACTGGGACACCGACCCGATAACCGTGACGGCGACGGTGTTCACCCCCGAGTTCATCCCGGATGTCGATGCACAGGTGGCCGCGCAGCTGAGTCGTGTGCTTGGACAGCCGGTCGAGGTGCGCATCGAACAGCTGCAGGTCGGGGCGGGGCCGGGTGCGGCCGCGCAGGCGGCGCTCAACCGCGCGCGGGTGGCCGAGCAGGCCGCCACCAGCGCGCGGCAGGTCGAGGCGTTGACCGACCGCCTCGCGCTGATTGCGGGAACCGACCGCGATGCGGTGACCGTCGACCGGGAAAACCGCCGCGCCTTCGTCACTGCGCGGGCGCTGGACGGCCTGACCTTGGCCGGTTGGCGGGAACTGGAGCAGCGGGCAAGTGCGGACTTGCCCGGCTGGCAGATCGTGCTGCGCCCGCCGCTGGCCGCCCTGCCGCTGGTGGAGGTGGAGAACGGCGAGCTGACCGAACGCGGGGACGGACAGGTGGATCTCATCGCCTGGGCTGCGCAGCGCAGCGGACTGCCGGTCGCGCTAAGGGGCGGCGGTCAGGCACTTGCCGAAGCGGCCGGCCGGCTGCGGGAACGCGGGGTTGCCGTGGTGGAACAGGCAGGCGGGCCGGCGCAGTCGATTACCGCGACCTGGACTGTGGAGCAGGGAACGCCGGCCGCGCCTTGACCCGGTCGGACCCTACTGCCCCTGGCCCAGCGAATACCCCGGCTCACCGTCGAAGGTATAAAGCTGCTCGGTCTTGATGAAGTCCACGCCGGCCTTGTTCAGCCGCTGAAGAATGTCCAGGACCACCGCCTTGTTCATCTGCGTTCCGGTGCGCGCTTCGAACCGGCAACGCCAGTGGTCGGTGCAGAACGTGTCCTCGTGCCCCTGCGGCCAGACCTTGACCCCGCGGTTGGTGACGAGTTTCAGCTCCGCGATCCGGTTTTCGGCCTGTCTCAACCGGGACACCAGTTCCTCGACCGTGCCGGAATGATTGGCGAACACGTCGACCCCGACCAGTTCGCGCAGCGCAGGCTTGCGTTCGGGCAGCGGCGGGATCGGAACGGCGGTGTCACCCTCGTAGCTGACCGGGGACAACCGCTGCGGCGTCAAGCCCAGCCGCGCAATCACCGCGTCGGCAAACGCCTCCGTGCCGACCGTTTCGCGGGTCGCGCCGGCCCGCGCGATGTCGCCGGTGTGGACGCCGTCCTCGATGGTCCGCAGCCAGGCGTTGTGCACCCGCGCCGCCGCTTCGCCCTGGCCCACATGGTTGAGCATCATCACGCCTGCGAGAATGAGGCCCGACGGGTTGGCAATCCCCTGCCCCGCGATGTCCGGCGCGCTGCCATGGATCGCCTCGAACATGGCGCAGCGAGGGCCGATGTTGGCCGACGCGCCCAGCCCCACCGAGCCGGTGATCTGCGCCGCCACGTCCGACAGGATGTCGCCGTAGAGGTTCGGCATGACGATCACGTCAAAGCGTTCCGGGCTGTCCGCCAGGCGGGCGGCGCCGATGTCCACGATCATGTGCTCTTTGGAGATGTCGGGATACTGTGCTCCGATCTCGTCGAACACCCGATGGAACAGCCCATCGGTCAGCTTCATGATGTTGTCCTTGGTGAAGCAGGTCACCTTGCGGCGTCCTTGGGCGCGGGCATAGTCGAAGGCATAGCGCACGATCCGCTCGCACCCGGGCCGGGTGATCAGCTTCAGGCACTGATACACCTCGTTGGTCTGCCGATGCTCGATCCCGGCGTAGAGATCTTCCTCGTTCTCCCGCACGATCACCACGTCCATGTCGGGGTGGCGGGTCGGAATGGCGGGGGCATAGGCGGCGCAGGGGCGCACATTGGCGAACAGGCCGAAGGTCTTGCGGATGGTGACGTTCAGGCTCTTGTAGCCCCCGCCTTGCGGCGTGGTGATCGGACCTTTGAAGATGAGGCCGGTTTCCCTGAGGCTATCCATCGCCGCATCGCTGATCCCAGCGGTGTGACCTGCCAGATAGACCTGTTCGCCAAGTTCGACCGGCTCCAGTCGTAACCGGGCGCCGCCCGCCTCCAGCACGCGCAGCGCGGCCGCCATGATCGCGGGTCCGATCCCGTCTCCGGCGGCCACGCTGACGCGGGGTCCGGTACTGGCGGAAACTTCAACGGCGGGCTTGGTGGCGAAGTCGAGCATTGGTTCAATTCCTTTCGCGCCGCATCTAAGGCATTGCTCAAATCAAGGGAAATTGATAGTTCTCGGGTCATCTATTGCAAAAGGTAATGATGGCTACGTCTCGCACGATCGATCCGGAACTGCTGCGCGCGTTCGTCACCGTGGTCGATCACGGCAGCTTCAGCGCGGCGGCGCAGCGGCTCTACCGCGGACAATCCGCAGTCTCGCTGCAGATCAAGCGGCTGGAGGAACAGCTGGGCACGCGCCTGCTCGACCGCAGCAGCCGGCGTGTCGCGCTGACGGCGGAAGGGGAAATGGTGCTAGGCTCGGCCCGGCAGCTCATCGCCCTCAATGAACAGCTGCTCGGCCGGGTGCAGGAACCCGAACTCGCCGGACTGGTCCGGGTAGGCGCGCCGGAGGATTTCGCCACCAGCCGCCTGCCGCGCCTGCTCGCCGATTTTAGCCGCTCGCACCCGCAGGTTGCGCTGGAAGTGGTTTGCGAACTGACGCTGGACCTGCAACGCCGCTTCGAGGCAGGGGAACTCGACATCGCGCTCCTGAAGCGGGAACCCTCCGTGACGCTTGATGGCACACGCGTCTGGCGCGAACAGCTGGTGTGGGTGGGCGGCGACGCCTTGCCCCGCGACGAGGAAGTGCTGCCGCTCGTCTGCTCGCCCATACCTTGCGTGTACCGGGCGCGGGCGATCGGCGCACTGGACGAGGCAGGCCGCGCCTGGCGGGTCAGCTACAGCTGCGGTTCGCTGGCGGGCAATCACGCCGCCGTGCGCGCCGGGCTGGGTGTGACGGTCCTGCCCAAGGACATGGTGCCGGGCGACCTCATGCTGCTGGACAATGCGGCGCACCGGCTGCCCATGCTGGCGGACACCGAAATCGCACTGGTCGCGAAGGCGGGCCTGACGCCGCCGATGGCGCGGCTGAAGGAGTATATCGTGCATGAGCTGGAGCTGGGTTCAGGCCGCTGAGCGCGCTGCTCCGACCTTGGTCGCAAGTGTCCTACATCGGCGGTGTCGGCTATGTCGCTGGCATGGAACATCGCCTCATGACCTCGCCTCCGGATTGGTCGAAGCCCTCTTGCTTCTACACCGGTTTTATGTCCCTGGACCGTGTAACATGCGGTCCAAGTGTTCTGCCGCAGCGATGAACGGAGCAGCTCAGCCGCGTGTTGCCGTGCGGCGGTTTCACAGGTAACGGCCGGCCAGAAACGGAGTCCTCCCCATGCGCATCGGTTGTCCCAAGGAAATCAAGAACCACGAGTATCGTGTCGGCCTGACGCCCGAAAGCGCGCGCGAACTGGTGCAGCACGGGCACGAGGTATGGATCGAAGCGGGCGCCGGGTCTGGCATCGACGCCACCGATCAACAGTATCGCACAGCGGGTGCGCGGATCGTCGAGGGGCCGGAGGCGATCTTTGCCGAATGCGAGATGGTGGTGAAGGTCAAGGAACCGCAGGCGGGCGAACGCGCAATGCTGCGCGAGGGGCAGATCCTCTACACCTACCTCCACCTCGCGCCCGACCCGGACCAGACGCGCGATCTGGTCGACAGCGGCGTGACGGCCATCGCTTATGAAACGGTGACCGGTCCGGGTGGCTCGCTGCCGCTCCTCAAACCGATGAGCCAGGTCGCCGGCCGCATGAGCGTGCAGGCCGGCGCCACCGCGCTGGAAAAGGCGCAGGGCGGACGCGGTGTGCTGCTCGGCGGGGTGCCGGGCGTGCTGCCGGGCCGGGTGGTTGTGATCGGCGGCGGCGTGGTCGGCTTCAACGCGGCGCAGATGGCGGTGGGGCTGGGTGCGGACGTCACCATCCTCGACCGCGATCCCGAAGTGCTCGAACGCCTTGGCATCCACTTCGAAAGCCGGGCCAAGACCCGCTTTTCCAACGTCGCCAACCTGCAAGACGCGGTATGCGGGGCCGATCTGGTGATCGGCGCGGTGCTGATCCCCGGCGCGGCCGCGCCCAAGCTGGTAACGCGCGAGATGCTGGGCGACATGCAAAAGGGCGCCGTGCTGGTCGATGTCGCCATCGACCAGGGCGGGTGCTTCGAGACGAGCCGGGCGACCACCCACGCCGATCCCACCTATGTGGTGGACGGCGTGGTGCATTACTGCGTGGCCAACATGCCGGGCGCGGTGGCCCGGACCAGCACCTATGCGCTGAACAACGTGACCCTGCCGCACGCGCTGCGCATCGCGGATCTGGGCTGGCGCGAAGCACTGCGCGCAAACCCGCACCTGGCCGCCGGCCTCAACGTCCACGCGGGCGAGGTCGTGTACGAAGCCGTGGCGCAGGAACTTGGCTATGTATTCCGTCCGGTGGGCGAGGTACTGGGGTAAGGCGCGCGGCTAGCAGGGCCGCGACGCATGTGCGCCGGGCCGGGCATGATCGCTGCGCCGACGGGACGGCCGACACAAGGTTGCCATTCCCTTAGCGGCAGGTTTACTCCAGCCTAACGGATTGGCGGCTAAGGTCCGCCGATGGCGCGACACGTCCGGCAATTGCTCACCGCACTCCTCTCGCTGATCGGAGCATGGATGCTGACGGCATCGGCGCAGGCCGCGACAGGCGCCGGGAGCGGGGTGTGCTTCGCCGCGCTGAGCGACGCGGGAACGCCGGCCCAGGCGCTGGCCCGGGTCGAGACGTGGGACTGCCACCCCGACAGCGACCTGCTCTCCGCCAGCCGCGTCGCGGTTCGTCTCGCCCCGCTCACCGAAAAAGGTGCGCCGGTCCGGTCGATGCAGGCAGGCATCGGCCAGTTCGACCGGCTGACAGTCATGGCAGCCGGTGCCGACGGAACATCCATCGCCCACACCTACACGCCGGAAGATGTTACGCCGATCGCGGGCCGCCCGCACTTCGCGGTCGCTGTGCCGTCAGTCGCGCAACCCGTCGTGCTCCACGCCGTCTTCGACCGCCCGGGCAACACCTACATCCTGCAGGAAGTGGACACCTTTGCCGCCGACATGGCCGTGGTCAGTGTCGACACGTTCGAAGCCTTGATGATGGCGGTCCTCATCGGCATGCTGGCGATTCCCCTGCTGCTCGATCTGGGCATTTATGCGGCGGTGCGCGACAAGCTGTTCGCGTGGCACGGCCTGCTCATCGCCAATTTCATCCTGCTGCTGCTGTGCTGGTCCGGGTTGATCGTCGTCATGTCCGGCATTTCCATGCCGCAGTGGCACCGATTGCTGATGGTATCGCTGGCTCTGAACGGGGCGGTGGCATGCCTCTTCAACCGTTCGTATTACATCAGCGGCTATAAACGTAAGCTGTTCGACCGCGCGCTTGCGGTGGGCGCCGCCTACAGCCTGCTGCTGGGCGTGTTGTACGCGGGCGGCGTATTCGACGGTTCGGCACGGGCGGCGAGCGCCTACTCCACGGCGCTTCTACCGGTGCTCGCGCTGCTGACGGCAAACCTTGTTCTGGTGGTCAAGAACGGCAACTGGCTGCTTCGGCTGCAATTGATCGGCTGGACACCGCTGCTCCTGTTCTTTGTCGCCCGGTTCGCCGCCAACCTCTTCGCGCTGCAACTGCCGCGCGGCGCGCTGCCGCTCCTTTACCTGGGTGTTCTGATCCTGTCGGTGCTGAGCGCCATCGGCGTCATTGTCCGCTTCGCTGATATGCGCCGGGAACGCGATGTGGCAGTGGCCCGGGCCGAGGTGATGGGCGGCCTTGCCGAGCGCGACCACCTGACCGGTCTGCTCAACCGCCGCGCAATCGACAACCGTTTCGGTGCGCTGCGGGCCAAGGGTTATGACACCTTTGCCTTGATCGACCTCGACCACTTCAAGGCCATCAACGATGTCAGCGGACACGCCGTCGGTGATCAGGTGCTGGAGGTGTCCGCCCGCGTCCTCGCCAGCGACCCCGACAACATTGCGGTTCGCCTTGGAGGCGAGGAGTTTCTGCTCCTGTTGCGGGGCGCCGGGCAGGCCGCGCGCGCAGAGAAGCTGCGGCGGATGCTGTCGGTACGCGTCGCGCGCGAGATCGACGGGCTTGAACAGATCGTCACCGCCAGCATGGGGCTCCTGACACTGCCTGCCGACTGTCCCGAAGCGATGAACTTTGCCAGCGTCTATTCGCGTGCCGACCTGTTGTTGTACGAAGCCAAGCGCGAAGGGCGCAACCGGACCAAGGCGGCGCAGATCGGCTTCTATGCACAATGCGACAACGATGACGGGTGGAGGGACAGCCCCGCAGCGCAGGAGCGGCCGGTGGTCGCCTGACCACCCCGCCGCGCTAGCCTGCGAAGAAGGGTGCAGCCACCTCTGCCCTTACGCGCACGAGCCGGCCGCTCGCGCGCTCGATCAGCGCCCATGTGCTGCGCGCCGTCACGACCACCGGCGCTGCGGCAGCGCGCCGAAACTCCACCACGCGGTCGAAACGTGCGCCGCGCGGCGGGTCGGGGATGAAGGTCACGGCCTCGACTGCGTCACCCAGGGCGATGTTGCCGCGATAATCGATTTCGTGCCGCGTCACGAGCCAGACGTAATCAAGCTGGTGCTGTGCCGGAGCAACGGCGCGCCAGTGCGCCGTGGCAATATCCTGCACCCAGCGGACCCAGACCGTGTTGTTCACATGGCCAAGCTCGTCGATATCCGCCGCCTGAGCGGTGAAGTGCATGGTAAAACGGGACATGCGCCGCACCTTGCCAGCTAGCACCTACCGGGTCGAGATGCGCGAGGCATTGCCAGGTCGCACGTGCGACTGTGTGCCATGACGCTGTCTGGCGAAGCATAGATCGTGTCTGTCCGTGCCGTCACCTGGCGCTGGAGCACCCATTGCCCTGGCTGACACAGGTCATCATCCCGCGCGCCGCGTTGACAGGTCGCTACGAAATCTCTTTCCCGCCCCCAGCTGCCGCTATGGTTCCACCCCCAGCTGCCACAGGATGAAGGCGTATTCCTCCGCCGTCTCACGCAGCGATGTGAACCGGCCCGACTTGCCGCCGTGGCCGGCACCCATGTTGGTCTTGAGGAGCAGGATATTGTCGTCCGTCTTGACGCTGCGCAGCCGTGCGGCCCACTTCGCCGGTTCCCAATAGGTGACGCGCGGATCGTTCAGCCCGGCTGTGATGAGCAGCGGCGGATAGGCTTGCGCCGTGACATTGTCGTAGGGCGAATAGCTGCGGATCAGCTCAAAGGCGGCCCTGTCGTTGATCGGGTCGCCCCATTCCGGCCACTCGCCGGGCGTCAGCGGCAGGGTTCCGTCCAGCATTGTGTTCAGCACATCGACGAACGGCACATGCGCGGCCACCGCCCCCCAAAGCTGCGGATCGGAATTGACCACCGCGCCCATCACCGTGCCGCCGGCCGATCCGCCGCTCGCGCTGATCCGCCCCTCGGTGGTATAGCCCAGTGCCGCCAGGCCTTTCGCCGCGTCGACGAAATCGTTGAAGGTTTTCAACCGCTGCGTCGTCTTGCCCTGCAAATACCAGTTGCGGCCCAGATCGTCGCCGCCCCGCACGTGGGCAATGGCGAACGCCATCCCGCGGTCGAGCAGGCTGAGGCGGCTGGTCGAGAAGCCAGGGGGAATGGCAATGCCGTAGGAGCCGTAGGCGTAGAGGTGGAGCGGCCCGCCCGTGCCCCCGTTCAGTTGGTCCCGGTCGCGCCGATAGACGATCGAAACCGGCACCATCGTTCCATCGCGTGCGGCGATCTCCACCCGGTCGGTGGTGTAGAGGGCCGGATCGTATCCGCTTGGTATCTCCTGCTGCTTCAAGAGTTCAAGCCGGCGATCCGCGACGTGGTAGTCATAGACGGAACCCGGCGTCACCATTGATTGATAAGACAGGCGCAGGCGGTCGGTGTCGTATTCCGGATTGTTGGACAATCCGGTGACGTAGCTCGCTTCAGGAAAGGTGATGGGTGTGACAGACCGGGCATCGGCGTAGTCGCGCAACTCCACCTGATCCAGACCCTTGCGACGGCCTTCGGTGACGTAGAAATCCCTGAACAGGTCGAAGTCGGTCAGGTAGAACTCGTCGGAGCCGGGGATCAGCGTGCTCCATTCGCCGGGCGCCTCCAGCGAAGCGGTCGCGAGGCGGAAGTTCACGTGGTCGTCGTTCGTGTGCACGAACAGCGTTCCCTCGCGCACATCGACGCTGTATTCCACACCCCGCTGTCGGGGCCGCACCAGGATCTGCGCACCTGTTGGATCGTCGGCGCGAACAAGACGTACCTCGCTCGTTTCGTTGTCGCCGGTGGCGATGATCAACCAGTCTTCCTGCGCCGACAGCCCGGTGCCCACGCGAAAGCCCTCGTCCTCCTCGTGGTACAGCTCGACATCCTGTTCGAGCGGTGTGCCGAGCCGGTGCAGGCGGGCATTGTCGACCCGCCATTCCGGCGTCGCCTTGCCGTACACCAGCGCGGTGTCGTTCATGACCCATGTCAGGCCGGACAGCGTTTCGGGGATCACGTCGGGCAACAGATCTCCCGTATCCAGATCCTTTACCCGTGCGGTGAACCGCTCGGACCCGTTGTCATCGTAGGAGTAGGCGAGGAAACGCCCGTTCTTGCTGACGGAAAAGGCGGCGAGACGGAAATATTCCTTGCCTTCGGCCAGCACGGTTTCGTCCAGCAGCAGGATATTGTTTTCCGCCGTATCCGGGGCGCCGACGCGGCGGCGATAATGCTTGCGGTATTCGTCGCCTTCCTCGAACTTGGACCAGTACAGCCAGTCGCCATCCTTTTGCGGAACCGTGCTGTCGTCTTCCTTGATCCGCCCGCGCATTTCGGTGAACAGTGTCTCCACCAGCGCCTGGTGCGGGGCCATGGCTGCTTCGAAATAGGCGTTCTCTGCGTTGAGGTAGGCCAGCACATCGGCGTCATCGACGGTGGGATAGGACTGATCGCGCAGCCAATTATAAGGGTCGCTGATCGTGACCCCGTGACGGGTAAACTCGTGCGGCCGCTGCTCGGCGACCGGAGGTGTGGCTTGGCTCAAGACGGGTTCCTGCTGAACGGGTTGCGCCACCGCCGCGGCCGGGAGACCAGCGGCAAGGGCCATCGTGGCAAGAAGCGGCAGATGGCGCATACGCAAGGTTCCTTTTCTCGGGCCAGCAGCGTGACTAGCTTACCGGCGGTGATTAGACTTACCCGCTCCCATCGGGCAAGCGGCAATGACTTGTCCCGCCAGTTGCGCAAGAAAGAGGAACCCGCCGATGCTGATGCAGGCTCAACGCGAAACCGCCTCGGGCAGGCTCGCCGCACTTCGCGAGGAACTGCGGCGGCAGAAACTCGACGGCTTCATCATCCCCATCAGTGACGAGCACATGAGCGAGTATGTCGGCGCCTATGCACAGCGGCTCGAGTGGCTGACGGCCTTTGGCGGCTCTGCGGGAACGGCGGTGGTCCTGACCGACCCTGCCCAAGGCAAGGGAGCGGCGGTGTTCATCGACGGGCGCTACACGCTGCAGGTGCGCGATCAGGTTCCGGGCGAGCTGTATGATTACGTCGGCGTTCCTGCCTCTTCGCCCGTGAAATGGCTGCACGACAACGCTCCGCAAGGAGCGCGGATCGGGTACGACGCGTGGCTCCACACGGCTTCGTTCGTGCGCCAGCTGGAACTGGCGCTGGCCGGGAAAGATGCGCATGCGGTCGCCGTGGAGCGCAACCCCGTGGATGCAGTCTGGACCGATCAGCCCGCCATGTCCGATGCCAAGGTCGCCGTGCACTCCGCCCAGTACGCGGGCGAGGACAGCGCGGCCAAACGGGCGCGCGTGGCCGACGAACTGGTGGCAGCGGGCGAGGACACGGCGGTCATTTCCGCACTCGATTCGGTTGCCTGGCTGCTCAACATCCGGGGCAGCGACGTGGCCAACTCGCCTCTGGCGCTCTCCTTCGCGCTGGCTCATGCCGATGGCACGGCCGACCTGTTCGTTGCCAAGGCCAAGCAATCGCCGGAACTCATCCACCATCTGGGCAATGCGGTGCGGGTGCATGACCGGGACGCCTTCGCCGGGGCACTGGGTGCCCTTGCAGGCAAGAAAGTGCGGGTGGATCCGGAACGCAGCGTTGCGGCAATCACGCAGGCGCTTGAGCAGGCGGGAGCCACCATCGTTACCGCGACCGATCCCACTGTGCTGCCCAAGGCGATCAAGAACGTCGTCGAACAAGCGGGTCATCGGGCCGCGCAGGCGCGCGACGGCGCCGCTATCGTCCGTTTCCTCCACTGGTTGAGCGTGGAGGCGCCTGTTGGGGGCGTGGACGAACTTGCCGCCGCGGCCAAGCTGCGCGCATTGCGCGAGGAAAGCGGCGCGCTCAAGGATATCTCCTTCGACACCATATCCGGCGCCGGCCCCAACGGGGCAGTGGTGCATTACCGCGTCACACCGGAAACAAACCGGACGCTGGAGCCGGGCAGCATCTATCTCGTCGATTCGGGCGGGCAGTATCTCGACGGCACCACCGACATCACCCGCACCGTGTGGATCGATGAACCGCACGGGAGCAACCCGACGGCGGAAATGCGCGACCGGTTCACCCGCGTGCTGAAGGGACACATTGCCCTTGCCCGTGCAGTTTTCCCCGAAGGCACCAGCGGCGGGCAGCTCGACGTGCTTGCGCGGCAGTTCCTGTGGGACGCCGGCCTGGATTATGCCCATGGCACGGGGCACGGGGTGGGCAGCTACCTCAGCGTTCACGAGGGACCGCAGCGGATCGCCAAGCCGAGCGGCGGCCAGGCGGGTACCGGCCAACCGCTCTACGCCGGCATGATCCTGTCGAACGAACCGGGTTACTACAAGGCAGGCGCATACGGCATCCGCATCGAAAATCTGGTGCTGGTGGAGGAACGGCAGATCGAAGGCGCGGAGGGACGCTTCCTGGGTTTTGAGACGCTGACCCTGGCACCCATCGACCGGCGCTTGATCACACCCGGACTGCTGACCCAAACGGAGCGAAGCTGGCTCGACAGCTATCACGCCAGGGTGGCAGAAGTCCTGGCGCCCCAGTTGAGCGGGGAGGCACGCGACTGGCTGTTGACGCAATGCGCGCCGATAGCCGACCTTGCGGGGCAATAACGCGGACGTTCACTGACAGGTCATACCGTCGCTGGCATCAATGGCGCAACGAAGCCTGCGGTTCACCACAATCATCCCGGCAGACCGCGCTGCCCGCCCGCTGAAAGATACGTCGGGCCATGCTTCATGACGCCAATTCAAGGAGCGAATAATGAAAAAACTGACCTTCACACTTGCGGCGGCCGGCCTGCTGGCGAGCACGGCGGCGATGGCACAAGCGGTGGATGCGCAACAGCAGACACGCGCCAGTGCCGCCGAGCGCGCCGAGCAGGCGTTCGCGCGGATGGACGCCAACAATGATGGTGTGCTGGATGCGCGCGATCGCGAAGCGCGCCGCCAGCAGATGTTCGAACGTCTCGACACCAATGGCGATGGGCAGATCAGCCGGGCCGAATGGAACGCTGCCGCTGAACAGCGCACCATGCGTCAGGGACGTCGCGGAAACGCGGAAGGCGGCGAACGCCGCGGAGCCTGGAGCCGGGCCAATTCCGGTGCTGAACGCACGATCAGCAGGGCTGACTTCGTGGCTGCCGCCACCGCACGCTTCGATCGGCTGGACACCAATCGGGACGGCACCGTCAGCGCGGAGGAGCGGCAGGCCGCCCGCGAAACCCTGCGCGGATCGCGCCGGTCGGGCGAGTAATCGGCTTAGGACAACCGCGACGTTAGGCGGCGCGTTGGAGGGGTGAACCCTTCCGCGCCGTCTGCCATTGGGGTCCGCCTGACATTATCGCATCAGGCCGCCGAGCAGGTTGCGCACAAAACGTCCTGCGATCGCCCCGCCCAGCCCCGTGGCGATGGCCCCCGCAGCGGCGGTGGTCGCGTTGCGCACCGGGTCTGAGCGGGTAGTACGTCCCATCACCTTGGCCGCCAGCACGGTGGCAGCCGAACTGGCCGCGGCCCCTGCGGCAGCGCTGCCCGCCCTTTCCCACATGGTTCTGGTTCGCCGCGGGCGAGCCGCAGCTGCTTGCTCGCCCCGGGCGTCAACCTCCTCGGCTGTGGCTGCAGCATCGGCGGCCTTGGCGTTCAACACCTCCTCCGCGCTTTCCCGGTCCACCGCCACCTCGTACTTGCCGGCGTGCGGGCTGGCGCCCTGGATTGCCGCCCGTTCGCCGGGACTGAGCGGCCCCAACCGGCTGCGCGGCGGCGCCACCAGCGTGCGCTGCACCACCGACGGGGCGCCATCCGGAAGCAGGGTGGAAACCAGCGCCTCGCCAACCCTGAGTTCGGTGATCGCCGTCCGCACGTCCAGTTCCGGGTTCGAGCGGAACGTCTCCGCCGCCGCCTTGACCGCCTTGGCATCGCGCGGGGTGAAGGCGCGCAGGGCGTGGCTGATGCGGTTGCCCAGCTGGCCCGCGACCCGCTCTGGAACGTCGAGCGGGTTCTGCGTCACAAAATAGACACCGACACCTTTTGACCGGACCAGCCGCACCACCTGCTCCACCTTTTCCAGCAGGGCGCGCGGCGCATCGGTGAACAGCAGATGCGCCTCGTCGAAAAAGAACACCAGGGTCGGCTTGTCCGGGTCGCCGACTTCGGGCAGGCTTTCGAACAGTTCCGCCAGCAGCCAGAGCAGGAAAGTGGCGTAGAGCTTGGGGCTGCGCATCAGCCGCTCGGCGGCGAGGACGTTGATGAACCCGCGGCCCTTCTCGTCCGTCAGCAGGAAATCGTCGATCTCCAGCGCCGGTTCGCCGAAGAAACGGTCCGCGCCCTGCGCTTCGAACGACAGCAGCTGCCGCTGGATCGCGCCGACGCTGGCCTTGGTGACGTTCCCGTATTTGCCGGTGAACATGTTCGGCTGAGTGGCAGCCATTGCCAGCAGCGCCTGGAGATCGCCGAGGTCGAGCAGCAGCAGGGCGTTATCGTCGGCGTAGCGGAAAACGATCTGCAGCACGCCCTCCTGCGTTTCGTTGAGGTCCAGCAGCCGGGCGAGCAGCAGCGGCCCCATTTCCGTAATGGTGGTGCGCACCGGGTGCCCCTGTTCGCCGTACAGATCCCAGAACACCACCGGGTTGTCGCTGTAGGTGTAATTGGAAAGCCCCACCTCCCGTGCCCGTGCCTGCAGGCTGTCGGCGTTCTTGGCGCTCGCAGAGCCGGGCAGCGCGACGCCGGCTAGGTCGCCTTTCACATCGGCCAGAAACACCGGCACTCCGGCAGCGGAAAACTGCTCGGCCAGCGTTTGCAGCGTCACCGTCTTGCCTGTTCCCGTCGCGCCGGTAATCAGCCCGTGCCGATTGGCACGGCCGAGGTGCAGCACCTGCCGGTCGCCATTGTCCGCCAATCCGATGAAGATATCCCGCATGTGCCGCTCCCTCCGCTTGCTCCGCACGTTGCGCGCGCGACGCGGTGCGGGTCAAGCGGTGAGCAGCCTGCGTCGCCTCTTCCAATTCGCTCCGCCAGCTTTATGGCTGGGACAGTGACGGCGAGAACCCCCTTTGTCCTCCTTGATGACGCGCGCGGCGGGGATCCGGCGGACGCGCGGTTGTTTGAAAATCCGGCTGCGGTTTTCGTGGCGCGCCAGGTTGAGCAGGTGCTCCCCATGCTGGAACAGGCGCAGGCCGCGCTCGCCGAACGCGGCGGGACGTTGGCGGGGATGATCGGCTATGAAGCCGGCTATGCGCTGGATGAGAGCACCTTGCGCCTCGCGGAAGGCCACATCGGCGCCGACGGCCCGCTTGTGTGGCTCGGCCTGTTCAAGGATTGCCGGACGATCCCGGCTGCCGATGTGCCGGATTTTCTCGCCAGCCGGATCGACAGCGAGGCGCTGCCCGCAGCGATCGGGCCGCTGGACCCGCAGATCGGCCTCGGCACCTATGCCGCGCAGGTCGCCCGGCTGAAGGAGGCGATCGCCGCGGGCGACATTTACCAGGCCAACTACACCTTTCAGCTGGCAGGCAGCTATCGCGGCGATCCGGTGGCGCTGTATGCCGGACTGCGCCCGGTCGCAGAGGCGGGCTACGGTGCGCTGATCTTCGATGGAACGCACTGGGTGCTGTCCTTCTCGCCGGAACTGTTCGTGTCGGTGCGGGGGGAGCAGATCCGCGCCAGGCCGATGAAGGGAACGCGGCCGCGCTCAGCTGACCCCTCCACGGATGCCGCGCTGCGCGACGAGCTGGCCGCATCCGCAAAGGAGCGGGCGGAAAACCTCATGATCGTCGATCTGATGCGCAACGATCTTTCCCGTGTGGCGCAGGACGGCAGCGTGCGCGTCGAACGGCCGTTTGCGGTGGAGACCTATCCGACCGTGCACCAGATGGTCAGCGAGGTGGACGCTCGCCTGCGGCCTGGCACCGCGCGGCTGGATGTGCTTCGCGCGCTGTTTCCCTGCGGCTCGATCACAGGCGCGCCCAAGCTGAGGGCGATGGAACTGCTCCGAGAGGCCGAAGGAGCACCACGCGGACCGTATTGCGGCGCAATCGGGCGGTGGGAGGCAGGCGGCGACATGGCGTGGAACGTGGCGATCCGCACGCTGCGCCTCACCCCGGTCGAAAACTGGCGCGGGATTGCCCGGATGGGCGTGGGTTCGGCCATCCTTGCCGACAGCGACCCGCTGGCGGAATGGCGCGAATGCCTGGTCAAGGGCGCCTTCGTCCGCGCGAGCAGTCCTGAATGGCGCGCCGCCGACTTCGATCTTGTGGAAACCATGCTGTTCCATGAAGACCGCGGCATCGACCTCCTTCAGTTGCATCTGGAACGGCTGGATCGAAGCGCCAGAACCCTGGGATTTGCCTTCGACGCGCACGATACGCGCAATCTGATCCAGGCGGCGCTGTTCCGGGTGGACCGGCGAAGCGTCATTCGGATCAGGCTGGTCCGCAGCGGCCGGGTCGCCATGACGGTGCAGCCCGTCCCTGACCCATGGCCCGACCCGGCCCGCTGCATCATCCTGCCGCGGCCGGTCGACGATGGGGACTGGCGCCTCAGGCACAAAAGCTCTGACCGGGGCTTTTACGAGGATGCGCTGGCAGCGGCGCAGGCCGCTGGCGCGGACGAAGCGCTGCTGCTGACCCCGGCTGGGGAGATTAGCGAAGGGTCAATCACCAATGTGTTCGTACCGGCTGAAAATGGCATGCTCGTCACCCCGCCGTTGGCCTGCGGCCTGCTGCCCGGCGTCCTGCGCCGATCGCTGGTCGACGCCGGTCGCGCTCGGGAGGGGTCGGTGACGCCGGCCGATCTTGCAGGCGGATTCCTTATCGGAAACGCTGTGCGCGGCCTTTGCCCCGCAGCCTTGGCGGACACATGACCCACCCGCCGATCCTGTTCGAAGATGCCGAGGCGCTGGTCATCGACAAGCCGGCCGGCCTGCCGGTGGATCGCCCGCGATCCGGAACAGAGTCGCTCGAGGATTACCTAGGCGAACTGAGGTTTGGTTTCCAGCGGCGTCCCGCGGCCGTCCACCGGCTCGACACCGACACTTCGGGTTGCCTGCTGCTCGCTCGCAATCCCAAGGCACTCAAACGCTTCGCCCGAGCGTTTGAGGAGCGGACGGTCGAGAAATCCTATCTCGGGATCCTGAACGGCGTGGTCGACGCGCCAACCGGCACCATCGAACTGGCTTTGGCCAAGATCAGCAGCGCTGAGAGCGGCTGGCGGATGATCGCAGCCAGAAAGGGCAAGCCGTCCGTCACCCACTGGGACAGGCTGGCGCAGGCCGGCGGCCTCACTCTTGTCCGGTTCCGCCCCGTGACCGGGCGCACCCATCAGATCCGCATCCACGCCGCCGCCGGCCTCGGCGCGGCCTTGCTTGGCGATCCGGTCTATGGTCGACGCGACCGGCGGGCAGGTCGTACCATGCTGCACGCCGAACGGCTCGTCCTGCCGCGCGACGGTAAGGAAGATATTGCGGCGACAGCCCCGCTGCCTGCCGATTTCCGGCGGCTGGGAATCACGGAAGACCTGGAGTGGACGACGACCTGATCGCCCGGGCCAATGCTCTGGCCGAGGAAAGCTTCCTCGCCGGAAGCGGTCCCGGCGGGCAGAACGCAAACAAGGTCGCCACCAACGTGCAGTTGCGGGTCAACGCCTTCCGCCTCCGCCTGACACCGGAGGTGTTCGCCCGCCTGCGCGAGGTGGCCGGCCATCGCCTGACCCCCTCGGGCGACATCCTCATCACTGCGGGTGAACACCGCACGCAAGAGGCGAACCGGGCGGATGCGCGGCAAAAGTTGGTCGCCCTGCTGGAAGAGGCGCAGCGCCGTCCCAAGCCCCGTGCCAAGACACGGTTGAACCGCGTGGGCAAGGTGAAGCGGCTGGCGGGCAAGAAGGCGCGGAGCGAGGTAAAGGCGGGACGGGGAAAGGTGGAGTGGTAAACCCCTCTGCTTGACTCGCCCGCGCAAATCCATCAAAGCGCCGGCAACCCAGGGCGGCGCTTTTGCGTCGCCTGTTTGTTTGGGGTGAACGCCCCGTCTCGGACCTCAGGAATACACCATGGCGAAGCCCGCAACCGTCAAGATCCGTCTCGTCTCCACGGCCGATACGGGTTTCTTCTATGTCACCAAGAAGAACCCGCGCAACATCACCGAGAAGATGACCTTCCGCAAATACGATCCCGTCGTGCGAAAGCATGTCGAGTTCAAGGAAGCCAAGATCAAGTGATCGCTGCTGAACGGCGGGAACCACGCAAGTTCACTCGCTGTTCAACGCTCCGGACCTAACGATCGGAGCATGACATTGCCATTCACCCGCAAACTGACCTTGTCACTTGTTGTGGCGGGGCTTGCCTTCACCGTGCCGGTGGCCACGATGCTGCCCGCAGCACCCGTTGCCGCGCAGGCGACCAGCGACGTGAACCGCGCCGCTGCCGCATTGCGCGCGATCAGCACCATGCAGGCGGATTTCACGCAGACCGACCGCGCCGGCCAGACCGTGCGCGGTGTCCTGTCGTTGAAACGGCCGGGCAAGATCCGCTTTGAATACGGGCGCGGCACCAACATGCTGGTGGTGTCCAACGGTCGCTCGCTCTACCTCGTCGACTATGACGTGAACCAAGTGCAGCGCTGGCCGATCAGCAATTCGCCGCTGGGCGCCCTGCTCGATCCGAACCGGGATATCTCCCGCTATGGCCGCGCGGTGCAGACCGGCAACCCGGACGTGCTGTCCATCGAGGTGCGCGACCCGCAAAGGCCCGAGTTCGGCGTGATCACGTTGATCTTCGTGCGCGATGCAAACGCGCCTGGCGGGTTGAAGCTGACCCACTGGGTCGCACTCGATGCACAGAATAACCGCACCACCGTTCGGCTGGCGAATCAGCGGTTCGGCATGCCTATCGCAGACAGCGCGTTCACCTTCCGCGACCCGCGCCGGGCAGCCGGTCGCTGACCGAGAACGGCTGGCAGACGAGTGGAAGAGCCTGGCCGCTGAACCGCCGGGCCCCATTCACATCTCAGCAAGCAGATCCGGCGTAAACCATGTTTGTGAGCCGGTTGCGGGAGTCGGTGTTCCCCCCTGTTAACCGCCCCGCGCCAGACCGGCGCCACAGGCGTGACGAACGCTGAAAACGAACCCTCGTCCCACCGCCCCCGGGACGGGGGTTTTTCGTATCTCCGTCACACCTTGCGGCGTCACTGCCCGCTACCTAGAGCATGAGGCCATGGTCAGCATCGCCACCTGGAACATCAACTCCGTCCGCCTGCGCCTGCCGCTGGTCGAGCGGTTCCTGAACGGGTACGCGCCCGACGTACTCTGTCTGCAGGAGATCAAGTGCCAAGCGGATCAGTTTCCTTACGAAGCATTCGCCGCCGCCGGCTATCCGCACGTCGCGGTCCACGGCCAGAAAGGCTATCACGGCGTCGCCACCGTCAGCCGCCTGCCGCTGCGCGAGATCAGCCGCAACGACTGGCAGGACAATGGCGAGGCACGGCATGTCGGGGTGGAACTGCTCGGCCATGACGTGCTGGTGGAGAATGTCTATGTTCCCGCCGGCGGCGATCTGCCCGACCGCGATCTGAACCCCAAGTTCGGACAGAAACTCGATTTTCTGGAGCGAATGACCCGCTGGGCTGACACGGTAGAGCGGCCCACGCTGATCGTGGGCGACTTCAACGTAGCGCCGCTGGAAAGCGATGTCTGGAACCACCGGCAACTTCTCAAGGTCGTCAGCCATACGCCGATCGAGGTCGCTGCGCTGACCCGCTTCATGGACGCGCATGGCTGGTCCGATATCGGCCGCGAACATATCCGCGCTCCGGAACGGTATTACAGCTGGTGGAGCTACCGGGCGGCGGACTGGCGCAAGGGCGACCGCGGCCGGCGGCTCGACCACATGTGGGCCAGCCCACAGCTCGCCGCTCAGGCGACAGGGCACCGGGTGGTGGAAGAAGCGCGCGACTGGCCGCAGCCGTCCGATCATGTCCCGCTCATCACGGAGTTCGTGCTCTGAACGGCAACGGCCCGTCTCCAGCGCGCCGGGCGGCACAGGCGATCGACGCCTTGCGGCATGGATGGCCGATCGAAGTGGCGGGCGGACCAGTTCTGCTCCCGGTCGAAACGGCAGCGGCTCCGGCGGCGCAGGCCCAGACCATGCTGCTTTCAGCGGCGCGCGCCGCCACCCTCAAGCTTGCCAATCAGAGGGAAGCGGCGGACCCCCGTTCGCCGGTGTTGATCCGAGGGGCTGAGCCATTCGGTCTGGGCAGTGCGACTGCTGTGGCCGACCCCGCGCTCGATCTGGCGAACCCGCTGAAGGGGCCGTTCGTCGCCATGGGCATGGAATGGACGCGGTCCGCCGAAACCGCTTTGGAACTGGCGAGGCTGGCCGGCATCCTGCCCGCCTTCCTCGTCGCGCCGCACGCGGCAGGCGAGCCTGTTACCGTCTCCCCCGCAGATCTTTCGGCGTGGACCGACCCCGCCCGCCTGTTCATCGCCACGCGTGCGCAGCTGCCCACACATGCCGCAGAGGATGCCGAAATCCTCGTGTTCCGCAAACCTGACGATCTGCGCGAACACGCCGCCCTCGTGATCGGCAAACGGCGGGCCGAACGGGTGCCGCTGGTCCGCGTGCATTCCGAATGCCTGACCGGAGATGTGTTCGGCAGCCTCAAATGCGATTGCGGCCCGCAGCTCGATGGGGCTCTCGCCCGGATGGCAACGGAGGCAGCGGGCGGCGGCTGGGGGGCACTGCTGTATCTGCGGCAGGAGGGGCGGGGTATCGGTCTGGTGAACAAGCTCAGAGCCTACCGCCTGCAGGATCAGGGTTTCGATACCGTGGACGCAAACGAGCGGCTTGGCCTGCCGGACGAGGCGCGCGATTTCCCCACCGCGGCGGCGATGTTGCGGCTGATCCATGTGGATCACGTGCGGCTGCTGACCAACAATCCCGCGAAAGTGGCGGCGCTGGAGCATGCGGGGATCAGCGTGGTTGAGCGGGTGCCGCATGAACAAGGCGGCAACCGGCACAACGCGCGGTATCTGGCGACCAAGCGCGACCGGGCGGGACACTTGCTGGGCTAGACCCGCCGCCCGATCGCTTCACCCATTTTCAGCACGGAAAGTTCGCCCAGTTCTTCCAGCCATTCTACCCGTTTCGGCTCGAACAGCAGCACCACGGTAGAGCCGAGGAGGAACCGCCCCATTTCGGCCCCGGCAGCAAGCTGCACGGCGCCTGCCCCGTTCGCGGGGAAGCTGTGCTCGACCACCGCGCGGCCATGGGGCTGCACCCGTCCGCCCCAGACCGTTTCGATGGCGGCGACGATCATGGCGCCGACCATTACGACTGCCACTTGCCCCAGTTGCGTGTCGAACAGGCTGACCAGCCGTTCGTTGCGGGCGAACAGCTTGCGCACCCCGCCGGCAGTGGCCGTGTTGACGGAAAACAGCTTGCCGGGGACATAGCGCGTCTGCCGCAATGTCCCGGCAACAGGCATGTGAACCCGATGGTAATCGCGCGGACTGAGATAGACGGTGACAAAGCTACCATCTGCGAACCGCTCCGCGAGCACGTGATCGCCCGCCAGCAGTTCGGCCGCGCTGTATTCGTGCCCCTTCGCCTGGAGGATGCTCCCGCCAGTGATCCGGCCAAGCTGACTGACCGCGCCATCCGCCGGACTCAGGATGAACCGGTCAGGATCGGCCAGCGGCCGTGCGCCCGGCCTGAGCGAGCGGGTAAAGAAGTCGTTGAACGATGCATATTTGCCCTCCTCCCGCTCCGCTTCCGCCATATCGACACCGTAGGCGCGTACGAACCGGCGGATCAGGAGGTCGCGCACCAGCGGGTTCTCGCTCGCAGCGAAACGGCCGGCCAGTTTCGACAGGCCATGCTGGGGCAGCGCGTGCTGCAACCAGATGAAGGGAGAGCGTGGCATGAGGCAGACGCTAGACCGCGGACGGCCGCGTTTGGCAAGCGGGGCAGGATCGTTGCCACGGCTTGGCGGCACGGCCTTGCTCGATCAGTTCCCCGCAATCGGGGCAGAAGCGGTGTTTGCGCCCCGGTTGCGGGCGCTGCGGCCTTGTTCGGCGATCGATCGTTGAAACCCGCATGTTCAGCGAACGGTGACTGTGCGGCGGCAGTTCCGGACACGCGCGCAAGCCGATTGCGCGGACCTGGACCACCCGCTATTCCACGCGCGTCGTTTCACCGGAAAGATTTCGCCCATGACCATCAGAACCGCTGCATTCGTTCTCCTGCCCGCCCTGGCACTGACCGCCTGCGGAAACTACGAGGACGCGTCGGTGGAGGCGCAGGCCGACACGGTTGAAATCCCCGCCAACGAGCCGCTCACCAACGTAACGGCCGTGCCGGTCGCCGATCCGAACGCCAACACTGATGTTCCAGTGGATGAGCCGCCCGTTGAAGGCGGTGTGGACGCAACCGGCGCGCCCGCAGCTGGCACTCCTGCGACCGGCGCACCTGCCGCTACCCCGGCAACTCCGGCAGCCTCGCCAACACCCGCAGTGTCGCCGCAATCGACGACACCGCAGTGAGGCGGGCCTCATCAGCGCGGTCGCGCGCGGTCACCGCCTTGCAGGAAAATGATGCGGAGTGATCGCCTCGCAATGGAAGAACTGGATAGGGCCTAGACTTAGCCAGTCCGAGCAGCTGTCCGACCCGCTGGCAGGGCGGTGGTTGGCCACCTTCGACCTCCCCCGCGCAGACAATGATACGATGCCGCAGGGCATCCACTTCTGCCTTGCCAATCCCGCCGCGCCAACAGCCCGGCTGGGCGCGGACGGGCATCCGCGCCGTGATACGCAAGCACCCGGCTTCCTGCCGCCAATCCCGCTACCCCGCCGCATGTGGGCAGGGAGCAGCATCGTCTTTCAGGCGCCGCTTGTGATTGGTCAGGACGTAGAGCGTAACAGCCGCATTCTTTCTATCACGGAGAAGGCGGGCACCAGCGGACGGCTGGTGTTTGTCGAGGTGGAGCATGAGATACTGACCGCAGACGCGGTGCCGGCACTGCGCGAGGTTCAGACAATCGTCTTCCGCGAGGCAGCGGCGTCCGATACGCCGCTCGCGCTGCCGGTCCCGGCTGCGGAAACGTTCGATCCTGCCCCATGGGAGACGCACCGCGTAATCACACCCGCTCCTGCGCTGCTGATGCGGTATTCGGCGCTGACGTTCAACGCGCATCGGATCCACTACGACCTGCCGTACGCGCGGGAGGTGGAACGGTATCGCGGGCTTGTGGTGCACGGCCCGCTGCTCGCCAGCCTGCTGCTGCAACTGGCGGCTGCGCGGTACGGCGAAAACGCTCTGCGCGAGTTCAGCTTTCGGGGTCTCAGCCCGGCGATTGCGGGCGAACCGCTGCATCTGGTTCTGCGTCAGGCGGCGGTGGAGGGGGAATTGGAACTCGCGGCCCTCGCTGGCGACGGGCGCCAAATTACGCGGGCAGCTGCAACGCTGCGCTGAGATCTTGCCCGTCGAGATTGGTGCCACAGAAACCTTGCGGGACAGCGCGCTGATACCATCTGCATCCCAGGCGTGTTACGCTAGCGCCAGCATCGACGAAACAGGAACAGGAGCGAGCGCATGGCCACCGTCATGGAACGAATCGGCGAGTTCGAACGCCTGCCGGACCTGGCGGAAACGGTTTACACCGCGCCGCTGCAGAAGCCGGCTCACGTAGGGGACGACTGGCTGGAGCCGCGCCAGACCGACTATTCAGCCGAAGACGATCGGGTTTGGGATGACCTGTTCTCGCGCCAGATGGAGATTTTGCCCGGCCGGGCCGCAACCGCCTTTATGCAAGGGCTGGAGAAGCTGGACCTTGGGCGCGGCGGGGTTCCGGATTTCGAGGTTCTGAGCGAGGAGCTAGGCCGCCTCACCGGATGGAGCGTGGTGCCCGTGCCCATGCTGATTCCCGACCACGTATTCTTCTGGCATCTGGCGAACCGGCGTTTTCCGGCGGGCAATTTCATCCGCACCCGCGAGACGTTCGACTACATCCAGGAGCCGGACGTGTTCCATGACGTGTTCGGCCATGTCCCGATGCTGACCGACCCGACATTTGCCGACTACATGCAGGAATATGGTCGGGCCGGATGGAAGGCCATGCGCTTCAACCGCCTCAAGGCGCTGGGGGCGCTGTACTGGTACACGGTGGAATTCGGCCTGATCCAGGAGGGCGACGGGATAAAGGCGTATGGTGCCGGCATCCTGTCAGGCCCGGCGGAGGTGGTCTTCGCCACGCAGGCGCAAAGTCCCAACCGCATCATGCTGAACGTGGACCGGGTGATGCGCACCGACTACGTCATCAGCGATCTGCAACCGACGTATTTCGTCGTCGAAAGTTTCGAAGATCTGTATCATCAGACCGTAGAGCGGGATTTCGACCGCCTTTACCGCAGCCTGTCGCCCGGCTTCACCTATGCCAACACGGCGGTAATTGACCTCGACGACGTATTGCATCGCGGAACCCAGGAATATCATCTGCGCGGTGGCCGCGGCAGCGGTGCGCAGCCGGTCTGAGCCACACAGGAAAACGGCCCCGGATCGCTCCGGGGCCGCGCCTTACGCCGCCATGCGGCAGATGTTTACATGCCTTCGGCAGACCGTTCGATCTGATCGGCGCGCGCTTCGCCGGCATCTTCAACCGCATCGGCCTGCGCTTCGAGGCGATCTGCGGCGGGGCCATCGACCCTGTCTGCCTGATCTTCGAGTGCGTCAGCGCGCGCTTCGGCCGAATCCTCCACGGCATCGGCGCGCTGCTCTGCGGCATTTTCAGCCGGGCTGTTGCAGCCCGCCAGGCCCAGCACCGCCACGGCGGCAACCATTCCTGTCGTGAAACGTGTCTTCATGTTGGATCCCCTTCTGTTTGTTTGGAGCCGGTCACTTAGCGCAGTCCGAGCCTGCCGGACCAGCGAATTGTCAAACGGATGTGCCTGCTGGCAAGACGGTCAGGCTCTCGATCGCACGAAGTTGGCGACGGCGATGAACACGAGCGCCCCCAGCCCCGCCACCAGCAGTGCGTTGGCCGCGAGACCTTCCAGCAGGGACACAGGGTTTGCAACCCCGCCGATCGTTACCGCACCGCCGGCCCCCGCCGCCACGTTGGCCGACAGGTCGCCAAAGCTCCTCACTTCCAGAAGCAGCGCCACCAGCAAGCCGAACGTCGCGCCCACTGTGACAAGAAGGATCAGGCCCACGGTGCAATATTCCTTATGACTGACCCGAAGAACAGGACCCTGACCCTCTTGGTTCCGGCGTTTCTGGCCAATGCTTCAAAGCAGAACAGTTCGTGGCCTGTTCGCATCACCGGCGGCGCTGGTTCACCCCAGCAGCCAGATCAGCGCAAAGCTGCCCAGCGCTATGCGATACCAGGCAAAGGGGCTGAACCCGCGCTTCGACACGAACGCCACAAAGGCACGGATGATTACCAGCGCGACCAGGAAAGCCGTAACCAGGCCGATGGCTATCTCGTTCCAGCCGACCAGCCCCCCGCCGGCGAGCAGCTTGTCCGGCTCTGACACGATCTTGACCGTCGCGGCGCCGAGCATGGTGGGGACTGCCAGGAAGAAGGAGAACTCGGCCGCAGTCTTTCGCCCCACTCCCATGGCCAGAGCACCAAGGATGCTGGCGGCCGACCGGCTGGTGCCCGGAATCATCGCCAGGCATTGCACGACGCCAATCGCCACAGCCGTTCGCCACGGCATGTTGCCGACCCCCGTTTCCTCGCCTGGCGTGACAAGCCGTTCGATAACGAGAATGGCCACACCCCCGACGATCAGCGCGATGGCGACTACAAGGGGCGTCTCCAGCATGATGTTGATCGTGTCCTTGGCGAATATCCCGATCACCGCCGCGGGCAGGAAACCGACCAGAATGTTGCGCACGAACCGCAACGCCTCTGGCTGTCGCCGCACGAACCCCGTGCCCATGTTCCAGAAGGTGCGCCAGTAGGTCACGACGACGGCCATGATGGCGCCCAGCTGGATCACGACGTTGAACTGCGCCCATTGCGCCGGGTTGTAGCCCAGGAATTCGGATGCGAGGATCAAATGCCCGGTCGAGGAGACTGGCAGGAATTCCGTCAGCCCTTCCAGAATGCCGAGCAGGATTGCGGTGATGGTGGTGTCCATGTCGCGCGCGACAAGACAGCCCCGGACCAGCAAGTCAAATGGTTTACGCCGCTTCCCGGCCGAATTGCAGCGCCGCGAGCCGGGCATACAGCCCGCCTCGTTCCGTCAGCACGCGGTGCGTGCCCTGCTCCACTATCTGGCCATCGTCCATGACAACAATCCGGTCCGCCGCGCGTACGGTGGACAGGCGGTGGGCAATAACGAGTGTGGTGCGGCCCTGCATCAGCCGGTCGAGCGCCTGCTGCACCAGTTGTTCGGACTCAGCGTCAAGCGCGCTGGTCGCCTCGTCCAGCAACAGAATGGGCGCGTCGCGCAGGATCGCGCGGGCGATGGCGATCCGCTGCTGCTGACCACCCGAAAGCCGCGTGCCATCCTCCCCCAGATAGGTGTCCAGCCCATCGGGCAGCGCGCGCAGGAATGCGTCCGCATTGGCCGCCCGCGCCGCTTCCCATATCTGCGCGTCATCAGCTTCCCAGTTGCCGTAACGCAGATTGTCGCGGGCATTGGCGGAAAACAGCACGCCGTCCTGAGGCACCAGCGCGATGCGGCGGCGAATCTGCGCGGGGTCGGCTTCGGTTAGCGGAACCCCGTCCAGCCGCACCGAGCCCGCCTGGGGATCGTAGAACCGCTCGGCCAGCTGGAAAATGGTGGATTTGCCTGCTCCAGACGGGCCAACGATGGCCACCGTCTCGCCCGGCTGCACCTCCAGGGTGAAATCCTTGAGCGCCGCCACGTCGGGACGAGTGGGGTAACGGAACGTCACCTGGCGGAAGGACAGGCTGCCGCGCGGCGGTTCGGGCAGCGCCTGCGGGCGTCGGGGCGGCGCGATGGCCGGTTGTTCGGCGAGCAGTTCGGACAGGCGGCTGGCCGCGCCTGCGCCGCGCAGCAGGTCGCCGAACACTTCGGTCAGCGCACTGAACGAGCCGGCGACCAGCCCGCCGGTTATGACGAATGCCGCAATGGTGCCGCCCGTGACCTCTCCGCTGGCGACGGCCAGCGCGCCGCGCCACATGATGAGCGTGATCGCGCCGAATACGGCAATGATGATCAGCGAGGTCAGCGCGGCGCGGATCAGGATGCGCCGCTTGGCCGTGGCAAACGTCGCCTCGACCGCGTCGCGGAAGCGGCCGGTCTCCCGCACCTCCTGGTTGAATGCCTGCACCACCTTCATCGCGCCGAGTGTCTCCGCCACCAGCGCGCCGATGGTTGCCACCTTGTCCTGGCTGGAGCGGGACACGTTGCGCAGCCGGCGTCCGGCGAACACCACCACGGGCAGGAGCAGCGACAAGCCCAGCAGCAGCCCCAGCGTGAGGCGCGGCATCAGGTAGAACAGGTAGATCGTCCCACCCACGCCCATCAACGTGTTGCGCAGCGCCACCGACACCGTGGTGCCCACCACCTGTTCGATGATCGCGGTATCGGACGTCATGCGGCTGGAAATCTCGCGCGGGCTGTTCTCCTCGTAAAAGGAAGGGGCGAGCCGCAAGAGGTTCTCCTGCACCCGAAGGCGGATATCGGCCACCACGCGTTCGCCCAGCCAGCTCACGAAGTAGAAGCGCATGGCCGTCCCGATCCCCAGGACGACGACGATGCCCAGCAGATAACGGAACCAGCGCCCGATATCGGCCGGATCGCCGCCGGCGGAAAAGCCCCGGTCGATGATGAGCTTGAAGCCAGCCGGTATGGCGAGGGTTGCCAAGGCGGTGATGGTCAATGCCACCAGCGCCAGCGCCACCTTGTCCGGATAGTTCCGGGCAGCCTCCCAGATCATCCGCAGCGGGCCGAGCGAGCGCGCACGCTGCGGCTGCGCCAACAGCTCCGTGACACCCCCCAGCCCATCATCCGCGTCATTGCGCACCGTGTGGGTATCGGCAGGATCGCGCTGCGTCGGGTCGGTCGCCATGGACGGCTGTTTAGAGCAGCACGCGGGCAAAAGCCACACGGAGCAACCACCGGCGACGCGGTGCTGCAGAACAGATGCTGCATTGCAACTTGGCGGCAAAAGCGCCACTTCAGCTGTTCCCGGCTTCCGGGTCACAGCAAAACAGGGATTGCCAATGCTTTACCATGCCCACGAATTGCAGCGTTCCTGGCTGGACGGGGCGAGTGCCTGGGCCGGGGTCGGGGCGGAAATGCTGAGCAATCCCGCAAATCCCCTTGCCTATGGCGGCCTGGGCCCGATCGCCGCTTCTGCGCTTGAGGTGTTTGCCCATGCTACCGCCCCGCGAGGCAAGCCGGAGTTCGGGATCGAAGCGGTCGAGGTGGGCGGGACAAGCTGGCCGATCACCCAGTCCGTTGTCCTCAGAAAACCTTTCGGCGACCTCCTCTCCTTCCGCCGTGATGGCCTGCCCGCCGACGCGCCGCGCCTGCTGATCGTCGCGCCGATGAGCGGGCATTACGCGACCCTGCTGCGCGGCACGGTGGAGCGCATGGTGGAAGGCGCACATGTCTTCATCACCGACTGGGCCGATGCCCGCGAAGTGCCGCTGGCAGCCGGAAGGTTCGATCTGGACGACTACATCGACTACCTGGTCGATTTTCTCGATCACCTCGGCTCCCAGGGAGAGGCGCGCGCGCACATGATGGCGGTGTGCCAGCCGTCGGTGCCCGCCCTGGCCGCCACCGCGCTGATGAACGCGCAGCAGCATCCCGCGACACCTCTGACGCTGACCATGATGGGCGGCCCGATCGACACGCGCGAGTCCCCCACATCGGTCAACGACCTCGCCATGAACCGCCCGATCAGCTGGTTCCGCAACAACGTCATCGCCGCAGTACCGTTGCGTTATGAAGGTGCCGGCCGGCGGGTCTATCCCGGCTTCATGCAGCTGGCGGGCTTCATGACCATGAATCTGGGCAACCACCTCATGAGCCATTACGAGATGTTCAAGCATCTGACCGTCGGCGATCATGAAAGCGCGCAGGCGACCAAGGACTTCTACGAGGAATACCGCAGCGTCTGCGACATGACGGCGGAATTCTACCTCCAGACGGTCGAGGAGGTGTTTCAGAAGCATTCGCTGCCCAACGGAACGTTCGTGCATCGCGGCAAGCGCATCGACCTGGGCGATATCACCCGAACCGCACTGCTTGCCATTGAGGGAGAGCGGGATGACATATCGGGCCTGGGGCAGACCAGGGCGGCGCTGAAGCTTACGCCCAACCTCCCCGATGCCAGCAAGCGTTACTACATGGCCGAGGGCGCGGGCCATTACGGCATATTCAACGGCAGCAAATGGCGCGGCAAGATCGCGCCGGTGGTGGAAGAATTCATCGCGGCGCACAGCTGATTTTGTCGCCCCAGCGCCGGCACGCGGCCACTCGCTGGCGACCGGCGAGACCCCCGATTGACAGTGCCGGGGTTGCCCGGCACCGCTGGGGAAAGCTGCAACAGCATCGTGAGGGCAGTCCGGTATGATCACCACCACCAACCCCGCCACTGGCGAGAAGCTCGCCGACTACGAGGAACTGAGCGAGGCAGGGATCGAGGGCGCGCTGGCAGCCGCGCAGGATACTTTCGCCTCGTGGCGCTCGTCGCCGCTGAAAGAACGTACCGCGCTGCTGGCGCGTCTGGCCGAAGTGTACGAGGCGAACAGCGATCGGCTTGCCCGGCAGGCTACCCTCGAAATGGGCAAGACGTTCGCGTCGGCCAAGGCTGAGGTGGCAAAATGCACCGCACTCTTCCGCTACCTCGCTGAAGAAGGTCCGGCCCTTCTCGTTCCCGAACGCTGGGATCTGGAGGGCGGGCGGGTGGCGGAAGGACGCTGGCTGCCGCTTGGCCCGGTGCTGGCCGTCATGCCGTGGAACTTCCCGTATTGGCAGGTCGTCCGCTTTCTCGCGCCGACCGTTCTGGCAGGCAACACGGGGCTTCTGAAACACGCCAGCAGCGTTGCGGGCGTCGCGGCGCTGATCGAGGATATGATGCAAGAGGCGGGCGCGCCTGACGGCCTGTTCCAGAACCTGCCTATCCGATCAGGCCCGGTGGCGCGGATCATCGCCGACAGCCGCGTGGTCGCCGTAACTCTGACCGGGAGCGAGGAGGCGGGCGCGGCGGTGGCGGAGACTGCGGGCAGGCACCTCAAGAAGGTCGTGCTTGAACTCGGCGGGTCGGACCCGTTCATCGTCATGCCCTCCGCCAACCTTGATGAAGCAGTGCAGTCGGCGGTCAAGGCGCGCATCCAGAACACCGGGCAATCGTGCATCTGCGGCAAGCGGATGATCGTTCATGCCGAGATCTACGACGACTTCCTTGCGCGCTTCGTGGAAGCGATGGCACAGGTGCGGGCGGGCGATCCATTCGACGAGGCGACCGATATGGGGCCGCTCTCCTCGTTCGAGCAGCGCGAAACCGTGCTGGAACAGGTCGCCAGGGCGCAGCAGGAAGGTGCGCGCGTGGCGCTTGTCCCGCAGCAGCCGGAAGGCCCAGGCGCCTTTCTCACCGCGGGCGTGCTGACCGACGTGCCGCCGGACAGTGAAACCGCGCGGGAAGAAATCTTCGGCCCGGTCGCGCAAGTGTACCGCGCAGCGGACATCGCGGACGCGATACGACTGGCTAACGCTATTCCCTTCGGCCTCGGCTCGTCGGTGTGGACCCAGGACAACGGAGAGCAGGACCGCTTCATCTGCGAAATCGAGGCTGGGATGACGGCGGTGAACCAGGTGCTCGCCTCCGACGTTCGCGCGCCGTTCGGCGGGATCAAGCGGTCGGGGCATGGTCGCGAATTGTCGCGGCATGGTCTGCACGAGTTCATGAACCTGAAAACGGTGATGCTGCCTGCCTAGGTGCAGTCCGCCATGTTGCCGAGCGATCGTTCGATGGCGGCGCGTAGTTCCGGCCCGTTCCATTCAGCCAAAGCGTTGAGGCTGCGTGTGCTGCCAAGATCGGCAGCGACCCAAAGGCCGACGAGATAGCCGAAGCGCGGCGGCAGGTTGGACGACAGCCGAGCACCGGAAAATAGCGCGTTGCGGGCTGCCAGGTCGCGAAAATTGAGCCGGGCCAGCACCGCGCATACCGCTTCTGCGCGGTGGGTTTCCAGGGCGGGCCGGATGGGGTTTGGGATAGTCAGCAGCAGTTCGGCATCGCTCGCGCCGGGATTGAGTTGCTGCGCGGCATAAGTTGCCAGCCCTTCGCTCCACAGCGCGCACCACACTTCCGCGCATCCGGCGAAGCGCCCGCCATGATAGATGTGGAACAATTCATGTTGCACGAACGCGCGGGCTTCGCCGCCGTGATATTGCGCGATCATGTCCGCGCCGAACAGCAGATGACTGCGCCCGCCCAGATCGCGGGTGGCTCCGTCGAATTCACCCATCGAAACCACCAGGAGTACCGGCGTATAGGTCGGCAGCGGGCCGATACGGCGCTCAAAGTCGGCCACGGCGGGGTCGAACATTGCGGCGAAGCGTCGCGCCACCGCGGCGGTAGCATCGCGCCGCGCGGGGTATTCAGCCATGTAGTTCGCCATGCGTCCTTCGTATTCCGCCGCACCCTGACCGAACCGGGCAGGATCGTAAAAGCCGGGAAGCATGGGCTCCATCTCGTGACGGATGGCAGCGGCCCGATCGGTATCCGAAAGACCGGCCCCCCGGTCGTAAGCGGCCGCGAATTCATCTGTCAGGTCAGTGTATTGCAGGGACGTTTGCGGTTGAGGAGCAGAAGGCACCGAAGCGCAGGACGCGACCACCAGCGCCGCTGTTGCCGCGCTCATCCAACGTTGCATGATCTTTGTCCTCACAGCTCTGACGGCAATTCTCGCGGTGCGCCCACGCGACCGGTTGGCACCTCCAGCGCTCGGCGGTCCCAGCCAGCCAGCTCTGCTATGGCCGCATAGCTTGACTCCAGGAATTGCAACAAGGTCGCGTCGGGGTCAACAGCGTCTCGCACGCGAGCATAGGGGAGCACGAATTCACGCAACCCGTCGTGCCAGCGGGCGGCCTCGGGCTGAAGGCGCGCGTGCGGCAAACCGGTCGGCACCGGATAGCCATAGGCATAGAACGCAGCCTCCTCCATCCCGCCGCCGCCAAGCCAGAAGCCGAAGCTGGCGACCTCGTGGCTGTACGCCTCGCGCGTTACGGCATCGGGCAGGTTGGGAATGCCGCCCGGATGAAGCGGCGCCTTCCTTCCGGAAAATCGGGTCACGGCAAGATCCAGACTGCCCCAAAACAGATGCGACGGACTGGACTTGCCGACGAAGCCCGTGCGGAACCGTTCGAATACCCTGTTGGCTGTCGAAAATGCCGCATGGAGACGGCGAACAGTCCCGGCATCCCAAATCCGTTCCCGCCGGTCCTGTGCGAACGGCACTGCGGGGTCCACCTCGTTCGGCCCGCCCGCCAGTGAGACTTCGACCCCGCCGCGCTGCAGCAATTCGCCAAGAGCCCGGTGGAAATCGGCCACGGTCTGACCTGATAGCGTGAGCTCATCCGCAAAGCCGCTGCTGCTTTCCAGCACGACGCGGCTGCCCATGCAATCCACCAGCAGTTCCGCCTGATGCTCGCCAACGGGGACCGGATAGGTGCGGAACCCTCGTGGAACGACCTGCAGCGCCACATGCCACCCGTGGTTAAGCCACGGCAGCGTTCTTGTCGGCAGCTTGCCAACCACCTGCAGGTACGCATGGAGCGTCTCGACTACCCGCCGGTCGGCGGCGTAGTCGAGACGCGGCCAGCGCATCAGAACACCTCGAACAGCCCTGCCGCACCCATGCCGCCACCCACACACATGGTGACGACGACATATTTGGCGCCCCGGCGCTTGCCTTCGATGAGGGCGTGGCCGGTGCAGCGTGCGCCGGTCATCCCATACGGGTGGCCGATGGAGATCGATCCGCCGGACACGTTGAGCCGGTCATTGTCGATGCCCAGCTTGTCGCGGCAATAGATGACCTGCACCGCAAACGCCTCGTTCAACTCCCACAGGCCGATATCATCGACCTTCAGGCCAAAGCGGTCCAGGAGCACCGGGATCGCGAAAACCGGGCCGATCCCCATCTCGTCCGGCTCCGTTCCCGCGACCGCCATCCCGACATAGCGGCCGAGCGGCTCAAGGCCGCGCTTCTCCGCCACAGTTGCTTCCATGAGGATACAGGCGCTCGATCCGTCGGACAGTTGCGACGCATTGCCAGCCGTGATCGTGGTGCCTTCTCCCATGACGGGCTTGAGGCTCGACAAGCCTTCCAGTGTCGTTTCAGGACGATTGCCTTCATCCTTGGCGATCGTCACTTCTCGGTCGGAAATCTCGCCTGTCTCCTTGTTCTGCACCTTCATGGTGGTGGTGACGGGCACGATTTCCTGGTCGAAGCGGCCATCGGCCTGCGCCTGCGCGACGCGTTGCTGCGATTGCAGGGCATATTCGTCCTGCTGCTCACGCGTGATGCCGTACCGCTGCGCCACTGTCTCCGCGGTCTGGAGCATGGGCATATAGATGGCGCTATGCATCGCCAGCAACTCAGGGTCGGGCATAACCCGCATGTCCTTGGTCTGCACCAGGCTGATGGATTCCTGGCCACCTGCCGCGACCACGTCCATGCGGTCGACGATGATCTGCTTGGCGGCCGTAGCAATGGTCATCAGCCCGCTGGAACACTGCCGGTCGATCGTCATGCCGCTGACGGTGACGGGTGCCCCGGCCCTGAGTGCGACCTGCCGCCCCAGATTGCCCGCCTGCGCTCCTTGCTGGAGAGCAGCGCCCCAGAGGACATCCTGCAACTCACCCGGTTCAATGCCGGCGCGTTCAATGGCGGGCCTCAGCGAATGGGCGCCCAGCGTGGCGCCGGGAGTGGCATTGAAGGCGCCCTTATAGGCGCGGCCAATGGCGGTGCGGGCGGTGGATACGATAACTGCGTCGCGGGTCATGGTTTCTTGTCTCCGTCAAACAAACAACATGGTGATCCATTCGCAGATCAGGGCGGGCTTTTCCTCGCCCTCGATCTCGATGGTGATTTCGCAGGTCTGCTGCCACTGGCCGGGACGCTTTTCCACCATCTCCAGTAGCTTCCAGTGACCGCGGATGCGCTTGCCCGAACGCACGGGAGAGATGAAGCGGGTTTTGTTGCCGCCATAATTGATGCCCATCTTGACGCCGGTCGGCCTTGGCAGGTCCGAATTGTCCGACAGGTAAGGGATCATCGACAGGGTGAGGAAGCCGTGGGCAATGGTGCCGCCGAACGGCGTCATCTTGGCCGCTTCCTCGTTCACATGGATGAACTGATGATCGCCCGTCGCCTCAGCGAACTGGTTGATCCGCTCCTGACTCATCTCGGCCCATTCACTGGTGCCGATGTGCTGGCCTGTCTTTTCGCTGATTTCCTGCGGTGTCATGGCGTCCTCTGCTTGCCTCTCTTGTGCCGACCCCCATGCCTTATGGGGGCGGCGGAGGCAAATGCTAGAACGGCCGCGATCGCGCTGCACCGACCCCGCTTGCGAACAGCCTGCCTGACGTGTGTCGAGGAGCGATCTGCCCGGTTGCTGTGCGGTTTGCGGTCAAGCAGTCTGGACATGCGCGCGCAGCGCGGCGAAGCAGTCGGCATCGACCGCGCGGCCGATCTCGCCCGCCATGATCGCTAGCGCCTGTTCGACCGGCAGAGCCGCGCGATAGGGCCGATCGGCGGTCAGCGCGTCGTAGAAATCGCACACGGTGATGATCCGCGTCTCCCGCCGGATGGTCCGATCATCGAGGCCCAGGGGGTACCCGGTTCCGTCCAGCTTCTCGTGATGCGCTGCGGCCAGGTCGGCCAGATCGCCCAGCACGCCTACCCGTCCCAGAATGCGCGCCGTATGGGCGGCGTGCTCGCGCATCTGCACCCATTCGGCCTCATCCAGACTGCCGGGCTTTTCCAGCACCGCGCTGGAGACGCCCAGCTTGCCGATATCGTGCAACGCCGCCGCGCGCCGCAGCTGCCGCAGGCGAGCGGCGGTGAGGTCGAGCCGCTGGCCGATGCCCTCAGCGTAGTCGGCGACGCGAACGGAGTGGCCGGCGGTGTATGGGCTTTTCGCGTCGATAACCTGTCCGAACGCGGCGGTAATCGCGTCGAGGCAATCCTCGTCCACCACCTGCTCTTCGGCTGGGGCGCGGGCCGCGACGAGTGCATCGATGAGGGGCGATTCGAGATCGCGCCAGAACCCAACCTCCCGCGCAAGGGTTGCGAACACCGCAGCCGCCGCGGGGTCGAGCCATTGGCCTGCCCGTCTCTCCACCTCGGCGGCCGCCGCGTCGCGCCCTCCGGCCTGATGGAAGACGTCAGCAACCTGCGCGAGCAGAGCCAGCCTGCTTTCCAGCGGAACAGCCTCGCCCGTCAGACCGTCAGGCCGCCCGGAACCGTTCCAGTGTTCATCGAGATGGTAGATACCGTGGGCGACCTCCTCGTCCCGGCGCAGGGTGCGGGCAATGGCTGAGCCGCGGGTGCAGCGCGCCACGATCATTTCCTGGGCAACGGCGTCGCCGTGGCGCAGGATATGGGCCACCGCGCCGATCCGCCGCCCCAGCGTTGCGGCGCGGCCCGTCTCCCGAAAGACGAAGCGCAGGGTGGAAGGCAGGCGCGCAGGCACCGTTTTCCAGCGCTGTTTGAAAGCGCGATCGTCCGCCAGGTACAGTTCCGCGATACGCGCGGCATTGGAAGAACAGCCCAGATCCTTCAGCAGAGCGGTATAGTGGACGTGACCCAGTCGAGCGCCCGTCACCCCCATCCGTTCAGCGACGCGGCCAGCGATGTAGCAACAGCGAATGGAGTGACCGGGCGGCTGCCCTTCGGTAAGGTCAAGCGCGTAGCTGAACGCCCCGGCTATGTCGCTGAAGGAGACGGTTGCTGCATCGCGCGTGAGGCTCTGGTGGAACACCGCATGGCGTATAGCTATCGCGCATGACGGAAGCGTGTGGAAGCTTGCTTAAGATTGGCTTTGCTGAACCTGCGGGATCAGCACAGGTGTTCGAAAACAAAAGAAAGGCCGGTCGGCAGAACGCCGACCGGCCCCAATTTTCCTTACAAACGGAGTTCGTTGCCTCAGATGGAGTAACGAACCCGCACAGTGTCGCGGTTCTTGCGCGACCGTAGGGACGCCCCGACGAAGCCGAAGCCCAGGAGCATCAGCGCCCAGGTAGCCGGTTCGGGCACGGCGGCCTGAAGGGCGATGTTGTCGATTTCGAACGCTTCGGAGGTCGAGGTCAGCCGCAGTCCGGCAAGGTTGAAGCTGTCCGATCCGTCAACGCTGAAATAGACGATCGGGTTGCTGCCGGGCAGTACCTGGTTGCCGAAATTGCTGGCAATGATCTGCGAGCCGGTGAACTGGGCCAGGACGTTGCCAACCGAGTCTAGAAACTCGAGCGTGTTGTAGGTGTCAACCGACCCCCAGATCAGCGAGATCTGACCGATTGGCGCGGTGAAGCTGGAAATGTCGACTGTCCCAACCGTACCAGTGCTCGGGCCGACCGTGTAGTAGAAGCCGGTGCTGGCGGGCGGCTGCGCCCCATTGCTGCTCGAGCCGGTCTTGATCAGGCCTCCGGTGACCGGCGGCGTGTTCACGTCAAAGTCGAAAGTAGGTGCCGGACCGTTGTAGGGAACGGAGCCTGGCTGGGTATTGACCAGAACGATGGCGGCATTCGCCGTTCCTGCCAATCCGGTGAACGCGAGGGCCGCTGCCGCAGCCAGTAAAGAACGTCGCATATGTTGAACTCCCATGCACATTACTTGACAAGCGCACGCCCTGATGAATGCGCCGAGCTTTGCGACCCCGGACTGAAGAGAGGATGGCGAATCACGCGTTCGCCTGATGTCTCTTCCTGATGCAGTCTCTAATCGTAAACGGGTCGTAAACCAATAGGCCGCAGCATCGGAAAAGCCATCTTTCGAAAGGTTGTACCGAAGCGGCACAATTTGGCCCAGATTACTTGCGGTTACTGCTTACGCGGTGAAAATGTCCCGGAATTTATGGTTAACAGCCGGGGTCTACTGCGCGCCCTCCAACGTCCTCGGGCGCGCAACTGTTCAGGTCAGGCGCCAGTCGACCTCGGCGCGGCCGTTCGACTTCAGGAACAGATTGGCGCGGCTGAACGGGCGGCTGCCGAAGAAGCCGCGGCTGGCGGACAAGGGGCTGGGATGGGCGCTGCGGATGACCAGGTGGCGGCCGGTGGTGAGGGCGGGTAATCCGCTGGCCCTGGCCTGCGCATGCGCGCCCCAAAGGACAAAAACGCTGGGCAGCTGGCGCGCTGCCACCGCCTGGAGACAAGCGTGCGTCACCGCCTCCCAGCCTATGCCTGCGTGGCTACCCGCCCTTGCCTCCGCCACCGTCAGAACTGTGTTAAGCAGCAGGACACCCTGCTGTGCCCACGGCGTCAGGTCCCCTGATGCTGGCATGGGCAAACCCAGGTCGGTGTGCAGTTCCTTGAAGATGTTGCGCAGCGAAGGGGGCAGGCGCACGCCCGGCGGGACCGAAAACGCAAGCCCCGTCGCCTGTCCGGCTCCATGATAAGGGTCCTGACCAAGGATCACCACCTTGACCTGCTCCAGCGCGGTCAGTTCCAGCGCGCGCAGCCGCGTGCCTGGTGGCGGATAGATGACTTCGCCCTTCGCCTCTTCCTCGTGCAGCCATTGCGCAAGACGTCGCCCATCGGTGGAGGTCAGCACCGGCTCCAGCACGTTCCGCCAGCTTTCCGGCACCGTCTCGTCGATCATGGCGTCAGGCGCTAGCGCCCCTTCCCCTCATCCCGCAACCCGCCTAGGGACGTGGGATATGGCAGTGCATTTCCACGAAGAAGACCTTCCCGCTGGCGTCCTGGCGGATGGTCCCATTGCGGTTGACACCGAAACAATGGGTCTCGTCACCCGGCGCGACCGGCTGTGCGTCGTCCAGCTGAGCGATGGCGGGGGCGACGAACATCTGGTCCGGTTTGCCCCCGGCAGCGACTATGCCGCCCCCAATCTCAAGGCTGTGCTGGGTGATCCGGCGCGGCTGAAGCTGTTCCATTTCGCCCGCTTCGATCTGGCTGCCATCGAATACTACCTCGGCGTCACCGCGGCGCCGGTGTTCTGCACCAAGATCGCCAGCAAGCTGACGCGCACCTATACCGACCGGCATGGCCTCAAGAACCTCGTCACCGAACTGCTCGGCGGCGACATTTCCAAGGCGCAGCAAAGCAGCGACTGGGGCGGTGCCGAATTGTCTGAGGCGCAGCGCGATTATGCCGCGAGCGACGTGCGCTACCTCCACCGCCTTCGCGACGTGTTCGAGCAACGACTGGAGCGCGAAGGGCGGCGCGAAATCGCGCAGGCGTGCTTCGACTTCCTGCCCACGCGCGCGCGGCTCGATGTGCTTGGCTGGCCAGACCACGACATCTTCAGTCACGAGTAAGCGGGAGCGACGTAACCGGCACCACAGCATGGCAGCAAAACGCATCGAGACAGCCGAAGCCAAGGCGCTGCGCAGCCGGCGACAGCGGTTCGCCGCCCCCGGGGGTTCGCACGACCGCCTGGTGCGCCTGCTCGCGGTTATCCTGCCGATGGGGATCGGCATCGTCGCCGCGCTGATCGTCGTTGTTCCGCTTGGCCCACGCGGCGAGGTCAGCTTTCTGCTCGACCGCAACGAGGTGGAGACGGTGAACAACCGTGTCGCCGTCCAGAGCGCGTTGTATCGTGGGCAGGATGTGGAAGGCAAACCGTTCTCTCTCACTGCGGGTCAGGCGGTCCAGCGTTCCGCAGCGGAGGGGCTGGTGTATCTGAACAACCTGTCCGCGCAGATCCTCCTGACGGAAGGGCCGGCACGGCTGACCGCACAGGGCGGCATCTACGATCCGGCGCGCCAGCAAGTGCAGGCGACCAGCCCGGTGCTGTTCACCGCCGCCGACGGCTACCGGATGCTGGTGCGCGGCGTCGGCGTCGATCTGCGGCAGAAGGAACTGACCGGCTCCGGCGGCGTCAGTGCGGTTGTGCCCGCCGGAACGTTTCGCGCCGACCGGCTGGAAGCCAGCCTGTCGGCGCGCACGATCACTCTTGAAGGCAATGCGCGCGGACGCCTGGTGCCCGGCGAATTGAGGATGCCATGATGAGTTTATCTGCCCTGTCACTAGCTACCCGGTCGCTGTCGGCGCTGTCGTTTCGCTCGTTCGCCCTCGGCTTTGCCGGCACGCTTGCTGTGGCTGCGGCTTACGGGGTGAATGCGCAGGCATTTGCGGGGCAGGACACCAACGCCCCAGTCGACTTCGCTGCCGACCGCATCCAGTTGCAGGATCGGGAGAACCGCGTCGTTCTGACCGGAGGCGTCGTGATTCGTCAGGCAGCACTTACCCTCAGGGCGGAACGGGCCCTTATCAACTACACGGATACGGGCGGACTGCAGATCGACCGCCTCACCGCCACCGGGGGCGTGACCGTGACCCGCAACAATGAAACCGTGCGCGGCCAGGTAGCGGTTTACGATTTCGACCGGCGACTGATCACCATGTCCGGCGATGTGCGGGTCGCGCGCGGGACGGACAACCTGCGTGGCGGGCGGCTGGTCATCGATCTGCGCAGCGGAGTGGCGACAGTTGACGGAAGCGCGGGAGGCCCGGGGACTTCGGCGGGACCGGGTCGGGTCACCGGGTCGTTCACCGTCCCGCAGAACTGACCTCTCCCCCAGCTGCCTTGTCAGCCTGGCACAGGCTGACGCCGGCGACAGGCAGCCTTGGCAATCATCGTCAACTCCTGCGCCAGCAGCACGTCGGCTGCCCGGTTGTCGCGCATCAGGGCGCGGTGAAGAAGCGCGATCCGTTCAATCAGGCGAAGGAGGTCCGTGCCCTGCCAGCGTCGGAGCTGGATTTCGAGATCGGGCCGGTCGCGCCAGAAGATGCGCCGGGCCTTCTGCTCGGCCTCCAGCATCTGCGCCACATTGCCATGCGGTCCGATGCGGCCAGCCAGCTGGAACAATTGCGCGACTCGCCGCTCGAACGCGAGACACACACCGACAGGGTTCAGTTGCAGTGCTCGCAGGCGGTCCATCTCCCCCGGCAGCTTCGCCAGATCGCCCGACAGCACGGCGTTGACCAGAGGTAGAAACCCTTCCTCCTCTACAGCGGCGCCGATGCTGCGCAGGTCGTCGGCGCTGGCCGTGCGAGGACTTTGCGCGGATGCATCGAGATACAGCGCCAGCTTCTCGACCTCGGATTGCGCCAGCCGCACGTCAAGCGAACAGGCACGCGCGATCTGCTCCGCCAACTCACTCCCCAGGCGAACCCCGGCGGCATCGCCAAGCTGGCGCACCGTCTGCGTCATCGTGCGCAGATCGGGCGGCCAGAACATGACCACCGCCGCGTCCGGCCGCCCCTCCAGCAGCTTGGCAGTGCGCGCCTTGTCGGTCGCTCCGCTGGCATGGACGAGAACGGGACAGGCGGCGCCCGCGCCCGCATCGCCGGTTTCAATCAGGATCTTGATCGCTTCCAGCGCATCATCGCCCTGCACCCGCGCCAGAATGTGCCGCGCGCCGCCGAACAGCGATCGGGACCGCGCTTCGTCCCCAAGCCGGGCCGGATCGTTCCTGAGGTCCGCGCCCGACAGGTCGATTCGTTCACCCGCATCGGGCAGATGACCCACCAGCGAGCCCGCCGCGGCGAGAGCGCCCGCTTCGTCCGGACCGCAGAAGAAGAACACGGCGGCTTCCCGCGCCAGCTGAGCCGCGCGGGCCGGAAACTCCCGCTGGGTCAGCTTCATGGCTGCTGGCGAAGCGTCAGGGCAAGCTGCGTCACCATACGCTCGGCAACCTCTTCCGCCAGGTTTTCCAGCGCCCGCTGCTCGGCCACGATCGTGGCATAGTCGCTGGACACGACATCGATCCCCGCGTCCGATCCGGTGGTCGCATCCAGCAGGATCTCTCCTGTCGCGATATCGACCAGCTGGTAACGGGCGCGCAGGATCCGCCTTTCCCGGCTGATTGTGTCGTCGCTGAGGATACCGAGCGATTCCAGCTGATCGTCCAGCCGGACATCCAGGCGGTAGCGAGCAGCTGCGCCCGTCCCAGCCGCGTTCAACCGATCCCTCAGCGCTGCCCGCATCAGCCACCCGGCCCGGCCCGGGATTGGCGCAACATCGACCTGCGCCAGGCTGGACGCGACATAGCCGCTCCCGCCGCCGCCATAAAGCGGCTGTAGCCCGCAGCCCGGAAGGACGAGCGCTGCGGCGACCAGGAGCGCCGTCTTCCTCATACCACGATGTTCACCAGTCGGTCCGGCACAACGATGATCTTGCGAATAGCGGCGCCGTCGATGGACCGCTGCACCTTTTCACTCGCCAGCGCCAGTTCCTGAAGGTGCGCCGTATCCGCGCCCTTGGCCACGGTGAGCGTGTCGCGCAGCTTGCCCTTGACTTGCACCGCGACAGTCACCTCGTCTTCCGCCAGCAAGGCAGGATCTACGCTGGGCCAAGGCGCATCGGCGATCAGGCCGTTCTCGCCCAGTTCCGCCCACGCCTCTTCCGCCAGATGGGGCATCATGGGGCTTAGCAGCAGCAGCAGCGTTCTGATCGCCTCGCTGCGGCTGGCGGATGGAGCAGCCTTTTCGATCGCGTTCGCCAGATCATAGAGCCGGGCCACCGCCTTGTTGAAGCCGAGCGCCTCGATATCCTGCGCGACAGCGGCAGTCGCCTGATGCGCCTTGCGCAGCAGTGCCTTGTCCTCGCCCGTGGCGACGGCGTCGTACTGGCCGAACAGCCGCCAAGCACGCTGCACAAAGCGCCAGCACCCCTCGATGCCCGCATCCGACCAGGGCAGGTCACGTTCGGGCGGCGAATCGGACAGCATGAACCAGCGCACCGCGTCCGCGCCGTAACGATCGACGATCGCATCCGGATCGACGACGTTCTTCTTCGATTTGGACATCTTGACCACGCGGCCGGCCGTCACTGGCAGACCGTCACTGATCCTGACCCAATCGGCCCCGTCGCGGCGCACCTGATCGGGCGACAGCCAGCTGCCGTCGCCCAGTTGATAGGTTTCGTGGGTCACCATCCCCTGCGTGAACAGGGAGGCAAACGGTTCCGCGACCTCCAGCCTTCCCGCCCGCTGCAGCGCCCGCGTCCAGAAGCGGGCGTAGAGAAGGTGGAGAATCGCGTGCTCGACGCCGCCGATATACTGCTCCACCGGCAGCCACTGCGCGACTTCCGCGGCATCGAACGGCTTGTCCGCCGGCTGGCTGGCGAAGCGCAGGAAATACCACGAGGAATCGACAAATGTGTCGAGAGTGTCGGTTTCCCGCCGTGCCGGACCGCTGCACTGCGGACAGCCGACCTGCGCCCAGGTCGGGTGGCGTTCCAGCGGATTGCCCGGTGCGTCGAAGCTGACATCTTCGGGCAGGACAACCGGCAGCTGATCCCTGGGTACGGCGACCACGCCGCATGCGGCACAATGGATGAAGGGGATCGGCGTCCCCCAATAACGCTGACGCGACACACCCCAGTCGCGCAGGCGCCAGACGGTCCTGCCCTGCCCCCAGCCGCCTGCCTCGGCGCGGCGGATGACCTCGGCCTTGGCTTCATCCACGCTCATGCCGTCAAGGAAGCCGGAGTTGACGATCAGGCCGTCATCGGTGTCAGCCTCGGCCAGCGGCGCATCCGCGTCGGCCGTGCTACGCCCGACGACGCGCGGGATCGGCAGGCCGTACTTGGTCGCGAATTCGAAATCCCGGCTGTCATGCCCCGGCACGCCCATGACGGCGCCGGTGCCGTAATCCATCAGTACGAAATTGGCGATGAAGACCGGCAACTGCGTGTCGGTGAACGGGTGCCGCGCGGTCAGCCCTGTGTCGAAGCCCAGCTTTTCGGCTGTTTCGACTTCGGCCGCGGTGGTACCGCCGCGCTTGCATTCGGCAATGAAGCCTTGCGCCGCCGCGTTGCGTTGCGCGACCGCCTGCGCGACCGGGTGATCGGCGGCAACCGCGACGAAGCTGGCGCCGAAGATCGTATCCGGGCGGGTCGAGTAAACCGGCAGCCTCGTGCCGTCGGAAAGAGAAAAGCTGAATTCCAGCCCCCGCGACCGACCAATCCAGTTTTCCTGCATCAGGCGGACCTTGTCCGGCCATCTGTCCAGACTTTCCAGCCCTTCCAGCAGGTCATCGGCGAAGTCGGTGATCTTCAGGAACCACTGGTTCAGCTTGCGCTTTTCCACTGGCGCGCCGCTGCGCCAGCCTTTGCCGTCGATCACCTGTTCATTGGCAAGCACGGTCTGGTCCACCGGATCCCAATTGACCTCCGCTTCCCGCCGGTAAACCAGCCCCGCATTGTGCAGGTCGAGAAACAGCGCCTGTTCATGGCCATAGTATTCGGGGTCGCAGGTCGCGAACTCGCGGGTCCAGTCGAGCGCAAAGCCGATGCGCTTGAGCTGAGCTTTCATGTGGGCGATGTTGTCGCGCGTCCAGCCGCCGGGATGCACGCCCTTTTCCATCGCGGCATTTTCAGCGGGCATGCCGAACGCGTCCCAGCCCATCGGGTGCAGCACCTCGTGCCCCCGCATCCGCTTGTAGCGGGCCAGCACGTCACCCATGGTGTAATTGCGCACATGGCCCATGTGGATGCGCCCCGATGGATAGGGGAACATCTCCAGCACATAGGATTTGGGCTTGGGCGACCCGCTGTCGGCGGTGAAGGTGTTCTCCGCCTCCCACCTGGCCTGCCAGCGGCCATCAACAGCCCCCGGATTGAACCGCCGTTCGCTCATGTCGCCCCCGCCGAACGTTCAGGCGGTCAGGAGGCGAGTGCCTCGCGCCGCAGATCGCGGGCGCGGGTCAGGATGATGTCTTCCAGCTTCTGCACGGTCGCCGCCTGCACCGGCGCATCGACCCAGTTGCCGTTCTGCGCAATCTGGCGACTCGCTGCGACCCGCAGCGCATCTGCCCGCAGGTCCTGGTCGAGGATGGAGACGGTGATCTTGACCCGCTCGGCCGGGTTCTGCGGGTCGGTGTACCAGTCGGTGATCACTACCCCGCTGTTCGCGTCGGCCTGCAGCAGCGGCGCGAAGCTGACCGCCTCAAGCGTCGCGCGCCACAGGAAGGAATTTACGCCGATCGTCGTCACCTGGGCGGCGGCCGCATCGGCCCGCGGGCGCGAGGGTCCTCCGCAGGCAGCCAGTGTGGCCACAATGGCCAGCGCAGCGGCGGAGCGGACGGGGAGGAGCTGAAAAACTGGCTGGATCACGAAAAAAGGTTCCTGCGGCTGAAATCGGTGAACACATGCCCACTCTTGGCAGCCGCTCTATACCCGTCGCACCCTTGCGGGCAAGCTATGGCATGAAGGCTTCGGCAGGCAGGACGAAGTTACGCGATCAGGCCGTGAACCCCTGCTTAATCCCGCGTCTTAACAAAGTGTGGGCAGCAGGTCACACCCTGCGGGCAATCGGGCCATAATGGACGAGGATTGACTCGCACATCGGCGCGCTGAGCCCTAGCTTCGTCAGACAGGGGCGCGTTTCAGGAACCATTAACCGTTCCGGCGCCTTAAGAACCGACGGCAAGGAGGATACGCTTACACAAGCGGTTACCTATGGCACACCGTTCTGTCTTTTCTGGAGTTGGCAGGCGCATTGCGCTGGCGGTCGGCGGCGTCTGCCTGACGCTGGCGATGCCTGCGGCCGTGGTGGCGCTGGGTAACAACCGGGCAGAGGCCGCAACGGATCGCCTGCTGCCGTCATTCGCCAGATTCACGCCGGCTGGCATGGACACCGAACTGGCGCGGCGGGCCGAAGCCATCGCCGAGGAACGTGGCCTGACCTTTACGCCGGCGGGCAACGTTGGCCTGAGAAGCAGGCCCATCACCGTAGCCGTTCGCATCGATGACGAAGTCGCCCGCGCCGTGACCATTCGCCGGTCCGCAGCCCTTGCCGCTGCGGGTTCGTCGTCAACCGCCCGCATGCCGCTGGCCATAACGCCGTCCCGTTTCGATCTTGGCATCGCCCGCGGTTACCAGAGCTTCGCCCAGTCGGCTCCCAGCGTTCCTGCGCAATTGGGGCTGGGCACGCGAACGCCCGTGCTCGAAAACGTCCCGATGGCTGACCTAGCGTCGTATGGCCGCCCCGTGGCCGATCGCGGGGGCAAGCCGTCGCGCTTCTCGTCGCGAGTCGTCTTTGAAACGGAGGAGGGCGCCCCTGGCCGGCCGCCCCGTACGCTGGAAGCGCTGGGCGAGCAGAGCGTGGACGTGTCCGGTTCCTATCGCGTACTCAAGAACCTGAACGTCACCGCCGGTGTCCGCCTGTCGCAGGACCGTGACCGGCTGGCTCCGCTGACCGACGGGGTGGAAGACGACAAGGCGGTCTATGTGGGCACGCAGTTCAAGTTCTGATCCTCCCGTCGGCCAGTCAACTACCCGCTTGTTCCCCGTTCTCCTCCCGCTAGTATGACGGTGGCACGTCATCGGGCGGCCGAACAGGGGAGAGAACCATGGCTCGGGTAGCGATTGTTACCGGTGGCACGCGCGGCATCGGCCGCGCCATCTGCGAAGCGTTGACCGCCGACGGCCTGACCGTTGTTGCCAATTTTGCCGGCAACGAGGAAGCGGCGCGGCTTTTTTCGGAAGAAACCGGCTGCCGCGCGTACAAATGGGACGTAGGCGATCACGAGGCTTGCCTTGACGGGTGCGAACGGGTCACACGCGAGATCGGCCCGGTCGAGATCGTCGTCAACAATGCCGGCATCACCCGGGACGCAACCCTGCACAAGATGACCTTCGACGACTGGAACGAAGTCATGCGGATCAACCTTGGCGGTTGCTTCAACATGGCCAAGGCGTGCTTTCCCGGCATGCGGGAGCGACGCTGGGGCCGAATCGTCAACATTGGCTCGATCAACGGACAGGCCGGACAGTACGGGCAAGTGAATTACGCCGCCGCCAAATCCGGCATCCACGGCTTCACCAAGGCGCTGGCGCAGGAAGGGGCGCGGGTCGGCGTCACGGTGAATGCAATCGCTCCGGGATACATCGATACCGACATGGTTGCAGCCGTGCCGGAAACCGTACTGGAAAAGATCGTCGCCGGCATTCCGGTCGGCCGATTGGGTCAGGCCCACGAAATTGCGCGGGGGGTGTCGTTTCTGGTCAGCGAAGATGCCGGGTTCATCACCGGATCCACGCTGAGCATTAATGGCGGACAGCACATGTATTGAGGAAGTGTGCGGGCGGCGGGCGACGGGCTGGACTGGAACGGCCAACTGGCTGTGGGTCAAAGACATGGCGGTGATGCCGCCTCGTATCGCTGCAGCCGAGGGCTGACCGTGCGGCCAGTTGAGCGGCCGCGCGCGAGTTTTACCGCCCGCTCAGAGAAAGGCTTCTGCCCACCCGGTCCGTTCAGGTCGTCATGTCAGCCAATGCTGCCGCGATGTCGCTGGAGCTATAGGGTTTCGGAATGACTCGGTCGGATGCATAGTTTTCCTCGAGAGCCGCGGCTCCGTATCCGGTGGCAAAGACATACGGCACGCCCTTTACCCGAAGCGCGTCTGCCACGGGATAGCTTCGTTCCCCGCTGAGGTTCACGTCCAGTATGGCGGCATCGATTCCGCCTTTCTCGATCAGTCCAAGCGCCTGATCGACCCGGTTGGCAATACCTGCAACCAACATCCCGAGGTCATGCAACATGTCCTCCAGCAGCAGGGCAACCAGCCCCTCGTCTTCCACCACCAGCACCCGCAGGTTCGCCGGGCGCCGGCTTCCAGAGTGCGCGGCCTCCTCCACTACGCACGCTCCCCCTCACCTTGGGGGAAGGGGGCTGAAATCGTGCAGCGCAGGCCGTCCTCAAGGAATTGCAGTTCCACGGTTCCGTCCAGTTCGGCTACAAGAGCGCGTTGCAGCATGACTGTCCCAAAGCCCCGGGTTTTCGGTAGCTCGACGGACGGTCCGTCGCGTTCTTGCCAGACCAGGTGCAGGATCGAGCCTCCTGTGGGTGCCTCCGGCCGAAGCGTCCAATCGACAGTGACTCTTCCCTCGGCGGTGGAAAGAGCCCCGTACTTCAGTGCATTGGTGCACAGTTCGTGCATTCCCATGGCGAGGGACACGGCAGTCTGCGGGCTTAGGAGCAATTCCGGTCCATCGGCCACGATCCGCCCCTGCGCGTCCTGGCAGACCGCGAAAGCGTCAGCCAGCAACTGCTTGAGGCTGACCGCCGACCAGCTGTTCTCAGTAAGCAGGCCATGAGCCGCAGCCAGCGCCCTGAGCCGGCCTTCAAACGCCAGGAGCGACTCGTTCCGATCGCCGTGATTCTTGAAGGTTTGGGCCGCCACGCTCTGCACGATGGCTAGGGTATTCTTTACCCGGTGATTGAGTTCATCGATCATCAGCCGCTGGCGGCTCTCAAGCTGCTTTTGCGCTTCGATGTCGATGCAGCTGCCGAAGTAGCCCGCGAATTCGCCGTCCCGTTCAAACGGGGCGCCGTTGTCCAGCAGCCAGCGGTACTCCCCGTCGTGCCGGCGCAGCCGGTATTCCATCGTGAATGGCCGCCGCGCGTCGAAGGCTTCGTTGTAATGGGCAACGCAGCGGTCGAAATCGTCCGGATGAACACCTTCGGCCCAGCCGTACCCCAGCTCCTGATCCATTGACCGGCCGGTGAACTCAAGCCACGGCTGGTTGAACCAGTCGCACAGCTTGTCCGTGTTCGAGCGCCAGATCATCACCGGCGCGTAATCTGCCAGCTCGCGAAACTCGGCCTCGGATTTCTGCGGCGCTTCGGGCAAAGCTTCTCCGTTTTCATCCTTCATGCGGCCGGCCTAACCGGGGCTGCCCGCACGCGCAAGCGCCACTTGCGCGTGCGGGCGCCATGTACATCTGTGATCCCATTCACAAATTGCGCCGACCGCCATTCCCTCGCCGCACAACTCCCGCTAACGGCTTGGGGATGACCGACAAGCACGACACCCGTACCGAAACAGACACCATTGGTGCCATCGCCGTCCCCTCGGAACGGCTGTGGGGAGCGCAAACCCAGCGAAGCCTCGAGAACTTCCGCATCGGCGGCGAACGCATCCCGCTCGAGATCGTTCACGCGCTGGGACAGATCAAAGGCGCGGCAGCACGGGCCAACCACACTCTTGGCCTGCTTGATGACACGCTTGCGAACGCGATCGCCGACGCTGCGAAGCGAGTCGCCGACGGCGCGCTTGACGACGAGTTCCCGCTGGTGGTCTGGCAGACCGGTTCCGGCACCCAGTCGAACATGAACGCCAACGAGGTGATCGCAGCCGCCGCGTCTGAAGCGCTGGGCGGGAAGCGCGGCGAGAAAAAGCCGGTTCACCCCAACGATCATGTGAACATGAGCCAGTCGTCCAACGACACCTTCCCAACTGCCATCCACATCGCCTGCGCCCTGCTCATCAATCAGAGACTTCTTCCCGCCCTCAAGGCTTTGCAAGCGGACCTTGCCGGCAAGGCGCGGCAGTGGAGCCATATCGTCAAGATCGGACGGACGCACACGCAAGACGCCACGCCGCTCACGCTGGGTCAGGAATTCGGCGGTTATGCCCGTCAGGTGGCGGCCGGGATCGAGCGGGTCGAGATGACGCTGCCGGGGCTGTACGAACTGGCGCAAGGCGGTACGGCGGTCGGCACCGGATTGAACGCACCGGAAGGATTTGCAGACGCATTTGCACAGCATATCGCGCAGGAAACCGGCCTTCCGTTCACCACCGCGCCAGACAAGTTCGAGGCGCTGGCGGGGCAGGATGCTCTGGTGTTCGCGCACGGCGCTCTGAACACGCTTGCCGCATCGCTTTACAAGATTGCCAACGACATCCGTTTTCTGGGGTCAGGTCCACGCTCCGGCCTGGGCGAACTTGCCCTTCCCGCAAACGAGCCGGGCTCCTCCATCATGCCGGGCAAGGTCAATCCGACGCAGGTAGAGGCCATGACGCAAGTCTGCGCGCAGATTTTCGGCAATCATGCCGCAATCACCTTTGCCGGAAGCCAGGGTCATTTCGAGCTGAACGTCTATCGTCCGGTCGTCGGCTATAACTTCATTCAATCGGTGCGATTGCTGGCCGATGCGAGCGAGAGCTTCACGCAGAACCTGCTCGCCGGGCTGGAACCACGTGAGGAAAACATCAGGCGCGGGGTCGAAAACTCGCTGATGCTGGTAACAGCCCTCGCGCCGCACATCGGCTACGACAAGGCAGCGAAGATCGCCAAGGCGGCGCATGAGAGGGGCCAGACGCTGCGGGAAGCGGCCCTGGCGAGCGGGGACGTGTCGCCGGACGAGTATGACAGCATAGTCAGGCCCGAAAACATGCTGGGACCGGATCAACGCTGAACCTGAGCTAGGCCACAACACTGAAGCGCGGAAGCTTCGCTGCGTCTATGAGTCGCCGCGCGGTTATGAAGCGCTTTGCGCATCACAAATCCAGTTTGTCTGGTCACAAAATCTTGCAAGCGTTCCGCGCTTTGCCTTCCGTTTGGCACCGCCCGTCGCTTTAACTATGCCTGTTAGGCTACCGCTAAGTACACGTCGTTGAAACCAGACCTGTTGAGGGGGCGCGAGCCGGAGCTTCTGGCATAACACTCCTCGGCAGATTAGTGGATGGACGGGTCGCATGATTGAAACCACTCGCAACAGGCGAGGCGAAGAAGCACGCCTCAGCACGCCTCCCACCGGACTGCGTCTGTACGAGGGCACCGTGCAAGATGAACGCCGGGGCAGCCAGACCTCCTTCGCCATTGAACTGGCGGCAACCGCCGAGCAAAAGCAGGCCGCCTGCGCGCTGGTTAACGCCAAATACGGCTGGCGCGGTTATGGCAACGATCACCGGCTGAGCGACAGCCTGACCTCCACTACCTTTTCCGCTACTCTGGAACAGGACATCGTCGGCACTCTTTCGCTGGTGGTCGACTCGCCCAGCGGGCTTTCCGCAGACCACACCTTCGGTGACACCCTCCAGTTGCTGCGCGCAGCGCCCGACACAAGATTGTGCGAGCTGACGAAATTCGCGTTCGACAGCGATTTCAACTCCATGCATGTGCTCGCGTCGCTGTTCCATACTATCTTCATCTATGGCACCACGCGCCACCGCTGCACGGATCTTCTGATTGAGGTTAATCCGCGTCACATCCGCTTCTATGAAGTAATGCTCTCGTTCGAGAAGGTCGGCGGATTGAGGACAAACGCGTCGGTCGACGCTCCGTCGCAACTGATGCGCCTCAAGGTGGCGGATATCGGACGCCATATCGAACGGCATCACGCTGGCGGCGGCGCTCCATCCAAGCGCTCGCTTTATCCGTTCTTCCTGACTGCGGCGCAGGAATATCTCATCCACGAGAGGATGGCGGATTTCGCCCGCGACTGGCCTTTTTCAGAACTGACCAGCGCGTAGCCCGGCTCGCAGCAACGCGGCCGTTCGCCTGAGGGCGGATCTTTACCGGATTAGGTCACGCAAAAAAGGGCAACGGTCATACCGCTGCCCTTCTTCGTTTCGATCGCCTGAAGGATCAGAAAGCGTAGCGAACGCGCGCTTCCGGGGCCTTGCGCTTGCGCATGGCGAAGCCAACCGCAGCGAAACCGAGGATCATCATCATCCACGTGGCGGGCTCAGGAATCGGAGCCTGCGGCGTGAAGGTCAGGTTGCCGCCGTAAGAGGCGTTGGTGTTGGCAGTGTAGTTCACGGTCAGCCGGTTCACATTGCCCGAGAAGATCGGAATGCTGTCACGGGCAGCCATATTCCCGGTCACCGCAACGACGAAATCTTGAATCCCGTTGTTGAAGATTACCGAGTCGAACCGCAGGCCGTTGGTGGCGGCCAAGGTGAAGCTGGTTACAACCGAGCCGCTCCCAAGCCCGATGAAGTCTCCGGTTACCGGCCCGATCTGAAAGATGAAGTTGTCGGTGCCAGTGCCGCTGAGTCCGCCATTCCCGATGACTGCCGATACCGGGCTGGTCCCGGTGGTTCCATCACCGAATACCGCAAACCCCGGGTTGCCCGGGAAAAATGTGGCTGCCTGCGCCGCAGGCGCAATGGCAAAGGCCGAAGCCGTTGCCGCAAGTGCGAGAAGTGTTCTCATTCCAAAAATCCTCCTTGAAGCTCCCCAGCTCCTGGTCGTGTGTGGGTGAGCCGTTAACACCTCTTTAACCTAATTCGGTCCCCGGCTGGAGTCTGCTTCTGAAGCTGCGACCCACTTTGGCACAAGATTAACAAACGCAATTTTGTCGGGAACTCATCTCGGGAGGAGGCTTTATTGTAAGTTGAGCAGCCTGCGACTAGCCGCCGCGACCAGCTGCTGTGACGGTCGCTCGACTGCTAATTAGAGGGTAATGAGAGCCTCTGAACCACCATATCACCCCCCGGTGAAACGCTCGGTCAGGATCGCAGGTCATCAGACCTCCATCAGTTTGGAACCGATGTTCTGGGAGATGCTGCGCCGCGCTGCGACCGATGAAGGTGTTTCGCTCAATGCATTGGTCAGGCGTCTCGATGCAGAGCGTCTGACGTCCCCGACTCCGCCGGGACTGGCCGGTGCCGTGCGTATCTGGCTGGTTCATCGCCTGCACCAGCACGCCAGCGCCGCCACTTCTGGCGTGCCGGAGCAGGCCTGAGGGGTCAGTATTTGGCCGTGGCGTCGCTGGCGGGATAGGTTTCGTCCAGAACCTCGTCCACTTTGGTCCAATTGTTCGCCTCACCCGTGGCAGTCGATGCCGCGCCGGCATTACGGAACTGGCCAACCGGCTCGTCCGGCGCGAATGCCGCGCCGTTGTGGCCGACCTTGTTCTTCTCGTAATATCTATACCCGGCATAGCCGAGAGCGCCCAAAACGGCGAGTTTACCTAGCATCAAGTGTCTCCTTCTGCGTGTGCAACGGACGAGAAGGAAAACAGGTCCGTGAAGCCTTGCTGCACCTGATTGACGCGCCAATGACGCTCAATCGTCGCCGACGCGCTGGATATCGGCTCCGACCAGCGCGAGCTTCTCCTCCAGCCGCTCGTACCCGCGATCCAGGTGATATATTCGCCTTACCTGCGTTTCTCCTCTCGCCGCCAGACCGGCGATGATGAGGCTCATCGAAGCGCGGAGGTCCGTCGCCATGACCTCCGCCCCGACCAATGGCGCCGGCCCGTGCACCGTTGCCGTGCGCCCGGACGTCTCGATCCGTGCACCCATGCGCCTGAGTTCCGGGACATGCATGTAACGGTTCTCGAAGATGGTCTCGTGCAGCACGCTGTCGCCGTTTGCCTGGGTCAGCAAGCTCATCAGCTGCGCCTGCATGTCGGTGGCAAGGCCCGGGTAAGGGTCGGTGGTGAGTTCCACCGGGCGCAAGGGGCCATTGGGCGACACCGTGACGCTTTTGGCGTCGCTCGTCACCTCGACGCCGATCGCCCTCAGAGCGTCAAGCGTCGCGCCCATTTCGTCTGCTCGCGCGCCTTCCAGCCGCACGGTGCCCCCGGTAATCGCAGCCGCGCAGGCATAGGAGCCGGCCTCGATGCGGTCGGGCATCACGCGGTAAGTCGCGCCATGCAGCCTTGGCTGCCCGTGCACGGTGATCTCGCTTGTGCCGACCCCCTCGATCTCGGCGCCCATTGCGATCAGCAAACGGCAGAGGTCGACAATCTCAGGCTCTCGCGCGGCGTTCGTCAGGCGCGAGCTGCCGCGTGCCAGAGCGGCGGCCATCACGGCATTCTCGGTTGCGCCCACCGATACGACCGGAAACGCGAAGCTTCCGCCGGGCAGTCCTTTGTCGGGCGCGATTGCCCGCACATAGCCTTGCGTCAGTTCGATACGCGCGCCGAGCGCCTCCAGCGCCTGCAGATGAAGGTCGATGGGCCGGTCCCCGATGGCACAGCCGCCCGGCAGCGACACCGTCGCGTCCCCGCTCCGTGCCAGCATCGGGCCGAGCACCAGGATGGAAGCGCGCATCTTGCGCACCAGTTCGTAGGGGGCCACACTCGACGTCAGCCGCGTAGCTTCCAGGGTAACGACGCGGCCGAAATCTTCCGGGCGCGACCCCTGGATCGTGTGCGCCACGCCAAACTGCCCCATCAGATGCTGAAACCCGTCGATGTCGGCGAGTCGCGGCAGGTTGCGCAGCGTCACCGGCTCGTCCGTCAGCAGCGCGCAGGGCAGAAGGGTCAAGGCGGAGTTCTTCGCCCCGGAAATAGGGATGGTACCCGCCAGGCGGTTGCCGCCCCGGATGATCAGCTTGTCCATGGCGAGGCTATTACCGTCTGCCCGGTTCCGCGCAAGCCGGTGCGCCCGATCGCGGCGCCGGTTCGTGGTTACGCCGGTTGACGCCCCCCTTTGTCCCGGCCATCGATTTTGCGATGACCCTGCACAAGCCAATCCGCAAAGCTGTTTTCCCGGTTGCCGGGCTAGGCACCCGTTTCCTGCCTGCAACCAAGGCGATTCCCAAGGAACTGCTCCCCATCGTCGATCGCCCGCTGATCCAGTATGCCGTCGACGAGGCGCGCGAGGCAGGCATCGAGCAGATCATTTTCGTCACCGGCCGCGGGAAAACCGCCATCGTCGAACATTTCGACATCGCGTTTGAGCTGGAAGCGACGATGGCGGAACGCGGCAAGGACATGGCGGTGCTGGAGTCGACCCGCGCAACACCGGGAGACATCATCACCGTGCGCCAGCAGGTGCCGCTGGGCCTGGGCCATGCGATCTGGTGCGCGCGGGCGATAGTCGGCGACGAACCTTTCGCAATTCTCCTGCCGGACGAACTGATGGTGGCAGCGAAGGGGGGTGGCACAGGATGCATGAAGCAGATGGTGGACGCGTACAACGAAGTCGGCGGCAACCTGATCTCCGTGCTGGAAGTCGCGCGAGAGGAAGTGTCGTCCTACGGCGTTATCGATCCGGGCGAGGAGCATGGCGCGCTGACGCAGGTGCGCGGGTTGGTAGAGAAGCCGCCGGTAGACAGGGCGCCTTCCAACAAGATTGTGTCGGGCCGCTACATCCTTCAGCCCGAGGTTATGCGGGTGCTGGAAACCCAAGGCAAGGGTGCCGGGGGCGAGATTCAGCTTACGGACGCCATGGCCAAGATGATCGGCGTTCAGCCGTTCCACGCAGTCACCTTCGCAGGGCGCCGCTTCGATTGCGGCAACAAAACCGGGTTCGTGGAAGCCACGCTGGCGCTGGCGCTGGAACGCGAGGACATCGGACCGGACGTGCGCGCCATCGCCGAGAGGCTTCTGCGCTAGCTGCGCTCCCGCGCGTAAAGGAACATGGCCGTCTCCAGTGAGGATCGGGGAGGCGGTCGGTCGAACAATCTTCGCATGCGGTCGGCCGATCATATTAGAACCGTACGTCATATTCGCGCCAAACAATGCTGCGTTGAACCCTCCGAATGGGACATAAAGATTGACGCAGAGCTTGGCATCGGTAACATCGATGCGTTCCGCGCCATGCGGAGGAGTTCTGCGCCATGACCAACTTGAGAGACGCCCGGGCACCTCTTTCCGTCATTTTGGAGCTTTTCACCGCACGTTTCGGCTGCACTCAATATTGCCGGCGCGGATTGTTTAGCACCGGGCGCGCCTGACCCGCGCGCCGCTGCTCCGCGAAGCGGCCTTGTAGCTTCGCAACTCGACCCTCACGCGAAATGATGTGTGCGGCCACGCGTGCCGCCGACCGGAAAGCCAAACCCCATGCCCAGCAATGCTGCGCCTGCCATGGCCGCGCTGCGCGCGCAAATCGACCGCCTCGACACAGAACTGCTGCTCCTGATGGAACAGCGCCTTGCCCTTTCCCGCTCGATTGCCGCGGCGAAACGAAAGGAACCCGTTGCCCCAATGCTGCGCCCCGATCGCGAGGAGCAGGTCGTCGCGCGCCTTGCCGCGCAGGCGACCCGAATGCCCGAAGAAAGCATCGTCGCCATCTGGCGCGAACTGATGTCGCTCAATCTTCAGGCCCAGCGCCGGACCGAACTCGTGATTCACGCACCGCAGCATTTCGGCGGCATTGCCGGTCGAGCGAGCGCCCGCTTTGGCGTGTCGGCCCCTGTGGTGCATGTCGATACCGTATCCCAGGCACTGGCGAAGGCGCGCCGGTTCCACGCAATCGCCGTAATCGAGCTGAGCCAGCATGACGACTGGTGGAGAGTGCTGGCGCATGATGCGCAGCTGCGCATCATCGACGACCTGCGCGCACCTGGAGGACGCGGCTCGGCGCTGGCGATCGCCGCGGTTGAGGACAGCCACCTCCCCCGCACCCGTCGCTGCGAGGTAATCGAGGAGGGGGAACTGGTGGCAAGGCTGTGTCGCGGCGAAACGATCTGCCCCATAGCAGTCGCCGGAAATCTACGCCTTTGCATAGCGGAGAACCTCTCCTGGTCCAAGCAGGCCGCAGCCTGAGGTCATGAGGCGCCTGATTGCCTACGCAGGAGAGCCGGGCGCATTCGGGGAAGAAGCGTGCCTTGCCTGCTTCCCCTGCCTCGAACCTGTCAACCTTCCCGACTTCGCCGCCGTCGCCGCTGCTGTCGCCGCAGCGGCGGTCAGTGCGGGAGTGATCCCCGTACATAACAGCTGCGCCGGGGCGGTGCCCGGCGTCTCCGGCCTGCTGAAGAACCCCGACCTGCGGATCGCCGGATACCACCCGCTGCCGGTTGCGATCCACTGTGTTGGGCTCCCGGGAGCACGGCTCGACGACGTTGAGGAAGTACACAGCCATCCGGTCGCACTTCGGCAAAGCGGTCTTTTTCTGGCAAGCCTCGACGCAGTCTTGGTCGCTGCCAGTGACACCGCCGGGGCAGCGCGGCACGTGGCTTGGCTGGCCAATCCGGCAATGGTTGCGCTGGCATCCGCCCGCGCCGCGCGGATCCACGGCCTTACCGTCATCCGCGCGAATGTCAGCGATCAGATCGAAAACGTGACCACCTTCGCAATCATCGAAAAGGTGTCGCCCGCGTCCCATGACGAGCCGTGCTGAGCGAGCAGGAGCACTATTTGGCCCAGAAGGTGTAGCTTGACACATAAGCGTCCGGAGGCAAGGTTGTCCGGACAAGTTTAGGAGTGCCGCCATGCCCCCCGACGTGCCGCCACCTTACACCGCACTCACCCGCCACGCGATGCTGCCGCGCGCAGGCCATGACGAAGCGGCGAGGTTCAACTTCCTGTCGAACCTCAACCGCTATCTAGCGGAGATCGGGAGTCGGGGGAACCGGGCCGCTTACAACCAACGGGTTCTGCCTCGCTTCCTGGAGGAACATGGGCGCGAGCCGGAACACCGTTACGAAGTGCGTGCAGCCATGAACCGGGATCCCTTTCATCGTTTGTGGTCCGCGCTGAAGCGCAACTCGATGGAAATGCGGCAGCAGAACGGGCGGCAAATCGTCCTGCGGCAGCTGGACGAATACAATGCGCTTGCCCGGCAGTACAATGATGGGCGCGACACGCTGGAACTGGACGATAACGTGGCCACGCCAGCCTACCAGAACGCGGTCGACATTCACTGTATGCCTGGCAGCTATCATGGCGAAGAGGTGCCGGGAGACATATCGGCAGGCGCAAATTACGACCTCGGCCTGTTCGCCACCACGGCGGGAGGACTCGGCGGGTTGAGCGATGGCGGAGGGCAGGCGCTGGTTGCCTGGATACGCCGCGAACGCCCCGAGTGGGCGCCTCGCCGCATACTGGACCTCGGCTGCACCGTGGGTCACAACATAGTGCCGCTGGCGCAGGCATTCCCGGACGCAGAGGTGATCGCGATCGACGCCGCCGCGCCGGTCCTGCGCTATGGTCATGCGCGTGCGCAGGCGCTGGGCGTGCACAATATCCATTTCGTGCAGATGAACGCGGAAGATCTGTCCCGTTTTCCGGACGCGCATTTCGACTGGGTGCAGACAACCATGTTCCTGCACGAACTGTCCGCCCGCGCCATGCCCCGCATCCTCGCCGAATGCCACCGCGTGCTGGCACCCGGCGGCCTCGTTCTCCACCTCGAACAGCCGCAATACGCCGACGACATGCCGCTGTTCGAGCAGTTTCTGCGCGACTGGGACGCGTGGAACAACAACGAACCGTTCTGGACCGCCATGCACGGCGAGAAGCTTGAGGAAATCATGGCGCAGGCAGGCTTTTCTCCGGACGAACAGTTCGTCACCGGGGTGCGGGCGGTGGTCGACGAGACCGTCTTTCCTAGGGCCAGCGACAACGGGGCCGAAGATCACGGCCGCGCCGCCGTGTGGCATGCCTATGGCGCATGGAAGAAGGCAGCGTGAGCGAAAGCGATATCGATTGGGTGGCGCGGTCAGGAAAACGGGCCAAGGGCCGGAGACCGGAATACTTTGCCGATCCGGCCGTGGATCGGCTCACCTCCATCCTGATGGCGCTGGTGGGGGAAGTTTCCGCCTTGCGTGAAAGGCTCGACACTGTGGAACGACTGCTGGAGGCGAAAAATGCCATCAGCAGAGAGGACATCGAAGCATACGCGCCTGATCGCGAGGCGGGCGCGGAACGGGGGCTGGCGACAAAAGCCTTCGTCGCCCGCGTCCTACGCGCCGTGCAGCAGGAAGCCGAAGCGATCGAGGCGAACGATCCGCCGATCGAACATTGGGTCGAGGAACTTGGCCGGAAGGAACAGCCATGCCCGCCTACCTCATCATAACCGCGCACATCCACGACCGGGAGCGGTTCGTGTCGGGCTACGGCAAGGAGGCGGCACGGCTCGTTGAACGCTTTGGCGGCGAATACCTGTTGCGCGCGCCCGGAGCACAGAGCCTGGAAGGCAGCCATGGCGACGGCGCCTCTGTCGTGGTGTCTCGATGGCCGGACAAGGCCGCCGCCATCGGCTTCTGGAACAGTCCGGAATATGCCGAAGTGAAGCGGCTCCGCGGCGGCATCGCCGATTGCAACGTACTTCTGGTGGAAGCGCCCTGACATTTGTCGACCAAGAGCCGCACACGGGTCGCGCGTGCGGCATGCATCAAGGTGCCAATCCACCTGTCATGAAACCTCTGCAGTTCAGTCAAGGATCTGGTTCAATTCCACCAGAATGCCATCCGGATCAAAGAAATTGCAGCCTATCACGCGGATATCCGGCCCGTTGTTGCGCCCGGGATAGGTTTGCAGGCGCGGCTCGGCGGTGAAGATGACGCCGGGCACTCGCCGCGCCTTCTCGCAGCGGCCCGGCACATCATCCGTGTTCAGCACCAAGACCACATCCCCTGGCCCCATTTGCCGCGGATAAGGTCCCGGATCGGGCAATGGAGGGTCGGTCCACTGCATCAGGCCCACCCAGCCCACGAACGGATCATTGGCGTTGAGCAGAACCAGCCGGGCCTTGGCACCCGGCTCTCCCGCAGGAAGGGCAACACCCGATGTTTCCACCATCGTGTCGTAGTTGACCTGCAGGCCGATAACATCGCGATACAGGCTGAGGCTGCGCTCCATGTCGCGCACGATGATTGTCGCCCGACGCACATCAGTGGGCAGGCGCTCTGCCGGCGGCATTATTCCAAATGATCCACCCTGCCCACGTTGGCCCTCTACCCCGAAAGCGCTGCAGCCGGTCAGAAGCAGCAGAGCTAGGGCGAGCAGCGCCGCTCGCTTCATGATTGTTCCCCTTGGCCTAATTCCAGCAGTTCGTCGATCCGTTCATCGGTGTAGCCAAGCGTACGCAGGACTTCGCGCGTGTCCGCACCAGGACGGGGCAGATCACCTGCATCCGCAGGCCGGCAGCCGCCGACCTCCAACGGCAGGCGCGGCAGGCGGACGTCGGCCCCATCAGGCAGGCGGACTTCCTCCAATCCTCCGGCCGCCAGATGCGGGTCGGTGAACAGGTCCTCGGGGCGGTTGATCGGCGCAAAAGGAAGCCCCGTACCTTCCAGCTTGGCAATGACCTCTTCGCGCGTCATGCGGGCGATCATGGCGCGGATCGGCGGCAGGATCTGACCCCGCGCCGCGACACGCGCATTATTTTCCCTCAGCGACAGGTCTGCCCACAGATCGTCAAGGCCGAACAGGAGGCAGAATTTCTCCCACAGGGCATCGGTGACCACGCCGATAAACAAAGGCTCGTCCTGCGTTTCGAACACGTCATAGACCGCCCACGCTGAAACGCGCGCCGGCATGGGCGCGGCTGGCGTACCGGTCACCGCGAACTGCGCCATGTGCTGACCCACAAGATAGGCGGTGGTTTCGAACAGGCTGGCGACAACCTTCTGACCGCGCCCGGTCCGGTGCCGTTCTTCCAAAGCGGCAAGGATGCCGATCACGCCGAACATGCCGCCAGCGATATCGATGACGGAGGAGCCGGCGCGCAACGGGCGCCCGGGAGGTCCGGTCATGTAGGCGAGGCCGCCCATCATCTGCGCCACCTCATCCAGCGCAGTACGGTTCTCGTAAGGACCGGGTAGAAAGCCCTTTTCCGAACAGTATATCAGGCCGGGGTTGTCATGCCGCAACGTCTCCCAGCCCAGCCCCAGCCGATCAAGCGCGCCCGGACGATAGTTTTCGACCAGCACGTCGGCGCGCGAAACGAGATCAAGCGCTGCCTGCAACCCTTTGTCGCCCTTGAGATCGAGGCAGATCGACTGCTTGCCCCGGTTGAACATGGGGAAATAACCCGCGCCCGATCCCACCAGCCGCCTGGTCCGGTCACCGCCGATCGGCTCTACCCGCACCACATCCGCACCCAGAGAGGCCAGCACATGACCCACGACCGGACCCATCACCATGTGGGTGAACTCGACAACTCGGATCCCTGTCAGAGGCCCGCTCATCGCGCCAGCCTCGACTGGTAGTCCAGCATCGGTCCTGCATCGGGGGTAAAGCCGTACAGCGGCTCGCCAGGCAGCGCCTCTTCCACGATTGCGCGCACCCTCAGCAAGGCTTCAAGGTCGATGCCGGTCGTCAATCCCATGCTGTTCAGCATGAGCACCAGATCTTCAGTGACGATGTTGCCGGACGCACCTGGCGCAAAGGGACAGCCGCCCAGTCCGCCAAGCGACGCGTCAAAGGTGGTGATCCCTTCCTCCAGTCCGGCGACCACATTGGCGAGCCCGAGACCTCGCGTGTTGTGCAGGTGCAGCGTCGTTAGGCGTTCCGGTCCCACGGCCGCGCGCACGCTGCGGACCAGGCGCCGCACCTGGGCCGGGTCGGCATAACCGGTTGTGTCCGACAGGCTCAGTTCCTGCGCGCCTGCGTTTACGGCTGCCTCGGCCAGGCGCACAACCTGCGCTTCCGGCACCGCACCTTCGATGGTGCAGCCGAAGGCGGTGGACAGGCCTACGGTGAAATGAATTGCGGCATCGTTGGCGACGGCCGCGCAGGCGGCGATCTCTTCCAGCATCTGCGCATGGGTGCGGCGGACGTTCTTCACCGAATGGGCTTCCGACATGGAGAAGGGAACGCTCATCGCGTGCACTCCCGCCTGCGCCGCCCGGTCGGCTCCAACCGCGTTGGGCACCAGCGCCACCACGTTCAGCCCTGGGATGGTCAGGGCGTGAGCGACCACCTCGGCCGTGTCGGCCAATTGCGGAATAAGCGTGGGCGGAACAAAGCTGCCGACCTCGATTTCGCGCACGCCTGCGGCCGCTTCCGCGCTGATCCAGCGCTTCTTCGCTTCGGTTGGCATGATCCGGCCGACCGACTGCAATCCGTCGCGCAGCCCTACTTCGGAAACCAGTATGGCAGTCATCGGACCTGCCCCAGGTAGACCCACGGGCGCTCCTGCCGGTCCTGGCAGGTCCACCGCGCAATCTCGGACGATTGCTGCAGCGTCAGGTCGATGGCGTCGAGGCCGTGCATCAGCATTTCCTTTGCTTCCGCGTCTATGGCAAAGCTGTACGTCCGGCCGCCGGCCTGCACTGTCTGCGCTGCCAGATCGATCCTCACCTGCTGGCTGGCAAGCGCCTCCAGCACCGGGCGCGGAAGAGGCGCGGCAAGTATGCCATTGCGCAGGCAGTTGCTCATGAAGATGGGGGCGATGCTCTCTGCCAGCACCGCGCGGAAACCCCACTCGCCCAGCGCCCACACGGCGTGTTCCCGGCTCGACCCGCAACCGAAATTGGCTCCTCCCAGCAGAATGGCGGCATGGCGGTGCGCGGGCTGGTTGAGCACGAAATCTGGGTTCGGCGTCCGGTTGTCCGCATCGCTATACCGCCACGGTGCGAACAGCCCGTCGGCCAGTCCCGTGCGCCCGGTGAAGCGCATTTCGCGGCTTGGAATGATGATGTCAGTGTCGACATTGTCCTGCAACAATGGTGCAGCGACTGACGCAAGTGGCTGGGGAAAAGGACTCATCGCGCCAGTTCCCGCGGGTCCGCAATCACGCCCGCCACAGCGCTGGCGGCAACAGTCTCCGGGGATGCGATGTGGGTCCGCACACCCAGGCCCTGCCGTCCTTCGAAATTGCGATTGGTACTGCTGATGGTGCGGCTGCCTTGTGCAAACCCTTCCCCTCCTGCGTAGAAGCAGAGCGAACAACCGCTCATGCGCCATTCGAAACCGGCGGCCTCGAACACTGTGTGAAGTCCTTCGGCTTCCGCCTGACGTCGGACCTGCGAGGAGCCGGGCACGACGAGCGCCTTACGGATGGATGGGGCGATACGGCGCCCTCGCAGCAAGCGGGCCGCGCGGCGCAAATCGGTGATGCGCGCGTTGGTGCAGCTTCCGATGAAAGCGGCATCAAGCGGCACACCCGCGATTGGCTGGCCTGCGGCAAGACCAATGTATTCGTGCGCCCGCGCCGGACCATGCGGGACGACACCGGTGACGGGTACCGCCTGACTGGGCGAAGTGCCCCAGCTCACCATTGGCTCGACTTCGGCGGCGGCAAAAGTCAGTTCTTCATCGAACAATGCGCCGTGATCGGTGTGGAGAGTGCTCCAGTAAGGCTCCTCGAAGCTGGCGGGCGCGTGACCGCGGCCTGAAAGATAGGCGAAGGTCTGCTCGTCCGGAGCGATCAGGGCGGTCATGGCCGAAAATTCGGTCGCCATGTTGCACAGCGTCTGGCGCCCTTCCACGTCGAGCGCCGATACCGCGTCGCCCGCGAACTCCACCGCATGCCCGGTGCCGCCACCAGACCCGTGACGGGCAATCAGGGCCAGTGCCATGTCCTTGGCCGTTACTCCCGCCGCCAGAGCGCCGGTGAACGTGACCCGCATCGTCTTTGGCCGGGACAGCCGCAACGTGCCCGTCACCATCGCATGCTCCGCCTCGGAAGAACCGATGCCCCAGGCCAGCGCGCCGAATGCTCCTTGCGTGCAGGTGTGGCTGTCAGGCGCCACCAGCGTCAGGCCGGGTAGCACTACCCCCAGTTCCGGTGAGATGACGTGGACAATCCCCTGGTCCCGGTCGTTCACGTCGATGAGGTTGATGCCCGCCGCGAGCGCAGCCTCCCTTGTCTGCGTGATGAACCCCTCCCCACCCGGCATCAGAGTGCCGTCTCCCCGCCCGGGACGAGTGTCGACGATGTGGTCCATGACGGCGAAGACCCGCGCCGGATCACGCACGCTGCGGCCCTGCTCTGCCATGCGCCGCAACGCCGCGGCGCCGGTTCTTTCGTGCAGGAATACGCGGTCGATCGCGATAATGTCCGCGCCGCCGGGATTGCGGGCGACAATGTGCCGATCCCATATCTTGGCAAACAGGCTCCGCGGCATCAGCGCCGCGCCCTGTCAGAAAGACCTGCCGCGCGTTTCGGGAGCACGTCCGACGGAGGCCGCAACGACCTGCCGACAGCACGGAGCGCTGGTACGCGGCTGATCATCTAGCCTCCGAATCCGGATCCGTGCCCGAAGACAACCCGCCGCCCGGCGACTTCGGCTGCTTTCATCTCCTCGTCCATGCCGCGCCAGTCGCGGGTGACGAACCGTTCCTGGATAGCGGTACGCGTTTCCAGCATCCCATCCCTGATCCAGTGCCAGGTACGGCACCGGTTCTGCCCATCGTCGGAAATCTGGATTTGTTCATAGAGGTAAAGCGAGGCATCGCCGGTCCGCTGCCAATACAGCATCATCGTTCGATTGTAATCGTCCAGGGGAACCTCGGCCGCCCATCCCTGGATCAGCTCGTTGTCCCACCAGATGCGACCGTCACGATAAGTGGCAGGGAAGTCCCGAATTTCGTAGCGACCATCAGCCCAGCGATAATGGTTCGTCTGGTGGTATGGGTGGTCGCCCCCGTCCGTAATGCGGCACAACAACCGGCTGGCATGCTCGTCGATCTTTTCATTGGCAGCGTTGAAATAGGTGTACGTGCCGTCCCACACCCCTTCGTGCCGGGCAAGCAGCGGCATGGCCTCGCGGATGTTCATTGAGTCTCTCCGTTCAGTGTTTGCAGGTAGTGATGATAGGGGATCGCCGCATCCCCGGCGCGCAACCTGGCACGCGCCCTGCTGGCAATTGCCCCCGGCGCCAGTGCGGCTGGGTCGATCAAAATGGCGTGATCCTTGTCGGCGGAGTACCACGGCTGAAACAGCGCCTCGGCCCGTGCCGCGCCCCAGGCCCGCAAGAGGTGCGCACCAAACCGGTCAGGGGTGAGACAAGGATAGAGCTGCGCGGGATCGCCGGGCGGAGCGGGCGGAAACCTAATGCCGCGTACCTCAAGCTGCGCAGCTGCCTCGCGCATGATGCTGTCGATCGCGCCGAAGGCTTCGGACAGTCCGTGACCCGGCGCATCTATTGCCACCTCGCCCGCGAGCGGTTCAGCCAATTCACTGGCCGGCCGATGGAGCGCCAGGACTGCCGCGCCGCGCTCGCCGCGCCAATGGATCGTGGTGCCATGTATGCGCAGCCAGCCTTCTCTCTCATCTTCGGCCAGCGGTGGGCACAGCCCGCTGCCGCCGTGCTTCAGCAGGAATGCAAGGCTGTCTTCCTGATGCTGCGCTGGAGACGCAACCTTGCGCGCGACCCAACCGGCAGGCAAGTCACCCAATCGGCCTATGTGCGCTTGCAAGGGATCGCCGGCATAGGCGGTGATGAGTACCGGCGGCACATGGGCGTTGACCGGCGGGATGTCGCGCGGCGCGCGCAGGACCGCGCCGTAACCCGCACGGTAGGCATCGCCGGCGTCCAGCATCTCCATCACCGCCTGCTGCACCCGCGCCAGATCGGCATGGGCGCCCGGCAAGCGCGTCTCGTCCCGCAGGTCGAACCAGGGGAAGAACCAGCTTTGTTCCAGCATCCGGTTCCACAACCAGGCAAGATGCTCCCCATAGGGCGTAGGGCGGAAGGGCGGCAGGTAGCTGTCCCCGAACAGCGCCAGCTCGTCTGGTGTCCAGACGGCATAACCGCCGATGGCCAGGCAGACGAAGCGGCGGGGGTGCCGCTTGACTGCGGTCATCAGGATGATGCCGCCCGAATGGAAACCATAGGCCGGGCATTGCCGCACCCCGATCGCGTCGAGAGCTTCCACCAGCGCGTCGGCAAAGTCGGCGATGTCAGGCTCGCCGGGCAGGGAGTCCGATTGCCCGAACCCCGGCGTATCAGGCGCGATACAAGTGAAATGCCGCCCCCATTGCTCCATGAGGTCTACGTACTCGGCAGAGGAGCGTGGGCTTTGATGCACCATCAGCAGGGCGGGTCCGCGTCCGCAGCGGCGATAATGAACCCGCCGGCCCGAAGGCAAGGTTAGAATGTGCCTAGTTATCACACCGGCCAATTTGTCCGGACAAATTCTTCTCGACAAGCCCTTTCTCGCTTTTATGGTAGATACCAGAAAGGAGGGCAGTAATTGGCGGAACCGGTCGGCACGCGGATGGTGGAGGACGGGCGCACCGCCCGGCAGATCTTCGACGAAGTCATGGCGAACCCTGCGCGGCGAAAGTTCGGCTTTGGCGAACGGCTGGCGGTGGTGAATGTCGATCTGCAGCAGGCGTATACGCGGCTGGATCTGTTCCGCACGGCCTATGAAAGCGATCCCCGCCAGATCGAATACATCAACCGCATCAGTTCAATGGCCCGCCGGTGCGGAATGCCGGTCATCTGGAGCCGCGTTGCCTATATGGACAACAGCGGCGACGCCGGGGTCTGGGGAACGCGGACCGATACGGAGGACTCGCTCCAGAACATCAAATACGGATCAGAACGGCACGCATTCGACCCGCGCTGCGACATCCTGCCCGAAGACCTGCAATTCACCAAGCGGATGCCAAGCGCATTCTTCGAAACACCGCTCGCAAGCTATCTGGTCTGGCACAAGGTCGACACAGTGGTGGTGACGGGCGGATCGACCAGCGGTTGCGTGCGAGCGACGGCAGTGGATGCGCTCAGCCATGGTTACAGGGTGATCGTGCCGATCGAGACATGCGCTGACAAGCATGAAAGCTATCACTTCGCCAACCTGACCGACCTGCAACTGAAATACGCCGATGTGGAGCCGGCGGAGGCGGTTGCCCGGTGGCTGGAGAACCGGTGATGCGCGAGAGCAGTCCCGACCCCCTACTTTATGATTATCATCCCTACCACAGGCGTCCGCCGCTGGTTTGGCCGGATGGAAAAGCGGTCGCCGTATGGGTCGCGCCCAACCTTGAATATTACGAGATCGACCCTCCACCTCATCCCATGCGGAAAGCCTGGACGCGTCCGGCGCCCGATGTCGTCGGCTATGCCCACCGCGATCATGCCAATCGCGTGTCTCACTGGCGGATGGCGGACGTGATGACGGCGCACGGCTTTCCCGGGTCGGTCAGCCTGTCTGTTGCCCTGTGTCAGCACCACCCGCAAGTCGTGGCCGACGCGCAGGCGCGTGGCTGGGAGTTTTTCAGTCACGGCATCTACAACACCCGCTACGCTTATGACATGGACGAGGCGCAGGAGCGGGCGATCATCGAGGATTCGATCCGCACCGTTCAGGACGCGACCGGGCAGCGTATCCGGGGCTGGCTGGCGCCCGCGCTGACGCACACGCCGCGCACGCTCGACCTTCTCGCCGAGTACGGGTTCGATTACACCTGCGACCTTTACCACGACGATCAGGTGCAGGAGGTGAAGGTCGCGCGCGGCAGGCTGGCATCCATTCCGTACAGCCTGGAGGTGAACGACCACTACGGCTTCTTCGTCTATAACATGAGCGGCCGTGAATACGCCGACACGCTGATCCGCCAGTTCGAACGGTTGGCCGCGGAAGGGCAGAGGTCTGGTACGGTGATGTGCATTCCCCTGCACGCCTATCTGATAGGACAGCCGCACCGGATCGGCCCATTCGAAGAGGCTCTGGCTCACATCGCCGCGGATGGACGGGCATGGCTGGCGACTGCCGGTGAGATCGTGGACTGCTGGCGCAGGCAGCAGGAGCCTTCGCGTGAGCAGGTCGCCCCGACCAAAATTGAGGGTGCGGAGCCCCGGCTGCCTGGGATGCTCGGCCGATGAGCCTTGATCCCGGCTATCTCGATTATCCGGGCCGCCGCGAGGGCTACGACCACGATCTTTACCGCTGGTCCGACCTTCATCAGCGCACCCCGGTGCGGTGGCCGCAAGGTTCGGTGGCGATCTGGTTGTGCGTCAGCCTTGAATGGTTTCCGATCACGCCGGCGGACAAGCCGTTCCGTGCGCCGGGGCATATGGCAACTCCATATCCGGATTTGCGCCATTACACTGCGCGCGATTACGGCAATCGGGTGGGTGTCTGGCGTTTCCTTGACGCTTTCGAGCGCGTGGGCGTACGCGCCAGCTTCGCCGTCAACGCGGCCGTGGCGGAACGCTATCCCGAGATCATTTCGGCAGTCGCCGCAGGCGGTCACGAAATCATCGCCCATTCCACCGACATGAACGGCACGATCGATTCCACTTTGGCGGAACCGGAGGAAAGGGCACTCATCGCCGGCGCGCTCACCAGGATAGAAGCGGCAACAGGCAAGCGTCCGCAGGGCTGGCTATCCATCGCCCGCTCGCAAAGCTGGCGCACGCCCGATATCCTGCGGGAACAGGGCGTCACTTACTGCTGCGACTGGGTAAATGACGAACTGCCCTACCGCTTCAGCAATGGCCTGATCAATCTGCCGCTCAACCACGAACTGTCGGACCGGCAGATCATCGCCACCCAGCAGCAGTCCGCCGAAAGCTGGCGGCAAAGTCTTGGCGACGCTTTCGACTGGCTTGCACGTGAAGCGCAACGCGAGGGTGGCGGACGCATGCTGCCAATCCACCTGACACCTTACATCTCCGCGCTGCCTTACCGGATCGCCGCGGTTGAAGGATTGCTCGCCGATCTCGCCGGAAGGGCCGAAGCATGGTTTGCGACCGGCGAGGAGATCGTGCGCTGCTGGGCTGCGCAAAATCCTGCGGAAGGCGCGGCCGGATCATGAAGGCCGTCAATCCCCGCACCGGGAAAGCGGACTACGATTTTGATGCGACCCCTCCCGAAGAAGTTGCGGCGACTGCGCGGGCCTTGCGCATCCGCCAGCCGGAATGGGAAGCGCGTGGCCCAGACGGACGGGCGGAGGTGCTGCGCGCCTTCGCAGCGGAGGTAGACCGCCGCGCCGACGCCATCACCCAGGCACTCGACCTGGATACCGGCCGCACGGCCATCGCCCGGATGGAAGTAGAGACATTGCAGCGAACGCTGCACCGCTGGGCTGCGCGCGCTCCGCAGCTGCTGGACGGATTGCCCCGCAATCCGGCGCCGTCACTCACTCCCGCCATCACCATCACGCCGCGCTGGTCCGCTTACCCGCTGTTCGGCGCCATCGCGCCTTGGAACTTCCCGGTTATCCTCAGCCACATCGACGCCGTTCCCGCCCTGGCCGCGGGATGTGCGGCGCTGGTCAAGCCGTCGGAGGTGACGCCGCGGTTTTGTGCGCCCTTGCGTGAGGCGCTGAACGCAGTGCCGTCGCTGCCGCTCGCCTATGTGTTGGGTGGACCCGAGACGGGGCAGGCACTGGTGGAGCAGGTCGACTACATCTGCTTCACCGGGTCCACCGCTACCGGCCGCAAGGTTGCGCAAGCCGCAGCGCGGCGGCTGATCCCCGCCAACCTGGAACTGGGCGGCAAGGACGCGCTGATCGTCACGGCCAGCGCCGACCCGCTCGCTGCGGCACGGATCGCGCTGCGCGCGTCGGTCGTCGCCACCGGCCAGGCCTGCCAGTCCATCGAGCGCATCTACGTGGCGCGGCAGATCGAGGATGGGTTCCTTGCCGCTCTCGTGCAGCTTGCCGAGCAGACCTTGCTGGCACCGGAAGGGGGTCCGCTTGGCCCGTTCATCTTCCCGCCCCAGGCGGCCAAGGTGCAGGCGCAGATCGACGAAGCCATAGCGCGGGGCGCGCAGGTTTTGACCGGCGGCAAGGTCGTGCAGCTTGGCGGGGGTGCTTACCTGCGTCCCACGGTGATAACCGGAGTTAGCCCGGACATGGCGGTGATGCGTGAGGAAACCTTTGGGCCCGTCCTGCCCGTCACCGCGTATGCCGACGTGGATCAGGCAATCGCGCTTGCGAACGCCGGCGAATACGGCCTGGCGGCGGCAGTGATAGCCGGAGACGCGGAAGAGGCGGCGCGCATTGGCGAGCGGCTGGACGCTGGCGCGGTGTCGCTGATGGACGCAGGCCTGACCACCTATGTCGGTGACGCGGCAAACCACTCTCGCCGGGCCTCGGGACTTGGCCCCAGCCGCATGGGAGATGAAGGCCTTCTGCGGTTCATGCGACGACAGGCGCTGATCCGGCAGGATGGGGCTGCCCTCCCACTCGCGGCCTATTCACAATAGCGCATCATCTTTAAGCCGGCCTGACCCGCAAGCCTGACGCCTAAAGCAGCGATCCGTCCCTACATGCCGTCAACGCTCTTGCTGACCAGAATGTTCACGGCGACCCGCCGGTTCTGGGCCTTGCCTTCTTCGGTGGAATTGTCAGCCAGCGGGTCTGCTTCGGCCATGCCCGTCGGGGTCAGCATCCGGTAAGGCTTCCACCCGCACTGCTGCTGCAGGTGGTTCACAACGCGGCTTGCGCGCTTTTCGCTCAGCTCCTGATTGTAGTCCTCGTCACCTACTGAATCCGTGTAGCCGACGACCAGCAGAAGGGAGTTCTCCATCGCTTCGGCCCGCTGTGCCGCGGCGCAAAGAGCACCCTTGTCCTGTTCCGACAGGTTCCACTTGGCCGTGTCGAAGTTGACGTTCGTTGTGCCCTTGAGATTGTACTTGTCGATGTCGCCCAAGCGGCCACGCAAGGCTTCGGTTGCTGCGGTCTGCTCGGCAAATCCCTGCTCCGTTCCGGTGCGGATCATCGAGGCAGTGCGCAAATCCCTGGTCTTGAGCGCGATCTGGCTCGCCACCAGCCCGCCTTCCCACTCCAGGGTGTCGATCGTGACCGGCAAACCGTTCAGAAGCTGCTCCGCCGCAAGCTGTTCACGGTGGAGGCCGAGGAACCCACCGCTCGACCGGATGCGCGTCTCCCCGGTGAGGGTAACGGCCGTACGCGAGCCATCTGCCAGCACCACCTGCACCTGATCGGCGCGGCGGGCGGAAATGATACCCTGAAGCTGCGGACCTTTGCTCATTTGCGACAGGTCGGGCAGCGTGCCGGTCACGGTGATCGGATCAGCTCCCCCGGGCGGTGTCCAGTCCTGCGCGGCCACCCCGCCTGTCAGCGGCAGCGCCAGCATCGCCGCCAGAACGAGGGTCGGCTTCCTGGGTACGTTCGTCATTGCATCACTCCTCATCACTTGACCGGAAGGCTGCGTTGCCTTGGCGACGGAACCCTCCTTCGCGCCAAGAAAGCGCGCGAGATGGTGACGTTTGGTTAGGTTCAGCTCACCTGATGTGTTGGGGCCATGCTTGCGTGCAGATGAACGAAAATGCCCTTGGACGGAGTTGCGGTGACAAACCGCGCGATGCCTGCGGCGAATGCCGACGTCCCCGGTCGCGATCCGGATCAGCGGCACCAGGCGCGGCTTATAGCCCGCGACTCTGGCCACCTGCCTGGCTCAGCGGTTCAGTTCGACCAGCTCGTACCGGTTCATCATGTAACCGTCGACAGCGCCGCAGACGAGCACCGCGTCGTCGTCGGCAGTCACCCAGATGTCGTATGGTGGGTGCGTCTTGCCTCCCATGCCGTCACCTTCATCGTCCACGAAGCGGAAGTGGCGACACGCGAACGTGCCCGCTCCGACGGTGCGCTCCTCATCGCCGACATATTCCAATGCGATGCTCACTTCCGCGATCAGCGGTGGTTCGGCTCCGCGATGATCGGCAGAAGGAAGGAACACGCGCAAGGTTCGCCGATGCAGGCCGGTCGCCACGTCCATGATCTTGGACAGGTAACCATCGCCCACCACCGGATGAGTGCCAAAGCCGTCGAACGCGCTGCCTATCACGCGCCGTTGCGACACACGGCCAATCGCCGGGCCGAAACTCTCGCATTCGATGATCCCCGCCACAGGATCGTGCCGCAGCCAGCCCGAGCCGAGAAACTGGTCGCCCAATGTCAGGTGGACGTGCAGATGCTGTGGCACCATGCCGGGTGCGATGTGATAGATGATGTCGCGCAGAATCGTTGGCTCCGGCTCCTCTATCTCGCACCGCGCACGCATGATCGTGGAACCGTCCGCGTGGTGGGTGAAGGCAAACCATTCGCGTCCCCGCTCCTGCCCCTCCATCCCTGGTTTGCATGATGTATAGCGGATCCGCCCCGACACCGTCCGATGGCGCATCAGATAACCCCCGCCTGATCCAGGCGTGCAATCACTTCTTCCTGTTTGCGGCGAAAGTAATCTCGGTCAGGCACTTCCGCCGAACCTTGTGCCATCATGCCGTTTGGCCGGTGGAAATTATCGGCTGCGGCGGCATAGGCGGAGGCGAACAGGCCAGGCTTCTGCCGCGCCAGGCTGTTGGTCATCGCCGGGTTGCGGCGCGCCCGCCGCAGGGCAGAAAGGTCCAGCGGGGCAAAGGCGGTAAAGGTTTCACCATCGCCGGACTGGGCCATCACCTTGCCTGTGTAATCCACCACCTGGCTGTTCCCGTCCGCGCTGCCCAGCGGCAGGGCCGTGCCACTGATCCCGGCGGTGTTGGCGGAAACCACAAAGGCCATGTTCTCAAACGCGCGGGCGCGCTTGGCGATGTCTTTCTGCGTCGCGAGAGGAGAGCCGATTTCTGACGAAGAATGAACGAAAATTTCCGCTCCGCGGAACGCCATCGCGCGGGCGATTTCCGGATAAAGGATTTCCTCGCTGGCAATGGCCGCAAGATTGCCGATCTCGGTCCGAGCCACTGGGAAGACGCCATCGAGCCCGTAGATGTCGAGATAGCGTTCCCAGACATCGTGGGGGCTGGGCGCGAACATGGACACGAGGCGGCGGTAACGCAGCACGACCTGCCCCGTAGGCGCGACAACAAAGCTGGCTTGGAAGTAGAAGTCGGGGAAATGCCGATCGATTTCATACGCGTTGCCGGCGATGAAAAGGCCGGTTTTCTGCGCCAAGGTCCCGAGCTCCGCATATTCCTCGCCGTCTGGCGCAAATCCAGCGCGAGCGGCGAAATCCGCGATGCCGATCCGCCCCGGATAGGAGGTGAACAGGTATTCCGGCAGCACGGCGAGGCGCACGGGCCAGCCCGCATACTGTTCGATGAAGATGGCGGCAGAGCGGATCGGCGCCTCCAGCGCCGCGATGTGCCGGATGACCTGCGCTCGCACGGCCTTCGTGTCGGAGAGGTTTTCCACCGAACGCGCGGTAAGCTGCATGGCGACGGCGGCGAATGTGTCGGGAGCGGTCAGATGGACCTCCTTTGCGTGGGCGGCGCGCGGCAGAATAGCCATGCCCGCGCCTGCGACAAGGCCGCCTGCCAGCGCCGCCCGACGGGTCGCCAGCCAATCACGCAAGGCCCAGGCTTCCGGGGTTCATCAACCCGTGCGGATCAACCGCGCGCTTTACCGCGCGCAGAAGTTCCCATGCTCGCGGGTCATGCCCCTGCTCCAGCGGATAGGTACGGGCGATCTGAAAATGTGCCGCTCCGCGCGCGGCGAACAGCGCGATCAGTTCAGCTCTGAGCTCGTGAACCAGCGCGCTGCTGGCCTCGGTGGCAGGCAAGCGTCGCAACCGCTTCAAATGCGCTGCCTCAACCGCGTCCAGATGCAACGGATTAAGCTCGTCAGGCCAGAAGAACACCGGCTCGATCAGCCCGCTTTGCGGCGAAATCCCCAGCAGCATCGCTCCTGCCCGGACCCCCCGATCCTGCATCTCTGCGTCGTGGCGGGCGAACAGCGCCTGCACCGCTTCCCAGCAGTCCACCAGTTGCGAATGTGGCAGGATGGCATGCACCGGTACCCACCGTTCACCCTGCGGACCCACCATAGAATTTACCGGGGGAAACGGGTTGGAGCGCAGCACCGTGGGAACAGTGTTCGCCGTCTCCTGCCCGCCAGCCTCAGCGACGATGCGGCGGATTGCGGCCATGTCGCTATCCGCCGCAGGCTGTTCCCGCCGCTCCGCGATGAAGTGCATGGAAAAGGGCGCATCATCAAGGAAAGAGCGGCCGGCCCGCGCAATCCTTGCACCCTCGCGTAACCCTTTCGCGAGCGATCCCTGGCCCGTCACCACCGACAGCAGCGCCCTCGCATCCTTGCCGAGGCTTTCCCGCTTCATCCGCTGGGACTGCAGGAAGGGATCGAAACCGAAACTCTCGCTGGCCAGTTCCGCGCGCGCGACCGTGGACAGCGCCGCGAACAAGCTGCGATGGTCGGCAAAGGTGAAGCTGCCATATGCCAGGCCTTTGCCTTCGCGCCTCAGCCTGAGCGTGGCTCGCGCCTTTATGCCGAGTGCGCCGGTGTCTCCGGTGAAGAGCCCAGTGAGGTCGGGGCCGAAGTCGCGCAAGAAGCTGCCGCCGGTGGCGACGAGCGCCCCGTCCGCCAGCACCACGTCGAAAGACACCGCGGCGCTTGACAGCGGGCCTTCGCGCGCACCCCAAAAGACCCCGTTCTGGCTCATGCCGCCGCCGATGGTGGCCTTGACACCTGAGAGCGAACCCCACGCCGCAACCCGCAGACCGCGAGGCGCGAGAACCCTGTGCAGCGTAGCCCAGGTGCAGCCCGCCTCAACCGTCGCTGTCATGTCGTTCTCGTTGATCTCGACAATTCGGTTGAGAGCGCCGGTGTCCACCAGCACAAAGGCTCGGTCCGGGCCAAGATAGCCGCCGGTGTAGCTCATCCCGCCTCCGCGCGGGACCAGGGCCAGCCTTTCGCCCGCCGCGGCCGCAACGACCTGGCACAACTCGTCCACGTCGCGCGGACGCAGAACCGCCGCCGGCGCGGGTCCGCGCGCATAAACATCGTGACGCAGGATTTCCAGACTGGCCGGGTCGGTCACGAGCGCCTCTTGCGGAAGAGCGGACAGGGCGTCTTGAACTGCCATCCCGCTATGCCGGAACAGCTTTTGGAACCGGTTCCGGACCCGGATCGGGTTCCGTGAACACAGGGTAGCGGCCGAGCGTGATGAGGAGCAGCGCGCCCACCGCAAAGCCGCCCATGGCGAGCGTCAGGGCGCCGTCATAACTGCCGGTCGTATCGCGGAACCAGCCATAGATCACCGGACTGAACGCCGATCCGAGGCCGAACGGCATGTACAGCATGCCGTAGATCTTGCCGTAATTGGCCATGCCGAAATAGCGGCTGGCAAGATAGGCGATGAGGTCGCTCTCCGCACCGGCGGCGAAACCGAGCATGAAGGCAGCGGTATAGATCAGCGTCTGGTTCGTTCCTGTACCCATCAGCAGCCAGCACGCCAGCGCAGGTACCAGCAGGATCGGCAGGCAGACCAGCGGCGCCCAGATCCGGTCGAGGAGAAAGCCTGTTATGATCCGCCCCGCCATGATCGCGATGCCGATCATGCCCATGATGCCGGCGCCCTCGGCGGCTGTCATGCCGTGCTGCTTGATGATTTCTGGCATGTGGATATGCGCGCCGCCATAGGCCAGCGCCACGCACAGGATCGACAGCCAGATCGTCCAGAACCGCCGGTCGCGCAGGGCGGCCTGCAGGGTCACACCCGTAACCTGTCCGCCGACGGTGCGGTTTTCCTGCGGCGTTTCCTCTGGCCGGGGTTCGCGAAACCATAAAAGGATTAGCGGCAGCGCGACGAGCAGCGGGAAGCCCGCCACGATGAGATACATCGTGCGCCAGCCATACGCCTCGATCGCCCAGACCGTCACACGGGGCACGATCAAGGCGGCGATGCTGGTGCCGACCAGTGCGATCCCGAGCGCCAGGCCGCGGTTCCGGAAAAACCACATGCTGATAGCACGGCTGAAGGTGACGGGCGTGGACCCGATACCCACCATTCCCACAAGCACCCAGATCCCGTAGAATACGAAAAGGTTGCTGGGCGTCAGCGCGAACGAGGCAAAGGCCAGCCCGAACAGAACCATGGACACGATGGTGACGGGCCGCACGCCATAGCGATCCGCCAGCCAGCCGAATACCGGCGCGAGCAGTGACGCGATGACACCGTAGATCAGGACGCCTGCGCTTATCTGTGCAAAGCTCCACCCGGTTTCGGCGTTGATGGGTGCCAGGGTGAAGCCGATGGTGTTGAACGGCAGCGGCGACGCGCCGCAGGAAATGCCGATCAGCGAGGCGAGAAGGACGCGCCAACCAAGGCGAAACTCGGATGGTCGCCCCTCCGTGCCGGTCGCTGCCGCCATTACTCGGCTCCTTTCCAGATCACGTTAGGCAGCACCGCGTCATCCCAGGCGTCCGGCCAATCACGGGCGGTGCGGACAATCACCAGCTGCTTGTCTGGAAGCACATAGACCCGCTGACCGCCGTGGCCGTTCAGCATCACCATACGCGGCGCAGCAAATCGTTCGCCTTGCCAGGGCACGATGCCGGGGCGTGGCTGCGGCTCTCCGCCGACCAGCTGATCTCCGATCCAGATCTGGTATCCGTAGCCGGGGTATGCCGGGGATGGCGCAGTCATCCGGTCAATCCAGGCGGCAGGCACAACCTGCCTGCCGTCGACCATCCCCCTGCCGGCGAACAGCTGTCCGATCCGCAGCCAGTCCACCGGGCGCGACAGGATGCAGCAGCTGGTCATGACCATGCCGCCATCCCGATCGAGCGGCATTGCGGCGTCTCTCAGCCCAAGCGGCTCCCAAAGCCGCTTACTCACCAGGGTCTCGTATCGCGCGCCTGTGGCACGCTCCAGCACAATGCCGAGAAGCTGGTTCACCTGATTGTTGTAATCGAACTCGATCCCTGGCCGGGCAACTGCCCGCAAGGATAGCGGAAGGCGAGTGTAATCGCTGCCGAGGCTGTGTCGCACGAGCGGATTGTCGGGCGAAACGGCATAGCCCATGCCTCCGTCCCCCTGCTCCAGTCCGGCAGCCATCCACAACATATGTTCAAGGGTAATCCGCCCCCTAGGCTGACCACGCCATTCCGGGAGGTAACGCTCTACCGGGTCGCTCACGGATCCGATCTCGCCACGCTCTACCGCCGTGCCTATCAGCAGCGCGGTCACGGTCTTGGCCATGCTTTGCGGGTTGAAGCGGGTGTCCCGGCCCGTTCCCTGCCAATACTCCTCAAAAACGATTCTGCCGCTTCTTGCTATAATCAGCGCAGTTGAGTTCTGGCCCTTTGCCCAAGCCGCCGCCGCGGCAAGGGCGCTTGGTGCGATGCCTGCGTCCGTAGGGGAACTCACTTCGAAGGGGCGTTCCGCACCCGGCACGCGAGCCACATGGTCGTACCAGTCAACAGGGATGGTCAGCGGATCGTATCCGCCCGCCGCAAGACTCTGCCAGCGCCGATCGAAATTGAGGTCTCTATCTTGCGCCGCTGTCTCGCCGGCAAGGCTCGCCAGCATTCCGGAGCACACCATTCGCGTCCAGACAGCGGCTCGCCCCATCAAAAATCGAATTTGGCGCGGACCAGCCATGTGCGCGGGGGGTTGAGATAGCTGAACTGCGCCAGCGTGGATTCGACGGCTTCCTGATCCAGGCAATTGCGGCATTCCGCGGACAACGACCAGCCCGCCGCACTGGCCAGTGTCAGCGTCGCGTTGACGATCCAGCGATCTTCGCTGAACGACCCGGTAATGAACGGACCATTGCCGAAGGGGTTGGATGGAAACACCGCGCCTGTGGAACTGGTAATCGGCTGATCATACAGGGTAAGCTGGCTGGTTCCCGTTTCGCTTTGCGAGCGCCAACTGGCATTCAGCGCCGGCGTCAGCGTCAACCCGCTGCCCAGAGCCGCGACGTAGCTGCCGCCGAAAGCCAAGGTGAATTTCGGGGTTCGAACTGGCGTTGCGATCGACCCGTCAGGCGCGACAATGCCGACCCCGCATGCCGTCGCCTCCGCAGCTCCGCCCTGAGGGACTAGCCCCGCGGCCAGTTGCGCGAGACAGCGAGCCTGCTGCGACAGGACCGACTCCACGCCGAACGCGTCGAATTGCGGATCGTCCGGGTCGAGCCTGTACTTGTCGTTCTGATACCCGAAGGCGGCAAACAGGTTCAGGCCATCTGCCGGCACCGCGTTAACTTCCAGCTCGATCCCCTTGTTCTCGTAATCGGCGAAGTTGCGGGTTATGAATGCGATCGAACCGTTGGGCCGGGTAAAGGCAGACGGGGTTTGCAGGTCCGCGACATCCAGCCAGAAGCCGGTCACATTGACCCTGAGGCGCCGGTTGAGGAGTTCGGTCTTGGCACCGATTTCGTAACTCCACACCTTTTCCGGCCCGAATGGCAAAAGTTCGCCAGGCACGGTTCCCCGCGCGTTCCACCCGCCCGACTTGAAGCCGCGGGTTGCGCTGGCGAAGAACAGCAGATCGGGGTTTGGCTGGTAATTGACGGCAAATCGCGGTGTCCAGATGCCGATGCTCTGCTCTCGCGGGATAACGGCGCCGTTCGGGGCGATCAGGTTGGCGTTGCTAAGGCACCCGGCCTCGAGCGTGCCGTCGTTGCACGATGCGCGGTTGTCGTTGATGGAAAAGGTTTTGGTCTCGTCGGTATACCGGATGCCGGCGGTCACGGTGAGTTCCGGCGTGATGTTCAGGTCGCCCTGCACATAACCAGCGTACGCCTTGGTGGTGTTCACCAGCGTCCGGTCACCCAAGACCAGGACTAGGCCGGTCGGAAGCAGCGGGGGCACCGCCACGGAAAAGATGTCGCCAAAGTCGCTGAAATTGTCCTCTTCGAAATAATACAGCCCGCCGACCAGGTCGAGCAGTCCGTTCCCAAGGCTGCCCGTAAGTTTCACCTCCTGGCTGAATTGAGAATATTCTCCTTCATTAGCGATCACAAAGCCACCGAAGGTGAAGCCCACCACCGGCGGACGCGGCACCAAAAGGGACGGCAGGCCACGACCATCCGCGAAATCCAGCGCATAATCCTGGGTCGTATAGACGTAGCCGGTGATGAGATTCACCGAGAAATTGCCGAGGCCAAGCTGGAGATTGGACGAGATGAAATCCATCGTGGTGTCGATGCCCAGGCCATAACCATCCTTGCTGCCGGTCAGCCGTCCGCCAAAATCGCCGTTCTTCAGATAACCCGTGGTGGCGAAGCGCCCCTCGCAATTGGGCGGGTTGCGCGGATCGCAGGCGAAGTTGAGGATATTGCCCGCCTGGCTTTCGGTATGCATGTAGCTGCCGGTCCACCGCGCATTGTCGGACAGTTCGCCGCGCAGTCCTAGCCTGACTCCCCAGCCGTCGCTTTCGTTGATCCGCTCGCCCGTGGTCGTGTTCCTGGTGAAGCCATCGTCGTCCTGCCAGTAGCCTGACACCTTGACGGCGAGACTGTCGGCCAGCGGCAGGTCCACCGACCCCCTCGCCAGCTTCATGTCGTAGCTGCCGTAGCCGGCTTCGGCATAGCCTCCCACTGTCAAATCCGGTTCGGCGAGGAACACAGCCACCGCACCACCGGTCGTGTTGCGGCCGAACAGCGTGCCCTGCGGACCACGCAGCACCTCGATCCGCTGCACATCGAACAGGCTAAGATTGTTGGCGTTCTGCCGGCTCAGATAGATATCGTCGACATAGGTGCCGACCGGCGGGTCGAAGGTGGGGATCGTTTCCGTGTTGCCCAGCCCGCGAAGAAAATAGGCGTTAGCCGAGCCCAGCCCGGTATTGTTCAGCCCGACGAGGTTTGGCACATACTGCGTAATCTCCAGCGCATTGGTAACGCCGCGCCGCTCCAGTTCACCGCCGTCAAAGGCGCTGATGGCGATCGGCACGTCCTGCACCCGTTCCTCCCGTCGCTGGGCGGTGACGATGATTTCGCTGAGGCCACCTTGCTGACTACTCGCATTGGGACGCTCCGCATCTTCTGCAGGAGGAATGGAGGTACTCTGCGCCTGGGCGGGGCTGACGCTCAGCGATGCGGCGGCAAGGAGAGATGCGGTTCCAAGCAATGATCGCTGCAACATAAGCGGCTTCCCCTCAGATTGTCGCGTGCCGGCGCGACCTGTGGTCACGTCCGCACTTCGCCGCAAAGTTGTCCGGACAAATTTTACTTTTGTCAAGCGGTCAGATGTGGTTTGCTGGACCTGAGTTCCGGCTGCGAAGGAGGGGGCGCGATGGCGCTGGCTGATCTGATTTATCCGAGCCTGGTTTACGTCCACCTGCTGCTGTTCGTGTTCTGGCTGGGGGCCGATGTGGGCGTGTTCGCCCTTGGCCAGCATTTCCGCAAACGCAATGTTTACACCCTGGATCAGCGGCTTGCCCTGCTGAAGATGCTGGTCCTGATCGACATGGTGCCGCGGTCCGCTTGGGCGCTGATGGTGCCTTCTTCGCTCAGCGTTCTGGATGCCGGTGGATGGTGGGACGTGCCGAACTGGCTGGTGGGTCTTGCCTGTGTGATCGGGGCCGGATGGCTTTATCTGGTCTGGGATTCCCATCTTCATGACCAGACGTCCCGTGCGGCACGCAACCGCAGGATCGAGGGCGTACTGCGATGGGTGGTCGGGTTTTTCTATCTTGGGTTGGGCTGGCGGTCCCTCCTGGAAGGTATCCCGTTGGCGAGCGGCTGGCTCGCGTGGAAGGCGTTTCTGTTCGGCTGCATCTTCATTGCCGCCATCATGATAGATCGAACTTTCAAGCCCGTTGGCCCCCAACTGGCCGCGTTGCTGAGGGATGGATCCTCTGATGCCACCGAAACGCCTCTGCGTGCGACCATGGATGCGACACGGTTCTGGGTGTGGATAACCTACATCCTGCTGTTCGTCACCGCATACCTTGGAACTGTGAAACCTTCTCCGTGACCAGCAAGATTTGTCTGGACAACTTTACCCGTATGCGCATTCTGTTCCCATAAAGATCGGGGGGAGGAAGAAATGCGACACCTGCTTAAAGCGACGCTGCTGCTCACGACCTGTGTCGGCACACCGGCCCTGGCGCAGGAGGTTGGTCCGCCTGATGGCGAGACGCAGGGCACTCAAACCATTCAGGCCGGAAACGAGATCATCGTGACCGCCAGAAAACGCGAGGAAACACTGCAGGATGTGCCGACCACTGTCGCAGTGACCACTGCGGACACCATCGCGAGGCTGGCGCTGAACAGCTTAGAGGACATGTCAAAGACGCTGCCCGGCCTTGTATTCGATGAATCTTTCGGTCGGAATTCCAGCCGCCCGGTGATCCGCGGACAGGCCAACCTGCTCGGCCAGTCCGGAGTCGCGTTCTTCATCGACGGCATCTACTTTACCGGATCGCTCGCCGATTACGATGTCGACACCATCGAACGGCTCGAGGTGGTCAAGGGACCCCAGAGCGCCCTTTACGGACGCAACACCTACTCGGGTGCGATAAACGTCATCTCCAAGTTTCCCGGCGATACATGGGAAGGACGCGTCACGGCTGATTTGGCGCAGCATGATCGCTATGAGATCACTGCCGGAATCAGAGGGCCCGTGACAGATGGACTTTCGGTGGGCGTGAACGGCCGCTTCTACGACTTCGGCGGAGAATACACGAACCTGTTCGACGGCGAGAAGGTCGGACAGCAATCATCCTGGTCGGTGTCCGGGCTCGCGCGGTGGGACAACGGCGGGCCGTTCACCGCCAACCTTCGCGCCTACTACAACAGGACCGATGACGGGCAGCCCGCACTGTTCCAGCAAAGTGCAAACGAGAACAACTGCCTGCCTGATCGCGGCGCCCTGTATGGCGGAAGCGGCCGGTATTACTGCGGCACGATCCGCCCGCAGGCGATCAACACCGACTACCGCCGGCAGTTCACCAACGTGGAGGATGTCGGGCTGGAAGCGGATTTCTACGCCATCAGCCTCAGGATGGATTATCAGCTGTCCGACCGGCTGACGCTGACGTCGCTCACGGGTTACAACAATCGGGAAGAGACGCAGCTGACCGACGGCGACTACTCACCCGAAAGCTTCCAGACGGCGGTGTTTGCCAGCTTCCCGCTTTCGTTTACCCCTGCTCCGCCGCCCCGCCGGGCGATCATTGGCCTTGTGAACTCGACCCTTGATTTCAGCTTCGCGAACCTCGCCAAGGTCGAGGACTGGTCACAGGAACTTCGGCTCACCTATCAAAGCGAAGCGCTGGACATCATCGTCGGCGGGTACTTCTTTGATCAGAGTGATGACAGCTTTTCCATCCGCGAAGTGCCGCCGGATGCGCTGGCCCGCGCCCAAGCCAATCTGACACAGCGTCGCAACGCGATTTGCGCCGCGAACCCGATCTGCCTTGCCACCGCCCCGCTGACCCCGCTGACTGCGGTGCCCAACCCGCGGGACGAGAATTTATTGCAAATACGCAATGTGGCCGCCTTCGGGGCAGTTACGTTTCACCTGACAACGACGCTCAACCTCGGCTTTGAAGGGCGCTATGCGGAAGAGCGTATCCGGCAGACCGCCTTCGACTTTGACGAAGGTCAGCAGCGCCCGCTTCCGGTATTCGCGGAACGCACGTTCAGGGACTTCAGCCCGCGCGTTCTGCTGGATTGGCAGGCGACGCCGGATAATCTGGTCTATGCCATCTTTGCCCAGGGCCAGAAACCGGGCGGCTTCAATGGACCTATCGCCATCGCCTTCGGCGCGCCGACGTACAACGCCGAGGATGTGACATCGTATGAGCTTGGTTTCAAGAACCGCCTGCTCGGCGGCGCATTGGTCGCCAACCTAGCGATGTTTCACAACGAAATCGAAGGGTATCAGCTGACGCAGACCACCTTTGTGCCGCCCAATTCGTTTTCGGCCATTACCAACGCGGGCAACGCGCGGGTTAACGGAGCGGAACTGGAACTGATCGCTCGCCCAGGCAGCGGGTTTACCATCACCGCCAACTACGCGCTGGCGGACAGCCGCTTCACCAGCGGTTTCGATGAAAATCAGGGTGTCCTGAACGACGTTGCCGACGATGGCTTGGTCAATTGCTCAACCGGTGACCAGGCACCCCAGCTTGCCGGCTGTCAGTCCGCCTTTGGCTCCATTAAAGGCAAGCGGATTCCCAGGGCGCCAGTGCACCGGGTCTTTGCCGATGTGGATTACCGCACTCCATTGGGCGACAGCGGATGGAACGCCTTTATCGGGGGCAATGTAACGCTGACGTCCAGCAGCTTTGCCCAAGTACACAATTTGGCCAAGACGGGTGACGCGACGGTCGTAGACGCGCGTATCGGCGTGGAAAACAGCCGCTTTCGGATCCAGGGTTACGTCCGCAACCTGACTAACGAAGACGCAGTTCAGCAGGTGTTGCGTTTTGCCGATGCGAACAACGACCTGCGACGCAGTTTCGTGGCAGGTTTGCGGCCGGGCCGTTCGTTCGGAGTTATCCTGGAAGCACGGTACTAGGCACGACGCGGTCCGTTCAGGCCCGGACGCCCGCTATGGCGCCCGGTGCGGGCCAGCACTGCTCCCGGCTGCCCGTTCAGCGTCGACCCTATCCTTGAACACCGTCCACGTCGTCTCATTCGGGCGAGTGTCGTCGAGTGGTGGAGGTGCGGTATATTCAGGATAGTTCGCGGCGATCTCACGCTTCAGCACATCGGGAAGGTCGGCAAACCCGCCGGGCAATTTGCTGCCCATCGCGTTGAACACCATCTGCCCTTGGCGGCCGCGCATCTTCATCCACGGCATCCAGTCGGACAGCCGGACCCAAGCGACACTGGGATAGGCGGTGGACTTGCTCGCGTCGAGCGCTTCGGCCGCGTTCATCGTGAAGTCGAAGATCTCCATCGCGTGATACTTGTTGCCCACATAGTCCTGGTAATCTCCGCCCAGCGGGTTGGTGTAAAACAGCGGTACTTCGAACGGCATGAACAGCCATTGGCCCTCCCGTCTGAGAGACGGCACGGCGAAGGGGACGCCATCCGCATTACGCTCGAAGCTGGGTCGTTGGTTTACCGGGTCGTTGGCAATGTGCAGCACTTCAACCGTTTCCCCGGTCCAAGGGTTGTTCCACCGACGCACCACCTCGCCCGTCGCCGGATCGAGGAAGAGCATGATTTCGCGGCTCACCATGCGCCACCCCTGCCCCCGCTGCGGATCCGTTACGCTGGTGCATTGCCGGATGTTCATTCCTTCGCCGCGGAACAGGAGGCGATCAGGTTCCCCCTGAACGCGGGAATAGACATTGCCGCTCCAGTGATAGACCGCGGCTTGGCCGTCCGCTTCGCCGCACTGGGCCCGCTTGGCGATCTCCAGCACGTCGGCGGGATTGGCGAGATCAAGCGTCCGGGCGGCCACCGGAGCGCCGATAAACAGGGGCAGGGTGGCCAATGCGCAGATCAGGGCCGTGGAACTTCTCATGGCTTTCTCCCGTCAGATATGACGCCGGAGCATCATTCGGCTTGACAATAAAGTTGTCCGGACAAATTGTGAAGCGCTACTTGTCCCGGCAAGCTTCAGGAGCGTACTGAACCCGTGTTTTCCTGCAACAGCGTCCTGTTTGTCCCCGGCTCGCGGCCAGATCGTTTCGTCAAGGCGCGTGGTTGCGGAGCGGGTCTGACGATCATCGATCTGGAGGACGCGGTCGGGTCCGCTGACAAGGAGGAAGCGCGGTGCGCCGCGTTCCGCGAAGCGGCGAGCGACCCTGTCCGTCTCGCCATCCGCATTAACGCGGTGACCACCCGCGCTGGTATCGCGGACCTGCATTACCTGGCGGATGCCCAGGCGTTGCCCCAGTATCTTATGTTGCCCATGGTCGAGTCAGCGGCGGAGCTGGCGGTCGTGCGCGGCGCATTAGGGACATGCTGTCCACCGCTCCTGCCGCTGGTGGAAACCCCGCGCGGGCTGCGTCATCTGTTGGATATTGCACGCAATGATGCGGTGGCGGCGGTGATGCTCGGGGGGGCTGATTTTTCTGCGGAACTCGGCGTGGAGCTTGCGTGGGAGTCAATGCTGGGAACCCGTCACCAGTTTGTTCTCGCCTGTGCGGAAGCGGGCAAGCCGGCCATCGACGCGCCGTTTGTTGCCCTCGACGACGACGAGGCGCTGGCGGAAGAATGCCGCCGTGCGCGAGCCATAGGCTTTTCGGCCAAGGCGGCAATCCATCCGCGACAGGTGCCGATCATGGAAAAGGCGTTCCGCCCCACTGTCGCCGAACAGGAGGAAGCGGCGGAGGCGATCAGGGTGTACGAGGAAGCTGGCGGCAAGGCGATCCGCCACCGGGGGCGGATGCTGGAAGCTCCGCTCGTCAAGCGGTATCAGGCTATTCGAGCGAAGGGGGAGCGGAGCCATGCGTGAAGCGGTCAGGGAAGTTGCGCCGGGACGCTTTCGCGAAGTGTTCGGCCGCGCATTCGAGGATTTCGAGCCGGGCCATGTTTACGAACACCGCCCGGGGCGCACCATCACCGATGCCGACAATGTGTGGTTCACTCTCCTGACCATGAACACCCATCCGGCACATTTCGATTACGAGTACGCAAAGAAGACAGAGTTCGGTAAACCGCTGGTTGTCAGCCCGCTGACCATCGCCTTGATGACCGGGATGAGCGTGTCGGATACCAGCGCCAAGGCCGTCGCGAACCTTGGCTGGGACGAAGTGCGCATGGTTCACCCGCTGTATGTCGGGGATACACTCTATTGCGAAAGCGAAGTGCTGACCAAGCGGGAAAGCAAGAGCCGCCCCGATCAAGGCATTGTCACCTTCAAGACGGTCGCCCGCAATCAGGATGGCGTCATCGTCAGCCATTACAAGCGCACCATTCTGGTGTGGAAGCGGGGTTGCGGCCCCGTGGATGATTAAGGAACTGATATGGCCACCGCTTACAAAGTTGATGAACCTTTGCGCACGATCGATCCTGCCGAGGAGCAGGCGTTCATGGACACGATCAATCGGTGGCTTGAACGGGATGTGATACCTGTCGTCCGGCATCACGACCACCACGACGAGTGGCCGGAAAAGCTGGTGGCGCAGATGTGCGAAATGGGGCTGTTCGGCGCGACCATCGGACAGCGGTACGGCGGCCTCGGATTGCCGGCGACCACTTATGCCAACATCGTCGCGCGCATCTCATCCTACTGGATGGCGATCACCGGCATTTTCAATTCGCACCTCATCATGGCCGCAGCGATCGAGCGGTTCGGCACCACGGCGCAGAAGGAGCAATGGCTGCCGCGCCTGGCCACGGGAGAAATCCGCGGCGGCCTGGCACTGACGGAACCCAATGCAGGCACCGACCTTCAGGCCATCCGCACGGTTGCCCGGCGCGAGGGCGACGATTACATCCTCAACGGCACCAAGACCTGGATTTCGAACGCGATCCACGGCGACTGCTTCGCCCTGCTCGCCAAGACTGACCCTACGGCCGAGCCGCGCTACAAAGGGATGAGCCTGTTCATCGCCGACAAGCGCGAGGGCGCGGGACTCACCACCGGAAAGAAGTTCGACAAGCTGGGCTACAAGGCGATCGACAGCGCGGAATTGATCATGGAGGATTACCGCGTCCCCGCCAACCAGTTGATCGGCGGGACAGAGGGGCAGGGTTTTTTCCAGGCCACCGGCGGGCTGGAACTGGGCCGCATCAACGTCGCGGCGCGCGGGGTGGGTCTTGCGGAAGGGGCGCTTCGCCTCGCCGCGGAGTACGCGCAGACCCGCGAAACAATGGGCAAGCCGATCGCGCAGCATCAGGCAATTCAGCTCAAGATCGGAGACATGGCAACCCGCGCACGGGCGGCTCGCCTGCTGACCATGGACGCCGCTCAGGCCTATGACAAGGGCGAGCGGTGCGACATGGAAGCGGGCATGGCCAAGTACTTCGCCAGCGAAGCAGCGGTGGAAAACAGCCAGGAGGCGATGCGGGTGTTCGGCGGCTATTCCTATTCCAAGGAATACGACATCGAACGCTTCTATCGCGACAGCATGCTGATGTGCATCGGCGAAGGCACCAACGAGATGCAGCGCATCATTATCGCCCGCCAGCACCTCAAAGCCAATCCGGCTTGACAGGTTTGGACCGGCCGCTCCCCCTCGCAGGCTTTCGCATCCTTTCGGCGGAGCAGTACGGCGCCGGCCCCTACGGCACCATGCACCTCGCGCAGCTGGGCGCCGAGGTCATCAAGATTGAACCGCCGCGTGTGAACGGCGGCGGCGGAGACACGGCGCGGGCCGTGGGGCCGCATTTCCTGCGCGATGACGAAAGCCTCTACTTCAGTGCATTCAATCTCAATAAGCGCTCCCTGACGCTCGACCTGCGGGCCGCTGAAGGACAGGCGATCTTCCGGCAGCTGGCGGCAACCGCGCACGCCGTCGCGAACAACAAGCGCGGCGATCTGCCCGCCACGCTGGGGCTTACGTATGCCGCGCTGCAGGACATCAATCCGGCGATCGTGTGCGCCCATTTATCGGCTTATGGCCGCGACAATGCCCGTGCCCGATGGCCCGGGTACGATTACCTCATGCAGGCGGAGGCAGGTTATCTGGCCCTGACCGGCGAACCGGGCGGTGAGCCGCAGCGCATGGGACTGTCGATTGTCGACTTCATGACCGGCACGCTGATGTCGGTTGGCCTGCTTTCCGCCCTGATCGACGCGCAGCGGACTGGCAGGGGCTGCGACGTGGACACCGACCTCCTGTCAGCGGCGGTGCACCAGTTGAGCTACCCGGCAGTGTGGTACATGAACGAAGGCGACGAGACGCAGCGGACGCCCCGTTCTGCCCACCCGACCGCCACTCCCAGCCAGCTGGTCAAGGCGCAGGACGGATGGCTGTTCATCATGTGCCAGCTACCCAAGTTCTGGAACGTGCTGACAAAGCGAATAGAGCGGCCCGATCTGGCCCGCGACCCGCGCTTTGCCAGCAACGCCGACCGGCTGGCGCATCGGCAGGAACTGACGGAGTTGCTGGACGCGCATTTCGGCCGCAAACCGGTTGCGCACTGGCTGGACCTGCTCGCCGGGCATGTCCCGGTCGCCCCCGTAAACCGGCTCGGGCAGGCGCTGGAAAACGAATGGCTGGAGGCGACCGGAATGCATACCTCGGTCGATCATCCCGACCGTTCCGGCCTTCAGGTGCTCGCCAGCCCCATCCGAGTCGATGGCGAACGCCTGCCGAACCGTGCCGCCCCGCTGCTTGGTGCGGACACCGACGCGCTGCTGGCGGAGCTGGGCTATGCACCGCAAGAGATTGCCCGGCTGCGGCAGGAAGGCGTGGTCTGAGCCGTGGGGAAGCTGGCGGGCATCACCGTGATCGACCTGACGCAGTTTCTGCCCGGCCCCATGATGACCGTGATGCTTGCGGATCAGGGTGCGTGCGTCATCAAGGTTGAGCCGCCTGGAGGCGACCCCGCGCGCGCCGCCGAGCCGTTTGCGACAAGACATTCCGTGTGGTTCGCCAACCTCAATCGCGGTAAGCACAGCGTCTGCCTTGACCTCAAGAGCGACGCGGGCAAGGCGCGTCTGCGGGAACTGCTGATCGGAGCTGACGTAGTCGTGGAAGGGTTTCGGCCCGGCGTAATGAGCCGGCTGGGCTTTGATTACGACGCGGTCCGCGCCATTCGATCGGACATCGTTTATTGCTCCATCACAGCCTTTGGGCAGGAAGGCGCGCTGTCGCATCATCCCGCGCACGACCTCGCGGTCCAGGCTCTGGCCGGCTTTCTCTCCGTCAACGACGCGGCCAGCGGTGATCCGGTGGTACCCGGTGTGCCGAGCGCCGATTTGGCAGCCGGGTTGACCGCGCTATCGGCGGTGCTGATGGCGCTGCTGGCGCGGGAACGGACAGGTGAGGGCGCATACATCGACTGCGCCATGTTCGACAGCCTGCTCCCATGGTCCGCGCATATCGCGGGTGAAGCGCTGCTCGGCGGCAAGGCGCCTCGATCGGCGACACAGCGGTCGCTGGGGGGATCGGCGATGTACCAGGTCTATCGCACGGCCGACGGGCACCACATCGCCCTTGGCGGACGCGAGTTGAAGTTCGCCCGCAATGTGCTGGAGGGGTTAGGCCGGCCCGACCTGATCGAACAGGCGGAACTGCCGGCAGGCGAACAGGAAAGCTTGACCAGCTTTCTACGCGAAACATTCGCCGCCCGCACCCGCGCCGCATGGATCGAGTGGTTCGAGGGGCGGGACATCGCGTTTGCCCCGGTACTGGATTTCGCGGAAGCGCTGGCACAGCCGCACATCACCGATCGTGGTCTGCTGGTTGAGAGCAGCGACGGACCGATGATCGTTCCACCGATCCGCTTTGTCGGAGAGGAGTGGCATCCGGGCGAAGTGCCGGAGCTGGGCGCGTGAACCGTCTAGCTGTCGAGATCGATGTGCATGGAATAGGCGAAGCTGTCGCCGGGGTGATGGCTGACGGAAATCTCGAACAGCTTGCCTTGCCGGTCGCAATAGCAGCGGATGATTCGCAACACCGGGTCGCGAGTGGTGATATCCAGTGCGGCCGCGATGGTCCGATCGGCCCGGGCTGCCTGGATATCTTGCGTCACCCGTCCGATTGTCGTGCCGGTGATCCTCTCCAACTGGCTGAACAGCGTGCCGCCCTGAAGGTCGAATTGGGTAGTGACCTGGCCCAGCCGTTCATGGAAGAACGCCTCCGTCACCGCGATCGGGGGGCCGCCATTGGGCGGTCGGCGGATGCCGCGAAGACTGTGCCAGACACCCGCGGTGTTGCCCTCGACCTGCTCGGAAAACTCGCGCGGCAAGGGGCCGGAACGTCCCAGGCCGTAAACGATGCGGCTGTCGCGTGCGTATTGCAGCAGCTCGCCCACGTTCGACAGCGGCTGGTGCAGCGCTCCACCCAGTGCCGCCGCCGGTTGAACCCGCGTGCCCGACCCGCGCCGACGTTCGATCAGGCCCTCGGCCTGCAATCGGCGCAGCGCCTCACGCACGGTAAAGCGGCTGACCCCGTACCTTTGGCACAGTTCGCTTTCGGTGGGGAAATCGCCCGAGGCGGCGTATTCGCCCGCCATGATCGCATCACGCAGGTCGCCGGCCATCCGCAGATAACGCGGGGCTTTTGCAACCGTGGTATTGGCGTCGGCCAAGTCGTTCTCCGGACGGGCAGAGCGGCATGAGCGAGCCGCTGATGGATCAGTTGGCGAACAGGCTAGCGCGCCCGGTCGGCGAAAGCGAGCGAAAGCGGGCAAGGCTGCACCTGCTGGACTGGCTCGCCTGCGTAGCGGGAGCGCGGAAAAGCGCAATGTGGGGCACAGGGGGCTTGCTGCGGCTGGGCACTGGCGGCGCGGCGTTGGTCGGAAACATGCTGGAGATGGACGATGTTCACCGCACCGCGTTGCTTCACCCTGGCCCGGTGATCTGGCCTGCAGTGCTGGACCAGCCGCTGGACAGCATGGAGCAGGCGCTTGACGCTGGGGTGCGCGGGTACGAAGCAATGATTGCGGTTGGCGCCGCTCTGGACGCGCATCATTACGCGCACTGGCATCCCACTGCCACGACCGGTGGTGTCGGAGCCGCCGCCGCGGTGGCAAGCGTGTGGGGCTTGGACGCAGAGCGCACGGGTTGGGCAATGGCAAATGCCGCGTCCGTGGCAGGTGGCCTGTGGCACCTGCGGCATACCGACGCGCTAACCAAACAATGGCACGTGTATCACGCAGTCGCCACCGGAGTGGATGCAGCCTTTGCAGCGATGAACGGTATCAGTGGACCCGGAGCAATCCTTGAAGGGGAGCAGGGGCTGTTCGCCGCCATGACTCGCGCACCGCGATTGCTCGGCGGATCAACCGAAGGCTGGGCGATCCATGAGGTCAGCTTAAAGCCATGGGCAGCATGCCGGCACGCCCATCCAGCCATCGACGCAGCCATGACATTGCGCGCTGAGGGCAATCTGACGCCGCCTTTTCGCCTGCAAACCTACGCCGATGCCATTCGGTTCTGCGACCGGTCCCAGCCGTGCACTCCCGCGGAGGCGCGGTTCTCGCTGCAGCATGCCGTGGCGGTGGTGGCGGACGGCCGCTCGGCCGCGCCAGCCGACTTCGAGGAGGAGGCGATCGCCGCCCTTGCCCCGTTGCGCCACGAGGTGAGTGTGACGCATGATCCCGCGATCACAGCCCGCTATCCGGGGCATTTCGGTGCCCGTTTGAACGGTCTGGAACTGGTGGACACGCTCGGCGACCCGGAACGGCCGATGACGCGGTCGCAGTTGCTGGCCAAGGTGCACACGCTGTTCGCATGGAGCGGGCTTTCGCGGGACGAGGCGGACCGGATCGCCTGTATCACGCTCGACAGCGACGACGTGCAAGCTGTCGACACGTGGATCATGGACCGTACAACATGACCGCCACCGCCGACCTCCTCCATTTCGCCGCGGCGGACCACCGCCTGCCCGACCCTGTGCGCGCCGATGCCGTTCGGCTGCTAGGCGACACGCTGGCGGTCGGCATGGCCGGCGTAGGCGCACCCGGCGAATGGGCCGTGAGCGAAGTGGCGTGCGGCTGCGGCCATGCGAAAGAAGCGCGGCTCCTCGGCTCGGCAGAGCGGCTGCCCGCCGCTTCCGCCGCTTTCGTCAACGGCTTCCGTATTCACTGCCTCGAATGGGACGCGGTCCACGAAGGCGCGGTGGTCCACGCGTTGAGCGTGGTGACGGCGGCGCTGGGCGCGGCGATCGACAGGCGCGGCGGATGCGATGCGGACGAGGCGCTGTGCGCGCTCTCCGTCGGGGTGGATGTCGCCGTCGGCCTGGGCCTGGCTGCAACGGGCGCCATGCGCTTCTTCCGCCCGGCAACGGCGGGGGTAGTCGGCGCGACGCTGGCAGTAGCCCGGCTGGACGAAGCGCCGCTGGAGGCCGCACTTGGCCTTGCCTGCGCCAGCGCGGCCGGCACGATGCAGGCCCATCTGGAAGGGTCGGAAACACTCCCGTTCCAGATCGGCAACGCCGCCCGCGCAGCGGTAATGGCGAGCGATCTCGCGCTGGCGGGGCTGGGTGCACCGGCTGACCCGCTGGAAGGGCCGTTTGGGTATTTTTCGCTGATCGAGAAAGGTGATCTGGCATCCTACACCCGCCATCTGGGCAACGTGTGGCGCATCAGCGATGTGAGCGTGAAACCCTTTCCCTGCGGCCGTGCCAGCCACGCGTCGCTGGCAGCCCTTCAGCACTTCTCGCTGGATGCACGGGGTGATGTGGAGCAGATCGAAGTCGCAGCGCCGGCACTCGTGCGGCGCCTCGTTGATCGGCCTTACCGCGCCGACATGAACCCCGCCTATGCCCGGCTGTGCCTGCCCTGGCTGGCGGCGCTGATGCTGACCCACGGGCGCATCGACCCTCGTAGGTTTACCTCGCGTGACTTCGCAGACCCGCATCTTGCCGCGGTGGCTGGCAAGGTCGTCATGGTGCCGGACGGGAACGAAGATCCCAACGCCCTCGCGCCGCAGACGCTCGCGATCCGTTGGCGCGGCGGCACGCGGGAAGAGCAGCGCACCACCGCCATCCTCGGCAGCCCGGCCGCGCCGCTTTCGACAGAACAGACGGCCGGAAAATACGACCTCATCCGCGAACTTGCCTCCAAAGATGCAGACCAGCGGATACTGGCCGACCCGCTGGCATATTGGACCGATCCGTCATGACCCAACCCAGCTATTTCGAAGCTTTCGATCACCGCCAGCTGGTGCAGGATTATCCGCTGGGGGATGCGTTCCTCGCCCGCTACCGGAACATGAGCCGGGACGAGCTCTATTCCTTGCAGGACGCACAGTTCCGACAGCTGATGCGGCGCGGCTGGGAGATACCATTCTACCAGCGCTTGTGGGGTGCGGAGGGGATCGAGCCGGGCGATATCGGCGGCCTGTGTGACATCGGCAGGCTGCCCGTTTATGACAAGGCGGACCTTATGGCTTCTGTCGAGGCGCACCCTCCCCTCGGCGATTTCGCCGGACGCGGCGATGGGCCGGTCGTGTTTCACACCACCAGCGGGACTACCGGGGGGCCGCAACCGCTGCTGTTCGGACCGAAGGGGCGGGAGATCGGCAACCTGCTGCTAGGACGGATGTATCGCTGGATCGGTCTTGGCCAAGATGACGTGGTGCAATCCGTCTATGGCCATGGCATGATCAACGGAGGGCACTACATCCGCGAGGCGGTCACGCGTTGGACCAACGCGCTGTTTCTGTCCGCCGGGACCGGCATCGAGACGCGGAGCGCGCAACAGGTGCGGCTGATGGCGGATTTCGGCGTTACCGCGCTGGTCGGATTTGTGGACTACATCCGCAAGCTGGCTGCGGTGGCGCAGGAGGAAGGCTTGCTGGATGAAATCGCAATTCGCACCATCGTCGGCCATCTGGGCACCGAAGATCGCCGCGCGACCGAAGACGCTTGGCATGGTGCCAACGCCTATGACTGGTACGGCGTCGGCGACACCGGCACCATTGCCGGCGAAGGGCCGGAACGCGATGGCCTGTATGTCTGGGAAGATGCGCAGTATCTTGAGCTGCTGGATGTGGATGCCGGCAGGTCGGTAGCGTCCGGCGGCACGGGCGACATGGTCGTCACCTGCCTGTACAAGGACGATGTCGCGCCCTGCATCCGGTTCAACACTCACGACATCACGCATGAACTGGATGGCCGGGGTGAAATCGCCTTCAAGCGCATAGCCGGGTTCAAGGGGCGTAGCGACAACATGGTCAAGCTGCGCGGGATCAACGTCTTTCCCCACGCGATTGGCGCGTTGATCGAAAGTCAGGTCGACTTGACCGGAGAATACGTGTGCCATCTGCGGCGCGACACGGCCGGCAGGGATGCCATGACCGTGACTCTGGAAAGCCGGAGCCACAGCGACCCGGCGGAACTGGCGGCGTTGCTGCGTCAAGGGCTGGGAGTGGAGGTGGAGATCGCCCTGTGCGGCCCCGGCGGCACTGCTCCGTTCACCGAAATCGACCGACGGCAGAAACCGCTCAGGCTGATTGACGAACGTCCCGCATGAGCGACCTCAACGCCTTTCTTCACCGGGTAGTCGCCGCTCCCGCACTAAGCGGGCCGCTCGCCGGCGTGAGTGTGGGGGTAAAAGCGAATATCGCGGTTGCCGGCTGGCCGTTCCATGCCGGCATTGGCGCGTGGGCCAACCGGGTCGCGGCCGAGGATGCCGAGGTAATCCGCCGCCTGCGTGATGCCGGTGCGGCAATCTGCGGGGTTCTCAACATGGAGGAGGCGGCGCTGGGCGCCAAGACCGACAACCCCCACTTCGGCCCCACGCACAACCCACACCGATATGGTTACTCGCCTGGGGGCTCATCAGGCGGCAGCGGCGCGGCGGTCGCGGCGGGCGAGTGCGACGCGGCGCTAGGCACCGACACGCTGGGGTCGGTTCGCATACCGGCGGCGCATTGCGGCGTTTACGGCTTCAAGCCTGCCACCGATCGGGTGAGCCCGGATGGCCTCGAACCCGCCCACCCCGCCTTTGACGCAATCGGCCCACTGGCGCGCGACCTCGATTTGCTGGAGCGTATCGCCAGGGTGATCAGCCGGTTTGGCGACGGTGCATCGACAGGCGAAGGCGCGGTACTGGTGGGACACGCGGTGGAACTGGATTCGGTGGTCAACCAGGCTTGCGACGCAGCGGTCACCGCCCTGCCAGCCGCTCCGGCCAAAGAGGTGCTGGACTATCCGGCCGGTCGTATCCGCTATGCCGCCTTCATGGAGGTGTCGCGCTTCCTAGCCGATCATCTACGCGGGGTCGCGGTTTCGGACCAGCTTTCCCGTCTCCTCGCCCATGGCCCGCAACGCCCACTTGGCAAGCAGGCAGAAGACCGCGGAATTCTGGTTCGCACGCGCGAACAGGTGCGCCATATTGTCGCAGAGCGTGGGTTCCTGTTGCTGCCGACGGTTCCCAATCCGCCGTTCCCCCATGACCGACCGGAACCGGCCGCGCAGGCGGATTTCACCTGCCTAGCCAACATCGCCGGGCTGCCCGCCCTAGCCCTGCCCGCTGGGTGGACCGCCGAAGGGCTGCCGGTGGGGGTGCAGATCGTCGGGAGGGAAGGCCATGAACAAGGGCTGTTTGCCCTCGCCCGCCAGCTGGACGGCAGGTTGCGCGCATACCGGCCCCCAAACGCAGGAGAAAGCCCATGAGGATCATCGTGCTGTTCAATCTGAAGAACGGTGTCAGCGTCGCCGAGTACGAGGAATGGGCAAGAACCCGCGACATTCCGGGGGTGCGTGCCCTCGCCTCCGTCAGCGAGTTCACCGTGCACCGGGCAACGGGCATGTTCGGTGACGAGGCAGCCGCGCCGCCGTTCCAGTACTTCGAGGTGATCGACGTTGCCGACATGGAGGGGTTCGTCGCCGACATCTCCACGCCGCAGTTCCAAGAAGCGGCCGCCCCGTTCCAGCGTTATGCCGACAACCCGCAGTTCGTGCTGACAGAGGATCTGTAACAGTGGCGCGTTTCACGGGCAAAACGGTGATCGTGACCGGTTCGGGCAAGGAGCGTGGCCTCGGCCAGGGCATCCTGCAACGCTTCGCGGATGAGGGTGCCAACTGTGTCGTGTCGGACCGGCTGATCGACGAAGAAGCCAAAGGTGTTGCGGACAGCTTGCGCGAGCGCGGAGCGCAAGTAGCGGAAATTGCCTGCGATGTGGCGGACGCGCAGCAATGCCGGACGCTGGTGGCGCAAACTGTGGAACGCTTCGGCACAGTGGACGTGTTCGTCAACAATGCCGGGGTGGGATTCAAGATGCGCCCCCTGCTCGAGGTCGACACTTCGGACGAGTGGGATCAGGTCCTCGCCGTCAATCTGTCGGGCGCCTTCTACTGCACGCAGGCGGCGGCGAGGACGATGGTGGACCAGGGTGGTGGCCGCATCATCATGATCGCCAGCCAGGCAGCCAAGACCGGCTTCCCCCATCTGCCCGCCTATGTCAGCTCCAAGCACGGGATGATCGGTCTTACCCGCGCCGCTGCGGTGGAACTGGGCCGGCACGGCATCACCGTGAACGCAGTCTGCCCCAACCATGTAACTACCGGGTTGGGCGAGCAGCAGAACGCCTATTTTGCCAAGCTCCTCGGCTTCGACAGCGTGGCGGCGTATCTTGCGAACATGGCAGCACGCAATCCGATGGGTCGGGCGGGCCTGCCGACAGATACGGCCGCCGCTGTCGCCTGGCTTGCAAGCGACGAGGCGTGCTACATCACCGGAGAGGCGCTGAACGTTTCAGGCGGGGAGGAAATGCACTGATGCCGCTGAGCGAGGAACGCTTCGACTGGCCCGGCGGGGCGAAACTGGCTCTCTCCATCGTCGTGAACGTGGAAGAAGACAGCGAGATGACGGTCGCTCGTGGAGACCGCGGAATGGAGCCGGTCGATGAACTCGGCGTCCACCTGAAAGCTCCGATCCGCAACTACTCCAACGAGAGCAACTATCTTTACGGGATCAAGGCAGGTGCGCCGCGCATCGTCAAGCTTCTGAAACAATATGACTTCGCCGCCAGCTGGACTGTCGCCGCGCTGTCGCTGGAAAACCATCCGGCGATTGCCGCAGCGATCGTGGAGCTTGGCCATGAACCGGTCAGCCACGGTTGGCGGTGGGTCCACCAGTTTCGGATGTCCGAGACGGAGGAGCGCGCTTTTATCCGTCGCGCCGTGCAAAGTATTGCGCAAAGCTGCGGCCAGCGGCCGCTCGGCTGGCTGTCGCGCTACCTGCTGACGGACAATACCCGGCGCCTGCTGATCGAAGAGGGCTTCACTTATCACATGGACGATTATTCCGGAGACGTTCCCTTCTGGGATCGCGATACTGTGCCGGAGCGTCCGATCGTGATCGTGCCCTATCAGCTCGATAGCAATGACATGAAGATGTGGACCGACCCGGCGCTGACGCCGGACCAGTGGCTCGCCTACGCCAAGGCAAACTTCGATCAGCTTTACCGCGAGGGGCAGGCTGGCAATCCCAAGATGATGAGCCTTGGCCTGCATCTCAGAATCATCGGGCGACCCGGTCGGATCTGGGCACTGGAGGCATTCCTGCGCCATGTGCGCGAACATCCCGATGTGTGGGTGACGACCCGCAGGGCCATTGCCGAGCATTTCGCAGCGCAGCGTCCGGCATGACCCTCCGGCTGGAGATTGCGGGCCATCGCGCCACCTTGCTGATCGACCGCGCGGCTCGGCGCAACGCCTTTACCATGCAGATGTGGCAGGATCTGCCTGATTTGGTGCACCGTGCAGCTGACGATCCTCAGGTTCGGGCGCTGGTGATCCGCGCGGCCGAGCCGGGGTGTGCTTTCAGCGCGGGAGCGGACATCGGGGAACTGCTCGCCAACAAGGATGACGATGCTTGGCGCGAGGCAAACCAGACCGCGATCAACCGGGCGCAGTACGAATTGGCGCGGCTATCTGTGCCGGTAGTCGCTTTGGTCGAAGGGGATTGCATCGGCGGCGGGTGCGGCATCGCGCTTGCCTGCGATCTCAGAGTGGCGACGCCGGCCGCGCGGTTCGGCATCACCCCTGCCCGCCTGGGCCTCGTTTATCCCCTGCACGATGTGAAGTTGCTGGTGGATCTTGTCGGGCCGGGTCAGGCGAAGCGGATGCTTTACACCGGGGCTCTGCTGAGCGCGGAGGAAGCAGAGCGGATCGGCCTGGTGGAGGAGCTCGCCGACGACGCGGAAGCGCTGGTCCAAGGGATCATCGCTGCTTCGACTCATTCCGTCCGCTGGGCCAAGCGTTTCGTCCGCCGGGTACTTGATGGTCAGACGGAAGATGACGCAGAGACCCTGGCGGTGTTCGCTCAGGCGTTCACCGGCCCGGACTTCGCGGAGGGCACAGCCGCCTTCATTTCCAAGCGACCGACAGAGTTTCGATGACGATCGTCCACGGCACCATCCTTGGCGGCCTGTCGACGGTGCCCTCGCTCGAACTGGGTATCCGTGCCTACCGCGACGTGCTGGGACTTTGCCTGGAGGAGCAAGGCTTGTTGTCGTCCGCGCTGGCGCGAAGCTGGGGCTGCGCCGCTAGTGCCGGCCTGCCCTACGCTGCGCTTCGCCCGCAAAGTGGCGAGCCCTGCTGGCTGCGCCTGGTGGAACAGGCGCCCCACGCCGGCTTTCGGCCCACCACCACTTTTGGCTGGGCGGCGTTCGAACTGACGGTCGAGGATGTCTGGCGCTGGCCCGATGCGCTGCCGCCGGACTTGTTCACTGTAGTTGGCCAACCCAGAACGCTGGAGAACATGGAGCCCGCGTTCATTCCGATGCAGGTGCTCGGCCCCGGAGGCGAGATGCTGTACCTCAACCAGGTTCTGCGCGACATGCCCGGCAGCGACCTGCCCCGCGCCCGTTCGCCGGTCGACCGCATCTTCATCTGCGTGCTCGCCGCGCGGGATCGGGAGTCTAGCGTGCGCTGGTATATCGAGCGCCTCGGGCTGGACCGCGGGGCGGATTTCACCATACCATATTCAATGATCAACAAAGCGTTCGGCCTGAGGCTGGACACTCAGACAACGCTGACCATGGTGTCGAGCGGCCGGTTGCCGGTGGTCGAAGTGGATGATTATCCCCCAGCGGCGCGGGAGCGGGCGCGGCACGACGGCCATCTGCCGCCCGGCAATGCGCTGGTGACACTGGCGGTGAGAGACCTTGCCGCCTGCGCGATCGAGTGGATCGCGCCGCCTGCGTACCACGCTGGAGCAATGTACGCCGGCCGCAAAGCCGGCACCGCCGTCGGGGCAGCGGGCGAGCTGGTCGAACTGGTGGAGACCGGCTGATGCCGCTTTACGCCTGCTGGTGCCATGACGGTCCGGACGGCGTAGTCCTGCGCGAGCGGCACTTGGCGGCGCATCTTGCTTATGTAGAGGCCAACATAGGCCGCTATGCGGTAGCGGGTCCGCTGAGGACGGGCGGGGCAGTCACAGGTTCCCTGCTCGTCGTCATGGCAGACAGCGCCTCCCGCGCCCGCCGTTTCCTTGAGTGTGACCCTTACTTCAAGGCAGGCATTTGGGCCAGGATGGACATCCGCGCCTTTGCCGCCGTTGCCGGTCAGTGGGTTGGCGGGGCCGCTTGGCAACGAGAGGGCTCAGGGCAGCAACACCGTTGAACCGGTGGTGAGTCGCTCTTCAAGGTCGCGGTGGGCTTGCGCCGCGTCCTCTAGCGAATAGGTTTGCCCGATCGTCACGCGAACAGCACCTGTCTCCAGCATGTGCCAAACGCGCGCGGCACCAGCCGCGCGTTCGGCGGGTTCGGTATAGTAGTCGAACAAGGTCGGCCGCGTGTTGTAAAGCGAGCCTTTGCGCGCAAGAATGCCAAGGTTGACGCCCTCGACCGGAGCGTCCGCGTTGCCGTAGTTCACTATCAAGCCACGGCGACCGGTCGCATCGAGCGAAGCGTTCCACGTGGCCCGTCCTATGCCGTCGAAGGTGACGCGCACTCCGCGTCCGCCAGTCACTTCGCGCACGCGCGGCGCAACCTCTTCCTGAGAATACAGGATGACGTGATCGGCGCCGGCCCGCCTTGCGGCCTCCGCCTTGTCCTCGGTGGAGACGGTGCCGATAACCTGAGCACCGGCGTGCTTCAGCCATTGCACCAGGATCAGGCCGACCCCGCCCGCCGCTGCATGGACCAGCACAGGCCAGCCTGCTTCGACCCGCGCGCAGCGTTCCACCAGAAATTCCGCTGTGCAGGCCTTCAGGAGCGCCGCGGCAGCCGTCGCGTCATCAACCGCATCCGGCACGCGAAAAACGTTGGCCGCGGCGACGTTGCGATGGCTCGCATAAGCGCCGAGCGTCGGACCGAATGTCGCAACCCGATCACCTTCCTGGAAGTGGGTCACGCCGTGGCCCGTCGCGATGACGCGCCCCGCAGCTTCCAGCCCAAGCCCGCTGGGCAATTCAACCGGATAGATCCCGCGCCGATGATAGGTGTCGATGAAGTTCAGACCGACGGCCGCATGCTCCACCGCCACTTCTCCGGGCGCGGGATCGGGAAGCTCCTCGTCCCGCCAGTGGATCACCTCCGGCCCGCCGTGCTTTGCGATGACCGCTCGCCTCGTCTTCATCCCGCCTCCACTCGTTCGTCGTCGAAGCGAGGCGAGATTAGGCATGCACCAGAACTATTGGCAACACTTGTCCGGACCAATCGGTCGCCGGGAGTTCAGAAATGGCGCGTCACGGAGAAGCGCAGCCGAGGCGTTGCATCTCCGGTATCATAGCGTTCCCCTGACAGCGGCACCGCCATCTCCAGACCGGCGTCGGTGCGCCGGTCCATGTCAAAGCGCATCCCGGCACCGGTCGAAAACAGCGTTCCGCCGCCGAACCCGCCAGCAAGGTTGGTGACTTTCCCGCCATCGGCAAAGCTGTACACTTCCAGTGAGTTCAGCCCGGCGATGCTGTTGAACGCGTAATGCAGTTCGCCATACGCCATAGCGCCCTGATCCCCGGAACGTTCGCGATAGTCGTAGCCACGCACGAACGCCGCGCCGCCCAGCCCGATCTCCTCCACCACCAGCAGCGGTTCGCCGGCAAACTGACTGCGTACAGCGAGGCGCATGCCTAACGGGCCGGAGATCGGCCGGGTCCAGTCAGCAAACAGGCTCAGAGAAGTAAAGGTGCCATCGGCATCGTCGCGCGACGCCAGCGGATCGCCCGCCCGGGTCGCGTCAAAAACGTCCAGACCGCGCGTGACCCCGCCGCTGACCCGGATCGTGCCGCCAGCGATACGCGCGTTGCCATACCAGCCCAGTTCCGCCGTTGTGAGGCGGTCGCGCCGTACCAGATTGTCACGCCGATCCTGTTCCACTTCGCGCAGCGAGAGCGTGCCTTCCAGCCACAGGCTGGAGCGCCGTGACCGGATCACCGGGTGGAGGAGCGAAACCGTTGCCAGACTGCTGGTTCCCACGATGTCCAGACCACTCAGGTAAGACCCCGGCCGTGTCCGCGACAGCGACCCGGCGACGGCCATTTCCGTTCCGGCCCGGCTGATCCGGCGGGCATAGCGGACGCGGCCGAACATGATCTCCTCCACCTGCGGCACCGCCACCAGGCCGAACATCTCGAGACTGTCCGCATCGCCGAACACGCCGCTCCACCGCGCAGCGCCAAGCAGTTCCAGCGGGCCCACCGGTTTGGTGCTGTCGTTGTCGAGGGCAAGCCACAGGCGGAAGGGTTGCTCGCGCACCTCCACCACAAGGATGTTGCGCCCTGCCTCGCGCAGGATCCGCGCTTCCCCCAGCCTGACCCCGTCGACATCGCCGGCGATGAGCAGCGCACGCTCCAGCTGTCTGGCGGCAACCGGGCGGCCGGTGGCCAGCACCTCCAGCGACCGCAGCACGGCGCCATTGTCGGCTCCCTCCAGCCGAACTTCGTCCACCCGTCCTTCGTCCACCCGCACGCGCAGCACGCCCGTCCGCACTTCCTGCGGCTCTATGGCGACGCTCGCCAGCGGAAAGGTCTGCCGCGCGCGGGCGGCGAGGCGATCGGCCAGCTCGGCCAGTCCGTCGGGGTCGAGTACGCGGCCAAGGTATGGCTCCACCACATCGGTGAACGCGGCCTGCGACAGCACTTCCAATCCGTCGATGGCAACCGCCCCTACGGCAAAGCCGGCCGCCGCCGGAACCGGCGCGGCCGGCTGACGGGTCACAGGAACGGCACTGTCCCGCTGTTCGGCCAGCGTATCGGGCGTGCGCTCCTCCACCCGCGTCGGATTCGTTCGGTCGAGCACGGACTGGGCCGCTGCCGGAACGGCGCAGGCGATAGTCATCAAGGCAGTGGAAAGTAGCAGGGGAAAACGCAAAGAAGCCTCGTCGGTTTGCTGCTGTTGGCGCGCTCCCTTCTGCGGCTTAAGAGTGTAGAAATCATAAACAAAAGGGTTTTTGGTAACCATCTATCCTAAAGGGATTTGCATACTTCGCCGCGAGAATGTGACCGTTCCAAAAGGAGTGCGGTAATGTTTTCGCGTGCAACCCGAATCGCTCTGGCGGTCTTTCTCGCCGGCAGCAGCACACAGGCAGTGGCGCAGGCGACCGGCTGGACGGTCAGCGAATCGAGCGGCGCGGTCTTCGTTGAACGCGCGGGAGAGCGGACCGCCGCGCGCCGTGGTACGGCCCTGAGTGCGGGAGATACCGTCGCCACTGGCGAAAACGGGCGCGCGGTGCTGGTGCGCCAGCAGAACTTTGTCACGGTAACAGCCAACAGCCGGATCAGCGTTCCCGCCGCCACAACCGAATCGCAGATGACCCGCTTTTTCCAGAGCGTCGGCAACGCGATCTTCCGCGTGGAGAAGCGCGCCCGCGCCCACTTCTCCGTCGACACGCCATACCTTGCCGCCGTGGTGAAGGGCACGACCTTCTCGGTAACGGTGGGCGCAGAGGGGTCATCGCTTCAGGTAACCGAAGGCATAGTGGAGGTGTCCACGGTGGACGGCGGCGCGCGCGATCTGGTGCGGCCCGGATCGATCGCCATGATCAGCGCGGCGGACATGTATCGCCTGAACACGCTTGGCGACCAGCCGCGGGTTATCGATTCACCTCTGCGCGGCCAGAGCGACACTGCGCCCGCAGGCACGGTTCCTTCCGCCGCAGCGCCGACGCCGGTTCCGGGCTTTGCTCCGGCCAGCTTCTCCGCGACCAGTGCGCCGGTCGTTGCGGTCGCGATCGCCAGCAAGCCCGGCGACCTTGGCGCGCTGACGGGCGGCCTCGTTGTCAACGAAAGGGCATCGGAACTGGCGACCGCCCTGGCCCGCCCAGAGACGCGGCCAGCCAATCCTGCTGCGGTTGAGCCGCCTCCGGCAACCAGCGGCACCGCCCCGATTGCCGATCCTCCGGCAAAAGAGGCGGACAAGCCTGCCGCGCCCGCCCAAGACAGCAAGCCAGCCCCTGTGGAACCTGCTCCGGCACCCGCCAAGCCCGACAAGCCCGACAAGCCCGACAAGGGTGACGATGCCAAGCCGGGTAAGGACAAGGATCAAGACGATAAGCCGGGCAAGGATAAGGACAAAGACGACAAGGGCGGTAAGGACCAGGACAACGACAAGCCTGGCAAGGAGAAGCCGAGCAAGGATGACGATGCCAAGCCAGGCAAGGACAAGGACAAGGACAAGGACAAGGACAAGGACAAGGACAAGGACAAGGACAAGGACAAGGACGATAAGGAAAAGGGGAAGGACGACAAGGGCGGTAAGGACGACAAGCCGGGCAAGGACAAGGATGACGACGATAAGTCGGGCAAGGGTGACGATGCCAAGCCTGGCAAGGATCAGGACGACGACAAGCCTGGCAAGGATAAGGACGACAAGCCGGGCAAGGATCAGGACGACGACAAGCCTGGCAAGGACAAGGACGACAAGCCTGGCAAGGACAAGCCGGGCAAGGATGATGACAGGTCTGGCAAGGACAAGCCCGCAAAGGGCAAGCCCGGCAGACACGGCAACGAACATGACAAGTGATCAGGAACGGGGAAGCCGGCGTGCTGACTAGTTTGCAGGCAAAGGCGGATCATGCGAGACGCAGGGATGGCGGTGCCCTCGCCTAAACAGCGGAGGTGGAGCCTGCCGCTCACCTTCGCGGCCCTCCTCATCGCAGGGGGAATGTGGCTCGCGGGGCTGACGCGCGGGGCCGAGAATGCGGCCGCCAGCCTCTTTTTCGCCGCGCAGGAACGGCCTGCGAGCGGGCAGTTGCACATCGTGGAAATCGACGCAGCAAGCATTGCCGCCGTTGATCGCTGGCCTTGGCCACGCAGGCATTACGCCGCCGTGGTGGACCGCCTGTCCGCCGCCGGCGTGCGCTCGATCACCTTCGACGTGGACTTCTCCAGCTCCTCCAACCCGGTCGATGATGGCGAATTCGCCGCCGCGCTGGCCCGCGCCCGGATTGGCGTGGCGCTGCCCACCTTTGCGCAAGCCGCAGGCGCGGGCGATCGGCGCGTGCTGGACGCGCTGCCCATTGCCGAGTTGCGCCCGCACGCGATCCTCGCCTCCGTCGCGGTTGCACCCGACCGGGATGGGCTGGTCCGGCGGATGCCGCTTGGAACCCAGACGGATGCCGTTCCCCGGCCGTCGCTCGCTGCGCATATTGCGGGGCGGCCCGGCGCGGTCGATCAATCCTTTCCGCTGGATCTGAGTATCGATCTCGCCACCATCCCGCGTCACAGCTTCACGGCAATCGAAAACGGCCGGTTCGATCCGCGTGCGCTGGCCGGCAAGGATGTTCTGATCGGCGCCACCGCGATCGAACTGGGCGACCGCTATGCCGTGCCGCGCTTCGGCGTGGTGCCCGGCGTGGTCATCCAGGGGCTGGCCGCTGAAACGCTGTATGGCGGAGTGCCGCGCCACGCAGGGCCGGTCATTCCCCTGCTGGCTGCCGCGGCAATGGCGCTGTTTGTGACGGGCGCAGGCACTCGCGGGGCCGTGTTCCTGACGAGCATGGCGGGGGCAGCGGGACTGGTCGGATTACAGTGGCTCGCCTGGCGAAGTGGCGGCCTGCTGTTCGACATCGTGCCGGCCTTGCTGCTGCTAACAATGGTGGCGGCCGCACGGCTCATGTTGCTGATGCTGGCGCAGGCCCGGCAGCGACGGCTGCATGACCCTGCAACAGGGCTTCCCAACCGGCTTGCCATGCAACGCAGCGACCAGGGCGGCCTCACCGTATGCGCCATGATCACCGGCTACGAACGGCTGTTGGCCGTGCTGGGGGATGCAACGCTCGCGGAACTGATCTGCCGGGTGGCCGACCGGCTCGCCATGAACGCCGGGGGCGCAGCGGTCTACCGGATCGAAGATCGCATGCTTGCCTGGTCCTCCCCAACGCGCGACGCCGAGCTGGAACACAGTCTTGCCGGGCTGCACGCGGTGATGCGCACCCCGGTCGAAGTTGCAGGCCGCCGTATCGACGTCCACCTGGCGTTCGGCATCGCCGAGCCTGGCGCGCTGACGGAGGCGGGACATTCCGCGAGCGAGGCACAGCGACGCGGGGAACGGTGGCATTACCACGAAGCGGCAGAAGAAGCCGCGCTGGAGCGGCAGGTGTCGCTGATGGGGGAGCTGGACACCGCCATCGCGAACGAGGAGCTCGCCGTTCTCTACCAGCCCAAGCTCCATCTTGCGTCGGGCGAAATCCGCAGTGTCGAGGCGCTGGTGCGCTGGCACCACCCGGAGCGCGGCTTTCTGAGCCCGGACCTGTTCATCCCGCTGGCCGAAGAAAACAACCGCATCGCGGGTCTTACGCTGTTCGTCCTTCATCGCACGCTGAAAGATCTGAAGAGCTGGGCGCAAGACGGCGTGATCCTGAGTGCGGCGGTCAACATTTCCGCTCGCCTGGTTTCCTCCGAAAGTTTTCTCGACGCGGCAAAGGCGATGCTCGTGCGCTACGCCCTGCCGCCGGGCCGTATCATCTTCGAAGTGACCGAGTCTGCAACCTTGGCGGATCCGGCCGCGGCGGCGGCGGCGTTGATGAAGTTCAACGATCTGGGCGTGCGCATTTCCATGGACGATTACGGCACCGGCCAGGCGACCCTGATCTATCTCAAGCAGTTGCCGCTGTCGGAACTCAAGATCGATCGCAGCTTCGTGCAGTGGGCGCATCAGAACCCGCACGATGGGCTGCTCGTCCGCTCCACGGTCGACCTGGCGCACGACCTCGGCCTGTCGGTGGTCGCCGAAGGGGTGGAGGAAGCGGCTTGCCTCCAGTTCCTGCGCGACGTGGGCTGCGATTATGCGCAGGGTTACCAAATCGGCAGGCCAATGCGTGCCGCGGAACTTTGCGCCATGGCACGATCCGCCGCCAACGCAGCTGAAACCGGGCCGCTGGCGGAGAGCGCGCAGCCGGCGGCTCGCGCGGCCATGGGCTGAACGGCAGCGGCTACGCCGAACGGCAATCCCCGCCGGCTGCAGAGGAACTGCGGGCAGTCAACGACATTCTTCGCGCCAGGTCGTGGCTAGCCAAGCCCCAGCCACCAGCGGATCACCATTGCAACCAGGCCGAGCGCCAGCACACTGCCGGCCCAGATGACCGCCATCCAGGCGAGGCGCTGCCACAGCGGACGCTCGGGCGGGTCGGGGGGTGCTTGCAGCATGGCGGCGCGATCCTTCAGGTCAGGCGCGGTGGCGCGGCGGGAATTGGACGCTGCGGGGTAGCGCAAGGATGCAGCGAGGCTTGCATGCGCCGGACCGCCGCCGCCCGTCAGAGCCGACTATCCGTTGCGAGGGGCAGGAGAGTGCGGCCAATTCAGTGATATCCTTCGTGCCCTACCTTGCCGCGGAACACCCAATAGGCCCACGCCGTGTAACCGATGATGAGCGGCATGGTGATAGCGACACCAATCAGCATGAAGATCTGGCTGCGTTCCGGCGCGGCGGCGTCCCAGATAGTGACGCCCGGCGGCACGATGTATGGCCAGATGGTGATGCCGAGACCCGCCATACCGAGGAAAAACAAGGCGATCGACAGCCAGAAAGGCTTGGAGTGCCGTTCAACCGACAGCGCGCGCAGCAGGGCCACGGCAATCACCGCGGTGAGGAGCGGAACGGGTGCGACATAGTAGATTTCGGGCGCAGACAGCCACCGCTGCGCATATTCGGCATTCAGCAGCAGGTTGTAAAGGCTGACCCCGGCCATCAGCGCGAAGGTCGCCCAGGCCGCCCGCTTGCCCAGCTTTCGTGCATGCTGCTGGCTCTCTCCGTCCAGCTTCCACACCAGCCAGGTCGCGCCCAGCAGGGCATACCCCGCCACTGTGCCCAGCCCCGTCAGCAGCGTGTACGGGGTCAGCCAGTCGAACCAGCTGCCCGCATACGCCCGGTCGACCACCGTGATCCCCTGCAACAACGCGCCCAGCGTCATGCCCTGCGCCATCGCCGCCACCAGCGAGCCGCCCGTGAACGCCGCGTCCCAATAACGGCGGTGGCCGGGATCGCGCCAGCGGAACTCAAATGCAACTCCGCGGAATACCAGGCCCAGCAGCATGGCGATGATGAGCGGGTATGTCGCAGGAAGGATAACGGCGTAGGCCAGCGGGAAGGCCGCGAACAGCCCTCCTCCGCCCAGCACCAGCCATGTCTCGTTGCCATCCCAGACAGGAGCGATGGAATTCATCGCCCGGTCCCGTTCCGGCCCGACATCAAAGGTCGGAAACAGGATACCGATGCCAAGGTCGAAACCATCCATCACGACGTAGGCGAACACCGCAAAGGCGATGATGAACGCCCATACGGTAGTCAGGTCGACGTTCACGCCCATCAGTCCTGCCTCTCCAGAACGGTCGTTCCACCGCGCGGCTGGGCGTTTGTGCCCTGAGTGAGGCCGGGAGTGATGCCGGCGGTCCGGATCGGCCCGGCGTCGCCCCGCTCCACCCCGCTCTCGTGCGCATGGGGCGGCTTGTGCATCAGGTGGAGGATGTACCACACCCCGATCCCGAACACGATGAAGTAGACGACGATGAACGCGATCAGCGACGTCGCCACCGCCGGCGCGTCCAGCGGACTTGCCGCGTCGGCGGTGCGCAGGACGTTGTACACGACGTAAGGCTGGCGCCCGACTTCGGTAGTGATCCAGCCCGCCAACACCGCAATGAACCCCGATGGCGCCATGACCAGCGCGGCCCTGTGCAGCAGCGGCCAGTCGTACAATCGCCCGCGCCAGCGCGCCCACAGGCTCCACAGGCCCACTCCCAGCATTGCAAAGCCGATGCCCACCATTACACGGAATGACCAGAACACGATCCCGACCGGCGGTTCCTCCTCGTCGGGGATCGTGTCGAGCCCGGCGAGCGGGGCGTTGAGATCGTGCTTTAGGATCAGCGACGACGCTTTCGGAATTTGAATGGCGTAATCCACCCGCTTCTCTGCGCTGTTGGGGATGCCGAACAGGATCAGCGGCGCACCCGCGGGGTGGCTTTCGAAATGCCCCTCCATCGCCATGACCTTTTGCGGCTGATGCTCCAGCGTATTGAGTCCGTGCAGGTCGCCGGCCACGATCTGGAGCGGCACGACCAGGGCGGCCATCCACATGGCCATGCTGAACATCTTGCGCGCATGCGCATTCGCCCGGTCGCGCAGCAGGTGCCACGCCGCCACCCCGCCCACCACGAACGCGGTGGTGATATAGGCGGCGAGCACCGTATGGACGAGGCGATACGGGAATGACGGATTGAAGATGATGTTCCACCAACTCGGCCCGGGCAGCAGCTGTCCGTTTGCGCCATATTCGAAGCCGGTCGGCGTATGCATCCAGCTGTTCACCGAGAGGATCCAGAAGGCGGAAACGAACGTGCCGATCGCCACCATGCAGGTTGCGGCGAAATGCAGCTTGCGGCCGACGCGCTCCATCCCGAACAGCATGACGCCAAGAAACCCTGCTTCCAGGAAGAACGCGGTCAGCACCTCGTACGCCATGGGCGGCCCGATCACCGGCCCCGCGATGTCGGAAAACCGCGCCCAGTTGGTGCCGAACTGGTAAGACATGACGATGCCGCTGACGACGCCCATGGCGAAGGCGATGGCGAAGATCTTCAGCCAGTATTTGAACAGGTCCAGATAGAGCGGCTTGCCCGTTTTCAGCCACAACCCCTCCAGCACCGCAAGGTAGCTGGCGAGTCCGATGGTGAAGGCGGGGAAGAAAAAGTGAAAGCTCACCGTAAAGGCGAACTGAATGCGAGCGAGCAACAGGGCGTCGAACTGGTCGAACATGATCTCACCCTCTTAGCCCTTATTGCGCACAGTCGCCATTGTGAAGATGGTGTCCGGTGATGCATGGTTTGCAACTGAAGTCGGGAAATATCGTCCCGCTCATCAGCGCTGTGGACAGCGGCGCAGTTTTGACTGAGATATCATTGTGTCCCCGCGCAGGCCAGCAAGGCTGATGGTCAGGCCCGACCTATTAAAGCCGGCCTCTACTACTACAAGGCCCGCATGTACTCGCCCACGCTGGGCCGGTTCCTGCAGACCGATCCCATCGGCTATGCGGATCAGGTGAACCTGTATGCCTATGTCGCAAACGATCCGGTCAATAACGTCGATCCAGACGGAAAGGCATTGGAGACACTTTGGGATGCGGCAAACATCGCCATGGGTGTCGCAAGCGCAGCGGGGAATGCTGCGGCAGGCAATTGGGGTAAAGCGGCAGTCGACGTAGCCGGTGTCGTGGTTGACACTGCAGCAGCTGTTGTTCCTGGAGTTGCGGGCGGAGCAGGAACGGCGATCCGTTCGGTGCGAGCAGAGCGCATGGCAGAAAACGCTGCAAGGGGCGCAAGAGGCGAAGCCGCAACGGCCGCAAGGCTTGGCAGTCGAATTTCGGGACGGCAGGTGACATTCAGAACTAGTGATGGAACTCGCACATGAGCAGATTTCGTAACGAGGGAGAAGGGAGTGGTCGAAACGAAGACCGGTGACGCGAAACTGACCAAAGGGCAAGAGAAGCTGCACAGCGATATCAACGCAGGACGCGAGGTTACCCCAGTTGGATGTAACGCGAGAGATGCCGGTCTTGAACCTGGAAAGCCAACTAGGATGACTAGTTGCTCGGTAGATAGGCCCTGTTGATGTCCCGGTGTAACGCTGCTTTTAAGAAGGCAATTCGCCTTAAATGTTATGACGCGCTCGAACGAAAGGGCTTTACACGCTTTGCTAGGGAGGGTGTAGATTTTCCCCTAGATACTGATTTCCATTGTTGGGTAGGATTAAATACTGGCCTTTACGCGGATCGAGTGGAAATCAATCCATTTGTAGGCGTGCATGTTGGTTCGATTGCGAAGATGCGTATGTTAGAAGGCGTCAAGTATGATAGGGGAATTGCAACATACGCGATAGCCATGGGTGAACTCTTGAATGCTCGAAACGAGCCAGCCTTCGTATTTACGCCGGAGCAAAGCGACGAATGTTTTGATTCAGAAGCTGAAAGGTTGGCCAATCTCTACGTTGGCTATGGCCTGACTTACGCTCGCTCGATTGCAAGTTACAAAGCTCTTGTGCCGCTTCTTGAAGGCCGGATCGAGATGTTAGGCGGGTATCCTGAGAAGCTTGCCTGTTGTCTCTATCTCATGGGAGAAGTTAGTCGCGCACGTGTTTTTGTCGAAACCTTCTTGGCGAAAGAGCCGGACTACTTCGAGGAATTTGCCGTCCCATTTCTGACGATGATCGAAAAGAGAGGCTGAACATTTCGGCCTGATGGGCCGAACATTTCGATGAACTTTACGCGTTGTCAACTCTTTCCCTCAAGCCCGGTTGGGCTAGGAAATCAGCCTGAAACCAGTGCCTTGGCCGTCGTTGAACGGACAGGGAGGGGGCGATCAGACCGTACGCATATGGGGAACAACTTCGCGCATACCCTCGCGGTGTCTCCGCTATTCCATCGCCATCTCCACCTCCCGCTTCAGCCCATCGATCGCCCCGATCTGCGCGCCATCGTGTAGGCCGAGGGCTTCGGTGAGCCTAGCGCGGCTGTCGGTGTAGAGTGCTACCGCATCCTTGGCGCGGCTGATGGCAACACAAACCGCCGGTGCATCGACGGCGTTGGCGCGGAAGCTCTCCAAGTGGACCATCACGCGATCGGCGGTGGCGCCTAGGGCGGGAGGGACCGTTCGCGCCCAACCCGGCCGGATATGGCGATCGGCGAGCCGGGAGAGGTCGAGCGCTTCGTGCTTGCCATCCTCGCGCTCGACCGTGATGCCGCCACGCTGCGGATCGATCCCGATGACGCTGGCGGTGTGCCCGTTGACGCGTCCGGCGCGTCGGTTGTTGCGGGTGAACTGGATGCGGTCGCGGGTGCGCGGTGGCGCTGCGGTCCCCGCTGCTGGCCCGTGCTGCCTCTCCCGCGACCTCTACGCCGACGAGCGTGGCTCGGTCGCGGCCATCACCGATGCCTTGAGTAATGCGCTGGCGATCAAGAGTGGTTCGGTTGGCCCGCTGCTTGATGGCCAGAGGGGGGGGAGAGATGCGAAGGAGGGCGCGACCTCTGTCTTCAGCTGTGCTGCGCCTGCGCCATTACTCAAGGGTAACTTTGCCCTGCCGGCTGGCCTTGATGCTTGGCGGTTGAGGCCCTACCCCCGGTTGATCATGACGTAGCCCGGCGCGAGAGTGCTCTCGTAAGCCGGAAGGGCATTGCAGGCTGAGCCGTCTTGGTAGTGGACCATGATCGCTTTGCCGAGCGAGGCGGCGCCCTGCCCTTCAGGCCGCCGACCAGACGCTGCGCCAGTCCGCCAACCTGCGTCGCCGCCAGCCAGTGGTACACATCATGGCCGACATAAGGGGCATCGGCCTTCAATGAAGCGGGTGTTGGCCTCGGAAGACCCGCGCCAGCGGGGCTTCAGGCGCAAGGTTCCATTGTACAACGCGATGGAGAACGATTGCTACGTCTCCCAAACAGGGTGATTGCAGAAGGGTGGGAGACTTGTTTTCAAAACCCCTCGTTGTTAGCGCCCCGGCTTGTGAAGAGAGCCTTCGACATCTGCGCCGCGACCCTTCTCCTGATCGGGCTTTTTCCGATCCTGTGCGTTACCGCTGTCGCTGTGCGGATGAAGTTGGGCTCCCCGGTCATTTTTCGTCAGCAACGGCCGGGCTTGGCTGCTCGTCCGTTCGAGATGCTGAAGTTTCGCACGATGACCGAAGCGCGCGGCCCCGATGGACGACTTCTAAGCGACGAGGAGCGATTGCCCGGATTTGGCCGCTTTTTGCGGTCATCCAGTCTCGACGAACTCCCTGGCTTGTTGAACGTTGTGAAGGGTGACATGAGCCTCGTCGGCCCCCGCCCCCTTTTGATGCAGTATGTTCCTCTCTATAGCGCGCAACAGGCGAGGCGACATGAAGTGCGCCCCGGGATCACGGGATGGGCCCAGGTTAACGGCCGCAACGCACTCAGCTGGGACGAAAAGTTCGCATTGGATGTGTGGTATGTCGATAATCGCAGCTTTAGGCTGGACCTCAAGATCCTGTGGATGACCATCCGGAAGGTCTTCCGGCGAGAAGGGATCAGCGCTGCAGGTGAAGCGACCATGCCCGCTTTTCGCGGGAATGGGCCCCCTCCATAACTTGGTTATGCGCTTGCTTCTACAGCAACCATCTCGATTGCGGCGCCTCTCTGCAGTCAGGTGGGATGGCCAGTCTCTAGGTCGCGCTTTCTATCTTAGCTTTAGCGTAGTTCAGAATTGAAACGCTATTTCAAATCAGGCAGCAACCGCGGTTCACGCGAACGACTAGTGAGAGGTATTCGCCCAACTACTTTATTGCTGCCAGCCTTGGTTGCTCGACCTCGATTTACGGATTGTTGAGCAGCGTGTCTGGGTTCCAGCCGCACGCTATCAATGACCCGCCCCCGCACGGCTCGCCTGCGTGCTATAGAAGCTCAAACGTTCTGAATGGCTGGAGCGGGTAGCGGGAATCGAACCCGCATAACTAGCTTGGAAGGCTAGGGCTTTACCACTAAGCTATACCCGCCCGGCGCGGTGCAGATGCCATCGAAAGGGTGGTCGCGTCAATCGGCAAATGACCGGAAGAGGAGCCCGTTTCCCGCAGCTTTATCAAGAGTAATGCGCACCGGTCAGGCTGCCAGGCTGCATGTCACCTTTCTCGAACGCACGGTCGTGCGACCTGCTGCATGCAAAGCCGTTGCAGGAAAACGCGTTTACCTTCCGCCTTTGCACCTGCCCCAATAGCAGCGGCTTGCCGAGCACCCTCAGGTAAACGCCAACAAGGCACTGCCCTCCAACCCAGCCGCTCGCAGTGCGGTTGCCCCCTGCAGCCCGGTCAGTTCGATGACGAACTGCGCCGCCGTGACCTCTGCCCCGGCGGCCCGCAAGAGCTGCGCTGCCGCCAAGGTGGTGCCGCCAGTGGCCAGCAGGTCATCGACGATTACGCAGCGGTCGCCTGGGACAATCATGGTCGGGTCCAGCTCCAGGCGGTCCTGCCCGTATTCAAGCGCGTAATCCACGCTGAGAGCCGGCACAGGCAATTTTCCAGCCTTGCGGACCGGGACGAAGCCGCAGTTAGCCGCGACCGCCACTGCGGCACCAAAAATGAACCCTCGGGCTTCTATTCCGGCGATCTTGTCGGGTCCGGCGGCGCCGACCCTGCCCGTCAAAAGCTTGATTGTGGCCGCAAAAGCGGCGGCGTCAGCAATGAGGGGCGATATGTCGCGAAAGAGGATGCCGGGCGCCGGGAAATCAGGAATGGTCCGCACGAACCGTTCAAGATCAGCGGCATCCAAGTCGTCAACGCTCCCGGTTTCAGCGGCGCTTTAGCTGCATCAGGAAGCGTTCGGCTTGGTCTTGCGGTTCTTCGGTTTTACCGGCGCCCAGATCTGCTGCTTGGCGAGATAGGCAAGAACGGTGGCAAACAGTACGAAGCCAAGCGCCGCCCAGCCCGTCTGCTTGCGCTCGATCATCTTGGGCTCCGCGGCCCAGGTGAGGAATGCGGCCACGTCATGCGACATCTGCCGGATGGTCGCTTCGGTCCCATCGTCATAAGTTACCTGCCCCGTGCTCGTCAGGGGAGGCGCCATCGCAATGTTGAGGCTGTGGAAGTACGGGTTGAAGTGCAGCCCTTCCGGAACGGTGAAATCGGGGAACTCCTGCCGCAGCAGCTTGCCGTCGATCTGGAACGTGTTGGGATCCGTATATCCGGTCAGCAGGCTGGCGGTGTAATCGGTGCCATTGGGACGGGCCTTTGTAATCAGCGAAAGGTCTGGCGGAATAGCGTTGTTGTTCGCCGCGCGAGCCGCAACATCGTTGGGATACGGTGAGGGAAAGTAATCGGTCGGCGTACCCGGACGGGTGGTGGCTTCGCCGGTCACGGGATCTATGCCGGGAACCTGCCAGTTCGCCGCTTCCGCCTTGATCTGCGCTTCGCTGTAGCCGAGGTCCGCCAGATTGCGGAACGCGACGAATTCGAGTCCGTGGCAGGCTGCGCAGACTTCCTTGTACACCTTGTAGCCGCGCTGCAGCTCAACCTGATCCCAGCGGCCAAACGGACCTTCAAACGAGAACTGGAAGTCTCGGGGATAGAGGTGGAACGTGTATTCCGCCGTCTTCTCCGTCGGCTCCGTCGCCCAGCCGTAAACGCCGATGACAAACGCAACCATGGCGACGAAGGCAAAGCCGATGCCAACGAAAATGCTAATCAGGCGAACCATTTACCGATCTTTCCCGTCTTGCTTGCGCCCCGCCGTCAAACGGCCGGCGAAGTGTTTTCGCCGAGCACCGGCTTCTTGTCCGAATGCAGCACCGCCTGCGTGATGGAGTAGGGGAGTTCCTCGGGCGTCTCCATAGCTGAAACGATCGGCAGGATGACGAGGAAGTGCAGGAAGTAATAGGCCGTCGCGAGCTGGCTCAGCATGATGTACGGCTGTTCCGCAGGCGCTCCGCCGCAGATGAACAGCACAAGCAGCGCAGGCATGAAGCCGAACCAGAAGAACTTCCGGAACAGCGGCCGGTAGTGCCCGCTGCGCACCGGCGAACGGTCCAGCCATGGCAGCAGGAACCAGATCAGGATGGACGCGAACATCGCAATCACGCCCCACAGCTTGGCCGAGATGATGAAGTCGGTCGTGAAGGCGCGCAGGATGGCATAAAATGGCCAGAAGTACCATTCGGGCACGATGTGCGCGGGCGTGGAAAGCGGGTTGGCCGGAATGTAGTTGTCCGGATGCCCGAGGAAATTGGGCAGGAAGAAGACGAAGGTGAAGAACACCAGCAGGAAGATGCCGAGTCCGAACCCGTCCTTGACCGTGTAGTAGGGGTGGAACGGAACGGTGTCGCTCTCGCTCTTGACCTCAACTCCGGTCGGATTTGACGAGCCGGGGATGTGCAAGGCCCAGATGTGCAGGATCACGGTCCCGGCAATGACGAACGGCAGCAGGAAGTGCAGCGAGTAGAAGCGGTTCAGGGCCGCATTGTCAGGCGCGTATCCCCCAAGCAGCCAGACCTGGATGGGCTCGCCCACCAGCGGGATGGCGCTGAACAGGCCGGTGATTACCTTGGCTCCCCAGAAGCTCATCTGGCCCCAGGGCAGCACGTAGCCCATGAACGCGGTTGCCATCATCAGGAGGAAGATGACCACGCCCAGGATCCAGATCATCTCGCGCGGGGCCTTGTAAGACGAGTAAAACAGCCCGCGAAAGATGTGGAGATAGATGACGACAAAGAAGAACGAGGCACCGTTGGCGTGCGCATAGCGCATCAGCCAGCCCCAGTTGACGTCGCGCATGATGTGTTCGACGGAGGCGAAGGCGACCTGCGCATTGGCGGCATAGTGCATGGCAAGCACAACGCCGGTGACGATCTGCATCATCAGGCAGAACCCGGCCAGAACGCCGAAATTCCACATGTAGTTGAGGTTGCGCGGCACCGGATAACCCGCACCAACCGCATTATAGACGAGCCGCGGCAGAGGCAGCTTCTCGTCAATCCACTTGGTGAAACCGTTGGCTGGCTGGTACTGTTTCGCCCAGGGAAAGCTCATGACGCGGACTTTCTCAACTAGCCGACCACAATGGTCGTGTCGGTCGTAAATTCATATTCGGGCACCACGAGATTCGTGGGCGCCGGTCCCTTGCGGATACGCGCGGCGGTGTCGTAGTGCGACCCGTGGCACGGGCAGAAATAGCCGCCGAACTCGCCCCGGTTCTCCCCTTCGCCCGCACCCAAGGGGACGCAGCCCAGATGGGTGCATACGCCCATGGTGACAAGCATGTCGAGATGGCCCGGCTTGGTCATGTCTTCCAGGGTCGCGGGGTCACGCAGGGAGCCGAGCGGAACGGCTTGCGCCTCCTGAACCTCGGCAGGGGTCAGACGCCGCACGAACAGCGGCTGCTTGCGGAACACGGCCTTGATCGCCTGGCCAGGTTCGATGGCGCTGGTGTCGACTTCGGTTGTGCTTTCCGCCAGCACGTCAGCCGACGGTGCCATCTGGCTGATAAGGGGATACAGAACGGCGATGCCGCCGACGCCCGCGGCACTCACGGCGGCAATGTTCAGAAAGTCGCGGCGTCTGACGCCATCATCGCCTGCGGCCGATCCGGTCGCGTCCACCGGCTTTACCGGAATCTCTGCCGCGGGTTCTGCCATCTCTGCCATTCGCGTTCACTTCGTCCTGCCAGGATCCGCAAGCGGTCCACAAAGCTGCATTGTGCCCGGTGCACCATCTTCCAAAAGGATGGCGCGGCCGCCGCCGGGCGCTGAAGAATAACGCGCGGAATGGAGGCGGCGGTGAACCGGTTCTCCCTCGCCATTAGCCGCTGACGCCGCGATTGCCAACCGTCAATTTGCCGTCGGGATCATGCCCTTGCCGGCAAGGCGATTGCACTGATCTGGCGTCCGTCGGTCGCCCCGCCCTGCTGCCGCGCGCGGCGGTAGGAGTGAAACAGAGCGGGTTGCGCATAGGTGTCGAGCGCCAGGTTCGCGACGCCCCCAACCCCGGCACATTGCAGGCGGTTCGCAACATAGCCGGCCAGATCGAACTGGAAGTGCCCGGGTCGTCCGACGGTAAAGAAGCGCGCCGCATCCGCGGGAAAGCCGCTTCGAAAGGCTTCGTCCACCTCATAGCTGGCCTGGGCAATGGCCGGTCCAATCGCGGCAACAATGCGGCCCCGTGCAGCCCCCAGTTCCTCCATCTTTTCAACCGTGTTCTCCAGTACGCCGCCCAGCGCGCCGCGCCAGCCAGCGTGGGCCGCGCCAATCACCCCCGCCTGTCGGTCGGTCAGAAGGACCGGCGCACAATCGGCCGTGACCAGGCCAAGAACAACACCACGCCCGCGCGTCACCAGCGCGTCGCCTTCGGGCCTGTCTTCATGCCGCCATGGCTCGGCCACGCAGACGCAGATGGCTGAATGCGTTTGTCGCAACATGACGAGGGCGGCCCCCGGCATCAACTTCTCGACCACCGCACGCCGATACCGTGGCATTCCGTCGTTGGCGCCTTGTTCGCCCGCGAAACGCCCAAAGAAGCCGTGCGGCGTTTGCGCCAGCACATCGGTCTGAACGCAGGGCAGAGCGTCAGCCAAGCGAGCGGCTCACCTGCTCGTATGTGTCGCGGGACAGCCGCGGGGCGTCGGCGAGCCGCTGAAGCTGTTCGCGCATCAGCGCCGCTCGACCGGCTTCCAGCCGTCGCCACCGGCCAAGCGGCGCCACAAATCGCGCGGCCGTCTGCGGATTTATCGGATCGAGGCGCAGGATGAGATCGGCGATCATCCGGTATCCCTCGCCCGATGGGGCGTGGAAGCCTTGCGGCGTTCCGGTAAAGGCCATGAACAAGGAGCGGACCCGGTTGGGGTTCCGCAAGGTGAAATCGGGATGCCGCTCCAGCTCTCTCACCTGATCGATCACCAGCGGGTGCGCCGACATGGCCTGGATGGCGAACCATTTGTCGATCACCAGGGGATTGCTCCGGTAACGCTCAAAGAAGGCTGCGAGCTGCTCGGCCCGCTCCGGGAGGTCCAGCCCAGCCAGCACCATCAGTGCGCCTTGCCGATCGGTCATGTTGTCGGCGGCGGCGGATTGCTCTGCGGCGATCAGGGCGGCCGCCTTGGGATCGGCTGCGGCAAGGTAGGACAAGATGGCCGACTTCACCTTGCGCGCACCCTTTGCGGCGGCGCTCAAGGCGAACGGAACGGCCGCCGCGCGGGCGTAGTGGTCCCGCATCTCGTCGCCCAGCCTATCGCCAAGCCATGCTTTCAGCCCCTCCCGCCGGGCATGCAGTTCGCCGGGGTCGCCGCGCTCGACCTGCTCCATGAGGTAGCTCATGCCTGGAAGCATCAGCAGTTCCCCGCGCAGCATGTCGTCGATCGACTCATCGGCCAGCGTTGCCCTGAACGCCTCGCCAAGTGCATCGCGCCCGGCAGCATCCGGGCGGTGGACCAGATGGCGCACGGCCAGCTCCTGCAAGGCTTCGGAGCGGGAAAACGGATCGTCGTCGCAGGTTGCGAGGAACAGCAGTTCATCAAGCGAAACGTCCCGCCGCAAGGACACGGGAGCGGTAAAGCCGCGGTTGATCGACAAAGCAGGAGTTGATCCGGTGAATGGCAGCCGCACCTCCTGCTCCGCCTCGTCGAGCAGGATCAACCGTTCTTCGCCCAGCGTCCGGCTGGCCCGGTCGTGGACCGCCACTTTCAGCGGAATGGGCATCGGGCGCTTGTCTGGCTGGCCGGGCGTCGGCGGCGTTGTCTGCCTTAAGGAAAGCACCAGTTCGCCATTTTCGCCTCGGGTGCTCGCCGTTACCACCGGGGTGCCGGCCTGCCCGTACCAGAGGCGGAACTGGCTGAGGTCGAGACCAGCGCCATCTTCGACAGCGCGGATGAAATCCTCGCACGTGGCGGCTTCGCCGTCGTGGCGCGCGAAGTACAGGTCGGTTGCCACCCGGAAGCGCGCTGTTCCGGCCATGGTGCGCATCATCCGGATGACCTCGGCACCCTTGTTGTAGATGGTGGCGGTGTAGAAATTGCTGATTTCCCGGAAGGAGTCGGGGCGGATCGGGTGCGCCAGCGGCCCGCTGTCCTCCGGAAACTGGATTGATCGCAGCACCCGCACATCTTCGATCCGCTTGACCGCGGCCGAATGCATGTCCTCGCTAAACAGCTGGTCGCGCAGGACGGTGAAGCCTTCCTTGAGCGACAGCTGGAACCAGTCGCGGCACGTCACGCGGTTGCCGGACCAGTTGTGGAAATATTCGTGCGCGATCACTCCCTGCACGCCATCGAAATCACCATCGGTGGCCGTGTCGACATCGGCCAGAACATACTTCGTGTTGAAGATGTTCAGCCCTTTGTTCTCCATCGCGCCCATGTTGAAGTCACCGACTGCGACGATGTTGAAGGCATCCAGATCATATTCTCTGCCGAACACGTCTTCATCCCACCGCATCGCCTGCTTGACCGAATCCATGGCGTGCTGGGTGCGGGACAGGTCTTCGTCCGCGACCCAGATGGCGAGTTCAACCTGCCGCCCGGCTCTGGTGACGAACCGGTCACGTCGCGCCACGAGGTCTCCGGCGACGAGCGCGAAGAGGTAGGAAGGCTTGGGCCAGGGGTCATGCCACTCCGCGAAATGGCGCCCGTCAGCGAGCGCGCCTTCGGCAACCTTGTTGCCGTTCGACAGCAGCACGGGGAAGGCGTGTTTATCCCCGGTGAGCCGCACCGTGTAGGTGGACAGCACGTCCGGCCGGTCCGGAAAGAAGGTGATGCGGCGAAACCCCTCCGCTTCGCACTGTGTGCACAGCATGCCGCCGCTGGCGTACAACCCCATGAGCTGGCTGTTTTCCGCCGGGTTGAGCCGGGTCACGACCCGCACCTGGTGCCGCTCTGCGGGCAGGGTCACCATCAGGTCGTCGCCCTCCATTGCCCAGCTGTTGACTGGCTCGCCGTCCACTTCCACACCCAGGGGCTTCAACCCGTCGCCATTCAGGCGCAGGATCGGTGACGGCGTTGCGGCGGGATTGCGCTCCACCTGCAGCGTGGCCGTGACCGTCGTTTGTTCAGGCTCGAGGTCGAATGCCAGATGCGTCGTGGGCACAAGCCACCCGAAGGGCTGATAGTCCTCCCGCCGGATGACCGGCGGCTCCCTCGGCTCCGGCGGAGCGTCGGCGAGATGAGGATTTCCGTCCGGGGTCGACGGGGTGCGGGCGATATCCATGTGGTCGGGTCTCGGATTTGATTGGCAGACTTCCTACGCTAGAACGCAGGCATGGCGCGAATGTTCATTTTCGGCCTCGGCTACGTCGCCAGCCGGCTTGCAACACTTTTGCGCGAACGCGGATGGGACGTGGCCGGGACCGGGCGCGCGGGAACCTGCCGTTTCAATGACACCGCGCGGGTGAGGCAATCCCTGGCGAATGCCACCCATATCCTTTCGGCCGTCCCACCTGACCGCAGCAACGGGGGCGATCCGGTTATGCTGAACTACGGAGCGCTTCTGCGCGGAAAGGCTTCTACCGCAACGTGGCTGGGTTATCTGTCCTCCACCGGCGTTTACGGCGATACGGGCGGCGCATGGGTGGACGAGGCAAGTCCGACAGCCGGGGCCGCCGGTTCCGCCCGCGTGCTGTGCGACAGCGACTGGCTGGCGCAGGGTGCAAGAGTGTTTCGCCTGTCCGGTATCTATGGCCCCGGCCGCAGCGCGGTTGACCGGGTGCGGAGCGGCAAGGCACACCGCATCGACCTGCCGGGACAGGTGTTCAGCCGCGTACATGTCGACGACATCGTCACCGCCGTTCTAGCCGCCATCGACAAGGGCGCGCCGCCCGGACCGTACAACATCACGGACGACTTGCCGACCAGCCAGAACGCCGTGATCGAGGAAGCCTGCCGCCTCCTCGGCGTTGAACCGCCGCCGCTCCGGAAGCTGGACGATGCAGACCTGTCGCCGATGGCGCGCGGTTTCTATGCGCAGAACCGCCGCGTCGCGAACGGCAGGGCAAAGCGGGTCTTGCGCTGGCTACCGCGCTACCCGACCTATGCCGAAGGGCTGCGCGCCGTTCTGTCCGCGTCCGGCGCAGGCTCAGCCGCAGGCACCGATCTTGCCCTCAGCGCAACGGCCATCCCGGCCAGCGCCAGCAATCCGCCCGTAACCGCCAGCGGCGTCCAGCGGTAGCCTTCCAGAAAGGTGGAGATCACCATGGCGATGATGATCACCAGGATGTTCTGGTACGCCGCCCTGCCCGCGCCGATCTTGCGGATCAGCGTATAGTACAGCGGAAACGTGACCACCGACCCGGCCAGCGCCAGCCACGCCGCCCCCATCCAGTATGTCGCGTCTGCCGGAAAGCCGGGCCAGCCCGCCTCCCACCAGCCCAGCACCATGTTGAAAAGCGTCCCGTACAGCATTGCCCAGCCCAGCAGACTGGCCATGGGCAACCCCGCCGCGCCGCGGGTCGCCTGCAGGATGTTGGCGGTGGACGCCGACAGAATGCCGCCCAGCGCCAGCAGGATGCCCAGGGCGACGCGCCCCTCCAGCGGAGCGATCCGGGCTTCATGGATCAGCAGCAGGGCGATGCCCGACAGGGCGATGGCTCCGCCAAGGTAGAACCTGCGCGTCACGCTCTGCCCCAGCACTACCTGTCCGCCGATCGCATTGGTGACGATCATCAGCGAGAACATGGTTGCGACTATGCCCGACGTCAGGTGCAGTTCGGCCCGGTACACGAAGTTGAAATTGCCGCAGAACTGGAAAAGGCCAAGCGCCACTGCCAGAAGGTGGCCCGTTCGCCCGATCCGCAGGCTCTTGCCCATCAGCAGGGCGACCGCGAACATGGCCGGCGTGGCGATGAGGAACCGCCACGCGACGGACCAGCTGGCCGGATAATCTCCGATCTGGCCGGTGATGACGATCCAGGTACTGCCCCAGATAAGCGCCACCAGCAGCAGGGGAAGCGCGATGGCGGGACGCAGCAGGGCGTGCGGCGGAACATGCGAAGCGGCGGTCACAAGGCCGCGATCGCTTTCGCCAGCGCCTGTGCAGCGTCTGGCGGCGTGTTCCAGGCCGTCACAAAGCGCGCTGCATCGACGCCCCAGTCGTAGAATGCGAAGCCTTGCGCGCGCAACGCTTCCCGCTCAGTCGCAGAGAGGCGCACGAACAGTTCGTTTGCCTCGACCGGGTGGAGCAGCCGCTCGCCGCTGGCCGTCGCGATCTCCTGCGCCGCCGCGTTCGCGGCGCGGGCGTTATCCAGCCACAGGTCGTCTTCCAGCATGGCGTGGATCTGCGCTGCCATGTACCTCCCCTTGGATTGCAGATGGCCCGCGCGCTTGCGGCGATATCGGGCAAGCGTGGCGGCGGCAGAATCGAACAGGACCACCGCTTCCGCGCTCATTCCGCCATTCTTGACGAACCCGAATGACAGCGCGTCCGCACCGCCGATCGCATCCGCCGGGGAGCAGCCGAGGAACGCCACGGCATTGCCAAAGCGGGCGCCATCGACATGGAAGCCCAGGCTTCGCCCGCGCGCCAGCGCTGCGATCGCGGCCAACTCTTGGGGGCGATATGCCCGGCCATACTCGCTCGCCTGCGTCACCGATACGGCGTGCGGCTGCACCTGGTGGACGTCGTCGCGGATCGGGTCGATCACGGCCCGGAGCGTCGCCGGAGTGACCTTCGCCCCATCCCCCTCCGCCAGCAGCAGCTTCGCGCCATGCAGAAAGAAGCCCGGCGCGCCGCCTTCGTCCACCTCTATGTGCGCCTCCCGGTGACAGACGACCGCGCCATGCGGTTGAACCATCGTGGCAAGCGCCAGACAGTTCGCCGCCGTTCCGGTGGCCACCCACAGCACAGCGCACTCGCGCCCGAACAGCGCCTCCATACGCTCGTCCAGTTCCCGGCTGAGTGCGTCATTGTCATAGGGCGCGTCCGCTTCGTCGGCGGCGCGCATCGCCGCCCAGACACGTGGGTGCACGGCGGCGGCATTATCCGACAGGAACAGCCCGGAGGAGGGGGATTGCAACGATGCCATCGGGAACGCCCTTAGCCGCCCGCCGCTGTCTGGCAAGAAGGAGAGCGGAATGAGCAAGCCCGATGTAACGATCACCCATGAAGGCGATGACCGTCGCGGCGAATACACCGCCCATATCGCCGGGTTGGAAGCGACCGGCGAATTGACCTGGCGTGCCCAGGGCGAGGGAGTGCGGATCGCCACCCATACCGGCGTGCCGCACGAATTGCGCGGCAAGGGCATCGCCGCGAAGCTGGTGGACGCCCTGATCGCAGACGCACGCGAACAGGGTTTCCGCATCAAACCCGCCTGCTCCTATGTTGCAAGGCAGTTCGACCGGCACCCGGACTGGGCCGATCTGCGCGCCTGAAGCATCTGACTTCTCAGGACGACGGGTGGCAAGTGAGGACGAGTCAGACCAGTTCGCTGAAATCGGTGGCCGTCATGCTGGCAAGGAGTTCACCGCGCAGCCGGAGCGCATCCGCCACAGGCAGTCCGGGGATCGCGATCCGTCCGCCGGCTACTCCGAGGTGCAGGGTCGCATAACCGTGGCGGCGGGCCAGCGGCCCCTGCACGAGGCTGACCGATTGCAGCTTTACCCTGGAGGCGATGTCGAGTGCAGGCGACAGGCGGCCATGGCGATGGAACAGTTGCCGGGAGGTGAGGGCATACCTGCGATGATGCCAGTTCCACCATGCGTGGAGCGCCAGCAGGACTCCCGCGCCACCCAAGATGGCAGGCAGCGCCAGGAACAGCGCTGAATCGACCTCAGGCATCAACCACAGCACCACCTCCAGCACTGCTGCTGGAATCGCCAGAGCAAGCAACCTCGCGAGGGCGGCATCGCGCGCCTGCAGGCGGCTTGTGCGATGCCACGGAGCCTCGTCCCCGGCCTCCTCGAAGCCCGCTGCGCGAATGATCGGCGCGATCTCCCGGTGACGGGCGAACGGCGCGACTGTATGGCTGGCGGCGCCAGCATCCTGCGCGAGGGTGATGAAGCTGAGCGACTGCCAGCCCCACAGCTGGCGGACCGCGCCAGTCCGTACGCTGAGCGCCTGGACCCGGTGGACCGGCATCACCACGTCTGTGCGGGTGAACAGGCCGCGGCGCCGGCGGAACCCTTTGGCGTTGCGGGTCAGAACAAAGCCCCACTCCCGCGCCGCCGTGCGGGCAACCCCAGTCAGCAAGCCGATTGTTCCCAGCAAGGCCAGCACGGCGACCGCGCCCACCAGTTGGGCCGCGGGTCCAATCCCGGCCAGCCAGGCGCCTTGCCCGGCAAGCCGATCCTGCCATCCATTCAGGTCCCACAGGCCGAACGGCAGGAGGAAATCCAACTGCTGCGCCAACCCGCCCAGCACCGCGACTAACGCGAGCGAGAACTCGAACATGCCGAAGGTAAGCACCCGCCGGGGCGGCATGGCGAACAGCACCTCCTCCCGTTCCTCGTGGATCAGCTCGGTTCCCGCAGGTGCCGGGATCGCGTCGCTTCGGTCGCGCACGAGCTCGCGCAGCCGCTCGCCTTCGGTCTGCGACAGGTAGGCGAGCTTCAGTTCGTCCGCTCCGCCGGCCCCGGTTTCGAAGCGCACCTCTACCAGACCGAACAGGCGCGGGATCAGCGACTGCTGCAGGCTGACGTCCTGGATACGCTCGAAAGGGACTGAGCGTGCTGCCCGGGCGATGATGCCGGTCTCCACGCGGATATCCGCCGCTCCGACACAATACGTGGTTCTGAGCCAGGCGAGATAGGCGAAGCCCGAGATGAAGGCGATGATCCCCGCGGCGATCAAGATGGCGGTCGCCAACCCAAACGGCTGGTCGCGCGTGCTATAGAGCACGGCGGCCAGCGGGAGCACGGCGCGCGGCAGGCCAGCGATGCTGGCGACCAGGAAGCTGCGTCGATCGGTTCGCCGAGGCGCTGCGTGTCCGGCGGTGGCGGATCGGCGGATGCGCGGGACGCTGACAGGGGTCACATGGTGTCTCGTTTCACCCGCGCCCTGATCCGCTCGCGCATGGCCAGGGCATCTGCGTGGAGCAGGCCCGGAAGCGACACGGAGGCATTGTGCGTGCCCGCCGTGTGCAGGGTCAATGTCGCCAGTCCATACGCGCGCTCCAGCGGCCCCTGCGCCACGTCGATGTGCTGCACGCGGCCAAACGGCACCACCGTGTCGGACCGGAAGAGCAACCCGCTGACCACGCGCAACCGATCCTCGCTGAAATGGTATCCACGCGCATTGTAACGGCGAAAGGGAACCCGTAAAAGCAGCAAGGCCGCCACAACGACCGCCACCGACAGCAGCAAGCCCGGCGGGGTGGGGAGCGCCATTTCCAGAGCGGCGGCCGCGGCAACAAGAGGCGCCGCCAACAGCGCACCAGAGATCCTCAGCACCTTCACATAAGCGTGATGCAACTGGTGCAGCGGCTCAGCGTCGCTGCCCTCGGGCGGTTCGGTCATGTGTCTTGTATGGCTAAGGCAGCTGCGGAACACAAGGGAAGCAATGACTTGCCCCCGGCGCCGGACGCCCTTGCTAATGCGAACAGATGGCAAGTGTCGGTAATCACTTGTTGCTAATGATTGTCAGTTCCAAGTATATGAAGTTATTTGTTTTTCCCGGAACTGAATCTATACTTGGCGCATTCCGGTGCTAAATACATTTCGCGAGGAGACAGATGATGCAAGCCATGCAGTGCGGCAGATGCCAGTTCTTTCAGACGATCAACAGCGAATGCCACCGATACGCGCCGTCCCCGGCTGAAGGTGACAAGAAAGCGCATTGGCCTTCCGTCGCGCAGGACGATTGGTGCGGCGAGTTCGTTCCTGCTGCGGATGAGGGCCGTCGCGTAGCCTGACCTACGGATCGGAAGAGGCGGAAGGAACAGCACAAGGGTCTTGCAATTCTGGCTATTGCAAGTCATTCTCATACTCACAGGAGTTTGAGAACATGCTCGATCTTTTCCGCCTCTCCGGCCATCCGTCGCTGTGCCCTGCCAACGATGTGGTGAACCTTCCGCCGCGCGCCGCAGGCAGACAGGTGCACTGGTCGACCGAGCGGCTGATGCAATTGCTCGCGACCGCCGGGCGGCGACCCTTGAACATCAATTCACCTTGCTCTGCGGACCGCACGGCACAGGAACGCATGCTCGATTCGCTGATGGACGCGCTTGCCCGGAAGGATGAGGAGCGTGCCCTTTGCGTCGCGGAGTGGCTGGTGGTGAAGAGCGAGGCGCCGCGGCTGGTCCGCTGGGCACGCCCGCTTGCCCACTTGTGGACCCGCGCTGCCTAAGCGGCAGAAATGGTGCTGCTGGGGAGGATTGAACTCCCGACCTCACCCTTACCAAGGGTGCGCTCTACCACTGAGCTACAGCAGCCTGACGCGCTTTGCAGGCGCGCTGATACAGGCGCGGGCTAATGTGCGCCGGACCTGCCGATGTCAAGCGCGGGTTGAGGTTCGCCGCCCTCGCCTGCTAACGTCCGCAGCATGACGACCGGACAGCCCACCCGCGAAGAGCGCCTCGCCGCCAAGCTGCGCGAGAACCTGCGGCGGCGCAAGGCGCAGGCGCGTGGCCAAGCGACGAGCCGGACCGATCCCGCCACCCTTGACGCCCAACAGGGTCTTTCCAAAGAGCAGGACGCTCGCTAAGCCGCAGCGCTCCCCTGCTTTCGTCACAGGAGCGCACCACTTTGCCCACGCTGATCCTCGTCCGCCACGGACAGTCGGAATGGAATCTCGCAAATCGCTTCACCGGCTGGTGGGATGTGGATCTGACCCCGCAAGGAGAAGCCGAAGCGCGCGAGGCCGGTCGCCTGCTCAAGGAAAAAGGGCTGTTGCCGACCATCGCCTTTACCTCCCTGCAGAAGCGCGCGATCAAGACTTTGCACCTTGCTTTGGAGGAATGCGACCGGCTCTGGATCCCGGAGATCAAGGACTGGCACCTCAACGAACGGCATTATGGCGGGCTGACCGGCCTCGACAAGCAGCAGACACGCGAGCGGCATGGCGACGAGAAGGTGCATGTCTGGCGTCGCAGCTTCGACACGCCACCCCCTGAGCTTGAAGCGGGCGGCGAATACGATCTTGCGGCCGATCCGCGCTACGCCGGCCTCACCATTCCTGCGACCGAGAGCCTGAAGCTGACGATCGAGCGGGTGCTGCCGTACTGGGAGGAGACGATCCGGCCCCGGCTGGCCGCGGGGGAGACCGTGATCATCTCCGCCCACGGCAACAGCTTGCGGGCGCTGGTCAAGCACCTGTCGGGCATTTCCGACGAGGAGATCACCGAACTGGAGATCCCGACCGGGCAGCCAATCATCTATCCGTTCGACGATCAGATGACGCCGTCCGAACGCTATTATCTCAAGGACCGTTGAGCTGTGGCGGCTGAGAAGGCAAGGGTTGCCATCTGCATGGGCAGCCAGTCCGACTGGCCGACCATGAAACATGCAGCGGATGCACTGGCCGAACTTGGCGTTCCCAGCGACGTGCGCATTGTCTCGGCCCATCGTACACCTGACCGGATGTACGCCTTTGCCAAAGGCGCGGCCGACGCGGGGTTCAAGGTCATCATAGCGGGCGCGGGCGGAGCAGCCCACCTGCCCGGCATGGTGGCCGCGCTGACCCATCTGCCGGTGCTTGGCGTGCCGGTTCAGTCAAAAGCTCTGGCGGGACAGGACAGTCTTCTGTCGATTGTGCAGATGCCGGCCGGCGTACCGACGGCCACCTTCGCCATCGGCGAGGCAGGAGCAACCAACGCGGGTCTGTTCGCGGCGGCTATCCTGGCGCTGAACGACGCCGCCTTGTCGCAGCGCCTGCAAGACTGGCGGGCGGCACGCACGAGCGCAGTGGCGGATCGGCCGGACTGACCCTTGCTGTCCGCTGTGAAACTGTCGCCGGTTGATCCCTGTTCGCGAGAAAGTGCGGCGGCAGCCGTGCAGACGCGGGCCAAGCAGGAAGGGAGGAGGCGATTCTAGCACCGGGCAGCACGATTGGCATTCTGGGCGGCGGGCAGCTTGGCCGGATGCTGGCCCTGGCTGCGGCGCAACTCGGTCACCGGGTCGTCACCTATTCGCCCGAAGCGCGCAGCGTGGCCGCGGAGGTTAGCGTTCGCTGGTTCGACAATGCGTGGGACGACGGCCCCGCGCTGCGCCGCTTTGCCGACGCCTGCGATGTGGTCACCTGGGAATGGGAAAATGTGCCGACCGCTCCGCTGGCGCCCATTGCGGACAAGCTTGCCGCCCCGGTTCGCGCGCTTGAAGTGGCGCAGGACCGGCTCGCGGAGAAACAGTTCGTCCAGGCGCTCGGCGGCCGTACCGCACCCTACGCGGCCGTGCTGGGCGACGGCGATCTGGCCCGTGCCACCGCGGGGATCGGCACACCCGGTATCCTCAAGACCTGCCGCGACGGTTATGATGGCAAGGGACAGTGGCGGATCAATCCGGGCGATCGGCTGGGCGAGCTGGGGCTTCCTGCGGTTCCGCTCGTTTACGAAGGGTTCGTCGACTTCACGGCCGAGTTTTCCGTGATTCTGGTGCGCGGGCGGGATGGCGAGGTACGGTTCTGGGACTCCTCACACAACAGGCACGTGGGCGGCATGCTGGTGTCGTCCACCCTGCCGCTGGACGCCGACATCGCGCAGCAGGTGCCCGCGGCGCGGGAACTGGCACGGCAGATTGCCGACGCGCTTGACTATGTCGGCGTTCTGACCTGCGAGTTCTTCGCCACCGGGGACGGTCCCTTGTTCAACGAAATGGCTCCGCGCGTCCATAATTCGGGCCACTGGACCGCAGAGGGCGCGGCAACCAGCCAGTTCGAGAACCATGTTCGCGCGATCTGCGGACTACCCCTGGGCAGCACCGCCACGGTGGCCGAACGGGTGGAGATGCGCAACATCGTCGGGCCGGACGCGCTGGATCCGTGGCACTGGCTGGAACAGCCTGATACGCACCTGCACCTTTACGGCAAGCGCGAAGCACGGGAGGGACGCAAGATGGGCCACGTCACACGTATCTGGCGGAATGCCGCGCCATGACCCAAGAAATCGTCTGCATCTACGCCCAGGCGGCGAATGGCGTGATCGGGCGGGACGGCCGACTGCCGTGGCACCTGCCCGCCGATTTGCGCCACTTCAAGCGGCTGACCAGCGGCACACCCATGATCATGGGCCGGCGGACCTTCGAAAGCCTGCCCGGCCTGCTGCCCGGCCGCCGCCACATCGTCCTGACCCGGCAGGAGCGGTGGAGCAGCGAAGGGGCGCAGCCTGCCCGCACACCAGAGGAAGCTCTGGCGCTGGCAGGGGACGGCACGGTGTCGGTGATCGGCGGGGCAGCGGTCTTTGCCGCGTTCCTGCCGCTCGCCAGCCGGGTGGAACTGACCCAAATTCACGCCAGCTTTGACGGCGATGTGGCGATGGACCCGCTGGGACCGGAGTGGGTCGTCCTGCGCCGCGAGGATCATCCGGCGGAAGGCGAGTTACCCGCCTTCTCCTTTGTTTCGCTGATCCGGGAGCGGCGCCGACACCCGCGCGAAGCCGTCTAGATGCGCTGGCTGGACCATCGCGACGCTATGCCCGCCCCGCTGCGGGGGGCGATCATCGCGCTGGGCAATTTCGACGGCTTTCACCGCGGGCATCAGGCGGTGGCCGGAGAGGCGATCCGCTGGGCACGGGCGGAAGGACGTCCGGCGATCGTCGCCACCTTCGATCCGCATCCGGTGCGCTTCTTCAAACCGGACGTGCCACCCTTCCGTCTCACCACCCTTGAGCAGCGGCACGAGCTCTATCTGGCCGCAGGCGCGGCGGCGATGCTTGTGTTCCACTTCGACACAGACCTGGCCGGCACCAGCGCGGACGATTTCGCCAGCGGCATCCTGCTGGACCACCTGGGCGCACATGGCGTGGTGACGGGAGAGGATTTCACCTATGGCCGGGGCGCAGCCGGAGATGTGGCGCATCTGCGCTCCTACGCCGACCGCCTTCAGGTCCGCACCACGGGCGCGGTAATGGATGATGGCGCGCCCGTCTCCTCCTCTCGCATCCGGGCCGCCCTGCGCGCCGGCGACCCGCAGGAGGCCGCGCGCCTCCTCACCCGCCCCTTCGCCATCCGCGGCATCGTGGAGCACGGCGACAAGCGCGGTCGCACCATCGGCTACCCCACGGCCAATCTCGCCTTGGAGAGCTATCTGCGCCCGGCCTATGGCATCTATGCGGTCACGGGGCGGATCCTCGCGACCGGCCAGTTGCTGCGCGGCGCGGCCAATCTCGGAGTTCGCCCGCAGTTCGAGCCGCCCAAGGAACTGCTCGAACCGCACTTCTTCGACTTCACCGGCGACCTGTACGGGCAGGAGATCGAGGTGGCATTCCACCATTTCCTGCGCGCAGAAGCCCGCTTCGATACGCTGGAACAGTTGACGCAGCAGATGGAGCGCGATTGCGCCAAGGCGCGAAGGCTCCTATCCGGCGTCGCGCAATGACCGATCCCGCCGCCCCCGCCACCCGCGATTACCGCGACACAGTCTTCCTGCCGCGCACCGATTTCCCGATGAAGGCCGGGTTGCCGCAGAAGGAACCGCTGATCCTCGCCCGCTGGCAGGAAGAACGGCTGTATGAGGCGCTGCGCGAGGCGCGCCGGGGGCGCGAGAAGTTCATCCTCCACGACGGTCCGCCCTATGCCAATGGCGACATGCACATCGGCCACGCGCTGAACCATGTGCTGAAGGATATGGTGGTGCGCACGCAATCCCTGCTGGGCAAGGATGCGCCCTATGTGCCCGGCTGGGATTGCCACGGCCTGCCGATCGAATGGAAGGTGGAGGAGCAGTACCGCAAGCAGAAGCGCGACAAGGATGCGGTCCCGCCCGCAGAGTTCCGCGCCGAATGCCGCGCCTACGCCGCGCATTGGGTCGATGTTCAGCGCGAACAGCTCAAACGGCTTGGCCTGCTGGGCGATTGGAACAACCCGTACCTGACGATGGATGCGGAGGCGGAGGCAACCATCGTCGCCGAACTGCTGAAGTTTGCCGAAAGCGGGCAGCTGTACCGCGGGGCCAAGCCGGTGATGTGGTCGCCGGTCGAACGCACCGCGCTGGCCGAGGCCGAGGTCGAGTACGAGGACATCGTTTCCACCCAGGTGGACGTGGCGTTCGAGATCGTGGAGTCGCCGATCCCGGAACTGGTCGGTGCCCATGCGGTGATCTGGACCACGACGCCTTGGACCATTCCGGTTAATCAGGCTTTGGCTTACGGGCCGCAAGTCACCTATCATCATTACCGCGCGCCCAGCGGCGCCCGCTATCTGATTGCCGCCGACCTGCTCGAAGCGTTTTTCCAGCGCACGGATCTCGGTCCAGTCTCCAGCCATGGATTGAGCGGAGTTCCGGTAGCCGTGACCGATTATGCACTAGGCAATTTTCTTGGCTCCGACCTCGCCGGCACCTTTGTCCGTCACCCGATGCACCATCTCGGCGGGTTCTTCGTCACGCCGCGCCCGCTGCTCCCCGGCGACTTCGTCACCACCGACAGCGGCACGGGTCTCGTTCACATGGCGCCCGACCATGGCGAGGACGATTTCGAGCTGTGCAAGGCGCACGGCATCAATCCCGCCTTCGCAGTCGAGGCGGACGGACGCTACCGCGACGATTGGGCGTGGCTCGGCGGACAGGGCAGCGTCATCAACGCGAAGTTCAACGCGCCGGACGGGCCGATCTGTGCGGACCTGCGCGACGCCGGCGCACTGCTGGCGGCATCCGAATACCGCCACTCATACCCGCACAGCTGGCGTTCCAAGGCCAAGGTCATCTACCGCTGCACACCGCAATGGTTCGTGCCGATGGACAAGGTGCTGACCCACGTCTCCCCCAAGACGCGGCAGGAGAAGCGCTGGGAAGGTGAAGGCGGCGCCCTTGATCCGGCTGACGAGGGCCGGTGCGCCAGCCCCACCCTGCGCGAGCTTGCCCTTGCCGCCATTGCGGACACCCGTTTCGTGCCGGAAAAGGGCCGCAACCGGATCCGTTCGATGGTGGAAGGGCGGCCCGACTGGGTGCTGTCGCGCCAGCGTGCATGGGGGGTGCCGATCACCCTGTTCGTCGACCGGCGCACGGGTGAGTATCTGGTGGACCCTGAGGTCAACGCCCGCATCGTCGCCGCCATCCGCGAGCATGGCGTCGATGGCTGGGACGAGAGCCGCAAGGCCGCGCTGCTCGGCGCAGCCCACTCGCCCGACGACTTCGAGATGGTGACGGACATCCTCGACGTCTGGTTCGATTCGGGCTGTACTCACGCCTTCGTGCTGGAATCGGGCCGTTGGCCGAACTTGCGCTGGCCCGCCGACCTTTATCTCGAAGGCAGCGACCAGCATCGCGGCTGGTTCCAGTCTTCGCTGCTGCAATCCTGCGGCACGCGCGGGCGGGCACCCTACGACCAGGTGCTGACCCACGGGTTCACCATGGCCGCCGACGGGCGCAAGATGAGCAAGAGCCTCGGCAACACGGTCGACCCGCTGAAGGTGATGGAAACTTACGGCGCGGACATCATCCGGCTGTGGGCGCTGTCGGTCGACTTCACCGAGGACCACCGCATCGGCGACGAGATCCTGAAAGGCGTGGGCGACCAGTACCGCAAGCTCAGGAACACCTTCCGCTATCTCCTGGGCGCGCTGGACGGCTTTACCGAGGCCGAGCGGGTCGCGGTCGGCGCGATGCCGGAACTGGAACGGTATGTGCTCACCTTGCTGGGACGGGTGGATGCGGTGCTGCGCCGCGCGGTGGATGAATACCAGTTCGACCTGTACATCCGCACCCTGGTCGAGTTCTGCAACGAGGATCTGTCGGCCTTCTATTTCGACATTCGCAAGGACAGCCTCTACTGCGACGCGGCGGACGATCCAAAGCGGCGGGCGTACCGAACGGTGCTGGATACACTGTTCCATGCGCTTGTCCGATACTGCGCCCCGATGCTGGTGTTCACGGCAGAGGAAGCGTGGAAAACGCGCTTTCCCGAAGCGGGCAGCGTTCACCTGCTGGAGTGGCCAGTTATGCCGCTGGCAGCGAGTGACGAAGGCCGCTGGCAGCAACTGCGCGTTCTGCGCGACCAGGTTATGGAAGCCATCGAACCGCTGCGCCGTGACAAGACGATCCGGTCCGGTCTGGAAGCCGATGTGGTAGTCCCGGCTTCCCTCGTGCCGCCCGGCTTTGACGCCGCCGACATGGCCGAGCTGTTCATCACTGCGTCAGTCGCCTGCGACGATAACGACCAGGTGCGCGTGACACGAACCAGCCACGAAAAATGCGGCCGTTGTTGGCGTCTTCTGCCCGAAGTGGCGGAGGACGGCGCGCTGTGCGACCGCTGCGATACGGTGGTGAGCTGGCTGGATCGGGCGGCATGAGCGCGATCTTCACCCGTAACCGGATCATCGGTCTGTCCATCGCGCTCGGCATCTTTCTCGTCGACCAGCTCGTGAAATGGTACGTGTCCGGCCCCCTTGCGCTGCAACAGCGCGGCGTTGTCCAAGTGCTGCCGTTCTTCGACCTGCGCTGGGTGGAGAATTACGGCGTGTCGCTCGGCATGCTGCAGGCGACCAGCGAGACGATGCGCTGGGGCCTGGTCATCGTTACCTTCCTGATCGCCGTCGCCGTCACAGTGTGGCTGATGCGGGAGCGGGTGATGGGGGAAATCCTGGGACTGTCGCTGATCCTGGGCGGTGCGCTTGGCAACATCCGCGATCGCTACCTCTATGGCTATGTCATCGACTATGCCGACCTGCACTTTGGCGAATGGCGGCCGTTTCTCATCTTCAACATCGCCGACGCCGCCATTTCCATCGGCGTCGTCATCATCCTGCTGCGCGCGTTCTTCGTAAAGGACAGCAGCGACACCTCTCCCATCCGCGCCCAGGATGCGCCGGGCAATTGACAGGAACAACTCCATGACACGATCAGCCATCCTCTTCCTCATCGCCAGCAGCAGCGTTCTTGCCGCCTGCGGCAGCAGCGGGGGTATCCTTGGCCGCGACCGGCCCGATGAATTCGCGGTGCAGCGCCAGGCGCCACTGGTGGTGCCGCCCGACTTCAACCTCGTGCCGCCAACCCCCGGTGCTCCGCGCCCTGCCTCCGACGCGCCAGCAACGCAGGCGCTGGACGCGCTGTTCGGCGGCCCCGCCCGGCGCAGCACGGTGGAGACGAACGTCATCAACCGCGCGGGCGCCGCTGATCCGGGCATCCGCTCGGGTGTGGGTGATACGGCCACCAACACGGTGAACAAGGGAACCGTCACGCGTGACGTGATCGCCGCACCCGAAGGGGCCGGCGGTGCGGCGCAGGCGGTCATCCCGAACTGATCCCGCTGCTGCGCACTGGGTGACGAGCGCGGTTTCGAAAGAGGCGGCGGTCCGCCGAACGCCGCAGATACGCAGCGCGCCGCGCCGGGGTTGCGTTACGCGACCGGCTCGCGGCTCTCGTCCGGAGTGTCGGCCTCGGCGGGTCGCACGATCAGCTTGTCGATACGACGGCCGTCTAGGTCAACCACTTCGAATGACCATCCCTGCCAGGTGAAGCGCTCGCCTTCTTCTGGCAGGTTCCGCAGAACCGCAAGCACGAACCCCGCCACGGTCGCGAAATCGCGGTCCTGGCCGTAATCCAGCCCCAGCCGGTCGGCCAGAGCGTCCGCCGGCATGCTGCCCGCGACCAGCAGCGACCCGTCGTGCCGCTCCACAACCTCGGGTTCCTGCCGCTCGTCCTGATCGCTGGCGAAATTACCCGCCATGGCGGTGAGCAAATCCGCCGGAGTGATGAGTCCTTCCAGATGGCCGTATTCGTCGTGCACCATTGCCATTGCCACCTCGCCCTGCTGCAGAACGCGCAGGGCGTCCACCGCGTCCAGACGGTCAGGCACGATCTCGTGGCGCTTCAGGTGCCTTGACAGATCCAGCCGCCCCCCATTCAGCATGTGGGCCAGCACTTCGCGGACCTTGACCACCCCCACGATCGTTTCCGGCGTCCCATCCGCCACCGGCAGCAGCGAATGGGGGCTTTTTTCCACCACGGATCGCAGATCCTGGGCGGTGGCATTGAGGTCAACCCAATCGATCTCCGTTCGCGGGGTCATCATCTCGCGCACGGATCGCTGCGCCAGCCGCACGACCCCGGCCAGCATCTGATGCTGCTCCCGCTCGATCACCCCCGAATGGGTGGCCTCGGCGAAGATCATCTGCAGTTCCTCGGCGGTCATCGTCTTCTGGTCGCTCGATTGGATGCCCAGCACCCGGATCAGCAGGGCGGACGACATGTCCAGCAACCAGACGAGCGGCGCGGCGACCTTCGCCAGCATCGCCATGGGCAAGGCCATGAAGGTAGCAATCGGAACCGCGGATTTCAGCGCCAGCTGCTTGGGCACCAGCTCTCCGACAACAAGACTGAAATAGGTTGTGAGGCCGATCACGAGGGCAAAGCCGATCTCTCCCGCTACGCGCGCGGCAATGCCCATGTCCGCCAGCCGGTCGCCCACGGGCCCCCCCAGACTCGCGCCGGAGTAAGCTCCCGCGATGATGCCGATAAGGGTGATCCCGATCTGCACGGTGGACAGGAACTTGCCCGGGTTGGCCGCCAGGGAGATGGCCGTTCGCGCGCCCCGACTCCCGCCGTTCGCCGCCGCCTGCAACCGCGAGGTGCGGGCAGATACGATCGCCAGCTCTGACATGGCGAACACCCCGTTCAGCAGGATGAGGCCGGCAATGATCAGGACGTCTGTCCAGGGAAACGGGTTCACCTTGCGACGCCTAGCACAATTGAGGTGCGAAAACAGAGCTGCCGTGCATCCGGCGGAACAGGCTGCCCGCCTGATCGTTGAGCGGCAGACACAATGCGAGGTGGGCGCATGGTTGATCAAGGAGGCAAATTCGACATGAACATCAAGCAAACAGCCACGGCTTTCGTCGCTGGCGCATCTCTGCTGACGCTGTCAGCCTGCGTTACTGACCCTAACACCGGCGAACAGAGGGTCTCGCGAACAGTGCTGGGCGGCGCGGGCGGCGCGGCCGCGGGTGCGCTGCTGGGTCAGGTTATCGGCGGCAAAACGGGCCGGCTGATCGGCGCGGTCGGCGGCGGCGCGGTCGGCACGGTTGTCGGTTATCGCATCGACCAGCAGATCAAGGAATTGCGCGAACAGACTGCCGGGTCCGGCATAGACGTGACCGAAACCGATGGCGGTAGCGCCATTCTGGTCAATCTGCCCGACGGCGTGACCTTCGCAACCGGCAGCGCGAGCATCAACCCCGCCTTTCAGCGGACGCTCGACGACGTGGCGGCGAACCTGGTGCGTTATCCCAACAGCCTGATCGATGTGTACGGCCATACCGACACGGTTGGCTCGCGCTCCTTCAACCAGCGCCTGTCGGAACAGCGGGCCGACGCAGTATCTCGCTACCTCATCAGCCGCGGCGTCAACCAGGCGCGCATCCGGTCGCAGGGATTTGGCGAGGATCAGTTGCGGGTGCAGACGGGCGACAATGTCAACGAACCGCTTAACCGCCGGGTCGAGATCAAGATCGTTCCCCTCAGCAACGAGGAAATTCAACAAGCCCGTCAATAGGATTCTGCCGCGTGGTGAAGGTCAGGCGGCCGCTCTGGCCGCTTCGATCTTCACCCGCTCGGCTATGTGCTTCACTGCCGGATCGAATATCGCGGGCGAACTGACTACCACTCCAAAGGCCCGCGGATCGCGCTGATTGAACAGAAGCGGCCGGCCGAACGAATCGCCGATTTCCGCACCTGCCTCGCGGGCGACGAGTGTGGCGGCGGCAATATCCCACTCGTGCCCCCAGCGCATCGTCGCGACAAGGTCCGCCTCGTTCGCCGCGACCATTCCGATCCGCAGAGCGATGGAATTGGGCTGGGCCACGGAAGCGAAAATGCGGTCAGCGGTGGCGAGGCTGGTGCTCGGCACCCTGGCACCGGCCAGCGTGCCCCGACTGGACGCTGTCAGCCTGGCTCCATTACGCCAGGCGCCTCGGCCGGCGACCGCCAGCCACTCCTCGTCCCGGGCGGGCGCATGGAGCAGCCCGATCAGCGGGCGGCCGGCGCGAACGAGGGCAACCGACACTGCCCACCCGCTGCGGCCACGGATAAAGTCGCGGGTTCCATCAATTGGATCGACCACCCACACGCAGTCGCCGTTCAACCGCGCGGGATCGTCCACGGTCTCCTCCGACAGCCAGGCGGCCGCAGGCATCAGACCACTCAATTCCCGCTTGAGGAAGCGGTCGACCGCAATGTCGGCGGCGCAGACCGGATGGCCGGGCGTCTTGTTCCAGACTTCCAGGTCATGTCCCGCGCCCGGCCATTGGGCAAACGCAATCCGGCCCGCCTCGCGGACGATTTCAGCAAGGGCGACCTCGTCAATCATGCAACGTTGCAGTTGCGCCGGCAGGAGGCACTTTTCAAGCGCGGCCATCCATGCTTATGCGGCCACAAACCGCCTCTTCAGCGTTTGCAAGGACAACCCCTTCATGAACATTCACGAATACCAAGCCAAGGAATTGCTCGCCAAGCACGGCATCGCGGTTCCCGCCGGCCATGCCGCGCTGAGCGTGGAAGAAGCCGTTGCAGCGGCGAACAAGCTGCCTGGACCGCTGTATGTCGTGAAGGCGCAGATTCATGCCGGCGGGCGTGGCAAGGGCAAATTCAAGGAGCTTGGCACCGAGGCGAAGGGGGGCGTGCGCCTCGCCAAGAGCATCGCCGATGTTGAGCGTGACGCCGGCGAGATGCTCGGCAACACGCTGGTGACGGTGCAGACCGGCGATGAAGGCAAGCAGGTCAACCGTCTGTACATCACGGACGGCGTGGACATTGCGGAGGAATACTACCTGTCCCTGCTGGTCGACCGGGCCAGCGGGCGGGTCGCGATGGTCGTCTCGACCGAAGGCGGCATGGACATCGAGGAGGTGGCGCACTCCACGCCGGAGAAGATCACCACCATCACCATCGATCCGGCGCAGGGTTTCATGCCGCATCACGGTCGCGCCGTCGCCTTCGCGCTGAGGCTCCAGGGCGACCTCAACAAGCAGTGCCAGAAGCTGGCCAAGCAGCTGTACGAAGCCTTTGTCGCACTCGACATGGAAATGCTCGAGATCAACCCGCTGGTGGAGACGGAGGATGGCAAGCTCCTGGTGCTCGACACCAAGATGAGCTTCGACGGGAACGCGCTGTATCGGCATCCCGATGTCGAGGCGTTGCGCGACGAGACGGAGGAGGATCCGGCCGAGGTCGAGGCATCCGAATATGATCTCGCCTACATCAAGCTCGACGGCAACATCGGCTGCATGGTGAACGGCGCTGGTCTGGCCATGGCAACAATGGACATCATCAAGCTGAACGGGGCATTCCCGGCCAACTTCCTCGACGTGGGCGGCGGCGCGTCCCGTGAAAAGGTGACGGCGGCGTTCAAGATCATCCTGAAGGACCCGGCGGTCGAAGGGATCCTCGTGAACATCTTCGGCGGTATCATGAAATGCGACGTGATCGCCGACGGCATTGTCGCCGCCGCCAAGGATGTAAACCTGTCCGTCCCGCTGGTCGTGCGGCTGGAAGGCACCAACGTCCAGCAGGGCAAGGACATCCTGGAGAACAGCGGCCTGCCGATTGTCTCAGCCAACGATCTGGGGGATGCGGCCCGGACGATCGTGGCCGAGGTGAAGAAGGCGGCTTGATGGCGACAACCAGCGGCAAGCTATGGATTGTCGGCGCCGGCGGTTTCGCGGCGGAGGTGCTCCACAGCCTGCGCGGCCAGGTGCCTGACGAGCAGGACGGCGCAGCAGACCTGGCATTTGCGGCTGACGATGCGTCTCATCGGACTTTTATGGGATTGCCGGTGCATGGCCTGGAGCAAATCCAGCCAGGTGATCGCTTCGTGATCGCCATCGGCTCAGGGTCAGCACGGGAAAGGCTGCACCATCTGCTCGCACGACGCGGGGCCATCCCATTCGCGGTGGAGTCGCCCACTGCGGTAGTCGGGCGAAATATGACCATAGGTCAAGGAAGTGTTCTGTCAGACTTCACAACTCTGACGGGAAATTCGACCATTGGCACGCAATTTCAATGCAATATCTATAGTTACGTCGCTCATGATTGCCACATCGGTGACTTCGTCACCTTTGCCCCCAGAGTATGCTGCAACGGCAACGTACATATTTTCGATCACGCATATATCGGCACGGGCGCCATTCTGCGTCAGGGGACGCAGCAAAAACCATTGCGCATTGGACAAGGCGCAGTCGTCGGAATGGGCGCGGTGGTCACGAAGGATGTGGCGGATGGTGAAACGGTGGTTGGAAATCCCGCTCGGGTCATGCAACGCTCCGCGCCGGAAACTGCGGCGGAACATTGACGTTTACGTAAAGGTTATCTATTCGCGCTTGCGATAAGCGCTCAGTGCAAGGAATCAGCGATGAAAATCCTCGTTCCCGTCAAACGGGTCATCGATTACAACGTGAAGCCGCGGGTGAAGGCTGACGGTTCTGGTGTTGATCTGGCCAATGTCAAGATGAGCATGAACCCGTTCGACGAGATCGCCGTCGAAGAGGCCATCCGGTTGAAGGAAAAGGGGCAGGCTGGCGAGATCGTCGCCGTCTCGATCGGACCTGCCAAGGCGCAGGAGACGCTGCGCACCGCGCTGGCCATGGGTGCCGATCGCGCGATCCTGGTGGAAACGGACGATGAGGTTGAGCCGCTGGCGGTTGCCAAGATCCTCAAGGCCGTGGTCGAGGAGGAGCAGCCCGGGCTGGTCCTGATGGGCAAGCAGGCAATCGATGACGACAGCAACCAGACGGGGCAGATGCTGGCCGCGCTGATGAACCGGCCGCAGGGCACGTTTGCCAACACGGTCGAGATCGAGGGCGACAGCATCACCGTCAAGCGCGAAATCGACGGCGGGCTGGAAACGGTGAAGCTGGCTCTGCCGGCCGTTGTCACCACTGACCTGCGCCTTAACGAGCCGCGTTATGCGTCGCTGCCGAACATCATGAAGGCGAAGAAGAAGCCGCTGGATGTCAAGACGCCGAGCGACTTCGGCGTCGAGACCGCCCCGCGTCTCCGCGTCGTGAGCGTGGCGGAACCGGCCGTCCGGCAGGCCGGCGTGAAGGTGGCGGACGTGGACGAGCTTGTCGGCAAGCTGAAGGCTCTGGGCATAGCGTAACCAGCTTCACCTGCGCGCCCCGCCGAGATGACCGGGACGCGCGGTGAAGCGGATGGAAGGATCAGGCAATGAAATCTCTCGTTTTGGTCGAACACGACAACACCCAGATGAAGGATGCGACCCTCGCGACGGTCGGTGCGGCGACCAGGCTGGGCGGCGAAGTTCATCTGCTGGTCGCCGGGTCGAATTGCCGCGCGGTGGCCGAACAGGCGGCGAAGGTTCAGGGGATCGGCAAGGTCCACATCGCCGACGATGCCGCCTACGAACACCAGCTGCCCGAGAACGTCGCTCCGCTCATCGCTTCGCTGATGGAGCGGCACGACGCCTTTCTCGCGCCCGCGACCACCGCCGGCAAGAACATCGCACCGCGCGTTGCCGCCCTGCTCGACGTGATGCAGGTGTCGGAAATCCTGTCTGTCGAAGGGGAGCGGACCTTCACCCGCCCTATCTATGCCGGAAATGCCATTGCGACGGTCGAGGCGACCGATCCGAAGCTCGTCATCACCGTGCGCGGCACCGCCTTCGACAAGGCCGATGCCGATGGCGGATCGGCCGAGATCGAGGAGGTCGGCGGCACGGGCGATGCGGGTCTGTCGCAGTTCGTCGGACAGGAACTCGCCAAGAGCGAACGGCCCGAACTCACCAGTGCCAAGATCATCGTGTCGGGCGGCCGCGCGCTGAAGGACGCGGACACTTTCCAGGAGGTCATCATCCCGCTGGCCGACAAGCTGGGCGCGGGCGTCGGAGCGTCGCGCGCAGCGGTGGATGCGGGTTTCGTGCCCAATGACTATCAGGTCGGCCAGACCGGCAAGATTGTCGCGCCCGAGGTGTACATCGCTGTCGGAATCTCCGGCGCCATCCAGCACCTGGCGGGGATGAAGGATTCCAAGGTCATCATCGCCATCAACAAGGACGAGGACGCCCCGATATTTCAGGTGGCCGATGTCGGGCTGGTGGGCGATCTGTACAAGATTGTGCCGGAACTTACCGCCAAGCTTTAATCGGCAGCTTTATCAGAGTACAACCCTCGCCTGTCGTGAACAGGCGGGGGTTTTTTATGCGCAAGTGGTGTTCGGGTTTTGCAGCGCTCGCTGTGCTGGCGAGCGGCGCGAAAGCCGAAGAGGTCGTGCTGGAGCCGTCCAGCCAATGGGTGCTGGATTACCACGAGGACAAGTGCCGGCTGGCCCGGACGTTTGGCGAAGGGGAAGCTGAGACGGTCCTCTTTCTGGAACAGCTGACGCCGGGCGACACGTTCTCCTGGCTGGTCAGCGGACCGGCGCTGAAGACTCTGCGGTTACGACGCGAAGTAAGCGTTCGGTTTGGACCGCGCTTTGAACCTTTCAATGTCAGCCAGGGTTCATCGATGAGGATGGACGAGTATGGCAATGTGCTGGAAGGCGTCGGCTACCAGAACATAGAAAATCCGTTTGGCCAGACTCTCGTCGAAAGCAGCGACGGGATGACCACCGTTGCACCGCCGACGTCGCCAGTGCCCCAGTCGCGCGCGCTCCAGCCGCACGATGGTGCGCAGATTGACCATCTGCAACTACGCCAGCCTGGACGCTTCTCCCTCCGCCTGAATACAGGCAGGCTGGACAAGGCATTCGATGCAATGAATGCCTGCATGGACAATCTGGTGGCCACATGGGGTGTCGATCCGGCTACCCTGCGTAAGCAGATGACGCAGCCGCGATGGCTGAATCAGGCTGCGCTGGCGCGCCGGATAATGCTAGCCTATCCGCGCAAAGCACTGAACGCGGGCGAGCAGGCGAACTTCCAGATGCGTGTTATCGTCAACCCTGACGGGAGCGTCGCGAACTGCAAGCTGATCAACTTGACGTTAGCAGACAGCTTTGATGATCGGGTTTGCCCCATCGTGCGGGAGAGCGGCCAATTCGAAGCAGCTAGGGATGCCAGCGGTGCTCCTCTCACATCCTTCGTGGTTTCGAACATCGTTTACCGCATCAACTGACGTCCATCAGAACACGCTGACCAAGGCGTGGATCACGATACCTACCAGCCCGCCCACCAGTGTCCCGTTGATGCGGATGAACTGAAGGTCACGCCCCACCGCCCCTTCGACCCGGTCGGTAACTGTGCGCGCGTCCCATCGCTTCACCGTTTCAGACACCAGACGCACGATCTGACCGCCGTAGTTGCTGGCCAAGCCGACTGCGGTGCGGCGGGCAAAACGGTTTACCTGCAACTGCAACCGGGGATCGTCGCGCAAAGCTGCGCCCGCATCGCGTAGTGCTTCGCTGAACACACCGCCCATACCGCTCCCCTCGCGCAAGCCGGCAATCAGCCCGCCGCGCAGGCGCTCCCAAACGCCCTGCCACCATTCCCCGACGGCCGGATTGGTAAGCAGATCGTTCTTCGCCTGCTCGACCTTGACCTGCAGCGCGGGATCATGCTGCAAACGGTGGGCGAGGCTGCCCAGCCCCTCTTCCACCTTCGTGCGCAGCGGGTGTTGCGGATCGACCAGCACTTCGGCCAGCATCCGGTACAGTCCGTCGATGACGGAGTTCGCCAGCCGTTCGTCCAGCCCGACAAGTTTCAGCAGCGCATTGGCGCGCGCGCGGACCATCTCGCGCACCATGTCCTCGTTGTCCTCCAACACCAGTCCCGCCTGCCGGATCAGGCTGTCGATAAGCGGGCGGTGCCGCCCATCGGCAATCATGGCGGCGAGCAGTTGGCCCAGCACCGGCGCGATCCGGACCCGCTCCAGCTGCGCCGCAAGGCCGGCCCTCACCTGCGTGCCGAGCCGCTGCGGGTCGAGCGATTCCAGCACCTCGACCGCCATCATGCCCATCCCTTCGCGCAGACGCGACGGCGATGCGGCGGGCGGGCTGGCGAGGTAATCGCCTACAGCTGCCGCCAGATTCATGGCCTGCATCCGCCGGGCGACCACCGCAGGCGTCAGGAAGTTTTCGCGCAGGAAGTGCGCCATGGTGTCGGCGATCCGGTCCTTGTTCTCCGGAATGATCGCAGTGTGGGGGATCGGTAACCCGAGCGGATGGCGAAACAGGGCGGTGACCGCAAACCAGTCGGCGATCCCGCCAATCATGCCCGCTTCGGCAAAAGCGTGGAGGTATCCCCAAGCCCAGTGCCGGCCCAGATTGATCTCGGCCAGCACGAACAGCCCGGCCATCAACACCAGCAGCCCGGTGGCTGTCCTGCGGATCGCCTGTGCTCTGTCCGGCGTGACCGTCACCGGACGCAGGAAAGCGGGCCGCATGGAGCGGCCCCGCCCGCGTTGCAAGTGTTCGCCGTTCACTCCGCAGGTGTTGCCTGACGTCCCGCCGTATCGTCAAGCTCATCGCCGGGCCGGTAGGTCAGCAGCCGTTCGCGCAGCCACGGGCCAATCCGCTTCTCGAACCCGTCGGCCAGGCTGAAACCGGCAGGGATCAGCACCAGGGTCAGAACGGTCGACAACAGCAGCCCGCCGATCACCGTGACGCCCATCGGCGCTCGCCATGCCGCGTCGCCCGATACCGAAATGGCGGTGGGCACCATGCCCGCAGTCATGGCGACCGTTGTCATGACGATCGGCTGCGCCCGCTTGTGCCCGGCGTCCAGGATCGCCTGCAGCTTGGGCACGCCGCGCTGCATCTCGTCCATGGCGAAATCGATGAGAAGAATGGAGTTCTTCGCTACGATTCCCAGCAGCATCAGCATCCCGATGAACACCGGCATGGAGATCGGCTGCCCCACGATCAGCAGGCCGATCAGGCCGCCAAGCGGCGCCAGCAACAATGAAGTCATGTTGACCAGCGGAGAGACGAAGCGATGGTACAGCAGCACCAGCACTGCGAACACCAGCAGGATGCCGCTGATGACCGCGATCATGAAGCTGTTGATCATCTCCGCCTGCCATTTGTCCTCGCCCACGACGTCGTTCTTCACGCCTGTGGGAAGGTTGCGCATGATCGGCAGCTTGTTGATCGCATCCATCACCGGACCCTTCACCTGCCCTTCGGCGAGGTCGGCGCCCACCAGAACCCGGCGCGACTGGTTATAGCGCTGAATCTGGGTCGGCCCGGAACCAAAGCTGATTTCCGCCACACGGCGCAGCGGGACGGTGCCTCCGGTGGAGGTGGGTACGGGCAAGTTCTCGATGGTGGTAATGTCGCGGCGTGATTCACGCGGCAGGATTACCCGGATGGGCACCTGCCGGTCGGAAAGGGAGAATTTGGCTGCGTTCTGGTCGATTTCACCCAAGGTGGCGATGCGGATCGCGTTGCTGAGCGCGGCAGTGGTCACACCCAGCTGCGCGGCCAGATCCTCGCGCGGGGTGATGATGAGCTCAGGGCGCCTGAGGTCGGCTGCGATGCGCGGAGCCACAACCCCAGGAACGCCGCGCATCTGCTCGACCAGAGTCTGCGCCGCGCGTTCCAACTGAACCGGATCACTGCCGGCCAGCATCACGGATATGTCTCGTCCGCTGCCGCCCTGACCGGATTGTGAGGCAAAGCTTGCCCGTGCGTCGGGAATGGCGGCCAATTGTGGTGCAAGCCGCCGCTCGAACTGCACACTGGTCGCTTCCCGTTCCTCAGCCGGAACGAGGTCGATCCACAAGGTTGCGCTGCCTTCGCGGATAGCTTGGGTAATCTGCGCGACTTCCGGCTCTTTCTCCAGCACCGCTTCGATCTGATCAGCGACGATCTGCGTTTGCTCGATCGTAGTGCCGGGGATCAATTCGACATTGACCCGGCTGCCGTCCTCGTTGGTGTTGGGCTGAAATTGCTGCGGGAGGCCGGCAAACAACGCTCCGGTCATGATGAGGGCGTAAACCCCAGCCATGAAGGCGTAGAACCGATGGTCACGGGTCCGCGCATGGAAGCGGGCGGAAAAGCTGCGGTAGTAACGCCCGAACTGCCCGAACAGCCCCAGAACAAATCGCAGGACATAACCGACGGCGATGGCTGCGGCCAGACCCGCGAACGGTGCCACCAGCGCCACCAGCAGGATCGGGATTTCGAGAGTGCCGTTGAGGAACATGAAGGCGGCGACAGTGCCGCCGATGAACGCAGCGACGATGATGAGAACGGCAAGGATGGCGAGCGTGCGATAGAGCCAGTTGCCCGGCACCCGCTCCACCCGTTCAAGCATCTTGCGCGATTCGCCGGAACGCAGCGTCCACTCCAGTACGCGCAGGTAGAAGTCCATGGCCCGGCCTTCGCCGTGTTCCGCCTGTCCCTTGGCCTCCAGGAAATAGGCGGCGACCATCGGTGTGATCATGCGCGCGACAGCCAGACTCATCAGCACCGCCACGACCACGGTCAGTCCGAAGGGCTTGAAGAACTCGCCAGGGATACCCGGCATCAGGCCGACCGGCAGGAACACGGCGACAATGGAGAAACTGGTCGCGGCGACAGCAAGACCGATCTCGTCAGCCGCGTCGATCGACGCCTGATAGGCCGATTTGCCCATCCGCATATGCCTGACGATATTTTCGATTTCGACGATGGCATCGTCGACCAGCACCCCGGCCACCAGGCTGAGCGCCAGCAGGGAAAGAAAGTTCAGGTTGAAGCCGAACAGGTCCATGAACCAGAAAGTCGGGATCGCTGAGAGGGGTATTGCCAGCGCGCTGATAAAGGTCGCCCGCCAGTCGCGCAGGAAGAAGAACACCACGATGATTGCCAGCACCGCGCCCTCGATCAGGGCCGCCATCGAGGTGGCGTATTGCTGCATGGTATAGGGAACCGGGGTCCACAGTTCGCTGAACCGGACACCCGGATTTTCAGCCTCGATCGCTTTCAACTCGGCCACCGCCGCCTCGAACACGTTCACTTCGGATTCGCCCCGCGCGCGTTCAAACGAGAATGTCACCACCTCCTGTCCATCGACCAGCGAGATGCGCGTCGGATCGGAGTAGCTGTCGCTTACCTCGGCGACGTCGGTGAGCCTGATGGTGGTGCCATTGGCAAGGGGGATGCGGGCCTGCGACAGTGCGTAAGCATCGGTCGCGTTGCCCAGCACGCGGACCGACTGGCGCGACCCGGCGATCTCCGTCTGTCCGCCGGCGGCGTTGACGTTGATCTGCCGCAGCACCGCGTTGATGTCGCGCGCGGTGACGCCCAGCGACTGCATCCTCGCCGGGTTCAGGACGACACGGATTTCCCGGTCCACGCCGCCCGCGCGACTGACCGCAGCCATCCCCTCCACCGACAGCAGACGGCGCGAAACCTCGTCGTCGACGAACCAGCTGAGTTGTTCCGGCGTCATGTCGGGCGCGCTGACGGCGTAGAAGCCGAGCGTGCCGCCACCTGTCTCGACCTTGAAGATCTGCGGCTCGAGGATGCCTTCCGGCAAATCGCCGCGGGTCTGGTCAACCGCGTTCTTGACCTCGTTCACGGCATTATTGACATCCGTTCCGATCTGGAATTCGACAATCGTGTTGCTGCTGCCCTCACTGGCCGTCGAACTGATCGTTTCCACGCCGCTGATCGACCGCACGGCGGATTCCACCCGCTGCGTGATCTGCGTCTCGATCTCGGTCGGGGCGGCTCCTGGCTGGCTGATCTGAACCACCACGGCCGGGAACTCGACATCCGGCATGTTCACGACCGGCAGGCGCATGAACGACATTATGCCAGCCAGCGTCAGGCCGATGAACAGGACGATGGGGATGATCGGGTTGCGGATCGACCAGGCGGAGATGTTGCGGAAGTTCATGGCTTCAACTTGCGCTGCGGATTGGCTTCACGGCGTCGCCTTCCGACAGGAAACCGCCGGCCCGAAGGACCACCTGCTCCGTCCCGGCCAGACCGCCGGCGATGACGATCCCGTTGGCGGTAACTGCGCCGAGCTGGACGTTGCGGCGAGACACCCGGTTGTCCGGACCAACCACATAGACATAGCTGCCCTGGGCATCGCTCTGCAACGCACTTTCGGGAAGAACAGGGGCGCTGACCGTTCCGCTGCGCACAACCGCCGTAGCAAAGCCGCCAGGCCGCAGAGCCTGATCGTAAGGCAGGGCAATGCGCGCCGTGCCCTGCCGATTCTGAGGGTCGATCGTCGGCGACAGTTGCCACACCTGTCCGGTGAAGCTGCGGTTGTAGCCGGCAGGCGTCACGTCGGCCTGAACCCCGACGGACAGCGCCGCAAGCTCCGTCTCGCCCACCTGCGCCAGAAGCTCCATCTGTCCGCCCTGCGCGATGTTGAACAGCACGCCCGATCCGGCGCCCACCGTCTGCCCCGGCTCCACATCGCGTGACAGTACAAGGCCGGCGGCGGGCGCCACAATGTTGAGACGCGCGTTGCGGGCGCGCAGTTCGGCCGCCTGAGAACGGGCCACGTTTACGCGCGCCACGGCGGCGTCGCGCGTGGCGGTCAGGCGATCAACCTCGGCCTGTGCGACGAAGCCGCGTTCTACCAGCTGCAGCGCGCGATCGAGGTTGTTCTGCGCCAGCCGTGCATCGGCCTCGGCCACGCCGATCTGGGCGTCGGCCGCGCGGGTCTGCTGCGTCTGAACCGAACGGTCTATCACGGCCAGAACCTGGCCCTGTCGCACCCAGTCGCCGGCATCCACAAGGACGGAGACAACGCGCCCGCCTTCACCCACCACGCCCACGGGAAGATTGCGGCGCGCCGCGAGAGTGCCGGTAGCATTGATCGCGCCCTCGACGAGCTGCCGGCCGGGCGCGACCACGGACACGGACGGAACCTGATCACCGGCACCTTCCGCCGGAGCCGTCGCGGCGGCATCCTCGCCGCTGCGGGTGAATATGATCAAAGCAGCCAATGCTGCTGCGATAAGGAGAGCTATGAAAATGAGCCGCCGGCGCCGCGCCGAGCGATCCTCGAGGCCGGTGTCAACCTCGTAGGGTTCGGCAGCAGCGGCCTGCTTCAGCCCAATTCCTGCTTCAAAGTTCATCGGCTAGCGCTTTCTTCGGCCACCTTCGGCCATTGTCCGTCTTCAGGAGAGGATCGCCTCCCTGCGCCCCTTACCCGAGCGGGCGCGGGTGCGCAATCGAACGCTCGACGAGGAACGCCTCCGCTCGACGAACGGCAGATGGTGCAGCTTAGCGACAGGAACAAGCAAAACGGGCGCGCTCAAGCTGAGCGCGCCCGTGAAAAATGGCGTTGTAAGACCGTCGCGGTCTTGAGTTAGCGAACGCGGCCGCGCTGCACCAGGTTTACGATTGCCAGAAGGATAACCGCGCCGATGAACGCGGCAATCAGGCTCCAGAGGTTGAAGCCAGCGAGACCGGCAACGCCGCCACCGCCAACAAGAGCGCCGATGATCGCGCCAACGATACCCACGACGATGTTCCAGAATATCCCCATCGAAGCATCACGATTCATCACCATGCTGGCAAGCCAGCCGATGATGCCGCCAACCACTATCGCGATAATCCACCCCAGAAATCCCATGTTCGTTCTCCTTTTTTTGCCACGCTAATAGGCGCACTGGTCAGAGGAACGAACGGAATGGCCGGCAAGTTCCCCGCTTGCCGCCATTCCGGGAAAACCCTTTGAAGTTCAGATCAGTACTTGAGCTGCCGCTCGTACAGGTCGCGGTAATGCTGGATCCGGGTGACTCTGAGCCCCTGCATGCCGGAACGGTCCACGGCGCGTTGCCAGGAGGCAAATTCCTCAAGCGTCAGGTCGTAACGCTCGAGCACCTCGTCCACCGTAACCAGCCCGCCATTCACGGCGGCAACAACCTCGGCTTTGCGTCGTACTACCCAGCGCCGGGTGGACGGCGGTGGCAGATCGGCCAGGGTCAGCGGTTCGCCCAGCGGTCCGATCACGTGATCGGGGCGAATGCGTTGGTTTTCCATCATGACGCGTCTCGCTGATTATCTTTGTTCTTGCGATGCTCGGAGTTGGTGTGATGCTCAGACGCCGCGGAGCCTGGCGGGCCACTGGCGGGCACTTGGGATGTGTGCGGCGCGTCTGCCAAGCCCGTACTCAGCGACCGAAATCGGCCGATGATCTGCAGCTCGTCGGGCTTGCGCTTCGCCTCTGCTCTCAGTTCGCGGGTGGCGGCCAGTTGCGACACCAGTTCTGCCCAGTGCAGTTCGCGCAGAATGGCCGCACTGTCGCCCGGGATGCTGGCGTCCCGCCGGATCTTGCCTTTTTCATACATGCCCAGTCGTTTAGGCCAGAGGGGGTAAACAAGCCGTGAAACGCGATCTTCGTTAACCCCGCAAAACAGCCTCTCACGCCGCCTCACGCCCGATAAATGTGGAAAAAAGCGTCCCGCTGCCTTAATGTAACCCGCTCCATGTCCTCCACCACTTCTCTCTTGCCGCGGGAGGCTGCCGCGCTGTTCGACCTGCCGCGTCCGGCGGCCGAGTGCCGCATTGTCGTCGCGATGTCGGGCGGCGTGGACTCGTCAGTTGTGGCCGCATTGGCCGCCGCATCTGGTGCCGAGACGATCGGCGTCACCCTGCAGCTGTACGATTACGGAGCGGCCACCGGCCGCAAGGGCGCGTGCTGCGCGGGTGACGACATCAGCGACGCGCGGCGCGTGGCCGACGGGCTTGGCATTGCTCACTATGTCCTCGATCACGAAAGCGCGTTTCGCGAAACGGTGGTTGAACGCTTTGCCGACGACTACATGGCCGGGCGCACACCGATCCCCTGCATCCAGTGCAACATGGGGCCCAAGTTTACCGACCTGCTTGCCACGGCCCGGGAACTGGGCGCGGACTGCCTCGCCACGGGGCATTACGTTCGCCGCGTCCCCGGCGCGGCCGGAGCCGAACTGCACCGGGCGTGCGATCCCGGGCGTGACCAGTCCTATTTCCTGTTCGCCACAACCGAGGAACAGCTCGGTTATCTGCGCTTTCCGTTGGGCGGCATGCCCAAGGCGCAGGTGCGCGAACTGGCGGCTGCGGCCGGTTTGGCCAATGCCGGCAAGCCGGACAGCCAGGACATCTGCTTCGTGCCGGATGGCGACTACGCCACGGTGGTGCGCAAGCTGCGCCCCGAAGGGGGTGAGCCGGGCGCAATCGTTCACGCTGTCAGCGGCGAAACGCTTGGCGCGCACAGGGGCGTCATCCATTTCACCGTGGGGCAGCGGCGGGGGCTAGAAATCGGCGGACAGGCAGAGCCGCTGTATGTGATCGGCATCGACGCGCAGCGGCGCGAGGTGCGTGTGGGACCCCGGCACCTTCTGGCGGTCGGCGCGGCGCGGCTGGTGGACACCAACCGTATCGGTCCGTTGCCCGATCTGCCGCTGCAGGCCAAGGTCCGGTCGCTGGCCAGACCGGTGCCGGTTACGCTGGACGGCCGGCTGGGCGACGGAAAGGATACAACCATTCGTTTCGCCGCGCCCGAACATGGCGTCGCCCCCGGACAGGCAGCGGTGCTCTACGCGGGCGAGCGGGTGGTGGGCGGCGGCTGGATCGCGGACACCTACGCCTAGCCTTCCCACCGGTCCAGGACGCAGCCATAGCCGGGACGCAGCCTTGCCGTGTCGGCGCGGACCAGCGGGAAGGAGGCCGTCACGCTCTTCGCCTCGGCGTGTTCGGTCAGGCGGATCAGTTCCATTCCGGCAACCTTGTCCTTCGCGCAGTCAGCAAGGCTCCGCCCGGCAACAAAGCGGCACGAGCAGGCCACCCTGGCCCCATAAGCGGTTCCTGCCGAGGCATAGCCGCGAATCGCCCCGCCCCAAGCGAACAGCATCACCGCGATCAGAACCGCCACCGCCGCCAGCAACCACCACCGCCGGCGTCCACGTTTCCGGCGGATGGCCGCAGCCGACTTCGCCATTGTAAACCGCCCTTCCTTGCGCAAGGTGCGGCCACCATGCTGCCGCGCCTGCGAATCCATCGATCCATCCGCCCTATCCTGCCGCTGGCGCTGCTGCCAAGCCTCCTCGCCTGCAACAGCGCGCCGCCTGCCCCTGCGCCGCTGAGCGAAGCGGCACGGGCGGCGGTTGCCGAAGATCCCGGCGCTCCAGCGGGGCAGGTGGCGCGTGCGCTGGACAATCTGTTCACCGACGAGGCGGTCGGAGAGACACGCGCGGTCGTCCTGATGCACGAGGGGGAGATCGCGGCGGAGCGGTATGCGCCGGGCTATGGCCCCGACACGCGGTTCGTCAGCTGGTCCATGGCCAAGACGGTCACGGCTGTCATGATCGGAATGCTGGTTGCGGACGGCCGCCTCGAACTGGATCAGCCCGCGCCCGTACCCCGTTGGAACCGTCCTGGCGATCCGCGCGCAGAGATAACCCTGCGGCATCTGCTCCAGATGCGCAGCGGGCTGCGCCACACCGAGTCGGGCGAGCCGCCCTACCGGTCAAGCGAGGTTCGCATGCTCTTCCTCGACGGACGCGATGACATGGCTGAGTTCGCCACGGCGCAGCCGCTTGAAGGTGAGCCGGGAGCACGCTTCGAATATTCCTCGAACACGACGGTCATTCTCGCCGACATCGCCGCCCGCGCCCTGACCGACAGCACCGATCCTGAAGAACGCCGCCGGGCAGTCGCGGATTACCTGCAGACGCGCATCTTCGCCCCGCTGGGGATGAGCAGCATGGTACCCGAATTCGACCGGGCCGGGACGTTCATCGGGGGCAGCCTCGTTCATGGCACCGCCCGCGACTGGGCACGATTTGGCGAATTCCTGCGCCTGAAAGGCTCGCATCGCGGCGCGCAGCTGCTGCCGCGCGGCTGGGTGGAGGCGATGATCGCGCCGAGCCCCGCCAGCCCGCACTACGGGTTTCAGACCTGGCTCAACCGCGACTTCGAGCGGGTTGAGGGGGAGGACCACCCCCTGTTCCCCACTCGTGCGCCGGCAACGATGTTCGCCATGATCGGCCATATGGGACAGTACACGCTGATTTCACCCGAACAGCAGGTGACGCTGGTTCGCCTCGGCCATTCGGACGCGGCACAGCGCAGCGCACTGCTGCCGCGTCTTGCCGAAGTGCTCGAACTCTATCCGCCGAGGTAGAACGTTCCTTCCACCACGGTCACACAGCCGCCGCCCAGCCACACCCGGTCGCCGTCCAGCCGGCAGGTGAGATCCCCGCCGCGGGCCGAGGCCTGATGCGCCGTGAACTCGTCCCGGTGCAGCCGCTCCGCCCAGAAGGGCGCCAGGGCCGCATGAGCCGATCCGGTGACGCTGTCCTCGTTCACGCCCCACGCAGGCGCGAACACCCGGCTGACAACATCGCTCGCGCCGCCGCGCGCGGTGCAGATCGCCATGAGGTCGATTGCCGCCAGTTCCTGCATGTCCGGCACCACGCCCCGAACCGCCGCTTCGTCGGGCAGCAGCACCACGGCCGTCTGTTCGGCTCCGCTGACCGAATGAAAAACCTCTCCTTCGCAGCCGAGCGCCGCCAGCAGTCCGGGGTCGGCCCGGCGTTCCACGCGGGTAACTGGCAGACCCAGGGCATAGCATTCCCCATCCCGCCGCACCTCCAGCACCCCCGACCTGCGCGTTCGGAACGTCGCCCGCTCGCTGCCATCCCGCTCTAGCAGCGCATGCCCGCTCGCCAATGTCGCGTGACCGCACAGCGCAACCTCGCTTGTCGGGGTGAACCAGCGCAACTCCCAGTCGGCCTCGCCGCTCGCATCGCGAACCACGAACGCGGTTTCGGCAAAGTTGTTCTCCGCCCCGATCGCCTGAAGTATGCGGTCTTCCGGCCATTCCTCCAGCAGCATGACCGCCGCCTGGTTGCCGGAGAACAAGCGGTCGGCAAAGGCGTCTACGTGCCAGTACGGTACTCTCATCGCGCACCCCTTCCCAACCGGGTAAACTCGTTCTCTTCCACCAGCGGATTCTGCGTATCCTTGTAGCCCAGCGGGTCGATGTGAATGAACAGTTCTGTGTCCGGCAACTGGCCGCTCAGCTCCCTTTCAACCCGTTCTATCACGTCGTGCGCCTCGGCGACGGTCAGGTGCGGGTCCATGTCGATATGGAATTGCGCGAAGTTGGTGGTGCCGCTGATGCGGGTGCGCAGGTCGTGGAGATTGGAAAGCTCGGGATAGGTGGCCACAAGCTCCACCAGCCGCTGCCGCCGCTCCTCCGGCCACTCGCGGTCCATCAGCTGATCGACCGCTTCACCGGCGGCGCGAAAAGCGCCGTACCCCAGCCAGCCGGCGATGAGGAAGCCGAACACCGGGTCAGCGCCGACCACGCCGGCCACGCCGTCCAGAACAAGGGCGGCGATCACCGCGAGGTTAAGCAGCATGTCCGACTGATAGTGCACGTGATCTGTCCGGATCGCGACGGATCCGGTCCGCCGCAGCACATAGCGCTGCCAGGCGAGCAGGCCCACCGTCAGGGCAATGGCGACCAGGGACACGGCAATGCCTTCCGCCGGTGCCGCCACCCTGGCACCTTCGTTGAGCTGGCGCACGCTGTGAAGCAGGATCAGGACAATGGAGACGCCGATGAGCATCACCTGCACCATCGCCGCCACCGCTTCCGCCTTGCCGTGGCCGAATCGGTGGTCGCGATCGGCCGGAAAGGCGGCGATCCAGACGCCGAAGAAGGTTGTCAGGCTGGCGACAAGGTCCAGCGCGCTGTCCGCCAGGCTGCCCAGCATTGCGGATGATCCGGTGCGCCAGCTGGCCCAGATTTTCAGCGCCACCAGCACGGTCGCGACAGTCATGGATGCGAGCGCCGCGCTTTTGGCGAGGCCGGAGCCGCGTTGCTGGATGAAGGACGGGGCGTTCCTCACGGGTACAGCAGCGTACTGGTCCAGGCGCCGTCCGCCCCGCGGGTGAACAATCGCCGGTCATGCAGCCGGTTGGGCCGATCCAGCCAGAACTCGATCGCGGCCGGAGCGAGCCGGAACCCGGTCCAGTGCGGCGGGCGCGGCAAATCGCCCGATGGGTGGCGGGCCGCCAGTTCCGCCACCCGGGCAAGGTAGAGCGCCCGGTCGGACAGAGGGCGCGACTGGTCGGACGCGGCAGAGCCGATCTGCGAGTCCCGTGGGCGCGAGTGGAAGTAGCGGTCCGCCTCTGCGCCCGTCACCTCCGCAAGCGGGCCTTCGATCCGGATCTGCCGGCGCAGACTTTTCCAGTGGAACAGGAGCGCGGCGCGCATGGTGGCCCTGATCTCCTCTCCCTTGCGGCTGCGCGCATTGGTATAGAACGTGAACCCGTCTGGCCCATGTCCCTTCAGCAGCACCATGCGCACAGAAGGAGTTCCGTCCGCAGCGGCGGTGGCAAGGGCCATGGCGTTGGGGTCGTTCGGCTCGCTCTCCTGCGCGGCGGCAAACCACTGGTCGAACAGCGCCAGCGGATCGCCCGTCGGAATGGCGCTTTCATCAGCGGTCGTGTGGTCGATCATTCCTGGCATGATCGTCCTGTCGTAGTGTTATGCGCCATTCCCAAGACCTTGTTGCAGTGTCAGCGGTGACTGCGGAGCGCCTGCCTGCATTCCATACCTTCGTCCAGACCCGCAGGAAAGCGATTGCCCTTCGCCGCCGTGCCGCTTAGCTAGCGCGATGGCCGATCCTTATGCCACGCTTGGCGTTTCCCGTACCGCGACCGACAAGGACATCAAGAGCGCTTACCGCAAGCTAGCCAAGGAACTTCATCCCGATCGCAATCAAGATAATCCGCAGGCGGCAGAGCGGTTCGCACAGGTGACGTCCGCTTATGACCTCCTGTCAGACAAGGACAAGCGGGCCCGCTTTGATCGCGGCGAGATCGATGCCGACGGGAACCCGGCCCACCCGTTCGGCGGCATGTCCGGCGGTTTCGGAGGTCGGGCGCGGCCCAGCGGCGCGCAAGGCGGCTTCCGGGCCGAGGATTTCGGCGGCTTCGCGCAGGAAGGGGTCGACCTGGGCGACATCTTCGAAGGACTGTTCGGGGGCGGCGCGGGACAGGCGCGGGGCGGTCCGGCGGGCGGCTTTGCCGGACAACGGCGGGCACCTCCGCGAAAAGGCCCAGATGTGCAGTACCGGCTGCGGGTGTCGCTGGTCGATGCCGCCACCCGCGCGGACCAGCGCATCACGCTGGCGGATGGCAGGACGATCGATCTCAAGCTGCCGGAAGGAGTCGAGGACGGCACCCAGATGCGTCTGCGCGGGCGCGGCGAACCGGGGCCGGGCGGCGCGGGCGATGCGCTGATCGTCATCGCAATCGATCCGCACCCGCTGTTCCGCAGGGAAGGCGATGATATTCGCATCGACCTGCCGATCACGCTGGACGAGGCGGTGAATGGAGGCAGGGTGCGTGTACCAACCGTCGATGGCGCGGTGATGATGACGATCAAGCCGGGTACGAGCGGGGGCACCGTGCTGCGCCTGAAAGGCAAAGGTTTCAGCCGCAAGGGCGGCGGGCGCGGTGACCAGTTGGTGACGCTGGAGATTCACCTGCCGGCAGATGTCACGGAACTGGCCCGCCGGCTGGACGGATGGACGGATGGCGGCAATCCGCGTGCATCGCTGGGTGGCTGACCGGCGACCGGATCAAGGGAGGGGCGCTGTGTGAGCGAGGGGGTGTCAGCGGACGCAGAAACGCGCAAGGTGCGGTCCTTGTCCCCGGAAGCGCGGCGGCAGGCGGCGCGCAAGCTGCGCGGCCGGATCCAGCGCGATTACGGACCGGGAACGCGCGCCTACGAGGTGGCTCGCAGGACGCTGACCGGCACCTATCAGGACGGCTTCATTCACGCCGGCAACCTTGCCTACATGGCCATGCTGGCACTGTTTCCGTTCTTCATCCTCGGCGCTGCCGTCTTTTCCGCCATCGGGGAGGAGAGCGAGCGCGCGGCAACTGTCAACGCGGTGCTGCTCGCCCTGCCGCCGGTTGTGGCCGATACGATCCGGCCGGTTGCCCTCGACGTGGTGAATGCCCGAAGCGGCTGGCTCTTGTGGGCGGGCGGCATCGTTGCGCTCTGGACAGTCGGCAGCCTGATCGAGACGATCCGCGACATTCTGCGACGGGCCTATGGCACGGAGGCAACACAATCCTTCCTGCGTTACCGGCTGCTGTCCACCGGCATCATCGTCTTGGCGGTCATCCTGCTGTTGCTGTCGCTGATCGCCCAGGTGCTGATCGGCACGGCGCAGGAATTCATCGCGGCGTTCGTGCCGCAGCTGAGCGATGTGATCGGCACCCTGCGCCTGTCCCGCCTCGTGCCCATGCTGGGGCTGTTCGGTTCGCTCTACCTGCTGTTCTATACCCTGACGCCGCATCAATATCGCAAACGCCGGTATCCCAAGTGGCCCGGTGCGCTGGCGGTGACCGGCTGGTGGATCGCCGTGACCCTGGCGTTGCCGCCGCTGCTGGCGAGCTTTTTCAACTACAACCTTACCTATGGCAGCCTTGCCGGGGCGATGGTCGCGCTGTTCTTTTTCTGGCTGATCGGCTTTGGCTTCGTTATCGGTGCAGAGTTGAACGCGGCGCTGGCCGAAACGCCGGAGGAGGCGGAGGCCATCGCCGCGGAACCGGGCGACGGCGATGCGCCACTGTATGATCCGGCAACCGCCGAGGCGGCAGACACCCTGGGAGGAGCACGAACATGACGGGGCAGACGCAAGGACTGATGGCCGGCAAGCGCGGGCTGATCATGGGGCTGGCTAACAACAAGTCGCTGGCGTGGGGGATCGCGCAGCGTCTCGCAGAGCATGGCGCGGAGCTGGCGTTCTCCTACCAGGGAGAGGCATTGGGCAAGCGGGTGCAGCCGCTGGCGGCCGAACTGGGGAGCGACTTTACGTTCGACTGCGACGTCGGCGACATGGCCGCGCTGGATCGCGCCTTCGCGCTGCTGCGCGAGCGATGGGAGACGCTTGACTTCCTGGTTCATGCGATCGGCTTTTCCGACAAGAACGAGCTGCGCGGCCGCTACGTGGATACCTCGCTCGACAACTTCCTGCAGACGATGAACATCTCGGCCTATTCACTGGTCGCGGTGGCGAACCGCGCGGCCGCGATGATGGCGCCGGGCGGGAGCATTCTAACCCTGACCTACTACGGGGCCGAAAAGGTTGTTCCGCACTACAACGTGATGGGCGTCGCCAAGGCCGCGCTGGAGGCGAGCGTGCGCTATCTCGCCAATGATCTTGGGCCAGACGGCATCCGGGTCAATGCGCTTTCCGCGGGACCGATCAAGACGCTGGCGGCGAGCGGTATCGGCGACTTCCGCTACATCCTGCGCTGGAACGAACTGAACGCGCCGCTCCGCCGCAATGTCACCATCGAGGATGTGGGCGGCGCGGGGCTGTACCTGCTGTCGGACCTCGCCAGCGGCGTCACAGGCGAAGTGCACCACGTCGATGCCGGGTATCACACCGTCGGCATGAAGCAGGAAGACGCGCCCGATATCGCGCTGGGATAGGGTCAGGAAGGCTGCTGCAGCTGGCGCAGGCAGCCGATGGCAATCTGCGCCCTGGTGCTCGGCTCCGGGTTGGCTTCTTCGGCCTGTTCCCGGTCTCTGGAACGCTCCTCCGCCGTCTTGCTGCCCGCCGACTGGTCCAGCCGCCGTTCGTACAGCCTGCGCACTTCGCCAAAGGCGCGCTGCTGTTCCGCTGTGAGAGCGCCCCGCTCCTGCAGCTGCTCGGTCAGGGAATCGAGCGCGATACTGCACAGCAGCGCGCGGTCGTAAGCGGTCGCAGCGCCCGTCAGCGCCGCCTGGTTCCCGATGGACAGCGCCTGCGCCGCGCGGCGGTCGTCGGCGTCGAACTCGACAGTGTCGACCGAGGCGGCCTGCGGCGCGGTTGCGGTTTCCGGCGCGCAGGAGGCCGCCAGCAGAAGAGCGGTCAACACAGGCAGTCTCTGGGGGAAGGTGCGGGCAAGACGTGTCATAGGGCAGCCTGTAAAAGGCATTCTTCCTTGCTCCAAGCGATTAGATGATTAGAGCAGGCGTCATGGTCCGCAGTCATTCGCGTTCTCCCGAACGCGCCGCCGCGCTGCCGTTCTGGCTGCTGGCAGCATTCCTTGTCATCGTGTTCATCGCCGGCGGGGCATCGCGGGCCGATGTTCTTGGTCAGCCGGTGGTGCGTTTTTTCGCCTGGGCTGCGCTGATTGCCTTTGTCCTGTTGGCCGGGCGTTTCCAGGCGCCACGCAAGGGGCCAGCCCTGATCCTGGGCGCGGCAGCTCTGCTGGTGCTGTTCCAGTTGATCCCGCTGCCACCGGCTTGGTGGCTGGCGCTTCCCGGGCGGGAGATTCTTGCAGAGGCGGCAATCGTGATGGGGCAGCCACAGCCCTGGCGCCCGTTGTCAATGTCACCCGGCGCGACAGCTAATGCGCTGGGCTCTTTGGTCGTCCCGGCGCTGGTCCTGCTGCTCGCGGCTCAGCTTTCGCGAGAGCAGCAGCGGCAGGTAATGGGTTGGGTTCTGGGGCTGGTGATTGCCGGTAGCCTGCTGGCACTGCTGCAATTTTCCGGGGGGCGCCTTGATAACCCGTTCATCAACGATCCGCCGGGCGCCGTGGCGGGGAACTTTGCCAATCGCAATCACATGGCGCTGTTCCTGGCGGTCGGCTGCCTGATCGCGCCCGCATGGGCGTTCAGGGGTGACAAGGTGCAGCGGTGGCGGGTTGCCGCAGGCCTGGGCTTGCTTCCGCTGCTGCTGCTGATGATCCTGGCGACCGGCTCACGCGCCGGGGTGGCGCTGGGGCTGGCAGGCACCGCGCTTGGCATTGCCATTTCCTGGCGAGCGGTGGCGCGCGAGGTGCGGACCCTGCCGCGCACACTGCGCCTGCCGCTTCTGGGTGCATTCGCAGCGGCGGTCGTCGGCGTCCTGGTGCTCAGCTTCACCCGCGGCCGCGCCGTTTCCATCGACCGCGCACTCGAGCTGGAGAGCGCCGAGGACCTCCGCACACAAGCCTTGCCGACGGTCCTGTCCATGTTCGAGCGGTATTTTCCTGCCGGATCGGGCTTTGGGACCTTTGACCCCGTTTATCGCATCACAGAACCCGACGCGCTGCTGCAGCCCAACTACTTCAACCAGGCGCACAACGACTGGCTGGGCATGCTGCTGGATGGCGGCTTGGCGGGCGCACTTTTGCTGGCCGCTGCGGTTGGATGGTGGATCGTGGCGAGCGTCAGGGCATGGCGAGTGCAGCCGGTCCGTGACCTGCCGCGCATCGGCTCTGCTGTGATTCTCCTTGTGTTTCTTGCGAGCATCGTCGATTATCCGGCGCGCACGCCGATGATCATGGCTCTGGTGGCGCTGGCGGCAACGTGGCTGGCCAGCAACGGTTCATCAACCAAAACCGAAGGCGACTCCCGCAGATAATCGCGCAGCTTTACCCCCGCACCTACTGCAACTATAGGGTAATCCGCTGATCGCCCCCGGACAGGTTTCAACATGTTCAAATACTTCGCCGTTCCTCTCGCGCTGTTTACTGCCGCTTGCGCCGGACAGCCGCCCCTTCAGTCCACGCCCAACCTTACCGTTGTGGAGGGTGAGACGCAGCTACCCGCACCCATTCGCGGGGATCTGGTGGCGGAAGACCGGCTGGCGCTGATCGGGCCGCTGGATACGATACAGGTCATCGTGTTCGGGGTTCCCGAACTCAGCCGCGAATTGCAAGTCGACGCGAGCGGCCGGATCGCCATGCCGCTGATCGGAACAATCGACGCAGGCGGCAAGACTGCCGCCGAACTGGGGCGCGACATAGAAGCATCGCTGTCGGGCCGCTACGTGCGCAACCCGAACGTGACCGTCAACATCCAGACGTCGGTAAGCCAGGTTGTGACAGTGGACGGGCAGGTGGTGGAGCCGGGATTGTATCCGGTGACCAACCAGATGACGCTGCTGCGCGCAGTCGCATCCGCGCGGGGGCTCACGGAATTCGCCAAGCAGGATGATGTGGTCATTCTGCGCACGGTGGAAGGACGGCGCATGGCGGCGCTCTACAGCATTACCGCCATCAGGCGTGGGCAGTACGATGATCCGTCACTTTATGCCAATGATGTGGTGGTTGTCGGCGACAGTCCGCAGCGCCGCCTGTTCCGCGACTTCCTGGGCCTGGCGCCGCTCCTGGCTGCGCCGGTGATCGCAATCCTGCAACGGTAATCACGCCTTATGAACATCCTTGCCCCTCACCTCCAGACGCACGTCGCCGGCCCCGAGCAGGTGATCGCCCGGCCCAAGCCGGCCGAGACGGAAGCTCCTTCCATCCTGCAACAGTATCTTCGCATCGCCAAGCGGTGGAAATGGGTTATCGCCGGCACTGTCGTCGCCTGCGTCCTGCTGGGACTGATCGCCACGTTGTTGATGACGCCGAAATACACGGCGGCAACCACCGTCGAAATCTCGCGCGAATCGGATCAGATTACCAATATCCAGGGTGTGGAGCGCGAGGCCAGCATCGCTGACCAGGAATTCTACCAGACTCAATACGGCCTGCTGCGTGCGCGCAGTCTGGCGGAACGCGTGGCGACGCAGCTGCGTCTGGTGGATGATCCTGTCTTTTTCCAGATGTTCGGAGCGGAAGATACCGACCTGCCTGCTTTCCAGGAAAGCAACGGCCGCTATCCGGCGCAGGGCCGTGACATTCGCCAGAGGATCGCCGGCGAAGTGCTTCTGGAAAATGTCAGCATCGATCCGACGCGCCTTTCGCGGCTGGTGACGATCAACTTCACAAGCCCCGATCCGACCTTCTCCGCGAAGGTCGCGAATGCCTGGGCGACCAACTTCATCGAGACGAACCTTGAGCGCAAGGTACAGGCCACCTCCTATGGCCGCGAAGTATTGCAACGGCAGCTGACGGAATACGCCGACCGGCTGGACCAGTCGCAGCGGCAACTGGTGGCCTATGCGTCCAACCAGCAGATCATCAACCTGCCCGCCCAGACCACTGGTGACGGTGTCTCGACGCCGCAGCGTTCCATTGTCGCCGACAATCTTGCCGCCATCAACACCGCGTTGAGCGAGGCGACCGCTGACCGCATCGCCGCGGAAGCGCGGTTCCGCCAGGCGGGGAGTGCCGGCGCTTCGGTCGCCGCGCTCAACAACAACGCAATAAACAATCTGCGGCAGCGGCGCGCGGAGCTGGCGGCAGAATACCAGCAGCTGATGGTGCGGTTCGAACCGGGCTATCCGGCCGCGCAGGCCCTGCAGGAGCAGATCAATCAGCTCGACCGCTCCATCGCGCGCGAGGAATCGCGGGTGTCCGGTTCGCTCGAAGCGGAGTACCGGCAGGCGGTGCAGCGGGAAAATGCGCTACAGGCGCGCGTCAATGGCCTCAAGGACGAGTTTCTCGACCTGCGCCGCCGCTCGATCCAGTACAATGTCTATCAGCAGGAAGTCGACACCAACCGCGCCCTCTATGACGCCCTGCTTCAGCGGTTCAAGGAGATCGGCGTCGCCGGCGGCGTCGGCGTCAATAACATCGCCATCGTCGATACTGCCGACGTGCCGCAGCGCCCCTCCAGTCCGCGCCTGCTGTTGAACCTAGCCCTGTCCATTCTCGCCGGCCTTGGTCTGGGCGCAGCGCTGGCCCTGGCGCTGGAGCAGCTTGACGAGGCGATCAGCGATCCGACCGAGTTGCAGCGACGGCTCGGCCTGCCGCTGCTCGGCTCGGTTCCCAAGACACAAGACGACGTCACTCCCAGCGAGGCGTTGCTCGACCGCAAGTCGGAACTGTTCGACGCCTATATTGCGGTGCAGACAAACCTTGCCTTCACCACCGAACACGGAGTGCCGCGATCCTTCTCGGTTACCTCGACCCGGCCGGCTGAGGGCAAGTCGACCACGTCACTCGCCCTCGCGACGACGCTGGCACGCGGCGGCAAGCGGGTCATCCTCGTCGACGGCGACATGCGTTCGCCTTCCGTCCACCACCTGGGGGGTGTCGATCACGACCGGGGCTTGAGCAACTTCCTCGCCGGGGAAGACGATATCGCCTCCCTGACCTTCGACATGAAGGAGCTTGGCTTTACCGCCATGTCGGCCGGGCCCATCCCGCCCAACGCAGCGGAACTGCTCACCAGCAACCGTCTGGGCATCCTGATCGACCGACTGCTGCAGACCTATGACCACGTGGTCATTGATTCGCCGCCGGTGATGGGACTTGCCGACGCGCCGCTCATTGCCAGCCGCGTTGAAGGTGTGATCTACGCCGTGGAATCGCACGGCATCCGCTCCAGCCAGGTCAAGACCGCACTGGCTCGGCTTGAATCGGCCAATGCGCGGATCTTCGGCGGGGTTCTCACCAAGTTCGAAGCGCGCAAGTCATTCTACGGATACGGCTATGACTATGGCTACAGCTATGGCCGTGACCGAGAGACTCAGGCGGCCTGATGGCGTGGCGGCGAAAAGCCGGTCGCAAGCGCAAGCCCGCCGGCGACCGGCCGCCGCGCAACTGGCGGCTGCGTGGCGCCGCTGCCGCTGTCTGCGCGGTGCTGGGCTACATCGGCGTGACTTCCAGCTTCGCCAATGTCGCCGTACGGGCTGACGCGGCGACAGCGCACCGGCTGGCGCCAGCCAACGGCGCGATAACCGCAGCCTATGCGGGACAGTTGTTCGCCGGCCAGCCAGATTCGGACGACACCTCACAGGCGGCCCGCCTCGCGCGAGAGGCCCTGCTGCATGACGCGACCGCAGTTGAAGCACTGACGGTGCTCGGGTTTCAGGCCCAGCTGCGGGGTGAAAGCGAGGCCTCCGATCGGTACTTCGCCCTTGGTACGCGTCTGTCGCGCCGCGAACTGCGTCCGCAGCTCTGGGCCATCGAAGAGGCAGTCGGGCGGGGCGACATCGCCGGCGCGTTGCGCAGATACGATGTGGCCCTGCGTACCTCTGCCGAAGCGCAGAACATTCTGTTCCCGATCCTCGCGAACGCCCTGCCGGAGCCAAAGGTGCGGCGGGAGCTGCTGCGCGTGATGGCTGGCCGTCCAGTGTGGGGGGAAGCCTTCGTCGCCTACGCCGCTGCGGCAGGACGGGATCCGGTCGCCACGGCCCAGTTCTTCCGCGAAGGTCATGCCATTCCCTTGCCGGTGGCAGATGCGCAGCGCGCCACCCTTGTGAACACATTGTTCAACGCGGGCAATTTTGCTGCAGCATGGTCGCAATATGCGGCGCTGCGTCAAGGGTCGAGCCGCAACGGATCACGCGACCCTGAATTTAGCCTCGCCACCGATGCGCGCACACCATTCGACTGGAACCTCAGCGGCAGTGCCGCATTGTCGGCGGCGATTCTGCGGACCGAGAGCGGCGGAGTGCTGGACTTCTCCGTCCCGCCCAGCGTCAACGGCGCCGTTGTCAGTCAGGTGCAGATGCTGCCCGCGGGTACCTACCGGCTTCAGGGACGCAGCGCAGGGGTCGAGCAATCGGAGCGTTCCCGGCCGTACTGGCTGCTGAGCTGCTATGGCGGACAGGAACTTGGCCGGGTGCCGATGACCAACTCGGCGCAGCAGCAGGGCGCGTTTACCGGTAACTTCGCAGTGCCGGGCGGCTGTCCCGTTCAAACCTTGTCGCTGGTGGTGCGCGCGACTGATGATATCAACGGGGTGAGCGGGCAGGTGCTGGAGGCGCGTCTCGTTCCGCAGGGGCAGGCACGATGACGGGTGTGAAGCTGAAGCCCGCCGTTCTGGCCGCCCTTGTATGGGCCGGCTTGACCTATGCGCCTGCCGCTGCCGCTCAGCAGTTCCCAATCGAGCCCGAACCCCTTGCGCAGAGCCAGGAAGAAGGGCTGGGCGACCTAGGGCGTACCGCGGAAGTCGGCGGTGTCCGCATCGGCGAACGGCAAGCGGCTGCTCAGAGACGCACCGGAAGGTCGCCAACTGCCCGCCTTCAGAACCGGGTCCCCGGACGGCTTGAGAACCGGCTGCGGAGCCGGATCGACGAGAACTACGATCCGGCAGCGGATGCTGCGGCACCCTTCCGGCAAAGAGAGCGCGAAGCCCAGCGCGTCAGCGGTCGCCCGCCGCAACAATAGAACTGGCCGGACGGGTGGCTACCATTCATGCAAAAAGGTCGTGGCTCGTCTGAAGCTCACGTTAGCCTGCCGGAGCGATTTAATCGTCGCCATTCATAAGGGTCAAGAAGCGAACTTCTCTTCAGATTGCCTTGAATGTAGCCTGGCTGGAACTTAAGCAACTTCCGAAGAGCGGATGTTTATCAATCTTTGATGTGAGCTAGTTCAGTTTAGGCGCTTCGCTGATCTGACACCTTCGGTACAGAATATTCAGGTACAAGTGCGCTAACAATTTGCACTACGATTTCGCGATCGCCTGAAGTAGTAGCAGCGTCTAGTTGCTCAAGTCTAGGCAACAAGTCACTCCATGCAAGGTGCGCTTCCCTGGCGCGTACGATGCGCGGGTGAGCAGTTCGCTGTGGAGAATTTCCGATGAGTAGCTCCTCGTAGAGCTTTTCCCCTTTGCGGAGACCCACCTCGAGTATTTCAATGTCGCCCTGCCTATTACTCTCGTCCTTGACAGTCAAACCGGAGAGATGAATCATCGTGCGGGCCAAATCGTATATTCGGATTGGGCTGCCCATATCGAGCACGAATACTTCACCCCCCTCGCCCATCGCGCCTGCCTGGATTACCAGCTGGGAAGCTTCAGGGATGGTCATGAAGTAGCGCGTGACATCGCGATGTGTGAGCGTGACCGGCCCCCCTTGCCGAATTTGCTGCTGAAAACGGGGCACCACCGAGCCACTTGAGCCAAGTACGTTTCCGAAGCGAACGCTTGCAAAGCGAGTGGGACCGCCTTCCGCCGCCAAACCCTGGAGAACCAGTTCGCAGATGCGCTTGCTAGCCCCCATGATGTTGGTTGGGCGCACGGCCTTGTCAGTACTCACAAGTATAAAATGTTTTGCGCCCGTAGTCTGAGCCTCCAGGGCGCACCACAAAGTGCCGAACACGTTGTTCCGCACCCCCGAAACAGGGTTTTCTTCCACAAGTGGCACATGTTTGTACGCTGCAGCATGGAACACGGTTTGAGGACGCCAGCGAGCGAACAGTCGCTGTACAGCCGATCTGTCGGCGATGTTGGTCAACTCGGCATGTATGGCGGGCGCGCAAAGGTCTGGATTGGCGCGGCGCGCCTCCTGCAACTCGTGCTCAATTGAGTAAAGGGAAAACTCCGTCATCTCCACTAGGATCAGCATTGCTGGCCTCAAAGCGTAGATCTGCCGGCACAGTTCGCTTCCGATGGAGCCCCCCGCCCCAGTTACGAGTACCACACGGCCTGTAATTGTCCGATGGAGAAGCAGGTGATTGGGCGCCACGGGATCGCGTCCCAGCAAATCAGAAACCTGGATTTCGCGAAGATCACTGATAGACACTGACCCGCTTACGAGATTAGCAACAGTAGGCAGAGTTAGAACTCGCAAACTCAAGTCGCTCAGGTTTCGTACGATCTCCTCGCGTCGCGTTCTGGTGATGCGCGGCATCGCCAAGAGGATTGTGTCAACGCTGTACTGGTTGGCTAAAGCTGCAACATCGTCAATTCGGTAGACTTTGACGTGGTCCAGGTGCTGGCCAGCCAGCCGCACATCGTCGTCGATATAACCCCTCAAGATCATGCCTGGTTCATGACGGAGCGAAAGTGCCAGCTGGCGTCCAGCCGACCCGGCGCCGTAGATCAGAACATTGCTGGTATTGCCGGAAAAACCTCGCTGGCTGAGAAGATCGAGCAGGACATATCTAGCTGTAAGTCTGCTGGTGATCAGCAAAGCGGCAAAAATCATCGGCTGCAGCACCGCCAAAGTACGCGGAACCCCCGGCATCTCGGCCACTGCAAACAGAATGGCGAGCACAAGAGCCATCAAAGCGCATGAGCTCAGGATGTTGAGCATGGTTCGACCGCCCACGAACCTTACGACCGATCGGTATATTCCTGCTCTAGTAAAGATTAGCGCCCAAGTACCGAGACTGGCTAATATTACCTTCCCCGTGGGCAGATTCCAGAGGTCCCACACCCCGAGCCGAATAGAGAATGCCACCCAAACAGATGCGACGCACAGAAAAGCATCGTTCAGCATCAGGAGCGCGGTTTTTGTTCTACGATCAAGATGAAGAAGTTTCTGCAGCGACAAAAGAATTCTTCTCACAAAATCGTGTTTTAAGTAAGTCATGCAGAGCTCACGGTTAGTAATGCTTCGACTGCTGGACCCGAGGTCATTTGATGAAGCAAATCAGCAGGCGAACTTCGGAAGGTTCTCAGATGCGGCATTGCAGGCAGCGCCGTGCCGACTTTCCATCGCAGAACTTCCGCTTCCACTATCTAGATCCACACACTCCCAAGACGGACTGCCGCGGAAAGGCCAGTAGCATCCTGACCCACTTCATGGAAGAGCGCAGATCCGGCCGGTTCGACTTCCGGCGCGTCGGCGTGATGCATGAACGCAAGGGACACGGGATGAACCACAAGAAGCTCTACAGGCGTTATCGTAAAGAGGGTTTTTCGGTGCGGCGGCGGTGCGGTCGCAAGCCGGACGCGGCAGCCGGACACTCATGCCTGCCCGCTGCGTCCGAACAACCGCGAATGCATGAACTTTGTGGCCGAAGCCTTCGGCGCTTCCCGCAGGCTCCGTATACTGACGATTAATGACGATGCCTGCCGGGAGAGCTTGTGCTTACTCGGCAACAACAGCATTTCTGGCGCTCGGATTTCCCGGTAGCCTGACACGCTGGTGCGGCTCAATGGCAAACCTCCCTGCGCCGTCAGCTATAGTGGGACGGAATTTACGAGCCTGGGAATCCTGAAGTCGGCAAGCGAGAACCGGGTTGAGTGACACTACAACGATCGGGGTAAGCCGCAGCAGAACGCGTTCATTGACACGTTCAACGGATAGCTGAGGGACAAGCTGCGCAATAGATAGCCGTTCGGCACCCTGGCCCATGCCCGGCGAAAGCTGGCGGTCTGGCCCTACGCCGACAACGCCATCCGACCGCACTCATCCCTCGAGAACCGAACACCGGCAGGAATATCAAACAGGAAGAGTCTCGTTACGACCACAAGATCAGCGGGGCAGGTCACCTGCCGCTAAACCATCAGGCCGAGCAATGCTTTCCTTCCGATCCAGAAGGGCAGACCACCGGCGACGCATCGCTTCTCTTCTATTCGGTCGATGCCGAGACCGGCCGCCCTTTGAGAGACACTACCGTAGCGTTCGACGGAATTGAGGCAATTGATAAGCAGGATTAACGCCATGGCATCACCGTTTATTCCGCTGATCGTGGCGCTCTCGGCGGCGCATGCGCGACAATCACCGAACCGGTTTCGTTGCGATGTTATGCCATGGTCGGCCAGTGCAGCGACAATCTGTGGATCGACGCGCCCACGGATCGTTATCGCATCTGGCAGGTCGACGCGATCGTCAGGGCTGGGTCTACCTACGATCAAGCAGCGGCAGGATTGTGGCCAGCTCCTCTTCATAGGTCGAACAGCCGCCAGTTCTCGTGAAGGGTCGCCCGTCTCGCGCCCGGGAACAGGCCAGCGCGCAATTGAGCCCTTGGGCAATCGCGTCCTGACCCTGTGCGACGACGAAGATGCCGTCCTCACTTTGCGGCAGACTGGGATGGCGGAAGGTCACGAAAGGCAAACCTAGCAGAACATATTCATAATATTTCGTCGGCTCGGCATACTTGGTATTCAACCGGTTCATCCGACCCTTGATAAGCTGGTACGGGTACAGACATACGAGCGCCGCTGCCTCGCTCCAGAGCCGCTGCAACAGAACCGGGCGCGGTAAAGGGCCATTGATTATCAGCCGCTTGTCTGCCGGCAGCGATATCGCGCGCAGCATGTCGAGATAGGCTGGATCCTCGTGGTTGCCGATCAGTTCGAGCTCGCGCGCATCCGACCGCGCGAAAGCGCGCACCAGAAGGTCGATCCCCTGATAGTGCGCAATCAGGCCGCCATACATGATCTTGTGCGGGTTCGGCGGGCGCGGCACGGCGCGCAACGCCAGTATCTGGTCCGTCGTCTCGCGATCAGGTACGTTGCGGATAACGGCGGCAGGCCGGCGCGCGAGCACCGCGCGCAGGCGGGCTCGATGGTGGTTGACCTCGACGACGTTGTCCACCGTGCGCAACAGCCGATTGGCAGCAGCTTCAAGTCGGCCGTCGCCGTCCAGTTCATATGCGAAGACGATTGTCCTGCCCCGCCGCAAGAACCAGAAGGGCCAGGAAAGAATTGCAGAGCGCGTTCCTATCATCACGATCGCATCTGACCGGTCGCGCGCGCGCCAGACACCGCGCCAGAACGTCAGCGCGCGCTTTAACCCGCTCCTGACCGGCGAACAGATCGACTGGATCGCGATGCCGTTGCTGTCGACGAACCGCTTGTCCGCTTCGCCCACGTATAGGACCTGCACGTCGTGCCCCTGCCCGCGCAGGAAACGTGCCAGCGAGAACGCCACGCCATAGACACGTTCAAGGTTGGCATAGGACCAGATGCTTATCTTCATGACGTTCCCGCGCCGCTGGCAATTGGAGTCAATCGCCTGAGCCTGACAAAGGTCGCAACCGAAACGAAAAGGAGGAAGGCGGAGTAGGCGAATAATCGCGCCTCGGCAAACCCGTCGGTTGATCGATCCATGAGCAGCAGTGATGCAGTCAGAAACACCGCGCACCAGAAGATGTTGCCGAACGCGTTGAACTTGAAATGGCCAAGCGCGATCAGCACGGTTCCGAAAGGAAATGCCAGCGCGCTGAACCACCCCGCGCACAGCAGCAAGACAAACGGGTATTCGGTCCCGATCAGTTGATAGGCTGAGAGAAGAAGCGGTGTCATGACCATCAGCCCGATGGCGGGCACCAGGGTCAGCGCGAAATTTAAGGCGACGATACGCCACGCCTGCTGACGAAAGGCGACAAGGTTCCCGCTTTCGACCTGGTGCATCAGATGGGGCAGGATGATTTGGTTCAGGATGGCGGGAATGAAGAGCAGCAGGCTGAGCCATTGCTGCGCGACGGTAATGACCGACGTATTGATTGGCGTGGGTGCCGCAGCGAAGATATAGGTCAGCACGATCAGATTGGTCGGCTCTACCACCGATGAGCCGATGAGCGATGGTGGGATACGTCCGAGCATGACGCGCCATTGCGTAAAACGCGCGGTTGTGCGCCGATCCTTGGCAAAGGTTTGCCGGAGCAGCATGACCGCCGACAAGGCACCGACCAGTATCGCGCTTCCGGCCGCGCAGATCGTTGCTGTCTGCGGATCGGCGGCGACCAGGACCGCAACCATCTGCCCCGCGCCTAGCAGAAGGCTGCTCAGCATGGCCTGCCAATAGGCGCGCTCTGCGATTAGCCCTGCCAAGGTCACCGCTTGAATGCAAAAGCCTGATGCCATCACCGCCAGCAATGTGGCGAATTGTGCCGGGTCTAGCCCGGGCGCAGTGATCCCGGCGGAGAGCCATACAACGGCTGTTACAACGATCACCGCCGCGATAGCTGCCACCAGCAGAAACAGGGTCGGAAAGGTGCCGCGTTCGCCACGCGCCCGCGCGCCCGCAATGACCCCGGTCAGCGGCAGCGAGAAGCCGGGCGCAATCGCCAGTCCAAGGATGCTGCTCCACAGGAGCACCGCCGAAACCGTCGCAAGACCGCTCGGCCCGAACCGGTGCGCCACCACAAGCAGCGCGCCAATTTGCAGGATCCGGTTGCCGCCAGCACCGACGACGGACAGCATAGTGCCCTGGATCAACGAACCGGGAGCCGTCAGCTTGGCGAGCAGGCGGCGCGGCAATCCCTGCATCCACTGCTCAACGAACGAGACGAGCGTCACTACCGCCCGATCCGCCGCATCATTCGGCCATTATCCGTTCTACGATCCGGCGGGCAGCTTGCCCATCGCCATAGGGACTGCTGCCCTTTATCATGTCGGAATAAGCTGTCGGATCGTCCAGCAGGCGGTTGGCCTCAGTGAGCAGGCGATCCGCCGACGGTCCGACCAGGCGCGCGCTGCCCGCGTCCACGGCCTCGGGCCGCTCGGTGGAGTCGCGCGTCACCAGCACCGGTTTGTCGAGCGCAGGCGCCTCTTCTTGGATGCCCCCTGAATCTGTGATGACGATATAGGCGTGCTTCAGGAGATAGACCAAGGAGAGATATTCAAGCGGCGGAGTGAGATGAACGTTCGGAGCATCACCAAGCATCTCGCGGACGACTTCCTGAACGGAGGGGTTGAGATGTACTGGATAGATGATGTCGACGTCGCTGCGTTCCGCCAGCCCCTTGATTGCAATACAGATCTGGCGCAGCCCTTGTCCGAAATTCTCGCGGCGGTGGCCGGTGACGAGCACCAGGCGGCGTTCGTCGTTCAGGAATGGCATGCCCTGCCCCGCGCGTTCGCGAAGCGCCGGTTCCCGATGAAGTCGGTCGACGATGCTGTACAACGCGTCGATCACCGTATTTCCGGTGACGACGATCTTATCCGGACTGACGTTCTCAGCCAACAGGTTGGCCTGCGAGCGCAGGGTTGGTGGAAAGTGAAGGGTCGTGATCGGGGTCAACAGCCGCCGATTCATCTCCTCGGGCCAAGGCGACATGATGTTCCCGGTCCGCAACCCTGCCTCAACATGCGCCACTTTGATCTTGCGATGAAAGGCGGCCAACCCTGCGGCGAACGCGGATGTGGTGTCGCCCTGCACAATAACCCAGTCCGGGTTGGTCTCGGCCAGCACCTCGTCCACGGTCTGCAAGACGTTCGCGGAAAGTGCGGAAAGTTGCTGCCGGGGGCGCATGACGTCGAGATCGAACGCCGGCCGGATCCTGAACAAATCCAGCACCTGATCGAGCATCTCGCGATGTTGGCCAGTGACACAGGTTATATGTTCAACGCCGGGCTCCAATTCGAATGCACGGATGACGGGTGCCAGCTTTATTGCTTCTGGCCGCGTCCCAAAGATGCTCATCACTTTCATCGAACACTCCCTTCGTGAGCCGCGTTAGCGAGTGACGGCCCGCATACAAGAGGCGGCAGCGGCAATATAATCATCATGCGAAGCGGCCCTGTCGAACGGGAGAAAGCCGGCACAACCGACACGGAGCAAGCGCTAGGCGCCCCTTGCCGCAAGCATCGGGTTTACGATAGGTGGCATCATGTCTCCGGAACTTGTCAGACCCGCCATTCTCGCCCCGACAACACAGTCGAAGGGCGACGAGGCCGCTCAGCAAATCTGTATCTTCATCGCCATGGCGGCGGCACTGATCCTGCAATCGGCCGCTATCGCGTTTTCGGGTGCCTATTTCGGGTTGATCGTCCCATTTGTAATTGCCTTCGTGTTGGCTTGGGCGGCATCGCAAAGCCAGCGCTACTTTATCGGCTACGCAACGATCCCGATCGTCATCTGCTGCGTAATCCTGTGCTGGTGCATCATTGCCCCCCTGCCCAACGCGGAAATAGAGGGGCTGCCGGTCACCGATCGGCTCAACTATTATTTGCTGTACTATACGCCGGGGCTGTTTTCCTACACCGATTACGAAGTAGGCTTCTTGACCCTGATCGCGCTATGCCGATCGTTCGTTGATTTCCCGACGTTTCTGGTCTTGTGCGTCACGATCACGCTGCTGGGATTTCTTCGCGTCCTCTCGGCACTGAAGCGCGAGGCATATTTTCCAATCCTGCTGTGCTGCGGACTGGGCTATTTCGCCTTCTGGAGCGGGGTCCTCAACATCACCCGGCAGTTTCTGGCCGGTGGATTGGTGCTGATCGGCATCAGCCTGCTGCTTGCCCAGCCCCGTTCACTTGGCCGGGCGCATCTGATCTGCGCGCTGATTGGCGTGGTCGCCATGTCTATCCACTCCTCGGCGGCGATCGTTTTCCTTTTTCAGTTCCTCACGCTGGTGCGTCGTCGCGACCGGCTGCTCGCGACGATATGGATTTTCAACTTGACACTGTTCGCGGCCAATTTCCTCGGCCTTGATCCGCTGCGCCCGTTCACCTCCCGCATTTCGTTGTTTCAGCGGTATGATATTGAAGAAGCGTCCGCTGCCGATCTCATCAACATCATGAACACTGGTGTCGGTTCGGGCAACCGCCCGGACTGGGCATTGTTCCTGCTGCTTCCGATGTTGTTGTATTACGGCTTCCGCATACTGCGAAGTCGTTCGAAGGTGCCGCAGGATGATCTCAGCACGTTTGCCCTGTTCTATACGACGTTAACCATCCCGTTCTACGCAATGAGCTATCTGGTTTATGCCGACCGCCTAGCCTATTACGCTTACCTGACAATCCCGTTGTTTCTGCTGATCATAGCGGCATCCCCTGCGATGAAGCAATTTCGGGCGATGATTGTCGCAGCCTTAGCAGCCGTCGCCATCTCGCAGTTTGTGTTTGGATGGTATGGATACACGCCCCTGTTCTGGTCGGGAGGACTCATCGGAAGATTCTGATGCCTGGAACTAGGCTCCGCTTTGCGAGAAGCGTTTGCGAACGGCCGCCTTGACATTGCGCGGCACGATTGCCGCCGCCATGCTGCGTACCAACCCTTTGTACGACGCGGGCCGGCGGAAGGAAAAGTACCGCAACACAACCCTTGCGGTAGTCCGCGCCGGCCGGTTTGACGACGCCAGGACCGACCCACCGTGCACGCGATATTCCACGAGCGGCTGCGTCACGCTGGCCACCGTCCCGTTGCGGGCGATGCGTTGCAGGAACTCATAGTCTTCGGCGCCGACATATCGTTCGTCATAGCAACCGATTTTAGTGAACACGGACGTTCGCAAGAACCACGTCGAATGGACGAAGATGTTGCGCACGGCCAGGGCCGCAATGAGATCTGCGGGAAGATCACCTGATACGTCCCAAAGCCACTTGCCGTCGCCGTCAACCACACGGACGCCGCTGACCGTCAGGTCGGCTTCGCTGGCATCAGCCTTGGCGAGTTGCAACGCCAGCCGGTCGGCAGTGCTGAAATCATCTGCATCTTGGCGAGCGTAGAACGCATACCCTTCGTTCAGCGCGAAGCGCGCGGCAAAGTTCAAAATGCCGATCAGTCCGATGTTGCTTTCCATCCGGCAATGGATGAGATTGTCGAGGGCAGGCAGCCGTTCCAACGGCGCGCCCCCGTCCTCGACTAGCAGGATGTCGTGCGGCTCGGCATTGCGAGCCAGTGCCGCTAGACACGGCTCGATCCAGCGTTGCGCGTTGTAGCATGGCAAAACCACGAGGATCTTGGGACGTGATGCATTCTTTGGGCGCTGATCGCGCACGCGGCAGAACACCATTCGATTGCCGTGGGTAACCCAGTGATCGGCTAAGGTCACTGCAGTATCTCCGGCGTCAGTGGGGCGATCATGGTCTGGTAGATCCGTTCGTTCACCTTGACTTGGTCAAAGAGTTCCTCCGCCATCCGGCGACTTTCGCGACCCATCGCCGGGATGATCGCGGGATCGACGCAGAACTTGCGCATGGCATCCGCCAGACTAGCAGCATCGCGCGGCTGAGCGAAAAAGCCATTCACGCCGCAAATCACCGTCTCACGACACCCCGCGACGTCGGTGGTGACTACCGGACGCCCCATTGCCATCGCCTCCTGCGTGCTTCGCGGCACGCCTTCACGATAGGAGGGCAGCACATATACGGAACAGTCGGCGATTGCCGGACGAACATCGAGCATCTCGCCCAGCCATTCGACGGTGCCGTCGGCGGTGAAGGCACGGACTTCGTCAGCTGGAATTCCGCTGGGATTAGAATCGGTCCCGCCGACAAGTTGAAAGCGGGTCATCGGGAAGTCCTTGCGCACCATCCGCGCCGCAGTCACAAATTCGCGAACACCCTTCTCGCGCAACAGGCGGCCAATCATGAGAAATGATGGAGGACCATCTGGCAAAGGCGCGACATCGTAGTAGGACAGATCAACTCCGATACCGCCCAGAAGCCGGGCGTTGACAGGCGACACAATTCCTCGTTCGACAAACTCGGTACGATCGTCGGGGTTAAGGAACAGCACCCGATGCGCACGACCTAGTGCAATTCTCAGCAAGATGATGGCCAAGCGACGCGCCAATCGCTTCTTGATACCTTCGTGACCGACGTCGGTGAACAGGTAACCCAGCCCTTCCACCATAGCCACGCGGCGCGGGACACGCGCGATCGCCGCGGCGAGGCCGCCGTATATGTTCGGTTTGATGAAATAGGTCAGGCTTGCGTCCGGGCGCTCGCGGCGCAGCCACACGGTGAGATCCCGCAGCGCCTGCAAGTCGGACAGCGGATTTAGTCCGGTCCGTTCGATCCTATAAGTCGCGGGCACAACCCCCAACGCGGCGAGTTCCTCCCGCTGCTCTGTCGAATAACTCGGTGCCAGCGCGTGAACCACATGTCCGCGCTCGACGAGGAGCCGCAACAGGGGGCCGCGAAACCGGATCAGCGACTCCGCAAAATTTGATATGACGGCGATCTTCATGTCGGACCGACTGTCATGAGTACGAAATCCGTTCTGCCGGGCTGCGGCTTGCCAATGATCCGCGAAACGAACATGTTGATTAAAACTGCCTTCAAGTCGTCAACGGGATTGCCGGGTAAAAGGATGGCCTGTTGTCGTCAAATTGCGGTCTTCTTTCGCGGTATTCCAGGCAAGACAGAAATGGTTTGGCGACAAAGCAACCCTGGTACGTCAACTAGTCCCACGGCGACCACTTTGTCCATTCCTGCACGCATCGTCGCATACGTTGGGTTGCTCCCTTTCGGCGTGACAGCTCTGTGGCTAAGTTCCGCGCGACTGCAGGATTGGCGACTGGCGATTGGTGAAGGAAGTGAGCGATGGCGGATGCGGTGTTCAAATCCCGGCAGCAGCCTCATTTCATCAAAAGGGACAAGCGCCGAGCTATGGCGTGGCAGTCGCCGAACTGAAGAAGGAAGGCAAGATAACGGCCGATACTGGCCACCACCAAGCCAAGTGCCTCAACAACATCGTGAGCGCTGACCTCGGCAAGCTAAGGTAACTGATCCGGCAAGTGCGCGGCTTCAGGAGGCCGCCGGCCGCCTGACGCCAGACAGCAGGATGGCGGCTATAGGCTTCGCACGCCACGAGTTCAGCTTTGCAACAGAGCCGAGGCGACTAGACGCCCGCTCATCCGTCCGGGCGCCGGATGTCCATGAACTGAGAGAGAGTTTCCCTTCCATAGATGTCACTCATCCCAAAGCGGAAGAGAGGACCCGGTCGATTGCACCTACTGCACGGTCGAGTTCAGCATCTCCCATGGTAGGGTGAGTCAGGAACATGAGGCTCGTTTCGCCCAACTCGCGCGCGTTAGGTAGCCGCTCTTTCGGACGCCAAGGAGTGCCCTCAAAAGCCTTCTCCAAATATACTTCAGGGCAGGTGCCGTGCAGAACCTGCACCTCCGCTTCGCGTAATGAACTTACGATCCGGTCGCGCGACCAACCTTCCGCCAGCCCTTCTGGTCGAACGTAAGCATAGAGACGATAATATGCATGGCGGAGGCCTGCCGCTGGAGTAGGTACCCGGACGACTTCTGGATGATGCGCCAGTGCCTCGGTAAGGCGAGCTGCAATCGCGGTGCGGCGATCAGTCCATTCCGCCATGCGGCCAAGCTGGATGCGGCCGATAGCCGCCTGCATCTCTAGCATCCGCCAATTTGTGCCGAAGCTTTCGTGTACCCAACGAAAGCCGGGAGCATGTTCGCATTCGTACATTGCCTCCCAGCTCTTGCCGTGGTCCTTGAAAGACCACATACTCGACCACAGCGCGCCGTCGTTGGTCGTTACCATGCCGCCTTCGCCGCCAGTAGTCATGATTTTGTCCTGGCAGAATGACCAAGCCCCAACGTGGCCGATGCTGCCGACCCTCCGCGCACCCACCATTGCGCCGTGTGCTTGAGCGCAATCCTCGATTACAGCCAGATCGTGCTGGGCCGCCAGCGCCATGATCCCATCCATGTCGCATGGCCAGCCGGCCAGATGAACCGGGATGATCGCGCGAGTTCGCTCGGTGATGAGAGGGGCAATGGTGGCCGGGCTGATGTTGCCGCTGTCGCGTTCAACGTCCGCGAACACTGGCACCGCACCTGCATTCACCACGCACGAAACAGACGCGATGAAGGTACGCGGCGTTACGATGACCTCGTCACCTGCCGCGATGCCCAGCGCCTTTAGTGCAACATCAAGAGCCAGTGTGCCATTGGCAAGCGCCACGGCGTAGGCGCTGCCCACCCAGTTCGCAAACTCCCGCTCGAATGCGCGGCTGACTTGACCAGTCCAGTAGTTTACTTGGTTTGACCGGACGATATCTGCCACGGCCTGGGCTTCCTCTTCCGTGAATTGCGGCCAGACGCTCTTCTCGATCACGTTCATATCGTACTCTTCTTTGTGCGTGCGTGGGGCTGATATGTCCGGTACAGGCAGAGGCGAGCAGCCCGGAAGCACGGATTGCCCTGCGCGCTGCACAGATCAAAATCCAGCGTTTTGTTCACGGTACCGAAATAGCTGCGTCCTTGACTCGTGCGGCCAGTGCTCGTTGCTATTCGCGGTAGGGACCGCCAGCACCCAGTGGATTACCGCCAGGTGGTGCTTGCAGCAAACACAGCACGCATTGGGTTGTTACCGCGCTCGCGAGGACTTGCGCGCTTGCTGCCGTGCCAGATTGTACTCGCGAGCTATACGCGCAGCGGGGGTCTGACGTTGCTGCCCACTTGGCGGGCGGGGACGCGCTGCCCGGCACGATCCGCCTAACTACTGTTCCTTTCCCGCGCGCAGGGGAGTGGACCCGCTTCTCCAGTGTTTTGGAATGACTATTTTGCCTCAAAAGCAGATGCCGGAAGATGGGGTTGTGCGGCGCTGAATAGAGGATTGCTGACCTTCCTACGATGCGAGTTGCGGCGAAACTATTTGGCCACGAAGTGCTTCAGATGGGGGCTGCCGGCAAAGCTAGCATCAGAGCACCTCAGCCGCTCAATTCCTTTCAAAACGGCTTTCACTACCCGGATCTCGAAGTCGAAGCTACAGATTGCCTCTTCGCTCCGGCATCGTTCTGACCTAAGGAGCCGGCCAACCGCCAACCATGGAGCACTTGTTGACCAACTCTCGGACCCGCCATACTCGCGCGCTCGTCACCGGAGGGGCCGGGTTTCTCGGCTCGCATCTGATCGACCGGCTTATCGAACGGGGTCACGAAGTGATCTGCGTCGACAATCTGTTCACCGGGGACAAGCGCAATGTCGAGCATCTCCGGCATGAGGCGAGGTTCGAGTTCCTGCGCCATGATGTCTGCTTTCCGCTGTATGTGGAGGCGGATGTAATCTACAACCTCGCTTGCCCGGCATCGCCCGTGCATTATCAACATGACCCGGTACAAACGACCAAGACCAGTGTCCTGGGCGCCATCAACATGCTCGGCCTTGCCAAGCGGCTGAAGGCACCGATCTTCCAGGCATCAACCAGCGAGGTTTATGGCGACCCGGCGGTGCACCCGCAGGTCGAGGAATATTGGGGGAACGTGAACCCGATCGGCATCCGCTCATGCTACGATGAGGGCAAACGCTGTGCGGAAACCCTGTTTTTCGACTACCACCGGCAGCATGGCCTCGACATCAAGGTGGCGCGGATATTCAACACCTACGGGCCCCGCATGAATGCGGGCGACGGGCGCGTGGTATCCAATTTCATCGTGCAGGCGCTGCGCGGAGAGGACATCACGATTTATGGTGACGGGCAACAGACCCGCTCGTTCTGCTATGTCGACGATCTTGTCGCCGGGTTTCTCTCTTTCATGGACGCGGGTCCCGATATTCACGGACCGATCAACATCGGCAATCCCAACGAATTCACGATTCGCGAGCTTGCCGAAAAGGTTCTCTCCAAGGTTGGCGGGAGTTCGCGCCTGATCGAACAGCCCCTACCGCAGGACGACCCGATGCAGCGTCAGCCCGACATCACCGTGGCGAGGCAGCAACTTGGCTGGCAGCCGAAAGTGGAGCTCGACGAAGGACTGGACCGGACAATCGCGTACTTCCGGCAGGCAATCGCCGCCTGACCGGGTCGCTTGGTCAGTCGACGCCGTCCGGTTTTACTGAGGCAAGCTGAGGCTTCCAGATTTCGCCTTCAGAACCTCGTCTGCCAGGAGGTTAGCGATGCGCTCGCTTGCACACCCGTCGCCATAAGGGTTGCCCGCCCGCGCCATCGCGGCATGCGCATCCTGATCTGCGAGGAGCAGGGAAACTTCGTGCACAATGCGTTGCGGATCAGTGCCGATCAGCCGGGCCGTGCCCGCCGCCACACCCTCTGCTCGCTCCGTCGTGTTGCGCAGGACCAGAACGGGCGTTCCGAAAGTCGGGGCTTCCTCCTGCACGCCGCCGCTGTCGGTCAGGACAATGTGCGCCGCCGCCAGCAGCCGGATGAAGTCGGGATAACCCAACGGTTCGACCAGCGCGACATTGGGCAAGCCTTCCAGGTGCTCGCGTAGAACATCTTGGACGAGCGGGTTGGGGTGGCAGGGGCAGATGAAGGCCACGCCCTCCCTCCGCGCCAACTGCTTCACGGCGGCCGCGACGCTGGCGATGCCGGAACCGATGTTTTCACGTCGGTGCAGGGTCAGCGCGATGACCCGTTTGCCTGCAAAGCGCTGCTCCAGCGCCGCCATGCGCTGCGCCAGGTGGGGCTGACGCTCGAGTTCGGCGGCCATCCAGCGCAATGCGTCGATGCCAGTATTACCGGTCACGGACACCGCGGCGGGTGCAACACCTTCCCGCGTCAGCGCTTCGGCCGCCGACGGGGTCGGGGCGCAGTGCCGTGCAGCAATCACGCTGATCATGCGCCGGTTGGCTTCCTCCGGCCACGGGTGATGACTGTCGCCGCTCCGCAACCCTGCCTCAACATGCAGCACCGGTATCTTGCGGTAGTGTGCCGCCAGCGCACCGACCAAGGCGGTGGTGGTGTCGCCTTGGACGATCACCCAGTCAGGCCGCTCCCGGTCGCAGACCGCGCCTATTGCCATCATCGCCGCCACGGTCAGCTGGTCAAGCGATTGTCCCGGCGCCATCGCCGCGCAAGCGTGGTCGACCGTCACGCCGGTGAGCTGCAGGATGGGATCGGCCAGGGTCGAATGCTGGCCAGAGTGGCAAACCCTGACCTCAAAGCGCCCGTCGCCATTCAACCGTCTTATCAGGGGGAACAGCTTGATCGCCTCGGGCCGGGTACCCAGCACGATCAGTACGACAGGACGGTTGTGCATCGCGGCCCGCTAAAGCCGGCACCGCTTGACTGCAACCCAAATAGCGCGCGCAATCAGCGCCTTGGCTGATCACTCTTCAGGAAGGATAATCCGCGGCGGTGGGTAGGCGGTGCTGTTCGAGGGCGCTGCGGTATCGCCGCCCAGCCGCTCCCGCTCGAGCCGCGCTGCATATTCGCGCTCGATCTGCTCGACCCGCTCCTGCTCTGCAGCCGCCGCAGCATCGATCGTCCCGAGCCGTTCCGCTCTGGCCGCCTCAATGATCTGGCCAAACCGCTGGCTGGGGGCATTGGCGCGGTCCGCATAGGCTCTGGCAATCAGATCCTGCGTGCAACCGGTGAACCCGCCAGCGCCGGCTGGAGAGCACGACATGATACCGGATTCTCCCACCGTCTGGAACTCGCGCACGCGGCCGGCCCAGGACGCTGTGCCGGGCCCGGTGGTTTGCCGCAGGCTGCGGGGAATGCGGTACTGCTCCTCCAGGATGCCGCACACGGTTATCACGTCTTCGGTCGATGCCGGACATTGCTCGTCTTCGGTGATATAGACGATGTTCACCGCAGTATCGGCGTCCTGGGCCAGCGCCGGTGAAGCGACGGCGGCGATTACCAGAGCCAGAGGTGTGAGTCGGGGTATCATGATGACCTCGTTGCTATGGCGCCCATTGTCGCCCCAATGCTGGTGAATGCCGTGTGAAGCAGTTGCATCAGATCCTCTCCGACAGTTTTATGGCGGCGCGGCAGCCAAGCCGGATTGCGCCAGACAGGAGCTGGTAAGCGGGAGCACGTTCAGCGCCCGACGCCAACGCCGTGTCGCGGTGTTCCCGCTCTTCCTCGCGAAACTTTTCGATCAGTTCCGCGAGTTCAGGATCCGCGCCGCTATCCTGCAACCGGTCCAGCTGCTCGGAATAATGGCGGTCGATCTCCTCTTCGACAGCTGCGGTGCACGCCATCGCCGCTTCCGGTCCGATCAGCGCAGTTGCGGCGCCAAGCGCGTAGCCGGCGACAGACCAGAGCGGCTGCAACGCTGTCGGTCGAACCCCGCGCCGCGTCATCAACGCGTCAAACTGCGCCCGGTGCTCCGCTTCCTGCGCCGCCATATGCCTGATTTCAGCAGAATCGGGGGCGCGGTCACCCATCACCGCCAACTGACCAGCATAGATCCGGGTCGCTCCGAACTCCCCCGCCTGATCGACCCGGATCATGCGTTCGATCTCCGCTTGCCTCACGTCATCTGCCCTTCCGCGTCAGCAGCCACACAATTGTCGCCGCGGCCCCCGTCGAGATCAAGAAGTTCCATCCTGCCAATGATACGCCCAAAAATGCCCAAGGTGCCCGGTCGCAGCGTATCAGAGGCGTGTTGATAACAGCTTCAAGCGGGTCAGCTCCGCCCGTCGCTACACCTGCGCAGCCGGTGATGCCCTGCCACCATCCATACTCGACACCGGCGTGGAAGCCGCCGATCACCCCTGATACCAAAATGCTCAGCGCTGCCAGCAGGGTCCAGAGGCGCGCAGCCGGCAACACAAAGGCCAGGGCAGCCAGCCCAACCGCGGCGAAGTGGGGCCAGCGCTGCCACCAGCACATCTGGCACGGATAGAGGCCAAAGCCCAACTCGCTGATGTATGCCCCGGCGAGCAGTCCGGCTGGCACGCACAGGGCAATCACCTGCGCCCAGCGCCCGCGCGCCACCCCGGTGCTAACCGGCGCGTGGCCGGCAGGCAACGCCGGGTCAGTTGCGCTGCGCAACTTTGGCTGTCGCTGTCCGGCGCAAGGTGTCCAGCGCATAGCTTAGCTGGAAATCCTCGATGCCCTTCGCTTTCAGTTCTTCGGCGGTCTGCTGAAAACGCGGATCGGCGGTGCCGTCCTCTTCGAGCAGGTCATCCTTGATGCCGAGTTCGTTGATGAGATGTCCGCGCAGGTCGGCCTCGCGCACGGCGTATTTCGTTCGTGCAGCAAGGTCTGGGTCGCTGAGCTGGGGAACGGCAATGTCGGGCTTGATCCCGCCCTCCTGAACCGACTTCCCCGCGGGCGTGTAATAGCGGGCCGTTGTCAGCTTAAGCGCCGCGTCGCGGCCCAGGGGCAGGAGCGTCTGCACACTGCCCTTCCCGAAGCTGCGTTGCCCCATGACGATTGCCCGCCGGTGGTCCTGCAACGCGCCCGCGACGATTTCGGAGGCGGAGGCCGAGCCCGCGTCAATCAACACGATCATCGGCACCCCGGCGGCGATCTGACCGCGGAAGACGGTTTCCGCGTTGTACGAGATGCTCTCTCCTCTGGCACGCCCGCGCTGGGAGACAATCTGACCCTTGTCGAGGAACAGGTCGCTCAACGCGACCGCCTCGTCAAGCGAGCCGCCGGGGTTGGAACGCAGATCAAGCACGATGCCCCGTACGCGCCCCGCCGCTTCGGTCTGCAGAGTGCGCCACGTCTGCAGCACATCGGCACCCACGTCGCGCGAAAACTCGTTCACGGTAATCACCGCGATGTTACCGTCCATCAGTTCGCCGGTCACGGGCTCAAGATCGATTACGCCGCGAGTCACCGTTACGTCGAACGGCTCCGACCGCCCGGGTCGAAAAATCGTCAGCCTGATCGACGTGCCGGCCGGTCCCCTCATCTGACCGACCGCATCGTCCAGTTCGCCGCCATAGATCAGCCTGCCATCAAGATGCGTGATGAAATCGCCTGCCTTGATCCCGGCGGTTTCCGCCGGGCTGCCGCGGAAGGGTGAGATGACTTTGACGGCGCCGTCTTCCTGCACGACCGATAAGCCAAGCCCTGAGTAATTGCCGTCGATCATCGTCTCCAACCGCTGCAGGTCGGAGCCGTCCAGATAGGCGGAATGGGGGTCCAGGCTGGCGAGCATCCCGTCGATCGCACCGCGGATCAGCTTCTCGTCATCGACCTGTTCGACATAGCTTGCCTTGATCCGTTCATAGGCGGCGAACAGCTTAGCGAATTCCGGCCCGGCCCTGCCGTCCACCGTGGCAAGGCCCGCAGTGGTTGCAGGGATCATGGCCATCGCCGTCACAAGGGCAGCTGAGCGGACGAGGGCGAAAAACTGCATGTTCAGAGAAAGTCCCGTAGCTTGACGCCGAATATAAAGCCGGACCGCCCTTAATGCCAGCTTAGCCGCGGCAATTAATCGCGCGCATTCAGAATCAGGGGCAGGGGATTGGTGGGCCGCCCCTGCCGGCGCAGTTCCATGGCGATCTCCGGCCTCTGCTGCCCTGCTGTTCCGACGGGGGTTCCGACTACCACGGACTGCCCCGCCGCGACATCGAGTGCTGCGAGACCTGTGAGAAGAACTGTGGAGCCGTCGGCATGCTCGAAGATCACCACCCGCCCATAGCCGTCGAAGGGTCCGGCAAAAACGACTCGTCCGGTGAGCGGCGCAATCACCAGCGCGCCGGGACGAACTCTCATGGTCAGTCCCGTGCGCGGCAGACCGCTTGCATCCTGTTCGCCAAAGCCGCCGGTGACTTGTCCAACGACCGGCAGGCGCAGGTTGAAAGGCTGCGACGCTGGCTGGCGGCTGGCGGCCGAGGCGGATTCCCGCTGAGCCGCTGAAGGCGTTCCTGCGGCTGAAGCAGGCCGCATCACCGGACCCGGCAGCGCGGCGAGCTGCGCCCGCAGGGTTGCCTCTCGATCCAGTTCGCGGGCCACCTCTCCCAGGTCGCGGGTGCGCAGCATCAGATCGGCCGCCCGCTGCGCCTGCTGCTTGGCAAGAACAGAAACGCGCGAATGCTGGGCGGTGTACCGGGCTACCGCGACCCGCACCTCCTCACGCTTGGCGGCAATCTCTGCCAAGTCCCGCTTAAGGATCGCCATTTGCTGCCGTTGCCGCGTGGCGAGTTCATCATTGCGCCGCAATGCCTGCTGCACTCCGTCGGTCCGCCTGGCGATGGCTGGCGCGGCCTGCGTCAGGACAGCCCGCAGATACACGGTTTGCCGGACGGACCCCGGCTGCAGGGCCGCCAGCACTGGTGGGCGGAGCGCCATGTGTTGAAGGCCAGCGCTCAGGCGCGCCAACGGCTCACGTTCTGCCGCGAGCCGGCGGAGGGTACGCTCGCGCTGCCGCTCCAGCGCGGCGACGCGCGCTTCGCCAAGGCTTGCTTGCGCCTCCGCCTCCTGCAACTGGGCGGCCAGAACGGCCAGGCGCAGTTCGGCCCGCTCCTGCGCTGCTCCGGCGCTTGCCGCCTGGGCTTCCAGCTGCTCGCTCTGCGCCGCGGCCGCGCGTGCCGCCTGCTGCGCGGCAGCAAGCGCGGACTGAACCTCGGCAGGCGCCAGTTCGTCATCGCCAGGAAATTCGGGAGAGGGCCGGAGGAGGAGCAGACTGCCCACTGCCAGAACCAGGAGCGTGATCACCGCCATGACGGGTGCAACTCCACGCCAGCGTCTGAGAATGGGCGGCGCAGCCACTCAGCCCGCCCGGTGATAAGGGTGGCCGGCCAGGATGCTCACGGCCCGGTATAGCTGTTCCGTCAACATGGCGCGAACCATCAGGTGCGGCCAGGTTGCGGGGCCGAACGACAGGAGCAGATCGGCCTGGTCGCGCTGTTCCGTCGGGTGTCCGTCTGCCGCACCGATATGAAATTGCGCCTCGCGCACGCCGACATCGCGCCACTGCCCCAGCAACTGCGCAAACTCATCCGAGGACAACGACCGGCCGCGCTCGTCCAGCAGCACCTGGCGCGCGGGACTCTGCCGCGGGGGCGGCATCTTGCCGCCCTCGTCTGGCAGTTCCGTTATCAGGGTTGGCCAGACAATTCGCTTGGCATAGCGCTGGACCAGCTCACCTTCCGGCGAGCGGCCTATTTTCCCACGCGCAACGATGTGGAGCAGCATGGCGTCTTCCCTGCCCCAGGGATGCGGGTTGCGCAACGCCGGTCATGGCAGGGCAGGTCTTTGCGTCAGGCAGTGCCGGCCGCCAGCGGAGGAGCGTCGCCGATCGCCCACATTCGCTCCAGATTGTAGAACGAGCGGACCTCAGGCCGGAACAGGTGCACGATGACGTCGCCCGCATCGAGCAGCACCCAGTCGGCCGCAGGCAATCCTTCCAGCCGAACGGGGCCATGGCCGGAACCCTTGATCTTCTCTGCCAGCTTCTGCGCCATCGCGGCCACCTGCCGGGTCGAACGGCCGGACGCGATGACCATGTGGTCGGCGATCGAGCTCTTGCCCGCAAGCGGTATGGTGATGACTTCCTGCGCCTGGTCGTCATCCAGCTGGCCGAGTACCAGCCGCAGCAGTGGGTGCTCCCCGTCAGTCGGCATCGTAAGGCCGGAGGGAAGTGCGGCCGCGTCGGCCGCGTTGGTGGACGCCTGGGTCATTGGCGGAAGATGCGCTCCTTTCTGATTTTTTCAAGCGTGGCAGCAGGATAGACGACAGCGGCATCAGCATCAAAGCGTCCGGCCCTCGGCGGGGGCTACAAGTCTGCGTGTCACCTGATCGCGCACTGCGCCGCGCCCGAGCGCATTTGCCCAATCAGGATTGGTCAGCCGGACGGCAGTGGCCGAACGCGGGTCGGGATCGAAGCGCAGCATCACCAGTGCCGGGGCACTCCATCGCCCCTGCGTGCGAAATTGGCCGGGCAGGACACGATACCGCCGCAGCCAAGCCATCGCGGGGCTCACGAAGGCTGCAGTATCGTAGCCCGGTCGCGCCACCACTGCAATCGGCATCGTGCGGGCAATTCCCCGCCAGTCCCGCCAGCGGTGCAACTGGGCGAGATTGTCGGCACCCATGATCCACAGGAACCGATGTTTGGGGAACATGCGGACAAGGGCATGGAGCGTATCCGCCGTGTAGCGGGTGCCAAGTTCGCGCTCGATCCCGGTCACGCGAATGGACGCCCGCCGCGCTTGCGCCATCGCGCTCGCCATTCGCGCCGCCTGCGGAGCCATGCCAGCTTGCGGCTTCAGCGGATTGCCCGGCGACACCAGCCACCAGACCTCGTCCAATCCCAGTGCCGCTGCGGCGAACCGGCTGATGCGTCGATGACCGCCATGGGCGGGATTGAAGCTGCCGCCGAGCAGGCCGACCTTCATGCCCGGCGCGGCTAGGCCTGCTGCCCCAGCTCTGCGCGCAACGCCTTGCGATCGAGCTTGCCGATCAGCGTCTTGGGCAGTTCATCCCGGATCACGACGCCTTGTACCCGTTCGTGCTTGCCCACCTGGCCGTTCAGCCATTCGGTCAGCTCCGCTTCGCGCGCGGTCGCGTGCCCGTCCATCAGGCTGACATAGGCGCGCGGCATTTCACCATGGTACGGATCGGGCACTCCGATCACCAGCGCCTCCTTTACGGCCGGGTGGCGCAGCAGCACGTCCTCGATCTGGCTGGGAAAGACCTTGAAGCCGCCCACTGCGATCATGTCCTTGATGCGATCCACAATCGCGAGAAAGCCGTCTTCGTCGATCACCGCCACGTCACCGGTACGCAGCCAGTCCTGGTCGAAGTGCCGAGCGAAAGTATGTTCGCGAGAGTCGGGCCGGTTCCAATAGCCCTGCATGATCTGCGGCCCCGCCAGCGCGAGTTCGCCCGGCTCTCCCTCCGCCGCCAGCTTGCCCGGATCCTCCTTGTCGAGCAGGATGGCGCGGGTTTGCGGCAGCAGCTGTCCAATGGTTCCCGGCTTGCGCATACCCTGGTACGGATTGGCCGATATTACGCCCGAACTCTCGGTCAGACCGTAGCCTTCAACCAGACGAACCCCGGAACACTCCTCGAAGCTTTCGGCCAGCTTGTCCGACAAGGGAGCCCCACCCGATACGCAGATCTTGAGCGAGGAAAAATCCGTCTTGCGGCAGCGGGGATGATCGAGCAGCGCCTGGTACATCGTGGGCACCCCGGGAAAGGCCGTCGCGCGATGTTCCGTAATCGCCTTCAGGGCCTCTGCGGCAGTGAATCGCGCGAGGAGAACGATCGTGCCGCCACGCACCACCGTCCGGTTCAGGACGCAGGTGTTGGCGAATACGTGAAACATCGGCAGACCGCCGACGATGATGTCGCGCTCAGCCCGGGATGACGGGTCGATGGCGTCGACTTGCAGGGCGTTCGCCGCAAGATTGGCGTGGGTCAGCATCGCCCCCTTGGGCCGGCCCGTCGTGCCACCGGTGTATTGCAGAAGGGCAAGGGTATCGGGGCTGACGTCTCCATCGGGCGCGTCCGCTGCTCGTCCCAGGAAGCCGGCCCAATGCTGCACGTCGGCCCTTTGCGGTACTGGCGCCAGCCGTTTTCTGCCGAAAGTCTGGAGCATCCATCCCTTCACCGACGGCAGCGCCTCGGCCAGGCGGGCCACAACGAGTGTTTCCAGCGCAGAGGCGTCCAGCACCTTCACCGCAGTTGGCAGAAGCGCCGCGACGTCCAGCGTGACCAGCAACCGGGTTCCGGAATTCTCAACCTGCGCGGCGAGTTCTTCCACGGTGTACAGCGGAGAGAAGTTGACCACCACCGCTCCCGCCATCATCGCCCCGTAATAGGCGGCGATGTAGACCGGCACGTTGGGCAGGAACAGGCCCACGCGGTCCCCCTGGGCGACACCCGCCGACCGCAGGCCGGCGGCGAACCGCTGCGCCTCTTCATGAAGCTGCGCGTAGGAATACCGGGCCCCCATGAACTCCGCCAGCGGCCGTTCGCCGCCCTGCTCGACCGCGCGTGCAAACAAGGCGGTCAGCGTCGTGCGGGCAATCGGCTGATCCCACGGGGTGGGATGGTGGTAAGGCGCGTCTGCTGCCTTCGGATCAGCAGGAAAAGCTTTCTGATGGCTCATCCCGAACGGATGCAGGAAACTGTGATGCCGCGCAAGCGCAAGCGGCCCTTTCGGTCGGGCTGAACGTCAGCCCGCCTGCCCCTCGTCCATCCGGCGGTTCGCGAGCCAAGCCGAGGCTTCGGCCTCCTGAGCCGCTTCCGCCGCAGCCTGTCCCGCCGCGACGCGCTCGGCGCGAAGCTCCTCGATCAGCCTCTCCCGATCGCCCGAGCGGTCAAGCGGCTCTCTCACCTCGCCATCGGTGCCGGCCCGCTTCGCCGCCTTGGCCACGGTGGCGTCCAGTTCGCGCTGTGAACACAGCCCGAGTGTTACGGGGTCCTTGGGCTGGATATTGGCGATGTTCCAGTGGCTACGCTCGCGAATAGCGGCGATCGTGGTGCGGGTCGTGCCGATCAGCTTGGAGATCTGGGCGTCGGACAGTTCCGGATGGTTGCGCAGCAACCAGGCAATACCGTCGGGTTTGTCCTGCCGCTTGGACACCGGGGTGTACCGCGCGCCCTTGGTCCGGCTTACCGCGATGGGAGCGCGGTTCATCTTGAGGCGGTATTGGCTGTCATCCTGGCCCCGTTCGATTTCCTCCTGGGTGAGTTCGCCGGCATGTACCGGATCGCGGCCCATGTACTTGCTGCCCGCCAGATCATCGGCCATCGCCTGCACTTCGAGGATGTGGATGCCGCAGAATTCGGCGATCTGTTCGAAGGTGAGGCCGGTGTTGTCGACCAGCCAGGTGGCGGTCGCATGCGGCATCAGCGGGGTGGATTGATTGGCCATCGTCAAAGTCTTTCGCGTCGGTGCGGTATAAAAGAAGGGCCACCCCTTCCCGGAGTGGCCGTACGCCCCATTCATGTAGGCAAGCCGACGCCTCGGAGCAAGCGATTACCTCTCCTCGGCAGCGACCTCCAGCACGATTTTGCCGATGTGCTCGCCTGCTTCCATGCGGGCGTGTGCCGCCCCCGCTTGTGCGAGCGGGAACGTGCGGTCGAGCACCGGAGCGAGTTCACCGCTTTCGAACAAGGGCCATACCTCGCGCGTGATCTCCGCAGCCAGTTCGGCCTTGAAGTCACTCGATCGCGGCCGGAGAGTGGAGCCGGTGAGCGTGTGCCGCTTCACCATGACCCGGGCCATGTTGATGTTCGCCGCTGCCCCGCCAAGCACCGCAATGGTCACATGCCGACCATCAGTCGCGAGGCAGTCCAGGTTGCGAGCGACATAATCGCCTGACACCATATCGAGCACGATATCGGCACCCCTGTCTCTGGTGAACGTCCTGATCTCCTCGACGAAATCCTGTTCACGGTAATTGATCGACAGATCAGCGCCGATGCGACGGCTTTCGGCGCATTTGTCGGCACTGCCGCAGGTCGTCACCACCGTGAGACCGAACGCCTTGCCCAGCATGGTTGCCATCGTCCCGATGCCGCTGGTGCCGCCATGGACTAGCAGCACCTCTCCATCGCGGGCGAGGCCGCGTTGAAACACGTTGTGCCAGACTGTGAAAAGAGTCTCCGGAATGGCCGCTGCCTGTGTCAGGTCGCGATCGGGCCCCACCGGGAGGCAGTGCCGCGCGTCCGCCACGGCGTATTGCGCATATCCGCCGCCGCTCAGCAGGGCGCAGACACGCTGACCAACAATGCCCGGCGCGGTTTCGTCACCGGCCGCAACCACCACCCCCGCGACCTCAAGGCCCAGGATCGGCGAGGCACCGGGTGGTGGCGGGTACAACCCCTGCCGCTGGAGGACATCGGGCCGGTTCACGCCCGCCGCAGCCACCCTGATCAACACTTCGCCGGGGCCGGGCCGGGGCACCGGCACATCCGCCGGTCGCAGCACCGCTGCGGACCCGGTGGTCTCCTGTGTCACGGCCATCATCGTGTCCGGCAGTTTAGTCATTTTCGCTCCCCCTGCCGCAACTGTCGCGCACCGGCCTACTATCGAGCCGCTGGATTGACAGCAAGGCGATGGATCGGCGAAGTTGGGGAGCGATGCAGGAGTGACGGCATGGACGAAGACGACCGGCCCCGACCCAGCGGAGATGCCGCCAGCCGCCTTGCGACCGAGGATCTGGCGCCATACTCCCTCGCGGAACTGGATGCGCGGATAGCCCTGCTCAAGGCGGAGATCGATCGGGTAGAGACGCACCGCGCCAAGGCCGCCAGCCACCGCAGCGCCGCCGATGCCTTGTTCGGCAAAGCTGGCTGAACGTGGCGAACCCGAGCCGGGATGAAAATTCTTTGTCCTCATCCCATATTGGGCGCAGCATACACCTTTGGCTAAGATTCGGATCGTACGATCATGGTTAGCCAAAGGATAATTTCGCCCGCCGAGGCCCTTCGCCGAAAGAGATTGCCCAATGCCCAGTTTCGCCCAGAACCTTGAAAAGACCTTGCATGCGGCGTTGAACGACGCTGGCCAGCGGCGGCACGAATACGCCACGCTGGAGCACCTGCTGCTTGCCCTCATCGACGATGATGACGCGGCGCAGGTGATGGTCGCGTGCGGAGTGAACCTCGACGAGCTGGCGGACGTTGTGCGGCAGTATCTTGAGCAGGAATACCAGTCGCTGCAGGGTGACTCGGGCGACGATCCGCAGCCGACTGCGGGTTTTCAGCGGGTAATCCAGCGCGCCATCCTGCACGTGCAGTCCTCTGGCAAGGACACTGTGACGGGCGCCAATGTCCTTGTGGCGCTGTTTTCGGAACGCGATTCCTACGCGGTGTATTTCCTGCAGCAGCAGGACATGAACCGCCTGGATGCGGTGAGCTTCATCAGCCACGGCATCGGCAAGGGTGGCAAGCAGCTGCAGAGTCGCCCGCCGCAAGGAGCGGAGGAAACGCAAGCGGCCGACGAAAAGGGTGACGCGAAGGGCGGCAAGGAAACCGCGCTCGACCAGTTCACCGTCAACCTCAACGCGCGGGCCGAGGCGGGCAAGATCGACCCGCTGATCGGACGCGGGCCGGAAGTGGACCGGACCATCCAGATCCTGTGCCGCCGGTCCAAGAACAACCCGCTCTATGTCGGCGATCCTGGCGTGGGCAAGACTGCCATTGCCGAAGGTCTTGCCCGCAAGATCGTTGAAGGCGACGTGCCCGAAGTTCTGGCGGACGCGGTTATCTATTCGCTCGACATGGGGGCGTTGCTCGCCGGGACGCGGTATCGCGGCGATTTCGAAGAACGGCTGAAGCAGGTCGTCTCCGAACTGGAGAAGATGCCCGAGGCGGTCCTGTTCATTGACGAGATCCACACTGTTATCGGGGCGGGTGCGACCAGCGGCGGGGCAATGGATGCGTCCAACCTGCTGAAGCCGGCGCTGTCATCCGGCGCCATTCGGTGCATCGGCTCGACCACCTACAAGGAGTTCCGCAATCACTTCGAGAAGGATCGCGCCCTGCTGCGCCGGTTCCAGAAGATCGACGTGAACGAGCCGACGATTGAGGACACGGTCAAGATACTCAAAGGCCTCAGATCCGCGTTCGAGGAACACCACAAGGTCAGTTACACGCCCGACGCAATCAAAACGGCGGTGGAACTGTCGGCCCGCTACATCAACGACCGCAAGTTGCCGGACAAGGCAATCGACGTAATCGACGAGGTCGGCGCGATGCAGATGCTGGTCCCGCCCTCCAAGCGCAAGAAGAAGATCACCGCCAAGGAAATCGAGGCGGTTATCGCCACCATGGCCCGCATTCCGCCCAAGAGCGTCTCCAGCGACGACAAGAAGCAGCTGGAGCATCTGGAGCGTGACCTGAAGCACGTCGTGTTCGGACAGGATGCGGCCGTGGCCAAGCTGTCCACCGCCATGAAGCTGTCCCGCGCCGGCCTGCGCGATCCGGACAAGCCGATCGGCTCGTTCCTGTTTTCCGGTCCAACGGGCGTCGGGAAAACGGAAGTGGCCCGCCAGCTTGCCTCGATCATGGGGATTGAGCTCAAGCGCTTCGACATGTCTGAGTACATGGAACGCCATTCGGTCAGTCGGCTGATCGGGGCGCCTCCGGGTTATGTCGGCTATGACCAGGGCGGGCTGCTGACCGACGCCATCGACCAGAACCCGCACTGCGTGCTGCTGCTGGACGAGATCGAAAAGGCCCACCCCGACCTGTTCAACATCCTTTTGCAGGTAATGGACAACGGCCGCCTGACCGATCACCACGGCAAGACCGTCGATTTCCGCAACGTGGTGCTGATCATGACCACCAATGCGGGTGCGGCCGACATGGCGCGGCAAGGTATCGGCTTTGGCGATGTCTCAAAGGAAGATGCGAGCGAGGAGGCGGTGAAGCAGATGTTCACGCCCGAGTTTCGCAACCGCCTCGATGCAATCGTTCCCTTCAGTTACTTGGGCAAGGAAACCGTCGCGAGGGTGGTGGACAAGTTTATCCTCCAGCTGGAACTGCAGCTGGCCGATCAGAATGTGCACATCCAGTTCGACGCCGCTTCGCGTGCCTGGCTGGGTGACAAGGGGTATGATCGCCTTTACGGCGCGCGGCCGATGGCACGCCTGATCCAGGAAAAGATCAAGCAGCCGCTGGCCGAGGAGCTGCTGTTCGGCAAGCTAGCCGACGGGGGCGAAGTGCGGGTCGGCATCAAGGACGACAAGCCCGCATTCGAGATAACCCCGGCACCGCCCAAGGCCAAGAGGGCCCGCCAGAAGGCTGAGGAAGAGGAGGCATTTGACGACGCTTCCAACGCGGCAGTGGAACCGACCGCAGGGGACGTCGATAGCGACGACAGGTCGGAAGACTGAGCAGTTATAGCGGTCGTCAAGCAAGCGGAGCGCGGGCCGGGAACGGTTCGCGCTCCGTTCTCGTTTGCGCTCCATGCCCGCGAACTTTGCATGGATACGCCCCGAACCCTGGGGCATCCATGTCGTGCCCGCCGACCACTGGATCGATCCGAGCCGCCCTGTCGACCAGGCACTCGTCACTCACGGCCATGCTGATCATGCGCGAGGCGGGCACGGGACCACCGTCGCCACGCCTGAAACGCTGGCGATCATGGACCTGCGGTATCAGACGCGCGAGGGCGCAACCCCCGTGCATTACGGAGAAACCATTCGCCTCCCCGGAGGCGTCGATGCCACCTATCTGCCAGCGGGCCACGTCCTCGGATCCGCCCAGATCCTGCTGGAGCACGCCGGCGAGAAGGTGATCGTGACCGGCGACTACAAGAGGCGCGATGATCCGACGTGCCCGCCATTTCAGGTCATGCCGTGCGACGTTCTGGTGACAGAGGCGACCTTCGGACTGCCAATCTTCTGCCATCCGCCCATCGAGGATGAAATCGGCAAGCTGCGCACGGCGCTGCGCGACAATCCCGATCGCTGCATTCTCGTTGGCGCCTATGCGCTGGGCAAGGCGCAGCGCGTCATCGCCGAGCTTCGTCGGGCCGGACACCGCGACCCCATCTACCTGCACGGCGCGATGGAAAAGATGTGCCGGCTTTACGAGGAGCATGGCATCGATCTGGGCGAACTGCGGCTGGTGGCCGAAGCGGCGAACAAGGATGCCCTGCGTGGCCACATCATCGTCTGTCCGCCCAGCGCACTGAACGACCGCTGGGCGCGCCGCCTGCCCGATCCGATCACCGCGATGGCGAGTGGCTGGATGCGTGTGCGCCAGCGCGCCCGCCTGAAGAACGTGGAACTGCCTCTGATCATCTCTGACCACGCGGACTGGGGCGAACTGACCCGCACCGTCGAGGAGGTGAACCCTGCGGAAACGTGGATCACGCATGGCCGGGAGGATGCCCTGCTCCGCTGGCATCAGTTGCACCAGCGGCGCGCCAGAGCGCTGGCCCTCGTCGGCTACGAGGAGGAAGATGACTGAAGGTGGAGGAGTTTGCCGCCCTCATCGACGCGCTTGTCTATACCCGCGGACGCAACGACAAGCTGCGGCTGATCGCGGAGTATCTGCGCGAGACTCCTGACCCCGATCGCGGCTGGGCTCTCGCCGCGTTAACTGACAGCCTCGACTTCCCGGCGGTCAAGTCTTCCACCATTCGCAACCTGCTGAAGGAACGGGTAGACCCGGTTCTGTGGACGTTGTGCCGCGATTTCGTCGGCGACACAGCCGAAACCGCCAGCCTTCTGTGGCCCGCTCCGCCCGCGCCTTCTGCGCCGCCACCCACCTTGACCGAGGCCGTGAATCAGCTCTCCGCTATGACGCGTGCCACCGCACTCACGGAACTGACGCGCCTGCTCGACCGGCTGGACCCGTCGGGGCGCTATGCCTTGCTGAAGCTGGCGACGGGTGAAATGCGGATCGGCATCTCCGCCAGACTCGCCAAGATAGGTTTCGCGCAGGCATTCGGGGTCGATATCGAGGAGGTGGAGGAATACTGGCACGGGCTGCGACCGCCGTTTGCGGAGCTGTTCGCCTGGGCGGCCGAGGGTGCACCGCCGCCCGATACCGGGGGTCTGCCGCTGTTCCGCCCCTTCATGCTGGCACATCCGCTGGACGATCTCCGGGTGGATTTGGCGGACTATGCGGCCGAATGGAAATGGGACGGCATTCGCGTGCAGCTCGTTCATGCCGGCCCCTCTGACGCGGGGGAGACGAGGGTTTTCTCACGGTCGGGTGACGATATTTCCGCCACCTTTCCCGAACTGGCCGAGGCGTTCCGCATACCCGGCATCCTCGACGGCGAACTGCTGGTGCGCGGCAGCCATCAGGGCGGCGAGGACGGGGGCGCCGCAAGTTTCAACGCCTTGCAGCAGCGTCTTGGGCGAAAAACGGTGAGCCGCGCGATGCTGCGCGACTATCCGGCCTTCGTCCGCCTCTACGATGTGCTGCACTGGCGGGGTGACGACAAGCGCGACAGACCATGGAGCGAGCGACGCGCCCTGCTCGAGCGGATCGTGACGGAACTGCCGTCTTCCCACTTCGATCTGTCCGCGATTGTCGAGGCCGCGCATTTCGACGACCTTGCTGCGATCCGCGCAGCAACGCGCGACGACGCCATCGAAGGGCTGATGCTGAAGCGGCGCGACAGCCCGTATGTGGCGGGGCGCCGGACGGGACTGTGGTACAAGTGGAAGCGCGACCCACTGCTGATCGACTGCGTGCTGATGTACGCGCAGCGTGGATCGGGGCGGCGGGCGACCTTTTATTCCGACTATACTTTCGGTTGCTGGGACGGCGACCCTGACGATGGCGCAGAACTTCTGCCGGTCGGCAAGGCCTATTCCGGCTTTACGGACGAGGAACTGGTGCGGCTCGACCGCCATATCAGGCAGAACACGGTGAACCGCTTCGGTCCTGTGCGGGAGACGAACAAGAGCCTCGTGCTGGAAGTCGCATTTGATTCAGCGCATCTTTCCAAGCGGCACAAGTCGGGCCTCTCAATGCGCTTCCCACGCATACACCGCATCCGCTGGGACAAGCCGGCACACGAGGCTGACCGGGTGGAGGCGCTCCGGGCTCTGGTCAAGGATTGAGGCACCCGAGTGGCCAGAAGTTGCGCTGCGCAACTTCAGCCTTCGCCGGCCCCGCCGATGGCCGCTGCGTGGGTCTTTGCATTCTCCACATAGTGCGCCACGCCCATGCGCATGCCGGCCACAGCCATGTCGTCCAGATCGCGCATCTTCCTCGCCGGACGCCCGCCCCACAGCTCACGGGGGGCCATCACCTTGCCCTCGGTCAGCATCGCGCCTGCCGCCAGCATCGCGTCGGATGCGATGACCGCCTTGTTCATCGCGATCGCACCCAACCCCACGAACCCGCGATCCGCAACGGTGCAACCATGCAGCATCACCATGTGGCCGATCAGCGCGTCGTTCCCGATCGTGAGCGGTGAACCATCCGGGTCGCCGGGCCGCGGTGGGTCGCCGTGCAGCACGCTGCCATCCTGGATGTTGGTCCGCTCGCCAATGCGGATGGGAGCGGTGTCGGCCCGCAGCACACAGTTGTACCAGACCGAGCTTTCGGCGCCGATCTCCACGTCCCCGATGATGACGCAGCCCGGGGCGATGAAAGCGCTTGCGTGGATGCGCGGTGATTTGCCGTGGAGCGCGATCAGACGGACGCCGGGACGGTCGGTCATGCTGCGCCTTCCCAGCAGGAACGCGTAAGGCAGTACTGGATGGTGGGGTTATCGTGCGCCGGGTAGTTCGGATCGAAAAAATCCAGCTCAGGACGGCGAGTCATTCCCAGCTTCTCCATCAGCGCGCAACTCGGCCGGTTCGCCGCGCTGGTCAGCGCGACAACATGCGGGGCGCCGATCTGCCCGAAAGCCCAGCAAAGGACCGCGCGCATCGCCTCCTCCGCATAGCCTCGCCGCCATCGGTCCTCTCGCACGAGCCAGCCTATCTCGTGGTCACCTTGATTGCTGGCCAGCGGATTGTCCACGCGTTTGACGCCGCAGTGCCCCACAAGTTCGCCGCTGACGCGTTCGATCATCATCAGGAAGGAAAACCCTTCGCGTGCATACAACGCCATTGCGCCGGCATGCTTTGCCTCGATCTGGAACAATTCCTTCGGCCCGCCGAGATGAGCCATCACCGCCGGGGTGTTGAGCAGGCGGTACTGCTCGGGCGCATCTTCTTCACCAATGGTGCGCAAGACAAGACGCGGGGTTTCGGCGATGATGTCAGGCATCGCGGGCGTCCCACTCCTGCCGCGACATCGAGTAGATGATCGCGTCCCGCCAGGGAGGAGCATAGCGCGGATCGGGATAATCGAGTTCCGCCCGGCGGCGCATCCCCAGCCGTGTCATCAGCCCCCAGCTGGCGGTGTTCTCGGCCACGGTGATCGCAAACACCTCAGTCGCGCCGAACCGCGAGAACGACAGGTTCATGACGGCGACCGCGGCCTCCTTCGCATAGCCTTGTCCCCACACGTCTTCGCGCAAACGCCAGCCGATCTCCGGCAGGTTGGCGATGGTTGATTTGGGTGCGTCGGCCCGCTTGAGGCCGCAAAAGCCGAGCAGGGCGCCGTCCACCAACCGCTCGACCACCCAGAAACAATGGGTATGGGCAGCGTGGCAGAGTTCCACACGGCTGCGCTGTTTGGCCATGCCCTCTTCGTCGAGCACGCCGCCAAGCCACCGCATGACCGCAGGGGTGTTGGTGACGCGGAAAAACTCGGACCAATCGTCTTCCCGCCAATCCCGCAGGATCAACCGCTGGGTGCTGTGCCGGAACTCAGCCATTCAGCAACCGCGCCGCCACTGGCGCGTGATAGGTGAGGATACCGGCCGCGCCCGCACGTTTCATGCAGATGAGCTTTTCCATAAGCAGCGCGTCGCGATCGCCGGCACCGGCCGCCGCCCCGGCTTCGATCAGCGCGTATTCTCCGCTCACCTGATAGGCAAATACCGGCACGCCAAACATCTGCCGCGCGCGCCAGATGATGTCGAGATAGGCAAGCCCCGGCTTCACCATCACGCTGTCGGCGCCTTCGGCGATGTCCAGCGCGATTTCACGCAGCGCCTCGTCGCCATTGGCAGGGTCCATCTGGTAGGTCTGCTTGTTCCCCTTCAACAATCCGCCCGAGCCAACCGCGTCGCGAAACGGGCCGTAGAAAGCGGACGCGTATTTCGCGGCATAGCTCATGATCTGGACGTTGTGGTGTCCTTTGGCCTCCAGCGCCTCGCGGATGGCGCCAACCCGGCCATCCATCATGTCCGAAGGGGCGATGATGTCGGCGCCAGCCTCGGCTTGCACCACCGCCTGCCGCGTCAGCACTTCGACCGTGGCATCGTTGGCCACGTACCCGGCTTCATCCACCAGGCCGTCCTGCCCGTGGCTGGTGTAAGGGTCCAGCGCTACATCGGTGAGGATGCCGACATCCTCGCCGCACGCATCACGCACGGCCCGAATGGCCCGGCAGATGAGATTGTCGGGGTTCAGCGCCTCTGACCCGCCCTGCGTCCGCCTGGCGGGAGGCGTGTTGGGAAACAGCGCAACGCACGGAATGCCCAGGGCGGCCGCTTCCTGCGCGCGTGCGACAATGCCGTCCACCGACCAGCGGGACACCCCCGGCAGGCTGCCGACCGGCTCCTCGACCCCGCGCCCCTCCGTGATGAACAGCGGCCAGATCAGGTCGGCCGGGGTAAGCACGGTTTCCCGGTGCAACGCCCGGCTCCATGCACGGGCGCGGGTCCGGCGCAGGCGGGTGGCGGGATAGGCAGATTGGGCAGTCGTCATGCCGCACGAGGTGCCGCAAGCGCTGCGGCAAGGCAAGCGGCTCCGGAAAGCCGCTTCAAACGATCTTGCGGTCGCTCACGATCCGGTCGATCTCCCGCACCGGTTCCGCCGTCTGTTGCACCGGACGTTCCAGCGGCTCCAGCGCGGCTCCCGGCTCCACGGCGGTCAACCGGCCCAACTGGCTGCGAAACCGGGCCAGCTCTGCCTTGCTGAGGGTATCGCGGGTGACGAAGCTCGCTGATCGTGGATCCACCGGTCGGCCGCCGCGATACAGTTCGAAGTGGAGGTGCGGGCCGGTCGAGAGCCCGGTAGAGCCTACGTAGCCGATCACCTGTCCTCGGCTGACCCGCTCGCCCGCGCGCACCGCCATGCGGCTCATATGGCAGTAACGGGTCGCAAGATTGCCCGCATGGCTGAGCGTTACTGCATTGCCGCATCCGCCCATGCGGCCGGAACCAGTGACCCGGCCGTCAGTAACCGCCCGAATAGGCGTTCCGTAGCTGGCCGCAAAATCGAGGCCTGCATGCATCCGCTGGTAACGCAAGATCGGGTGTACCCGCATCCCGAACCCGGACGACATGCGCCCACCGACCGGCTGAGTGAACCCGCCGCGCTCCTGGCCCAGCCCGCGAGGATCGTAGAACTCGCCCTTGTCTCCCCAACGCATAAGCTGGGCGCGGACCGCGTCGCCGCGTTCAAGGCCCGCGTAGATGAGGCGGCCTGCCTGACGCTCTCCGGTGGCAGCCCGGCGGTAGGCTATGATGATGTCGAACGTGTCGTCCGGGCCGAGCGTGTTCAGGTCGACATGGCCCTTTAATGCCTTGAGATATTCCTGCACCGCTTCGGACGGCGCGCCTGCCCCGCGAGCGGCGCGGTACAGGCCGTCCCCGACCTTGCCGCGGACCCGCAGCGGCGTTTCATCCACCCTGATCGCTTCCTTGCGCAGCGCGAATCCCGAGCCGCGTTGGGTAATATCTACAGCTAGATCGAAGCGGGCCCGGAACTCCAGCGACTCGAGCGGCCGATGACCTTCGCTTTCGTCGCGCTGACCAAGGGTAATGGAGAAAGTTGAGCCGGAGGCCACATCCCCACCGCCAAGCGCCTGCTTGATAAGCCCTGCGACTTCGCCAGCCTGCCTGCTGCCAAGACCCGCCCGCTGAAGCATGGACGCGACGCTGTCGCCGGGGCGCAGTGTGGCAAGCACCTCTTCCACGGGCCGCTCGGGCGTAGAGCTGAGCGTCCGCACCAGTTCGGTCGCACCCATGCGACGGCCCGAATCTCCACCCAGGGCAAGCGGCATGATCATCTGGCTGCGGTATTCGTCTGCCACTGATGCGGAGGCGTCGTTGAGCGGGGCGGCTTCCAAAGGAGACAGATCGGACGAGCCAAACCACAGCGCCGCGCCAAGCGTCAGCGCCACACCGAGGCCGCCGAATACATGCCTGTGCGCCCCGCGCCGCCGAACGCGCGGGCCGCGATTGATGCCGTTACCGGCTTCCTGCGATGATGCGAGCGTGTTTACGCGGTTCGGCAAACCGATCCCTCCCTGGTCCTGTCCCGACGGACCGCCTGCTCTGGCAAGCCCTGCAAATCCGCGACCGATTACTGGCGGAAACGGTGGCAAAACAAAATGAAAAAGGTCTTAATACGGGATGAAACGCTCCCCTGCTACGGTGAATGACGGGAACTGGGCAGGACTACTTGCAGCCCTGAGGCAGGGATGCCACCTTCCTTTGGGTGAGCCAATCAACTCTGCGGGCAGTGCTTGGCCCGACCAACACCGGCAAGACTCATCTCGCGGTAGAGCGGATGTGTGCGCATTCAAGCGGGATCATGGGCTTTCCCCTGCGCCTCCTCGCCCAGGAGGTTTATGAGCGGGTCAAGGTGCTCAAGGGCGAGCGCAGCGTGGCGCTGATCACCGGAGAGCAGCGGATCGAGCCGGCCGAAGCGCGCTATTTCTGCTGCACTGCCGAAGCGATGCCGCGAAAGCTGCTGCAAGGTCCGGCGTCCGCCGCTTTCGTCGGGATCGACGAGGCCCAACTTGGCGCCGACCCGGAACGAGGACACATCTTTACAGACCGCATCCTTCACGCCCGCGGGCGGGAGGAAACGATGATCCTTGGTTCCGGGACGCTGGCGCCGGTGCTGCAGGCGCTCGACCCGCGGACCGACTTCATTCAACGACCACGCTTTTCCGAGTTGAAGCACCTCGGCGCACGCAAGCTCTCCCGCCTGCCCCCGCGGTCGGCGATCGTCGCTTTTTCCGCTGAGCAGGTGTATGCCGTGGCCGAAATGCTGCGACGCTTCCGTGGGGGCGCGGCGGTGGTAATGGGCGCTCTCTCGCCTGAAACCCGGAACAAGCAGGTCGCGCTGTTTCAGAACGGCGAAGTAGATTATATTGTCGCCACCGATGCGATCGGCATGGGTCTGAACCTCGACCTGAACCATGTGGCGTTCGCCGGGCTGACGAAATTCGACGGTCAGCGGCAAAGGCGGCTCACGCCGGCTGAGATGGCCCAGATCGCCGGTCGAGCCGGACGGCATCAGCGCGACGGCACCTTCGGGACCTTGCAAGGAAGCGAGTATGGCGGGGGCACGGGCGATTTCACCGAAGAAGAGATCTACGCCCTGGAGGAGCACCGCTTTGCCCCATTGACCAAGCTGTTTTGGCGATCCAGCGATCTGGATTTTACCAGTCTGGATACATTGGTGCAGTCCCTGGAGGCTCTCCCACGCTCGGATCATCTCGCCCCGGCACCTGAAGCTACCGATCTGGCGGTCCTGAAGAGATTGAAGGAGGAGCCGTGGGCCGCCCCTATCTGCGGACCGGAAGCGGTGCGCAACTTCTGGAACGCCTGCTCGCTTCCGGACTTCCGCCAGCAGGGAGTGGAAACGCACGCCCGCTTCGTCGCGCGTTTGTGGCAGGATCTGCGCGAAGGATACCTTGGCGCTGACTTCGTCGCGTCGCGCATTGCGCAGCTTTCCAACGTACAAGGCGATATTGATACATTGCAGGGCCGCATCGCCGCTATCCGCAGTTGGGCTTACATCTGCCAGCGCCCCGATTGGGTGCTTGCCCGCGAGGAGATGGCGGCACGGGCACGCGCGGCCGAGGCGCGCCTCTCCGATGCGCTGCACGCGCGCCTGACCGAACGCTTCGTCAACCGGCGCACATCAATTCTCCTTCGCTCGATGAGCAAGGACACAAGCCTGTTGCCGGTGATGCTGAATGAAGGCGGGGCCATAGTTATCGCGGACGAGGTGATCGGCCAGCTGGAAGGGTTCCGCTTCAAAGTCGACCCGGGCGCGGGACACGAGGATCATCGGATGCTGGTGGCTGCGGCGGAAAAGGCGCTGCCAAGGCTGTTGGCACAGCGCGCGCAAGAGCTTTGCGCCAGCGATCTGGCCGGGCTCTCCTTGACCGATGGTGGCCTGTGGCATGAAGGTCACTTGCTGGCAAAGCTGAGACCTGCTCCGCGTTCGATTGTGCCTGTGGTCGAACTGACACGCCACATGAGTCTTTTGCCGCGGGGCGCGCGCGAACGCCTGATGGAGAAGCTGCAGGAGTGGCTGGTCATGCAGCTGCGACCAATGCATCCCCTGCAGACGCTTCTGACCGCCTCGCAGGATGCGACACTAGGGACGGAAGAGCGCGCCGTGCTGCACCAGTTGGTCAAGGGCCATGGCTACGTCGCGCGCGAGCAGGCAGGAGTTGAGCACCTCTCCAGGGATGCGCGAGCGGCCCTGCGACGCCTTGGCGTCACTTTCGGAGCACTGGATGTCTATGTTGGAGCCCTTCTCAAGCCTGAAGCCAGACGGGTACTTCACCTTCTGGCCGTCGACCCGCGTCCCTGGGCTGCCGCCATGCCTACGGTCATCGGTTCCTTTGGCGACGGCGGCTTGCCTGCGGGCTACAGGATGGCCGGGCGGCAGGCGATCCGCATAGACATGGCCGAAAAGATCATTCGCGCCGCACACGAGCAGCGTGGCAAGGCGCTGCCGCATCTGCCGATCCTCGATCTGTCACTGGCTACCTCGGTCGGTTTGCAGGAGCCTGGCACCCGCCATCTGCTGCGCCAGGCCGGGTTTCGCTGTGTGGAACCGCCGGTGCTGACACGCGGAATGCTGGGGCCACCAGCGCCGCAACGCTGGCGGTGGCGGCCGGTCCGCAGCGCAAGTGCCGCTGCGGGAATGGCGCAGCCACGGGCAAGACCCGGCAACGCCTTTGCCGAACTGGCCGCGCTTGTCCGATAGCCGCAACACTCAGCGTGTCGATCTTCTTTTGTGCCGCCTGCGGTTCGCCAAGACGCGCGGACTGGCGCAGCGCATGGTCGAGGCGCGCCATATCCGCTGCAACGGCGCGCACATACTGCGGGCCAGCCATGCCATTCGGCCAGGAGACGTGCTGACCTTCGCCGCTGCGGGCGGCGTGCAGATCATCGAGATCCTGCGATTGCCCGGCCGCCGCGGGCCGGCCGCGGAGGCGCAGGCGCACTACCGGAAGCTTGACCGCTTCGGGCAAACCGCCATAGCACATCCGGAAAGTCTTGGTCAGCCTGAGGAAGAGAACACATGACCTATGTCGTCACCGACGCCTGCATCAAATGCAAGTACACCGACTGCGTCGAGGTCTGCCCGGTGGATTGCTTCTACGAGGGCGAAACGATGCTGGTCATCAATCCTTCCGAATGCATCGACTGCGGAGTTTGCGAACCGGAGTGTCCGGCCGAAGCGATTCTGCCTGACACAGAGGACGGGCTGGAAAAATGGCTCGAACTCAACGCCAAGTTTTCCGCCGAATGGCCCAACATCACGCAGCAGAAGGAGCCGCCGGCCGACGCTGACGATCACAAGGGCGAAGAAGGCAAGTTCGAAAAGTATTTTTCTCCTGAACCCGGCGAGGGCGACTGAGCTCTAGTTCGCAGGTGCGGCGGGCCGGAATTTACAACTGGTAAAATTACAGATTTACGACTATATAGCAGGCCGTCACGTGTAAGTGAGCCGGCCGCTGGTCGGCTTTGTTGTAGTTATGTGGTTAGATTGCGGCGCGGCTGAACGTTTTTCCCCTGTACTGGCTGGACCGATCCGCCTCACGGCAGAGCAGAATCGCGCGGCCGCTCTTTTCGTACCCGCCGCAGCAACGTTTGAGAAGGAATGTGTATGGCAAGCAGTGCAGCCGCTTTCGATGTCGGTGACTATGTGGTCTATCCAAAACACGGCGTTGGCCGCGTGGTTGAATTGCAGAACGAAACCATCGCCGGAATGCAGCTCGAACTTTACGTACTCCGGTTCGAGAAAGAGCGGATGACACTGCGCGTGCCCTTCAACAAGGTCGAATCAATCGGCATGCGCAAGCTGTCGAGTGACAAGACGCTGAAGGAAGCCATGGAAACCCTGAAGGGCAAACCAAAGGTGAAGCGCACCATGTGGAGCCGCCGTGCGCAGGAATACGAAGCCAAGATCAATTCGGGCGACCTCGTCTCCATTGCCGAAGTAACCCGCGACCTGTTTCGCCCCGACGATCAGCCGGAGCAGAGCTACTCCGAACGGCAGATCTTCGAAGCCGCCGCCAGCCGCCTGGCCCGCGAACTCGCGGCGATGGAGAAAACGGACGAGCCGGCTGCCCTGGAAAAGATCCTCAACGTGTTGCGCGAACATGCTCCGCAATATTACATGAACGACGACGCTGCGTAGCCAATTCCGGCTGGGTCGGGCCGTGCCAGTCGCGCGGCCTGTCTGTGTATGACTGTGTTCGCGCTAAGCCTCGGCTTGTTTTGGGGCGCGGGCGAGCTTGTGATCGCGGCTTTATGGCGGGAAACCGAGGTTTCGCCGCGATCGGGCTATGGTGCGTTAAGCATCTCGCTTGGATGATCCGGGCGGAGGTCTGGCAATGATTGTACGAGTCGTTCTTGCTGGATGCGCAGCGCTGATGCTGCAAGGCTGCCTTGCCAAGGCCGCCGTTGACGTGGTGACGCTGCCGGTGCGTGCTGCAAGCAAGGCAGTGGACCTTGCCACAACCAGCCAGTCCGAAGCGGACGAGAAGCGCGGCCGCGCCCTGCGCAAGCGGGAAGAGGAATATGGCAGGCTGGAACGCAGCTGGCAGAAAAACCGCGAGCGCTGCGAGAAGGGCAGTCGTGCTCACTGTGACGCCGCTGCGCAAGACTTAATACGAATGGATGAACTGCGTCGGACGATTCCGGTTGAACCGGATTAGCGGGCCGCGCGGCGCAGTCGGTCGTTGAGCGCTCGCCCGATACCCTCCTCTGGAAGCGGCGCTACGGCAATGCGCGGCTTCTCCGACAAGGCTGCGGTATGCAGGCACGCGTACAGCCTTGCACCTGCTTCGGTGAGAGAGCCCGCAGGCGACAGATCGCAGTCGCCGCCGCCCGTTCCGAAGGTGATGAAGAACTCCCCCTCCCGCCTAGCATGAGCATTGAGGCGCAGCGGCTTGCCGGGGGCATAGTGACTTGCAAGTTGCCCAGGTGCCTCCACGAAAGTTGTGCTCACGGAACCTGCGCCAGTTGCGCGGCGCAACTTCTCTTTGAAAGCTGCGGGGTCAATCGGTCCGGGACGCAGCTCCTCGACGGAGCCGTCTGGACGAACAGCTATGATGGTCGATTCAAGCCCCTGTTCGCTCGGCCCCGCATCCAGAACGGCATCAATCCGGCCGTCGAGAAAGCGGAGAACATGCTCCGCGCAGGTCGGGCTGACGAGACCGCTCGTATTGGCCGACGGCGCCGCAAGAGGAAGGCCGCTCTGCTCCAGCACGCAGCGCATCACCGGATGGGCAGGCATCCGTAAAGCGATGGTCGGCAGGCCCGCTGTCACGGAAGGTGCGATATTGGCCTCCTTTCTTCTGGGCAGAACCAGGGTCAACGGCCCAGGCCAGAATGTCTGCGCCAGTTCGGACGCCCGGTCGCTGAACGCGGCCAGTCGCTCCGCCTCCTTCAAGCCCGCGACGTGCACGATAAGCGGATTGAAGCCCGGCCGGCCCTTCGCCCGGTAAATGCCTTGCACGGCGCGCTCGTCGTCGGCTCGCGCGGCGAGGCCGTAAACCGTCTCTGTGGGCAAGCCGACCAGCCGGCCCGCCTGTAGGAGGCGAACCGCCTGCCTGATGCCGGCGTCATCCGCCGCCATGCGCTCTGTCGTCACCTTGCCGCTCATCGCCCATCGCTATAGGAGGTCAGGCTTCCCGCGTGAACCAATAAGGACAGGACCGCCCGCCGTGACCATTTTCAACCCTGCGACGCATGATCAGCTGCTTGCCCTGGAAGTGAACGCGAACATCGGTGAGCTGGCCAGCTCCGAACGTTTCTCTGCCGCGGAACCTGATCTGGTGGCCGCGGTCGTGGAAGGTGTCGGCGCCTTCGCTCAGGGAGAGTTTGCCCCATTGAACCGGATCGGGGATACGGAAGGTGCGCGGCTGGAGAACGGCGTGGTCCGTCTGCCGGCCGGCTTTGCGGAAGCTTATGCCGCTTACGTGGAGCAGGGCTGGAACGCGATTTCGGGTCCTGCAGAGTTCGGGGGGCAGGGGCTTCCCTTTTCCTTGGCCTGTAACGTGCTGGAAAACCTCGGCAGCGCGAACATGGCCTTTACCCTGCTGCCGATATTGTCCGTCGGTGCTATAGAGGCACTCGACCATCACGGCTCCCCCGCGCAGAAGGAGCTGTACCTTCCAAAGCTTGTGTCCGGCACTTGGTCGGGAACGATGAACCTGACGGAGCCGCAGGCAGGCAGCGACGTGGGCGCGCTGCGCACAACCGCCACCCCGATCGCTCACGGCGACCATGCGGGCAAGTGGCTGATACAGGGGCAGAAGATCTACATCACCTGGGGAGAGCACGAGCTGGCAGAGAACATCATCCACCTTGTTCTTGCACGTACGCCGGACGCGCCAGAGGGAAGCCGCGGCATATCGCTCTTTGTCGTGCCGAAGTTTCACGTGAAACATGACGGAACCTTGGGCCCGCGTAATGATGTTCGCTGCGTCAGCCTTGAGCATAAGCTCGGCATCAATGCCTCGCCCACTTGCGTTATGAGCTATGGCGATAATGGCGAATGCGTCGGCGAACTGGTCGGCGCCGAGAACCGCGGCCTGGCAGCCATGTTCACGATGATGAACTCGGCACGGATCAACGTCGGCAACCAGGGCGTCCACATTGCGGAACGGGCATTGCAGCAGGCAACGCATTATGCTGGAGAGCGGGTGCAATCAGCCCGTGCCGGTGCAGCCGACAGGACGCCGGTGCCCATTATCGAACATCCGGACGTGCGCCGCATGATCCTGAGGATGCGTGCGCTGACCGAAGGATCGCGGGCCTTGCTCTACTACACGGCGGGCCAGGTTGATCGCGCCGCGCTTGGCGATGATACTTCGAAGCTGCGCGCAGAGATTCTCGTCCCGCTGATCAAGGCGTGGGGCACGGATGTCGGGTGCGAGGTCGCCAGCCTTGGCATACAGGTGCATGGCGGCATGGGCTACGCCGAGGAAACCGGGGCAGCCCAGCATTTTCGCGACGCGCGAATCGCGCCCATCTATGAAGGAACCAACGGCATTCAGGCGGCGGATTTGGTCACTCGCAAGCTCGGGCTGGAGGATGGAGCGGCATTTGACCGGATGATGGCCGAAGTGATGGACCAGGCGGGAGATGCTGAGGCTTTGCGCAACCTCGCAAGCCGGGTGCGTGATCTGGCCCGTTGGATGCGCGACAAAGCGTCTCTGGATGACCGACTGGCAGGAAGTGTGCCGTTTACCACCATGAGCGCGGTCGCTGTTGCAGGCTGGCAGTTGCTGCGTCAGCTTCAGGCGGTGGAACGAGGTGCCGCGCCAGCTCTGGTCGAGCGGAAGCAGGCAACGGTCCGCTTCTTCCTGAACAGGCTTGTCCCTGAAGCCGAGGGGCTGGCGCCGTCTGTCCTGGCGGGCGCAGAAGATCTGTATTCCCTGTCTACGGATGCCCTGCTCGCCTAGGTGTTGGCCTCGCTGGCTTCAGCGCACAAGACCTTGCTGGCGAACATAATCCTCTTCGAACTGCGCCTGCGGATCGCGCAGCTCGCGAGGAGCCGGCAGACGTTCCCCTGTCAGCCGGGCGATCGGCGCGGCAGGTGCGGCGTCCGGCGCGATGACACGCCAGATAATGCCAGCGGTGTCGTCACTCACCAGCAGCGCGCCGTCTCCTGCCCAAGCCACCCAAGTCGGCCGTCCACGCGTCGTACCCTCCCCCGTTAGCCAGCCTGACAGGATCGGTATGGGTGTGCCTTGCGGATTGCCGCGCGCGTCGAATGGCACGAATACTACGTCGTAGCCGGATGGGGGCTTGCGGTTCCACGATCCCCGCCGCGCTATGATCGCGCCCGATCCAAAACGCTCGCCCAGCCGGGCACCTTCCTGGGGGAAAACCAGGCCCAGCGCCGCGACATGCGGCCCCAAGGCATACTCCGGAGCGCGGGCATATTCGGTCAGGAATCGCGGCATCGGAGCATCGACCCGCCGATCCACATTGTCGCGCCAGTACACCCAAGGCCAGCCATACTGCGCGCCAAGCGGCACATTTGTCAGGTAATCGGGGACGAGATCGGATCCGAGCATGTCCCGCTCGTTCACGGTGGTCCACAATTCGCCGGACCAAGGGCTGAAGGCGAGCCCGTTGGGATTGCGCAATCCGGCTGCAAACAGGCTTTGCCGGCCGGTTTGCAGGTCGTAACGCCAGATCGCGGCGCGCCCTTGCTCGATCTCCATCCCCTGCTCTCCGATATTGGAAGCCGAACCAACCGCCACGTAAATCATCCGTCCGTCGGGCGAGATGACGATGTTGCGCATCCAGTGGCCGCCGCCTGCGGGCAGATCCATCAACTTGCGAGATGCCGCCGGCAGGCTGGTTGCGCCTAGTTCATAGGGGAAGGAGAGCAGTGCATTATGATTGGCGACATACAAGGTGCCGTCACGCCAAGCTATTCCGGAAGGTGAATCCAGCGTGTTTGTCAGGACGTGCCGCTGTTCAGCCCGGCCGTCGCCATCGGCGTCGCGAAGCAGAACAAGCTGGTTGGGCGACGGACCGGCTGATCCCGCCTTCTTGAACAGGTAACTTTCCACAGCGCCCCGGATGCGCCCGAACAGCCCCTGATCCTGCTGCGCGGGATCGCGTCCCGGAGAGCGGGCGAGTGCCGCCAGAACATCTCCATTGGGCAGAGTGTAGATGACTCTCGGGCTTTCCAGTCCCTCTGCGAACCTCACAACGGTTAGGCCTTCGGCAGCGATCGGCTGTTCCCCAGCCTTCCAGCCCACAGGCTCGGCGATCTGCACCGTCGGAATGGTTTCGGAGTTTGGCTCCGCCAGGACGGGATCGGTTCCGGTCACCGCCTCTACGGCCAGCTGCGCCGTGTTGCCGCGAGTGAGCCAGGCGAAGGTCAGCAGAAGCAGGAGGAATATGACAGCGACGCCGATGGCGAACTTGCGGGCTAGACTCATGACGCCAAACCTAGGCGTGCTGTGCATCAACGGCAATGCGCTTGCGCGCAATTGCGCGGAGCGACAGAGTCGCTAAGGCTGGCCCCATGTTCGATTACAAGCCGACCGATGGCGCGTCCAAACCTCAGCTATACGACGATCTGTGCAGCGCGGCCGACGCGCTGACCCGCGACGAGCCGGATGCCGTGGCGAACATGGCCAACGTCGCCGCCCTGCTCGCCGACTTCCTGCCGGATCTCAACTGGGCGGGCTTCTATCGTACTCTTGGATCAGAGCTGGTACTTGGGCCGTTCATAGGGCGTCCTGCGTGCATTCGGATTGCTTGGGGACAGGGCGTGTGCGGAACGGCGGCAGCCTCGGCGCAAACGCAGATCGTGCCGGATGTGCACGCATTTGCAGGCCATATAGCTTGCGACGCGCATACCCGTTCAGAACTGGTTGTGCCGGTGGTCAGAGACGGGAATGTAGTGGCGGTGATCGACCTCGACAGCCCCACCCCTGCGCGCTTCGACACGGAAGATGCCGCCGGCATCGAACGGCTGGCCATGATGCTGGCTGAACGTATCTGAACTCGTCAGGAACTCGTCAGATGTCGCCCCCCGTAAGTCGCTGACAGATGAGATCGAGCTGATCAAGGGTGCGGTATTGAACAATCAACGCACCCTGTCGCCCATCAGGATCGCCCTTGATGCGGATTGGCATGCCGAGAAAATCCTGCAGATGTGCTTCGATGGTAGCCAGGTCAGTGTTGGGCTGCGCCTGCCGCGGGGCAGAGCGGCGAGGGGAGGACCGACTGGCACCTTCGCGGCGTACGAGTTGTTCCACTTCGCGCACCGACAGGCCACGCTCGACTGCGGTGCGCGCCATAGCTTCGGCGTTCACCACGCCGACCAGCGCCCGCGCGTGTCCGGAGGACAGACTGCCCTCCTCCACCATCGTCTGGATGTTCTGAGGCAGCGAGAGCAGCCGCTGCATATTGGCGACATGGCTGCGCGATTTGTCCACCAGCCTGGCGATCTCCGACTGCGTCATGCCGTCATCGTCAGCCAGGCGCTGGTAAGCGCGCGCTTCTTCGAGAGGGTTGAGATCCTCGCGCTGGAGGTTCTCGATAAGCGCGAGCGCCTTCACCTCATGCGCGTCGAGGGTGCGCACGATCGCTGGAACTTCGCTGAGACCCGCTATCCGCGCAGCCCGCCAGCGCCGCTCGCCGGCAACCAGCTGATACTGGCCATCGGGCTGCGGACGCACGATCACCGGCTGGATCACTCCGCGCGCGGCAATTGAAGCAGCGAGTTGGTTCAGCGCCTCCTCATCAAAATGGGTGCGCGGTTGACCAGGTAGCGCAGTGATCCTGTCTATGGCGATTGAACGGAGCGTCCCTGCTTTAACATCTGCCTCGGGTTCCTCAGTTTGTCCGCTGACGCGGGTTACAGGCTCCTCGCGCCGCGATTCCTTGAGCAGGGCGTCCAAGCCCATACCCAACTTTCGCTTCCGTTCTCCCGCAGCGCCCTCCCGCGGCGGCGCCACTACCCGGACCGGCTCCCAATTATCGCTCATGCAGCTTTCCTAAGACTCGGCAGGCGGCCGATCAATTCCCGTGCGAGAGAGATATAGGCGCGACTGCCCGAGCAGGCGTAGTCGTAGATCAATGCCGGCATGCCGTGACTTGGCGCCTCCGACAGTCGCACGTTGCGGGGTATGACCGCCTCGAACACCAGATCGCCCAGGCAGTTGCGCACGTCGTCCGCCACCTGATCGGTAAGCCGGTTTCGCCGGTCGAACATGGTAAGGGCAACGCCGATAATTCCCAGCTGCGGGTTGAGATGTTCACGCACCCGCTCAACTGTTTGCAGCAGCTGGCTCAACCCTTCAAGAGCAAAGAACTCGCACTGGAGCGGTACCAGGAGTGTGTCGGCCGCCGCCATCGCGTTGAGCGTCAGCAAGCCGAGCGATGGCGGACAGTCGATGAAACAGATGTCGTAATCGCTTTGCGCGGCATCGATAGCCTGACGAAGCCGCATCGCCCTGTTTTCAAGGGAAACCAGCTCCACTTCGGCTCCACTGAGGTCGACGGTGGATGGAACGACGCGCAGGTTCGGTATGGTGGTGTCCAAGGCGATCTGGCGGATTGTTCCTTCGCCCAGCAGAAGGTCATAGCTAGACTGGCCTCGCAGTTCCTTGGCGATACCCAGCCCCGTAGAGGCGTTGCCTTGCGGATCCAGGTCGATCAACAGCGTACGCCATCCCGATGCCGCCATCGCCGTGGCAGTGTTGATAGCGGTGGTGGTTTTGCCCACCCCGCCCTTCTGATTGGCGATAGCAACGGTGAACATGATCAGTTCGAACCCCTAGAACGTTCACACACAATGATGCTTGCATCGGGGGCCGTCAACGAGTGTTTCACGTGAAACAGCCAACTTCGGCGCTGGCTAGCGGGTATGTCGTTTAGCTCTTCGACAACGGTGCGGCCTTTCGCAAACAGCCACCGGCTTTTTGTGTGCCCCAGATGCGCTGTCTTATGCAACAGCGCTGCCAACGGCGCGACGGCCCGCGCGGACACTGCATCGAAGGTGTCATGCACGTCTTCGGCACGCCCGGTGATGATCCGCATGTGGCCGAGACTGAGGCTCTCTCGCATGCGCTCAAGCCAGGCGGTTCGCAACTTGCGCGGTTCGATCAAGGTGACACTAAGATCGCGGCGCAAGATCGCAATAACCAGTCCGGGCAGGCCAGCGCCCGTGCCCACATCAGCCCAACTGCTGCAGTTTTCCGGCTGATGTTCGAGGAGCTGGGCAGAATCTGCAATGTGACGGACCCACACGTGGTCCAATGAAGCGGGCGATACCAGGTTCTGCAGCGTATTCTCCTGCCGCAACGCCGCCACATAGAAAGCGCAATCGGCCAGTGCGGCCGCACCCCAATTGCGCTCGATATAGGAGCGCGCATCATATTCTGAGGTGATCAAGCGGGCTGCTGCCGGCGCTTGCCGGCATGCACCAGCACCGCGGCCAGCGCAGCGGGCGTGATGCCTGGCACTCGCCCCGCAGCTGCCAGATCGGGCGGCTGTGCTCGGCTCAGCCGTTCGATCATCTCACCGGACAGTCCCGGCACCAAGGCATACGGAAAATCATGAGCGAGACTGATATGGGTGCTCGCACGCAGGTCACGTAACTCCGCCTCCTGGCGTTGCACATAGGGGGCGTAAACAGCGTCCTCGGTCAATTCGGCGGCGAGATCATTGTCCGACGTCCAACTCGCCGGGAGCCACCGCGCCGCCTCGTCCGCGGTGATCTTGCCGTTCGCGAGGAGTTCTCCGACAGTCTTCCCTTTAAGGTCTTTCGCCACGGGGACCTGGTCGGCCGGGATCCGCTGCGCCAGGGCGGTGGCGCAGTCATGCCTCGCCTCCTCCCGCCTGGCGAACCATTCCGTTCTCTCTGGCCTCACACAGCCAACCGCGATCGCGAGCGGCGTCAACCGCGTCGTTGCATTGCCAGCGCGCAGTCGCAGGCGGTACTCGGCGCGCGCGGTAAGCATACGGTAAGGTTCCGTCACTCCCTGCAGGGTCAGGTCATCCACCATGACCGCCATATAGCTGTTGGCCCGGTCAAGTGGCGGCGGATCCATGCCCTTCAACGCACAAGCAGCCGCAAGGCCCGCGATCAGGCCCTGCGCCGCAGCCTCTTCGTAGCCGGTAGTGCCATTTATCTGCCCGGCGCAATACAGGCCCGGAAGAGCTTTCATTTGCAGGCCAGCGTCGAGAGACCGGGGGTCGACGTGGTCGTATTCAACCGCGTAACCGGGCACCGTCATCTCCACCCGCTCCAGTCCCCTCATGCTGCGCAACATGGCAAGCTGCACGTCCACCGGGAGCGATGTGCTGATGCCGTTCGGGTAAATCAGCGGGGTGTCGAGACCTTCGGGTTCGAGGAACACCTGATGCCCGTCCCGGTCGCCAAACCGGTGTATCTTGTCCTCGATGGACGGGCAGTAACGGGGGCCCTGCCCGGTGATGTCCCCGGCAAACAGCGGTGAGCGGGAGAGGTTGCGCCTGATGATGTCATGGCTACGTTCGTTTGTCCGGGTGATCGCGCAGAACACCTGGGGATTGGCGCGCGCTCTGGTCACAGGCGACATGGTCCAATGCTCCACGTCGCTGGGTTGCTCTGCCAGCTGAGCCCAATCGATCGTGCGACCGTCAAGGCGCGGGGGTGTGCCAGTCTTGAGGCGCGCCAGCGGCAGAGACGCTTCGCGCAGCTGTGCCGCCAGACGATGCGCGCTCGCCTCTCCCACACGCCCGCCGCTCAGCCGCTCCTCTCCACGGAACAGCGTACCGCCAAGGAATGTGCCGGTGCAAAGCACAACCGCGGCTGCCGGTATATCCGAGCCATCGGCCAGCCGCACACCTGCAATCCGGTTGTTTGACATCAATAGTTCGGTCGCTTCGCCTTCCACAATGGACAAGTTCGGCTGCTGCGCCACAACCTGCGCGACTGCTCGCTGGAACAATGTGCGGTCCGCTTGCACCCGCGGCCCCCAAACGGCGCTTCCTTTCGAGCGATTGAGCATCCGGTGGTGGATCGCCGCCGCGTCTGCGGCCTGGCCGATCACGCCATCAAAGGCATCGACCTCGCGAACGAGATGGCCCTTACCCAGTCCGCCGATGGCAGGATTGCAGCTCATCGCGCCGATCTTGCTCGCATCGAACGTGACAAGTGTGGCAGGCACACCCATGCGGGCGGCGACACAGGCTGCCTCCACACCGGCATGGCCGCCGCCAATTACGATGATCGATCGGTTCATTGAAGATGTTTCACGTGAAACAACGGGCTTCTCTATTTGCCGATACAAAACCGGCCGAACAGGGCGTCAAGCATGTCCTCGGTCGCGGTTCGGCCAAGCACTGCGTCAAATGCCACGCGCGTTTGCCGCAGATGTTCCGCGATGACAAGATCATCCTGTGCGGTCACGATCTGCGACAACGCCGCCTGTGCCTCCGCCAGCAGCATGGCTTGCCGGTTGTTGAGCGCGACTTGCCCCGCGCTGGGAAGAATGGTTCTCGCTTTCTCAGCGATCGCCAGCTTGAGCTGATCAACGCCCTCACCCGTTCGGCCCGACACCCGGTGGTCGGGTGACCGCTTGCGCAAATCTGCGGGGGCATCGATCCTTGTCTCAATCTCCAGCGCCTTCGTTGGCCCCTCCCCTTCGGGTCCGAGCCACAATACCAGATCCGCGCGATCGATGTGCCGACGCGCACGACCGATGCCGATGGCCTCGATGCTGCCTGCGCCTTCATCTCGCAAACCCGCCGTGTCGATGAAAGTGAAAGGAACGCCTCTTATGGCAACATTCCGCTCCAGCGCATCTCGGGTCGTCCCAGCTTCCGGCGAAGTTATTGCCGCCTCATCTTCCACCAGAGCATTGAACAGGGTCGACTTGCCGCTGTTAGGCGGCCCGGCGATGACCACCCGGACGCCTTCCTTGAGCCGGTCACTGCGCGGGCGGCTCAGCCACTCCGCAAGATCAGCCGCAAGGGCTGCGACTTCTTTCCGAAAGCTCGGTGGCAAATGGGCGGCATCATCGTCATCGGCAAAATCCAGCGCCGCTTCGACCAGAGCCGACAGGCGCAGGATGTGTTGCCGCCACTCTTCCACCTGCGCGGAAAAACGCCCCTCGGTGAGGCTGATCGCGGCTGCGCGCTGAAGCTCGGTTTCTGCCGCCAGCAGGTCGGCCAGTCCCTCCGCCTCGGCAAGGTCCATGCGCCCGTTGCGGAATGCCCGCCTGGTAAACTCCCCCGCCTCTGCCCTGCGACACCCCAGCCTTTCCAGCGCCCGCTCGACCGCGGCGACAACCGCGCGTCCACCGTGACAGTGCAGCTCGACCATGTTCTCACCCGTAGCCGTGGCAGGCGCAGCGAACCGCATCACCAAAGCCCGGTCGATGATGACGCCATCGGGGCTGCGCAACGCCCGCAGGGCGGCTGTTCGCGGATTTGGCAACGGCTGACGGCAAAGATCGCCGACAACGCGGTGTGCGTCAGGTCCACTGATACGGATAATGGCAATAGCTGCCGGCGGCGCCCCGCTCGACAAGGCGAAGATCGTATCCGACATCAAGCCGTGGTCATTCCGGTTTGCCGGTCGCCCCGCCCTCGCCATCTCCCGGTTTCCTCGCGGCCGCTTCCATGAAGCTTTGGAACATCTTGAAGCCAAGCTGCCCCATGGGGGCAAGTTCCCGAGCGTAGTCGCGCAGTTGATCCGGGCTTTTCACCCCTTTCATAGCGCTGGCCATCATGTCGACATAGACATCATTAGCCTTCGCCACATCAGGCAGTCCCATAAACCGGCGTGCTTCTTCCGGCGTGCAGTCGATTTCCAGGTGAACCTTCATCGGGCAAACTCCATCGCATTGACTGCACGATTTGGGTCTTGGGGAAAGTCGGCGCAAGCACTAAGCTTTAGAGGACCGATCCAAGGAGAAACGCGTGAGCCGATCTGTTTCCATCCCGCAGCTGTCTGGCGCCGGAAGTTTTGACGCATATATCGCCCGGCCAGACGGTGAGCCGAAGGCTGCCATCATCGTGATCCAGGAAATCTTTGGCGTTAACGCTGGCATTCGGCGCAAATGTGACAAGCTGGCGCAAGCCGGTTACCTCGCTGCCGCGCCTGACCTGTTCTGGCGGCTTGAGCGGAACCTGCAACTCGATCCGGACGTGGAAGCTGAGTTCCAACGAGCGCTGGAACTGATGGCCAGGTTCGACCAGGATGAGGGCATTCGCGACATCGAGGCGACGATCCGCTACTTGCGCGCCGAAGAAGGGGCGGAAAAGGTTGGCGCGGTCGGTTACTGCCTTGGCGGGCGACTGGCGTTCATGACCGCGGCGCGGACGGACTGCGATGCCTCGGTGGGGTACTACGCCGTCGGTGTCGACGGCCTGCTGCGTGAAAAGCACGCCATTGCCAACCCGCTGATGCTCCACATCGCGGGTGATGACGGCTTTGTGGACAAGGCGACCCAAGCTGCAATGCATGAGGGGCTGGACGACCATCCCAAGGTCACTCTGTACGATTATCCCGGTGTCGATCACGGGTTTGCGACGGAAATGGGCAAGCGGCGAATCGATGAGGCTGCGGAGCTGGCGGATCGGCGCACAATGGAGTTCTTCGCGCGCCATCTGACCGACAGTTCAAGTTGATGCATTATTCTTTGAACGTCACACACAATGCGTCGAATAGACGCACATTGAAATGTTATAGTCGAACAGGATGCTCTTTGCGTTAACCACTTTGTGAAGCTTTCTGGCTATGCCTCGCTGCACGAACAGCAACGCGACCTTCGGCCTTGCCAAGGGCGGTTTGCTGACCAAGGAGAGGTTCTGCGCCATGTACGCCATGTCTCCTTCGTCAGACTGCGCTCTGGCGCAACGCCGCCGCGGCCGCCAAGCGAACATGGTTTGCCTCGTCCTGCCGTGTCTTCTGGTGTCGGCTGTACCCAGCCGGGCAAATCAGTCAGAAGTGCGGATCACCGCCGAACGTGACTTGCGCTTCGGATCTTTTGCCGTTCCATCCAGCGGCTGGCGTGAAGTAACACCAGCCGGGGCGGTTAGCGGAAGCGGCATCATAGCCATGCCTGGCGCAACCGGCCCGGCGCAATTCACGCTCACCTATGATCGCGGCAACAACGGCCAGGTCAGGCTGAACATCCAGCTGCAGTTGATCCTGCTACCCGCCCCCGTGGTGACGCAGCAGGGCGTTGTTGCTCGGCTGACCGGGTACCAGACGGACTTGCCCGGTGCTGCTCGAGTTGCCGCCGGACAGCCAGTATTGGTCAGCCTGCCGGATTGTCGTCAGCGGCTTTGCACGGTGTCTTTCCGCGTCGGTGGACGGCTCGATCTGGAACGTACGAGCGGCGGCGGCCGGATTGACGTTCCTATCCCGATGACCGTCTCAGTGCTGTCAATAAGATAGGTGCCGCAGGAACCCAGTCACTATCCGCAAAAGCAGCAGAAAGGAACAATCTGCCGCAACAGGATTAGGATTGGTAGATGTGGCGGCCAGTTTCCCTACGGCGACGCAAACGCCTCTACGCCGCGTGGTTGGTGGCCACAGCCATGTCTGGCATGGTCAATCCCGCCCAGGCGCAGGACCACAAAGCCATGGCATCAGGAGTTGCGGGAGTACAGATCATCGAGCCAGTCTCTGTGGAGGGGTGGGCGATCGCTGCACGAACCGGTGTGCTGATCACCACTGATCTCACAAGCACGACGATTGAGTCACCAGGTTCGCAGAACAAGCACATCAGCAGTCCACTCTCCTCCAGGCCGAATCGACGGGCGACCCAAGTATCTATTTTCGAACATGATTTAGCAGGCAGAGCTGCATCACCCTCGTTACGAACAGGGTCGACCGTAACTGGGACTAATCCCTTGAATACAGCAGCTGATCCCGTAATCCTGGTGCTTTTACAGTGATATAGGAATGGTTAATTGGCGATGGACATCGTTTCCATCAATTTTTAAAAACTAAGTAGTAACCCCTAATCGACGCCAGAGCTTCTGCGGAAGCGCTGCCGCATCACGCCAGCGGCTGGATGCCGTGGCTCATCGACAAAGGGATCATCGACAATGAAGAAGTTTCTGTTTGCAGTTCTGGCAAGCTCCATCGCAGTGCCAGCATACGCCGCCCCTGGTGACAGCAGCACCGCGCAGGGCACCGCCACTGCGCAGATCGTCGCGCCGATCACGCTGACGCACGTGTCCGGTGCGGCGCTCAGCTTCGGTACTTTGACAGCCGGCACCGGCGGCACGGCGACCGTGAGCGTCGGCAGTGTCCGCACCGTGGGCGGCGACGTGTCCGGTATCACCGGCGTCGCGCCGGCTGCCGATGCTTTCACCGTGACGGGTGATGCCAACCGCTCTTTCTCCATTACAACCGCAGGCGGTACGGTCGCCAATGGCGGCAACAGCATGGCCTTCACCACCACGGCCGCGGCAACCGGCGCCCTGAGCGCTAGTGGTACAGCGTCGTTCCGCGTGGGCGGCACGCTGACCGTGGGCAACAACCAGGCGCCGGGCAGCTACACCGGCACTTACAACGCCACGGTTTCCTACAATTGAGCCTGAGGGACGAACAGGGGGCTGGCTGATGCCAGCACCCTGTTCACCTCTGGCCTGATTTGCCATGATGAACGCCGCGCTTCCGCTTCGCCTGCTTGCCCAAATCGGCATGGCGGCCTTTCTTCTGGGCGGCGGTTGCCTCGCCGCCCAGACGACGGGCGGACAATCCCGCGCGTCTGGTACAGCGACTGCAGACATAGTGCGCCCATCACAGATCGAGCCTGTGCAGGACCTGCGCTTTGGCACAATCGTGAGGCCAGCGGCAGGCGGAACCGTGGCCGTCGCGCCCAATGGCGCGGTAACCAGCACACTTGATTTGAGCCAGTTTCCCGGGAACCGGGGCGCCGCGCGGTTCCGGGTCAAGGGCGATCCCAACCGCCTGTTCGTCACCTTCCTTCCGACCAGCGCCACTTTGGCCAGCGGAACGAACACGATGCTGGCGGACCAGTTCCGCGCCAACACGTCCTTTGGCTTTGCGGGCTTTGACGCTGCGGGAAATTACCAGCTGGACGTTGGTGCAAGGCTGATAGTCGGGGGCAACCAGCCTGTTGGCGACTACCGCGGCACGTTCGACTTAACGGTTCTTTATCTCTAAACCTTTATCAAGTTCTTCGCCCTGCCAGGGCCGATTCTCTCAACAGTAGTAGAACCCGACCCATGTCCTTTGAACGCCATGTTCGCAGCCATGCCCTGCGTCTGAGCGCCGGTCTGCTCGCGCTGATCGCATGTCCGCTCGGCGCGCAGGACCAAGCTGTCGACGCGCCCTCCCCGCCGCCTGTCACCACCCATGTTCCAGCGGGGGCGGTGGCGGGCCTGGGCGACATCAACCTGTTTCCCAAGCGCCTTGTGCTGGACGGAAGCCGTGAGATCGCCATGATCGGCCTGTACAACAAAGCCGCCAGTGAAGGTGATTACGAGATCACGCTGCGCGACCTGCGGATGACCTCGGAGGGACAGCTTGTTCCTCTGGAGGCGGGCGATCCGGCGGCCGGCGAAGTGCGGCCGGCCAGCGACATGGTGCGTCACTCTCCGCGCCGTGTCACCCTGCGCCCCGATGAATCGCAGACAGTGCGCTTGATGCTGCGCGCCCCCGCTGATCTGCCTCCTGGGGAATACCGCACGCACTTTCAGGTCGTGTCCGTTCCCCGCGACGTAGTCGATGGTGTTTCGATCACCGAAGCTGTGGGGGTGGCGGACACAGGCGGCATCGGCGTGAAGATCCGCCCGCGCATCGGCCTCTCCATTCCTGTCATCGTGCGGATCGGGGCTACCACCCTCGAAGCGGGCGTCGCCGACGCGCGGGTTCTGACCGCTGCGGATGGCTCTCAGGCAGTGGAATTCATGCTGACACGCCGCGGCACGCGCTCCGCCTATGGCGATATCACCATCACCGCGGCTGGACTCGGCGAACCGCTTGCCGTCCTGCGCGGGGTGGGTATCTATCCCGAGGTGTCGGCAAGACAGGTCACCGTGCCACTGCCGGGCGGGCAGCCTGCTTTGCGGCAGGGGACTCGCCTGAAGATCAGCTTTACCGATGACGATCACGCGCCGGGCACGCTCCTGGCGACGCATGAATTCGCCGTGCCGTGAACCTGTTGTGGCGCCTCCTCGGGGCGCTGATCATCATTGCGCTGATTGCACTGGGCAGTCCTGCGCACGGGCGCCCGGCGACTGCGGAGGGCGGGCTGGCGCAGACCGTCGCAGCCGGAGGAACCGGACCGGCACCCGACTGCTGCACGCCCGTCGGGTTCGAGCCGGAAGACGAGATTATCCTGGAAGTCAGCGTGTCCGGTTCGGACGCGCCGGATGTGATGACGGGCTTTGCCAAGGATGGGGCCGCTTACCTGCCGCTCGGAGCGATGGCACGCCTGCTCGACCTCGCCATCCGGATCGAGGATGGAGGGTCGCGGGCCGACGGCTGGGTGCTGCAACCGGGCCGTACCCTCGGTCTCGACCTGCGGGAACGGATCGCGCGCCGCAACGGCGAGGCCATCATCCTTGACGCCAAGGCGGCGGGGATCATGGACGGCGAACTTTATTTGCGATCCGACTGGTTCGCGCACCTCCTGCCGCTCGAGATCGAGGTGGACCAGCGTGCACAGCAAGTATTGATCAGGACAACTGAACCATTTCCTTTCCAGGAACGGCTGGCCCGGGCTGCCGCACGCGAAAAGCTGCTCCGCCGGGCAATCGAGCAGGGCGCCGAATGGCCAATGGTGCCGCTCGCCTACCGCGCCGTGACTGTGCCAAGCGCGGATCTCGCCGTGCGGGTCGTCTCTGACAGCGGTTTGGGTTCACGGATCGGCGGAGACTTGCGGCTCGCCGGCGATCTGGCGTGGATGGGCGCAGACCTGTTCGTGACCGGCGACAGCGCAGATGGTCTCACCGGCGCATTGCTCGCCCTGGGGAGGTTCGATCCCCAGGCAAGGCTGCTGGGACCGCTTAGAGCGACGGAATATACCGTCGGCGATGTGTCCAGTTTCTCTTTGCCGCTTGGCCTTGCCGCGGTCACGGGGCGGGGTGTCGCCATCGCCAACACCGAACGGGTCGCGCGCTCGGTTTTCGACACCATCGACCTGCGGGGAGTGTTGCCCGAAGGTTTCGAGGTCGAACTGTTCCGCAACGGCATCCTGCTCGGATCGCTCCGCGGAGATACCGAACGGACATTCTTTTTCCCGCAGGTGCCGGTGGAGTTCGGGCTCAACGAATTCCTGCTGGTTTTTCATGGTCCGCAGGGGCAACGCCGGGAGGAAGTGCGCAGGTTCATGGTGGGCGACGGCCGCCTGCCGCCGGGTCGCCTGACCTATCGCGTCGCCGCGCTTCAGAAGGACCGCACCTTGCTGGGTGTGGAAGGGCCGCGGACCTTTCAACCCGCCGACCGCGGCGATCGTCGTATTGTCGCAGAGGTGGGCTATGGCATCACACCAAACTTTACCACTGTGGTGAGCGGTGCCTGGGTAGAACGAACCAATCCGTTCGTGAAGAACAAGAAAAGCAACTGGATGTTTTCGGCAGGCGCCCGAACCGGAGTCGGCCGGTGGGCAGCGAAAGCCGATGTCGCGCTGGCGGGAGGCGGGGAATGGGCGGCTACAACCGGCGTCGCTGGCTCTCTGGGTGTCACCAGCGTCACCGCGACGCACAGCCGCTATGGCGGGGGCTTCCAGGACGACCTCCGCTCCTTTGCGCAAACACCCTTGGCTCATGTTACCGAAGTCGATCTGCGCACCAATCTGGTGATCGGCTCAGTTGACCGGCCGCTTGCGCTTCCACTTTCCCTGCGCGCACGCCACATGGTCGATGCGCAAGGCGGCCGCGAGATCAACGCTGCTGTGCGCGCGTCGGCGTTTCTGCCCGGCGTCCTCGCCGCAGGGTCGCTGGAGTTTCGCCAGACGGCGCTTGGAACAGCAGGCAAGACAGCGCAGCTGTTCGGCAATTTTGACCTTGCCGCGCGGAGCCAGGGCCGCACCCGGCTACGCGCCGGGATCAGCTACGAAGTCGTGCCGCACGCCCGCCTGGTCACGGCGGATGCCCAGGTGGATTGGGCGCTTGGTCCCGACAGCTCGCTGCGAGCGACTGTGGGGTACGACTTCGCCCGCCGCGCGCCGCAGGGGTCCATCGCCTTTGTCCGGCAGTTCGATCGGTTCGCCCTTTCCGCCGACGCCGGTTACAGGTTCGGCGACGGCAGCTATGCGGTCGGTCTGCGCCTGGCGGCGAGCTTGGGGCGCGATCCCCTGCAGGGGCGGTTCTTCGTCGCGCAACCGGGGCTGGCGTCCGGTGGCGGCGCAATCGTGCGCGCGTTTCAGGACATGGATGGCGACGGACGGTTCGGCAACAACGATCGCCCCCTTCCCCAAGTAACCTTCATGACGTCAAACGAACTCGCGAAAACCGACAAGGGCGGCGTCGCACGCCTGGTCAACCTGCCAGCCGGTCAGCCGGTCAGCTTGCAACTCGACCCGGCTTCCTTGCCGGACATCGCGCTCGCGCCGCTCAATCGCGGGGTCACGGTGGTTCCGCGCGGCGGCCGCCTGCAGGCAGCCGATTATCCGGTTGTGGCATTGGGGGCGGTGGAAGGCACCGTTGCCTTCGCCGAAGGCGCCGACGCCCGGCCCGTCGCGAGCGTCCGGCTCCACATGCTCGACAACAAGGGACAAATGATTGCAGAATCCCGCTCGGAGAGCGATGGCTACTATGTCTTCGAAGAAGTTCGACCCGGTGCTTACACGATCACTCTGGACCCATCGCAGGCAGGCGCGCTGGACCTGTGTCTTGCGCAGGAGGAGCGCGTCGTGATCGGTTTTTCCGGAGACGATCTGCGCCGGAACCTGCTGGTGAAGCGCTGCAGCGCACGGCCACAGATGGCGGCCGCCCTGCCCATGCGGTAAATTGCTGCGGACGCATACTAGCGGTGCGGCCCTGCGCGCGTTCCGGCGCGTTCCGATGGGACCGGCAGGCCTGTCCTGCTTGCTGTTGCAGGCGCAGCAGGGCGGCCCGCTCAGTTCAATGCGATGCTGGTCAGCGCGATGGCCGGTCCAGGCCGCAAGAACCCTACTGCCCGACGAGTTCCGGCGATCCGGTGCGTTCGATGAAGCCGTGAAGGTGGCGAAGCACCTGCTGGCCGCTTTGATCCTTGGCGAGTTCAGCGCGCACCTGGGCCAGCGCATCGCCGGTGCGTCCGACCCGCTGCATCCGCCAGCGGGGAAACCGCGCGGCCATCGCCGGCAAATCGAGGACGATCTGGATGTCGCAATGGCGCGTGTCTTTCTCCAGTGTCCGGAGCAGACCGCGCAGCGCCACTTCCTCCCCCTCGATCAGTTGGAAGAATTGATTGCCCGCATAGACGAGGAAGCCGGTCACGCCCCGGTCCATGTTATTGCTGACAGACTTTTCCACGATGCGGAACAGATCGTCCTGCCCCAGCTCATCTGTGGCGACGCTCGTATAGGCAATCTGACGCATGAAGCGACTCTCCCGGGCAGCAGGAGAGTCGTCGTAAACGCAGGCAGTAAACGGATGGTTTACTGATTCATCGTGGCGAAGAAATCTTCGTTGGTCTTGGAGTCCTTCATCTTGTCGAGCAGGAACTCCATCGCGTCGACTGTTCCCATCTGCATGAGAATACGCCGAAGCACCCACATCTTGGACAGCTTGTCCTTCTCCACCAGCAGCTCTTCCTTGCGGGTGCCGGACTTGCCGACGTCAAGGGCGGGGAAAATGCGCTTGTCCGCCACCTTGCGGTCGAGCACGATTTCCGAATTGCCGGTTCCCTTGAATTCTTCAAAGATCACTTCGTCCATGCGGCTGCCGGTGTCGATCAGCGCCGTGGCGATGATGGACAGCGAACCGCCCTCCTCGATGTTGCGAGCGGCGCCGAAGAACCGCTTGGGCCGTTGCAGTGCGTTTGAATCGACACCGCCGGTCAGCACCTTGCCCGATGACGGCACAACCGTGTTGTAGGCCCGCCCCAAGCGAGTGATCGAGTCGAGCAGGATCACCACGTCGCGCTTGTGTTCCACCAGACGCTTGGCTTTCTCGATCACCATTTCGGCCACCTGCACATGGCGGGTCGCCGGTTCGTCAAAGGTGGAGGAGATGACTTCACCCTTCACGCTGCGCTGCATGTCGGTGACTTCCTCGGGCCGTTCGTCGACCAGAAGCACCAGCAGGAACACTTCGGGATGATTGTCGGTGATCGCCTTGGCGATGTTCTGCAACAGCACCGTCTTGCCGGTGCGCGGCGGGGCGACGATCAGCGCGCGCTGTCCCTTGCCCTGCGGCGCGATGATATCGATGACGCGGGCCGACTTGTCCTTCACCGTCGGATCGGCAACGTCCAGCGTCAGCTTGCTGTCGGGATAGAGCGGGGTGAGATTGTCGAAGTTCGTCCGCAGCCGCACTGCATCGGGATCATCGAAATTGACCGTCTTCAGGCTGGTGAGGGCAAAGTAACGTTCTCCCTCGCGCGGGGCGCGGATCTCGCCTTCCACCGTGTCGCCTGTCCGCAAGCCCCAGCGGCGAATCTGGTTGGGCGAGACATAGATGTCGTCCGGTCCCGCGAGGTAATTCGCCTCGGGCGAGCGCAGGAAGCCGAACCCGTCCTGCAGCACCTCGATGGTGCCGACACCCATGATCTGTTCTTGGTAATCCTCGTCTTCGGCGAGTTCGCGCAGGATGCAGAACATCAGATCCTGCCGACGCATCGTGGAGGCGCCCTCCACCTCCAGCTCTTCGGCCATCTGGACGAGTTCGGCGGGAGTCTTCGCCTTGAGTTCTTTGAGGTGCATGAGGTTGATCGCTTGGAAAAGAGTAGAAGATATGACGGCTGGTTACAGCGTATGGGGAAAGCGAACCTGCCGCAGGGGGAAGAGAGCGGCGCGTCGGGAGGTCAGATAAGCCGGCTGCACACGCGCGTCAATCGCCCGCGCGCAGTGCCCGTCAGAAAGGCTTCACGACCACCAGAACCACGATCACGGCGACCGTCACGCCCGGAACTTCGTTCAGGAGGCGCAGGGTTCTGCCGGCAAGCGCCTGCTCGCCCCGCGCCAGCTTCTTCGCATAGCCAGCCAGATAGCCGTGGTACGCCGACAAAATCAGCACCAGCAGCAGCTTGGCATGCAGCCAGCCCTGATCCCAGGCGGCGATACTGAACGCCAGCGCGATGCCCAGCACCCAGACCACGATTATGGAGGGAAGCAGGATGATCTTGAGCAGCTTGCTTTCCCGGTCCACCCACCGCGCCGCCTCGTCCGATCCGGCGCCCGCCTCCTGGTGATAGACGAAGAAGCGGGGCAACATGAACAGACCCGCCATCCAGAAGATCACGAAGATGATGTGTCCCGCCTTCAGCCACAGGTAGGTCACAGCGAGAACGTCCTGCATGACGCGCATTTATCCGCTCTTGCCATGGCCGTCACCCCCTCCAGCCGCGAACTTGCGCAACCAGACGCTCGACATGTGCGATGGGTGTGCGCCGGTCGATGCCGTGCCCCAGGTTGAAGATGTGCGGCCGGTTGTCGAACGCCTTGAGGATGTGCGCGACTGCGGCATCCTGCGCGGCTCCTCCGGCGAGGAGGAGGAGCGGGTCGAGATTGCCCTGCACGCAGACATCGTAAGGCAGGTTGGCGTCGATCCAGGCCGGGTCGTGCGTCTCGTCGATGCCAACCGCCCGGATGCCGGTTTCGCGCACATAGGCGGGCAGCTTTGCGCCCGCTCCCTTGGGGAAGCCGATGACGGGTGTGCCGGAGCACCGCTGCGCCAGGGCGGCAACGATCCTGCTGGTGGGCGCGATGACCCACCGTTCGAACTCGGCGGGGGCGAGGCTGCCTGACCATGAATCGAATAATTGCACCGCCTGCGCCCCGGCAGCGATCTGCCCGGCGAGATAGTCCACCGTTACAGCCTCGATGGCGCGGATGATGGCATCCATTGCTTGCGGATCATTGTAGGCAAGGACACGAGCATCGTGCTGGTCGCGGCTCCCCTCGCCCGCGATCATGTAGGTGGCAACCGTCCAGGGAGAGCCGGCAAAGCCCAGCAGGGTGACTTCCGGTGCGAGCGCGGCCCGAACCTTGGCCACGGTGTCGTAAATCGGCTGGAGACGCTCTGGCACAGCCGCCAGCGCCTCCAGCGTGCTATCCACCAGCGGAGGCGAGAGCCGGGGCCCCTCGCCCGCCAGGAACTCCAGGTGCTGCCCCATGGCGTGGGGCACGATGAGGATGTCGGAAAACAGGATCGCGCCATCGAAACCGAAGCGGCGGATCGGTTGCAGCGTGATCTCGGCGGCCGCGTCGCTGTCATAGACGAGGTTCAGGAAACCGCCCTTCTGCGCCCGCAGATCGCGGTACTCCGGGAGGTAGCGGCCCGCCTGCCGCATCAGCCAGAGGGGTACGGCCAGACCCCGGTGGCCTTGAAGAGTTCGGAGCAGGCGCGGCTCGATCATGCGTGTCCAATCCAATACCAATTAATTTATAGATAAGATGATGGAGTCTGTTGGCCCTGTGGAGAACGGGGATTGTCCGGCTTTGCCCGCATTTTCCCCCGTTGAACAGGGTAGCCAGCGCATCGACTCGCCACCTGGTGGGTGTCAACGAAAGTCTTTCCCCCTTTCCCACAGGCTGCGGACAGTTGCTGCGGATTGTGCATGGCTGGCGGGGCGGGACCGGCACAGCGGGGGTGAAAACCCGCTGCGAACTTGTCGCCAGACCTTTCCCGTGGTTTATGCGGGCATCTGTCCACAGCCCGCGAAAGGCCAGTCGCCAGCACCCATGCCGCGCCTTCACCTTCATCTCCTGTCCGACTCGACCGGCGAGACGCTGGAGATGATCGCCAAGGCCGCACTCGCCCAGTTCGAGGAAGCCGAGGTAACAAGGCATTTCTGGCCAATGGTCCGTTCGCGTCAGCACCTCGACCGCATTCTGCCCGAGCTTCAGGCAAACAATGCGCTTGTTCTGTTCACCATGATCAGTCCTGATATGCGGGCCGCCCTGGAGGAACGATGCCGGCATCTGGGCATCCCGGCGGTGCCCGTCCTCGATCGCGTGACGCAGGCGCTGGAGCGACAACTGGGGCAGGAAGCGGCGCATTCGCGCCCCGGCCGTCAGCATATTATGGATCGCGCCTATTTTGAGCGCGTCGACGCCATCCAGTTCACCATAGCCCATGATGACGGCGTGGGCTGGGACAATTGGGAGGAGGCGGATATCGTGCTGGCAGGCGTGTCGCGTTCGTCCAAGACGCCGACGTCGATCTATCTGGCCAACCGCGGCTTCAAGGTCGCCAACATTCCGCTGGTGGTGGAAAGCCCCCCGCCCCCCAAGCTGTTCGACTTGAAAAAACCGCTGGTGGTGGGCCTCACCACCGCGCCCGACCGCTTGATCCAGATAAGGCGGCATCGCCTGGCGGTCATGGGCGAGCAGACCCAGACGGACTATGTCGACGATGAAAAGGTGAAGGCCGAACTCCATTACGCCCGCCGCCTGTTCGCCGACCACGGGTGGCCGGTGATCGATGTCACCCGCCGGTCGATCGAGGAAACCGCCGCGGCGATCATCCGCCTCATCGGCGAACGCGATCGCCAGCCTTCGACCAGCCGGGTCGGCGGCGCGGCATGATCTGGCTGGCCTCGAAAAGCGCGTCGCGCGCCGCCATGCTGCGTGCGGCTGGCGTCACCTTCGAACAGGTGGCAGCGGACATCAACGAGCGCGCCATGGAAAAGGACATGGCTGGGGCGCCGCCGGACGAGATTGTGCAGGCTCTCGCCGCGGCCAAGGCCTGCGCCGCTCGGGTGGCGGATGGCGGGCTGGTGCTGGGGAGCGATTCGCTCGTGGTGGTGGAAGGCCGCCGGTTCGACAAGCCGGAGTCTCGCGCAATGGCGGCAGAGCACCTGGCATTCTTTTCGGGAAAGATCATGGAACTGCACAGCGCAGCGGCATTGGTGCGCGCAGGTAAGGTGGTTCACATGGAACATTCCTTCGCCAGGCTGAAAGTCCGCGAGCTGAGCGCCGCCTTCATCGACACCTATCTGCATGCGGAGTGGCCAGACGTGGGCCATTGCGTGGGCGTGTTCCGGATCGAGGGTAGGGGGGTGCAATTGTTCGACTGGGTGGCGGGCGATCACTTCACCATCCTTGGCATGCCGCTCCTGCCAGTGCTGGCTGCGCTGCGCGCCGAGGGCGAGCTGGCGCAGTGACGCCCTACGCCGAAGTCATCGGCAGCCCGGTGGCGCAGTCCAAATCGCCGGCGATCCACCGGTTCTGGCTGCAAAAGCTGGAGATCGAGGCGGATTATCGCGCGACCGAAGTACCCGGCGATGGACTACCCGAATATCTTGAGCGACGGCGGGACGATCCGCATTGGCGCGGGTGCAACGTCACCATGCCCCTCAAACAGATGGTGCTGCCCTTGCTGGATCACGTCGCGACCGACGCGTCGGCGATTGGCGCGGTCAACACGGTCGTGCGGGCGGGCAGCGGCGCGCTGAGCGGACACAACACCGACGCGGGCGGATTTGTGGAACCGCTCGCCCCGTTGCTGGCCGAGCGTCACTGGCTGCGGATGGCCCGTGTGATCGGCACCGGCGGCGCGGCGCGGGCCATCGTTCACGCCCTGGCGGAGCATGGCTTCGTCATCGTGCTCGCCGGACGCGACCGGGCCAAGGCGCGCTCTCTGCTGATGCAACTGGCGCCAGAGGGCGAGCACCACACGCCGCCACTGGAGCACTTTGCTTCCGCAACGGACTTTGCCTTCGACGACCGGGAAGGCTGCCTTGATTTGGTGATCAACGCCTCTGCACTGGGAATGCAAGGTCAGCCGCCGCTTGCCTTTGACTGGAGTCATGCGCCGCCCGGGGCGATCGCCTACGACATCATCACGGACCCGGTGCAAACCACCTTTCTGCGCCGCGCCGAGGCGGCCGGCCATCGTACGATAGACGGCCTGGCGATGCTGATCGGGCAGGCCGCTGCAGCGTTCGAGTTGTTCTTCGGACGGCCGGCCCCGCGCCAGCACGATGCGGAGCTGCGGGCCTTGCTGACGCGATGAGCAGACCGCTCATCCTTGGCCTGACCGGCTCCATCGGCATGGGCAAGTCCACCGTCGCGCAGATGTTCCGGGCCGCTGGCGTGCCGGTGTTCGACGCCGATGCCATCGTACACGACATGCAGGGCCCGGGCGGCATCCTCGTCGCACCAATAGAGGCCGCGTTCCCCGGCAGCACCGGACCGGACGGCGTGCTGCGCGGGAAGCTGGGTGCCCAAGTTTTTGCCGATCCCGCGGCGCTCGCCCGGCTAGAGGCGATCGTGCACCCGTCGGTCGCGGCATCGCGTCAGGCTTTTCTGCTGGAGCACGCAGGCGAAGGCATAGTCGTGTTCGACATCCCCCTTCTGTTCGAAAAGGGTGGCGTGTCCCAGGTGGACCGGGTCGTCGTCGTCTCCGCCCCCGCCGAGGTCCAGCGCACCCGGGTTCTGGCCCGGCCGGGCATGACGCCTGACAAGTTTGCGCACATCCTGGCTCTGCAAATGCCAGACGCTGACAAGCGGGCGAGGGCGGATTACCTGATCGACACCGGAACGGGACTGGCCCGGACCGAGGCGGAGGTGCGTGCGCTGGTCGCCCGGCTGCGTGACGAACGCGGCGGCGTCCCTTGCCAAGCGCCGCGCCGGGATTGATAGAAAGAGCATGCGCGAAATCGTCTTTGACACGGAAACCACGGGCCTTGATCCGGCAACCGGTGACCGGATGGTGGAAATCGGCTGCGTCGAGATCGTCAACCGCGTGCCGACAGGTGCAGTGTTTCACGCGTACTTCAACCCGCAGCGCGACATGCCGGCAGGTGCGGAAGCGGTGCATGGCCTGTCTGCCGCGTTTCTGGCGGACAAGCCGCTGTTCGGCGACCGCGCGGACGAGCTGCTGGAGTTTCTGGGCGAAGCGCCGCTGGTGGCCCACAACGCCGGGTTCGACTTCGGCTTTCTCAACGCCGAACTGCGCATCTGCGGAATGGCTGCGATCGCCATGGAACGCATGGTTGACACGGTGCAGCTCGCCAAGCGGCGGCACCCGGGGGCCAAGCTGTCGCTGGACGCATTGTGTACCCGCTACGGCATCGACCGGACGCACCGGGTGAAGCACGGCGCGCTGCTGGATGCGGAACTGCTGGCGCAGGTCTATGTCGAGCTGACCGGCGGTCGCCAGATCGGGCTGGAACTGGCTGTCGAGACGTTGGCGCGGGATACGCGAAGCGACCACGCTGCCGAAGTGCGGCGCAGCCGCCGCGACCCGCGGCCCCATTCCGCGTCGGCCGAGGAGCTGGCGCGCCATCGGGCCTTTCTCGAAAAAATCCGCAGCCCGCTCTGGCTGGCATGAGGAACTCCGCCTAAGTAGAGGCGGCTTGATTTCGGCGGACCCCCGCCGGTCGCTCGAGCGTTATCCAGGCACATGGAATTGGGAGAACAGCCACATGGACATTCGTGTATCGGGCCATCAGATCGACACGGGCGCTGCGCTTCAGGGACAGGTGTCCGACCGGATGCAGGACATTGTGGGCAAGTATTTCAGCCGCGCTGTCTCGACCAACGTGACATTCGGGAAGGAACCGGGGGGGGCGTTCTCCTGCGATATCGTCACGCATGTGATGAATGGCCTGTTCCTGAAGGCTAGGGCAGTTGCCCATGACATCCACCAGGCGTTCGAAGCCGCGGCGGGCAAGATCGAGAAGCAGCTGCGCCGCTACAAGACACGCCTCAAGCCGCACAGCGAACGGGTGCTGTCCCCGCGCGAGGAGGAAGAGGCCGCCTATCGCGTCTTCGCTGGTGGCGCCGGCGAAGAGGAGGAGGCGCCGGATGCGCCGCCCATCATCGCTGAAACCAGGGTGGACATCCCCGAAGGCAGCGTCGCCGATGCCGTGATGATGCTCGACCTGCGCAACACCAACGCGCTGTTCTTCAAGAACGCGGGCACGGGACGGCACAACATGGTGTATCGCCGTGACGACGGCTCGATCGGCTGGGTCGAGCCGCACTGACGGTCTTGGCCAGCGCGTCATCCGCCGGAGGAGCGGACAGCCACTATCGTGCGCTGGAGCGACTCTATCGCTCGGCCCCGATCAACCGCCTGTTCCCATCCCGCCTTCAGATTGCCGGGGAGGGACAGGCGGAAATCCGCTTTGCCGTCACCCCCGAAAGCTACCACGCGGCCGGGGCGGCGCATGGGACCATTTATTTCAAGATGCTGGACGACGCCGCCTTCTATGCGGCCAATACCCTCGTCACCGATCGCTTTCTGCTGACAACAGCCTTTACCCTGCTGTTCACCAAGCCGGTCACCGAGGGGGAGGTGCGCGCCGAGGGCAGGTGGGTGAGCGGGCGCCGCCGGGTGCTCATCGCGGAAGCGCGGCTGATTGATGCCGCCGGCGAGGAGATCGGACGCGGTACCGGCACCTTCATGCGCTCGCGGATCCCGCTGTCGTCCCTTGCAGGGTATGATGCTGCCGGCTCGGATGAATGACGCAGCGACTGCCGACCCACCTGGAGGTAGCTGGCTGGCGCCGCGCCGTTGAAGCTGCGGGCGGGTTCACCACGGTGATCCAGCGCGGAGACCGGGATGCTGGCAGTGTCCTGCTGTTAACCATCGAAAATGGCAGAAATCCGCGTTTGTGGGAGCGGATGCCGCAACTGGATGGGTCCCGGGTGTTCACCCAGATAACCAAGCAAGTAACTGATAAGCAAAGGGATATGACGGTTTATCTTGCCCAGAGAGGCGAACAGGATGGCGCCCTGTGGATCATCGAACTGGATGTCCCACAACCGGAACGGTTCATCGAATTAAGGCAGGATTGAGGCGCTGGGCTGTTGACCGGCCACCCGCTTACGCTATCCACGAAGGCACTTCCCAACAGCGCAGGCGGCGAGCGGGGCATTGTTTGCCCTGATTGTTAGCGCGCAGACGGGGGATGGCCGGCAGGCTGCCATTGCATTCAAGGTTCCGCAGCGTTGAACGCGCTGCTGCACCCGCCTGCGCAGGACCATTCACCGCCCTAAAGGTGAGACGCAGTGCGTCGACGGACAATGACTTTGACCTCAGGCTCTGCAGCCTTGGTCGCGACAATGCTTATCTTCGGCGCGGACCATGGGGTCGCGCTGGCCCAGGAAGCAGACCTTCCCTTCCTGTCTGTTCCAAACAAACCAACCATTTCCGATCCGGTTCCGGTGTTCGTCACAAATGCAGGGGTACAGCCTCTTCCGGTCGCCGAAGCCGTGGCTCAACCAGGCGACGAGGATCAGGACACAACCACGCCGCGGGCCACCTCTCTGCGCGAACTGGTGGCGGTGATGGACACTCCCGATAGTCTGTCCGAAGACATGCGCTGCCTGGCAGGCGCGATCTACTTCGAGGCCCGGGGCGAGCCCCTGGCAGGACAGCTGGCGGTCGCCAAGGTGGTCATCAACCGCAAGCACTCTCCACAATTTCCCAATTCCTATTGCGGCGTCGTGTATCAGCGCTCGCAGTTTTCCTTCGTGAAGCGGGGTACCATGCCCCGTATTCCGGAGAACTCCTCCGCCTGGGCCCAGGCGAAGGTGATTGCGCAGATTGCGCACTACGATCACTGGGACAGCGAGGCGGATGCCGCACTGTATTTTCACGCCAATTACGTGAAGCCAGGCTGGGCCAAGCGCCGGGTCGCGGCCACCACCATCAACCGCCACATCTTCTACAAATAGGGCGGGCAGCCTCAGCGGGGTGAATTGGGCCGCTCTCCCAGTTCCACCCAGACCGGCGCGTGGTCGCTGGCCTTGTCGCGGCCGCGATGCTCCTTGTTCACCCCGGCGGCGACCAGCTGGTCCGCGCATTCCGGGGACAACAGCAGGTGGTCGATGCGGAAGCCATGGTCCCGCGGCCAGGCGCCCGCCTGATAGTCCCAGTAGGTCCACACCCCGCCTTCCGGGTTGAGCGTGCCGATCGCGTCGGCCCATCCATCGGCCAGCAACCGCGCATACGCGTCGCGCGACTGGGGCATCACCAGCGCGTCTTCCTCGATCACGCGGCCGGACCAGATGTCCTTGTCGGTCGGAATCACATTGTAATCGCCCGCGAGGATGGTCGGCACCTCGGATTGCCAAAGCTGCGCGGCATGCGCCCGGAGTCGATCGAACCAGGCAAGTTTGTAGTCGAACTTGGGGCCGGGCAGCGGATTGCCGTTGGGCAGGTAGATCGACGCGATCCGGATGCCGTGGACCTCCGCCTCCAGATAGCGGGCCTGGTCGTCGGCATCGTCACCCGGCAAGCCGCGCTGTGTCTCCTGAGGCTCAACTCCGTGAGCAAGAATCGCGACGCCGTTGAACCCTTTCTGCCCATGCCAGATGGCGTGGTAACCCAGCTTGCCGAACTCATCCGCCGGAAAGGCGTCATCGGTCGTCTTGATCTCCTGCAGGCAGGCGACCGCAGGCTGCGTCTCTTCCAGCCATTCGAGGAGCCGCGGGAGGCGAGCCTTCACGCCGTTGATGTTGAAGGTGGCGATTTTCATGGCGCACGTCTAACCCGTGCGCGTCAGCGGGTCTAATCTAAATGCCGAAGGACGACCCGCATCCGCAGCCGGCTGCGGCCAGCGGGTTGGTGACGCGGAAGGCCGCTCCGCCAAGCGATTCGACGAAGTCGACGGTGCTTCCCGCAACGAGGTCGAGGCTGACGGGATCCACCACCAGCCGCACCCCATCCGTCTCGCTTACCATGTCATCCGGCTCCACCGTGTCGGCAAGGCCAAAGCGGTACTGGAAACCCGAGCAGCCGCCGCCTTCCACCGACAGGCGCAGCAGTGGCGCCTTCGCCTGCCGCTGCGCGATATGCGCGACGCGAGCAGCAGCGGCGGGAGAAAGAGTCAATGGATCAGCCATGCGCATAATTTAGGCATGCAAGACGCGACACTCAAGCGGTGCGGATATACTGCCGCATCTGTTCCGCCTCGCGCAGGGCCATGTCGATCTTGGCTTTGACCAGATCGCCGATGGATACAAAGCCCAGCATCTGACCACCTTCGACAACCGGCAGGTGGCGGATGCGGCGGCGGGTCATCAGCTCCAGTGCGTCGTCAATGCTGGTGGCGCGCTCCACCGTGATCGCGGGGGCCGTCATCACCTCTGTCACCAACCGCTCGAGGCACGCCGCACCCTCTTCGCGCAGCCGGTAGATGATGTCACGTTCCGACAGGATGCCGGCAACATCACCTCCCTGCATCACCGGAAGTGCGCCGATGCGACGCGCAGCAAGGCACTCCACAGCGTCTGACAGGCGCGCGTCGGCGTCGCAGGTGATGATGGCGGCAGGGTCGCGGCCTGATATGATACGGCCAATGGTCATCGGTCGTGCTCCCTTTGCCGAGGACGGACAGGCAGTGTGACACAGCTTGGCGAAGTTGACCATTCCCCAAGCTGCGACCTTCACGGGATTGCAACTGCCCGCCCGATCGCCCACATCGCGCGCCATGGTAAAGCCCAGCCCGCTCGACGACGCCCACACCGCCAGCCATGCCTGGCGAAGGTTCCGGCGGCTGATGAAGTGGCTCGCTGCCGCAGCGACCGGCATCATCGCAGTCGCCTTTGCGCTGGTATGGTGGAGCGGCGAGCCGGTCTCCTACCACTTCTACATCGCTCTCGCGCTTGGCCTGGGACTGACCTTCATGCTGACGGGCGCGCTGATGAGCCTGGTATTCCTGTCCAGCGGCACCGGCCATGACGAAGCGATCGAGGATCCGCTGGACGAGCGGCAACGGCGCCGGCCAGCTAGCCGCTGGCAGGATTGAGGCGATATTCCGCCACCGGGCGTCCGCCGATCAGATGCTCCTGAATGATGCGTTCCAGTGCCGCGGGATGGCACGAGTGATACCATATATTGTCGGGCCAGACGACCGCGATCGGCCCGGCTTCGCAGATCTGCAGGCAGTCGGCTTTGGTGCGGGCGATCCCGCCACGCCGCTTCACAGTGTCCTCGTCAAGCTCCCGCGGCCCGGTCAGCCTGAGTTCCTTCAGGCGCTTTTTCAGGTAGCTCCAGGCTTCCTTGCCGTCCTCGCGCGAGCAGCACTTCTGCTTTTCCGAGATCGCGCAAAGGAAGATGTGCCGCTCGGCCTCTGCGCCGCCGCATTTGGCCAGAGCGCGCTGTGCCTTGTGGATCGCACCTGACCCGATCACTGCTCCGCGCCGCCCCGCTTCAGCCACCGGTCGAGCCAGGCAAACACTTCATTGTGCCATCGTAGCGAATTGGCCGCGCCCAGTACCCAGTGGTTTTCTGAGGGAAATACCAGCAGCCTGCCCGGCACGTTCTGATCGGTAAGGGCGGTGTAGGCGCCAAGACCCTGCGTATAGGGGACGCGGAAATCGCGTTCGCCGATCACCACCAGCATCGGCGTGCGCCACTGGGTGACGTAGTTCACCGGGTTCCACCGCTCATACAGTTCGCGGTTTTCCTGGTATCCGCCGCCAAAGTCCCACCGGGGAAACCATTGCTCTTCCGTCGCGTAATAGAACGCCCGGGTGTCGAACAGGCCGTTGTGATTGACCAGGCAATCGAACCGGTCCGGCCACCTGCCGGCAATCCAGTTGACCATGTAACCGCCATAGGACGCGCCCATTGCGCAGGCCCGCTCGCCGTCGATCTGGGGATCAAGGGCGAGGGCGGCGGCCAGCCCTTTCTGCAGATCCTCCAGCGGCTTGCCACCCCAGTCCCGGTTGATGGCGTCGACGAAGTCCTGACCATAGCCGGTTGAACCGTGGAAATCGACCGAGATGACCGCATAGCCCTGGCTGGCCAGAACGCGCGGATTCCAGCGGGTTGACCAGGCGTCGTTGAACGAGCCCTGCGGCCCACCGTGGATGTAGAGAATGGCCGGCAGACGCTCGGTTACGCCCTCCGGCTTGGTGATCTGGCCCCACACTTGGGCACCGCCGGCGCCCGCGAAGCTGAAGCGCCGCGTGGCGACCGGGGCCAGCTGCGCAATGCGCTCGCTCGCCACCCGCGTCAGTTGCCGTGCCTGGCGCGCGTCGGAGAGGTAGAGTTCAGCCGGGGCGGCAATGGAATCGCGAGTGAACAGCAGGCGACCGCCGCTCAGCGGAGTGACGTTGCCGAGATGCGCTTCGTTGCCGGGCAGCAGGTCCAGCCGCTCTGCCCGGCCAGTACGTATATCGATACGGAAAGCGGGCGTATCGAGCACATCCTGCGCCGTCGCGATGAGGTGTCGGCTGTCGGGCGTCCAAGCGAGAGAGCCGAAGCTGCGATCGAAACCCTGTGTCAGCGCGCGCACTTGTCCGCTGCGCAGGTCGCGCAGCTGGATCACCTGGCGATCCGATTCATACCCCGGCCGGGCCATGGCGAGATAGGCGAGCCAGCGTCCGTCGGGTGAGGGGGTGGGCAGGGTGTCTGCCGCTTCGTTCGCCTCGGTCAGATTGCGGGGCGCGCCGCCATCCAGCGACGACCGCCAGATGTCGAGATTGGTAGAGCGGGGCTCGTCAGCATCTGCCTGCCGGGCGACGAAGAACACCGCATTGCCATCGTGTGCCCAGGCGACGTCCTCGCTTCCGCCAAAGGGCCGGGTGGGCGTGTTGCCGGTCAAGGTGCCTGCGGGTCCGTCAAGAGGCACGCCGGCGCCGTTGACCCGCCCGTCGACCAGCGGGAACACGAACACGCGCGACATTTCGCCCGGCGTCAGCCAGGTGTCCCAGTGCCGGTAAAAGCCGTCGGCTATGTCATAGACCCGTGCCTCTCCCACTTCGGGAGCAGCGGTCGGCCGGCCGCCGCAATCGAAGTCGCTGCAATCGCGGGGCAGGGCGCGCCACACGGCGAGGCGATTGCCGGCCGGCGCCACGGCAAAGCCGTCGACCGCGCTGGCAAACTGCGTGACCTGTTCAAGCCTGCTGACCTGCCCATCGGGTGCAACGGACGCCCGCCACACCTGGGCAACCGCTGCGCCGCCGGTCGCCGGTGCACCGCTGGCAAGGAAGTACAGCATTCCGTCCTGACCAAACGCGGCGCTGTTCGCGCCATCGGGCAGCGCAACGCGCACGGGGGACGCGGCGTTACCGGCGAGGGGAAGGAGGTAATGGGTGGTGCTGCGCCTGAGATTCTGCGGGTCGGTGGTGGTGACGCCATATACCGTGGCGCGCCCGTCCGGTGACACGACAGGGGTGCCGAGGCGCGGCATGGTGACGAGATCTTCCGCCGTCATGGCGGGGCGATCTTGTGCCTGCAGGGGCGTGGAAGCGAGCAGCGTGGCGGCAAACGCGAGAAGAGCTGTTTTCATGCGCTTTGTCCTATCGCGCCGCCGCGGGAATAGGAAGCGCCTAGCGTCCGATGCCGATGATGCGTCTTATTTCTGCCTGCACCAGCCGTTCGACCAGCGGAGGGAGGTTTGTGTCCAGCCATTCCGCCAGCATCGGGCGCAGCAGGTCGCGGGTGATCTCATCCAGCGGTCGTTCGCCAGTGCCACTGTTCTGTGAACGCGTCAGGGCGCTGAGCACCGACAGCGCGGCCAGTGTTTCGCGCGTGGCCGCAGCGGTCTGCGTGCTGGCGAGCGGTTCCGTGCTCCCATGCGTGTCGGGCTCGTGCTCCTGCCCGCCGCCTGGAGCAGGGAGAGCGGCCTCTTGCGGCGCCTCAGCCTCGGCCTCGGCCCAGCCGTATTCGACGAGGTCGTCGTCGTACTCGCCCGCCAGCGGAATTGCCGCAGCATCGTCCTGCACCGCACTGTAGGGGGGAGGGGTGACGATCTCGTCCTCCTCAAGGTCCAGCACCTCGGCTGCTTCCTCCGGGTCCACCGGCTCGGTTCTGTGGTCGTCGCCGGCCGCGTCACGCGGTGAGCGGGTCGGATCAGCCGCCACGCCGCGCACCTCTCCGGTCCGCTCGTTTTCGCGGGCAATCACTTTCTTGATCCGGTCGAGAAGGAGTTCCACCGATGGTTCGCCCGGCTGATGCATGGTTCTGCTTTGCCCCTGATTATTGCTTGGCGGGGTGCTTATAACCTGCCGGGACCAAGATCGCCAATCTCGTCAACTTCTGCCTGTCCGCTGTCCAGCGGTCCGATCGGCCGGACCGAAGCATCGGCCGGCGGAACGTCAAGCGTCCGGGTCGCCTCCGTCACCGGATCGGGATCGCGGCTCCAGTCGAACCAGCGGCCCTGCACACGGTCATAATTGATCGCAGGGTCATACAGCGGGCCGTCGTCCTCCAGCCCGAGGTCGCGAGCTTCGGCCCGCCCCATCGCCGCCAGGAGGGAGAAACCCGCAACATATGCGTTGCGCTGGGCCGCCACGAGCTGGACGCGCGCGTTGAGCAATTCTCGCTCCGCATCGAGGATGTCGAGCACCGTCCGGTTACCGACGGTGTTTTCCGCCCGCACCCCTTCCAGGCTGAGCGCGGCCGCTCCCACCGCGCCTTCCGAGGCATCGATGATGGCCAGCGCGGCGCGATAGCTCGCCCAGGCGGAGCGGGCCTGCGCAATGATCGAGCGTTCGATTTCCACCACCTGCTCCAGCGCGGCGGATGCGCGGGCTTGCGCCTGGCGCTGCTGCGCCGCCGGACGTCCGCCTTGGAATAGCGGGACGGAAAGCTGCACACCGGCCTGCAAGCCGTCGGACGCCTGCGGCACGGCCACGCCGTTGGCGCCGCCCAGCGTGCCGAGAAAATTCTGGTAGCTGTAACCGGTGATCACCGACACCTGTGGAAGTCGCCCGGCGCCCGCGACGCGGATGTCGATTTCGCTCGCCTGCGCCCGTTCGCGTGCGGCGATGAGGTCCGGGTTGTTCTGCAAAGCGATAGTCACCGCGTCCTCCGCACTGCCGGGCAGGCCGCCAAGCGGCGGGGGTGCCTCAAGATCGGTGGGTGTTTCGCCGACGATCGCGATGTAGTTTTCGCGCGAACTGATGAGATTTGCCTGCGCTGATCGCAGGTCGCTGATCGCAACCGCCAGCCGCGCTTCGGATTGCGCTACATCGGTGCGGGTCAGGATGCCGATCTCGAAACGGTCCCGCGTTGCCTCAAGATTGGTGGTGAGCACGTCCACCTGGTTCTGCGCCAGCGCTGCGACCGCTTCGTCGCGCAGCACATTCATGTACACCGCAACCGCCTGGGTGAACAGCGCGCTTTCCGCACCGCGCAGGTCGGCGCGACCAGCTACAACCCGTTGCTCCGCGGCGCGAACGGCGTTGCGCACGCCGCCGCCCTGATAGAGTGGCACGCTGAGGTTCACTCCGGCGTTGAGTGCCCGTTCCGGAGCGAGGAAGCTCGCCTGATCCTGGATCAGAAACTCGGTAAAGCGGCTGCTGGCTTCGACAGCCGGACGTCCGGCGGCGCGCTGGATCGGCACATTCTCGTCCACCACGCGCTGTTGCGCGCGGGCGGCAAGGATGGTCGGATTGTTCTCATAAACCTGGCGCAGCGCCTCGCGTAGAGTGTCGGCTTGCGCAGGCACCGCCAACCCCGCCATCAGCACGGCCCCAGCGAGCAGCGCCGCCTTCCCCCTCCCGCACGCCATCAGAACCGCCAGGACCTGGGCGCATCGAAGGCGGTGAGCCGGGGGATGCCCATCTCGATCACCGCCTGCCATACCAGTTCGTCGCCCACCACCCGGCCGGTCGCCAGTCGTTGCACGCCGCTGCGGATGATCCCGCCAGCCGCACGGCCATCGGGCGCAAGTCGCGCAACCAGTGCGGCAGGAACTTCTTCCGCTGCGCCGTCGATGAGCAGCAGGGTCGCGTCTTGCGAGGACTCAGGTGGCTGCAAGGCTTCTTCCGGGGTCAGCGTCCTCAGTTCTGCCACCAGCGGTCGCACCAGTTCGGCCAGGTAGTCGGGCGCGCAAGATACGATCAGTACCCGATCGGACGCAACCGGACGCGCCTCCTGCAACAGCGTGCCGTAGAACACCGGGGCCGCGAGGAAGCGCTCGTCCTCCAGCCGAACCGCCCGGTCGCCATAGGCGGCCACGCGCGCCGACGCCGGCACGAATGTTTCACGTGGAACATCCCGCATCCGCGCCAGCACCCAGCCGGCATTAACCCCGCTGGTGCGCAACTGACTGTTGATCATCGCTTCCCTGGCGGAGGCGAAGTCGATGGACGTTTCGGTCATGATTTGCATCGGTTCTGCTATTTTCCCAACTGCGCGCGCTGCCTTACGGCGGCGGAGGCCCGGTGCCAAGCCTTGCCGACCCGCCGTAGAGCTGGCGGCCCCGGATCTATAGGAGGCGACGCTCTTGGTCAGCAGGGTTCCGCCGCGATTTCGACCAAGCGGCGATATCGCCCGATGATCGGCAAGCATCGGAGCGCGATTGGCTGTATGCCGTCGAAGTGACTTCCGCCCCGCTCTCCCAGCCTGCCGAGCGTCTCCGGTTCCGGACTGTTGCCGCATCCATCGTCGGCGCATGGCTGGCGTACTTCCTCCTCCTCTCCCTCCGCAGTGCGCTCGTGCTGCCCGTGCTCCAGAGCGAGCTGATCTGGCGCCGGGGCGTGGTCTGCCTCGCCGGGGCGGCCATCACCCTGCTGCTGTGGCAGTGTCTGGCCTGGGTGGCGCAGCGCTCGCTCGGCACCAAGATTGTGGTGGCGCTGCTCGCCGCGATGCCAGCGGCCCTGCTGACGGCACAGGTCAATGTCATGCTGTTCAAACCGCTTGAGAGCCGTATCGAGCAGCAGATCGGGCGCGAACGTGGCTTTGCCTATCGCCGCGACGCAGCGGGCAATCTGCTGCTCGACCTGCCGCGCGGGCCGGCAGGGCAGACAGGTGCCGCCGCTGATCGGCCGCCCAGCATCCTTATCGCGCCCGCACCAACCCAGCTGGACCGCTGGCGGTTGACGTTCGAGGTGGCGCTCAGCACCTACTTCCTGCTGCTTGCCTGGTCGGCCATTTACCTCGCATTACAGGCCGGCGTACAGGCGCGGGTGGCCGAACGGCGGGCGGGCGAATTCGCGCGGGCCGCCAACGCGGCGGAGCTGCGCTCGCTGCGTTACCAGATCAATCCGCATTTCCTGTTCAACACCCTCAATTCCCTGTCCGCCCTGGTGATCACCAAGCGAACCGCGGATGCCGAGGAAATGATCCACAACATATCGCATTTCTATCGCCAGAGCCTTGCAGGTGACCGATCGGGCGATGTGCCGCTGGCGGACGAGTTCGCCCTGCAACAGCTGTATCTGGAGATCGAAAAGGTCCGGTTCCCGCGCCGCTTGCGCACGCGCATAGACCTGCCCGCCGAACTTGCAGGCGTGCAGGTGCCCGGCATGATCCTGCAACCGCTGGTGGAAAATTCGGTCAAATACGCGGTCGCCACCAGCAGCCGCCCGGTCACGATCGTGCTGACCGCGCGCGCCGAGGATGGCTGGCTCATCCTCAGCGTCGGCGATGACGGACCGGGAGCAGCGGATGTGAAGGCCGGCGGGCTGGGCATCGGCCTTGCCAATGTGCGCGACCGTCTGCTGGTCAGGTTTGGACCGGACGCACAAGTCACAACCGGTTCAGCCGGAACAGGTTTTCAGACCGAACTGAGGATCCCGCTGGAGGATGCATGAACCGCCCTGCCGAGCCTGACACCCTGCGCACCCTGATCGTCGATGACGAGCCGCTGGCGGTTGAACGGATGCAGGTAATCTGCGCCGGGATCGACAGCTTGCGCGTGGTGGGCACGGCCAGCGACGGAGCGGCGGCCCTGCGGCTGGTGAAAGCCTTGCAGCCCGATCTGGTTCTGCTCGACATGACCATGCCCGAAGCAGACGGGCTAACGGTGGCGCGGGAGCTTGCGCGCATGGGTCGGCGCACGGCCGTGATCTTCGTCACCGCGCACGAGGAATTCGCGGTGGAGGCGTTCGATTTGGAAGCCGTGGATTACGTGCTGAAGCCTGTGCGCGCCGAACGCCTGGTCCGCGCGGTCGAACGCGCCTGGGAGCGAGGGAGTCGCGCGGGGACAGGTGCGAGCGGACGCTGGCTGGAGGAAATCTGGATCCCCCACCGGGCCGAACTCATCCGCGTGGCTGTTGCCGATGTGCAGCAGATCGATGCGGAACGCGATTACGTCCGCCTGCACCTGGCCGATCGCACCTATCTGATGTTGCAAACCATAGCGGGACTTGAGGAAAAGCTGGACCCGGCTGACTTCATCCGAATTCACCGCTCGACCATTGTTCGCCGGGACCGCATCAGCGGCCTGCGCCACGACGGACTGGGAACTTGGGTAGCCGAGCTAATCGGCGGAGGTACGTTGCGGATCGGGCGCACATACCTACCCAGAGTTAAGGCAATGGCTGGCCGTTGAACTAGCGATACGGGCGAAAAAGCGGACCCCGGCCGGGACTAGAGGACCGGGGCCCCAGTTGACGGCTCGGGTCTAGCCGCCAAGCTGATCGCGCTCGATGACTACGGCGTACCGCTGCATTGCAGTGGCGCGCGCCTGCCGATAGCAGTGCGTTTCCTGTGGTTTGCGTATGCGCGAACCGGTCCTCTGATCATCGATGCCGCACACCTCACGCGCGGCGTTGGTCAGGCGGCGCTCCAGCACTTTCCGTCCTTCCGGGCTGGCGAGATCGAGGTCGCCATACTGGACGTTGATCTGCCGCATCTCTTCCGGAGCAGCGACGGCGGGCGCAACTGCCATCAACGCTGCTGTCGCGGCGGCAAGGCCAAGCAGGGTATTCATTTCACGTCTCCCATGAAGGACCGGATCGGCATCGGTCCGGTCGGTCCTGTGATGGAGCAAACCGGCGCGCCGGGCAGCAACTGGTCGACAAAGGGATGAGGCATTGGATGATTGCGGCGGCGCAGCCGACAGAATGCGCTTGGCGCTCGACCAGCGATGCGCAATCATGAGGATGAGAATGGCGCTCATCATGATCTTCATCCTGGGGGTGGGCAATTTTGCACTGCATCGCGCGGTGCTGGACAGCGATCATCCGCTGATTCGCCAGCTTACCCGCGGCCGCGGCGCAAGGGGCGGCGGGATCATGCTGGCATTCGAATTCCTTCTGCTGACCGCGGCGATGATGCTGGCCGCGAATGAATGGCCCGAGGTGGCGTTCGCCTATGCGCTCTACAGCGCGCTGAACCTGGTTACCGGCTGGATGATCCTGTCGCGCCGGCTGTAGTTTCGCAGTTGGGGAACGGGACAGCACGCTCGCGCATAGTTCCCGACATGACAGCGACAGCGCGAACAACCTGGCTGGTGACGAACCGCGCGAGCGGTAGCAACGATCCGGCAACAGGCGACGCGCTGCGCAGCGCGTTCGAGCAGCGGGGCTGGACGGTCGACCGCGTGATGTGTTTCCCAGACGACAGAGCGCCAACGCCTGCGCAAATGCAGGCGGCGGGAAATCCGCTGGTCTCGATTTTTACTGGCGATGGAACAGCCAACACCGTGGCCACCGCTCTGGAGGGCTGGGAAGGCGACGTGCTGGTGCTGCCCGGCGGTACCCAGAACCTGCTGGCAAAGCGGATGCACGGCGAGGCCGAGGCGGAGGAAATCGTTGATCGCGTGGCGCGCGGCGCGATGCGGCCAACACGGATCAATGGCATCGCCTGCGAAGCGGGAAAGGCGTTGGTCGACCTGCTTGTTGGACCCGGATCTAGTTGGCACACGGTGCGTGAAGCCTTGCGCGAAGGCGATGCGGCTGCGGTTGCCGCGCAGGCAGGAGAAGCGATCGGCCGGACGACGCGGGGGGCGGGGGTCGTCTGCGTCGATCCCCCCCTTGGTGCAGGGCAAAGTTTTCCGCTGCTGAAGCTGACGCCGAGCCATCGCGGCATCCAGCTCGACGCCTATCATGCCGACAATCTGACCGAGTTCCTGGCGCAGGGTTGGGCCTTGCTCCGACGCGATTTCCGTAAAGGACCGCATGACCGGCTGGGGCTCCTCGACAGTCTGACGGTGCGGGTGGAGGATGGGAGCGCCGTCGACATCCTGATGGATGGCGAACCAAGGACGTTAACGGAAAAGCCGCAGTTCACGCTCGCGGAGTGGAACCTCAATCTGATAGCGAGCGCGCATGGCTACTGACGACCTGCTCATCTTTCACATCTCGGACATTCATTTCGGACTGGAGGATACCCGCGCGCTGGAGTGGACGAAGGCGGAGATCGCTCGGCAGAAACCTGCCGCCGTGGCCATTACCGGTGACCTCACCATGCGCGCGCGTCACCGTGAGTTCGCCGCCGCGACGCGCTGGATCAACAGCCTTGATGTGCCGGTCACGGTTGAGGTCGGCAATCACGACCTGCCGTATTTCAACCCGTGGGAGCGGTTCACCGACCCGTACAAGCGGTTTCGGGGCATGCAGGAGAAGGTAGAGCGCGTCATCGACCTGCCTGGCCTGGCGATCGTGCCGCTCAAGACCGTGCGCCGGTGGCAGCCGCGCTGGCCGTGGTCCTATGGCTGGGTGACGGAGCCGGCGCTGCATCAGTGTCTCGCCGCGCTCGACGCTCTGCCCCCCGGCAAACAGGCTCTGGTAGCGGTGCATCATCCGCTGGTCGAGGTAAACCGGATGGGGAAGGTGCTGACGCATGGCGGTGCCAACGCGCTGGCCGAGCTCGCCACGCGCCCTGTTCTGGGTGTGCTCAGCGGCCATGTGCATGACGCCTTCGACCTCGTTGAACAGACGCCCAACGGTCCGGTGCGGATGATCGGTGCGGGAACCTTGTCCAAACGCGTCCGATCCACTCCGCCCAGCTTCAATGAACTGCGGTGGAATGGGAAGCGCATCAGCGTCCAAGTGCGCAATTTCGACGGCGTAGCGACGCCCGACATGCAGATCGACGATGTGCCGGAGGACGCGCTGCCCCCGCGGCGGCCCGGCGAACCCGTCGCGCCCGTTGGCGCGGTGCCGCGCACCGATCCGCCCGTGCATTGATGAAGGAACGGGAGCGCACATCTCCCGCTTTCTCCCGCCATGCCTGCACCGCAAAGGGCTCGCGGCGGATTTTGAGGTTGTCGGCCCCGCTGCGACGTACAACGACGCGGCCGCTACGCCGTCGAGGGGTGGTGCTAGAAGTCGTAAGCGGCCGATACCGCAATCGTAGTCCCGACGTCATAGCTGTTGATTTCAACCCGGTTCGCGCCGTTCGACTGGAACTCGAAATTGTCGCGGCCGAAGATGTTGCGCGCTTCGAACTTCAGTTCCAGCGGAACGCCAAGAAAACGGACCGCCTCTCGCGCGACCAGATCGACCCGCAGTCCCGGATCCTCGACGATGTCCGGCAAGCCGCTTGTGCCGCGTGATGTGACCCGCTGGCTGGCATAGGAAAGCAGCAGGGTTAGTTGCTGCAGCTTTTCCTGATCCTCGAAGCCGAGCTGGAAGTTCACCAGGTGGTCCGATTGTCCGGTGAGCGGCCGCCCGTCAAAGAAGAAGTCGCTCGCCGGACGCTCGCCCTGAGGGAATACGAAGGTGCTGTCGCCTTCGCGCACCGAAATGGACGACTGGGTGAACGTGTAATTGGCGATGGCGATCAGCTGTTTCGAGGCGAACCACCCGCCCAGACTGCCCAGATCGAAGCCGAATTGCAGGTCGGCCTCCAGGCCGTAAAGCTCCGCGCTGGGCGCGTTGGCGAAGCTGGTCAGCTGGTCGTTGTCGGAAAAGCTGGAGAACGCCTCGATCGGCCGTTTGATGTCCTTGTAGAAGCCCGCGATCGATGCGCGGTTTCCGCGGCCGAAGTAGTATTCGGCGCGAACTTCCGCATTGGTCAATTCGCTGTCCACCAGGAACGGATTCCCGTTGAACTGGCGGTTCGTTTCCGGGTCGAAGTATGTCTGGAAGATCAGCTCGCGGAATTGCGGCCGGGCAATGGTGCGCGAGGCGGCGGCGCGAAGCTGCAATTGGTCGGTCGCTTCCCAGGTGACGGTCACGCCCGGCAGGAAATAATCGTTGCCGAGGAAGGTGCTCGCGTTCGGGTTTACTGGCGCGCTGGACAGGGCGACGGGGTTTACGGTTTGCCGCGCATCCTCGTAACGCAGGCCCAGATCGATCGTCAGCCGGTCGAGCGGCCGCAAGTTCACCTGGGCATAGCCGGCATGTATCTCCAGCCCGGCGCGGAAGGCCGGGTCCGACTGGGTGGTTTCGATGAGGCCAAAGCCGTAAAAATCGATCAGCGCGTCGCCCAGCAGCAGGTCGGGGCGCAAGGCCCCCACCGCGTCGTCGAAATCGGTGGCGGCATTGACCAGAAACTCCCGCCGTTCGGAAAAGCGGTCGGTGTCCGTGTAGGCATAGCCGCCCGTGATCCGCAGCCAGTCCGTCACCGGGTAGCTGAGGTCCAGCCCGCCGTAATACAGCTTCTCCGTCAGGTCGGAGAACGCGAACGCCGCGTTGCCGCGCTGCCTGTCGAGGACGTTGATGAACAGATTGCCGGTCGGATCGTTCGGATTGTTGGTGCGGACGTACTGGAAAGTCGTCTCGAATGGCGATTCCCGGTCGGTGCGAGCAAATCCGCCGCGCAGGTCGATATCGACTTCGCCCAGCTTGAACTCCCCCACAAACTGCGAATTGTAGAGCTGCCGCTCGAACCAGCCGGTGTTGGCGATCTGCTGCGAAAAGCCGGTCTGGAAATCCTCACCCTGTGACAGGCGCGACTGTTTCACGGTGTCGCGAATATACAGATTGGTAAAGCGGATCTGGTTCTCGCCGAATTCCAGCCCGAAGCCGAGTAGCCCGTTCACCAGCACGCGGTTGTCGGTGATGACGTCGCGAAAGTCCGTGTCCAGATCGAGATTGGCGTTGATCGGCGTCTGCGCGGTGACGAAACGGTTGCGCCAGCTGTTCGAGATCCCGGCAGTGGCGATGATCCCGATTTCGCCACCGTCGCCCACAGGCGCAGCCGTGCCGCCGCTGATGTTAGCGCTCCAGTTTACCGGCAGGCGGTCGATGCGTTGCAGCAGGACGAGGTTCGGGTTGCCGAACTGCTTGATGATGTTGCCCTGTTCGGCCTGCGAGAGGTCGGACAGGCGGCGCCCATCGTTGAAGAAGGCCTGCAGCGCGGGCGGCGCGTCGCGTGTGCCGTCGTCATACCCAAACCAGTCGAAATCGGACCCGTAATAGGCCAGTCCGTTTCCGAAAGTGGTTTCCGAGTCGCCGCTCATCCCGGCACCGACGCGCAGGAACGGCTCGTCAGGGATGGAGCGCGTGGTCAGGTTGATAACGCCTCCGCCGAACTCGCCGGGGAAGTTGGCAGAATAGGTTTTCTGCACGAGGCTGGACGCGATCACGTCCGTGGGAAAGATGTCGAGCGGCACCACCCGCGAGAGCGGCTCGGGCGAGGGCAGCGGCAGCCCGTTCAGCAGGGCGAGCGAATACCGATCGCCAAGACCGCGCACGAAGACAAAGCCGTTGCCCTGCACCGACAGGCCGGTCACCCGGCCAAGCGCGCCGGCGATGTCGCCTTCGCCGGTGCGCGCGATCTGTTCGGTGGACAGGACCGAGATGACCTGGGTGGAGGAGCGGGTGATATCGCGGACACGGCGACCGGTGACCACGATTTCGCCCCCGGCGCCGGGGATGGAGATGTCCGGTTGACTTGCCTGCGCTTCAGCGTCGCTGGTGTCCGCCTGCCCCTCCTCGACCCCAGGCAGGGCGGCATCGGCAGCGGCATCGTCGACGGTGGTCTGCGCCGGCGGCGGTGGCGGCGTCGCCACGCCAGGGGTGCCGACCGTGCCTTGCGCGGATGCGCCCGCTGCCAGCGTGCTCGCGGCGGTGATGGCGGTGCCCGCAAGAAGCAGCCGCAGGAATCGCCCGCTGATCGCCATGTTTTTAACCCCTGCCTTATCTGGTCTGTTCACGGGAAAGCGGCCACCCCGCGCAAGCGATGTGCGCGGGGTGGCTGTCATCGTAGTTTCGGCTCAGGCCGGGTACACGGGCAGGCTGTCGCAGCTGCCGGTGTTGCTGGTGCCGAAGTTTGCGGTCGCGGAGTTGCAGGTCCAGCCCTGGTACCAGGTGTCCTGCGCGTTGCGCACGGCGCCGATGTAATCGACGTTGTCGAAGAAGCTCGACAGCTGCGTCGGGTTGAACGCAGGGACGGCGGCTTCATTCGCTCCGTTCACGAAGGTCATGGTCAGCGTGTTGGTGAACGGGGTGCGGTTGTTCGCTCCGCTGGTGAACAGCGCCTGCGCCTGCGCAGCCGTAGCTCCCGAGTTGGAGCCGTTGACGAACGGTGTTGCGCAGTCGAGCGCAACCGAGCGGAACACCAGCGGGCCACGATCCTGCAACGCCGGGTCGGCTGCGCGGACGGTTTCCGCGTCGTCGATCCGCAGGCAACCGGTGCCCGCAGCCGACACCACGACAGAATTGACAAGGGCATAGTCGGTCCCGCCCCGGAACCGCAGCAGTGGCGCGGCACCGGCATTGCGGGCGATAAAGGTCGCGTTCGAAATCTGCGTGTTCTGCCGCGGCAGACTGTCCGCCAGGGCGTTGGTCGAGTCGGCCTCGATGATCGAGTCGCCCGCTCCCTGCCTCTGCACGGCGATGACATACTGCAGGTTGGCCTGGACGCCGGTGTCGGTGTCGATGCTGTCGTCCTCGGCCCCGACAACCACCAGATATTTAAGGTTCACGAAACCGCCGAAGAATTCCACCCCGTCGTCAGAACTGTTGTGGCTCTGGATGTGGCTGAACTGAGTGCCGGTGCCGGTGCCGCCGGTGGTCAGCGACTGAAGCTCGTTGTCGCCGGACAGGACGAAGCCGGAATAGCGGATCTGCACATAGCGCAGGGCGCCCGAGTTGTCGTTGCTGGTCGCACCGCCGTAGCGGGCCGGTTGTGCCTCGCCTTCGACCTGCCGTTCGCAGCCGACCGTGCCCGGTGTCGCGGCGGGGGCAGCGCAGTCCGTGATCGGCGCACGCCCGGCGAGGATGACCCCGCCCCACTGGCCGGAGGCTGCTTCGCGCCCTGCGTTGAGACCCGTCACGTTGTCGCGGCTGGTGAACACGATCGGGCGCTGCACCGTGCCGACCGCGTTGAGGCGGTTGCCGCGGTTCACCATCAGGAACGAGGCCCCGCTGCCATACAGAATCGCACCTGGTTCGATAGAAAGGGTTACGCTCGTTTCCCCGGGAGTTGCCGCAGGACCATTGTCGGTCCCCACGTCGACGCGGCCGCCGATTTCGTAAAGCAGGCCGCGGACGTAGGGCAGGGTGGTTGACGCGGTGAAGCGGCTGGGCAGGGTGCACACCCGGTAGGTTCCGGTTGGGCCCGCAATTGTCCCGCCGTTGCGCAGTGCTCCGCCCGCGATGGTTGGGCAGTCCGCTGCGGGTGTGACGTTGCCAGCGGTCGGGGGCGTCGTCGGCGTCGGGGCCGGCGCGGGCGGGTTGTTGATGGTAATATTGCCGCCAGTTCCGGGCGAAGCGATATCATCGGGGCCGCACGCAGCCAGAGCAAGTGCGCTGCAGCCGAGCGCGAGCAACCTAATGGAATGTGTCACGAGATTTGTCCCCTCAAAACCGGACCGGTGATCAATCGAGCGGCACGCAACGCTGCGATCCGCGTCGTGTCGACGTGTAGCTCCGCTGCGTGACAGAATTTTGTCAGCCGGATGATTTATGCGGCAAATTGAACAGGATTGGTTAAAGCTCTGAAAACAAAAGAATCTTATGCCGCTTCGGCAGCCACGCACCGTCTGATGTGTGACGTTTCTGTTACAATTGTGACGTTTCGTTTGCAGCTTTGTTTCAGCGGTGTTACTTTGCGTTGAAACAATTTTCGGAGAGTCGAGATGCTCAAGCGTTCCGTGTTCCCGGCCTTGCTGTTTGGCTGCGTCGCCACCGCTGCTTCTGCATCCGGGCCTGCTGTGACCGAAGCGTTGCCGGTCGGGTCGGACGAACTGGCCGCGGGAAATAACGCGGGCGCCATTGCGGAGATCATGGCGGCCGACAGCCTCTCGCTGCGTGATCCGGCCCGGCTGATCAATCTCGGCATCGCCCATGCCCGCGAAGGCGATCGCCGGCGAGCCGAAGCCTATTTTCGTGCTGCCCTCAGGAGCGAGGAGCGCGCGAGCCTGGAGACGATTACCGGCGAATGGGTCGATTCGCGCGAACTCGCGCGACAGGGGCTGCGCAAGCTGGCGGCGGGCGAATTTACAGCCGCAGGATCCTTCGCCTCTCTGCGGTAGAACCGCGCAGCGATGCCTGCCTGCCGTTTGACCCGGCGGCAGCGATACCGCCAAGTCTGACCGTCCGCTCCTTGTGCGACAGCCGCGCCGGTCGTCTGTCCTATTGTTTTCCCTTTGCGCTGCGTCCAATCCGTGTCAGCCTGGCGCAAGGTAGTTTGTGGGCCGGGGGCGTTTGGAACACACGGAACGCGAAACGGGATTTCAGCCGCGGCTGGTGCTGCGCTTCGGCGTCACCGGCCATCGTCCGCCGCGCCTCGATGTGGCGCTGCAGGAACGGGTCAAGCAGCAGTGCTGCGAAATCTTCCGCCTCGCGCAGGAAAGCCTCCACGCAGTGCGCGAAGCGGGTGGCGCCGCTTTTTCCGACGACGTGCCTGAAATGCAGCTGGTGTCGTCCCTTGCGGAAGGGGCCGACGTCTGGGCCGCTGAATCGGCGCTCGAATGCGGCGCAAACCTTGCGGTGTGTCTGCCATTCGCAGCCGAACAGTACCGCCGCGACTTCGCCCCGGGGCAGTGGGCGCGGTCAGCCGCCTTGCTGAGCAGGGCGCGATCGATCGCCTCACTGGCCGAGTACCGGGCCGGAGACGAAGCCGGCTATGAACTGGCCGGCCGGATGGTGCTGTCGCAATCCGATATTCTGCTGGCGATCTGGGATGGGGAAGGGGCGCGGGGGCGCGGCGGCACCACCCACATCATTGGCGAGGCCGTCGCCCTGCATCAGCCCGTGATCCACATCGATGCTGCGGGAAAGCAGCCGCCGCAACTGCTGTGGAGCGGTCTGCACGAGGCGGTTCCCGACCGGCCCTCGCTTGACGGAGTGGAGCGCGCGAACGCGGCTGAGGTTCTGCCGCAGGTGGTGGCCGCCCTGTGTGCCCCGCCCTCCGATCGGCAGCGCACGCTGAACCGTTTCTACGCGCACGACACTCTTAGATCCCGGCGATTTCTGGGATGGCCGGTGCTGCTTGCCGCGAGCGGCGCGCGGCCGTGGCGTTCGCTGCTGAACAGAACGCCAACGCTGGAGCAGTCGGCGCAGGACGAGTGGCGTCACCTGGAGGAGTTTCGCATCCACGGCGCGTTCGGACAGAAACTCGAGACGCTGCTGTTGCCGCGCTACAGCCGCGCCGATTACCGGGCCAATTCCTTTGCCGTCCGGTTCCGCTCGAGCTTCGTCGCCAACTTCATGTTGGCCGGACTGGCGGTCCTGCTCGCCCTGTCCGGACTGTTGCTCCCGGAAATAAAGCTGTGGCTCATCGCGGCGGAGCTGATCGTGATCATCATGATCGTGGTGAACACGCGCCGGACCCAGCGTGGCGATTACCACCGACAGTGGCTTGATCACCGGCACATGGCCGAACGGCTGCGGCTGCTCGCCCTGTCGTCGGCGCTGGGCCGGCTGTCCTTGCGGGATGTGGAGAACGGGACGCGGCGGCCCGGCTGGGTTAGCTGGCTTGTCCGGGCCACCGCGCGCGAACTGGGTCTGGTGCGGGCGGAGTTCGACAAGGCTTACCTCGCCAAGGTGCAAACCGCGATGCTGCGGCTGATCGACGAACAGGCAGCCTATCACCGGAGGAATGCCCGTGCCATGAGCAAGGCCAATCACCGGCTCCACCTCGTCGGCGACAACCTGTTTTTCGGCACGATCATCGCCTGCCTGCTGTTTTTGGGCATCAGCCTGTTTGCTACCGATCAGGTCGCGCTTGCCGAATGGAACCTGCCGGCCATCGTTACCTTTGTCACAGCGCTGTTCCCCGCCCTGGCCGCCGCCCTGTACGGGATCAGGATGCAGGGCGACTTTGCCGCCACCAGCGAGCGGTCGAGCATCATTGCCCGGCAGCTCGTGCAGCTCAAGTTCGCGATCGTGCGGGATCCCTTGTCATTCGAGCGGCTGACCGACCGCTCCCGCCGCCTGAGCGAAATCATGCTGGCGGAGTCGGACCAGTGGCGCCTGCATTACGAAACCCGGCCGCTCAGCCTGCCCGGTTGATCGTCGCCCGGATTGCCGCGCGACCGTGTCGCTGAGGGAGGCGCCGCTCGCCGGTCAATGCCGCGCCTCGTTGCACAGGCTGCCCCGCACAGCCTGGCGCCAGGCTGCCACCGATGGCGGAGGCGCTCAGAGAGCTGGCGGCACGCTGGCGATACTGCCTCTGCGGCGCATGAAGGCAGCCACGGCGCCAAAGCCGAGCAGCATCAGCGCCCAGGTCGCCGGTTCAGGCACTGCCCCGGTCTGTCCCCGATAATTGACGTCATAGCTGATCGGCCCGAAAGTCTGCGGAGGCGCTTGCGGCGGGCTGCCGACCGGCACAAACCGATAAGACACGCGGAAGGGATCGTAGATCGCTCCGACCGCCGGGTTCAGATCATCAACTGCGAAGGCCATCAGCGAGGAAGGCGCGAAAGCGGACCGGGCGCTCAGGATGGCACCCTGATTGCGCGGGTCGCCGAACGCCACCTGGAAGCTCTGGCACAGGGTCGGATCGGCGCAATCGGTCTGGGTGGTAGTGATCGTCAGGGTCGAGCGGTAATAAAGGTTGGTCCGTTCGCCCGCGCCCAGCGGTGCCAGCAATACGCTGAGATTGGTGGCGCTCCAGTCCGCCACTGTCCAGTCGGGCGCGTTGTTCTGGACGTTGAAGCCGTTGAACGCCTGCCCGTCGCTGGTCGCCACTATTGGCGGCGCAGTGGTGGCCGTCCCCGCTGCAGTGTACAGGATCCCTTGGCGCAGACCGGGGTCCTGCGCCACCTCGAAATTGAACAGCGCCCTCGCATTGTTCAGGGGCTGCAGAAATGAATTGGCCAGATGGCCGGGGGTGATCTGCGAATCGAACCGCAGATTGACCGGCGACGTGCCCAGATTTTCCAGCGTGAAAGTGATGTTGGTGGTCAGCGTCAGGGTGCAATCGCCCACGCACGTCCCGTTGTGCAGAAAGAAAAAGTTGCCGTTGCTGAGCGTCCCGGTGAGCGACAGGCCCATTTCGGAGACGCCCGTGCCGCTATTCACGCTGCGAAAGATGTCCTGCACGCCGCCCGCGTTCGATCCCGATCCGGACTGACCGCCAACCGAGAAGCTCCAGCTGTTCTGGATCGTCGAGCTCTCCGTCACCTGCGCAGCGGCGGGAGCGGACAGGGCCGTGGCGAGCACGATCGGCAGAAGAGCTGCGGAAAGATCTAGAGGACGCATGTTCGATCCTTTCTCTTGTTTCAACCACACCCGCTCGGCGCAGTTCATGCCCGGCGGCGCTGTTCCAGTTGCTGGCAGAACACGTCGGTTTCGCGCAGCACGTCGTCGGCAAGGGCGATCCGGCGCTGCAGCGCCAGAGCGTCGCGGCAAGTGGCGGCCGCATTCGTGTCGGCCCCAGCCTGCCGGTAAATGCGCGCTCTCAGCAGAAGCAGTTCCGCCTGATCGGGATCGTCGGCACCATATGCGGCGTCGTAGATCCGCTTCACATTGCCGGCGAGGCGCAGTGCCTCTGCGGTGCGTCCGGCGCCCGCCTCCATCTCGGCAGCGTAGAAATCCACATCGGCGACGGCAGGATTGTCCTGCCCGTACAGCGCGGCATAGAGCTGCCGGGCCGCGGCGAGGCGTTGGCGCGCCGCCGCATGATTGTTCTGCGCCGCAAGGATGCGCCCCATCAGCAGCTCTGCCTGCGCAATCGTGGGATGTCCGGGTTCCAGTACACGCTGATAGATGCGCAGCGCCGCAGCGATCTTTGCCGCGGCGGCGTCGGGCGAGCCGGCGGTGAGGCTGGCGAATGCCTGGTTCTGCAGTGCCTGCGCGGTCTTGACGTGGTTGAGACCATAGCGCGACTTGAGCAGTTCCGCAGCCTCGGTGAACAAGGCGTCGGCACGGCCATATTGCCGCAGTTGCACAAGGGCAAAGGCCGTTCGCATCAGGTTCGTCGCGACTTCGGCGGTCCTGTCCCCCGGCAAGTGCTGGAATGCGCGCGCAGCCTCGGCAAAGCCGCTTGCGGCCGTTTGGTAGTCGGCCTGCAGCGCGGCGAGGGCAGCCCGCTGCTGAGCGATGTCCGCCAGAATTGCAGGCGCGGGATCGCTGCCGCCCGCGCGCTGCGCGGCCGCCACCAGCGCTGCCATCCGCCCGGCGTCGCCGTGCTGCATGGCCACGGACGCCATCTTCAGCAGGGTTTCGGCGCGGCCTTGGCCCTCACCCGGCTCGAGCCGCAATGCATGGCCTAGATCGCGTTCGGCCTCCTCCAGCAGGCCAAGATTGAAATAGATGTCGCCGGTCGCGCGCAACAGCCGGGCTGCAACGGCGGGCCTGTCGGTAAATTCTGCGCCGGCCGTGCTGCTCGCCCGGTCGAGAATGGTGAGGGCGGTGATGGTGCGGGGGTTTTCGGTCGCCGGATTGGCGATTTCAAAGGTTCTGACCAGGAAATCCAGGCTGCTTTCCGCCAGATCGCGTTGTTCAACGGCGACGCGGCGCTGCCCTTCCGCATAAATCGCCAGACCTATTGTGACGAGCGCGATCGTGCTGGACGCCGCAGTGACGGCCATCATCCGCCGTTGTCGCCGGGCATGATCCCTCCGGGCCAGCGCATCCAGAGGCAGTCCCGACAGCCCTGCGAGCAGCTTGAGCAGGGCAAGGCGGCGGCCATCCTTGCCGGGCCGGATGTCGGCCGCAATCGGCTCTGCCGGAATGTCAGACAACGCCCCGCCGGGCAGAAGCCGATAGCGCAGCGCGTCGGGAAAGCACTCCGTCTCACCACCCGAATACGGCTCGCCCGCGGCGATCAGCGCCAGAGTGCGGTGTTCCCCATGTTCCTGCTTAAACGAACGAATTTCCTCGTTCACCCAGCGGGAGCGCGCCGCGTGGGGGCTGCAGATCACGATCTGGAAGCGCGAGGCCGACAGCGCCGCCCGCAATTCCGCGCCAAGATCACCGCTTGCCGGAAGCTCCTCGCGGTCGCGAAACACCGGGGGCAGGCGTCTGGGCACCGCCCCGAAACGGCTGTCCGCGCCCAGCAGTGCCGATGGAAAGCGGTAGCCTTCGATAGCGCGATGCAGCCACCGCGCGACATCGGTATCGGCGTGGCTGTAGCTGATAAAGGCGCTGTAACCCTCGGCCACGGGAAATCCCGTGCGTCTAGGTAGGAGCGGGGATCGGCGAGGCGATTTGGCGCCGCCGTGCCCGCAGCCCTGCCGCGGCCAGACCGAAGCCGGTCAGAAGCAGTATCCACGTTCCGGGTTCGGGAACGGCGCCAGCGGGTGTGACGCTCAGCCGGTAAGTGACATTCGGATCGCGCAGCGCGGCCAGCTGGTAATTCCCCGCGAGCAGCGTCGGCTGGGCCAGAGTACCGCTGAACAGCTGCGGGCCGGTAAGGTCGATTGTCGTGCCGAGGATAATCAGGCCACCGCCATTCAATTGCCGCACGAAACCCACATCCCGCAGGGCGTCCAGCCCGTCGATGCTGACGACAAGGTTCGCAACGATAAACCCATCCACCTCTACGCTGTCGGGCACAGGGCTCGCATCGACGGTGAAGCGGATGGTCTGATCGCCATCGAGAGCGAACAGGAGCTGTGCTGCACTGGCCGGAACCGGAAAGGCTGCCACGCTGAGCAAAGCTAAAGAAAACAGATGGTTTTTCAGAGACATAGAGATCCCCCTGCTCATCAGAGCATATCGAGTTAGATAGAGGGCGACCAATAAATGCTTAAAATTATGTTAATTGCATACACTATATCAAGATGAATGAAAAGCGACATTCTTGTTGCTTTCAACGCACCCTCGCCTTTCACATGATGATATATGACAGACCATCATCAGCTTTGTGGCATCATTGTCGATTAGTGAAATTGTGTTTCGGCTATCGGCAAGACTTATGTGCCATCATGATGCGAACATACGTCATCCGGCGGAAGCGGTGGCGCGCATCATGCTGTTATTTCCCGGTTTGAGTGCGACAGCCGTTGCCGACAGGCTGCCGGCGCACCGCCGCGCTTTGCTCAGAGGAAGGTTGGCGTATGTAGGCCCATCTGCGCCGATAAGGCCGCCCCGGGCGTCTCAGCGGCCAGCCCTTCTCGACCAACCAGGTTCGCAGCCTGGTGGTGGCACGTTATTGCACCAGGTACCCTTCGAAGAAAACCTGATCGACCCCGCCGAAACCCTCCGCCTCGGTCAGCACCGCGTTGATCGCGGCAGTGAGCCTTTTCTGAAGTGCAGCCTTGCCGTTCATGCTGGTCGCCTGCGTCTCGGTCGTATCGGCCAGCTCGACCAGCACGGCAGAACGCAGCGCCAGCTGGTGCTTGGCCAGCCATTGCAGCACGCGCGCGTCGCGCCGCGTGGACGCGGCAAGGTTGACCTGTATCAGCGCCGGCGACCCGCGCAGATTGGAAGTGAAGCTGTCGTCGAAGCGAAAGTAGCTGGTCCGGTAGGGACTGCCACCTTCGCCATCCACCAGTTCTGCCGCACCCGCGTCTTTGGCTGCCGGCAGAAGATGCGCGAACGGATCCGTTTCGCCCTTGCGGATCAGACCGGGATGGTCAGGCAGGTCAGAGGAGCGGGCGGCCGAGCCAAGCCAGCCAGCGGCGAGTGCGGCATACGCGCCCCCCGCGCCCGCTCCCAGGAGCAGGAGCGCACCCAGGATCAGCTTCAGCTTGCCGCGGGCGGGCGCGGGCTTCTGGTCGTTTGCTTGGTTCATTGCCATCTCCTTCGGCTTGCGTCAGGCGAAGCGCTGTCCGTGTCTGGTGCCAGGTTCCAGGGCCCGGCCGGCGGCGGTGGGAGCCGGGTGCCACCGTTCCGGCACATCCGGGTCATGATGCCGCAGTGTCCGCCGCTGCGACGGAGGCGCGCCAGCCCCGCTGTGGGAGGCGTCCTTCTGGAGCAATCCATCGCCTTGCGCCGGCGGCCCGGCGCCCGGGTTCTTGCCGGCCTGCTGGTCGTGAGCCGACTGCCGGTCGGCGGAGGTCCGGCCCCCTTCCGCTCGTTCGATCAGCGCGGCGTGCACCGCCGGCAGGAAGTCGGGATCACTCGCGCTCAGGGTCACGGCGACACCAGCATCCGTCGCAGCCTCCAGCCGCAGGTTCACCGCGCCGAATTGCTGGTGCGTAATGGTGACGCGAACATGTTCCGGCTGCGTGGCGGCGGTGGGTGACAAGGCAGTGGCAACCGCGACAGCGCTGGCGAGGTCGATCTGCCTGACCGGGGAGGCGGGCACCGGAAGGGCGGCTGCGGTGTCGCCCGCGCTCGCTGCCCTGACCATCGATGCAGCCGGACTGCCCTGCTGCAGGACGGGTTCACTTTCCGCATCAGGCTCGCCCGCCAGCTGCGCCTCACCAGATGGCAGGGCCAGAGTGACAGATCGCCCGCCAGCACCTGAAGACGGCCGGGCACCCTCCGCGGGCAGGGCGAAGACCGCTGGCCCGCCGACGGCCTGCGCGTGAAAACCTGTTCCAACAGGGGGTGGAGAGGCTTCGGCAGGAGCGCCCGGTGTCTGCGATGGGACCGGACCGGGTGGCGGGGCTTGTGCTGGCAGGGCTAGCGTGACCGCGTCGGCGCGCGCGGCGGCCGCCAACTCGCGGACGGGCGGCGCAGGTTCGGGCAAGCGGGCAGGCGGGGTCACGGGTTGGCCTGTCGCCAATCCGGCTGCCCGCGCGCTTACCGGTGCTGCCCTGCCCGCCGATGATGACAGGCTGATCGTAATCGACGATGCAGCAGGGGCGATGCCCTGCTTCGCCACCGGTAGTTCAGCTTGCACCGGGCCGTCGGGAAGGGCCAGGTCGAACGGCATCACCGCCAAATCTGCAAGTGGCTCACCGACCGGGTCCGCCTGCTCTCCTTCCAGGAGTGCGCCGAAGTCGGCAACCCCGCCGGTTGCTATCTCTCCTGCGAGCACCCGAGCTGACAGACCGCCTGCAATCGCAGGGGGGCGATCGGTGATCGGAGGCGTGTTCAAGAGCGTGACCGGATGCATCTGCGAAACCGTCAGCAACGGTTGTGCCATCTGGTCGGCGGAACCGGCGCTTCGACCAACGCGCCGGGCGGCAACTGGAGAAAAACTGCGGTGTCACGGGCAACTGAAGGCGGCAAAAATCTGCCGCCACCCGCAACGGTTTGCCGCTGCGCTACATGCCGGCGCCTACTCTTCCAGCTCGATGTCCCAGTAAAGCCAGTCGCGCCACGTTTCGTGCAGGAAGTTTGGTGGATAGCATCGCCCGTGCTGCTGCAGCTGCCAGCTGGTGGGACGGATGGGTTGCAGCGCGGGGATCATCTTGGCCTGTTGCGGTGTGCGTCCACCCTTCCTCATGTTGCAGGGGGCGCAGGCAGCGACGATGTTTTCCCAGGTTGTCCGGCCACCCAGCCGGCGCGGCACGACATGGTCGAAGGTGAGATTATGGCCGCTGCCGCAATACTGGCAGGTGAAGCGGTCGCGCAGGAACACGTTGAAGCGGGTGAACGCGGGAAATTGCGACGGCCTTACATATTGCTTCAGGGCGATGACGCTCGGCACCTTCATGTCCAGTGAAGGTGAATGCACCGCCCGGTCATAGCTTTCGATGATGTCCACCCGGTCGAGGAACACCGCCTTGATCGCGGTCTGCCAGGGCCATACGCTGAGCGGGTAGTAAGAGAGGGGGGTGTAGTCCGCGTTCAGCACAAGCGTGGGGCAGGCAGACAGGTTGCGCGTGGGATCGTCGCCCGCGCTGCGAAAGCGCGCCGCCCGCTCGATCAGTTCGGCTTGGTACATTGCCTGCCGTTCTCCTCGAAGTAAGGTGAACCAAGCATTTGCAGCAAAGAGCGTCAAGCCTGTGACAGTCCCGTCATCCACACCCCAGTTCGGCGCGCGTCCGGGCGTCGTGACCCGGTTTGCGCCAAGTCCCAACGGGATGCTGCATCTGGGGCATGCCTATTCCGCCATCGTCGCGCATGATCTGGCCGTTCAGTCTGGCGGCCGCTTTCTGCTGCGGGTGGAGGACATCGACGGGGCGCGATCCCGCCCGGAGCTGGTCGATGAGTTCAGGGCCGATCTGGGATGGCTGGGCCTGGCCTGGAAAGAGGTGGCGCCGCAATCCGCCCGGCTCGCCAGTTACGACGCGGCGGCGGACCGGTTGCGGGCAATGGGCCTGCTGTATCCGTGCACGTGCACCCGCGCCCAGCTTTCCGCCGCCGAACAGCACAAGGGGCCGATGGGTTCCATTTACCCCGGCACCTGCCGCCGGTCGCCGCCAGGCTACGCGTCGGGGGCAGGGGTGCAATGGCGGCTGGACACCGGAGAGGCACTGGCCCGTACAGGGCCGCTGTTGTGGGAAGACGCCATCGCCGGGGTTCAGCAGGCGCGGCCGGATCTTCTTGGCGACGTGGTGCTGATGCGCAAGGATGCGCCTGCGTCCTATCACCTGGCAGTGACTCTGGACGATGCCACCGACGGAGTCACGCTGGTAACGCGGGGGCGCGATCTGTTTGCCGCGATGCATGTTCACCGCCTGCTTCAGGCGCTGCTCGAATTGCCGGTGCCGCGCTGGCACCATCATCCGCTGCTGGTGGACGAGTGCGGAGACAAGCTTGCCAAGCGCCGGGGCTCTCCCGCGCTGGCCGACCGGCGCGAAGCAGGCGAGGATGGTGCCAGCCTCGCTGAGGCGCTGCGCAGGCACGCGTTTCCTGCTGGTATATCGCTGCAATCATCCTAGATATCCTGACATGAACTACATCCTTGTCCCGGTGCTCGTCATCCTCCTCGTGCTGGTGGTCATATCTCTCGTCCGCGGGATCGTGGCGTTCATGAAGAGCACCAAAATTGATCTGCAGACCGGGAAGGGGGAGAATGCGACCGATATGCAGCTTCTTCAGAACAAGATGATGTTCAACCGCATCAAGTATCAGGCGCTCGCCATCGTGGTGGTCGCGATCATCCTCGCCGTCGCGCAGTAGCGCCCGCAGGAGCGCGCCTGACATGGTCAAGCTCAACAAGATATACACGCGCACGGGCGATGATGGTTCAACAGGGCTGGTCGACGGATCCCGCGTCAGCAAGGACGGCAACCGGGTTTCTGCCATCGGCCGGGTTGACGAGGCGAACAGCGCCATTGGCATGGCCGCGGTGGCTGCGCCGGAGGAACTCCGGCAACAACTCGCCCGCATACAGAACGACATGTTCGACCTGGGCGCGGACCTTGCCACGCCCGCGGCGCAGGAAGACGACTTTAGTCCTTCGGACATGGTGCTCCGCATCGTCCCCGCGCAGACAGACTGGCTGGAAGAGGGGATCGACACCTTCAATGACCGCTTGCGCCCGCTGACCTCCTTCGTTCTGCCCGGAGGTTCGGAGACCGCTGCCCGCCTGCATGTCGCCCGCGCCAGCGTACGGGCCGCAGAAAGGGCAATGGTGGCGCTCTCCCGGCAGGAGCAGGTAAATCCCGCCGCGCTGGCTTATATCAACCGGCTGTCCGACTGGCTGTTTACTGCGGCAAGATCAGTGAACGGTAACGGCGCCGATGACGTGACCTGGGTGCCGGGAGGCAATCGCTAGGCCGCTCCGGCTGCCGCACTGGCCAGACGCTCCGCTCTTCGCTACCGCCGCCACATGCTGCACATGCGAAGGGGATGAACCATGGAAACTGTCGCAATCATCGGTGCCGGACAGATGGGGTCGGGAATTGCGCAGACCGTTGCCCAGCACGGCATGAACGTTCTGCTGGCCGATGTTGATCTTGCCACGGCACAGCGCTCGCGTGACGGCATCGCAGCGGCTTTCGGCAAGCTGGTCGACCGCGGCAAGCTTGAAGCCGAGGCAGCCGACGCCGCGATCGCCCGCATCACACCCATCGGCGATTACGCGCCGATGGCGGATGCGGGCCTCGTCATCGAGGCGGCGACGGAGAAGGAGGAAGTGAAGCGGGCCATTTTCCGACGCGCCGGCGAAGTGCTGCACACCGATGCGATCATGGCCAGCAATACCAGCTCCATTCCGATCACCCGGATGGCCAACTGGTCGCCCGATCCGGCGCGGTTCATCGGTCTGCATTTCTTCAATCCGGTGCCGGTCATGGGACTGATCGAAGTCATCCCGGGGCTGGCCACCAGCGCCGAGACAACTGCCCGTACCCGCGCGTTTGCCGAAGCGCTCGGCAAGCAGGTGGTGGAGGTGCAGGACGAACCTGGTTTCGTGGTCAACCGCATCCTCATCCCCATGCTGAATGAAGCTATCTTCGTACTGGGGCAGGGTACCGCCAGCATTGCGGATATCGACACCGGCTGCCGGATCGGCCTCAACCACCCGATGGGTCCGCTCGAACTTGCCGATTTTGTGGGGCTGGACACCGTGCTCGACATCGTGCGGGTGCTGCAGGACACGACGGGTGATGCAAAGTACCGGCCGGCGCCCTTGCTGGTGAAGTATGTCGAAGCCGGCTGGCTGGGTCGCAAGACCGGGCGCGGCTTCTACGATTATGCCGATGGCGGGAAAGTGCCCACGCGCTGAACGGGCGCGGGAACGGGCGAGCCAGGCGGCCCGTTGTTCGCAGCAAAGGAGATTTGCGATGACGGACGACAGGCGGGCGAGCAATACCGGCGACAGTCAGGAACAGCGACTGGCGGACCTCGCACCGGAAACCCACAATGACGAGCAGGACGATCACCGGTCTCAAGCGCAGTACGTTGCGCAGGAGGCTCTGCAGCGCACTCCTGATACGCACAGCCCGCTCGACAGCACCAAAAGCCGCAACAGTTCCGGTTTGATGGACGATTCGACGCAGGATCTGGTCGACCATATGCGCGACATGGAAAGTTCCGGCCGGATCGACATGGGTGCCTACGCCGGCGAGCCGAACATGGACGACGATGAAGACAAGTACGGGAGCGCGAACAAGATCGACCCTGACCTGACCGGTGACGGGGAAGAAGTGCCGGAGTCTGACTACCGGCCGCTTTAAGCGACCCTTGGATTAAGGGGCGTGAACCGGACACCGATAGCTGGCCGATAGCTGAAACATGACGGGTCTTAACGGGGGGGGCGTCTGGTTTGGCTGCCTGATCGTGGCGCGGCCCCTACCGTTTGTGGCTGCTGTTGGGTAAGGGCTGCCTATGCCAGATAGCGAACACAGCAGCTCCGAAGACCGCCCCGACAGCTTCACCGCCCGCGAGGCGCTGTTGTATCACGAGGCGGGCCGGCCCGGTAAGATCGAGATCGTGCCTTCCAAGCCGGTCGCCACGCAGCGCGATCTCAGCCTGGCTTACTCCCCCGGCGTCGCCGCACCGGTGGAAGCGATTGCGGCCGATCCGGCGCTGGCCGCGCGATACACCGCCCGCTCGAACCTTGTCGCGGTCATTTCCAATGGCACCGCGATCCTGGGGCTGGGCAATCTGGGGGCTCTCGCGTCGAAGCCGGTGATGGAAGGCAAGGCGGTGCTGTTCAAGCGGTTCGCCGACGTGGACTCGATCGACATCGAACTTGCCACCGAAGACCCGGACCGCTTCATCGAAGCGGTGGCACTGATGGAGCCGAGCTTTGGCGGCATCAATCTGGAAGACATCGCCGCGCCCGAATGCTTCATCATCGAACAGGCCTTGCGCGAACGGATGAACATTCCGGTCATGCACGACGATCAGCACGGCACGGCGATCATCGCGGCGGCAGGACTCATCAACGCATGCCACCTTACCGGACGTGACCTGAAAAGGGTGCGCATGGTCGTGAACGGAGCGGGGGCCAGCGCGCTCGCCTGCACAGCGCTCATCAAGGCATTGGGCGTTCCGCACGAAAACGTCACCGTGTGCGACCGGCAGGGGCCAATTTATCCCGGAAGGCCGGATGTGGATCAGTGGAAGAGCGCCCATGCGGTGCCAACCACTGCAAGATCGCTGGAAGAGGCGCTGGTGGGTGCCGACATCTTCCTTGGCCTGTCGGCAGCAGGCGCGCTGCGTCCTGAATGGGTGGCGCGCATGGCGGATCAGCCGATCATCTTCGCCATGGCGAATCCCGTCCCGGAAATCATGCCGGATGAGGCGAAAAGAGTGCGACCCGACGCGATCATCGCGACCGGCCGGTCCGATTACCCCAATCAGGTGAACAACGTCCTCGGGTTTCCGTTCATCTTCCGCGGCGCGCTGGACGTGCGGGCGACCGCCATCAACGAGGAAATGAAGATTGCCGCTGCCCACGCGCTTGCGGAACTGGCGCGGGAACCGGTGCCGGAAGAGGTCGCCGCCGCCTATGGGCAGCAGCATCAGTTCGGCCGCGACTACATCATCCCCGCTCCGTTCGATCCGCGGCTGATGGAACGTGTCTCCGCAGCCGTCGCCAGGGCGGCGATGGACAGCGGCGTGGCGCAAGATAGCATTGCCGATTTCGACGAATACCGTCTGTCCCTGCGCAGCCGGCTCAACCCCACCACCGCCATTCTTGCCGGCGTGTATGAACAGGCGAAGGCCAGTCCCAAGCGGGTCGTCTTTGCCGAAGCGGAAGAGGATGTCGTCCTGCGCGCGGCAATCCAGTTTCGCGATTACGGCTACGGCACGCCCGTGCTGGTCGGCCGCACCCAAGCGGTTTTGGACAAGCTGAGGGAACTGGCGGTGAACGATCCACACGCCTTCGAAATCCAGAACTCCGCCGACAGCGTGCATGTGCCGGAAATGGCGGATTACCTCTACCGCCGACTGCAGCGGCGCGGCTTCACCGAACGCGACGTGCGGCGCATGGTCAACCAGGAACGCAACGTGTTTGCCGCGCTGCTGGTCGCCCTGGGGCATGGGGACGCCTTGATCACCGGCCTGACCCGTCCATTTGCCCAGACCGCTAGGGAAATCGGCCATGTGATCGATCGCAAGGACGGCGAAGTTCCTTTCGGCATCCACCTCCTGATCGGCAAGAGCCATACAACTTTCCTCGCGGACACCACTATCAACGAGCGGCCCAGCGCCGCGGAACTGGCGCACATCGCGGTCGAAACTGCCGCGGTCGCACGGCGTCTGGGCCACGAGCCGCGGGTCGCCTTTCTGTCTTACTCCACCTTTGGCAACCCTCCGGGCAAGTGGCTGGAGAACATCCGCGAAGCGGTCGCGCTGCTCGACCGGGCAGGGGTCGAATTCGAATACGAAGGCGAAATGGCGCCCGACGCCGCGCTGAACCCCAAGGTCATGGCGCTTTATCCCTTCAGCCGCCTGTCAGCTCCCGCCAATGTTCTGGTGATGCCGGGGCTGCAATCGGCCAATCTGTCAGCCAAGCTGCTGCGCGAGCTGGCGGGCAACGCGACCATCGGGCCCATGCTGGTCGGGATGGCGAAGCCGGTGCAGATTGCGCCGATGACTGCGACCGCGCCGGAAGTGCTGACCCTTGCCGTCCTGGCCAGCGCGGGGGTTGTGGGATGAATGCCAGCAGCTTCTAGCGAAACCGGGTTTCCACCGGCCCGCGCTTTTGCTGGCGCCCGCTGCGTATTTCCTGCAAACTTGGGTATGATCAAGTCACTCAAACCTGTCGCGCGCTTCGCCGCGACCTCAGCCTGCCTTCTGTTGGCAGCATGTGTCACTGCGCCGCAGCCGACCGGGCCGCGCAGCGGTCCGCAAGACAACTTCTTCGCGGCCCTCTCCAGCCACTGCGGCAAAGCCTACGCGGGCAAGCTGGTTTCGAACGATCCCGCAGATTCTGACATGCAGGGAAGGCCGATGGTGATGCACGTGCGCGATTGCAGTGACACGCGTATTGCGGTTCCCTTCCACATCCAGAACGCTGATGGCAGCTGGGACCGCTCGCGCACCTGGCTGATCACGCGCACCGCTGCCCTGTCAGGGTCGGGCTTGCGTCTCAAGCACGACCACCGGCACGAGGATGGCTCACCGGATGCAGTGACCATGTATGGCGGCGATACCGCCAGCCAAGGCACGGACCGAGCTCAGGATTTTCCTGTCGATGCCTACAGTATCGCCATGTTCGAAGCCAACGGACTTGCAGCATCGGTGACGAATGTGTGGCGCGTAGAGGTCGACCCTGCAGGAAACCCGAACCCGCAATTCGCCTACCAGCTAAGCCGGGCCAACCGGCTGTTCCGAGTGGAGTTCGATCTTGCCGCTCCCGTGGCGCCGCCGCCCGCTCCGTGGGGTTGGGATTGACAGCATCGGCTCCGCGGCTGGGTCGCTGGATCGCTCGCTGAGGTCGGCGGCGTCAAGCGAGGCGGTCGCGCCCAGCTTCGCAACCTAGCGGCACCGTATCCTTGAGGCCGCCGCGCTCTGGCAAATCCGCGGAGCGTCCCCCTTTGGATACCAGATTGCAAGAGCTGGCTGGTCACTTCGTCCAAGCCTCGATCAGGAGCTTTCTTCTGAGCCGTGCATTTGCCCCTTGGTGAAGAAGATGCAGGTTCCAACATGCCACCTGTGACGTCCTCGGCCAGCAGGCCTCTACTCGCGCGGGACTCCACTGCGCGAGGTGCGCTCGAACACAAGCTGGGGTACCACCTTCCGCTCACCTACGCAGAACGCGACGCCCTGCGCTGGCTCGAACGGCGCGAGAAACACTATCGTGCCGGATCGGTCGTGGTTGAGGAAGGGCAGGCCAGCGATTGCCTGCATGTCGTTGCGTCGGGATGGCTTCACGGATCCGTGCGTTTACCCGATAACGGGCGCCAGATCCTGCGCTTCTATTTTGTAGGGGATCTCACCGCCACGTTCTCGATCGCCTGGGGGTTCACCGCTGCGACACTGACCGCAGTCAGTGATTGCACCCTGTATGAAGTACCCCGCGAAGCCTTGGGCCGGCTGTTCCGCGAACATCCTCGTCTCGGCGCCTTGTTGTTTGCAGTCAGCGCGGCAGAGCAGGTCGCGCTGTCGGATCGCTTGACATCGGTAGGGCGAACGGACGCAATCACGCGCATCGGAACGCTTCTGCTGCAAATTCGCACGCAACTGGCAATTGTGGACGGTCCTTCCGGCTCAAGCTTTGAGTTGCCCCTGACACTGCAGGATCTTGGCGATGCCATCGGGCTCACCAAAACTCATGTCGGGCGTACGCTGCGCGCGCTGGAAGGGGATGGCCTGATCGAGCGCGAGGGCAAGGTGATCCGGATCGTCGATGTCGCCGCGCTGACCACCAAGGTGGGGTACAAAGACCGCGAATCCCACGTTGCAACCGACTGGCTTCCCGACAGATAACCTTGCTGCAAAGTGACATAGGTTACTCTCTCTTCAAGGTGAGGGGACATAGGTTACTTTTTGCTGAATCTTTTTGCGTTATCTGGTGAGATTCCGGCACCATCATCCGATCGGACCGTCATGCGTGCATGCCGATGCGCTTTCATGCCCGGCTGAACGGAGGGGGCGTACATGTCGGACAGGATTGGGGTTGCGGTGGTGGGCCTTGGCGGGGCGGTGGCGACCACTGCGGTGGCCGGGATCGAGATGATCAAGTCGGGCTCGAACAGCTATGCAGGACTTCCTCTTGCCGACCGCGATGTCGCCGGCATGGCGGCTTATCGCGATCTGGAATTCGCCGGCTGGGACCTGGCGGAGAGTGATCTTGGCGCCTGCGCCTTGAAACACGGAGTGCTGTCGGAACGCGATCTGGACAATGGCGCGGGCGCGCTGCGCGACATGCGCGCATGGCCGGCGGTGGGCAGCAGGGCGCACTGCGCCAATATCGACGGGGACAATCGCATAGCCGACGGCCATCGGGGAGCGGTGCGCCAGATCCAGAACGATCTTGCAAGTTTCAAGCGCGATCGCGGGCTCGACCGGATGGTCGTTGTCAACCTGGCTTCGACCGAGAAGATGCCTGAGGTGGGGGCCGAAAGCCTTGGCTCGCGCGACGCTTTCGAGCGCGGGCTTGACGCTGACGATCCCGCGATCAGCCCGGCGATGCTGTACGCCTATGCCGCGATAGACGCGGGTACGCCTTATGCTAATTTCACGCCGTCAATGGCCGCCGATGTCGCGCCGCTGGCCCAGTTGGCGCAGGAACGCGGTGTACCCGTGGCGGGCAAGGACGGAAAGACCGGACAGACATTCCTCAAGACAGTGATCGCTCCCGCGCTGAAAGACCGGGCGCTGCATGTCGACGGCTGGTTTTCAACCAACATACTGGGCAACTCGGATGGTCTTGCCCTCGACGATCCCGCATCGCTCGCCTCCAAGCTTGGCACCAAGGGAAGCGTGCTGGACGATATTCTTGGCTACAAGGTCGAAGATCATATCATCATGATCCATTACTACCGGCCTCGTGGCGACGACAAGGAAGCGTGGGACAACATCGACCTGACCGGCTTTCTAGGGCAGAAGATGCAGCTCAAGCTCAATTTCCTGTGCAAGGACTCGATCCTGGCCGCGCCCCTCGCGATCGAGATTGCCCGCTGCCTCGACTTGGCGGCGCAACGCGGCCAAGGCGGTGTTCGCGAGGAACTGAGCCTGTTTTTCAAGCTCCCGCAGACCGCTGACGGGGCAGCGCCGGTCCACGGTTTCGCGCAGCAGCAGGCGATGCTGCATCACTGGCTGGAGAATGGAGCGGGCTAATGACGCTCGCGCCCGAACTGCTCCCCTTGCTTCGCGAACTTGGCGACCTGAAACGGATCCGCTCGGCCGGACGTGACGGAACAGTGGCGACACGCCTGTTCGAAGCAGGCTGGAGCGCCTGGTTGGCAGGAGGGTCGTTGGACTCGATCGCCGCGCGTGCGCTGGCGCAGGGTCTGGCTGCGGCGCGGCTGGGCGATCTCGATTATGTAAAGCTGGGCGAGTTGGGGCTGGCGGGCGGAGATCGGATCGCTGTGCTCCAACGGGCGATCGACGCGATCGCCGGACCGCTGGATGCAGACCTCGTCCTCACGCTTAAAGATGCGTTGGCTGAACCGCTTGATGCGGCAGGCGCGCTTCCCCACCCCATCGCCGCCTTGCGCGATCAGCCGCGAGCCGGAGTGACCGGGCCCGGCAGGCCGCGGATCATGCTGCAACCGGAAGAAAATCACGCCGAACACAGTTTCGTCGTCGCTCTCTACGCCGGCCTGCTGGCGCCTTTCTATGCCGCCGATCCCGCACATGCCTTCTGGCACGGGATGATCCACCACCTGCACAGCAGTGCCATGCCCGATGCAGGTTATGCCGGCGAGGTACTGCTGCAGGACAGGCTCGACCAGGTGATCGAACGCGCGCGTGCCTTGGCGCTCGCGCAACTGGACGAAGGCCGCGCCGACATCTGCCGCGAACATCTGGCGGAGATCGCGGCGGACAGCACCGCCGCGGCCCGTGCGTTCCATGCCGGCGACGTCATCGACCGCGTGATCGAGATCGAGCAGCATCTCAAGCGTTCTGCAGTCACGATGACTGTCGTGCTCGACCAATACGGCCTTGTGCACGACGGCCCGGTCAAGCCGTTTCACGACATCGTGCTGCGTGAAATAGGTTTGCCATGACCTGGTCCGGGAAGCAGCCGTCTATGTGGCGATCACCCCGAACAGGACGCGCGCTGGATTTCGACACGCCCCATTCGCTCAGCGATGGACAGACTGAACGCTGGCCGGTTGTCGATGCCATACCCTATCTTCGCACCGAAAGCGAAGGGCTGGTGGCTCTGGCTCTCGACTGCCTCGATGCAGGAGATGAAGAGGCGGCGCTGGTCGCGCTGCTGACCGATCAGGATCCCTGGTGGACCGGCCCGGCAACCGATCTCGACGAGTTGCGCGAACTGGTGAGGCGCCGCGATGAAGTGAGCCTGCGAGAGGCAATGGCACTGCTCAGGTTCGGACCGGTCGCGGATTATTTCGCCCATCGCTGGTCCGACCCGACCTACCTGGCCGGGCTGGCGTTGCTTGCCGCTCACTGGACACAACCTGCGACCGCATTTGAACTGGCGGGCGGCATCGGACACTTCGCGCGTGCTCTGGGCCGGATGGGTGTGGCCTGCACAAGCAGCGATATCGTATTCTCCAAGTGCTGGCTGGCCAAGACCTTCGTTGCGCCCGATGCGGAATATGTAGTGTTCGATGCCAAGGATGACTGGCCGCTTGGCGATCGGCGATTCGACCTCGTCCATTGTCAGGATGCCTTCTACTTCCTTCCCGGGCAGCAACGCGTCGCCGACCGCCTGCGCGGCGCGCGCAAGCCTGGGGGCCTGCTGGCGATCGGCCATCTCCACAATGCAGCTGTCGAGGATGGCCCGCTTGGCCCCGCGCGCGGGGCCCGCGAATGGGCCGCCCTGTTTGCCGAAGCGGCCGTGTACGACGAGCGTGACCTTCGCGCCGCCTTGCTGGACGCACGTGCCCCGGTTCCTGTCGAATGGAGCGACAATCCCGCCATCGAGGCGTGGGGCATTGTCGAACCGGCGCGGACACCGCGTGCCGTCGATGGTCCTCTCGCAGTTCCCGGTTCCGGCGCCGGGTGGCGGGAAAACCCGCTGCTTACACGCAGTGGCCCGGTCTGGCCGTCACCGCGTTACGAGCTTGAATACGGGAGAGAGGCGACGTGGACCAATCCTGCGGCAACCACCCCACCGCAACGTGATCGGCGGCTGGTCGATCTGCCGGAAAGATGGTGACGATGCGCTGGGGCATCATTGGCTATGGCTGGGTCGCGCGCGATTACATGGCGCCGGGCATCTGTGCGGCCGGCGGAACCGTCGCCGCCGTCTGCGATCCGTCCGCCGCGGCCCGTGAAATCGCCGAGCGCGATGGGGCGCGGGCCTATGGCGAGGTCAGCTCCATGCTCGAGGCGGGCGGTCTCGACGCGCTTTACATCGCCGCGCCCAACAATCGCCACGAAGAAGCCCTTGATGGTGCGCTCGCTTCCGGCCTGCCGATATTGTGCGAGAAGCCTCTGGCGCAGGATGGCGCAGCCGTGGAGCGGATTGCAGATCGGGTTGCGGGCTACCGCGCACCGCTCGGCGTCGCCTTCGATCAACGCCACCATCCTGCCCATGTGGCGGTGCGCGACCGGATTGCGGCGGGAGACCTTGGCATGGTGACGGCGGTGCGCATCGTTTATTGCTGCTGGGTCGATCCCGACTGGAACCGCGGCACCGGCGCGAACTGGCGCGCGGATGCCGGCTGTGCGGGCGGCGGTGCGGTGCTCGACCTCGCCCCGCACGGTCTGGACCTCGCGCATTTCCTGCTTGGCGAGCCTATAGAGGACATTGCAATTACCCTCCAGCGCCGCGTGCACGATTATCCGGTCGAAGATGGCGGAATGGTCCACGGGCGGACCGCTTCGGGGGTGCTGTTCTCCAGCCACACGTCCTACAACTGGCCGGAGCCATTGCCTCGCCGGCGTCTCGAAATCGCCGGGACCAGAGGGTTGATCGTCGCGAGCGATACGATGGGGCAGGAGGCTGGTGGCCACGCCACCCGTATCGATGCGCGGGACGGCCGGCACGAATTGCTCCTTTTTGACACCAGCCTCAGTCCATTCGCCGCACAGGCGGCGGCCTTCACGGCGCAGGTGCGCGCGGGCAGCGGAAGCTTTTCCATCGACCGCGACGTTCACGCCGCGCGGCGTTTCTTTGCTGCATACCGGGAGGCGCAAGCATGCCTTTGAACCATTTCGCCTGCGCCAATTGCGGCTTCTGGCAGCAGCATTTCTCGCCGCCCGACTGCCCCGTATGCAGCGACGTGCGCAACGACTTGCCCGAAGATGGGTGGCGCTTCCTGCCCGAGCGCGACGTGGCTGCAACGCATTGGGGAAGCTTTCGCGAGGTGGCCGATAATCTGTGGGCTTTTACCACCACCCCTCATCTGGGCCTGGGCGGCACCGGTTGGCTGATCGTGACGCAAGCGGGAAATATCGCTTTCGAGGCTGCGCCTCATTACTCGCCCGACATGCTCGACAAGATCGCCGATCTCGGCGGGATTGCGTGGCTGGCCGCAAGCCATCCGCATGGCTATGGCGCGCTGTTCCAGCTGCAGCGCGAATTTGCGCCCCCCGTCGTGGCCATCCACAAGGACGATCTCGCCTATACGAAAGCGTTCCGAGTCACGGCGCCGTTCGACGACACCCTGGAACTTGCGCCCGGCTACACCTTGCATCACGTCGGTGGACATTATGCCGGACAAGCCGCGCTGCACGATGCGCAAGGAGGCCGGCTGTTCTGCGGCGACATGTTCAAAATCGATCAGAACACGGACGGGCGATCTACCCACGTCTCCAGCCACAAGGCGTTCCACAAGAACATTCCGCTGACCCATGGTGAACTTGCCCGGTATCGCGACGTGATCGCGCCGCTCGGCTTCGACGCCGTGCTTACCCCGTTCGAATACGCCCCTGAGATCGGCCGCGACAGAGCGCTCGCCGTTCTGGATCAGGCCCTGTCGCATCCTCCAGAGGTCAGGAGATATCCCTTGTGAACCGCACCGGCCTGCCATCTGATCTGCCCGACGCCGCGCTCCGCTATCTCGATGCTTTTCCGAAGGGCGACATCGTTGCCTTTCCCATCGACCCGATTGATCGCGTGGGTATTCCGGTGTGGATAGTGGCGCTGTTTCCTCAAGACGAGCCGCGGCTCGAAGGTGTCATGCCCTATGGCGTCGGCTACGGTGCGGACGAAGGACAGGCGATACTGGGCGCCATGGGTGAGATCGCCGAGATGTGCTTTCCCGCCCTTTCACTTTCTCAGCGCACGAAAACCCGCGGCTCCTATACGGAGCTGGTCGCTGGTCTGGGCGAGCGCAGCGTTGCCGACCCCCTGACCCTGTGCCTGCCGGCGGGATCGCCCGTTGATCGCGAAACGCCGCTTGAGTGGGTGGAGGCTATCCGCCACGCCGATGGCTCCTCTGTCCTGGTCCCGATCGATCTTGCCGCCTACAATTCGGCCGAGCTTTCACACGACTACCAGCCCTTCACCACCATCATCTCCAACGGCATGGGAGCAGGACCGGATCACGACTGGGCGGTCGGCCACGGATTGTGCGAAATCCTCCAGCGGGACGGGAATGGCCTGCTATTCCGCGCGCTCGACCGTGGCATCGCGCTCGACCTGCCGGAACACGCGTCCCCCGCCATCGAAACCCTGCTCCATCGCTACCACCAAGCGGGCATTCGGCCGATCCTCAAATTCGCGACCGACGAGTTCGGCATCCCCAACATCTATTGCGTCGGGGTGGACGAGCAAGGCGATCCCGCCGAACCGATCATGGTGTCAAGCTGCGGAGAGGCCGCACATCCCGACGCCTGTGCCGCCGTGGAAAAGGCGCTCACCGAATATGCCGCAAGCCGTGCACGCAAGGCCTATGCTCATGGAGACGACCGGCAGACCCGCAGGCTCAGCCCCGCGGGTTACGTGGACCGCTTCCTGGCGCAAAGCGGCGGGGCGGCCAAAAGCTCGGACCGGCGTGCTCTCGACGCGATGATAGGCTGGCAGGCCCGGAGCGCGGCTGATCTGCGCAGCTGGCTTGAGCCCAACATGCTCGCTGAAAACAGCTTGAAGCGCTTTTCGGATCTGCCGCACACGCCATGTCCCGACCCGCGCGATCGGGGACGGATTGCGCTGGCGCGGGTGACGGAGGCGGGATTTGACCCGCTGTACGTCGATATGACCCCGGACAACTGCCCGGTAACAACCGTCAAGCTGATCGTGCCGGGGATGGAGGTTGAGACGATGAGCTATTACCGGATCGGAGAACGCGGCGCGGCAAAATTGCTGGCCATGGACAGCGACCTGATCGGCTTTGAACCCGGACCCGGCCGCGAACCAGTGCGACTGACACCCGAAGCGATCGAGCGGCTGGGTGGCCAGCCGTTTTTTGACACGGCCCGCGCGGATGCCATCGTTGGCCCGCTCTACCCGCTGTATCGCGAACCCGAAGCGCATCATGCCGCCGCCGCTGCGCGGACACACGCGGCATGACGCTGCGATACGCCTACAACACCAACGGCGCGGCCAATCACCGGCTCGACGACGCCCTGCGTCTGATCGCGGACAGCGGATATCAGGGGGCGGCAATTACGCTCGACCACCATCACTGCGATCCGCTCGCTCCCGATTGGCGCCAGGAGGCGGAGCGGATCGGCCGCTTGCTGGGCGATCTGGGTCTTGGCGCAATTGTCGAGACCGGTGCGCGCTTCCTGCTCGATCCGCGCGCCAAGCACGAGCCGACCCTGATATCGCCCGAAGCGGATGGACGCGCCCGCAGGATCCAATTCCTCTGCCGCGCGCTCGACATCGGTGCAATCTGGCAGGCCGACGCGGTCAGCTTCTGGGCCGGAGTGCCGCAACCGGGCGTCGGCCACGAAGAGGCGATGCACTGGCTGCACGAGGGGCTGGAGCGCGTGCTCGACCATGCCCAACTTGCCGGGATAGATGCCGCCTTTGAGCCAGAACCGGGCATGCTCATCGAAACATGCGGCGAATGGGAAGCGCTGCATGACCGCCATCCGCGCCTCAAGCTTGCGCTCGACACCGGCCATTGTCTCGTCAGCCAGGATATCGATCCAGCCTTTGCCGTGCGCCGATACGCCGACCACCTCGGGACGGTCGCCATTGAGGACATGAAAATCGGTGTTCACGTCCACCTGCCCTTCGGCGAGGGCGACATGGACGTTCCAAGTGTGCTGGCGGCGCTGCACGAAACGGGGTTCGACAGGCTGGTTTCTGTCGAGCTGTCGCGCGAGAGTCCCCAGGCGCACCGGGCCATCCCGGACAGCATCGCCTATCTCGAGCAGCACGCCCCGGTATGAGGATCTGCTTCGTCAGCCGCCGGTTCTTTCCCGCGATCAGCGGCATGTCGATCTATGCCATCAATCTGCTTCGCCAGCTGGTCGAACGCGGCCACGACGTGACGATGATCAGCCAGTATCGCGGTGATGCCTTCGGCCGCGGCGTCTATGGCGGAGGTCCCCCGCCGGACGTACCCGGCGTGACCGTGATCGGCCTCGAACAGGTGGGCGAGCAGGATGGCGGCGCGTTCGAGCGTGACGTGGCGACCATGGCTGACACCATCGCGCGCCTGCATACCGAGCAGCCGTTCGATATTCTCCATGCGCAATATGGCTATCCTACCGGTTGGGCGGCGCTGATTGCCGGCCAACGGCTCGGCCTGCCGGTGGTCGTTTCCATTCAGGGCGGTGACGGACATTGGGTGGGCTCATGCTGCGAAACCCATCGGCTAGCCATGGTCCGCGTGCTCGACAACGCCAATGCCGTCCTGATCGGCGGAGACAGCTTCGCGCGGGAAGTCCACGAGCGGCTTGGCACCAGGCTGACACGCTTCACCTTTGTGCCTGGCGCGGTAGACACCGACCGCTTCGGACCTGGGGAACCGCAGGCGCTTAACCAACCAGCACGCATCCTCTATCACGGGAGAGTGGATCGCCGCAAAGGCGTGCTCGATTTCGTGGCGGCGTGCAGTCTGCTGACGGGCAGATGGCGGGCAACGATCTCCGGCATCGGGCCGGATCTCCAGGCGGCGCAGGACAGCGTCGACGCAGCCGGGCTTGGCGGCCGGATCAGCTTTTCCGGCTATGCCGACTATGCCGATGTGCCCGGGATCTATCGCGACCATCACATCTTCGCCTCGCCGACCTATGGCGAAGGGTTTTCGAACACCATCCTCGAGGCCATGGCGAGCGGTCTGGCGATCGTTTCCTGCCGCGCCGTGGGCGTAACGGACTGCTTGCGCGACCGGGAGAACGGCCTGCTCGTCGAGCCCGCAGATGTTTCGGCGCAGGCGGCGGCGCTGCAACGTCTGGTCGACGACCGCGCGGAACGTGCGCGACTGGCGGCTGCCGCACTATCCGAATGCCGGACCACGTACAGCTGGGACGTGGTCGGCAAAATGATCGTCGACATCTATCGCCATGTCGCGGCGAGCGGGCCGCCGCGCCGGTTCGATCCCGACCTGCCCATTGATCGCGGCTGCCGGTTCCGCGCCGAGCCGCATCTGTTGTGACCCGCGTTCTGGCGATCTCTCCGCATCTGGATGATGCGGTATTTTCGGCAGGCGGCACGCTTTCGCAGCACGCAAGGATGGGTGATGGCGTCACCGTGCTGACCTGCTTCACCGGCAACGTCGCACGGCCTACCGGCTTTGCGCTCGCCTGTCAGCTGGACAAGGGATTGTCGCCCGACGTCGACTACATGCTGGTACGCAGGAAGGAGGACGAGGCGGCCTGCGAGGCGATCGGAGCCAATCCCGTTCATCTTCCGTTTCTGGAAGCGCCGCACCGGGGCTATGACAATAAAGACGCACTTTTCGCCGGACACAATCCTGTAGAGGACCAGGTTGGCGACCCTCTCGCCCAGGCTCTCGCGCGCGAGATCGAACGGCTCGCTCCAACAATCATCTACGCGCCTTATGGCGTTGGAAACCACGTCGATCACGAAGTGGTGAGAAAGGCGATCACAAGCCTTCGTCTCGCCGCTCATCTGATCTGGTGGGAAGATTTTCCCTACGCGATGAACCGTGAGACGGCGCCATCCGACATTGAACGGCGCCAACTCGACGACGCGGCTGCACAGGCCAAGCTTCGCGGCGTTCTTTGCTACAAGAGCCAACTCGATTTTCAGTTCGGTTCCACCGAAGAGGCCGCGCAGAAACTATCCCGGTGGAACTGCGAGGGTTTCACCTCGGCGTTTCAAGGCAGCGGCACCCATCCCGCTAGGCCGGACCCGCTGCCCGCCTAGCCATCCGCCAAGGTCTCGAGAACCGCTATCGCCGCGCGGGCCGGCTCGGCAAAAGGTTCTTCCGGGCTCATCAGCCACCGGTCGTCACTCGCGACGAGCCCGGCCGCCTGCAAGGCCTCCCCGTCCGCTGTTGCCGGAGTAAGCGCGATAGCCTTGGGCCCGGCATTCACGCTGCGGATACCTGTCTCCAAGGCGAGTATCGTCAGCACAGCCCGGTCGATCAGCGACTGTGCAGGGTCCGGTAGCGGCCCGAACCGGTCGACCAGTTCCGCCTCGAAAGCCTCGAGTTCGGCCCGCTCGCGAAGGCGGGCGAGGCGGATGTAGAGATTTAGTCGCACCTCATCTTCGGGGATCCAGTCGGACGGGAATGCTCCGGTCGTACCGGTGCGGATTTCAGGATGCCATTCCTGCTGCGCTTCGCCGCGCGCGCGGCGCAACGCGCCGGCAAGCAGGTGCTGGTAGAGCTCGGCACCGATCAATTTCATGTGCCCTGCCTGCGCATCGCTCAGGATGTCCCCGCCTCCCCGCTGGTCCAGATCGGCGCCAGCGATGGAAAAGCCGGAGCCGAGCTGATCGAAGGTCTCCAGCGTGCGCAGGCGCTTCTGCGTGGCGAGCGACACCGTCTCGTCCGCAGTGGTCAGAATCACCTGCCCGCGCCGCCGCCCGCGCCCCACCCGGCCGCGCAGTTGATGAAGCTGCGCCAAGCCAAACCGATCCGATCGCCAGATGACCATCGTGTTTGCCCGCGGCACATCAAGCCCGGTTTCGATGATGTTCGTGGCGAGCAGAATGTCGCCCGTTCCGCCGGCGAAGCGGACCATCGCCTCGTCCAGTTCGGCAGCCGGCATCTTGCCATGCACTTCGACCAGCGAGAGATCGGGTGCAAGCCGTTCCAGGCGTTCGCGCATCTCGGCGAGATCGGCGATCCGCGGCACAACGACGAAGCTTTGCCCCTTGCGCATCTTTTCCCGCCGCAGCGCAAGACTGATCGCCGGATCGTCGATGTCGCTGATGATGGTGCGGATCGGTTGCCGGCGGGCGGGCGGCGTGGCGATGACGGAAACCTGTTGCAGGCCGATCATCGCCCGGTGCAGGGTGCGCGGGATCGGTGTCGCGCTCATCACCAGGAGATGGACGTCGGCCGCCTGGCGCAACCTGGCCTTGTCCGCCGCGCCAAAGCGCTGCTCCTCGTCGATGATGACAAGACCCAGCCTGGCATAGCGAACCGATTTGCCGACAACCGCCGCAGTGCCGACCACGATGCCGACCGATCCGTCTGCCAGCCCGGCCATCACCGCCTTCTTTTCCGCTGCGCTCGTCAGCCGGGAAAGTCCGGCGACCGCAATGCCGGTGTCCGCGAAGCGGCGGGTGAATTCTTCGAGATGCTGACGCGCCAGCACGGTAGTCGGTGCGGCCACGATCACCTGATACCCCGACAAAGCCGCGATTGCCGCGGCGCGAAGCGCCACTTCCGTCTTGCCATAGCCGACATCCCCGATGACCAGCCGTTCCATCGGCTTGCCCGAAGCAAGATCATCGCGCACCTCCGCAATGGCACGCGCCTGATCGGAGGTTTCGTTGTGGGGAAAGCCCGAGACAAAGCGCTCGTATGCGGCGGCATCGGGGTTCATCGCAGGTGCAGACAGCTTGGCCCGTTCTTCCGCCAGCGCGATGAGCGAGGTTGCAGTTTCCGCGATGGCCTGGTCGATCTTCGCGCGGCGGTTGTCCCATCCGGTACCGTCGAGCTTGTCGCGCTTCACGCTTTCGGCATCGCCGCCATAGCGCCACAGCAGACCGGCATCGCTGACCGGCACAAGCCGCCGCGCTCCGTCTGCGTATTCAAGCGCGATCACCTCGCCCGTTTCCGCTCCTGGCTCTGGTTCCAGTCCAACCACGCTGGCAAAGCCATGATTCTCGTGGATCACCAGGTCGCCCAGGCGCAGGTCCACGCCAGCAAGGCCCACCTGACGGGCGGCGGACGGGCCGGGATCCAGCAGTGCCCGCGTTCCGAGAATATCCGCCGCCGCGACGAGCGTGACACTTGTGTCGCGTGCGCCTCGATCGAGAGGGGCGCACAGGAACACGATCCCCTCCTTGCCTTGCTCGGCTACGGCGCGCAGGCTCTCGCAATCCTCGACGACCGCGAATGTGTCGCCCAGGCGGCTGCGGAGGAATCGCAGGTCGCGCCTGCTGCCCGCCAGAGCGATGCTGCGTCCGGCCGCGCGTTCCGCCTCTAAAAAGCGCCTTGCCGCCCGCGCTGGCGACCTCGCTTCGGCGAAGCGCGGGATGCTCTCTGGACCGACGCGCGCGACGTCGCCTTCGCATCGCCAGCGCTCTGAAGCCGCCTGCCAACGGGCATCGTCGACAGCGTCGAGGCTGCTCCCCGCATCCTTCGCCGCGCGGCCGGCAAGCTGCACGAACCGCGCTCTGCGGTGTTCCGCCTTGGGCGACAGCAGCAGGGTTCCGGGTGTCATATGATCGAGCAGGGTGGCCGACGCGTCGCCGTCCGGCTCTACCGCGCGGCCAATCTCGACGGACTTGCATTCTTCGCCGCGCAGCTGGGTGACGCCATCGAACTGATGGATCGCCGCGATCTGGCCTTCGGCGAGGTCGATCCGCACTGGACCACCGGCGTCTGCGGGATAAAGGTCGATGACTTCGCCGCGGATGGCGATCTCGCCAGGCTCATCCACGCGGTTGTCCTCAAAATATCCCAGAGCGACTGCTTCCTCGCGGAACTGGTCGGGATCGATGGGGTCCCCCACGCCGATGCCCGGAGGTTGTGCATCGAACGCTTCCGGGGCGAGATAGCGCCGCCCGGCGGCTTCCCCCGTGGTCACGACGATGGTATCGTCAAGCCTGCCCTCGCATGAAAGCCTGCGCAGCCGCCGCAGTGCGGCGACCCGGTGGCCGACGTTAGCCGGCGACGCCGGCGCGTCATCGCCCGGCAGCGTGTCGCTCGCGGGTAAATGGACAACTGCCGCATCCGCCAGCAGTGCGGCGACAACCGCCGCAAGACCTTCGGCCTCGGCGTCGTCATCACACAGGTAGAGCACCGGCCCATTGCCCATGCTGCGCATGATGCGCAGCACTTTTGCGCCCATGCCGCTCACCGCGGCGTTCACGTCACTTGTCTCAGGCAATGTCTGGCCACCTTCTCGCAATGCGTCAGTGCCAGAGTATTGGCCCGTCGCGCAGAGAAAAGACCAAAGGGCCAATGGTGTTCCCCGATCGATTGGACCGGTTCATATCTTCCCGATGCGGACACGCTGTGCTGTCCGGCCCCGCATGGCGCCGGCGTGCCGGAGTACCGCCATGCAACTGCTGAGCACCAGAAGGCCGACCGGTGATTGCCGGTTCGAATGGCGGGGTGGCGCCTTTGGCATTCCGACATTCATTCCCGCCGAACCACGGTTCTATGGTATCCAACTGGCGGCCCGCATCGGCCAGTGACGGAGTTCGATCCATGCAGCAAATGACGCTGAACCGGCGCAAGGTTCTTGAGCTGTTTAGCGCCTCCACCGCCCTCGCCCTTCCCGGCTGCGCCACCGTCGGCGAAAGCACCCTGCCGGTCCGCTTCGAACATGGCGTGGCCAGCGGCGATCCGGCGGCGGACGGCGCAGTCATCTGGACGAGGGTGAGCGTAGATGCAGCCCGGTCGGCAGACGTGCCGGTCCGGTGGATCGTATCAGCCCGGCCGGGCGGCCCCGCCGTGCGCAGCAGCGGGTCCTCTTCGGCTTCGGCTGAATAGGGAAGGCATGAGCTCGGCGAAGGAGCCGCTTGAGATATTGCCCGCATAGCGCAGCAGATGCCGCCGTGCCGTGCGTCTCACGACCTCACTGTTCTAGCGTCGCACCGCCCAATGCTCCGGAACTGCGGGCTCCGCGCGCCGCTGAACGGAAGCAGCGGCATGAGGCGGCGACTTGGGGAATGGGTGGTGCCGCTTAGGTGACTCGAACACCTGACCCCATCATTACGAATGATGTGCTCTACCGGCTGAGCTAAAGCGGCACTGGCCCGCCCCCTAACCGCAGGGGCGGTTCTTCGCAACGACAAATCGGCGTCACGATCGTCCGGCGAAGTGGAGGCCCGAGCCGGAATCGAACCGGCGTGCAAGGATTTGCAGTCCTCTGCGTAACCACTCCGCCATCGGGCCGCCGTGTGGCAAGCTGTGCCCGTTAGCGCGTCGGGCTGGTCAGCGCAATCCGTCTTCCACGGGTTGAAGCTGCGGCCGACCTGCACTGGTGCTGGCGCAAAGAAGGCGTCACCGACTACCGTCCAGTGACGCCTTCATGAGACCGGGAAGCTATCTTCTAGAAGCCCAGCCGGTCGGTGTTGATGCGAAACCCGGCGTAGAAGAAACGCCCCAGCCAGCCTGTTGGCGCGTTGCTGAGCCCCCGATCGGGCAACTCGTTGGTAAAGTTGTTCACGCCCACGAAGAACCCGGCGCGTTCATCATCCGTACGGAACTCGGCCCGGATGTCGTGAACGAACCGTTGGTTCAGGGCGAGAAACTCCGGCGCGGCTATGTCCGGATCGCCGGCGATTTCGTCTTGTTCGAAGCGCAGCTGCTGCCCGATATACTGGACCCCGTAATTGAGGACCACATTGTCGAGCTGCCACGTAACGTCAGCGGTGCCGACCCATTTGGGGAAGCCGATCTCGCCGCGTTCATCGTCGACAATGCCGCCGTTCGCCGGGAGAAACTCGAACTTGTCGAGATACCCGACATTGGCACGCAGGTTGAAGCTGCCAAAGCTGCCGTTGCCCGGCGTAAAGCCGTAGTTGACGGTTATGTCGGCTCCGGCAGTTTCGATAAAGGCGACATTCTGCGGCCCCAGCACATAGCTGGTCACGAACCCGGTTCCCGTTGCACGGGTGATCGAATCGCAGAACACATTGTCCAGCGAAGCGGAGTCGACGCAGAATTGCGCCGTTTCCGACAAGGTCGGCGTGCGCACCGCATCGGTCAGGCGAATGTCGAACCAGTCGGCAGTAATGGTCAACCGGGGCAGGAACCGCGGCTGCAGGATCACGCCGGCTGTCCAGGTTTTCGCAGATTCCTCCGACAGGTCGGGATTGCCTGCGAAGATGCCTTCGAGGCTGGCGCTGGACGCGATGTCGCTGTCGAAGTCGAAGGTGGCGAAGTTCGCGCCAAGACCGGTGATCAGCGCCTCGCAATTGGCCGCACGGAACTCGGTGCCCTGGTTGATGTTCACTGGACTGCACGGGTCGGACAGGAAGGCGAAGGTTCCGCTGCGCGGAGCAAACAGTTCCGTGATGTTCGGCGCCCGCACCGATTCCGAGTAGCCGCCCCGGAACCGGACATCACGGACAGGTGCCCACTGGCCGTTCACCGACCAAGCTTCCGTGCTGCCGACGGTCGAGTAATCGGAATACCGCCCCGCTACCGTGAACTCCAGAAGCTGGAAGAACGGTGTGTCTGACAGGAGCGGTACGTTCAACTCTCCGAACACCTCCCACACGTCGAATTGGCCCCGCTCCGGGCCAAGCAGCGCGAGATCTGCAAGAACCCCCGTGTTGGGATCGAAGGTTGTGACTTGGGTGGAGATGGCGTCAGGCCGGAAATCGCTCTGCTCCTTGCGGTATTCTGCCCCGAACGCGAAATTTACCGGGCCACCCGGGAGTGCGAACAGCCCGCCGAAGTCACCGGCGATGAACGCGTTGGCGACGTGCTGCTGGATGGTGTACTGGTTGCGCGTATCGGTCAGGATGAAGTTCAGAGCCTCGGCGCTGGCAACCCCTTCGCCAAAGATGTTGAGCGGGACGCACTGACCCGGAGTAAAGGTCTGCGGCGCTTCGCCATAGTTGAAGTTGCCTGCATCCGCGATCGCCCCGCCGTCAAGGTTGACGCGGCAGTTGATCACGCCGTTGGGCACCCCGGTCCGGAATTCGCCTTCGTCAACTGCATCGAGAGCGGCGAAATAGCGATCCTCGATCCGCTGGTTGGTGGAGGTGTAGTCGGTTTCGTTGCGGCCGTAGACGTAGCTGGCCTCGAACCGGACATTTTCGCTGATGTCGCCGCTCAAACCGACCACGGTCCGATAGAGATCCCGCTCAAAGATCTCGTCGCGGGTCCCGAAATCAAAGTTGTCGCGGTTGAACAGCAGACCGCCGAAGTCGTCCAGCCCCGCGGCGCGGACGTTTGCCGGGATGAACGGGTTGTCCTGCGACACGAAGGTGAAGAAGTCGAAGGAAGGTTGGGCGATCGTGAAGTTTTCGCTCTTCACGTACTTGCCTTCCGCGAAGAAGCGGATGCCGCCGGTCAGTTCGTAGTTGAAGAAGGCATTGAAGGAATGGTGCTGCGTCGCTGCCTGAAGGTCGCCTTGGTAGTCGTTCACGGGGGTGTTGTCGCCGCCTTGGGCAAGGAAGCCCGATTGCGGCAGGAATCGGCCGCCGTCGAACGGCTGACCCGCGCCCTTGAACCGGGGAACGAAACTGTTGTCGATCACCAGCGCTCCTGCGGGCGAACTGTCGGAATAGCCGATCCGGTTGAGGAAGATGTTATCCGGGATGTTCGGGTCATCCGGGATATCGTCCGGGTTTCGGACCAGCGTGTCAGCCTCGTAACGACCATTCGGACGATCACCGAAGCCGACCCGGCCGCTGTCGCGGAATTCATAGGAGAGGGCAAAGTTGCCCCGGTTATCAGCGAAGTTGCGGCCAACCGTCGCCGAGAGGAACAGGGTTTCCGCATCGCCGAAGTCCGAGATGCCGGCCTGCCCGCGCACGTCGATGCCCTCAAAGTCCTGTTTGGTGATAAAGTTCACAACGCCGGACACACCGTCCGCACCATAAACTGAGGACACGCCCCCCGTCAGCACGTCCACCCGCTCGATCAATCCGACCGGAATGGTGTTGATATCAACGGCGGCTTCGCCCGAAACGCCGGCAACATGGCGGCGCCCGTTCACCAGCACCAGCGTTCGGTTGGCGCCCAGGTTGCGCAGGTTCAGCAGGTTGACCCCCGCAGCCCCCGTCCGCGCCTGAGAGCCGGCGGCATCGAAATTGGTTTCCGAGTTGAACAGGGCAGGTGTCTGCGCCAGCAGTTCAGTGAGGTTGGTCACACCGGACTGCTCGATGTTTTCTGCCGTGATCGCGACCACCGGAGTTGCCGTTGCCGCCTCTGGCCGCGTTATGCGCGTGCCGGTCACGAAGATGACGTCCTCGTCCTCATCCTGGGCGGCGTCAGGAAGCGCCGCATCCTGTGCGGCTGCGCTGCCGGGCATCGCGACGGCGAGGGCGATGGCTCCGGCACCTAGTAGCAGTGTGAGTTTACCGTAGGGTGCTTTCGCTGACCGGCGCATGAGAAATTTGCCTCCAAAACTTCTGATCTTCCGACCACTGGCTGGCCAGAATGGGTTAACGCTCTTGCTCCTGCCCCTCAGCGGCTGCAAGTTGCGCGGTTACGCCGCGACAGATTTTGTCCAGGCTGTCTTAAATTGGCAACAGCAGCATGGCTGCTGCTCATTTGCCAGTGCTGCAAACTTGGGCCAACCGTTTATCTCGCCCGCCGGGCCTGCGGTGGGCGCGCTAATCGGTGAATATCGGCTGCCGCCGCTCAAGCCCTGCCATCACCGCCTCGATCTGGTTCGGCTGGCGGATCACCTGCGCCTGCGCCTCGCTTTCCAGTTGGAGCAGTGCGTCGGTGTCCTCGTCCGGCATGGCGGCGAACAGGCGTTTGGCCTGACGAATGGCGGCGGGATTGCGCGCGGCGATCACCTGCGCAAGCTGCATCGCGCAGGCCAGCGGGTCGGTGGCCAGCTGTGTCACCAGTCCTGCCGAGAGCGCCTCCTCCCCCGTCATTTCGCGATTGGTGTAAACCAGTTCGCGCAGCACATCCGGTCGCACCAGCCCGCGCCACAGCGCAAAACCGCCCATGTCGGGGACCAGCCCCCATTTCATCTCCATGATTGCGAGGCGCGCGTCGGGTGTGCAGACGCGGATGTCGGCGCCGCTGGCAATCTGCAGCCCGCCGCCGAAACATACTCCATGAATGGCGGCGATCACCGGCACCGGGCATTTGGCCCAGGTCATTGCCACTTCCTGGTACCGGTTGGCGTTGCCGTGGGTGCGCTTAGCCAGTGGCGGCTGCGCCGGATCGGGCGCGGCCGCGAAGCTGGCGGTATCCAGCCCAGCGCAGAAGCTGCGCCCCGCCCCCGACAGGACGACCGCGCGCACGCCGCTGGCCTCGCGCAGCTGTGCGCCCGCGGCGATGATGGCATCGAACATCGCCGGATCGAGCGCGTTCATCTTGTCCGGCCGGTTCAGCCGGACGTGCGCAATGCCATCGGCTATAGTCAGGCTGACCCGATCCTCGTTCATTCCGCCGCTCTCCTTTGTCCACCCGTGTTGATCCCGCGGTTTCGCAGGAACCGCTTCACCGAACGCGCCGCCTGACGCAGCCGCTGCTCGTTTTCCACCAGCGCGATCCGCACGAACCCCTCGCCATCCTCGCCGTAACCCACGCCGGGCGCGACCGCGACGCCCGCTTCGGCGAGCAGCTCCTTGGAAAACTGGAGGCTGCCCAGGTCCCGCAGTACGGGCGGCAGAGGCGCCCACGCGAACATGGAGGCGGGAGGCGGCGGAATGTCCCAGCCGGCCCGGCCGAACGCTTCCACCAGCACGTCGCGCCGCTTGTGGTAGAGGCGCCGATTGTCCTCCACGATGTCTTGCGGGCAGTTCAGCGCGGCACAGGCTGCCGCCTGAACAGGGGTGAACGCGCCATAGTCGAGATAGGATTTCACCCGCGTCAGCGCGGCGATCAGGCGTCTGTTGCCCACCGCGAAGCCGATCCGCCAACCAGCCATGGAATAGGTTTTGGACAGCGAGGTGAATTCCACCGCCACATCCTTCGCGCCTTCAACCTGCAGGATTGACGGGGTGGGCCTGCCGTTGAAATACAGTTCCGAATAGGCAAGGTCGGACAGCACCCACACCTCGTTGGCCTTTGCCCAGCGGACCAGTTCTTCATAGAAATGGAGATCCACTACCTCCGCCGTGGGGTTGGACGGATAATTGACGATCAGAACCGTGGGTCGGGGCACGGTGAAGCTCATCGCTGCCTCCAGCGCCCGCCAGTAACGTGCGTCGGGAGTGGTCGGGACGGAACGGATCGTCGCGCCCGCGATGATGAAGCCGAAGGTGTGAATGGGATAGGATGGGTTGGGCGCCAGCACCACGTCGCCGGGGGCGGTTATCGCGGTGGCGAGACTGGCCAACCCTTCCTTGGAACCCATGGTGACGATGACCTCGCTTTCGGCGTCCACCTCAACCCCGAACCGGCGGCGGTAATAGTTCGCCTGTGCCTTGCGCAGACCGGGAATGCCGCGCGACTGCGAATAGCCATGCGCATCGGCCTTGGCGGCCACCTCCGCCAGCTTGGCGAGGACGTGCGGAGGCGGGGGAAGATCGGGATTGCCCATGCCAAGGTCGATGATGTCACGTCCGGCCGAACGTGCGGCGGCCCGCATCGCGTTCACTTCCGCGATGACATAAGGCGGCAGGCGCTTCATGCGGTAGAATTCTTCGGGCATTGCCATGTCCCAATCTGCGCGAAAGGCAGCGACCCTAATCGAGCGGGATGGCGGCGGCAAACGTTTGCGTGGTGCAAACCCGCAGGACAACCGTTAGGATGACATGACTGCGCGAGGAACCGGCATGGCTGAGGAAGATACACCCGACCCGTTCACCAACATGTGGGAAGCGCAGGCCAAGCTCGCGCGCGCGATGCTGGCGCCGCTGGCCGTGCAGCCGGAGCAGGGCGGGCTCATGACAACCGCGCTGCGCATGCAGCGGATGTGGCTGGACTTCCAGGCCGAACAGGGGGCTGCGCAATCCTGGGGCGACCCGGCGCAGTGGCTGCAGTGGCAGCAGACGGCGTTGCTGCAATGGCCGATGCTTGATCCGGAACGGCAGAAGGCGTTGTGGGAAGACGGGCTTGTCCTGTGGCAGCAGGTTCTGGGCGGTTCCGCCGGCGACCTGCCCCGCGCGGACAAGCGCTTTGCCGCCGAGGAGTGGCGGGAAAACCCGGCTTTTGTCCTGATCCACCAGACGTATCTGCTCCTCACCGAGCAGCTCGCCGCCATGGTCGAGGCGCAGGAGAACGTGCCGCCCAAGCTGAAGGAACAGATGCGCTTCTTCACCAGGGCGGTGAACGACGCAGCCAGTCCCGCGAACGTTCCGTGGCTGAACCCGGTGGTGCTGCAACGCACGGCCGAAACCGGCGGCGCGAATCTGGTCAAGGGGATGGAACACCTGCTGAACGATCTGCGGCGCGGGCAGCTGACGCATACCGATCCCGATGCATTCCGGCTGGGCGAGAACATCGCGGTGACGCCCGGCAAGGTGATCCACCAGACCGAACTCTATCAACTCATCCAGTATTCGCCGACCACTGACGAAGTGCTGGAGGTGCCGCTCGTCATCTTTCCGCCGTGGATCAACCGCTTCTACATTCTCGACCTCAATCCCAAGAAGAGCTTCGTGCGATGGGCGGTCCAGCAGGGGCTGACCGTGTTCATGGTCAGCTGGAAGTCGGCCGATGCGTCGCTGAAGGACATAGAGTGGGACGATTACATCCGCGCCCAGACCGAAGCGATCGATCATGTGCGGCAGCGTCTGGGGGTCGAGGCGGTGCACACGATCGGCTATTGCGTAGCCGGGACCACCCTTGCTGCGACACTCGCGGTCATGGCGACACGCGAGGAGGCGGAAAAGGTGCAGAGCGCCACCTTCTTCACCGCTCAGGTGGACTTTTCCGAGGCTGGCGAGCTGCTGAACTTTGTCGATGACCAGCAACTCGCCGCGCTGGAGGCGCTGACGCCGGACGGATATCTCGATGGGCGGTACATGGCCGCGACCTTCAACCTGTTGCGGGGCACCGACCTCATCTGGAACTATGTGCTGAACAATTACCTGCTGGGCGAGGAGTACCCAGCCTTCGACCTGCTGCACTGGAACGGAGATGTGACGAACCTTCCCGCCAAGTGGCACCAGTCCTACCTGCGCGACCTGTACCGCGACAATCGGCTGGTGAAGCGGGGATCACTGGTCGTCGATGGAGTGGCGATAGACCTGTCGAAGGTAACGACGCCGGTTTACATCCAGGCTGGCAAGGAGGACCATATCGCGCCTGCCGCAAGCGTGTGGAAGATGACGGAGCAGTTCAAGGGTCCGGTCAGGTTCGTGCTTGCCGGATCGGGCCACATCGCGGGCGTGGTCAATCCGCCGGATGCCCGTAAATACCAGTACTGGACATACGACGAACCTGCGCCGTCGCTTGCCGCTTTTCAGGAGCAAGCGACCGAGCACCCGGGAAGCTGGTGGCCGGACTGGATCAAGTGGCTGCGCACTCACGCGCCGCAGATGGTGGAGGCAACAGGCAAACGCAGGCCCGGGAGCGATGGCGACGATGTGATCGAGGACGCGCCCGGCATCTACGTCCAGACACGCTGATTTGTGCGCTGCACAAAAATTCTTGCACCGGCCTTTCTGACTACCTATATTGTGCACCGCAGCAATATGAGGTTGGCATGGCTGACGAGAACAGCGAACACGACGAGCAGGCTGGCAAAGGGCCCGATCTGAGCGCCATCGCGCAAGCGATCGGCCACGGGGCGGAAAGCGGTGACGTCGCTGTCACCGACAAGGCAGCGGGCAAGCCGGAAAAGTCCCCACGTCCGGGCCGGAATGGCCCGCCCAAGCAGGTCAAGACAGGCAGGCAGTCTGGCGGCAAGCCGAAGAAGGCCGCTGAGGTCACCGGCTCTCCGACGGTCTTCCAGCGCGAAACGAACTCTACAGAAAAGGCAGAAACCATGAACGACATGAACAGCAATAACGAACAGGCCAACGGCTTGAACGACATGACGGCCACGATGCAGGACCGGGCACAGGCTTTCTACCAGCGGTCGACCGAACTGGCATCCGACGTGACGGAATTCACCCGCGGCAACGCTGAGGCGCTGGTCGAGGCAGGCCGCGTGTGGGCCACCGGCTTGCAGGACATTGGCCGCTCGACGCTGGAAGAAACCCGCACTGCGGTTGAAGGCATGACCGAAGGGGCCAAGCGACTGGCAGCGGTGAAGTCTCCGACTGAGTTGCTGCAGCTCCAGGGCGAACTTGCACAGCGCAACATGGATGCGTTCATCAAGCAGGCTTCGCGCAATACCGAGACGTTCCTCAAGCTCGCCAACGACGCATTTGCGCCGATGTCGAGCCGGCTGAGCGTAGCGGTGGAGAAGTTCTCCAAGGCGGCATAAGGATACGTCCGCCGGCGACAGCCGGAGATCTGGTGGAACGGGCCGGGCAGCGCGCTGTCTGGCCCGTTCTGCGTTTCCGGCATCGGCCGCGAAAGGTCGTGTCTTGGCGAGCTGTATAATGACGCGGTTGGCTCACCTTGCAGAAAGCGGTCCCGATACATATTGACGGTGATGATGACCGGTCCCCGCCCTTTTGCACTGTCGAACGCATCCCCGCTACGCTGCGCGGGACCCGACAAAGGCGGCAATCGGCCGGACGGGCCGCAGATCGGGGTCGCGACCAAGACGCGCGCCAAGTCCAAGAAACCCAGCCAGTACCGCGTGCTGATGCTGAACGATGATTACACCCCGATGGAATTCGTCGTCCTGGTTCTGAAGCGCTTCTTTCGCATGGATCTGGAGGAAGCAACCCAGGTCATGCTCCACGTTCACCAGAAAGGTGTCGGGGTCTGCGGAGTTTTCACCTACGAGGTTGCTGAAACCAAGGTCAACCAGGTGATGGATTTCGCCCGCCAGAATCAGCACCCGCTTCAATGCACGCTCGAAAAGGCCTGAGGCGCACGGCCCTGCTGGCAAAGCGGCGGCGCCTGCTCTAGGCCGCTCATCGCCGTGCTGAAATTCATTCCCGCCATCGATCGATATATATTTCGGCTGGTAGTGTTCCCCATGCTGGGAGTGTTCGCGCTGGCGGCGACGCTTTTGCTGCTGGACAAGATGCTGCGCCTGTTCCAGTTCGTCACCACCGAGGGCGGGCCGGTCAAAGTGGTCTTCACCATGTTGCTGACGCTGGTGCCCGAATATGCCAGCCTGGCCATTCCGCTGGGTCTCATGCTCGGCATCCTGCTGGCGTTCCGCAAGCTGGCGACCAGCAGTGAACTCGACGTGATGCGGGCGGTGGGATTGTCCTACAACCGACTGCTGCGCGTGCCGTACCTCATCACGCTGGCGCTGATCGCGGTGAACATCGCGCTGGTCTTCTACCTCCAGCCGATCGGCCGTTACGTTTATTCCCAGCTCGACTTCGAGCTGAAAAGCGGTGCGCTCGGCGCATCGATCAAGGTGGGAGAGTTCAACAGCCTTGGCGACCGCATGGCCCTGCGGATCGAGGAAAGCGAGGATAGCGGGCGCCGCCTGGTGGGGATCTTCGCGCGGGTGGCGAACGAACGCGGCCAGGTGCTGTCCATCTCGGCGGAAGAAGGACGTTTTCTGGCCAACGCGGAGAACCCCAACACCATCATCCTCAGGCTTCGCAACGGCGTAATCGTGCAGGATACAGGGCCGGACCGGGTGGGCACCGAACCCCGGGTACTGTCGTTCGCGCAGAACGATCTGCCCATCGACCTGCCCGCGCTGGAACGGTTCCGCGAAAGGGGCGACTCTGAGAACGAATACATCCTGCCCGAACTTCTGCGGATCGGCTGGGCCGACACCACGCCTCAGCCGCAGCAGGACGCGACCCGCGCATCGTTCAACTTCCGGCTGGTCGAAGTGGTCATGATGCTGTTGCTGCCGCTGCTGGCGGTGTCGTTGGCCATCCCGCCCAAGCGATCAACCAGCGCGCTGGGCGTGTTCGTATCGATCGTGATGGTAGTCGCCTACCACAAGATAAACCAATATGCCGAAGATATCGCGGCGCTGGGCATGGTCGATCCGGTTATCGCCTTGTGGACGCCGTTCTTCGTTTTCGCTGCGCTGATCGTGTGGATGTATTACCGCGTCGCCTACGTCCCCGGCGGGCAGGCCATCGGCGCTCTGGAGGCAGCCGCCGCGAAGATCGGCAAGCGGCTGGGCAAGCTTTCCAAGCGGCGGCGGGCCCGGATGATGCCGCCCGTACCGACCCCGGCAGTGGCGGAATAGCGGGCGGGCGTGCCGAACCTCGACTTCTTCCCATCGCGCACGCTGACGCTGTACCTGGCCCGGCTGTTTTTCGCCCGGATCATGGCAGTGCTGATTATGCTGGTGCTCGTGCTGATGATGCTGGACCTCCTGGCGAGGAGCGGCGACATCCTGGCGGTACCGGGCAACGGACAGGCCCAGCTGCTGACGTATGTGTCCCTGCGCCTGCCCCAGCTGGTGCAGACCTTTCTGCCATATTCGGTCCTATTGGCTACCATCATCACCCTGCTCACTCTCAACCAGAACAGCGAAGTGATCTCGATGAAGGCGGCCGGCATGTCCGCTCATCAGGTTCTGGCTCCGCTGATCTTGACCGCTCTGGTCGTGTCCGGCCTGAGTTTTGCCTTCAACGAAAGGATCGTGACGCGGGCCACCGGCGCCCTGTCCGCGTGGCAGGGAAACGATTTCAGACCCGTTCCGCCCGGCAGCGACGTGCGCGCCAACGTGTTCCTGAGCGACGGTCTGAACGTGCTCAAGGCGGGGACGGTCGCAGGCTATGGGGCAGATACCCAGCTTACCGACGTGGCGTGGTACAGGATCACTCCGCAAGGCCAGATTGCGGAGCAGATCACCGCGCCTGCGGCCAGCTATGCAGCGCCTGGCTGGCGGCTGTCGAATGCCAGGGTGTTCTCCGTCCAGACTGCCGACACGGCGCAGCTTGCCAGCACGATCGTCGGCGAGAACATCGAGCCGACCGCATTCCGTCTGGAACGGGTCGATCCGGCGGCGGAGACGTTCGCCAGCCTCGGCCCGATCATCGACGAATACCGCGCCGCCGGGCGCAGAACCGCCGAACTGGAGGCGAACCGGTGGCACAAGCTGTCCGGACCCCTGTCGGCCGTGCTCATGCCGCTTCTGGGAGCGATCGCCGCCTTCGGGCTTGCGCGATCGGGCAAGCTGTTCGTGCGGGCGATCATCGGCATGGCACTGGGCTTTGCCTATTTCGTGTTCGACAATCTGGCGCTGGCGATGGGCAGCTTCGGCGGTTATCCGCCTTTCCTTGCGGCCTGGCTGCCCTTCTTCCTGTTTGCCCTGATCGGAGAGACGGTCCTTATCAGGACGGAGGAGTGAGCCACCGGCGCCTGCGGCTGGCGCGTTTATCCGATGCCGCTGTCCTGTGCGAAATCGCGCATGAAGCAGACAGCCACTGCGCGCCGGCGGAGGTCGGCTACGCCGAACTGATCCGCAAGGGGCGCAGCCTCGTCGTGGAGGAATCCGGTCGCCTCCTGGGCTTTGTCGTCTGCGAAGCGTTCGGGCGGGAAGTGCATGTCTGGGCACTGGCTGTACGGCCAGAGCGGCAGCGAGCCGGCATCGGTTCGCATCTTCTGCGAGCAGCGCTGGTGGACGCCCGCGCCAGCGGTTTTGCGGCCCTGACCGTGACGGCCCGCCGCGACACTTTCTGGGAGCGGGCGTTGCGCACCGGGCTGGGCTTCGCGGAGGTGGATGCCGCCAGCCATCCACGTCTCGGCACGCTGATCCGGACGCAAGTGGAGGCCAGTGGACAGCATGGCAGCCGCGTCCCCATGATTCGTTTCCTAGGCTAGTTCCGGCGGAACGCCGGCGCGCCTGAGACGTCGTGAGTGCAACAGATCAAAGGACTGCTGCCGATGACTCCTCGTGTGAACCTGTTTCTGCTGTCTTTTGCCGCCGCAACGCTTGTCTCCTGCGGTCAGGGAGGCGAAGCGCCGCCGCCGGGACCGGTGGACACATCGTTTGAAGAGGCGTCGACCAATCCCGTTCCCGGCGGCAACGCCGAAGCGGGGCCTGCACCGGTCAATACCTCAATCGCCGGCGGTTCGGGCGAACAGGCCGCAGCCGGCCGCGGGGATGCTTCTCCAAGGGAAGGGTCCACGGCCGAGGTGCGCGATTAAAGAAAGCCTCTAGCGCGAGACCATCGTACTGCGCGCGATGCGACCGACCAGGTAGGTCATGCCGGGGTGGTTCGCCCCGTCGTACGTCGAGTTAGTTCCCAGCTCCCGCTTGAGCCGCCGATGCGCTTCGGGAAGGGAGTGATAGGGCATCGACGGCATCAGGTGATGCAGCGCGTGATAGCGCAGTCCAACCGGCGCCCAGATTTCCGCAATGAAGCCGGGCGGTGGCACGTTCACGCTGTCGAGGAACTGTGCGGTCACAGTCATCGGTTCACCCTCGTTCTCCCACAAATGAGCAACCAGGGTGCGCAACTGGTTGAGCGTCGCCGTGACCGACAGCACCGCCAGAGCGGTCAGAAACGGTTTCCAGCCCACGGCGATGATACTGCCGATCAGCACCCACGACCACATGAAGCCGCCCGCTTCCTGCCACAGGACCCGCCGCTTCAGCTCGCCCTCTACCGGACGGCGGCGAAACGCCGGGTTGATGGCGAGAGCCGAAAAGCGCCCCCATGTCACGCGCCGCACGGCCGGGATTACCGCGCCCAGCGGCACCAGCACAGCGAAGCGGAACAACAGGGCGATCGGCGCCAGCATCGCCACGGCCACGAACAGCGGCAGGCTCCACGGCTTCATCAGTGCCAGCGGCAGATATTCGGGGTCTTCCGCGGTGCCGTACTGCGTTCGCTTGTGATGCAAGGTGTGCACCCCTTCGTACATGAACGATGGGGTGAGGAGCGGGATGCCGACCAGCACATTCCACGCTGTCCGAAAGCCGGGGAGCGCGTCCCGGCGCATGTGCGACACTTCGTGGATGAACAGCAGGGCACGGTATAGCGCCAGCGCCGCCACCACACCCAGAACAAGGGCGAGCGGCACGCTTCCGGCCACGATCGCCCCGGCAAGCGCGGGATAACCCACCGCTGCCGAGCCAAGCATGTCTCCCCAGTAAACCGCGGGCCTCGCCTCGGCTATGTCCTTTGTAAGATCGCGCGCAGCACGCAGCATGGCCTTGTCGTCAGACAGGCGGAAGTCGGTCCGAACGGGCCGCAACGGGGTCACCACCGGGGCGTCAAAGGTTTGCTGCATATTCATAAGACAATTTCCGGATCAGTCTCTTACCCTACCCAGTCCGCTCCGTGCAAACGCGCGGTTCCGATCAGTCCGATCTAACATCTCGCCTGAATACCGTCGATCAGGGCGAGAGTGCGGCCGGCCGCTTGACAGGAGTGGCGGCGCCTACGCAGGAGTGGCAGGACAATACCTGCGCCAGGCTGAACGGGAACTCCTTGTGACAGATCGGAATGTAAGCATCGTGGCCGTCTGCGACAAGGCCGGGCGCACCCGCTTCGTTGACCTTGGGCGTGCGTTCGCCAGCCGGGTGCCGCACTACGTGCCGCAGCTTCGCTCGGAACAGCTGGAACTCGTCGATCCGCGGAAGAACCCGTTCTTCGATCATGCGGAGGTCCAACTGTTCATCGCCACGAGCGACGGCGAGGATGTCGGACGCATTTCTGCGCATATCGACCACCTCGCGCTGCAGATGCCGGCCGTGCAGGGGTTCGGGCCGGGCACGGGACTGTTCGGCTACTTCGACGCAGCGGACGAGGCGGTTGCTCGCGCCCTTCTCCAAACGGCCGAAGCGTGGCTGCGCGAGCGTGGCATGTCGCGCGTGTTGGGTCCGATTTCCCTGTCCGTGTGGGAGGAGCCCGGCCTGCTGGTGCAGGGGCAGGACCACGCGCCCACGGTGATGATGGGACATCATCCCGCGCATTACCGCGCGTGGATCGAAGGGGCGGGCTATTCCCCCGTCAAGTCGCTCGTCACCTACGAGCTGGACATCAAGCAGGAGTTTCCGCCGCTGATCCGACGGATAGTCCAGTCGGGCGAACGGAACGGGCGGATCGCCATCCGGGAAGCGGGCCGGCTCGATTACGATGGCGACGTGCGGATCATTCTTCAGATCCTGAACAACGCATGGTCGGACAATTGGGGATTCATCCCCTTCACCGACAGGGAAATCGCGCACGCCGCCAAAAAGCTCAAGCCGCTGGTGCAGCCCGAACTGGTGCGTATCGCGGAGCTAGATGGTCGGCCGGTTGCCTTCATGCTGACCTTCCCCGATATGAACGAGGCGCTGGCCGTCATCAAAGGGCGGCTGTTCCCGCTGGGATGGGTGCGCCTGCTACGCTGGCTGAAGCATCCGCGGGCGCGCACCATGCGCGTGCCGCTGATGGGGGTTGTCAAGGAACATCAGAACACCCGCCTGGCCAGTCAGCTGGCCTTCATGATGATCGAGTTCATCCGCCGGGCCGCTGTGACAAAGTTCGGGGCGGAGCGGGGGGAAATCGGCTGGATCCTCGATGACAATCAGGGCATGATCGCCATCGCCAACGCCATAGAAAGCCGGATCAACCGGGAATACATGATCTTTGCAAAGCCGCTGTGATCCACGCCGGCTTCGGGCACAATGCGGCTTCAGAGAAAAAAGGCCTCCGCTCAGTCAAGAGCGAAGGCCTTTCGGGATCGTATCACCGGCCGCTTGGACGGGAGGGGGGTCTCGGCGGTGACAAAAAGGAAATGCTGCGCCGTGGCGGGAGTTCCCGTTGACAGAAACTTTTTTTGGCCCCGGATGTTTGAAGATTGGGAGGCGCAAAGGAACCTGCGCCAGGAGTTGCCGAAGCAAAGTGTTCTTGCGAAAACGCTGTGCCATCTCCAATAGACGTCAGCAACTCACTGGCCTGGCGGCAGCGTCCCGGCTGCCGTGTTCTGCCACTCATCATTCTAAGTTCTAGCAGGATTGATATATGTCCCTAGGTGACCAGATTGCCCGTTACTTGCCCTATTTGAGACGGTATGCGCGCGCCCTGACCGGGTCTCAGACGACGGGTGACGCGTTTGTTCGCGCCACGTTGGAAGCCGCGCTGGCCGACGAAGGTGTGAAGCGATCGCTGGAAGGCGGACGTGTTCCGCTTTACCGTGCGTTCAACAAGGTCTGGTCAAGCGCGTACATGGAAGTGAACGATGCTGAGACACCCTCGTCGGAGCACGAGGCTGCGGCCCAGAACCGGCTGAAATCCGTGACACCGCTCAATCGGCAGGCCCTGCTTCTGACCACGCTCGAAGACTTCTCGGTCGCCGAAGCGGCGGAAATCATGGACATGCCAGAAGCCGAGGTGGAGCAGCTGGTTCAGGAAGCCGTGGCCGAAATAGACCGCGAGTCCACGACCAGCGTCCTCATCATCGAAGACGAGCCGCTCATTTCCATGCAGCTTGAAGATCTCGTCCGCTCGCTGGGTCACGAGATCTGCGGCACCGCCGCCACTCGCACCCAGGCGCAGGAGGTGGTTGCCGAGCAGACTCCGGGACTGGTGCTGGCCGACATCCAGCTGGCCGATGGTTCGTCCGGTCTGGATGCAGTTGACGACATTCTTGCGATCGACAGTGTGCCCGTGATCTTCATCACGGCCTATCCGGAACGGCTGCTCACGGGCGACCGGCCGGAACCGACTTACCTCGTCACCAAGCCTTTCCAGGAACAGACCGTCCGCGCTGCGATCAGCCAGGCGTTGTTCTTCGGGTCCAGCCGTCCGCTGGATTGAGTATGGCGGCAGCGGGCGGGCGGCGCACAGACGTCGTTGCCGTACGCTGTCTCAGGCCGCGGCTGGTTCCGAAGCCGACGTCTGAGCCTTGTTCTGACCTCCTGCCCGTATGGCAAAGGGTCTTGGTTCGCGAACCGGGATGACGAGGGTGCAGCGGACCCCGGTGGGAGCGAAGTCGAGCTCCACCGGGTGCCGCAATTCATGCGCGATGATCTTTTGCAGGAGATCGGTCCCGAACCCACGGCTGCGTGATTCCGGGACCGGCGGTCCGCCGGTTTCCACCCATTTTACCCTCGCCAGATTGTCGGCGGCGAGTTCCCAGTCTATCTTTACCTTTCCGCCGGCCTGGCTGAGCGCGCCGTACTTCGCCGCGTTGGTCGCGAGTTCGTGAATGGCGAGGCCCAGCGACAACGCGTCGTTGGGGGCAAGCTCCACATCCGGCCCTGCACTTTCCACAACCCGGTTTTCACCCCTGGCATAGGGCGCGACCTCCGCCGCGATGACGTCGTGGATCGGCGTTGTTCCCCAGTCTGATCTGGTGAGCAGGTCATGGGTCGCCGACAACGCCCGAATTCGGCCATCGAGACTGTCTGCGAATTCGTCGAGATCGCTGGCTCGGCGGCGGGTGAGGGCAATGATCGAAAGAACGTTGGCCAGGGTGTTCTTGACCCGGTGGTTCAACTCGCGCGTCAGCGAGTCGCGGATGGAATTCTGCTCCTCGAACCAGGCAAGCCGCTGCCGGTCCTCGCGAACCTGCGCAGCAAGGAGGCGGGCCATCACCATCAGCAGCACCGCGACCGCCATGCCGAACAGCAGCGTCGCCAGAGAAAGAGGGGACAACATGGGTTGGCCGGCGGAGAAAACCCGCACCTCGAACGGTCGGCCGGCGATCATCATGCGGGCAGATGCGGTGCGGGCATTGCGGGCGTCAGGACCGATCGCCGCAACGAGGGTTGCGGTGGCTGTGCCAAGGTCGATCAACTCAACCCGGTGCTGGTTGGCGGACGCTTCCCCGGCGAAGGCTGCCCGCAGGAATTCCTCGGACCGGAACGGGCTGTAGATGAAGCCCTTCAGCGGCTGTCCCGGCTCGTTTGCGAACACCGGCATGTAGATGAGGAAACCAGGCGCCGACCCTGATTCTTCCTGCCTCAGGACAACCGGCCCGCTGGCGGTGGGTTGACGCGTCCGCAAGGCGGCATTGATGGCCTCCCGGCGAACCGGCTGCGAATACATGTCGAAGCCGATTGCCCGGCGGTTTTCGGGCGTGTCCGGCTGCAGGTAGTAGATCGGCACCACCAGGTCGATGCCGACGGATGGCTGCGGCGTGACTGTGATAACGCGGCGCGATTCCTCAACGGCCCTCCGCTCGAAGTCGGGCACCTGCTCGGGCCGAAGCGCTGGCGCCCACCCGATCCCCTCGGCGCCGCGGAAGTTCTGGTCCAGCTTCAGTTCCGCCGAGAACCGGCGGAAGGTTTCGGGAGTTACGGTGCCCCTCGTTTCAAACAGCGCAGACCCGGCCCGCAGATATGCCGCGGTTGTTGCGGCGCGGCGCGAAAGCGCCGCAGTGAGGCCTTCGGCCTGCCGATACAGGCGCACCTGCTCACGCGCGTTCTCGCCCCGCTCGATCGCCATGACGCTGACCACCGTGATGGCCGCGATCAGAAAGAATATCAGAAGCGGTGCGGCGCGGGGATGCCGATCAAGCCAACTCCTACTCATGACGGTCCTTGTTCAAGTGCAACAGGCAAGCGGGGCGATTGCCAGATTATGTTTTTGTGTTCATGCGGCACGTAGTCCAATCAGATGCCAGGTCGGTTCCAGAGGCCTTGCAACGGGGAACAAGACATGCTCTTCATCGTTCCCAATCCGCCAGGGGAAGAATGATGCCTCAGGGCTGAACAAGATGGTGTGTGTCATGATCTCCGCGTCGTTCTTATCGGGTAACAGACAAAAGGTTTTTGAAGTTTTGACGTCTTCCAAGAAGCCACCCCGGCCCGCCGAAGCGCCGCGCAAAAAAGGGCGCGAGCAGGGAAGCGAGCGTAACCCGGAATGGACGCAGGGTTTGCGCCAACTCTACAATTCCGTTGTCGAAGAACCGCTGCCCGGTAATTTCAAGGACCTGCTGGACAAGCTGGACAAAACTGCCTGATGGGTTCTCCGGCGCGGACCGCGGGCGAAAAAGCGGATTTCAAGAAGGAGCTAACGGAGGTCGTGCCTCATTTGCGGGCCTTCGCACGCGGCCTGTGCGGGCGCCCCGACATGGCCGACGATCTGGTTCAGGAAGCGCTGTTGAAAGCATGGGCCGCGCAGGACCGGTTCGAACCGGGCACATCCATGCGCGCGTGGACGTTTGTCATCCTGCGCAACGCCTACCTCACGGACATGCGCCGCAACCGGTTTCGCGGCGACTATGACGAAGGCGTGGCGGAACGGGTATTGACCGCGCCCGCTGGGCAGGAAGAGCCGATCCACCTGTCCGACATGCATCGCGCGCTGCTTACCCTGCCGCCCGAACGGCGTGAAGCACTGCTTCTGGTGGGGGCGGGGGGCTTCTCCTACGAAGAGGCGGCGGAAATCTGCGGCTGCGCCATCGGCACGATCAAAAGCCGTGTCGGCAGGGCGCGCGCAGCGCTGAACACGATGCTGACCAGCGGCTCCATCCCGCAACGCGCCATCGGCGACGGTGCCGCACACCGGGCCATTCTGGAAGAACTGGACGGGCTGGCCGCCGGCAACCGGGTGGCGGTCAACCAGTAATCCACTCAGCGTTGTGACGCCTACGACGCGGTCGTCTCGACCTTTGCCTCGGCACCGGCCCTGTCGGTGGTCGCCGCCACCGCAACGTTCATGGTGACATTGCCCAGGGTCCTGATGATATCGGGCAGCATTTCAACCGCTACCAGCAGGCCGAGCGGTTCGACCGGTACGCCCATGGCAAGCGCAATCGGGCCTATGGAGATCACGAAGCTGATGGAACCCGGCAGGCTGACCGAACCGACCGATACGATAAACGCCACCAGCACGCCCGCGACCAGCAGCGGCAGGGACAGCGGCACGCCGGCCAGCGTGGCGATATAGATCACCACCGCCAGGTTTACCGCCGGGCTGGTCGCGCGAAATATCGCCACGGCCAGCGGAAGAACAAAATCGGCGGTGCTTTCCCGCACGCCCATCCTGCGCGCGCTGTCGAGCATTGCAGGCAGGCTGGCGAGCGATGATTGCGTGCTGATCCCGACAGCCTGTGCAGGCAACACGGACCTGATGAACCGCGCCGCGCCGATGCGCCCGCCTACTATGGCAAGCACGTAAGCGGCAACAACAATCACCATGCCCATGGCCGACACGGTCAGGATGTAATGGGCAAAGGTGGCGAATGCGCCGCCGCCCGCCTGCGCTGCGACGCCCAGAGCGAGCGCGAAGACTCCGACCGGCGCCAGCCAGAGAACCCAGCCAATGATCACCAGCATCGTATTGCCAAGCGCATGGAAAAACCGCAGCAGCACTTCGCGCTGCCCCGCCGGCAGGCGCATCAGAGCCAGCGCGAACAGGGCAAAGAACAGGGTCAGCGGCAGCATGGCCGTCTCGGCTGCGGCGGCAAACAAATTGGGCGCCACGAAGGACGTCAGAAAGTCGCCGATCGCTGGGATGTCTCCAGGGTCGAAGTCGGCGGTGCCGAGCAGGGCCGACGCCGACGCGGGAATGGGAAACCGATCCAGCAGCAGCGGCATCAGCGTCACCGTGCTCGCGCCGCTGAAGAGCAGGAGGGCAAGCACCAGCGTCATCATCCGCCGCGCGATCGCGCCCGCCCGCGCGGCTGCCGCGATCTGGACGATGCCGGTGATGAGCAGGGCGGCGACCAGCGGGATGATCGTCATCTGCAGTCCGCGCAGCCACAGGGCCCCGACGGGCCTCGCAGCCTGCACCACCGGGTCGAGCAAGGGGGACCCGCCAAGCAAGGTGCCGAGCGCCAACCCCGCCACCAGCCCGGCAAAGGTCCACAGCACGGGAAGCTTCACCGCAATGAGACCCCCGGTGCTTCCCTCTGCCGCTGCGGGCGCGGCGTGGCCGCCCATCGGTCGATTGTCGTTCATCTGATGCCCCTTCACTTTATTTCAGGAAAACGGCAATAGCGCTGCAATTACTCAAGCCGTTGTGAGGCTTGGGGCAACCGGGATTTTTTGAAGCAATGGTTCGCAAGTTCTTTGGCACCGACGGCATCCGCGGCCGCACCAATGCCGGGCACATGACGGCGGATACCGCCATGCGGGTCGGGCAGGCGGCAGGGCGGCACTTCAACCGTGGCGATCACCGCCACAGGGTCGTGATCGGCAAGGACACCCGCCTGTCGGGTTATATGATGGAATCGGCGCTGGTCGCGGGCTTCACCAGCGTCGGCATGGACGTCATCATGACCGGCCCGTTGCCGACACCGGCCATCGCCATGCTGACGCGGGAAATGCGCGCGGACCTGGGCGTGATGATTTCGGCCAGCCACAATCTGTACGAAGACAACGGCATCAAGCTGTTCGGCCCGGACGGCTTCAAGCTGTCTGACGAGGATGAGCTCGCCATCGAATCGCTGATGGAACAGACGTTTGAGCTGGCTGCGGCCAAGGACATCGGCCGTGCCCGCCGGATTGAAGATGCGCGCGGACGCTATATCCACGCCGTCAAGCAGTCGCTGTCTGACGACATCCGGCTTGATGGGCTCAAGATCGTGATCGACTGCGCCAATGGTGCCGCTTACCAGGTCGCTCCCGCCGCCATCTGGGAGCTGGGCGCGGACATTGTGCAGATCGGCGTCAGCCCGGACGGCCTCAACATCAACAGCGGGTGCGGCAGCACCGCGGTCGATGCGCTGCGCATCAAGGTCATTCAGGAACAGGCGGATATCGGCATCGCGCTTGACGGTGATGCCGACCGGTTGATCGTGGTCGATGAAAAAGGCCAGACGGTCGACGGCGATCAGATCATGGCGCTCATCGCATCGCACATGGCGGACCGGGGGCTGCTGACGGGCGGCGGCATCGTTGCCACGGTCATGTCGAATCTGGGCCTGGAAAGGTTTCTGGCGGCCCGCGACCTGACGCTGGAGCGGTCGCGGGTGGGCGACCGCTACGTGCTTGAACAGATGAAGGCAGGCGGGTTCAACCTTGGCGGCGAGCAGTCGGGCCACATGATCCTGCTCGATCATGCAACCACCGGGGACGGCACGACTGCCGCGCTGCAGGTTCTGGCGGCGATGGTTCGGTCCGGCAAGCGGGCCAGCGACCTCCTGCACCAGTTCGAGCCCGTGCCTCAGCTCCTGCGCAATGTTCGCTACAGCGGGGGCAAGCCGCTGGAGAAGGACAGCGTGCAAAAGGCGATTGCGGACGCCGAGGCGGAACTAGCCGGCAGAGGACGACTGGTCATCCGCCCCTCCGGAACCGAGCCGGTGATCCGCGTCATGGCCGAAGGAGACGACGAGCGGCAGGTGCAGCAGGTGGTGGACCGCATCTGCGAGGAAGTGAAGGCGGCGGCTTGACCGCCTCTCCGCCGCGCGTTCTGATCGTCGCCGGATCGGACTCGTCGGGCGGCGCGGGGATACAGGCCGACATCAAGACCGTCACGATGCTGGGCGGCTACGCCATGACGGCCGTGACGGCCATCACGGCGCAGAACACACTGGGCGTTCACGCGGCCCGTGTGCTGGATCCGGAACTGGTCGCCGCCCAGATCGACAGCTGCATCGCGGACGTGGGCGTGGATGCGGTGAAGATCGGGATGCTGGGCTCTGCCGCGATTGCAGACATCGTGGCGGATCGGCTCGCGGCAACCGGGGTGCCGATCGTGTTCGATCCGGTCATGGTGGCGACCAGCGGGTCTGTTCTGGCGGACGAAGCAACCGTCGCTGCCTTTGAACGGCTGATGCGGCTGACTCTGGTCGTCACTCCCAACCTGCCCGAACTGGCCACCCTTGCCGGTGCGAAGATTCACAGCGACACGGACATGCTGACCGCCGCGCGCACTCTGGGCGCACGCCATGGTTGCGCGGTGCTGGCCAAGGGCGGTCATGGCCCGTCGGACCAGCTTACCGATCTCCTTGTCACTGCTGACGGGAAGGTGACATCCTTCACCAACCGCCGGATCGAAACGCGGCACACCCATGGCACTGGCTGTACGTTGGCGAGCGCGCTTGCAACCGGTCTAGCCAGAGGCCGGTCACTGCCGCAGGCTACCCAGGACGGCATCGCCTTCGTCAGAGCCGCAATCGCAGCCGCACCCGGCTTCGGCAGCGGCGCAGGTCCGCTGGGCCATCACGGGGTACGTTCAGCGGTCAACTCTTGATCTCGTAAAAACCGCAGATGTGTTCCCACGCCTCTTCTGCCGTTTCGCACCAGCGGAACAGGTCGAGGTCGCGGCGCGAGATGGTGCCTTCGTCGGCCAGTGCGTCGAAGTCGATCACCCGGGTCCAGAAATCGCGTCCGAACAGAAGGATTGGGATCGGCTTCATTTTGCCCGTCTGGATGAGCGTGAGCAGCTCGAAGAACTCGTCGAAGGTGCCAAAACCGCCGGGGAATACCGCCACCGCCCGCGCGCGCAGGAGAAAGTGCATCTTGCGGAGCGCGAAATAATGAAACTGGAAGGACAGATAGGGGGTCACATAGGGGTTTGGCGCCTGCTCGTGCGGCAGGACGATGTTGAGGCCAATCGATTCCGCCCCGGCTTCCTGCGCGCCCTTGTTGGCCGCTTCCATGATTGACGGCCCCCCGCCCGAGGTGACGACGAACTGCCGCTTGCCGCCTTCAATGATCGACCGTTCGCTGGCGATGCGGGCAAGGTTGTACGATTCCTGGTAATACTTGGCCTTCTTGGCGAGGTTCTCTACCACCTTCCGCTCTTCTTCAGGCAGATCCCTGGCGCCTTCCAGCGCAATCTCGGCCGCTTCCGGCGGGGGAATGCGGGCGGAACCGTAGATCACCAGAGTGGACCCGACGCCAGCCTGATCCAGCAGCATCTCCGGCTTGAGAAGTTCAAGCTGGAACCGGACCGGGCGCAGTTCCTCGCGCAGGAGGAAGTCGACGTCACGGAAGGCGAGCTTGTAGGCGGGATGTTCCGTCTGCGGCGTGGACGGCATCGTGCGTTCCGAGAAATCCGCCTCCTGCCGCGCCTCGTAGAATTTTCGGTCCGTCAACTCGTGATCGGCGCCCATGGCCATAGAACAGTCCTTGCTTGGCAAAACCGGGCGCGCGGGAACGCTGCCCCAAAGGTCCAGCCGCTTAGGCGGGGGCGGAGCGCTAGGCAAGCCAGCCGCTTGCGCCAATCCTTGCGCTGTTTTCCTTTGACGTTGCGGCGACGGGCGTGAAAGGTGAGGCAAAACAAGAGAGGATGTCCACCCGATGCCCCATTGCAGTGTCGCCCTGCTTTGCCTGTCCACCGCCGCCCTGGCCATGACATCCGGGCTGGCGGCGCAGGAGGCGCCCATCGTCCAGCCGGGAGCACCGGGACAGGAGTCACGGGTTGTGACCGCGCAAGAGGCGGCGCGGTTGACGCAGACGCGGCACACGGCCGCCGACATCGCCTTTATGCAGATGATGATCGAGCATCACGGCCAGGCGCTGCAGATGGCCGAAATGGCCGACCGGTTGAGCCAGAACGCCGACGTCCGCGCGATCGCCGCAAAGATCGCCACGACGCAGGGGGATGAAATCGCCTTCATGCGCGGCTGGCTGGCGGAACGGGGCGCGACAACGGCCCGTGCGAGCGGCGCGCCTGCGCATGATGTTCATGCCGCGCATCAGCACGGCGACGCGCACCACGGCCATGCCGGACACACGATGCCCGGCATGCTCACTTCCGCGCAGTTGCAATCGCTGGGCCAGCAGCGCGGACCAGCGTTCGACCGCATGTTCCTTCAGCTGATGATCGAGCATCATCAGGGCGCCATCACCATGGTGGAAGACCTGCTGAAGCAGCCAGGCACGGCCCATGATCCAGCCCTGTTCGACTTTACGAGCGAGGTGGTGGCCGATCAGAGAGCCGAAATCGCGCGGATGAACACGCAGCTCGCCACCTTCGCGGCCGATCCGCGTGTCGGTCTGGCGCCGGGGTTCCGCGATGCTGGCGAGGCGGCGTGGAACATGACGCTGATGACGAGCAGGCCCAACCCTCCGGGCTTCTTCGACCCGGCCAACCCGACCGGCCTGCTGCCTGCGCTGGACACACCAGGCGGTGAGGCAGGCAGTGGAACAGAGCGGGAGCAGCGTTTTGCCAGCCGTTCGCCGCTGCTGTTCTTCGGCAACACCGATATGGCGTTCACCCGCGACCTTCTGGCGGTGGGCAATTACCATGGCTTCTACCTTTACCGCCTCGCCGCCGATGGCGCGCCCACGCTTGCGAGCGCGGTCGTCTGCCCCGGCGGGCAGGGAGATGTGTCGATCGTCGGCAATCTTCTTTTGATGAGTGTGGAGCAGACCCGGGGGCGGGTCGATTGCGGGATAGAAGGGGTGACACAGGACGTCAGCCCTGACCGGTTCCGCGGGTTGCGCATTTTCGACATTTCCGACCTTTCCCGCCCACGCCAAGTCGGTCTGGTCCAGACCTGCCGTGGCAGCCACACTCATTCCGTGGTGAGCCTGCCGACGGCGCAGCGGCCCAGCATCATCGTTTATAACTCCGGCACCGCTGGGGTGCGCGAGGAGGAGGAGCTGGCGGGATGCGTCGGCGGCACGCCGGGAGACGCGCGCACCGCCCTGTTTTCCATCGACGTCATAGAAATTCCGGTGGCGAACCCTGCCGCCGCTCGCATCATCGACAGCCCCCGGGTCTTTGCGGACGAAGCCGGCAATATCTCCGGATTGTGGCAGGGCGGCGATCATGGGGCGGGCACCCAGACCAGCCGCGAAACGAACCAGTGCCATGACATCACCGTTTTCCCGTCGCGGCAGATCGCGGCCGGGGCCTGTTCGGGCAACGGCATCGTGCTCGACATTGCCGACCCGATGAAGCCGGTGCGGATCGATGCGGTGGTCGATCCGGGTTTCGCCTACTGGCATTCCGCGACATTCAACAATGATGGCACCAAGGTCGTGTTCACTGACGAATGGGGCGGCGGCATGCAGCCGCGCTGCCAGGCGTCCGACCCGGTGACCTGGGGTGCCAACGCCATCTACGACATCGTGGACGGGCGGCTGCAACGGCGCGGCACGTTCAAGCTGCCTGCCCCGCAGAGCGAGCTTGAGAATTGCGTGGCGCACAACGGCTCCATCGTGCCTGTGCCGGGGCGCGACCTGATGATCCAGGCCTGGTACCAGGGCGGGCTGTCGCTGTTCGATTTCACCGACAGTAATGCGCCCCGTGAAATCGCCTTCTTCGACCGTGGCCCGATCGACGCGGTCCAGAAGCCGATCGCTGGTTACTGGTCCGCTTACTTCCACAATGGGCAGATCTACGCGACGGAAATACTGCGTGGTTTGGACGTCCTGACGCTGCAACCCAGCGAGCATCTGTCCGCCAACGAAATCGCGGCGGCGGCGTTGGCGCAAGGAGAGGACGCCTTCAACCCGCAGCGGCAGACCCCGGTGACCTGGCCGGCGGCGCCGGTGGTGGCGCTTGCCTACATCGATCAGCTGGAGCGGTCTGGCGGTCTGGACCGGGCACGGATTGCATCGCTCCGCACAATGGCGGAACGGGCGCAAGGCGGGACTCGGCCGGACCGCGCGCAGGTCACCCGGCTTCAGGCTGAGGTGATGGCGAGCAGCGCGGCCGGAACATCTCTCAGCGCTGCCGACGAGAAGCGGATAGCGGCGCTGTTCGATGTCATGCTGCGGCTGGCTGCGTCCGGCGGCTGATTAGTGGAGGATGCTACGCTTGCGGGGACTTAAGGGCGAGCTTCCGACACACACCCGGCAGAAGCGCCCGCTGGACAACGCCGCAGCGGGCAAGCCTGCGCTGGGCTCGCCTGACCGAAGCATCCATGCACGCGAGGCGAGCCACAGTGCGCTTGCTGCCAAACCGCACTGCTGGATGCCCCGTGAGGATTCGAACCTCAATTGACGGAGTCAGAGTCCGTAGTCTTACCTTTAGACGACGGGGCAATCCTGCCGAGGCGGCGCGGATTATGGGTGCGCGCGCCGGAAGGTTGGCCTGTAAATTCGCTACGCCGGCAGGTCAAGCGGCGTCGCCCCGCCCGCCCTTGCCCCCAGCCGCAAAGGCAGTTAGCATCCGCCATGTATCTACGGAAAGGAAGCGTCCTTTCCGCGCACGAAATTGAAAGATTGCATATGGCGGATCATTCTCCGCCGGACAGGATTGCGGCACGACGAGGGGGCGAGACGTCCGGCGCGCGCGAAGAACGGCAGCGCAGCCGTAACAAAGGTGGCGGCCATCAACCCGCGGCCGGAGGAGTAACAGGCGGCGAGGCCGGACCGGCGCGGGATTTCCCATTCCGCAGGCAAGCCTATGCCGCGCTCGATCTCGGCACCAATAACTGTCGCCTTCTGATCGCACGCCCGTCCGGCGACAATTTTACCATTATCGACGCCTTCAGTCGCGTGGTGCGTCTGGGCGAAGGACTGGCGCAGTCCGGCCGGCTCAGCGAAGCGGCGATGGAGCGGACAATGGACGCGCTGCAAGTCTGTGCCGACAAGCTGCGGCGGCGCGGTGTCCATCTTGCCCGGTCGGTCGCGACGGAAGCATGTCGGCGGGCCGCCAACGGCCCTGCCTTCATCGAGCGGGTCAGGGCGGAGACCGGGCTGGTGCTCGACGTCATTTCCGCGCAGGAGGAGGCGCGGCTCGCGGTTCTGGGTTGCCACATCCTGCTGGAAAGCAGCCCCGGCCCCGCGATCATCTTCGACATCGGCGGCGGTTCGACCGAACTGGTGCTGGTGGAACAGGGGCGCACTGTGCCGCGCATCCTCGATTGGCACAGCGTTCCCTGGGGGGTGGTGTCGCTGACCGACACCGTAGGGATTGTCGATGGAGACGAGGCCCGGCGAGCCGCCATGTATGCCGATATGCGCGACCGGGTGCGGCGCAGCTTCGCCGCTTTTGCCGAGCGGTTGCGCCCCTTCGCGAGCCCGCGGTCGCAGATCAGGCTGCTTGGAACCAGCGGAACGGTGACCACGCTCGCCAGCGTCCATCTGGGCCTGAGCCAGTACGACCGTCAGGCGGTGGATGGGCTGATCGTGCCCGCCCAGGCGATGCGGGCGGTCAGCGCGCGGTTGGTCGGACTGCCCGCGGCGGAGCGGCGGCAGGTGCCATGCATCGGGGACGATCGGGCCAGCCTAGTGGTAGCGGGCTGCGCGATCCTGGAATCGATACTCGATATCTGGCCGGCAGAACGGCTGGGGATCTCCGACCGGGGTGTGCGGGAAGGAATTTTGCGCAGCCTCATCACGGCCGATCTTCGGGGGCAGCAGGCGCAGGCCGTGATGCGCGGGCAGAAGGGTCTGTGACGCGCGGGCAGGGCGATCCGGGCAAGCGCGTCCGCACAGCCAAGGGGCGCACCGCATCCTCGACCCGCTGGCTGGAGCGGCAACTGAACGACCCCTACGTGCGCCAGGCCAAGAGCGAGGGCTATCGCAGCCGGGCGGCCTACAAGCTGCTGGAACTGGACGAGAAGTTCACCCTGCTGCGCGGGGTCAGACGGGTTGCGGACCTCGGTGTTGCACCGGGCGGCTGGACACAGGTGGTGCGTCGGCGAATACCGGCAGCGGCGGTCGCCGGCATTGATCTGCTGGAGACAGAGCCGATCGAAGGGGCAGCCCTGCTGCAACTGGACTTCACTGCGCCCGAGGCGCCGGCGCTGTTGCTGGAAGCGCTGGGCGGCGCGCCCGATCTGGTCCTGTCGGACATGGCCGCCAACACCGTAGGCCACAAGCAGACCGATCACCTGCGCACCATGGGGCTAGTCGAGGAAGCGGCCTGGTTCGCGATCGACACGCTTGAACCTGGCGGCGCGTTTGTTGCCAAGGTGCTGGCCGGGGGCACGGATGCAGAGCTTCTTGCCCTGCTGAAGAAGCATTTTAGGACAGTAAAGCACGCCAAGCCACCCGCCAGCCGCAAGGGCAGTTCGGAGTGGTATGTCGTGGCGCAGGGGTTTAAGGGGCGCAGCGACTAACGGACGCGTCCTTGCAGCAGTTAAGCGTTCTTAGCGGCTGCTGCCCGGCTTGGAGGCGCTGTCGTTGCGCACCGCGCCCTGCTGCGTCGCGACCGGCTGAGCCGCACCCGCGCCGCCCGCCGCCTCTTGCGGAGACGGGTTCTCGCCCGCGACTGCACCCGGATCGGCATCCGGTGCCGCTGCCGCTGCCGCCGCATCTTCCGCGACCGCCGCCGGTGCGACGGGTTCAGGCAGCGGCGGACCGCCCCCATTCGCGCGCATGAAGGCAATGACGTTGGCCCGCTCTTCCGACCGGGAGAGACCCGCAAAGCTCATCTTGGTGCCGCTGGCGAAAGCGCGCGGATTGGCGAGCCAGGCATCCATGTTCTCGTAAGTCCAGGTGCCGCCATGATTGGCCAGCGCAGACGAATACGCATAACCAGGCGCGTGCTGGCCGATAGGAGTGCCCATCACCGCCCAGAGGTTGGGACCAATGCCGTTCGCGCCGCCCTGGTTGATGGTGTGGCACGCGACGCACTTGGCGAACACCTTTTCGCCCGCCGCTGGATCGGCGGCCGCCAGCAGCGTGCCGAGGTCCGGACCGTCTTCGGCCGCGCCCTCTTCCACGACGCCCTGAATGGCGTAGCCGAATTCACCATCATGGCTGTTGCCGGCCTGGAAATACTTGCCGCTGAGGATCGACAGACCCAGAGCGATGATTCCGGCAAACAGAACCCAGCCGAAGATGGTGTTGGTGCGATCACTCATGGTTATGTAAAGCCTGCAGGAATGGATAGAACAAGGCGCTAGCCCGGCGGAGCCGCTTTAATCAGTGCCGCCGGTCAAGGCAAGGCCGCTTGCACTGGCCCCGAGGACAGGCGCGCACTTCGCCCCACCCCGACAAGTCGGCAGGCTGGTTTTAGACGGCCAGGTTGTCGATGAGGCGGGTGCCGCCGATCCGCGCTGCCACGAACAGGCGCGAGCCTGGCTGTGCCTGTGCCACAGAGTGCAGCGTTTGACCGTCGCGCAATTCGGCATAATCCACCTGCTCGAAACCGGCGCCAAGAAGGTCGCTCCGCAAGGTCGTCAGCACCTCTTGCGCGGCTTCGCCGTTGGCAATCGCCGCGGCGGCTTGCCGCATCAGCTGGGGCAGGGCGGCCGCCCGTGCGCGCTGCTCTGGCGACAGATACGCGTTGCGCGAACTCATCGCCAACCCGTCCTCTTCCCTCACCGTCGGCACGGCGTGAATGGCGGCGGCGTCAGGCTGTGTCAGATCAAGGTCGCGGGCCATGCGGCGGATCACAGCCAGTTGCTGCCAATCCTTTTCCCCGAACAGCGCGCAGTCCGGCCGAACCTGGTTGAACAGTTTCAGCACCACGGTTGCCACGCCGTCAAAATGTCCGGGCCGGTTCGCTCCGCACAACGGTTCGCTCACCCCAGCGACAGACACATCGGTCGCATAATCCGGAGGATACATGACCGCAGCGTCCGGTGCCCACAGAATGGCCACGCCTTCGCTTCGCAGCAGGTCGGCATCCCGCTCCAGCTGGCGAGGATAGCTGTCCAGATCCTCGCTCGGGCCGAACTGGCGCGGATTGACGAAGATGGACACGGCGACCGCGTCGGCCATGCGCCGCGCTTCGCGGACCAGGGTGAGATGCCCTTGGTGCAGCGCCCCCATGGTCGGCGCCAGCGCCAGTGAGCCACCGCGCTCGCGCACAGCGGCGACGGCGCTTCTCAACATTTCTAGTTGCCGGATGATTTGCACGGGTGCGGGGCCTTCATTAAGAGCGGGATAAACGGGTCGGTTCCCGCCCTTAGCGGATGGCAAGCCGGCGACAACCACAAGTCATGCAGGAAAACAGGTGCCAAGCAACCGCCCTCACCGCATCACCCTCGCCAACGAGAAAGGCGGCACCGGCAAGTCCACCACCGCGGTGCATGTCGCCGTTGCGCTCGCCTATCGCGGCCTGCGGGTTGCGGCCTTCGACCTTGACCACCGGCAACGCACGATGGATCGCTATTTCGAAAATCGCGCCGAGACGATGGTCCGGCGCAAGGTAAATCTGCCGACGGCGACCTGCGAGGTCGTGGCCGGCGGTAGCGAGGCGGAACTGGAGGAGCGGGTTGCCGCCGTCGCCTCAACCCACGACGTCGTGCTGTTCGACACGCCCGGACGCGACGACCCGCTGTCACGCCACGTCGCGGCAGAGGCAGACACGCTGATCACCCCCATGAACGACAGCTTCGTCGATTTCGACCTGATCGGCCAGGTGGAGGGCGAAAGCTTCAAGGTCCGCAAGCTTAGCTTCTACGCCGAACTCATCTGGGAAGCCCGGCTGAAGCGCAGCCGGGCGACCATCGCGGAACAGCGGCGGCAGATGGACTGGGTGGTGGTGCGCAATCGCACCGGCTTTACCGAAGCGCGCAATCAGGCGCGGATCGAAAAAGCGCTGAGCGAACTGTCGAAGCGGGTCGGTTTCCGGGTAGTGAAGGGCCTATCGGAACGTGTGATCTATCGTGAACTGTTTCCTTCCGGCCTCACCCTGCTCGACCGCGGACACCTGGGCGAGCTGGGCACCAGCCACCTCGTTGCCCGGCAGGAGCTGCGCCAGCTGATTGCCGGCCTGCATCTGCCCGGCGTGAAAGAGGCAGAAACACCCGGGCCTGCGGCGGAGCGGCCGAGGGAGGCCGCCGGAGTTCGGTGACGTGAGCAAACTTGTCATCATCGCCCTCGTCGCGCTGCTTGTCTGGCGGATGGTGACGGGCCGCTGGCCGTGGCAGCCAAGACGACCTCAACCCCAGGGGATGAGCGTAGCCGAGGCGCAAGCGATACTTGGGGTCGATGAGGACGCCGGACGCCTCGAAATTTTCGCGGCACACAGGCGGCTTGTCGCGCGTATACACCCGGATCGCGGCGGCAGCGCAGGCGACACGCAAGCGGCCAATGCCGCGCGCGACACGCTGCTGGCACATTGGAAAGCAACTCACTGAGGAACCCTGATGGCCCACACCTTCGACAACACCGTCCTGCGTGAATACGACATCCGCGGCATTATCGGCGAAACGCTTGGCCCGGATGATGCGCGGGCGATCGGCCGCACCTTCGGCTCCATGCTGCGCGAGGCGGGCGGGCGCAAGGTGGCGGTCGGCTACGACGGGCGCATCAGCTCGCCGATGCTGGAGCACGCTCTGGTGGAGGGGCTTACCGCCAGCGGGATGGATGTTGTCCAGATCGGGCTTGGGCCTACACCCATGCTCTATTTCGCGGCGGCGTCACTGGAGGATGTGGACGGCGGTATCCAGATAACCGGCAGCCACAATCCCGCCAATTACAACGGCTTCAAGATGGTGTTTCAGGGGCGTCCGTTCTTTGGTGCCGAGATCGCCGAACTGGGGCGCCGCGCGGCAGCCGGGGAATGGCAGGACGGCACCGGCGAGACCGCCAGGCTGGATGTTTTGCCTGCTTACATCGACGCGCTTGTTGCCGGCCTTGATGGAATAGACCCGGCGACGCTGGCCGGGCTGAAGGTCGGATGGGATGCGGGCAATGGTGCCGCAGGACCCGCGCTGGAGCGCCTGGTAGCGCGCCTGCCGGGCGAGCATCACCTGCTCTATACCGAGGTGGACGGCAATTTCCCCAACCACCACCCCGATCCCACGGTGGAGGAGAACCTTGTCGACCTGAAGGCTCTGGTCCACGACAAGCAGCTTGATTTCGGCATCGCCTTCGACGGCGACGGTGACCGGATCGGGGCCATCGACGGAGAGGGGCGCGTAATCTGGGGCGACCAGCTTCTGATGATTTATGCTCAAGACCTTCTCCAGCGGCAACCCGGCGCAACGATCATCGCGGATGTGAAGGCGAGCCGCGCACTGTTCGACTCTGTGCGGGAACATGGCGGCAAACCGTTGATGTGGAAGACCGGACATTCCCTTATCAAATCGAAGATGAAGGAGACCGGATCGCCGCTCGCCGGCGAAATGAGCGGCCATGTGTTCTTCGCCGACACCTATTACGGCTATGACGATGCGCTGTATGCCGGCGTTCGCCTGATCGCGGCGGCGGCGCGGCTGGGCCGTTCCGTAACGGAGCTGAGGGGTGCGATGCCGGCGATGATCAACACGCCGGAAATGCGCTTTCAGGTGGATGAAACGCGCAAGTTTGCCGCGATCCAGGAGGTGGAGGCACGCCTTGCCGACAGTGATGCCGAAGTCGACGGCACCGACGGGGTGCGGGTCACGACCAAGGACGGGTGGTGGCTGCTGCGGGCGTCGAACACGCAGGACGTGCTGGTGGCGCGCGCCGAAAGCGACACGGCGGAAGGTCTTGAACGGCTGATGGCACAGATCGACGAACAGCTTCGCCTGTCAGGGCTCGAGAGGGGCGAACAGGCGGGACACTGAGAAGGCCGGCGCGCGACCGCAACAAGGCAGCTTCAAAGAGACAGAGAGCAAAAGAAAGGGCTCCGCAACGGGAGCCCTTTCCTCTCAGCGACGCTGCTGAGCGCTCACGTTGTAGGCGTAGTGCCTGATCCGCTCGTCGCCTTGTTGGTGGCATCGGAGTCACGCTTGACGCTGCGGCTCTCCTGATAGTCGCCAATACCCGAACGGCTGCTGTCGTAGCTGTCATTGCCGCTGCCCCAGGAACTGCGTTCCTTGACCCGCAGATTGTTCTGCACGTGCTTGACGCCGGAGATGTCGTCGACGCAGTCTTCCGCCCGCCGCTTGGCCATGCGGCTGTCGACGGTGCCATCCAGCGTGACCTCGCCGTCCTTCACCGTCACTTCGATGTTGCGGCCGTCGACGCGCGGATCGTGAGTGATGCGATCACAGGCATCCTCCAGGATCCGCTCATCCGACCTCTTGTAGTTGGTCGGGCCGTGGCCGCGATAGCCGCTGCTGCGGCCATAGCGGTCGTCCTGGCGGTGCCGGTCGTCATCATCGCCGCCGAACCAGCTTTCAATCTTGTCGCCCATGCGATCGAAGAAGCCGCGGTCGTCATCCCGGTCGAAGCTGCGCCCTCGGTGCCGCCCGCCTTCGCCGGCGTAGTAGCTCGTGCGTGTGCGGTCGCGATCACTGTCTCCGCCACGGCCATAGCCGGAGCCGCCGTAATAATCGCTCCGGCCCATATCGCCGTACCCGCCACCAAGATAGCTGCTGCCGTAGCTCTGGCGGCTCTGGTTCATGCCGGAACGGCCGTAATCGTTGTCGCGATAGCTCTGACTGCCCGAACCGTACTGCGATCTGCCGTATGACTGCGACTGCTGGTCATAGTCGCTCAAACTGTCGTAATCGCTGTTCTGGCTGTAACGGTCGCCAAAGTTCCCGCGGTCGCGGTCTGAGTACGAACCCTGGCTGTAGCGATCCTGGCTTCCCTGACGCGATTGACGAAAGCCATAGTCATCGTCGCCATACTGGCGGTTCTGACCGCCGCCAAACTGCTCCTGCTGGCGATCGTAGTCGCCCCTGTTCTGGCTGTGCCGGTCGCGATACCTGTTATCCATCTCCATCTCCTCTCGTGGGTGAGTAATCGCCCGAGTTTTCAGGGCGTGATGCTCATAAACGGCTGGAACGGCTGAAATGTTTCTCTGTCCGGCGCGCCGGAGCCGCAGTCTGGCGCAGCAGGCCGGGGACGGACCGTGGTGACTGCGGGGCTGATCGGATCGGCCGCGGCCATCCGGCGGAGCGACCGTTTCCCGCTTCGGGCGTTGAGGCTCCTGTGATGGGTTTCAACCTTCCTCCGGAAATCGCGCACTGGTTCACCCGGCGCGGTTGGCATGTGCGGCGCCATCAGGCAGAGATGCTGGATACGGCCGATGCTGGCGCCCACGCTTTGCTGGTGGCCGATACGGGGGCGGGCAAGACCCTGGCCGGGTTTCTGCCGACCCTTGCCGCGTTCTGCCCCAGCCGAACCGGATCAGGGCAAGCGGCGGAGGGACTGCACACGCTCTATGTCTCACCGCTGAAGGCATTGGCGGCCGATGTGCAACGCAATCTGATTACGCCGGTCACGGAGATGAACCTGCCGCTGCGGATCGAAACGCGCAGCGGTGATACGCCATCGGATCGCAAGAAGCGGCAGCGCGAGAAGCCGCCTCATATTCTCCTCACCACGCCGGAGAGCCTCTCGCTGCTCCTCTCCTACCCGGACAGCTTCGATCTGTTCGCCTCCTGCAAGCGAGTGGTGATCGACGAGGTGCATGCCTTTGCCACCGGTAAGCGCGGCGACCTGCTGGCTTTGTGCCTGGCGAGGTTGCAGGCCATTGCGCCCGGGCTTCAGCGTGCCGCGCTTTCCGCTACGCTGGCCAACCCGGAAGTATTCCGTGAGTGGCTGGCCCTGTGGGGCGAGATAGACACCGTCGCGCTGATCGAGGGGGAAGCGGGTGCCGCGCCGGAGGTGGAGATCCTGTTGCCCGAAGATGCGCGCGTGCCTTGGGGCGGACACGCGGCCACGTGGGCGATACCCCAGATCTACGGTCAGATTAAAGCGAACCGGACCACCTTGGTGTTCACCAACACAAGGTTCCTGGCCGAGTACATCTTCCAGCACCTGTGGGATGTGAACGAGGACAAGCTGCCCATCGGCATTCATCATGGATCGTTGTCGGTGGAGGCGCGCCGCAAAGTGGAAGGAGCGATGGCGCGCGGCGAACTGCGCGCGCTCGTCGCCACGGCTTCGCTCGACCTGGGGGTGGACTGGGGCGATATCGATCTGGTGATCCAGATGGGAGCGCCCAAGGGCTCCTCCCGCCTGCTGCAGCGGATCGGCCGCGCGAACCACCGGCTCGACCAGCCAAGCCGCGCTCTGATCGTGCCTGGCAACCGCTTCGAGTTTCTGGAGGCTACCGCTGCCAAGGAGGCAGTGGACGAGGGACAGCGTGACGGCGAAGCGTTTCGTCCCGGCAGTCTCGACGTGCTTGCGCAGCATGTCATGGGGTGTGCCTGCGCTGCTCCATTTGACGAGGCCGCGCTGCTGGCGGAGGTGCGGTCGTGCCTGCCCTATGCATGGATCGACGAGGAGGTATTCGGCCGCGTGCTTCAGTTCGTTGCGACCGGAGGCTATGCGCTGAAAGCCTACGACAAGTTCCAGCGCATTGTGCGCGACAGACACGGCACCTGGCGCCTGACGCACCCTGAACGCGCGGCCAGGCACCGGCTTAACGCCGGCATCATAATCGATAGCGAAATGCTGACGGTGCGGTTCCGCAACGGGCGTCAGCTGGGCCGGGTGGAGGAGCGGTTTGCCGCCGCGCTCAGCCCAAAGGACACTTTCTCCTTTGCCGGCATGAGCCTCGAGGTGGAGCAGGTCCGCGACATGGAGGTCATCGTCCGCGCGTCGTCCAAGGCGGCCATGATCCCGTCCTACGGCGGCACGCGCATGGCGCTGACCACCCACCTTGCCGACCGGGTGCGAGCGTTGCTGGTGGACCGGGCGGGGTGGGCGCGCTTTCCCGATGATGTGCGCGAATGGCTGGAAGTGCAGGACTGGCGATCCGAGATGCCGGCGCCCGGAACCCTGCTCGTCGAAACATTTCCGCGCGACGGGCGGGAATACGCCGTCTTCTATACTTTTGTGGGGTGGAACGCGAACCAGTCGCTGGGCATGCTGGTAACCAAGCGGATGCAGGATCGCGGTCTCGGACCACTGGGCTTCAACGCCAACGACTATTCACTGGCCGTGTGGAGCCTGAAGCCCATTGAGGACCCGGCACCGCTGCTGTCACCCGATGTGCTGACGGAGGAGTTCGTGGCGTGGGTGCAGGAAAGCCATCTGCTGCGCCGGGCGTTCCGCGAGGTAGCGGTGATTGGCGGGCTGGTGGAACGGCAGCATCCCGGGCGGCGCAAGACCGGCAGGCAGGTGACGTTTTCGACCGATCTAATCTACGACGTGCTGCGAAAATACGAGCCGGGCCACCTGCTGCTGGAGGCCGCCTGGGCGGATGCGCGTGCGCTGCTGACGGACGTTGGCCGGCTGGGCGATCTGCTGGACACCGCCGCTGCGCAGCTTAGACATGTGCGGCTCGATCGGATCAGCCCGCTGGCCGTCCCGGTGCTGATCATAGTGGGCCGCGAGAACACCCCGTCCGCGACATCCGATGATGCCCTGCTGGTGGAGGCGGAGGGGCTTGCCGCCGAAGCCATGTGGGTGGACTTGCCGCTGGAGGATTGACTGCGCAGGTCTGGCGAGCGGCGGCCAGGTGCGTCTAGCGAGCCACAAAAAAGGGGCGGAGTTTATCCGCCCCTTCTGCATCCTGTTACCTGCCGGGGGCGGCTTAGCCCACCGGGTTGGCAGGTCCGCCCGTGCCGAAGGTGCGGAACTGTTCGTTGCCCACGAACCCGAACTTGGTCACTCCGGAGCCCTTGATGATGTCGAGCACCCGCAAGGATCGGTCATAGCTCGCCAGCGCGTCGGGCTCATACTGCAGTTCAGGCTCGTTCGGCCCAACCGTGCTTTGCAAGATGGTCAGAAGTTCGCCATCCGACACCACTTCACCGTTCCACAATGTTTCATCCTGCGGCGTGATCACGATCTTGTTCTTGATCGGGTCCACCAGCACTGGCGGAGGGTTCTGACTGGGCACCGGCAGGTCGATGTCGACCGAGTGCGTCGCCACCGGGATGGTGATGATGAACATGATGAGGAGCACGAGCATGACGTCGATCAGCGGCGTCGTGTTCATTTCCATCATCGGCTGGCCATCATCCTTGCCGCCTGACATTGCCATCGCTGCTTTACTCCTGCTTTTTCGCGCCTTGCGGTCGGCTTAGATGTTGGACTCGACCGGGTTGGAAATGAAACCCACGGTCGGATAGCCGGCCGATTGAACGTTGAAGATGGTGCCTGCGACACAGCGCCACGGCGCTTCCCGGTCCGCCCGGATATGCACCTGCGGGATCAGCTCGGGGTCGGCCATGATCGCTTCCGGCCCACCGGCCCGCTGAACGATGGTATCCAGCCGGTTGAAGGCCTGATCGTACAGCTCCTCGGAAGTGACGGGCGAGATGTTGTTGAAATACACCCGGCATTCGCCGTTGCGCGACGCACCTTCGAAGCCAGGCTCGCCGGCGCTGCGGCCAGCCGCATCGGTGGTGCTCACGGTGAGCTGGAGGTTTTCGACCTTGTCCTGCGATTCGGTGGTTTCGAGCACCGGAATACGCAGCTGTGCGATCGTCTGAATGGCGACCGGAACAGCGACGAGGAAGATAATGAGGAGCACCAGCATCACGTCCACCAGCGGTGTGGTGTTGATGTCGGACATCGGCGTGTCTTCGCCGTCCCCTCCCATCGAAATTGCCATCAGGTCGTCCTATTCGCTTGAGATGTCGGTCACTGTGTACTGCAGAGGGGCTGGCCGGGCGATGAACCGCGCAGATCGCGGCACCGCCCGGCCAAGCCGCTTACCGCTTCGGCGGAGTGGTCGTGGTGCTGGTGGTCATGCCGGCGGTTGCGCCGCCAGCCGTGCCGGCGGTGGTCGTGCCGCCAGCAGGCGCACCGGCGGTTGCCGGACGCCCAGTCACCGGAGCGGTCTTGGACGTGGTGGTCGCGGCAGCCGCCTTCGTCGCGGCGGCCGTCGTGACGGCAGGCTTCACCGCGCCATTGGACGTGATGTTTGCCATGAGGTCGTTGGAGAACCCGCTGAGCAAGGCCTGGATCCGCTTGTTGCGGCTCTGCAGCCAGTTGTAGGCGAGCACCGCGGGAACCGCCACGAACAGACCGATGGCGGTCATGATCAGCGCTTCACCGACCGGGCCGGCGACCTTGTCGATGGAGGCCGAACCCGCGATGCCGATGTTGATCAGCGCGCGATAGATCCCGATCACCGTGCCGAGCAGGCCGATGAACGGCGCGGTCGCACCGACCGAGGCGAGGAACGGCATGCCTTGCTGCAGCCGGGCCATGATGGCCGATTCCGACCGGATCATGGAGCCGTGCAGCCAGTCGTGCGCTTCCACTTCGTCGGTCATCTTGCCGTGGTCCTTGCGGGCGGCGATCGCGTCGTCGGCCAGCTGGCGCCAGGGGCTGTTGTCATTCAGCTTGCGGGCGCCGTCTTCCAAGTTGTTGGCACGCCAGAAGCTGCCCTGCATCTCGCGGTATTCACGCATCACCTTGTTCTGCTCCAGCAGCTTGGTGATGAGGATGTAGAACGAACCGATGGACATGATGACCAGCACAGCCAGAATGAACCAGGCGACAGGGCCGCCCTGTTCCATGGCTTCCCAGAAGCCGAACTGGTTGACCGGCGCCGCATCTGCCGCCGCTGCTATTAGGTTAAAGGTCATTGCGAATTCCTCTTGCTGAGTTGGTCTGAGCGCAGTTGGCGGTGGGCCTGCGCCATCAGGTGATCTGATATACGATGGTGGTTGCGAAAGAACCGGACGTCGGATTGCCGTCCCGGTCAAGCGCCGGGTTGAACCGCCCGTAACGCTCGATCCCCTGGCAGGCTGCGGTATCCAGCACGCTTGACCCGCTGGAGCTCGTTACCCGGCACCCGGTGGCCCGCCCGTCCGGGGTCACGGTGACGGCAACTCCGACCCTGCCTTCGGTCCCTTCGTTGAGGGCCCGGGAAGGGTAGTTGTCCTGGATACGCCTTGCCCAGCTGTTCTGATTGGCTGCCGAAGCAGGCCGGGCGCGAGACGGAGCAGGCGGCGGCGGGGGCGGGGGCGGAGGCGCGGCCACAGGCGCGGGCGGAGCCGGCGGCGGGATGCGCACCACTGGCGGAGCCGGCGGCGGAATCTGGGTCTGCGTCTCGATCTGCGGCGGCCGCGTCGCGATGTTGATGGGCGGCGGCACGGCCACGGGCGGCGGCGGCGCGGCAGGCGGTGTGTCCGGCGGCGGTGGCGGCGGCTCGTCCGGCTCCGGCGGCGGAGGCGGAGGCTCACTCAGATCAACGGCAGTCACCCGCTCCACCACCTGGTTCACCGCCGAGATGGCGAGCCCGGTGATCAGCAGATAGCCAATTCCAATATGAATGAGCGCAACAATGATGATCGCGATAAGGCGATTGGAACTCATCTGTTGGTCGGCATAGGCCATTTCGGTCGCATCACTCCATTACATCACCGGTTGAAGGCCGGTTGTTGCGCATTGCGCTGCTACCCGCAAGGGGCAAGCCGCGTCATTATCCTCCGGTGCGACCCTTTTGCCAACCCTTGAGAAGCATTCTGCCTCTGGCGGGCGGGCGGGCTTTCCATCCCGAACGATAAAGGGTTAATGCTTTGTTATTCCCTTTCGGTCGCGCCCTTAGCTACAGTGTGGCAGGTGCGCAATGGTTTATGGGTTCAAAGCCTGTTAACGCTGGCTGACTGTAATCGAGGGCCAAGCAAATGTGCCGGCGTGGCACAGCTGCTGAAAGACACGCAGGAGAACCATGATCGCTATGCTCCGATTCGACCCTCAACCCCGCGCAATCGCCGGGCTGGTGCTGGGCGTTGCTCTGGCAGCAGCGCCGGTGCAACACCTTGCCGCACAACCGCAGCCCGCCGCGCAGGCGACGAGCGTGACCGGGCCCGCCTATGCGGATCTTGTCGATCTCGCGGAGGCGGCGCAGCTAGTGGTCAGGGCGCAGGTGCGCCGGCAGGCCGAGGTCCGCCCGGACCGGGCGCCTGGCCTCGTGCCCGGCCACGCGCGGCTGTTCATCGAAGCCGACACGCAGGCGCTGATCGCCGGCACCGTGCCGGTCGGTGAACGGCTGCGCTATCTTGTGGACGTGCCCCGCGACGCGCGCGGGCGGGTGCCCAGGTTGCGTCGGGAAACCGTCCTGCTGTTCGCTCGGCCGGTCGCCGGCCGCCCTGGCGAACTGCAGCTGGTTGACCCTTCCGCGCAACTGGTCGCTACGCCTGCGCTGGAGGCGCGTGTACGTGAGGTCGTCGCCGCGACCCTGGCGCCCGACAGGCCGCCGATAGTGACGGGCATTGTCGATGTGCTGTCGATGCCCGGCAATCTTGCGGGCGAATCGGAGACGCAGCTGTTCCTGCGTACGGCCAGCGGAGCGCCTGCCTCCATCACGGTTATCCGCCGACCGGGGCAGAACCCAAGGTGGGGCGTGTCGTGGAGCGAACTCGTCGATCAGGCTGCCAGTCCTCCTGCCCGCGATACCCTGGCTTGGCAGCGCTTGGCTTGCGGCCTGCCGGACGCGCTTCCGCCGGACGCCGACCTTGCGCGCAGCCCGTCGGCGCAGCGGCAGGCGGCCGAGGATTACCAGCTCGTCCGGCGCGACCTTGGGCCGTGCGGGCGCACGCGAACCGCCGTTTAGGGCGGCGCAGGTCGATCGGTCGCCGGAGCGGGCGCTGACAATTCCCGCTCCGCCGCCAGCCGGGCCGCAATTCGTGCCTGGGCAGCGGGGCTGTTCTCCTCTTCACCCACCGGCGTCAGACCGTTAGCTATCCGCTCGGCGTCGGATCCGGGCGGAGTTTCCGGCAAGGCGGCAAAGTCGATCACAATAGCGCGTGACTTTGGACAGGGCGGGATGAAACAGCCCCGGCTTACAACCACTCCGGAATATTTCGGCTCCAGATCGGGCGCACGCGGATCGCCTGCGTCCATGGTCGCGGCGGCATAGCGGCTGCGTGCCTCGCCGGGGTTGCGCAGCCGGTGCTCGGCGCCGTCGCTGACCCGGCGGCACACGACGATTTCGCCCGCGATGGCGGCCGTGTCCTGTTCGGCTTCGCAAGGCTCCGTTTCGGGCGGCACGGCCGGCAACCTGCGCGCATGTTCAAGCAGATCAACCGATTGCGGCGGCTCAGCCTTGGGGGCCGCAAGCACCGGGGCGGGGCAGGCGAGCGCCAGAAGCAGGAGGGGCACGCGTCTCGACAATGCCATTCTCCCCCTCTAACGCCCGGCTGCAGAACAACTTTGAGGGACTGAATTGGCCATGAACAAGACTGACGCCGCAGGGGTGAGCCCGCTTGACCGGGTGCTCGTGCTGGAGATGGTGCGGGTGACGGAGGCGGCGGCGATTGCCGCTTCCAGGCTGATCGGTCGCGGCGACGAGAAGGCGGCCGACACTGCCGCCGTGGAAGCGATGCGGCGGGCCTTCGACACGCTGGAGATCGACGGCACGGTGGTGATCGGCGAGGGCGAGCGGGACGAAGCGCCCATGCTGTTCATCGGCGAAAAGGTCGGCGGCGCGCCGGGCACGGGGCCGAAGATCGACATCGCGCTCGATCCGCTGGAAGGGACGACCATTACCGCGAAAGCTGGCCCCAATGCGCTCGCGGTGCTCGCGGCGGCGGAGGAAGGCTGCCTGCTCAACGCGCCGGATGTGTACATGGACAAGATCGCCGTCGGACCGGGCTATCCCGAAGGCGTCATCGATCTGGCGAAATCGCCGTCCGACAACGTGCGCGCGGTCGCGGCGGCCAAGGGGGTTGAGCCGGCCGACATCATCGTCTGCGTCCTCGACCGGCCGCGCCATTCCGATCTGATCGCGGAGCTGCGCTCGCTGGGCTGCGGAGTTGTCCTGATCGGTGACGGCGATGTGGCGGGCGTGATCGCCGTGACGGACGAGGACACTACCATCGACCTCTACATGGGCTCTGGCGGAGCGCCGGAGGGTGTTCTGGCCGCCGCCGCGCTGCGCTGTGTTGGCGGGCAGTTCCAGGGCCGCCTGCTGTTCCGCAACGATGAGGAGCGGGCCCGCGCGCGCAAATGGGGCATCGACGATCTCGACCGTATCTACAAACTTCACGATCTGGCGCGGGGCGACTGCATCTTCGCGGCAACGGGGGTGACTTCCGGCTCGCTGCTGGACGGGGTGAAGTATCGCAAGGACGGGCGCATGACCACCGAAAGCGTTGTGATGCGCGCATCCAGCGGCACCGTGCGCTGGATTCGTGGAGAGCATCGCAGGGGCTAGAGCGCCGGCGGGAACGCAGGGGCAAAAAGGGGGGCGGGATGGCCAGCTGGCAACCGATCGGGCTCGCCCGCTCCGGGGCTTCTTCCGGCCGGGCAGCGGCACCGGGTAATGGCTAGCGCGGCCATGGCGGACGCCTCTTCCCAGGTTCTGATCGTGGGCGCTGGCTTTTCCGGAACGATGGTCGCGGCAAATCTGGCGCGGCTGAACGTCACGTCCCGCCTGGTGGAAGCCGCGCCGGTGGCAGGTCCGGGGCGGGCCTACGGCACCGCCGATCCCGATCATCTCCTGAATGTGCCGGCAGCGGGCATGAGCGCGTGGCCTGGCGATCCGGACGCCTTTCAGCGTTACTGGCACGAACACGGCGACGGGTCGGCGCCGTTCGCCCCGCGCCGCCTATACGGCGAATACCTGCGCGGCATCCTGGCCGAGGCATGCGCCAGCGGCCGGGTGCGGGTGGCCGGCGGCCAGGCCGTGTCGGCCGCAAAGGCGGCGGGCGAATGGCAGGTTCAGGTCGATGGGGGGCACGTGCTGTCGGCAAGGCATCTGGTGCTGGCCACCGGTAACGAGCCGTCCGCCGCGCCCGGCTGGGCCGCCGAACTCGGCGATCGCTTCGTTGCAGATCCGTGGAGCAGGCAAGCCGGTGCCGCGCTGGCGCAGTTGGCCGGACGGCGCGATGACGTCCTTATCATCGGCACCGGCCTGACCATGATCGACCTCGCCTTGTCGCTCCAGGCCGCCGGCTTCGCCGGCAGGACCATTGCAGTGTCGCGGCGCGGGCTGTTGCCCCGCCCGCACGACGCCTTTGCGCCCGCGCCGGTGGCGCTGGCGGACCTTCCCGCAGGCGATCTGATGGCGCTGTGGCGCTGGATCCGCCACCGTTCGGGCACGACCGGCTGGCGGGCTGCGGTGGACTGCCTGAGGCCGCACACCCAGACGCTCTGGCAAGCGCTGGACGATACGGCGAAGCGCCGGTTCCTGCGCCACGCCCGTCCACACTGGGATGTGCGCCGCCACCGGATCGCTCCGGCAGTGGCGGGGCGGCTGGCCGAAGCGATCCGAGCCGGGCGGCTGGAGGTCCAGGCCGGCCGGATTGTCGACGCTCGCCGCGAAGATCGCATGGTGGCCGTGCGCATCCACCGGCGGGGCGAGGCAGCGGCGGTTGAGTGGCGTCGGTATTCCCGCATCTTCAACTGCACCGGCCCGCTCGGCTCCATCCGCGACACGCGCGATCCGCTCTTATCGGACCTGCTCGGGAGCGGCACGATCGCCGCCGACAATCTGGGGATCGCGATCAGCGTCGATGCCTGCGCCAGAGTGCGCGGCCATGACGACCTGTGGGCTGTCGGACCGCTGAGCCGGGGAGAGTTCTGGGAGATGACGGCCGTGCCGGATATCAGGGTTCAGGCAGCTGCGGTGGCGGAACGGATCGCTAGTCAACTGGCGCTGGGGTGATTGGCAAAGGAGGCGCGCACCAGCCTTCCATCGCGCTAGGGTAAGCCGTTCAGCTGGCGATCCGCGGCGAGGTAGGCAACAGGATAGAGCAGCACCAGCAGGGCAATCACGACAACAATCGGCCGAAAGCTTGCGATCAGTACGAGCGCCAGCGCCAAGGTGGAACACAGCGCGACGAGGCCGGTGAATGTCAGAACGCCGGAGCAGTGCCGCCGTACCTCGGTCAACCTGTTCCGGTCGGTGAGCAGGCTGCGCACTTGTTCCAGCGTGGTGCTGCAGGTCCGTTGGCAAAGGGCCGGGACCAGCGCGTGGATGAGGCAGGCCAGACCCGCGCCGATCATCAGGGCGGCCACCGTCAAAGCAAATCGCAGGTGTTCCAGGTAGGTTTCGCCAGCGTCCGCCAGGTGTTTGCGACTGCTTCGTATCATGCCATGCTCCTGGCGCGGTTTTCGCATCACCTGACGCGGGGATCAAGCAAGTCCGGCAAACATCTGGCCGGAACCGCGGCCAAGTTTCTTTGGCAATCCTCTGCAATTGAGCTAGGGCGCGCTGCCGACCGCCACCACCACAGGACAGAGCCGCGACCCCCATGAAAATCCTGGCCGCCAATTCAAACCTTCCTCTCGCGCGCGCCATTGCCGGCTATCTGGAAGTGCCGCTGACGGATGTGTCGGTGCGCCGCTTCGCGGACGAGGAGATTTTCGTCGAAGTGCACGAGAATGTCCGGGGCGAGGATGTGTTCGTGGTGCAGTCCACCTCCTATCCGGCGAATGACAATTTGATGGAACTGCTGATCTGCATCGATGCGCTGCGGCGGGCGTCGGCCCGGCGGATCACGGCGGTTGTGCCGTATTTCGGCTATGCCCGCCAGGATCGCAAGCCCGGCCCGCGCACCCCGATCAGCGCCAAGCTGGTCGCAAACCTCATTACCCAGGCCGGAGCGGACCGGGTGCTGTCGGTCGATCTGCATGCCGGCCAGATCCAGGGGTTCTTCGACATCCCCACCGACAACCTCTACGCCGCGCCCGTCATGGCGGCGGACATTCAGGCCCGCTATGGCGAGCGTGACCTGATGGTGGTGTCCCCCGATGTCGGCGGCGTCGTGCGCGCCCGCGCCTTGGCCAAGCGGCTCGACAATGCGCCGCTCGCCATCGTGGACAAGCGGCGCGACCGGCCTGGCGAATCGGAAGTGATGAACATCATTGGCGAGGTTGGGGGGCGGCATTGCATCCTGATCGACGACATCGTCGATTCGGGCGGCACCCTCGTCAACGCGGCGCAGGCGCTGCTCGACAATGGTGCGGCCAGCGTCGTCGCCTATATCACGCACGGCGTACTGTCGGGTGGCGCGGTCGCCCGGGTGGACGGCTCCGCGCTCAAGGAACTCGTCATCACGGACACGATCCGCCCGACGGATGCGGCCACCGAGTCCAGCCATATCCGCATCCTGACCGTTGCCCCGCTGCTGGGCGAGGCGATCAAGCGGATCGCGGACGAGTCCAGCGTTTCCAGCCTGTTTGATTGACGCGAAAGGCGCCCGTGAAACTCGACGCCGAACTCGCCGTCGCCCACCGCCTCGCCGATGCAGCGCGTGCGGCCATCCGCCCGCATTTCCGCGCTGCGGATGCGGAGCGCAAGGCCGACGCATCCCCGGTGACGCAGGCCGACCGCGCGGCGGAAGAGGCAATGCGCCTGATCCTCGAGAACGACCTGCCGCAGGACGGGGTGGTGGGCGAAGAGTTTGGCGTGAAGGAGGGGCACAGCGGCCGGCAGTGGGTGCTCGACCCCATCGACGGCACCGTCGCGTTCCTTGCCGGCCGGCCAATCTTCGGAACGCTGATCGCATTGCTGGTCGATGGATTTCCGGTCGTTGGCATCATCGACCAGCCGATCTTGGGCGAACGCTGGGTGGGCGTGACGGGTCGCCCGACCACCTTCAACGCCGCCCCGGTCCGCTGCCGCCCGTGCGCGGACCTGTCCCAAGCGGTGATCGCCACGACCGGGCCGCATTACTTCACGCCGCATCAGGGCGACAGGTTCATGGCGCTGGCCGGCGAGACGGACCACAAGCGGATGGTCATGGGCGGCGATTGCTACAACTATGCCATGCTGGCGAGCGGGCACATCGATATCGTGGCCGAAGCCGGGCTGAAGCTGCATGACTTTGCTGCCCTGGTGCCCGTGGTCGAAGGAGCCGGAGGCATCGTCGCCGATTGGCGCGGAGAGCCGCTGCGCGCCGACAGCGCGGGCGATGTGATCGCAGTTGGCGATCCGGCGCGGCTGGAGGATGTGGTGGAGGCATTGGGTTCGGCGTGATGCCAAGGCGTTCGGCAGACCGCTCCTCGATTTTGGTGGACGCCGCTTGGCGGCACGGTGTTATCATGCCGGCGCCACTGCGAAGTCTTTTCAGAATGGCTGCCGCGCCGGTCGCCCGCCGCGCAGTTCCGACCGGCACCAAGCTGCGGCCCGCCCGTTGAGGCGGCATGACAGGGCAGCAGACGATCCTCATCACTGGGGCGGGCAACGGCATCGGACGGGCTGCTGTCTGCTGGTTTCACGCGCGGGGATGGCGGGTCATCGGCCTCGACCGCGACGAAGAAGCGCTGGACGAGGTGCGCGGTGAACTCCCGCGAGACGAGGCATTGCTTGTCACTTGCGATTGCGGCGACGAGGCGGCGGTACACGAAGCGTTCCAAAGGGTCGGCGAATGGCTCGGCGATGACCCGCTCACTTGCCTCGTCAACAATTCCGGGATCGCCGATCCATATTGCGGTCCGCTGGAAGAACTGGAGCTCGCCAGGTGGCGGGGATGGATCGACGCCAGCCTGACCGCCGCCTTTCTGGCGAGCCGGGCGGCTGTGCCGTTGCTGCGCCGGGAGGAGGGTGCCAGCATCTGCAACATCTCCTCCACGCGCGCGGTGAGGAGCGAGCCGGAATGCTTCGCCTACGCCGCGGCCAAGGGCGGGCTGGACGCGTTGACCCATGCTCTTGCGATCAGTCTCGGCCCGGCGATCCGCGTCAATGCGGTCCGCCCCGGGTGGATCGAAACCGGCCCGTGGCAGGCTGGCGACAGGCGGGAAGAGCCGGACCATCGCCCGCAGGACCGCGAACAGCATCCGGCAGGGCGGATCGGCCAGCCCGACGATATCGCGGAGGCGATCGCCTATCTGCACGCCGCGCGTTTTGTGACCGGGCAGCACCTCAACATCGATGGTGGCATGACGGTGAAGATGATCTACGAAGCGTGAATGGGAAACGAAGGCTTGGCAGGGCGCGTGGCGCTGGTCACGGGCGCGGCCCGGGGGTTGGGCTTTGCCATCGCGCAGCGGTTGGCACACAGCGGGGCGCGGGTCTGGCTGAACGGGCGGAACGAAGGTGCGTTGGAGCAGGCGGCAGCCGCCATCGGCGGCGGGGCGACACCGCTCCCCTTTGACATAGCGGATGACGCGGCCACCGCCGCGGCCTTTGCCCGGCTGGAGCGGGAAGGCGGGCTGGATATCCTGGTCAACAACGCCGGACAGCGCGACCGGCGCGCCCTGGCCAAACTTGACCGGCAGGCAATGCGCGACCTGCTGGAAGTGAACCTCGTCGCGCCGTTTGATCTCGCCCGCCGCGCTGCGGCGCTGCTGCGGCAGAGCAGGGCAGGACGGATCATCAACATCACCTCCATCGCCGCCGAGATCGCCCGCGGCGACCCGCTCTACACCGCGTCCAAGGGAGGGCTGGCCGCGCTGACCCGCGCGCTTGCGGCCGAACTGGGTGCTGATCGCATCACCGTCAATGCAATCGCGCCGGGCTATTTCAGCACGCAAACCAATGCCGGAATGGTGGCCGACACTGCCGTTGAGCAGCATCTTCAGCGCCGCACTTCGCTGGGGCGGTGGGGCCAGCCGCACGAGATCGCCGGGGCGGTGGCGTTCCTTGCCGGCGACGAGGCGAGCTACATCACCGGCCACACCATTGCCGTCGACGGCGGCTATCTCGCCCATTTCTAGAAGTCTTGCGTTTCGTCACTTCCAGGGCTATGCGCGCCCACTTCACCGACACGTGATTATCCGCCGGCCTGGCCAACAGGGCTGCCAGGGCCGGTTTGGACGTGTCTCTGCCAAGGAGATGAAAATGCCCAAGATGAAGACCAAGAGCGGGGTGAAGAAGCGCTTCAAATTCACCGCGACCGGCAAGGTCAAGCACGGTGTGGCTGGCAAGCGTCACCGCCTGATCAGCCACAATGCGAAGTATATCCGCCAGCAACGCGGCACCAAGGTGCTGTCCGACAGTGATGCCGGGCATGTGCGCCTGTGGGCGCCTTACGGCCTCAAATAAGGAGTTAGACGGATATGGGACGCATCAAGCGCGGCGTAACCACACGCCAGAAGCACAAGCGGCTGCTCGAGCAGGCCAAGGGTTATCGCGGCCGGCGCAAGAACACCATCCGGGTAGCGCGCCAGGCTGTCGAAAAGGCCGGTCAATACGCCTATCGCGATCGCAAGGTTAAGAAGCGCAGCTTCCGCGCCTTGTGGATCCAGCGCATCAACGCCGCGGTCCGCGCCGAAGGGCTGACGTATTCCCAGTTCATGCACGGTGCGAAGCTCGCCGGCATCGAACTGGACCGCAAGGTCATGGCCGATCTGGCGATGAACGAAGGCGGCGCCTTTGCCGCCATCATCAGCCAGGCAAAGGGCGCGCTGCCCCAGGCGGCTTAAGCCCGGCCGCAGAGAACCGAAGCGCCGCCCCAGCGATGGAGCGGCGCTTTTTCTTTGCGCGCAACTCGAGTAGCGGACTGGCGATGACCCAAAACGAACAGAAGCTCACCGACGCATTGGAACGGCTCCAGCGTGCCGAGGATCCGGCGCAGGTCGAGGCCATCCGCATCGAGGCTCTTGGCAAGCAGGGCTGGCTGAGTGCCCTGATGAAGACCCTGGGGTCGATGAGCCCGGAGGAACGCACGCGCGAGGCGCCCCGGATCCAGGAGATGCGCGCGACCATCGCAAGCGCCATCGACGAACGCAAGGCGGCGCTCGAGGCGGCGGCGCTGGAACGGCGGCTGCAAACCGAACGCCTGGATCTGACACTGCCCGCTTCCGACGGACCGCGCGGCACGGTTCATCCAGTCAGCCAGGTCATGGACGAACTGGCCGAAATCTTCGCCGATCTGGGTTTTGCCGTTGCGACCGGGCCGGAGATCGAGGACGACTGGCACAACTTCACCGCGCTTAACATGGCCGAAACCCACCCGGCGCGGGCGATGCATGACACGTTTTATTTCCCGGACGAAGGGGCCGGCAAACGGATGCTCCTGCGGACCCACACTTCCCCCGTGCAGATCAGGTCGATGATGCAGAACGGTGCGCCGATCCGCATCATTGCGCCGGGGCGGGTCTATCGTTCGGACAGCGATGCAACACACACGCCGATGTTCCATCAGGTCGAAGGGCTGGTGATCGACCGCGGCATTCATCTTGGCCATCTCAAATGGACGCTGGAAACCTTTCTCAAGGCCTTCTTTGAACGGGACGACATCGTGCTGCGCTTGCGGCCCAGCTACTTCCCGTTCACCGAACCGAGCGTCGAAGTGGACGTCGGCTATTCGCATCAAAGTGGCCGTCGGGTGGTCGGTGGATCAGGCGATGCCGAAGGGCACGACTGGATGGAACTGCTGGGATCAGGCATGGTGAACCGGCGCGTGCTGGAGTTCGCGGGCGTCGATCCGGATGAGTACCAGGGGTTCGCCTTCGGCGTGGGAGTCGACCGGCTGGCCATGCTTAAATACGGGATGAACGATCTGCGGGCATTCTTTGACGGCGATAACCGGTGGCTCCAGCATTACGGCTTTTCCGCGTTTGATCAGCCGACCCTGTCCGCCGGGGTAGGAGCACGGCCATGAAGTTTTCCGCTGAATGGCTCGGCGACCATCTGACCACCGACGCGGACGCACAAGACATCGCTGATGCTCTGAACCGCATCGGGCACGAGGTTGAGGGCATTGACGACCCGGCGCAGCGGCTGGCCGGATTCAAGGTTGCGCGGGTTCTGACCGCAGAGCGGCACCCCGACGCCGACAAGTTGCAGGTGCTCACGGTTGACGCTGGCGACGGGACGCCGTTGCAGGTCGTCTGCGGTGCGCCGAATGCGCGGGCCGGAATGACGGGTGTGCTCGGCCTGCCCGGGGCTGTTGTTCCGGCGAGCGGCATGACGCTGAAGAAGTCAGCCATTCGCGGCGTCGAGTCCAATGGCATGATGTGTTCGGTCCGCGAACTGGAACTGGGTGACGAACACGACGGCATCATCGAGCTGCCCGCCGACGCGCCGGTGGGCGCAGCGTTCGCGAGCTACGCAGCAACTTCGCCCGTGTTCGACGTGGCTATAACCCCCAACCGGCCGGACTGCATGGGCGTTTACGGCATCGCCCGCGATCTCGCGGCGGCTGGAGTGGGCATGTTAAGGCAAGTCGAGGTGCCGGACATCGCTGCTCGCCACGAATGGTCTCATGGTATTTGCACCGACGATCAAGAAGGCTGTCCGGCCTTCTACGCCCGCATTGTCCGCGGCATCCGCAACGGCGCCAGCCCGGAATGGATGCAGCGCCGCTTGCTGGCGGCCGGACAGCGCCCGATCAACGCGGTTGTCGATGCCACCAATTACCTGATGCTGGCATTCGGCCGTCCGGCCCACGCCTATGACCTGGCAAAGCTGTCCGGCCCGCTGGTTGCCCGCCGCGCCCGCAACGGAGAGGAAATTGTCGCGCTGAACGGCAAGACCTACACGCTTGATGACACCATGACGGTGATCGCGGACGACGCGATGGTGCATGACATCGCCGGCATCATGGGCGGGGAACATTCGGGAGTAAGCGAAGAAACCACCGACGTCCTGCTCGAGATCGCCTATTTCGATCCTGCCCGCATCGGCGTCACCGGGCGCAAGCTTGGCCTCAGCTCCGACGCGCGCACCCGGTTCGAACGGGGTGTCGACCCGGCCTTCCTGGAAGACGGTCTGGCAATTCTCACCGACCTCATCCTCAGAACGTGCGGCGGAGAGGCGAGCGAAGTTGCGCGGGCCGGAGCCCCGCCGGCGCAGTCAAGAGTTGTGCCATTCGATCCGACGCTGACCGCGCGGCTGGGCGGGGTGGAGGTTGCCCAGGAAGAACAACGCCGCATCCTGACCGCGCTCGACTTTCACGTCAATGCGGACTGGAACGTTTCCGTGCCGCCGCGCCGCCATGATATCGAAGGGGCTGCCGACCTGGTGGAGGAAGTAGTCCGGATCCATGGCCTGGACGCAGTGGCGAGCGTCCCCCTGCCCCGGCACGCGGGGATCGCCCGGCCAACTGCCACCGCGCTGCAGATCACCGAGCGGCGCCTGCGCCGCGCTGCCGCCGCGCGTGGTCTGAACGAGGCGGTGACATGGTCCTTTCTCCCGCAGCCGGACGCCCGCCACTTCGCCGCTACGGACGAGGCGCTGTGGGTGCTCGACAACCCGATCAGCGAAGACATGAAGGCGATGCGCCCCTCGCTCATCCCCGGCCTGCTCGCTGCCGCCAAGCGCAATGCTGACCGCGGCGCAAGCGGCTCGCGATTGTTCGAGCTTGGCCGCCGCTACATCCGCACAGCGGACGGCGCGATGGAAGAACGGCCGACCCTCGGCATCGTGCTGGCGGGCGAGAAGACCGTGCGCGGCTGGCGAAACGGCAAAGCGGCGATGTTCCACCCGTTCGATGCCAAGGCCCACGCGCTGGCCCTGCTGGAACTTGCCGGAGCGCCGGTGGCCAACCTGCAAGTGGCTGGCGACGCGGGTTCGCAGTTTCACCCCGGCCAGTCGGCCACTCTGAGGCTGGGGCCCAAGAACATCCTTGCCCGGTTCGGCGCATTGCATCCCGCGACGCTGAAGGCGTTCGACATCGCCGCGCCCGTTATGGCGGCGGAAATCTACCTCGATGCAGTTCCTGGCAAGAAGGCCAATGGCGACTTTGCTCGGCCGCCGTTTGCGCCCCCGATCCTGCAGGCGGTGACGCGCGACTTCGCATTCATCGTGCCTGCGGACCTGCCGGCGGGCGATCTCCAGCGGGCTGTACGGGGCGCGGATCGGAAACTGATCGTGGAAGCGCGGATCTTCGATGTGTTCGCGGGGCAAGGCGTGCCCGATGGGCGCAAGTCGCTCGCGGTGGAAGTGACGTTGCAGCCGGGCGAGAAGAGCTTCACTGAGGCGGAGCTCAAAGCCGTGTCCGACCGTATCGTCGCGGCGGCGGCCAAACTGGGCGGGGAGCTGCGTTCATGAAAACCGCGCTTGTCACGGGGGCGACGGCGGGGATCGGCCGCGCCTGCGTCGACACGCTGATCGCCGGCGGCTGGCGGGTGATCGGCACGGGCCGGCGGGCCGAGCGGCTGGCGGAGCTTGCGGCCCTGCACGGTGCGGAACGGTTCCACGGCGCGGCGTTCGATGTCAGGGATGACGCAGCGCGCTATGCTGCCCTGAACGATCTGCCGGGCGACTTCGCGGAGGTGGACCTGCTGGTCAACAACGCCGGCCTTGCCCTTGGCACCGCGCCGGCGCAGCACAGCGAGCTGGCCAACTGGCGCACCATGATCGACACCAATGTCACCGCGCTGGTATCGCTGACCCACCGGTTGCTCCCGGGGATCATCGAACGCCGCGGCGCGATCATCAATATCGCCAGCGTTGCGGCAACCTATCCGTACGGGGGTGGCAATGTCTATGGCGCCACCAAGGCGTTCGTGCGGCAATTCACTCTGAACCTGCGCTGCGACCTGCACGGCACCGGCGTGCGCGTCACATCGATTGAGCCGGGCATGGTGGAGACGGAGTTCACGCTGGTCCGCACCGGCGGCAATGTGCAGGCGCACGAACAGCTGTACGGCGGCGCACAGCCGATGACGGCGCAGGATATTGCGGAGACCGTGCGCTGGGTCGCCGACCTGCCGCCGCACCTTAATATCAACACGCTGGAACTGATGCCCGTCAGCCAGAGCTTTGCCGGGTTCAAGGTGGCCAGGGAAGCGTCCTGACAATACTGCCATCGCTTCCCGGCGATCTTAACCCGATCTCAAGCATGATCGGGACATTACGCGCTAATGCACGGCGCGCTTGCTCTCCTGCCTCCGGCGAACGTCCGCCCAGACAGCAGTTTGACGCAGGCTGCGGCGCTCCGGCCGATGCTGGCCGCAATCGCGGTGGCGCAGGTGGTCAGCGCTGCGGTTCTCGCCTTTGTGCTTATGCGCACAGGGCAGCGGCTGTCGGCAGAGTTCGTGCCGCTTGCGCTGCTCGGCGTTCTGCTGGTGGCCCTGGCCCTGTGGTGCAGGATCCGCAGGCTGCACTGGCGCCTTGGCGATGCCGCGACGGTGGGCGCCCTGTTCGCTTCGGGTACCTTGCTGTGTGGCCTTGTCGCTTGCCTCGCGCTGCGCTTGCGCCTGCCGCTGGCTGACGAGCTGCTCCTGGCAGCAGACCAGTTCATCGGCCTTGATGTCAGGGCGGCGAATCTGGCCGTGGCGGCTTCCCCGCCCATCTCGGCGGTGCTGTACCAGGCTTACGATAAGTCGGCCCTGATGTGCGTGGCGGTTATCGCCTGGCACCTTGCGACCGGCAGCCGAGAGGCGCTGTGGCGCGTTTTCACCACGGCCATGCTGGCGATGCAGGTCACGGCCATCGTGTGCATCTTCTTTCCCGCGCGTGGAGCGACGGCGACGCTGGAGCTGGGCGCGTTGCAAGGGGCGGGTTTGCCGCACGGTGCCGGCACCTATGCGCTGGGCGCGTTCGAGCGGTTCTACACAGGGTCCGAGTTGCTGGTGCGGCCCGCGGACCTCAACGGCATCGTCTGCTTCCCGTCGTTTCACACGGTCATGGCGCTCGTGCTGGCGCAGGGTTTCGCGGGCACCCCGCTGCGCTGGCCGGCGACGATCTGGGCGGCGGTGACGATCGTGTCGACCGTACCGATGGGCGGCCATTACGGCTCCGATCTGGTCGGCGGATTTCTGGTCTGGCTCGCCTGCGCCGCCACGGCGGAATCCTGGCTCGGCGGAAAGCGGCGCCTGCCCGCCCGCCCGCCAGGCTGATCGACCGCATGGACGGAGTGCGCCAGCACCGCTAAGGGCGCAGGTCCCATGTCTGAAACCCCGCCGTCAAACCGCCGCACCTTTGCCATCATCTCCCATCCCGACGCCGGCAAGACCACGCTGACGGAAAAACTGCTTCTCCAGGGCGGCGCGATCCATCTTGCGGGTGAGGTGAAGGCGCGCGGACAGGCGCGGCGCGCGCGTTCGGACTGGATGAAGATCGAACAGCAACGCGGCATCTCCGTGACCTCCTCGGTGATGACCTTCGAACGCGACGGCATCACCTTCAACCTGCTCGACACACCGGGCCACGAGGATTTCAGTGAGGATACCTACCGCACGCTGACCGCCGTCGACTCGGCGGTCATGGTAATCGACGCGGCCAAGGGGATCGAGCCGCAGACGCGCAAGCTGTTCGAGGTATGCCGCCTCAGGTCGGTTCCGATCATCACCTTCGTCAACAAGGTCGACCGGGAGGGGCGGCCCGTGTTCGAGCTGCTCGACGAGATCGCCGACATGCTGCAACTCGACGTGTCGCCGCAGGGCTTTCCGGTTGGCATGGGCGGAGAGTTCGAAGGCGTGCTGGATTTCGCCAGCGGCACCGTCGCGCGGCCGGAGGGCCCCTCCAAGGAATTTCGCGGCCGGCGGGATGCCGATCCGGTGCTGCCGGAAGGGGTGGCGGAGAATGTCGAGCTGGCGCAGATCGGCTATCCCGAGTTCGACCTCGATGCCTATCGCAGCGGCGATCTGACGCCCGTTTACTTCGGCAGCGCGCTGAAGGATTTCGGCATCACCGAACTGATCGAGGCGATTGCGCGTTACGCCCCGCCGCCGCGCCCGCAGCCTGCGGATGGCGGCGAAGTCGAGCCGGCGCGCGGAGAGGTCACTGGCTTCATCTTCAAGGTGCAGGCCAACATGGACCCCAACCACCGCGACCGCATCGCGTTCATGCGGCAGGTGTCGGGGACATTCCGGCGAGGCATGAAACTGATCCCGAGCGGACTTGGCAAGCCCATCGCGGTCCATTCGCCGATCCTGTTCTTCGCGCAGGATCGCGAACTTGCCGACACCGCAGAGGCGGGTGACATCATCGGCATCCCCAATCACGGCACCTTGCGGGTCGGCGACACGCTGAGCGAGAAGAACGAGGTGCGCTTCACCGGCCTGCCGAACTTCGCACCGGAAATCCTGCGCCGCGTCCAGCTCAAGGATCCGACCAAGACCAAGCAGTTGCGCAAGGCACTGGACGATCTCAGCGAAGAAGGCGTGATCCAGGTTTTCTATCCCGAAATCGGCGCGCAGCACGTCGTGGGCGTGGTGGGGCAACTGCAGCTGGAAGTCCTCGTGAGCCGGTTGGAAGCGGAGTACAAGGTCGAGGCGGGGCTGGAACCGGCCCCGTTCGCCACTGCGCGCTGGATCAAGGGGCCGGCGGCCAAGCTGGACGAGTTCGCCGGCTTCAACCGCGCCAATGTCGCCCGCGACCGGGACGGTGATCCGGTGTTCCTGGCCCGGAGTCCGTGGGACGTGAACTATCAGGCGGAAAAGAATCCGGATCTGACATTCAGCGCGGTCAAGGAGCGGTAAGGCAGGCACCAAGCTCTGCCGTCCGCGTTGTCCCCTGCGTGCCCCTGACCTTTGCCAGCTACAACATCCACAAGGGCGTCGGGCTGGACAGGCGACGCGATCCCGACCGCATCATCTCCGTTCTGCGGGAAGTGAACGCGGATGTGTTTGCCCTGCAGGAGGCGGATTTGCGGTTTGGCGACCGCGCCAGCGTCCTGTCGCGCGCGGCGCTGGACGATACGCACTGGAAAGTGGTGCCGGTGGCCAAGCGCCCGCGGTCAATCGGTTGGCACGGCAACGCGCTGCTGGTGCGGCGCGATGTGAAAATCATCGAATCCCATGCGCTCGACCTGCCAACATTGGAACCGCGCGGAGCGGCGATGGCGGTGCTGGAAAGCGAGGGGCGGACATTCTGCGTCATGGGGGTGCATCTGGACCTGTCCGGTTTGCGGCGCCGCGATCAGATAAAGGCGCTGCTGCGGCGGGTGAACGAACTGGACGAAGGGCTGCCGTGCGTCGTTCTGGGCGACTTCAACCAGTGGGGCCGGCAATCAGGCGCCATGCAGGAGTTCGACCTGCCCGGCGACGGCGGCTGGCACATGGCGCCCACCGGACCCAGCTATCCCAGCCGGCGCCCGATCGCGCAACTCGACCGGATCATCGTCAACGAAGGATGGCAGGTGGCCGAGGCCAAGGTGCATCACAGCGCGATGGCCACGGTCGCAAGCGATCACCTGCCCGTGTGGGCGCGGTTGGCGGGCGCGCGGGACACAGGGCAAACTGCGGACCAGAATTCTGCTGCCGATCTTGACGTGGAACCGGGCCGATAGGCTGCAACTTGCTGTTGCCGATCACTCGCCGTGGCACCAGCGCCATTCTGCGTCGGACCGGACGTACGCGACATAGACAAAAAGCGGCGTAGTCACCGCAAGGACAACAAAGGTCGCCTTCGCGGACATGAACAGCGCCGACCCGATCATTGCCAGCATATAAGCCGACAGGACAAGCCAGCCTTCCCAGGATATCGGAAGGCCTGCACCATACCCGTATCGCTTCACCGCGAACCACGGCTTTTTCCCGGCCCCTGCCATATCCCCCTTCCGAGCAGCAAATCCCGCTAGCTCCGCAGTTCCTCTTTCACGAAATCGGCGCACCGTTCGCCGATCATGATCGCCGGCGCGTTGGTATTGCCGCTTACCAGCTTGGGCATGATCGACGCGTCGGCGACCCACAGGCGCTCCACCCCGCGCAGCCGCAGCTTCGGGTCGACCACCGCGTCTGCGTCGGCGCCCATGCGGCAGGTGCCGACCGGATGGTACACGGTGTCGGCGCGGCTGCGGATGAGGTTGTCGAGCGCGTCGTCGTCGTTGAGGTCCACCGGATAGCGATCGCTCAGACCGAGATCGGCCAGCGGCGCGGCCGAGGCGATGCGGTGGGACAGGCGCACGCCGGCGCGCAGTGTCGCCATGTCACGCTCGTCATGGAGGAAGTTGGGGTCGATCAGAGGGCCGTCCTCCGCCCGCCGGGATTGCAGCCGCACGGTGCCCCGGCTTTCGGGTCTCAGCACACAGGCGTGCAGCGACACGCCGTGCCCCTTCACCTTGGTGCGGCCGTGGTCTTCCAGCATCGCGGGAACGAAGTGCCACTGCACATCGGGCGCGGGCGCATCGGGCATCACTTTGGCGAAGCCGCCGCTTTCGGCGTAAGGCGTCGTCATGATGCCGGTCCGCGCGCGCCGGTGTTCCCACATCGCCTTGACCATCCGCAGCGAACCCTTTGGCGTGTCGCCGATGGGGATGTCTGACCGGGTTTGCCACGAGGACACGTAGTCGATGTGGTCCTGCAGGTTGCCGCCCACCGCCGGCCGGTCCAGCTTGACCGCTATACCGTGCTCCCGCAGGTGCTCGGCCGGACCAATGCCCGACAGCATGAGAACCTGCGGCGAGTTGAACGCGCCGCCGCTCAGCACAACGCCGCCGCGCGCCTTCAGCACCCGTTCCTTGCCGGCGACGGTGTATGTCACGCCCGAGGCGCGCCCTTCGTCCATTTCAATCCGCTGCACGGTGACGCCGATCCGCACGTCCAGATTGCGCTGGCGGCGCAGGGGATCGAGATAGGCGCGGGCGGCCGACCAGCGCTCGCCATCCTTCTGCGTCACCTGGTACAGGCCGAAACCCTCCTGGCGCGCTCCGTTGAAATCGCGGTTGCGCCCCAGCTGCAGCGCGGCGGCGGCTTCGACGAAAGCGATGCTGGCCGGATTTGGCCACAGTTGGTCCGATACCCACAGGGGTCCATCCGCCCCGTGGTATTCGTCGGCGCCGCGCACATTATGCTCTGCGCGTTTGAAGAACGGCAGCACATCGCCATACGACCAGCCAGTGCATCCCATTGCGGCCCAGTTGTCGTAATCCCAGCGGTGCCCGCGAATATAGATCATTGCATTGATCGCCGACGATCCGCCCAGCCCGCGTCCACGCGGCTGATATCCGGTTCGCCCGTTCAGCCCCTTTTGCGGAACAGTTTCGTAGCGGTAATTGGACGAATTGCGCAGGAACGGCATGAAGCCGGGCGTTCTGACCAGCAGGTTGGCGTTACGCCCGCCCGCCTCCAGCAGGCAGACGGATCGTCGTCCGTCCTCTGCCAGCCGTGCTGCAACCGCGCTGCCCGCGCTGCCGCCGCCGATCACGATGACGTCGAATTCCTCCATGCCTCTCCCGCCTTTCTTTTGCGGCGAGACTAGGCGGCGGCCTTCGTCTCCGCAATCGCTTCGTCAGCAGTTTCCTTTGTCGCGGTGCGTTGCTGCCAGCGTGCGCGGATGGCGTCGCTGGTCTCGCGGCTGCCATCATGGCTCCAGCCCGGTTCGCGGACGAGATAGGCGAGCTTGTGCCGCCAGGGCGCGCGCCAGACATCGCCCGCCATTGCATGCCATTCGTGAAACACGGCCCACAACAGGTTGAAGCTGCCCAGTTGCCGCACGATACCGTAACGGATCGTCTCATCGTCCCGCTCTGCCTCGAAGGTGCCGAAGAGCTTGTCCCACACGATGAACACGCCGGCATAGTTGCGGTCGAGATAACGCGGGTTGGTGGCATGATGGACCCGGTGGTGACTTGGCGTGTTCATCACCGCCTCGAACCACCGTGGCATGCGCCTGATGGCTTCGGTGTGGATCCAGAACTGATAGATGAGATTGAACCCGGCGCAGATCGCCACCATTGCCGGATGAAAGCCCACAAGAACCAGCGGCAGCTTGAACAGGAACGTGCCGGCGAAAAAGCCTGTCCAGCTTTGCCTGAGCGCGGTGGAAAGGTTGTAGTGCTGGCTCGAATGGTGGTTGACGTGGCTGGCCCAAAGCCAGCGGATGCGGTGCCCGGCGCGGTGAACCCAGTAATAGGCCAGATCGTCCAGCACGAAGCACAGCGGCCACGCCCACCAGACCCAGCCGATGTCGAACAGCCGAAATTCGTGAACCCACGGGGACAGTGCCAGGACCGCGCCCCCGAACAACAGCCCCGCCACCGAGCTGCCCAACCCGAACCCGAGGCTGACCGCCGTATCGCGCCATTCATAGCTGTGGCGCGCCCGCCGGTGGGCCCATGCGATTTCCACGGCGACCAGTGCCACGAACAACGGCACCGCCAGATTGGTAGGGCTGAAATCAGGCATTGCCCGGCTGTTTTAGCCGATCGATCCGTGCCTTCCAAGTTGGTGCATCGGCGATGGCCAGGTTGACCCAGCCGAAGCGCGGATCGGACGTGGTTATTGCGAGAGTTGTGTCAATGATCGACGCCGCAGCCCGCGCGTCCAGTAGCCGGCCCGCGATATGGGAACCATGCCTGCGGAGCAGCAGGACGCGACCGTCCGCATCGCACAGGATGGCCGCTCCTCCATCCGCTCCCACGCTGACGTGGGTGGCGGCGAAGTCGTCGATCGCCATCATCGCCGCCCGGCGCGCGTCCTCTTCGTCGTTCAGCGCGGCACCGTCCCCCAGCCGGAGGCGGTGCACCAGCAGCACGAGGGCCGCAATCGCGACGAGAGAGAGCAGAAACTGCCAGAGTTGCGCCATCTGCGACTATTCCGGATGGCCGGAAAGCGGCGCTTGCGCCGCTGCACTGCGCGAGTCGCAGCGGAAGCGTGGTTGCGCGCCAGAACGACGGGTCAGTGGTCGTGCATCAGCCACAATCCCATGCCGGTTCGCCTGTTCATCGGGGGTGCGCCGGGCGGGTACGGCCCTGATCAAACTTGGCACCGCCAGCGGAAAACATCCCATTTTGCGCGTTTTTTGGAGCACCAAGGCGTGACCGCCTCCTCGTTTCTTAACCGGTATGCTTCAGCCACGTGAATACGGCAAAAAAATGTTTCACGAAACTTGCAAATTGCGCTTATACATGGGTGGTGGATGCCAGGCTGACGCTCGTGTGCGTAATGCCAGGCTGCTCGTATGTGCCTGCCGTCGGCACCATGGGTCTGTTCAGATGGCGGCTAGTGCAAGGTAATTGAATAGTTATGGGTTACGACAAGGGGCGCCGGCGGGGCAGGGACAAGCGCGACGGCTTCGGCGAGGACAACTTCGATCCGTTTGGCGGCCAGCCGCAGGATTTCGGCGCACGGCGCGACTTTGGCGGCGGCGACCGTTTCGGCGGCGGTGATCGTTTCGGCGGCGGCGGCGACCGCTTCGGCGGTGGCGGTGGCGGCTTCCGCGGTGGGCCCGGCGGCGGTAGCCGCGGACCCGGCGGCGGCGGCGGATTCAACCGCATGCCCGCGCAGGTTGTCGGCACCGGCAAGGGAACGGTCAAGTTCTTCAACGGGCAGAAAGGTTTCGGCTTCATTGCGCAGGACGGTGGCGGCGAGGACGTTTTCGTCCACATCAGCGCCGTGGAGCGTGCGGGCCTTGAAGGTCTTGCCGAAGGACAGGAGCTGCAATTCAACCTCGTCGACCGTGGCGGCAAGGTGTCGGCCCAGGATCTGCAGATCGTGGGTGATGTGATCAAGCCGCAGCAGCGCGGCGGCGGCGATGACCGCGGCGGTAGCGCGCAGCAGGCGCGCGAATTGACCGGCGAACGGGCAACCGGAACAGTCAAGTTCTTCAACGGTCAGAAGGGGTTTGGCTTCATCGTCCGCGATGATGGACAGCCTGATGCCTTTGTTCACATCAGCGCAGTGGAACGGTCCGGTCTTGCCCAGCTCAACGAAGGCGAGCGGTATGACTTCGATCTCGAAGTGGATCGCCGGGGCAAGCATTCGGCGGTCAATCTGGTTCCGGCCCAGAGCTGACCTGATGCCGATCAGCCGGTTTGACCGGCTGCGGCAAACATTCTAGCGCAATGGATGGCGGCCCTGCGGGTCGCCATCTGTCGTTTGGCCCGACTCAAACCTGCAAGGACAGCAATTCCATGTCGATCACGCCCCTCATGCCCGTTTACCCGCGCTGCGGCGTGCGTCCGGTCCGGGGGGAGCATTGCCACCTCATCGACGAGAGCGGTGCCCGCTACCTTGATTTCGCCAGCGGGATCGCGGTCAATCTGCTCGGCCACAGCCACGAGGGGTTGATCGGAGCGATTCAGCGGCAGGCCGCGACACTGATGCACGTGTCCAACCTCTACGGCAGCCCGCAGGGCGAAGCGCTCGCGGCCAGGCTGGTCGGGCTGACCTTCGCCGATACGGTGTTCTTCGGCAATTCCGGGGCCGAGGCGGTGGAATGCGCCATCAAGACGGCGCGCGCCTACCATCAGCATCCCGAAGGTGACAGCACCCGCACCGAGATCATCACCTTCACCAACGCGTTCCACGGCCGCACCATGGCCACGATCAGCGCGTCCAATCAGGAGAAGATGCACAAGGGTTTCGCGCCCCTCCTGCAAGGCTTCCGCTATTGCGAGTTCGACGATCTGGCGCAGGCCAAGGCGCTGGTGGGGCCGCAGACTGCCGGATTTCTGGTGGAGCCGATCCAGGGGGAAGGCGGCGTGCGCCCGGCCAGCCAGGAGTTCCTGTCAGGTTTGCGCCAGCTGGCCGACGAACATGGCCTGATGCTGATCTTCGACGAAGTGCAGTGCGGCATGGCGCGGACCGGCAAGCTGTTCGCTTATGAACACTACGGCGTCGAACCCGACATCATGGCAGTCGCAAAAGGGATCGGTGGCGGTTTTCCTCTGGGCGCATGTCTGGCGACGGAGCGGGCCGCACGCGGCATGGGTCTGGGCTCGCACGGGTCGACCTATGGCGGAAATCCCCTTGCCATGGCGGCGGGCATGGCGGTTCTGGACGCGGTCGCGAACGACGACTTCCTGGCGGAAGTCACGGCCAAGGGCGAACGCCTGCGGGCCCAGCTGGAGCAATTCATCGGCAACTATCCCGAGTTGTTCGATCGCGTGCGGGGCAAGGGACTGATGCTCGGCCTGCGGATGAAGGAGGACAGCCGGGCGTTCTTTCAGCACCTGCGCGACAATCACCAGCTGCTCACAGTTGCGGCGGGCGATCAAACGGTGCGGATCTTCCCGCCGCTGGTCGCCGGCGAGGCAGAGTTCGAGGAGTTCTTCGACAAGCTTTCGGCAGGTGCGGCAAGCTACCAGTCCGCCGCGGCATGACGGCAGCGCGCCACTTCCTCAGTCTGTCGGATGCTGGCGGGGATGCGATCACCGCGATGTTGGCCGATGCGCTGGACCGCAAGACGGCGCGGCGCGGCTTGCCGCGTGGCGCCGCCGACAACGACGCGCCGCTGGCGGGCCATGTGCTCGGCCTGGTGTTTGAAAAAAGCTCGACCCGCACCCGCGTCAGCTTCGACATCGCCATGCGGCAGCTTGGCGGCACTGCGCTGGTACTGGATAGCGCCACCACGCAGCTCGGCCGGGGGGAGAGCATCAAGGATACCGCCCGCGTGCTTAGCCGGATGGTGGACGTCATCGCGCTGCGCACCGATGATCACGCCAAGGTGGAGGAGCTGGCGCACTACGCCGACGTGCCGGTCATCAACAGTCTGACCGATCTTTCTCATCCCTGCCAGATTGTCGCCGATTTGCTGACTGTCGTGGAGCGGGGAAAGCCGCTGCCGGGGTTGCAGGTCGCTTGGCTCGGCGATGGCAACAACGTGCTGTACTCCGTCATAGAAGCGGCGGGGCTGATGCAGTTCACGGTGCGGGTCGCGTCGCCCGCCGGGTATGGACCGGATGAGGCCGTCGTCGCGCTGGCCAACCGAGCAGGCGGGAATGTCACCGTAACGGCCGACCCGCAAATCGCCGCCAAGGGTGCCGATGTGGTCATTACCGACACCTGGACTTCCATGGGGCAATCTCACGAGGAGCAGAAGCTGCGCGCGCTCGCACCCTTTCAGGTGACCGCCAACCTCATGCGGCTGGCGAGGCCGGACGCGATGTTCCTTCACTGCCTGCCCGCGCATGTCGGCGAAGAAGTCACCGAAGACGTGTTCGAAGGAGCCCAATCCTGCGTTTTCGACGAGGCCGAAAACCGTATCCACGCGCAGAAATCCGTTCTGCTTTGGTGTCTCGGCAAACTTGCAGCGACTTCTTAGGCTTGAGCGCCGTCTCTTAACTTCGGACGCCGCTCTCCCATATTCGCGCGATGCAGACACAACACAGCACATTGTCCGAGCAGGTTCTCGGCTTTACCGTTCCGGAGCACGACGCGCGGGGCCGGCTGGTGAGGCTGGACGGCCTGCTTGATGCGATTCTCTCAGCCCATGACTATCCCGCTCCAATCGCCCATCTGTTGGCAGAGGCGCTGATCGTTGTGACTTTGGCAGGCTCGCTCATCAAGGAGCCGGGATCGCAGCTGACGATGCAGGCCAAGGGCGAAGGCGGTGCGGTCAACCTGCTGGTGTGCGATTATCGCGGCGGGGAGTTGCGAGGCTATGTGGACTTTGATGCCGAGGCGGTTGCGTCATCCGGTGCAGCCAGCGATCTGGAGACGCTGTTCGGCAAGGGCTACCTGGCACTCACCTTCGATATCGTACTGCCGCTGGAGGAACGCACCGAAACCCGCCGCCATCAGGGAATAGTGCCGCTGGAAGGAGAAAGCATCAGCCGAGCGGTTGAGAGCTATTTCTTCCAGTCGGAGCAGGTGCCGACCCTGATCCGCGTCGCGGTGAGCGGGGAAGGGCGCCGCTACCACGCCGCCGGAATGCTGGTGCAGCACCTGCCCGAAGGCGAGGAAGGGCGTGAGCGGCTGCACGTCAAGCTCAGCCATCCGGCGTGGGAACATGTCGCAATAATGGCTGGCTCCGTCAGGCATGGCGAATTGTTGGATCCGGCCCTCACATTGGAAGCCATATTGCAGCGGCTGTTTCACGAGGAGCGGGAGGTGCGCATCTTCCCCGGCGAACGCATGGTGCGCGGCTGCCGCTGTTCGGTTGAACATTACCAGGCAGTGCTCAGCGGATTTAGCGAAGCGGACAGGCAGGAGATGCGCAACGACGCGGGAGAGATCGTGGTGGACTGCGCATTCTGTTCGACCAAGTTCGCCATCGCGGCGTAGGTGCGGCGCGTGACCGGAAACTCTAAACGCAAGGCGGTGGTTCTGCTGTCGGGCGGGCTGGACTCTATGGTGACGGCCAGGCTTGCGCAGGAACAGGGCTTTGATGTGGCCGCGCTGACCATTGATTATGGCCAACGCCATGTCCGCGAAGTGGCGGCAGCCCGATTGATCGCGCAGCAGCTCGGTATCATGCGGCACACGGTGCTGGCGCTGGATCTTCGAAGTTTCGGCGGTTCGGCGTTGACGGCGGAAATCGCCGTACCCAAGGGCGGGCTGGGCGCGGATATTCCCGCCACCTATGTGCCCGCCCGCAATCTCGTCTTCCTGAGCCTGACCACGGCTTTCGCGGAAACGCTGGAGGCGCGGGCCATCTTCATCGGAGTGAATGCGGTGGATTATTCCGGTTATCCGGATTGCCGGCCCGAGTTCATCAAGAGCTTTGCCGAGACGGCGCGGCTCGGCACGAAGCAGGGGGTCGAAGGCGCGCCGTTCGCCGTCCACACGCCGCTGCAGCATATGAGCAAGGCCGATATCGCGGCAGAGTGCGCGCGCCTTGGTCTCGACCCCGCGTGGAGCTGGTCTTGCTACGATCCGCAGTCCGGCGGGCTGGCCTGCGGCCTGTGCGACTCCTGTCGCTTGCGGAAGAAAGGATTTGCCGCCAGCGGCATAAAGGATACAACCCGCTACGCAGGCTAGCTGCCAGACGGAGGGGGGATTGATGCGGGAAGGTGACGGCCAGGCGAGCCTGCGCGAAGAAGACGCGGTGCCGGGCTATAGCTGGTACGCACTCAGCGTTCTGGTCGTGGTCTACGTCCTGAACTTTGTGGACCGCCAGATCCTGTCGATCCTCGCCAACGACATCAAGGCGGACCTGAACCTTACAGACGCCGACCTCGGTTTTCTGTATGGAACCGCCTTCGCCGTGTTCTATGCGCTGTTCGGCATACCGCTGGGGCGCCTGGCGGATACATGGCACCGTGTCCGGCTGATGACCGCCGGGCTGGCGCTTTGGTCGTTCATGACCGCCGTGTCCGGGTTTGCCCGCAACGGAACGCAGATTACTTTGGCGCGCATCGGCGTGGGAGTGGGTGAGGCGTCCGCCAGTCCGGCGGCATATTCGCTCATCTCCGACTACTTTCCGGCGCGGCTGCGCGCCACGGCGCTGGCGATCTACTCATCGGGAATATACATCGGCGGCGGGGTTTCGCTGTTCATCGGCGGGCTGATCGTCGAAAACTGGAACAGAACCTATCCCGCCGGTGGTCCGCTGGGTCTGGTCGGATGGCAGGCGGCGTTTGTCGCCGTCGGCCTGCCCGGCCTGCTGCTGGCCATTCTGGTGTTCACGCTGCGCGAACCTGTCCGCGGCGCTATAGACGGCCTTCCGACACCTCCGCACCCCAACCCGTTCGGCGTGTTTGTGCGCGAACTCCTGAACATCATTCCACCGTTTACCCTGATCGGTGCCGCGCGGCGCGGCCCCGTCGCTCTGATCACCAACGTAGCCGTTGCCGGAATCGCTGTTCTGGCCGCCTATGCGTTGACCGTCGCGCTGGGGAGCGGACCAGGTCGGTTTGTCACGGCCATCACGGACCAGTGGCTCTTTATCGCCGTCGGCTGGTATGCGGTGTTCTGCTGGGCCAGTTCCCTGCGCCTCGCCGATCCGCCGGCGTTCAAGCTGATCTGGGGTTCGCCGGCCTTCCTCAGCGTGGTTCTGGGCTATGGTTCCGTCGCCTTCATAGCTTACGCTGCCTCGTTCTGGGCGGCCCCGTATGCAGAGCTGCGCTTCGGCATCTCCAAGGCCGAACTCGGCTTCTGGCTCGGCGGCGGGGGAGCGCTGGGCGGGTTTCTGGGCGTCATCCTTGGCGGCCGGATGGCGGATGCGCTGCATCAGCGTTTCGAAGCCGGACGGGTCTTCGTGATCCTGTTCGGCCTGGTCAGCCCCATCCCGTTCATCATCGTGCAGTTTACCACCGAGAGCCTGCCGCTGTTTCTGGTCCTCAATGTCGTGGTCGGCGCTCTCGCCGCTTCGGCCCTGGGCGCGGCTGCCGCGACCAGCCAGGCGCTGGTGTTGCCACGGATGCGCGGCATCGCCACGGCAACCTTTTTCATCGGCACGACGCTGATCGGGCTCGCCTTGGGACCGTACCTGGCAGGCTATATCTCTTCACAGGCCGGTGGAAATCTCTCGCGCGGCCTGTTGTCCACGCTCAGCATCGCGCCCGTCGGGCTCGCCGCGCTGATCGCGGCGATCGTCCTTGTGCCCGCAGCAGGCCGGACGGTCCGTGAACGCGCCCGAGCCGCCGGGGAACAGGTCTAGGGCGTCAACTCCGCCGCAATACCCCGCACACAATCCTGCTGCCGGCATTGCCGGCCGGGTCCGTAACGTTGTCATCCGCCTGCGCATGGATGATGACGGCGGTGCCATCCGCGTCGAAGATGTTCGGGAGCGCCCGAGCAGCATTGTCGGCAATCTCCATGCGGGCGGTGGTCACTCCGCTCGCGCGCACATTCAGGTTGGGCAGGTCGCCCAAGTGCGGCCCTGCGGGATCGGCGAGACCGTGTTGACGCCCGAACGGATTGAGATGCGGGCCGGCACTCTCGAAATCCGGCGCGGTGCATTGGCCGGTGGTGTGCAGATGGATTGCGCGCGAACCACTCGGCACCCCTGAAACGCTGACCTGCATCAACAGCGTCTCGCCCGAACGCATCAGGGTCGCTGTCCCGGCTGAACGCCCGTCGGCAAAGCGCAAATCTGCGGTGCCAAGCGGTGTTTGATTGTTCATGCCTGCGGTGGTGCAGGCGCCAAGCGCCATCGCGCTGACGAGGGCTGCGGCGGTTCTAAGCATCGGTCTCTCCTCTGGATGATCCAATGCCGGAACGAAAAAGGGGCCGGATTGCTCCGACCCCTTTCACTTTGTTGCACCTTGAAGGTGGTATTACATGCCCGAACCCGGACCGAAGGTGATTTCCACCCGGCGGTTCTGAAGTTCACGCACGCCGTCGGCGGTCGGAACCCGCGGGTTCGCTTCGCCGAATGCCTGGCTGTTGATCCGCGCTGCGGGGACGCCACGCGAGGTCAGGTACTGCTGCACCGACGCGTTACGCCGCGCCGCGAGGCCCAGGTTGTACTGCACCGTACCGGAGCGGTCGGTGTGACCTGCCAGCATGATGGAGGTATTGCCGCAGTTCGCGTAGTTCGAAACGGCGGTGTTGAGGATCTGCGCCGCATCCGGCGTGATCTCTGCGCTGTCCCAGTTGAAGAACACGATGTACGGCCCGGTCTCGCAAACCTGCGCCGGCGGAGGCGGCGGCGGGGGCGGAGGCGGAGGCGGCGGGGGCGGCGGGGGCGGCGGGGGCGGCGGAGGTGCTACCACCCCACCACCGAAGTTGAACGCCAGCGTACCGAGGATCGAATGCGTCCTCAGACGGGTATCAAGCTGACGGCCGCTCACGTCGACCAGGCCGATGTTCTCGGCATTGAAGAAGCGATAGCGCAGACCAACGTCAATCGTGTCCGTCAGCGGAGCACGAACGCCGGCCAGAGCCTGCCACGCGAAGCCGGTGTCGGAGTCGTCAAACGCCCCGGCGCTGCTTGCCTGGATGGTGCCGTCGATCGCGGTGCGAGCCACGCCCACGCCGCCGCCGACAAAGCCCTGCAGGCCATCGTCAGCGCCGAAGTCAAGCAAGCCGTTGAGCATGAAGCTCAGCGCATTGACTTCGCCGTTTGCGTCAAAGCGACCGTTGCTGAGACCGTTGCGGCGCGGAATGCCGGCCGTGCCGGATGTCAGGGCATCCAGGCTGGCCTGCCGGTAGCTGGCCTCTGCTTCCAGACGGAACGGGCCGAAATCGTAACCGACCACGCCGCCGGCATCCCAGCCACGGTTGAAGTCGGCCGAGATCGCATCGTTCTGGCTGCCGATGTCGAAGTCGATATCTTCGACGATCATCGGGCCGCCGCCGAGTTCGACATACCACTGACCGTCACGGGCCAGGGCGGGCGACGCAAGGGCCGTAGAGGCCAATGCAAGTCCCAAAGCTAATTTCCGCATTATAGGTTTCCCCTTTTTTCCAAACACTGAACCACTCGAAAGGTGCGACTTATCGGGTCAACCTTCCAGTGGCAAGCGGACTAACACTGGAGGGGAAGCGTGCATGCCAATACATGAGCAAGCCGCCCGCCCGCCTTCCAGTTCTCAATCTGCTACTACCGCGCAACTGCCCTTGGGAAGCGTTGTTCCGGCTAATCGAGGTTAATGACGGACAAACCTGCCAATGCTTGCAATAATGCAACAATCGCCGTCCTTGCCTGCACATCGACAACATCGCCGCCGGAAGGGGCGGCGATCGCTACTGGCGTGCTCCACCCGTCCTTGTACCTCCGAAGCGCCCCGGCGGCGCTGTCGTACAGGACCATGCCGTCGTGCGGCCGCACGAAGGTCCACTGGTTTCCGTCATGCGATGCGATGTTGTCATCCTGGCCGCTGAACAGTCCCACACCACCCGTGGCGACGAGCCAGCAGTCACCCCTTGCAGGGGTGGCGGGCGGTTCGGACCTTTGGCCCAGCACGGCAGGTTGCGTGACGATGTCCAGCCTGGCCAGCGCCTCGTTGAGGAAGAACTCCTTTTGAGCCTGCCCCGGATACAGCAAGGGCAGGTCGAACTTGGCGGTGGTTCCGGAAAGGGAAAGTGGGGTGTTCATGGTCTATAGTCCTTGCGAAAACGCCGACGCGGCCGGCCCAATGAAGCAGGGTGGAGACAGGGCGAAGCTGCCGATCTGGCGAACCCACGCGCCGGCAGAGCCGGACCAGCCAGAGGCAGCGGCAAGTTCAGCCGCGCTGAGCACGAGACGGGGTTCCCTGGCTTCCCATGCCGCCAGTGGCGCAGCAGGGTCGCCGATGCCCACCAGATACCGCTCTGCCTCCTCGACCAGCGGCACCTCCGTTCCCTCGGGCCACAGCCATGCGCCGCGCGCCCGGCGGGTCCAGCGCAGGTCAACGCCGCCATCGGGCAAGGCCCGCCACCGCCCATGCACCGGGGCCAGCGGACGCCGGGTCCCACCCGCATTGAGAAGCGGAGTTGCGACCGGCTCCTGATCGGCGAGGCCAATGGCCAGCAGGCCCGGCTCGGCCGTGCCGGCGAACTCTGCCGGGTCGATCGGGGTCAGGCCGGCATCCAGCAGAATGGCGGCTGTTCCCGCGCCATGCCCCGCGCCTGCGGCATCCTCTGTCCCGCCGCGGCCGCGCAGCAGGCCGGCAAGCCGCCAGACACTGCCCGTCACATGCTCCGCTTCTGCAAACTGCAGTATTTCGGATCCGATCAGGATGCGGTTGGCCCCTTCTGCAAGGCCAGCCAGCGAGGCGCTGGCGAAAGCCAAGGGTGAATTGCCGAAGTCGACCTCGCACGAGGCGTTCGGCTCGAACCGCATGGCGGCCGACGGCGGCAGGGGCGAGCAGAGCGCGCCCATCCCTGCCTGTCGTGCCGCCCCCGATGCGAGCGGCACCAGTTCGCCCATGCGTTGGCGATACAGGGCCGCTCCTTTCCACAACTGTCCGCTGGAGCGTACCGCGGCGAACAGGGCGGGGCGATTGACCTCCTCCATTGATGAGGCCGGCAGTTCGAAGAAATGGATAAGGGTCGGCCCGGCGATCGCGTCGGGCGGCACCCATGCTGACCCAGCGTCCGACCCGCTGCCGGCCGGCCGGACAGGGGCGGCGCGCAACAATTCCAGCTCAACGCCGCCGGCGCGCCACTCCCATGTCAGCACCCGCCACACACCGTACCGGCCCGGCACTTGCACAAGGTTCCCCGGCATCACGGCGGGGTCAAGCTCTGCCGTGCGCCAGGTGATCGTGTCCAGCGCCGCCAGCGACCGCTGCGCTGCAGCGTCGACCAGTTCCCGCGCGCCTGCCGCGGTCAGACTGGCGGGCAGGTCGATCTGGCGACTGCTGCCAGCGGCGAACCGGCCCGCAGTGCGCTGCAGCCCGGGCTGATAATCGCGCCCGACGTCGTAATACCGCATTGCTTCGACCTGCTCGCGGCCGGTGCCCTTGCGCCTCGCGGCAAGGCCGCTGCGTTTCCCGAAGCCGCCCTCGCTCCAGGCTGCCGCCGCGCTCAGCGCGATCGGAGCCGCTTCGTCATTCCCGCCGTGCAGGCGCAGGGTCGGGCCGGTGCAGACCGGATAGATCGGCCTGACCTCGGCAAAGGCGGACAGAACTTGGCGATATGTGCCGCCCTCGTGACTGAATCCCTCAAGCTGCGGGATTGTCACCGGAGCATCAACGGCCTGCGGGGCATCCGCCGTCAGCCGCGGGATCGTTCCGCTCGCCTCGCCGGCGAACACTTCAAAGGTCAGCATCGGCAGCCGGTTGCCGAACTCGGCGAGCTGCAGATCTTCGAATACCACGTACGCGCGTCCGCGATAGGCCGGGCATTTCGCACCCAGCGCAGCGAGCATCAGGGGATCGGGCCGCGCATCGCAATGCCCCGGGTGAAAGCGCATGGTTCCGGCAACCTTGAGGTCGCCGGCGCTGCCGCGCAGCAGATTGCCGTCCGCCCAGATACGCCCCACGCGCTCCAGCGGAGAGCTGGCCAGCAACACCGCAAAGGACGCGCTGTAGCTGTAGGTGGTGGTTCTGGGTCGGCCCTTGCCGCCCGACACGTCTCTGTCTTCCCTAAGATCGGTGGCCCACAGGACCACGCCGCCCACCCGCATGCGGCCGTAATGCCGCGGGATCGGCTGGCCATAGGTGGAGGTGGTGACTGCCACCTCCTTCAACCGGGGTCCTTCCCGCGGGTCGGGACCGAAGATCTTCTGGTCGACCTGCTGACCGATGAGGGCGCCGATCGTACCGCCAACGGGTCCGCCAATGGCGTTCCCCACGGCACTGAGGACGAGTGTGGCCATAACGGGTCCTTTCTGGTTCAGGCGACAAGGCGCCAGCGGTGCCTTATCGGCCAGGGCAGCGGCACTGGCATGGTGCTGACACGGCGCAGGCCGGCATGAGCGTGAATACAGGTGTCCTGATCCAGCGCGATAAGCAGGTGCTGCTGTGCGGGGCCGGGCGTGACCAGCACGACGTCACCCGCGTGCAGCGCCACTGTTTCTGCGATGGGCGCAAAGCCGGATGCGGGCAGGCAGGCGAGATGAGCGTCGATGGCCGTGTTGCGCAGACCATATCCGCGCGGCAGCACCGGCACCCGGCCGCAGTCGCGCAGCGCCAGGGCAAGAAGGCCGACGCAGTCAACGCCGTCCTCTCCGCTGCGACCATGCAGGCGGAAGGGAGCGCCAAGATGGGCCGCGGCCGCACGCGCCAGCGCGGCACCGTCCGCGTTCACCGCGGCACCGGATATTGCGCCAGAAGATCGTTGCCCGGCAGGAACGGCTCTCCCTGGAAGTTGACGGCATTGCCGAAGCGGGCGGCACATGTTTCCAGCCTGTGGTCGCACCCTTGCCGGATCAGGGCGCGTTGCCCGGACGCAATTTGCGGGCTGAGCGGCGTCCCGCAGGCGAGCAGATTACCGCCCGCGGGCCGCAAGGCCATGATCTGACCGCGATGTGGCCCGTCGATCCAGCGCACCTCGCCGTATTCGTAAATCGCCGGATCAACACCAGCAAACGCCACTGCGTTGCCATCACGGTCGACCCGCTCCACCACTGCCTCACACTCGTGCATGGCGGGCGGCAGGTTGCAGCCCGGTCCGCAGAACCGCGCGCGGCAGGTTGGGCTGGTTCGCGGCACCGGATCCGTATCCAGCACCGTCTTTGCGGAATGCAGTTCCGCGGTGAAGCTGTCGCCATCACCGGCGATTGCGCCGATCGTACCGCCGTACAGGGCGGTGTGCTCCAGCGTCTGCCAATCCACCACGCCGACCACGACCTGCGCCCCGTCGAAGCGGCCGGCGGCAAGGTCCTCGGCCGCGAGAGTGTCGTGCGCCAGCGCTCCCTTGATGTCGACCGCATCGTCGGCAAGGTCGGCCGTGCGCCGGATGGAGGAGGGGGTCAGCCCCGGTGCGCAGCGGTGGAGCAGGCCGTCGAACCACAGGTCACGGTCATGGGTGGTGAAGCCCAGCGCCACCCCGTCCGCGCGGCAGATGCGCCAGTACGTTGCAACCGTGTCCAGCGGTTGGGCGAAAAAGACGCGGCTCATGTCTCCTCCCGTACTTCAACCAGCGGCACCGACGGTGCTTCGCCCGCGGCAAAGGCTATGCCGCTGATGTCGAGGCGATCTTCCGCGAACCGCACCGGCACATCGAACAGGAATCCCGCCCGCACCTCCGCCGCGGTGGGCGGTGCCTGCGCGAAAATGATGACGCCGCCTTCCTCAAGCTGCCACTCGGTGGTTTCAGCACCGGCCACGCTGGCGCGGATGGAGCCGGGGCGGGGGCGGGTAATGCGCCGCTCCTGCTCGCCATAAAGCTTGCGCAAGGCGAAGCGAACGCGGTGTCCGTCGCCTATGCCCAGCAGCTGGTCGGTCGGCTCGGGCGTTCCGGTCATGCCGTGGGAACTGTGGTCGAACGGATCCCGCAGGCGGAAGGCGCGCGCCGGCCCGTGCCGGGCGCGAAAGAAGGCGAGCAATACGCCCAGCTCTTCGTCCGAACGAACACCAGGCCCCACATCGTAGCGCAGCCGGGCGTCGGCCCACACGGCGTTGCGTCGTTCATGCCCGGAGGCTGTCACGGCAACGGTGGTGGAAAATTCCGGGCTGACCGCGGTTTCGCGGCCCAGCGCCAGCGGATAGGATAGGTCGTCGAACGCCTGCATGGAATGATCCTTTGAAGTGGGGAGACGGACAAAACCGTCGCGCGCAATCTGCGGCAGCGCCCAGATGTAGCGGCGGGGCACTCCGCGCCGCGCCGCCTCGTCCAGCCCGGCATCGATGCGCCGCCAGTAAACGTCCGCATCTTCCGGACGGAGCACGAAACCCGCCAGGTAATCCTGGTGGTCCAGCGGATAGCCGAGCTTGTCCTGCACGAAGCGGTAAGCCCGCCGTCGCTGCCCTTCGGCCCCGGCGGTGAGCCAGTCGTAATCTTCCAGCTGCAATCGGTCGAACGCTGGATGAGCCCAGCCTTGCGGCAGGTTCAGCAGGTGAAGATCGGGCGTCGCCCCGTCCAGAACGGTCGGCGTGAAGGCGAGCAGCAGCACCTCCGCCGGGCCGCTCGCCGCGGTGCGCACGGCGTGGGTCAGCCCGGCGGTGGACGCGGCCAGCAGGTCGCCCGCCGCCTTCAGCAGTGCAGCCTGGTCCGTGGGCCGGGTACCATGAACCGTCGGCACCTCCACCGGATCGCCTCCCAAGGCCGAGCGCGCCGCAGCGTCATAGATGCACGGCCGGCCATCGGGCATGATCCACCACCACGGCTCCCCGATCTGGAACAGCACGGGCAGGCCCGCCTCCTCCAGCAACGCGACGAAGCGGCCGGCGACCCGGTGGAGCCACCCCATTGCTTCAGAGTTTGCCGGCGACAGCAGGGCAGAGGGCGGTTCCCATCCGGTCCTGCCCGGAGCGCCGTCCCATGCCCGCTGCTGCCATTCATCGGGGCAGTGCGCGGCGAACAGTTCGTATGACAGGGAGACGATCACCGCGAAGCCTTTCGCCCGGCATTCGGCGAAAAAGGCGCGGTGCCACGCCAGCGCCGGGTCGCACAGGCTGCCGGCCGGGTCGACCACCAGCCTTTGTCCGACCTGTCCGAGCCGGAAGAAGTGGCTCATTCCGACGTAGTGGATGATCCTGTCGTTGTATCCCAGGCCGCGAATAGAGCGCACGAGGCGCGCCGGCGTCTGGTTGAAAGCATCGTCATAAGCGGTGGCGATCCCTTCGCCATGCGGGGGCAGCAGGACGTCGCCGATCGCCAGCAGCGCATTGTCGCCTTCGCAGCGGATCTTTGTCACCTCCACCCACCCGCTGGCGCGGGCCGGCAGCGGCGCCGTGTCGCCGGGTGCGAACCCCGGCGGCGCCAGCGAGATGAACAGCCGGTCGATGAAACGCGGCTCCACCCTTTCGCCCGGCAGGCTCCACCCGGCCTCCAAATCGGAGAAGCGCAGGGTGATGACGGCATCTTCCGGCGTGCCCCTCGCATAGTTCCACAGACGCACGTACCAGGCGCGCCTGTGCCCGGCGGCGTCCTTCCCCTCGATGGTCAGGGTGGGACCGTTCGCCTGATCCAGCGGAATCAGGCCGCGCGACCGCCAGCGGAAGCTGAGGACGCAATGCGCGTAATCGCGCACCGTGTCGTAGGCGAGCAGGGGGTGGTCGAGCGTGTCGGCGCTGTCCCAGATCAACCCCGCCAGCTCCCCCCGATGGAAGAACTCGACATCGACCCGCAGCGCATCGGGGGCCGTGCTGACAACGCTCGCCATCATCGGGCGCGGGAAGTTGACAGTCCAGAACCGCGGATCGAACCGGGCGACGTGGTCGCTGTGCTGTCCGGTGCGCGATCGGGCAAGCCAGAATGGCATTCGCTGTTCTCCTGTAAATCGTTCGCGATGGCGCCTGCCCGGCGCCGGTCAGCCTTCCACAGCCCGCCTGATCGCACTGGCGATCTGGCGCGACGAGCGTTGCAGCGCGGCCGGCGCATCCGTGCCGCGCGGGGCGGCAAGATTGATGGCGACCCGCACGTCGCGGCCACGCTGCGCGGACCCGAAACCTGGCTCCACCCGCCCGGCGCTGGTCGGCACGAACAGTTCGGGTCCGCGCTCTCCCACCACGAACGGCCGCTGCGGCGACACCAGCCCGCCGGTGGCACGCCCCGGCAGGCCGAGCAGCGCGCCCAGCGAGCTTCGCAGCGCTCCGCCCGCCCCTGCGCCATTGCCGCCCAGCAGGCGGTCCAGCCCGACCTGCACCGCCTGTGCGGCAATCGCGCTCAATGCCCGCGAGGCCGTGTTTTTCAGATCGTCGAAGCCCAGGCTGCCGCGCCGGATCGCGCTCAGCAGCCCGTCTTCCAGCACCTTGCCCGCCGCGGCGAACCCGGACAGGAGATTGCGATCAACGCTGGTTTTCAGCCGGTCCATGTCGGTGGCAAAGGCGCTGGTGTCGGCGCGCACCCGCACGAGGATTTCTTCAAGGTCGTCCATGGGCGTCTAGTTCCATCAGGCGCGCGATGTGGGCGCGGGTTGGTGGCTGGGTGGCCGGATCGGCGCGCGGCAGCACGGACAGAAGGTCGGCAGGAGTCGCCCGCCAGAACTCGTCCGGTCGCCAGCCGAGGTGAACGGCGGCAAGCCGGCACAGCGCGGCGGCCTGATCCGCGAACTGTCCGCTCATCCGTCACCGGCGAAGATCTGGCTGAGGAGGATGCGCAGCGGCTTGACCGCCTGGGCAACACCCATCCTGAGCACTGCCTCGCCGACGCTCTGCCGGTCCGGTTCCGGGGTGCCCGTAAGGCAGTGGGCAAAAAGCGCCGCAATCTCCGCCAGGCGCAAGTCGCCTGCGCCAGCCCGCTCGGCCAGGGCGAACAGCGAGCCAAGCTCTTCCTCCGCCCGGACCAGCGCCTCGAAGGTCGGTCGAAGGACATGGCGCCGCCCGCCGATGACCAGCTCCGCCTCGCCCCGCAGGGGATTGGCCACGCTCATGCCGGCAGGTCCGGATAGACCGGCCCGGAGGATTCGAGCTGCACGGCATAGTTGCGCTCGCCGTTGAAATCGCCCGCATAGTCCAGCCGCTGCACCAAGAACCGGCCATGAAGCCGCTCGCCATCCTCGAACGACAGTTCATATTCGGTGATCGTCCCGGCGAGTGCGTGGGCGCGGATCGCGGCTTCCGCCTCGCTGCCGAGAAAGATGCCCGAAGCGCTGACCGAAACGGAGCGGGTGCCCGCGCCCGACAGCAGGTCGCGCCAGCCGCCCGACTCCTTGTGGGTCACGACCACCGTGTCGCCATTGATGGACATCTGCGTGGTGCGCAGGCCCGCAACGACGGTAAAGCCGGGCGGCGTCGCGCCGTCGGCGATCTTGAGGAGGAAGGCGGAGCCTTTCTGGGCAGGCATGGGTGTTCCTTTCGATTTGATGCTCCCCGCGGGGGGCGGACACGTGGGGTGAAGATCGGGCGGCGTCAGGGTCCGGGCGCAGGGCCCTGCGTGGCCGCCGAATGATCCGGGACGTTGTGCGGATCGGCGGGGACTTGCCGCTCCAGAAGCAGGAACCGGTACTCCAGCAGCACCGCCCGCCCGCCGCGTGGCCGCCGTTCGGTACGCGATCGCAGAAAGTTGACGCTGACCAGCAGGAAGCCGGGCTGTTCGGGCATTAGGGCGGCGATCCGCTGCTCCACCGCCCAGGCAAGGTCGCCTGTCGCCGCTGGATCGTCGCCCCGGTCGAGCAGTTCCAGGGCCACCCGCACTTCGCGTCCGCGGCGGTCCTTGCAGCTCCAGTCCGCGGCCGCGCTGGCGGCTATGCCGAGCCAGGGCGCACTGGCCTGCACGGGGCTTTCCTCCTCGATTGTGTTGATGCGGGCGGCGAGGAACGGATCGTCCCTGAGCCAGCCGATCAACGCGGTTCTGAGCGCGCTTTCCATCAGCGTTGTCCTTTCGTGAACGAGGGCCACAGGAGCCGCGCCTGGCGCCAGCGGGCACCATCGTGCCGCCGTTCGCGCGCGCGGTTTTCGGCCACGCCATGCACGAGGGTCGCGGCTCTGGCGGCGAGACGGTCGGGCAGGCCGGTGGCCGCCCTGTCCAAGACCGCGCGGATCATCGCAGCTGAACCCTGCGCCACGGCCGCCACAGCGCCACCACGGCAGCCGGCGGGCTTGCGTCCTGTGTCGACGCGCGTTCCACATAGTAGTGCGCGGCCAGCCGGATCACGCCCTGCCTGATCGCCGGATCGAGGGCGGGCCAGTCGGGCGCCAGCCCGGCCGTATAGCGCACCAGCAGCCGGTCCTGCGCCAGGCCGCGGCGGAGCAGCACCTGCGCCGCGCCATCAGGCGCAAAGGTGCAGGCGTAATCCTGCTGCGGCAGCAGCGGGCGATCGCCGTCCGGTCCCAACGCGCGCACGTCGTCCACTTCAATCACCGGCGCGGCTGCCAGCCGTTGCCAGCGGCGGTGGGCGCCGAGCACTTCCTGGCAGGTCTGGCGCAGCGGAACCACGCCGGCAAACTGCTCGAACAGGGCGAGTGCCGCCTGGATCTGCCCGGTCAGCAGCGCGTCGTCGCGGTCGGTGCTGATGGCGAGCCAGCTTTTGAGTTCGGGCAGGGCCGCGCCGTGATCGGCAGGCGTCACAATGACCCGCGTCATGAGCTTCTCCGTGTCAGAAGTTGCAAAGGTTGCGCCCCGCCCGCAGGGTGGGGCGGGGCGCTACAGGTTTCCTCCGAACTGGCCGGAGGAGTTTCGTCAGGCCTCGATCTTCAGCAGCTTGATCGCCGCCGAATCGAGCACCGCGCCGCCCACCCGCTTGGTGGCGTAGAAGTGGACGAAAGGCTTGTTGGTGTAGGGATCGCGCAGGATCTGGGTCGCGGTGCGTTCCGCGATCAGATAGCCGTTGCGGAAATTGCCGAACGCAACCGGAAAAGCGCCGGCGGCGATGTCCGGCATGTCTTCCGCCTCGACCACCGGATAACCCAGCAGGCGGTCCGGTTGTCCTTCGACCAGTCCCGGCTGCCACAGGAACGCGCCATCGACGGTCTTGAGCTTGCGGACCTCTGCCAGCGTGGCCGAGTTCATCACGAAGGCCGCGCCCTGCCGGTGTCCGCCCTTCAGCGTGTGCACCAGGTCAAGCAAGCGGTCGGCAGGCGCGCTGCCCAGCCCGTCGCTGCTGCCCGAACCGATGTACTGCAGCGTCCTGAACGGCCGGCTGCCGTCGCGCGCCGGGGTGGCCGGATTGTTGAGGAACCCTTCGGGCTGTTCAATGCCGGACCCGTGGATGAACGCGGCACCTTCGGCGCGGGCGAACTCCTGCGCGATCTCGCCCGCTAGCCATGCTTCAAGATCGAAGCCCGCATCATCCAGCATCGCCTGGCTGGCCGCAGGATTGGCATAGAGTTCGCCCGTCGGCGGGACGATCTCCTCGAACTGCGGCGTGGCGGTTTCCGGCCGGCCGGCCGTCTCGCTGACCCAGCCGGACGCGGTGCCGCCGGTCGCCACCAGCTTGCGGTAACCGGCGGTTCCGGTCTGCACCACCTGGGCGATGGCGCGGATCGGGCTGATTCCGGTCATTTCGCGGGCGATCAGGGCGTCGATGTGGCGCGGGACGGCATAGCCGCCGTCGCGGTTCGCCGAACCGCTGATCGACTTGACTTCCGTTTCCCGGCCGTGGCGCAGGTAGCCGTCCACGAAGCGGGCGGCGTCGACCGTCTCGCCGGGCGCGGCGGACAGGGCGGGGCGCGACGCGGCAAGCGAGACGCGGTCGAGCCGTCCCTTGACCTCGTCGACGTCGGTGCGCAGCGCGGCGATCGCGGCGTCGGCCTGATCCTGCCGGGCGACGATATCGAAGCTCGCTTCGAGCTGTTCGGCGGCAGGAGTGGTGCTGATATCCATTCGTTCAGTTCCTTTCGGGTGGTAAAAATCTGCCGCCGGCGCCGCGTGCGGCGTGCGCAGGCATCCCGTCGCCGGTTGCGCGGACAACAGGAGCGGCGGGCGCGGGTCGGTTCCGCCGGGCCGGCGGAATGGCGTTCAGGTGATGAGATGGACCCGCGCGGCGTGTTGCAGCGGATCGGTCACGAGGCTGATTTCGAACAGGTCGATGGCATGAAGGATGCGATCTGCTCCGGCCACGCGGTAGCCGCTGGCGCGATAGCCGAAGCTGAGACCGCGCACCTCGCCCCGGCGTAGCAGCGCGGCATAACGGCCCGATGCGCTGCCCAGCCGGGCAACCACCCGCAGACCGCGCGCGTCTTCGCCAAGGTGCTCGACCGTGCCGATACGGCTGTGCGGCCGATGCTGCCATAACAGCGGCAGCGGCTCGCGCCGGCGGGCAAGGGTCGCGGCAAAGGCGCCCGGAAGGATCACGTCCCCGCCCGCGTCGCGGCGGTGAAACAGCGCAGCATAGCCTGCGAGGCGCAGGTGTGCCGCGCGCTGTCCGTGAAAGTCGTGTGCGCTCTCTCCCACCGGCAGGCAGCTGCGCGGCCGCAGGGCGGCCATGCCTTGCGTAGGGGCGATCATCGCAGCATCTCGGGCACGCCCAGGCGGACGGCGATGCCGATCAGGAGCAGGGCCAGTATCCCGCGCACCAGCCACTCCACGACTGCCTTCCACGCCGATGCCTTGGCATCGCGCCACGCGCCGAGGAGTTCGCGCAGTTCGTCGAGATCGTCCTGCGCCCCGTCGTCGGCCAGCCCAAGCCGCGTCAGCACGCGCTGCGCACCGACTTCGCTCGCTTCCTCGACGATAGCGCGCAGGGTCAGGACGTCGGTGCCGGCCGCCGCAGCCTGTCCGATCAACTGTGCGAGCATGTCTTGACGGTTCATCACGCATCCTCCTTTGTACCTGTGTGGTTCTCAGCGCGCGGGGCAAGGCCGAGCATCGCCCGTTTCTCCGCCTCCGAAAGGAAATCCGCGCCCGTGACCTGCGACCACAACCGCTCGCGATCCTCGCTCAGCGCCGCGATCCGGTCGAGATCGACCCGGATGCTCGCGTCCGGAAACCACGGCGCCAGTCCGTTGGCGAGGCCGCACAGCAGCTTGTCGAGCAGCGGCAGCAGCGTGAGCCGCCACAGCGCCCGATTGGCCTCCCGATAATTGGAATAGGTGTTGTCGCCGGGCAGCCCCAGCAGCATGGGCGGCACCCCGAATGCGAGGGCAATGTCCCGCGCCGCCGCGGCCTTCAGCGTCGCAAAGTCCATGTCCGCCGGGCTCAGCGACAGCGATTGCCAGGTCAGCCCCCCTTCCAGCAGCATCGGACGCCCGGCATTGGCCGCGCCGCTGAAGGCGCTGGTCAGCTCATCGCTCAGACGCTGGTGCTGCTCGCGCGTCAGCCCGCCCGCGCCGTCGGCTCCGTCCGCCTTGTACACCAGGGCTCCGGACGGGCGCGCGGCGTTTTCCAGCAACGTGCGGTTCCAGCGGCTCGCGGCGTTGTGGATCGCCACCGCCTCTGCCGCCGCGGTCAGGCATCCGCCGCCGTAGTGGTCATCCGCCGGATGCAGCGCGCGCCAGTGGATCAGCGCCGGCCACCCGTCCGCATCCTCCAGCGGCAGCAGCTCGGCATGCGCGCCGGCGCGATAGCGCAGCGCCACTGGCCACCCGTCATCGCCCGGCACCACCTCCACCCGTTCGGGCCGCAGAGGATACAGCGCCACCGGCCGGTGCGACCCGTCCCGCGCGATCCGGGCATAGGCATTGCCATGCAGCAGCAGGTGCGCGCCCAGCATTTCCAGCAGCGCGCCGCCGCTGTCGCCCTTGCCCAGCAGACGGGCGATGTGTGGTTCCTCGATCAGGAGCGGCGCGCTGGCCACCCCTTCGGTCACGATGCGCACCGCGCGCTGCGCCACCGCGTTGCGCTCGAAAGCCTGGCTCAGCGCGTGGCGGTAATCGTAGGTTTCCGGCCCGGTCGTCCCCAGCGGCATCGCCCAGGGCGGCGCCTGGGCGGCGCTGATCGGGACGCGCTGGGCGGTCGCGCCGCTCTTGAAGGCGGCGGTCAGTTTGTCGAACAATGGCATGCAGCAACTCCTCGTGAAATCGTCGGCGGATGTGTCCGTCAGAGGATCAGAACACCCGCACCCGCGGCTCGCGCGCGCTCCTCAGCATCAGCTCGCTCAGCGCCCACACCAGTGCGTCCGCCCGGTCCGGGCTGCGACCCGGTCCAGCGTAGCTGCCGCCTGCGAGGAGGCCGCACAGCTCGTCCTCCAGCCTGGGGAACAATCCGGCGTGAGTGACGCGGCCGGCCTCGTACAAGGCGGCGACAGGTTCGGCCCGGGCAACCTTCCCGCGCGAGGCATGGACCAGCCGAACAGGCAGCGCGATGTCCGCGGCGCGCAGGACCGATGCCACCATCGCGCCGCCCTGGTTCGCTTCCGCCACGACCCGGTCCGCTCCCCAAGCCGCCGCGGCATCGGCGACGCCGCGTGCCCAGCGCTCCGGATTTGCCCGCTCCACCGATGCATCGGCCAGCACCCGGCCGCTGCCATCGGCCAGCAGGGCGCAGACCACGATTCCGCAGGCGTCGCCCGCAGCGCTGGCGGGCGGATCGACGCCCACCACCACCCGCACGGGCGGCGCGTCAACGGTGCCCCGGCACCGTTCCAGCAGTGCGCGGCTCCACAATGCGCCCTCCAGATCCTCCAGCAGGACACCGTCCAGTTCCTGCCGCCCCAGCGCCGTGTCACCGAACGCACGCGCCATTTCGCGCAGAAAGCTGGCCGGAAGGTTATCGGCATTGTCGCGGGTCGAACCGCGGGTGACTACGGCGGCGCCAGCCGTCTCTTCCGCCAGCAGGCGTCGCAGCAGGGGCACGGCGCGCGGCGTGGTGGTTGCCAGCACCCGCATGTCCCGCCCCAGCCGCAGCCCCAGCAGCAGATTGTCCCACGCCCGCATAGCGCGATCCCCGGCAAGCTCCCACTTGGCGATCTCGTCGCACCATGCGTGGCTGTGCTGCGGCCCGCGCAGCGCCTCCGGCTCGGCCGCCGAGTAGAGAAAGGCCTGCGCCCCGTTGGGCCAGGTGAGCCGTTTGAGCGACGGTTCGAAATGCGGCCGGTGATCCGGCGGCGATATGGCGAGGACACCGCTTTCGCCTTCCACCATCACCGACCGCGCCTCGCCAATGGACGCGGCGACCAGCGCCACGCGCGCCGCCGGCTGTTCGCGGGTGACCGCCCGCACCCATTCGGCACCCGCGCGCGTCTTGCCAAAGCCCCGACCCGCGCAGATCAGCCAGGTGCGCCAGTCACCCGGCGGCGGCAACTGTTCGGCCCGGCCGAACAGGCGCCACTGCTGGCTGAGACAGGCCCGTTCCACCTGCGTCAGCCTGGCGACCAACGTGGCGAAATCCTCGGGCTCCTGCTTCCTCAGCCAGACCAGCTGGTCATCGGCAGGCGGCATCGGACTGCTCGATCAGGATGGCCGCGGCCGGTTTCGCGCCCGCTTCCTTGCAGCGCCGGAACGCCGCGATCTTGGCATTTATCGCGGCGAGCACTGTCGCTTCGTCGTAATTGTTCTGCCGCGCCCGTTCCGCGCCGACCGCCGCCTGATGCGCGGACAGGATGCGCAGGCTGCTGGCGAAGTCGAACTTGCCGCCATCGGCGGTGTTGCAGTCGCCGGCCCGCAACCGTCGCAGCACTTCCATCTCCAGATGGTCGTATCCTTCGCACAGGGCCGCCCGCCATTGCTGCCGGAACTGGGGATCGGCGCGGCGGGTCTTGTAAACATGACCCGGCGAAATGTGCGCCCGGTCCGCCGACTGAGTGACGTTGGAGGTTTCCGCCAGCGCGGCCAGAAACACGCTTTTCCAGCTTCCGCTGGCCCGCTTCTTCGCACCTGCCCGCTTCGTCTTGCGCGCACGGCTGCCTGCCCTGATCGCGGCCATCAAACCCTCCCGTCGCTGTCTGCAAATGGTCGGAGAGAAGCGGGTGATCCCGACTCGCTTTTCTCCGATGTTCATCTTCTCTAACCAAACAGCGTTACAATGTCAAGATAAAAGTGCCAAATAGGTTATAAGCTGCCGATTGTAACCCGTCGGCCGCTCGTCTATCGGCACCCACGGTCATCATCCCGGACCCGATCCGGAACCCAGATTTTTGCCGTTCGAACGCGCGCCGGAACGTGGCGGCTGCCGATCGGGCGAATGGGCAGGTGAGAGGGCACGAAGTGATGAGCAAGCTGCTGCGAGGGTTGTACAACTGGACCATGGACAAGGCCGCGCACCGGCATGCGGTGGCCTGGCTGGCGTTCTTTTGCTTCATCGAAGCAAGCTTTTTTCCCATCCCGCCGCATCCGCTGCTGGGCCTCATGTGTCTGGCCGAGCCGCGCAAGGCCTTGCGCTTCTCGATCGTCGCGACCCTCGCCTCGGTTGCGGGCGGCCTGTTCGGTTATCTCATCGGCTACGGCCTGTATGACGCCGTGGGGCGCCAGCTGATTGCCGCTCTGGGCCTGACCGAAGGGTTCCCCGTCGCCGCCTGCCATCTGCGCCAGTATGACTGGGAAGCCATCGTGATCGCCGGGGCCACGCCGGTGCCGTTCAAGCTGCTGACCATCACCGCCGGGTTCATCTCGATGAACCTGTGGACCTTCCTGTGGGCGAGCCTGGCGGGCCGGGCGCTGATCTTTGTTTCGGTGGGGGTGCTGTTTCAGCTGTTCGGTCGCCCGATCAAGACCTTCATCGACCGGTATCTGGGGCTGGTGACGACCGCATTCGTGGTGCTGGTGATCGGCGGGGTGCTGGCGCTGGCGCTCGTCGGCGGCGGGCGGGGTGAAGAGGTCGATGCCTGCGTCGCGGCGGAGGCGGCGCGCGCCTGAAGCGTGCTGCTGACGCAGGCGGTTGATGATCCCTCGCGCGGCCTGAAACGTAGCCAGCGCTTCGCCGCGTCAGTTCGCCTCGCGCGCCTGCTGGAACAATCGGGCGAATTCCCGCTCGCTCAACATGCCGACCACCCGGTACGGTCCGGCAAGGTAGGCCGGGGTTCCCGGCACGCCTAGCCGCATGGCGTCGGTCGCGTTCGCGGCCAGGCGCTGGTCGATCCGGCGGTCGCCCGCGATGTCCCGCTCCACCCGCTGCCAGTCACCGCCCGCGCGCTCCACGATCTCGCGCAGGACCGGTGCGTCCAGCTGCCGCCGCTCGCGCATCAGGGCATTGTGGACCGGCGTGTAAAGCCCCTGCGCATGCGCCGCCAGTGCGACCCGCGCCGCGCGTTCCGACAGCGGGCCAAGACGCGGCAGATCGCGATAGACGATCCGCACATCGCCCGCCCGCGCGGCCGCGGCCAGCATCGCCGGATGTCCGGCACGGCACGGGCCGCACTGGTAATCGGTGAAGACCTGCAGGATGACAGCCGCGTCAACCGGCCCCTCAGCAGCAGCGGCGGGATCCGGCACAAAGGAGGCAAGGTCGAGCCGGCCGGTCAGATTCGTGCCAACCGGCCCCGCCTGCCGTAGCAGCACTCCACCGCCGAACGCGGCTATGCACATCACCGCCAGGGCGAGCCAGTGCCGGCCTGTTGTCCTATTCATTCAACCCGCCATCGTCCGGCACCGCCTTGCACTCCGCCTGTTGTCCGCCTGCCGCCGCAGAGCTAGCATGGCGCTGCCTTGCGGCAAATACAGGCTGGCCGGGCATTGGCTGGATGCACCTGCCAGCGCGGATGGCGCTATCGCGCAGTGTCCTCGCTGACCTCCACCTCGGTTCGCAGGGTGGTTACGGTTTCCTCGTGGAGTTCCTCGTGGCGGGTTCGGTGCAGGTGCACCTCCTCCACCAGCACGAGTTCGCGAACGACCCTGACCCGTTCTTCCACGACCGGGATCACGGTCAGGTCGCCATCTTCGCGGATCGGCGGCAGGTCGGCGACGACAGCGCCGACCGGCACCCGTTCCACCGACACGGTCTCGCGCAGCACCGGTTCCCGGATGATGGTGTCTCTCGCCACCGGACGGGTTGAGACCGTGACGGTGCGCCCTTCCCGCAAAACCCTGTCCGCGACCAGCCGTTCCTCCACCAGCGGAATGCGTTCTTCTTCAATCAGGTGTTCGCCGGGCGGGGCGTCGTTCTTGCCAGTCATGATCTGCTTCCTTTGCGAACACAGACGGGGCCGAACGCACCTGCGATCGACCCCGCCTGCCTGTCTGGTCTTGGCGCCCTATCGGCGGTCGCGAGTCGTGTCGGTATCGACGTCAACCTCGGTCTTGCGAACCGTTTCGCTGACATGCTCGACCCGGTCGTCCGCTGTTTTGCGCACCACCAATTCCTCCGCCACGCGGGCTTCCTTGCCGACGACGAGTTCTTCGTGCCGTTCGGTCATGGAAATGGTCCGGTCACCCTGGTTCAGCAGTGCTTCAGCGTCAGCGCCGGTCACGCGGCGGTCGACCGGGCGGCGGTCGATCGAGACATTTTCGTCGCGCAGAGTTACGTCTTCGTTGACTGTCTCGCCAGCCACTCGCGTTCGGACGTTGAAGGTCCGGTCCGTATCGGCGGCACGCTTGCCGATAACCAGCTTCTCTTCCACCAGCGGCACGCGCTCTTCGTCGACGGCCGCGCCGCCGTCACGAGCATGGGCTTCGGCAGTGCCACCATAAACGACGGCGTTTTCGTGGATTTCCAGCGGTTCGATGGCGCATACCTTGCCGTTGTCGAGGCGCACCGCGGCAACCCTGCTGCGGTCGTTATCGACCAGCAAATCCTTGATGACGCCGTACTTTTCGCCGCTGGGGCTGACCAGCGGGCGACCGCGAATATCCTGCGACTTATGCTCGAGCTCGTACTTGTCGAGGCTGTCGAGCGTTTCGTAGCGTGTATCATGTCTCATGTCTTGGTATCCTTGTCTGTCAGTGTGCCTGCCGGTTACGGGCGGCTGACCACTTCGATGTTGCTGGCGTAGATATACCGGTCTGCACCGCCCAGCTGATTGGCGGTGACGCCTTCGGGCAGCTGTTCGCTGGCCGAACGCACTGTGCCATCGAGGTTCACGACCATGCCTTCGACAAAGCCGGGGTCGTTGCCGGTGGTGCCCGGAGCCTGTCCGGCGTCGAACAGAACCGGCATGTTCTGACCGCTTGCATCAACGGTGAACGACCGGTTTCCGGAAACCGAATTGATGATGGCATTGTCCAGGTTTACCGCGTCACCAACCGCATACGCGCCGGCACCTTCGATCGGAGCGCCCATGACCGCCGGGTCTGCCCGCGTTACTTCCGTAGTATTGTTGCGATCGTTGCCCGCCATCAGCCACCACAGCAGCAGACCCGCCAGCAGCACCGCCAGAAGCAGCCAAACCCATCCGGGCATGCCGCCCTTCTTTTCCAGTGGAATTTCTGCCATTTAGATGTTCCCTTTTCTGGACGCGCAGACGCGCGCCTTCCCAGTTCCTTACGGGTGGGGCAGCGCGTTGTTCCGAAAACGGTGAGAGTTATCGAAGTGGAGATCAGGCGAGAAGATGAAGAACCCGATCTAAGTCAGCATTCCAGCTGGCGGTGCGAGACGAATTGTGCACTACAGGCGATGAAATACTATCGGGTCGGCTGCAGTTTGTTCTTACCGCCCGAGCGGAATTGCTTGCTTGAAGCGTTCAGTGCCAGCTTCTTCTTTTCTGCAAGGTTCTATTCGACCACGTGCTCCGACGGGGCGGGTTCAGATGATTCCGGTCTTTCGCCCGGCCTGCGCAAACATGTCGAGGATAGTCTGGACATCCTCTTCCGAATGTTCCGCGCACAGCGAACAGCGCAGCAGGGTCATGTTGGCCGGCGTGGCAGGCGGGCGGGCGAGGTTCACGTACAAACCTTCTTCCAGCAACGCGCCCCACATCTGTGCGCCGCGTTCAAGGTCGGGCATGACCACGGCGATGATGGCGCTCTGCGCCTCGTCAGTGCCCAGGCTGAAGCCAAGCTCGCGCAGGCCGGCATGCAAACGGCGCGAATTCTCCCACAGATGCGCCCGCCTGTCCGAGCCGCGCATCAGCTTGCGAATGGAAGTCGCCGCCGTCGCCATCACCGATGGCGGCAGCGACGCGGTAAAGGTGTAGGGGCGGCAGACCAGCCGCAGAATCTCGAACTTGGGATGGTTGGAGACGCAGAAGCCGCCGACCGTTCCGACCGATTTGGAAAAGGTGCCGATGACGAAGTCGACTTGCTCCAGCACTCCCTGCGCTTCGGCCACGCCGCGCCCGTGTTCGCCAATGAAGCCCATGGAGTGCGCTTCGTCGACCAGCACCATCGCACCGTGCCGCTTGGCGATCGCGACCATCTCCTTCAAGGGCGCGACATCGCCGAGCATCGAATAGACGCCTTCCAGCACGACCAGCTTGCCCGCGCCTTCCGGCACCCGGCGCAGGCGTTTTTCCAAGGCGTCGACGTCATTGTGCTTGAACGGCACGACTTCGGCGTCACCCATCTTGCAGCCGTCCCAGATGCTGGCATGGCTGTCGATGTCGAGGATGACGTAATCGCCCTTGCCGGCGATTGTACTGATGATGCCCAGGTTCGCCTGATAGCCGGTCGAAAAGACCATGGCGCCGGACATGTCGTAGAACTCGCGCAGCGCGTTTTCGCAATCCTTGTGCGGAGTATAGGTGCCGTTCAGCACCCGGCTGCCCGTGGTCCCGGTGCCGTAATCGCGCAACGCCTGCTCGCCCGCCTGGATCACCTCCGGGTCGAAAGTCATGCCCATGTAGTTGTAAGTGCCGAGCAGGATCGTCTCGCGCCCGTTGCAGATCGCGCGGGTGGGCGACAGAACCCGTTCCATGACGAGGTTGAAGGGGTCTTCCTGTCCTTCTGAAAGCAGGTTTTCGCGCATGGCGATCAGCGGATCGAACTTGCTGAACAGGTCGGGGCCGTCGCCTTCGCGGACAACCGGCTGGTCCGGTGCAAGGCCGGTGCGGGTCATGTCCTGTCCTTCAGGCGCGTAACCGCATCGACGAGCTGGCCGTAGGTCTCGATCTCTGCCTGCTGGTTCATCGAGATGATGATATCGAACTCATCCTCGATCGCGGCGACGAAATCCATCACGGTCAGGCTGTCGAACTCCAGATCGCCGGCGAAGGTCGTATCCTCGGCGATGGCGGTCTGCGCCTTGTTGAACGGCTCGATGATAGAGCGGATGCGGGTGTCGATCTCTGCGCGGTCCATGACCGGTGGGCAAAGCGGGCCGCGCCGCGTCTGTCAAGTTTGTGGCGGCAGGCTCAGGCGGCGAACAACCGCTCAACCGAGGCGATGAAGGGACGGATCGAAACGGGCTTGGACAGGTATTCCGCCGCCCCGGCGTCGCGAATCCGCTCCTCGTCTCCCTTGCCTGCATAGGCTGTCACCGCCAGCACGGGAACATGGGACAGCGCCTGATCCTTCTTCAGCGCGGTGATCAGGTCCAGCCCCGAGACGTGCGGCAGATGGATGTCCATGATGATGAGGTCGGGGCTGAACGATCTGGCCACCCCCAGCACGTCGCCTCCATCGGCCACAGGCTCGACCGTGAAACCGTTGGCTTTTAAGATGTCGCAGAACAGTTTCCGATTAAGGTCATTGTCCTCGACAACGAGCACGCGCTTCGGCAAGTGAACGTTACCCCCTGATTAACTAACTACGTCTGAAAAAGGAAAAGCGCAATTCCGATAAGGATTTCCGAACAACCCCCGGCAGCCGATACTCTGGCGCTCAACGCGCTGGTCTGGATCCTCCAGGACGAACGGCGCGCGGACCGGCTGCTGGCCATGACCGGATTGACGGTGCAGGACCTGCGCGCCGGCGTGACCGAGCGCGCGGTGCAGGCTGCGGTGCTGGAGTTTCTCGCCGGGCACGAGGCGGACCTTCTGGCCGCCGCCGAAGGGTTGCAGGTGCCACCCGAGGCGCTCGCCGCGGCTGGCCGCGAGCTTGCCCGATGAACGCGGGTCCGGCCGATCCCCGCCCGCTGATCGTGTGCGACTGCGACGAGGTGCTGCTGCACATGGTGACGCACTTCCGCGATTGGCTGGCGGAAACGCAGGGCGTCACCTTCAACCTTGGCAGCCACAATTTCGCCGAGGCGATGCGGTATGAGGGCAGCGGCGAACCGGTAGCGCCCGATGAGATCTGGCGCCTGCTCGGCAGCTTCTTCGACACGGAGATGGACCGGCAACATCCGATCGAAGGGGCTGTTCATGCGCTCAACACGCTGGCGCACCATGCGGATGTCGTGATCCTCACCAACCTCGTTGATGCACGGCGCGAACACCGTGCGCAGCAGCTCGCCACCCATGGCATCGACGCCAGGGTTTACACGAATCAGGGGCCGAAAGGCCCGGCGCTGGCACGGATCGTCGAGGAATACCGGCCCAGCCGCACTTTTTTCATCGACGACCTGGCGCAGCACCACCGTTCCGCCAGGGAAACGGTGCCCGGCGTCGTCACCCTGCACCTGTGCGGCGAGGCGCTGCTTGCCCCGCACATCCCATGTGCCCACAGCGCCGGCCACGCCGATGCCCGCATCGACACATGGGACGAAGCATTGCCCTGGCTGCTGGAACAGCTGGGCGTCGAACACCAACAGGAGAAAACAGCATGACGGTTGCCGATCGGCTCAAGGAACTGGGAATCACTCTGCCCAAGGCAGCCGCGCCGGTCGCCAGTTACCAGCCGCTGGTGGTGGAGAGCGGGGTCGTCCACCTGTCCGGCCAGCTACCGTTTGTGAATGGTGCGCTGGTCACCGGCCGGCTGGGAGCGGACGTTGCGCTTGAACAGGGGCAGGACGCGGCGCGCGCCTGCGGCCTGATGATCCTGGCACAACTGGAGGCGCACGGTCTGCTCGAACGGGTCCGGCAGGTGGTGAAGCTGGGGGTGTTCGTTTCCTCCGCCCCCGATTTCCACGACCAGCCGAAGGTCGCAAATGGCGCATCGGACCTGATGGCAGAGGTGTTCGGCGATAGGGGCCGGCACGCCCGCAGTGCCGTCGGCGTAGCGGTTCTGCCGCTCAATGCCGCGGTGGAAGTGGACGCCATTATCGCGCTGCGGGATTGAGCGCGGCGACTGCGCTGCCAAGCGAGCCCCTGCCGTCACGGCGGCGGGGGACCTGCCTTCTGGCGAGCTCAACAATGCCGCTTGCGGGTTGGGGCACCTTGTACCGGTCGACAGAGCCTATATCTCCGGTTCAATGGCTGACCAGGAACTGCGGGCGCGGGTGGAAGGCGCGGTGGGCGCTGTCGGGCAGGGCGACTGGGACCGTCTCGCCGGCGCCAATCCGTTCACCAGCCATGCATTCCTCACCGCCCTAGAGGATTCCGGCAGCGTCGGGCCGGGCACGGGCTGGCAACCAGCGCCCGTCCTGCTGGAGGATGACGGCGGCAATCTGCTGGGCGCGCTGCCCGCCTATGTGAAGGGGCACAGCCAGGGCGAATACGTGTTCGACCATGCCTTCGCCGACGCGTTCGAGCGGGCAGGCGGGCGCTACTATCCCAAGTTGCAGATCGCCGTGCCGTTCACTCCGGCGACCGGACCGCGGATCCTGTGCCAGGACAGGCAGCATTCGCTCCTGCTGCTGAGCGCGGCGGAAGAGCTGTGCCGGCAGAACGGCTTCTCCAGTGCGCATGCCACTTTCATCGCGCCCGAACAGGTGCCGCTGTTCGCCAGCGCGGGCTGGCTGCTGCGAACGGATATCCAGTTCCATTGGCACAACGGGGGCTATGCCAGCTTTGACGACTTTCTGGTGACACTTGCCTCGCGCAAGCGCAAGGATGTGCGCAAGGAGCGCGCCGCCGCGCAGCAGGGCGTCACGATCGTCCACCTGCGCGGCGGCGAGATCGAGCCGTGGCACTGGGACGCGTTCTGGACTTTCTATCAGGACACCGGCGCGCGCAAATGGGGCCGGCCCTATCTTACCCGCGCGGCGTTCGACCTTTTCGCGGAGCGGATGGGCGACAGCGTGCTGCTCATCCTCGCGCTGGCGGACGGTGTGCCGGTGGCCGGTGCGCTCAACTTTGTTGGCCCGGACGCGCTGTACGGCCGGTACTGGGGCTGTGTCCTCGACAAGCCCTTCCTCCATTTCGAACTGTGTTACTACCAGGCCATCGAAGCCGCGATCGCGCTGAGACTGTCCCGGGTCGAAGCGGGCGCACAGGGCGGCCACAAGCTGGCGAGGGGTTACGAGCCGGTGGCAACCGTGTCGGCCCACTGGATTGCCGACAAGGGTTTCCGGCGGGCGGTCGCCGATTACCTCGACCAGGAGCGGCGCGGCATCGCGCTCGAGCAACTGGCGCTGGCCGAGCGCACCCCGTACCGCAAGGATTAGGCCGCCCGGCGGCGGCCCACTTGCAGCCAGGCCCGTGCGCGCCGCTGTGCTTCGGCGATTTCACGGGCGGTCATCTCGTCGGCCACTTCGGCCCGGCAGATCGCCGCATCCACGTGACCGAGCGAGGCGGCGATGTTGAGCCAGCGGTGCGCTTCCACCAGGTCGCAGGCCAGCCCGTTGCTGCCGGTGGAGTAGGCGACCCCCAGGCTGTAAAGCGCGTCCTCGTCGCCTCCGCAATGCTGTGCCAGATGATCGGCGATGATTGTATTGGCCGTCGCGGTCTGGTGAATAATTCCGCAGCCCCCTGCGATCGATGTCAGTTCAGGCATTTTGTTTCCCCCTGCCGTGCTCCTGTGTAGAAGAAGCTTGCAGGGGAAGTTGGCAGGGCATGGTCACTAAATCGTTAACGCCGGCTCGCTGCCCCTGCGCGGGCCCGCATCCTGCGGGAAATCAGGCATTTCGCCTTGTGCCGGCAGAACCCCTTGCCTATAGGCCGCGCCAACAAGCGGCGGCGATGCGGGGTTGGGACACAACCGGTACGTTCGGCTCGGTGGCCCCGGAAGGCAGGTCGAGAGGTTTGATGGGCGCAGCTTCGCAAAGAGAAACCGAGGTCCTCGAAAGGGCCAGGAAGGCCGTGCCCCCAGGCTATGTGCCGTCCGAGGACGAAGAATACATGAACCCGCAGCAGCAGGAGTACTTCCGTGTCCTGCTGCTGGAATGGAAAGCGTCCATCAGGGACGCCGCCCGCCAGACGCGGGAATCCTTGCAGGATGGGCCGATCCGCGAACCCGATCTGAACGACCGCGCCTCCAGCGAGGCGGACTGGGGCATCGAACTGAGGACGCGCGACCGCCAGCGCAAGCTCATTGCCAAGATCGAGGCAGCCCTGCGCCTGCTGGACGACGGGGAGTACGGGTACTGCGAAGTGACCGGCGACCCGATCGGGCTGAAGCGCCTGATCGCCCGGCCGGTGGCGACCATGACCGTGGAAGCGCAGGAAGCCCATGAACGGCGGGAAAAGGTGTCGCGAGACGACTAGAATGCTGGCGGAAGGGTTTACTCTCGCAGGCAAACTGTCCCATAATAGACGAAGGGCCAGAAAAGCTGGCGGGACAGGTCGCAAACCGAGCCGGATGCTAATATCTTGTTAGCCGCATTGGGCCTAGCGAACCTGGCCGTAGCCGCCCGCATGATCGGCGCGCCAGAGTTTGACGGCACAGACTAGTGCGAGGAGTAGCAAATGGCCGGCGTTGAAACCAGAAGCACAGGCCGCGACAGCCTGTTTCTGCTTGCCGACCTGATGGTGGGAACGGCGGAAACCCGGCACCGGGTGAAAATTCGCAACCTTTCGGCGCTCGGCCTCATGGCGGAAGGCGATGTTCCGGTCATGCGGGGCAGCCGGGTTCATGTGGACGCGCGGGCGGCCGGGGTTCTTTCCGGCACGGTCGCGTGGCGGGAAGGGAGCCGCTTCGGCATCGCGTTCGAGGCGGAAATCGACCCCAACAAGGTGCGCGAGGCGCTGGTGTCACCCCGCGTGGAAGCGCCCAAACCGATGCCCTATGCCGCCCGGTTGAGCGCTGTCACCACCTACCGGGCCGACCCTGCCAAGCTGCGCAAGATCTGACCGCGCATCACGTGACCTGAGCGCGGGTAGCAAACCGCGGCTGGCGCCATTCACCTGAACGCAGCACCTCGGCCAGGTGCCGCGCTGCATCCGCGACATCGCGGAACCGCAAATAGGCGGGCGAAAAGCCAAGGCGCAGCACATCGGGTTCGCGAAAGTCGCCGATCACCCCGCGGGCAATCAGCGCCTGGGTCACGGCATACGCGTTCTCGTGCCGGAACGACAGCTGGCTGCCGCGCCTTGCCGGATCGGCCAGGCTGACGCAGTGAAGTTCGTGGCGAGCTGCGGAGCACCCGGCCGGCGCGCCTTCAGCTGTGCCGGACGGGCAGGATGCTGGGGCCGGCGTCGCCTCCGGCAGATCGCCTGACGCCTGCAGACAGCGCAGAAAAAACTCCGACAGGGCACGCGACTTTGCAGCCAGCCGCGTCACCCCGATTTCCGCCACCAGGTCCACCCCCACCTCAAGCGCGGCAAGGCCAAGGATGGGCGGGGTGCCGGCCAGCAAGCGGGCAACGCCGGCGGCCGGACTGTAATCGTCCTCGAAAGCGAACGGCCGGGCGTGTCCGAACCATCCGGTCAGCGGCTGTGCAAGGCGCGCATGGTGCCGCTCCGCCACGAACGCGAAGGCCGGTGCGCCTGGACCACCGTTCAGATACTTGTAGCCGCACCCCACCGCGAAATCTGCCCCGCAGTGGCCCAGATCGACCTCCACCGCCCCGGTGCTGTGCGACAGATCCCATAACACGAACGCGCCCGCACGGTGAGCCATGCGGGTGAGTTCGGCCATGTCGTGCATGGCGCCGGTGCGGTAATGCACATGTGTCAGCAGGAGCAGCGCGACATCTTCGTCCAGCGCGTCGGCCAGCTGATCGGCCGGGGCAAGCCGCCGCTGCGCCAGCCCCTGCGCCTCCAGACCAGCGATCATGTAAAGATCGGTGGGAAAGTTCCCTGGCTCGGACAGGATAACCTTGCGACGATGTCCCTGCGCGCCAGACTGCATCGCCAGCGCCGCCGAAATCAGCTTGAAGATGTTCACCGATGTGCTGTCGCAGGCGATCACCTCGTGCGGCTGCGCGCCGATCAGCGGAGCGATCTTCGTGCCCACCCGCTGGGGCAGATCAACCCAGCCCGGCGCGCGCTCTCCGTTCAGGTCAGGGGCGCCGTTCCAGCTGCGGATCAGCCCTTCACCCCATTCACGGCGAACCACAGCCTCCAGCCTCGCGGCCGTGTCCCTCGGCAGCGCGCCCAGCGAATTGCCGTCTAGATAGATGACTCCGCCGGGCAGAAGAAAGCGGTCGCGGAACGCCGCCAGCGGGTCGGCCGCATCCAGCCGCCGCGCTTCTTCCGCCGGGTTCATGCCAGCTCCCTCAGCACGGCGCGGCACAGGCCGGCATCGCCGCCCTGAACCTTCAGCGGCAGGGCAATCAGCTCGTACCGGCCAGGCGGCACCGCGTCGAGCACCAGCCCTTCCAGGATGCGCATGTCAGCCGCCAGCACTGCCTTGTGCGCGGCCATGTCCTTGCTGTCCTGCGGGTCGAGCGAGGGCGCATCGGTGCCGATCAGCACGACCCCCTGTTCGGCCAGCCAGCCGATCGTAGCGGGCGCGATCGGGATGAAGGCGGATTGCCATTCATCTTGCGGGAACTGAGCAAAGGTGCGCAGCAAAACGCGCACGGCGCCATTCAGCGGCGGCAGGTCATCGATCTCCACCGTCCGGCCCGCCGCGCCGCGCGCATCCACCAGCAGACATTCGCCAAGATACGGGGTAAGGTCCAGCGCCGCCGCATCCATCCCGCCCTGTGCATAATGCAGGGGCGCATCGGCATGGGTGCCGGAGTGGGTGCTCATGGTCATCCGGCCGACATTCACCGGCACGCCGTGCTCCATCTGCCAGACCCGCTCAAAGGCGAACGGGGTGTCGCCCGGCCAGACCGGCAGGTCGGGCCGCAGCGTCTGCGAGATGTCCCAGACGCGGCGGCTCACAACGCGGTCCTCACGCTCAGCAGTTCGGGGAAGAACGCCTGTTCCAGAACCTTGCCAAGATAGGGCACGCCCGGCGTCCCGCCCGTGCCGCGCTTGAAACCGATGATCCGCTCCACCGTCTTGAGGTGCGCGAACCGCCAACGCTGGAAATGATATTCAAGATCAACCAGCTTTTCCGCCAGCTCGTAGAGATCCCAATGCTCTTCGGGGGCGCGGTAGATCTGCGCCCAGGCCGCTTCGACCGCATCGCTGCGGACCCAGGCGCCGGCGTGGTCGCGTTCCAGCACGGCGGAAGGGAGTGCAAATTCGCGGCGGGCCAGCAGGCGGATGGCTTCGTCATACAGGCTCGGCCGGTCCAGTTCGGCGCGCAGGCGCTGCGCGACCTCGGGAACCGCTTCGTGTAGCGTCACCATGCTCGGATTGCGGCCCCCCAGCATGAATTCGAAAAGGCGGTATTGGGCGGACTGAAATCCGCTGGAGCTGCCCAGATGCGGCCGGACCGTGGAATAATCGCTGGGTGTCATGGTGGACAGCACGTCCCAGCTGCCGATCAGCTGTCCCTGCGCGCGGGCAATGCGGGCGAGCATCTTGAACGCGGGCCGCAGATCGTCGGCGGCGACCCGCTCGCGCGCCTCCGCCAGTTCATGCAGGCACAGCTTCAGCCACAGCTCGCTGGCCTGATGGATGATAATGAACAGCATCTCGTCGTGGGCGCCGGATGCCGGATGCTGGGCGGCCAGGATGCGGTCGAGGTCGAGATAGGAGCTGTAAGTCACATCGGCCATCGCGGCGGCCTAGCGCGCCGCGCGGCCGGACACTAGCCCTCCACCACCCGCGTCTCGGGATGGTGCCGGTCCAGATGCTTTCTGATGATCCGCAGGTTCTTGCGGTTGGACCGGAATGCCACATCGAATGCGTCGCCGACCAGGGGAATGGCACCGATCACCGTGTCCACGGCAAGATTGCCGCCCATCCGGTACAACTGCCACTTCGTCATCCCCAGATTGCGCCCCTCCCACACGATATACGCGCCCAGCGCCGCCGCGACAAAGTCGCCCACCACCGGCATCAGTCCGATCGCAGCATCAAGGCCGACGGGAAAGCGTGTCCCCGGCACCGTTAGGCTCCGCTCCAGCAGCCCCTCCATCACCTCCACCCGCCGGCGGATGGACGCCGGATCGTTGCCCAGAGGAAAGTCGATTTTCAGCCGCCGCGGCTTGCTGGTCGCATCCATGGCAGATCAGATGGGCGCACCCGACAGCGGGAACAAGGGATGCGCGGCCCAGATGTTTTCGGCAAATCCGGTCACTCCGCCGCGCACCAGCGACCACCGCACCGGCGCACCCAGCGGGATGAACAGGTTTGTTGTGGTGAGCACATCTTCGGCCCGAGACAGCAGGGCGGCACGTTCCTGCGGATTGAGCGTGCTGACTGCGCGGTCCACCATTTCATCGGCCTCGGCCGAGCACAAGGCCGGTTCGACGGAGCAGTGGAACTGGTTCATGAACCAGCGCGCCTGGCCATAGCGGGCGATGCGGTCGCGCAGCACAAGATTGGCCGCCTCCGCGTCCCCTGCCCGCCTGACGGGCAACCCGACGGCCGCCAAGTCCGCTGCCACTTGCCGGAACACCAGGTCGCTGCCCGGCCCGGGGGGCAGGCGGACTGCAATGGGGTCGATCTCGCCCTGTGCCGCTTGCCAGCGCGCGACGCGTCCGGCGGCGATCGCGCGCCGGGCGGCGAGGTCCAGATCGCCCCATCGCTCCGCATTCTGTCTCGGGTTGCCGGGCAGGTTGGGTGGCACGATGCGCGTGGCCGGGATCCATCCGGCAAGATTGAACGGCTCCAGCAACACGGTGCGGTCGATCGCCATCGCCAGCGCCTCGCGGTTCTCCGGCTCCGCCAGAAAACCTTCGGTTCGCACCACATCGAAACCGAACAAGCCAAGAGCCTGATCGATCCGCACGGTGCCGCGGGCAAGCGGGCCGGTGTCCAGCAGGGGCAGGCTGGCAAGGTCGCCGCCCAGCACAACCGCCACCTGGCCGGCGTTGAAGGCGGCAACGGCGTCGCGCGCCGGCAGCGTCCGGAGGCGGAGCGGCCGCGCCAGTTCATCCCAGCGCGGCTCTTCGGGCAGACCGCGGCTGCGCGGCGGGACAGGCAGCAGGGTCGTACCCGCTTGGCCGGCAGCATGTTCGGCTCGCCGCAGCGGACCCAGCCCCTGGCCGTCACGGACCAGACCAAGTTCCGGCTGTGCCAACACCCGCAGGAATTGAGCCTGGGGGCTGGAAAGCTCGATTTCTACCACCCGGCTGGTCAGCGCCCGCACTTCCGCCACCTTGGCAAGATCGCGGCCAAGCGACGTGCCGCGCAGTTCGCGGATCGTGCTCAGCAGCTGGCGGCGGACCTGCTGCGCGGTCAGCTCCTCGCCATCTGGCCAGGAGGTGTTGCGCAGCCGGAAAATGTAGCTGAGGCCATCGTTCGTCACGATCCAGCTTTGCGCCACGCCGGCGACCACTTCGCCCGTTTCGTCCAGCCGCACCAATCCCTGCGCGGTGGCGGCCCGCAGCTGCTGCGCGGCGGGGGACAGACGCAGCCCGTCCTGTGCCAGATCTTCCGGGGCGCCAACGATTGCCACCGGCAGCGCCGCGTCAGGCGCGGACGCCGGCGCGCAGGCGGCCAGCGCGGCGGCAAGGCAGAGGGCAAAACGGTGGAGCATCCTGCCGGTTTTACCCATCCGGCGCGCAGGAGAAAGGGGTCGCCTGCGCTGGCGCCGTCAACCCAGCGCGCTCCACACCCCGTATCCGCTGGTAAGGGTCAGGATGATGCCCACCATGATCAGCAGCGGCTTTGCCGGCACATGCCGGGCGACGACCGCGCCCAGCGGGGCGGCCGCGATGCCGCCGATCAACAGGCCCAGCGTTGCCCCGATCAGGTCAGCGATGCCAAGCTGCAGGATGAAGGTCACGGATATGGCCACTGTCAGGAAGAATTCCGTGGCGCTGACAGTGCCCACGACCCGGCGCGGCTCCGCCCCCTGCACCAGCAGGTTGGACGTGACGATCGGACCCCATCCGCCGCCGCCCGCCGCGTCCAGAAATCCGCCAACCAGACCGAGCGGTGCGACCACCTTCGCTTCTCGCGGACGCGGTGGGTAAAGCAGGCCGCGCACCAGCAGATAAACCCCGATGCCCGACAGGTAGAGCAGCACGACGGGGCGCATCAGTTCTGCATTGAGCGAAGTGAGGACGTAGGCGCCCGCGACGCCGCCGATCACGCCGGGGATCACCAGCCGCGCGAACAGCCGAGGGTCAACGTTCCCGTGGAGCAGGTGGCTGATGCCCGAAACAGCGGTGGTGAACACCTCTGTCACATGCACCTGCTTGGATGCCTGCGCGGGCGGCACGCCGAGAAAGCCGACGAGCAAGGTGTTGGTGATGACCCCAAACGCCATTCCCAGCGCACCGTCCACCAGCTGCGCCGCGAATCCGATCAGGATAAACGGGAGCAGGTCGGTCCATGCGATCCCGAATAGTTCCACCTGCGCCCACCTTCTGTTGCCCCCGATTTCATATAGCGGCCGCTATTTATTGACGAGTGGGAAAATGAAGTGTTGGCTACCAGGGCAGCTCAGCCCCTGTGTAATCAAGGAAGTGGTGATCGAGCGGGTGCGCCTTGGACAGCACGTCGGCCAGTCCATGCGCGCTTTCAGCGACACCGACAGGTGCGTTATCGCCGCCCATTTCCGTTCGGACCCACCCGGGGTGCAGCGACAGTACCGGGATACCGCGCGGCTTGGCCGTCTGCACGAAGACGCCGCGCGCCAGCATGTTCTGCGCCGCCTTGCTCATCCGGTACAGTTCGGACCCTCCTGAGCTGTCGGCGATCGACCCCATCCGGGACGTGGTGAAGGCAAGAATGCCGCCGTCCCTGACAAGGGGCAGCAGGATGCGCGCGGTGCCGATCGGGCCTGCCGCATTGACCCGCATGATGCGCAGGAGGTCGGCATCGCTCGCCTCGTCCACGGGTTGCGCGTCCCAGATGCCGGCGTTCACCAGCAGGACGTCCAGGGACTTTGGCGTTCCGGCTGCGCGAAGCGCGTCGATCTGCACGCGGTCGGTTACATCCGCGGTGACGATCTCGACCTGCCCCGGCCGTTCACGGGCCACGTCGTGCAAGCCTGCGCTGTGCGACCGCTCGCTGGCGATCACCCGCCATCCGCGTGCCGCCAGTTCGCGGACCAGCCCCAGGCCGATCCCGCGAGAGGCACCGATGATCATCGCTGTTTGCGCCATTAGCCGCCTCTCCATCACCGCCTGCGGTAGCGGAAGTACCACACTTCATGCCCCTGGTCCCGCGCCTTGGCTTCGTAGCGCGTTTCCGGCCAGCCGGAGGGGCGTTGGCTCCAGCTCTGCGGGCCGTCGACCAGCCATTCGAACTGCGCTTCATGCCGGCGCATGACCATCAGGGCGTGGCGCAGATACACCGGATGATCGGTGCCAAAGCGCAGCTCTCCGCCCGGTTTCAGCTTGGCGGCAAACAGGTCCACCGGCCCGTCGTTCATCATCCGCCGCTTGGCATGACGCGCCTTGGGCCAGGGATCCGGGTGAAGCAGGTAGATCATCGTCAGGGCTCCGTCCGGCACCCGCGCCAGCACCTCCAGCGCATCGCCATGGTGCAGCCGGACGTTGGCGAGTCGCCCTTCTTCCACATGGACCAGCGCCGCCGCCACTCCGTTGAGGAACGGTTCCGCGCCGATGAAGCCGTGATTGGGCAACAGGTCGGCGCGGTAGGCGAGATGCTCGCCTCCACCAAAGCCGATTTCGAAGTGCAGGGGACAATCCTCCCCGAAGAGGCGCTCCGCCGTCACCGGCCCATCGGCGGGCACGGCAATCTGCGGCAGCAACCGGTCAACCAGCCCCTGCTGCCGCGCGCGCAGCGGTTTGCCGACGGAGCGGCCGTACAGGCGGTTGAGGGTGAGGGGGTCGCCGGGTTTGTGCGCGGTCATGGACGCGCGCCTTACCGCGCCCGGCTGCGATGCGCCAGCGCCGCCATTTCGTTCCGCGCGCAGCCGTGGTAATCTCGATGCCTGGCTGTTCAGGAGGCCGTACATTGAGTGGGCATGACATTGAGCGGGCATGACTTTGCCGCGACCTATGCCGCGCTACGCACCGTGATGCTGCGCAATGCCGGCGAGCAGATTGTTACGGAAGATGCGCCCGGGTCACTGATCCTGCGAACCCGCGCTCTCGATGCCAAGGGGCAACCTGGCTGGTTCGGCACGGTGACGGTGAAGAAAAGCTACGTCGCCTATCACCTGATGCCGCTTTACGAGCAGCCGGCGTTGGCGGACGGGCTCAGTCCTGAGCTCGCCAGACGGCGTCAGGGAAAGACTTGCTTCAACTTCAAGGATGTCGATGAAGACCTGTTCGAAGAACTTGCGGCGCTGACCGCGCGGTGCGCGAGCAGCGCCGGGTAACGGCGTTCAGGCCGCCACCGCCTCCGTCGTCTCGTCACGCAGCACGTAGCCACGGCCCCAGACCGTCTCGATGTAGTTTTCCCCGCCGCAGGCCTGGCTCAGTTTCTTGCGCAGCTTGCAGATGAACACGTCGATGATCTTGAGTTCCGGTTCGTCCATGCCGCCGTACAGGTGGTTGAGAAACATTTCCTTCGTCAGGGTGGTGCCCTTGCGCAGGGAAAGCAGTTCCAGCATCGCGTATTCCTTGCCCGTCAGGTGTACGCGCGCGCCGTCCACCTCAACCGTCTTGGCATCGAGGTTGACGCACATCTTGCCGGTTCGGATCACCGACTGGCTGTGGCCCTTGGACCGGCGCACGACCGCGTGGATGCGGGCGACCAGTTCGTCGCGGTGGAACGGCTTGGTGACATAATCATCGGCGCCAAAGCCGAACGAACGGACCTTGGAGTCCATCTCGGCAACGCCTGACAGAATTAGAACGGGGGTCTGCACCTTCGCGACGCGCAGCTTCTTGAGGACGTCGTAGCCGTGCATGTCGGGCAGGTTGAGATCGAGCAGGATGATGTCGTAATCGTACAGCTTGCCCAGATCCAACCCTTCTTCGCCAAGGTCGGTGGTGTAAACGTTGAACCCTTCGGCAGAAAGCATCAGCTCGATTGCCTTGGCGGTTGTCGGCTCGTCTTCGATAAGCAGAACGCGCATGCGCTTGGACCCCCTTGTTATTCCATCTTCCTGACATGGGCCGTCAGCCGCGGCCCTGCCGGAGAATTAACCACACAACAGATGAAGGGGAAAGGTTAATTTTGTGTTGCGCCAGCGGTCCTTGAGAACACTTTTTCAAACACTTTTAAGATTGTTAAGCTTCGCCTGCCTTCGTCTTTGAACAGAACTGCCGATGCCCATCGCCTCGCGGTATTTGGCGACGGTGCGACGCGCAAGATCATAGCCGTCCTGTTTCAGCAGTTCGACCAGACGATCGTCTGACAGGATGGCGCCCGGTGCCTCGTCCGCGATCAGCGCCCTGATTCGCGCCTTCACAGCCTGTGAAGAGGCGTCGCCCTCGCCATCGTCCCCGCCGACGCCGCTGGAAAAGAAATACCGCAGCTCAAAGGTGCCGAAGGGGCAGCCAAGATACTTGTTGTTCGTCACCCGGCTGACGGTCGATTCGTGCATGCCGATGCGCTCTGCCACTTCCCGCAAGGTGAGGGACCGCATCCCCGCAATGCCCCGCCGGAAGAAGTCGGCCTGATGCTCGATGATGGCGGACGCGGCCTTCAGGATCGTCTTTTGCCGCTGGTCGAGCGCCCGCAGGAGCCAGTGCGCTTCGCCCAGCTGATTGTCCAGCCAGCCGCGCGCCGCCTTGTCGGAACAGCCTTCGCGCAAGGACACGTAGTAGTCCCGGTTCACCACCAGCCGGGGCAGGGTGGCATCGTTCAGCCGGATGTCCCAACCGCCCGGCGCCCGTGTCATCAGTATGTCGGGCACCACCGCGCTGTCATCGCACCCCCCGAAGCGGCAGCCAGGCTTGGGATCGTAGCTGCGCAGTTCGGCCAGCATTTCCGCCAGATCCTCGTCATCGACCTCGCACAGCTTCTTCAGCCGGTCGACCTCGCCCCGCGCAACCAGGTCCAGATTGTCGATCAGGCGCGCCATGCACGGATCGTAACGGTCCGCCTCCTTCGCCTGCAGGACGATGCATTCAGCGAGCGAGCGGGCCCCGACGCCCGGCGGGTCCAGCGACTGGACGAGATGAAGCGCACGCTCCGCTTCGGCATCGGGGACGCCGAGATCGGCGGCAATGCTGGCCAGCGGTGCCGCGAGATAGCCGGCCTCGTCCAGTTCGCCGATGATGCGCGCCGCGATCAACGCCTCACGCCCGTCGCGCGTTGCGGCGGCCAGCTGGTCGGTGAGGTGCTGCGCCAGGGTGGGGCCAGAGGCATCGGCCCGATCTTCGATGGGGTGGTCTTCGCCGGAAGCAGCACCTGCTGCCGCGCTGCTCCAGTCGCCCGCATCACCCCGCCCCGCTTCCTCGTCGATCACGGCAGGCTCGATGTCTAGCGCACCGTCACCGGCCGCAGGGCTGTCAGCCGCCGGTTCGGAAGAAGCCGGCGCCGGCGCGCCGCTGCCACTCTCGCGTCTGATATCGCCCACGTCCAGGAGCGGATTGGCCTCGAGCGCACCTTCGATATACGCCTCAAGCTCGAGATTGGACAAGGCCAGCAGCTTCACCGCCTGCTGCATCTGCGGCGTCATGACGAGCGACTGCGTTTGCCGCAGTTGAAGCCCGGGTCCAAGCGCCATGCAGAACTTCCTTCCTTCCAGCCCCGCTACAGGGTGAAACTTTCTCCCAGATAAAGGCGACGAACATTTTCGTCCGCCACCAGGTCTTGCGGGGTGCCGGCGAACAGCACCTGCCCGCCGTAGATGATACACGCACGATCCACGATTTCCAAGGTTTCCCGCACATTATGATCGGTAATGAGGACGCCGATCCCGCGCGTCTTCAGGTCGGCGACGAGATCACGAATGTCACTGATCGACAGAGGGTCGATGCCCGCGAACGGTTCGTCGAGCAGCATGATGGACGGTTTTGCCGCCAGGGCGCGGGCGATCTCGCACCGGCGCCGCTCGCCGCCGGACAGCGCCATGGCGGGGCTTGCGCGCAGCCGGGTGAGACCGAATTCGTCGAGCAACCGTTCCAGTTCGGCCGCGCGGGTGTCGCGGTCCGGCTCCACCATTTCCAGCACGCAACCGATGTTCTGTTCCACGGTCATGCCACGAAAGATGGAGGTTTCCTGTGGCAGGTAGCCAAGGCCCAGAATGGCGCGGCGATACATTGGCAGGTGGGTCACATCCTCCCCGTCCATCAGGATGCGCCCCGAGTCGGGTTTCACCAGGCCCATGATCGAATAGAAGCAGGTCGTCTTGCCTGCGCCGTTGGGGCCGAGCAGACCCAGCACCTCGCCCTTGCCCACGTTCAGCGATATGTCCGTCAGCACCGCGCGGCTGTCGTAACTCTTGGCGATGGACACGACTTCCAGGCCGCCCTGCGGGATGGGCGGGGCGGCCGACGACGGGGCGGGATCGGTCAGGATGGAGGTGTCAAAATCGGCCATGCACCCCCTGCCTTAGGGATTGCGGGCCGCCGTGAAAAGGGCGGGGGGCCGGGTGCGATCGGACACGGCGCGGCGACTGGCTTGCTTTTCAAGGCGGGGTGAGGAAGGGTGGGGCCAGAGGAGATCAGGTGATGAACAAGGCTACTGGCGGCCACCCGGACCATGGCGGCTACTCCAAGCCGGCCAAGCCGCACGACTGGCGCCGCACCATGAGCGACAACGTGGCCACTGCGCTTCTGGTCTATACCACGCTGCAGATCTTCTTCGCGGTAAAGGCCTTGTCCAAGGCAATGGAATATTCGCTAGTGCCCTATCTTGCGCTTCTCGTTCTGGTGGCGGCGTTCATCCCGGTGTGCCGCCACTTCGAGAAGCGCTGGGCGCGCCTGCCTGACCATCTGGCGGGCGACATGGCCCTGCGCCCGCGTTTCCGCGAAGATGCCGCATGGCTGTGGCTGATGGCGATCGGCATTCCGCTGCTTCTCACCTGGGCGTTCAAGCTGCTGCCAGCCGGTGCGTAAGGGCAACGCGGAGCCGTAAACGGCGGCACGGGCGCATCGTCCCGATGCGCAGGATGCGACGTCGTTCAGGCGTCGTCCTTGCGCTCCAGCCCTGGATTCGCCGGCTCGTGCTTCGCCCGCTCGATCGATTCCATAACGATCCTGCGCGCGTCGTCACGGGTTCCCCAATGGCCCACACGAACCCACTTGTCCTTTTCCAGATCCTTGTAGTGGGTAAAGAAGTGTTCGATCTGCTCGAAGATGATCGACGGCAGATCCTTCGTCTCCCCCACGTCCGAATAATAGGGAAAAGTCGTGTCCACCGGGACGCAGACCAGCTTTTCATCGCCGCCATGCTCGTCTTCAAGGTTGAGGACGCCGATCGGGCGGGCGCGAACGACGCAGCCGGCGATAAAGGGACTGCGGGCGATCACCAGCGCGTCCAGCGGGTCGCCATCGGGTGAGAGCGTGTGCGGGACAAAGCCGTAGTTCGCCGGATAGCGCATCGGTGTATGCAGGATGCGGTCCACGAACAGGGCGCCGCTTTCCTTGTCGAATTCATACTTCACCGGTTCGCCGCCGGTGGGCACTTCGATGATGACGTTGAGGTCGTCGGGCGGGTTGAACCCGGTGGGGATCTTGTCGATACGCATAACCAGGGCGCCTAGCGGGGCGCGGAGAATTGAACAACCTCCCTTTTGCCGCAACGCAGCATCCGGCGGCATTGCGGCGCGTCAAGCCGTGGCATAAGGGCGCCAGCATGGCGAAGAACACGCAGGCACCCCCGTCAATCCGCGGCACCCAGGACGTCTTTGGCCCACAGGCCGAGGCGTTCGCCTTTGTTGTGGAAACCTTTGAACGGGTGCGCAAGCTGTACCGTTTCCGCCGGGTCGAAATGCCGGTGTTCGAGCGGACGGAGGTGTTCGCCCGCTCGATCGGCGAGACGACGGACATTGTTTCCAAGGAAATGTATTCCTTCGCCGACCGGGGCGGAGAGTCGCTGACCCTGCGCCCCGAATTCACCGCCGGCATCGCGCGCGCTTACCTCACCAACGGCTGGCAGCAGCACGCACCGCTGAAGGTGGCGACGCATGGTCCGCTGTTCCGCTACGAACGCCCGCAAAAAGGCCGCTACCGCCAGTTCCACCAGATCGACGCCGAGGTTGTCGGCGCGGCCGAACCGCAGGCCGACGTCGAGCTGCTGGCGATGGCCGACCAGCTTCTGAAGGAGTTGGGTATCACGGGCGTGACGCTGCACCTCAACACCCTGGGCGACGCGGACAGCCGCGAGGCGTGGCGCAGCGCGTTGGTGGCATATTTCCGCGAGGTGGCGGGCGAGTTGTCAGAGGAGTCGCAGGGGCGGCTGGAGAAAAACCCCCTGCGCATCCTCGACAGCAAGGACCGCAGCGACCAGCGGTTCGTGGCAGGGGCGCCCAAGATCGACCAATTTCTGTCTGACGAGGCGCAGCGCTTCTTCGAACAGGTGACAAGCGGGCTGGACGCGGCGGGTGTCGCCTGGACCCGCGCCGACAGCCTGGTGCGCGGCCTCGACTACTATCGCCACACCGCCTTCGAGTTCGTGCCCGACGAAGGAAGCGCAGCCGCCGCCGCGCTGGGCGCGCAGAGCACGGTGCTGGGCGGCGGGCGCTATGACGGGCTGATGGAGTCGCTGGGTGGTCCGCCGACGCCGGCCGTGGGCTGGGCTGCGGGGATCGAGCGGCTGGCGATGCTGGTGGGGGAAGTGCAGAGCGAAACGAAGTTCGTCGCCATCGCCGTGGAAGATGATCTGCGTAGCGATGATGCGTTTAAGCTTTCGCAACTGCTTCGCCAAGGCGGTTTCGCAACCGAGGTGGTCACATCCGGCTCTGCGCGCAAGCGATACGACAAGGCGGTGAAGCTGAAGCCGGATGTGGTTCTGAGCCTCTCCATGCAAGCTGGCGAACCGAAGCTGTCTGCGACCGCGTTCGACGACGAAGTGGGGAGCGCAGTTGCAGCGATCACCTCTGCATTTGCGCCATCGGCATCACGGAGTTGATCCGGGGTCCAGCTTCCTTTTGCGGGGCGACTAAGTAAGAAGGCTAGCCCCGGATCAGGTCCGGGGCGACGGAGTGTTGGAACAACGTGCACATCCCCCCCGAACGCCTTGAACAGATCATCCACCGTTTCGCCGAGATCGAGGCGCGGCTGGCGAGTGGAACGCTGGAAGGCGACGCCTTCGGCCAGGCATCCCGCGACTATGCCGAACTCGAACCCGTCGCTCGCACCGCGCGCGAGGTGCAGGCGATGCGCGCCGAGATTGGGGAGCTGGAGGAACTGCTCGCCGACGCCGATATGCGCGGGATGGCAGAGGAAGATCTGGCGCGCCTGCGGGCCGAACTGCCCGAACGCGAACACGCTCTCGCCCTGGCCATGCTGCCGCGCGATGCCGCCGATGCGCGGCCCGCGATGCTGGAAATCCGCGCCGGCACCGGCGGAGAGGAGGCCGCGCTGTTCGCCGCCGATCTTTACCGGATGTACGAACGCTTTGCCGCGGAACAGGGCTGGCGCGTCGAGCCGGTGTCGATGAACGCGTCCGACATCGGCGGCCTCAAGGAAATCGTTGCCAGCGTCAGCGGCACGGGCGTCTTTGCCAAGCTGAAGTTCGAAAGCGGCGTCCACCGGGTGCAGCGTGTGCCCGAAACGGAGAGCGGCGGGCGCATCCACACCTCCGCCGCGACCGTGGCCGTGCTGCCAGAACCGGACGAGGTGGATGTGCGGATCGAAGACCGCGATCTGAAGATCGACGTGTACCGCGCCAGCGGGGCGGGCGGGCAGCACGTCAATACGACCGATTCTGCCGTGCGTATCACGCACCTGCCCACCGGCGTGGTCGTCACCTGTCAGGACGGCCGCAGCCAGCACAAGAACCGTGAAAAGGCGATGCAGGTGCTGCGCGCGCGTTTGTTCGAACAGCAGCGCGAGGCAACGCAGGGTGCCGAGGCGGAGGCACGCCGGGCGATGGTCGGCAGCGGTGATCGGTCGGAACGCATCCGCACCTACAACTTCCCGCAAGGACGCGTCACCGACCACCGCATCGGCCTTACCCTGCACAAGCTGCCGGAAATCCTCGCGGGACCCGGCCTCGCCGAATTGGTCGATGCTCTGATCGCGGAAGACGAGGCGAAGCGGCTGGCGGCGATGGATGGGTGACAGGCGCGCCGCCGCCGAGGAGCGGGAGCCGGCGGCGGAGCAACTGATGGTCGCCGACGCCATCCGTGCAGCCGCCGCCACGCTCGCGGCAACTTCGGATACGCCGCGGCTCGATGCGGAACTCCTGATGGCGCATGCCATGGGGGTGTCGCGGTCGGACCTGCTCCTGCGCCTGGTGCGTGAGCCTGCACCCCAGGGGTACTCTCGTCTGGTAGAGCGCCGCGCCGCTCACGAACCAGTCGCCTATATCACCGGCGAGGCCGAATTCTGGGGACTTCCGTTCCGCGTCACGCCCGCCACGCTCATCCCGAGGGCGGACAGCGAGACGCTGATCCGGGCCGCCCTGGCGCTCGCGCCCGAAGCACAGCGCGTGCTGGACCTTGGCACGGGCACTGGCGCGCTGCTGCTGACCTATCTTGCGGAAACACGGACAACGGGGGTCGGCATCGACGCGAGCGAGGGCGCCTGCGCCGTGGCGAGCGACAACGCCGCCCGGCTCGGCCTGTCTGCCCGCGCCGCTATCCTGCAGCGTGACTGGACCCGGGCGGGCTGGCGCGACGACCTTGGCACGTTCGACCTCATCCTGTGCAACCCCCCCTACGTCGAGGAGGGGGCGCGGCTGGACCCCCAAGTGGGTGATTACGAACCCGCCAGCGCCCTGTTCGCAGGCGCCGACGGACTTGACGACTACCGCCTGCTCATCCCTGAACTGGCCATGCTGATGGACGCGAGTGCTGCGGCCATTCTGGAGATTGGCGCGGCGCAGGCGGAGCCGGTCGCTGCCCTTGCCGGACGGGTCGGCTTCACCACCCGCCTGTGCCGCGATCTTGCCGGGCGGCCAAGGGCACTGGTCCTGCGTCGCTGAACCGGGCGGCCACTATTCTGGCGCGGGCGGCGGGAAAGGGGGTTGGCAAACGGCATGCCCGCCGCTACCTTGAACAGTGTCCGCTAAAGGCTTTCGAACACTGACTTTACCGGACAGGCTCCGAAACCGCTGGATCTGATGGCCTTGAACGGGCTGCGGACTGGACAAGCTTTAGGGGTGCGGCGCGTCACTGAAGCGGGCCGACGATGGGCGAGACAGATGGACGCTGCGGGCGATGGTTAAGCGGCCGCGCATCGTCCACGAACAAGGAACAGCCTCCTTTGAACAATAACCGCAACAACAACAACCGTCGGCGCGGCCGCGGCAACCGCCAGCAGGGCGGGGGCAATCCGGTCAATCGCATCGATAGCCGCGCGCGAGGAAACGCGCCGCAGATGCTGGACAAGTACAAGAAGCTGGCGCAGGACGCGCAGCACAATGGCGACCGGGTGCAGGCCGAATACTATCTGCAGTTCGCCGACCACTATTTCCGCGTAATCGCCGACAATCGCCTTCGTCAGGAAGAAAGCCGCGGCCGCCCGCATGAACAGCGGCAGCGCGGGCAGGACGAGGATGCGGATGACGAGATGGGCGAACGCGACGGCTGGCAGGAGCAGCAGCCGCAGCGGGGGCGCGGCAACGGCCGCGACCGCTCTGAACGCAACGAGGCGGCTTCGCAGCGGCAGGACCGCGACGATCTCCGAGATCACGACACCAGCGATGCCGAGGAGGCCGAGGCACGGTCTGACGAGGAGGCGGAAGCCCGCCCTCGCCGCGCTGCCCGGCCGCCGCGCGACCGCGGGCCGGCACCGCGCGTCCAGAGGAGCCGCGACGAAGATGGGCCCGAAGCCATCGATGCAGCCGTCCTGCCTCCTGCCTTCAAGGTCGGGACGGAAGAGGACGTGGCGCCTGCCAAGCCTGCGCCGCGCCGCCGGCGCAAGCCCGCGAGCGAGGACGAAGGCGAAGCGGTGAGGGCGGTCGGCTGACGGCTCTATCGCCTTGGTCCCGTCCTTTGTTGTGGCCTCGCCGTTTGCCTGCCTGATGGGTTGACCGGCCGATGCATGCTCCCTTGGAACAGGACCGCTTTGCGAGACTCCTTTCGTGGTGCGCAGGGCATCCATTGTGGCTGGCACCGCTACTTGGCGGGATCGCCGCAACCGGCTTTCCGCCGTTGCGCCTGTGGCCGCTCGCCTTTGTGGCGATGGGTGCGTTCGTGCTGCTTCTCCAGCGGACCCGAAGCGGGCGGCTGGCGTTCCTGACCGGATGGCTGTTCGGGGTGGCCCACTACACCGTCACCAACAACTGGATTGCCACCGCCTTCACCTATCAGGCGAACATGCCCCCGGCACTGGGCTGGGCGGCGGTGCCGCTGCTGTCTCTCTATCTTGCAGTCTATCCCGGCCTTGCTGCCCTGATGGCGCACAAGGTGGCGCGGCAATGGCCTCCCGCCGGTTTCGCCTGGCTGCTGGGAGCATGCTGGATCGTGGCAGAATGGCTGAAAAGCTGGGTCTTCACCGGCTATGCATGGGGGCCGTTCTCTCTTGCATTTCTGGGGGGGTTCGACCGCGCGGGTCTGGCCGCGGTGCTGCCGGTCACCGGCACCTATGCCCTGTCCGGACTGATGGTTGCGATCGCGGGTCTGTTCGCTCTTCTCCTGGCGGAGCGGCGCTGGCGGGTGGCCGGTCTGGTTGCGGCGCTGCTCGCTGCGGGGATGGTGTGGCCGGCACAGCCGTTGGCCCGTCCAGGCACCTTGCCGGTGACGCTGGTTCAGCCCGACTTCCGGCAAGAGGATCTCGCCAATCCGCAAATGGCCGAGCCGCACTTTGTCCGTGCGGCGCGGCTGAGCCTGCCGGAACAGCCGGGCCGCACCAGACTGGTCCTGTGGCCTGAATCGGGCGTTTCCGACTACCTTCGCGACGGGTATCCCCAGCGTTACTACAACCTGTTCACTGCCGGCGCGGACCCCGGCTTCGCGCGCACCCGCCTGGGTCAGGTGATCGGCGATGGTAGCCTGTTGCTGACGGGGGCCACCGATCTAGAGATTGCCGAGGTTGACGGGGTCGCCAAGGCGGTCGGGGCTTACAACAGCGTTACGGCGGTGAATGCGCAGGGGCGCATCGTCGGCAGCTATTACAAGGCGCACCTCGTGCCTTACGGTGAATACCTGGCGCTGCGCTGGCTGCTGGAGCCGCTGGGTGCGACCCGGCTGGTACCCGGCGCGTTCGATTTCATTCCTGGACCGGGCCCACAGACGCTGGATCTTGGCGCATGGGGCCGGGCCGGAGTACAGATCTGTTACGAGATCATCTTTTCCGGGCAGGTTGTCGATCCGGCAAGCCGCCCCGATTACCTGTTCAATCCATCCAATGACGGCTGGTTCGGCGCCTGGGGTCCGCCGCAGCATCTGGCGCAGGCCCGGATGCGCGCGATCGAAGAAGGTTTGCCTGTCCTGCGCGCCACCACCACGGGGATCAGCGCGGTGATTTCAGCCGACGGCGTGGTGCGGCATCATATCGGTATGCGTCAGGCCGCCCGCATAGATACGCTGGTGCCGCCGGCGGCGCCGCCGACCCTGTTCTCACGGGCGGGGCACTGGCTGACCCTGCTCTGGACAGTTGCGCTGACCGGTGCGGCGCTGGTTGCCATCAGGCTGCAGGAGCGTTACGGCCGCCAGCGCACATAAAGACTTCTTTATATCGGGATATCCATGCGCGACAATTTCCTCTTCACCTCCGAGTCTGTGTCTGAAGGCCATCCCGACAAGGTGTCCGACCAGATTTCCGACGCCGTCGTCGACCTGTTCCTGTCCAAGGATCCCGAAGCACGGGTGGCCTGCGAAACCCTGACCACGACGCAGCGCGTGGTACTGGCGGGCGAGATCCGTTGTCGCGGCGTGTTCGAGAACGGCGAATGGGCCGCGGGCGCGCGTGACGAGGTCGAGGAAGTGGTACGCCGCACCGTGCGCGAGATCGGTTACGAACAGGAAGGCTTCCACTGGCAGCGCCTCAGCCTGGAAAACCATCTCCACGGCCAGTCCGCGGAGATCGCCCAGGGTGTGGACGCGGGTACAGACGGGTCCAACAAGGACGAAGGCGCGGGCGACCAGGGCATCATGTTCGGCTTTGCCTGCGATGAAACGCCCGATCTGATGCCAGCGCCGCTCGACTACAGCCACAAGGTGCTGGAGCGGCTGGCGGCCGATCGCAAGAGCGGGGTTGCCCCGTTCCTGGAACCTGACGCGAAGAGCCAGCTGACCCTGCGCTATGAAAACGGCAAGCCGGTCGCCTGCACCGCAGCCGTTGTTTCGACCCAGCACAAGGCAGGTTATCACGAAGGCGCGAAAGAGGCCGAACTCAAGTCTTATGTGAAGCGCGTGGTGGCGGACGTGCTGCCGGACGGTTGGCTGTCGGACGACACCGTCTGGCACATCAACCCAACCGGTGCGTTCGAAATTGGGGGGCCGGACGGGGACAGCGGCCTAACCGGGCGCAAGATCATCGTTGATACCTATGGCGGCGCGGCGCCGCATGGAGGCGGCGCGTTTTCCGGCAAGGACCCGACCAAGGTGGACCGGTCGGCCGCCTACATCGCCCGTTATCTGGCCAAGAATATCGTGGCGGCGGGGCTGGCGCGCCGCTGCACCATCCAGCTGTCCTATGCCATCGGGGTGTCGGAGCCGCTGTCGCTGTATGTCGATACGCATGGCACCGGCACCGTTGGCGATGACCGGCTGGAGCAGGCGATCCTGGGGATCGGCAAGCTGGGCGGTCTGACGCCGCGCGCCATCCGCACCCATCTCGGGCTGAACAAGCCGATCTACCGCCGCACCGCCGCCTATGGCCATTTCGGGCGCACGGCGGGAGGGGATTACTTCCCGTGGGAACGGCTCGATCTGGTGGATGAATTGAAGGCGGCTTTCCCCGCCTGAAGCTCAGCCGTGCTCCCCGTGCCGGGGAGCGGGCCGGTCCATCGCCAGCCTGGCATTGGAGAACACGAACGGACTGCGCACACCCGGCAGTCCGTCAAGCTCGAGCTGCATCCCCCGTGCCACCGTTTGCCGGTCGGCGAACACTTCGTCCAGCAGATGGATAGGGCCGGCGGGTATATTCGCGTCTGCACACGCGGCGAGCAGGGCCGCACGGGTCCACTGCCGCGTCTCGGCAGAGACAACTTCGCGCAGATCGTCCCTGTTTGTCAGACGCGCGGCGTTGGTGGCGAACCGCGCATCACCCAGGAGATCTTCGCGCCCCAGCAGGCGGAGCAGCCGGTCGAACAGCCCATCGTTGCCGGGCGCCAGCACGACTTCGCCATCCGCGACGGGAAACACGCCGTAACAGCTTACCTGCAGGTGCTCGTTACCCATGCGGGGCGGGTTTCGACCAGTGGCGAAATAGGCCATCGCCTGATTGGCGAGCAGCGCCACGGAACAATCGAACAGGGCCATGTCGATGTGCTGACCCCGACCGGTCCGCTGCCGCATCAGAAGCGCCGCCTGAATGGCGCTGACGGCATAAACGCCGCAGAACAGGTCCGAGATCGCCAGCCCGTGCTTCATCGGCTCACCCGCTGGCTCTCCTGTCAGCGACATGAAGCCGCTCATCGCCTGGATGACGAAGTCGTAACCCGGTTCCTGGGCGCGTGGGCCGGTCTGCCCGAAGCCGGTGATGGAGCAATACACCAGTCCGGGATTGGCGGCAGCAAGGCTGGCATGGTCGAGCCTGAAGCGGGCGAGCTTGCCCGGCAGGAAGTTTTCAATCAGCACATCGGCCGTCGCCGCCAGCGCCTTGACCCGCTCAAGATCGGCGGCTTGCGCAAAATCCGCCACCATTCCGCGCTTGCCCCGGTTGCAGGCATGGTAGTAGGCGGCTTCCTCGGTGCCGTCGGTACGGCGCAGGTAAGGTGGTCCCCAGGCGCGGGTGTTGTCCCCGCCGGGCGCCTCAACCTTGATCACATCCGCGCCTAGGTCGGCCAGCGTCTGCCCCGCCCAAGGGCCGGCGAGCACCCGGGCGAGTTCAAGGACACGCAGCCCGGCAAGAGGCGCATCCGGTTCGCGCGGCTCGTCAAGCCAGCGGATCATGCCGCCTCAGCCGTACGTGCCTTTCGCGCCGCGTCAGGCAATATAATGCGCCGTCGTCTTCGCTGCGACTTCGTCGGCGGTGACGCCCGGCGCGGTTTCGATAAGGCGGAACGGGCTGGCGTGATCGGGCCGCTGGAACACGGCGAGGTCGGTGATGATCATGTCGACCACGTTCCGCCCGGTCAGCGGCAGGGTGCATTCCGGGATGAACTTGGGCGCGCCGTTTTTGGACGTATGCTCCATCACCACGATGATCTTTTTCACTCCGGCAACGAGGTCCATCGCCCCGCCCATGCCCTTGATCATCTTGCCCGGGATCATCCAGTTGGCGATGTCGCCGTTCTCGGCCACCTCCATCGCGCCCAGCACGGTCAGGTCGATATGGCCGCCGCGGATCATGGCAAAGGATTGGGCACTGTCGAAATAGGCGGAGTGGGGCAGTTCGCTGATCGTCTGCTTGCCGGCGTTGATGAGGTCGGGATCTTCCTCTCCGGCATAAGGGAAGGGGCCGATCCCCAGCATGCCGTTTTCGGATTGCAGGGTCACGGTCATTCCGGCCGGGATATGATTGGCGACAAGGGTGGGGATACCGATCCCAAGGTTGACGTAGAACCCGTCCTGCAGCTCCTGCGCCGCGCGGGCGGCCATCTGGTCGCGGGTCCAGCCGGTGGTAAGGGTCGCGGTCTCGGTCATCTTTAATTGCCTTGCGTCATGATGTCGGGCGCCGTGCGGACCTGAGTTCCGGGCTGCCAGCGCGCATCGGGCGGGAACACATCGTCGATCCCGCCGCGGTCGAACGCCCCGTACACGGGGTTGGGCAGCACGAACCAGCCGTTGCCCCACAACTGCGCCACCTCCCCGCGCAGCGCGATCCGGCGGCGCTCCTGCGCGCCCAGCTCCCGTTCATTGAACAGGTCGGCAAAATCGCCCAAGTTGTCGCCCACCTGAGCCAGCACGCAATAGCGCGCCGCGATGCGGGCCCGGCGCGCATCCTTGTCGCTGCCAGCAGCGTCCATGCCCCGCACGAACAGGGTTTCTCCGATGACGAAGTCACCCAGCCCAAGCTGGGCAAAACCGCGCACGGTATCGGCCGCCGTTTCAAGCGCCCTGTTGGTGTTGATTATTGGCGTGATGCCCGCCTCCCTCAGCGCGCGTACAGCGGCCACCGCACCCGGCACGGGGGCGAGCCGCGCATTGCCGGTCCGTTCCCATTCAGCCCAAATGGCCGGATCGAACGGCTGCCCGGAAGCCGCCCGCCAGTATTCGTGTCCCCGGTTCAAAATCAGCGTCTCGTCACCGTCGAAGATTACTGCGGCCGGCTTGCGTCCGCCTCCGGGCAACAGGCAAGTTTCCGTGCCCAACCCGTCCGGCCGGTCGGGCAGGCCAAGCAGGACCGAAGCGGGCAGCTGCGCGGCGTGCCGTGCCTGCACGTAGGTCCCCAGCTGACGAAAGGCCTGCACAGACACTGCCGCAGCTTCTGCCGAACTGTAGAGCCACTTGGTGCCGAGCGGCACCGTGCTGCCGTCGGCGGCTGCCGCCGCAGCGGGTCGCTGCACTTCGCCCGCGACCGGCGGCAGAGTCAGGATTGGCCCATCCGCCACCTGGCTGCGGGTCTGCAAGGCCCGGTCGAGCGCAGGGGCGACCACCTGGTCGGCGAGCACGGCGCCGGTGGCACAGCCGCTCAGCGCTAGCGCGGCGGCACAAGCAAACAGCACCCGCATCAGCCTGCCTCCCGCTCCCGCACGGTTCTGAACTCGATCTTCTTGTCATAGGGAGCGCCCACGATCATGCGCTGAACATAGACGCCGGGCAGGTGGATGCAATCGGGGTCGAGCGCACCAAGGGGCACGACCTCCTCCACCTCAACGACGCAGACCTTGCCACAGGTCGCGGCAGGAACATTGAAATTGCGCGCCGTTTTGCGAAACACGACATTGCCGGTTTCGTCCGCCTTCCACGCCTTGACGATGGACAGGTCGGCAAAAATCCCTTGTTCAAGGATGTAATCCTCCCCGTTGAAGCTCTTCACTTCCTTGCCCGTGGCAACCTGGGTGCCGACGCCGGTCTTGGTGTAGAAGCCCGGGATACCTGCCCCACCGGCCCGCATCCGTTCGGCAAGGGTGCCTTGCGGGCAGAACTCGACCTCCAGTTCGCCGGCGAGGTACTGCCGCTCGAACTCCTTGTTCTCGCCCACATAGGAGGAAATCATCTTGCGCACCTGCCGCGTACGCAGCAGCTTGCCGATCCCTTCATTATCGATGCCGGCGTTGTTGCTGGCAAATGTCAGTCCGGACACGCCGCTGTCGCGGATCGCGTCCAGCAGGCGTTCGGGGATGCCGCAGAGGCCGAACCCTCCGGCGGCGATCAGCATGTCGTTGCGCAGGAGGCCGTCCAGGGCGGCAGCAGCGTCAGGGTAGAGCTTAGTCATGTGGGCGGGGTCTAGCGCCACGCCGGCACCCTGTCACCACCAGTGACGCATACGTATGAAGTTGCACCAAACGCAACACACCGGTCGCATTTAGCACTTGCACAATTTGCTGCACTGCGGCATATCTCTCCCTGCCTTTCAGGCATCCTCTCCCAAACTATTCAGCCCGGCCGGTTCGTCCTGCCGGGCTTTTCTTTGCGTCCTGGCTGCGTGATGCAGCAGCCCGATTGGCTGGCTGCTGAGATGGCAAGCCGCGAATGCATGCGCCGCTTGGACCTTTCGCTGCGACCATGCATTGGAACTGGCGCGCGCTTCTCCTAGCTAGGCGGCAACACAACGATCTTTACTGGAGACTTGCCTCATGGCCGAAGCCGACGCCGCCGTCGCTGATCGCACCACCCGACTGCAGGTCGCGCCTGCCCGGCAGGAAGAGTCAGGCCAAGGCATTGCCCGCATGCCGCGTACGGCCTTTCAGGCGCTCGGCATCACGGAAGGCGACGTGGTGGAGATCACTGGAAAGCGCACAACCGCCGCGATCGCCATGCCCGCCTATGATGAAGATCAGGCCTTGTCGGTGGTGCGTCTCGACGGGTTGCAGCGCGGCAATGCAGAGGTCGGCTCGGGCGAACATGTGCAGGTCGCGGCGGCGGAAAGCCGCGCGGCAACCCGCGTCGTGTTCGCACCGGCCCAGCGCGAGATGCGGCTGCAGGGACCGACCCAGGCGTTGAAGCGCAATTTTTTCCGCAAGCCGCTGGTCGCAGGTGATCTCGTGGCGACCACCGGGCAGCAGTCGGTGCAGAACATGCCGCCGCAGGTCGCTCGCATGTTCAACGCCCCGGCCTATGCCCTGACGCAGATTCGCCTGACCGTTGTGGCAACCGTGCCCAAGGGTATTGTTCATATCGACGAGAACACCGAAGTCGAACTGCGCGCCGAGTTCGAGGAACCGCGCGACGGGCGCGCCACGGTGAATTACGACGACGTGGGCGGGATGGGAGACACGATCGACCAGCTGCGCGAAATGGTCGAACTGCCCCTGCGCTACCCCGAACTGTTCACCCGGCTTGGCGTCGATCCGCCCAAAGGCGTCCTTCTTCACGGCCCGCCGGGCACCGGCAAGACGCGGCTTGCGCAGGCCGTGGCGAACGAGAGCGATGCCAGCTTCTTCACCATCAACGGCCCCGAGATCATGGGGTCGGGCTATGGCGAGAGCGAGAAGCGCCTGCGCGAAGTGTTCGAAGAGGCATCCAAGTCCGCCCCTGCGATCATCTTCATCGACGAGATCGATTCAATCGCCCCGAAACGCAGCCAGGTGTCCGGCGAGGCGGAGAAGCGGCTGGTTGCGCAGCTGCTCACCCTGATGGACGGGCTCGAGGCGCGGGCGAATCTGGTCGTCATCGCTGCGACCAACCGACCTGACGCGATCGATGAGGCGCTGCGTCGCCCCGGCCGATTTGATCGCGAGATCGTCATCGGTGTGCCCGACCAGCACGGCCGGCGCGAGATTCTCGCAATCCATACCCGCGGGATGCCGCTGGGCGACAAGGTGGACCTGTCGGAACTGGCCCGCGGCACGCACGGCTTCGTCGGAGCCGACATCGCCGCCCTGGCGCGGGAAGCCGCGATCGAGGCAGTGCGCCGGATCATGCCGCGCCTCAACCTCGACGAACGCACCATCCCCGCGGACGTGCTGGAGGATCTTCACGTCAGCCGGGAAGACTTCCTCAGCGCGCTCAAGCGAGTTCAGCCGTCCGCCATGCGCGAGGTGATGGTCCAGGTGCCCAACGTCAGCTGGAGCGACATCGGCGGCGTCGGCGATGCAATCGAGTCGCTCAAGGAAGGCATCGAGCTGCCGCTGAAGAACCCTGAGGCGTTCGAGCGGCTGGGCATTCGGCCGGCCAAGGGGTTCCTGCTCTACGGACCGCCCGGCACCGGCAAGACGCTGCTCGCGAAGGCGGTCGCGCGAGAGGCGGAAGCAAACTTCATCTCCATGAAATCGTCGGACCTGCTGTCCAAATGGTATGGCGAGTCCGAGCAGCAGATTGCCCGGCTGTTCGCCCGTGCCAGGGCCGTTGCGCCCTGCGTCGTGTTCATCGACGAGATCGACTCGCTGGTTCCGGCACGCGGGTCGGGGCAGGGCGAGCCCTCCGTGACCGGCCGCGTGGTCAACACAATGCTGGCCGAGATGGACGGGCTGGAGGAACTGCAATCGGTGGTCGTCATCGGCGCGACCAATCGCCCGAACCTCGTCGACCCGGCCTTGCTGCGCCCAGGCCGCTTTGACGAACTGGTCTATGTCGGCACACCTGATGAGGCCGGTCGTGAACGTATTCTGGGCATTCACACGCGCGACATGCCCCTTGCCAGCGATGTGGACCTGGCGCGCGTGGCCGGTGATACGGACCGCTTCACCGGCGCCGACCTTGAGGATTTGGTCCGGAGGGCTGGCTTGACTGCATTGCGCCGAGCCGGCGGCGACGTGGTGGAAGTGCGGGCAGAGGATTTCAGCAAGGCTCTGGAAGACAGCAGAGCCACCGTCACTCGGCAAATGGAAGAGGAGTACATGAAACTGCGCGGGGAGCTGAAAGCACGGGCCGCACAGGTGCAGCCGATCGGCTTCATCACGGAAGGCATGCTGGCGCCCACGCGGGAGCGTAAGCACGGCTAGTTCCGACGCTTTGGCAAAGCGGGCCGGGCGAGCCTCACGTCCACGTCGTTTACCTGCCCGGCCCCTGCTCTAAGGCGTAACAGCCCAACTCCTCGGAACACACGCTGTTTTCGCGGGTATCTTTATCGAGAGGCCGGCATCATGGGATGCTGTCCAGTAGATTAAAAGGGGCAACAGGTTATGATTAAGTGGGCAATTATTTTCGCCGTTCTTGCGCTGGTAATGGGTGTTCTTGGATTTGGAGGGCTCGCCGGAGCGTTCATGAGCATAGCTCAGGTACTTTTCTGGCTGGCGGTGATTATCGCAGTGGTGCTGTTCGTGCTCGGCCTCACTGTCTATAAGAAGGTCACGTGAATGTGATGCAGCCCGACCGTGTGGTGTTTTCGGGCGCTGCCGAGAAATAGCCAAATGCCGGGGTTTCGCGTGAATCCCGGCATCATTCCGAACGGCACACATTCTGGAAGGTGAGGGGATGGAGCAACGGCAGTTCCTCAGGCTGACGGACCGTGCACTGGTGCGCGGCACGTTGATTGTCCTGGCGCTTGTTTCGCTGGTTCTGCTCGCGTGGCAGCTGCGCGGCATCTTGATGCTGGTATTCGGCGCGGTGCTGGTCGCAGTAATTTTTCGCGCACTTGCGCAACCGATTAGACGGATAACCGGAATGCCGGACGGGTTGGCGGTCGGCATTGCCGTTCTGCTGGTTGCCGGTGTGCTGGTTCTTGTCGGGTGGCTCTTCGGCGCGGAGATGGCGGCGCAGGTCCGCACCCTGATCGATATCCTTCCTGGCGCATGGCAGTCGTTCGAGTTTCGCGTAGGCGATTATGCGCTGGGCGAGCAGCTGCGCGCTATGGTGGCCGATGCTACACCCAGCGGGACGGGACTGCTGACCAACATCGGCGGCGTCGTTTTGTCGCTGGGCACTGCCATCACGGACACGCTGATTGTTCTGGTGGGCGGCATCTATCTCGCCATGCAGCCGCGGCTCTACCGCACCGGCACTCTCAAGCTGGTGCCGAAACAGCGTCGCGGCTTGATCGCGGAGGCGATGGATCACAGCGGCAATGCGCTCCGGCTGTGGCTGAAGGGCCAGCTTATCTCCATGACCGTGATTGGCTTTCTCACGGGGCTGGGCCTGTGGCTGCTCGATGTGCCGTCCGCTATCGCCCTCGGCCTGCTGGCCGGGCTGCTCGAATTCATCCCGCTGGCCGGCCCTGTGCTCGCCGCGATACCCGCGCTCCTGATCGCGCTGGCGGTCGATCCCTCGCTGGCGCTGTGGGTGCTGGGCCTGTACATCGTTATCCAGCAGATCGAGGGCAACGTGCTGCAGCCGGTGGTGCAGCAGTACGCGGTGGACCTGCCCGCGGTAATCCTGCTGTTCTCGCTGCTCGCCTTCGCCACCCTGTTCGGGGTGGTGGGCATCATCCTCGCCGCGCCGCTGACGGTGGTGGTCTATGTGATGGTGAAGCGGCTGTATGTGCGCGAAGTGCTGGACACGCCCACCCCGGTGCCGGGCGAGGACGAGGAACAGGCTTCATGAAGTCCAGTTGGGGCCGGCGCTCTTCCTGCAGGCTTTGATGCGAGAGCGGGTTGCCGTCAAAGCGAGGCCCGACCGGCTCTTTATTCAATGCGCCGCGCCCCAGCTTTTCCCCACGCCAACCTCGACCCCCAGCGGAACCGACAGCTGAACCTGCGGAACGGCCGCCTCCTCCATCACGCGGCGGATGACCGGGGTGGCCTGTTCCACCAGCGCCTCGGGAAGTTCGAACACGAGTTCGTCGTGCACCTGCAACAGCATCCGCACGCCGTTTGTTCGGTCAGGGTGCAGTCCGGCGGCTGCCAGCGCAGGGTTCATCCGGACCATGGCCCGCTTGATGATATCCGCGCTGGTCCCCTGAATCGGAGCGTTGATCGCGGCGCGTTCCGATCCCGACCGCTCGTTCTGGTTCTTTGAACGGATGCGCGGGAACCAGGTCTTGCGGCCGAACAGCGTTTCTGAATAGCCGCGTTCGCGCACCTCTTCCAGCGTGCGCACGATGTACTGCTGAATGCCCGGAAAGCGGGCGAAATAGGTGTCGATCAACGCCTGCGCCTCGTCGGCCTCGATCCCCAGCCGTCCGGCGAGACCCCACCGGGAGATCCCGTAGAGAATTGCAAAGTTGATGGTCTTGGCCTGCGCCCGTGTGTCGCGGTCAACGGTGCCGAACATCTCGGCCGCGGTCCGCGAATGGATGTCCTCGCCATTGGCGAACGCTTCGCGCAGGGCCGGGACGTCGGCCATGTGCGCGGCGAGGCGCAGTTCGATCTGCGAATAGTCGGCGGCGAGCAGGACATTGCCTTCTTCCGCCACGAAGGCATCGCGGATCTGGCGGCCGATTTCCGTCCTGATCGGGATGTTCTGCAGGTTCGGATCGGTCGAGGACAGGCGACCAGTCTGCGCGCCAACCAGAGAATAGGACGTATGTACCCGCCCGGTGCGCGCGTTTATCGCGGCTTGCAGGGCGTCGGTGTAGGTGGTCTTGAGCTTGGTCAGCTGACGCCATTCGAGCACCTTGCCCGCGATCGGCGCGCCGTTGGCGGCGAGGTGTTCCAGCACCGTGAGATCGGTCGAATACTGCCCGCTCTTGCCTTTCTTCCCGCCCTTGTAGCCCATCTTGTCGAACAGGATGTCGCCCAGTTGTTTGGGACTGCCGATGGCGAAGGGTTCGCCCGCCAGCGCGTGAATTTCGCCTTCCAGACGGGCGGTCACGTGCGCGAACTCGTCCGACAGCTTGCTCAGTGCCGCCCGGTCGACCCGGATTCCGTGGCGTTCCATTCCCGCCACCACGGGGATGAGCGGGCGGTCCACCCGTTCGTAGATGCGCGTGCCGCCTTCCAGCGGCAGGCGGGGTTTCAACTGGTGATAAAGGCGCAGGGTCACATCGGCATCCTCGGCGGCGTACTGGGTCGCCTTGTCCAAGGGTACTTCGCCGAACGAGATCTGCTTCTTGCCGGTGCCGCAGATGTCCTTGAAGGTGAGGGTGGTGTGGGCAAGGTGCCGTTCGCTCAGTTCATCCATCCCGTGCCCGCCGCCGATACCCTGTTCAGCGCGGCCGGCATCGAGGTCGAAGCTCATGATCATGGTGTCGTCGATGGGTGCCACCGTGATGTCGTGGCGGGCAAGGATGTTGAGGTCGTATTTGATGTTGTGGCCGACCTTGCGCACCGCGTCGCTTTCCAAGAGCGGCTTGAGGAGAGCAAGGGCGGCTGCGCGGTCGACCTGCTCGGGTTTGTCGGCGAGCAGATCGTTGCCGCCATGGCCGAAGGGAATATAGCAGGCGTCGTTTGGTCCCAGCGCCAGGCTGATCCCGACGAGTTCGGCATTCATTGCATCGAGCGCGCTGGTCTCGGTGTCCAGCGCGACGAGCCGCGCGGCGGCTGCGCGCGCGATCCACGCCTCCAGCCGATCAATGGTCTGGACGCATTCATAGGCGGTCCTGTCCAGCGGGGCGCCGGCAGGCGCCGGCAGGCCACCGGCGGCAGGCGTATCGGCCGCTCCGGCGGCGCCTGTCTTGGCCGGGTAGAGCTGTGTCCTGGGGCCAGGACTGCCGCTGCCATTGTCAAGCCGCCGGAGCAGGCTGACAAAGCCATGCCTTTCCAGAAATGCGGCGAGGGGTTCGCGCGGGATACTGCCGAGGTTCAGATCATCGAGCGGTATGGGGAGCGGCGCATCTTCCTTCAGCGTCACCAGCACCCGGCTCAGTTCCGCCATTTCGCGCCCTTCCAGCAGCCGTTCGCGCAACTTGGATGGCTTCATCCCCTCTGCTGCGTCGAGCGCGGCACCGAGCGAGCCGTGATCCGCGATGAGCTTGGACGCGGTTTTCGGCCCGATCCCGAAAATGCCCGGCACATTGTCCACGCTGTCACCCATCAGCGCCAACACGTCGCCCACCAGATGCGGGGGCACGCCAAACTTTTCTTCCACCTCGGCAACGCCGATCCGCTGCCCCTTCATGGTGTCGAGCATATCGATGGAGCCGCCGCCGTCACTGCTCTCGCCGACCAGCTGCATCAAATCCTTGTCCGACGACACGATGGTGACGTTCCAGCCCTGCGCCGTCGCTGCGCGGGCGTAGGAGGCGATGATGTCGTCGGCCTCCAGTCCGGCTTCCTCGATGCAGGGCAGGCTGAACGCGCGCGTCGCGTCGCGGATCAGCGCGAACTGCGGACGCAGATCCTCCGGCGGTTCGGGCCGATGCGCCTTGTATTCGGCATAGATTTCGTTGCGGAAGCTGGTGGAATCCTTGTCGAGGATCACCGCGAGATGCGTTGGCCCCTCCGCCTTGTCGAGATCCTCTGCCAGCTTCCACAACATGGTGGTGTAGCCGTAGACCGCCCCCACCGGAGTGCCTTCCGGGTTGGTCAGCGGCGGCAGGCGATGATAGGCGCGGAAGATGTAGGCAGACCCATCCACGAGATAGAGGTGCGGCTTTGGCATGAAAGCCGCGTTAGCAGGCGGCGCGGCGCCCGACGAGAGGCATCTGGTTCCACCGCTCACCACATTTCCGCCACACAGCTATTGATTTGCCACATTCCTGCCATTATTTATGTAGCAGAAGCTTGGATCGGCTTCACGGCGCTGCCGTTCACAACAAGGATTATCGAACATGCGTAAGATTGCTCTCGTCGCCGCTGCCGTCGCGGCACTTGGTGTTGCAGCCTGCTCTGAAGGCACGCAGGATGCTGCCGAAACCACCACCGAATCTGCCGTTGCCGATACGGAAGCCAACCTCGACGCCGCTGGCAACACTGTTGAAGCCGGTGCCGTCGAAGCCGGGAACGCCATCGAAGGCGCCGCCACCGATACGGCCGTAGCCGCCGACAACGCTGCTGCACGCGCCGAAGCCGACCTGCAGAACGAAACCGTTACCGAAGCTCAGGCTGACTGATCAGTCCTGTATCTTATGGTACGGATCGAGGGCGCGGCCGGTTGGCTGCGCCCTTTTTCATGCAGCTGCAAAGTGCTTAGTTGCCGCCGCTGCCCGCCTGGTCATAGGTTGCCTGTGCCATCTGGCGTGCATTGTCGGGCGAGCGATAGCCATCGTACAGCGCCCGCGCAATCGCGGCGATCTTGGCCTCGCGGGCGGGCCGGGTTCCCTGGCCGGTAACATAGATCGCAACGGCGATAGCGCGGCCATCTTCCGTCTTGATGATGCCGACATCGCTGGACGTGTTGTTGAGCGACCCGGTCTTGTTCAGCACTTCGGCATTAAGGGGCATCATCCCCCGGATGCGCCGCTTGCCGGTGATAGTCCGGCTCATTGAAGCAAGCAGAAGGTCGCTGCTTTGCCGCGACAGATACTTGCCCTGATACAGACCGCGCAGGAGTTCTGCCATGGCGCGGGGAGTGGCGCTGTCGCGCAGGTCGATGTGGTTGGCCGGATTGAACTCGCCATCGTCACGCACCAGCGTGGCAATGTCCCGGTCGATCGAGAATTCGGCAATGCCGTTGCGCCTCGCCCAGGCATTCACCGCCTGCGGCCCGCCGACCACCGCCAGCAGCGCGTCTGTCGCGGGATTGCTGGACCGGGTGATCATCATCTCGATGAGATCGATGGCGGGGTAGTACTTGCCTTGCGTGACCGGCGCGACCGGGGTGGAGAACCGGGCCGATGCACGCGGGATCAGGAGCGGGAACTCGCTGGTCAACGACCAGCGTCCCTGCTCCACACCCTCCAAGAAAGTGGCCGCGACGGCAATCTTGCTGGTGCTGGCCATGGGGAAGCGTTGATCGGCTAGGATCCCCACCTCCTGGCCATTGGAAAGATCGATTGCCATGACCCCGATGCGGCCCTGCGACCCATTGGCCAGGGCCGCGATCCGCTGTTCCAGCGCGGTCTGATACACCGCTTCGAACGTGCGCGGGGCCCGCGCCTGCGTGCCGAGGGTCTGATCGAACCGTGCCTCAAGCGCGGTGCCTTGCGCCTGCGCGGCCGCAGGTGTCATCCAGCCCAGCGTCACCGTCGCGAGCGCGGCGCCAATCCACTTCCCTATCATGTCCCCAACCCTATGCGACTCATGGTTGAGGAAAGGTTAACCCTCCCCGGCGCTTTGGCAAGGGCATTGGCCGCGCCGGAAGGCGCCCGTCAGGCGTCAGCCAGCGCTGCGGCAATCCTGTCCACCGGTTCGCCTGTCATGGTTTTGGCCACCTCTCCCCGCAACCGGCTTTTGAGTTCCGGGTGATAATGGTGACGCATTTCGCCCAGGCTCTTGGGATCGGCGATGATGATGATGTCATCCACTTCGCCGGCCTTTGCCTTGGCGTTCAGCCATTCGGCGACAGCCGCGGCATGGGCCAGTTCGTTGAGATCAGTCGCGCCGCTGCGCTGGCTGGCTGAGTCCTGCGCCCGGATGCCGGCGCTGAAGTTTGTCGCATCGAGATCCGGCGTTTCCACGCCGCCCAGCTTCGGATCAAACATCTGCCCCGAATTGCGCATGATGAGGAAGCGATTGCCGTCAACGACAGCGATGTGGGCGTTGTGTGGTACTTTCATGTGTCTTGTTCTCCTGGTGCACGTTCTGCCACATCAATGATTGAAGGCGATGTTTGGTCCGGGGTTGCGAGACTGACGAGTTGTTTCGGCTCCGCGGGCAGGTGGTGGGCGAAGGCCCTTGTTGGCGAAGCGGTCGCGCCGGTGGAAAGTTCGGCGTGGGCAAAGAAAAGCCCGGCGGGATCACTCCCGCCGGGCCGTTCCTTGCCTTGGTCAACGGGTGGACGGACTTAGAAGTCCATGCCGCCCATGCCGCCCATGCCGCCGCCGGGCATGCCGCCCGCCGCCGGCTTGTCCTCCGGCTTCTCGGTGATTGCGGCTTCGGTCGTGATCAGCAGGCCAGCAACCGAGGCTGCGTTCTGGAGCGCGGTGCGAACAACCTTGGTCGGATCGATCACGCCCGCCTGCACCAGATTTTCGTAGGTGTCGGTCGCCGCGTTGAACCCGAACGAGGTGTCCTGCTGGTCGAGCAGCTTGCCCGACACCACCGCCCCGTCGTGACCGGCGTTGGACGCGATCTGGCGGACCAGGGCTGTCAGCGAACGCCGCACGATGTCGATGCCGCGGGTCTGGTCCTCGTTGGCGCCGTTGACGCCCTCAAGAGCCTTGGTGGCGTAGAGCAGGGCAACGCCGCCGCCCGGCACGATGCCTTCCTCGACCGCGGCGCGGGTGGCGTGCAGCGCATCGTCAACCCGATCCTTGCGCTCCTTCACCTCGACTTCGGAGGCGCCGCCGACCTTGATCACGGCCACGCCGCCGGCCAGCTTGGCCAGCCGTTCCTGCAGCTTCTCGCGGTCGTAGTCGGACGTGGTGTTGTCGATCTGGGTACGGATTTCACCAACCCGCGCCTTGATCTCGTCCGCTTCGCCGGCACCGTCGACGATGGTGGTGTTGTCCTTGTCGATGGTGACGCGCTTTGCCTGACCCAGCATGTTCAGGGTCACGCTTTCCAGCTTGATGCCGAGGTCTTCGGAGATCATCTCGCCCTTGGTGAGGATCGCGATGTCCTGCAGCATGGCCTTGCGCCGGTCACCGAAGCCCGGAGCCTTCACTGCCGCGACTTTCAGGCCACCGCGCAGCTTGTTGACCACCAGCGTTGCCAGTGCTTCACCTTCGATGTCCTCTGCAATGATGAGCAGCGGACGGCCCGACTGCACCGCGGCTTCCAAAATCGGAAGCATCGACTGCAGGTTGGACAGTTTCTTTTCGTGGATGAGGATATAGGGGTTATCCAGCTCTACCGTCATCTTGTCGGGGTTGGTGATGAAGTAGGGCGACAGATAGCCGCGATCGAACTGCATCCCTTCGACGACATCCAGTTCGAAGTCGAGACCCTTGGCCTCTTCCACGGTGATGACGCCTTCCTTGCCGACCTTCTCCATCGCTTCGGCGATCTTCTCGCCGACTTCGCGGTCGCCATTGGCGGAGATGATGCCGACCTGCGCGATTTCCGAAGAGCCAGCGACGTCCTTGGAGCGGCTCTTGAGGTTCTCGACCACCTTGTCGACCGCAAGGTCGATTCCGCGCTTCAGGTCCATCGGGTTCATGCCGGCGGCAACCGACTTCATGCCCTCGGTCACGATCGCCTGAGCGAGCACGGTGGCGGTGGTGGTGCCGTCACCAGCGTTGTCGTTGGTCTTGGACGCGACTTCGCGCAGCATCTGCGCGCCCATGTTCTCGAACTTGTCCTTCAGCTCGATCTCCTTGGCGACGGTGACGCCGTCCTTGGTGATGCGGGGAGCGCCGAAGCTCTTGTCGATGACGACGTTGCGACCTTTCGGGCCGAGCGTCACCTTTACCGCGTTGGCGAGGGTGTCCACCCCGCGCAGGATGCCTTCGCGTGCGTCACGCGAAAACTTGACTTCCTTGGCAGCCATGATTGTTTCTCCAGATGAATAAGTGAGTTGTGGGAAGCGTTGACGTCAGCGGATCAGGAAATGATCCCCATGATGTCGCTTTCCTTCATGATCAGCAGTTCTTCGCCGTCGAGCTTGATCTCGGTGCCGCCCCACTTGCCGAACAGGATCCGGTCTCCGACCTTCACATCGAGCGGAATGCGATCGCCGTCCTCGTCGCGGGTGCCATCGCCAACTGCGATCACTTCGCCTTCGCTCGGCTTTTCCTTGGCGCTGTCGGGAATGATGATCCCGCCGGCGGTCTTTTCTTCGGCTTCGATGCGACGGACCAGCACGCGGTCGTGCAGCGGACGAAATGCCATATGATTTGCCCTCTTCTGACGTTAAAGATGAATGGCTTTGGCACTCTCCTCATGAGAGTGCCAGCGGCGCCGCATATGTGTAGGCGGCTTGCGCCCGTCAACAGCCTTGCGGGAAAATTTTCACCTCCGGGCGAGTGGCTGCTCAGGCCGGCGCAAGGCGCGCAGCCGGCAGGCTCAGCTCCAGCCGGTCCCTGCGGTGCCATCGGCGGAGCAGCAGAACCGCGGCCACGCCCAGCCCGGCGGCCAGTCCCAGCCAGACGCCGACGCCTTGCAGCGGAGTGGCAAAACCCAGCACCAGCGCCGTGCCGATGCCCGGCACCCAGTAGGAGAAGGCGGCGATCCACATGGGGATGCGCGTGTCCTGTAACCCGCGGAGCGCCCCGGCTGCCACCGCCTGCACGCCGTCGAACAGCTGAAACGCTGCGGCGACCTTGAGGAAGGTGAGGGCGTAAGCCACCATTGCCGCGTTCTGTGCCGCCGCGGGGTCGATGTAGATCGACAGCATCAGGACCGGGAAGAACAGGATCAGCAGGGCGGCCGCCGCCATGAATCCGCTGCTCAGGGCAATGGCCGTCCACCCGGCGCGGCCGACCCCGGCGCGATCTCGGGCGCCATAGAAGTAACCCACCCGTATCGTTGCTGCCTGCCCGATGCCGAACGGCACCTGGAAAGTCAGCGCCGCGATCTGCAGGGCGATCGTGTGCGCCGCGAGTTGCGCCGTTCCGATCGCGCCCATCAGGAACGCCGCCGCGCCAAATATGCCCGCCTCCGCCGTGATGGTGAGGCCGATCGGCGCACCTATCCTCAAGATCTGCACCAACCGGCGCCAGTCGGGCCGCCAGAAGAAGCCGAACACGCGGTAACGGTGCAGGCGGGTGTCCAGCCGAATAGCGATCACATAGGCGGCCAGGCTGGTCAGCGCGGTAAGCACCGTCGCCATGGCGGCGCCTTGCAGGCCCAACGCCGGCGCGCCCCAGTTGCCGAAGATAAAGGCGTAATTGGCCGCCGCATTCACCCCGATGCCGGCGGCAGTGATGGCCGTCGCCAGGATCGGGCGACCCAGCGCGCTGACGAAGTTTCGCAGGACGTTGTTCGCCAGCATCGGGATCATCGACCAGATCAGCAGGCTGTTGTAGCTTTGCGCCAGGGTGATGATTTCCGCCTGCTGCCCCGTCAGCCGCATCAGCGGGGTAAGGGCAAGGCACGCGGCCATGCCCGCAAGGCCGGTCAGCACCGCGAGCCACAGCCCCATGCGGGTAATCCGCCGGATCGGGCGCAAGGCGGGTGCGCGGGCGCCCAACTCCTCTGCAATCAGCGGCGCCACCGCCCCGGTGAGTCCGGACAGTGCCCACAGAACCAGTCCGAACACCGCCACCACGAGCGCGGACGCGGCCAGCGGCGCTTCGCCCAGCCGCGCGATGAAGATCACATCAACCGCATAGGTCAGCATCTGCAGCAGGTTCGCCGCCGCCAGCGGCCAGGCGAGCTTCAGCGTCGCGCCGAGTTCAAGGCGCCACGGCGACTTTGGGATGGCTGGCTGCTGCATGGGAGGAGCCGCGCATAGGCCTTGTGATCGGCGGCAGGAAGGGTAAATGCCTGCCCTCTATGCTGCGTTTTCTGCCTTTTGTCGTCGCCCTTGCCGGATTTGTGGCGCAACCCGCCAGCGCACAGGAGGTGTATGGCGGGATCTACGCGCATGGCGTGGACACGCCGTTCACGCTGGATACGGGCGAGGGCGGCACAGCGGTTCAGCTGGGCTATCGCTTCGCCCCGGTGGAGCTGCCCCTGATCGGGGGGCCGGAACCCTATGTCTTTGCTTCCGTCAATCTGGACGGCGACACCAGTTTTGCCGGTGCGGGCCTCAGCTGGAAGGCGCAGATCGGCCCTGTTTACCTGCGTCCGGGACTGGGCCTCGTGATCCACAACGCGCCCTCGCTCCGGGTCAATTCCGCCACCAACGAGCGGACGGACCTTGGCAGCCGTATCCTGTTCGAGCCGGAAATCGCTCTTGGCATACAGGCGACCCCGCGATTGTCGGTGGAAGCGAGCTGGGTCCACATCAGCAATGCGCGGCTGTTCAACCGGGCGCAGAACCCGGGCATCGACACGATCGGCCTGCGGCTCAACTGGCGGATGTGAACGCAATGGCCACTGTCGCCATCGAACACATCACCCGTTACCGCTACGACCAGCCGGTCACGCTTGGCGAACACCGCATGCTGATGCGGCCGCGGGAAAGCTATGACCAGCGTTTGGTGGAAGCGGATCTCCGGATCGTGCCGGAACCCGCATCGCTGCGCTGGATTCAGGATGCGTTCGGCAATGCCGTCGCCATCGCCGATTTCAACGGCCAGACTGACCTGCTTGAAGTGCGCGCCACTGCCACGGTGGAACACCGGCCAATGTGCCGCGCGGACGTCCGGATCGAAGATTATGCGCGTGCCTGGCCCTTCACCTACTCGGCCGAGGATCTGCCCGACCTTGCCCGTTCCATCGAGCGCCAGCACGCCGACCCGCGCCGGGTGGTTGACCGGTGGGCGGCAAAGTTCCTGTCCAGTGATGGCAGGACCGATACGCTCGACCTGCTGACGGCGATGACGGAAGCAATCCAGAGCGACTTTGACTATCAGGCGCGCGAGGAGGAGGGGACCCAAACACCGCTTGAGACGCTGGAACGGGAGGCCGGCACCTGCCGCGACTACGCCGTGCTGATGATGGCGGCGGTGCGGTCGCTCGGCTTTGCTGCGCGGTTCGTCTCCGGCTATCTCTACGAGACGGGTGACGGGCCAACCCGGGTCGGCGGCCATAGCACCCATGCCTGGGTTCGTGTGTTCCTGCCGGGATCGGGCTGGGTGGAGTTCGATCCGACCAACGGCATAACCGGCAATGATGGTCTGATCCGCACCGCAATCGCGCGCGACCCGTTACATGCCAAGCCGATGACCGGGTCCCTTACCGGACCTGGCGGCAACGGTGTCGAGATGGAAGTGGACGTACGAATCAAGCGGGTCTGAACGCGGGGCGGATCGCCACGCCCGCGCCTCTCTTCCCTTCAGTGTCTTCATCGGGGCGTAGTTCGCCCCGCCGCCCACGAAAAACGGCGGCACCGCAGGGTGCCGCCGCTCTCGTTTCTACCAAAGGTGTTGAGCTTACTTCAGCTCGACAGTGCCGCCGGCTTCTTCGATCTTCTTCTTGATCTCTTCAGCTTCGGCCTTGCTCACGCCTTCCTTGATCGGCTTGGGCGCGCCTTCGACGAGGCCCTTGGCTTCGGCGAGGCCGAGGCCGGTGATGCCGCGGACTTCCTTGATCACCTGGATCTTCTTGCCGCCGTCGCCGGTCAGGATGACGTCGAATTCGGTCTGCTCTTCGGCGGCTGCGCCGGCGTCACCGCCGCCAGCGGCCGGACCGGCCACTGCAACCGCGGCTGCGGCGGACACGCCCCACTCTTCTTCCAGCGCCTTCGCCAGCTCGGCCGCTTCGAGAACGGTCAGCTTGGAGAGTTCTTCCACCAGGGTCTTGATATCAGCCATTTTCGTATTCCTTCGCTTGGGTTCGTAATCAGGAGGCGGTGTTCAGCCAGCCTCATGCCGTGAGTTGATGCGCCGACCGGATGTCAGGCGGCGTCCTTGTTGCCGTAGGCGGCAAACACGCGCGCCAGCTTGGCGGCGGGTTCGTTGACCACGCGGGCGATCTTGGTCGCAGGCGCGTTGATGAGGCCAACGAGCGTACCGCGCAGCTGATCGAGCGAGGGCAGCGAGGCGAGTGCCTTGATCCCTGCCTCGTCCAGCAGCTGACCACCCATCGACCCGCCAACGATTTCCAGCCGGTCGTTGGTCTTGGCAAAATCCACCGTTGCCTTCGCCGCGGCGACCGGGTCGGTCGAGTAGGCAAGCGCGGTGGGGCCGGAGAGGTATTCCTCCAGTCCCTTGTACGGCGACTCTTCCAGCGCGATCTTGGTCAGGGTATTCTTGGCGACCTTGTACGAGGCACCGGCTTCCCGCATCTTCGTGCGCAGATCCGTCGACTGGGCGACGGACAGGCCGAGATTGCGGGTGACAACCACCACGCCCACCTCGTTGAAGATCGCGTTGAGCTGGGCGACCGCTTCGGATTTCTGGGTCCGATCCAATGCCATACTCCTTCATTGTGGCCACGCGCCTTACGGTCGCGCAGCCGGCTGCGTTGAACGGCAACCGCCAGATAGCGGGCACCGTGTCGAAGTCCGTTGAAGGGGAAGGAGTGCGTGACGGCACGCAGGAAAGGTGGGCGCCAAAGCGGCGCGCACTCTTTTGCAAACTCTTGTCCCCGCCTAGGCTGGAAAATTAAGCCACCTTGCGAGCGGCACCAGCTGTCTCGGACGGAACCGGCAAGCAAAAAGGCCCGCCGGTGAGGGCGGGCCTTTAAAAGGTTGCCAACCGGAGTCAAGCCCCGGTGGTCACCGCAGCCAGATTACTGGGCGGGAGCAACCGTTTCTTCGGTGGTCGTGGTCGTCGTGGCGGTCGTGCCGGTCGCCATCGGCTCAACCGTGGTCGCACCAGGCGTCATCGCCGGATCGGTGGCGGTCGGGGCCGGAGCCAGCGCCGGGTCGGTGACGACCGGGTCGGTGGTGGTGGTAGTCGTGGTCATCGCCGGATCGGTGGCGGTTTCGTCGGTGGTGTTGCCACCGCAAGCAGCCAGAACCATCGTCAGCGGCAGAGCAACAAGAGCAATCTTCTTCATAAAACGATCCTTCTAAAGTGCGCCATTAAATCGCCACATTTCATTAGGCTTGCGGAAAGGTTCGCGCAAGGGGGGAAATGCGAGCTGCGATGCGGTGGCTGTCCGTGCCGATCATGCCCTATCCCGCTCATATTCCAGCAGATCGCCCGGCTGGCAATCCAGCTCGCGGCAGATCGCCTCAAGCGTGGAGAAGCGGATCGCCTTGGCCTTGCCGGTCTTGAGGATCGACAGGTTGGCCAGTGTCAGACCCACCCGTTCGGAAAGCTCGGTCAGCGTCATGCGCCGCGCGTATAAAAGGTCATCCAGCTTGACCACGATGTTTGCTCCTTCTTCGGCGGGCATCACACGGTCCCCTCAAGATCGGTGCGCATTTCAGCGCCCTTGCGGAACACGCGGGCAAGGATGAAGAGGACGAGGATCAGGACCACTCCGTCGAGGCTGAACGAGTCGGCCGTGACCGCAATATTGAACGCGTCGGGTCCGAGCGGCTCTTTCGCCGCATCGGGAAGCGTGAGCGCAAGCAGGCCAATACCGATCGAGAGAACCTGCACCCCCACGGCGATCCAGCCCATAGTACCGAGGCGATCGGCGTTGGCGTGGACGAACGGGTCTCCTTCGGCCACGGTGCCGATAATGCGGCGCAGGTGGCGCACGAACAGCCACATTAGCGCCACAATTGCCAAGGCGAGTGCGACAATCGCCAGTAGGGTGGCAAGCGGCGTTCCGGCAGTTGCCCCAAGGGATGCTTCCAGCCTAGCAGCGATCTGCCCACGGCCGACGAGTAGAACAGGAATGGCGGCGGCGAGCGCCGCGGCGGCGACGAGCAGAACAACCTGGGCGATCAGCAGCAGGGTCTGGGCGACCGCCAGCAACGGATCCTTGGCTATGATTGTCATGTGCGGGAACTCCTCAGGCCAGTATCGGAGCGACGGCCACAGGCGGCAAAGGAAGCTGCGCGGTGGCGACCACTCCGAGCGAACTGATCGACAGCAGTATAGCCGCGGCGGCGGCGGCGAGGCGGGTGGCAAATTGAGGCATTATCGTTCTCCTATACACTCGATACTGAAAAACGATAAACCCTTCTTGATGTCTCGTCAAGCAGAAATATTGAAAGTCGATATATGATTTATCGTTTTGCAGAGTAGCATCGCGGCGCCGCCTGTGTGCAGCCCGACCAGACCAACAGAGCAGTGCGTCGGCGCGGGGTTTGACATTGTGTGGCCCGCTCCCTAGATGCCGCGTCCATCGCCCGTTTCGAGCAGGGCCGACTCAAGCGCGGGAGTTGGCCAACGGAAGGAAACGGCGAGTGCCCATCGCGACGCTGGACAAATTGCTGCGGCAGCACATCCCACCGGTGTGACCCTGCCGCGCCCCTTTTCGCGTCACGAGGCATCTTATCCGCTTGTGATCAGGACTGCCGGCCCCGTTCGGGACAGGCGGCGAACAGCAGAGGCAATACACCCTTATGGCGACCAAGGCGAAGGCTCCGATGAACCACGGAACCGCGAAGAAGCGCATCCGCAAGATCTTCGGCGACATTCACGAAGTGGTGCAGATGCCCAACCTCATCGAGGTGCAGCGCGAATCGTACGAGCAGTTCCTGCGTTCCGATCCGTCGATCGACTATGTCTCCGGCCTGGAAAAGACGCTGCGCAGCGTGTTTCCCATCCGCGATTTCGCCGGCACGGCCGAACTCGACTTCGTGCATTACGAGCTTGAGCCGCCGAAGTACGACACCACCGAATGCCGCCAGCGCGGCATCACCTACGCCGCGCCGATGAAGGTGACGCTGCGCCTGATCGTGTTCGAGGTGGATCAGGAGACCGAAACCCGCTCCGTGCTCGATATCAAGGAGCAGGACGTGTACATGGGCGACATGCCGCTGATGACGGAGAACGGCACGTTCATCGTCAACGGAACCGAGCGGGTCATCGTCAGCCAGATGCACCGTTCGCCCGGCGTGCTGTTCGATCACGACCGGGGCAAGACCCACTCGTCCGGCAAGCTGCTGTTTGCCGCGCGCGTAATTCCGTATCGCGGCTCGTGGCTCGATTTCGAATTCGATGCCAAGGACATCGTAAATGTTCGCATCGACCGCAAGCGCAAGCTTCCCGTCACCTCCTTGCTGTTTGCCCTGGGTCTTGACGCAGAGCAGATCCTGGATGCGTTCTACGATATCGTGCTGTGGGAACGCACCGCCGATGGCTGGAAGCTGCCCTTCGCCGCCGACCAGTGGCGCGGGGTAAAGCCGGCCTTTCCGCTGGTGAACGCGGACACTGGCGAGGAAGTGTTCCCCGCCGGCCAGAAGATTTCACCGCGTGCCGCCAACAAGGCGGGCAAGGACGGGCTGGCGACGCTGCTCATTCCGACAGAGGAAGTTTTTGGCCGCTATTCTGCGCGCGACCTCATCGACGAGGCTACGGGCCGCATCTATATCGAGGCCGGTGACGAAGTGACGCCGGACAATCTGGAGGCGCTGGACGCCGCCGGGATCAGTCAGCTCGAACTCCTCGACATCGACGACATCAACACCGGTCCGTGGATGCGCAACACCTTGCAGGTGGACAAGGCCGAAACCCGCGAGGAAGGGTTGGAGGCGATCTACAAGGTCATGCGTCCTGGCGAACCGCCGACGAAGGAAACGGCCGAGGCGCTGTTCGAAGGGCTGTTCTTCGACCCCGACCGCTATGACCTGTCCGCCGTGGGGCGTGTGAAGCTGAACATGCGCATGGGCCTCGATGTAGAGGACACTGTCACCACGCTGCGCAAGGAAGACATCATTGCCGTCGTGCAGGAACTTGTCCGTCTGAAGGACGGCAAGGGCGAGGTGGATGACATCGACAACCTCGGCAACCGCCGGGTCCGGTCCGTGGGCGAGCTGCTGGAAAATCAGTACCGCGTCGGCCTGCTGCGCATGGAACGCGCGGTGAAGGAGCGGATGAGCAGCGTCGACGTGTCGACCGTGATGCCCAACGACCTGATCAACGCCAAGCCGGCCGTTGCGGCGGTGCGCGAATTCTTCGGCTCGTCCCAGCTGTCGCAGTTCATGGACCAGACCAACCCGCTGTCGGAAGTGACGCACAAGCGCCGCGTATCCGCGCTCGGGCCGGGCGGTCTGACGCGCGAGCGGGCCGGGTTTGAAGTGCGCGACGTGCACCCCACCCACTACGGCCGCATCTGCCCGATCGAAACGCCCGAAGGGCCGAACATCGGCCTCATCAACTCGCTCGCGAGCTTCAGCCGGGTGAACAAATACGGCTTCATCGAAACGCCGTACCGCAAGGTGGTTGACGGCAAGGTGACGGAAGACGTCGTCTATCTGTCGGCCATGGAAGAGCAGAAGCATACGGTCGCGCAGGCTTCGGCCGAGCTCGACGCCGATGGCGGTTTCGTTGAAGAATTCATCTCGGCCCGTCAGAACGGCGACAATTTGATGGCTCCGCGGGAGCAGGTGACGCTGATGGACGTGTCGCCCAAGCAGCTCGTGTCGGTTGCCGCTTCGCTCATCCCGTTCCTGGAAAACGACGACGCGAACCGGGCCTTGATGGGTTCCAACATGCAGCGGCAGGCCGTTCCGCTGGTCAAGGCCGAAGCGCCGTTCGTCGGCACCGGCATGGAAGAAACCGTGGCCCGCGACAGCGGCGCGGCCATCGCGGCTACCCGCGGCGGCGTGGTTGACCAGGTGGATGCGACCCGCATCGTCATTCGCGCGCAGGGCGAGATCGAAGTGGGCCAGTCCGGCGTCGACATCTACACGCTGCAGAAGTTCCAGCGGTCCAACCAGTCGACCTGCATTAACCAGCGGCCGCTGGTGAAGGTGGGCGACATCGTGGAAACCGGCGACATCATCGCCGATGGACCGTCCACGGACCTTGGCGAACTGGCGCTGGGCCGCAACAGCCTGGTCGCGTTCATGCCGTGGAACGGCTACAACTACGAAGACTCCATTCTCATTTCCGAGCGGATCGTGAAGGACGACGTCTTCACCTCGATCCATATCGAGGAATTCGAGGTGATGGCGCGCGACACGAAGCTGGGGCCGGAAGACATCACCCGCGACATCCCGAACGTCGGCGAGGAAGCCCTGCGCAACCTCGACGAGGCGGGCATCGTCTATATCGGTGCGGAAGTGCATCCGGGTGACATTCTGGTCGGCAAGATCACGCCCAAGGGCGAATCCCCGATGACCCCGGAAGAAAAGCTCCTCCGCGCGATCTTCGGCGAAAAGGCGAGCGATGTGCGCGACACTTCGCTCCGGCTGCCGCCGGGCGTGTCAGGCACGATCGTTGAAGTGCGCGTGTTCAACCGGCACGGTATCGAGGTGGACGACCGGACCCGCGCCATCCAGAACGAGGAAATCGAACGGCTGCGCAAGGACAGCCAGGACGAGCGGGTGATCCTCAACCGAGCGACCTACAACCGCCTGCGCGAAATGCTGCTGGGCCAGACCGCTTCCGCCGCGCCCAAGGGCGTGAAGAAGGGCACGGAGATCACGGAAGAACTGCTGGACGGGATAGACCGCCACGAGTGGTTCAAGTTCGCCGTGGCCGACGATGCGCGTCAGCAGCAGATCGAAGCCGTCAAGGCGCAGTATGACGAGGCCGTGAAGCGCATCGACGAGAAGTTCGAGGATCGGCGCGAGAAGCTGGAGCGGGGCGATGATCTTGCCCCCGGCGTGCTCAAGATGGTCAAGGTGTTCGTCGCGGTGAAGCGCAAGCTGCAACCGGGTGACAAGATGGCCGGCCGCCACGGCAACAAGGGCGTCATCAGCCGCATCCTGCCGGTGGAGGACATGCCGTTCCTGGAAGACGGCACCCATGTCGACATCGTGCTCAACCCGCTGGGTGTGCCCTCGCGCATGAACGTCGGACAGATCTTCGAAACCCATTTGGGCATGGCCGCCCGCGGTCTTGGACAGCAGGTCACGGCCGCGCTGGAAGAATGGCATGCGGCCAACCCGAACCCGGAAGCCGCGTCTCCGCCCGATGCGGTAAAGGACCGCCTGAAGGACGTGTACGGCGAACAGTACCATGCCGACATCGACAGCCGGTCGGATGCCGACATCGTGGAGCTGGCGGAAAACCTGCGCAATGGTGTGCCGATGGGAACGCCGGTGTTCGACGGCGCGCGTGAGGCGGATGTTACCGCCATGCTGGAAAAGGCTGGCCTGCCAGGGTCGGGCCAGGTGACGTTGTTTGACGGGCGGACGGGCGAGGCATTCGACCGCAAGGTGACGGTGGGGTATATCTACATGCTCAAGCTGCACCACCTGGTCGACGACAAGATCCACGCGCGGTCCATCGGGCCATACTCGCTCGTCACCCAGCAGCCGCTGGGCGGCAAGGCGCAGTTCGGCGGTCAGCGGTTCGGCGAAATGGAGGTGTGGGCGCTGCAGGCGTACGGCGCGGCCTACACCCTGCAGGAAATCCTCACCGTCAAGTCGGACGACGTGATCGGCCGTACCAAGGTCTACGAGGCGATCGTGAAGGGTGACGACACCTTCGAGGCGGGCATCCCGGAAAGCTTCAACGTGCTGGTGAAGGAAATGCGCAGCCTGGGCCTGAACGTCGAACTGAAGTCGATCGCTGACGAGGACGACGACGGCGGACTGGCGATAGCGGCGGAGTAGGAAGTCTCCCCTTCCGCGAGCCGGAGGGGCCGATGGTGGGCTTTGCAAACGTCCACCTGCAACAAACCCACCCCTAACCCCTCCCGTCAGCGGGAGGGGGACAGAGGACAAAGTTTATGAACGAACTGACCAAATTCACCAACCAGATCGCCAAGGCGGAAACTTTCGACGAGATCCAGATCGGCATCGCTTCGCCCGAGCGGATCCGGTCCTGGTCTTTCGGCGAGATCAAGAAGCCCGAGACGATCAACTACCGCACCTTCAAGCCGGAACGCGACGGGCTGTTCTGCGCGCGCATCTTCGGCCCGGTGAAGGATTACGAGTGCCTGTGCGGCAAGTACAAGCGCATGAAGTACAAGGGCGTGGTTTGCGAGAAGTGCGGCGTCGAGGTGACCGTGACGAAGGTCCGCCGCGAACGGATGGGTCACATCGAACTGGCCGCGCCGGTCGCGCACATCTGGTTCCTGAAGTCGCTGCCCAGCCGCATCGGCCTGCTGCTCGACATGCAGCTCAAGCAGCTTGAGCGTGTGCTCTATTTCGAAGCGTACATCGTCACCGAGCCGGGTCTCACTCCGCTGGAGAAATTCCAGACCCTGACCGAAGACGAACTGCTCGACGCCCAGGACGAATACGGCGAAGACGCGTTCTCCGCTGCCATCGGCGCCGAGGCGGTCAAGACCATGCTGATGGACCTCGATCTCGAGGCCGAGCGGACCGCTCTGCTGGAAGAACTGGAAACAACCAAGTCCAAGCTGAAGCCGGCCAAGATCATCAAGCGGCTGAAGGTCGTGGAAAGCTTCATCGATTCGGGCAACCGCCCCGAATGGATGATCCTGGATGTGGTGCCGGTAATTCCGCCGGAACTGCGCCCGCTGGTGCCGCTGGACGGCGGCCGGTTCGCGACCTCGGACCTCAATGACCTGTACCGCCGGGTCATCAACCGTAACAACCGCCTGAAGCGCCTCATTGAACTGCGCGCGCCCGACATCATCGTGCGCAACGAAAAGCGGATGCTGCAGGAATCGGTTGACGCGCTGTTCGACAACGGCCGGCGTGGCCGCGTGATCACCGGTGCCAACAAGCGGCCGCTGAAATCGCTGTCCGACATGCTGAAGGGCAAGCAGGGCCGGTTCCGCCAGAACCTGCTGGGCAAGCGGGTGGACTATTCCGGCCGTTCAGTGATCGTGACCGGGCCCGAACTCAAGCTGCACCAGTGCGGCCTGCCCAAGAAGATGGCGCTCGAACTGTTCAAGCCGTTCATCTACGCCCGCCTCGACGCCAAGGGTCTGTCCATGACCCTGAAGCAGGCAAAGAAGTGGGTCGAGAAGGAAAAGCGCGAGGTCTGGGACATTCTCGACGAGGTGATCCGCGAGCATCCCGTGCTGCTGAACCGCGCGCCCACGCTGCACCGCCTCGGCATCCAGGCGTTTGAACCCGTGCTGATCGAGGGCAAGGCGATCCAGCTTCACCCGCTGGTCTGCGCTGCGTTCAACGCCGACTTCGACGGCGACCAGATGGCCGTGCACGTCCCGCTGAGCCTCGAAGCGCAGCTGGAAGCGCGCGTGCTGATGATGTCCACCAACAACATCCTCAGCCCCGCCAACGGCAAGCCCATCATCGTGCCTTCGCAGGACATGGTCCTGGGCCTCTACTACCTTTCCATGGAGCGGCAGGAGAGAACCCCTGAATTCGTGGAAAGCGACGGCGACAAGACGGAAAAGCTGCCGATCTTCTCCGACATGGCCGAAGTGCATCAGGCGCTGGAGGTGAAATCCGTGTCGCTGCACAGCCGCATCGTCGCCCGCGTCCCGCAGGCCGACGAGAACGGCAAGGTGGTGATGAAGCGGTTCACCACGACGCCGGGCCGCATGCTGCTGGGCGAATGCCTGCCCAAGAGCCACAAAGTGCCCTTCGACATCGTCAACCGCCTCCTGACGAAGAAGGAGATCGGCGACGTCATCGACCAGGTGTATCGCCACACCGGGCAGAAAGACACCGTGCTGTTCGCCGATGCCATCATGGGCCTGGGTTTCCGGCATGCGTTCAAGGCGGGTATCTCGTTCGGCAAGGACGACATGATCATCCCGGCGTCCAAGGACCGCATGGTCGAGGAAACCAAGGCGCTGGTCGGCGACTACGAGCAGCAGTATCAGGACGGCCTCATCACCCAGCAGGAAAAGTACAACAAGGTGATCGACGCCTGGAGCCGTTGCGGCGATCAGGTGGCCGACGCCATGATGGACGAGATCAAGGCCCGCCCGATCGACGACGAGGGGCGCGAGGCGGAGATCAATTCCATCTTCATGATGAGCCATTCGGGCGCCCGCGGCAGCCCGGCGCAGATGAAGCAGCTTGCCGGCATGCGCGGCCTGATGGCCAAGCCATCGGGCGAGATCATCGAAACGCCGATCATCTCCAACTTCAAGGAGGGGCTGTCGGTTCTTGAATACTTCAATTCGACCCACGGCGCTCGCAAGGGACTGGCCGACACGGCGCTGAAGACGGCGAACTCGGGTTATCTCACCCGGCGTCTGGTGGACGTGTCGCAGGACTGCGTCATCGTGGAGGAGGATTGCGGGACCGAAAACGCGCTGGAGATGCGGGCCATCATCCAGGGCGGGTCAACCATTGCCTCGCTTGGCGAACGCATCCTGGGCCGGACGGTCGCGGAAGACATCGTCAATGCCGCCACCGACGAGGTGATCGTCAAGGCGGGCACCCTGCTGGACGAGCCGATGATCACCGCCATCGAAGCGGCCGAGGTCCAGGTGGCGAAGATCCGCTCGCCTCTCGTTTGCGAAGCGAAGCAGGGCGTCTGCGGCACATGCTACGGCCGCGATCTGGCACGCGGTACGCCGGTCAACATCGGCGAGGCGGTGGGTGTGATCGCCGCACAGTCGATTGGTGAGCCGGGAACCCAGCTGACCATGCGGACCTTCCACATCGGCGGTGCGGCGCAGCTCAACGAAACCTCGCATCTTGAATCCATCTCGGACGGCAAGGTCGTGTATCGCGACATGCCGACCATCGTGGACAAGCGCGGCCGCATCCTCAGCCTCGCGCGGAACGGGGAAATCGCGGTGATCGACGCCGAAGGGCGCGAGCGGGAAATCCACAAGGTGCCTTATGGTACGGTGCTGCTCCACAAGGATGGCGGCAAGGTGAAGCAGGGCGATCGCCTCGCCGAATGGGATCCGTTCACCCTGCCGATCATCACCGAGCAGTCGGGCATCGTGCGCTATCAGGACCTCGTCGACGGCAAGACGCTGGAAGAGCGGGTGGACGAGGCAACAGGCATAGCGCAGCGCGTGGTGACCGAAAACCGCGGCAGCCGGGCCAAGAAGGACGATCTGCGGCCGCGCCTGACCTTGCTTGGCGAAGGCAAGGGCGACGAAACGGAAGCCGCCCGCTATCTGCTGGCTCCCGGCACCACTCTGTCGGTGGACGACGGGCAGCAGGTCGAAGCGGGCGACATCCTTGCTCGTGCCAGCCGTGAAGCCGCCAAGACCCGCGACATCACCGGGGGTCTGCCACGCGTTGCCGAACTGTTCGAGGCGCGCGTACCCAAGGACGCGGCGGTGATCGCCAAGGTGTCCGGCAAGGTGGAGTTCGTTCGCGAATACAAGGCCAAGCGCAAGATCGCGATCATCCCGGAAGAGGGCGATCCGGTGGAATACCTGATCCCCAAGACCAAGGTGATCGACGTGCAGGAAGGCGACTTCGTCAAGAAGGGCGACACGCTGATTTCCGGCTCACCCGATCCGCACGACATTCTGGAAGTCATGGGGGTTGAGGCGCTGGCCGAATACCTGGTCGACGAGATTCAGGAAGTCTATCGTTTGCAGGGCGTGAAGATCAACGACAAGCACATCGAGGTGATCGTCCGCCAGATGCTGCAAAAGGTCGAGATCACCGACGGCGGCGATACCGTGCTGCTGCCCGGCGAGCAGGTCGACCTCGAGGAGATGAACCGCACCAACGAACGGCTTGCCAAGGGCAAGGAGCCGGCTAGGGGCGTGCCAGTGCTGCTGGGCATCACCAAGGCGTCGCTGCAGACCCGCTCCTTCATCTCGGCGGCGTCCTTCCAGGAAACCACCCGCGTGCTGACGCAGGCCGCGGTGGAAGGAAAGAAGGATACGCTGACGGGCCTGAAGGAAAACGTCATCGTCGGTCGGCTGATCCCGGCCGGAACGGGCGCGGGCATGAACCGGATGCGGGTAACCGCGTCAAGCCGCGATGCCGCGCTCCGCGCCTCGTGGAAGAAGACGCAGGAAGCGATCATCGCCGCCAATTCCGCAGCCGAGGAGCGGGCCGCCGAACTGGCGCAGGGACCCGAAGCCGCGATCGGCGACGATCCGCTCGCCCGTATGGAAGGGGAGACGCACGGCACCGACGAGGATGCGGGCGACTACCTGATCACCGCCGATGGGGCGCAAGCCGACGAAGCGCAGCAAGAGGCGAGCGACGGTTCGGAGAATGCTGCCGACTGAGGCATTCTTCTCGGCATGAAAAGCGACCCCGTCGGAGCGATCTGGCGGGGTTTCTTTTTGCGCTGACGCAAGCGATTGAAAGCTTTGAAAAAAGAATTAAGTCATTGATTGAAGGTTATTAGAAAGCGAAAGGAAAACATTACAATAATTTAGTTAACATTGCTTAACTAAGCTTCACGGGCTATAATTTCCCATGACGAGTCGCACCTGCGGGCAACGATCCGCATCTCTGCATTTATGCAAAAAGGTGATTTCTCATGAGAACAGGGCTAATAATAGCTACCGCCGCAGCCGGCTTGCTTTGTGCAACCACGGCGAATGCTGCCATTGTTGTCCTTTTTGACGACTTTGACGACGGCTTCGCGAACTTCGCCAATACCGTGACCGCTGCCGGTGGGACGCAAACCAACTTTACGCTGGTGCCGGGCGGCACCGCCGGGAACGCGGACTTTACCATCACGCGACCGTCAGGCGGCATCGTGGGCGTCAGTTCCGCCTATTCGCTTTTTGGCGCAAGTCCGAGCCGCACCACCACCGGCGGCGTCGTTGATATCAGCCCGAGCGGACCGAACACCAATCCGCGTGGCAATCCGCTGCTTTACCGCAACAGCGGGATCACGTTCAACTTCACCAATCCCATCAACTCCCTCGGCTTTGAGGTCGGCGACTGGGCGACGTGCTGCCAGCCATCCAATCTGTGGATCCAGTTCGGCAGCAATGCGCCCATTCAACTGGGTTCGTCCACCACGTTTGGTGACCAGTTCCTCACCAATCGCGGGGCCGGAGTGTTCGTTGCTGCCTTCGACGACAGCGATACCTTCTCCACGGTGAGCTTCTGGGGAGATGGTGTGGGCGAATTCCTGGTGGCTGGCGGGACCATCCGTTACGCCGCTCTGGACCGTGGTTCGCTGCCGCCGACGGGCGCGGTGCCCGAACCCGCGACGTGGGCAATGATGCTGCTCGGCTTCTTCGGCATCGGTCTCAGCCTCAGGAGCAGGAAGTCCAGGGTAACGGGTCTGAGAGTCCGTTACACCTGATCGCATGCGCCGCCTGCCGCTCCTCCTCCGGGTAGGCGGGCGGCGCTGCTTTCCCGGAACTTGGATGCTGGCGTTGCGGCCGGTTGCCCCCATATAGCCCTCATGCGCGCGAGCTTGGCTTTACCCTTGCTGCTGGCTTTTGCCGCCGGGTGTGCCGTGCCGTCCGAAGAAACTGCACCCGCCGCCTCGCCGCAAAACGCAACTGCGGTAACGCCCGCTGCCGAGCCGGAAGTTCGCGCGCCCGCGCCGGTCACTCTTGAAGGTGAGTGGCGAGTCGCCGGAACAGGGAGCATGCCCATCGATCTGCCATGGGCGATAACGCTCTCGATCGACAGTGACACAATGGCGTTGACATCCCAGTGTCTCCAGCCCCGGTGGCGCTACAACTACGCCAATGGCACGCTGCGCACCGCGCCGATTGCCCGGCCGCTGTGTGACCGCGGCCGCTACCCGGCGGAAGCGGCGGTGCTTGCCGCGATCGAGGGCGCCACGCGGGCAGAGCGGACGCCGGAAAACGGAATACTGCTCTCGGGCAACGCCGGTTCGCTGCTCATCTTTTCGCAATAGAGCGCACCGACACCCGGCGTTACGCGAGCAGTGCCGTCCGCTTCCTCCCGACCGCGCCAAGCAGATCGTCGAACGCGCTGACGAACTGCGCCACTCCGTCGCGCGCCAGCTCTTCGGTGGCGCCCTCCAGGTCCAGTCCGAGCGCGTCGGCACGATCAAGCACCGCCTCTGCGGCATCGATTCCTTCGGTTAGTGCGGGCCGGATCACCCCGTGATCGCGAAACGCTTCCAGGGTGGCCGGCGGCATGGTGTTGACGGTGTCCGGCCCCGCTAGCTCCTCGACATACAGGACATCGCTGTAGTCGGGGTTCTTGGTCCCGGTGGACGCCCATAGCAACCGCTGGGGCATGGCTCCCCGCCTGGCGAGCGCCTGCCAGCGATCGGAGGCGATCAGCCGCTGATAACGGGCATAGGCGCGCTTCGCATTGGCGATGGCTATCTTGCCTTTGAGATCGGCTGCTTGCGTTCCGGGCAAAGCGTCGATCCGCGCATCCATCACGCTGTCGATACGGCTGAGGAAGAACGAAGCGACGCTCGCCACCTGATCGACCGGCTTGCCCTCAGCGGCGCGCGCCTCCAGCCCGGCAACATAGGCGTCGGCTACTGTTTCATAGGCCGCGACACTGAACAGCAGGGTCACGTTGACGTTGATCCCTTCGGTGATCAGCTGGCGGATGGCGGGTGCCCCGGCCGGGGTGCCGGGCACTTTTATCATCAGGTTGGGCCGGTCAACCGCGGCCCACAGCCGCCGCGCTTCGGCAATGGTCCCTTGCGTGTCGTCGGCAAGGTATGGCGACACCTCCAGGCTGACGTAACCGTCGCGCCCCTCCAGCCGGTCATACACCTCGCGCAGTTCATCGGCTGCCCGCTGGATGTCCTCCACAGCCAGCGTTTCGTAAAGCTCTAGCGGACTGACATCGCGTGCGGCCAGCAACGCGCGCATATCACCATCGTAGTTATCCGAACGGCCCATCGCCTTTTCGAAGATCGCCGGGTTCGACGTGACGCCGGTGACACCGTCCTGCGCCACGAGTGTTTTCAGGCCGCCCTCGGTAAGATAGCGCCGGTCGACGAAGTCGAGCCATACTCCCTGGCCAAGGGCGTTGAGTTGTTGCAGAGGGTTGGCAGCAGCTGGGTCGGTCATGCCGCGGCCCTTGCCACAATCTTGCGGGAGAGGCGATAGCCCGTGTGTACCCGCCGCAAGCGGCATCACCTCCGGCCAAGACCCTCGCGCAGCAGTCTGTTCGCTGCCTGCGCCACTTCACCCAGCGAGCGGTCGGTGCCCCAGATGGCGTAGCGCAGGCCGAGAAACACGTTCATCCCCATCAGCGCCCAGGCATCCACCTCGTCCACATCGGTTCTCACGGCGCCGGCGCTTGCCCCGGTTCGCAGCCGCTCGAGGATGCGCGCGGCCGTGCGTTCGTAATGTTCGCGGTAGCTTGCCGGGTCGACGAATTCCGCCTCGTCGATGATCCGGTAGATGACCTTGTGCTCGCGGGCGAAGGTCAGAAAGCTGTGGAGTGCCGTTTCCTCCACAGTGAATGCATCCATGTCGGGCCTGAGCGCGGCGGCCGCGCGTGCCTTTACCTTGTCGCTCATCTCCTGGACCAGCGAGCGGAACACTTCCTCTTTCGAGTCGAAATAGGTGTAGAAAGTGCCAAGCGCGGTGCCGGCGCGCGTCGTGATGCCGCTGATCGAGGCCTCGTGGAAACCATGTTCCCCGAATTCGGCGGCGGCGGCGTCGATCAGGCGGGCGCGGGTTTTCTCGCCGCGCTTGGTCCGCGGTGTCTTTCCATTCGCCGTCGGTCGCCCGCTCACCTCCATCCGTCCGGCGTAATGCAAAAGCCTCCCTGCTCCAAGAAAAAGTTGAAAGGTGGTTCAGGTTTCAGTATGAACTTCGAAGAGACAAGATCAGGGGAGGAAAGCCGTAATGTTCCAGGCGCAGATCAAACGCACCGCCATCGCCGCACTGCTGGCCGGCGGCGCACTGTGGACGATGCCCGCAGCCGCGCAGGTCGTACCCAATCAGCCGGGCACCGCGACCAATCCCGCAGGGGCGGATGCGATTTCGGACGAGGTGCAGTCCGACGGCAATACCATCATTGTTACCGCCCGTCGGCGAGAGGAAAGCCTGATCGACGTCCCCATCGCCGTCACCGCCTACAGCGGCGAGGCGTTGCTGCAGGCCGGTGCGATCGACCTGACGGATATTGCGCAGACCACACCCAACACCACGCTGGAAGCATCGCGCGGCACCAATTCCACGCTGACCGCCTTCATCCGCGGCGTAGGACAGCAGGATCCGGTTTCCGGGTTCGAACAGGGCGTCGGCATCTATCTCGACGACGTGTACCTCAACCGTCCGCAGGCCGCCGTGCTGGACATCTATGATGTCGAGCGGATCGAAGTGCTGCGCGGACCGCAGGGCACGCTGTATGGACGCAACACCATTGGCGGCGCGGTGAAATATGTCACGCGTGCGCTGCCGCAGGACTTTGCGCTGAATGCCCGTGCGACCTACGGCACCTACAACCAGCTCGACGGCGTGCTCAGCGTGTCGGCGCCGCTGGGCGACCTGATCCGGGTAGGCGGGGCGGTGGCGCGGCTGACCCGCGACGGCTTTGGCCAGAACCTGACTACCGGCCGGGACAATTACGACAAGGATGTGTTCGGGGCGCGCCTGTCACTCGAAATGGGCGGATATGGCGAGCCTGTCTCCATCCGCATCACCGGCGACTACACCAAGGACGAAAGCAGCCCGCGCGGCGGCACGCGCCTGATCCCGGGGCGGCTGTCTGGCGCACCGGTGCTGGGCAACGTATTCGACACGCGCGGCGGCCTAGTCGACCCGGAGCAGGAAGTCGAGGCCTACGGCGTCGCCATGAACATCGGGATCGACCTCAGCGACTCGCTCACCTTCCGGTCGATCAGCGCATGGCGGAAGGACGACACCTTTACCCCCATCGATTTCGACGCGCTTCCGGCGGTCGATGTCGACGTTCCGGGGATCTACCGCAACGAGCAGCTCAGCCAGGAACTGCAGCTGCTCTACGACAACGGGCCGCTCAGCGCGCTCCTCGGTTTCTACTACCTCGACGCCAAGGCGGACACGTCGTTCGATGTGCGCCTGTTCACCACTCTGGCCGGCTTCACCGCCTTTACGCAGGCGAACGTCGACACGGAAACCTATGCCGTATTCGGTGACGTGACCTTTGACATCACCGATCAGCTGAGCGTTTCGCTGGGCGGCCGGTACACCTGGGACAAGCGCACTGCAGACATCCTGCGGCAGAACTATCTGGGTGGCGGCTCGCCGGTCTTCGGCGGCGCAGGTGTGCCGTTAGGGGCGCCAGCCACCGATTTCACCGGCAGCCGCGATTTCAACAAGTTCACCCCGCGCGCTTCGATCAGCTTCCAGCCGACGCCCGACCACAACTTCTACGCCAGCTATTCACAAGGGTTCAAAGGCGGCGGTTTCGACCCGCGGGGCGTGGGCGTGAACGCGCCCGCGGCGATCCCTGGCCGTCCGACAGCGGCTGAGATCACCGACTTCCTCTCGTTCGAGCCGGAAAGCGTCGACAGCTACGAAGTGGGCTACAAGGGCAGCCTGCTGGACGGGGCGGTGTATGTCGCGCTGGCGGGCTTCTACGCCGACTACACGGATGTGCAGATCCCCGGTTCTGTCGCCTGTGTGGTCAACGGCATCGCCACCTTCTGCGGCGTCACCGCCAATGCGGGTGCGGCAACCTTCAAGGGGCTGGAATTCGAAGGCACTGCCCGGCTGGGACAGGATCTCGCCACGGCCGGAGACCGCCTGACCCTGGCTGTCGCGGCGGGGTACATCGACGCGCAGTACGACGAGTTCATCACCAACATCGCCGGTCGTGGCCCGGTCGATGTGGCCGAGTTCCGGGAAGTGCAGAACACGCCGGAATTCACCGGCAGCGCGACGCTGGGCTATTCGACGCCGGTGGGTGCGGGCGATCTCAACTTCACCACCACCGTCTCCTATCGCAGCAAGACGTTCCAGTTTGAAGTGCCCAATCCCTACCTCGACCAGCCGGGCTTCGCCCTGTGGGACGCCAACCTCGTCTACACAGCGCCGGACCGGCGGTGGTCGCTGGGCCTGCACGGCCGCAACCTGCTGGACAAGGAATACAAGACGAGCGGCTACACCTTCGTCGTCGCTGATCCGGTGACGGGAGCGATCCCGCTGACCAACGGCCTGCCGACGCCATCGCTGGGCCGCGAAGGAACGCTGACCGCGTTCTACGGTAACCCGCGTCAGGTGTTCGTGACCGCGACGCTGCGTTACTGAACCATGCGCGTTACCGCCGCCAGGGGGCGAAGCCTGGCAGCGGCAACGCCGTTCACTTGCGCAAGGGGAGGGTCAGCCGCTGACGGCGACCCTCCTCAAAGGCCGGGCGCGACCACCGGCGTCGCTTGAATAGACACTGGCACCCCGCCTAGTGCCTGCCACAGCACAACCCTTGCGCGGCGTGCCCGCCCGGCCGCCGCAGCCGCCTGCTCGCCGCTGGCATCAGCTGTGCGGCGCGCTTCCAGCACCGTGAGGAAGTCGGCCAGCCCGGCCCGGTAGCGGGCATCCGCCAGTCGCGCCGCCCGCTGCGCGCCGTCGCGCTGGGCCGCCGCCGCGGCGGCCTCCTGATCGGCTGCTAGAACCAGGCCATAGCCGGCCTCCGCCTCGCCCAGCGCCTGGTAAACCGCGCTGCGATATCGCTGAAAGGCGATTTGCTTGGCCGCTGCCGCACCGTCGATCTCCGCTTGAATGCGCCCAAAGTCGATCAGCGGTCCCGCAATCGACGCGGCCAGCGTGCCGATCAGCGAGCTTTCGCTGAACAGATCGCCGATGCCGAACGCCAGCAGTCCGATGGTGGCGGACAGGCCGAGATTTGGAAACCGTTGCCGCGCCGTTGCGGCCAGTTCCGCATCGCTGGCGGCGAGTTGCGCGGCGGCTTCAAGAATGTCGGGACGGTTGGTCAGCAGCAGGGACGGCGCGCTCGCCGGCGGGGCGGGGAGGCCGCGGTCGATCGGCTGGCTCGCCAACGCCGCCCGAACGGCGCCAGCGTCCTGGGCAGTCAGGGTGACAAGCTGCCCGACGATGCGCACGCGCTCACTTTCGAGCGCCGCAAGCCGGCTGCGTGACGCGGCCGCCTGTGCTTCGGCCCGCACCCTGTCGAAGCCGGGCGCGATGCCGGCGCGTTCGCGAACAGCCGCGAGGCGAGCGAGCTCGGTCGCAGCGTCAAGATCGCTTTGCAGCTGTGCCGCGCGGTCTGACACTGTGCGCCAGTCGATTACATTACCCGCGATTTCCCCTATCAAGGCGAGGCGCACTGCCGCCACGCCGGCTTCGGCCGCGTCGATCCGCAGCCGCGCCGCGCGTTCCTGCGCCCGCAGACGGCCGAACAGGTCCGCGTCCCAGCGTGCCGTTACGCTGACGCCGTAACTCGCCTGTTCCGTGTCGACGGCCACGCCCGGCGGCAACGCGCCGCCGAACTGGGCGGGGTTGATCCGTTGACCCGTGACGTTTGCCCCCGCGTCCACGGCGGGCAGGCGCTCTGCCGTCACTTGCCGCGCGCTGGCACGCGCCTGATCGATCCGGGCAAGCGCCCCGGCCAAGGTTGGAGATTGCTCCACCGCGGCCTGCGCCAACTGCGCGAACGCCGGATCGTCTTCTGGCAGAAGACTGGCAAGGGCTGCCTGCTCCGCTTCGCTGGGCGCGTACAGGAAACTGGCGGGCAGAACCGGTGCCGGCGTGGCGACCTCTGGCGGCGGACCGGCGACGCATCCGCTCAACGCCAGGGCGGCGATGGCGGGGCCGAGCTGCGTTTTCATTGGTCCCCGCCCTGACGAGCCGGAATGAAGGCGTCCACCTGCTGCCCGACGCGGAACAGGTCGCGTGCCTCGGCCGGCAGGGCATAAATCACCTGCAGCACCCGTACATCAACCCGTTCCTGCGCACTGTTGGTGAGCGAGCGCTTGGCCACGACGAGCGGTTCTGCCCTGACGAAGGCGGCCTGCACCTGCCGCCTCGCCGCGCCGCGGGGCGAAACGGTGGCGGCCTGGCCCAAGGCTACCCGGCCGGCCTGCTCTTCGTCGATATCGATCCGCACGTGCAGCGGGCGGGTTTCGCCCATTTCGATCAGCGGCGCGGCGTTGCCGCCACCTTGGGTCGCGACGTATTCGCCGGGCCGGATGTTCACGCCGAGGATTTCGCCCGCAATGGGCGCGCGGACGGTAAGGCGGCCAATCTCGGTGCGGCTGCTGTTCGCCCGCGCCTGCGCCTGCGCCAGCCGCGCTTCGGCCAACTGCAGGCGCTGGGCCGCTGCCGCGACCTCGCCTTCCGCAGCAATCACCTCCGCCCGGCTGACGGCGGCGGGGTCGTCCACCGACCTGTACAGGGCGAGCTGCTGCGCTGCGATGGCTCTGGCGGTGCTTGCCTCTGCGATCGCCGCGCGAGCTTCTGTGATGCCGGCCTCAGCCTCGCGCAGCTGGGCTTGCGCCGCGCGGTCGTCAACGGTGAACAGCGGTTGCCCGCGCGTCACGAAATCACCTGGCTGCACCCGCAAGGCCTTGACGAGGCCTGGCAGGGCCGACCCGATCTGAACCAGCTCGCTTGACGGCTCCACGATGCCGCTGCCGGCAACACGCGCGGTATTGGCCAGTTCGGCGGGCGCGCGAGCCGGTTCGCGCGCCGGTTGGCTGAGGGCGCGATCCGGTTGCCCGCTCCAAATGAACAAGGCGGCGATGACCAGGCCGGCGAGTGCCAGCACCGGCAGCACCTGCCGCGCGAAACTGAAATTGCGAAGGGCAAGGGCCATCAGTGGTGCTCCGGCATGTCGGTTCCGTCATGGGTGATGTTGCCGTCTTCCATGACCAGGATGCGGTCGGCGAGATCGAAGATGCGGTTGTCGTGCGTGACGATGATGCAGGCGCGATCCTGCGCCACCGCAACTTCGCGCAGAAGGTCCATGACCCGGCGCCCCGAGGCCGCGTCGAGCGCGGCGGTCGGCTCGTCGCAGACCACCAGGCGCGGCTGGTGCACCAGCGCGCGGGCGATGGCGACGCGCTGCTGCTGCCCTCCGGACAGCTGGCCGGGAAGCTTGTCGGCCTGGTTCAGGATGTTGAGCTTGTCCAGCACCGCCATGGCACGTTCCCGCGCCTCGTTCCGCGCCATGCCCTGTGCGATAAGCGGAACCGCCGCGTTGCTGGCGACGTCGATCGAGGGGATGAGGTTGTACTGCTGGAAGATGAAGCCGATGTTGCGCAGCCGGAACTCCACAAGGCCGCTGTCGGACAGGCGGTATATGTCGGTGCCGAACACTTCCACCTCGCCGCTGGTGGGCCACAGGATCCCGCACATGATGGAGATCAGGGTCGTTTTGCCCGACCCGCTTTCGCCAACCAGGTATGTCAGTTCGCCCGCGCGAACATCTAGGTCTATGCCGTGCAGCACTTCGACGGTCTGGCCCCCGGCAGTGAAGGCCTTGGTAACGCCGCGCGTTCGGATCGCCGCGTCGGGAGTGGCGGGCAAGGGCTGCGCGGCCATTACCGGAACACCTCGGCCGGTTCGGTCCTGAGCACGTTGCGCAGCGCCAGCCAGCCGGTCAGCGTCAAGATCAGGCTGACCGCCAGCAAGCTGATGAGCGGCACCTGCCAGGGGATGTAGAAGCCCTTGAACGTCGGCTCCCCGGAAAAGCCCCAGATGAACAGCACGGTGCCCACCACCCCAAGGCCATAGCCGATCAATCCGACCAGCCCCGCCTGCGCGGCGACCATGCGGCGAATCTTGCCGTTGGTGACGCCGATCGCCTTCAGCGCGCCGAACTGCTTCAGGTTGTCGCGGATGAACAGGCTGAACGTCAGCCCGACAATCGCCACCCCCACGATGAACCCCAGGGCAACCGTGATCCCGAAGTTGAGCGGAATGCCGGTGTTTTCAATGATGAAGTTGATGCCATCGCGTGCGAAGTCGTCCCGGGGGCGTGCCCTTAGCCCCGTCTGCTGTTCGATCCGGCTGGCCAGTTGCGCCGCGGTGATGCCGGGCGCGGCGCCGACCAGGACAAAAGACAGCCGGTTGCGTGTGCCCGGCACGTAATTGAGCGCCTGGCTGTATTTGGTGTAAAGCGTGACCTGACTGGTGAAGCTGGGGATCGCGTCGGCGACGCCGCGGATGACGGCACGCTGGTCGTTCAGTTCCAGCCGCTGGCCGATCGGGCTTTCACCGGCCGGGAACATGCGCGTCGCGCCGACATCGTCGATGATGACGCTGTCGGGTTGGGACAGGACCTCCACCGTGCCGACGGTCATCCCCTTGGGCAAACCGATCAGGGTCGCATCGTCAACCCCGATCACCGTCACCCCTTCGAGATCGCCGTCGCCCGTGCGCACCGATGCGCCGGCGCGCAGATGCGGCACGGCCCATTCCACGCCGGGGACGCTGCGCACCCGGTCCAGTGCGGTCACGGGCATGGCATAGGCGACGTCGGTAGTGCGGCTGACCGGGTCCATCACCCAGATGTCGGCACTTGGCACGTTGTAAACGCCGGACGATCCCCGTTCGATGAGATTTACAAAGATGGTCAGCTGCTGGGTGATGAGCAGCGTGGAAAAGGCGATACCAAACACCAGACCGTAGAACTTCTGTGCGTCGCCCGTCAGCATTCGAATGGCGATCCAGATCACGCGGCAACCTTGCCTTTCCCGCACCACACGCGCATTAATGAACGCGGGTGTTCAACTGAACGGGACCGTTCATTTTGTCAAGAGAGGGAAACAGGCGCGGCGGCAGGCCAATGGATCTTGCAAAACGGCAGGCTATTCTGGACGCCGCCACGCACGCCTTCTTCGCTCACGGATTCGCCGGTGCGACCATCGAGCAGATCGCTGCCGACGCAGGCGTTTCCAAAGTCACCGTTTACAGCCATTTCGGGGATAAGCGCGGGCTGTTCACCGCCGCAGTCGAAGGCGAGTGCGAGCGGATGGGTGACGTTTTCACGCTCGATCGCCTTCCGGCAGGAACGCTGAGGGAAAAGCTCATCGCCATCGGAGAAGCGATGGTGGCGTTTCTGTCCCGCCCGGAGATGGTGCAGTTCGACCGCCGCATAGCCGCCGAAACAGAGGTCGAGCCGGAAATCGGCGCGGCGTTCCTGCAGGCTGGCCCCTATGCGATGATCCGGGCCTTCAGCGGCTTCCTCGATTCACTGGCGGAGGCGGGTGAGGTGGACATTGCCGACACCACCCTCGCGGCCGAGCAATTCGCCTCCATGTGCAAGGGGCTGGGGGATGTCGAACGCCGCTTTGGCAAGGCCAATGACCCGGCGCGCAACCGGGACAGGATTCTGGGGGCTGTCGAGGTGTTTTGCCGCGCCTATGGCGCTGGATGACGGATCAGGCGGGACGCCGCGCGTAGATGCCGAAGCCCGCGATCACCGCGTAGCACACGGCAGGCAGGATGAGGGCGAACGCCAGGCTGCCGCTCGCATCGGCCAGCATGCCGAACAGCAGTGGCACGATGGCGCCGCCGCAGATCGCGACATTGATGATCCCCGAACCGTCGGCAGCGCGCGACCCCAGACGTTCGCACGCAAGCGAGAAGATGGTCGGGAACATGATCGCGTTCATGAGACCGACCGCCAGCAGGCTGTATCCCGCCACTGTTCCCGTGCTGTTGGCCGAGATCGTCACCAGCGTTATCGCCCCTGCCGCGACCGTCGCCAGCAACAGCCCCGGGCTGACCATCCGCAGCAGCGCGGAACCGATGAAACGCCCGACCAGCGCGCCGCCCCAGTACAAGGGAATGAGCTTGCCCGCCTCCTGCTCCGGCAGGGCGAGAACGTCGGCCTGCATCAGGTAATTCACAATGATGGAGCCGATCGCGACCTCGGCGCCCACGTAAAGGAAGATGCACAGCGCGCCCAGTCCGAAGCGCGGGCGGCGGAGCAGCTGGAACCCGGCGGTGAAGCTCGCCGCCTCGTGCCTCTCCCCCTGCAGCCGGTTACGGAACGCCCAGACCACCGCAGCGACGATCGCCAGCGCAACGGCAAGGCCCAGATAGCCATTGACGATCGCCTGGCTTTCCGCCCGCTGGTACGCGACCAGCGCCGGCCCCGACAGCTCGGCCGCGCTGACCGTCGCGAGGCTGCCAAGGATGAGGATGGCTCCGAAGTAGGGAAAGATCGTCGTGCCAAGCGAATTGAACGCCTGCGCAAAGGTCAGCCGGCTGTGCGTTGTGCGTGCCGGGCCGAGCAGGCTGATGAGCGGGTTGGCCACGACCTGTACGACCACCACCCCGCTCGCCAGCACGAACAGCGCAAACAGGAACAGCGGGTATTGCGCCGATTGGCTGGCCGGAATGAACAGGAGGCATCCGGTCATCATCACGAGCAGGCCGGCCACCGCGCCGCGCATGTAACCGATCCGTTTCACCAGCTGCGCGCCCGGAATGCCGATGATGGCATAGGCGGCGAAGAAGCAGAACTGCACCAGCATGGCTTGCGTGTAATTGAGCGTGAACAGCTCTTTCAGCTTGGGAATGATCACATCGTTCAGCGAGGTGATCCCTCCGAAGATGAAGAACAGGCCGAAAACGAAATACTGCAGCCCCGGTGCGTTGACCGGCGCTCCTTCGGCCTCAACGGGGGTTGGATCGGTGCTTGTGGCGATCTCAGGTGCCAGCGCCATTTCAGTTCCCCCTCCCGATCAAATCACGTCAGCAGCACAGTAGAAGCGTTTTGCGCCCTGTGCTCAAGTGTCAGCCCGGTCGCTTTCCACACCGGAGAACTGGGTGGCGGCGCTTATGACCTGCTCTCCAACCAGCAGCAATTGGGCGCGCACCCGGTCGTCGCGGCATTCGCCTTCGGGGCTGAACAATTCGGGATGGGTGCGGATGGTCACGCCCATTGGCGTCGGCCAGCCGCGCAGGGCGTGCACTATGGAACGCATGGTGAGCAGCGTGCCCATCGCCGCCTGGTCGCCATAGGCGGTGGCGATCAGGCCCACCGGGCGGCCATGCAGATAAGGGCGCACGTCTCCGGCCAACCCTTCCAGGTAGTCGAGCGCGTTCTTGACCAGCCCGGAGATGGTCCCGTGATAGCCCGGCGCGGCGATGATGATGCCATCGGCCGCCCGCACCGCATCGACCAGCGCCGCGCCCGATTGCACATCGTGGCCAATCCCCCGATAGTGCGGCAGATCGGCCAGGTATGCGCCTCCGAACACGGTCAGCTCGGCTCCTGCCGCAACGGCGGGCTGCGCGGCCTGCCGCAGCGCCAGTTCGGTTGTACTGCCGGGGAATACCGTGCCGCCGATCGCGACGATGCGCATGGTCATGCGGCCGGCTCCCGGATCATATACGCGGTCAGCGCCGCTGTCTCAGCTGGCGAAAAGCGCAGGCCCAGCTTGGTGCGGCGCCACAGGACGTCATCGGCGGTCCGCGCCCATTCCCGGGCCATCAGGTAATCGACCTCGCACTGGTGCAGGCCGTGTCCGAACTGGCGGCCGCACTCGGCCCTTGAGGTGCGCTCGCCGAAGATCGTGAAGCAGAAGGTGCCATAAGCCCGGGCGATACGCCGGATCGTGCGCGCGTCAAGAAAGGAGTAGCGTTCCCGCAGTTGCTCCTCCAGGTGGTCGATATCATCGGCGGGGAAGTCGCCGCCGGGCAATGCCGCGGCGCCGGTCCATCCGCTCTGCCCGGCGAGCGAGATACATCTTCCCAGCAAGTCCACCGCTTCCTGGGCCAGATGGCGGTACACCGTCAGCTTGCCGCCAAAGACAGTCAGGAGCGGCGCGCCTTCGCTTTGCGGTGACAGCTGCAGGCGATAGCCGCGGGTTGCGTCCTCCGGGCGCCCGGACCCGTCATGCACGAGTGGCCGAACGCCGGCGAAGCTCCACAGGACGTCGGCGCGCCCGATCGGCTGGCGAAAGAAGCGGTTGGCGGCCGCGCACAGGTAGGCGATCTCCTCCTCGCTGGCTTGCACCTGGTCCAGCGGGCCGGTGTGTTCGGCGTCCGTGGTGCCGATCAGCGTGAAATCCTCCTCATAGGGAATCGCGAAAAAGATGCGCCGATCGGGCAGTTGCAGGAAATACGGATACGGGTGGTCGAACAGCTTGCGCGTGACGATGTGCGAGCCGCGGACCAGCCGCATCCGGTGGCTGCTGGCGATGCTGCCCGCCGCCAGCAGGTTCACCGCGCCCGGACCCGCCGCGTTCACCAGCGCCCTGGCGCGGTATTCCGCGCCGCCTGCCGTAATGCGCCAGCCGCCTTCCTCCCGCATGAAAGCGGTCACGCGGCAGCGCGTGCGGATATCGGCGCCCCGGTTGGCCGCATCCCGCGCATTGAGCACCACCAGCCGCGCGTCATCTCCCCAGCAGTCGGAAAACACGAGGGCGCGGGTGTATTCCGGGCGCAGCACGGTGCCTGCCGGATGTTTCTGGAGCCGAATAGTGCGGGTCCTGGGCGACCGCGTGCCTGCCCCCAGATGATCGTAAAGGAACAGCCCGGCGCGCAGCAACCAGTAGGAACGGAGGCCCGGCACATGCGGCAGAACGAAATGGAGGGGCCAGATCACATGCGGCGCAATGGCGCGCAGCTTCTCGCGCTCCAACAGCGCTTCACGCACCAGACCGAACTCCCGGTGTTCGAGATAGCGCAGTCCCCCATGGATCAGCTTGGACGAGGCAGACGACGTGCCGGTCGCCAGATCCCCTTGTTCCAGCAGCAGCACCCGCGCACCCCGCCCCGCCGCGTCGCGCGCGATGCCGCACCCGTTGATGCCGCCGCCTACGACGGCAATGTCATAGGGGGTGTCGCGGGCGGCCATGACCTGCAGCTAGCAGAACGGGTCTAGGCAGAACAGTGCGGCAGCCGACTCGGCAGCTTGCCGGTGGTAGCCGATGAGCACGTGCGAGCGACCGTCGAATGGTAGAGGTGGGAGCAGCAGAAGTTACGCAGCCATTGCCTATCTTGGTAGGAAGCCGGCAACGAGTATTTTTTTTGGGATCAACAGCATGAAGAAAGCAGCATCACGTTTTTGTACTTGAGATGTTAAAGTTTTCTGGTGCGGCGCGAAACACGCAAAGCTTGCGCAGCACCTGTATTGGTGAGACTATGGTTAACAGGAGGACGCCGCCATGTTCGGATCTCTTGCCAGTCTCGCTCAATCCCACGCAAAACTGTCCCGGCGGAGCGCTCTACGCAGCGCCGTCGCCGCTCGATCCTTGAAGCTGATCGACAAAGCGCGGTGGCGAACACCGCTGGTCGCCGCCTGCCTTGCGGTCGGAGGGCTTGGAAGCCCTGCTGCGGCGACCACGGTGGTCATGAGCGCGCCCGACTGCACTCCGCCCTCACGCACGGTCGTGATCCCCGGATCGGGCTCCGTATCCGGCTTCAGTTTCGCCTGTCCGGCCGGCATGGCTTACAGTGCGGGCGGAGGTGCGGGCATTGATGTCATTGCGCAACACACCCATTCGCTTGTCATCCAGAGTCCGGCACAAGGCGGAGCGAAGGGTCCGTTCACCGTTACGAGCGGACCATTCACCGTCACCGATGGATTTGCCATCTCCACGCTGCTCGACGGCTTTGCGTCGTTCCAGGGGAATGCCGGGTCTGACGATGTGTTCACTTGGAGCGCGACACTGACCGCCACGTTTCTTGGCGGCTCCTCCAGTGTCACCAGCAGCGGCAGCATCAACAGCAGTCCGCAGCAAAGAATACGCGAATTCGACCTGAAGAACTTTCCCAGGGTTCGAGGCACCGATGTCTTTTCTTCCACCCTGACCGTCACAACGTCAGGACCGGGTGAACTGCATCTGGGTCAAACGGGGATCGCCACCCTTGCGGCCGTGCCGGAGTCGGCGACGTGGCTGATGATGATCTTCGGCTTCTGGTTCGTCGGCCTTCGTCTGCGCCGCGGAAAGACGAACCGAACCTACCTCCCCGGGCGGTTGGCGCACGCAATGTCGTGAACCGGACCAGAGCAGATCCGGCCGTGGCGCCAATCTGTTCCTGCACGCCGGGTGCGGGGTGCAGTCGCCGGGCTAAACAGCGACGCTGACCTCGTCCGGATCACTGCGGACCGCGCCCCGGCGCCCTCGATCATCGGGCTGGCCGCGCGGTCTAGGCGATCAGATTTTCCAGCCTCGCCCGGTCAGAAATGATGACCTCCCGCCGTGCGGGCAGGGCGATGATGCCGCCTGCCTTCAACCGCGTGAGCTGCCGGCTGACAGTTTCAATCGTTAGCCCCAGCACGTCGGCGACCTGCTGGCGCGACAGGGGCAGGGTGAAAGCCGCGCTCTGTACCCCCACCGCGGTGCCGCATCCATCGCGTGCCAGCCGGTCGGCGGTTTCCAGCAGGAAGTTCGCCACTCGCTGTTCCGCGTTCATCCGGCCGAGCATCAGCATCCAGCGGCGCGTGCGGTCCAGTTCGGCCAGCGTGCGTTCCAGCAACTTGTGTTCAAGCCGGGGGTGCTCGCGGGCGAACCGATCAAAATCGCTGCGTCTGAAGACGCAGACATGCGCCTCGCTCAATGCTTCTACCCCATAGGGGGTCGTTTCGCCGAAGGGGCGTCCGATGAAGTCCGAGGGATAGGCCAGTCCGAGGATCTGTTCCTTGCCGTCGCTGGTCTGGGTGAACAGCTTGAGGACACCGGCGATCACGTTGGCCACCAGAACGGCCTCTTCCCCCTCCCACAGGAGCTGCTCGCCCGGCTGCAGCAAACGCTGCCGGCCCAGCGTGTTCAGAATGGCGATCTCGTTCTCGTCCAGGTCGGCGCAGATGGCGCGGTTACGGATCGCGCAGGCAGAGCAGGGATTGGCCGCGGCGATGGGAGCGGGTGCGTCCATGCATCCTGTTTAGGCGCTGCATTCGTTTTGTCCAATTCGCCCGAGGGTGACGCTAGCGCGATCAGCTTCCCAGAAGCCACAACCGCACAGGAGGCCGGCCTGCCGCGCGGCACCGTGCCAGACGAAACTGCCCCCTGTGAAGTTCAGCGAGATCTTGAGATATTAAGTCACGAGGTACCAGACCACGAGATAGCTGGCGGAGACGGAGGGATTCGAACCCTCGGTACCCTGATAGAGTACGGTTCCTTAGCAGGGAACTGGTTTCAGCCACTCACCCACGTCTCCGCAAACCGGGCAGGGGCCGGTGCGAGGATCGCGCTATAACCGTGCGAACGCCTGCCAGCAACCCGGATGTTTTTGCTTCATTCCGCAAGCCCAAAGCGTTAACGTGCGCTTCATTGCTGACCACCCACCTGTCAGCCGCTAGAGTACCGCAGTGGAGGGGACCGCCATGAAATTTCACCTGTCGCTCGTTCGCCGGCTCGGCGTCGCCGTGGCCGCTGCCGCCGGACTCCTGGTCCAGCCGCTTGCCGCGCAGACCGTGCAGCGGATCGACCCCAGCACCGCCATCGATGCGGATCTCGACCGGACCCAGGATGCCTACGCGCCGCCCGCGCAAAGCTTTCCGGTCGATCAACCCGCGCCCTACGACGCGCCGCGGGTGGTCACCGCCGAGGAGGCATCCGTCGCCGCCAGCCAGGCTGCGGCGCAGCCGCAGGTCGCGGCCGCACAAGGCGATACCTACAAGCAGGACGACCTCATCGGCGCGGCCGAAGGGTTGTTCGGCAAGGGCGCCGAGGGGCTGGCCCGCCTGATCGAGGACGTGCTGCGCAAGCAGGGCGAACCCAATGGTTACATCGTCGGCCGGGAGGCTGGCGCGGCCTTCGTGGTCGGCGCGCGCTATGGTTCGGGCACACTGTTCCACAAGGTCGAAGGACAGATGCCGGTGTACTGGACGGGGCCGTCCATCGGGTTCGATGCCGGGGCCAACGCGGGGAACACCTTTATCCTCGTCTACAACCTGTATGACACGCAGCAACTTTACGAGCGGTATCCGGCCGCCGAAGGCCAGCTGTATGCAGTTGGCGGCATGAACGCCTCGTACCTGCGCAAGGGCAGCGTGGTGCTGATCCCCATCAGGGTGGGCGCCGGTCTCCGCCTGGGGGTGAACGCGGGTTACATGAAGTTTTCCGAGAAACAGACCTGGCTCCCGTTCTGAACTGAGCTGCGGGCGAGCAGGGGTGCCGACGCCATGGGGCTTGCGGCACCGCCGCGCGCCCGGCATGGAGCGGCCATGTTCGACCGCCTCCAGCCGCAATCGCCCGATGCGCTCCTCCAGCTGATCAAGCTGCATGCTGCCGACAAGCGGGCAGACACTATCGACCTGGGAGTTGGAGTCTATCGCACGGCCGATGGCGGCACCCCCGTCTTTCGCGCTGTCAAGGCGGCGGAGAAGCGGTTGCTGGCAGAGCAGGAGAGCAAGGCGTACCTCGGCCCGGAAGGCGACACGGAATTTGTCAAAGCGCTGATGCCGCACATCTTTGGCCCCGGCGAGGCAAGGATGCACGGGCGTCTGACCGGCATGCAGACGCCTGGCGGGACGGGCGCAGTGCGGCTGGCGCTGGCGCTGGTGAAGGCGGCGGGAGGTCGCCGGGTGCTGCTCGGGACGCCGAGCTGGCCGAACCATGCGCAGATCATCGAGGATCTTGGCCTCGAGGCTGTACTCTTCGATCATGTTGCCTCTGAAGGAACCGCCGATGCGGCCGCGGTTCTGACCCATATCGCGGCGGGTACGGCCGATGCCGTGCTGCTGCATGCCTGCTGTCACAACCCGACTGGCATCGACTACAGTGCCGAGCAATGGAACGAGCTGGCGCAGGCGCTGGCGGATGGTTCGGTATTCCCGATCGTCGATGTCGCTTATCAGGGGCTGGGGCGCGGAATGGAGGAGGATGCACACGGCCTGCGCGCGATCCTCGCCGCCGTGCCCGAAGCCGCCGTGGCCTATAGCTGCGACAAGAACTTCGGCCTTTATCGCGACCGCGTGGGCGCGCTGTACATGCTGGCCGCCGATGAAACCGTTCTGCCGGTCGCCGCATCCAACGCCAATGCCCTGGCGCGCGCGAACTGGTCCATGCCGCCCGATCATGGCGCTGCGGCGGTTCGCCTGGTGCTTGGCGACGGGGCATTGTCCCGCGACTGGCAGGAGGAACTGACCATGATGCGCGACCGGATCCGCTCCATGCGCGAAGCCCTGGCCTCGGCAGCCGACAGGGCGCCGGGCGTCGGCCTGGCCGAATTGCTGCATGGCAACGGACTGTTTGCGATGCTGAAACTTTCGCCCGAACAGATCGTCAGGCTGCGCGAGGAGCACGGCGTCTATATGGCCGCTTCGGGCCGGATCAACGTCGCGGGATTGACTGAGGCAAACCTGCCGAAGTTCGTCGACGCCCTTGCCAGGGTTTCGGCCTAGGTTTTCGGCGCCCCCGGGCGTTTGTTCATGGGCCTTGCCTTGCGGCTGGAACTCAGGGCCGCCACGGGGCCGCCCACCACAACACCGCACCGCTTCGCAGCTGTCACGTCTCGCTAGATGCCGCCCACTGCCTGCATGCGCCGCAGGTATCGTGCCAGAACGTCTATTTCGAGGTTGACGCGATCGCCGGGCCGCAGTGCGCCGAGTGTCGTCACCTGACCGGTATGCGGGATGATGTTGAGGGTGAAGCGAGTCGCGCCATCGGTCTCATCGACCACCTCGTTCACTGTCAGCGAGACGCCGTCAACGGTGATGGAACCCTTGGGCGCGATGAATGGAGCAAGGGCAGCGGGCGCGCCGATGGCAAGCCTGGTCGATCCGCCGATCTCGTCTGCCGCGAGCACGTGTCCCACCGCATCCACATGCCCGGTGACGATATGGCCGCCAAGTTCGTCGCCCAGCCGCAGGGCAGGCTCCAGATTGATGGGCCGCCCGCTCTGCCACTGGTCGGCGGTGTGACGCACGGTTTCATCGGACACGTCGACCGCGAACCAGGCATCGCCCGCTTCCCCGCCGCGCTCCACCACCGTCAGGCAAACCCCCGAACATGCGATTGATGCGCCGATGCCGATGTCTGCAGGATCAAACGGGCACGCGATCCGCACCCGCAGATCGCCGCGCTCCTCAACCGTCAGAACTGTGCCGACGGCGGTGACGATGCCGGTGAACATGGGGCAGTACTCCTATCGCGTCCGTTCGTAGGCTTCGTAAAGATCGCTGCCAAGCTGGCGTCGCTCCACCTGTCGCCACAGACCGTGCGTTCGTGCGAGTTCGGTTATCCCAAGATCGCCCACGGCGCTGCGCCCCGCACCGACAAGGATCGGTGCACGGTAAAGGTCCAGGCGGTCCACCAGGTCGGCGCGCAGGAACGCCGCGGCGGTTTCGGCACCACCCTCTATGTAGAGGTACTGTTCTTCCATGGCGAAGATCGCTTCGGGTTCGCGCAAAACCGCTCTGCCATCGGGCGCTTCCTCGCGGGTCAGGACCATCCGGCGGGGCGAACGGTTCTCCAGACCCGGCAGGCGCACGTCCAGGCGCGGCCGGTCATGGCGCCAGGATTTGCCGCCCACCAGAATAACGTCCTGCCGCGCGCGCTGTGCGTGGACGTGGGCGCGGGCGGGCGAGCCTGTGATCCACTGGCTCTGCCCGTCCGGCAACGCGATCTGGCCGTCCAGCGACATCGCGAGCTTGAGCGTGACGAACGGCCGCCCGCGTTTGTGGCGCGCGACGTAACCGGCCAGCCCCGCCTCCGCCGCTGCGCAGGGAACGTGTTCGGCAGCAATGCCCGCCGCCTGCAGCCGGATGATGCCGCGCCCCGCAGTGCGCGGATCGGGGTCCAGCATGGCATAGACCACCCGCCGCACTCCCGCATCGACGAGCAATTGGGCACAGTTCGGACCCCGGCCGGAGTGGTGCGCACACGGTTCGAGCGTCACATACAGGGTCGCGTTCTTGGCTTCTTCGCCCGCCTGCTCCAGCGCCGCCGCTTCGGCATGAGGACGCCCGCCAGGCTGGGTCCAGCCGTGTCCCACGACCTTGCCGTTCCTGACCAGCATGGCCCCCACCGCCGGGTTGGGCAGGCTCAGCGGCCGGCCGTGCTCTGCAAGCCGTGCCGCCGCCGCCAGCCAGCGGCCATCATTATCGTGGAGCATTAGCGGTTGTATTGCCTTCCTGCGCAGCCTGCCGCCGAGCCGCTTCCTCCTCAGCCCTGATCCGTGCCTCCATGGCATCCACATCAAGGCCAGTGGCGCGGCCGAGTTGGCGGTACAGTTCCCTGCTCGTCTCTGCCTGCTCCTCTCGCAGGCGATTGAGTGCATCCTGCACCTGCTGCCGTTCCGCGTTGCGAGCCGCAATCTCCGCGTCGGTTCGCCCGTCTGCAAAGGTGGTGATATAGGTCACGGTGGGTCGTTCGGGCGGGGCGTAGATCGTTTCATGCGTGACCAGCCATATCAACGAGCCGGTAATCACAGCTGACGCCGCGAGTATGGGCCAGCGATAGGGGTTGGGCTGGCGGAACACTTCCCAGAAATCGGCAATTCCGCCACGCGGATCGTATCGGCTGATCATTCTCATGCGTGGCAAAGATAAGGCGGCCTGCGTCCCGCGCCAACCCGTGAATCTCAGCCAAAGTGCCGGTAAAGCGCGCGTCCCTCGTGCTTGAGCCACCGGTCCGCCGCCGCCAGGTCGCCGTCGAACAGATCGGCCAGGCAGGCGTGGAAGGCAGGCGAGTGGTTGAAATGCAGCAGGTGCGCGACCTCATGCGCGACAACGGAGCGACGCACATGGTCAGGTGCCTGAATCAGTCGCCAGTTCACGCGGATTGTCCCCTTGCCCGAACAGCTGCCCCAGCGACGCCGGGCGCGGGAAAGGCAGAAAGGCGGGGTGGCAACACCTGCGAGCGAGCAGTATTCGGCCAGATCGGCGGCCATGACCCGCCTCGCTTCTTCCTCCAGCCACCGCTGCAGGCGAGGGCGCAGGCTTTGCTGAGGGCCGCCTACGTGCAGGGTCGGGCCGCAGATTTGTGGCTTGCGCGCTCGTCCGGGGCTCCACTGGATGGATAGAACAGCGCCCCGATAGGTCAGATTCCCTTCCGCGACCGGGCAGGCTGGCGTCGGCAGCCGTTCCAGCTGCGCCTCCAGCCAGCCGCTGCGACTGCGGGCGAAGGCCAGCGCATCGAGCGTGCGGCCCCAGGGCGGCAAGGTGACACATACCTCGCGCCCGGTGGCCCCCAGCCGCAGGATCATCCGCGTGGCGCGCGGGTGGCGCCGAACGGCAAGCGGCAGGGTGCGCCCGCCAACCTCCACCGTCAGCTCGGCGGGCGGACGGCGTAGCCAGTCGATCAAGCGGCTTGCGCTCCGGTGCTCCGCCATTCCACGACGTGATGCTCCAGCGGACCAGCCTCGATCTCGCTGATGGCGCGCCCCGCCACTGAAATGCCGGAGCGAACCGCGCCGTCCGTGTGGCCGGAAACCAGTGGGTGCCAATCGGGCAGCGGCTGTCCGTCAGCGCGCAGGCGATAAGCGCAGGTGGGCGGCAGCCAGCTGACATTTTGCACGATTTTCAGCGTAAGGCGCAAACAGTCGGGTACTCTGGCCTTGCGTCCGGCGTAGTCGGTGCAGCGGGCGCTTCTCGTGTCGAGCAGTTCGCACGCGACATTGGTTTCCACGACCTCGCCGGTATCCTCGTCTTCCAGCTTGTGCAGGCAGCATCGGCCGCAGCCATCGCACAGCGCCTCCCACTCGGGCGTGGTCAGCTGCCCCAGCGGCAGTTCCCAGAACCTGTCTCTCAGCGCACCCATCGCGCCAGTTCCGCAGCGACGGCTTCGGCGCCCTGATCGGTTGGAAGGGTTGCGATCGGCTCTCCCTCAGGACCGAACAGGTAGGTGATGTTCGAATGGTTCATGAGGTATCCGCCGCCCGGCTGTTCTTCGCCCCGGCTGTAGAACACGGCGAACTTCTCCGCCGTTTGCTTCACCTGTTCCGGCGTTCCCGTCAGACCGATCAGATCGGGCGAAAACGCGGCGGTGAATTCTGCAAGCGCGGCGGGATCGTCGCGTTCCGGGTCGATGGAGATGAAGATCGGCTGCACCTTCGCCGCCAGTCCCGGCTCTTTCTGGGCGAACAGCGCAAGACCGCGCATCGAACGCTGCACGTCGGTCGGGCAGATATCCGGGCAGTAGGTAAAACCGAAGTACACGATGCGGTATCGACCGTCGAAATCGGACCAGCTGACCGGCTGTCCGTTTTCGCCGGTCAAGGTGAAGTCGCCGCCGATCGTTGCCCCTTGCAACGGGGGTTCGGCGGGCGGAGCGGCGGAACAGGCCGTCAGAGCGGCCGTTGCCAGCAGAGCGGAAGCCAGCCCGAGAAGGGGCCGGACGCGGAGAGTCGATTGTGTGGGCATGGCGCTGCGGTTAATGGTCTGCTAAGCGGCCAGCCGCAAGGGATAAGCCGATGTTTTGGGCACAACGGGGTGTGATGATGAAGCAAATGAGCCTGGCTCTGGCCCTGATGCTTGGTTTCGCAGGCATGGCGGCGACCCCTGCCTCGGCGCAGCAGTTTTCCGAAGGATACACGTTTCTCAAAGGTGTTCGCGACCGCAATGGCACCGTTGTCACCGAGGCGGTCGAACGGCCGGGTTCCACCGTCATCAATGCCCGCGACCTTTCCAGCGGAGAAACCGCACTGCACATCGTGACCGAACGGCGTGATACCACCTGGCTGCGCTTCCTCACGGGGAAGGGGGCCGATCCCAACATTGCCGACAAGCGCGGCCGCACGCCGCTGCAGATCGCGGCCAATCTGGGGTTTGTCGACGGGGTGGAGGTGCTGCTGGCGGCGGGTGCCCGCGTCGATCCGACCGATCGCACGGGCGAGACGCCGCTGATCGCGGCTGTCCATCAAAACAATCTGGCGCTGGTGCGCCTGCTGCTGAACAAGGGAGCCAATCCCGACCACGCAGATAATTCCGGCCGCACTGCGCTCGACTATGCCCGGCTCGCGGGAGAACGCAGCCCCATGGTGCAGGAGTTCACGCGCGCGGCGGCAGAGCGCAGCGAACAGGGCAGGACCTATGGCCCAGGTGCCTGATCTGACCGCAACCGCAGCGGTCGAGCACCCCGTCGACCCAACGCTCGACGACCTGCGCCTGCTGCTCGCCCCGGCCATTGCCGACGCTGCCGTGTTCGATGGCTGGACCACCGAGGCGGTGACGCTGGCGGCGCAGCAGGAAGGATATGACCCTGAAGTTGCCCGCCTCGCCTTTGCGGGCGGCAAGATGGCAATGGTGGAAGCATGGATAGACCATGTCGATGCCGCCATGCTGGCCCGCTTCACGAAGGAAGAGCTGGCCGCGCTCAAGGTACGCGACCGTATCCGCACGTTGATCTGGTTCCGGCTGGAACAGGCGGAGATGCGCGAAGAGGCGCTGCGCCGCGCCCTGGCCGTCATGGCTATGCCGGCCAACGCCGCCCGCGCCCTTCGCACCGGCTGGCGCAGCGCGGATCTGATGTGGCGGCTGGCGGGCGACACGGCCACAGATTACAATCATTACACGAAGCGGGCCATTCTGGCAGGAGTGTACGCTGCAACCCTGGCGGTGTTCGTTGACGACACCAGCGAAGGCAAGGCCGACACCCGCGCCTTTCTCAACCGAAGGCTGGATGGGGTAATGCAGTTCGAAAAGGTGAAGGCCCGCTTGATCGGACCGAACCGCAAAGGCTTCAACGTGCTGCGCTTTCTGGGTCGGCTGAGGTACCCGGAGCGATAGGCTCCTTAAGATCCCCGCGGTCTGCGGCAATGCCGGCGGACACGTGGCAAGATGATCGCCCACAACTGCCTGCTGCCATGCTCTCTCGTCGCTTGCGCCCTGCTTCCCGGGCTGCGCGCTGGGAATAGGGAACTGCTTCTCTCAACTGATAATCAGTTGCAAGAAGCGCCGCTTTCTGCCACCGGACGATCCATGACGGGTAGCACCCTGAACACCCTGGGCGTCAATCGCCCGGCGCGTATCGTCGCTGTCGCCTGGGACCGGCTGGCGCATGACGACGCCAAGCGGCTGCGCGCGCTGGGCGTGGACGAAGGCGCACAAGTCAGCATCGCGTATCGCGGGGTGTTCGGCGGGCGTGAGCCGATTGCCCTGCGCCTCGGGCGGGCAGTCATTGCGCTGCGGCTGACCCATGCCGAAGCAATCGCGGTGACGGAGGAGCTATGACGCGCCTGCGCCGCGCTGTGCTGGTCGGCAATCCCAACGCTGGAAAAAGCGCGCTGTTCAACAAGCTGACCGGCGCCCGGCAGAAGATCGCCAACTACCCGGGCGTCACCGTGGAACGCAAGGCCGGTCGTATGATCCTGCCTTCGGGCGAGCCGATGGAACTGGTCGATCTGCCCGGCGCCTACAGCCTGGATGCGGCGAGTCCGGACGAAGCAGTGACGCGCGACGTGCTGCTGGGCCGGCTCGCTGGCGAAGCGCGGCCGGACCTGGTGATTCTGGTGCTGGACGCGAACAACCTCGAACAGCATCTCGTGTTTGCGCAGGAGGTGCTCGAGCAAGGCCTTCCGGTAATCGCCGCACTGAACATGGTGGACCTGGCCGAGCGGGATGGACTGACGCTCGATGCAGAGGCGCTCGGTCGGGCGCTTGGCGTTCCGGTTATCCCCACCGTCGCGGTGCGCAGGCGAGGCCTGGAAGCGCTGCGCGAAGCGATCGGGACGGCTGCACAGGACAAACCCGCAACGCATGTGGAGGCGAAGCGGTGGCATATCACCCTGCCGGAACGGCGGCTGGAGGCGCGCCACATGGCCAACGCAGCGGTGCTGGCGCGCTCGACCCGCTACACCGTGGAGTCCAAGCTCGACCAGCTGCTTCTCAATCCATGGGCGGGCCCCGTCGTCCTGTTCGGTCTCCTGTTCGTCATGTTCCAGGCCGTGTTCGCCTGGGCAACGCCATTCGCCGACGCACTGGACAGCGGCGTCAGCGCCATTGCGGGGATAGTGGGCGATCTGTTGCCGGAAGGGTTCCTGCGCGCCTTCCTGATCGAAGGGGTGTTCGCCGGCGTCGGGTCGGTGGTTGTGTTCCTGCCGCAGATCGTGATCCTGTTCGCCTTCATCCTTGTAATGGAAGCGAGCGGTTACATGGCCCGCGCGGCGTTCCTGATGGACCGGATGATGGCCCGTGTCGGCCTTTCCGGGCGCAGCTTCATCCCGCTCCTGTCATCGTTTGCCTGCGCCATTCCCGGCATCATGGCCACCCGCGCGATCGCCGACGAAAAGGACCGGCTGACCACCATCCTTGTCGCTCCTCTGATGACCTGTTCGGCGCGCCTGCCGGTCTATGCGGTGGTGATCGCCGCCGTGATACCCAACACGGTGGTCGGAGGCGTGGTGGGCCTGCAGGGGCTGGTCCTGTTCTGCCTGTATCTCGCCGGCATAGTGGGCGCCATGGTTGTCGCGCTGGTGCTGCGCCGGTCCGTCACCAGAGGTTCGGCGAGCGGCTTCATCATGGAATTGCCGCGGTATCAATGGCCGGTCATGCGCGATCTGGCGATGGGCCTGTGGCAACGCGCCTGGGTATTCCTGCGGCGGGCGGGCACCATCATCTTTGCCGCGACCATTGTTCTGTGGCTGCTGCTGAGCTTCCCGCGGGCGGCACCCGGAGAAAGCCAGGTCGACGCCTCCATCGCCGGCAGGATCGGGAACGGCATCGCGGTTGTGGTTGAGCCGATCGGCTTCAACCGCGATATCGCCATGTCGCTCATCCCCGCCTTGGCCGCACGCGAGGTGGCGGTCAGTTCGCTGGGTACGATCTACGCAGTCGATGCGGAGAACGAGGACGTGGTGGCGGCCGAAGTGACGGAGCGGATCGCCGCAGGCTGGACGCTGCCCACCGCGCTGGCGTTCCTCGCGTGGTTCGTCTTTGCCCCGCAATGCCTGTCCACCATCGCTGTTGCCAGGCGCGAGACAAATGGGTGGAAATGGCCTCTGTTCATGGTGGCGTATCTGTTTGGCCTTGCCTATATCTTCGCTGGATTGACTTACTGGAGCGCGCTGGCCCTCGGCCTGTAGAGCCGGCCACCGGCGCGCTTCGTCCTTTTCGGAGAATGAGATGGCGGGCAGCGTCAACAAGGTAATTCTGGTCGGCAATCTTGGCGCCGATCCGGAAGTGAAAAGCTTCCAGAACGGCGGACGCATTGCCAACCTGCGCATCGCGACGTCCGAAAACTGGAAGGACAAGCAGACCGGCGAGCGCAAGGAACGCACGGAGTGGCACAACGTGGTGCTGCAATCGGACGGTCTCGTCGGCGTAGCCGAACGTTATCTGCGCAAGGGTTCCAAGGTGTACATCGAAGGATCCTTGCGCACCCGCAAGTGGCAGGACCAGTCAGGCAACGATCGCTATACCACCGAAGTGTCGGTTGGCGGCATGGGCGGGGTCATGACCATGCTCGACGGCGCTTCGGGCGGCGGCGGCCGGGGAGGCGAGGGCGGCGGCTGGCAGGGCGGCGGCTCCTCTGGCGGCGGATCGTCCGGAGGCGGGTCGTCGAGTTCTGGCGGCAAGAGCGGGGCGGGCGGCTGGAATAAGGGCGGCTCCGACTACGACGATCTGGACGACGATATCCCGTTCTGATGCACGGCCATTCTGATGGCTATCGCGTCGGGCGGACAGTAACCTCGAGAGGCCTGCGGAACATTGGCACCACCCGTCATCCTGAATTACGCGTGGCGAGCAAGGGTCAGGAGAGCCGGGCGAAATTGGCGACTCCCGCCGGCGAACGGCGCGGCGCGGTCGGAGGGATGGAGGTGGGCGCTGTCCCGCCCAGTCCGCCGAGGGCCACAACCGCGTCGGCCAAGGCGGTCTCGTCGATCCGGTAGTAGACGAGCTTTGCCTCTTTCCGGGTCCTGACGAGGCCGGCTCTGCGCAGAACGGCGAGTTGTTGCGAAAGGGTCGGCTGCCCGATCCCTGCCGCTTCCTCGATCTGACCGACGCTCCGCTCTGCAGCAATCAGTGCACGCATGACCCGCAGTCGCAGCGGATGGGCAAGCGCCTTGAGCGCGTCAACCAGTTCGCCGTCGGTCATCTGCCCGCCGCCTCGTCGGCTTGCTTCATGAACCAGTCGGCCTGTCCTCCGGCGGAGAACAGGGCGTCGAGCGTGACGTCAGGCTGCTCCAGAAGCGGCTCTCCCGGCCTCCAGTTGGCGGGGGCAAGCGCGCCGGCAGTGTCGACCGCCTGAAGCGCATCAAGCGTGCGCAGCATCTCCGCCGTCGATCGTCCCACATTCGGTGGGTAACAGGTCATCGCACGGATCACGCCGAGCGGGTCGATGAAGAAGGTAGTGCGAACGGTGGCGCTGTCACGGTCATCCGGCGCCACCATTCCATACGCCTGACAGATGACCATCGTGGGATCCTCGATGATCGGGAACCGCACTTCCACATCGAAGCGATCACGGATGAGTCTCAGCCAGGCAAAGTGCGAGAACAGGCTGTCCACCGATAGCGCCATGAGCGCGCAATCACGTTTCTCGAACTCGGTCGCGAGCCCTGCCAGGGCGACAAACTCGCTCGTACAGACCGGGGTAAAATCGGCGGGATGCGAAAACAGGATCAGCCAGCGACCCCGATAGTCGGAAAGGCGAACCTGGCCGGCGGTGCTGCGGGCCGAAAAATCTGGCGCCACGTCCCCGATCCGCAGCCCTGCGCAGGGTGCCGCCTGCTCTTCACCCGATACTGGCAACTCACGTGTCATCTCTACCTCATACCACTTGACAAACCAATAGCAATACGTATACACAATTTATGTAACTAACAGGAGAAAACCCGTGTCCGCTGACAGGCACCTCGACGATGCTTCCGCGCAAGTGGATCGCGCCCGTGCGGACAAGCGCCTGCGCCCGTCAATCGCCGGCTTCTTCGACGAAGCCACCAACACCGTGTCCTATGTGGTACATGATCCGCATACGCTGGACGCGGCGGTGATCGACTCGGTGCTTGATTTCGAGGCGGCTTCGGGGCGCACGTCGAACGGCTCGGCCGACCGCATCGTGGAATATGTCACTTTGAATAATCTCAAAGTGACGTGGCACATCGAAACCCACGCGCATGCCGATCACATTTCGGCTGCGCCCTATCTGCAGGAAAAGCTGGGCGGCAAGCTCGCCATTGGGCGGGACATAATCCGGGTGCAGGAGGTATTCGGAAAGCTGTTCAATGCGGGCACGGATTTCGAGCGGGACGGCTCGCAATTCGACAAGCTGTTCGATGACGGAGAGCGGTTCTCCGTGGGTGAGCTGGAGGGCATCGCCCTTCACGTGCCGGGACACACTCCGGCCGACATGGCATTCATCATCGGCGATGCGGCGTTTGTCGGCGATACGATTTTCATGCCGGATTTCGGCACCGCGCGCGCCGATTTCCCGGGCGGCGATGCAGGACAGCTGTTCCGTTCCATCCGGCGGCTCCTGGCCTTGCCGGATGAAACCCGGCTGTTCCTGTGCCATGATTACAAGGCGCCGGGCCGCGACGAATACGCCTGGGAAACCACGGTTCGGCAGCAGCGAGAGGAAAACGTCCACGTGAAGGACGGTGTGACGGAAGAGGAGTTCGTCGCCATGCGCACTTCGCGCGACAAGACGCTGGCGATGCCCAAGCTCATCATGCCGTCGGTGCAGGTGAACATCCGCGGCGGGCGCCTGCCCGAGCCGGAGGATAACGGCGTCAGTTACATCAAGATACCGGTGAACGCGGTATGACGCTGCCCGGCTATCCCGAAGCCGCGCCGCTGGCGGGCCTGGCGGGCGGTGTGCTCATCGGCTTGGCGGCCGCGCTGATGCTGCTCGCCCTTGGCCGGATCGCTGGCGTGTCGGGACTGGCGGCAAAGGCAGTCGGCCTTGGCGGCAGCGGCATTGCCCGCAGTGGAGCCTGGATGTTCGTGCTGGGGCTGCCGCTCGGCGCGCTGATCGTGATGCTGGCGTCAGGCGGGTTGCAGGCGAGTTTCGCAAGCCCGGTGACTCTCGCCATTGCCGGTGTGCTGGTAGGCATGGGCACCCGGCTGGGCAGTGGCTGCACCAGCGGGCACGGCGTTTGCGGTGTCAGCCGGCTGTCCACCCGGTCGATCGTCGCGACGGTCACTTTCATGGCGGCAGGCATAGCCACCGTTGCCGCGATGAACGCGCTCGGTCTGGAGGTGCTGTGATGCGTACTGCGATAACCTCTCTCGCTGTCGGTACGCTGTTTGGCGCAGGTCTGGCGCTGGGTGGAATGACGGACCCCGCACGGGTGCGCGGTTTTCTCGACCTGTTCGGCAACTGGGATCCCACCTTGGCCTTCGTCATGGGCGGGGCCGTATTGGTGATGGCTATCGCGTGGCGTCTGGTGCCGCGAATGGCTGAACCCCTGATTGCGGACGAGTTCCACGTCCCCACCAAATCGGATCTCAGTCCGCGCCTGATCGGCGGCGCCGCCCTGTTCGGCATTGGCTGGGGCATCGCGGGCCTGTGTCCAGGTCCAGGCATCGCGGCGCTCGCGATAGAGCCGGCGTCTGCGGCGGTTTTCGTCATTGCCCTGCTTGCCGGCATGGCCGCCGTAAAAATCTTTGAAGGGAAAAGCGCATGAAGATCAGCCGTGTCACCGACTCCTTCGCTGTTGCGCCGCAGCTCTCTCCGTCCGATCTCGGGAGCGTAGCCGATGAAGGTTTTGCGGCAGTTATCTGCAACCGACCCGACGGGGAGGAGGCTGGCCAGCCCGCTGCCGACGTCATGCGCCGGGCTGCGGAGGAGGCAGGCCTGTCGTTCCACCACATCCCGGTAACTGGCGGCGCGTTCCCCGAAGCGGCGATCGACGCGTTCGGCAAGGTGCGCCGTGAAACGAACGGCCCGGTGCTGGCCTATTGCCGTTCGGGCACGCGGTCGATCATGCTCGACGCCCTGAGCAACGCCGACGATCTTAGCGCCCAAGAGCGGATCGAGAACGCCCGGCAAGCGGGGTACGATCTGTCCCCGCTTCGCGATCGGTTGGGCGGCTAGCAGAACCATCAGGAGATCCTGCCATGACAACAGAACTGCACCACGACGTCGTCATTATAGGTGGAGGTTCGGCAGGCATCGCCACCGCATCATCCATGCTGCGACGACGACCTTCTCTCGACCTCGCCATCGTCGAGCCGCGCGACGACCACTACTACCAGCCAGGTTGGACCATGGTTGGCGCGGGTGTGTTCGAGGCGCCCTCCACCCGCCACTCCATGTCCAGCGTCATGCCAGCGGGCGCGCGATGGCTGCGTCAGGCGGCTGTCTCTTTCCAGCCCGAGGCCAATCAAATCACCCTCGCAGATGGCAGCACGGTTTCTTACCGCGTGCTGATCGTCGCGCCCGGTATCAGACTTGCGTGGGAAAAGATCGATGGGCTTGAGAAAACCCTTGGCCGGAACGGAGTCACTTCCAATTATCGTTATGATCTGGCGCCCTATACCTGGGAACTGGTCCAGCGGCTAAAGGCAGGCCGGGCGATCTTCAGCCAGCCGCCGATGCCGATCAAATGCGCGGGCGCGCCGCAGAAGGCAATGTACCTGTCGTGCGACTCCTGGGAACGCCGCAGCGTGCTGGGCAGCATTGACGTCGAGTTCCGCAACGCCGGGGCCGCCCTGTTCGGGGTGAAGGAGTATGTCCCCGCGCTCATGGAGTATGTCGAGAAGTACGGCATCGGCGTGAAGCTGAACCAGACGCTGATCGCCGTGGACGGACCTGCGGGTCAAGCCACGTTCAAGACGCCGGACGGCGAAGAAACGGTGGGATTTGACATGCTCCACGCGGTGCCGCCGCAGGTCGCGCCCTCGTTCGTGACGGACAGCCCGCTGGCGCATGAGGAAAGTGGCTTCGTCGATGTGGACAAGTTCACGCTCCAGCATGTTCGTTACCCCAATGTATTCGGCGTGGGCGATGCCTGTTCCGCTCCCAACGCCAAGACCGCTGCGGCAGCGCGCAAGCAAAGCCCCGTTGCCGCCGTCAATGCACTGGCAGTGCTGGATGGAGACACGCCGGTCGCCCAGTACGATGGCTATGGTTCGTGCCCGCTGACGGTGGCGCGGGGCAAGGTCGTGCTGGCCGAGTTCGGCTATGATGGCAAACTGCTGCCCTCGTTTCCGCGCTGGGTCATCGACAGCACGCACCCGAGCAGGCTGGCCTGGCTGCTCAAGACCGAAGCGTTGCCGTGGATCTACTGGAACGGCATGCTCAAGGGGCACGAATGGCTGGCCAAGCCCCAGATGAGGAACGCCGCCTGATGACCAGCCGGGGGGCGGGCGGCAAGCAGAGCGGTCCTTACGCCAGGCCAAGCGGCGGCAGTCGCCTGGCAAGGTTTCTGCCAATCCTCGAATGGGGCCGGACCTATGACAGGGACGTCCTGACGAACGATCTGGTCGCGGCGGTCATCGTCACGATCATGCTGATTCCGCAAAGCCTCGCCTATGCCCTTCTGGCCGGGCTGCCGCCGGTCGTTGGCCTGTACGCGTCGATCCTGCCGCTGGTGGCTTACGCGATCTTCGGGACCAGCCGCACACTGGCGGTGGGTCCGGTCGCCGTCATTTCGCTGATGACGGCGAGCGCCGCGGGAGCCGTGGCCGCGCAGGGCACCGCGCTGTATATGGAGGCGGCCATTACGCTCGCCGCGCTGTCGGGGGTGATGCTGGCGGTCATGGGGATGTTGCGACTGGGGTTCCTTGCCAACCTGCTGTCGCATCCGGTGATCAGCGGCTTCATCAGTGCCAGCGGCATCCTGATCGCGACCAGCCAGCTCGGCCACATCCTCGGCATTTCGGCCGGTGGAGACAACTGGCCCGAGATGCTGGGCAGCCTTGGTTCGGCTCTCGGCGCGATCAACCCATGGACCATGGCTATCGGGGTTCCGGCGACGCTGTTCCTGTTCTGGGCGCGCAAAGGATCAAAGCCCCTGCTGCTGAAGCTCGACGTGAACGCGCGCGCCGCCGACATCAGCGCCAAGATTGCGCCGGTGGTGGCTGTCGCCGTGACCATCCTCGCCGTAGTCCTGCTCGACCTGGGCGAGCGCGGCGTGAACGTGGTCGGGGCGATCCCGCAAGGCTTGCCTCCCTTCGCCCTGCCATCGACCGATTTCGGGCTCATTTCCCAGCTCTGGGTGCCCGCGCTCCTCATATCGATCATCGGCTTCGTCGAGAGCGTATCGGTGGCGCAGACCCTCGCGGCGAAGCGCCGGCAGCGGATTTCACCCGATCAGGAGCTGGTCGGCCTCGGCGCCTCCAACATCGCCAGCGCTCTGTCGGGCGGGTATCCGGTAACGGGCGGGTTCGCGCGTTCGGTGGTCAATTTCGACGCCGGTGCGCAGACGCCGGCGGCGGGCGCTTTCACCGCGGTCGGGATCGCGCTGGCGGGCCTGTTCCTCACGCCCCTGCTATTCAACCTGCCGATCGCCACTTTGGCGGCGACGATCATCGTCGCGGTGCTGAGCCTGGTGGACCTCAGGACGCCCGGCCGGCTGTGGCGTTATTCCAGGACCGACTTCGCCGCGCACATGGCGACCATCGGCACTACCTTGCTGGCCGGAGTGGAGATGGGCGTGATCGCCGGGGTCGCGGTCGGCCTGCTGCTTTACCTGTGGCGCGCCAGCCGCCCCCATGCCGCCATCGTGGGGCGGGTTCCCGAAAGCGAGCACTTCCGCAATGTGGAGCGGCACAAGGTGTTCACCGTGCCGCACGTCCTGTCGATCCGCATCGACGAAAGCCTGACCTATCTCAATGCCCGCTGGCTGGAAGAATACGTGCTGGAACAGGTCGCGGAGCGGTCCGCGGTGCGGGACGTCATCCTGATGTGCAGCGCCGTCAACGAGATCGACGCGTCGGGGCTGGAGAGCCTGGAGGCGATCAACCACCGCCTGATCGACGCGGGCATCGGACTGCACCTGTCGGAGGTAAAGGGTCCGGTGATGGACCGGCTGCAACGCACGCACTTCCTCGACACCCTCAACGGCCGCGTGTTCCTGTCACAGGACCGTGCGTTCCGGGAACTGGCCAGCAACGGCGGGCATCCCGAAATGCCCGTCGAGGATGCTGCGCGCGGGATGATCTAGTTCGCGTTGCATGGCGCGAAGCGTTGCTGCGCCTTTCTGGCGGCGCTCGGCCTGACCGTCCACGATTGACGCAGCGCCGGGATCGATTTGCGGCGGCGGCCGGTTCATGATGCAAGGAGATGATTGATGCTGCTTGAAAAAATCAAGACGCCGGGCCTGTCCCATCTGTCCTACCTGGTCGGTTCGGGCGGCAAGGCCGCAGTGATCGACCCGCGCCGCGACTGCGCATGCTATGTGGAAATGGCCCGAGCCGAAGGGCTGGAAATCACTCACATCTTCGAGACGCACAGGAACGAGGATCTGGTTTCCGGTGCGCCCATTCTGAAGAACCTGACTGGCGCGCGTGTGCTCCACGGTCCCAATCCGGCAGGTGATGTTGTGTACGCCGACACCGCCCGTGAAGGAGACGAATTCAAGATCGGGCAGCTGACGGTCCGGGTGCTGGAGACGCCCGGCCACACCGACGATCACCTCGCCTTTGCGGTTTACGACACGGAATACGGGGACGGGGCGGTGGGGGTGTTCACCGGCGATGCGTTGTTCGTGGGTGATGTGGGCCGTACGGATTTCTACCCCGATCGCAAGCGCGAGGTGGCGGGACTGCTGTACGATTCGCTGCAGAAAATCCTCGCGCTCGGCGATCAGGTAATCCTGTACCCTGCGCATGGGGCCGGCTCCGTCTGCGGATCGGGCATGGCGGAGCGCGAGTTTTCAACCTTGGGGCACGAGCGGGCGAACAATCCGCGCCTGCAGTTCGCCAGCCGGGAGGCGTTCATCGACTTCAAGGTGGCGGAGAACCACTACCAGCCGCCGTACTTCCGGCTGATGGAGCGGCTCAATCTGGAAGGCAGCGTGCCGGCGCCGCGCGTGATGCGCCCGCAGCGCCTTTCGCTGACCGAGCTGAAGGCGCTGGACGTCGATCATCTGGTCGACGTGCGCGAACCGCTGGCCTTCGCGGCGGGCCATTTGCCTGGCTCGATGAGCCTGCCTGTGAGCATGATTTCCGCTTTCGCAGGCTGGTTTATTCGTGAAGGCGAGAGCGTTGCCCTGCTCGCTTCGGACGAAGATCAGCTCGAGGCGGCCATGACGCATCTGGTGCGAATTTCGCTCGACAATGTCGCGGGAGGTTACGTCGGCATCGTTCCGGCCGCTGCGCAGGGGCATGAAATGAAAGCCATCGGGATGATCGGCACCGATGAGGTGGAGCGAAGGCTGGTTGCGTCCGATCACGACTGGACCTTGCTGGACGTGCGCGACGCAGACGAACGGGCCGAGAGCGCGATCGACGGGTCCGAGCACATTTATGCCGGCGAACTCAACGAACGCTGGCGTGAACTCGACCCGGCGCGCCGTTAAACCCTGATGTGCGCCAGCGGCATGCGCGCCACCGTCGCCGCGGGCTGGCTGGCCAGCCGGGGATTTGGCAAGCTGGATGTGTATCTCGGCTCAATGGGAGCGTGGAAGGCGGCCCATCGCTGACCCCGACCGCTGGCATCTTCGCAGCCATTTTTGCCGGAATGGTGATCGTACGACCCCCTCTGCATAGGCCGCGAGCAGGGATGGGCTCAATTAACCATGACATGCAGATGCCGCGGGCTCCTGCTAAAAGCCTGAGCGTTCATGTCTCGCAGCAAAGTTAAGCAAGGGAGCGCCCGATGACCCATGCACCGGCCTTGTTCATCGGCCATGGCAGTCCGATGAACACACTTGAAGACAACGGGTTCACCCGTTCGTGGCGCCGCATGGGCGAGCGGATACCCCGCCCCCGGGGCGTGCTGGTGGTTTCTGCGCACTGGTTCATCGGCGCCACGGCAGTCACCGCAATGCCGCGACCCAGAACGATCCACGATTTCTACGGTTTTCCACCAGAGCTTAACGCCTTCGAATACCCGGCACCCGGATCGCCGGACATCGCAGGAGAGGTCGTGGAGGCCGTCAAGCCCACCTGGGTGGGGCTTGACCGGGATCAGTGGGGGCTGGATCACGGCACCTGGAGCGTGCTTGCCCACCTCTATCCGGAAGCAGACGTGCCGGTGCTGCAATTGTCGATCAACGCGCTGAAGCCGATGGAGTACCACCTTGAACTCGGTGCCAGTCTGGCCGCGCTTCAGGATGCCGGGATCATGGTGCTGGGCAGCGGCAATGTGGTTCACAACCTTGGCCGTGTGGTTTGGAACCAGCCGGACGCGGCGTTCGAGTGGGCGGAACGGTTCGACGACGCGGTGCTTGCCCAGTTGCGCGATGAACCCGGCGATCTGCTGCGGGTGATGGAGCACCCGGATTACGGTCTGGCCGTCCCGACGCCAGATCACTTCATTCCGCTGCTGTATCTGGCCGGAATGGCGGCTGCGCGTGGCGAACCGCTGAACCCGCTGGTGCGCGGCTATGCGATGGGGTCGCTGTCGATGACCTGCTACGGCCTTGGCGCGGACGAAGTAACGTGCACCGAAGAAGAGGGGGCAGCCACTGTGCCGCCCGATGTTCCGGCCGACCAGACGAATATCTGAATCCGCAGTTGTGCGTCAGCTTTGTCGATCAGTGTGTTGACACCATCTGGTCCCCGCGGAAGCTCTCGGTGTCGGAGGCGAGTGTCTCTTGGCGAGACGTTTCTTTCGCTTCGTAATTTGCTACACTTGCGTGACAAACAAAGGCTGGTTAGCTGTTAACCCTAATAAAAGAATAAAGGGGACAGGATTATGCCAAAGACAGCCATGCTGGCCGCCGTTCTTGTGCTGGGCGCGATGAGCGCGCCCGCCGCGGCGCAGGGGTCAACCAGCCCGACGCCTCCGCCAATCACGTCCCTGACCGTCTTTGGCGACAGCCTGGTTGATGCGGGCAACATCTTTGTCACCACTGGCGGCGCGGTTCCATCGCCGCGGGACGGTTATTTCCAGGGCCGGTTCACCAATGGCTATGATTACACCGATCTTCTGAGCATCGCCTTGTTCGGCACGCCGACGGTTGCCTCCCTGCAAGGCGGCACAAACTTCGCGTTTGGCGGCGCACGGGCAACCGCGACCTCGGGCGTGCCCGACCTGACGGAGCAGCTGGGCTTCTTTCGCGCTTCGCTGGCCGCCGGCAAGACGGTAGATCCCACTGGCCTGTACATCCTCAACTTCGGGGGCAACGACATCTTCGCCGCGTTGTCCGACAACTATCCTTCCACCTATGCGAACGACAGCGCCTTCCTGCTGGATGCGGCGCGAACTTACGCAAACGGAGTGCAGGAGCTGTCGGATCTCGGCGCGCGCAACATCTTCATCACCGGCTTTCCCAACGCCACCCCGAACAGCGCGCTGCTGCTGTCGCTCGAGGCGAACGGATACCTGCAGAATGCACTGGGCGGGCTGACCCTGGGTGACACAAACGTCTATTTCTACAACTACCTCGACTTCTTCGCGCGCCTGCAGGCAAACCCGACTGCATTCGGCTTGCCGCAGACGATCAATTTCACCGGGAATTGCCGGGCAGCGGGCGCGGTGCCCAATTGCGACAATTTCTTCTCCTTTGACGGCACGCACCCAACCGCCGCGGTGCACCAGGCGCTGTTCCGCGACATTCAGACCCGGTTCGCATTTGCGGCGCCGGTGCCTGAACCGTCGACCTGGTTGATGCTGATCGTGGGGTTTGCGTTCGTCGGTGCCGCGCTGCGGCGGCAGCGTTCGGCAAAGGTGCGCGTCAGCTACTCCTGAGCAGCGGACGCCGCAGCGATCAGTTCAGCTTCAGGTTCGCCAAGGCTTCGGCCAAGGTCCCGGTCGGGGCTTCATCGCTGACGATACCAGCCTCGGCGCGTGCGGCATCCGCTTGCGGTCCCACCGCATACGGATCGATTGCCAGTCCCAGCGTCTGTGCCACCGCCTCGCCCACGTCGAAACTATCGCCGGCATAGCCGATTTCGTCGAGAGCTTCCGTGTCCAGCTCCACCTCGTCGTCCGGGGCCGCGGGCTGCTCCATGTTCGGGGTGAATACCAGTGCCAGCGGCTCGTTGATGGTAGTGGCAAAGGGTTCCTGCGAAACGGCGCACTCCTGCTCTATGCGCGCGTTCAGCAATCCGTCCGCGCGCACTGTGCCGCCACCGCCCGCTTCCAGTTCGACCTCGGCCAGAAGGCTGTGGACCGCGCAGATGCCGAATCGCGCCGCCAGCGCATCGCGCTCTGCTGCGCTTGCTTCAATTCTGACGATACCGGTGGGCAGGTGGCGCACCCGGATCAGCCGCTCCATCTCCGAACGCTCGCTCACAGGGCGATGGCTCCCTTCAGAAGATCCGCGTCGGATGTCTCTCGCAGTTTGACAGCAAGCGCCTGCAGCCGCTCGGCCAGAATGTCCGCCCTTCCCTGATCCTCCAGCGAGACATTGCGGCGGACCGCCTCTATAAAGTCCGTCCCGCCGTCCTTCAGTCCCTCGCGATAGGCGCCCATGCGGCCGCCCAGCGTGCTCATCAACCGCCCCATGTGCTTGCCGACGACCACATCGTTGATGCCAAGTTCGCGCAACTGGCCGTCCATGTCGGCAACGAACAGCTCGATGAGGTGCGCGCTAGGAACCTGCAGTTCCCGCTCGCCTTCCATTCTGAGTACCACCAGCGACAAGACGGCGGTGATCATGTCGAACCTGCCCGGCACCGTGTCGGCCACGCCGCAATCGGCATACCACTGCGGTTCGCGGGCGATTTGCACCACCTTGTGCCACAGCGGACGCATGGCATGGCGCGGGTCCGGGGAGGTGCCCAGCATGCGTTTCAGGAAAGACGGGCGAGTTGCTGGCATCGAATTCCTCCTGCGCGTCATGTGGGCATGCGGGCCGAGGGGGGCAAGCGCCGTGTTCAGCCGCAATTCAAGCCGGCTGCGCCACCGTCGCGCCCTTGATTGCCAGTTCGTTTCGGCGCGCCTAAAGCTGCCGCCGGAAATCATCAGGAAGTTTGCAAGAAATGCGGCACGACAAGCGGGTGTTGGGATTGGGCGGCGTGCTGGGCGTGGCCCTGTTGCTGGGCGGGTGCACATCCATCCAGGAATCGCGTGGGTACATCAGGGATGTGGCGCTGATCAATTCCGTGGCTCCCGGAATCGACAACCAGCGGTCGGTTGAAGAAACCCTTGGCCGGCCTTCCTTCACCAGCGGATTTGGCCAGCCAACCTGGTATTACGTTTCGTCCGTCACCGGCCGCGGCCCTTTCCGGCAGCCGCGCATCCGCGATCATTCCGTGCTGGCAGTCACCTTTGACGCTGCGGGCAATGTGGCGGCGGTGGAACAGAGCGGGATGGAGCGGGTCGTTCACCTCAGCCCCGACGGAGACAAGACGCCCACACTGGGGAGGGAGCGCAGCTTCCTGGAAGACCTGTTCGGCAACATCGGCGCCGTCGGCGCACCGGGCATGGGCGCACCGGGCGGACCTCCCGGCGGCGGCTGACCGGCCGCGTAGGCGCGGGTTGATCGCCTGCCCCTGCTTCCCATATCGCCGGACATGAATGACCCTGCGGCCAGCCACGGCCTTCAACAGTGGCACGGCACCACCATCATCGGCGTCCGCAAGAACGGCAAAACCGTGGTCGCCGGCGACGGGCAGGTGTCCATGGGCAACACGGTGATGAAGCCGAACGCCCGCAAGGTGCGCCGGATCGGTCAGGACGGGAAGGTCGTGGCCGGGTTCGCGGGCGCCACCGCCGATGCTTTCACCCTGTTCGAACGGCTTGAAAAGAAGCTTGAGCAGTATTCCGGCCAGCTGCTGCGCGCTGCGGTGGAACTGACCAAGGACTGGCGGACGGACAAGTACCTGCGGAATCTGGAAGCGTTGATGATCGTGGCCGATGCCGACCATCTGCTGGTGCTGACCGGCAATGGCGACGTGCTGGAGCCCGAAGCCGGTATAACCGCCATCGGATCGGGCGGAAACTATGCACTCGCAGCGGCGCGCGCGCTCGACTCCTACGAGGACGATGCGGAAACCATTGCTCGCAAGGCCATGGCAGTGGCTGCCGACATCTGCGTCTTTACCAACGGCAACGTGACGGTCGAAACCGTCTGATCTTTCGGGAACACTATGGACAATCTCACCCCCAAGGCGATCGTCGCCGCGCTGGATGAACACATCGTCGGGCAGAAGGACGCCAAGCGCGCGGTGGCCGTGGCGCTGCGGAACCGCTGGCGGCGGCAGCGTCTGCCCGACGAACTGCGCGACGAAGTCACGCCAAAGAACATTCTGATGATCGGCCCCACGGGATGCGGCAAGACCGAGATCTCCCGCCGCCTCGCCAAGCTGGCCGGCGCGCCATTCATCAAGGTCGAAGCGACCAAATTCACCGAGGTGGGTTACGTCGGCCGCGATGTCGAACAGATTGCGCGCGACCTGGTCGAGGAAGCCATCCGGCTGGAAAAGGATCGTCGCCGCGAAGCTGTTCGTGAAGCTGCGAGCGAGGCCGCGATGCAACGGCTGCTCAACGCTTTGGTGGGCGAGAACGCCAGCGAGGCGACGCGAGAATCGTTTCGGCAGCGGATCGTGCAGAATGCGATGAACGACACGGAAGTCGAGATCGAGGTCGCCGATGCGCCCGCCATGCCGATGGACATCCCCGGCATGGGCGGCGGCATGGGCATGATCGATCTTAGCGACATGATGAGCAAGGCCTTTGGAAAGAAGCAGGCCAAGCGGCGCAAGCTGAAAGTCCCCGAAGCGTGGGACAAGCTGGTAGACGAGGAGGCCGAACGCCGGATGGACCAGGACGACGTCGCCCGCGTCGCCCTGCAGAACGCCGAGATGAACGGCATCGTCTTTCTGGACGAGGTCGACAAGATCGCCGTGTCGGATGTGCGCGGCGGATCGGTCAGCCGCGAAGGGGTACAACGCGACCTGCTGCCGCTGATCGAAGGGACCACGGTTGCGACGAAGCACGGCCCGATGAAGACCGACCACGTCCTGTTCATCGCTTCCGGCGCATTCCACGTCGCCAAGCCGTCGGACATGCTGCCCGAGCTTCAGGGGCGGCTGCCGATCCGGGTCGAATTGCGTGCCCTGACGGAAGAGGACTTCGTCCGCATCCTGGCCGAAACCCGGGCCAACCTCGTCAGCCAGTACAAGGCTCTGCTCGGCACCGAAGACTTGACGATCGAGATGGCTCAGGACGCTGTGCAAGAAGTAGCGAAGATCGCGGCGCAGGTGAACGAAAGCGTCGAGAACATCGGCGCCCGCCGGCTGCAAACGGTGATGGAGCGCCTGTTCGAGGAACTGAGCTTCGAGGCGGAGGACCGGGCCGGACAGACGGTGACGATCGACGCGGGCTACGTGCGCGAGCGGCTGAGCGAGATGGCTGGGAACAGCGACCTGTCGCGGTATGTCCTCTAGCGCGGCAGAAGTGCGGATCCAATCAGCCGTCAGTGGCCATCGTGAGCGTCGCCTGCGCCGTGCTCGCTGCCGTGCTCGCTGATTGCCGCCACCCGTTCGCGCTGCTCGGGTGACAAGGTTGCATTCCACACCGCGTCAAAGCTGCGCCAGGCGCGTTCCGCTTCGGCGTTCAGCATCGCAGGATGCTCGCCATGTTCGCGCAGCGCCGCTTCGACCCGCCGTACTGCTGTCTGGCAGGAGGTTCTGATCGCACGCTCCTGCTGACGCTTGGCATTGGCGATCCATAGTTTGCCACCCGCCGCCGCATCGCACCCGCCGGGGGTGGCGAGGTTCAGGCCGCGGGCAGCATCCAGGCTTGCGCCGCTGGCATACCGCGTCGGAAGATCGAGCTTCATGTACGGCAGCAACCGGTTGTGATCGGCGAAAACTCCATCAGGATTTGGCAAGGTCGCCCAGACATGCAGCATCGCGAGACGCCCTCTTGCGTCGCCTTTGCTGAAGTAGTTGGCTTCAAGCCACCAGTTGGCCAGCCAACGAAGCAGCGGCCGTTCCTGCGTTGCCGCATTCACCGCTCGCACGAAGTCGTGCACGTGCCACTTGTCTGCGGTGCCGGTGAAACCTTCCGGCACCGTCTCGCCATCTGCAAGGCGCACGATGAAGGCAACGCCGGTCAAAACCTTTTCGCCATTGATCTGCGTGTACATGAGGTTGGATGGGCGGGAGAAATCGAGCTTGGCGTCGGAACCGAGGTATTCTTCCCATCCCACACTTTCTGGCGGATACCAGTGCTCCCCCATCAGCGGCTCGTCATCGCCCAGCTTGCGCCAGCCTTCAGCCTGGGCGACGGAAAAATCCTTGTATCGCTCGACCGCTCGCGCGACGACGGCAATCTCTCGTTGAGCGGCCGGGCTGAGGCTCGCAACATTGATGGACGCCGCCTGCTCGTGTGTGCCATGGTGCTGGTGTGCCTGCGCCGAAACTGCAGTCGCGGGAAGCAGGCTCAAGGCAGCAGCAGCGACGAGCAACAGGCGGGGGGCAAGGCGGAGCATAGCCTCCTCATTATCAATAGCTCATGACCGGAAGCTGACCAGCAATTTACCCGCTCATTCCGCTGCCTCGCCCAGCAGTTCGCGATCCGCCTGCTGACGCGACCACATCTCGGCATACAGACCGTCGCGGCGAATGAGTTGCTGATGCGTGCCGCTTTCGGCCAACCGTCCGTGCTCCAGCACCAGGATGCGGTCCGCGTCGGCGACGGTGGACAGCCGGTGCGCGATGGCGATGGTGGTGCGGTGCTCGGATACCCGGCGCAGCGTTGCAAGGATCTCCTGTTCGGTCCGCGAATCAAGGGCGCTAGTTGCCTCGTCCAGCAAGAGGATGGGCGGGTTCTTTACAAGGGTGCGCGCGATGGCGACCCGCTGCTTCTCGCCGCCCGACAGCTTCAATCCGCGCTCGCCGACTTGGGTGTCGAAGCCCTGCGGCAAGGCAGCGATGAAGGGCAGGATCGCCGCGCCCCGCGCCGCTTCCACCACGTCGCTCTCGGCTGCGCCGTCGCGGCCATAGGCAATGTTGTAACCGATGGTGTCGTTGAACAGCACGCTGTCCTGCGGCACGATGCCGATATGCCGCCGCAAGGATTCCTGCGTGACCTGGGCGATGTCCTGCCCATCGATGAGGATGCGGCCTGCCACGGGGTCATAGAAGCGGAACAGGAGCCGGCCGATCGTCGACTTGCCCGCCCCGGTCGGACCGACGATGGCAAGGTGACTTCCGGCTTCGACCTCGAAGCTGAGGTCGCGCAGGATCTGACGGTCAGGTTCGTAGCCGAACGAGACGCGGTCGAACACCACGCCGGGTCGCCGCACAAGCAGCGCCGGAGCACCGGGCGCATCCTTGACCTCAACCTTGGTGTCGATCAGGCGGAACATCGCCGCCATGTCGATGAGGCCCTGCCGGATCGTGCGATATACCCAGCCCAGCATGTCCAGCGGGCGAAACAGCTGCACGAGGTAAGTCTGCACCGCCACCAGATCGCCGACTGTGAGGAGTCCGCGCGACCACTGCCAGACGGTGAAGCCCAAGGCAAAGGCCATGAGCAGGTTGGTGATCGCCGCCTGCGTCATGTTGAGCCAGCCGAGAGAGTTCTCGCTCTTGATCGCGGCCGCCGCATATGAGCGCGCAGCCCCGGCGTATCGCTCTTTCTCGCGATCTTCGGCGTTGAAGTATTTAACCGTCTCGTAGTTCAGGAGCGAATCGACCGCCCGGCTAAGTGCGGTTCCGTCCAGTTCGTTCATCTCGGCGCGCAGCTTGGCTCGCCATTCCGTGATCCAGCGCGTCGCCGCGATGTAGACGACCACGGTTACGCCGGTGGCCACCACCAGTTCGCCGCCAAACAGGGTGTAGAAGATCACCCCGATTGCAAGCAGTTCAAGGATGGTCGGCGCAATGTTGAACAGGAGGAAGTAGAGCATGGAATCGATGCTCTTGGTTCCCCGCTCGATCGTCTTCGTGACCTCGCCTGTTCGCCGCGACAGGTGAAATCGCAACGACAATTGGTGCAGCCGGCCAAACACATCCTCAGCCAGCTGACGCGTTGCATCCTGACCAACCCGTTCGAACACGATGTTGCGGATGTTGTCGAATGCCACGGACGCAAATCGCCCGGCGGTATAGGCGAGGGCAAACCCGATCGCGAGCGCCACAAGCGGCTCGCCTTCAGCGGCCATCGTGTCCACCACCTGCTTGTATAGCAGCGGCAGGACCAGCGTGACTGCCTTGGTGAGGAGCACCAGCAGCATGGCAAGAACGATCCGCCAGCGCAGATCGGCCCGATCCCTTGGCCACAGATACGGCAGAAAACGCGCGAGAGTGCGCCAGCTGTCTGGGTCGGGCCGGTTTGTGGGAGTCGCATGATCGGGAGGCATCTGCCCCGTGAAGTGGCTTCACGGCGGGCAGGATTCAATGCTGCTGCCTAGAAGCGGCTCCAGCGAGCCTGCTTGTTGGATGCTCCGCGAGGAAGATCGAACATGATTTTTCGTGCCGCGAAATCCAGGGCCAGCCGGTCCAATCCCTGCAGCGCGTTCATGCCCAATATCAACGCGGGACGTTCTGCCAGGTTCAGCGCCGCGAAGGCCGGACTGTCGGCAAAGCCGATCTGCACTGAATCTATCGTCAGCGAACCGATCTCAATCCTTCGTGCAACGCGCAAATCGGTGACGAATGACACGCCGTTCACATCCGTTCCTTGGACTGCCAGTCCGGAGCGGGCGCGCAACCGGCGTTGCAGTGCGCGGTTGCCGATCGACAGCGATGCGCCCGTGTCCACGATGACAGTCGCGCGCACTCCGTCAATGGTTGCGTCCGTTATGATCATCTGCCCGAGCCGCTTTCGCGCACGCACGATGATTTCGTAAGCGCCGCTGGTCCGCTCGTCGTGCGGATCCGCGACGGTGATGCGGCGCGCGCCGAAATCAATCAACACCCGCATGCCCTGCAATGTGTCGAGACCCAGGATACCGTCAGCGCCCAAGTGCTCACGCTCCAGTACCGGACTGGCTGGAAGATTGAGTTTGCGATTCGCGAAGCCGAGCCCGGTAACCTCCACCAGATCGACTGTCCTTTGGCTGCCGGTCGCCA
>NZ_JAKQYJ010000001.1:977500-1528793 GCF_022605525.1 Porphyrobacter sp. GA68
CTCGCCGATTTCGGTCGGTGGCCAGCATGGCTTGTGCGGGCCGGTAGCTCAGTTGGTTAGAGCGCACCCCTGATAAGGGTGAGGTCGGAGGTTCGAATCCTCCTCGGCCCACCATGCCTAGGGTGAATGCACTTATCTGACGGGGCCTTAGCTCAGCTGGGAGAGCACCTGCTTTGCAAGCAGGGGGTCATCGGTTCGATCCCGATAGGCTCCACCAGATACTCCAGGATGAAACGAAAAGCTATCCGGCCGCAGGCCGGTAGTGAGGCGGATGCTTCGCGATCTTTGACATTGTGAATGGGTTTTTAAATCGATGCCGTGGCGGTGTCGTGCGACTGGTTTCGACCGGCGCTCGATATCATCACAAATCAATCAAATTGATTATCTGGCTGAGATAATTCCTCTGCATCATCACCAGACGTCAGGCTTTTATGCAGGCCTGTCGTTGATGATGTGGATTCTCAAGCGTGAGGTAAGAGCATTTGGTGGATGCCTTGGCATGTACAGGCGAAGAAGGACGTGGCACGCTGCGATAAGCGTCGGGGAGTTGTGAGCAAACTTTGATCCGGCGATTTCCGAATGGGGAAACCCACCTTCACCATTTCTTCCATCATCCGCTTCGGCGGACGGCGGGAGAGGTGGATAAGGTATCACCGAACTGAATACATAGGTTTGGTGAAGCGAACCCGGGGAACTGAAACATCTCAGTACCCGGAGGAAAAGACATCAATAGAGATTCCCGTAGTAGTGGCGAGCGAACCGGGACCAGGCCAGTGCTTCTCATTCAGTTAGCAGAACACTTTGGAAAGAGTGACCATAGCGGGTGACAGTCCCGTATGCGAAAGCGATGTGAGAAGACTTGAGTAGGGCGGGACACGTGAAATCCTGTCTGAACATGGGGGGACCACCCTCCAAGCCTAAATACTCGTACATGACCGATAGCGAACACAGTACCGTGAGGGAAAGGTGAAAAGCACCCCGATTAGGGGAGTGAAACAGTACCTGAAACCGGATGCTTACAAGCAGTTGGAGCCCCATAGCGGGTGACAGCGTACCTCTTGCATAATGGGTCAGTGACTTAGTGTATCATGCAAGCTTAAGCCGTTAGGTGTAGGCGCAGCGAAAGCGAGTCTGAATAGGGCGACAGAGTATGATGCATTAGACCCGAACCCCGGCGATCTAGGCATGACCAGATTGAAGGTGCGGTAACACGCACTGGAGGATCGAACCGTTGCATGTTGAAAAATGCTCGGATGAGTTGTGTTTAGGGGTGAAAGGCCAATCAAGCCGGGAAATAGCTGGTTCTCCGCGAAATCTATTGAGGTAGAGCGTCAGATGTATGCCGATGGGGGTAGAGCACTGGATGGGCTAGGGCTGCGCGAGCGGTACCAAACCTAACCAAACTCCGAATACCATCGAGACTTGTCTGGCAGACAGACGGCGGGTGCTAAGGTCCGTCGTCAAAAGGGAAACAGCCCTAACCTACAGCTAAGGTCCCCAAGTCATCACTAAGTGGGAAAGCATGTGGGAATCCCAAAACAACCAGGAGGTTGGCTTAGAAGCAGCCATCCTTTAAAGAAAGCGTAACAGCTCACTGGTCTAAATAAGGGTTCCTGCGGCGAAGATGTAACGGGGCTAAAGTGATGCACCGAAGCTTAGGGTTCAGTCTTACGACTGAGCGGTAGCGGAGCGTTCCGTAAGCGAGTGAAGCGGGAGGGTAACCGACCGTGGACGTATCGGAAGTGCGAATGCTGACATGAGTAGCGACAAAGAGGGTGAGATGCCCTCTCGCCGAAAGACCAAGGGTTCCTGCGCAACGCTAATCGGCGCAGGGTGAGCCGGCCCCTAAGACGAGCCCGAAGGGGGTAGTCGATGGGAACCACGTTAATATTCGTGGGCCTGGAGATGTGTGACGGATCGTGGACGTTGTTCGTTCTTATTGGATTGAACGGGCGGCCAAGCGGTTCCTGGAAATAGCCTCTCCGTATAGACCGTACCCGAAACCGACACAGGTGGTCAGGTAGAGTATACCAAGGCGCTTGAGAGAAGTATCCTGAAGGAACTCGGCAAATTGCCTCCGTACCTTCGGAAGAAGGAGGCCCTGTTATTGCGCAAGCAGTAGCAGGGGGCACAGGCCAGGGGGTAGCGACTGTTTATCAAAAACACAGGACTCTGCTAAGTCGGCTTCAAGACGACGTATAGGGTCTGACGCCTGCCCGGTGCTGGAAGGTTAAGAGGAGGAGTGCAAGCTCCGAATTGAAGCCCCAGTAAACGGCGGCCGTAACTATAACGGTCCTAAGGTAGCGAAATTCCTTGTCGGGTAAGTTCCGACCTGCACGAATGGCGTAACGACTTCCCCACTGTCTCCAGGATATGCTCAGCGAAATTGAATTCTCCGTGAAGATGCGGAGTACCCGCGGTTAGACGGAAAGACCCCGTGCACCTTTACTGCAGCTTCAGAGTGGCATTAGGAAAGAGTTGTGTAGCATAGGTGGGAGGCTTTGAAGCGACGGCGCCAGCTGTCGTGGAGCCATAGGTGAAATACCACCCTGCTGTTTTCTGATGTCTAACCAGCTACCGTTATCCGGTAGTGGGACCCTCTGTGGCGGGTAGTTTGACTGGGGCGGTCGCCTCCTAAAGAGTAACGGAGGCGCGCGATGGTAGGCTCAGGCCGGTTGGAAACCGGCTGCGAGAGTGCAATGGCATAAGCCTGCCTGACTGCGAGACCGACAGGTCGAGCAGAGACGAAAGTCGGTCATAGTGATCCGGTGGTCCCTCGTGGAAGGGCCATCGCTCAACGGATAAAAGGTACGCCGGGGATAACAGGCTGATGATTCCCAAGAGCTCATATCGACGGAATCGTTTGGCACCTCGATGTCGGCTCATCACATCCTGGGGCTGGAGCAGGTCCCAAGGGTTTGGCTGTTCGCCAATTAAAGTGGTACGTGAGCTGGGTTCAGAACGTCGCGAGACAGTTTGGTCCCTATCTGCCGTGGGCGTCGATACTTGAAAGGAGTTGCCCCTAGTACGAGAGGACCGGGGTGAACATGCCTCTGGTGTACCTGTCATCCTGCCAAGGGTGCCGCAGGGTAGCTATGCATGGACGGGATAACCGCTGAAAGCATCTAAGCGGGAAGCCTCCCTTAAGATTAGGTATCATCGAACCGTCATAGACCATGACGTTGATAGGCCGGGTGTGGAAGCACAGTAATGTGTGAAGCTAACCGGTCCTAATAGTTCTGTTCGCGCTTGAGAATTCCACATCGTCAACGACAGTCCTGCCATCGGCAGTGCTGCGGCGAGGGGGATTGTCTTGCTAGATAACGCCCTTTTTGAACAGCTTGCATCGATTTAGACCCGCACACGCCAGCTTCATTGCTTGGTGGCTATAGCGTCTGTGACCCACCCGATCCCATCTCGAACTCGGCCGTGAAACCAGACTGCGCCGATGGTACTAATGCTCAAGCATTGGAAGAGTAGGTCGTCGCCAGGCATTGCAGCCGGCGTGTGCAGGTAACCCATTCACATGTCAGCGGCTTTTGCCGTTCTCAAGGGCCGGTTGTGGCCCTTTTTTTCCGTCTCCCGGCGGGAGACTTGCTGGTGACGCGGGATGGAGCAGTCCGGTAGCTCGTCAGGCTCATAACCTGAAGGTCGTTGGTTCAAATCCAACTCCCGCAACCAAGCGCCGGTGCACAATTTGGGCGCACCGCTTCGACTCATACGCAGCTCTACATTAGATGGCTGATAAGAGGACGCGCGGCTGGTAAGTGCGGCTCTTTTTCACGGTAATCTAGCGTGAGTGTGCTAGCGCAGCGGTGCCGATAAGGCACGGTTGCATCAGCGCGGCGGCCTTTGATCCAGCCTGTACTTTGCAGGACGGGTGACCCGCCTTGCGTCGTTCAGCAATTTCCAAGCTGCGACCACGCTCCCATGTCGGGCCTCTGCAGCATGCCTGGGCTGCGCGGACCCTGGATCTCTCTTTGCGCCCATACACCGAAGAGCCGATATTCTCTTTTGATTGACCGACGGGAGGCTGGCCGCGACAGAGAAAACGATAGGCGTTTGTCCTCGGCCCTAGGTCGCCAGCGTGTGCAGCGTGTCACGCGGAGTCGCCCCGGAGTTCTCGCTTAAGTTTCTTGCCGCTTCTCTTTTACCTGGCGCGCACCTTACATTCCAAGAAATCCTCAGGACGATGCCGCGGCGAAGCTGCGCGCCTCGCGGCAGGTTCGCGCCCATCGCGATCCTCCGAACAATTTCATGGCTGCACCAATCGGAGTTGGAGAAGGCTCAAAGAGCAGCTTTTCAGAAGGTCGGCCAAACAGATCTAGCCCATTGGCAGCTGACTGCGTGGAGACTTCGCCAGCAGCAACCGTGGCAACGGGGTTTGGCGGCAACATCGCCAGAGACTGCGGGGTAGGCAGTCTCTTCGCGTTATTGCGCCGGCATGGTTCGAGCTAGCCAACTTAAGCAATCAAGCGGCTACCCTGTTGCCATCTGGCAACAAGTCGGACCTATAAAATAATCTGCCTTCCATTCTGCTGAAGCGAGGTGAATATTGCGTTCCAGCTACAGCGGAGGAGACGAATGATGCGCCGGGAGACAGTTGGTCTGCTGTTGGGGGTGAGCACGATTGCGTGGTGCTGCGCAACCACTTCTGCTGTTGCTCAAACCAGTATTGGGCAGGGGGCCGGTGCGCAAGAAACCGAAGGCAACGACGAAATTATTGTCACCGCGACCCGGCGCAACAGCACTGTGCAGGACGTGCCATTTTCCATCAACGCTCAATCGGAAGCCGACCTGCAGCGATCCGGAGCTACAACAATCGAGGACATCTCCCGTAACGTCGCCGGTCTGACAGTGCAGAACCTGGGGCCCGGCCAGAGTCAGGTGGCGGTGCGCGGGGTCTCCTCCGGCCAGATCGTCCGCGATCAGCCGGGGGTCAAGGAACAGGTCGGGATCTATCTCGACGAAAGCGTCATCTCGCTGTCGCTGTTCACGCCTGACATCGATCTGTTCGACCTGAACCGCGTAGAAACGCTTCGCGGGCCGCAGGGCACGCTCTTCGGCTCAGGATCGGTGGGCGGCACCATACGCTACATCACCAACCAGCCTCGCCTTTCGGTGTTCGAGGGGCAGGTGGAGGGTAACCTCAACTTGGTGGGCGGCGATGCGCTTGGTGGCCATATCAAGGGCGCGGTCAACTTGCCGCTTGGGGGCACCGCAGCACTGCGCGTGGTCGGCTACCACACCGAATATGGCGGCTTTGTCGATGCGCTGCGCGAAGGGGGTGGGCGGGATGAGGACGTGAACAGCGGCAGCCGGACAGGTGGCCGCATCGCCCTGCTGTTCCAGCCGACTGCCAACATCTCCATCACGCCGCGCGTGTTGTACCAGGAAGTCAAGGCCAACGGCTTCAACCGGCAAGAGGTATACAACCTCTACGCCAACCCGTTCAACACCACGCGCCCTGCCGTAACCTTCCGCGAGCGGGAGCAATTCCTGCTCCTTGACGAGGAGTTCAGGGACGAGACGCTGATCGCAGATCTGGTCGGAACCTTTGACTTTGCCGGGGTGGAGTTGACCTCCATCACTTCCTACACCGACCGCTCGATCCTCGTCAGCCGCGACGCCAGTGCGTTGACGGGCAGCGTGTCGGTTGACCTCGGCTTTCCGGCAGCCGCCGTGCTGCTCCCGTCGAATTTGCGCGACACCACCGAGCTTGAGACGATCTCGCAAGAGCTGCGCCTTGCCTCCACCGGCGAGGGGCCCTTTCAGTGGGTACTTGGCGCGTTCTACTCGCAGGTGGATCGCGTGTACGAGCAGGCTTTGCCAACGCCTGGTTACGACGCGGTCACCGACGCCGTGCTGGGCGCGGGTACCGTGGCGGCCACCCGCAACGGTTTCACGCTGCCGGACTCCCCGTACAATTCTCGGGTGCCATACGAGATCACCCAGAAAGCGGTATTCGGTGAAGCGAGTTACGAACTGGGTCGCCTGACTGCCACGGCGGGACTACGCTACTACGATTTCGAGGAAGTGCGCGACATCCGCTTTGGCGGCCTGTTCGCGGATGCCACGACCCGCACGGGCGAGCGCACCGCATCAGACGGGTTCAACCCGCGGTTCCTGCTGAGCTACGAGGCGAGCAACAGTGTCACGATCAACGCGCAGGCCGCAAAAGGCTTTCGCCTGGGTGGCGTCAACGACCCGCTCAACCTGCCGCTGTGTTCGGCAGAAGACCGGACGACGTTTGAACCTTTTGAAGGAGCCTTTGGCGACGAGTCCCTGTGGAATTACGAAGTGGGTGTGAAGTCGCAATTCGGCCGCCGTGTTACCTTCAACGCGGCCGCTTTCTACACCGACATCAACGACCTGCAGGTGACGCTGGACGCCGGGACGTGCTCCTCCCGCATCGTCTTCAACGTGCCCCGGGCGCACACGATGGGCGTCGAGTTCGAGCTGGCTGCGCAACCGGTCGACAACCTCGACATAGCCGTGTCAGGAAGCCTGATCGAGGCCGAGTTTGACAGCACCTTGACCAGCGGCGGCAACGTTATTGGCGGTATTCGCGATGGCAACCGCCTGCCTTCGGTCCCCAAGTTCCAGCTGTCCGCCAGCGCGACCTACACAGCGGAACTGAGCAGCGACGGGACCGCAGCGGTGTTCTCTGCCAGCGTCCAGCATGTCGGCAGCCGCTTCACCCAGCCGGGCGATCAGGAAAACAACCCGCGCACCTTCATCGCGAACCTGCCGTTCGGGGGACAGCCGGCTGGATCTGCAACAACGCTGGATCTTGAACTGCCCGCCTATCAGCTGGTGAACCTCAGCGCCGGCATCAATCTGCCGAACGACTTGTCGGTCACGGCGTACGTCAACAACCTGTTCGACGAGAACGCGCTGCTGTCCTTCGACCGCGAACGCGGCGGAAGGGCGCGCCTCGGATTTCAGATCGGCCAGCCCCGAACCTATGGAGTCACCGTGCGCAAGCGGTTCTGACGTTCGCCACAGTTAAGCAAAGCCGGTAGCTGCTGCCGGCCAAGACCCGACAGCCGCCCAGGCTGAGCGCGCCGTTAAGTGCGCTCAGCAGGCCAGGAACTCCGCGCCGTGGCATGTTTTGCACACTCTTTCGTGCCGCGCTTAGCGACAGCGTGGCGCAGCGGCGTTACCGTCTTTGTCGAAAATCCGGCTGAGGCGCCGACCGCTGCGATGGCGGCTCTTACCGCGTCAGCCGCTCCCCAGCCTCCGCCTTTTGCCGCAAGTAGCCGCTGACGGGCAGGCCGTGTTGCTCCAGCCCCTCGACCACCTTGGCCAGCCCCACCGTGTCGGCCCAGAACATCGGCCCGCCGGTATACAGCGGCCAGCCATAGCCGTTGATCCAGACGACATCGATGTCGCTGGCGCGCTGGGCAATTCCTTCATCAAGAATCAACGCGCCTTCGTTCACCATCGGATAAAGCAGCCGTTCACGGATCTCCTCGGCGGCAATGTCGCGTGACCCTTTGCCGGACTGCGCGGAGAACCGGGTGATGATTTCCTGCACTTCTTCCGACGGTGTGCCTTGCCTGCCGTCGCCGTAATCATAGAAACCCTTGCCCGCCTTCTGCCCGAGCCGACCGGCCGCGCACAGCGCGTCGCGCACAGTTTCCACGCGGGCGGGATCACGGTGCCAGCCGATGTCGATCCCTGCGAGGTCAGCCATCTGGAACGGCCCCATGGGGAAGCCGAACTCGACCATGACTTCGTCGATCTCCCAATACTTCGCGCCTTCCATGATCAGGGCGTTGGCCTGCTCCTGTCGCTTGGCGAGCATCCTGTTGCCGATGAACCCATGGCACACGCCCGATACCACCGCGACCTTGCCGATCTTCTTGGCCAGAGCCATCGCGGTTGCCAGCACGTCGGGCCGTGTCCGGTCGCCTCGCACGACCTCCAGCAGGCGCATGACATTGGCAGGCGAGAAGAAGTGCAGGCCCAGCACCTGTTCGGGCCGGCTCGTGACGGCCGCGATTTCGTTGATGTCGAGATAGCTGGTGTTGGATGCCAGGATTGCGTCGTCCTTCACGACCTTGTCGAGTTCACGGAATACGTCCTGCTTCACTCCCATGTTCTCGTACACCGCCTCGATCACCAGATCGCAATCGGCCAGGTCGATGTATTCAAGCGTGGGCGTCAGCAGCGACATTGCCTGTTCCACCTGCTCGGCGGTGATGCGACCCTTCTTCGCGGTGCTTTCGTAATTCTTGCGGATGATGCCGGTGCCGCGCTCAAGCGCGCTGTCTTCCATTTCCAGTACCGTCACCGGAATGCCGGCGGACAGGAAGTTCATGGAGATGCCGCCGCCCATCGTGCCGGCTCCGACGATACCCACCTTGCGGATCGGCAATGGCTGGGTGTCGGCAGGAAGGTTGTCGATCTTGTTCGCTGCGCGCTCGGCGAAAAAGTAGTGGCGCATGGCGGCCGACTGCGTGCCCATCATCAGCTGCATGAACAGCTCGCGTTCCCGCTGAACGCCCTGCGCATAAGGCAACTCGCCCGCGGCCTTCACCGCCTCGATCGCGGCATTGGGCGCTTCGAACCCCCGCAGCTTGCGGGCGTTCGCCTGGCGGAAATCGTCAAAGATCGCGGGGTTCGTAATGCCATCCCGGTTGTTCGCCAGTTCGGACGTGCGCGGAATGGGTTTGCCGATCCTGCCGCGCGCGAAACGGATGGCTTCTTCCACCAGATCGCCCTCTACCACTGCGTCCAGCAGACCGATGACCTTGGCGCGCTTGGCCGAGATTGGATCGCCCGATGCTACCAGCGGCAAGGCTGCTTCCGCCCCGACCAGGCGAGGCAGTCGCTGCGTTCCGGCGGCTCCGGGTATCAGGCCCAGCTTGACTTCCGGCAGACCGAGCTTGGCTGACGGGACCGCAATCCGGTAATGGCACGCCAGCGCCACTTCGCACCCGCCGCCCAGCGCCGTGCCGTGGATGGCCGCGATCACCGGCTTGGAACACGCTTCGATCAGGTCGCACACCTCAGGCAGCATTGGCTGGACCGGCGGCTTGGTAAATTCGGTGATGTCAGCTCCGGCAAAGAAGGTGCGTCCGTCGCAGCGGATCACGACTGCCTTGATGCCGCTGTTCGCCTCCGCCTCCTTGATGCCGCGTTCCAGCCCCTGCCGCACCGCGGCACCAAGAGCATTCACGGGAGGATTATCGGAGATGATGACAAGCACATCGTCGTGACGTTCGGTGCGGATCGGATCGGTCATGTAGTCGAGGGCTCCCTTGCTGTCCGGTGATGTTGGCGATTGCCGACCCGGGCGAGCCCGGGCAACGCCCCACCGCAACTTGTGCGAATTGTTCTTCGCTGCAATCATAGGTGGCGCGGCGCAACTGGCAAGGCCGCGGGAGAGCGACTTTGGACAACGACACCTTCACCCTGCTGCTTGAAACGGTGCGCCGGTTCGTGGACGAGCGTCTCATTCCCGCAGAGGATCGGGTGGAGGAAGAGGACGCGGTTCCTGCCGAGATTGTCACCGAGATGCGGGACATGGGGCTGTTCGGACTGTCCATCCCGGAGGATTACGGCGGGCTTGGTCTTTCCATGAGCGAGGAGGTGCAGGTCGTATTTGAGCTGGGCCGGGCTGCGGCCGCGTTCCGTTCCACCATCGGCACCACAGTCGGGATCGGCAGCCAGGGCATCGTGATCGACGGCACCGAGGAGCAGAAGCGCGAATGGCTGCCCAAGCTGGCCGAAGGGATGATCTCCAGCTTTGCCCTGACAGAGCCGGATGCCGGATCGGACGCCGCCTCCATTCGGACGACGGCCGAGCGGGACGGGGACCATTACGTGCTGAACGGGACCAAGCGGTACATCACCAACGCCCGCAAGGCCGCGATGTTGACGGTGATGGCCCGGTCGGAACGCGACATACCCGGAGCTGGCGGCGTGTCCGCCTTCATCGTTCCGGCGGATTCGGACGGCGTTTCCTTCGGCAAGCCGGACAGGAAAATGGGCCAGCGCGGCACGGTCACGTCCGATGTCATTTTCGACAATGTCCGCGTGCCGGTCGCCAACCTGATCGGCGGCAAGCCGGGCATGGGACTTAAAACAGCGTTCAAGGTGCTCGACCGGGGGCGCATTCACCTGTCCGCTGCCGCCAGCGGCATGGCCCAGCGGCTGGTGGCGGAAAGCGTCGCCTATGCGGCGGGGCGCAAGCAGTTCGGGCAACCGGTGGCGACGTTCCAGCTGGTTCAGGGACTGATCGCTGACAGCCACACAGATGCCTACGCCGCCTGGTGCATGACCCGCGATGTGGCGGCGCGCTACGATGCGGGAGAGAAGTCGAGCCGCGATGTCGCCGCCACCAAGTACTTCGCTTCCGAAGCGCTCGGCCGCTGCGCCGACCGGGCGGTGCAGATCCATGGCGGTGCGGGCTATATGGCGGAATACAAGGTCGAGCGCTTTTACCGCGATGTGCGGCTGATGCGGATCTACGAAGGCACCAGTCAGATCCAGCAGACGATCATTGCCCGCAACCTGCTGCGCGACGCAGGGCTGGCGCTTTGATGAAGGCGTTCGCCGATGTGGTGATCTGCGAGCCGGTGAGAACGCCCGTGGGCCGCTTCGGCGGCTCGCTGCGGTCGTTGATGGCGCATGATCTGGGGACCGCGGTGCTTCGCGGGCTGCTGGAGCGGACCGGCCTGCCGCCCGAGGCGGTGGAGGACGTGATCTTCGCCCAATGCTATCCCAGCATGGAAGCGCCCGCGCTTGGCCGGGTTGTGGCGTTGGACGCGGGGCTGCCAATCAGCGTCCCGGGCATGCAGATCGACCGGCGGTGCGGTTCCGGTCTTCAGGCGGTAATTCAGGCCGCGATGACGGTGGCAACCGGTGGAGCCGGGCTGGTTATCGCCGGCGGCGCCGAAAGCATGAGCAATGCCAGCTTCTTCACTCACGATATCCGTTGGGGGGTGCAGGGCAACTGGACGATGCAGGACAGCTTGCAGCGCGGCCGGGTGAGCGCGGGAGGTAGGCATCACCCGGTACCGGGCGGGATGATCGAAACGGCGGAAAACCTGCGGCAGCAGTACGGCATCGGCCGGGGAGAGCAGGATGCGCTGGCGTTAGACTCACACCGCCGGGCCGTGGCTGCGCAGGACGCAGGGTTGTTCGATGCAGAAATCGTGCCCCTGACCGTACACGGACGCAAGGGCGATGTGCAGGTAACGCGCGACGAGCATCCGCGGCCGGATGTGACGCCTGAAGCTCTGGCCGGGCTGACGCCGCTCATGGCAGGCCGGATGGACGGCGCCACCGTCACTGCAGGCAATGCCAGCGGCCAGAACGATGGCGCATCGGCGGCGATCGTGTGCACCCGGGACGCGGCGCAGCGGCACGGATTGCGTCCGCTCGCGCGGCTCGCAAGCTGGGCAGTGGCAGGCGTGGGGCCTAAGACGATGGGTATCGGCCCGGTGCCTGCAACCGCCAAGGCGCTGGAGCGGGCGGGGCTGACCCTCGGCCAGATTGATCTAGTGGAGCTGAACGAGGCGTTCGCGGCTCAGGTTCTGGCGGTGACGCAGTCCTGGGGGTTCGGTGCAGACGACCTGGCACGGATGAACGTCAACGGTTCGGGCATATCGCTCGGTCATCCGGTAGGTGCGACCGGGGGCCGCATCCTCGCAACGCTGCTGAGGGAGATGGACCGGCGCGAGGCTCGTTACGGTCTGGAAACGATGTGCATCGGGGGCGGGCAGGGGCTGGCCGCCGTGTTCGAACGGGTGGCTGCCTAAGGCAGAGGCGCTTCCGTTGGGCGCTTGACTTTAGCTTCTGGTCAAACGCTGCGACTGGATTGCGGCGTTGACCTTCGACCGCTGCGGAACTGCCGCGCGAGTTCGAGGGACTTGCTGCGCAGGGCGCCCGCTTGCCGTTCCAATTCGTCGGCCGATTGCAGCACCTGCGTCGCCGCGATCCCGTTGTTGCGGCTGGCGTCGCGAACCTGGCCGATGCTGGCGGACACGTCATCCGTAGCGCGCGCTGCCAGGTCGAGGCTGCGGGCAAGATCCTGTCCGGCGATAGATTGCTGATCGACCGCAGAGGCAATGGAAATCGCAGTCAATTCAAGTTCTTTCACCTGCTCACCGATGGATTGCAGCGCCTGGACGCTTTGTCCGGTTGAAGCCTGCATGGAAGCGATCTGCTGGGCCACCTGCTGCGTTGCCCGGCTGGTCTGAGCCGCGAGATCCTTAACTTCGGCAGCCACCACGGCAAAGCCGCGTCCGGCCTCTCCGCCGCGGGCCGCCTCGATCGAGGCGTTGAGGGCAAGCAGATTGGTGCGCTGCGCAATGGACTGGATGAGGTCGACGATTTCGCCGATTTCCCCGGCGGCTGCTGACAGGCGGGAAATCTTGTGGTCCGCGTCAACTGCGGCATCGCTGGCCCGGCGCGCCAGTGCGGCGCTGTTGCTGGCCTGCCGGCTGATCTCGCCGATGGACATTGCAAATTCGTCGCTAGCGGCGGCAGCGGCTGTGGTGCCCGAAGCGGCTTCTTCCATTGCCCGGGTGACCCGATCGGTCTGATCGCGGGCCTGGTCCGTTCCGGCAACCATGATGCCGGCGGTGGAGTGAAGCTGGCTGGCGGCACTGGCAACACTGGCGACGACATCGCCAAGCGACTTCTCGAAGGTGGTGACGAGATGCAGCCGCTCCTCCTCCCGCGCATCGGCGACGGATTGGCGTTCTTCCTGCAGGCGGATCATCTCTCCGGCCTTGATCCGCAACGCTTCGATGATGCGGGCAATCTGTCCGTATTCGTCCCGGCGGTCGAGGAAGGGAATGCCGACCTGGGTGTTGCCGTCGAGCAATTCATAGGCTGCGGCGATCAGGTCGGTCACGACCCGGATGACCTCGCGATAGAGCACTCCGGCGATCAACCAGGAAAGCACGGCACCCGTCAGCAGTGCGGCGAGAGTGAGATTGCCGATCAGGGCGGCATACCGTTCCACCTCGGCAACATCCTGCGCGGCTGCGGCGGCAAGGATGGAGCGCGACATGTACAGCACCGGGAGGCTGATGGCCGCCGTGATGACCAGCGGGACTAGCGCGGTTCCCCACAACTTCACGTTGGCGCTGCTGCGGCCGAACCACCTTGCGGCGCCCCTGACCAACGCGGTATCGCTGGCGAGTACGTGATAGACTTCCTGCGCTTCATCGGGCCGCTGCCATGACTGCGCCGCCGGCTGTTGCGCTGTTGGGGCCGCCTCAGCGCGTGCTGTGGGCAAGTATCGGGTTGAACTCGCGTTCATGGCCGTCTCCGTTGGAAGAGTTGGTCTCGATGGCGCCGCCTTGTGCGAGCCTGCGCCGCAGATCGGTGACGTTGCGTGCCGGCATGGCGCGGTAATACAGCCAGCCCTGGATCTGGTCGCAGCCCGCCGCGCGCACGAGCGCAGCCTGCGCCTCGGTCTCCACCCCTTCGGCCGTCACGTCCATGTTCATGGCGCGGGCAACGGTGATGCTGGACAACATCATCGCGCGGCTGCCGGGGTCATGCTCTGCCTGACTGACGAGCGAGCGGTCGATCTTGAGCTTGTTGAAACGGAATTGCCGCAGGAAGCCGATCGAGGCAAAGCCGGTTCCGAAATCGTCCAGCGTGATGCTGACCCCGAAGCCACGCACCACGTCCAGCGTCCGTTCCGCGTTTTTCGGGTCCAGCACAAGGCAGGTTTCGGTAATCTCCAGCTCCAGCCGTTCCGGTGGGAACCCTGTTTCTTCCAGAATTTGCCCCAAATGAATGGGAAACTCGGTATTGCGCAGCTGGGCGGCCGAGATGTTGATAGACAGCACGATGTCGCCCCATTGCAGCGCGTCGACACACGCCTGGCGCAGCACCCACAGCCCCATGGTATTGATGAGGCCGGTTTCCTCGGCCACCGGGATGAAGACTTCGGGGCTGACGCTGCTGCCATCGGCGCGGGTCCAGCGCAGCAAGGCTTCCACTGCGACAACGTCCTGCGTGCCGGCGTCGATCAGCGGCTGGTAATGCACGGCCAGCTCGTTGTTGGCGAGTGCTGCGCGCAGCTCGGTATCGAGCGTGTGGGCCGCTTCCCGGTTCTCGTCCAATTCGGGCACGAACCAGGTGCACCGCATCCGACCTGCCTGTTTGGAGGCGTACATGGCGATGTCTGCCCGGCGCAGCAACTCGCTGGAGCCGAGCGGATCGTCACCCGTGCTGCGGGCAAAGCCGATGCTGGCCCCGATGGTGATGCGCCGTTCTCCCACCAGCAGCGGCATGGTCAGCTGTTCGATGAAGCCGCGGCACATGCCTTCGACAATCGTGCCGGCGAGGGGGCCGGTGAACAGCAGCGCGAACTCGTCCCCGCCGAGGCGGTACAACCTGGCCTCACCCTTGCTGACCTGTTGCAGGATTTCGGCGGATTTGCGGATGATCGCGTCCCCGACAAAGTGGCTGTAGTGATCGTTGACCTGCTTGAACCCGTCGAGATCGATCAGGGCAAGAGCCGTTTCTTCTCCGGGGCGGACGGTGTGGCCGACATCCTCGTGCAGGGCCCGGCGGTTCGGCAAGCCGGTCAAGCTGTCGCTGTTCGTGAGCCGTTGCAGCCGCCTGAACACTGTCAGCAGATACCAGCCAGCAATGGCGATGAGCAAGACAGAGCCGGCCATCGTCCCAAGGAGCAGCCTGTCCTGTCCGGGAGCCAACGCCAGCACCGCGGCAGGTGCGCTGGCCGCCAGAACGGCGGACGCACAGGCGAGCGCGGGGCCGTGGACGACCGGCTTGACCAGCAGAGCGGGAGGCGTTGCCTTCTCCATTATGTGCCTACAAACCCCTGCCTGCCCGTTTGCCGGATCGTTCCAGAACCGGACGACCGAATGGAGGGGTTAATCAAGAAAGGATAATTAAGCGTAAAGGCCAGGCGCCCAGCGGCGCCTGATCGCCGCTAAACGGGTGCGGCCAGCCGTCCCAGGCCGGTCCGTTCGTTAGCCAGGAGCGGCTGGTACAGCCCTGCCCCGCAGCCTGCCGCGCGCAACAGGCGCGGCTGCTCCAGCACGGTTTCGCCGGCGCCCAGCATCAGCCATCCGTCCGGCGCCAACGCGCCGTGCAGACGGGCCAGCGCCCGCTCCCGGGCCTCGGGCGCGAAGTACATCAGCACATTGCGGCACAGCACCAGGTCGAACGGCTCCTCGCCCGGCAACCCGTTCAGCAGGTTGGCCTGCTGGAAGCGGACCATGCGGCGCAGGGCATCCTGGGCGCGCCACTGCGTCTTGTGCTTGGCGAAGTGGGTCAGCATCTCGGTGATGCTGATCCCGCGCTGGATCTCGAACTGGCTGTATGCGCCGGCCTTGGCGGCGCGAATGGCCTTGGCCGACACGTCGGTTGCGACGATCTCGATGGACCAGCGCCGCCATCGTTCCGGTTCTGCCAGCAACAGCATGGCCAGCGATAGCGGTTCCTGCCCCGTGGAACACCCCGCCGACCAGATGCGCAGCCGGCGCGTGGCCGAGCGCCGTTCGGCAATCGCGGGCAGGATCTGCTGCATCAGCAGTTCGAAATAGTTGCGGTCGCGAAAGAAGTACGTCTCGTTGTTGAGAAGCGCGTCGACGATCCGGCCGGGCAGGTCGGCGCTGTGCGTCCCCTGCAGAATGCGGGCGAGCTCCTCCAGGCTGTCGATGCGCAGCTCCTTGAAGATGCCGTGCAATGCGGCAGGCACCCGCCAGCGTCGGCTTTCGGTAACTTCCTGACCGGTCTTGGCGTAGAGCAGGTTGGCGATCACCTGCAGCGCTGCGCTCTCGCTCATGCTGTTGCCCCGGCATGAGCGACGAGCCAGCGCGCCATTTGCTCCGGCGGCATCGAGCCGGCAGCGATTCCGGCGGCGGCCACTGCGCGCGGCATGCCCCACACGGCGCAGCTGTGCGCATCCTGCGTCAACACAGTTCCGCCCGCCCTATGCAGCGCGGTTGCGCCCACCAGCCCATCGCGGCCCATTCCCGACAGGATCAGCGCGGTCGCCGCACCCTCGCACGCTTCAGCCATGCTTGCGATCATCGGATCAACCGCCGGCCAGCAACCGGCCGGTGCCGCTTCCCTGCCGAGGCGGGTGAGCAGTTCCTTAGCTTGCGCTTCGACGATCAGGTGCGCGTCCCCCGGCGCCACAGTGACGGTTCCCGCCGCCAGTGACGTCCCGTCACCGGCCACTCGGGTGACGCGGCCAGAAACCGTCTGCAGCTGCTGGGCGAAAACCGGCACGAAGGAACCGGGCAAGTGCTGGGTAATGATGATGGGTACGGTGAAGCTGGCAGGCAGGGCTCGCAGCAGGGTGTTGATCGCGTGCACCCCGCCGGTTGAAGCGCCGATGGCCACCAGCCTCGCCCGCTTTCCCGCGGGAACTTGCCTGCCGGGAGAGGCCGCAGCGGTTCCGGCGGGGGAAGTGCGGACCTGCCGTTCCCGCTGCCCCAACGCCCGGATCTTCTGCACCAGTGACGCGCGATAGGCTTGGTCGAAGCTGCCCGGAAGGGGTTTGAGCAAGGTATCCGCCGCCCCCGCCGACAGAGCCTGCACGGTATGACGGGCACCCGCATCGGTCAGGGAGGAAACCACCAGAACGCGGGCATGCGGCATACGCTCCAGCAGGTGGGGCAGTGCGCGCATCCCGCCCATGCCGGGCATTTCCAGGTCCAGCAGGATCACGTCTGGCCGCGCCTCTTCCAGTTGCGCGAGCGCGGATTCGGCCGTGGTCGCCTGGGCGCTCAGCACCATGTCTGCTTCGGCTGCGACAATCCGGGCAAAGATGGTCCGGGTCGTCAGGGAGTCATCCACCAGCATGACCCGCGTGGCTCGCCCGACCTTGTCGGCCACCGGTTCCGATCGTGCCGGGCTGGAAGAGGCAAGGGTCTGCGGCATGGCGGCGGCCGCGTCAGACCATGCCGACAAATTGCAGTTTCAGGCGCAGCATTTCGTGATCGAACGGTTTCATGATGTATTCGTCCGCACCGGCGCTCACCGCCTCGCGAATGTGGCCGACGTCGTTTTCCGTCGTGCAGAATACGACCTTGGGTGCATCGCCTCCCTGTCGGGCACGCAGGGCCACCAGGAATTCGATGCCCGTCATCACCGGCATGTTCCAGTCCAGCAGGATGAGGTCCGGCATTGCGTCCAGGCAGCGTTCAAGCCCCTGCTTGCCGTCCTCCGCCTCTTCCACGGTGAACCCCAGGTTCTCGACGATATGGCGGCCGACCTTGCGGATAACCCGCGAATCATCGACAATCAGACATGTTTTCATGTGCGTACCCTTTGGGAACCCGGGAATAGCGGCTGGAAGCTAAGCAAACCTTTATGCCGCGCGCCGGGCTTCGCCGGAGATGAACGCAAATGGGTCGACGAGGAGCGCGGGATCACCATCCAGTTCCACCATCCCGACAGCGACCCGGTCCCAGCCCGCGCCATACCCCCCGCGTACTGCGGCTGGCGGCTGGGTGCAGGCTTTCACGTCGTGCACCGCGTCGAGCAGGAGAGCGTAGGACAAGCCGTCCAGACTGACGACCACCGCCAGTTGTCCGGCGCCGTCTCCACCAGGCGGCAGGCCGACCCGGGCGCGGCTGTCGATCACCGTCATCGCCTGGCTGCGGACAGCTGTCAGACCGGCGACATGGGCAGGCGCGAGCGGCACCGGGGTGAGGGCCGTCACTTCGATAACCGCGCGCACATCGGCGGCAGGCAAGGCCAGGCGCACCGTGGCAAGCTCCGCCACCAGAAACGAGCCGGTCATGCCCGCGCTCCGGCGGTGATCTCGGCCAGCATCGCGAGCAGCCTCCCGCGGTCGGACCGGTGGATTGCGCCGGGTGGCGCGCCGTGCGCGTCGGAGATGAGATGGAGCACCCGCTCGCCGCTGGCGCTCGGAAGCACGCCGTCAAGCGCGATCAGCACATCGGCCTGACCGCTTCCCGGCAGCGCGATCCGGTATCCTGCCTGGGTCAGCAGAGGGGCAAGAATGGTTCTGGCCCACTGGTCGTCGGGCAGGGCGCAGGTAAGCTGGTGGTCATGCCGCGCCGGCGCGGCCGTGCCGGTCAGCCAAGTCATGTCGAGCAGGCGCACGGGCCGCTCGTCAACCAGCAGCAATCCTTCATGTGCGCGGTCGTGGGGGTCGGCTGTGTGCAAGGCGCCGATCGCGATGCAGTCACCCACCGCAGCCACGGCGTAAAGGACGCGTCGTCCCCCGTCGGTCAGACATAGTGCGCTGAACACCGCAGGGGGGCGGTCGCCCGCAAGGCCATGCAGCGGCAGAAGATGCCCGTCGACGGCGGCCACTGCCTGCGCCCCTTGGCAATCGATCTGCTCTGCCCGCAGCAGGTGAACGCGTTCCAGGGCGGCGAAGCGCACCGCGCGTTCGGTGCCGTCGATGCCGGTGAACAGCAGGGCCATGTCGCCCGCAGGCGCCGCGCCCGCCTGTTCCTCCTCGCGATCCTGCATCGCAAGTCCGTGACGCTCTGCGGCGAACAGCGCATGCCGCTGAGCCAGGCCGCGCACATCGAGCAGCAGGATCGGCTTGCCATCGCCCAGCAGCGTGACCCCCGCGTACACTCCGATCCGCATGAGATCGGGACCAAGGGGCTTGACCACCAGATCCTCGTGATCGCTGATCCGGTCGACGCCGATGGCAAACCGCTCGTCATCGCCGGTCTGCAGAATTATCACCGTCCGTGGCAACGCGGCGGGCTGCCGGCCTGGCTGTGGGACAGGCAGCCCCAGCACCTCGTGCAGCGCCAGGTATGGGATGTGCACGCCGCGATAGGCGACCAGCTGCGTATCGCCCGCCCACGCATGAGCCATGTTGCCGCCGCCGTTGCGCACCACTTCCGTAACGTAGGATTGGGGAATCGCGATCTGCTGACCCCCGGTTTCGACGATAATGCCCGAAATGATGCTGAGCGTGAGGGGCACGGTCAGGTGGAACTCCGTCCGCTCTCCAGCCACAGACTGCACGGCGATGTTGCCGCCGATCCGCTGGAGATTGGCGCGCACCACATCCATCCCGACCCCGCGCCCGGAAATCGCGCTGACCTGGCCGGCGGTGGAAAGCCCGGGAGTGAAGATGAGGTTCAGCTGCTGCTCTCGCGACAGCAGCGCGACATCGGCCGCGCTCGCCAGCCCGGCCTCTACCGCCGCTGCGGCGATGCGCTGCGGGTCGATGCCGCGGCCGTCATCGGCGATCGTCAGGCACACCTCGTTGCCCGAATGGCGCGCAGAAACGGCCAGGGTGCCCGCCACCGGCTTGCCCACCGCGCGCCGCACCTCGGGCAGTTCGATCCCATGATCCAGGGCATTGCGCAGGATGTGCGTGATGGGGTCGCGGATCAGTTCCATGATCTCGCGGTCGAGTTCGACGTCGCCGCCGGCGAAGGTGACGCTTGCCTGCTTGCCGAGTTCATGCGCCAGATCGCGCACCAGCCGGGGGATCGACAGGAACAGCTGATCGAACCGGTTCATCCGCATACGGGTGACCGAACCCCGGACATCGGCAAGAATGCCGGACAGGCGCGCGAAGGCGCTGTCCAGTTCGGCCGAGGCGCCCGCCACACGCAGGCGGCGGTCAAAGTCGTTGCGTGCCAGGACCATGTCCGACATTCCGCTCATCACCTCGTCGAGCAGTTCCACCGGCACGCGGATGGACCGGCTGGTCGTCTGGTTCGAGGTCGGGGCCAGCGCTGCTGCCGGGGGGTCCTCGGGTTGCTGACGAGCTGGTACGGGCTGCCCGTCCGGGCGCAGGGCGGCGATGAGGTCCGCATCGTTTCCGGCGGCCAGGTCTTCGCCATCTTCGAGCGCCTGCGTCAGTTCGGCGAGCCGATCGATGATCGCCAGAATGGCGGTTACGAGATCCGCGTCCGCCACACGGCGACCTGCCCTCACGTCCCCCAGGGCATCCTCCGCCGCGTGGCTGAGCGCGGCGAGGCGCGGCAGGTCGAAGAAGCCGCAGTTGCCCTTCACCGTATGCACGAACCGGAAAATCGTATCGAGCCGCGCCCTGTCGGCGGGGTCCGCTTCCCAGGCGACGATCGCCTCTTCGCATCCGGCGAGCATCTCGCGCACTTCCGCGATGAAGTCGGTCAGCAGATCGTCCATTTTGCGCGCGCAGCCTCCTTGCCGGTGCCAGCTATGGCGCATGGTGGTTAATCTTGCGTAAGCGCAGCGCCTTGCCGAGCGGCTTGCAGCAAAGGCATCAACCGTGCGATATATCGGGAAAACAGCAAAGCCGGAGAGCGACCATGGCCACCCAGCTACACCCCAAGCCGCAATGCAGCGATGCCGAATGGCAGGCGCGTCTTGACCTTGCCGCCTGTTACCGCATCTTTGACATGCTTGGCTGGTCGGAATCGATCTACAATCACATATCGCTGGCGGTGCCGGATGAAGAGGGCGCGTTTCTCATCAACCCCTTCGGCCTGCTGTACGAGGAAGTGACCGCGTCCAACCTGGTCAAGATCGACGTCGACGGCAACAATATCGGCGGCTCGCCCTACATGGTGAACAAGGCGGGATTTACCCAGCACGCCTATTTCCACCGCCATCTGGGGGAACGGGCGAACGCCATCTGCCATGTGCACACCACGGCAACGATGGCGGTGTGCAGCCACAAGGACGGGTTGCTGCCGACCAACTTCTACGCCTGCAATTTCCAGAACCAGATCGGCTATCACGATTTCGAGGGTGTGACCGTCCGCGCGGAGGAGGGCGAGCGGCTGCTGCGCAACCTTGGTGACAAGACCGTGCTGATGCTGCGCAATCACGGGCCCGTGGTAATGGACCGGACGATCCAGGGCATGTTCGTAAAGATGTGGGCCTTGCAGCGCGCCTGCGAGATCCAGGTGGCGACGCTTGCGCAGGGCGAGGCGCAGATAGTGACCCAGGACGTGGTGGATGTGCACCAGCGTGATCTGGCGGTGATGACTGGTCAGGGCGGCGCAGGCGTTTTCGACTTCGAAGCGTGGAAGCGCAAGGCGGACCGCAAAGACGACAGCTGGCGCAACTGATGGAGCAGACGAAGACGTGCCGCGACTGCGGCGGGCGCATGACCAAGGGCTTCGTGGCCGACGCCAATTACGGGACCACCGCATTCAGCCAGGAACGATGGTTCCGGGGCACCGCGTTATACAGTTGGTACAAGGGGCTGCAGGCGGACGGCAAGAAGATCAAGCTGGCAGACGGGCTGGAGGTCGTGACCTTTCGCTGCGACCGGTGCCATCTTCTGCAAAGCTTCGCGTCCTAAGAGCTGACCGATGCCCCGCATGACGGTGAACGGGCGCCCGCTCGAATTTCTGATGGACGGGCAGACGCCGCTGCTGTGGGCGTTGCGCGATGCGGCCAACCTGACCGGCACCAAATACGGTTGCGGCGTGGGTGACTGCCACGGTTGTACGGTCCACATCGACGGACAGCCGCTGCGGTCCTGCCTCGTCACGCTGGACGAGGCGGAAGGACGCTTCATCACCACGATCGAAGGCCTCAGCCGCGATGGCCTTCACCCAGTGCAGCGGGCCATGGTGGAAGTGCAGGCCATCCAGTGCGGTTTCTGTACCCCCGGCATCGTCATGGCTGCTGCCGGCCTGCTGCGGCGAACTGCCTCGCCGACCCGCGCAGAGATCGAGGCCGCGCTGCCGAACCTGTGCCGCTGCGGCGTCTATCCACGTCTGGTCGAGGCGATCGGCCGGGCGGCGCGGGCGATGGGCGGCGGCATTGCCGCACCGGCGCCCGTGGCGGCGCCGGAGGTGCAGGAGATACCGGAGGCAGAGGAGGACGATGCCTGACGGCGTCGTCTGCGCCTGAACCTTCCGATCAGTAGCTGAAGCGCACGCCAAGACGGGCGCTGAAGGGGCGCCCGGGCTGAATGTTGTTGTCGCCATGCGCGCCGGGAAAATACTGCTCGGCCAGCAGGTTCTCGATGTTCAACTGCACCGTCAGCCGTTCGTTGGCGGTATAATACGCCGCCCCGTCAATCCGCGTCCACGCAGGCAGGACCACGGTGTTGGTGTAGCTGGCGAACTGATCCGACTGATGAATGATGCCGAAGCCAATGCCCAACCGGTCAGTGAAGTCGTACCGTCCCCATGCGCCGACCTGGTGCTCGGGCAGTTGCAGCGGCTCGGTCCCGGCGCCCGCACCGGCGATGTCAGAACGGATCTCGCCGTCCAGATAGGTATAGCCGACGTTGAGGTGCAGGCGATCGGTGAGCGAGCCTGCCAGCGACACTTCGACTCCGGAAACCCGCGATGCGCCGGTCAGCACGGTGAAGCCCTGCGCGTTGACGGCAGGCGTGTTCGACCTGTCAAGACGAAACACCGCCGCCGTTGCGAGCAGGTCGGGGCGCGGCGCCCATTTGACGCCCGCCTCCAGGTTCTGGAACTCTTCGGGTTCCAGCAGAACGGTGGTGCCGCTCAGCGCGGTGAACTGGTCGCCCGCGGATGGCAGAAAGCTTTCGGTGTAGCTGGCATAGAGCGACAGGTTGTCTTCCGGCTTCACGATCACGCCAAAGCGCGGGCTGACCTGTTGATCCGTCCGCTTCGCCGCAAACCCGGTAAGCAGGTCCACGCTGTCGAGAGAGAAGCGGTCGAAGCGCGCGCCGGCAATCACATCCAACCATTGCGTGATCGCAATCTGATCCTGCACGTAGAACGACACCACATCCAGTTCGGACCGGCTGGCCCGCTGCGGCGCGGTGGTGAATGTCGGAACCGCGATCCGCCTGGCGATGGGGACGGTAACGGTCGCCGCGCTGCCAAAGAACACCTGATTGCGTGTCGCGTCCGTGTCCTGCCGCGCGAACTCCGCCCCCACCAGCAGGGTGTGGCCGATCGGTCCCGTGTCGCCGGTCCACACGAGGTTCGCTTGCCCGATCAGGTTCCTGCGGTCGGAACCTGCGTCATAACCCGACAGCTGGACCGCATCTGCGACCCCGTCGCCACCGGTGTCGCGCGCGGCACCGGGCACGATGTTGCCATAGAACTTTGCGTAATCGGCGTATTGCAACGAAGCGTTGGCGCTCAAGCGGCCATTGAACTCATGCTCCAGCCGGGCGCGGCCGACGTGCGCGCGCAGGAAGCTGGTGTTGTAATCGGGATCGCCGAAGAAGGTGTCGTACGACCCGCGCAGCGGACGATTGGCAAAAGATGGCAGGCCGCGGTCCGTGATGCGCCGGTCATCGTCATAGGTGTAGCTGGCGATGAGCCGGGTACGCTCGCCCAGCTGCACGGTCGCCGTCGGACTGATGCCAAGAAAGCGGCCCTCGAACACGTCGCGGTCGCTGGGAAACTCCTCGTAAAAGGCGTTGAGCCGCACGGCCACGGCCTCTCCGGCGGGCATGGCGACATCGGCGGCAAGGTCGAACGCGCCGAAGTTGTCGATGGAAGCGCCGGCGTCGGCGCGCGTTTCGCCCAGCCGTGCGAGCTTGGCGACGCGGTTGATCGCCCCGCCACCGGCACCGCGCCCGAAGATGAGCGCGTTGGGGCCCTTGAGCACTTCGATCCGCTCCACATTGTACAGCGGACGGTAGTATTGGGCGTCGTCGCGCAATCCATCGATGAAGAAGTCTGCCGTGGTCCGCTGACCGCGCAGGAATACCTCGTCCCGGTGTCCCTCGCCGGCGCCAATCGAGACGCCGGGTACGAACCGCAGGGCATCGTTCAGGGACCGCAGGTTCTGGTCCTCGATCTGATCACTCGTGATCGCCGTGATTGCCTGGGGCACATCGATGATGGGCGTGGGAGTCCGGGTCGCGGTCGAGCCGTCGTGCAGGCGGTACGAATCCCTGCTGCCGTTCACCACGATGACGCCAGGCAGATAGTCGCGCTCCGGTTGTTCCTCTTCGGTGCTGGCGAGAGCGGAAGAGGAGAGCACCAGAAGCGGCAACGCGGTGATCAGAAACCTAGAGTTAAGCACATCGCCCCCTATTGCGAGTCGTTCGCGAATGCGGGCTGGTTATTGCGAATCACTCGCACTTGCAACAGCGTTCTTCAGCGTACATCAAAAAAGATTGTGAGGGGTTGTTGATGCTGGTAGCCAGCCAGTGCCGTGAAAAAGGAGCTAGTCGCCGGAGGTGGCGGTAGCGTCGTTCGCCAGACCCCGCCATCCGGTAACGAATACGGCGGTGCACAAGGCGATGATCGAGGCGAACGCAAGCCAGTCCGAGTGGCCGTAAAGCCAGACGCCCAGCGCTGGCGCGAACACGTAGGCGGCCCCGGTTATAGACGCTACAATCCCCGAAACTTCACCCTGCTCGCCCCGCGTGACCGCGAGCGAGGCGCCTGCGGTAAAGCCGGGCCGGAACAGGCCGAAGCCGAGCGAGGCGATGGCGTAGCCGAACGCGATGCTGTGCAGGTCCTGCGCCACCGCGAGAATCAGGGTGCCGACCGCGGCCAGTGCCACCCCGCTGAGCGTTGCGGAGCGCGGCCCCAGATGGAGGCGGGGAATGATGCCCCATTGCGCCAGCAGCGTGGCCAGCGCGCCGGCCATCAGGACAAGTCCGACTGGTCCGGTTCCGGCGGCGGGATCGCCGCGCAGCCCCAGGCGGTCCAGCACCAGGAAGCCGGCAATCCCGATGATCATCGCCTGCGCATGGCCGCCAAGCAGCCCCGACACCACCCATGGGCGCAGCCGCGGTTCCCACCATCCCATCGCCTTCGTCCGCCGGGCGCCCGGTGCCGCCGCGATTGTCGCCGCCGGCTGATCCTCTTCATCGTCAGGGCGATGCCGGCCCGATCCACTGGTTCCGTAAGGCGCGTCATAGGCCGCGCCCCGGGCGGCAAACTGCGGCTCGTCGTTCGGCAGGCGCAGGCGCAGCGCGACTAGTGCGGCAATCCCGATAAGTGCGAAGACGAGGAACGGCCCGGTGAGGCCCACACCCGGCAGCACCATCAGCGGTGCCAGCGCCGGGCCGATCACCGTCCCCAGCCCGAAGCTGGACGCGATCAGCGACAACGCTTCGGTTCTTTGATCACGGGGGGTGCGCGCGGCGACATAGGCCTGCACGGCAGGCGGAGCGGCCGATCCGAACCCCCCATACAGGCTGCGGAACGCTGCAAACAGCAACAGCGTCCATACTGCCGGCAAGACACCCAGCAGACCAAGCCACAGCGACACGCCGCACAGCGCCATCGACACGCTGAACCCGATTAGGCCGAGCGCCATCATCGCCTTTCTGCCTCTCCGGTCCGACCGCCGCGCCCAGATCGGCGCGCAGACCACCCACAGCAGCGCGGACCAGGTGTAGGCCAGGCTGATCCAGACATCCGCGACACCCAGGGCGGTGCCGATCGACGGCATCACTGATTGCATGGCTGTATTGCCAGCCGCGCTCACCAGCATGACGGTGAACAGGAGGGCCATGCGCCCGTTGGGAATGGCCTTGCCGGCCTTTGCGGCCGCGTTACCGCCCGCTGGCGGGTGTCCCGCCGCTGTCTGCGTGTCGTCAGCGATGCCGGCCTGATGCCGCGAACGCCTGCCGAACCAGGTGCGGGGGTGGGGATCGTCCGCCATGCTTGGTGCCCGCGCTAGGCTCGTCCCGCGGCCAAGACAATGCTTGCGCTTGCCATCGGGCAGCTAATTTGCAAGGGCTTAAGACCAGGTCGCTATACACGGGCACCTCCTTCTTCGTGCACTGCTAGGAATCGTTTGCGTCTTGTCCGATAACACCACTGCATCGCTGGCGGCGCTCAAGACGCCGCGCACCCGCATGTCCACGCTGTTCGGTCAGTGGGGCGTGTTCTTCCGTGGGTTCCTGGAACAGCCCAGAATGGTCGGATCGATCATTCCGTCTTCCCGCTTTGTCATCGACAAGATGCTGGACCGGGTGAAGTGGAACGAGTGCCGCGTGTTCGTCGAATACGGACCAGGCGTGGGCACTTTCTGCGGACCGGTGCTGGATCGCCTGCGCCGGGATGGCCGGCTGATCGTCATCGACACCAACCCGCTTTATGTGGACTACCTCAACCGGCACATCGCCGACCCGCGGTTTACCGCCGTGCTCGGCTCGGCCGCGGATGTGGAGCGGATTGTTGCCGCACACGGTGAACAGCACGCCGATTACGTGCTGTCAGGTCTGCCATTCTCCACCCTGCCCGACGGGGTTGGTCCGGCCATCGCGGCTGCGACCCACCGCGTCCTGCGGCCGGGCGGCGCGTTTCTGGTTTATCAGTTTGCCGCCAAGGCGCGCGACTTCATGGCGGAGCATTTCGCCCATATCGAACAGGGGTTCGAGGCGTTGAACATCCCTCCGTGTCGCCTGTTCTGGGGCTGGAAGGACGAGGCGGCCTGACCGCCTAGTCCACGTCCGAATGCGTGCGCGGCACCCCGGCCGCGCTGGCCGGCGCGTTTAGCTGGCGATAGATTGCCATCACTACTGCCAGTATGAGGCAGGTAAACAGCGTGGTGAACAGCGCATTGAGCGCGGCGGCGATGAAGTTCGCGGTGGCCGGGCTGCCGATCAGCGCCGTGACGAGACTGACGACGCCGCCCACCAGCAGCGCGATAACCGTCACCGCCACGAAGATCAGCAGCAGAAAGGCAAGGATCCGCCATCCCCGACCAGCGGTCAGCCGCCAGCTGTCCACCAGGGCGGCGAACGGGTTGAAGCGGCGCTCGTCCACCAGCAGCGGCATGAGCGGAACGAGGCGGGCAACGACGAAGAACAGCAGCAGGATGACGAACAGCGCGAGAACCCAGCCCAGCCCGGCCGAAATCGCCGCCGCCAGCCCTACCACCAATCCGCCGAGCAGCCCGAAGGTCAGCGCGATGAAAAAGCTGGCGATGAGCAGCGGAAGCACTGCCTTCATTCCCGTAATAATCGCTTCCTGCACCGTCGCGCGGCGGCGCAGGAACAGGGCCAGGATGCTGAGCATACCGAGCGTCTGGATGATCTGGACCGCGAACAGCCAGATGGCGTTGCGATTGTAGTAATCTGTCATCACCTGCATCGACGGTTCGCCGCCTGTCATGGCCGGCCCGGTGAGCGTCTCGGGCACCAGGATGCCCAGAGCGAGCATCGGGACAAAGAAGAACAGCCCGGCCAGGATCACGAGCAGCTCCCGGTTGGCCTTCAGCGTGCGAATTGCCTCGTTCCAGGCCTGGTTCATGTTGAAAGTCACGGTCGCACATCCCTCGTCCAGTTCGCGGCTCTTGATAGACGCACCATTTGCGCCCACGCAATCGGCATGTTGCCTTCAACTCCTGATGCCGCGGCGGGTGCGCCAGACTGGGCGGTTTCGCCGGACCTTGTTCCCTACCGGGAGGCGCTGGCTCTGATGGAGGCTCGGAACGCCGCCATCGCCGCCGGCGAGGCCGCCGAACTGATCTGGCTGCTCGAGCATCCGCCGGTCTATACCGCTGGAACGAGCGCGGCCAGCGCAGAGCTGCTCGACCCGCGGTTCGAAGTGGTGGAAGCGGGCAGGGGCGGGCGCTACACCTATCACGGGCCGGGACAGCGGGTCGGCTATGTGATGCTGAACCTGGCGCGGCGGGGGCGCGATGTGCGCTGTTTCGTCCATGCTCTTGAAGAATGGGTAATAGTGACGCTGGCCGATCTGGGCGTCCGGTGCTGGCGGGCGGACGGGCGGATCGGCATCTGGACGCGCGGAGCCGATGGGCGCGAGGCGAAGATTGGCGCCATCGGGGTGCGGGTCCGGCGCTGGGTGACGATGCACGGTTTTTCGGTCAATCTGACACCGGACTTGGGGCATTTTGCCGGCATCGTTCCCTGCGGCATCGACGAGTTCGGCGTCACCAGCCTCGCTGCACTGGGCATGAAGGTTGCGCCAGAGGCATTCGATGAGGCATTGCGCGCCCGGCTGGAAGAGTTCCTTGCCAGCGTTGGCGGAGATGAGGGATGTCCGTGGTGAAAGATTTGCGGCTCGCCGGGCTGGTGCCGCTTTGCCTTGTCATGGCCGCTTGCGGGCAGGCGGATGCCCCTCCGCCGGTGGTGGACGAAGATGATACCAGCGCCAAGGGCGAGGTGCTGGAAGGCACGATCAGCGACCGGATGATCCCCTATGACGAGATCGGCCGCGGCGATGCGCCTTCGATGGCAGGTCCGATGACCCCAGCCGGGGAACCCGCCGAACCCGCCGCGCCCGCCGCTGCCGCCGCGCGGCCTGCTGCGCCGCAGGGCAGGGGCGGCCAGCCTCGGCCGCCGCAGGCGGATGACGCGCCGGACAGCCCGGCGGTTGATGCTCCTGCGCCAGAGCCAGAGGAATAAACTTCCGGCGCTCCTGCCCGCTTCGGGACGCGCCGCTGTTCCGATGTCATCCTTCGCGGGCGCGGTCCTTCATCATCCTGAAGGACAGCGCCCGCGCGGCGCGGCAAGATCAGGCCGCTTCCCGTTCCTCCGCCAGCGTCGGGTAATCCACATAGCCCTCCGCGCCGGGGAAGTACCAGGACTGCGGCACGTTCCGGTTTTCGGCCAGGGGCGCGCCCTGCCGGATGCGCTCCGGCAGGTCGGGATTGGAGATGAACGGCCGGCCAAACGCCACCGCGTCGCAGCGGCCCGCATCGATGTCCGCCGCCGCCTTGGCCGCGTCATAGTCCGAATTGAGAACCAGCGGCCCTGAGTAGATCGAGCGGATCAGCGGCGACTGCGGGGGCACGTCTGTTTTCCCGAATGTCCCGTCGGGTCCGGGTTCGCGCAGTTCCAGAAACGCTATGCCGAGATCCTGCGCGACCCGCGCTGCCGCGCCGAACGTCGCGGCCGGGTCGCTGTCATCGCACCCTTGCGTCTCGCCATTGGGCGACAGGCGCAGACCTACGCGATCGGCACCCCAGACTCCGATCAGCGCGGCCAGCACTTCGCGCAGGAAGCGGGTGCGGTTTTCCGGTGATCCGCCATACTCATCAGTGCGGTTGTTCGTGCTGTCACGCAGGAACTGATCGACAAGGTAACCATTCGCGCCATGGAGCTGAATCCCGTCGAACCCGGCCGCTTTAGCCTGGGTGGCGGCATGGCGGTAATCGTCCACCACGCGCGCGATCTCCTCCCGCGACAGGGCGCGGGCCGGCTGATAGTCCTTGCGCCCTTGATACGTGTGCGCATGGCCGGGGGCGTGCGTGGCAGAGGCGGAAACCGGCGCCTCGCCCCCCAGGAAGTCGGGGTGGACAAGTCGCCCCATGTGCCACAGTTGCAGCACGATAAGCCCGCCTTCTTCGTGCACCGCGTCCGTCACCCCGCGCCAGCCGTCCACCTGCTCGTCCGACCAGATGCCGGGCGCGTTGGGCCAGCCTGACCCTTCGCGGCTGATCCCCGTCGCCTCGCTGATTATCAGACCGGCGCCGGCGCGCTGCCGGTAGTAGGTCGCCATCATCTCCGTCGGTATCAGGCCGGCATTGTCCGCCCGACCCCGCGTCAGCGGAGCCATAAGGATCCGGTTGCGGGCGTGCAACGCGCCCAGCTTGACCGGCTGGAAGAGAATATCATGCATCAGGTGATCCTTTGCTTGCCGAACGGCCTTCGGACGGACAGCTAGGTACGGATGAACATGCCCGCAACCGCCAATCCGATCAGTGCTGCCCCGCGCGTCGGCGCGAATGGCTGGCACCTTGCCGCCCTGCTGGGCGGGAATGTCGCGCTGGCGCTTGGGCCATGGTTCGTCAGGCTGGCAGATACCGGGCCGGTGTCTGCGGCATTCTGGCGTCTCCTGCTGGTGCTTCCCGCAATCGCCTTTCTGGCATGGCGCGAAACCCGCGGGCTGCCGCGCCCGCCCCGGCGGTTGATCCTGCTGGTGCTGGCAGCCGGAGCGTTCTTTGCGCTGGATCTTGCGGCGTGGCACATCGGTATCGGGCTTACCAAGCTTGGCAATGCGACTCTGCTGGGCAATTCGGGCAGCCTCATCCTGATGCTGTGGGGCCTTGTCGCGCTGCGCCGCTGGCCATCCGGATCCGAGGCGCTGGCGATCGGTGCGGCAGTGGCCGGTGCAGCCATTCTGCTGGGGCGCAGTCTGGAGATATCGTTCGGCACCCTGGCCGGCGACCTGTTCTGCCTGTTCGCCGGGCTGTGCTATGCGTTCTATCTGCTGCCGGCGCAGCGGGCGCGGGAAAGCCTGGGACAGTGGCAGGTGCTGACGCTGATCTGCCTGGCCGGGGCGCCGCTGCTGCTGGCCTTCGCCCTGTTGCTGGGGGAACCGGTGTTGCCGGGAAATGCAGGCTGGTGGCCGGTGGCCGGCCTTGCTGTGTCAAGCCAGCTGATCGGGCAAGGGCTGCTGGTCTATTCCCTCAAGCACTTCCCGCCGCTCGTCATTGGCATGGCGCTGCTTACCCAGCCGGCGATTGCGGCCGCAGTCGGGTGGATCGCTTTTGACGAGGTGCTGGCGGCGCCAGACATCGCGGGCATGGTGCTGGTGGGCGCGGCCTTGGTATTGGTGCGTGCTGGCAGGCCGGGAGGCTAGCGGTCTGCGGCCATGTCGCGCATGAAGGAATGGTAGCGCGCCTCCACCTGCTTCAGGTCCGGCCCGTCGAGCACAAGGCGTGCCTGCCGCATCAACTGCTCTCCTTCATTGACAAGGACGCGATGACGCTCCGCATTGCTGAAGGTCGAGGTCGCATGACGCAGCGCATCGAACATCACCACCGCGGCAATCGGGCTGGTCGCCACGCCGGAACGTATCGAACCAAACCCGCGCTGCACATAATGAGAAAAGTCATTGTTCAGCGGACTTACCCGATCCGTGTTTGGCTGTCCCGCGTCGCCGGAGGAGTGGGCAAGATCACGCGGGCCAAGTTCTGCAGTGGCAGCGCCAAGCCAGTGCAGGGCGGAAATAGCGGTAAACGGATCGTTTATACCTGGCGATAGTGCGCGCAGGCCGATTTCAACCAGTTCGTCGATGAGGAAATGAAGGTCCTGGCTGGGTGTGCGCCGGCCGCCGAGGGCAAAGCAGCTGCGGATCGACGCTGCTGGCGGTTCGCTGTCACCCCCGTCACCCTGCCAATAGCCGAGCGGCATATCCGGGTGCACGAAGTCGCCGGTCCGCACCGCCAGGCCAAAGAACCCATTCGCCTTGTCGGCAACGGCATTGAGTTCTTTGAAGTTGATGATCTGTATGTAGCCGACCTTATCCGTCAGCACCGGTTTGCCTGTTGGTTCCACGGCGCCCACTTGCCCGCGGCAAGGCTGGTCAAAATTGTGCTTGATGTCGCGGATCAGCCGGTCACCGATCCCTTGCAGCACGGTGTTTACCCGGATCGAGGCGGGGATGTGGTTCAGAAAGTAGACCAGCACCATGACCGCCACACCCATCAAGGCGTAGGCGACCAGTAGCGACACCTGCGGGACGAAGCCAGGCAGGGGGTCGCCCCCGGCGACAACGGTCGCGACCTCCTCTTCGTCGCGCACCGTCCGCAGGACGGTCAGCGCATAGACGAAGGTGGCGATGAACGTGCCAAGGGACAGCTGGTTGCCCTTGTCCTCCATGAAATTGGTGAGGAGGCGCGGACCGAAGTTGCCACTGGCATAGGCGACGGCCGCGATGGTGATCGAGAATACGGTAGAGGCGACTCCGATCATCGAACCCGCGATCACCGTCAGCATTGATCGCGCGCCTTCCGGCCGGGGAGCATCAACGAAGCCGATGCTTTTCAACCACGTCAATTGTTCCGTTCGATCGATCCAGATCGTCAGCAGCGCCAGCCCGAATGCGGTGAGTGCCAGCAGGCCCGGATAGAACCAGTAGCTAGCATTGACGGAGTCCCACAGGGAACGCAGACGAGTGATCAAGCGGCCGCCTCGGTCTGGCAAGCGATGGCAATACCAGTTGGCTCCACTGATCGGTTCATGAGCGGCAATGCTCCTCCTGTCAGGAACAAACCGCCGCAACGCGGTTTGGTTGCAAGGCCGGCCGGACTGATCTCCGCCGTGGCAGGAGAGAAACGATGGTGAGCATGCCCGGCAATCTGGCGACGGGATTGAGCAGCATCGAAAACTATGTCGCGCTGACCGCCGGACAATACAGCATGGGCGCGCTGATCCTGATGGTCAGTTACGGAGCGCAGGTCGCCTTTGCGCTGTTCTTCCTTGCCTCGGCCACGCAGCTCCCGCCCCGATACCGTATCGTACCTGTCCTGTCGGCAGTGGTGATGGTATCTTCCTCCATCAGCCTCTATCGCGAGGCAAGCCTGTGGCAGGAGACGTTCACTTTCATCGACGGCCTGTATGTGCCGTTGACCGAAGGCACAACATTTTCCAATGTCTATCGCTACGGCAACTGGCTGATCACCGTACCCATTCTGCTGACCCAGCTGGCAATAGCGTTCGGCCTTGAGCGGTCTCAGCTGCACAAGCGGGCTATGCGCATGATCATCGCGGCCGAACTGATGATCCTGACGGGTCTATATGGCCAGTTCGGCGAACCGGGCGACTGGGTGCGGCTGAATGTCTGGGGCGTGATCTCGACCGTCTTCTTCATCTGGCTGATTGTCGAAGTGCGCGGCGTGGTGCGGCTCGGCACCGCCAGCAGCCCGGCCCCAGTGGCTGCGTGGCCCGACAGGATTTTCTATTACTTTCTCGCGACCTGGGGTTTGTACCCGATCGCTTATGCTCTGCCGCAACTCGGCACAAGCGGCGACCTGGTGGTCTGGCGGCAGTTTGTCTTCAGCGTGGCGGACCTGTCGACGAAGATGCTCTATGGCATCATTCTGTCGCGCTATCTTCTGCGGCGCAGCGCATTGGAAGGCTACCTGCCGGCGGCGGAGGCGCTTGATACAAGACCGCAGGCATCCGCCGCTGCTTCCGCCAACAAGGACTGAGGTTCAGGCGTCGTCAGACGGGCCCCAGATCGCCCAGTCCAATCGTCCCGCTGGCCATCTCCAGCATCCGGTCGAGGCTGCGCCTGGCGCGCAGCCGCAGACCTTCCTCTATCTCGATCCGCGGCTGGAGGTCGCGCAGCGCGACATAGAGTTTCTCCATCGTGTTGAGCGCCATGTAGGGACAGATGTTGCAGGAACAGTTCCCGTCCGCGCCAGGCGCGCCGATGAAGCGTTTTTGCGGCAGCGCCTTTTCCATCTGGTGAATGATGTGGGGTTCCGTCGCCACGATCAGCGTATCGCCCTGGAACGTCTGCGCGTATTGCAGGATGCCACTGGTGGAACCGACGTAATCGGCGTGGTCGATGATAACGGGCGGGCATTCGGGATGTGCGGCGACGGGTGCGCCCGGATGCTGTGCCTTGAGCTTCAGCAGTTCCGTCTCGCTGAACGCTTCGTGCACGATGCACACGCCCGGCCACAGCAGCATGGGCCGGTTGAACTTGCGTGACAGATAGCCGCCAAGATGCCGGTCGGGGCCAAAGATGATCGGTTGCTCCGGCGGGATCTGGCTCAGGATGGTTTCCGCGCTGGAGGACGTCACGATGACGTCGGACAGCGCCTTCACCTCGGTCGAGCAGTTGATATAGGTCAGCGCGATGTGATCGGGGTGCGCCTCGCGGAACGCCTTGAACTTTTCGGGCGGACACGAATCTTCCAGGCTGCATCCGGCATCCATGTCGGGCAGGATCACGATCTTTTCCGGGCTCAGGATCTTGGCGGTGTCGGCCATGAACTTGACGCCGCAGAACGCGATCACGTCCGCGTCCGTGTCAGCGGCCTTGCGCGATAACTCCAGGCTGTCGCCGACAAAATCGGCCAGGTCCTGTATGTCTGCCGTCTGATAGTAATGGGCCAGAATGACGGCATTGCGCTCCTTGCGCAGGCGGTCGATTTCCGCGCGCAGGTCATCTCCAGCAAGCGGGCGATTGTCGGCAGTCATCGGTATTCCATCCTTTTCACCCGTTGCATATAGGGCGCTATCCGTCCCTGTCACCCGCGCCTCTTCACGCCGGCGGTTCTTCCCCTGCGAACCGGACGATGACGGTGGCGTTCTCATAACCTGCAACCTGCAGCGGGATTGCCAGGTTCTGCCGCACCGCCTGCCGTGCAGCCGCCCGCGCCAGGTCAAGCACTTCGGGATTTCTGGCGAACGCTGCCGCCTTGCGCTCGGCCTGCGCCGAGTTGTTGCGGGCAAGAGCGACCGCCGCGTCGCGGGTGACAAAGGCCCCTTCGGTAAAGACGCGAGCCGCAGCTTCGTCGATGTTCGGACGTGTCGTGCGCAGTTGGGGCAGGGTCACGGTCAGGCGCTGTGTCCCGGCGTCCCAGGCGAAGTCGCCGCGGTCCATGCCGGACAGGTCGAGCCGGTACTCCACGGTCGCTGGCACAATCGTCGCCTGCCGCGATTGCAGCACCGGCACGCCCAGAACGCTGCGGGTGTTCTCGCTCTCTGCCACCACTTCGAAACGCGAAGAGAACACGGTGAGCGCATTCTGTCTTTCGAACGCCAGCATGGCGCTGCCGACCGGATCGCCTTCCTCCTCATAAACGAAGGCCCGCCAGGCGAGCCAGGCGGTTGCCGCCAGCAGGGCGATGACGATCAGCCAGGGCGCGGCCTGCAACCGCGCCAGCGAACCAGAAGACGTCTCCCCCGCTCGCGGTGTTTCGAGAGCTCGGTCTTTCACCGGATGTGCCATTCAGCTCCTTCCTGCCCTGCCTCGCCGCGCCGCTCCAGATCGAGGAGGTGAGCCATCACCGACAGTTCTGCCGCGGGAATGAGACGCTTATCGAGTCCCGTGTACATGGCCGGAACAAGCGCGGCGGCGCTGCGCGGTTCCTGTGTGAGGAGGCGCACGATCTGGCGCTCTCGCTGCCGCCGGTGCCCGGCCATGCCGCGCACGAGCTGTTGCGGGTTGGTCACGGCCGGGCCATGCGCGGGAAAATAGATGCTGTCGTTCCGCGCTGCCAGCTTTTCCAGACTGCGCATGTAGTCGCCCATGTCCCCGTCGGGCGGGACGATAACACTGGTGGACCAGCCCATCACATGGTCCCCGGTAAACAGGGCGCCGGTATTCTCCAGCGCGAAGCACAGGTGGTTGGAGGTGTGGCCCGGCGTATGAACCGCTGTCAGTGTCCAGTCGGACCCTGTCACCTCCTCGCCATCGACCAGCACAAGGTCGGGCGCGTAGGTCCGATCGAACGCAGCATCGGCGCGGGTGTCTTTGCTGCTGATGAACAAAGGCGCGCAGCCGATCACCGGCGCGCCCGTCATCTTCGCCAGCGGTGCGGCGCCGGGCGAGTGATCGCGGTGGGTGTGGGTGCAGACGATGGCGGTGATCTGCGCCCGGCCCACTGCGGCAATAATGGCATCCACATGGCGGGGATCGTCAGGACCAGGATCGATCACCGCCACGTCCGCTCCGTCGCCCACGATAAAGGTCTGCGTGCCGGTAAAGGTATAGGGTGACGAATTGTCCGCCAGGACGCGGCGAACCAGCGGCCCGCAGCGTTCGGCTTCGCCGATGGGCCAAGGGCGGGAAGGGAGCGTTGCCATGACCTTGCATATGGGGCCGGTGCTGCGCCATGTCACGCATCGGCATGCTGGCGGGAGAGTAGGGTGGCGGAACAGGCGATACTGGTGCTGGACGCGGGCACCACGTCCACTCGGGCGATCCTCTACGATGCCGCCGGATTGCGGCTCGGTCTGGCGCAGGAGGAAATCACCCAGCATTATCCGAGGCCCGGCTGGGTCGAACATGACGCGGCGGAGATCTGGGAGCGGACGCTGCGCTGCATGCGGCGCGTGGCGGCACAGGCGTCCGGCGTGCATCGCATCGGGTGCATCGGCATCACCAACCAGCGCGAGACGGTGGTGGCATGGGATCGCAAGAGCGGCGAGCCGCTCGCCCGTGCAATCGTCTGGCAGGACCGCCGGACCGAACCGCAATGTGCGGCCCTGCGGGAGACTGGACATGAGGAAAAGCTGCAGCGGCGAACCGGCCTGGTGCTCGACCCGTACTTTTCCGCCACGAAGATGCGCTGGCTCCTGGAACACAAGCCGGCGGTCGCGGCGGCCGCGCGCTCCGGACGGCTGGCTTTCGGAACGGTGGAAAGCTGGCTGCTCTTCAAGCTCAGCGGCGGGGCGTTCCTGACCGACGCCAGCAACGCTTCGCGTACCCTGCTCCTGCCGCTGGACGGCGCGCAGTTCGCGGACGACCTGTGCGGAATGTTCGACGTTCCGCGCTCCGCCCTGGCCGAAGTGGTCGACAGCGCCGGCGTGCTTGCCCGCACGGACTCTGCCCTCCTTGGCACCGCCATCCCCGTCACGGGCATGGCGGGCGACCAGCAGGCGGCGACCATCGGGCAGGGTTGTCTTGCCGCAGGGGATACGAAGGCGACGTTCGGAACCGGCGCTTTCGTGCTCACCAATCAGGGCGCGGACGTGCCGCACTCACGTCACCGCCTGCTGGGCACGGTGCTGTATCAGCTTGCCGGATCCCGCACCTACGCGCTCGAGGGCGCGGTGTTCGTTGCGGGCAGCCTTGTGCAGTGGCTGCGCGACGCGCTGGGCGTGATCGCCAGCGCGTCCGAAACCGAGGCGCTGGCCCGGTCGGTGGAAGACAGTGGCGGCGTAGTCGTGGTGCCGGCGCTGGCGGGGCTGGGCGCACCGCACTGGCGGCCGGATGCCACCGCCGTGATCAGCGGCCTGACCTTCGCCAGCGGGCGCGCGCACCTTGCCCGTGCCGCGCTGGAGTCCATGGCGCATCAGACGCATGATCTTGCAGAGGCGTTTGCAGCTGACGGAGCGCGCTGGGCCCGCCTGCGGATCGATGGCGGGATGAGCGCCAATGACTGGCTGGCGCAGGACATTTCGGACATCCTGCGGCTGCCTGTGGAACGGCCGGAGGATGTGGAAACGACCGCGCGCGGCGCGGCAATGCTGGCGGCCGCTGGCGCGGGGATCTACCCGTCGCTCAAAGCCGCAGCGGACGCGATGCTCGCGCCTGCGGTCCGGTTTAATCCGCTGCTGTCAGCTGCCGCGCGCGACCGCCGGCTGTCGGATTGGCGCGCCGCGCTGAACGCCGCGCTGGCCCAATAACTCGGCTTAGCCGAAAGCCGACAGGAGCTTTTTCTGCAGTTGCCGCACCGGCTGCGTGCCCGCGGTCGTCTCCTGCCGCTGCTGTTCGTCCAGCCGGGCGACGCGCGCATGAAGCCGTTCCGATTCCGCGATAAGCTGCCGCGTTCGCGCCGGCAGAAGGGCCAGCTGATCGGGTTCGGACGCCCGATCACGCGGCAAGGCGCCATGCTGCTGCAATTGCCGCTCGTTCAATTCGCCCGCCATGAAGGCCCGCTGGTTGAGCAGCCAGGCGAGGATGTGCATGATCCTGGTCGTGGTGCGCAGCCCTTCCACGGACAGCGCGATGCTGGCTGGCTGGGTTGCCTGCTTGAGACTGCTGGGTGCCGCCACCTCGAAGACGACGCGCGCTTCGTCAGCGAGCACGAGCGCTTCGGCGTACAAGTCCTCGATGACCTGACGGGTCAACGGTCCGGAATCTAGCGGAGCAGCGTGGATCATAACTGGCATCCTCCGTAGCCAGTTAGCCGCCGAAGAGCCAAGTTGCAGCCGGTTTATTTACCGTGTTTCTCCAGTTTGTCCTTCTATGACACAGCTGCCGATAGGCTTTTCCGCAATTCAGCGGCTTAGGCAATGATGTCGGGCAGCAACTGGTCCTCTATTACTGCGATCCGGTCGCGGAGCGCCAGCTTGCGTTTCTTTAGCCGGGCGATCTGCAACTGATCGGCGGCGCCTCCGTTCTGGCCCGCATCGCTCAGCGCGCCGATCGCCACGTCCAGGTCGCGGTGCTCCACCTTCAACGCCGCCAGCATCTTGCGCAGCTGCTCTTCGTCCACAGGCTCCGTTCTCCAGTTATCCAAGCGACTCGCTGCGGCCGGTCGCAACAGCCTCAGCGGTCGCCGCTTAACACTTCGCAGGCTGACAATTCTATGATTGGATGCGTCTCCGGCCCGGCTGTTCCTGAAGCCGAGTCGTCTTCGGCGCTGACCCGCTCACCCGGCCACGCCGCTCAACCGCCAAGGAGACCGAGATGGCACAAACGTCGCATCTGCAAACCCTGACCACCCGCCATGCCGAGCTGGACAAACTCCTGCGCCAGGAACGCAGCCGACCGGCGCCGAACGATGTGACGATCACGGAATTGAAGCGGCAGAAGCTCCGCCTGAAGCAGCAGATCGCCCAGGCCTGAGCAGATCTGAACGAACCTGCAGTTCGGCGCTTGGGGTTGCGCCAGCGTCTGCTATAGCCGCCCGGCATGACCGCCGCCGCCGCCGCCCGCCTGATCCTGCGCAACCTGCTGGAGGTGATGGCATCGCGTGAGCCGCCGCAGGACAAGCTCGACCGGGTGGTGCGCATCGTCGCGGAGAACCTCGACAGCGAGGTTTGCTCGCTTTACCTGCTGCGCGACGGGATGCTTGAGCTGTTCGCCACCCGCGGCCTCAACCAGAGCGCGGTGCACGTCACGCGCATGGCCGTTGGCGAAGGGTTGACCGGCACGATCGCGGAAAGTGGCGAGACGCTGAATCTGGCGCAGGCGCGCGCCCATGTGAACTTCCAGTACCGGCCCGAAACGGGGGAAGACAAGTTTCATTCCTTCGCCGGCGTCCCGGTCATCCACCGGGAACGCACGGTGGGCGTGCTGTGCGTGCAGCACGTGGACCCGCGCCGGTACGAGGATGTGGAGATCGAGGCGCTGCAGACGACGGCGATGGTCTTGTCTGAACTGATTGCCAGCGCCGGCTTCGTCGACGGAGAGGAGGCGGCAGGCGCCGAGCGTCACGCGGCCCCCGAGGTGCTGGGGGGGCTGGTGCTGGTCAAGGGGCTCGCCAGCGGCCAGGTCGTGTTCCACCAGCCGCGCGTCACCATCCACCAACTCGTCGCGGAGGATGTGGAAGCCGAACGCCAGCGGGTGTACCGGGCGTTTGCCCGGATGCGCGAGCAGATCGAGCAGATGACCAGCCAGGTCGAATTCGGCACCGGCGGAGAGCATGACGAGGTGCTCGAAACCTACAAGATGTTCGCCTATGACGAAGGTTGGTCGCGGCGGATCAACGAGGCGATCGACAGCGGCCTGACAGCCGAAGCGGCGATCGAGCGGGTGCAGCAGCGCACCCGGATGCGCATGCGGGAAATCGACGATCCGTTGCTGGCGGACCGAATGCACGATCTGGAAGATCTGTCCAACCGCCTGCTCAGGATCGTCTCCGGCCAGCTCGGCACCGCCGCGACCCAAGGGCTGCGGCAGGATACCATCCTGGTCGCCCGCAACCTAGGCCCGGCTGAACTGCTGGAATACGACCGGCGGCGGTTGAAAGGCGTGGTGCTGGAAGAAGGCTCGCTGACTGCGCATGTGGTCATCGTCGCGCGGGCGATGAGCATCCCGGTGATCGGCCGGCTGGGCGGGATGCGCGGGCGGGTGGCCGATGGCGACGAAATCCTGCTGGACGGGAACAAGGGGACCGTGACCCTGCGGCCGTCGCCGGCCATGCGCGAAGCATTCGAGGTGAAGAACGCCGCCTATCGCGAGCGACAGGCATCCTATGCGCTGCTGCGTGACGTGGAGCCGTTCACCCGCGATGGCACCCGCATCGAAGTCATGATGAACGCGGGTCTGCGCGATGATATCTCCAACCTCGCGCTCACCGGGGCCGATGGCATCGGGCTGTTCCGGACCGAGTTCCAGTTCCTGGTGTCCGCCACCCTGCCGCAGCGCGAGCGGCAGACGCGGCTGTACCGGGATGTGCTGGACGCGGCCGGCGACAAGCCGGTGGTGTTCCGCACCGTCGACATCGGCGGGGACAAGGCGGTCCCTTATCTGCGATCGGATGCCTTGCGCGACGAGGAGAATCCGGCGCTGGGCTGGCGCGCGCTGCGCCTCGCGCTGGAACGCGACGGCCTGCTCAAGGTCCAGGCGCGCGCATTGCTGGACGCGGCGGCGGGACGCACTCTCAATGTGATGTTCCCGATGGTCAGCGAGCCGTGGGAGTTCGATGCAGCCCGGGCAGTGTTCGAGGAACAGCTCGCGCACATCCGCGCGCGCCGCCGCCGGCTGCCCGAGGCGGTCCGTTATGGCGTGATGCTGGAGGTGCCCGCGCTGGCCGAGGTGCTGGACCAGCTGTTGCCGCGGATCGCCTTTATTTCGGTGGGCACCAATGACCTCACCCAGTTCCTGTTTGCCGCCGATCGGGCCAACCCCAAGCTGGCGGAGCGGTACGACTGGCTCAGCCCGGCGATCCTGCGGTTCCTGGCGCGCGTTGTCGGTAGCATGAGGGGTTATCCGGTCGACCTGACCGTGTGCGGCGAGATGGGCGGCCGGCGGCTGGAGGCGCTGGCGCTGCTGGGTCTTGGCATCACCCGCCTGTCGATCACTCCGGCAGCGATCGGGCCGGTCAAGGAACTGGTGCGCAAGGTCAATCTGACCGAATTGCAGCCGCAGATGCAGCGCTGGCTGGCAGACCCGCCCAAGGATATGCGGACCGCGCTGGGCGCCTGGGCACTCGCCCACGACATCGAGGCAGAATAGAGCGAAGCGGGTTTATTGCGCGGGAAACCCCCGGAAATGCAGCTTCTCGCTTGACAGGGTCCGCACCTTGCCTGTTCAATCGCCATGAACAGTTTACGTTTGCAATCGGGGTCGCAACGGCAGCAAAAATGGCGCTTGAAGAGTTTGGGGAAGAACCTGTCGTGGAACAGGAAGGCGTTGGGCAGCAGCTGCGCCGTGCGCGGGAAGAGCGGGGCCTTGCTCTGGCCGACGTGGCCAAGCAGACTCGCGTGCCGGAACGCCATCTGGCCTCGATCGAGAATGGCGACTTCAACGCGTTGCCTGCACCCACCTATGCGGTCGGCTTTTCCCGCTCCTATGCCCGTTTCCTCAACCTGGACGAACGCCTGATCGTCGATCAGGTGCGAGCGGAAGTGGCCGCCGCCAGACCTGCGCGCCCCGAACGGCCGGAAAAGTTCGAGCCGGGCGACCCTGCACGCGTCCCCTCCCGGCGGCTCGTCTGGTTCGGACTGTTTGCCATGGTCCTGCTGCTGACCGGGATGTTCGCCTTCTATCGCAGCTATTTCGCGCCCGGCTTGACGCCCGCTCCGCTGACCGAGGAGCGCCGGGTGGCAGCAAGCGAGGCAGGGGGCGGGGCGGTGCGCCTCCCGCCACCCCAGGCAACGCCCGCCCCGGCAGCCGGCGGGCAGGTCGTGTTCACCGCGCTGGAAGACGGCGTATGGGCCAGGTTCTACGATGGCGCCGGGCAGCGTTTGCAGGAAAAGCAGATGGCCCGCGGCGAAACCTTTGCGGTGCCGCAGGATGTGGAGGGAGCGCAGATCTGGACCGGACGGCCCGATGCCTTTGCCATCACGGTGGGCGGGCGGCCCGTCCCCAAACTTTCGGAAGAGCTGCGGATCATGCGCGATGTTCCGATATCCGCCGAAGCGCTGCTCGCGCGGCAGGGCGCAGGCGCGGCGGCAAGACCCGCGTCCGCTGCGAACAACGCCGGGACCACCAACTGAGGCGGACAGCTTCGCTTCACAAAAGCAGGTTTAAGGCAGCTAGCCCGCGCTAACACCAGGAGGATCAATGCTGTTGAAGAGAAACCCCAGTCCCGCAATGCACCGCGCACCGGTCCGGCTGGCTGCAGGGTTGCTTGGCGTGGCGCTGGTGACCACGTCCTTTCCCGCAGTCGCGCAGGATAATGCCGACGCGCGGCTGCGCAAGGTAGAGGCCGAGGTCCGTGCCTTGCAGCGCCGGGTGTTTCCGGGCGGCGACAGCCGCTTCTTCGAGCCGGAGATCACCGCACCGACCCCGGCTGTGCCCGCGCAGAATGCCGGCACACCCAATGCGGGCGCGTTGACCGATGTGCTTGCCCGGCTGGACGCGCTGGAGCGGCAGATGCAGAACCTGACCGCACAGACCGAACTGAACCAGAATGCGGTCGCAACCCTCTCGGAGCGGATAGAGGCGCTCGAGGCGGCCAATCGTGCGGCACCGACTGCGGAACTGCCGCCGCAAGGAGCGGTGGGCAGTAATCTGTCGTCCATGGGCGGCGGCTCGCCTCCGGCCAGCGCCGCTGCTCCGCCCACGGCGACCACAGCGGCCGCGACGGCGCCCAGCGCGCAGCGGCTGGCCGCGGTGCAGGCGATTACCAAACCAGCGACGAACGACGCACCGGACGACGAATACGTTTACGGCTTCCGCCTGTATGAAGCGAAGTTTTTTCCCGAAGCGCAGCAGCAACTGACCATGTTCGTCAACGCCAACCCGCGGCACTGGCGCGCAACCTATGGCCGCAATCTGCTGGCGCGCGCCTATCTTGCGGACAACAAGCCGCGCGATGCGGCCGCCTGGTTCCTGCAGAATTACCAGGCCGACAAGAACGCGGCGCGCGCCGGCGACAGCCTGCTGGGTCTGGCGCAGGCGATGATCGCGCTCAGGGATACGGAACGCGCGTGCATCGCGCTGGCCGAGTTTGCCGACACATACCCGGCGCTGGCAACGGGGCGGCTGCAGGGTGACTACGCAGCGGCGCGGCGACAGGTGAGATGCAATTGATCAGGCACTCGACCAGCAGCTGATCGACCGGTTCCGCGCCGACCTGGCGCGGGCCTGGCCCGCATCGGCGGAAGGCGGCCGGCTGGGCGTGGCGCTGTCGGGCGGGCCTGACAGCATGGCGCTGACCCTGCTGGCCGAAGCAGCCTTGCCTGGCCGCGTGCTTGCAGCAACAGTCGATCATCGCCTGCGTCCGGAAAGCGCCGCCGAAGCGGACGTCGCCGCGGGCTTTTGCGCAAGGCTTTCGATCCCGTGCACGGTGCTGGGCGTGCAAGTTGAGACGGGCAATGTGCAGAGTGGGGCGCGCTTGGCACGCTATGCCGCTTTGCGCCGATGGGCTGACAGCGAACGGCTGGACGCCGTGGCGACTGCCCATCATGCCGACGATCAGGCGGAAACGCTGCTGATGCGGCTGAACCGCGGCAGTGGCCTCGCTGGCCTTGCGGGGGTTCGCCTGTCGCGCCCGCTGACCGCCGAGTGCCTGCTCGTCCGACCAATTCTGGGGTGGCGCAAGGCCGAGCTGGAAGCGATTTGCGCAGCTGCGGGAGTGGAACCGGTCCGCGATCCGTCCAATCACTGCGACCGGTTCGACCGTGTCCGTCTGCGACGCTCGCTCGCTGCGGCCGACTGGCTTGACATCCCCGCCATTGCCCGCGCCGCTGGCCACCTCGCGGACGCGGAGGATGCGCTGAGCGGGTGGGTCGAAAAATGCTGGCGCGAGGATGTGACCCGCGAGCGAGACGTGCTGCGCTACAATCCTGGCGGGCCACGCTATATCCGCCTGAAGCTGCTGGAGCGGGCGATTGCCTCTTTTGGCGGACAGCCGCGCGGCTCGCAGGTGGCGGACCTGCTCGCGGGGCTGGAGCAGGGCAGGGGAGGCACTCTGGCCGGAGTGCGCGCCGTGGTGGCCGACGGTGTCTGGCTGCTGCGGCGAGAGGGCGAGCGGCGATCGGGCTGAGTGAGGCCGGCCCGAGACCCAGATCAGGCGCGCTGGTTCAGTCTGTACGCTTCGCGCGCGATCCGCTCCACTTCGGCCCAGTCCGCCCGGCCACGCGGGGCGACCCAGCTGCCCCCCACGCACAGCACGCTTGGCTCAGCGAGCCATTCGGCCGCGTTTTCGGGGCCAATCCCCCCGGTGGGGCAGAACCGGACCTGGGCGAATGGCGCCGCCAGCGCCCTGAGCGCCGGCAGCCCGCCTGCGGTCATTGCCGGAAAGAACTTGAAATGGCTGAGCCCGAGATCCAGCCCGCGCATGATATCGCCCGCAGTCGCCACGCCGGGCAGAAACGGCACTCCCCGCGCCTGTGCTGCCTTGCCCAGCGGTTCCGTCAGGCCGGGCGAGACGATGAACCGGGCACCGGCGTCCAGCGCCTCGTCCAGTTGGCGCTGGTTCGTCACCGTTCCCGCGCCAACGAGAGCCCCCTCAACGAGCGACATGGCGCGGATCGCGTCCAGCGCGACGGGGGTGCGCAGCGTCACCTCCAGCGCCCGCAAGCCACCTGCCACCAGCGCCTGGGCCAGCGGTTCGGCATAGCTTGCATCATCCACCACTATCACCGGGATTACCGGTGCCAGCGTCATGATGTTCTCGATGGTCTGCATCAGCCGTCTCCGTGCTGGAGAAAAAAAGCGGCAGCCGCGCCGTACAGGCCCGGTTGGGGGTGAGTGACAACCTTGACCGGGATGGAGCGCATCAGATGTTCGAACCGGCCCTTGGCCCGGAACCGTTCGGCAAAACCGGATTTCAGCAGCTGGTTCCTGAGGCGAAAACCCAGGCCGCCCGCGATGGCCACGCCGGCAAAGCCCCCTTGTGCCAGGGCGATGTCGCCCGCCACACTGCCCAGCGAAAGGCAGAAGCGGTCCACCGCTGCGGCGGCGAGACCGTTGCTTCCCGTCATGCCGGCTTGCCAGATCGCAACATCGTCTTCCTCCACAATGGCGCGCCCTTCCAGTGCTGCGAGTGTCTGGTAAATGTCGGAGATGGCGGGTCCGGCGACCACCCGCTCGACCGAGACACGGTTGTGGCGCTTGCGCAGGCGGGCAAGGATCGCGTCCTCAATCTGATCGAGCGGAGCGAAGTCGATGTGGCCGCCCTCCGTTGCTTGCACGTGGTAGTCGGCTTTGCCCGAGCGCCAGAGGTGGGCGACGCCGAGGCCGGTGCCTGGGCCAAGAACGCTGATGGTGCCCTGCGCGGCGAACGGCTGGTCCGGGCCGGTCAGATGCTGGAACTGATCGGTCGGCAGACAGGCGACCGCATGGGCCACGGCTTCGAAATCATTGACGATGGTGTGCCGGTCGGCGCCCAGCTTTTCGGCTATCAGGGCCGGGCGGATGATCCACGGGTTGTTGGTGAAGCGGATGATCTCGCCTCCGACCGGTCCTGCTACGGCGATGGCAACGGCGCCGGGCACCCGGCCGTTCTGCTGCGCGCGGTATTCATTCCAGGCGCTTTGAAAGGTGGCGTGCTCCACGGTCGCAAGGGTGGTGGGATCGCCAAGGTCGATTTGCACGTCGCGGCCGCGGCGGGCCAGCGCGAAGCGGGCGTTGGTCCCGCCGATGTCGACTGCGACGACTTCGTTCACGGGGCGTCCCGTGCGTAAAGGACGGCCCTCACAACCCGCCCTCCGCCAGCATCGCCGTTGCGCCCCGTTCCGCGCCGTCGGCAAGGCGGCGGAACATGCCGAACAGCTCGCGCCCCGTACCGGTCTGATCTTCGACATACGCCGCCGGATCGCGACCGGTCAGGTCTGCGGTCGTTTCCAGCACGCCCTCTTCGCCACGCAGCCGAACCAGGTCGCCGTCGCGCAGCAGCGACAGCGGGCCGCCGCCCAGCGCTTCGGGGGTGCAGTGGATGGCGGCGGGCACCTTGCCGCTGGCCCCGCTCATCCGGCCGTCCGTGACCAGCGCGACTCGGTGTCCCCGGTCCTGCAGTACGCCAAGGATCGGGGTCAGTTTGTGCAGTTCGGGCATTCCGTTCGCGCGCGGACCCTGAAAGCGGACGACCACCACCACATCACGATCCAGTTCACCGGCGGCGAAAGCCTTGGCGACATCGGATTGGGTGTGGAATATTCGCGCCGGTGCCTCCATCGTCCAGCGTTCGCGTTCAACCGCGCTCGTCTTGAAGCAGGCCCGGCCAAGGTTGCCTTGCACCAGCCGCATTCCGCCATCGGCTTGGAACGGCGCCGCAACGCCGCGCAGGATCGTGTCATCCCCGCTGGGTCCGGGATCGCGCCAGGCAAGCGCGTCTGCATCAAGCCAAGGTTCCTGCGCATAGGCAGACAGGTCGTCACCCCATACCGTGGTGACGTCCCGGTGAACCAGCCCGGCCCCCAGCAATTCGCCGACCACGAAGCCGAGCCCGCCGGCATTCTGGAAATGGTTCACATCGCCTGCGCCATTGGGATAAACCCGCGCGATCAGCGGCACCGCCTTGCTGAGCTCCGCCATGTCGCTCCAATCGACGATGATACCCGCTGCCCGCGCGATGGCGGGAATGTGCAGCGCATGATTGGTCGATCCGCCGGTGGCCAGCAGACCGACGATCCCGTTTACCACGGCCTTCTCATCAACGCACCGCGCCAGCGGGCGGTGTTCGTTGCCGGGTCGGCTGATCGCGGCCAGCCGGTGCATGCTCGCCCGGGTCAGCGCCTGCCGCAGCGGCGTGCCGGGCTGGATGAATGCCGCGCCCGGCAGCGTCAGCCCCATCAGGTCCAGCATCATCTGGTTCGTATTGGCCGTGCCATAGAAGGTGCATACTCCCGGCGCGTGATACGAAGCGGACTCGCTTTCCAGCAGTTCGGCGCGGGTGACCTTTCCTTCCGCATACAACTGGCGGACGCGCTGCTTTTCCTTGTTCGAAATGCCGGTCGGCATGGCTCCGGCGGAGAAGAACAAGGTGGGCAGATGGCCAAAGCGCAACCCGCCCATCAACAGGCCCGGCACGATCTTGTCGCACATGCCCAGCATTGCCACGCCGTCATACATCGCGTGGCTGAGGGACACCGCCGTAGCAAGGGCGATCACGTCGCGGCTGAACAGGGACAGCTCCATCCCTTCCTGCCCCTGCGTGACGCCGTCGCACATGGCCGGGGTGCAGCCCGCGACCTGCGCCGTTGCGCCAACCTCGCGCGCCCAGATCTTGAGTTGCGGGGGATAGGCACCGAACGGCTGGTGCGAGGAGATGGTGTCGTTGTAGGCCGACACGATGCCGATGTTCGGGCCGGCGCGCGTGGCGATCGACTCCTTGTCCTGCTCGGCAGCGGCGAAACCGTGCGCCAGATTTGAACAGGGCAGGGCAACAATGCGTTCGGCATGGCCGTCACCTTCGCGCTGCATGAGGTCGAGATAGCGGCGGCGACTGTCCGTCGACCGCTCGACGATGCGCCGTGTGACGCGATGGACCACATCGTTGAGCATCATTGGGCCTCCCTCAGCCTGGCCGCACCTGGCGCCAGAGGCATTGCGCGCGGCGAGGCCACGCGGGTTTGCGCTTGCGCAGGTCGGCGGCTGAACCTTCTACTCGTCATGCCAGCTTACCCCGTCCCGTTCCGCCAGGGCGATCGCCGCGCTCGGCCCCCAGCTGCCGGCGGTGTAGGTGCGCGGCCGCAGGCCGCTGTCCGACCACATGGCCCGGATGCGGTCGATCCAGTCCCACTGCGCCTCCACTTCGTCCCGCCGCACGAACAGGGTCTGGTCGCCTTCCACCAGGTCGAGCAGCAGCCGTTCGTACGCAATGCGCCGGCGCGTGCCGGAAAACGCGTGCGGCATGGCAATATCGAGCGGCACCGAGCGCAGGCGGATACCTTCCCGGTCCAGCCCCGGCTGTTTTGCCATCAGCGACAGCTGGATGTTCTCCTCTGGCTGGATGCCGATAACCAGCCGGTTCGGCTGCGTCCTGGCACCCCGGCCCGCGAAGATGGAGAACGGGATCGAACGAAACTGCACCACGATTTGGGTGGCGCGTTCGGGCAGCCGCTTGCCCGTGCGCAGATAGAACGGCACCCCGTTCCACCGCCAGTTGCCCACGCCCGCTTTCAGCGCAACGAAGGTTTCGGTGTCGCTTTCCTTGCCCAGTTCCTCGTCATAGCCGGGCACCGCCTCGCCGTTGATAGCTCCGGCGCGGTACTGGCCGGTGACGACTTCGCCTTCCGCCACGGGCCGCAGGGCGCGCAGCACCTTCACCTTTTCATCGCGCACCGCTGTTGCATCGAAGCTGGTCGGCGGCTCCATGGCGACCAGGGCGAGGAGTTGCAGCATGTGGTTCTGCACCATGTCGCGCAGGGCGCCGGCGTCATTGTAGTAGGCGACCCGATCTTCCAGCCCGACGGTTTCCGCCACGGTGATCTGGACATGATCGATGTAGCGCGCGTTCCAGATGGGTTCGAACAGGATATTCGCGAACCGCAGGGCGAGCAGGTTCTGCACCGTTTCCTTGCCGAGGTAATGATCGATGCGATAGATCCGCTCTTCCGGGAAGGCGGCGGCCACTGCATCGTTGATCTCTCTGGAAGAGGCCAGATCGGTGCCGAGCGGCTTTTCCAGTCCGATGCGCACCTTGCCCTGCGTCAAGCCTGCGTGGCGCAGCCCCTTAATGGTTGCTTCGAACAGGCTGGGCGCCGTGGACAGGAAGATGGCGAGACCATCGCTGCGGTCGCCCACCTTGCCCGCCAGCTCCTCATACCCTTCCAGCGTGGTCGCATCGAGCGATTGGTACGACAGGCGCTCGAGAAAGGCGGCGATTTCACCCTGCCGTTCGGCCGACAAGTGCTTGGTGAGGGCGTCGCGGGCTAACGCCCGGAACTCGTCATCGCCCATCTTCGAGCGTGCGGTGCCGATGATCTTGAGATCGGGGGCGAGCAGCTGGTCGGCGTTGAGCGCGCACAGCGAGGGAAGCAGCATACGCTGCGCCAGATCACCCGTCGCACCGAACAACAGGAGCCGGTCGGCGGTGAAGCTGGTGTCTGGCAAGCTGTTTCTCCGTGAAGCTGCGGCTTCCTTCATCCCATCAACCGGCCGGGCGCACAAGGTCGGCCGTGGCTGTGCGTATTCCTATTCATCCACGACCTTGACGCAAACGCGGCTGCGCAGGAACTCCGTCGCGCCGAAGCTGGTCAGGAAGCTGACATCGGCGGCATCACGCCCCACGCCGATCTTCACCGTCTGCACCGGATCGGCCATGCCCGTGGCGTCCACGATGTGCCAGGCGCCACCCCCCGGCGTCGTCGGATCCTGCAGGAACACTTCGGCCACCGCATGAAAGTCGGGCGGTTCCACGCCGGGTGCGTAGCACGCGACGTAGCGTGCCGGTATGACTGACGCGCGGGCCAGCGCGATCATCACATGGGCAAAGTCGCGGCAGATACCGCACCGTTGGATGAACGTGTCAGCCGCTCCGGTGGTCGCATCCGACGTGCCTGCCTGATAGGTGAAGTTGTCGGCGATCCAGTCGCGCATCGCGACCACCCGTTCGCCACCGCTCAGCGTTCCGAACTCTGCCTCGACGAAGGACTGGAACTTGTCGGCGGCAACGTAGCGGCTGTCGAACAGGTACTGCACCGCGTCCCCGGGCAGCTTGTGCGGCGGGAGGCGGTCGAGGTCGCCGAGTTGCGCGAGCAGCCTTTGGGGTTGGACGGTGGCGCTGTAATCCACCGCAAATTCGCCTTCCGCCCTGATCCAGATCCGTTCGCCAATATCATCCTGCGCCGGCACCGATGCCCTGTGTATCGCGTCTGACAGGTTGACCCGGTGATGGAGGATTTTCTGTTCCGGAATATCGGCCGCTTCGAACTGGAGCAGGACGTCGGTTGGCTCGTGCGCGCGGAACGCAAAGGAAGATCGTATCTCAATGGGCATAGACACGCCTAACGGTTCGCCGCCCTGAGCGTTTCACGACGGGCGTGAGTTGTTTGCGGCGGCCGGCCGGCAGGGGTCAGTTCAAGCCCCGATCACATGCGCGGCCACTTCGCGCCGGTGTGGCGCGTCGCGGTGTTCGGCCAGGAAGATGCCCTGCCACGTGCCCAGCTGCATCCGCCCGCCCCCGACCGGAATGGCGAGGTGGACACCGGTAAGGGCGCTGCGCAGATGGGCGGGCATGTCGTCTGCGCCCTCGTCGTCATGGGCATACCGGCCATCGCGCGGAGCCATGCGGTCCAGCCAGCGCAGCATATCGCCCCGCACCGCGCCGGAAGCGTTCTCGGTGATCAGGAGGGAGGCGGATGTATGGCGGCACAGAAGGGTCAGCAGCCCGTCGCCGACGCCTGTTCCGGTCAGCCATTCGGCGACCTCGCCGGTAATTTCCAGCAGGGCGGGGCCACTGGTCGCAAACACCAGCACGGTGCTTGCCTGCCGCATCAGGCCGGCACCCCATAGAGGTCGTGCGCGTCGGCATCTTCCACGATCACATCGATGATGTCCCCTTGGGCAAGCCTGGGCGAGACGTCGCGTAGAAATACTTGCCCGTCTATCTCGGGCGCATCGGCCTGGCTGCGGCCGGTGGCCCCGATCGCGCCCTCCACGTCAGGCTCGCCGACCTCGTCGATAATGACCGGAACGGTGCGGCCGATCTTGCTCTGAAGCTTCGCCGCGCTGATCCGGGCGGTCGCCTCCATTATCCGGGCGTAACGTTCTTCCTTGACCTCTTCGGGCACCTGATCGGGCAGGGCATTGGCGGCGGCCCCGGCGACGGGTTCGAACCGAAAGGCGCCGACCCGGTCGAGCTGCGCTTCTTCCAGCCAGTCGAGGAGATAGCGGAAATCGTCTTCCGTTTCGCCGGGAAAACCGACCACGAAGCTGGAGCGGACCGCGATGTCCGGACAGATGGCGCGCCAGGATTTCAGCCGTTCCAGCACCCTGGCCTCGTTTGCTGGCCGCTTCATCCGCTTGAGAACCGCCGGAGCGGCATGCTGGAAGGGAATGTCGAGATAAGGCGTCAGAGCCCCTTCACCCATCAGGGAAATGACCTGATCGACGTGCGGGTACGGATACACATAGTGCAACCGGACCCACGGCGCAGTTCCCTCCGGCGTGCGCAACTGTCCCAATTCCCGCGTCAGATCGGTCATGTGCGCGCGCACCTCGCGGCCATGCCACGCACGCGCTTCGTGCCGCACATCGACGCCGTAGGCCGAGGTGTCCTGGCTGATCACCAGCAATTCGCGCGTGCCCGCCGCCAGCAGTTTTTCCGCCTCGCGCAAGACGGCGTCGACCCGCCTGCTGGCGAGGCGCCCACGCAACTGCGGGATGATGCAGAACGCGCAGGAGTGATTGCAGCCTTCGGAAATCTTCAAATAGCTGTAGTGCCGCGGCGTCAGCTTGAGATCTACGTCGGACGGTTGCGGCACGAGATCGACAAACGGACCCTGCGACGGCGGAGCGGCCTGTCGCACGGCTTCCACCACCTGTTCGTATTGGTGCGCGCCGGTTACCGCCAGCACTGCGGGGTGGGCAGCGCGAATGGCATCCGCTTCTTCGCCCATGCACCCCGTCACGATCACGCGGCCGTTTTCCGCGATCGCTTCGCCAATGGCCTGCAGGCTTTCTTCCTTGGCGCTGTCGAGGAAGCCGCAGGTGTTCACCAGCACCACGTCGGCACCGGCATAATCAGCGCTCATGGCGTAGCCATCGGCGCGCAGGCGCGTCAGAATACGCTCGGAATCGACGAGGTTCTTGGGACAGCCGAGGCTGACCATGCCGACCTTTTTGGCGGCGGGGATAAGGGTCGCGGGTTTGTTCATGGCTGGGGTGGGGCCGCCCCCTAACAGAAAAGGGCGCGGGGCACTAGATGGGGCGGCAATGGGACCAGTCAACTGGATTGCGGTGATGCTCGCCTGGCTGGTTGCGGCCGGCCTGGCCACGCTGTTCTACGGACGCAAGGCGACGCCGCGCCCGCCGTACTGGCTCCACTTTCTCGCCGCATTGCTGCTGTTCGTCAGCGCTGCGATGCTGGGGCACATGTTCGCCCGCGTCGGAGAAGCGACGCTGGACGTGAAGCCGTGGCTGTACTTCATGATGTCAGGAGGGTTGGCGCTGACGTTCATCGGACCCGCCTTGTTCATCACTGGAGTGCGTCGCGACAGGGCTATCGCAGAAACACTGCACGACTGCGGCTACTGGCTCGCCGCTTATCTGGCGATGGGCGGAGTATTCGCCTTGCTCTGATGCGTTACCCGCTAGGCCGATCGATCCCCTTCAGGCAGGCCGTTGGTGGTGGCGACAATCTCGACAATGACATCCCCTTCCTGCAGCGACTGGCATCCCGCCTCCCAGAACCCCATGGCCACACCGTTGCGGTAAATGCGCAGGCCAACTCCCCGCGATTGCAGATCGGCGATGGAGCGGCCGACCTCGTCGCGCCTGACGGGCCGTTCGACCAGCTGCACCCGCCCCCCGACCGAGGCGAGGTCCGACAGGTATTCGGCGATGTGCTCCCCCCGCGCGCTGCCCGCCAGCAGAAGGCCGGTGAAGCGGACCGGGTTGATCACGTTGTTGGCGCCCGCCTGACGTGCCAGCAGTTCGTTGTCGGCGGCTCTCACCACCACGCTGATCGGTACATCAGGCGCAAGATGGCGCACCGTGAGAACGATCAGGATCGAGGTGTCGTCGCGCCCGGCCGACACCAGGACGTTGCGCGCCGTGTCGATCCTGACCGCGCGCAAGGTGTCGTCGCGGCTGGCATCGCCCAGCATCACGTTGCAGCCCAGCCGTTCCGCCTCGGCCAGGCGGTCCTCGCCCGGATCGATGACGACGATGCAACGTGCTTCCACGCCCCGCTCGATCAATTCCTCGACCGCCTGGGAGCCGGAGACGCCGTAGCCGAGCACGACGATATGATCCTCGAGCTGTTCCTGGATGCGGGCCATGCGCCATTTCTCCCAGCTGCGCCTGATGATGAAGTTGTAGGCGGTTCCGACAAAGATGAAGAAGACGGCAAAGCGGATCGGCGTCACGATCACCGCCTCCACCATCCGTGCCGAATCGCTGACCGGCGCAATGTCGCCGAACCCGGTTGTGGTAACAGAAATCATGGTGAAGTAGATGACGTCGGTGAAGCTTACCTCGCCGTCGTAATTGTCGACCAGCCCGTCACGGTCCCACCAGTGGATCACCACCACGACCATGATAAGCGCGATTGCCAGGCCGATGCGGATGAACAGGTCGCCCCAGACCGGCACCCGGGTGGCCCGGCGAAGGGGTTGATGGAGAAGCTGGGCGCGGGAGGGGCGCTGGCGGTAGGCGCGACGGGCGGCGCCGCTCATTGCTGGTAACGGTCCGCCAACGCGCCCAGCGACGAATAATGCGTCAGGTCGAGGTGCAGCGGCGTGACGGAGACAAAGCCATCGTCGATCGCCTCCAGATCCGTGCCGTGATCCAGCGTCTGCTCGATAGGCTCAAGGCCGAACCAGTAGTACGGCCGCCCGCGCGGATCACGCCCTTCCACGACCGACCCGCGGGCATAGTCGTGAAAGCCCTGTCGCGTCGGGCGGATGCCGCGCACCTCATCCCCCGCCATCGGCGGGAAGTTCACATTGATGAGGGTGCGGTCAGGCAGGGGCGTATCGAGCAGCGGGCCGAGCACCCGTGCGCCCCACGCGCGGGCGGCGGCGAATGTCTCGGTTCCACCATTGCGGCTATCGCTGGTGAGAACCTGGCTCAGCGCAATGGCGCGGACGCCCGCCAGCGCGCCTTCGATGGCAGCTGACACCGTTCCCGAATAGGTGACATCGTCGCCCAGGTTGGCGCCGCGGTTGACCCCTGACAAAATGACGTCGGGCATCTGCGGCATTACCTTGCGCAGCCCCAGATTCACCGCATCGGTGGGCGTGCCGGTGACGGAAAAGCGCCGCTCCCCATGTTTGCGCAGACGGACGGGTGCAGACAGCGTGAGGGCATGACCCATGCCCGACTGCTCTTCTGCCGGAGCGCAGACCCAGACATCGTCACTGAAGGCGGCGGCAATCTCTTCCATCACTGCGAGCCCGGGAGCATGGATGCCGTCATCATTGGTGAGAAGGATGCGCAAGTCAGGTATCCTTTGCCTCGCCCGGCATCATCGGTTCAGCGCGCGGGCTCGAGATGGCGCAGGCCGCCGGTGTAATCCCACAGGACCTCCGGCAGATCAACGCCGCCGTCCTCCCGCTGGTAATTTTCCAGAACCGCCACCAGCGTCCGGCCAACGGCCAGCCCGGATCCGTTGAGAGTATGGACGAACGCCGTCTTTTTCTCTCCTTCGGGCCGGTAGCGGGCATTCATTCGCCGCGCCTGAAAATCACCGCAGTTGGAACACGAACTGATCTCGCGATAGGCGTTCTGCCCCGGGAGCCACACCTCCAGGTCATAAGTCTTGCGCGCCGTGAAACCCATGTCACCCGCGCATAGCAGCATACGGCGGTATGGCAGGTTCAGCGTCTGAAGGATGTCCTCAGCGGCAAAGGTCATCCGTTCATGCTCCGCCTCGCTGTCTTCAGGCCGCACGATTGAAACCAGCTCCACTTTCTCGAACTGGTGTTGCCGGATGAATCCGCGCGTGTCCTTGCCCGCCGCCCCGGCTTCGGAGCGAAAGCAGGGCGTCAGCGCGGTGAGGCGCAGTGGCAGGCAGCCAGCTTCAAGGATCTGCCCCCGAACCGAGTTGGTGAGCGATACTTCGGCCGTGGGGATCAGCCAACGCCCATCGGTGGTGCGGAAATTGTCGTCTGTGAATTTCGGCAACTGGCCAGTGCCGAACAGCGCGTCGTCACGTACCAGCAACGGGGGCGCGCATTCCGTATAGCCGTGGCGGCCCACCTGCCGGTCGAGCATGAATTGCCCCAGCGCCCGGTGCAGCCGCGCCATCTGTCCGCGAAGAAAGGTGAAGCGCGCGCCGGACATGGCCGCGCCGGTTTCGAAGTCGAGGCCAAGCGCCGGACCCAGATCGGCATGTTCCCGCGGCTGGAACGCGAACTGGCGGCGTTCGCCCCATTCGCCGAGCTGGCGGTTGCCGGTTTCGTCCGCGCCCGCCGGAACATCTTCGGCGGGCAGGTTCGGCAGACTGGCAAGCAGCGCGTCAAGCCGCTCGCCGGTCGCGCGTTCTTCCCGCTCGATGTCCGCCATCCGGTCCTTGAGGAGCGCCACTTCCTCCTTCAACTCCTCCGCCTGAGCCGTGTCGCCGGACCGCATGGCCTGACCGATGATGCGCGACGCTTCGTTGCGCCGGTTCTGGGCGTCCTGCATTGCCGTCTGGCGTTCCCGCCGTTCGGCGTCCAGCGCGGTGATCCGCTCGGCCGCAGGTTCGGCCCCGCGCCTGAGCAGGCCTGCATCGAACGCTTCGGGATTGCGGCGGATGAAGGCGAGATCGTGCATGGGCTGAAGCCTATGCCGCGTGGTTGCTGCATTGGCCAGAGGGTTCAGCTTGGAGACAGAGGCCAAAGCAATGTTGCGCAGCCCGAGGCAGCAACTTAGCCACAGCTGCCCAACGAGAACAGGATACCAGCCATCGTGCCAGCACCGCCGCCACGTCGCACCCGGTTCATCGACGCGCTGAACCTGGGACTTCGGACAGGTCAGGCGGTGGGGGCGGTCGCTGCGCCCCGGCTGGAGAAAGCGGCGCTGCTGGAGGATGCTTGTGCCGCGACCGGCCTCGACGACTTTGGCGATACGTGGTTTGAACGTCCACTGGATGTCCTGCTGGATTCAGTGCGGGAAGAGGCGCGGCTGAACGCGGCCGGAGAGTTCGCCGCAGCCAAGCAGTTTCACCACCTGCTGCGCGACCGGCTGCTGGCACAGATGTGGTTCGACCGGCATCCCGAAATTCTCGCGCGGCCGATCAAGCGTCCCGTTGTGATCGTGGGTCCGATGCGATCGGGCACCACCCGTCTGCAACGCCTTCTCGCCAGCGACCACAGGTTCACATATCTGCGCGGCTTCGAAACCATCAGCCCCGTGCCGCGGCCCGACTTCGAGGAGGTGCTGGCTGGCCGTGCAGTCGATTTCCGGCCGGTTCTGGCGAAGCGTATCATGCGGGTCGCTCGTCTCGCCAACCCACGCACGTTGTCCATTCATCCCACCGGCCCATACCAGCCCGAGGAGGAGCTTGGCCTGCTGGCGGCAAGCTTCTGGGGCATGAAGCACGAGGCGCAGTGGCAGGTGCCCGGCTACGGCCGGTGGTGCGAGGGAGAGGATGCGACGCCGGCATATCGCCACATGGCAAACCTCCTGCGGCTGGTCGGATGGTCGCAGCAGGCCTCGTCGCTCAAGCCGTGGATCCTCAAGACGCCGCAGCACATGCTGGACCTGCCTGCGCTGCTGAACGTGTTTCCCGACGCCCGGATCATCTTCACGCACCGCGATCCGGCCGCCGTGGTTGGCAGCGCCGCTTCCCTCGCCTGGAACCAGACCATCATCTATTCCGACCATGTCGAACCGGGCGCTGTCGGCCGGGAATGGCTGCGCAAGACCGAGCAGCAGATTGACCGGATGCGGGCCGCGCGCGTCAGTGTTCCGCCCGGGCGTGCGATCGACATACAGTACGAGGATGTGGAGGGCGACTGGCGCGGCACCATGGCCAGCATCTACCGCTTTCTCGACCTGAACATGGCGCCCGCGATCCCGGCGATGGAGCAATATCTCCTGGCCGTGCGAGCGTTGAAGCGACGCCCACACGATTATGCCCTGGACCAGTTCGGTCTTGAAGCGGCGGCGGTGCGCGAGCGGATGGGCGACTATATCAACGCTTTCAATGTGCCGCTGACAAGCAGTGCGCATAGCGCCGGCCTTGCTGGCCGCAGGGCAGGTAAAGGCTGATTGCCGGCGCTGATCCACTTCGTCGGATTCCGTGATCCGCAGCGCTGGGCCAATGCCGAGCGGGTCTTCGGACCGCCTGACTTCACGCATGCGGATTGGGATCGCCACGCCCTGGGGGACATCGCGCCGGGCGATTTGATCATCCACGCCACCGGGGACTGGTTTGACGCGCCGCGCAGCTTTTCGCGCGAGGCGGCCCGCAGCCGCGCGGCACGCCAAGGAACTTCGACCAGCATGACGGGTTGTGTCGGGCAAAAGGAGATACCCGAATGATCGGCAAGATAATCACCGCGGCGATCGGCAATCAGGTGGCCAAGAACACGCGCGGCATAGGCGGACCGGCCGGCGCGGCAATCGGCTTCATCGCGCCAGCAGTGCTGCGCCGCGTGAGCTTGCCCGCTATGCTGGCGCTGGCGGCAGGTGGCTACGCCGCCAAGAAGCTTGGAGAAAAGAGCGGCAAGCGCTTTTGACCGGGGGGCCAAAAGGCGGCCCCGCGTTACGCTTACCGCGCCAGATTGCCGGGCGCGCGTTGCGATCACCCGCGTAAGGCGGCGACAGCCTAGCCCTCGTGGCGGCTGCGCCTCGCCTCCGCTTTAGCGGATCACCTAGGTGGACAACCTACCTCACCATCAGGATCGGCGCATGCACCGTGCGCACCATCTCTGTGGTTGTACTGCCAATGATCAGGCGGCGAATTGCCGAATGGCCATAGGCGCCCATCAGCAGCAGTGAAGGTGCGGTCGATGCGACCACCGCTGGGATTACCTGCTCCGCCTTGCCGTCCTGCATCACCACAGTCACTTCGCGATGCGCAGCAAAGGCCGATTGCGCGTTGGCGAGTTGCGCGCGTTGGGCCTCTCCTTCCGCTTCTGCCATCACGATTGTTACCGGCAATCCGTCGAACAGCGGTGAGTTGCTGAGACGCTCCAGCGCGCGTTCCGCAGCAGGGCTGGCGTCATAGGCGATAACGATATGCCGAGGTTCGGTGTATTCGCGAGGGACAACCAACACCGGCTTGCTGCTGGCGCGAACCACTCTCTCGACCATGGAACCGATCTGGCCGGAGGCGTATTCGTGGCCTACCCCTCGCTTCCCCATTACAATTACCCGTGCCTCAGCCTCCCGTTCGAGGATGGTTTCAACCACACCACCGTGCCGGTGCAGCGCGGTGACCTGGGCAACGCCTGCTTCGCGCAACAGCTGCTCGCCCGCGGCAAGAAGCACGCGCCCCTTCTCGATCTCGGTTCGGCTACCTTCTTCGGATAGCCGTACGAGTTCTTCCATCAGCTCGCTTTTGACGCCCAGCCCAATGGCGCCCGACAAATCCTTACGGGCGGCGATCGGATCCTGCCGCTGAACCACATGCAGCAGCTCCACCGGCAGAGACAATCGGCGAGCCGCCCATCCGGCATAGCCGCAGACGCTGGTGGCGTAGGCCGAGGCGTCGATTGCCGCGAGGACGTTTTGCGTTACCTGAGCTTCCATCAGTGTCCTCCTAGTTGCGCTGCCGCGCCGGGTTTGTCGTGGATGGCGTACCGCTCGATCATGGTCGCACTGGCATCATTCAGGCCGACAATTTCCACCATTGCACCCTCGCGGCGAAACTTCAGAATCGCCTTGTCGAGCGTCCCCACCGCCGAGATGTCCCAGAAATGCGCGCGGCTGACGTCGATCACTACACGGTCCAGCACTTCCTTGAAGTCGAAGGCTTCAACGAAGCGATTGGACGAGGCGAAAAACACCTGGCCCTCCAAGCGGTAGGTTCGCGTGCGACCGTCGGCCGACAACTCGCTGTCGACGGTGAAAAGCCGCTTGACCTTGCTGGCGAAGAACAGGCCCGACAGAATGACACCCGCCAACACGCCCTGGGCGAGATCGTGGGTCCAGACCACCACTACCACCGTGACGATCATCACCACCGAGGATTGCCAAGGGTTGTAGCGGATGTCCCGGATGGATCGCCACGAGAAGGTGCCGATCGACACCATGATCATGACCGCCACTAGGGAGGCCATCGGGATGATCGCCACCAAAGGCCCGAGAACCAGCAGCAGGAACAGGAGGAAGACGCCCGACACGAAGGTCGACAGCCGCGTCTCTCCGCCTGATTTGACGTTGATGACCGATTGGCCGATCATGGCGCAGCCGCCCATCCCGCCCAGAAAGCCGGTGAAGAAGTTGGCTATGCCTTGCCCCTTCATCTCCCGCTGTTTGTCGGAACCGGTATCGGTCAGGTCATCAACGATCTGCGCCGTCAGCATGGACTCGAGCAGGCCGACAGCGGCCATCGTGGCCGAGTAGGGCAGAATGATCTGCAAGGTTTCGAGGGTAAACGGTACGTCGGGGATGAGGAACGAAGGCAGTGAGGATGGCAGTTCGCCCATGTCGCCAACCGTGCGGACATCCGTGCCCATGTAGTACACAAAGGCGGTCAGAACCGCGATGGCGACGAGAGGGGATGGAACAGCCCGGGTCAGGCGAGGAAGAAGGTAGATGACGAACAGGCCCGCCGCCACCAGCGCGTAAGTCACCGCCGGCACCCCTATCAGCTCCGGCAACTGCGCGATGAAGATCAGTATGGCCAAGGCATTGACGAAGCCGGTAATGACCGACCGCGATACATACTGCATCAGCAGGTGCAGGCGCAGGAACCCAGCGATGATCTGGATTACGCCCATCAGGATTGTTGCGGCGAACAGATATTCGACCCCGTAAGTTCCTATCAGGGGAACCACGAGCACGGCGATGGCTGCAGTAGCCGCCGAAATCATGCCTGGCCGTCCACCCACCAGAGAGATGATGACGGCGATAGAAAACGATGCGTAGAGACCGACCCTGGGATCAACACCGGCGATGATGGAGAAGCCGATGGCTTCGGGTATAAGCGCCAGGGCGACTACAATGCCTGCAAGGACATCCCGCCGGGGGTTGGAAAGCCACTCGCGCTTCAGCGCGGCAATATCGAACATGTAAAAACTAACCTGAGGCACACTTCCGGCACGGCTCTCTGGCTCGCAGTTCTGCCGCTATCCATGGTGGCAGCGGCATGCCGGTGTGAAAGGTTGTCCCGGGGATAGGCGCCGGGCCGAGCCACCCGGCAGAGCCGGGTCCGATGAACGAGTGGCGCCATAGCGCCCACACAGCAATGTTGCAACCGCGAGGCCGACGTCAATCGGCGTCATCAGCAAATTCTATCTGCTGCGCGTCAACCGCATGCAAGCCAGCAGAGGGAATTCGGCCCTGCGCCAAAGAGGCGCCAAGATTGGCTTGGCTACCGACGGTTAAAAGATGGTGGGCGCGGCAGGGATTGAACCTGCGACCCCACCCGTGTGAAGGGTGTGCTCTACCACTGAGCTACGCGCCCGTCCGCTAAAGGCACCACGAAGGCGCTGGACAGGCCGGCGCGTTTAGTTTGCTCAGCGGCCGCTGACAACCCCCGGCCGGATCAGCGCGCAAGAAACGACAGCAGTTCCTGCATCCAGCCGCGGCCGGCGGACCGAGCCGCTACCGGCGTGCGTTCAGCGACCGGACACTCCATGCAGTATGCCTGCATTCCCCGGACCTGCAGCAGCATGGCGAGTTGCTGCTCTAGCCGGTGAAAAATGTCGCGCTGTTGTCCGGCGGCCAGCGCTGCTACGTCGCGGCGCGCTTCCTGGGCATCATCCTTGATCAGCCACTGGCGCAGCAAAGTGTCGTAAGCGCTCGTGTTCTCGCCGAGATAGGTCGGGTGCCATTCGCCTTCGCCAAGCTTGGCCTGCGCCGCGACCCATGCGAGCGCATCGTCCACTCCGCCATACTGATCGACCAGCCCGACCTGGCGAGCGGTTCCACCATCCCACACGCGTCCCTGGCCAAGCGAATCCGCCCGTTCCACTGTCATGTTGCGTGATTGGGACACCCGCTGGAGGAATGTGCGGTATGTCTCCTCGGTGCCGGATTGCAGAATGCTTTCCACTTCCGGCGTCAGTCCGCCGATCAGGTCCGGCTGACCCGACAGCGGGGTGGTGCTGACCCCGTCGGACCCTACGCCGTATTCCTGCGCCAGCCGCTCAAAGGTCGGAAAAACGGCGAACACGCCGATCGACCCGGTAATGGTTTCCGGCTCGGCGAAAATACGCTGTGCTGGCGTGGCGACCCAGTACCCGCCGCTGGCAGCGACATTCGCCATGGAAACCGCCACGGGCGTGCCGTTCGCCCGGTGCCGTTCCACGGCGCGGCGGATCTCCTCGCTGGCAAGGACCGATCCGCCGGGCGAATCGACCCGCAGGACGAGGCCCGCCAGTTCGTCGTCCAGCGCATCGTCCAGCAGTTTCGCGATCCGGGTTCCCCCCGCGGTTCCCGGTCCCGCTTCGCCGTCAACAATGGTCCCGGCGACGGTGACAACGCCGATCGCTCGGCCACCCCTTTGCGGACCAAGCGACTGCAGCCACGGCTGAAGCGCGGTATGCGCGAAGCGTGTATCGGTCAGCTTGTCCTCGCCAACCAGCTTGGCCACGCGGTCCTCGAACTGATACCGGCTGCCAAGGTGGTCCACTATGCCGGCCTGCAACGCTGCCCTTGCCATGCTGCCGCCGTTGGCGGCGATCAGCTGCGCCGGTTGCTGGGCAAAAGCAGGCAGGTTTGCCCTGGGCCGGGCGCGCTGCACATAGGTTTGCCATTCTTCCCACAGCGATCCGTACAGCGCTTGGGCGTTTTCCCGCGCTTCGGGCGACATGCTGCTTTGTGTCCAAGGCTCGACCGCCGCCTTGTAGGTGCCTACCCGGTAAACGCGTGCCGTGATGTTGAGCCGGTCGAGCAGCGCACCAAAATACAGGTTGTTGCCGCCTGGTCCCAGGATCGCGGCGCCGCCCAGCGGATCGACCCAGATCTCGTTCGCATTGGCGGCGAGCAGCAGGGAATCGTCCGAGTAGAGCGTCGCGAAGGCGAACACCGGCTTTTCCGCCGCGCGCACGCGGGCCAGCGCGTCGCTGATCTCGCGCAAATGAACCTGTCCTCCACCCAAGAACCGGTCGAGATCGAGCACGACGGCCTGCATCCGGCTGTCAGCCGCGGCAGCGTCGATGGCGCGCACCAGGTCACGCGCAGCAAATTCGCGCACGGGTGCTTCTGACGCCAGCAAGGCGGTGAACGGGTTGATGGGGCTGCGCTCTTCCACCACCACACCGTCCAGTTTCAGCAACAGCGCCCCGTCGCGAACCTGCGCCACGCTGGGTCGCGCGCTCAGAATGGCGAAAAGCGTAGCAAAGAAAAGCAGCAGGAAGAGGAGGGTAAGGCCATCCTTGATCCCCACCAGCAATCGCCAGACCTTGCCCGCGAAACTCATGCCTGCCGTTCCTGTCCTGTCCATCATCAACAGGTAGAAGGTGGCACCCTTGCGGTCCAGCCGTTTGTTCTGGGCGGTTGGCGCGACCAACAGCTTGAGGGTGGCGCGGCTTGCCACTATGGCTCTGGCGTTGATGAGCCAGTCACCACAATCGCGCTGGGCCGGCGGCTACCCCCCGGGGCGGCAGGCCTTTCCGCATCGTGACCTGTTGGCCATCGGCCAGCTGCAACGGCACGAAATCCTGTATCTGCTGGACGAAGCCGAACAATGGATCGCGCTGAACCGCCAGGCGGCCAAGCGGGCGGAGGCTCTGGCGGGGCTCACCATCATCAACGCCTTCTTCGAGAACTCAACCCGCACGCTGCTGTCGTTCGAAATCGCGGGCAAGCGGCTGGGCGCCGATGTGGTCAACATGCACGCCACTCAGTCCAGCGTCAAAAAGGGCGAAACGCTGATCGACACGGCCGTGACGCTGAACGCTATGCAGGCGGATGCCATCGTCATCCGGCACGCCAGCTCTGGCGCGGTCGCGCTGATCGCGGACAAGGTTGCCTGTCCCGTCCTCAACGCGGGCGACGGCAGCCATGAACATCCCACGCAAGGGTTGCTGGATGCCCTGGCGCTGCGCCACGCGCTGCGGCAAAGAGGCGAGGCGGGCGACGATTTCACGGGCCTCACCGTCACGATTTGCGGCGACATCCTGCATAGCCGTGTAGCGCGTTCAGGCATGCTTTGCCTGCAGGCGCTGGGCGCAAGTGTGCGGGTGTGCGCCCCGCCTGCGCTGCTGCCTCACGGGGTGGAAGCAATGGGTGCCGCCGTGTTCTGCGACTTCGACGCTGCGCTGGCTGGGACCGATGTGGTTATGATGCTGCGTCTGCAGTCGGAGCGGATGAGCGGGCAGTACATCCCGTCGGAGCGGGAGTACCGCCATCTTTACGGCCTGACCGAGGCAAGGTTGGCGCGCGCCGCGCCCGATGCGATCGTGATGCATCCCGGCCCCATGAACCGCGGGGTGGAAATCGACAGCGCGGTGGCCGACCTCGCGGATCGGTCCATCATCACGCGCCAGGTGGAGATGGGCGTGGCGGTGCGGATGGCCTGCCTTGACATCCTGACCCGTCGTGCGCGCGGAGTGCCGGGCTGGGCGCCCGAGCCGCTTGACGCAGGGAACGCGCTGGCATGAAGCAGCTCGGTGGGGTCTGCATAACCGGCGGCAGGCTGGTTCTGCCGGGGGAAGTGCGCCACGGTTCGGTGCGTCTGGCACAGGGGCGGATCGCAGCGGTGGGCGACGTTGCGGCTGAGCCGGGCGACCAGATCATTGACGCACGAGGGGCGCTGATCGCGCCAGCGTTGATCGACCTGGGTGTGTTCGCCGTCGACAGGGGGGCTTTTCATTTCGGCGGGATCGCCCGCGCCGCGCTGATGCCGGATCAAAGCCCGCCGCTGGACCATCCTTCCAGCGTCAACTTCACCGCCAAGCGCGGCAAGCCGGACCTGTGGGTGCATCCTCTCGCCGCGGCGACCAAAGGTCTGGCGGGAACGGATCTGGCCGAATTTGCGCTGATGCAGGAGGCAGGCGCGCGCGGAATTGCCACCGGCCGGCACTGGATCGCGGACAGCGGCGTCATGCTGCGGGTGCTGCAATATGCGGCGATGCTGGACCTGCCGGTGATCGCCCATGCCGAGGACGGGTTTCTCGCGGGGCGGGCGGTAGCAACGGCAGGAGAGATCGCGACGCGTCTGGGCCTTGCAAGCGCGCCCGCGCAGGCGGAGGTGCTGGCAATCGCCCGTGATCTCGTGCTGGCGGAGATGACCGGCGCGCGCCTGCACTTCCGGCAGGTTACGACCCGCGCCGGGCTGGCGCTGGTGCGTCAGGCCAAGGCGCGCGGCATTGGCGTCACCGCGGGTGTTACGCCAGCGCATTTCATGTTGTCCGATCTTGCAGTCCACGGCTTTCGCAGCTTCGCCCGTTTGTCGCCGCCGCTGCGCAGCGAAGACGACCGGCAGGCGGTGCGCGAGGCGATCGCCGATGGCACGATCGATGTGATCGCCAGCGGCCATGATCCGCAGGCCATGGAAGAAAAGCGCCTACCTTTCGCCGAGGCTGCGCCCGGAATGGCAGGGGCGCAGACGCTGCTACCCTTGGTCCTCTCCCTCGTGCGGGACGGATTGATCTCGCTGGAGCGGGCGTTCGACCTGATGGCGGCCGCCCCGGCGCGGATACTGCGGGTCGATGCTGGCGTACTTGAAGCCGGGCGCGAGGCGGATGTCGCGCTGATTGCTCCTGACTGTCCGTGGATTGTGGAGAGCAGCAGCCTGAACGGCATGGCCGGCAACACGCCGTTCGACCGTAAACCGGTACAGGGCCGCTGCATCCGGCTGTTCAAGGGCGGGGTGGAGCCTGCGTCCTGAAAACCGGGCGCCCTGTGTCCGAGGCAGCTTCGGCAAGGTCATGGGATCCGCCGCTCGAGCGGACCATAACAGCAAGCGCGCAGATGACGGTGAGGCAAAGCAACCACAATTCACCGGCATCTTCCACAAACGCACCGACCTGCTGCGCGGCTGACCCTTCGGCAAAAACCAAGGCGTCGATTGCGTCCACCACCACACCGAAACATGCCGTGCCGCCGATCAGCAGGAGGAGGATCGTGGCCCGGAGCCGGTGGAGTGCGCCACTACCGGCGAGTGACCAGACTATCATGCCGATCAGCAACGCGCCTATGCCGCACATGACGGCCGCTTCGCCGAAATGCCGTGCATTCTCCGCAGGAAATCCGCCGCTGCGCAACACCGTGCCTACCAGAACTCCTAGCCGTTCATGAAGCTGCAGGCTGTTGTCGGCAGTGAGCCAGCCAAACAGCACCGCAAAGACCATATATGCCGTTGCGCCAGTGCGGCGCCACGTCAGCAGCATCGCCAGCGCCGCCGCGCCGGTCAGCACGTACTCAAAGCGTTCACTGAAAGTATTATCCCGTGAAAGCATCAGCCGGTCGGGCAGATCGTGCCCGTGATACTCGCCATAGGCGACAACAATTCCCATTCCGGTCAGAAAAGCGGCAGCAGGTAATATCAGCAGCGCCGCAACGATCGCAGTGGGCGTTTTCGCCAGCGTAAGTGCTTCGCCGATCAGGGAAACAGCGAAGCCTTTCGCCTCGGCGAGGAAATTCCGTCGCCGGGCCGCGGCGCGATGTGCTTGTGACACATTTGTTACAAGACCCGAATTTGTCCCGGCTGGCAACATCGGTAACGAAAAACCCCCCGTCCCGCAGGACGAGGGGTTCCAAAGCGTGGGGTTTGCTTATGCCCTGCGGTTTAGCGGCAAATTCCTAGCGTTCGGTTACCGGGCGAAGGTCATCGCCCCGCCACGCGCACGGGGGATCCGATTGTGCCAGGCAGCGGCCGGGCTGCGGAATAGGCGATGCACCCTTGTCCCTTGGCCTTGGCCATCGCGCACAGCGACTGGGCCGACCTTTCAGCAAGATTTCCCGCCGCGACGCGGTAGTAGATGCGGCCGTTCACCTGCGCCTTGGTGATTACGGGTGACTGGTCTTTCAGCACCGGAAAGCGCGCCTGGAACACAGGCCACGCGGCCCGCGCGCCGGCCTCGCTGGTGTAGGAGCCGAGCTGGACGAGATGATTGCCGGGCTCGAACTGCTGGAGCGCGGCCGGGCGAACCGCCGCCGTTGCTGCCGGTTTGGCGGGTACGGCGCGGGCCGGTGCTGAAGCCGCAGATGGCGCGGCGGCCACTCTCACCGATGGCGCTGCTACAGCAGCTGTAGCGATCTGCGCAGCGGGCACCGTGGAGGGCCGGGCGGGGGCGGCAACTGCTTGAACCGGAGAACCGTCGACGGATTGTGCCGTGCGGCCGATCGGCGGGAGTTCGCCCGCGGCGTCGAAGCCGGCATTGGCAACCCTGGCCACTGCGATGCTGGGTTCGGCGTCCACCGGCAACTGGGTCGCGGCTTCGGCGGCCAGCATGGGCGTGTCGGGAAAGTTGGTCAGCGCCAGCTGGGCCGGCCGGTGATCCTCGCGCGCGATCGCGACGTTCAGGATGTTAGCGACGCGCAGGGTATGACCGCCCGGGCTGGCGGCAACGGCCCACTGGCCGAGCCGTTCGCCGACCTTGTCGGGCTGAACATCCTCTGACACAAGCTGCCGGGCCAAGTGCCAATCGCCCTTAAGCGCAAATGCATAGGCGAGATTCTGCCGTACCTTGGGTGTATTGTGCCCGCCGTGCATTTCGCTCAGCAGCAGCTTGACCCCGCGCTCGGCGTCGCCGGACAGGGCGAAGGCAAGGCCCAGATCGGCCGGATCAATGTTTTGCGCGTGCTGATGAAGCAGATTGTAGGCCGCTTCAGACTGACCCACGGCAATCTGCGCCAGGGCGCGGCTGACCACGATCCGCGGGGCTGTACCACCCAGTTCCATCGCTTCGGCGAAGCTGGTTTCGGCAGACTGGAAGCGGCCTGCCTCCAGATAAGCGGCACCAAGGGCGCTGCGGTATTCTGCGGAGCGGGGCTGAGCCAGCACCGCTGCCTCCGCGTGACGAATGGCCGCGTCGATCTTGCCCCGGGTGAGGGCCTGGCTCGCCTTGTCAGCCGACACGCGCGCGTCGGGCGCGACACTGCCGCTGCAGGCGGTGAGCGCGCCCGATGCCAGCGCGGTGGACAGCGCGAGGCCGATAAGCTTGTGCCGGGTCATGCGGATGTTGGTCACGATGTTCCGTCCTTCTGAAGGGGGTCAGCTCCGGCTTGTTCGGGCCGCAAGTTTGTCGATGTCGGGAATTGTGGCGAGAAGCGTGTCGAGCGCGCCGGTGACGAATTGCTGGGCGCTGCAACCCTGCAACGCGCAGGCGAGCCGCAGCATCAGATGCCGTTCCGCATCCAGGCGCAGGGTAAAGGATGTGCGGCTGTTCCTGGGCTTGCCCGAGCGCTTGGCCTTGACGAGCAGCCGGTCCGCGCCGCCGACGGCATCCTGGACCCCCGGCTGACCAGAAGGCTTGCGGACTTGCGCGGCGCCAAAGTCGAAGATCTGCGCCGACGCCGGCACATCTTCACCCAGGTCATTCCAGCCGAGGTCTTCCTCATCGAGCACGCCGTCTGGAACAGTGGCTCCCATCATCCCCAGTTGCGAACGCATGGCGGGCTTTGCACCCCCCTTGCGGGCCAGCAAGGCCGGCGAAAGGGAGGCAAAATGCTGGTTGTTCATGGAAGCCTCGTCTTCTGCCATGCTACTGGCCCCGTGGCCTTACTGCGCGACCCGGCGGCCAAAGCCGCCGCCTGCGGGACGCTGCTGATGCGGCATCTGCGAGGCCGAGGCCGGGGCGGCAAATACGGTGCGGCGGAAGTTCTTTTCCAGCCGATCTGCGAGATAGCGCCACAAGGTCGTGACTTCGACCGCAGAGCGGCTGTTCTCGTCAACTTCCATCACGGTGCGCCCGTCGATCATGGATGCGGCAAAGTCCGTCCGATGGTGCAGGGTTATTGGCGCGACAGTGCCGTGCTGCGACAGGGCCACTGCCGCCTCGGACGTGATCTTGGCCTTGGGCGTGGCGGCGTTTACCACGAACACCAGCGGTTTGCCGGCCCGTTCGCACAGGTCGACGGTCGCCCCCACCGCCCGCAGGTCGTGCGGGCTGGGCCGGGTCGGCACCACGATAAGTTCGGCCACGGCGATGACGGACTGGATGGCCATGGTGATCGCGGGCGGCGTGTCGATCACGGCCAGCTTGAAGCCCTGCTGCCGCAGGATCTGCAGGTCCGCCGCCAGACGGGACACGGTGGTCTGCGCAAAGGCGGGGTATTCCGCCTCCCGTTCGTTCCACCAGTCGGCCAACGAGCCTTGCGGATCAATGTCGATCAGCACCACCGGTCCCGCGCCTGCCCGCTGTGCCTGAACGGCGAGATGGCCGGAGAGGGTCGTCTTGCCCGATCCGCCTTTCTGCGATGCCAGTGCCAATACCCGCAAAGGTTGTCCCCTTAATGTCGTCCAGTTTGTCTGCCAAAGGGGCCGTGCGGCACCTCTTCCCCTCTGCTTTGCCAGAGCACCCCTAATTTAGAGTTAAGGCCATGGGATGATGCGGCCGCGCGGCACGGGCCGGCGCAGTTGTGGCGCAAGGTTGCGTCCAGCAGGTTTTCCGACGATGCAGCGGCAATGCCGGATGGGACCGATCGACCTGAGACAACGCCGTCGGATCATCGAATCGGCAGTCTGGATTTTACCCGCGGCGTTGCCGTCATGGGCATCGTCTTTGCCAACGTTGCTGCCTTTGGCCAGCCGTTCTCGGCCAGCTTCTATCCCGCCGCCTTCCTGACCCCTGCGCGGGCCGTGGACGACTGGCTATGGCTGACCCAGCTGGTGCTGATCGACGGCAAGATGCGCGGGCTGTTCACCGTGCTGTTCGGGGCCGGACTGGTGCTGTTTCTGGAGCGCGCCCGGCAGCAGGGGGCAGCAGCCGGGCTGCAGCTACGGCGGCTATGCTGGCTGTTCGTGTTCGGAGTGGCACATCATGTGCTGTTGTGGCGCGGCGATATCCTCGTCGCCTATGCGGTTGCCGGGGTGATTGCGCTTCCCTTTGCTAGATGGAGCGGGCGCCGCCTGCTGGCATTCGGCCTGACCGCCTTTGCGGCAGGCGCGCTGATCTCCACTGCCATGTACGGCTTCCTCGCCGCAGCCGCCGCTCCGCAGGCGGCGGCCGATCCGCAACTCGCCGCGATGCACGCCGGGCTTGTGGTGGAAGAGGAGGCCGCCCGGCAGCATGAGCTGGCTGAGGGTAGGGTGATCGCGCAAGGCGATTACCCGCAGTTTGTAGCTGGCAATCTTACCGGTCTGCCGGACTCGCTCGGCTTCAATCTGGCGCTCCTGCTGCTGGAAACGGTGCCGCTCGTCATCATGGGCATGGCACTTTACAAAGCGGGTTTCTTCACCAGTGGACTTGATCGCAGCAGGATGCTGGCAGGCAGCGTCGCCGGCGTGGCGGTCGGAGCAGTTGTCACGTTGATCGAAGGCCTGTGGGAGATTGACCGCGGCCTGACCTACTGGAGCAGCCTGTCCGCGGTTGCCGGGTGGAGCGCGTTTCCCCGGCTGCCGATGATCTTCGGGCTGGCGGGTTTGCTGGTTTTGCTGAACGACCATGCGAAGGGCTGGTTCGGAACAGGCCTGCGTGCTGCGGGAAGAGCGGCGTTCACCAATTACATCGGAACGTCCGTTGTCATGCTGTGGATTTTCCACGGCTTTGGGCTGGGGATGTTCGGCCAGTTGAACCGGGCGGAGCTTTACATCGTCGCGCTTGTCACGGCGGTGGCAATGCCCCTGTGGTCGCAGTGGTGGCTCGCCCGCTTTCGCTACGGTCCGCTCGAGTGGCTATGGCGCTGCCTCACCTACGGCAGGGTTTTCGCGCTGCGTCAGTCGATGTTGGCGTAAACGAACCAGGCAAGCAGCGTTCCGACAGTGAACAACGGCCAGGACCAGTAGATGCTGTGATCTGCCAGATGCTGGCTGTACACGTGAAGAAAACCGCCGCTCGAACCCGCCGATCCGAAGAACATGCAGACGATCCAGGTCAGAAGACCGCCCGGAATGACTGCCTTGAAAAGCGCAACCATCACCCGCCTCCAGCGTGCGGCGACTCCGCCGCAACCCTCTAGCCGCTATCGCGACGCGGCAGACTTACGGCGCCAGGGTTGATAATCGGTTAATCAGTCATCGCAGACGCAAGTGCCGGTGGCGCAGGTCATCGTGTCGCCGAGTCATTGCGAGCGCGCCTTTTCCGCTCTCGCGCGCGCTCCCGGTTACGCCGCGCGGCTGTGCGCGTTTCCATGACAAACAGGCCAAGCCCGCCGACCAGGAACACCATCGTCAGGATCCACGCCGACGCGATCAGCGTACCGATGCGCGGCTGGATAAAGGCGCTGATGAAAAGCAGGGCAATGACCACGCTGATCGTGAGCGCGGCGGCAGTGGACAGCATCACCGCGCCCTGAACATAGCTCCGCCGTTTCTCGAGGGCCGGCAGGTCGTCCACCGCCGCGCCCGCCACTCCTTCGCGTTGCAGCTGCTCGATCCGGTCGATGCGGTTGGCGACCCAAATAAGCCTGCTGGTCATCACATTCATGATCGCGCCAATGCCGGCCAGAAGGAAGGCTGGTGCGAGGCTCAACTGCATTATCGCCTGTACGCGGGCGGTATTGCGCGACTGCGAGATGAAGTCGGCTGCCGCCAGCCCCGCAGCGATGAGTTCTTCTGTCACTTCTTCTCGAACGGGTTCTTGGGTGAACGCAGGAACAGGCGGACGGGCACCGCGCCGAGTCCCAGGTCGCGGCGGATGCCGTTCACCAGATACCGCTCGTAGCTTTTGGGCAGCAGCTCCAGCCGGGTGCCGAACAACACGAAACGCGGGGGCCGGGTCCCGGCTTGCGTGATGTACCGCAGCTTGATCCGCTTGCCCCCCGGCGCCGGCGGCGGATTTGCCTCCAGCGCGTCCTCGAACCAGCGGTTGAGTGCGGCCGTGGGCACACGCCGAGACCAAGTTTCACGCAGGTCGAAAGCCGCGCGGATCAGCGTGTCCAGCCCCTTGCCAGTGCGGGCGCTGACGGCAAGCACCGGCAGCCCGCGCACCTGGGCCAGCCCTTCGTCCAGCGCGGTCTTGATGCCGTTGAACAGACGGCTTGCATCTCCGCCAACTTCCTGGCCGGCAATGTCCCATTTGTTGATGGCAATCATCAAGCCGCGGCCTTCCTCGACTACCATGGAAGCGATTTTCAGGTCCTGGTGTTCAAGCCCGCGGGTCGCATCCAGCAGCAGCACCACGACTTCGGCGAAATCCACCGCGTGGCGCGCATCGGCAACGGCCAGCCGCTCCAGCTTGTCGACCACCTGCGCCTTCTTGCGCATGCCGGCTGTGTCAATCAGGCGCACCTCGCGCTCTTCGCCACTCTGCGGATCGGTCCAGCGCCAGTCGACCGCGATCGAATCGCGGGTGATGCCCGCCTCCGGCCCGGTCAGTAAACGGTCTTCGCCCAGCAGACGGTTGATGAGAGTAGATTTGCCGGCGTTAGGACGGCCAACGATTGCCAGTTTGAGCGGCCCGGCGGGTGCGTCTTCCGCTTCCTCAGCCTCGCGGTCGAGGTCGCTCGCGTCCCTCACTGCGTCCGCTTTTTCACCGATCAGGGGCCACAGCGCGTCGAACAGGTCGGCAACGCCTTCGCCGTGTTCGGCGCTGATTGCCACCGGGTCACCCAATCCAAGCGAGTACGCCTCAAAAATGCCGCTGTCGCCAGCGCGTCCTTCCGCCTTGTTGGCTACCACGATGATCGGCACATTGCCTTCGCGCCTGCCGCGGTATTCGCGCAGATAGCGGGCAATTTCCTCGTCCAGCGGCGTCAACCCGGCGCGTGCGTCGATCACGAACAGGGCCGCATCCGCGCCTTCCAGGCTGGCTTCCGTCTGTGCCCGCATCCGGCCGGGCAGGCTGGCCGCGTCCTCATCTTCCCACCCGGCGGTGTCCACCGCGGTAAACTGCAGGTTGGCGATCTCCGCGTCGCCCATGCGCCGATCTCGGGTGACGCCGGGCTGATCATCTACCAACGCAAGCTTCTTGCCGACCAGACGGTTGAACAAGGTCGACTTGCCCACATTGGGCCGGCCGATGATGATGACTTGCGGTTTCATGGGAAGCCGATCGGCGTTACTCCGCCTTCGCGACCGGGGCGGCGTCGCCGAGGTCCTGATACCATGCCTCGACCGGCCCGGTCAGCTTGATCGTCAACGGCTGCCCCTTGCGATCCACCGTCTTGCCTGCCTGAACACGCACCCACCCTTCCGAGATGCAGTATTCCTCGATGTCGGTCCGCTCGCGCCCCTTGAAGCGGATGCCAATCCCGCGACGCAGCTTGTCCGCATCGAAGTGGGGGCTGCGCAGATTCACCGAAAGGTGATCGGGTGGCAGATCGGCGCCCGCTTCGATTGCGGATGCGCCCTGTTGTTCCTGTTCGCTCATCCCGCGGCACTAGACAGGCGGCACTGTTGGCGCAAGCGGCCTCAGTCAGGCGGGAGGGGCGTGGTCAGCGGGAGCGGGTCCGGGTCGTCGTAGTCAGGCTGCGGCTCTTCGATTTCCGGCGGGTTGTCGCCGGGCTCGTTGAACGGTTCCGGCTGCGACGGTGTTTCCGGCGGCGCCTGCGGATTGTCGATGTCGGGTTGCGGAACCTGCGGTGTCGTGGCCATCTTAGTGCCTCCTGTGTGGGGTTGCGGCACGGGCAATACGGGCGACGGCGGATGGCCGTTCCTGTTTGGGCCGCAAATACTTGCCCTTTCCCCCGACCGCTTATAAGGCGCACCCCTTGATTTCACCGGTGGCGTGGGCCGCCGGGCTGGCGCTGTTGCGGGCGTGGCGGAATTGGTAGACGCGCTGGTTTTAGGTACCAGTATCGAAGGATGTGGGGGTTCGAGTCCCTTCGCCCGCACCAGCACCGCCGCACCGCCCCCGCGCGGCAACCCATTCGATTCGACAAAAAGGTTTCAAAGGCACTCATGGACATTCAGCAGACCACCGACAGCGGCCTCAAGCGCGGTTATCGCCTGCGCATTCCGGCACAGGAAATCGACAGCCGTATCGTTCAGGAACTGCGCAAGATCGCGCCGCAGGTGCGCATGCCCGGTTTTCGGCCGGGCAAGGTTCCTGCCAATCTCGTGCGCAAGATGCACGGCGAACAGTTGCACGCGCAGGTGCTCAACGACACCATCCGCGAGTCGATCGACAATCTCCTGCGCGACAAGCAGCTGCGCCCGGCAATGCAGCCGAAGGTCGAACTTGGCGAAGGATATGAGAACGGCAAGGACGCCGAGCTTACGGTCGAGATGGAAGTTCTGCCCCAGGTGAATGTGCCTGACGTCGACGGGCTCAAGCTGGAACGCCTGGCCGTGGCCGTCAAAGATGAAGAGGTGAATGAACGGCTGGATCAGCTCGCCGGGCAGAACAAGAGCTACACGGACGCACCCAAGGCGCGCAAGGCGCAGCAGGGCGACCAGTTGCTGATCGACTTTGTTGGCCGCGTCGACGGTACCGAGTTCGAAGGCGGCAAAGCCGAAGGCGCGACACTGGTGCTGGGCTCTGGTACCTTCATTCCTGGTTTCGAGGATCAACTGGCCGGCGTGAAGGCGGGTGACGTCAAGACCATCACCGTAACCTTCCCGGCCGATTACCCGGCGGAAAACCTGAAGGGCAAGGAAGCCGAATTCGACGTCACTGTGCAGGCGGTGAAGATCGAAGGCGAAACCAAGTTGGATGACGATTTTGCCAAGCAGTTCGGGCTGGAAAGCATGGACAAGCTGCGCGAGATCATGCGCGCGCAGATGGAGCAGGAATTGGCCGGGCTGACCCGCACGCAGATGAAGCGCGCTCTGCTTGACCAGCTGGCGGCGGATCACGACTTCGCCGTACCGGAAAACATGGTGGAGGCCGAGTTCGCGCAGATCTGGGCGCAACTGGAGCAGGAGGCTGCCAAGGCCGACGATCCGGCCGCGGCGAAGAGCGAGATCGAAGGCGACCGCGACGATTACCGCCGCATCGCGGAACGCCGGGTTCGGTTGGGCCTCCTCCTGTCGGAGATCGGACAGGCGAACAACATCCAGATCAGCAATCAGGAAATGAACATGCTGATCCAGCAGGCCGCGCAGCAGTACCGCGCCGAAGACCGGCAAAGGTTCATCGACTACGTGCAGCAGGAGCCCATGGCCGCGGCGCAGTTGCGGGCACCGCTGTACGAGGACAAGGTGGTCGATTTCCTGTTCGACAAGGCGCAGATCACCGACCGCGAAGTAACCCGCGAAGAGCTGGAAGCAGCGATCGAGGCTGACGAGGGCGAGCAGGAGGCGAAGCCCGCGACGAAGAAGAAGGCTCCGGCAAAGAAGGCGGCGAAGGCCGACGGGAACGCTCCTGCCGACCAAGCCGAAGGTGGCGAGGCGGCCAAGAAGCCCGCAGCGAAGAAGGCAGGCGGGAAAAAGAGCGCTGACGCGGCCGGGGACGCGCCCAGGGCTGCAAAAACTGCCGATGAGGGCAAGGCCACGAAAGCTGCGCCCAAGAAGGCGGCTGCCAAGGGCGGTGCCAAGAAGACGGCAGGCAAGAAGGACGACTGAGGCAACAAACTGCGAGTTGTTGCCGGACAGGGTGCGGTTATGGCTTCGGGCGGGTGCTGTGCCAGCGGAATTTGCCCGAAGCAGTCCTTCATTTCGGCGGCCTGACTCTCCAGGTCAGTGCCGCACAGGCGCTGACCGGCCCATCCAGCCGGCCGATGCGGGCTAGGAGCCGATAGGCGCGGCTGCCTCCTCCTTGGGTGGTAAGCGGTCGTCTTGCCCTTCATGGATGTGGTGGCCCCGCGTTTCCACGAACCGCATGATCCGATTGGCGCTAACGCCATGGACCACGATCGACAGTAGAATGGTGAAGCTCGCCACCGACCAGACCGTCCCGAGTTGCTCGAAAGCAGCGCTGTTCTGGCCGTAGGCGAGATAGTAAATCGACCCGAGACCGCGCACACCCAGAAACGCGACCGCTAGCCTGCCGGGCAGTGGCAGCGGCGAGCGCCACTCCGCCAGCAGGCCCGACAGCGGCCGGATGGCGAACACCAGCAGCCCACCGATCACCGCGCCGCGCCAGTCGAGCTGGGCCAGCACCCCGCTGGCGATCATTGCACCGAACGCGAACAGCATGCCAACCAGCACGATCTTTTCCACCTGCTCGATGAAGTGGTGGCTCATGCGGTGATAGCGGCTGCGGCTCTCGTACTGGCGCGCCGTCACGGCGGCGACAAACACCGCCAGAAAGCCATAACCCTGGACCATTTCGGCAAGACCATAGGAAAACAGGAGCGACCCAAGCACGATCAACCCCTCGGCGGTGTGCTCGCCCTGTTTGGGGCCGTCAGCGCCGAGGGCTGCATCGCCGCCGCGCTCGAAGATGTACCAGGCGGCCAGTCGGCCCGTGGCAACACCCGTCAGAACGCCTGCACCAACCCGCCAGACAAGATCCAAGGCAAACCATTGAGCAGTCCAGGTGCCAATCCCGGCCACGCCAACGGCACCAATGGCGAGGTAAACGAACGGAAATGCCAGCCCGTCGTTCAGCCCGGCCTCGGTGGTGAGGCTGAAACGCACATCGTGGCGGCGCTTGTCTCCAGGCGGGCCGACCGACACGCTGCTGGCCAATACGGGATCGGTGGGCGCCAGCGCCGCACCCAGCAGCAGGGCGGTCGCCACCGGGAGCCCCAACAGACCCCATCCCAGAAGCGCAACGGCGGCGATGCACAGCGGCATGGCGATTACGAGCAGCGGCCAGACCTGCCGCCAGTTGGCCCAGCTGACCGGCCGGTCAAGCGCGAGTCCAGCACCCATCAGCGACGCAATGACGATAAACTCGGACGCGTACTCCAGCACCGTCGCATCAAACCCGTCGGCTGCGGGATTGATGTTCGGCAGGCCGAGCGGCAGCGAGAACACGGCAAAACCAAGCAATACGTAGGCGATCGGCAGCGACAGCCAACGGTCGGCCAACCAGCGTTCGGCCAGTGACGTCGCCATCAGGCCTAGACCAAACAAAACGAACAGGAAAATGCGCGGCTCAAACTCGAACATCGGTAAAAATCCCGCGCTGGAAAGGGCTTACGGCTCCCAACGCCGGAACGAGGGAGATGGCACCATTGCTGTACGATACTGTTCGTAAGCCGCGCCGGCGCGCAGAACCGCGGCGTCCTGCCACTGCCCTCCGATGATGCTCAGGCCGACGGGCAATCGTTCCACCGCTCCCATCGGCACGGTGAGATGAGGGTATCCGGCAATGGCGGCGAGGTAGCCTGCGCCAATACCGCCCGCGAAGTTATCTCCGTTCACAAGGTCCGTCGTCCAGGTTGGCCCGGTGGTCGGCGCAACCAGGAAAGCGACACCGTTGTCGGCCAGCAGCTTGTCGATCCCTTCGGCGCGGGACAGGCGGCGCAATGTGGCAAGGTTCTTGGCATATGCGTCGTCGTCGGTGGTGGTCAGCGCCTGCTCGAACAGATCCTGCCCGAACCAGCGCAGCTCTGTGTCCGCATTTGCGGCGTTGAATGCGACCACATCGGCCAGACTGCGGGGCCCGCCGGCGCCAGGCAGCGTGCCGAGATAGCGGTCCATTTCCTTGCGCAGTTCATGCAGGAGAACAGGCAGCGTTGCCTGCCACAGTTCGCCGGGGGGCGCGTAAGCGACATCGACCAGCACCGCGCCGCCGCGTTGGAGATCTGCCAGCGCCGCCTCAAATAGCGCTCTGACGTCGGCGCGAGTGCCGACCGCGCTCCGCAGCACCCCGATTCGCACGCCTGCCAGCGATGAAGTGTCGAGGCCTGCGGTGTAGTCCTCGACCCGGGCAGCGCCGATGGTCGCGGGATCGGCTGGATCTTCGCCCGCGATGGCGGTCAGCAGCAGCGCGGCATCGCGCACGCTGCGCGCCATCGGTCCGGCGGTGTCCTGCGTGCTTGAGATCGGCACCACATGCGTGCGGCTGACGATCCCGACGCTGGGTTTGAAGCCGACAATTCCATTGATGCTGGCGGGACAGGTGATCGAGCCGTTAGTCTCTGTGCCGATTGCGGCCCACGCAAGGCCCGCTGCTACTGCCGCGCCGCTGCCTGACGATGATCCGCATGCGTTGCGGTCGGTGGCGTGCGGATTGCGGGTGAGTCCGCCCACCGCGCTCCACCCGCTGGTTGAATCCGTGTCGCGGATATTCGCCCATTCGCTCAGGTTGGCCTTGCCCAGCACGACACCGCCGGCTTCCCGCAAGCGGGCGATCAGGGGCGCATCCCGGCCGGTGGTGTTGCCGGCCAGCGCCAGACTGCCTGCCGTGGTCGGCAGTTCGCGCGTCTCGATGTTGTCCTTCACAAGCACCGCCCGTCCGGCCAGCGGCAGATCACGCGCCGCGGCCGCGTCGCCTGCCGCCCCTTCGTTCAGGCTGATCACCGCATTCAGCTGCGGCCCGACGTCGTCCAGTTGTGCAATCCGCAGCCTGTAATGGGCAACGGCCTCCACCGGGTCATTCGGGACAGAGTCGGACGTTCGGGCGTCCGGCCTCGCTATCGGATCGGACGGCAGCGTGGCGCAGCCAGCCGTGACGGTGAGAACAAGGCCAAGCGAGGCGAGCGGTCGGAAAGCACGAAGTTGCATGCGGCCTTGTCGTTCGCGCTCACCTGAAGTGCAAGAGGAGTACTTCCGGCCAACAACGATCTAAACACTCTTGAACATGGCGGCGCCAATCGCAAGATAGGCGCGCACTTCCAAATTGAGAGGATTTTTTCATGATCGACCTGTTCGGCACCGATGCCTATGCCAGCCAGGGCCGTTTCACACACGACCCGGTGACAGGCGCGCTGGTGCCGATGGTGGTGGAACAGACCAGCCGCGGCGAACGCAGCTTCGACATCTTTTCCCGCCTGCTGCGCGAACGGATCGTTTTCGTCAGCGGCCAGGTTGAGGACCAGATGGCGTCGTTGATCGTGGCGCAGCTGCTGTTCCTTGAATCCGAAAACCCTTCCAAGCCGATCTCGATGTACATCAACTCACCCGGTGGGGTGGTGACGGCGGGGCTCGCCATCCACGACACGATGCAGTACATCAAACCGCGCGTTTCGACCGTCTGCGTCGGCCAGGCTGCGTCCATGGGCAGCTTCTTGCTGGCCGCCGGAGAGCCGGGGATGCGGATCGCCCTGCCGAATGCGCGCATCATGGTGCACCAGCCGTCCGGCGGAGCGCGCGGGATGGCCTCCGACATCGAGATTGTCGCGCGCGAAATCCTGCGGATGCGCGAACGGCTGAATGCACTGTACGCCAAATACACCGGCAAGACGCTGACGGAAATCGAGCAGGCAATGGATCGGGACACCTTCCTGGAAGCGGACGAAGCGATGAAGTTCGGGCTGGTGGACAAGGTGTTCGAAACCCGCCCCGAAGGAGATCAGCCGGAAGGCGACAAGGGTTCGGGCGGGGCGCCTGAGTAAGCACTCGCAAACAGGCTTAGGTCCGCAGACTGCGCGGTTGCACCGCAAGGCAAGCGCGATTTGGGGGTAAGCGCCGTGCCCGTGGCTCGGCCTCCCTGCTGCGCGTTTTCCACCGGGCGCGGCTCTGCCGATGCCTGCATCTGATGAATCGCCCACAAGGTTGAGAGCGCGCGCCCGTGTGCGCCGTTAGGATAGAGTTGACACTATAGAATTATGCAGTGTCGATTGATATCGTGCCTTTGCGGGCTACATTCCGATTGAAGAATCGCACCTGACGCCGTTCTAGGCTTCTGGCGAAAATTGGATAAGGCATGACGAAATTGAGCAATTCCGACAGCAAGAGCACCCTCTACTGCAGCTTCTGCGGGAAATCCCAGCATGAGGTGCGCAAGCTGATCGCCGGGCCGACCGTGTTCATCTGCGATGAGTGCGTTGAACTTTGCAACGATATCATCCGCGAAGAAACGAAGGCGGGAATTGTCGGGCGCAAGGAAGGCGACGTGCCCACGCCCATGGAGATTTTCTCCACCCTCAATGACTATGTCATTGGGCAGGACCGGGCGAAGCGCGTGCTGTCGGTGGCAGTTCACAACCACTACAAACGGCTCAAGCACTCCGGCAAGTCGGGCGATGTGGAGCTTGCCAAGTCGAACATCCTGCTCGTCGGACCGACCGGCAGCGGCAAGACGCTGCTGGCGCAGACGCTGGCGCGCACCTTTGACGTGCCGTTCACGATGGCCGATGCCACCACCCTGACCGAGGCTGGCTACGTCGGGGAAGATGTGGAGAACATCATCCTCAAGCTGCTGCAAGCCAGCGACTATAATGTCGAAAAGGCACAGCACGGCATCGTCTATATCGACGAGATCGACAAGATCACCCGCAAGGCCGAAAACCCTTCGATTACGCGGGACGTGTCGGGCGAAGGGGTGCAGCAGGCGCTGCTCAAGCTGATGGAGGGTACGACGGCCTCCGTCCCGCCGCAGGGCGGACGCAAGCATCCGCAGCAGGAGTTCCTGCAGGTCGATACGACGAACATCCTGTTTATCTGCGGCGGCGCCTTTGCCGGTCTGGACAAGATCATCGCCGACCGCCTGCAGAAGCGGTCGATCGGGTTCGGTGCGCATGTCGCCGATCCTGACAAGCGCCGCGTTGGCGAATTGCTGGAGAAGGGCGAGCCGGAGGATCTGCTGAAATTCGGCCTGATTCCGGAGTTCGTCGGACGTCTGCCGGTGATCGCTACCCTGACGGACCTGGACGTGGAAGCGCTGGTGCAGATCCTGTCGGAGCCGAAGAACGCGCTGGTCAAACAGTATCGCAAGCTGTTCGAACTGGAGAACGTGGAGCTTACCTTCACCAAGGACGCGCTGGAGACAATCGCGCAGAAGGCCATTCTGCGGAAAACCGGCGCGCGCGGCCTGCGATCGATCGTCGAAGGCATTCTGCTCGACACGATGTTCGACCTTCCCGACATGGAGGGTGTCAGCGAGATCGTCGTGGACAAGGATGTGGTGGAAGGCCGCAAGGCGCCGGTCCAGGTGATGGATGGCACCAAGGGCAAGAAGGAAGCGGCAGCCTGATTGCAAGGCGCTGCTCCCCGATCCGGGCAGCGCCGTTGTTCAGCTCCTGAGGGCCAGAGGCTGCTCTAAGGCATCTCTCCTATTTTAGAAAGTTCAGGCAGCGTTCTGTGAGGCGGCGAGAGGCTGTTGCGGGGCGTCCAATGGAAGGCTCGGCATCGCGTATGGCGCCGCTCTCGCGAGGCGCCACTGGAAGTCTGCTGACGGCTTTTAAGCGTTTGCGCTTGTGGCACATTTGGCGAGCCGATACGATGAGCAAGGCGTCTGGACGAGAGTTCCATCTGTTAACCGCGACGCGGTATGGGCCGAGCTGAGATGATATTTGATCAATACGACTCCGTCCGCATAATCAATCTTCCCCACCGCCGCGACCGGCGCCGGGAGATGGACCGCGAACTCGCCAAGGTCGGCCTTTTAGGTGATCCGAAGGTTCAATACTTCAGCGCGGTGAAGCCGGATGGTCCGGGGTTGTTTCACTGTCTGGGAGCCAACGGCGCCTTTCAGAGCCACTTGCAGGTTTTGACCGATGCACTCGCAGACCGGCGATCTGTCATCGTGCTAGAGGACGATTGCGTGTTTCTGCCTGCTGCCAGAAGTATGCAGCAAGAGAGCGACACCGATATTCTGTACGGCGGATTTGCCTTGGCCAGCGATGAACAAGACCTTTTAAATGCCGATATTGAAGGGGCTCACTTCATGGGCTTCTCAGTGTCAGCGCTGGAAAAGCTGGTTCCATTTCTGCAATCGCTGCTTGATCCTGAGACGCAATACGATCCGGCAATCGTCCGTTCCGATTTCAATCCGCGCATCAGGCCGCCGATTGATGGGGCATATGTCTGGTTCAGGCGCTACCATCCCGAAATCAGGACACAGTTTCTGCCCCTCGCGGATTATCGGATATCGGCAACCGACATTGGCGAGCGCAAATGGTTTGATCAGGTGCCGGTTCTGCGCAGTGTCGCCAATCAGGCGCGGCGGATGAAGGAGAAGCTCCAGCCTCGCGGCTGACGCTGATCAGCAGCCGCCGCTGCAACCGGTTTCCTGCGTTTCGATCTGCAAGGTGACGTGGCTGATCCCGTGATCGTGGCGACAGCGCTCGGCAATGCTTCGCAGAAAATCCGCGTGGGGGTAGCCGTGCGGCATCACCAGATGTGCGGACAGCGCGATGTCGGTGGTGGACAGCGGCCAGATGTGGAAGTCGTGAACCGCGGTCACTCCCGGCAGACCGCTCAGGTCCTTGCGGACCGCTTCCGCATCGATACCGGATGGCACCGCCAGCATGCTCATCACCACGCTGTCGCGCAGAAGCCCCCAGGTGCTCCAGGCAATCACCGCCACGATCAGCAAGCTGGTCAGCGGGTCGATCCACAAGAGACCGGTCCACCAGATCAGCGCGCCGGCAATAACCACGCCGAGGGATACAAGCGCGTCTGCGGCCATGTGCAGGAACGCGCCCCGGATGTTGAGGTCGTGTCGGCGACCGCGCATGAACAGCAAGGCCGTGCCGGTGTTGATGAGGATGCCGACGCCTGCCACCGCCATCACCACTCCTGCCTCTACCGGCTCGGGATTACGGAACCGCTGCAGTGTCTCGACCAGGATGACGCCAAGCGCGACGAGCAGCAGCATGGCGTTCGCCAGTGCGGCCAGAATGGTCGAGGATTTCAAGCCATAGGTGAACCGGGCCGATGGTGGCCGCTTGGCGAGGGAGGCCGCCCCCCAGGCGAGGAGCAGGCTAAGGACATCGGACAGGTTGTGCCCGGCGTCCGCCACCAGCGCCATTGAACCCGTCAGAATACCCGCAGTCGCCTCGACCAGGACAAAAGCCGAGTTCAGCGCTACTCCGATGGCGAAGGCGCGACCGAAGTCGGCGGGCGCATGGTGATGGTGGGCAGCGCCTTGCCCATGCCCGTGCCCATGTTCATGCGGATGATGCGCATGAGAGTGCCTCGCAGCCATGTTATGAGTACACGCAGGCGTCCAGCCCGTCCCGCCGCACCACTCCGATCCGCGCAGCGATGGTGTTGCCATACCTGCGGGTGAAGCCGCCGGGGTTCACCACTGCCCGCGTCTTGGGTGACGGCAGAATCGCGGCCAGACGTGCCGCCTCTGCCGGCGAAAGGCTTGCGGCTGACTTGTTGAAGTATCGCTGCGCTCCGGCCTCCGCCCCATAGGTGCCGATGCCGGTTTCAGCGACATTGAGATACACCTCCATGATCCGCCGCTTGCCCCACAGGTGTTCGATGAGGAAGGTGAACCAGGCCTCCAGCCCCTTGCGGAAAAATCCGCCGCCCTGCCAGAGGAAGACATTCTTCGCAGTCTGCTGGCTTATCGTGGAAGCGCCGCGTTCCCGTTCTCCGGCGAGCCGCTCCTCGATTGCCTGTCCGATCGCCTCGGTATCGAAGCCGTTGTGCTGGCAGAACTTGCCATCTTCGGCCGCTATGACCGCCCGGACAAGATCACGGTCGATGTTGCTGAGCGGTTCCCAGTCCTTCGTCCAGCCATGCTCATCCATCAGCATCGTCAACGTCACGGGCACAGGGGCGAAGCGATAAATAAGGACGGGGATGAGGCTCAGAGCAATGAAGCCGAGCACGATGGTCAACAGGAACTTGGCGACGCGGAACATGAGCGAGGCGTAGCGGAGAGCGTGCCACGGCGCAAAGGCCGGAGCGGCATCCGTGGCTACGCGGGACACTGCTTGCTGCGGACGAATACGCCGCAGCGCGTCAGCCAACCAGAGCGCACAGCGGCGGGGTTCGTAAACTTCCTCGCCGCTGTGCAGAACCCTTATGCGGCTATCCGGCGCCCAGCGCGGGTAGCGGCGCCGGCAGCAATCGCTCGCCCGCGATCCGCTGCATCGCCTTCTGCAGCTTTTCGAACGCGCGCACCTCGATCTGACGGATCCGTTCGCGCGACACGTCGTAAACCTGCGACAATTCTTCCAGTGTCTGGGGGTTCTCGGTAAGCCGCCGCTCCGTCAGGATATGCTTCTCCCGCTCATTCAAGCTGTCGAGCGCCTCGGTCAGCATCTCGTGGCGCATGGTTTTTTCCTGCGCTTCCGCAACTGTTTCGTCCTGCAGCGGGCGGTCGTCGGTCAGCCAGTCCTGCCATTCGCCAGAACCTTCCTCGCCATTGCGCATGGAGACGTTGAGCGATCCATCGCCGCCCATCATCATACGGCGGTTCATGTTGATCACTTCCTGTTCCGGAACACCCAGATCGGTCGCGATCTTGGTGACGTCGTCGGGATGCAGGTCGCCGTCTTCGTAAGCGTCGAGGTTCTTCTTCATCCGGCGGAGGTTGAAGAACAGCTTTTTCTGCGCAGCGGTGGTGCCCATCTTGACCAGCGACCAGGAGCGCAGGATGAATTCCTGAATCGACGCCTTGATCCACCACATGGCGTAGGTCGCCAGGCGGAAACCGCGATCCGGCTCGAACTTCTTCACGCCCTGCATCAACCCGACGTTACCTTCTGAAATAAGGTCGCTGACGGGAAGGCCGTAACCGCGATAGCCCATGGCAATCTTGGCGACCAGACGCAGGTGGCTGGTCACGAGCTGCGCCGCCGCTTCCGGGTCGTCATGCTCTTCATACCGTTTGGCCAGCATGTATTCCTGTTCCGCCGTGAGAACCGGAAACTTCTTGATTTCAGCCAGGTAGCGGTTGAGGCTCTGCTCGCCGCTGAGGGCTGGAACGGATGGGGCCTTGCTGCTGGACACGATGTTTCTTACCTTCCTGAGGTCAGAGAGGCGATTGGCTTGTGCTGGGGCGAGGCCAACCGGGCCGCGCCTGACCATGCGCGGTTGTCATATATACTCTTTTGCGGCTCCTGCGTGCAGTGCAATATACCGATTTCAACGAGCGGTTTCGTCGATGAGTTCCGCCATGTCAGGCGGCAGTTCGGCCGAAAAACGCAAACTTTCGCCGCTGAACGGGTGAATGAAGCCGAGCTCGTGCGCGTGCAGCGCCTGCCGTGCGAAGCCGAGGCGGGAAAGCACCGGGCGTAGCGATGTCGGTGTTCGTCCATAGACTGGATCCCCTACTAGCGCGTGACCGATTGACGCACAATGAACCCTGACCTGATGCGTGCGCCCCGTCTCCAATCGACACTCGATTAAGGTGCAATCTTTAAGCCTTTGTAACGTCTTGTAGTGGGTAACCGCGTGCTTGCCGCGGCTGCTGGTGTCGGGGAGCACGGCCATCTTCTTGCGATCGGTGTCGGAACGGCCGATGCGGGTGCGGATCGTCCCTTCCGGCGGACGCGGGTGGCCGGCGCAGATCGCCAGGTAGCGGCGATGCACGGTGTGTTCGGCAAACTGCCGCGCCAGCCCCTCGTGCGCTGCATCATTCTTGGCCGCGACCAGCAGGCCCGATGTGTCCTTGTCGATGCGATGAACGATGCCGGGCCGGGCGACGCCGTTGATGCCGGACAACTGTCCGGCACAATGATGCAGCAGGGCGTTGACCAGAGTGCCGTCGGGATTGCCCGCCGCGGGGTGCACGACCAGACCCGCCGGCTTGTCGACCACCACCAGGTGTTCGTCCTCATATACCACGTTCAGCGGGATCGGCTGCGCCGCCGCCGCCAGCGGAGCCGTCTCGGGCACAACGATGGAGAACGCGGTGCCCGGCGCGACCTTGGCCGCCGGGTTTGCAGCGACGGCGCCGGCGACCCGCACCAGGCCTTCCGCAATCAACCGCTTGATCCGTTCGCGCGACAGGCCTGTCGCGTCCGACAGGGCGCGGTCCACCCTGCCGCCGGTCGTGAACGCACCGTCTTGCGTCTGTGGTGCCGTCATGGACATGCGCATGGCTGATCGATTGGCCAGGCACAAGCCGCGCAAGCTTCCCTCCCCGGTGAACCCAAGCTAAGGCAGGCGTTTACGATCAGGGAAGTTGCCGCCGCCCATGAAAGACACCGCCGCTATCGACCTTGCCGCCCTGCTGTGCTCGCGCCTGTGCCACGATCTGCTGTCGCCCATCGGCGCTCTTAGCAACGGGCTGGAACTGCTCAGCGAAGAGCGCGATCCGGCCATGCGGGCCAAATGTGTCGAGCTGCTGGAGCAAAGCGCGCGGATCAGCACGGACAAGCTCAAATTCTTCCGCCTCGCGTTCGGCGCGGCGGGCGGGTTTGGCGAAGCGGTCCCGGTGGAAGAGCCGCGCGCCCTGATCGACGCGCTGGCCAGCAACAACGGCCGCATCACGCTGCACTGGGCACTGGCTGATCCGACCATTCCCAAGGAAGCGGTCAAGGTCATGCTGAACCTGGCCCAGATCGGCATGGACGCCCTGATCCGGGGCGGCACTCTCGACATCGGCGCGGAGACGCGGGACGGGCAAAGCGAGATCGTGGTGCGCGCGACCGGCGACCGGATCGCCTTTGACGACAACATTGGCCGGGCGCTGGACGGCTCGCTCCATGCCGATGACATCAGCAGCCGGACAGCCGCCGCACATATGCTTTGCCTGCTGGCCGAAGCACGCGGCGGCAGTTTGCAGTATCAGCGCAGCGACACCGCGCTGGTGATGGGAGCCATCCTGCCGCAGTCGGAAGGGATGATCGGTTGACGGCGCACCCGGACCGCGACGAACTGGTCCACCGCGAACTTTCCTCGCCCAATCAGGACGCACGGACCCTGCCGGTCAGCATGGTGGTCATTCACTACACCGAGATGCTGGGGAAGGAAGCCGCGCTGGAGCGGTTGTGCGATCCCGACGCAAAGGTCAGCGCGCATTACCTGATCGGCGAGGATGGGGAGGTCATCCGCCTCGTGCCGGAAGCCCGGAGAGCCTGGCATGGGGGCGTTGCCTACTGGCGGGGTGTGCGCGACGTGAACTCCGCCAGCATCGGCATCGAACTGGATCATCCCGGACACCTCAACGGCTATCGGCATTTCAGCGACGCGCAGTTCGATGCGCTGGTGCCGCTCCTCGCCCGAATCGTGCGGGAACACGACGTTCCGCGGGCGAACGTGGTGGGTCATTCGGACATCGCCCCGGCGCGAAAGATCGATCCGGGCGAGCTGTTCCCGTGGGGGCGGCTGGCGCAATACGGCCTGTGCCTGCCGACACCTGCGAAGCTGGAGCGGCTCGATCCCTTCACGAACGATGCCGCCTTCTATCTGGCGCTCGAGCGGTTCGGGTACGACATCACCGATGGCATCAAGGCAGTGGAAGCGTTCCAGCGCCGCTGGCGTCCGGAGCGGATCGACGGGGTGATCGACGGCCAGGTGCGCGCCATCCTGTTCCAGCTGCTGCTCGACCGGGACCGCGGCGCGGCGCGTTAGCTTCCTCTTTGCGCCCAGCATCACCGCCGGCGGACGGCACTGGCGTTGGGCCGGCATTGCGCCTACATGCCTTAGCGCCAGGGGGCCGGGCAGCCGCGTGCGGGGCAACCCGCCCGAGGAAAGTCCGGGCTCCACGAAACAAGGGTGGCGGGTAACGCCCGCCGTGGGCAACCACAGGGAAAGTGCCACAGAGAGCAGACCGCCGATGGCCCGCTCCTTCGGGAACGCGGCACAGGCAAGGGTGAAAGGGTGCGGCAAGAGCGCACCGGGGTCGCTGGCAACAGCACCCGCATGGCAAACCCCACCCGGAGCAAGGCCAAATAGGGACGGCGCGCCCTCTTGTTGCAAGAGGGCAGGGGTGTTTCGCCCCGGGACCGTCCGGGTTGGCTGCTTGAGCGTGGGGAGCGATCCCCCGCCTAGAGGAATGGCTGCCCCCGCCTGAGCGGCGGGACAGAACCCGGCTTACAGGCTCCCTGGCTTTCAATCTTGTACTGGACATTGCGCCGCTGGTGGCGAAAAGCGGCAGGAAGAACAGCAAAGAAGGATGACCTGCCGTGTTCCGTCCAGCCGCCGCTTTCCTCACTGCCACCTCGCTCCTCGGCCTTGTTGCCGCCCCGGCTGCTGCCGAAGAGGGGATGTGGACCTTTGACAATTTTCCTGCCGCGCAGGTGCGCGACCAGTATGGCTGGGCACCGGACCAGGCGTGGCTCGACCGGGTGCAGGCCGCCGCCGTTCGCCTGACTGGCGGTTGTTCGGCAAGCTTTGTGTCCTCTCAAGGGCTGATCCTGACCAACCATCACTGCGTCGCCTCCTGCATCTTCGAGAACGCGACGCAGGACAACGACCTGCTGACCAACGGCTTTATCGCCGCGGGTCTGACCGACGAGAAGAAGTGCGCCGGCCAGCAGGCCGAGGTGGTCACGCAGATCACCGATGTGACCGACACGGTGAAAGGGGCGTTCGCCGGACTGACGGGGGAAGCGCTGACCAGGGCGCGGGACGCGAAGATCGCCGAACTGGAGAGCGCGGGCTGTCCGGACAAGGAACGGACCCGCTGCCAGGTGGTCACCCTGTTCGGCGGCGGCCAGTACAAGCTTTACACCTACCGCAAGTATTCGGATGTCCGGCTGGTGTGGGCGCCCGAAGATCGCGCATCGACGTTCGGCGGCGACCCGGACAACTTCAACTTTCCGCGCTATTCGCTCGATGCAAGTTTCCTGCGCGCCTACGAGAACGGCCGACCCGTGGCGACGCCGCAGCACCTGCGCTGGAATCCCCGTCCCCCGCGCGAGGGAGAGATTACTTTCGTGGTCGGCAATCCCGGTTCGACCAGCCGGCTCAACACGCAAAGCCAGCTTGCCTTCGCACGGGAGGCGGTGCTGCCAGTGACGCTGGCGACCTTGTCGGAACTGCGCGGACGGTTGATCCGGGCGATGGACGAAAGCCCCGATCATCGCCGCGAAGGACTGGACACGCTGAACGGCATCGAAAACAGCCTCAAGGTGCAGATCGGCCGCCTGAAGGCGCTGAACGATCCTGCCTTCACTGCCACACTGGCCGACCGGGAGGCGCAGCTGCGCCAGCGCAGCGCCGGCAACGCAGCGATCGGCGATCCCTGGGCCGACGTCGAGCAGGCGGTGACCGCCTATCGCGCGCTCTATCTGCCCACGCGCTTCATCAGTCCGTCGGGTGACCTGTACGCGTACGCACAGACACTGGTGCTGGCCGCGCAGGAGCGGGAAAAACCTGACGCCGAGCGGCTGCCGGGCTTCACAAACAGCGCGTTGCCCCTGACGCAGAAGCGCCTGCTGGACGAGCGGCCGGTTTATTCCTGGCTCGATCAGCTGACAATGGAATGGAGCCTGTCCAAGGCGCGGGAATATCTGGGTGCCGACGATCCGGACACACGGCTGCTGCTGGGCCGGGAAAGCCCGGAGCAGCTGGCGGAGCGGCTGGTGACGGGCACGCGGCTCGCCGATCCGGCGGTCCGGCAGCAGTTGTGGGACGGCGGCCTCGCGGCGATACGCGCGTCGGACGACCCGATGATCCAGTATGCGCTAGCCCTGGCCGACCGCCAGCGCGCGCTTCGCGAGCAGGTGAACGAAGTGTACAGCGGCCCGCTTGCTGTGGCGGGGGCACGGCTCGCCGATGCCCGCTTCGCGGCTTACGGCGACAGCCTGTATCCCGACGCGACATTCACCCTGCGGATCAGCTACGGTCAGGTGAAAGGCTGGGAGGAGCGTGGCCAGCAGGTGCCTTTCCAGACGACGCTGGGCGGCACGTTCGAGCGGGCGACCGGCAATGCACCATTCGACGTGGCGCCGGCATTCGCACGGCAGCGCGCGCGGATCGACCCGAACGTGTCCTTCGATTTCGTCACCACGAATGACATCATCGGGGGCAACTCGGGATCGCCGGTGATCGACCGGGCTGGGACGGTGATTGGTGCAGCGTTTGACGGCAACATTCATTCGCTCGGCGGCAATTACGGCTACGACCCCGCGCTGAACCGCACTGTGGCGGTCAGCGCGGATGCGGTTCAGGAGGCGCTGGAGAAGATCTATCCGTCGCCCCGCCTGGTGCGGGAACTCGCCGCGAAGTGACTCCTCAATCAGGTGGCGGGGGCGGCGATGCGCCCCCGCCGCCTCAGGAACGACCCACGCTGATGTAAGTGAACCCGGCGGTCCGCATGTCCTGCGGCTTGTAGATGTTGCGCAAATCGATCAGCACCGGCGCGGTCAGCAACGATTTCACCCGCTTCATGTCCAGCGCCCGGAAAGCATCCCACTCGGTGACGATCACCAGGGCATCCGCGCCGTCGATCGCCTGGTATGCGCCCTCGCACATGACAACATCCGGCATCATCTGGGAAGCATGCTTCATGCCTTCAGGGTCGTAGGCCTTGACCGCTACGCCCGCGTCGATGAGCGTCTGTGCAATCGCGACTGACGGCGCATCGCGCATGTCGTCCGTGTTCGGCTTGAAAGTCAGGCCGAGCATCGCCACCGTTTTCCCTCGCGCCTCGTCCAGCCCGCCCAGAGCGTCCACTACCTTGCGTCCCATCGCCCGCTTGCGCGTCTCGTTGACCTTGACGACGGCCTCGACGATGCGGGTCGGGCTGTCGTAATCCTCCGCCGTCTTGAGCAGCGCCAGCGTGTCCTTGGGAAAGCACGAACCGCCATAGCCGGGCCCCGCGTGGAGGAACTTGGGGCCGATCCGGCCATCCATGCCGATGCCGCGGCTGACGTCCTGCACATCGGCGCCGACCTTTTCGCACAGATCGGCCATCTCGTTGATGAAGGTGATCTTGGTCGCCAGAAACGCGTTGGCCGCGTATTTGATCAGTTCCGAGCTCCGGCGCGAGGTGAACAGGATCGGAGATTCGTTCAGGAACAGCGGGCGATACACTTCCCGCATCACCTCGCGCCCGAAATCGTCCTCGGCCCCGATGACAATGCGGTCAGGGATCTTGAAGTCGCGAATCGCTGCGCCTTCGCGCAGAAATTCCGGATTGGAGACGACGGAGAACCGGTGGCCCGGTTCGCATTCGGCAATGATGCGCTCGACCTGATCGCCGGTCCCCACTGGCACGGTGGATTTGGTGACGACCACGAGGTCGCCGGTCATGTTCTCGCCAACCTCTCTGGCTACTCCCAGCACGAACGACAGGTCGGCATGGCCGTCGCCGCTGCGGCTGGGTGTGCCGACCGCGATGAACACGGCCTCGGCCCCCTGCAATGCGTCGGGCAGGCTGGTGGTAAAGGACAGGCGCCCGGCCGCGACATTCTTCGCCACCAGTTCTGCCAGACCGGGTTCGAAGATCGGCATCACGCCATCCTCCAGCCGCTCGATCTTTCCGGCATCCTTGTCGATGCAAACTACATGATGCCCGAAATCGGCCAGGCATGCTCCTGAGACCAAGCCCACATAGCCCGAGCCAACCATTGCTATCTTCATGCCGTTCCTTCTGAATGCTCGACCACCGTCGAGTCCCCCTGTTCGACCGCCGCGATATAGCGGCGCTGGTCGCCCTCAAGCACAAGCGCGGTCAAACGGCCAGTGCGATATGCCCCAGTGTCTATTCCGATACGGTTACCGCGATCGTCCACTTCATCGAAGATTGTGTGGCCGTGCACTACAACGTGCGAATGCGGCGCGCTATGCGACAGAAACCGTTCCCGTATCCACAGCAGGCTTTCGCGGCCCTGCTCTTCCAGCGGCTTGCCCGGATCAATCCCGGCGTGAACGAAGGCGTAATCACCGGCAACGATGTAGTCCTCGAAGCTCTGAAGAAAATCGCGGTGCTCCGCAGGTACCAACTGAGGCAGTTCGGCCAGCAGCTCAGCCAAGCTCAAGTCGTTGTATGTGGCGACGGGTATGCCATAACTGAGAATGGTTTCGCGCCCGCCATGCTTTACAAAATGGCGCAGGCGGCTGGTGTCCTCGAATGCCTGCAGGAACATCTCTTCATGATTGCCTGCAAGAAAACGGACGCGCCGCGCCTTGGCCCAGCGCATGGACAGTTCGATTACCCCGCGGCTGTCCGGCCCCCGGTCCACCAGATCGCCAAGGAGGATGACCGTGGTGGCGGCCCCGCCCTTATCCACATCGTCCTGTTCGATCGCCGCGATAAGCGCCCGGTACAGGTCGAGCCGGCCGTGAATGTCGCCGATGACATAATAGCGCTCTCCTGCGGGAACACGGGCAGGCTCCTTGCGGACAGGGCGCGAGCGGAAGATGTTGCGGAGCGGTTCGAACATGACAGTCAGTTAGTTGATTAAGCGTGGACCTGCCCCTAGCGGGCCTTCGCCCGTTGCGGAACCGCTCGCGTCTGGTTGAAGGAAAATTAACGCCAGCTTGATTGCGGCCCTGCCGCTGCACGCCCGTGGCTGCTGAAGAGAACCACACAAAGCGCCGGCGTCAGGCGCGCGGTAAGATTGTGTGAAACAATTCCCGCTAAGCATCTGAAAAGCGGTGCCCGATATGTTCGTCAGCAGCGCGAGGGGTTGATGCCTGCAAGCGTAATGGCCGCTTGCCGGCAAAACGGGACACGGATGGGGGCATAGATGGAACGATTTGAGCGGGTGCGTCCGCAGACGCGCAGCGGCGCGCCCGCACGGTTGAGCGTGACGCAGGCGTATCGCTGCGTCCGCCTGTGCCGGCGCGGTTGATCGGTAATGGTGGCTGATGCAAGCGCCGCGGTGCTGGCGGCGCAGGGCGAACTGCTGCTGTTTGCGGCAGCGTTCTTCCTGCTGGGTTCGCTGGACGAACTGCTGATCGACGCGGTTTACCTGTGGTTGCGACTGAGCGGGCGGCTGCACCGGTCGGCGTGGTGCACCGACACCGTCTCGGAGACTGGTGGCGAGATGGCGGCAGACGCACTCAACGGGCCCGTCGCGGTTTTCATCCCTGCCTGGCAGGAGGCGCTGGTGATCGGCGCCACTGTTCGTCATGCCATGGCGGCCTGGCCGCAGGACGAGGTAACGCTGTATGTCGGCTGCTACTTCAACGACCCGGCGACAATGGCGGCCGTGCGCGCAGCCGCCGCTGACAGCAAGCGTGTGCGGCTGATCATGCATGCTGTGGCGGGCCCGACGTGCAAGGCGGACTGCCTGAACCGGCTTCACGCGGCGATGTGTGCCGACGAGGTTGAGCGGCAGGAGCGATACCGGTTCGTTGTGCTGCACGATGCAGAGGATATGGTCGATCCGGCTGCGCTGCCACTGATGAGCCGGGCGCTGGATCGCGCAGACTTCGTGCAGTTGCCGGTGCTCGCGCTGCCGCATGCAGGTTCTCGCTGGATCAGCGGGCACTACAGCGACGAGTTCGCCGAAGCGCATGGCAAGACGATGGTCGTCCGCGCAGCGCTGGGCGCCGCGCTGCCAGGGGCGGGGGTGGGATGCGCGATCGCGCGGGAGATGGTGGCAAAGCTAGCCGCCCTTAGTCCCGAAGGTGCGCCGTTTGCCACCGGTTCGCTGGTTGAGGATTACGAACTCGGTCTTGCCATCGCACGGCTTGGCGGAAAGGCGCGATTTTTGCGCGTACGCACGGCGACAGGGCGCCTCGTGGCGACCCGCGCGTACTTTCCTGCAACCCTCGGCGCGGCGGTTCGGCAGAAGACCCGCTGGACGCATGGCATTGCGCTGCAAGGGTGGGACAGGCTGGGCTGGCGCGGCAACTTGATCGACCGCTACATGTTGCTGCGCGATCGGCGCGGTCTGTTGGGCGCACTGCTGCTGCTCATCGGCTACCTGTGCGTCGCCGCTTTAGGGGGCACGTTCGCGCTGGCCCAACTCGGCCCGGGCGAGACGTTCTTGCTGGCACCCTGGTTGCAAGCGCTGCTGGTGGCCAACATGGGCCTGCTGACATGGCGTCTGGCGTGGCGCGGCATCTTCACCGCGCGCGAACATGGCTGGCGGCAAGGCCTCATCGCGCTGCCGCGCACCTGCATCTCCAACATCATCACCATCATGGCCAGTTGGCGGGCAGTGGCAGCATACTGCCGCAGCCTGTCCGGGGAACTGCCACGCTGGGACAAGACTGCGCATCACTACCACCCCGCTAGCCGGATCGAACCGCTGCCAGAAAAGCTGGCAGCATGAATACTGGCGCGACGGGGACGAAAAAGGGAGCCAAAGGCGCCCCGCTGATGATGCTGGCGCTGGTGCTTGGCTGCTGGCTGGCCCTGCGTGGATCCACGTGGGCGTTGACGGGGACGCCGGTGGAGTGGACCGAGAGCCTGACCCCAGCAGCGTTTCCGCAGGTAGTTACCGCGGCGGCCGGTGTGGAAGCACCGGTGCTGGCGCAATCGGCCTCGCAACGCGATGCTGCGAACGAACGATCATCCTACCGACCGCAGCGCCTGGCGGCACCGCGCGTCGTATCCGCGGCTAGGGGAGGGGTGGCACATCACGCCACGCCGTCAGCAGTGGCGGCAGGGTTGCTGGCGGTGGCGGCGCCCAGCGTGGCGGCGAGGCCGTTGGCGAACACCGCGCGGCCAGCGGCGGACGCCCTGCCAAGCGTAACCTCTCCGTCCGCTGCCCGTCCGCGTCTGTCGCTGGATGCGTGGTTGTTCCTTCGCCAGGACGGACCACCGCGCGCGGCGACCGCGCTGCGTCCAGCCAGTCTTGGCGCCAGTCAGGCCGGTGTCGTGGTGCGCTACGACCTGCGCCTGGATGCCCCGGCGCAGGCGGACGCCTACCTCCGCGCCTCCAAGGCCCTTGTCCATGGGGGCGAGCGCGAGGTGGCCGCCGGCGTAGCTCTCCGTCCGGTCCCTCAAGTACCGATGACTGTTCACGCGGAGGGCCGTGTCACCGCCAGGGCTGATGACGTGGAACTGCGCCCCGCGGCATTCGTGACAGCGGGATTTCACCACCGGCTTGCCGGCATGGACGCGGTTGCTTACGCGCAGGCCGGCTATGTCGGCGGAACGTTCGGCACGGCGTTCGCCGACGGCCAGGTTGTGATTTCGAGGCGCATCGACAGGGGCGGTCCTGCCCGGGTGCGCACCGGCCTGGGCGCATGGGGCGGAGTGCAGGAGGACGCGGACCGGCTGGACTTGGGGCCCGCTGCCAGTGTGGAACTGGAACTCGCCGGCGCACCCGTTCGGATAGAAGCAAGTTACCGCCACCGCGTCGCCGGGAGCGCAGAACCTGGCAGCGGCTTTGCGCTGACGGTTGCCACCGGCTTCTGATGCACCCGCATGCGCCGCCGCCCGTGCTTTTCAGAGGCAGTGCGCTGCGGTAGGGCGGCCGAGTGGATGTTTACCTGCCCATAGCCAACCTGTCGGTGAACGGCCTTGTGATCGTGCTTCTGGGCGGGTTGACCGGATTGCTGTCCGGCATGTTCGGCGTGGGCGGCGGGTTCCTGACCACCCCGTTGCTGATCTTCTACGGCATACCGCCCACTGTTGCCGCCGCGTCCGCCTCGACCCAGGTGACAGGGGCCAGCGTCACGGGCGTGCTGGCCCATTCAAAGCGGCGCGGCGTGGATTATCACATGGGCGGCATCATCGTTGTGGGCGGGATGCTGGGCACCGGCGTTGGCGCGCTGCTGTTCCGGTTTTTCCAGTCAATCGGGCAGATCGATGTCATCATCAGCGCACTGTATGTCATCATGCTGGGCACTATCGGTGCCATGATGGCGCGTGAGGCGGTGCAGAGCCTGCGCGGTTCGGCGAGCGGCACGCCGGCCGCGCCCAAGCGGCGCCATCACCCGCTGGTCGCCGCCCTGCCGCTCCGGCGGCGGTTCTATCGTTCCGGCCTCTACATCTCGCCTCTTGCCCCACTGCTGCTCGGCGTGTTCGTAGGCATCCTTACCATGCTGATGGGTGTTGGCGGCGGATTTATCCTGGTGCCGGCAATGCTGTACATCCTGGGGATGAGCGCCGGGGTCGTTGTGGGGACATCCCTGTTCAACATCCTCTTCGTCACCATCGCCACCACCTTGATGCATTCCCTGACCACCAAGGCCGTGGACATCGTGCTGGTCGCGTTCCTCCTCATCGGGTCGGTGACCGGCGTGCAAATCGGTGCCCAGCTGGCGCAGAAGGTGAAGCCCGAGGCGCTGCGCCTGGTGCTGGCAGCCATTGTCCTGCTGGTCGCGTTCCGCATGCTGTTCGGCCTGGGGTTCCGTCCCGACGAAATCTTCACGGTGCAGCCGCTGTGAAGGGTGCGCTCCGCCTCTTGATGTGCGGGCTCGCGGCGACGCTGTGCATGGGGCAGCGCGATGCCATCCTCGTGCCCGAAGTGTCGCAGCACGAGGTGCAGGTGCAGCAGGGCTTTACCGGAACGGAACTGTTGCTGTTCGGCGCGATCCTCGATCCCAGCGGTCGCCGCGCAGGACAGGAGTATGACATCGTGGTTGTGCTGAAGGGTCCGGCGCAGGCCATCCGCCTGCGGGAAAAGGAAAAGGTCGGCGGCATCTGGATCAATGCCGGCAGCAGCGACTTCCGCTCCGTGCCCAGCTTCTTTGCCGTTGCCTCGTCCCGGCCGGTGGAAGAGATCGTGGACGAGAAGACCGCGGCGATCTTCGAATTCGGCACCCGATACATCCAGCTGTCCCCAAGCGGCATCATCGACCCGGTGACCCAGAGCCGTTTCGTGGACGGCTTGATCGACCTGAAGGAGCGGCAGGGGCTGTATGACGAGAACATGTCGGGCGTAAGGGTAAGTGAAGGGGTGCTGTACCAGGCGCGCATCGACTTGCCGTCGAATGTCGTGACAGGCCTTTACACCGCCGAAACCTTCGCCGTAGCGAACGGCCGCGTGATCGCGTCCGCAGAGACTGAAGTGGTAGTGGAAAAGGTGGGGTTCGAAAGGTCCGTCGCCGAGGCTGCGGAAAACAACGCTTTGGCCTATGGCCTCTTCGCCGTTCTGCTGTCGCTTGGCACCGGCTGGATAGCAGGCCGACTGTTCGCGCTGATCTAGGCTGTGTTGACGCGATCTTAACCAGGTACCGGCATGGTATGGCGCGAACCTGCAGTCTGAAAGCGCTCCATGACCGACATGCCCCGCAACCACTTTCGCACATTCGACCCCGCGCTGGAACTGGGCGCGGTGCCGCCCCCGCGGGGAGCGGCGGAACCGCAGCCTGCCGAAGGCGTCGCGGGTATCGCGGCCGCCGGGGGCGCGCTGGCGATGCCACACCAGGCGGAGTACGACGCCGTCAACGTTCTTCAGCCTATCGGCGTCATTCTGGCCATCGGCGGCGCCGGATCGCAGATCGCGCTTGATCCGGAGCGGCTGGGCGAATGCATGGATGATGCCGATCCGGCAGTGAACCAGGCAGGCCAGGTCGGCAGCCAGGTCAAGGTCAAGGTCGGCGACACCTGGCTGCTGGCCAGCGTCCGCAACCAGCGGCAGGACCGCCGCGCAGGCACATCGGGCGGGATCACCGCCGATGTCGACTTTCTTGGCGAAGGGCACGAGGAGAAGCTGACCGGGCGGGTGTACAACTTCCGACGGGGCGTGACGCGCTATCCCATTCCCGGCGCGCTCGTCTATCCGACCAGCACCCAGGATCTGAAACAGATCTATTCCAGCGATGGACGGCCCAACATCGAAATCGGACGGGTTTATCCGACCAAGGACATCCGCGCCGGGCTGTACATTGACGCCATGCTGGGCAAGCACTTCGCCCTGCTCGGCTCCACCGGGACCGGCAAGTCCACCAGCGCGGCCCTCATCCTTCACCGCATCTGCGAAGCCGCGCCGGAAGGTCACATCGTCATGATCGACCCGCACGGCGAATACTCGGCCGCATTTCGGCAGACCGGCATCATCTTCGACGTGTCCAACCTTCAGATGCCGTACTGGCTGATGAATTTCGAAGAGCATTGCGAAATCCTGCTTACCAGCCACGGGGCGGAGCGGCAGGTGGACGCGGACATTTTGGCCAGATGCCTGCTGGTCGCGCGGCAGAAAAGCCGGCTGGCCGAATCGCTTGGCAAGGTGACGGTGGATTCGCCCATTCCCTATTTGCTGTCAGACCTGTCGGCCGAGCTGAACCTGCAAATGGGCAAGCTCGACAAGGCGACTTCATCCGCGCCGTTCATTCGCATCAAGTCGAAACTGGACGAGTTGAAGGGCGACCCACGCTACCAGTTCCTGTTTTCCGGCATGCTGGTCGGCGACACGATGGCCGAGTTCATCGCCAAGCTGTTCCGCATGCCGTCCAACGGCAAGCCGATCGCGATCATCGACGTATCGGGCGTGCCGTCCGACATCACCGCCACCGTCGTCGCGGTTCTCAGCCGCCTGGTGTTCGACTTCGCCATCTGGGGACGGGAGGAGAAAACCCGGCCGATCCTGCTGGTCTGCGAGGAAGCGCACCGGTACGTGCCGAACGAGAAGAACGCGGACGGTTCGTCGGTTGGCCGCATCCTGAGCCGCATCGCCAAGGAAGGCCGCAAATACGGCATATCCCTGGGCCTCATTACCCAGCGGCCGAGCGATCTGGCCGAAGGGGTGCTGTCGCAGTGCGGCACCATCATCTCCATGCGCCTCAACAACGACCGCGACCAGGCGTTCGTCAAGGCTGCCATGCCCGAAGGAGCGCGCGGCTTCCTCGATGCCATTTCGGCGCTGCGCAACCGCGAGTGCATCATCTGCGGCGAAGGCGTTTCCATTCCCATCCGGGTCAATTTCGACAATCTGGACGAGGCCAAGCGACCCGCTTCGGAAGATCCAAGCTTTGTGGAGCTGTGGAGCGAATCCGGCGGCGAGGAGGATGCCGTGCGGCGCACGGTTCAGCGCTGGCGCGCGCAGGCGGGCTAGGCGGTCACGTCCCGCGCGTATCGCCATACAGGTGGATGTGCAGGCGGTCGGACAGGCGAAAGCCGTGCTGGAGGCAGAGCGGCGCGAGCCACTGGTGCCGTTCGCGCAGGACAGCGCTGGTGGTTCCTTCGGCCATCAGGAAGATGCGGTCTGACGGGATCGCGAAGCGTTCCTGCAAGGCGAGCACCTGCGCCAGATCGCCGGGCGCAGCGATCACGAACTTGAACCAGGCGCGCCGATCGGCGGCATAGGCGGCGAGGCGATCGGGGATCAGGGCCAGTTCCGCCGGATTGCCGCTATGCGCCAGCTTGGGGCTGACGTTGTACTGGTCGATGCGGGCGTCCAGGGCAGCTGTGGCGGCGACGGTGCCGTTGGTTTCCACTTCTACCGCGAGATGCGGCAGCAGGTCGAGCATCCGTGCGAGCGCCGGTGCCTGCAACAGCGGCTCGCCCCCGGTAATCACCAGTCGCGACTGTCCCAGCGCGGCGATACGACCCGCCACCTCTGCCTCGGGCAGCGTCACCTGATTGTCCCGGCGGTCGTGCCAGGCGCCGCTGCGGTGCGGGCGGTTGTCGCCCGCGAACCGCCAGGTGTAGGCAGTGTCGCACCATTCGCAGGCAAGATTGCAGCGCGACAGGCGCACGAATGCCACGGGCATCCCCGCGCTCGGCCCCTCGCCCTGTAGCGAGGCGAACAGTTCCGGCACTCCGGGCGCCTGGGTGGCGAGTGTCAGCGGCACGCTTCGTCGTTCCTCAGCAACACTTGGACCGCATGTTACACGGTCCAGAGGGATAAAAGCCCAGCGGCCGCGCGCAGGATGCCGGACAAGCTGGGCGGGGCGGTTTTCTTTGTCATGGCGTCACCCTGCCACGGCGGATGCGGGTAGGAAACGCCGCTGGCTGCCGCCCGCGCCGTGGTGCCTAATCCAGCCGGGCGAGAGCCGCTCCCAGACGCGCCGCCTCTCCCGCATGATGGGCGTGGTCGGCGCGGGCTTTCTCCACCGCCTCGGGCTTGGCTTTCTCCACAAAGGCGGGGTTGGACAGGCGTTTCGCCAGCGAGTCCGCTTCCTTGCGGCTGGCATCAAGCGCCTTTTGCAACCGCGCGCGTTCCGCCGCCACGTCGATGACCCCTTCCAGCGGGATGATGAACACGTCCTCGCCCGCCGTCACCTGCATCGCCGCGCCGACTGGCGGCGTGCCCACCCTCACCGGCGCCAGACGCGCAAGCCGTTCAATGGCGGCGCTGCTGCGGTCGATGACCTTTTGCGCGAGCGGCGATGGATCGGCAATGGTCGCGGCCAGTTTCACGCCGGGCGCAATGCCCAGTTCGCTCCGCGCGCTGCGGGTCGCGGTGGTCAGCGTGATCACCCAGTCGATCGCGGCCTTGGCATCGGGGTCCACGGTCGCGTCGGGCCGTGGCCATTGCGCCGTGATCAGCGGATACTGGGACCGGTCGCCCCGCGCCTGCCACAGTTCTTCGGTGACGAAGGGCATGAACGGGTGGAGCATGACGAGGATCTGGTCCAATGCCCAGCCGGCGACCGCGCGGGTCTCGGCCGCGGCCGGCGTGTCCGCCTCGCCCTGCAGCACCGGCTTGATGAGTTCGAGATACCAGTCGCAGAACCGGTCCCACACGAAGTGGTAGATCGCGTCCGCCGCCGCGTCGAAGCGCAGGTCGGCGAGCGCCTTGTCCAGCCGGGCCAGCGTTTCCACCACCTCGCCCACGATCCACTGGTTGACGGCAAGGCGCGCGGGGGGCGCGGCGACGGTCGTGCTGCCGCCGATGCCGTTGGCCTGGCAGAACCGGGCCGCGTTCCACAGCTTGGTGGCAAAGTTGCGGTATCCCTCGACCCGCTTCTCGTCGAGCTTGATGTCCCGCCCTTGGCTCTCGGTCGCGGCCATGAAGAAGCGCAGCGCGTCCGCGCCGTAGCGGTCGATGAGGCCCAAGGGATCGACGACATTGCCCTTGGACTTGGACATCTTCTGCCCGTCCGCGGCGCGCACGAGGCCATGGAGGTAGAGCCGCTTCCACGGCGCCTCGCCCATGTTGTAATACCCCATCATCAGCATCCGGGCGTCCCAGAAGAACAGGATGTCGAAGCCGGAGATCAGCAGGTCGTTGGGGTAGTGCTTCGCGAGGAGCGTGTTTCCCTCCCGCAGGCGGGAGGGGTCAGGAGTGGGGCTGTCTTGCTCAGCCGCCTCCGACCCACCCCCGGCCCCTCCCGCCTGCGGGAGGGAAGTGTCCGGCCAGCCCAACGTGGCGAAGGGCCACAGGGCGGAGGAGAACCAGGTGTCGAGGACGTCCTCGTCCTGCCGCAGCACGGCATCCGGTCCGGCGAGCGCCCGTGCCGCCGCTTCGTCGGCCGCGACAAAGGCGGTGCCGTCCGCGTCGTACCAAGCCGGCACCCGGTGCCCCCACCACAGCTGGCGGCTGACGCACCAGGGCTGGATGTTCTCCATCCAGTTGAAGAACGTCTTTTCCCAGCTTTTCGGCACGATCTCGACCTCGCCCGAACGCACCGCCTCGATCGGCCGCTGCGCCAGCGTGGCGGCGTCGACATACCACTGGTCGGTCAGCCACGGTTCGATCGGCACGCCGCCTCGGTCACCATAGGGCAGCTGGATCGTGCGCGGTTCGGCGTCGTGTTCCGCGCCGTCCTTGTCGATGTGGGGGACGAGGAAGCCCTGCGCCTTCAGCAGCGTCATGACCCGCTCGCGCGCGGCGAAGCGATCGAGGCCGAGCAGCTCCTCGGGCACCAGCCGGTCCGCCGTCTGCATCAGGCAGGCGTCGGCGTCGAACATGTTGAGCATGTCGGCGGCCGCGATGCCGGCGCGCCGCGCCACCTCGAAGTCGTTGAAGTCGTGCCCCGGCGTGATCTTGACCGCGCCCGAACCCAGTTCCGGGTCGGCGTGCGCGTCGGCGATGATCGGGATTTCGCGGCCCGTGATCGGCAGGCGCACCTTTGCCCCGCGCGCGACGAGATCGCGATACCGCTCGTCCTCCGGGTGAACCGCCACCGCCATGTCGGCGAGCATGGTTTCGGGCCGGGTGGTGGACACCCGCACATCGCCGCTGCCATCGGCCAGCGGATAGCGCAGAGTCCAGAAATGGCCCTGGACCTCGCGCGTCTCGACCTCCAGGTCGCTGATCGCGGTTTTCAGCTTGGGGTCCCAGTTCACCAGCCGCTTGTCGCGGTAGATGAGGCCGTCGTTGTACAGGTCGACGAACACCTTGGTCACCGCGCGGGTGAAGTGCGGGTCCATGGTGAACTGTTCGCGCGACCAGTCCATCGAGCAGCCCAGCCGGCGCAGCTGGCGGGTGATCGCGCCGCCGCTTTCCTCCTTCCACTCCCACACCTTCTGCACGAACGCCTCGCGGGTGAAGTCGGTGCGCTTCTCGCCGCGTTCGGCCATCTGCCGTTCGACCACCATCTGCGTGGCGATGCCGGCGTGGTCGGTGCCCACCACCCACAGGGCGTCCTTGCCCCGCATCCGTTCATGGCGGACGACGATGTCCTGCAGCGTGTTGTCGAGCGCGTGGCCGATGTGGAGCGAGCCGGTGACATTGGGCGGCGGGTTGACGATGGTGAACGGCTCGGCGTCCGGCCGCGCGGGGCGGAACAGCCCGTGTTCCTCCCAAAGGGCATACCAGCGGGCTTCGATGGCGGCAGGGTCGAAGGTCTTGGGCAGTGGATCCATGGTGCGGCGCGTCATGCCAGCCTGGCCGTCCGCGTGCAACGCCATGCTTGTTTGCTCCGGCAAATGCCCGCATAGGAGCGGGAAATGAACGGGGCGGCATCCTTTGCACTGGTGGACGAGGCGGACGGGCGCGTGCTGCGGCTTCAGGGGCCGTATCTGCTATCCACCGTCGGTGCGGTCGATGCACATCTTCATGACCTGAAAGGTGACGTGGCGGCGGTCGACCTGTCGCAGGTGACGGCTATCGACACGGTCGGGGCATGGGTTGCGCATACCCTGTCGCTGCGACTGAACGGCCCGATTACCGGAGCCGATGACCGGGCCGCCCGCCTTATCGATGCGGTTTCCGCCGCGCCGATGGATGGCGTCACTCCGTCCCGCCACCTGCCTGTATGGCAACGCGTACCTCAGCGCATGGGCGAACTGGTGGTGGAGTTCTTCGCGGGCCTGCTGGGCGTGCTGGGTTTCCTGGGGCAGATCATTCTGGCCGCCGGGGCGATCATCCGCCATCCCCGCCGTTTCCGGGGCAAGGCGCTGGTCCGCCAGATGGAGCAGGTGGGCGTGTCGGCCCTGCCGATCGTGGGCTTGATGAGCTTCCTGATCGGGATCGTCATCGCCCAACAGGGTGCGGTGCAGCTGGCTCAGTTCGGTGCGGAGACGCTGACCGTGAACCTGGTGGGCCGCATCACCCTGCGCGAACTCGGCGTGCTCATGACGGCGATCATGGTGGCAGGGCGGTCGGGCAGCGCCTTTGCCGCGCAGCTTGGCACCATGAAGCTGACGGAGGAGATCGACGCCATGCGCACCATCGGCATCTCGCCGATCGAAGCGCTGGTCATCCCCCGCATCCTTGCCGCAGTGCTGGTCATGCCGCTGCTCGGGTTCTACGCCTGCGTGGTTGCCATCGTCGGCGGAGCGGTGATCGCCGACCTGTCGCTGGGCATTCCGTTCCAGAGCTTCCTTCTGCGCATCCGCGACGTGGTGCCGACCTATGACCTGTGGGTCGGCCTGATCAAGGCGCCGGTGTTCGGCCTCATCATCGCGCTGTCGGGGTGCTATCAGGGGATGCAGGTCAAGGGCAACTCGGAAGAAGTGGGGATGCGCACGACCACCGCGGTCGTCGCGGCCATCTTCATGGTGATCGTGCTGGATGCCTTCTTCGCGGTGTTCTTCACCAATGTCGGGTGGGGCTGATGCAGGAGGAAGACACCGTTGCGGAAAACGCCACCGCGGAATACCCGATCGTGGTGGAAGGGCTGGTGAACCGGTTCGGGGACCAGACGGTGCACGACGGGCTGGACCTGACCGTGCGACGGGGCGAAATCCTGGGCGTGGTCGGCGGGTCGGGCACCGGCAAGTCGGTGCTCATGCGCTCCATCATCGGACTGCAGGCACCTGCAGGCGGAGACATCCGCGTGTTCGGCCGCTCCATCACCGACCGCGCGCCGGACGAAGTGCTGGGCGTGCGCGATCGGTGGGGCGTGCTGTTCCAGGGCGGAGCGCTGTTTTCCACCCTCACCGTCGGGGAAAACGTGGAGGTGCCCTTGAAGCAGTTCTACGGCGACATCGACGACAAGCTGCGGCACGAGATCGCCCGCTACAAGGTGATGATGAGCGGTCTGCCGGAAGAAGCGGTGGCGAAGTTCCCGGCGGAACTGTCGGGCGGCATGAAGAAGCGTGCGGGCCTTGCGCGGGCGCTCGCGCTGGACCCTGAACTGCTGTTCCTGGACGAGCCGACGGCGGGTCTCGACCCGATCGGCGCGGCGGCGTTCGACCGGCTGATCGCGGAACTGCAGGAAACGCTGGGCCTGACCGTGTTCCTCATCACCCATGACCTCGATACGCTGCACGAGATCTGCGACCGGGTGGCGGTGTTGGCGGACAAGCGGGTGATCGCGGTCGACACCGTGCCCAACCTGATGCGGCTGGACCACCCCTGGATCAACGAGTATTTCAACGGTCCGCGCGGACGGGCGGCGCTGACGGCGCAGGCGCTGGATGAGTTGCGGCGCCACATGGACAAGCCGGTCGCTGCCAACGCGGTCAAAGTGTTGGACAACGCACCGCAGAGGGGGGCATAGGCCGCAAGGGAATGGAAACACGCGCCAATCACCTGTGGGTCGGGATCGTCACCCTCGCCTTGCTCGCCGCGCTGGCGCTGTTCATCGTCTGGCTCGCCCGGCTGGGCGAAGGCCGTCAGGATGAGTACGACATCTTCTTCCAGCAGTCCGTGTCGGGGCTCGCCACCGGTTCGCAGGTGAGCTTTGCCGGCGTTCCGGTCGGGCAGGTCGCCTCCATCAGTCTGTGGGAACGCGACCCGCAATATGTGCGCGTTCGCATCCGGGTGGAGGAGGGCGTGCCTATCCTGCGCGGCACCACCGCGACCATACAGGGCAGCTTTACTGGCGTTTCCACCATCCTCCTCGACGGCGCGCGGGCCGGGGCAGCCCCGATCACCTGCCAGACGCGCACCGCCGGGATCAGCGGCTGTCCCGAAGGCGTGCCGGTGATTCCTACCCGGCTGGGCGGGCTTGGCGAACTGCTGAACAATGCCCCCCTGCTGCTGGAACGGGTCGCAAGCCTGACTGAGCGGCTGACGCAGCTGCTGGACGAAAACAACCAGGGTGAAATCGCCGCGATCCTCGCCAACACCAACCAGCTCACCCGAGAGTTTGCCGGGGTCGGCCCGGCGACCGAACGGACGCTGAACGAATTGCAGGTGACGCTGCGCGAAGCGAGCGAGGCGCTGAACGAGTTCGAGAACGTCACCCGCTCCACCGATGCGCTGCTGAACCAGGAAGGACAGCAGTTGTCGCAGCAGCTGCGCGAAACGCTGAATGCGGCGAGCGGCGCGGCCCGGTCGCTGGAACAGACGCTGGCCGAAACCCGGCCGGCCACTCGCCAGCTTACCGAAAGCACGCTCCCGGCCGCCGAGGCCACTCTCCAGGATCTGCGGGCCACCAGCAGGGCGTTGAGGCAGGTGACGGAGCAGGTCCAGACCCGCGGCGCCACTTCCATCCTGTCCGGCCCCCGGTTGCCGGATTATGACCCGAGCAAGGATTACAGCGAATGAGGGTTCACCCAATGGCGGCCAGGCGCAAACTGGCGCGGACGGCCGCAGCTGTCGGGGCGATCGCGCTGCTGGCGGGCTGCGTCTCTTTCGGACCGCGCGCGCCCGACAAGCTGCTGACGCTGACCGCCAGCAACGCGGCTCCGGCCGGGTCGAGCAGGACCGGGGCCGAAGGCAACGCCATCGCGATCACCGATTTCGAGGCAACGGCCGGGATCGACGTCCTGCGCGTGCCCGTGCGGATCAACGGCAGCGAGCTCGCATATCTCAAGGATGCGGTCTGGGTCGAACGGCCCCAGCGACTGTTCCGCCGCGTGGTCGCGGAAACGGTGCGCGCGCGGACCGACCGGATCGTGATCGACGGCGACGATCCGGGCGTCGCCGCGACGGTTCGCGTGACCGGCGTAGTGCGCGAGTTCGGGTACGATGCGCCCACTTCGTCGGTGGTGGTGCGGTTCGATGCCACCCGGATGGAACCCGGCGGCGCGGCGGTCACGAGCCGGCGGTTCGAAGCGGTGGTGCCTGGCGTGGCGGCCGAAAGTGGGCCGGTGGGGCAGGCGCTGAACCAGGCGGCCAATCAGGTCGCCGGAGAGATCGCTGCCTGGCTGCTCTGAACGGGCGTCCCCTGCCGGTCCGCGGCTGGCGAGAGCCAGCGTAGCGGCAGGAGATGCGGGGCGATAAGGCCCACGGCCGCCGCCGCGTACCACGGCAAAAACGCGGGCGCGAGGGGCAGAGCAAGGATGATCGCCGCCGTCGCCGCGACCGCAGCTCCGCCCAGTGCAAGCCAGGTCACGGGCGTCCAGTTGCGCAAGCGCGCGAGCCGGCTGGTCAGCGGGCCGGCATGACCGACCCAGAACACAAGGCCGGTTGCCAGCACAGGGTGGAACAGGGCAGGGCTGACTGCCACCAGCCATAGCGCGGGATCACGCGGGCGCTTCAGCAGGACGCGCGCAGTCATGGCATATCCCGCTACCCCGCACACCGCCAGGACGATCATGACCGGGGCAGGGATGGCGCTCCCACACAAGGCGGCGAAAACGGCCTGCGTTTCGGTCGGACGGAACAGGGCGCTGCCGCCGATCGCGATCAGCGCGATAGCGCTTCGCCGCAGAGTCGCTCCGCTGGAGTGATCGAATGTGAAATGCCATGCCGAGGCGAGCAGAAAGGCAGCCAGCGCGGCGACCGGCTGCCACAGGAAGGCGAGGCCTGCCAGCAACCCCGCAAGAAGGTAACGTATCACGTAAGGCTTGCGGTTTAGCAGCGCCCGCCCCGTATGGCTGAACGCGCCATGGGGCAGGCCGGCGACAAACAGGGCGAGGCCCCCGGCGACCGCCCATACCGCCCCTGCCATCTGAAGCGATGCGGCGCCGATCAACAGCGCCCCTGTTCCCAAGGCTTGCCGTGGAGGCGCGTGCCAGTCGGCGGCGGCGTTCATGCCGGTGACGGCTGTGCTGGCGAAGGGTCGGGCGAAGCGCACTCCATGCCGGTCCAACGCCGCAGGAGGTCGATCTATCCTTGAAAGGGAGAAAGGTGGGCGGCCGGCTAGCGTACCGCCCCCTTCAAGACAGCGTCAGCTCAGATGCTTCGACACGGCCGCGGTCATCTTGAACATGGATATCTCGTCCTTGCCGATGACTTTGCCCAGCTTGTCGTCGGGCTGGATCACCCGCTTGTCCGAGGCTTTCTGCAGGTCGTGCTTCTTGATGTATTCCCACACCTTGGACGTAACCTGCGCGCGGGTCATTTCACCCTTGCCGACGATCTCCTGAAGATCGCCCGACACCTTGACCGGTTGCTGAAGCGCGTTTTTCTTCTCTGCCATCTCAGTTCCTTTCCTGAACAACTTGGTGCCATGCCACCGAATGGGGCAGGAGGAAAGCCGGACGCCCCTCAGATATCCCCATCATCCCACTGTTCATCCTCTTCCGGCTGGGCGAAAGAGCCGGTGAGGATTGCCGCCGCGACCACGTGGCCGTCAAGCGCCTTCACGATGTCTTCACGCGCCGCGCCCGGCCGCGCGGTCAACGCCACGTCGCTGGCGAACAGCTGGAAGACGTAGCGGCGGGTGCCGTCGTCCGCGCCCAGACGTGGCAGCAGCCATTCCGAATTGCCGCTGGCGTTCTTGCCCGTGCGCGGGGGCGCTTCGCCTTCCAGCAGCTTGGCGCGCTGTGCCGGCAGACCCCACACCAGCCAGTGGCAGGGCGCCTCGCCAGCGCCGGCGTCGGCATCTTCGACAATCAGGACCAGTTCGGCGGCACCGGCGGGCGGGGCCGTCCACTCCAGCGGCGGTGCGACGGCATCCTCCTCATGCGCGGTGAAGGACGGGTCGAGTTCGCCGCCGTCGGGAAAGGCGGGGCTGGAAAGGGCAAAACCCCCGCGCCCCAGGCTTTCGGCGTCAGCCAGGCGGGCAATCGAAAGGTGGCCGGTCGCGGGCGTTCCGCCCAGCGCGCGGGTCAGCCATGCGGGATCAGGATGGGTCATACCTTCGCCTAACGCGAAGTGTACGCCGGGGCCAGAGTCAATCGGTTCGAAAGAGGCGTGAAAAGACGCTTGCTCACCAGCGGTTAAGTCGACAAGCTGCTGTTTGGAAAGGCTGTCTGCAGGCTGACGGAGTCGGCGGCATGCCGCGCCTTGAGACGGGACAATACTTTGAAAGCACCAGCCATGCGCAAGGGCCGCACCGCGCTCGCTCTCCTTCTGTCGGTCAGCCTGGCCGCCTGCGGAGGTGGAGGTGGAGGTGGAGGCAGCAGCCCGACGCCGCCGACAGGTGGCGGCACGGGACCCGCGCCCGCGCCGACGCCGCCGCCGACCGCGCAATGTTCGCTGGCGCAGCGGCAGAGCTGGACCTTGGGGCAGCTGGATCAGTTCTACCTCTTTCCCGAACTGCTGGACCGGACGGTGAACCCGGCCAGCTTCAGCACGGTGCAGGATTACATCGATGCCCTGGTCGCCCCCGCGCGCGCCCAGTCGCGCGACCGGTTCTTTACCTACATAACCTCGATTCAGGAGGAAAACGCCCTCATCAACAGTGGGTCGAGCGCAGGGTTCGGCATCCGTTTGTCCTACGCCAATAACCGCCTGTTCGTGACGGAAGCGTTCGAGAACGCCCCAGGCTTTGCCGCCGGACTCGATCGCGGGGTTGAGATTACCGCCATCGACGGGGTGGCCGTGTCCACCCTGTTCGCCCGCGGCGGTGCCGGCGCGGTCAGCGAGGCGCTGGGGCCGAGCGAGCCCGGCCTGCGGCGCAGCCTGCGCTTTACCGACACAAACGGCGCGAGCCGCGAGGTGTCCGTCACCAAGGCCGATTACGCGCTGGACCCGATATCCGACCGCAACGGGGTCAGCATCATCGACAACGGCGGCACCCGCGTCGGTTATCTGAACCTGCGCACCTTCATTGTCACAAGCGGCGCGCAGCAGCTGCGCGACGCGTTCAGCCTGTTTCAGCAGCAGGGTGTGACGCAGGTCATCCTCGATCTCCGCTACAACGGCGGCGGGCTTGTGTCGCAGGGGGAGCTGCTGGGCAGTCTGCTGGGCCGCGACTTTGCGGGGCAGGTGTTCGGCCGCACGGTGTTCCGCGACAGCCGCGCGGGCGAGAACCGAACCGCGCTGTTCACCCGCGAGGCGGAGGCGATCGGCGTCACCCGTCTCGCCATCATCGGCACCAGCGGCACCGCCTCGGCAAGCGAGATGGTTGCCAACGCGTTCATCCCCTACCTCGGCAACAATGTCGCGCTCATCGGCTCGAACACCTTCGGCAAACCTGTCGGGCAGATCGCGGTGGACCGGGCGCAGTGCGACGACCGTTTGCGGGTGCTTGCCTTCCGCACCGTGAATGCGGCGGGACAGGGCGACTATTACACCGGGCTTGCCAGCGTGTTCCCGCGCACCTGCCGGGCGGAGGATCAGCTGTCGCGCCAGTTCGGCGATCCGCAGGAAGCATCGATCCGCACCGCTCTGGACTTCCTCGCGGGACGCAGCTGCACGCCCATCACCGGCGGCGGAGTGCAAGGCGCGCAGGCGGTGCGGCCTGCCGGCGATCTCCTGCGCACATTCAACGACAACGCCGCCCAGCGCGAGGTTCCGGGCCTGTTCTGAACCACGACTTTGACATCGTGCCGCACGCGCGGCACCATTGCGGCATGGCGCAGCGGATCGACAGCTACGAGGCATTCTGGCTGCACTATCTGCGCGAACATTCGCGGCCGGGAACCCGCGCCCTGCATTACGCGGGAACCACGCTCGTCGTGCTGCTCGCGGCCGGTGCGATAGTGACGGGAAACTGGCTGCTGGCTGCGGCGATACCGGTTGCCGGCTACGGATTTGCCTGGCTGGCGCACTGGCTGGTGGAGCGGAACCGGCCGGCGACGTTCACCTATCCCGGCTGGAGCCTGCGGGCCGATTTTCGCATGTGGTGGCTATGGCTGACCGGCAGGCTGGGTCCCGAGCTTGAGCGGGCCGGGGTTGCGACCAGACCTGTCAGGGGGCCGGATCGCCGGTAAACGGCCGGCTGTCGCTCCACGCACAGCCTTCGCGTTGCTCGTCACCCAGCTTCAGGGTGGCGGTGAACGGGTAAGTCCGGCCGGACATGCCGTCAGAACAACTGCCTTCGGTTATCACCAGGTCCAGCGACTGCGCCGCAAGAGTTCCGCTGAACGCCAGGCCGCTGTTGCCGGCGAACTGCGTGACACGGGTCGACCGGCCCCCCGGTTCCTCAGGCGTGGAGTAAGTCAGCTCGCCATTGGCGATCACCGCGTTCCAGAACGGCTCGGTGCCGAGGACGCGGACGGTTTCGCTGCGCGCGATGCCGTCAAAGGCAGGTGTTTGCCGGTTCTCGCCCGCGGTGCCGCAGGCGGCCAGCAGGGAAGCAGAGGCCAGCGTGGCGGCAGTGGCGGCAAGGCGCTTCATCATCGCGTAGCGGTGCCTTCCTGCGCGTATTCGTCAGGCACCGGCTGAACCGCACCTTCGGTAGAGCTGCCAGTCCCACCCACTTGGGTGGCGGTAGTGCCGGCGGCCGTGGTCGCGCCAGCTTCGGTTGGCGCCTCAGTGTCGGTCGGCGCGTTCTGGTTGCACGCGGCCAGCAGCAGTATGGCAGAAAAGGCAGCGATGGGTTTGCAAGTCACGAAGACACTCCTTCGGCAGATTTAGCACAACAGCGCCCGCAGCCAAGGCTTGTTCCGCGGCGGCTAGACCAGGGGTAGCAGGGTGGTGGCCAGGCCCAGACCCACCGACAGCGGTACGCGCAGCGACCACCACCAGGCCGGTGCCTCACGTCCGCTCAATCTGCGGTCCACGACCAGAGTGGCGAGGATGGCGATGCCCAGCAGTACCAGAGAGGGTTCAGGCCAGTCGTAGCCGAACACCCACGGCAGATAGGTCACAAACGCCAGCAGGCTGGGTACCACAGACACGACCCACAGCCAGGCGGGCACCAGTTCACCCCGTGCCAGAGCGCCTGCGGCTATACCCCACCACAGTCCGCCCAGGAATGAAAAGATCAGGGCGGCATAGCCCCAGCCGATCGCCAGCGCGGTCCAGTACCATTCTTCCGGCCCCACCCAGGCGACAGACAGGCAGCCAAGCTGCGGCAGCAGGCCCGCAAGGCCGAGCCAGCGCGGCAGCAGCGGAACCGAAGAAGCGGGGATCATGGCGGCACAACGGGGAAAACGCTTTCGCCGTTCCGCACCGCAACGATTTGGCAACCACTTTACCTTATACGAGAACCACTATGCTCGCGACCCTGAACGCACTGCTTGACCAGCCGCTGCTGCTGATACTCATGCTGGCAGCCGGCGCGGCCTGCGGCATCGGAGTGGAGCGCTTCGTCGAGCGGCAAAAGCTGGCTCAGCGCCGCGCCTACTGGGCAGGGCGCAAGACCGCCAAGGCGAAGTCGCCTGTCAAGCTGACGAAAGCGGTCGATGTTGCGGCCGAACAGATGAAATGCGTGATGCAGGCGCGATTCACCGCGCGGCCGCTCCTCAACAGGCAAGAGCGTCGTTTGCTGGCCGTGATCGACGCCGCCCTTGCGGAATACACGCCGGGCTGGCGTTCGATGGGGCAAGTCAGCTTGGGAGAAATCCTGTCGAGCAACGACAAGGATGCGTTTCTCGCCGTCAATTCGAAACGGGTCGATCTGCTGATCGTAGATGCGGAATGCAAACCGCTGCACGCGGTCGAGTTTCAAGGCACCGGGCATCATCTGGGCCAGACCGCGGCGGGCAGGGACGCGGTGAAGAAAGAGGCGCTGCGCCGGGCGGGCATCGGCTATGCGGAGGTTGTGAGCGGCGATACCCCGGCCGAGGTGAGGGCGCTGATCCGAAAACTGGCGGATCGGGCCAGGGCCAATTCAGGCGCCAGCGCCAGCGCCAGTGCCAGTGCCAGTGCCAGTGCCAGTGCCAGTGCCTAGCCGAGCTTCCGGATTTCCTCAGCCAGCTTTGCAACAGGCGCGGTGGCGGCGATGATGGTGTCCCAGCCGCCCTTCGCCCGCAAGCCGCCCATCGAAGAACGGCAGCGGGGCGAAAGACGGCTCCCATGACACCGGTATCTCGCTGCCCGCGATCTCCGGTATGCGCCAGCACGTTGCAAGCGGCGCCAGCAGCGGCAGCGCCGCAGATCGCGGACCGTTCAACCGCGCCGCTCGTAGGTGCCGGCGAACAGGGCGACCGCGCGCACGTGGCCCTGCATCTCTTCCAGCAGTGCCGCGCGGTTCGCCCCGCTCGGCAGGTTTAGTTGGCGGCTGAGGGCGAACAGCTGAAAGATATATTCGTGCGAACCATGGCCCGTGGGCGGATCATGGGGCAGCCATTCGCAGCGCCCGAACGCATTGCGGCCGATGAAGGGGGGTCGCTCTCCCTCGGCAAGTCTGCGCGTCGCGGCGGTCATGCCCCAGGCCAGGTAATGGCAGAATGGCTTGAAGCCGGGCGCGTCGGGATCTTCGACGATCAGGGCGAAACTTTCGGTGCCCTGCGGCGGGTCCGTCCACTCCAGGCAAGGCGGCACCGGAGCGTCCGCGTCGGCAGTAAACCGCGCCGGAATTTCCGCGCCAAACTCGTAAGCCGGACTGGTGAGGGTAAAGCCGTCCCGGCCGATCAGCGTGACGGCGTTGACCCGCGTGACTGCAAGGCCGCCCAGACCTGCTCTGGCGTTGGTGAGCGCGCGACCCAGCCACGCTGGCGTTCGTTCAAACATGGGGGCGGTTCCTTTGATGCCGGCTATGTCTTTGCCCAAGCATCGAGAGGGGGGCCGGTTCCTACTTGCCGGAGGTCAACGTGCCAGCCTCGACGATGTCGATGTGCACCACGCTGGTGGCGGTTTGCACCGCGATTTCGTCCGTCACCGCCAGCTTGATGCGGTATCGTCCCAATTGTTCGCCATCTTCGATGATCAGACCGATGGAAGCGGGTGCACGGCCGATGGTGTCGCGGGGGACCGCCGGCCCCAGCGGCAGGGCGTCGAATTGCAGCTGTTCCCCATAGGGCGTCCCGTCGGGAGCGGTGATGTCCACCACCGCGCTCAACCAACATTTGTCGTCAGGATCGCGCTGACAGTTGGCGTAGAGGATGAATTGCTGGATCTTCTGGTTCCGCTCAGCTGTGCGGGCCATAGTTAAGGGCGAGCCGTCCGACCGGGCCAGAGCGGCCGCGATCTTTTCCGGTTCGGTGCTCCAGAAATGGATGATGCGCAGCTTGCCCGCGACAGCTTCGTAATTATCGGGCGCCTGCGCAGGTTGGGCAGATGCGCCCGGTGCTAACCCGGCCAGCAGCAGGGCCAGGGAAACAAGCAATTGTCTGCCGATGATCATGCGCGAACCTCCCGCTCGTTGCAGGAGGATGCGCCTTCATTCCTGCTGTTGGCAAGTGGTAAAAAAGGCGGACCTTCCGCAGAAGGCCCGCCCTTTGTTGCAAGCGTATTGTCTGTTGGACGCTGGCGTCAGGCCGGCATCAGCACCGTGTCGATCGCGTGAATGACGCCGTTCGACGCGTCCACATCCGTCTGGGTCACGATCGACCGATTGCCAGCGGCGTCGGTCAGTACCACCTGACCGTTTTCAAGCCGAGCCGTCAGTGGCGCACCGTTGACGGTGTTGATCGTGTGGCCATTTGGCCCGGCGGCTTCGATCGCCTGGGTCAGCTGGGCGGCAGTGACTTCGCCCTGCACCACATGGTAGTTCAGGATACCGGTCAGCCGCTCGCGCCCGGCGGGGCTCAGCAGTTCGTCACGTGTGGCCTGCGGGATCTTGTCGAAGGCGGCGTTGGTCGGCGCGAAAACGGTGAACGGGCCGGTGCCCGACAGAGTTCCGCCCAGGTTCGCGGACTGCACCGCCGTCACCAGGGTCGAGAAGTCGGAATTGCCCTGCGCCACCTGAACGATGTTCTCGCCAGTCGCCGTGTTGGCGTTGGCCATCTGGTCGGCCGCCACAGTGCTGGTGGTGGCGGGTTCAGTCGTGGTGCTGTCGGGCGTGTTGTTGCAGGCAGCGAGCGTCAGCGCGGCGGCGGAAGCCAGAAGGATGCTCATCTTGTTCATAACTGTCTCTTTCCTGAGTCTTGGTTGAGCGGGATGGTATCGACAGGTGGTCTGCGCGAGTCGCAACAGGATCCAGCCACCTCAACTGCTCGCACGCCGGGTTGTTCCAAAAATGGCCGCATTATGGCCAAGAAGCTGCTCCGATGCGGTCGTGCCAAAACCGGGAGATGCCGCTTACCCGCAAGGTGCGCATCAAGTGTTGCCCGCCATGGCCTCCTCCTGCATAGGCAGCAGTCAAGTGGTACCGAGCCGGGCGACTGATCGCCTGGATCGGCGGAAGGCAGCAGTTATGGCAGCACACTTATCATCGTTCATCGCGTCGCGGGGCCGGTCGTGCGTCCACGCCGCGGGCCACGCGCCGCATCGTACCCGCGAGCAGGCCTTGGTCATTGGTTGAAGGCGACCTGCCCGCGCCGGTCCGCGATCATCTCGCCCATGCCAGGGTCGCCATCGCGGTGGCATCGGGGCAAGCCGATCACGAACTCGTCTTCGTCAATGCAGCCTTCGAGCAATTGACGGGATATGACGCAGGAGAGGTGGTGGGTCGCAACTGCCGCATTTTACAGGGCCGCGCGGCCGACCAGCCCGCGAACGAGGTTGCCCGGCGTGAAATCCGCGCCTTCCTCAGCAGTCCGGCACGGGCGAACATCCGCACCGTGCTCGTCAATTTTCACCGCGACGGTCGCCCGTTCGTCAACCTGCTCTACATGGCGCGGGTGCGGTATCGGGGCAATCCGGGCAAATTCATCATCGCGTCGCAATTCGATATCAGCCACACCCGACCCGAACTCCTGACCGCCTATGACGAGGCGCTGGGACAGGTGGTCAGCCGAAGCGATCCGGCCCTGATCGACAGCGGCATGGTGGTGGAAGGATCGCTGGCAACCATCGGCAATTCGGTGGCCATGATCGCGCAGGCAAAGCTCATGCTGGAAGAGATGAAGGATGACCCGTTTGCATAGCCCCCTGCCAGACGAGGTAGGTCAGGCTCCTTTGCCGTCCTTCAGCGGGCCGGTGATCGGGATCGGCGCTTCCGCCGGCGGTCTGGAAGCGCTGCGCGATATGTTTGCGGCAGCCGATCGGCCGACCGGCATGGCTTATGTGGTGGTGCAGCATCTCGACCCCACGCACGAAAGCATGCTGGCGGAACTGATCGGCCGGGGCACCTCGCTCGAGGTGCTGCAGGTCAGCGGCGGCGAGCGGTTGGCCCCGGACACGGTGTTCATCATTCCGCCTGGTCACGGGCTTGCCTTGCATCAGGGCATCCTTCGCCTGACGGAATTCAGCCAACCGCGCGGGCTGCGCCGCCCCATCGACGACTTCTTCGTGTCGCTGGCGCAGGATCAACAGAACAACGCAGCCTGTGTGATCCTGTCCGGGACGGGCAGCGACGGAACCACCGGTCTCAGGGCCATAAAGGAGCATGGCGGGGTCTGCATCGCGCAGGCGCCCGAAGCCGCCAAATACGACGGCATGCCGCTGTCGGCGATTGGCACCGGGCTGGTCGACTTCGTGGAGCCGGCCAACGGGATCATCGGCCGCCTGGAAAACTTCTTCGCCCGCCGGCGCAGCATGCCGCTGGCGGACACGGCGGCGCAAGTGGCCGACCACATCGACCAGCTGTGCGAAGCGATCAAGACCACGATCGGCCATGATTTCGTCGGCTACAAGCGCAGCACATTTGTGCGCCGGGTCGAGCGGCGGATGCATGTCCTGGGCATCACCTCTGCCACAGAATATATCCGGCAGGTGCAGAACGACAGAACGGAATGCGACGCGCTGTTCCGCGACCTGTTGATCAACGTCACCCGGTTCTTCCGCGACACCGAGCATTTCGAACAGCTGCGCGCAAAGGTTGTCGAGCCTCTCGTGCAGGGCTGGAGCGGCGAGGAAGAGTTGCGGGTCTGGGTGGCAGGCTGTTCGAGCGGCGAGGAAGCCTTCTCCATCGCCATGCTGTTTGCCGATGCCGCGCGGCGCGCCCAACGCAGCGTCCCGACGCAGATCTTCGCCACCGACATCGACGAACAGATGCTGCAGATCGCGCGCGAAGGGACCTATCCCGCATCATCGCTCGCCGACATTCCGCCGGCCATGCGGGAAGCTTATACCATCCCGCAGACGGATCGGTTCACGGTGGTTCCGCTGATCCGCGACATGGTGCGTTTTTCGAACCACAGCCTGATCAAGGATCCGCCCTTTTCGCGCGTCGATCTGGTATCGTGCCGGAACCTTCTCATCTACTTCGAGGAGCGGCTGCAAACCCAGGTCATGCCGCTGCTGCATTACGCGCTGAAGCCAGGGGGCCATCTGTTCCTTGGTCCGGCGGAAACTATCGGCCGGTTCGACAATATGTTCCGCCCGCTCGACGCGCGGCTGCGCCTGTTTGAGCGGCGTCCCGGCAGCCCGGCCTATCCTCTTCCGCTGCCCGGCCCGGTGCGCGGGGCGACGGCGCCGGAGCGGACGTCCAGCCTGTTGCAATCCAGCGCGGGGCGGGCGCCCGACGACCTGGCGGTTCGGCGCCTGGTTGAACGATACGCGCCGGCCAGCGTGCTGGTCGATCATGACGGCCTCATTCTTGCGGCGTACGGCCCGCTCAGCCGGTACTTCGACTTTCCCACCACCCGCGCCGGCGGCACCAATGCAATCAGCCTGGCGCGTCCCGGCCTGCGCGAGGTGATCGGTCCACTACTGCGTCAGGGGCGGGACAACGGCGGCAGGGCGATCGCGCGCGACGTGGAGGTGGCCGGCGAATACGGCACGCAGCGGGTGGAGGTGATCGGCGACCCGCTGGAGGACAACCGGATGCTGGTGGTCCTGCGCGAAACCGCGCCGTTCCAGCCAGCGGCCGACGCGCAATTGCACGAGATCAAGGCCGACGACGGTTATGCCGGGGCGCTGGAGGAAGAGCTGCGCCTGACCCGGCATCGGCTGCGCTCCGCCGTGGAAGAGCTGGAGACGGCGAACGAGGAACTGAAGAGCTCCAACGAAGAAATGATGTCGATGAACGAGGAGCTTCAGTCCACCAACGAGGAGCTGTCCACCGTCAACGACGAACTAAAGAGCAAGGTCGACCAGTTGACGGTTGCCAACGCCGACCTGCGCAATTTCTTTGAATCTACCGACCTCGCGGTGGTGGTGCTCGACACGCAGTTGCGGGTCCGCAGCTTCACGCCCGCAGCCGTCGGTGTGTTTCCTTTCCAGCCGGCCGACCGGGGCCGCCCGCTGGCGGACGTCACCAGCCGATTGTCGGATACCGACTATCTGGCGGACGCCCGGCGGGTGATCGCCACCGGAGAACCGGTGCAACGGCGGGTTCTGAGCGATAAGGGCGCGCGCACCTGGGCCATGCGCGTGCTGCCCTACAAGACGCAGGCCGGGGAGATCGACGGCGCCTCTCTTGTGCTCACCGACATCACGGACGCGCTGTCGCTGCAACGCGACCTGGCGACCGAACAGGAGCGGCTCGACCTTGCCATCCGCGCCGGCGGCATCGGCGTTTGGGAGCACTGCCCGCAAACCGGCGACACGATCCTCGACGAGACGGGGCAACAGCTGCTGGGCATCGCGAACGAAAGCGTGACATTGGACGCGGTTCTGGGACAAATCGCCGACGAGGAACGCGAGGCCGTGCGCGAGGCGCTTGCGCGGGCGGGAACCGGCGGGCATGACTTCGAAGCGACGTTCCGCTGCAAACCTGAACGATCGCTGGGCGTGCGCTGGGTAAAGGGGATCGGACGTCTCGTCGAGCAGGAGCCGCCGCGCATGGTGGGTGTCTTCATCGACGTGACCGCGGAATTCTCCCTGGCGCAAACCCGCGAGATGCTGCTGCGCGAGATGAACCACAGGGTGAAAAACCTGTTCGCGGTGATTGCCGGCATGGTCACGGCCGGAGGTCGTTCGCATGACAATGTCCGGTCGCTCGTCACCGACCTGCGCGAACGCATTGCCGCGCTTGGCCGGGCGCATTCCCTCGCCTCGCCGGCCGGGGATCAGGAGGGCATCGCGCTGGCCGCGCTGATGGAGGAAACGCTTGCGCCTTATCGCGACCACGCGCGGATCGAGATCGCCGGGCCGCCGGTTGACATCGACCGGGGCTGCCTCTCGCTGCTCGCGATGATGGCTCATGAATGGGCCACCAATTCGATGAAGTACGGCGCACTCGGGCAGGAAGACGGCACGTTGGAGGTAAGCTGGGAGCTGAACACTGAGGGCGTGCTGCTGCGCTGGCAGGAGCGGGGCAAGCGGCAGGACAAGGCCGATGACCGGGCCGGGTTCGGTACGCTGCTGGTGGATGCCTCCTTGAAACAGCTTGGCGCGACCATCGACAAGACGATGACCGGACACAGCTTTGCCCTGTCGGTAACCCTCCCGCGAACGGTGCTGGCGAATGGGTAAGCGCGCCCTCCTGGTCGAGGATGAGCTGCTGATCGCCCTGGATCTGCAGGGTATCATCGAGGAAACCGGGCTGACGGTTGACGGCCCCTACATCGATGTCGCGGGTTCGCTGAAGGCGATTGGCACCGCGTTGCCCGACGTGGCTGTGCTGGACGTGTCGCTGCGCGGCGGCGATGTGTTTCCATTGGCGGACCGCCTGCACCAGCTGGGGGTGCCGATCCTGTTTCATTCCGGACATGCCGACACGGGCAGCCTCAACCGGCGTTATCCCGGTTCCGCGGTTATTTCCAAGCCCGGCTCGCCAGCACAGCTGGCCGCCCGGTTGCGCGAGCTGACGCAGCAGGAGCCGCAGGGAGGCTAGCATTTCCGCTGCTCAGACTGTTCTGCCGCGTCGGACGCCCGCCGTGCTGGTGAGACTCAGGTCGGTCTGCTTCAGGGAGCCGGCCCGGGCTCGTTTTCGAGGAGGTCGGTTGGGCGGCCCGCCCCCGATGCGGCCAGAGTGTCGCTGGTCACGATGATCGTTGTGCCAGGATGCAGGATGCGCGCGACAGCCTGACGAAATTCCGGCGGCGCGGCGAAGCGGTTCCATTCCGCGGGCGGTACAGGCACGCTGGGGTCGCCTGCGCTCGCCATATCTACCCTCAGCCAGTGACTGCCTGCGCCGGCCTTTTGCTGCAACAGATAAACCCATGTGCCCGCGACGGGACCGGTAACGCGAACCGGGCCGGACCCGATCTGCACTCCGTTGCGCAGAACCACCGCCCGCCCATCGGCCGCGCTGACCACGATCGACACCGGCCCCGTGGGCGACAATTCCGGCTGCCACACGAACGCGCTAGCCGCGCCGCCGCCCCGCACCGCCCTGGGAGCGGCAGGGGGCAGGAGATCCTTTGCCGGAGCGATCCGCGGGGTTGCGCGCTTGTCACTGATCACGACTGTCATGCCGACATGGGTGGTGGCGAACAGCAGCCTGGCGAATTCCAGCGGCAGGCGGACGCAGCCATGCGAAGCGGGACGGCCCGGCAGGTTTCCGGCGTGCAGCGCCACCCCGCGCCAGGTCAGCCGCTGCATGTAAGGCATGGGCGCGTTGTTGTAGATCGAGGAATAATGCTCCGCATCCTTTTCCAGCACGGTGAACACGCCTGTGGGCGTCTCGAAACCCGGCTTGCCGGAGGAAATGGTGGTCGCGGCGATGGGAACTCCGTTGCGGAACAGGAACGCGCGCTGCCGGGGCAGGCTGACGACCATCAGCAGCGGACCCTGCGGCGCGGCCAGCGGCTCCCATACCCATTGCCCGGGCTGCAACCGCTCAACCGCTTCATGGACCGAACCCCGACCCACGTGCACCTGCTGGGCCGACCCCATCAGCGCGCCGGCGGCGGCGAGTGCCAGAAGGGCGCTCCACCACGCCATCAGCGGCTCGGCATCCAGGGTGCCATCGGTCCAGACGCCTTGGGTTCGATCAGCTCCCGTGGCCGCGCAACAGGGCAGCAGCCGGCAGGCTGACACATTCCTGCGCCGCCTCTATCAATGGACCCGAACGGGCGCGCGATGCTCATGGAGCCTGTTTCTTCTCGCAAGTTGGTTGCCGCCCGGGCGCAGCCGGTTGAGAATACCAGTTGCCGCAAGCCTTGTCATGCGCGCCGCAGCCGTGCCTGCCGCCCGGCCAGCGGCAAGCAGCAAGGGAGTGGCGCTTGCGCGTGTTAACGCCCTGTCCATTGCATGTTTCTACCAATGTCCCCAAATGCCGTTTCTGATGGGGAGGGCAAAGCCTGTCTGCAGGAGACAGGTCCACGGGGAAGGCCGCTTTTCGGAATGGAGACAATGGAGACGCAACAGGACGAGGCGGTCGACGCCATTGCCGGACGCCACGCCCTGCTGGACAGCGACATTCCCTTCCGCAGCCTGGCAAATGCGCTGCCGCACATGGTGTGGTCGACCCTGCCGGACGGATATCACGATTATTATAACGACCAATGGTATGCCTTCACCGGCGTACCGGTGGGTTCGACCGACGGGGAGGAGTGGAACAACATGTTCCACCCCGACGACCAGGCAAGGGCATGGGAACGGTGGCGGCGGAGCCTTGCCACCGGCGAACCATACGAAGTCGAATACCGGCTGCGGCATCGCAGCGGGGAATACCGCTGGACGCTGGGCCGCGCCTATCCGGTGCGGGGCGCGGACGGGCAGATTGTGCGCTGGATCGGAACCTGCACCGACATCCACGATGCCAAGGATCAGGCGGCTCGCAACGAAATCCTCAGCCGCGAACTGAGTCACCGCATCAAGAACATCTTCGCGGTGATCGGCGGCCTGATCGGCATGTCCACCCGGGAAGCGGAGCCGGACCACAAGGCGTTCGCCAAAAAGCTGCAACAGCGGATTGCCGCGTTAAGCCGGGCGCACGAGTTTGTCCGGCCGCACAGCGAAGAATCGGCTCCGCAGGCGCCGACCGACTCCCTGCACGGCATCCTCCTGGAAATCCTGTCGCCCTATCCGGCGCTGGCTGAGGGGCGCATTACCCTGGCGGGCCCGGACGTACGGGTCGATGATCGCGGCGCAACGCCGCTTGCCCTGCTGGTGCACGAACTGGCGACCAATGCGGTGAAGTACGGCGCCCTATCCTCCGAGGATGGGCAGGTTGCCATCGTCATCAGCGAGGATGGGGACAAAGTGCGGCTGGAATGGCGTGAAACCGGCGGCCCCACCCTCACTGGAACGCCCAGCCGGCAGGGCTTCGGCACCCGCCTGTGCGATCTCAGCATCGTGCAGCAGCTTGGCGGCACCCTTGAGAGAAACTGGCTGCCCGAAGGATTGGCAGTGAACGTCGCAGTGGAACGGGATCGACTAGTCCGCTGATCAGCCGAACAGCCTGAGACAGGCGGGCGGGGCAAGCTGCGCACCGCCGCGGCATCCCAGCGCATATTCGACCGCATCCTTTACCGCTGTTTCGTCCGCCGGTTTGGTAATGACGCCTATTGCACCCGCGATACCATCGCCGAGCAATCCGGGGTTCGCGGTCACGAACACTACCGCCACTCCTTTCTCGCTCAATCGCGCGCCTATCTGTGGCCCAGTCAGGCCATCGCGCAGATTAAGGTCGACGAGGGCCAGATCAACCTTCTGATCATAGAACGGAACCGCGGCCGGAAGATCGGGCACGATGCCCACGGGCTCGTAACCCAGATCCTCGAGTACTCCTTCGAGGTTCATGGCTACCAGCATCTCGTCTTCGACAATCAGTATTCGGGCGGTCATTCCACGTGATCCGGTTAATTGGTAATGCGACAACGCCTGAAACAGGGAAAACGTTCTGGCCGCTTGCCAAAAAAGTTGCCCGCCACGCTGCCGTTGGCCGGTCACGCGGGCGTTAGTGCGCGCGACACCAAAACTGTTGCCGCCCCGTCCGGTTCCCGATGGCGTGGCTGACCGATCGATGGAACGGGCCGCCTGCCATCAGACCGGCGAACCTTGCGGCCGGACCGCTTCGCGGGTCGCCGCGCGCTCGCCATGCTCGCCAATCCGGAGCTTCCGCGCGGCCCATTTGATCGTCGGGCCCTGAATAAGACTGGAGAGCAGCACCACGAAGAACACGATGTTGAAGACGCTGAAAGCGCCCGCGACGCCGGCGACGATCGGAAAAGTGGCCAGCACGATCGGCACGGCGCCCCGCAGCCCGGCCCATGACACGAACAGCTTTGCACGCCAGTTGAACTGCCGGAACGGGGCAAGGCACAGGAACACGCTGAGCGGGCGGGCGACGAACATCAGGATCAGCGTGATGACGATACCCGGGCCGATTGCCGGCACCAGGTCCGATGGTGCCACCAGCAGCCCCAGCGTCAGGAACATGGCCACCTGCGCCAGCCACGCCATGCCGTCCTGAAAGGTGGAAATGGTCCGCTTGGCGGGGTAGTTGCGGTTCCCCGCGACCAGCCCGGCGACGTAGGCCGCGAGAAAGCCGTTTCCAGACAGCACATGGGCCGCTCCAAACGCAATCAGCGCCGCGGCGATGGAGATCACAAAAGCCAGACCGCCCTGCCTGAACCCGCCACGCTTCAGCAACCAGGGCATCGCAAAACCCACGGCCAGGCCGACCAGCGCTCCCATCGCCATCTGCACGACGAACTCCGGGAGCAGGTCAAGCGGGTTAGCGTCCGGCGTACCGATGAACAGCAGCACTGCGCCGACGAGAAAGATCGCCATTGGGTCGTTCGAGCCGGATTCAACCTCGATCAGGGCGGGCACATCGCCGTGCAGGTCCAGCCCTGTGGACCGCAGGATGGCGAACACCGCCGCCGCGTCGGTGGACGCGATGATCCCCCCAAGCAGCGCAGCTTCGGTAAGCGACGCACCGATCAGCAGCATTGCCGCGCCCGCCACGATCCCGGCGCTGACAAACACGCCTACTGTAGCCAGCGCCAGAGCCGGCGCTGCAACCCGGCGAACGTCGGACCAGGCCGTGTCCATCCCGCCTGAAAACAGGATAAAGATCAGCGACACCGTGCCGACTGCCTGGGCGAAGGAGAAGTCGCTGAAGCCGATACCGCCAGGGCCATCGACCCCGGCGAGCATCCCCAGCCCGAGAAAGCCGATCAGGGCAGGCAGGCCGAACCTGCTCGACAGGGTCCCGGCGAGCACGGTCGTGAGCAGCAGGATGCCCAGCAGCAGCAGAGCGGGTTCAGTGGCAAGGGTTGTCATGGCATCAGGATTACCGGCATTTTCCCCTTGGCGCGCTGCATAGGGAGCGGCGCCTGCATCGCACAACCTGCCGCCGCCGGCATGATGGCAGGCACCGGCGGCTCGCCGATCGTCGACCTGCCGGCAGCGCTTGCTCTGTCACACATGTCCCGTTCCCCTGCCGCCAGCCACCCGTATCCGCCAGCTGCCCGACTGTTCCGGGGCACGCGCGGGCATACCCCGGAACCATCTTACAGGCCGCTCCAGATCAGCAGCCCGATAAACGCGATGGCCACTCCAAAGAGGATCAGCATCCATAACAGGTCTGCTGCACCCAGCCTGGTGAGGTGGTCATCCTTCAGCCGCTGGTAAGAGTGACACAGTTCCGGATCGCTGGCGATCAGGCCGACGTCCAGAGCCGATGCCTCCTTCTTGAACCATCGCACCAGTTCGGCAAGTTCCGCATCATCGAGCGCCGGATATCTGGCCAGCAAAGCCACGGCGGATTGGCGACGCCCCTCGTGCGGGACGCCTTCACATACAGTGTCCATGTAGAAATTTCCTCGTCTAGTCGCGTTCGGCATTCCCGGCGGAAATGCGCTGTGTCAGGCACGCGTTGACGGAGGTGCTCGTGGTTGCGACGGTCTGGTCCCGACCGGTTTTAGCGGAGGTGCCTGGGCCCACGGCAACGGTCTGCGGGTCCCTGGAGCATCCGCGACGATCGGCAGGATAAAGGATGCGGCACCCGCGACAGGCGGGGCAGGGGGTGCGGGCAGCGGCGCGGCGGCGTTGGCGGCCTGCCGCAGATTGCCCAGCACAGCGACGTCGAGAGTGGCCACGCTGAAGGCCGATCCGCGCTGTTGCTCAACCGCCTTGGCGGGAATGGCGGCGTGCGATCCGATCACAGACAGCAGCACGGCCGCAAATATGCGGAGCATGATCTGGCGTAAATGGTCGCTCACGCTCACGACAATTAACGAGGAAGCAGTTTCAGGCAAGTGGATGTTGCCGGATGATGTGGAGGGAGGTGGCGGTCTGCGCGGGCTGTAACGCCTTTGGCAACCTTTCAGCAGTGGTCGGGCTGCGCACGACAAAGGCCGAAGGAGTACGGGTGACGAAGGCGCTGAAGCAGAGCCACAGCGCCTTCGCAACCAGTCAGTCGGCGGCGGAAAGGTTTACGGCGCTTTCCTTGCCGTTGCGGCCCTGCTCGATTTCGAAATTGAGGCGCTGATCCTTGTCCAGCGTATGCATTCCGGCCGCCTGCACGGCGGAGATGTGCACGAAGCTGTCGGCAGAGCCATCGTCGGGCTGGATGAAGCCATAGCCCTTGTCGGCGTTGAAGAATTTGACGGTGCCAGTCTTGGCCATGAGATGTTCCTTTCAAGAACAGGTGATTGCCCGCTGGCGGCATGCCAGAGGGTCGTGCGTCAGATCGTCCAGTGAAAGGAAGTCGCCGTCTGTGTCCGCAGCGCCATAGCGCATCGGTCGTCAAAAGCCGAAGTCCGTCGCATTTTTCGACGTCAGCATCGGCCTTGTAGCACAAAGCGCACGGATTACCTAATCGGCAGCGGGAACGTGTCTCGTCCTCCCCCCGTTCAGCTTTGTGAGGTGGAGGGTCAGGTGGCGGGCCATGAGCAAGGACGATCTGGTGAAAGCACGCGGCGATGACTGATCAAGTGGTTTCCGCACGGTGCGCGGGCGAGGGTTGCCGGCTGCTTCAGCCGGTGGAACATCGCAAATTCGTCAAGCGCGATCTGGCCAAGACCATCAGCTTTCTTGCCCTGCATCTGATGGTGGGCTTCACTGTCGCCTACGCGTTCACCGGATCGATCGCCATTGCCAGCGGTATCGCTCTGGTAGAGCCGCTGGTGAACGCGGTGGTATTCTTCTTTCACGAGCGCGCCTGGCGCAGCGAATTCACCGTTCTCGACGTCCTGCTGCATCGGCACGTGCGCGACTGAAAAGCCGTAGGCGGCGGGAGCTATCGGGGGCAGACAAAAGCCCGCCCCTGACACCTAGATCACGTCACCGGCGACGATCGGCCTTGCCGAAATGCGTATCAAGCAAGCTGACGAGCTTGTCCGCGGCCTGGGCGGCTGCCGCATCGACATCGCCGGCACGGGCACTGGCGCTCAAAGGCGCGCCGCCGCTGGGCCGCGCCTCGATCGTGCAGTTCTTGTCATCCGCGCCGCCGCGCTTGGCGTTTTCGTCCTGAACGTGGATTTCCAGGCGGGTCAGCCGATCCTCGAATCGGGACAGCTTTTCCCGCACCCGCGTCTCGATCCGTTCGGCCACGTTTTCCGTTCCCATGACGCTGCTGTCGGAATTGAACTGCACATGCATTGCTTGAGCGCTCCTTTGTTTTTGTCGTTGCTTCGATGAGACAACGGTCGAGGCCCAAGGCATATCCTGCCCGCCGCGCTTTGCGTACGGCGGGCACGGTGTCAGTTGCGGGCGGAGATCAGCCGGATCATGGCGCGGAGCTGGCAGGATCGTCGACGTATAGCTTGCCGCCCACCTGCCGGAACCGCTCGCTCATCTCGGCCATGCCTGCTTCGGCATCGGCTGCCACCACGAAGGTTTCGGCGCCCCCGTTCTGCCGCGCCGCGAAGTCGCGCACTTCCTGGGTTATCTTCATGGAACAGAACTTGGGGCCGCACATCGAACAAAAATGCGCCGTCTTTGCCCCTTCGGCCGGCAGAGTCTGGTCGTGATATTGCTCGGCGGTATCGGGGTCCAGCGACAGGTTGAACTGGTCGCGCCACCGGAACTCGAAACGTGCCTTGGACAGCGCATCGTCGCGAACCTTGGCGGCCGGGTGTCCCTTGGCGAGGTCGGCGGCGTGGGCGGCCAGCTTGTAGGTGACGACGCCCACCTTCACGTCGTCGCGGTCGGGCAGGCCCAGGTGCTCCTTGGGCGTCACGTAGCAGAGCATCGCGGTGCCGAACCACCCGATCATCGCCGCGCCGATGCCGCTGGTGATGTGATCGTAACCCGGCGCGATGTCGGTGACGAGCGGGCCGAGGGTGTAGAACGGCGCTTCTCCGCAGGCGGCGAGCTGCTTGTCCATGTTCTCCTTGATCTTGTGCATCGGCACATGGCCGGGTCCTTCGATCATCACCTGCACGTCCTGTTCCCAGGCGCGCTTGGTCAGTTCGCCCAGGGTGTAAAGCTCGGCGAATTGCGCCTCGTCATTGGCGTCGGCGATCGAGCCGGGGCGCAGGCCATCGCCCAGTGAATAGGCAATGTCATACGCCTTCATGATCTCGGTGATCTCGTCGAAGCGCTCGTAGAGGAAGCTCTCCTTGTGGTGCGCCAGGCACCACTTAGCCATGATGGAACCGCCGCGCGATACGATGCCGGTCACGCGCTTGGCGGTCATGGGCACATAGGGCAGACGCACCCCTGCATGGATGGTGAAGTAGTCGACGCCCTGCTCGGCCTGCTCGATCAGCGTGTCGCGGAAGATCTCCCATGTCAGTTCCTCGGCGATGCCGCCGACCTTTTCCAGCGCCTGGTAGATCGGCACGGTGCCGATCGGAACGGGCGAATTGCGGATGATCCATTCGCGCGTGTCGTGGATATTGCGCCCCGTCGAAAGGTCCATGACGGTGTCCGCGCCCCAGCGGATCGACCACACCATCTTGTCGACCTCGCTCGCCACGTCGCTGGCGACGGCGGAGTTGCCGATGTTGGCGTTGATCTTGACGAGGAAGTTGCGCCCGATCGCCATGGGTTCGGATTCGGGATGGTTGATGTTGGACGGGATGATGGCTCGGCCCCGCGCGACTTCTTCGCGCACGAATTCGGGGGTGACGTAATCGGGGATCGCCGCGCCGAAACTCTCGCCGTCGCGGCTGTACTCCCTCAGCATCTCGCGACCCAGATTCTCGCGGGTCGCGACATACTCCATCTCGGGCGTGACGATGCCCCGGCGAGCATAGTGCATCTGGCTGACATTCATGCCCGGCCTGGCGCGCAGCACCCGCCGGGCGACGTTGGGGAAGGGCGGTACGCCGCCCGACCGATCCGGGCCGAGCTGGCCGTTGTCCTCGGGGCGCACCTCGCGCTGGTCCTTTTCCTCCACGTCGCCGCGGGCGAGGATCCATTCGCGGCGCAGCCTGGGCAGGCCGGCCTGGATATCGATGGATGTGTCGGGGTCGGTGTACGGACCGGACGTGTCATACACCCGCACCGGCGCCTCGCCGCCATCCAGCACGATTTCGCGCATGGCGACATTCAGTGGTCCGACATGCACCTTGCGGCTGCCGCGGATCGGTCCGGTGGTGACGCCGATTTCGAGTTTCGAATTGATGTCGGCCATTCTTGCTACTCCGATCAAAGGGAAAGAGTGTGTGAAGTTCAGACGCGCACAAAACCGATGACGATCAGGGCGGCGCCGATAACCAGTGAAGCCACTGCCCAGGCCCGACCAGCCTGACCCAGCAACTGGCGCGCGAAGCGGGCGAAACCGTCGCCGACCGCGATGAGAAACGCGCCTTCCAGCACCATCAGCCCGCCGATCACCGTTACCCCGACCGCCAGCCAGTCGTCGGGCTGCCACGGATTGACGAGGTAGATGATGGCCCCCAGCGCCAGCACGACGAAGCCGGTGACATAATTGAGGGCGGGCGAGCGTTCGAAATCCTGCAGCATGGTGGCGAACAGGTGCGGGCGAACGAGGCCGCCAATACCTGCGGACAGCGCGTAGATGCCTATGAAAAGAGCTATCCAGGCGGGCACTTGGCCTTGTTCGATCATGTCACTCTCCTTCGCCGGTGGATGGACGAGGAGCGGTTTCTTGATGCATGACCGCCCACTCCCTCCGCCTGTGTTATCAGGTTCAGGTTCAACGGGTCGGAGGATGCGAGCCCTCCCTCTCAGCCAAGCGGCTCCCCGGGGATGCGTGCATGATAGAGGCGCAACAGCCCGGCGTCCAGCGGATCGCGTGTGCCGTGACGGACATCCGGTTCCCGAGCATCTTGAGCAAACAAGGCCAGCCGTGCCGCTTTCACGGCTGGCGGCAACCAGAAATTAACTTTATTGTCAGTTTAGTGTCATAGAAGGTTTCTAGGCCGCTTGGATGGAGGGTCCATGAGTCTCAAGCAGGAGGTGCGCGTAGGATTTGCTGCGGCTGTCGCCCTGTGGGCCGTGCCCGCTGAGGCCGATGTGCTGGAGATCGGCGGCGAAGGAACTCGCTGGATCGCGGGGGGCGTTGTGGCGTCCGCCGTGGTAGATGCCGCTGCGCCTGAGGACGAGCAGTTCCTGCTGCTCGCGGACGACGCGGCGGAAGGTGACGCCAACCTTTCTGGCCGTTATGTCCCCGCACTGTACGCGGCAAAGGTCGCGGAGCTTTCCCGGCGGTTCGATCTCAGCCCGGCGCTGATCGAGGCGCTGGTCTGGCAGGAAAGCCGGTGGCGGCACGCCGCCGTGTCGCCCAAGGGTGCGCGCGGGCTGGGTCAGTTGATGCCCGGCACGGCGCGGGAACTGGGGGTGGACCCTGATGATCCGTTCGCCAACCTGGAAGGCGCGGCACGGTATCTGCGGGCGCAGCTCGACCGGTTCGATGGCGATGTGGAGCGGGCGCTCGCCGCCTACAACGCGGGACCGGGCCGGGTCGAGCGCGCGAACGGCATTCCGGCCATCGCGGAAACGAAGAATTACGTGGCGGCGATCATGGGCCGCTTGTCCAATCACTCGCGGGAGTAGTCAAGAATATGCGCCTTGCCGCAATCACCACGGCCTTCACGACCCTTATCAGCGGGTCTCCGGCGTTCGCCCAGACGGACCCGCAGGGTTCCGGGCCGATCGTCAACGCGCTTGGCTGGCTGCAGGGCACACTGCTCGGCAACGTCGCCACCGCGATCGCGGTCATGGCGGTTGCCGCGGTGGGCTTCATGATGCTGACCGGACGCCTGAACTGGCGGTTCGGCGCGACCGTCATCATCGGCGTGTTCATCCTGTTCGGCGCGGGCACCATCGTGGCCGGCATCCAGAGCGCGTCGGGAGGCTGAGGCGTGACCGCGCTCGCCCGGCACCCTGTCCATCGCGCCCTGACCCGGCCGCAGATGTTTGCCGGCGTGACCTACAATTTCTTCATCATCAACGCGTTGGTGACGGTGGAACTGTTCCTCATCACAGGCAGCTTCTGGGCGCTTGGCGGCGCGCTGGTGATGCACGTGATCGGCTATTTCGCCTGCCTCAGGGAACCGCGCGTCTTCGATCTGTGGATCACCAAGGTCAGCAAATGCCCGCGGGTCAAGAACTGGAAGCATTGGGGCTGCAACAGTTATGCGGCCTGATCGTCATCTCAACCCGAAGGAGGGCTGCTAAACCATGACTAAATGGCTCGGCACCGCCGCCTGGAGCGCCAAGGAAGCCCGCGCGGGCGACCGCTTGCCCTATCTTCGGCTGGTGGATCAGCACACCGTGCTGCTGCGCGACGGTTCGTTGATGACCGCCTTGCAGGTTCCGGGCCTGTTGTTCGAAACGGAAGATTCCGAGGCGCTGAACGCCCATGCGGCCAGCCGCGAGGTAATGCTGCGTTCCGCCCTGGATGCGCGCTTCGTTCTTTACCATCATGTCATCCGCCGCAAGGTCGAGGTGGCGCTGGACGGGGCCTTTCCCGATCCGGTCAGCGGCCATATCGACCGCCGCTGGCGCGACCGGCTTGGGTCCGGCTCGCTGTTCATCAACGACCAGTTTGTGACGCTGGTGCGGCGGCCCGCGCGCGGCAAGGCCGGTCTGGCCGAACGGGCCGGCAAGGCGCTGCGTTCGCGCAGGGGCAAGGGCGGAGTGGTCGAGGCCGATCCCAGGGATTTGCGCGCGCTGAAGGCCGCGGCGGGCGGACTGGTGGCCGCGCTGAGTGCCTATGGCGCGCAATTGCTGGGCGATTACGAAGGCGCTGGCGGGCGCGCCAATTCCGAGATGCTGGAGTTGCTCTCCGCGCTCTATAATGGCGAAATGCGGCCGGTCCGCCGCCCGTCCGACGATACGGACATCGGCGCCATGCTGCCTTACAAGCGGGCGAGTTTCGGCCTCGATGCCATGGAACTGCGCGGCTCGGGCGGACCCGACTTCGCCGCCATTCTGGGCCTGAAGGACTACCCCGAGGCGACGTCGCCCGGCCTTCTCGACAGCCTGCTGCGCCTGCCATACGAAATGGTGGTCGCCGAAAGCTATGCCCCGACCGAACGGCAGACCGCGCGGGAACGCATGGACCTTGCCATTCGCCGCCTCCGCTCCGCCGACGAGGAAGCGCAGGCCGAACGGGCAGAGATGCTGGCCGCGCGCGATGCCCTCGGCACCGGCTCCGTGGGCTTTGGCGATCACCATCTGTCCGTGCTGGTCCGCGAAGATGATTTCGAGCGGCTTGACGACGCGGTCGCCGCCTGCGCCGCCGCGATGGCCGACACCGGCGCCATCGCCGTGCGCGAAGACACCAACCTTGAGCCAGCCTTCTGGGGGCAATTCCCCGGCAACGAAGGATATCTGGTGCGCCGGGCGATGATCTCGTCCGCCAACATGGCGAGCTTCGGTTCCCTGCACGGCTTCGCGCTGGGCCAGGCGAGCGGCAATCACTGGGGCGATGCCGTCACCCTGCTGGAGACGACCAGCGCGACGCCGTTCTTCTTCAACTTCCACCACGGCGATCTGGGCAACTTCACCGTGATCGGGCCGAGTGGGTCGGGCAAGACGGTGGTGATGAACTTCCTCGCGGCGCAGGCGCAGAAGTTCCGCCCGCGCACCGTGCTGTTCGACAAGGACCGCGGGGCCGAATTGTTTATCCGCGGCATCGGCGGGCGCTATGACCGTATCCGGGCGGGCGAGCCAACCGGGTTCAACCCGCTGGCCTTGCCCGACACCCCGGCGAACCGGGCGTTCCTGCGCGAGTGGCTCGGCGTGCTGCTGCAGGCAAGCGGGCCGGAGGAAGGCGCGATCATCGCCGGGGCGGTGGACGCCGCCTACACCAATGACGGATCGCTGCGGCGCCTGCGCCACTTCCGCGAACTGCTGGCCGGCGCGCGCCGGCCGCAGCCGGGCGATCTGGCCGACCGCCTGTCCGCCTGGATCGGGAGCGGGGAGCACGGCTGGCTGTTCGACAACGCGCGCGACGAACTGGACCTGACCAACCGTGTCCTGGGCTTCGACATGACGGCCCTGCTGGAAAACCCCCGGCTGCGCACGCCGACCATGATGTACCTGTTCCACCGCATTGACGAGCGGCTGGACGGACAGCCGACCATGATCCTCATCGACGAAGGGTGGAAGGCGCTGGACGACGAGGTGTTCGCCGCCCGCATCCGCGACTGGCTGAAAACCTTGCGGAAGAGAAACGCTCTGGTGGGGTTCGCCACGCAGTCGGCGCGCGACGCACTGGACAGCCGGATCTCCACGGCGCTGGTGGAGCAGACGGCGACAATGGTGTTCATGCCCAACAGCCGCGCCCGGGCCGAAGATTACTGCGACGGGTTCGGCCTCACCCAGCACGAACTCGCCCTGATCCGCAGCCTGCCTGCACACAGCCGCTGTTTCCTTGTCCGGCAGCCGGACGCGAGCGTGGTCGTGCGTCTCGACCTGTCCGGTGCCCCTGAAGTGCTGACCCTGTTGTCCGGCCGGGAAAGCGCAGTGCGACGTCTTGACACCCTGCGCGATGCCGTGGGCGACAATCCGGCCGACTGGTATCCGCCGCTGACGGGACGTGCATGGCCTGGCCTCCCCGAAGATGCGATTGCCGATGCGCGCCTGTTCCAGCACCGGTGGGCCGCAGAATGAGCGCGGCCTGCGAAGCGGTGCTGGCTGAGGTCGGCCTTGGCGTATCAGCCAGCCTGCGCGCGGTCGACTGCGTTTCGAACGACTTCGCCGCGCAGGCGTTCGGCCGCCTGTTCGCGGCGGGCGGCGGGCTGGGCCCGGCGCTGACCATCGCGCTGACGCTGTTCGTTGCGTTCTTCGCGATCCAGCTGCTGCTCGGCCGTTCCAGCCTGTCGGTTCGGTCGCTGACCCCGCGAATGATGACGCTGGGCCTGGTGGTCACTTTCGCCACCAGCTGGCTCGCGTTTCATTCGGTGGTGTGGAACTTCGCGGTTCTCACTCCCGACTATCTCGCCGGCGTGGTGACGGGCGATCGCGGTTCCGCGACGCAGACCTTTGGCGACAAGATCGACATCGTGTTCGCCGCCGTGCAGATGGCAAGCGGGGAACAGACCGACATTTCCGCATTTTCGCCCGCCGGCCTGCTGTGGCTGGGCGCGATGCTGCTGCTGCTCGGCACTGTTGGAGTGCTCGTCACCGCGCGCATCGCGCTGGCCGTCCTGGTGGCGCTGGGCCCGATCTTCGTAGTGATGGCGCTGTTCGACGGAACGCGCGGCCTGTTCGCCGGCTGGGTCAAGGGGTTGACCATGCTGGCTCTGACGCCGCTGTTCGCCGTCCTGGGTGGTGGCGTGATGCTGGAACTGGCGGTGCCGGTTTTGACGACACTGGCGCAGTCGCCGGGGCAGATCGACCCGCAGGCGGCGGCTGCCTTCTTCCTGATCGGTGCGGTGCATGTCGCGCTGATGGTGCTGGTCATCAGGACCGCCGGCGCGATGGTGGCGGGGTGGAGCGTGTTCGGCTTTGCTCGACCGGTCGACAAGCTGAACGACCGGGTGGCAGCAGTGGCAGCGCCTGTGCCAACGGCAGCGGTGGCCAGCCCTGCCGCACAGGCGGCGGCGAGCACATCTGCCAGCATCGCGGCCGCCCGGCGGCTGGACGTGGCAGCAATCCCGGTTGCCGCCCCGGCGAACGACAGCGGCCCCGGCGGCAGCTTTGCAACAAGCCGCGAAGTTCGCATCCATTCCGTCGGCGCAGGCCCGGGAATGGCGGGGCAGGCCGGCCATGGCCCCGCGCGGGCCAGCGGTATCGGCAGCCGGTTCAAGCCGGCGAATGTCCGCAATCTGGAGAAGGTGAAATGAGTACACTATGGGCGCGCCGCCTCGCGCTGGCTGCCGTGCCGCTTGTGCTGGCAGGTGCCGCCGCGCCCGCGCTTCAGGCGCAGGACAACCGGCTGGTCACCGTCACCTACGATCCCAATGCCGTGGTGCAGATCCGCGGCCGGGTGAAGGTGCAGGCGACCATCCGCTTCGCCGATGACGAGCGGATCGAGAACGTGGCCATCGGCGACTCCAACGCGTGGCAGGTGACGCCGAACAAGCGTGCCAACCTCCTGTTCATCAAGCCGCTGCAGAACGGCGCGACGACCAACATGACGGTGGTGACGAACGCGCGAACCTATTTCTTCGACCTTATCGCCAGCAATACCGGCAAGCCGGTGTACGTCCTCAATTTCGATTACCCGGTGCAACCGGGCAGCACCGCCACGCCGCTCGCGGCGCCGGCCGACCTTGCTGTCGCCCAACCGGCGGCGGAAAAGACGGTCGATCCCGCGTCCCTCAACTTCGACTGGAAGCGCAAGGGTGAACGCAAGCTGCTGCCTGAACGGGCCTATGACGATGGCGAGGCAACCTTTCTCACCTGGCCAGAAGGGCGGCCGGTTCCCGCCATCCTGATCCTGTCGGACGACGGCAAGACCGAAGGCCCGGTGAACTTTTCCGTCCGTGGCGATGTGGTCGTGGTGGACGGCGTCCCGCCGGTGCTGGTTTTGCGCTCGGGCAAGGATCGGGCGGAACTCACCTATGGCGGCGCACCGCTGGAGCAGCGGCGTGACGAAGCCCGTGCGAGTGAGGGCCAGATGCGCGGCGCACCGGGCATGCTCGCCCGCAACGAAGGAAGCGAATGATGCCATTGGGAAGCAATCTCAAGACCAAGGGCGCCAGCCTCGATCCGGCGAACGACATCGACCCGCGCGAGAATGAGAGCGCCGAAATCATCGATTTTGCCAGCCGCACCGCCTATGCCTATCCCGCGGTGACCCAGCGGCGGGGACGGTCGGATGCGCTCGGGATGGTTGCGGGCATTGCGCTGGTCGCCGGCCTTGGCGCGGTGACGCTGTGGAGCATGAATTCGGCACGGTTGGACGAAGGCAGCAGCGTCGGCGGCGCAGTCGCCGCCGATCCGGCCCAGGAGATGGCGGTGCAGCCGGCCGCGCCCGCCAATCTGACCGTCGTGCCAGGTGTCGCTGAAGCGCCTGCGGCCATGGCGATGGCCGATCCCGCACCTGCACCGGTCTATTCCGCTCAACCCATGAGTGACCCCATGCCGCAGGCGAACGCTCTGGCCAGCCCGACCATGATCTTCGATGCCAGCAGCGGGTTCTCCGAAGCGGTTGGCCCAGCCCCGGAACTGGTGTCCGGCGCAGCGGCAGCGGCGGCCGCGACCGGCAACTCCGCCAACGACTTCGCCAGCCGCGTTGGCGGCGTGGGCGGCGGCACGGCCCGTGCGACGCCGATCACCGATCCGGCAACCACCGTGATGCAAGGCACGTTGATCCCAGCTGTGCTGGAAACCGCCATCGACACCAACGTGCCCGGCTTCGTGCGCGCGGTCGTCAGTCAGGATGTGCGCAGTTTCGACGGCAGCAATGTTCTGATCCCACGGTCCAGCCGCATCATCGGCCAGTATCAGTCCGGCCTGCAGAATGGTCAGCGGCGGGCCTATGTCATCTGGACCCGGCTGATCCGTCCCGATGGCGCGTCGGTGAACCTTGCATCGCCTGCCATCGGCTTCGACGGAACCACGGGGCTGGCTGGCGAAGTGAAGTCAAACTTCTTCCAGCGCTTCGGTTCGGCCATGCTGCTGTCGGTTGTCGGAGGGTTGTCCACGCTGGCGACCGGCGGCGCTTCGGTAGTGATGGGCGGCGGACAGGACGCCGCGGCCGCGGCGGTGCAGCAGAACAGCCAGATCGGCCCGACCGTGCGGGTCCGCCAGGGTGAGCCGATCCGCATCTTCACCGCCCGCGACCTCAACTTTTCCGAAGTGACCCGTTGATCCGCATGAGCGCGAGCGTTTATCCCCTGCCTGTGCTGGACGAGGGGCCTGAGCGGGAGGAGGCCGCACCGCTGCCCGAAGCGGAGCGGTCCGTCTATCTCGACGCCTATCTGGCGCCGCTGCGCGAATGGCTTGACCGGGACACGGTGACGGAAATCATCGTCAATCGCCCGGGGGAGGTGTGGATCGAGGATGCCGGCATGGGCGGCATGCGGCGCTTCGCACGGCCGGAGGTGACTGACCAGCTGGTCCAGCGGCTCGCCGAACAGGTCGCGCGGGTGAGTCATCAGGGGATCAACCGGGAACACCCGCTGCTGGGCGCGACGCTGCCCGATGGCGCGCGCGTGCAATTCTGCGGACCCCCGGCGTCGCGGCGCCATTGGGTCATGGCGATCCGGCGGCATCGGCGCCTTGACCTGCCGCTCGACGCCTATGACGCCGGGCCGCTGAAGACACGGGTTCGTGAAGCGCTGCCCGACGCGCAGGCTCAGCCGATCGCCTTCCTGCGCGAAGCCATCCGCCAGCGGCGCACCATCCTGATTTCCGGCGGGACGTCCACCGGCAAGACGACATTTCTGAACGCGATGCTGGGCGAGATACCGGCGCATGAGCGGGTGGTGCTGGTCGAGGACACGCCGGAACTGCGGCTGCCGGGCGACAACGGGGTGGGGCTGGTCGCGGTCAAGGGGGAACTGGGCGAAGCCAAGGTGACAGCAAATGAACTGCTCCAGGCCGCCCTGCGCCTGCGGCCCGACCGGATCGTGCTGGGTGAATTGCGCGGCGCGGAATCGGTCAGCTTCCTGCGCGCAATCAACACCGGCCATCCCGGCAGCTTCTCGACCATTCACGCCAATTCCCTGACCGGCGCGCTGGAACAGCTGGCGCTGATGGTGATGCAGACCGGTATTGGCCTCAGCCGAACCGACACCATCACCTACGCCGCCAGCGTGATCGACGTCATCGTGCAGCTCGGCCGGGACGAGAACGGCAAGCGCGGCATCGCGCAGATTGCCGAAACCCGGACCTTGTTGCGCAAGCCTGGCTGACCGGGCTGGCGCTCTGCCGGCGCTTGCCGGGACGCGTGCTGCCGGATAACATCTGCGGCACCTTGCAGGCGCTCCAACCGTTGCGGCAGTCATGAACGTCGATGTGTCCATCACCCGCTCGCTGCCGCAGCCCGGCACCCCGGCGGCCTATTTCAACCGGGAACTGAGCTGGCTCGCCTTCAACGAACGGGTGCTGGACGAGGCATGCAACGAACGGCACCCGCTGCTGGAACGGTTGCGGTTCCTGTCCATCTCGGGCAGCAATCTCGACGAGTTCATGATGATCCGCGTCGCCGGGCTGGTCGGGCAGGTCAGCCGGGGGATCGAAAAGCCGTCCCTGGACGGGCGGACGCCGGCGCAGCAACTGGCTGCCGTGGCGGAACGGATGGGCCGGCTCACGGCGCGACAGCAAGAGGTGTGGACTTCGCTGCGCAGGCAACTGGCCGCCTGCGACATTCACATCGCCGATGAGCAGCGCATCAGCGAGGCCGCGTTTCGCACCTTGCGCGAATATTTCCTCGACGAGATCATGCCGCTCGTCACGCCGCAGGCGATCGATCCGGCGCATCCATTTCCCTTTGTCGCCAACAAGGGAGCGGGCCTGCTGTTCGCGGTGCGGCGTGATGCCGACGGGGAGGAGCTGATCGAGATGATCCTGCTGCCTGCCGCGCTGCCGCGGTTCGTTCGGGTGCCGGGCGACGACGCGATCTGGATCAGTCTGCCGCGCCTCGTCGAACGCTTCGCCAAGGAGCTTTTTCCGGGCTTCACCATCACGGGAGACGGCGTGTTCCGCGTCCTGCGCGACAGCGACATCGAAATCGAAGAAGAGGCCGAAGACCTTGTCCGCACGTTCCGCAGCGCGATCCAGCGGCGCCGACGCGGGCAGGTGATCCAGCTGGAACTGGAGGACAATTGCGACCCGGCGGCGGAACAGCTGCTGCTCGACCGCCTGGGGGTGGACGCCACGGCGGTTATCCGCACCAGCGGGATGATCGGCATCGAAGGACTGGCCGACATCGTCGCGGAAGACCGCCCGGACCTGAAATTCGAAAGCTATGCCCCGCGTTATCCCGAACGCATCCTGGAACACGATGGCGATGCGTTCGACGCAATCCGGGAAAAGGATATCATCATCCACCACCCGTACGAAAGTTTCGAAGTGGTGGTGGATTTCATCCGTCAGGCGGCAGCCGACCCCGACGTGGTCGCGATCAAGCAGACGCTGTACCGCGCGGGCAGCCAGTCGGCCGTGATCGCCGCGCTGATCGCGGCGGCTGAGGCAGGCAAGTCGGTGACCGCCATCGTGGAACTGAAAGCCCGCTTCGACGAGGAACAGAACCTCAAATGGGCCAGCGAACTGGAACGGGCCGGGGTTCAGGTCGTGTATGGGTTCCTGAACTGGAAAACCCATGCGAAGGTCGCGATGGTCGTGCGGCGGGAAGAGGACGGCTTTCGTTCCTACTGTCACTTCGGCACGGGCAATTACCATCCGGTGACTGCCAGGATCTATACCGATCTCAGCTTCTTCACCGCCGATCCGTGCCTGGCTCGCGATGCGGCAAAGATGTTCAATTTCGTCACCGGGTACATCGAACCGCACGAGACGGAATGTCTGGCCATTGCGCCGCACGACCTGCGGTCCACGTTGTACGCCATGATCGATGCCGAAATCGCCAATGCCACGGATGGCCAGCCAAGCGGTATCTGGCTGAAGTGCAACCAGATCACCGATCAGGGCATCATCGACCGCCTGTATGCGGCCAGCATCGCCAGTGTCCCGGTCGAGATCGTGTGCCGCGGCATCTGCAGCCTGCGTCCGCAAGTCCCTGGCCTGTCCGAGAACATTCGGGTGAAGTCGATCATCGGGCGCTTTCTCGAACACAGCCGCATCTACGCCTTTGCCAATGGCCATCGCCTGCCCAGTCCGCAGGCGCAGCTGTTCATCTCGTCTGCGGACCTCATGGAACGCAACCTCGACCGACGGGTTGAAGCGCTGATCCCCATTCGGAACCGCACTGTCCATGACCAGGTGCTGCAACAGGTGCTGCTCGCCAACATGCTCGACACCGAACAGAGCTGGTGGCTGGATGCCGATGGTAATTATGCGCGCGCGTCTGAGCGGCAGGATGGCAAGCCGTTCAACTGCCATCGCTATTTCATGACCAACCCGTCGCTGTCCGGCCGGGGCGGGGCACTGGAAGAAGGGGGCGTGCCCAAGCTGACCCTGCGCAAGGGGGCCGCGTGATCGGCACCTGGCCGACGCGTTCCGGCGCGAACGGGTCGGGTCAACCCGAACCGCGCGCCATAATCGACATCGGTTCAAACACGGTGCGCCTGGTCATATATGGCGGCGCGCCCCGCGCCCCCCGGGTCCTCTTCAACGAAAAGGTGGTAGCACAGCTCGGCCTTGGAGTTGCGCACGACGGGCGATTGAGCGCCGACAGCATGGAATTGGCTCGCCGGGCGCTCGCCCGGTTTGCGCTTATCCTGCGGGACGCCAACATCCGCCACGTCCAGACCGTCGCCACCGCTGCCGTTCGCGAGGCAGCCAATCGCGACGAGTTCATCGACCTGCTGGCGGGACTGAACCTCCATCCGCGTGTTCTGTCCGGCGAACAGGAGGCCGAAATGAGCGCGCTGGGCGTCATCGCGGCATTTCCCGCAGGCGCAGGGATCGTGGCCGACCTTGGCGGAGGCAGCCTCGAACTGGTGCGCATCGCCGGCGGATCGACGGAGGGCGGCATCAGCCTGCCGCTTGGCACCCTGCGCCTCGCCGAAGCACGCCACCAGCGCGGGGGCGACCTGCGCAAGACCGTGACCCAGTCGCTGAAACAATGGGATGGAGGAACCGCGCACACCCTGTATCTGGTCGGCGGCACCTGGCGCGCGCTGGCCACCTTTGCCCTGGAACAGGACCAGCACCCGCTGAGCGACCCGCACGGGATTGCTCTGTCCGCGAAGGAGGCGCGCAGTCTGACCGAACGTGTGCTGACGCTTGCGCCCGACAGGATCAGCGATGTTGACCGCGTTTCATCCATGCGCGCGGTCAAGCTGCCCGATGCCGCCGTGCTGCTTCAGGCGTTGCTGAAGCGGACTGCGGCGGAGCGGCTGGTGTTCTCGTCCTGGGGGCTGCGCGAAGGAGTGCTCTTTTCCGCGCTGCCGCCGTTGGTGCGGGCACAGGATCCGCTGCTCGCCGGAATAGCCGCTTTCGGTCAGGACCATGGCATCGCGCCGACACTGGCCGCGCAGGTGGCGGGCTGGACCGCAGGCGCGATCCCGGCCCAGCATCGCGGCCAGGAACGCTTGCGGTTGGCCGCCACCACCCTGGCGCTGGCGTCCATGCGGATCGAACCCAACCTCAGGAACAACCAGGCGGTGGAGTGGGCGCTCTACAAACGCTGGATCACGACCACTGCGACCGAGCGGGCGATGCTGGCCGCCGCCATCTGCGGCAACGGCAATTGCGCATTGCCGGATGAACTCGCCCAGCTGGCGACGCCCGAACAGCTCGACGGAGCGTACGCGTGGGGCCTGGCCATTCGCCTGTGCCGCCGGCTGGGCGCAGGATCGCCGCAATCGCTGGAGGCTAGCCGGCTCAGCATCGATGGCGGCCGGCTGCTGCTGACGGTCGCCCAAAGCCATCGCGCGCTGGTCGGACAGCCGACGGAAAAAGACCTGCGGCTCCTCGCCGCGCGGCTGAAGCTCGACCGGGCGCTGGAATTCAGCCCTGCGGCCAAGGCCGATCGCGCTGCGCAGCTGGCGCAGAATGAAGCCGTTTGAAGCCGCGGCGCTTTCCCGCTAAGCCTCGCGCGGACGCGCCCTTAGCTCAGCTGGATAGAGCACGAGACTTCTAATCTTGAGGCCGCAGGTTCGACTCCTGCAGGGCGCGCCAACTCTTTCCGGACGTCAGCTGCGGCCGCCGAACGGGGAAAAATCGGTTGCGCTGTCGAACGCCTCGACCCCTTCGCGCCGCTTGAGAAAACCGACGACCCAATAGGTCACTGGCGTCAGCAGCGCTTCCCATGCGACCTTGATCGCCCACTGCGACAGGACGACCTGCCACAGTTGCTCCACCGGCCAGCCCGCCAGACCCCAGAACGCGAGCGGATAGAAGATCGCGCTGTCGAGGCCCTGCCCCACCACCGTGGAACCGATCGTCCGCACCCACAGAAATCGCCCGTGTGTGATGACCTTGAGGCGGGCGAGCACGTAGGCGTTCGCGAACTCGCCCGCCCAGAATGCCAGGATCGAGGCGAGCACGATGCGCCACGAATTGCCGAACACGAACTCATACGCTTCCTGTCCCGGCCATCCGGCGGCCGGGGGCAGGGCCACTACCACGGCGGCCATGAACGCCATGAACACGAGCGCGGCAAAGCCGGTCCAGATGACCCGCCGCGCGTTGGCGTAACCATACACTTCGGTCAGGATGTCCCCAATGATGTAGCTGACAGGGAAGAACAGCACCCCCGCACCGAATGCCCATTGCCCACCGCCGGGCAGGACGATGTAGCTGGGCTTGGCCGCGCCGATGACGTTGGACAGCAGCAGAATGGCGATGAACGCCGCCATGACATAGGGGTAATACCGGAAGTTCGCCTGGGCGAGCGCCTGCCCGGTCAGCGGGCGGGCCGCGGGGTCACGCATCCGGTTCGCCCTGCCGCAGGTACAGCGTGCGCGTGGGGAAGGCGAAGCCGACGTCAGCTTCCTCCAGCCGGCGGTAGATTTCCAGCAGCAGTTCCTGGCGGATGAACACGCTTTCCGTGTAATCGGCGACATCGATATATGCGAAGGTTTCAACCGCCAGGGAGTCCGGCGCGAAATCCTTTAGCGTGGCACGCGCGTCCTCGGCCACTTTGGGATGCTCGGCCAGCACTTGCTTGATGATGTTCAATGCCTGTCGCAGCCGCGCCGCGCTCAAAGAATATTCCAGCCCTATGACCACTCTGAACAGGTGGCGGTCGCGCTGCGAATAGTTTTCGATCCGCTCCGACGAGAAATCGCCGTTCGGAATGGTGACAACCGTTCGGTCGGTTGTGCGGATCCGGGTGGAACGGATGCCGATATCCTCGACCGTCCCGATGACACCGCCGACCTTGCAGACATCGCCCACCTGGATTGGACGGTCGGCCAGGACGCTGACGGTGCCGACGAGGTTTTCCACCGACTTCTGTGCGCCAAGGGCAAGGACCAGCCCGCCGATGCCCAGCGCAGCGACCCCGGTGGTCACATTGAACCCCAGCGTGTCGAGCACCCCGATCAACGCCAGCGCCAGCAGGATAACCTTGATGACGCGGCGGGCGAATACGATCACGGAAGCCGCTTGCCGGCGATCGGCTCGCTCCATCCGCGAAGTCAGCCAGCTCGCCACCGCGTCCACCAGCCTCAGCAGGAACCAGACCAGCGCCACGACGCCTAGAATGCCGAGGTAGCGCAGGAGCGTCTGACGCGCGATGATCGACACCGGCGCATCCTCGCCAAAGATGCGGAACACGACAAAGGACAGGAACAGCGCCAGCGGCGGAAGCGCGGCATTCAGCAGATGATAGACCGGCGAATCTATCGTCAACGTGCGCCGCAGCAGCCACAGGATGAGCGACGAGACGACCCAGAACCCGACAAACACGATCAGCAGAATGCCGATCAGCGTCAGCCAGTCGGCAAGGGGTGCGCCCGCAACCACGCTGGTCTCGGGGACCGGCTCCGCGGCCTGCTGCGCCTCCTGGGGCGTCGGCTCCAGCAGTTGCAGCGTCTCCGCCGAAATCTGCCAGACCGGCGCGGCGCCTTCGGCCTCGAACCGCTGGAGCAGGATTGGATCGGCTGTGTCGCGCGACAGGATGCCGATCTGGTCAAGGTGCGGGGCCAGCCCGTCTCCGGTGGTGCCGGCAGGGTCGTTCGAAAGTTCGGCGTAGGGTTTCAGCGACCCGCCCGAATTGAGCGCGTTCCTGAGCGCCAGAGCAAGCGCTGCGGCCTCGTCTTGCTGGCGGGCCGGTACGGCAAGGTACTGGGCCGCAACCTCGTAATTCTGTTCCGCAAATGCGCGGAGCAGGCCGGTGACGGCGCTGCGCGGCGTTTCCCGCCCGTAGGGATCGGGTTCAGGTTGGCTCGCCGTCGCGTCACCCGTGGGGAGCAGTTGCGCATCCGCGCGGGTTGCCGGGTATCCGGCCACCGCAAGGCACATTAGAATAAGTCCGGACCGCAGAAGCCAACGCATGCGGCTCCTTTGGCAAAAGCCGGCGCCATTGTGCAAGGGTGACACTAGCCGGAGGCGGTTGCGCAAACCGCAACCTGAGCCGGCCAACTCGCATCACATCGACACAAGCAGCCGCGTTATCCACTGTTCGCGCAAGTTTTGTGAACTTTAGGCTCGACCTCTGGTCATCTTTCATTAACCTGCTGCTGATGGAGAAAGGGCTGTTCTACCGAGTCTGACGCCCTGCCTGCTGCAAAACGGGGACCACATGACAACTCAACATGCGCTTCGCACCGGCCTGCTGGCCGCAAGTTCAGCTCTGGCTCTGGTCCTTCCCGGGGTCGCCCTGGCACAGGAACAGGGGGCTCCGGCGATCAGCATCGACCGCCCCAGCGCCTCTGTGACCAGCGACGCAGTGAGCCTCGCCCCTTCACGGGATGCGCAGATCATCACCCGTGACGACATCCTCCCGAACGTTCCGGCGCCGGCCGGTGCCCTGGACAGCGGGGTCACGGGAGTGGGGCAGATGGTTATCCGCAACAGTCCAACCTCCTTTTCCGTTGGCCTGTGCACCGGATCGCTCATCAATCCGCGAACGGTCCTGTTCGCCGCGCACTGCGCCAACAACCGGCCAGCGGATGCCTATGGCTCTCCGACCGGCGGAGTGCCGATGAGCTTCGGGTTCAACGCCGACAATCTTCCGGCGGTGCGGCAATGGCTGGGCCTCGACGGCGGTACCGTCAATGCCACCAACAAGGCGCTGAACCTCTACAACGTCGAGCACCTGTGGTACGACCAGCGCTCGCTGGCATTCGGCTTTCTCGAAGCGGACATCGCCCTCGCGACGCTCGACACGCCGGCTTTCGATATCCCGACCTGGGCGATGCTGTTCACCCCGATCGACCAGCAGGAGCACGTGACCATCATCGGCTATGGTGGTCGTGGCACCAATGCCAGTGGCAATCTGGGCATCGACTGGCGCCGCCGCATCGCGGAAAACTACGTCTCGTTCCTGGGTTCGCTCGACGATCTGGACACGGGGCTGGGCTTCAGCGCGGGCGGTTTGCCGCAGAACCTGTATTTCACCGCCTTCACCGACCCCAGCGGCATTTACGACGTGACCCAGCTGCGGCTCGACTTCGGGATTTTCGGCAGTGGCGACACGCCTCTACCGCGTGAAGGCACGACTGCGGGCGGCGATTCCGGCGGGCCGCTGGTGCTGGACCAGAAATACAATCGCGATGTTATCATCGGCGTCCTGTCCGGCGGGGGCAGCATCTTTGGCACGCAGTTTGGCGACGCTTATGGCAGCTACAGCTTCTATCAACCGCTCCACGCCTTCTGGCAGGTGATCGTCGCCAACAACCCCTATGTTTACGCGACCACCAAGGGCGGCAAGGGGCAGTGGACCGATCCGAACCACTGGGTGCAGGCGATGGACCCCAATTACCTGGTCGGGCTTGATGGCAATCTGCTCAACCGGCTGCCGAACGCGCCGGGCGCGGAGGTCGGCGGGGAAGGCGCGAAGTTCGGCGAGGTCTGCGGCATTCAGCTGACGTTCCCGTTCCCCAAGACCGGCCAATGCACGCAGTTCGAACAGGACGCGGTAGTTGGCGCGACCGGCCCGCAGTTCTTTGTGGAGGGCGGACCGGGCACCCAGAACTTCGTGCCGAACAACATCCGCGCCAATCCGCAGGCCGGCATTCGCCCGCGCTATTTTGACGTGACGCTGAACCGCGGTTCAACCACGCTGTCGGGCGCCGACATCACCATCGACCGGTTCACCATGGAGGGCCTTGCCAAGCTGGAGGTGGCGCAGGGTGCGTCGCTCAGCGTGCTGGGTGACTATACGCAGCTGCTCGGCTGGACGGATTTGAACGGCAGGATCTCGGCCAACGAAACCTTCCTGCTGTCCGGCGTGCTGTCGGGCACGGGCACGTTCCGCACGCCGTTCCTGACGTCGGTGGCCAGCATCATCGCACCGGGCGCGGCACGTGGCACCGGAACCCTCACCATCGACGGCAATGCGATCCTGGCGTCCGGCTCGACCCTGATGATCGAACTGAACCGGGCAGGATCGGACCGGCTGTCGGTCACCGGCACCCTGTCGCTGTCGGACCCCGGCGATGCCAACGCGATCGGCAGCAAGCTGGTCATCAACAAGGCGGCGGGCGCCGCGCCGCGCTGGGGCCAGACGTTCACCATCGCGCAGGCAGGGACCGGCATCGACGGGCAGTTCGGCAAGACCTATGCCGCGCTGGGCGTGCTGCGGCCGGAGCTGACCTACACCGGGAACGAGGTGACGGCCACGCTGCAGGCAGGGCGGCTGTCCGACCTGATCAGCCCCAACGCCCTGACGGCAACGGCGTTCGCGGTGGCGCTCGACCTGCTGCGGGACCGGTCCTACACCTCGCTCTACAACCTGTATGGCGCGGTCGACCTGATGGATGGTGCCGCCCTGACCCAGTCGCTGAGCAGCCTGGCGCCGCGCTCGAACGAGCAGGGCAGGCAGCTGTTCGAACGGCAGAGCAGGCAACTCTTCGGCGTCGTCACCGACCGCTTGTCCACGATCGGTTCGGCCCAGGCGACGACCGGCACCCTCTCCATCATCGGTTCGCCACTGGGTGTGATCGATCAGGACGGGACGACGCGGGCGGCACAGCTGACCCGCGCCGGGTTTGCCGGCCTCGCTCCCGACCAGCAGCGTGCGCTTGCCCTGCCCGAAGGCGTCACCGGTTTCGTCACCGGCGGCATCGTCGCGGGGCAGAGCCTCGGCTACTCGGCCGACCGGGTCGAGGACGGCACCCGCTCCACCTATTTCGGAATGGGGCTGGAACACGAAGTTGCCCGCAACTTCATGCTGGGAATTGCAGCGGGCCATGCCAGCGGGTCCAGCTTCGGCGGCGGGGACCAGGCACGCTCCACCCTCGATCAGGTGGCGCTGTATGGCAGCTACCAGCTGGGGGGCGGGGCCTATACCGGGTTCGCGGCCAATATGGAGCAGGCCCGCATCCGCACCGCGCGGTTCGGTATCGGCCTGGCGGGCGGGTCCAGCCTGTTCGGAGAGCAGGACGCCTCGCGCATCGCCCTGGTCAGCGAAACCGGCGTCAATGTCGACATTGCGCGCGGCCTGACGCTGACCCCGCGGGTGCAGCTGGGCTATACCCGCGCCCAGCTGTCCAGCATGACCGAGTTGGGCGGTGAAGCCGCCCTTGCGATCGACGATGTCACCACCCAGCGGGTCGATGCCAAGGTGGGGATGAAGCTGGCCGGTTCCCACAGTCTCGGCAACGGCTGGACTTTCGTGCCGCAGCTGCAGGCGGATTACGTCCGCCTGCTGGATGGCGCGGAGAGCGGCATGGAAGTGCGGTTTGCCGGGGCCGATTACGTGGCGATTGCCTTGCCACTGGCCGGCGGCGACAACCAGTGGGGCGAGTTGAAGGGCGGCTTCACCGTGGGCAACCGCACGCTGCAACTGGGCGCCGGCTTCGAAACCTCGGTCGGTCGCAGCGATCTGCGGGATGACCGTGCGATGGCCGATCTCACCATCCGCTTCTGATCGGGCTTAGCAGGGGGAGGGCCGCTGGAGCGATCCGGCGGCCCTTTTTGCTGGAACAGGTTTCCCTTAGCCGCAAGTAAGGCGCGTGATCACGTCTTGCCCGTCGACCTCCACGGTGAGCCGGTCGGTGCGCAGATCCCGGGATACCGGTTGCCCGGGCCGCACCACCCGCAGATCCGCCGCGCTGCTTTCCTCCAGCAAGGCGTGCTGAAGCACCCGGTCCAGCCGTGCACCCACCCGCCGCTGCACCGCCGCCGCATCGCAGGCGCTGATCAGCCGGTTCAAATCCCGAACCGCCGCGTCGCGAGCTTCGTCGGCGGCGCTGCCCTCGACCGGCGGTGTCGTTCCAATCGTGTCAGCCACCGGCACCTCCTGTTGCACACAGGCTGTCACGAGCAGCGGGAGGCAGAGTGCAAGGCGAAGCGGCATGCAGCCGGTGTAAAGCCGCCGCAAAGTGCGGTCCAGCCTGGCGACGCGATGGATAACTGAGTTCAGCTGCTCTCATGCGGCGAACCGGGGCATCGCGTGCCCCACGCCTCCTCCTAGCCAGCGTGACCCCGGCGGATCACCCGCGAAACGCGCTGTCCAGCCGCTCCTGCGTGACCGGATAACCCAGGCCTTCGGGGATAGTCAGCCAGCGGGTGCCGTCCCGTTCCACGATCTTAGGCGACACCGTGCCGCGAGGCAGTGCTTCGGCCTGTGCGCGCGCGGCGGCGAAGTCGGGAAAGGTGGCCAGTCGTTCCAGATTGCGGCGCGTGGGAAAAATGACGCTGATCTCGCCTCGCTCCGCCGCCCTCAGCGCACCTTGTGCGGTGGTCCAGAACAAGCGCGTGTTTTCCGTCGCATCCACTGTCACGTCGACCGCGCCGGTGCCCAGATCGGCAAGATAGAAGCGGGTGTCGAAAATACGCTCGTGCTTCATACCCTTGGGGAGCCAGCGGGTGAACGGCGTCAATGCGGCAAATTCAATCCGCCAGCAAAACCGGTCCAGCACCGGCGCCAGCGCCCCTTCCGCAAGCAGCATTGCGCGCGCATCCGCCGCGCGCGCTGCATCGACCGTGCCGTGCAGACCCACGGCCAGCCCGGTTTCCTCCAGCGTTTCGCGCACCGCGGCAATCCGGTGCGCTGCCTCGTCCGGGTTGGCGCAGCCATGATCGAGCCGCGCTGCCAATGCCCGGTCCGCCTCATCGACCCGGCCGCCGGGGAATACGGCGGCACCGCCCGCAAACACCAGCGAACGGGACCGCACCACCATCAGGATTTCCGGGGGTCCACCCGCGCTCCCGTGACGGAAGACGATCAGCGTCGCTGCAGGTATGCCTTGAAGTTGTGCGCCGTCTTGCAAGGCGGGCGCTAGCCGGCCGCTGTGACGTGCTTTTCGGCGAGCAGTTCCTGCAGTTCGCCTGCTTCAAACATTTCCGTCATGATATCGCTGCCGCCCACGAACTCACCCTTCACATAGAGTTGCGGGATCGTGGGCCAGTCGGAATATGCCTTGATGCCCTGGCGCACTTCCATGTCCTGCAGGACATCGAAACTTTTGTACGCGACGTTGCAGTGGTCGAGAATCTGCACCGCCTTGCTGGAAAAACCGCACTGCGGGAACAGCGGCGTCCCCTTCATGAACAGCACGACGTCGTTGCCGTGGACGATGTCGGAAATGCGTTGGTGTGCGTCGGACATGGGCTTGAACCCTGTTGTTGTTGGCTGGTCCGGATCAGTTGGGAGCGCGCGTCGTCAGTTGCAAGGCGTGGAGCACGCCGCCCACGCGGCCGCCCAGCGCGTCGTAAACCAGCTTGTGCTGCTTGACGCGGGGCAGGCCGGAGAACTGCGGCGCGACGACTTCCGCGGCATAATGGTCGCCGTCCCCGGCCAGATCGCGGATAACGACCTGTGCTCCCGGCAGGGCGTCGCCGATCAGGCGGCTGATCTCCTCGGCAGGCATGGGCATGGCGAGCTTACCCGTTGCCGATCAACTGGCGGCGGGCCTCTGCCTCGCAATCCTCCAGCGCGGCGCGCACATCGGCTTCGGTCGTGTCGTGACCAGCGGCGGTCAGATCGCCCAGGACCTTGCGCACGACATCGGCGTCGCCAGCTTCCTCGAAATCGGCCTGCACGACGGCCGTTGCGTAGCTGTCGGTTTCCTCGGGCGTGAGGTTCATCTTGCCGGCAGCCCACTGGCCCAGCAGACGGTTGCGCCGTGCGGCCAGTTTGAAGGCGTTCTCCTCGTCGAAGGCGAACTTCGCTTCTTCACCCCGCTGGCGGTCGGAAAAATCGGTCATGAGCATCCTCGCTGTACAATCTTGACTGCCGCATTAGCCCCGCTGCCCACCGGCAACAAGCGTCGCCTCACATGGTGACAACCAGCTTGCCGACCGCTTCGCGCCGTTCCAGCTTGGCGATGGCTTCGGGTGCCTGAGCGAGGGTATAGGTCTCCGAGATCGTCGGCCTGATCTTGCCCGCCCGCCACAGGTCGAACAGTTCGGCGATGTTGGCAGCGTTGCGTTCCGGTTCGCGCATGGTGAACGCGCCCCAGAACACGCCGCGAATGTCGCAGCTTTTCAAAAGCGTCAGGTTGAGCGGCATTTTGGCGATGCCGGCCGGGAACCCGATAACCAGCAGCCGGCCTTCCCAGGCGATCGCCCGCAGCGCGGGTTCCGAATAATCGCCGCCCACCACGTCATAGATGATGTCGGCGCCGTTCGGCCCGACGGCTTCCTTGAACTGATTGGCCAGCGCCTTCGACTGGTCTTTGTCGAACGGCGCGCGCGGGTAGATGACGACTTCGTCCGCGCCCGACTTGCGCGCGGCCTGCGCCTTTTCCTCGCTGGAGACACCCGCGACCACCCGGCATCCGTAAGCCTTGGCAAGCTCGACGGCGGACAGGCCGACGCCGCCCGCCGCACCCAGCACCAGCACCGTTTCGCCGGCCTTGATGTGGCCCCGGTCCTTCAGCGCGTGAATGGACGTACCATAGGTCATCAGCAGCGCGGATGCCTCGATCAGGTCGATGCTGTCCGGGACGCGGAACAACCGGGCCGCTTCCACGACGATCTGTTCGCGCAACCCTCCGCTGCCCAGACCGGCGATGACCTTTTCGCCCACCTGCCAGCCCGTCACGCCTTCGCCCAGCGATGCGATCGTGCCGGAGATCTCGCTGCCGGGCGAGAACGGGCGGGGCGGCTTCATCTGGTAGAGGTCGCGAATGATCAGGGCATCGGGGAAATTGATCGCGCAGGCCGCGACATCGATCACGACCTGTCCCGGTCCGGCGACAGGAGAGTCGATTTCCGCCAGAACCAGTGTTTCCGGTCCGCCGACCTCGTTCGAGAGCAATGCTTTCATTCGTGGGTTCCCTGTCAATCCGTCTGCGGCGGCTCGCCCGTTGGGGTGTGCGGCGGGGCCGGCTTGTCCTTTTCCTGCCGGTCCTTGCGCCGGGAGGAGTAGAGCAGCGCCGCGGCAATGGCCGCAGAGCCGATGGCAACTGCCGCTTTCCCGGCGGCGCGTGGGACTTTGCTGGTCATGGCGGTGTCATGCGGCTTTCGTCGGTCGGGGGCAAGTGCAAGGCCGCCAAAAACAACTCGGACGCCCGATGGCGGCAAATCTTTTTGGCGAGAGTCATGGCGCGGTAACGATTTCGCGGTTAGCTTACACCCATGTCAGCCAAACCTTTCGCCTTCCCCATCCGCATCGTGCCCGCTGACATCGACTTCATGGGGCACGTCAACAACGCGCGTTACCTGTCATGGGTGCAGGACGCGGTGCTGGCGCACTGGCGCAAGCTGGCCCCGGCCGATGCGGTCGCCAGCCGCGCGTGGGTCGCGCTCAAGCACGAGATCACATACCGCAAGCCGGCCTTCCTGGATGACGAGGTGGTGGCCAGCACCGTGCTGGAGAAGATCGCCGGGGTGCGCGCGTTCTACACCACCGTGATCAGCCGCGGCGAAGAGGTGCTGGCGGAGGTGAAATCGGCCTGGTGCTGCCTTGATGCAGTCACGCACCGGCCCGCGCGCATTGGCGAAGAAGTCGCCCGGTACTTTTTCGGCGAAGGCGTCGCCACCCCGTCCTGAACCGCTTTGCGTGCGCTGTGAGGCGGCCTATATGGGCTGAGCATGCACTACGCATCATCCCTTCGGTCGCGCCGCAGCGGCAATCGGCAGGCCGTGATTGGCCTGATCCTGGCGGCGCTGGTTTTCGCGGGCTGGCTGGGCATCCATGTCTACGCCATGTTCGTGTTCGACCTGACCTGGGCCAGTTTGCCGCTCGCGCTGCTGATGGCGGCCGTGCAGTGCTGGTTGTCGGTCGGCCTGTTCATTATCAGCCATGACGCGATGCACGGCTCGCTGGTGCCCGGCGGCAGGCGGATCAACACGGCAGTCGGCGCAAGTCTGCTGTTCCTGTACGCTGGTTTTGTCTGGCGCCGGATGCGCGAGGCACACTTTGCGCACCATCGCCATGCCGGGCGGGCGGGGGATCCCGATTTCGACGAGCAGCACCCGACCCGTTTCTGGCGCTGGTACGCGACCTTTATCCGCCGCTATTTCGGTTGGAACTCGATCCTGTTCGTCAGCACGGTGGTGACCCTTTACTGGCTGGTGCTGGATGTGCCCATGACCAAGATCGTGCTGCTGTACGGCGCGCCGGCAATCCTGTCGTCGCTGCAATTGTTCTACTTCGGTACTTACCGCCCGCACAACCACCGGCGCGGCGCCTTCGCCGACCAGCACAATGCCCGCAGCGAAGGCTTTGGCACGCTGCGCAGCCTCGCCACCTGTTTCCATTTTGGGTATCATCACGAACACCACCTCGCGCCGCATGTGCCGTGGTGGCAACTGCCGGCCTGGCGTCGCAGCCAAGTCAGCAAAGCCGATATGGTAACAGCATGAGTACGCTCGAAATCATCGCCATCGTCGCCGCCGCCGTGATCGGCATGGAACTGTTTGCCTGGTGGGCGCACAAATACGTGATGCACGGGTGGGGCTGGGCGTGGCACCGCGACCACCACGAACCCCATGACAATGCGCTTGAGAAGAACGACTTGTATGCCGTCGTGTTCGGCACCATCGTGTTCATCATGTTTGCCGTCGGCTATGTCTGGTCGGATGCGCTGTGGTGGACCGCTTTTGGCATCACCCTTTATGGCCTCATCTATACCTTCGTGCACGACGGGCTGGTTCATCAGCGGTATTTCAAATGGGTGCCCAAGCGCGGTTATGCCAAGCGGCTGGTGCAGGCGCACAAGCTGCACCACGCGACCATCGGCAAGGAGGGCGGGGTCAGCTTCGGTTTCGTTCTGGCGCGGAGCCCCGCCAAGCTGAAAGCGGAACTGAAACGCCAGCGCGAAGCCGGCATCGCTCGCGTCCGGGACAGCGTGGGAGCCTAGCGCCCGCTGCTTCCGCTCGCTTGCGGAGGCGCGGAGCGGGCAAGGGCGCGCCGGTACAGGACCGCCGCGAATGCCACCAGCGCGATGCCCGTCACTTCCTGCGCCGTGCCATAGTCGATGAGCGACAGATCGCGGCCGAGCCATTCGTCCGTATGATGGAACGACGCTGCGCGGACGAGGACGAAAACCGCAATGAACGCGAGGCCGCCGATTGCGAGGCGGATGGCGGCCTGAGACCTGCGTGTCAGCCAGACGATGGCCGCGCCTCCAAGCAATGCTCCGATCAGCAGGGCCAGGATGAACCACATCTGCACAACGCGACGCTGATCGTACCAGCCTTCGTTCAAGGCTGCCTGCTTGCCCAGCGCGGTGAGCAGTGTCTGGAGGTCGAGCAGCTCGTTCGCCGCCAGGAAGCCGAGCGCCAAGGCGACAAAGTGCCAGAACAGCCCGTCCTGCGTCCGCTCGTGCGCCCGCGCGCCGCGTGCCGCCACCATAGCAGCGGCAATGGCGAGGCCGTAAGCGGCAACAGTGAACCAGTCGGCGAAGTCCGCGCCGGCCAGGTTCTGCCGCCAGTCGTAGCCGGGCACGATGCTGCCTTGCGCCAGTGTGCCTAAACCGTTGCCAGCCGTTCGGCGTGTGACTTGATCAGGCTGATCATATTGGGCACGCCCTGGGTGCGGTTTGACGACAGTTGCTTTTCCAGCCCGAACGGTGCCAGCGCCCCGGCGATGTCCATCGCGGCAACATCTGCTGCCGGCTTGTCCTGCACCGCCGCGATCACCAGCGCAACAATGCCTTTGGTAATGGCCGCGTTGCTGTCCGCCAGAAAATGCAGCCTGTCGCCCGCCGGGGTCGGATACACCCAGACCTGGGCGGAGCAGCCGCGCACCAGTGTCGCGTCGGTCTTGAGTGCGTCCGGCATCGGTTCCAGTTCGCGTCCCAGTTCGATCAGCAGGCGATAGCGTTCGTCGCCGTCGAGAAATTCGTATTCTTCGCGGATGTCATCGAGCGAGCGCATGGCTGGCTGCCTTAGCGGGGAATGATATACCCGACAATGCGCGGCGAAGCCCGGCCGCCTTGCCTTTCAGAGATCCACGCCGTTCGCAATGGCTTCCAGCTTGCGGATGCGTTCCTTGAGGTCGGCCAGTTCGATCCGCGCTGCCCCTTCGGGCGACCCGCGTTCCGGCCGCGGCTGGTCGGCGTTGCGGTCCAGTTCCCGTTCCCTGATCCGCAACCAGGCGAGCCAGGCCTTGAGCAGTCCGGCCGTCACGATGCACAGGCCGACCAGGCTGGTGAGGGCGATCACGGTTACAGGTTCGGGCATCATCACCTCTCCTCCTGCCGGTCAGCGGTTCTGTTCTTCGCGCAGCGCGTCGATTTCCGCCGCGATGCGGCGCGTGTCGCTTGCGCCCAGCGTGTGGCCATCGGTGGCGATGCGTTCCAGCACCTTCACCCGTTCGCGCAGTTCGGCGATCTCGGACCGGGCGCGGCTGCGCTCCTCCTCAAGCGCGCGGCGGTCCGCTTCGCCAAGGCCGCCGGTCTTGCGCAGCGTTTTCTGGCGCTCCACGAAAATGCTCGTCACGCAGCTGACCAGCACGATCAGGAAGATCATGGTCCACAGGCTCATCTGGCGTCCTCCCGCTGCTCCAGTCGTAGCGCCTCTATCTGGTGCCCCAGGTGGTAGCCGCTGTCGGTGACGATCCGTTCCACATTCGCGAGGCGGTCCTTGACCGACCCGATCTCGGCGCGAAGCTGCGCATTTTCCTGCGTCAGCAGCATGACCCTCTCGGCTGTCTGCTTGTCGCTGCCGGGCTTCAGTGACTGGCCCCACATGCCTTCCAGCGGATAGCCGTTCTTGATCTTGAGCCTGGTGGTCTGGAACGAAACCGCAATTCCCAGGGCGCCGAGGATGAAGCAGGCGAGGATGATCCAGCCGAGGTATGGGAGAAAATCAACGGCGCTCATCACGCACGCTCCTTCGCCGGGTTGTGAGGTGCAGCACTTTGTGCCTGCGGTGCAGGGCTGGGCAGCTCGCGCAGCGCTTCGATTTCCTCGGCCAGGCTATAGCCCCTGTCGGTCACGATGCGTTCGAGCACTGCCACGCGGCCGAGCACCGTTTTCAGTTCCTCGCGCAGCCGGTCGTTTTCCGCGGACAGCGCGGGGTCGCTGCCCTGCGCAGGCAGGACGCTCTTGCCGCCGTATTCGTCTTCCAGGGGGTAGCCGTGCTTGGCGCGGATCCAGTTGTTGATGAGCCAGCCGCCATAGCTGACGGCGATGATCAGCAGGATAAAGGCAGGATTGCTCCAGTCCATCACGCACGCTCCCTGTTGCCGGTGCCCAGCATCACGCCCGCACCTTCGTCCTCTACCCGTCGCACGTCGCGCAGCGCCTCGATCTGCGCGGACACGTTGTAGCCGCTGTCGGTGACGATGCGCTCGAGCACGGCGACACGGTCCTCCAGGCTCTTGATCTGCCCGACATACTGCGCGGCCTTTTCCGCCGTCTCGGAAGCCGTGTACTTGAGCTTGCGGCTCTCCAGCTTGGCGCGGGACACGATCCAGACGATCATGATGACCATCAGGAAAGGCGCAAATCCGATCATCCATTCCATTTGATGCTACTCCCCCTTTCGCGGCCGTCAGCGCAGCCGTTCGATTTCGGCGTTGAGGCGCGGGTTGCTGGAGACGTAATACGTCTCCACATCGGCCAGGCGGCGATCCACGTCCTTCATCCGGGCGCGGATTTCGCGGGCGGTCCGCTTGGGGCTCTGCCGCACGCCCTGCCAGTATTTCTGCTCCTGCGGATCGCGATAGAGATGCTCCGGCTTGTTGTTCAGCAGAAGGCCGGCGACAAAATACACCGGGATCAGCGTGCCGCTCAGCGCGAACAGCAGGAACACCGCGCCCAGCCTGACCCACAGCGCATCCACCCCGGTGTAGTCCGCGATGCCGGCGCAGACACCCATCAGCTTGGCGTTGCTCTTGTCCTTGTAGAGCGACGTGCGCGGCGTATTCATTGGCGTTGTCCTTTCTTCTCGGCCAGCATGCGGTCCAGTTCGCGCAGCTTCTCGTTGTCGATCTCCCGGTCGTGGATCAGCTTGGGTGCGGTGTATTCCGGGTTGTCGGCGGCGACGAGACGTTCCACCGTGTCCATCCGTTCGTCCAGCCGCTTGGCCAGCTGGTACAGCTCGTCCAGCAGCACCTCGTCATCGGTGGTGATGGTTGCGGCGGTCTTCCACCGGGTAATGTAGTGCAGCACGATCCATGGCAGAGCGATGAAGATCGCCGCGACCCAGATGAAATCGTCCATCTCTCAGCCCTCCTTGTTTTCGTCGGTCTTGCCCAGCGCCTTCTTCAGCGCCTCAAGCTCTTCATCCACCTTGTCCGATCCTTCCAGCGCGGCGATCTCGTCGGCGAGCGACCGTTTGCCTTCGCCGGCGATGCTCAGCGCGTCGGCCCGTCCTTCGGCATAATCGACGCGGCGCTCCAACTGGTCGAAGCGGGACAATGCCTCGTCCACCCGCTCCGTGCTCATCAGGGTACGCAGCTTGACCCGGTTTTCCGCCGACTCCAGCCGGGCGGCGATGGCCGTCTGCCGGCTGCGCGCCTCGCGCAGGCGGCTCTGCAGCTTCTGGATGTCCTGCTCATAGGCGCGCAGGGCATCGTCGAGCACGGCGATTTCTTCCTTCAACTGAAGGGCCATGTCGGACGCCTTGTTCTTTTCCACGAGAGCCGCCCGGGCCAGATCCTCGCGATCCTTGGACAGGGCAAGCTGCGCCTTTTCCGCCCACTCCGCCTGCAACCGGTCCAGCTTGACCGTGTGCCGGTGCATTTCCTTCTGGTCGGCGATGGTGCGGGCCGCCGAAGCGCGCACCTCCACCAGCGTTTCCTCCATTTCCATGATGATCATGCGGATCATCTTGGCCGGGTCGTCCGCCCGGTCGAGCATGTCGGTGAAGTTGGCGGCGATGATGTCGCGGGTGCGATTGAATATACCCATCAAGTTGGCTCCGTTGAAGAAATCTTCCGGTCCGCGAGGAGTGCGGCGCTGGCGGCGGTATTCCGGTTCGCTGTCGGCCACGCGCGGAGCGGGCGAACGGCGGATGCGTTCCATCTCACGTTCGATCCGGGGGGCGCGGCCAGCGCCGCGGCCGCGAGCCGGAGTGTCGTCTTCGGGGCGGAGGAAGTCGTCGTCGGACATGCTCATGCCAGTTCCACCTGCTGCCAGCCCATCCCGGCCTGCGGGGCAATATGCGCGGCAGGCAGAGCCGGGCCAAACACGATCAGCGCCGCCATAAGGGGGGCAAATACCATCGCGGCCTTGGCAAAGCTGGTAGCAGAAAAGGGATGCTGTTGCATGATGTTTCGTCTCCTGTACGACAGGCCAAGCAACCAGCGTGCCAATTGCGGTTTTCGGGGAAGTAGCGAGCCAGCATATTGGTAGAATGCGAAATTGTTGCCATTCGTTGGTGCTGATCGCTAATATGCGGCGCGATGGAGCGGGAAGGTCAGTTCGTTGGGCAATCCGGCGCGTTCTTGGACGCTGTAGAGCGGACCAGCCGTGCCGCGCCCATGCACCGCCCGGTGCTGGTGATCGGGGAGCGGGGCACGGGTAAGGAACTGATCGCCGAACGTCTCCACCGCCTGTCCACGCGCTGGGGCGAGCCGCTGGTGACGGTGAACTGCGCCGCGCTGCCGGAAACCCTGATCGAAGCGGAACTGTTCGGGCACGAAGCGGGTGCGTTCACCGGCGCGACCAAGGCGCGGGTCGGCCGGTTCGAGGAAGCGGACAAGGGCACCCTGTTCCTCGACGAGCTGGGCACCCTGTCGATGGGTGCGCAGGAACGCCTGCTGCGCGCAGTCGAGTACGGCGAGGTGACGCGGATCGGTTCGTCCCGTCCGATCAGGGTCGATGTGCGGATCGTGGGCGCCACCAACGAAGACCTGCCGGCACGCGCGACCGCCGGGACGTTTCGGGCGGACCTGCTCGACCGGCTGTCGTTCGAGGTCATTACCCTGCCGCCGCTGCGGGTTCGCGAAGGAGACATCGCGGTGCTGGCCGATTACTTCGGACGCCGGATGGCCGCCGAACTGCGGTGGGAGGCGTGGCCCGGCTATGCCCCGCACGTGCAGCGAGAGCTTGAGGAGTACCGCTGGCCTGGCAATGTGCGCGAACTGCGCAACGTGGTAGAACGCGCCATCTATCGCTGGGACAATTGGGAGGAGCCGGTCGGCCATGTGCAGTTCGATCCGTTCTCCTCGCCCTGGAAGCCGATGGCCACCCCGAAATCGGGAGACAACGGGACGGCAGCTCCGGCTCTGGCCCCGGCACCCGAGCCCACCCACGAGAGCGTGCATGACCTGCGCGCTGCGGTCGAGGCCTACGAGCGGCGAATTCTGGCGCACCACCTCGGCGCGAACAGGTGGAACCAGCGGCAGACGGCCAAGGCGCTCAGCCTCAGCTACGACCAGTTGCGCCATTGCATAAAGAAGCACGGGCTGACCGAAGGCTGATCCGCTCTAGGTGTTTTGCCGGCCCTGCCCGCCACGCTTCTTCAAGACCATGGCCGGAAATGGTCTGTTATGCGGAACGAAACAGCCTGTTCTCCACCGGCCAGCCTGACAGGGAAGCGCGCCCGTTCGCGGCTGCGCGTAAGCCTGCCGGCCCGGATCGTTTCGGCCACCGGCAGCGGCGACTGCACAGTGGTCGACGTGTCCGAAACCGGTGCCCGGGTCGCTGCTCCGGAACCACCTCGCCCGGGGGTGATGGTCGTCGTACGATGCCTCCATCTGGAACTGTTCGGCACGCTGGTGTGGCGCCGCGGCGCCTTGGCGGGCATCGCCTTCGACGCGCCGTTGCGGCGCGATCAGGTAGTCGGCCTGCGCGGCCTCGCCGACGAAGCTGCCCGCATGCAGGACGAGGCTGCGCGGCAGGCGGCTCGGGCATGGGCGCAGGGCTACGACCGCTGATCTTGCGAAAAGGCGCTTGCCAATCGGGCGGGAGCAAACTATCTCTCCGGCAATCCCGACATTGTGAAAGCGAAGTAGGGGCTGGCGCCGCAAGGGGCCGGCACGAAACCGCTTTGCCACAAAGTCCAGCTAATTGGAGAGTTGATGGCCGATCTAGCCCGCCTGACTGATCTCATAGAGCCGGAGGCGCGCGCGCTTGGGCTCGATCTTGTGCGGGTCAAGATGATGGCGAGCGAGGCGGGCGAAGGCGGCCAGGCGCTGCAGATCATGGCGGAAGACCCGGCCACTGGGCAAATGATCATCGACCAGTGCGCGGCTCTGTCGCGGCGGGTGTCGGACCGCCTCGACGCTCTGGAAGAGGCGGGCGACGAGCTGATCGAGGGCGCTTATCACCTCGAAGTGTCCAGCCCAGGCATCGACCGGCCCCTGACCCGGCCCAAGGATTTCGCGAACTGGACCGGGCACGAGGCGAAGATCAGCCTGGACAAGTCGGCGCCCGGTCAACGCACTTTTCGCGGGATCCTGCGCGGGATCAACGGTGACATTGTCACTATCATCGACAACAAGGCGGGGGAAACCGCTCTGCCGCTGGCCGACATTCACTCGGCGAAGCTCGTCCTGACGGATGAACTCATCGCCGCCACCAAACCGCTCGACACCACGGGTGCCGAGGACATCGTCGAAGTAGAAGAAAAGGTCGAAGACTGATGGCCACCACTGCCGTATCCGCCAACAAGGCCGAACTGCTCGCAATCGCGAACTCGGTCGCGTCGGAAAAGATGATCGACAAGGCGATCGTCATCGAAGCGATGGAAGAAGCGATCCAGAAATCCGCGCGCAACCGCTACGGGGCGGAAAACGACATCCGGGCCAAGCTCGACCCGCAAACGGGTGACCTGCGCCTGTGGCGCGTCGTGGAAGTGGTCGAAGAGGTCGAGGACTACTTCAAGCAGGTTTCGGTCGAGCAGGCGCAGAAATTGCAGGACGGGGCCAAGGTCGGCGACTTCATCGTCGATCCGCTGCCGCCGGTTGACCTTGGCCGCATCGATGCGCAGTCTGCCAAGCAGGTCATTTTCCAGAAGGTCCGCGATGCCGAGCGCGAGCGGCAGTACGAAGAGTTCAAGGACCGAGCCGGCGAGATCATCACCGGCGTCATCAAATCGGTCGAATTTGGTCACGTCATCGTGAACCTGGGGCGCGCTGACGGAGTTATCCGCCGCGACCAGCAGATTCCGCGCGAACCGATCCGCAACGGGGAACGCATCCGCGCGCTCATCACCAAGGTCGAACGCAACAATCGCGGGCAGCAGATCTTCCTGTCGCGCGCTCACCCCGATTTCATGCGCAAGCTGTTCGCGCAGGAAGTGCCCGAAATCTACGACGGCATCATCGAGATCAAGGCCGCCGCTCGCGATCCGGGCAGCCGCGCCAAGATCGGCGTCATTAGCCGCGACAGCTCGATCGACCCGGTCGGCGCCTGCGTCGGCATGAAGGGCAGCCGCGTACAGGCGGTCGTGCAGGAACTTCAGGGCGAGAAGATCGACATCATCCCCTGGTCCGAAGATACTGCGACCTTCGTGGTCAACGCGCTGCAACCGGCGAAAGTCGCCCGGGTGGTGCTCGACGAGGAGGAAGGCAGGATCGAAGTGGTGGTGCCCGACGACCAGCTCAGCCTGGCGATCGGCCGCCGCGGGCAGAACGTGCGCCTCGCCAGCCAGCTGACCGGCCACCAGATCGACATCATGACGGAAGAAGAGGCGAGCGAGCGGCGCAGCCGCGAGTTCTCCGAACGCTCCAAGATGTTCGAGGAAGAACTGGATGTTGATGAAACCCTGTCGCAGTTGCTGGTAGCCGAAGGGTTCCAGGAACTGGAGGAAGTCGCTTATGTCGAGCTGTCGGAACTCGCCAGCATCGAAGGCTTTGACGAGGAACTGGCCGAAGAACTCCAGAACCGCGCAACCGAGGCGCTGGAGCGGCAGGAAGAGGCCCACCGGACCGAGCGGCGCGAACTGGGCGTGGAAGACGACCTTGCCGAGCTGCCCCACCTGACCGAAGCCATGCTGGTCACGCTGGGCAAGGCGGGGATCAGGACGCTGGACGATTTGGCAGACCTCGCCACCGACGAACTCATCGCCAAGAAGGCCGAAGCGCCGCGCCGGCGTGCCAGCGCAGCCGACGGCCCGCCGCAGCGCCGGCCGCAGCGAGCCGAGGACAAAGGCGGCGTGCTGGGCGCGTTCGGGCTGACCGAAGAGCAGGGCAACGAGATTATCATGGCTGCCCGCGCGCACTGGTTCGAGGACGAGGAAACGGCTGCCGATGCGGCGGGTCTCGACGCGGACAGCGCAAGCGCCGCTGACACACAGGAGGCCGCCGATGCGGACTCCACCCAATGAGCGCCTGACGCCCGCCACTGCTGAACCCGCCGACGCGTTCTCCGGAGCGCCGGAGCGGCGGTGCATCCTGACCCGCCAGTCGCGCGGCCGGGACGAGCTGACGCGCCTTGCCGTCGCATCTGACGGGCTGGTGCTGCCCGACGTGCAGGCAAGGGCACCGGGAAGGGGTGCCTGGATCGGCGTCGACCGCCCGACCCTTGAAAAGGCGATCCGCGATGGCACATTGAAGCGGGCGCTGGCGCACGCTTTCAAGAGCGGCGCTCTGCGGGTGCCCGAGGACCTGCCGGAACGGATCGACCGGGCACTGCAGAAGCTGCTGCTGGATCGTCTTGGCCTTGAATTGCGGGCAGGACACCTCCTGCTGGGTTCGCAGCGCATCGACAAGGCGGCGCGGGAAGGGCGTGTTACCTATCTGTTCCATGCCGCCGACGCCAGCGCGGATGGCGCGGCCAAGCTCGACCAGGCCTGGCGGGTAGGCACCGATGCCGAAGGTTCGGGAAAGACGGGGACACGCTTGCCACTGGACCGCAATGCCCTGTCTGTGGCAATGGGCCGGGAAAATGTCGTCCACCTCGCCCTGACGGATGAGGGTGCCGGTCGCCGGGTAGGCGCGATCGCCGGACGTTGGAGCGCATACAAGGGGACTGCGATTGCCGCCACCGGCAGGCAGAGCGGCGCTGACCCGGCTGAACCGACTGGTTTGGCCGGAACGGATTTTGTGAAGGATTGACGGGTTTTATGAGCGACGAAGACACCACCGCGCGCACGCGCAAGCCGCTGGGCCTGAAGCGGTCCGTCGACGCGGGCGAGGTCAAGCAGACCTTCAGCCACGGCCGCACCAACAAGGTCGCGGTGGAGGTGAAGCGTCGCCGCAAGCTGCTGAAGCCGGGCGAGACGGTGGAGCAGGCGCCCGCGACCGCCGCGGTGGCCGAACCGGTGGCCGCCCCGCCCCCGCCTCCTCCCCCGCCGCCCAAGCCTGCTCCGCGCCCCAGCGCACCTGCTGGCGAAACGCCGCAGGAACGGGTCGCCCGCCTCGCTCGCGAAGCCGAGGAAGATCGGCTGCGCAAGGCCGAGGAAGCCCGCCGCCGCGAGGAAGAAGCCCAGGCAAGCGCCCTTGAAGAACAGCGCCGCCGCGCGGAAGACAACCGCAGGGCCGAGGAAGAGGCGCTGCGCCGGGCGGCGGAGGCGCCTCCTGCCGAACCGGCTGCGCAGGACGAGAGCGCGAGTGCCGATCCGGCTGGCGGCGAAGCGGCCGAGGAGAGTTCCGGTTCTGCCGCAGCCGCACCCGCGCCGCGGCGGTTCACTCCGGTTGCCCGGCCAGAGCCCAAGCGTCCCGAAAAGAAGAAAGAGGAGAAGAAGACCCGTTCTGCCGGGGACGAACGCGACGACAAGCGTCGTGGCGGCAAGCTGACTGTCAACCGGGCGCTGAACTCCGACGAAGGCGCCCGCGCTCGTTCGCTGGCCGCGCTGAAGCGCGCCCGGGAAAAAGAGCGCCGTGCGCAGGGCGGGGGCGGCGGCAAGGCGCGCGAGAAGCAGGTGCGCGATGTCGTCGTGCCCGAAGCCATCACGGTGGGCGAACTGGCCAACCGCATGGCGGAAAAGGGCGCGGACCTCGTGAAGGCGCTGTTCAACATGGGCATGATGGTCACGGTCAACCAGACCATCGACCAGGACACCGCCGAACTGCTGGTGGAAGAGTTCGGCCACAACATCACCCGCGTGTCGGAAAGCGATGTCGACATCGACACGTCGGTCGATCAGGATCCCGAAGAAACGCTGCGTCCGCGGCCGCCGGTGGTCACGATCATGGGCCACGTCGACCACGGCAAGACGTCGCTGCTGGATGCGCTGCGCGGAACCGACGTGGTGAAGGGCGAGGCCGGCGGCATCACCCAGCATATCGGCGCGTACCAGATCACCACGAAGGCGGGGGACAAGATCACCTTCCTCGATACACCTGGGCACGCGGCGTTTACCGAGATGCGCGCGCGCGGTGCCAATGTCACCGACATCGTGGTGCTGGTGGTGGCGGCGGATGACGGCATCATGCCGCAGACGGTGGAGGCCATCAATCACACCCGTGCGGCGGGCGTGCCGATGATCGTCGCCATCAACAAGGTGGACAAGCCCGAGGCAAACCCGCAGCGCATCCGCGAACGCCTGCTGGAACAGAATGTCGTCGTAGAGGCCATGTCGGGCGACGTGCAGGACGTGGAAGTATCGGCCAAGACAGGCGACGGACTGGACAGGCTGGTCGAGGCGATCCAGCTGCAGGCCGAACTGCTGGACCTCAAGGCGCGGCGCGACCGCGACGCCGAAGGCATCGTGGTGGAAGCGCAGCTCGACAAGGGGCGCGGCGCGGTCGCAACCCTGCTGGTCACGCGCGGCACCTTGAAGCGCGGCGATACCTTCGTTGTCGGCACCGAGAGCGGCCGCGTCCGCGCGCTGATCGACGACAAGGGGAGCCAGGTGAAGGAAGCCGGCCCCTCCGTTCCGGTGGAGGTGCTGGGGTTGGGCGGCGTGCCGATGGCCGGCGACCAGTTGACTGTGGTGGAGAACGAACAGCGCGCCCGCGAAGTCGCAGCCTATCGGCAGGAACAGGCAACTGCCAAGCGCACCGCGCTGGCGCCGACGAACTTCGACACCATGTTCGCCGGGCTGCAGTCCAGCGTCATCGAATATCCGGTGGTGGTGAAGGCGGATGTGCAGGGTTCGGTGGAGGCCATCGTGTCGGCCCTGCACAACCTGTCGAATGACGACATCAAGGTGCGCGTGCTGCACGCCGGGGTAGGCGCGATCACCGAAACGGACGTGTCACTGGCAGCGGCATCGAAGGCGCCGATCATCGGCTTCAACGTGCGTCCCAACGCCAAGGCGCGGCAGCTGGTGGAACGCGAAAAGGTGCGGATGATGTACCACGACGTCATCTACCACCTGACCGACGAGGTCACGAAGGAGCTGCTGGGCGAACTCGGCCCGCTCAAGGTCGAGAACGTCATCGGCCGGGCCGAGGTCAAGCAGGTGTTCCCTGCGGGCAAGCGCGACAAGGCGGCCGGCCTGCTGGTGGTCGAAGGGGTGCTGCGCAAGGGGCTGCATGCCCGGCTCACCCGAAAGGATGTCATCGTATCGGCCACCGTTATCCAGTCGCTCCGCCGGTTCAAGGACGACGTGGACGAAGTGCGCACGGGGCTGGAATGCGGCGTGGTGCTGGCGGACACGAATGACATCAAGCCTGGCGACCAGCTTGAAGTCTTTGAGGTGGAGGAGCGGGAGCGGACTTTGTAGCGGCTTGACTGCTCCCCCAGCTCAGAAGGGGTGCACCCGCCACTACGCTCGCTAAGGACGGATAAGGTGAAACAGCATTCCACCCCCGAACAGCAATCGGTCCGCGTCCTGAAGGTGGGGGAGCGGGTGCGGCATATCCTGTCGGAACTGCTCGTCCGGCAGGAGGTGCATGACGACACGCTCAGCGCCCACGCCGTCAGCGTGACGGAGGTGCGCATGACCCCCGACCTGCGCCACGCGATGGCCTATATCAAGCCGCTGCTGGGCCGGGACGAGGCGGCGGTGCTGAAGGCCCTGCGCACCAACACCGCGTTCTTCCAGAAGGAAGTAGCCAAGCGCCTCGGCCTAAAGTTCGCGCCCAAGCTGCGGTTCGCCGCCGACGAGAGCTTCGACGAGGCGGAGCGGATCGAGCGGTTGCTGCGCGACGAAAAGGTGGTCCGCGACCTCCAAGACGAGGACTAGAGTCGCCCGCTGATTACTGCGCCTGCGTCGGAGCGGTGGGCGCGATCGTCGTCGGCGGGTCCATGAACACCTGTGCCCCCGGTCCCAGCGGCAGGTCGAGAGCGACCCATGCGATCACCAGCGCCAGACCCGACAGCAGCAGCCCGATGGAGTAGGGCAGCATGGTGGCCGCCAGCGAACCCAGCCCGAAATCCTTCTGCCACCGCTGGCAGAAGATGAGGATCAGCGGGAAATACACCATCAGCGGGGTGATGATGTTCGTCGCCCCGTCGCCGACGCGGTAAGCGGCTGTGGTCATCTCCGGCGTAATGCCCAGCAGCATCAGCATTGGCACCATCACCGGCGCCAGCAGTGCCCATTTGGCACTGGCCGACCCGACGAACAGATTAAGCAGTCCGGTCACCACCACGATCGCGCCGAGCAGTGCCCAGGCCGGCAGGCCGCTGGCGCGCAGGCCGTCGGCGCCGTTCACCGCCAGGATGAGGCCCAGATTGGACCACGCGAACATCGCCACGAAGTGCGCGGCGGCAAATGCCAGCACCAGGTAATAGGCAAGGTCGGCCATCGACCCTGACATCATCTGCACCAGATCGCGGTGGTTCTTCACCGTGCCCGCCGCCTTGCCGTACGCCCAACCGGCCAGCAGGAACAGGATGAAGAAGCCGGCCACCAGGCTTTGATAGAACGGGGTCAGCCGCGCTTCGGGGGTCGCCTCTTCATTGATCAGCGGCGTTCCCGGCCCCAGCGTGAAGAACAGCCACAGGCCGATCACGAACAGCGTGGCAAGTCCGGCCCAGCGCAGTCCTTGCCGCTCGCCGGCGGTGAGGGGGCGGTCGCCATCTTCTACCTCGCCCTGCTGTTCCGGGCTGGTGCCGCCTGCCATTGCCGCGTTCCACGTCCCGAGCCGCGGCTCGATCAGGCGGTCAGTCACGAACCAGATGACCGGCAGGAACACGAAGGTCATGGCGAAGATAAAGTACCAGTTGCCCGCAATATTGGCGGTAAAGCCGCCGAACACGGTCTCAACACTGGCTTCCGTGATACCGAACAGCAGCGCATCAAGCTGACCCGGCAGCAGGTTGGCGGAAAACCCGCCCGAAACTCCGGCAAAGGCTGCGGCTATGCCGGCGATGGGGTGGCGCCCGGCGGCGTGAAAAATGATCCCGGCCAGGGGGATCAGCACGACATAGGCGGCATCCGCAGCCAGATTGCCGACCATGCCGACCAGCGCAACGATAGGCGTCAGCAAGTGCTTGGGCGCGTCTTTCACGCCGGCGCGCATGGCGGTGCCGAACAGGCCGGCCCGTTCCGCGACGCCGGCGCCCAGCATGACGACCAGCACATAGCCAAGCGGGTGGAAGTGCGTGAAGGTGGTCGGCATCTCCACCCACAACCGCTGGATATTGCCGGGCGAGAGCAGGCTTTCGGCGGCGATGACCCGCGCCGCGCCCGTTGCCTCGTCAACTTCGGTCGGGTGAGTGACCGCCCAACCCGCCAGCGACGCGACGATGGAGATGACGATCAGGACACCGATGAGGCCGAAGAACAGGAATACCGGATCGGGCAGCCGGTTGCCGGTGCGCTCTATCCAGCCAAGTATTCCCCGCTGCGCATCCGCAGCCGCCACATTGTCCGCCACTCATCCTCCCAACCATGCTTGCGCGCCGCGCGGCTTTGCCCGAAGGGGCCGCCGCGATGGCCAAGTTGTATTTCTACTATGCCAGCATGAACGCAGGCAAATCAACCAACCTGTTGCAGGCCGATTTTAACTATCGGGAACGGGGCATGGCGACGATGCTGTGGACCGCCGGGCTGGACACCCGCTCGGCCGGGCAGCCGATCGCGAGCCGCATCGGGCTGGAGGCGGGGGCGCATCTGTTCCACCCCGACACGGACCTGTGGATAGAAGTCAACGAGGCTCACCAGCGCCGGCCGCTCGCCTGCGTGCTGGTGGACGAGGCGCAGTTCCTGTCCCCGGCGCAGGTTTGGCAGTGCGCCCGGCTCGCCGACGAGGCGGACATTCCCGTGCTGTGCTATGGCCTGAGGACCGATTTTCGCGGCGAGCTGTTCGCCGGGTCCGCCGCGCTTCTGGGTATCGCGGATGCTCTCGTCGAACTGAAGGCGGTCTGCCACTGCGGGCGCAAGGCAACGATGAACCTCAGGGTGGACGAACAGGGGCGGGCGGTGAACGAGGGCGCACAGACGGAAATCGGCGGCAACGACCGGTATGTTGCGCTGTGCCGCCGTCATTTCGTGCATGGGATCGGCGGAGCGCTGGCGGGCTGACCCGCCACGCCCCATATACCCGCCATGTCCGACACCATCATGCTGGCGCTGATCCTGGTGCCTTCCCTCATCATCGCCATCGTCTTTCACGAGGTGGCGCATGGCTGGGTGGCAAACGCGCTGGGCGATCCGACCGCGCGCGAGCAGCGGCGGCTCAGCCTCAATCCGCTTCGCCATGTCGATCCGGTCGGCACGCTGGTCGTGCCTGGCCTGCTGGCGCTGGCGAAGGGGCCGATCTTCGGCTGGGCCAAGCCGGTACCGGTCGTCAAGGACCGGCTGCGCAATCCGCGCTGGGGCATGGTGGCGGTCGCGGCGGCGGGGCCGGGCACCAACTTCATTCTCGGGCTGGTCGGGGCGGTTCTGCTCGGCGCGGTGCTGAAGGTGCTGACCAGCGGCAACGGGTCCGTGTGGATGATGGGGCTGGCAAACGGGCTGGAATACTTCATCATCATCAACATCTTCATCGCGCTGTTCAACCTCTTGCCGATCCCGCCGTTCGACGGCTCGCACATCGTGGAGGGGATCCTGCCGGAAAAGGCGGCGCGCCAGTATGAACGGCTGCGACCTGTCGGCATGGTGTTTTTCTTCGGCCTGGTCGCACTCACCTGGTTTGCGCCGCAGCTGGGGGTTATCGAAAACGTCATCCTGCCGCCGGTGGAATGGCTGCACGGCCGCTACATGCAGGTCGTCAGCGCGGTGGCGGGCTGACCCATGGCTGACAGCAGCGCCCCTTCGGGCTGGATCATCCTCGACAAGCCGCCCGGCCTGGGGTCGACGCAGGCGGTCGGCGCGGTCAAGCGCAACCTCAGGGAAGCCGGATATGCGCGCGTCAAGGTCGGGCATGGCGGCACGCTGGACCCGCTGGCGCAAGGCGTGCTGCCGATTGCGCTGGGCGAGGCGACCAAGCTGTGCGGCCGCTTGCTCGACTCCAGCAAGGTTTACGAGTTCACCATCCAGTTCGGGTCAGAGACGGACACGCTCGACACCGAGGGCCGGGTGGTGGAGCAGACCGAGCACCGCCCTCCGCGCGCGGCGATTGCCGCCATCCTTCCGCATTTCAAAGGGGAGATCGAACAGGTTCCGCCCGCCTATTCGGCGCTGAAGGTTGGTGGCCGGCGCGCGTTCGACCGCGCCCGGTCGGGAGAGGCGGTCGAATTGCAGCCGCGGCGGGTCAGGATTCATTCGCTGACCTTTCTTCCCAGCGGCGGAGAAGAGGAAGATGCGCTGGCTGACGCCGCAGAGGACTTGCCCCGAAAATCAGTCTCGCCCGATCAGGACGCCGGGCTGTTCAGCACCTTTGCCACGACCATGGGTCGGCCCGACCCGTTCGATCCCACGGCGCCGCTGGAACTCGTCGACAGCATCACTCTGATGGCCCATGTGAGCAAGGGGACCTACATCCGTTCCCTGGCGCGCGACGTCGCCCGTGCGCTTGGCACGCTGGGCCATGTCACCTATCTGCGGCGGACAAGGGCCGGACCCTTCGGCCAGGGTCAGGCGATTTCGCTGGACAAACTGAACACGATCGGTCAAGGCGCGGCCCTTAACGACCTCCTCCTGCCGCTGGAGGCGGGGCTGGACGACATCCCGGCTCTGCACCTCGATCCCGCAAGCGCGCAGGCGGTCCGCCAGGGCCGGGTCATCGCGGAACTGTCCCAGGCCGACGGCCTCTATCTTGCCAAGCTGGACGGTGTTCCGGTGGCGTTGATGGAACTGGCGCAAGGCGCGGCCAAGGTCGTGCGGGGCTTCAACCTGATCGATGTCGCGGAGTAGCACACATGACCGTCACGGCGGAAAAGAAGCAGGAAATCATCAAGGATAACGCCCGCGAAGCGAACGATACCGGTTCGCCCGAAGTGCAGGTCGCCATCCTGACGGAACGGATCCGCAACCTGACCGAACACTTCAAGGAGCACCACAAGGACAACCATTCCCGCCGTGGTCTCCTGATGATGGTGAACAAGCGTCGCACGCTGCTCGCCTATCTCAAGAAGGTCGATCTGGAGCGGTACAACGCCTTGATCCAGAAGCTCGGACTTCGCAAATAAGGGTTTCGTGAAGGGCGGCTCGACAAGGCCGCCCTTCGCTTATGGGCTGACGGCGCAATTCGGCGCCAGAGCCGGGGGCCGCAACAAGGCCCCACACCGGACCGGGACGGTTTACCCGGCATCAGAGGCCCCGCGCATGCAATATGGCTGGCGGGTTCAGAAGGAAAATACATGTTCGATACCAAGAAAGTAGAGCTGGAGTGGGGCGGAAAGACCCTCACTCTGGAAACCGGCCGCATCGCGCGGCAGGCCGATGGCGCCGTGTTGGCGACCTATGGCGAAACGGTGGTGCTGTGCGCCGTGACGGCGGCACGCACCGTAAAGGAAGGGCAGGATTTCTTCCCGCTCACCGTGCATTATCAGGAAAAGTTTTCCGCCGCCGGCCGCATTCCGGGCGGGTTCTTCAAGCGTGAAGGCCGTCCGACCGAAAAGGAAACGCTGACCAGCCGTCTGATCGACCGGCCCGTCCGCCCGCTGTTCCCGGAAGGGTTCTACAACGAGATCAACGTTATCGCGCAGGTTCTGTCGTATGACGGCGAGAGCGAGCCGGACATCGTAGCGATGATCGCCGCGTCTGCCGCGCTGACCCTGTCAGGCGTGCCTTTCATGGGCCCGATCGGTGCCGCCCGCGTTGGCTTCATCGACGGCGAGTACGTGCTGAACCCCATGCCCGACAAGGCGCTGGAGGAAGGACGTCTCGATCTGGTGGTCGCCGCCACCAACGATGCGGTCATGATGGTCGAGTCCGAAGCCAAGGAACTGACCGAGGAAGAGATGCTGGGCGCCGTCAGCTTCGCCCATGCGGAATGCCGCAAGGTCATCAGCGCCATCATCGACCTTGCCGAACAGGCGGCAAAGGATCCGTGGGATCTGCAGCCGGTCGACGACAAGTCGGCGGTTCTGGACGAACTGCGCGGGTTGATCGGGGATGACCTCGCCGCCGCCTACCGCATCACCAACAAGGCGCAGCGGCAGGACGCGGTCAACGCCGCCCGCGCCAAGGCGCGCGAGCATTACGAAAGCCAGGAACACGCCGATCCGGCGCAGTACCTGGGCAAGCTGAAGCTCGTGAAGAAGCTGGAATCCGATATCGTGCGCAAGGCCATCCTGAAGGACGGGCAGCGCATCGACGGGCGTTCGGTGGATCAGGTCCGCCCGATCGAGGCGATGGTACACTTCCTGCCCCGGACCCATGGTTCGGCCCTGTTCACGCGCGGTGAGACGCAGGCGATCTGCACCACCACGCTGGGCACCCGCGATGCGGAGCAGATGATCGACGGACTGGAAGGCCTCTCCTATTCGAATTTCATGCTGCACTACAACTTCCCGCCGTATTCGGTAGGTGAGGTTGGCCGGTTCGGCGCGACCAGCCGCCGCGAAACGGGGCATGGTAAGCTCGCCTGGCGCGCGTTGCGCCCGGTCCTGCCGTCCAAGGAAGACTTCCCCTACACGATCCGCGTCTTGTCCGACATCACGGAGAGCAATGGGTCATCCTCGATGGCGACGGTGTGCGGCGGGTGCCTCAGCATGATGGACGCGGGCGTTCCGATTGAACGGCCGGTCAGCGGCATCGCCATGGGCCTGATCCTGGAAGGCAGCGATTTCACCGTCCTGTCCGACATCCTGGGTGACGAAGATCACCTGGGCGACATGGACTTCAAGGTCGCCGGCACCGAAAGGGGTATCACCTCGCTCCAGATGGACATCAAGGTGGCCGGGATCACCGAGGACATCATGCGCAAGGCACTGGCCCAGGCCAAGGAAGGCCGCGCGCATATCCTGGGCGAAATGCTGAAGGCGCTGGGTTCTGCCCGCACGGAACTTTCGGCCCATGCTCCGCGGATCGAGACGATCACCATCGACAAGTCGAAAATTCGCGACGTTATCGGCACCGGCGGCAAGGTCATTCGTGAAATCGTCGCGGAAACCGGCGCCAAGGTCGACATTGACGATGAAGGTATCATCAAGATCAGCTCGTCCGACGGCGCGCAGATCGAAGCCGCAAAGAAGTGGATCCTCGGCATCGTCGAAGAGGCGGAAGTCGGCAAGATCTACGACGGCAAGGTCGTCAACATCGTCGATTTCGGCGCGTTCGTGAATTTCATGGGCGGCAAGGACGGTCTCGTCCACGTGTCCGAGATGCGGAACGAGCGGGTGGAGAAGCCGACCGACGTCGTGTCCGAAGGTCAGGCGGTGAAGGTCAAGGTGCTGGAGATCGATCCGCGCGGCAAGGTACGCCTGTCGATGCGGGTGGTTGACCAGGAAACCGGCGAGGAACTTGAAGACACCCGGCCTCCTCGCGAACCGCGCGGCGATCGCGGGGATCGGGGCGATCGTGGCGGCGGCCGGGGCGGCCGTGACGGCGACCGCCGGCGCCCCAGGGGCGACCGCGACGGTGGCCAGCGCGGCGGCGACCGTGGACCCCGCGGCGATCGTCAGTCCCGTGATGGAGATGGCGAAGGCAAGAGTGGCGGCGACGTCGACCATATGCCCGCGTTCCTGAAGGACTGACTGCGCGTCCCTTGTTGGGCAAGACTTGGGCCGTGGGCAAAGCGCCTACGGCCCTTTTCTTGGATGAGGTTGGCTGCCAGACAACGATAACTGGATCGCCGAAGGATCAGCCTGCCGATGAGCGACACGCCGTCACAATCCGCCACCGACTTCCTGCGCCATCTGCCCCTCGCCCGCAATCGGCCCTGGGTTGGCTACACGGTGGCGATGGGACTGTCGTTCGCCGCCTGGTGGGTTCGCTGGACCATCGGCAGCGGCCTGCCGGCCGGATTTCCTTACCTCACCTTTTTCCCGGCCGTCATCCTGACCGCATTCCTGTTTGGGCTGAGACCAGGGTTGCTGGCTGCGATCCTGTCGTTTCTGGCGGCCTGGTACTTTTTCGTGGCGCCGTTCAACAGTTTTGAACTGCACTACGATTCTTCTCTTGCCCTCGGGTTCTTCATCTTCATCGTTTCGGTGGAACTTGCCGTCATCCACTGGATGCAGACCGCCAATCAGCAGCTGTTCCGCGAGCGGGAGCGCAGCGCGCAACTCGCGGAAACGCGCGAGATGCTGTTCAAGGAACTGCAGCACCGCGTCGGCAACAACATCCAGATGGTGGGATCGCTCCTCGCGCTGCAAAAGCGGCGCGTGACCGAACCCGCCGCCCGCGACGCGCTGGACGAGGCGAGCCGGCGGCTGGGGCTGGTCGGCAGAATCCAGCGGCAATTGTATGATCCGGCGGGCGCTCAGCTGAGCTTGGCGGCCTATATCGACCAGATCTGCCGCGACGTCATCGCGGCGTCCGGCCGGGCGGACATAGACTACCAGTTCGAGGCGCACTCTAACGCGGTGCTGCCTCCGGAAAAGGCGATCCCGACCGCGCTGGTCGTGGCGGAGGCGCTGAACAATGCGCTGGAACATGGGTTCGGCCTGACCGGAGAGGGGCAGGTGATTGTCACCGTGGCCCCGGTGGACGGCGGAACACAGATCGTGATTGCCGATAACGGCGCCGGCTTGCCGGCCGGTTTCGACCTTGCGCAGGCGGAAAGCCTGGGGTTGAAGATCGCCCGTACTTTGGCGCAGTCCCTGGGCGGCAGCTTCACCATGAGCGCCGCGCCCGTCGGCGAAGGAACGGTTGCCCGGCTGGAAATTGCGTCCGACCTGCCGGAGCCACCGCTGCCCGGGTGAGTCAGGCTTTGCCCCAACGGGGTGAATTGGCCGACCCTGTCAGTCTCGCCGCCTACCGCTCGTAGCCGGCGAGTTCCTGCCCGGTCAGCGTGACCACATGGAGCAGATTGGTCGCGCCGGGCGTTCCGAACGGCACGCCTGCCAGCACGATCAGGCGCGCACCCGCCTCCCCGAACCCGTGGCGCAGGGCCATTCGTTTGCCCTTGGCGATCATCTCTTCGAAACTGCCGATGTCCTTGGTGACAACCGGGTAAGCGCCCCACAGCAGCGCACACCGGCGAGCCGTTGCCCGCGACGGCGTCAGAACCATGACGGGCACGCTGGGCCGCTCTCGCGCAACGCGCCGGGCGGTCGACCCGGACGCGGTGAACACGGCGATGGCACCGATCCGGATGGTGTCGGCAATGGTCATGCACGAATGTGACAGGGCGTCGGCGGTGGTGGCGTCAGGCGTCGTGGCAAGGAAGCGGACCCGTTCCAGATAGGCGTCATCGCCTTCTACCTGACGCGCGATGCGCGACATGATGGCGACGGCTTCTTCCGGCCATTCGCCTGCCGCCGTTTCAGCCGACAGCATCACCGCGTCCGCCCCGTCATAAACCGCGTTGGCGACGTCCGACACCTCGGCCCGGGTCGGAGCGGGAGATTCAATCATGGATTCCAGCATCTGGGTCGCGACGATCACGGGCTTGCCCGCAGTGCGCGTGGCATTGACGATCTTCTTCTGCAACGGCGGAACCTCTTCGGGATACAGCTCCACGCCAAGGTCGCCGCGCGCCACCATGATGCCGTCCGACAGCTCGATCAGTTCGGCCAGCCGTCGGATGGCCGACGGCTTTTCGATCTTGGCGCACAGCAGCGCCTTGCCACCGATGAGCTTCCTTGCCTCCGCCAGATCTTCCGGCCGTTGAACAAAGGAAAGCCCGATCCAGTCGCAACCGTGCTCCACCGCGAAGGCGAGGTCCGCCCTGTCCTTTTCGGTAAGGGCCGGGATCGGAACCTCCGCATCGGGCACATTGACCCCCTTGCGGTCGGAGATGACGCCGCCGACCTCGGCCGAACAGAGGATGGCATCCGCGTCAGCCCGGATCACCTTCAGCTGGATCTTGCCATCGTTGATCAGCAGCCGCTGACCCTTTTGCATGATGCCGAACAGTTCGGGGTGGGGCAGGTACACGCGCGTCTCGTCGCCGGGTTCAGGATTGCGATCGAGCGTGAAGTGGCCGGAGTGGCGGATGATCGCCCGTCCGTTCGCGAAGGTGCCGACGCGCAGTTTCGGCCCCTGCAAGTCGGCGAGGATGGCGATGGGGCGGTTGAACCGCGCCTCCAGATCGCGGATCGCCTTGATGACGGCGGCATGGTCCGCCTTGTCGCCGTGGCTCATGTTCACGCGAAACGCGTCGGCCCCTGCGCGCAGCAGCCGTTCCAGCATCTCCGGAGTATTGCTGGCAGGGCCAAGCGTTGCGAGAATCTTGACCTTGCGGCCGCGGGGTTGAAGCTTTGCCATGGCCGGTGCCCTATGCGAGCAGCGGGGGCCATTGCAACGCCAGAACACCGCCTTTCCGTGACGCCAAGGCACTTTCGTTTGCCCGGCCGCGCCGTTATCGAGCAACGGAGCCGATTCACCTCATCAACGGAGCTTTTGTAAATGGCCGATGCCACCGACGACCGCCTGCGCCTTCTCATCGAGCGGATCGAGCGCCTGGAGGAAGAGAAGAAGGGCACCGCCGACGACATTCGCGACGTGTATGCAGAGGCAAAGGCGGTCGGTTACGACCCCAAGATCATGCGTCAGGTCGTCCGCCTCAGGAAAATGAAGCCGAATGACAGGGAAGAGCAGGACATGGTGCTGGAAACCTACAAGGCGGCGTTGGGCATGGGCTGACCCCCTGGCGCGACAGCCGGGCGGAACAGCGCGCGGAGATCGGGATTGAACCGGCAAAGACTTTCTTGCCAAGGATTTACCGCCATGACCCAGCAGACCAGCACCGACGCCGCCTTCATCACCGATATTGCCGAAGAGCCGAGGATGCCGGGTCATGAATCCGAGATGGAGCGCAAGCCGCAGTGGCAGCCGCGTTATCCCGGATCGGACCGGTTGAAGGACAAGGTTGCGATCGTCACCGGCGCCGACAGCGGCATCGGGCGCGCCACCGCCGTCTTGTTTGCCCGCGAAGGGGCAAAGGTGTGCATCTCCTACCTCAATGAGCATGACGACGCGCAGGAAACCAAGGAGGCGTGCGAGGCCGAAGGGTCCGAGGCGATCATCATCGCCGGGGATCTGGGCGACAAGGCCCATTGTGACAAGGTGGTGCAGGACACCATCGACCGCTGGGGCCGGCTGGATGTTCTGGTCAACAATGCCGGCGAGCAACACCCGGACAAGGACATCACCGACATCACGGTGGAACAGCTGCAACGCACGTTCCAGACCAACATCTTTTCCATGTTCTACCTGGTGCAGGCCGCCCGCCCGCATCTGAAAAAGGGCGCGGCAATCATCAACTGCACCAGCGTGACGATGTACAAGGGTGCCGAAATCCTGCTGGACTACAGCGCCACGAAGGGGGCGATCACCGCCTTTACCCGATCCCTGTCGGAAAACCTGGTCAGCGAAGGCATTCGCGTCAACGCCGTGGCGCCGGGACCGATCTGGACCCCGCTCAACCCGTTCGGCGGACAGCCCAAGGAGAAGATCCCCGAGTTCGGCAAGGACACGCCCATGGGCCGGCCGGGTGAACCGAACGAGGTCGCACCGTGTTTCCTGTTCCTGGCGTGCGAGGACAGTTCGTACATGTCGGGACAGGTGCTGCACCCGAACGGCGGGACGATCGTCGGCAACTGACCTTGGGCGGGGCTAACCCATCAGATCGGCTGTCAGCAGCGCGAGGGTGAGGGCCGTGCCGTTGTGCAGCACGTGGAGCAGTATTGCCGACCATAAACCGTACTGCACCCTGGCATAGCCGAAGATAGTACCGGCGATCAGTTGCGGCACCACCAGAGCGAGAAGCAGCGGACTGAATCCTCCAGTGTAGTTGAACAGGTGAATGCTGGCGAACAGCAGCGCGCTGGCCCAGAAGAACAGCGGAAAAAGCGTGGCGAACCAGCGCAGCGGCGGCCCCTGCGGGACGCGCCACAGGGCCAGCAAGGCGAGCACCGCGCCGACGACCACGCCCAGACCGCCGGCGGCGCCTACCTCCTGCACGGGATCGGCCAGGCCAAGGCCGACGCCTCCGGCAATCACCGTGGTCAGGACGAAGCCGGCGATGAATGCGCCCACCGCGGCCAGGTGCGCCCCTCTGCCGGACAGCCAGCTGCGGAACGCCAGTTCCTCGTACAGCGGGGCGGCCAGCACGACCAGCGCCACCCACCCAAGATTCCAGTCGATCCCTTCCAGCTCGTTGTCGGGAAACTCGACCCCGCCCAGCATTGCCAGACCGCCGATCGCCATCAGCAGCGCCATGACCGCGTAGTCGAGGAGCAACAGGCGCCCCGTCGCGAGCAGCGTCTTGCGGCTGAACCCGGCAGCTTTCGCCGGTGGCCGGGGACGGCGCAGGAAAACGGCAAAGCGGCGCCACTCTCCGGTCAGCGAGTGCGCCACCGGAAGGGTTGAGGAATAGGTCATCATGCGGCTAATGCGGCCCAATCCGTTTCCATTGAGTGAAAGAACAACAAGCGTGGCCGGCCATTCCAAATTCAAGAACATCATGCACAGGAAGGGTGCGCAGGACAAGAAGCGCTCCAACCTGTTTTCCAAGCTCTCGCGCGAGATCACGGTGGCCGCGAAAATGGGCATGCCCGATCCCGACATGAACCCGCGCCTGCGGCTGGCCGTGAACGCGGCCAAGGCGCAGTCCATGCCCAAGGACAACATCCAGCGCGCCATCGACAAGGCCAGCGCGGCCGGCGGGGAGGATTACGAGGAGGTGCGGTACGAAGGGTACGGCCCCGGCGGCAGCGCGATCATCGTTGAGGCTCTGACCGACAACCGCAACCGGACGGCAACCAACATCCGCACGGCGTTCAGCAAGAACGGCGGCAATCTGGGCGCGTCGGGCAGTGTCGCACACGGGTTCGAAAGGCTGGGACTGATCGTCTATCCGGCCAGCGCAGGCGGCGAGGAGCAGGTGCTGGAAGCCGCCATGGAAGCCGGGGCGCAGGATATCGCTTCCTCTGACGACGGCCATGAAATCTGGACGGCTGCGGATGACCTGCACCAGGTCGCTGCCGATCTTGAAAAGGTGCTGGGACCGGCGGAAACGGTGAAGCTGGCGTGGAAACCGACGATCACCGTTGCAATGGACGACGCGAACACGGCAACCCTGTTAAAGCTCATCGATGCGCTGGACGACGACGATGACGTGCAGACAGTATGGGGCAATTACGAGATCAGCGACGAAGTGATGGAGCGGGTGGGGTGATCTGGCACGTCATCGCCAAGGCGCTGCTCGCCGGGGCGATGATTGCTGCGATTGCCGAGATCGGGCGACGCCTGCCCACAGTGGCGGCGCTGGTCGCCGCGCTGCCGCTGGTATCGGTCCTGGGCATGATCTTTCTGTGGCACAGCCGACCGGACCGCGAGAACATGGCGGTGCATGCGGAAGCGACCTTCTGGTATGTGCTGCCCAGCCTGCCCATGTTCCTGATCATACCGGCCCTGTTGCGCGGCGGATGGTCGTTCTGGCTGGCGCTGGGGGCGGGTATAGCGGTGACCGTCATCCTTTATCTTGCCATGATGCACTTGGGCCCGCGTCTGGGACTACGGCTCTGACTGTCCTTCTCGGGCTTGACCCCTCGTTGTCCTGCACGGGTTGGGGAGTGATCCGGGTGGAGGGCAACCGCCTTGTGCACGTCGCCAACGGGCAGATCGCGACGGACGCCGGCGCCGCCATGCCGCTGCGCCTCGCCTCCATCCATGCCGCCGTGATGGAAGTCATCCTGACCTATCGGCCGGATCGCGGCGCTTGCGAAGAGGTCTTTGTAAACAGGAACCCGCAATCGACGCTGAAACTGGCGCAGGCCAGAGGCGTAGTGCTCGCCGCTTGCGGAGCGCAGGGCATACCGGTGCGCGAACATGCCGCGCGATTGGTGAAGAAAGCCGTTGTGGGGACAGGTGCGGCGGAAAAACGCCAGGTGCAGGCGATGCTGAAAGTCTTGCTGGGGGGTACTCAGCCGGCCGGACCGGATGCTGCCGACGCTCTGGCGGTGGCCATCGCCGACGCGCATCTCGGGTCGTATTAAGCCGCCCGTTACCGCTTATGGGAACCGGGCGGCCAAAGTATCAGCTGGTCTTGAGCGACGGGCTGTCGCTGAAGCTTGACGACCCTCCGGTCGGGGAAGTCGAAGATCCCGTGGCGCTCGACCCGCTCAGCGCGGAACTGCCCGACGAGGTGCCGCCGATGGTCCGGTTGACCCCGGAATAGCTGTCGTTCGATGCTGACTTGTCGAACGGATTGCCATTCTTCTGATAATACTTGTAGCCGGCATAGCCGAGGCCGGCGAGGGCTGCGAGTTTCAACATGATGTTTCCTTTTGTTTCAAGGGGATTGTAGCCTGACTACGCCTCACCGCAGGATTTGCTCCCGCAGTGCATCGGCTTTCGGCTAACGCGTTCGCAAGGCGCGGCGGACGGGCGCAACGTGCCGTTGGGTGTCCTACGGCGGCCCGGCCTGCTAGCAGTTCGTCATGCGCAAGATCGCCAGCTTCGTTCGACGTGCCACCGGGCAAACCGGCCGAACGTTGTCGGCGGCCGGCATGTTTGCGCCTGGACAGTGTAACAGGCGGTCCACGTGTTCTTCAGGAGCGACAGAACGATGGCAATGACCCTCTACGGCATCCCCAATTGCGACACGGTGAAGAAGGCGCGCCGCTGGCTGGAGGAGCGGGATATCGCCTACACCTTTCATGACGTGCGTGCCGACGGCATTTCGCGCGACAGGGTAGAGCGGTGGGCCGACGCTGCGGACTGGCATTCGCTCCTGAACAAGCGCAGCGCGACATTTCGCAAGTTGCCCGACAAGGAGCGGGTCGTGCAGGACCGCGCAGCCGCAATCGACGCAATGCTGCAACATCCGACACTCATCAAGCGGCCGGTGATGGAGCATGGCGGCCGGGTGCTGGTCGGCTTCTCCGTCAGCGAATGGGAGAATGCCCTGTGCTGAAATGGCTGCTCCACGGCATCCTGTTACTAGGCTTTGCGACCCCATTGCTGGCGGAGAACGACATGCTGATCATCGCGCATCGCGGCGCCAGCGGCGAACGGCCGGAACATACCCTGGCCGCTTACGAGCGGGCGATAGATCAGGGTGCCGATTACATCGAACCCGATCTGGTCGTGACCAGGGACGGAGTGCTGATCGCCCGGCACGAGAACGAGATCGGCGAAACCACCGATGTTGCCGCGCACCCGCGCTTTGCGGACAGAAGGCGGTCCAAGACCATCGACGGGACGCTGGTGACCGGATGGTTTGCGGAAGATTTCACGCTGGAGGAAGTACGCACACTGCGCGCCCGCGAACGCTTGCCGCAACTGCGGCCAGGCAATGCGCGCTTCGACGGTCTGTACCCGGTACCCACTTTTGCGGAAATCATTGCCCTTGTGAAGGCGAGGGAGGCGGAGACGGGGCGGCGGATCGGGATATACCCGGAACTCAAGCATCCCACCTTTCTGCTGCAGGAGGCGGGCATCGACACGGTGGATTTGCTGGTCCTGGAACTGAGGCGGGCGGGCTATGCCAGGGCCGAGGATCCCGTGTTCATCCAGAACTTCGAGGTGGCGCCGTTGCGGCGGCTAGCCCGGCTGACCGATCTGCGGCTCGTTCAGCTGGTCGCCGCGCAAGGGGGTCCGGCAGACGAGCCGGGGATGCTTTATGCCGACATGGTGACGCCTGCCGGACTGGCGGAAATCGCCCGGTATGCCGCTGCCATCGGCCCGGACTTGCGGCTGGTACTGGACGAGAGCGGAGGAGCCACCCCCTTGATCGCCGACGCGCACCGGGCAGGATTGCAGGTGCACGGCTGGACACTGCGCAAGGAGAACGCGTTTCTCCCGGCGCGATTGCGATCAGCAGGCGGGGAAGGAGCGACGGGAGATTTCGCGGGGTTCTGGCGACTGCTCGCCGCGAGCGGAATGGACGCAGTGTTCACCGACGACCCTGCCCTGGCAGTCAGCGCGCGAGGTCAGGAACGCTGAGCGCCGAACGTGTGCGGGGCGCCGTGGTGCTCATGCCCCTCGCGCACGTGATGCGCGGGCACACGCGCCGACAGGGCGCGCAGGGAATACAGGTCGTAAAGGCTAAATCCCACCTTGGAGAAGATCGGCAGAACAACGAACAGTGCAACATCCGTGGTGCTGTCAAGCAGGCCCATTCCCGAGGGGCCCAAGGCCCAGATGAGCGGATAGCCGACCCACAACACCGACAGGAATGTCGCCACCTTCACGTAAGTCGAACCGACCTCCTGACCTTGGGAGTAGGCGATCCGGCGAAACGGACCCCAGGCGATGTAGAAGATGATGACGAGACAGACGCAGCCGATCGTGTACCACAGCCACTTCACCCCGTCGTCGGCACTAAGATCCGCCATCAAGCCAGACAGGATCATGATTACGTCCGCACCCATGATGGCAATGATGAGGGAGGTGTGCTTCTTCACGCTCCACATAGCCGTCCAGGCGAGGGTTGCCAGCAGCAGTGGTGTGGTGACGACCCAGTCGGCGTAGCGGGTCAGATAGACCGAATGGCCGTTGTTCAGAACGATCCCTTGATCCAGCGCACTGGCCATATAGGCAAGGCCCGACCAGATCGGGATGAACGCCGCCGCGGCATACTCGTAATGCGGGACGCCCTTTGGGTTGCGACTCCAGGCAATGATGACGATCGCGCCTGCGGCCATGCATGCGACGTAGAGCCACAGCCAGAACTCCTGCGTCGCGTTGGTCATCCCTGTTTTCCTGGCAAATGGTTAAGCGTTTGGCCGGAACACTGCTGCGGGCGCATGGTTCCTCAGCCGCTTGCCCGATCTCCCTGCGCATGCTCGCTTGGCAGTTCCACCTGATCGCCCAGAATCTCTCGCGAGTAGAGCTTGAGCCAGCCTGCATAGATCGCGATGGCGAGCGGCCCCGAGAAGAACAGGCCGAAGGTGCCGAAGATGTAGCCAGCCGCCAGAATGAAGAAGATGTAAAAGCCGGGCGGCACTGACACCACGCGACCTGTGACCAGCGGGGTCACGATGTTGATCTGAACCAGACGAACGCCGACATACGTCAGGATCACGCCAGTCAGCGAACCTTGCCCCGCGAACGCGAGCAGCAGGGCGGGAACCATGGCCAGGATCGGGCCGACATACGGAATGAATTCCGCCAGTCCGCCAAGGATGCCCAGCGCCCCGTATGCGGGCACGCCCGACAACCACAGGCCCAGCGTGATGAGAGCGCCGAGCACGACCATCGAAATCGTTTGCGCCACCAGCCACAGGCGCAAGGCGGTCCCGATCTCGATCAGGGTTTCGCAGGTCACGCGGCGGTATCTGTGCGGCGACAGCAATGCCAGGCCGTCCCTGTAGCGGCCGGGGTCGGCGGCAAAGAACACCGCCGCGGCCAGCACGATAAGGAAGTTGAACAGCACAACGGCCGCGCCGGTCACGATGGCGCGCGCCTCGTTCGTGAGCCAGGTCACCGTACCGCGCGACTGCACCGAGTCGAGCAGGAGGGCGCCGATTGGCTGCTCGCGCCAACTCGCCTGCAATGCCTCCCACGCCACCGGAATGTCTCGCCCGAGTATCTGCGCCTGCGCCGCCAGTTCCGAATAGAACAGCCAGCCAATGAGAGCCAGCACGCCCAGCAGGGCGGTTGTTGCGACCCCCAACGCGGGGCCGCGACCCATCGGAGTATGGCGCACGAGGAAGTCCGCCACCGCGCTCAGCAGCAGTGCGATGAGCAGCGATCCGAAGGCGAGCAGGAGCAGTTCCTGCGTGAGGACCACCACCACAATCACCAGCGCGAGGACAATCAGCTGGAACACCCGCCGCAGAAAGGCCGCGTCCTCCGGCGGGGGGCTGAGGATGGGCACTGGCCGCTCTGCTATTCGGAGCGCGCTGCTGCGACGATGTAGTTCAGCGCCATGTTATCGCTCAGATGCAGGCCGCGCGTCGGGGTAAACGCCACCCCGCTACGCCGGATCACGGCAAAGCCGGCTGCGGTCAGCAGTGCTTCCAGTTCTTCGGGTGTTACGAAGTCGCGCCAGTGATGTGTGCCCCGTGGTATTGCGCCGATCCATTCGGCAGCGCCGGACAGCAACAGAGCGGAAGCCGCCGTGCGGTTCGGGGTGGACATGACCAGCAGACCGCCGGGCGCGACGCTTTCGCTGACCGCGTGGATGAATGCCGCCTTGTCCGCCACATGTTCGACCACCTCCAGCGCAGTGACCAGATCGAAGGTGCCTAGGTCGAGGTCGCCGAGTTCGCCGGCGAGATAGCGGATCTGCGCAAAACCGGCTTGCTCGGCGTGGGCGGCGGCCGCAGAAACGTTTTCCGGTGCTGCGTCCACCCCGGTCACTTCCGCACCCAGCCGCGCCAGCGGCTCGCACAGCAGGCCCGCGCCGCAACCGACATCCAGCGCGCTTTTGCCCGCCAGTGGCCGCCGGTTGGCTGCATCGGTGCGCCAGTGCCGGTCGATCGCTTCGCGCAGAAATTGCAGGCGCACCGGGTTCAGCCGGTGCAGCATGGCCGAGCTGCCCGCCGGGTCCCACCAGTCCGCCGCCAGTCTGCCGAAATGCGTCGCCTCGTCCGGGCGGATCGTGGCGGAGGCGGCGGCGGTGGTTGCATCGCTCATCCACCCTCCTTAACAGCGCAGGCGGTTGCAATCCAGCAGGAGGCACACGGCTTGGCGCGCATCGTTATGAAGTTTGGCGGCACCAGCATGGCCGGGACGGAACGCATCCGCCGCGTTGCCAATATCGTGCGCCGTCAGCAGCACGCCGCCGACGGCACCAGGCACGAAATCGTGGTGGTCGTCTCTGCGATGGCGGGAGAGACCGACCGGCTGGTGAATTTCTGCCGCGAAGCCAACCCGCTGTACGACCCGGCGGAGTATGACGTGGTGGTCGCCAGCGGTGAACAGGTGACGAGCGGGCTGCTGGCTCTTACGCTGCAAGCGATGGGGTGCCCGGCGCGCAGCTGGCTGGGCTGGCAATTGCCGATCCGCACGATCGAGGCGCATTCGCGCGCCCGCGTGGAAGCGATCGAGGCGGATGCTCTGCTGCGGGCACTGGACGCGGGCGAAATCGCAGTGATCCCCGGCTTTCAGGGCATGTCGGATCAGGGGCGAGTCACCACGCTGGGGCGCGGCGGGTCTGATACGTCGGCCGTGGCGGTGGCGGCGGCCATTCATGCGGACCGGTGCGACATCTACACGGACGTGGACGGGGTCTATACCACCGATCCACGCATCGTTGCCCGTGCGCGCAAGCTGAAAGCGGTGACGTACGAGGAAATGCTCGAACTGGCCTCGGTCGGGGCAAAGGTTCTGCAAACCCGCTCGGTGGGGCTTGCCATGAAAGAAGGGGTGCGGGTGCAGGTGCTGTCCTCCTTCATCGACGACAACGCGACGCCGGCGGATGACCTGCCGGGCACACTCATCATCTCCGAAGGCGAGATGAATCAGATGGTGGAGAATGGACACATGGAACGGCAGCTCGTCACCGGCATCGCGCACGACAAGAACGAGGCGAAGATCATCCTCACGCGGGTTCCCGACCGCCCAGGCTCGGTGGCCAACATCTTCCAGCCGCTGTCCGCCGCGTCGATCAACGTCGACATGATCATCCAGAACGTCGGCCGCGACAAGGGCGAGACCGATGTGACCTTCACCGTGCCGCAGACCGACCTTTTGCGCGCCCAGGCGCTGCTTGAAGACCGGCGGGATGTGATCGGCTACAACCGGATCATCACCGACAGCCACATTGCCAAGATCAGCGTCGTGGGTGTCGGCATGAAGAGCCATGCGGGCGTCGCGGCGACCATGTTCCGTGCCTTGGCCGACCGGGGGATCAACATCCAGGCGATCACCACGTCGGAGATCAAGGTCAGCGTGATGATCGACGAGGATGAAACGGAACTGGCCGTGCGCGTGCTGCACAGCGCCTATGGACTGGATGAGGAGGAGACTGCCTGACGGGCTACTGCCCGGTCGCGGCGGGGTCCACCAGGGTGGGATCCTGAACGCGCTCGGAAGTGAGGACAATGTCGATTATCGTCTGTCCGGCAGCTCTCGCTGCGGCCACATCGCCTGCCGCGATCGCCTGGCGGGCAGCACCCACGGCCGTATCGAACCGTGCCTGAAAGTCAGCAGGAATCCGGCCTCCGCTCTGCGCGACCTGCGCTTCGAGGCGGTCTAGCGCGCTGCGGGCACTGTCCAAATCCTGCGCTTCCTGCAATTCACGCGCGGCTATCCCAATGGTGGACAGCGATTGCCGCGCATCCAGTTCGGCCTGCGGAACACCGGGCGCCGCTGTCGGTGAAGCGTTGACGGGCTGGCCGGCAGGCTCCGCCATCTCCGCTGTTTCCTGACCGCAGGCGGACAGGGTGAGTGCGGTGCTCGCCAGAAGCATGAGCTGCCAGGGTTTGCGAAGGTTCATGAGCTTTCCAGTCTGGTTAGGGCCGAAGCGCCGGCGTTTGCCGGACCAACGCGCAGTGCCGCGATGGTATCCGGCTTGCCGCCAGCAAAGCAGCGGCCTAAGCGGCACTCCCCATGACGACCTATCCCAGAACTTCGCGGCTGATGGCCCGCGGCACCGCGTTCCTCGGCACCGAACACGCCGTCATGTGCGGCGCGATGAGCTGGGTGTCGGAACGCAATCTCGTGTCGGCGATCAGCAATGCGGGTGGGTTCGGCGTGATCGCGTGCGGCGCAATGACCCCCGAACTGCTCGATGCCGAAATCGCCGCCACCAGAGAGCGCACGCATAAGCCGTTCGGCGTCAACCTCATCACCATGCATCCGGCCCTGTTTGATCTTATCGAGGTGTGTGACCGGCATGGCGTAAGCCACGTCGTACTCGCAGGCGGAATCCCGCCCAAGGGCAGCGTGGAAGCGATCAAGGGCGGCCGTGCGGCCGCGAAGGTCGTCTGCTTCGCGCCTACGCTGGCTTTGGCCAAAAAGCTGCTGAGGTCGGGTGCGGACGCGCTGGTCATCGAGGGGATGGAGGCAGGCGGGCATATCGGTCCTGTCTCCACCAGTGTGCTGGCGCAGGAAATGCTGCCGGAACTGGCCGAGGATCACCTGGTCTTTGTTGCGGGCGGGATCGGTCGCGGCGAAGCGATCGCCGGTTATCTTGAGATGGGGGCGGCCGGCGTGCAGCTTGGCACCCGGTTTGCCTGCGCCACCGAAAGCATCGCGCATCCCGACTTCAAGAAGGCTTTCTTCCGTGCCTCGGCCCGCGATGCGGTGGCGAGCGTGCAGATCGATCCGCGTCTGCCGGTCATTCCAGTGCGGGCCCTGCGCAACAAGGGCGGCGACCTGTTCAATGCCAAGCAGCGCGAGATTGCCGGAGCGCTCGACCGCGACGAAGTTGCGATGGAAGAAGCGCAGTTGCAGGTGGAGCACTACTGGGCCGGTGCCCTGCGCCGCGCGGTCATCGACGGCGACGTCGAAAACGGCAGCCTGATGGCCGGGCAATCGGTAGGAATGGTGCGCCGCGAGGAACCGGCGGCCGACATCATGGCCGAACTGATGAACGAATGCGAAGCCGCGCTCTCGCGGCGGTGAATCGGCCTATGTGCGCCACCCGGCGGCCTCAAACACCCGTTCGGTAATCGCCTCTGCTGCCCAGCCGATTGCAGCGCCGGCAGTGATGTCGCTGAGATAGTGGGCGCATCTAGGGATCTGCACCAGCGCGACCATGGTGGCCAGCAACCCTGCCGCTGGCGCTGCATCCGGGTATGTCCGCGTCACCGCGCGCGCGACTGCGACTGCGCCCGCAGTGTGGCCGGACGGAAAGCTGTTGAAGTCGCCCTCGTAGCGTTCACCCGCGCCGCGTTCGTAGCGATTCTCGTCCACCAGCAGCTTGGGCCGCGTGCGATCAACTTGCCGCTTGATTACGGTTTTTGCCGCCGTGGCCGCCAGATGGGCCGACAGCATCCGCGCTCCCGCCAGCGCCAGGCGCGGCCGCCGCGTCAGCAGACCGGCTCCCAGCGTCGCCGCACAGATCGCGATAAGGGGCGGCTGATCGGCGAGTTCGCTGATCGCGCCCATCGTCCTGACTACCGGATGCCTGCGATACCGGCCCGCTTCCCGCGCGATGGCGACATCCGCCTGCTCGATGGAGTTCGCGTCATCGCCGGCGGGCGGAACGGTCTGACGTGAGGAAGTGGCCATCGATGATTGCATTCGCCTTACTGGATCAACGCCATAAGCGTTCCAGCGGGCCCATGCGTTCCCGCTGCCACAACAGGTAAGCAGAGGTTCGCCAGCACAATGCTCGCGAACCTCTGTCGTTTGCGCTCGGTTGCTGTCAGACGGTTGCGGCGATCGTCACCAGGGCGATGCCCCAGAACAGCACCAGTGTCGGCAGGATCAACGTCTGCACAGCGGCATCGCGGCCGCTGCACCAGCCGGTGTAGGTCATGATGCCGTGCCGCTCCAATTCGCCCAGCGTCTGCGCGCGGGTGCTGTTGGTTTCCGGTTTCATGCGCGCCCACGCCATAGGCACCAGGTAAAATCCTGCGGTGAAGATGACGCAGATGGCCATCGGCAAGGCCATCTCAGGACTGGCAAAACCGATGCCGGTTACGGCAAAAAACCCCATGAACAATCCAAAGAAGGCCGTGTGCATCGCCACGGGTAGGCCGAAGTTGCGCTGCTGGAGATCCTGGGGAATATTCGGTTTCAACTGCGGCGCGGCGACAAGTTGGTTGGTCTGCGCCAGTTCGAGCCTGCTTAGCGGACGGGTCATCGGAACGTCTCCTTGGGTAGTGCAGACATTTTGGCGAACTTCCCGGTAGCGCGCTTTGACCTGGATCAATTGCAGCATTTTTCAGGCCGACTAATGCGATTGCCGCGCCCATGTGCCCGGCCTATGACCTGTTGCCGAAGCAGCAGGGAAGGATCGGCCATGTGCGAAGAGGCGATGCTGGAGAAGTGGGCGAAGCAGGCGATCAGCCGCAGGGGGTTGGGCATGCTGGGCGCCGCGGGTGCTCTGGCCGCATGCACATCCATGAGCGGGGCGGGGCAGACAAGTGCCAGGGTGCAGGGTCGACGAGTTTCCGTCCAGCTCGTCGACGGTGTCAACGATGCCTACTTCACGGCGCCGGCCGAGGGCCGTCATCCCGGTGTGATCATCTGGCCTGATGTTGCCAGCCTGCGTCCCGTGTTCATCCAGATGGCTGACCGGCTCGCGGCGGAAGGGTTCGCCGTGCTGGTCATGAATCCCTATTACCGCGACGTGCGCGCGCCCGTCTGGCCGGACTTTGCCGCCTTCGTGGCCGATGGCGGATTCCAGAAAGTGCGGCCATGGCGGGCCAAGCTGACCAAAGATGCCATCGGGCAGGATACGCGCGAGGCGGTCGCCTGGCTCGGTGCCCAGGACGAGGTGGACAGCGCCCGCGGCGTCGGGGTCGAGGGCTATTGCATGGGTGGCCCATTCGCTGTCTGGAGTGCGGCGGCGGTCCCCGCGCGGGTGAAGGCCGCGGCAAGCTTTCATGGCGGCGGCCTTGTGACGGACCAGCCGACCAGCCCGCACCAGACCTTTGCCCAATCCGAGGCAAGTTACCTAATTGCCATATCCCAGGATGACGATGCGCAGGCGCCCACGCACAAGACCGTGCTGCGCGAAGCCGCAGATGCGGCGGGACGGGCTGCGAGGGTGGAGGTGTTTCGGGCCGATCACGGCTGGACTGTCCCCGATTCGCCGGCCTTTCAGCGGGCGGAGGGTGAGCGCGCCTACGCCATGCTGCTGGAGCTTTACCGCGGAGCCTTGTGAACAGGCGGCGGCCCTGATCGCGGCCGCCGCCCAATTGCGCGGGGCATTCACCGCCGGGTGTCGTCCAAGCCGTCCGCAGATGGTGAAAACCCGGCGGTGGCGACTAGCCCCGCCGGTCGAGCTTGTGGCCAACTTTGACCGCCAGCACGATGAGCGGCGGGACCAGAACAAAGGACAGCACGATTTTGGCCAGGGCTTGTCCCACGATGAGGTCCGCGATCGGGAATTCGCCATAGAACGCCAGGGTGATGAAGATCACCGAATCGATCGCCTGGCTGATGGCCGACGCCAGCCCGCCGCGCAGCATGAGCCACCAGCCATTGTTGCTCGCCGCGGCGCGTCCGCGCAGCCTGTCGAACAGCCAGACATTGAGCAGGAGCGACACGCCATAGGCGATCGGCCCCGCCGCCATGATGCGCGGTGTGCTCGACAGGACAGTGTTGAAGGCGGCGAGTCGTTCGCCCGACATCTCCGCCGAGGGCGGCAGTTGCAGCACCACGACGATCAGCAGCACGGAAATCGCCAGCGGCACGAAGCCCCATAATACCATGCGATCCGCCGCCGGCCGACCATGCAGCTGCGCGACGGCGCTTGAAAGGACAACAAGGACGAGGAAGGCGAAGATGCCGCTTTCGACTGCCAGGCCCACGAAAGCGACCTGCTTGAAGGCGAGTACCCCCGCAATCACCGTCATGCCGCCGTAGATCAGCGCAAAAACGAACAGGGAGCGGGCGATCGACGGGGTGGCGGTCTGGGTCAGGCTCATCGCGCACGGCTATGGCTTTCCACCGCGAAAGGGAAGCACCGAAGGTCCATCGCCACGCAACCATCCACAAGGAAGGTGCCCAACTCCCGAACTCAACATTTGACGCGAGAGCCGCGCCGGGCAATGAGCATGGCGGGGTCAATCGGGTCTGCGGGAGGACCAGCGTTTCATGCCGCCATTCGTTATCAGCCTGGCGGGCATCGCCGTCATCCTGCTCATTGCCTTTGCCCTGTCCACTGCGCGCCGCCGCATCCGGCTGCGGGTCGTGGCCAGCGCCTTTGGCCTGCAGGCGTTGCTTGCCTTTCTGGTGCTGGCGACGACCGGCGGGCGACAGGTCATCCGCGCGATGTCGGACGGGGTTGCCGCGCTGCTGTCATACGCCGGGGCAGGCACCGCGTTTCTGTTCGGCGCGGACAACCCGCTGCAGAACACCTTTGCTCTGGGCGCGCTGCCGGTGATCGTGTTTTTCGCCTCCCTTGTCTCCATCCTGTATCATCTGGGTATCATGCAGCGGGTGGTGCGGTGGGTCGGCGGGGCGATCGGCTGGTTGACCGGGATCAGCCGCGTCGAATCGCTCGGCGCCGCCGCGAACATATTTGTGGGCCAGTCAGAAAGCCCGCTGGTCGTGCGGCCATACCTCGCCGCACTGGCGCCAAGCCGATTGTTCACCCTGATGAGCGTCGGCATGGCCGGGGTCGCGGGAACCATTCTTGCCGCCTATGCCGGGTTGCTCGGGCCAAGCTATCTCCCCTTCCTCCTTGCAGCGGCCTTCATGTCCGCGCCCGGCGGTATCCTGATGGCCAAGATCATCATGCCGGACGAAGACGAACCGTTACCGCAGGCGGAGGGAAAAATCCTTCTGCCTGAAGCGCGAATCAGCGCAGAAGGTCCGGCGGCGCTGACCGAGGCCGGACGTCCGCACGAGGTGGAGGCCGCCGAAAGCTTCGAAGAAGGGCAAAAGCCGGCAAACGTGATCGAGGCCGCCGCCATGGGGGCGCAAACCGGCGTCAAACTGGCGGTGGCGGTCGGTGCGATGGTGCTGGCTTTCGTCGCGCTGGTGGCGCTGGCAAATGGCTTGCTAGGCTGGGCTGGCGGGCTCTTTGGCCTGCCCGACTTGTCGTTCCAGCGGCTGCTCGGTTTCGTATTCGCGCCCGTCATGTTTCTTATCGGTGTGCCGTGGCAGGAGACCGGCGTTGCCGGGGGACTGTTCGGAACCAAGATCGTTTTGAACGAATTCGTCGCCTTTATCGAACTGGGTGGCCTTGATGCTGCGGCCCTGAGCGAGCGCAGCCGGGCAATCGTCACCTTCGCGCTGTGCGGGTTCGCCAATTTCTCCTCCATCGCGATCCAGATGGCGGTGACGGGTGGCCTTGCTCCGAACCAGCGGCCGGTGATTGCGCGGCTGGGGCTGCGCGCGCTCGCTGCGGGGTCGCTCGCCAATCTGATGAGCGCTGCGCTTGCCGGTCTCTTCCTCCCATATTAAAGCGGCGCCCATGTCCGATATCGCCACCGTGTCCATCGCCCGCCCGCTTGAAGACGTAGCGCAGGAGCTGGGCCGCTCGTTCGAAGAATACGGCTTTGCCGTGGTTTGCGACCACGGCATCCCGGTCCAGCTGATCGCCCGTGCGGAGGCGCTGACAAAGGAGTTCTTCGCTCTTCCTGACGCGGTGAAGCGCCAATATCACCAGCCTGGCGGTGGGGGAGCGCGGGGTTACACCCCGTTCGGAACCGAACGGGCGAAGGACGCGCAGGTCCACGACCTGAAGGAGTTCTGGCACGTCGGCCGGACGTTGCCGGACGGGCATCCGTTTACCCCATACATGAGCGCCAATGTCTGGCCGACAGAGGTCCCGGGCTTTCGCGAAACATTCGAAGAGTTGTACACCGCCTTCGAACAGGCCGGCGCCCGTGTGCTGGAGGCGATTGCCCTGCATCTGGGGCTGCCGCAGGACTGGTTTGCCGACACGGTTCGCGACGGCAATTCGGTGATGCGGCTGCTGCACTATCCACCACTGACCGGCGCAGATGCCGAAGGGGCGATCCGGGCGGCGGCGCATGGCGACATCAACACCATCACCCTGTTGCTAGGAGCGCAAGAGGCGGGGCTGGAACTGCTCACCCGGCAGGGCGAGTGGAAAGCGGTCGATACGCCCGAGGGCGCGCTTGTGATCAACATCGGCGACATGCTTGAACGGCTCACGAACAATCGCCTGCCCTCGACCAAGCATCGCGTGGTGAACCCGCGCGGAGAGGCGGCCTATCGCTCGCGCTATTCCATGCCGTTCTTTCTGCATTTTCGCCCCGATTTCGTGATAGAAACCCTGCCAAGCTGCATCGACTCGGCCGCGCCCGACGATCACCCTGAACCGATTTCGAGCCACGCGTTCCTGCAACAGCGTCTGCGCGAGATCAATTTGGCCTGATAAATGGTGCAGTGCACAAGCTGAGGCGCCGAAGATGCAGAATCTTCCGGCATGATGCGTTTGTGCAACACACCAACGTTCTGAAAAGAAAGAGTTTCCGCGTTACTTTCGGCTAGCGGCGATTTCCACAGCCGCTTGTCACACGGCTGTAACATCGCCAGTGCCTTGGCCATCGCGAGACGACCGCAGCCGCCGGTCACCCGCCCCATCTACAAAGTTAATCGCCGTGAAGGGATCATAAAGCGATGAAACTCAAGTACCTCCTGGCCGCTTCTGTCGCGGGCCTGACCACCACCGCTGTCCTGCCGACCCCCGTGGCCGCGCAGCAGATCACGTCCGGTATTCAGGGGCAGGTAACCGATCAGAACGGTACGCCGCTGGCCGGGGCGACGGTGACGGTAACCGATACGCGGACGAACCAGCAGCGCACGAGCAGCACGAGCAATGACGGCCGGTTTCGTTTCGACGGCCTGACCACGGGCGGCCCTTACACTGTCACGGCTATCTCTGCGGGATTGGAAGGTCAGTCCGTCCAGGACGTCTTCCTCAACCTGCAGGGCAACACCCAGCTGATCTTCGCGCTTGAAACCGCAGCAACCGAAGGCGATGTCATCGTGGTGACCGGCGCACGTGCCAGGCTTACCCAGCTGGCGGTTGGTCCCGGCAGCAGCTTCACTGCCGAGGTGCTGGCCAATGCGCCCACGTTCAATCGGGACGTGCGCGATGTCATCCGCATCGATCCGCGCGTCAGCCTGGACCGGGATGATGGCGGGTCGGGGCAAGACCGTATCTCCTGTCTCGGCGGCAACGACCGCGGCAACGCCTTTACCGTCGACGGCATCAGCCAGGGCGACGTTTACGGCTTGAACGACACCGGCTTCTCGTCGCGCTCGTCAACTCCAGTTCCCTTCGACGCGGTGCGTGAAACCCAGGTGCAGTTCGCGCCGTTCGATGTCGACTTCGGAAACTTCACCGGCTGCGCCATCAACGTGGTGACGCGGTCGGGGACCAATGACTACCAGTTTGGCGGCTTCTTCGAATACTCTAACAGCGATCTGCGGGGTGACACTGTTGCGGGCCGTCCGGTCGCTCCGATTGAGCCGGAAAAGCGGTGGGGCGTTTATCTTGGCGGACCGGTGATCCGCGACCGGCTGTTCCTGTTCGGCGCTTACGAGCGGCAAACTGCCGGCCAGTCCCAGGACGACGGACCGGCAGGCGGCGGCTACGCGAACGAGCTGGCCGGGGTGACGGTCACCCAGTTCAACGAGATTTCACAGGTACTCCGCGATGTGTACGGCATCGATACCGGGCCGCTGGTCACCAATCGGCCGTTCAAGAACGAACGCTGGTTCGTGCGCGGCGATCTGCAGATCACAGACGATCACCGGCTGGAGGCCACCTATCAGCGTCTGGAGGAAGCGGCGACACGCCCGGACGATTTCTTCACCGGGGCAACCTCGCCTCAGATCACGGGTCTCAACACCTTCTCGCTCAGCGGAACCAGCTCGAACTACTACTCGGCCCGTCTGTACTCGCAATGGACGGACCGGATATCCACGGAACTGCGTTACTCGCGTTCCGAAGTGCAGGACATCCAGGATCCGATCGGCGGCGGCGAAGCGCAGTCGGCCAATCCCATTCCCCGTATCATCGTTGGCGTGCCCAACGCCGCTGGAACGGGTGGCGGAACGGTACTGGCAGGGCCGGGCACCTCGCGCTCCGCAAACGACCTGCGAACAATCATTGATCAGTATCGCGCCGTGCTGAGGCTGGACGCCGACCGGCACCAGTTCAAGTTCGGCGGGGAAGTGAACCACGCCGACCTGTTCAACCTGTTCGTGCAGAACGCGACCGGCACGCTGGTATTCCGCAACGTCAACGATCTGCGCCAAGGTCTGCTGTCGCCGGGCACCGGCAACAACCAGACCAATACGCAGCCGGCAAACGTCGTGACCGGCCAGACCGAAGGCGCCTTTGGCAACGTCACCGCGACGGGCGACATCAACAGTGCCGCCGCCGCGTTCACCCGGACCATCTACTCCGCCTTTGCCCAGGACGAATGGCAGATGACCGACCAGCTCGGCCTGACCGCCGGTGTTCGTGTCGAATGGTATGATGGCGGTCGTCCCGACCTCAACCGGAACTTCGTCGCCCGCTACGGCATCAACAACAACACCGGGTTCAGCAACCTTGACCCGATCGTCATGCCCCGCATCGCTCTAACCTATGACGTCACCGACTTCTCCGTGTTCTCCCGCACTCAGCTGCGCGCGGGCGCGGGCGTCTTTTCGGGCGGCGATCCGCTGGTCTGGTTCGGCAACGCTTTCCAGAACGACGGCAGCGCGTTTGCCCTTGGCACCACACAGGCGGCAGGCTGTCCGACCGGTCAGATCGACGTGGTGGTCAACGGCCAGTTCACGGGCGTCCCGGCGTGCTTCCGCAATGCTGCCAGCGCCACGGCGGCCGCCGGGCAGGGCTTCACACAATCCATCGATCCCGACATCAAGGTCCCGTCGGTGCTCCGGCTCAACGCCGGGCTTCAGTCGACCCTGGATTTCGCGACCGCAGGGTTCTTCAGCGGGTGGAACATCAATCTCGACTACATCTACAGCAAGTATCGCAACCCCTACACAGTGGTGGACCTCAGCCAGACACCCAATCGCAGTCTGGGTCTAAACGGGTTCACCATCGACGGGCGCCCGATCTATGTGACGATAAACCCGCTCAACCCGGGCTGTTCGGCGCGTCTGGTGGACATCACCCCCACCCCCATCTTCGAAGGGTTCAGCCCCGCCTGCGTCACCACGGCGCGGGAGGACGAGCTGATGCTGACGAATTCAGGCGGGTTCCGCAGCCACAACGCCTCCTTCATCCTGTCCAAGCAGTTTGATCGCGGCGTCTTCACCGAAGGTGGTTCGGCGTTCTTCAGCCTCGGCTACGCGTTCTCCGACGCACAGGATCGCCGTAACATGTACAACTCCACCGCCGGGTCAAACTACGACCTGACGGCGGCGTTCGACCGGCAGGATCCGGCGGCATCGCGTGGCTTCTTCTCCAGCAGGCACAACATCTCTCTGGCGACGAGCTTCGGCGAAACCGTGTTTTCCGACCTGATGACGCGTCTGAGCGTGACCTTTGTTGCTCGGTCCGGTCGGCCTTACAGTCTGACGTTTACCGGCGGGTCGGTGTTCAACGACAACGCGTCCGGCGTCGACAACGCGCTCGCCTACATCCCGACCGGTGCGAGCGACCCCAATGTGTCGCCGCTGTCCGCACCAGGTGTAGCGCAGCAGGTGGCGGACTTCGCTCAGGGACTGAAGTGCGCGCGTAACTTCGCCGGTCGTACCATCGATCGCAACACCTGCTCGAACGACTGGTTCTTCGACGTCGATCTGCAGCTGTCGCAGGAACTGCCCGGCCCCGGCCGCCTGTTCGGCCGCAATGATCGCCTGCGCGTCTACGCCATGGTCGACAACTTCCTGAACCTGCTCGACAGTGACTGGAACGTTCAGCGCCGCCGTGACTTCGCCGGACGCCAGGACATTGCTCAGGTGAGCGGCGTCGATCTGCAAGGCCGCTACATCTTCACCAACGCGAACGGCATCGGAACGTTTGACAGCGACAACGGCATCAATGTGTCGTCGTCAGTGTGGCGCCTCAAATTCGGCGTGAACTACGACTTCTGATCGCCCGCGCCAGGACAAAAAGGGAAGAGGCGGTGCCCAAGGGTGCCGCCTTTTCTCGTTTCAGCCCTAGGGCCGCGAAGATGCGAGCCACGCTTGGCCCGCAGCAGCCCTCTGACTATCTTGTGCGGATGAGCGATACGTCTGCCGACCGGCGACCGAACCTTGGAACGTTGACAATTGTCATGCTGCTGCATGGGCTGGCGCTGTATGGCCTTGCCCGCGCGTTAGCCCCTGACTTCGTCGCCTCGCTGGAGCGACAGGGGCTGGAGGCCATCACCATCGTGACGCCTGTAGTGCCAGAGCCTGTTCCGCCACCAACTCCGCAGGACCGCCCGGACGAAGGTGCGCAAGGCGCGCCCGGCAGGCAAGCCGTGCCACGCCCCGCAGAGGCACCGGAGGTGCGCGTTCCGCTGCAACCGCCGATACCCCTGCCGCCGGTTTCCTCCACCGGGGCCGCTACCCGCGCCGGGGCCGCAGCCAGTGGCGAGGGTACGGGGGCGGGGGGTGTCGGGAGTGGAGCCGGGAGCGGCTTCGGCGGTGACGGGCAGGGCGGCCGCTTCACGCCGACGCAGCCCGTCAAGATCGCCGGCGACATCAACTCTGCCGCTGACTATCCGACACCACCCGGGGGACGGGAAATTCGCCGTGGCCGCTCAGTTACCATCTTCCTGACGGTCGGTACGGATGGCCGGCCGACCGGTTGCCGCGTCGCATCCCCCAGTCCCGATCCCGAAGCGGACCGCATCACCTGCGAGCTTGCGGTGGAACGGTTTCGGTTTGAGCCGGCGCGCAATGCCGATGGTGAACCGGTCGCCGGAACCTACGGCTGGCGGCAACGCTGGTTCTGACGCCCTTTCTAGTGTGTTCCATGCGCGGCTTGAACGTGGAACCACGTTCCCGCAGAATTGTTTTTGTTCCACGCTAGAAAGGTTTACCTCCCAACCATGACCCTGATCCAACCGGTCATCCTGTGCGGTGGCGGCGGAACGCGCCTCTGGCCTCGCAGTCGTCGCGACCGGCCTAAGCCGTTCCTGCCGTTGCTGGGGGAGCGTACTTTGTTCCAGCAGACGCTGGATCGGGTAAGTGATCGCGACATGTTCGCTCCGCCGATCGTCGTAGCCGGGGCCGCGCACGAACCCCTTATTCGTGAGCAGGGTGGCAATGAACTCACGCTCATTGTCGAACCTGCGGCGCGCAACACCGCGCCTGCGATCGCACTAGCCGCATTGTCCCTGCCTGAAGATGCGATCATGCTGGTCTGTCCCAGCGACCATTACATCGCCAACGATGAAGCGTTCATCTCCGGAGTAAGGCAGGCGATCGCACTGGCGCGAGAAGGGCGCCTTGTCTCGTTCGGGATTGAACCGACAGCGCCAGAAACAGGGTACGGCTACATCCGCAAGGGCGCCGCGCTTGGCGAGGGATTTCAGGTCGACAGCTTTGTGGAAAAGCCGGATGCCGCGACCGCGCAGCAGTTCCTGGCTAGCGGACAGTACTGCTGGAACGGCGGTATTTTTGCGTTTGCTGCCGGCGATTTCGTCAAGGAACTCGGGCGGCACCGGCCCGAAATGGCGCGGGGCGTTGCTGAGGCCATGGCACAGGCGAAACGGTGCGGCGCGGCGATATACCCGGCGGCGGAGCCGTTCGCCGCCATCTCGGCCGAATCGGTCGATTACGCGGTTATGGAGAACACTGACCGTGCGGCGGTCGTGTCGGCTGATATGGGCTGGTCAGACATCGGGAACTGGGACGCGCTGCACACCGTGCGCCCGTGCGATGAACAGGGCAACCACACACGCGGTAAGGTCGAGCTGCGCGAATGCAGCAGGGTCATGGTGGAAAGCGACGGACCGCGCGTGTCGGTCGTGGGGCTGGAGGATGTGGTGGTGGTTATCGATGGAGACGACGTGCTGGTAACTTCGCGAGCGCACGCCCAATCCGTCGGAAAGCTGGCGGGGGCGGTGCAGCAATGAACGCACTGCTTGAACCCAAGCTGGTCGAAAAACCGTGGGGATGCGACCAGTTGCCGGACCCGTTTGCTGCGCCCGCAGGCAAGCGGATCGGCGAAATCTGGTTCGAACCGCCGCCAGCACTCGATGCACTTCTGGCAAAGTACCTGTTCACTTCCGAAGCACTGTCGGTGCAGGTGCACCCCGATGATGCTCGCGCGCCTGCCGGCACGCGCGGGAAAGAGGAATGCTGGCTGATCCTTCATGCAGACCCGGATGCCAGGCTGGCCATCGGATTCGACGAGGCAATTACGGCCGACGCACTGCGGGTAGCGGCGCAGGATGGTTCAATAGAGCAGCTGCTGACCTGGCATCGGGTAAAGGCCGGCGATTTCTTCTACCTGCCAGCCGGGACGGTGCACGCGATCGGAGCCGGCCTGACCATTGCCGAACTGCAGCAGAACAGCGATGTCACCTATCGGCTTTATGACTATGGCCGACCGCGCGAACTGCATCTGGAAGAAGGATTGCGGGTTGCCGATCGCGGCCGGTATGACGGCGGCAATCATCGGCACGTGGCGGCTGATGAAACCGCCATCCTGGTAGACGGACCGCATTTCCGGCTTGCTCACGTTGCTGGAGCGGCGGCTGACCAAGTGAGTGCGGCGTTCAACAAGCCGCTGATGATCCTCCCACTGGACGGCATCGTCCACTTGGAGAGCGGCGCAAGGGTTGAGCCGGGTGGTTGTGGCTGGGCTGAGGATATCGGCGAAGCGCGCTTCGAGGAGAACTCCCGTTCGCTTATCCTGACAACTGCCGGGTAGATTGCGGGCGTATCCTTTCGCCTATTTGGAGCAGTCCGGCTGTTCCCACTGGGCCAAAAGCGGGCGCGGCGTTACCGCCAGAATAGCCACGGCCCAAAGCGGACCTGCCGCGCAGCGCGCAAGCAAATGTCGCGACCGCGGCCATCTCTTGTGGTGTTCTACTGTTTGGTTAGCAGCTTCTGACCGCCCGCTTCGATCGCCTTGGCAACGGCAGGCTCCATGAAAGAGAGCATCGCTGGCAGCGTGACCTGAAATATGACCTGGCCTTCCTCGATCAGAACATCGCCCCTGACTTCGGCACCCATCGCGCCAACGGTCAGGTTCATCCGGTCTTCATCCACCCACCCGGTCTGCACCTGGGCCATCCCGCCGGGCATGAAGTTGGCTATTTCGCCGCTGCGTTCCCGCAGCCGGCGGCGCACTTCCTCCTTGGGCAGATTGTGCGGAACAGCGACGCGCATCAGTTCGACCCTCCGTCAGCGTTCCCGGTGGAACGGTACTCAAGATAGCGGTGCTTGATCGCGAGGTCATCCAGCGACCCTTGGGCCAGTTGCCGGGTGATCCCGTCGATTTCCGCGCTGATCCGGCCCAGCGCTTCAGTCACCTGTTCATCGGGCGATGCGCCGCCGCGCCGTTCGCTGCGCAAATGCGCGGGAATGGCGCGGTAACTGTCCACCGTTTCGGGGAGCACCTCGCCCACCAGACGGCGGATTTCACGCACCTGCGGATGGGATTGATCGACGCTCTGCAACTGCAGCCCCAGTTCGTCGAGTTGTACGCCGAGGTCGTCGACAATCCGCACAGCCGGCGGCGGAAGCGCGGGCCGTTGATGTTCCAGCCACAACTCGGTGCGGCCGACCATCTGCTTGACATCGCCCTTGTTGATGGCGGCACGCGTAGGCGGCTTCAGGCGCGGAAAGGTCGCCAGCACCACAACCGCCGTGACCAGCGCCAGGAAGGTCAGGAAGATGCCCAGAAAACCGATGCCGCCGATCACCAGCCCGCTGATCACCGCGGCCAGCAGAATGGCAAACACCGCCAGGATGATCCGCACCACCTTGCGCCGCCAGTGGCGCAGCTTCATGCGCCATGAGCCGCTGCCGATCGAGTTGGCGCGGGTACGCCTGTGCCGACCGCCCATGCGATTATCATCCCGCACCCGGCGGGCGTCTTCGATAAGGCGATCGCTGAGGCGGACCAGGTCGCTCATCAACCCTCCAGCGACAGCAGCGAAGGTTCGGACGCCTCAACCCGCGCTTGCGCCTTTGCCTGACCTTCCGCGCGCGCAATGTAGCCCTTTGACTTCTCCACCTCGTCGGACAGCACGTTCACCGTCTGCTTCATCGAGTCGAGCGCACGCAGCTTGAACTGGTCGACCTCGTCCATGGTGTCATACACGTTCTGGAACGCGCGTTGCAGCACTTCCAGCGGGATGGTCGAGGAAGCGGCCTGTTCATGGATCTTGCCGGTTTGTTCGCGCAGCATCTTGCCGGTTGAATCGATAATGCCGGCGGTGGTGTCGTTGAGCGCGGTGATCTGTTGCAGGACCAGGCGTTGATTGGTCATCGCCTCGCTGACGGTGACGGCCGTGCGCAGAGCGCCAACCGTGGTCGTGCTGGCGCGGTCGACCCCTTTCACCAGCTCCACATTGTTCTTCTTGACCAGATCGAGCGCCAGATACCCCTGCACGCTGACGGCCATCTGGGTCAGCAGATCCTGCGTCCGCTGCCGAACGTAGAACAGCGCCGTTTCGCGGATCGCCTTGGCCTTTGCCGGATCGGTGGCGTCGAGTTCTGCGGCCTTGTCCTCCAGCTTCTCGTCAAGCGAGCGGGAGATGTGGATCATCTGCTCCAGCTTGCCCATCGCGTCCCACAGCTTGGCGCGTTCGACGTCGATGGCCGCATTATCCATCAGCAGTTCGTCCTTGCCGTTGGCAAGCTTCGACAGCACTTCCTGAATATGGGTCTGCGCGCTCTGATAAGAGCGGAAGTAATCGTTGAGCTTGTTGCCGAAAGGGATGATCCCCAGCAACTTGCGCGGCCCGGTCAGTTTGCCCCGGCGACTGGGGTCCAGCGTCTCCACCGTGCGCCGCAGTTCGGCAAGGTTGGCACCCACACCCTCGTCCTTGTCCATCGCGCGCAGCGGCCGGTCCAGAAAACGGTTGGACATCCCGCTGGCCGCGGCGATTTCCTTGCGCCCCATGTTGGTCAACTGGTCGACCTTTCTGCCGAACTCCGGCGAGTTGGCGTCTTCGCTGACCAGGGCGGCGACATAGGCTTCGACCTTCTGATCTAATTTGGATTTCGTCTCTTCACTGACCGGAACGAGGCCGATCGCGCTCTCGGGTGCCACGGCAGGTACGGGATCGGGCGGGGTGAGTTCGAATTCCGTCTTGGTTGCGGTTGCCGTCTGTTTCGCGCTCATGAACCTCTCCGCCAAATCGCCAGCATCGTTTGTGCCTTGCCCCCGGTGCGAGCGCAATGCTCTGCCAGTCGGACCAAACCTGTATTAAGGAGCTAAAACACGGCAATCAAGGTGGCGCCGTCCCGGTGGTTCCCGTAAACTGACTCGCGTCGCCTTCGCGTTGTGTGATACGCTTGCGATGGATGGTGGGAACCGGGGGTCGCAACTCTATGGACAACCGCAATGTGGGCACCCTTGCCGGCAGGACGACCGACATGCTGTCGCTGGTCCTGAGCCAGAGCGACGAGTGCATCATGCTGCTGGGCCCGGATGACAGGTTCAGCTACATCAACCCGGCAGGCCGGCGGCACCTGATGATCTCTCCCGCAGAGGAGCTGAGTCTCGCGGACTGGTTGGGCTACTGGCCGGAAGAGCACAGCCTTTCGGCCGCCAAGACCATCACCGATGCGCGCGCCGGGCGGGCCGGGCGGGCGGAAGTTGCCTACCCCGGTGCTGACGGCGTCATGCGGTGGTGCGAGCTTGACGCCAAGCCGGTCAGCGAGTCCGCTGACGTAGCGCCGCACATTCTGCTGTTCGCCCGCGATGTGACTGCGCTAGTCGGCGAACGCGAGGCGGAACGCGACCGGCGGGCAGCTGCCGAGCGGGAAATTGAGCTGCTCGACGGAGTGGCGCGGGAGATGCGGCACCGGTTCAAGAACCAGCTGGCGGTGATCTCCTCTTTGCTGCGGTTGAGTGCCCGCCATTCCACCGACGTAATGGATCTGACTGCCAGGTTTGAACAGCGGTTGGGCGCCCTGTCGCGGGCACAGGACTTTCTGGCGGTACACCGCGGGGAGCGGCTGAGCGCAGGCGAGGCATTGCAGCAGATACTCCGCGCGAGCGGAGCGGGAGACCGGGTGGAAGTGACCAGCTGGCCGGACGCCACGTTGAACGACGAGGCGGTTCAGCAACTGGCCTTGATCCTTGGCGAGCTGCAGACCAATGCGCTCAAGCACGGGGTGCTGTCTGGCGACGAGGGGCGGATCATCCTGTCTGCGTCCCTTGAAGACGGGCGCTTGGCATTGTTGTGGGTGGAAGAGGGCGGCGGGCCGGTTACGCCACCCGCGCAACCTGGCGGCGGTCTCAAATTGCTGGAACGCATGGGCTCACTGCCGGGAGCGAAGGCCAGCGTGGAGTGGCGCAAGGACGGTGTTGCCGTCCGCTTCTTTGTGAAAATCAGCTGCTAGGCTGCTTCGCGCAGGGTGATTGGCTGCAACTCGCCCGACAGGTACAGCCTTTTCGCCTTCGCCCGGCTCAGCTTGCCCGAACTGGTCCGCGGGAGTGTCCGCGGCGGGACCAGTTCGACGACACAGTTCATCCCGGTAACTGCCTGCACCTTTTCGCGGATCTGCTGACGCAGCTTCAGCTGTTCCTCCGGCTCTGAGACACGGCAGTGCACCAGGACTGCGGCAGTTTCCTCGCCGCTTTCCAGTTCCAGCGAGAATGCGGCGATGTCTCCGTGGTTGAAGCCGGGCAGCTGTTCCACGGCCCACTCGATGTCCTGCGGCCAGTGATTCTTGCCGTTGATGATGATCATGTCCTTGGCCCGGCCGACGATGAACAGATAGCCATCGGCCATGTATCCCATGTCCCCGGTATCAAGCCAGCCGTCCACCAGGCAGTCGCGCGTCGCTTCCTCGTTGCGGAAATAGGAGTGCATGACCGATTCGCCGCGGCACCATACCTTGCCGATCTGCCTGTCCGCCTTCACCGCGCCGCCTTCTCCGCGTATCTCGACCTCGATACCGGGCAGCGCCTTGCCGCAATTGACGATCGCGCGGTAACGCGCCGGCCGCGACAGGTTGCGGGGGGCACCCGACAGGCGCTCTTCCTCCACCAGCTCGACCCGGATGCCCTCGCCCGGCGGCATGACAGTGACCGCCAGCGTCGCTTCGGCGAGGCCATAGGAGGGGGTGAACGCACTGGCCCGGAAGCCTGCTTCGGCAAACGCGTTGACGAAGTTCTGCATGACATCGGGCCGGATCATGTCCGCGCCATTGCCCGCAGTGCGCCAGCGCGACAGGTCGAACCGGTCGGCTACATGTGACTGGCTGGAAATGCGGCGGGCGCAAATGTCATAGCCGAACGTGGGCGAATAGGACATCGTGTTGCCCGCATTGCGGCTGATGAGGTCCAGCCAGGCGAGCGGGCGCCGGGCGAAATGTTCCGTCTTGAGGTAATCCACGCTGACCTGGTTGGCGATCGGCGACAGCAGACAACCGACCAGGCCCATGTCGTGATACCACGGCAGCCAGCTGACCACGCGGTCGTTCTCGCCCAGGTCAACGGCGGTGGCGTGGCCGAAGAGATTGTGCAGCAGCGCGCGGTGGGTCACTGCGACACCGGTCGGAAACCGGGTCGAGCCGCTGGAATATTGAAGATAGCAGATATCATCGGCCCGCGCGGTCGGCAGATCCACTTGCGGAGCGCTGCGCCCGGCGAAATCTTCCCAGCTGACGCTTTCGCAACCCTGGCGGCGACCTGCAGTTTCCGCCATTTCGGCGATCTCGGCCGGATAGAGCAGCAAGGCAGGGTCGCAGCTCGCAAGCTGATTGACCAACTGTTCGATATATCCTTCGCGCCCGCCGAAGCTCGTCGGCAGAGGCAGGGGAACCGGCCAGGCTCCGGCGTAGATGCAGGCGGCGAACAGCGCCGCAAACTCGGGTGAGGTTTCGGCGATCAGGGCGACCCGGTCCCCTCGACCGATGCCGCCAGCCACCAGCCGCCGCGCGTGGCCCAGCGCGTCCGTCCGCATCAGGGAGTACGGGTAAGGCCGCTCCAGATTGCCGCGCGCGTCGTAGAAGTTCAGCCCCTTCCTGCTTCCGGCCGCGTAATCAAGCGCTTCAGCGAACGTCGCGAAGTCTGCGCGGCGGCGTGGCTGCGGACAATCGTTCGGCGTGGGGGTGAGTCCAGCGTCGGTCATAAGGCCTTTTGTTGCGTAACCCCGTCAATGGTGAACGGCGTGTTACGGCCTGCTTGCGCATCAGGCAAGTTTCTCGGACCTTAACGGCTGGTTCCCCGAGTGCAGCGTTGCTGGGCGCGCACTCCTTGTGGCAGAGGAGCAGGCGATGAAGCAGGGTTCTGGCCAACGCAGCAGGGAACGCCGACCGCCCGTTCCGCTTGGCCGCGCGGCGCTGGAGGAGCTGGCGCTGGGTTATGTGGCGCGGTTCGCCACCAGTGCGGGCAGGCTGGAGCTATACCTGAGGCGCAAGCTGCGCGAACGGGGCTGGGCGGAGGGCCAAAGCGGCGGGCCGGAAGATGCGGTTGTCGCCATCGTGGAGCGGGCCATCGCCAATCGCTATGTCGATGACGCAGGGTTTGCCCAGGGCCGGTCCCGCTCCCTGACGCGGCGAGGTTATGGCCCCCGCCGGGTCGAAGCGGCACTGCGTGAAGCGGGCATCGCCGAGGATGTGCGCGCCGCTGCCCGGCCCGACGAGCGGCGGCAGCGTCAAGCCGCGCTCGACATGGCGAGGAAGCGCGGATTTGCACCTTTCGGAAAAGACGAGCCTGACGCGTCTGGGGACAGGTCGGGCTACGAAATGCTTGCGCAATCCGGCGCCAGGCAGGACAAGCAACTCGCCGCGCTGCTGCGCGCGGGACATGCGTTTGAAATTGCCCGCACCGTGCTCGCCTTTACGAGCCAAGCGGAGGCAGAGCGGTGGGTGGATGAAGCGGAGGATGGGGATGACAGGTCTTGAATTCAGCCGCGTGCTGCTGGCCGGCTTTGTCGCCGCAGGAATGGCGGCGTGCCAGGCGCAACCGGCTCAGCCGCAGGCGAACGCCGGCACAGCGGCAGCGCAGGGAGATGCGGTCGCGCGACATCCGGTCAGCGGGCTGGAGGTCGTGCCGCTCACAGTCACCAGTGATGGCCGGCAGCACCGCTTCCGCGTGGAAGTTGCTCGCACGGATGCGCAGCAGCAGCGCGGACTGATGGAACGCCGGACACTCGGGCCGGACGAAGGGATGATCTTCCCGTACAACCCGCCGCGCATGCAAAGCTTCTGGATGAAGAACACGCCCCTGCCGCTGGATATCATCTTCATCGGCCCTGACGGACGCATCATCAACATCGCGGCCAACACCCGCCCGATGTCCGAAGAGCAGTACCTGTCCGACGCCCCCGCCAGCCTGGTGCTCGAACTGCGCGGCGGCCGTGCCGGCGAACTGGGGATTGGACCGGGCGACCTGGTGGAGTGGTGATCAAAGGGGTGGTTCGCTGCCACGCCTGCGCATTGAGCCTCGGTGAGCGTTACTCCCCGCTTTCCCGTCGCTGCCAAATCCGCTAACCGGCCGCAGTATGAGCTTCCTCTCCAAGATCTTCACCTGGTGGAACGGTGCGACCATCGGCACCCAGCTGTTCACCGCAAGGCGCGGCGAAAAGGTCGGCACCGATGCCCAGGGCAATGTGTACTACCGGCTGCGCGGCAGGCGGGCGAACGAAGGTCGCTCAAGGTCCGCCGGAGCGGAGAAGCGGTGGGTCATCTACAACGGTGCCAATGATTCGAGCCGGGTGCCGCCTGAATGGCATGGGTGGCTGCACGGATCGTTCGACGACGTGCCGGAAAGCCACCTGCCCCCTGCCCGCATCTGGGAAGCGGAATACACGCCGAACGCCACCGGTACGGCCGATGCCTACCGTCCGCAGGGCGCGTTGGAGCGCGGTGGGCAGAGGGTGCGGACCTACGGCGATTACGAGGCGTGGTCTCCCGACGGCGAAGGGGCGGATTACCGGCGGAACAGCGACTCATGATCGGCCGCTGGAGCGCGGTTGTCGCACTGGGCGCGCTTGCCGCCTGCACCCAAGCTCCGCCACCACCTGCGCCGCAGGAAACTGAGGTGCCCGAGGAGCTGCTTGAAGCAGCACCACCGCCGCCCGCGCCCGATGCCGAGGCGATCGGCACTCCGATGGCCGAGCGGGTGGCGACAATCGGCGTCCTCAACAAGCGCAACAACCTGACGCAGGATCTGGAGATGCGCCCCGGAGAGGCGCGCCGGCTTGGCAATCTGATCGTGCGCCTGTCAGCCTGCGAGCGGACCGCTCCCTGGGAAGTGCCGCCGGAAACCGGCGCGTTTGTTCAGGTGCTGGTGAACCAGCGCGGCGGGGAGGGACAGGAACCGTCCTGGCAACGCGTCTTTTCAGGCTGGCTGTTCAAGAACTCGCCCAGCCTCAATGTCGTGGAGCACCCGATCTATGATGTCTGGGTGAAGGATTGCGCAATGAGCTTTCCAGGGGAGGAGGATGGGCCTGCTGCGCCGTCCGCGCCAGCGGCTTGAAGTGACGATATCGCCTGCGGAATAGAGCGGGCACAAGGTCCGGTCGCCGCGGCAAGCAATTTGCGATATTCTGTCTGTGAAATTGTCTGCGCGCCAAGCGTTGCGAGATGCCCGGTAATGAATTGGCAATCGAGAAGCAGATAGCCGGCTCGCCGCATGGCCGCCACCAGCCAGGCGAGCGCAACCTTGGACGCATTGTCCGCGAGCGAGAACATGCTCTCGCCGCAGAACACCCGGTCGAACGCGACGCCATACAACCCGCCGGCAAGTTCGCCGTTCAGCCAGCACTCGATCGAATGGGCGTGCCCGGCGCGGTGCAGCGCCAGGTAGCTTGCCTCAATCCGGCGACTGATCCAGCTGTCAGGCTGATCGGGGCGGGGGGCGGCGCAATGCCGGATGATCTCGGCAAAAGCCTGGTCGCAGGTTACTTCGAAGCGGTCTCGCGCAAGCACCTTGCGCAAACTGCGCGACATGTGGAAGCCATCCAGCGGAAGAATTGCTCGCTCGCGCGGCTCGACCCAGAATACCTCGGTATCATCGCGCCCGTCTGCCATCGGAAACACTCCCGCGCGGTACGCCTGTAGCAGCAACGGAACAGGCAGGGGCGGGGCGGCGGGGGCGTGCATCTTCGGGGTCTCCGGTGCGCACAACGCGCGAACCCGGCAAACCGTTCAAGCTGGCGTCCTATAACGGGTGCTTGCCAGGTGTCGGACCAGCAGGTAAGGGCGCCGGACCGACTGCAGGGGTGTAGCTCAGCTGGTAGAGCATCGGTCTCCAAAACCGAGGGCCACGGGTTCGAATCCTGTCACCCCTGCCACCCTTTGCCAAAATGACACACCCGTCAAGGTTTGCGCAACAATCGTAGTTAACGCGGGAACCTGTGCGGCGAGCCGTTTGTTATCCTCGACGAACCGCGCGTTGCGGTTTGAGGAGGCGAACCATGTCAACCTATACCGTCCGCAGCAGCCGACCCGACAGCTGGGTACAACCGCGCCCGTATTGCGACGAGTCGATCCGACTGCGCACCTATGGCCGTATCCAGCCCATGGAACGCCCTGGTTTTCTGGCTCGACTGTTCGGCCGCCGCTGAACGGAAGCGTTGCCGGGCGCCCGTCACTCTCTGGCCCCGTCGGCTCCCACTCTCTTGCTTTTCGCAGACGCCCGGCATAGACGGGCGGTGCTCTTCCCACAATGAAGGACGCCATCGCCTTCCCGCAAGTTGTCCGGGGCGGCGGCGGCGCTTATGTGAGCGACGCACAAGCAGGAAGTGACGAGGATCATGGCAAAGCAATCTCCGGCCGAATTCATCAGTCAGGTCCGCGCCGAAGGGCGCAAGGTGGTCTGGCCAACTCGTGAAGAGACGATCCGTACGTCCATCTTCGTGTTCATCCTCACGCTGATCCTGTCGCTGTTCTTCCTCGGCGTAGACTCAGCTTTCGGCGCTGTGGTGCGCTGGCTTCTTCAACTCATCTGATTTTTCGGTGGAGCACGGCTCCGCCGGCGCCCAACTTTCAGGATTATCCATGGCACGCTGGTACATCATTCACGCCTACTCAGGATTCGAGAACAAGGTGCGCGACGCAATCCTTTCGGAAGCGGAGCGGCTGGGCCTGTCGGACGGAGTTGAGCAGGTGGAGGTGCCCACCGAAACGGTCACGGAAATCAAGCGCGGCAAGAAGGTGCAGACCGAACGCAAGTTCATGCCCGGTTACGTGCTGGCCAAGCTGAACCTCACGGACGATGTGTATCACCTGGTGAAGAACACGCCCAAGGTTACCGGCTTCCTCGGGTCGGGCAGCAAGCCCCAGGCGATTTCCGAAAAAGAAGCCGCGCGCTACTTTGGCGGGGTGGAACAGGCCAAGGCTGCGCCCAAGACGCAGATCAGCGTCGCCTACGAGATTGGCGATCAGGTCAAAGTGCTGGACGGACCTTTCGCCACCTTCACCGGTGTTGTGGAAGAACTCGATTTCGACAAGGCGCGGGTCAAGGTGTCCGTGTCGATCTTCGGCCGCGCGACGCCACTGGAGCTCGGCTTCGACGAGGTCGAACTGGTCAAGTAACTCCACGGGGCCAGCGGCGCGTCAGGTCAAGGCGGAGCGGCTCATCAATCAGGCGATGGTCAGCAGATCATCTCGACGGTACTAAGCTGTACCACATCGTGATTTTTCTGCAGAGGTGAGCGTGCTGCTTGCGGCGCGGGACCATTGCTTTTCCGCACGGATTGAGTATGTGCGGCGTATCCCAGACATCGGGAACCCATGCGGGAGGCTCGCTTCGCTGCAAGCCGCTCGAACCGCTTACCATGAGGCTTTGCCGCAACAGGCAACGCCGACAGTGAGAAAGGAGGCCCATCGTGGCCAAGAAGATTACCGGTTACATCAAACTGCAGGTGCCTGCGGGTACCGCCAACCCCTCCCCGCCGATCGGGCCCGCACTGGGTCAGCGCGGCGTGAACATCATGGAATTCTGCAAGGCGTTCAACGCTGCGACGCAGGATCTGGAAAAGAGCGCGCCGATCCCGACGGTAATCACCGTCTATGCCGACCGCTCGTTCTCGTTCGTCACCAAGACACCGCCGGCATCCTTCTACCTCAAGAAGGCGGCCAACCTGAAGTCGGGTTCGAAAGAGCCGGGCAAGGTTTCGGCCGGAACCATCAAGCAATCCGCGGTGCGCGAGATCGCCGAATCGAAGATGGCCGACCTGAACGCCAACGACATCGAGCAGGCGATGAAGATCATCGAAGGTTCCGCCCGCTCCATGGGCCTTGAAGTGGTGGAGGGCTGAACTGATGACAAAACTGACCAAGCGGCAGAAGGCCATCGCGCAGCAGATTGATCGCGAAAAGCTGTACACGGTGGACGAAGCACTGGCTGTGCTGCGTGACCTCGGACAGCAGACCAAGTTCGATGAAACCATTGAAGTCGCCATGAACCTTGGCGTTGATCCTCGCCATGCCGACCAGATGGTTCGCGGCATGGTGTCGCTGCCTTCAGGTACCGGCAAGGATGTCCGCGTTGCGGTTTTTGCGCGCGGCGACAATGCCGACAAGGCGCTGGCCGCCGGAGCGGACAAGGTCGGGGCCGAAGACCTGATGGAAGACATGCAGGCCGGCAACCTGGACTACGACCGGGTCATTGCGACGCCCGATATGATGGGCGTGGTGGGCCGGCTCGGCAAGGTGCTCGGTCCCAAGGGGCTGATGCCCAATCCCAAGCTGGGAACGGTGACGCCGAACGTCGAACAGGCGGTCAAGGACGCCAAGAGTGGCCAAGTGGAATTCCGGGTGGAAAAGCAGGGCATTATCCACTCTGGCATCGGCAAGATGAGCTTTGACGACGCAGCCATCAAGGCCAATTTCCAGGCACTGACCAATGCGATCGTGAAGGCGAAGCCTGCCGGCGCCAAGGGCAAGTACGTCCGCAAGGTTACGATGACATCCAGCATGGGTCCCGGCCTCAAGGTCGACCTGGCGGAGGTCGAGGGCGCCTGAACCGTCCGACATTCCTTTAACCATTATCGAGGGCGGGCCAGCACGGCTCGCCCTTTTTCTTTGGTGAAGGCTGGCCTGCACGGGGGTGTGAACAGAGCCGGTACCGCAGGCAGGCGGAAAGATTGTGCGGTCCAAGCGTATCTCTCGGAGAAACGATGGGAAGGCAGGTTTATCATGGGTTGGATGTGGATTTTGGTGACGGGCATCGGTGCAATCGCGCTGTTCATTGCCATTTACTACGCACGCGGTCGTAACAAGCAGGACAGCCCTCGCAGCATCGCCCAGGCGGAGCAGGGCGCGCGGCAGGTGCGCGACGAAATCAACCTGGACGAGCAGCGGCGGGGTGAATAGGCCCGGCTAATCAGATGCCGCCGGGCGTAAAGTCCCAGCCCGCGCCCGACAGCGCGTCGCACATCGCATCGACACAGGCGCGCAGTTCATCCGCGTCGGTTGAACGCACCACGAAATTGGAACCAACCCGGCCTTCGCGGAAGAATGGATAGCTGCCGATCTGGCAGCGATCATGCGCACCTTCGATCGTCCGCAACAAGTCCGCGACCTCGCTTTCCGGGATAAATCCGCCGACCGTTTCGGTGAGCAGCGGTAATCCGCCTTCCAGTGTGCCGGTCAGCGCGTCCAGCATACCGGCGGTGATGTGCGGCACTCCCGCCATGAGAAAGCAGTTGCCGATTTTCAGCCCCGGCGCGCCGGACATTCGGTTGCGGATCAACTCCGCCCCTTGTGGCGCACGCGCCATTCTGAGCCGACCGTCGGTCAACCCACCCTTGTCGGCATAATAGCGTTCAAGGATGGCCCGCGCCTCAGGGTGAATGATGACCGGCAGTTCCAGCGCCTTGGCGACAGCATCGACCGTGATGTCATCATGTGTGGGGCCGATGCCGCCAGTCGTAAACAAATAGTCATTGGCGTTACGCAAGGCGTTCACCGCTTCCACGATGCGGTCTTCCACGTCCGCGACGACGCGGACTTCGGCGAGGCGAATACCTTGCACCTGCAGCCAGCGGGCGATCTGCGCGATGTTCTTGTCCTGCGTCCGGCCGGACAGGATTTCATCGCCGATGATGCAAAGGCCGGCGGTGAAGATGCGGTCAGGATTGCTGCTCATTGGGCTGTGCCTAACGCAAAGCGGGGGGAGGCGCCAGCGGCGCGCAGCAAGGCTATGCCGCGCCTTCCAGCACCGTGTCGTTGCGCTGGCCTGCCGGGCCTGCTTTGCGCAAGACCAGAATACCATCGTCCACCGGGTCGCGTTCCATGCGGCGGCGGTCGAGCTGGTAATCCTGGCTCAGCCGCCAAGGCCACTGCGTCGCGCTTTTGGGCATGAGGTGAAGCGCGCGTTGGATGTAGCCTGAAGAGAAATCGAACACATCCTCTTCTGTCAGCCCGTGTTCACCCGGCAGCGCCGCCACAGCGATGTCCGCGCCGCGTTCCTCCATCAGGTTCAGCACCCGGCAGACGTAATCGGCATTGAGGTCCGCGCGCAGCGTCCAGCTCGCGTTGAGGTAGCCGAACACCGCCGCCAGGTTCGGCAGGTTGGAAAACATGCAACCCTTGTAATAGAAGCGCTGGCTGAAATCGACGGCTTGCCCATCCAGCAGTACGGCGATCTTGCCCGCCACGGCGAGTTTGAGGCCGGTCGCTGTTACGATTACGTCCGCCGGCAGGAACGCGCCTGACGAAAGACGGATGCCTTTCTCCTCAACCGCGGCAATCGTGTCCGTGACGATCTGCGCCCGGTCGTCGCGGATGGCGTGAAACAGGTCATCGTCGGGAACCAGGCACACCCGCTGCTCCCATGGATTGTAGGGCGGGGTGAAAGCGGCAGGTTCGTACTTCCCGCCCAGCACTTTCCTGATCCGCTTGTGCATCATCGCGCCGACTTTGGCGGGCTTGGCCCTGGCCCGCTTGTAACCCAGATCCTGCATCTTGACGTTCTTCCACCGGGTCAGTCGATAGGCCAGCTCCTCGGGCAGGATGCTGCGCAGCAGGTTGGCGATCCCGTCTCTGGCCGGGCGGCCGAACATCCAGGTGGGGGTGCGTTGCAGCATCGTGACCTTTGCCGCCTTGCCTGCCATGGCGGGTACAATCGTCACGGCGGTTGCACCGGAACCGATCACGACCACCTGCTTGCCCGCATAGTCGAGGTCGGCGGGCCAGAACTGCGGATGGACTACCGTGCCGCCAAAGCTGCTGAAGTCGAAACCCGCCTGATAGGGTTCGTCATAGTCATAATATCCTGCGCCCAGGTACAGCCAGCGCGCCGTCAAGTGTTCGCGCGTACCGCCGCTTCGCTCCACCTCAACGGTCCAGTAGGCCGCGGTGCTGTCGAAATTGGCACTGATCACTTTCGTTTGGAACTGGATCTTCGGGCGAATACCTCGCTCGTCCGCGATGGTGCGCAGGTAATCCAGGATCGCGGGGCCATCCGCGATGCTCTTTTCATGCTTCCACGGCTCGAACACGAACCCCAGCGTGTGCATGTCGCTATCGGAACGTACGCCGGGATAACGGAACAGGTCCCAGGTGCCGCCGATGTCCTGCCGCTGCTCGACGATGGCGTAGCTTCGGCCGGGACACTTCTGTGTCAGGTGCGCTGCCATGCCGATACCCGACAGTCCCGCGCCAACGATCAGTACATCCACTCTATCGCTTGTGCTCATTCTCGCCTCTCATGGACTCGGCGGGGGGTCATTCCGCGCCGCGCACCGTAACCTATCCTCTCCCACTGGGAAGCCATCACGGGATCTTCATTTCCATCGAGCATTTGCTGCGCAGATAACGTGAGCAGGGCAATAAATTACTAACGACACGACGAGCTGATACAAATGTTTCGTTTGACTTATCTTTGTAGAACATTTATTTCAACCACTCGTATTCGGGAAGGGGCGGCGATGGAACGGCTTGCGGTGGGCTTGCCTGCGTCGGGAGAAGCGGGTGACAAACTGATCGAGTTCGAAGCGGGCGATGCGCACGCCGTGCTCAGCTGGCTCCAGCATGACGTCAAGGCACGCACCGCTCCGCTCTTCTGCGGAGGCGTTCGAAAAGGCCAATTGCGCAGGCTCGGTCGCCGCGACCAGAGCTACTGGATGATAGTGCCTCATGAGCGCCAGGAAGATTGCAGTGCTGCGGCTTCCACGTCGGACTAGCTGGAAAGTTCATCGACGATACCCAGTTCGGCATCACCGTACAGATAGCTTGGGCTGAATGTTCCAAACTTCTCCAGCTGCGCGCGGTTTTCCACATAAAGGGTGCCGCGCCTGAAATCGGCGATCCCCTCACGGCGCAGCTGACCCAGCGCGCGGTTCATGTGAATGGATGTCACCCCGCACATTTCGGCCAGCTGCACCTGCGTGAGCGGCGTGCGGACCAGATTGGGCATGCCGATCCCGACCATGTCCAGCCGATACCATAATTCGGCGAAGATGTGGGCAACCCGCTGCGCCGCCTGCAACTGTTCGAGACGGCAGATCCATTCACGGTGGATCGCCGCATCAAGCAGGGTGGAGAACCACAAAATGCGGGCAAGGTGCGGCTGCTCTGCCATAACCTTCTTCAGATCGTCATGCAGGACATAGCCGACCAACGCCTCTCCGACGCTGACGATGTCGTGATCGAGCCGCTTCAGGGCAAAGGCGTGCAGGTCGACGAAGTCGCCCGGAACCTGGACGCTGACGATCGAGCGGCGGCCATCCAGGGTAATGGTGCGCAGCATGTAACCCTTGATCAGGATCGTGCTTCGGTCCAGCACCTCTCCCCGGCGGGCAAAGTGGGTCCCGTCGGCAAGCACCTCGGTGGTCGTGACAAGATCTTCGACGATCTGCTGCTCTTCCGGTGTCATGGCATGACGCAGCCGTCCCATCAGGAAGCGCCCGGTAAGCGGAAACTGTTCCAAGCTGGCGGCCCCCCAAAATGCCTGTTGCCGCGCGAGTATGTATGCACCGTAGGCCCTTGGCAACTCGCTAGGTCATGACCCAACGCCGCGAAGGAAGGGGATGAACTGCCTATCCCGACTTCACCCAAGCGATTTACACATATAATAATATCTTTATATGTGCTCGGGCAATGCAGACTGAGACGATCTTCCGCGCTTTGGCCGATGCGACCCGGTTGCGCATCCTGCGGCTGCTTGGCTCCATGGAACTGGCTGTCGGCGAACTGGCTCAGGTGCTGCGGCAAAGCCAGCCACGCGTCTCACGCCACGTCGCGATCCTGTGCGACGCGCGCTTGGCGGAACGGCGGCGCGAGGGAAGCTGGGTTTTCCTGCGCACGGTGGATGGACGGCCGAACCCGCTCGCCGGGGCGGTCGCCCGCACTCTCGCCATCGCGGAGGCGGAAGATGAACAATTTGCCGCCCTTTGCCGCGCCGACCGGGAACAGTTGGACGCAATCCGCCGCGCGCGCGAAGACCATGCGGCGGCCTATTTCGCACAGCACGCTGATGCCTGGGACCACCTGCGCCAGCTCCACAGCCCCGACCCGATCGTCGAGGCTGCGCTTGCCGCCCTTCTGCAGGACGAGCCACTGGGTGACTTTCTCGATTTAGGCACCGGGTCGGGACGGATGGCTGAACTGTTCGCGGCGCAGGCGCAGCGGGTTGTCGCGCTGGACAACAGCCCGGAGATGCTGCGGGTGGCCCGGGCCAAGCTGCAGCACCTGCCGGCCCAGCGGGTCGAACTGGTGCAAGGCGATTTTCACAGTCTGCCCTTTGCATCGCACCGCTTTTCGACAGCCATGCTGCATCAGGTGCTGCACTTCGCGATCGACCCGGCGCGCGCGGTGGCCGAAGCCGGCCGCGTGCTGGCGCCGGGCGGGCGGATCGTCATCGTCGATTTCGCGGCGCACCAGCGCGAGGATCTGCGGGAGCGTCATGCTCACGTCAGGCTCGGCTTTAGCGATGAAGTCATCGGACAGCTGCTGCGCGCCGCCGGACTGGAACCGGAGCCTTTCGTAACGCTCGAGGGCGGGGAACTGGTCGTGAAGATCTGGCCAGGCCGCAAACCGCTCACAGCGGTGCGGCCAGCCGACCTGTCCGCAGCCATGCCGCTTGAAAAAAGAGCGCGGGCATGATGACCACCCTTGATCAGATGCGGGAGGCGCGCACTGCGCTGGACACTCCGCTGTTCGCCGCGCTGCCCGGCGACATCTCTGCAAGTTTCGAGTTCTTTCCGCCAAAATCGGAAAAGATGGACGCGCAGCTATGGGACGCTGTGCAGCAGCTCAAGCCGTTACGGCCTGACTTCGTTTCGGTGACCTATGGCGCCGGCGGGTCCACGCGGGAACGGACCCATGCCACCGTGTCGCGCATCATCCGGGAAGCCCGCATCCCGGCCGCAGCGCACCTGACCTGCGTGGATGCCAGCAAGGACGACATCCGCGCGGTGGCGGAGCAGTACTGGGCCGATGGTGTCCGTCACATTGTGGCGCTGCGCGGCGACGCCGGAGAGCCGGGCGCGCCATTCGTGCCGCATCCCAACGGCTATCGCAATGCCGAGGAGCTTGTGCGGGGTTTAAAAGACATTGCCGACTTCGACATTTCTGTTGCCGCCTATCCGGAAAAGCATCCTGACGCCGATTGCCCGCAGGCGGACATCGACAATCTCAAGCGCAAGCTGGACGCCGGAGCGACACGGGCCATTACCCAGTTCTTCTTTTCCGCCGACACTTTTTTCCGGTTTCGCGACGCGCTCGAACGGAGCGGAGTGGACGCGCCGGTCATTCCAGGCATTCTGCCGGTCACGAACGTGGCGCAGGCGCGAAAGTTTGCCGGATCTTGCGGAGCGCAAATCCCCGCTTGGATGGACGGCCTGTTCGAAGGCTTGGATGAACGCCCGGCTGCGCGGCAGCTGGTCGCCGCCACCGTGGCAGCAGAACTTTGCCGCCGGTTGTACGCGGGCGGCGTTCGGCAATTCCACTTCTACACGCTGAACCGCGCCGAACTCGCCTACGCGATTTGCCACATGCTGGGGATGCGACCCAAGGAGCGATCGGGTGAGTAAGCGGCAGGAACTGCTCGACGCTGCGGCTCAGGCCATTCTGGTGAAGGATGGCCCCTATGGCACGGAAATCCAGCGGGCGCGGCTTTCCGCGCAGGACTACGCCGGCGCCATGGATCTGGATCGCGACCAGAAAGGCAATAACGATCTGGTAAACCTGACGCAGCCCGGCCTCGTGCGGCAGATCTGCGACAGCTACATTGCGGCCGGCGCGCGCGTGCTCGCCACCAACACGTTCAACGCCAACCGCATCAGCCAGGCCGATTACGGCGCGGAAGCGCTGGTGCGTGATATCAACCTCGCGGCGGCCCGCATCATCCGGGAAGCGGTCGACGAGGCTTGTGCCCGCGACAATACGGCGCGCTTCGTCGCCGGAGCTGTCGGACCCACCAACAAGACACTGTCGCTGTCGCCCGATGTCGAGGATCCCGGCTATCGGGAAGTCACCTTCGATGACATCGTCGCGGTCTACTACGAACAATGCGCGGCCCTGGTCGACGGGGGTGCCGATTTCATCCTGATCGAAACCGTTTTCGACACTCTGAACTGCAAGGCCGCGATAATGGCGGTCAGGCAGCTCGAGCGCGAGCTTGATCGCGACGTACCCATGATGATCTCCCTGACCTTGACCGACCTGTCCGGGCGCAACCTGTCCGGCCACACGGTTGAAGCGTTCTGGCATGCGGTACGTCACGCCAGGCCAGTGGCCGTGGGTCTCAACTGCAGCTTCGGGGCCGAACAGTTGCGGCCCCACATCCAGTTGCTATCCGGCCTCGCCGACACGCTGCTGCTTGCCTATCCCAACGCCGGGCTGCCGAACGAACTGGGCCAGTATGATGAAGCGCCAACGACTACGGCCGCACTGGTAAGCGAATGGGCGCAAGCCGGACGGGTCAACATTCTCGGCGGTTGCTGTGGCTCGACCCCCGACCACATCGCAGCGATAGCTGCGGCGGTGGCGGGGCTTGCGCCGCGCAAGGTGCCGCAGGACCGGGCGCAGATGCGGCTGGCGGGGCTAGAGCCGTTCACCCTGGCCGCCTAGTATGAATGACCCGTCGACCGTCCGGTTCGTCAACATCGGCGAGCGTACCAATGTAACCGGGTCTGCCCGGTTCAAGAAACTCGTGATGGAAGGCAATTACACCGCCGCCGTCGAGATCGCGCGCAGCCAGGTGGAGAACGGCGCGCAGATCATCGACGTCAACATGGACGAAGGACTGCTGGATTCAGTCCAGGCCATGACGACCTTCCTCAAGCTGATCGGGGCCGAACCGGACATCGCCCGCGTCCCGGTGATGGTGGACAGTTCCAAGTGGGAGGTAATCGAAGCCGGACTGAAATGCGTATCGGGCAAGCCGATCGTCAATTCCATCAGCATGAAGGAGGGCGAGGGGCCGTTTCTCGCGCAGGCGAGGCTGTGCATGGACTATGGCGCAGCAGTCGTCGTCATGGCGTTCGACGAGATCGGCCAGGCGGACACCAGACAGCGGAAGGTGGAAATCTGCACCCGCGCCTATGATCTGCTGGTGGCGAGCGGTTTTCCGCCCGAAGACATCATCTTCGACCCCAACATTTTTGCCATCGCCACCGGGATCGAGGAACACGATCGCTATGCGCTCGATTTCATCGAGGCCTGTCGCGAGATCAAGGCCCGCTGCCCCCGCGCAAAGGTCAGTGGCGGCCTGTCTAACCTGTCCTTCAGCTTTCGCGGCAACGAAACCGTTCGCCGCGCCATGCACTCGGTGTTCCTGTATCACGCGATCCCGGCCGGGCTGGACATGGCGATCGTCAACGCCGGGCAGCTCGACATCTACGATACCATCGACCCGGTTCTGCGTGAGGCGTGCGAGGACGTCATCCTTATACGGCGTTCTGACGCCACGCAGCGGCTGATCGATCTCGCGGAAAGCTACAAGGGCCATGATTCCCGGGCCGAGAAGGAGGCCGCTGAATGGCGCGGGTGGCCGGTTGCGCGCCGCCTTGAGCATGCCTTGGTGAAAGGTATCGACGCCCACGTGGTCGAGGACACGGAGGAGGCGCGGCAGACCTCCGCGCGGCCGATCGACGTCATCGAGGGTCCGTTGATGGATGGCATGAACGTCGTCGGCGATCTGTTCGGTTCCGGCCGGATGTTCCTGCCGCAGGTGGTGAAATCCGCCCGCGTGATGAAAAAGGCGGTCGCGCACCTCATTCCTTTCATCGAAGCGGAAAAGGAAGCTGGCGCACGGGCAAAGGGCAAGATCGTCATGGCCACCGTCAAGGGCGACGTGCACGACATCGGCAAGAACATCGTCGGCGTGGTGCTGCAGTGCAACGGATACGAGGTGATCGATCTTGGCGTGATGGTGCCGTGGCAGCGCATCCTGGAAGCCGCGAACGAACATGGCGCGGACATGATCGGGTTGTCCGGCCTCATCACGCCGTCGCTGGACGAGATGGTGACGGTGGCCGAGGAGATGGCGCGGGCAGGCATGACCATGCCGCTGCTGATCGGCGGGGCAACGACCAGCAAGGTGCATACCGCGTTGAAGATCGATCCTGCCTACAGCGGCCCGGTCATCCATGTTCTCGACGCCAGCCGCGCCGTGGGTGTTGCAAGCCGGCTGCTGTCCGATACCGGGCGTGACGAACTGGTCGCATCCACTGCTGAGGAATATGCCGAGGTGCGGGAGAAGCGGGCAGGCAAGGGTGCGTCCGAATTGCTGTCCCTGACGGAAGCCAGAGCGGCCGGCTTTAAAGCGGACATGTCCCTGAAGGCGCCTGCGCCCGCGCGACCCGGCCGGCATGTGTTCGATAACTGGCCGCTGGCGGACCTGCGCGATTACATCGATTGGACGCCGTTCTTCCGCTCGTGGGAGCTGCATGGCAATTACCCCGCTATCCTGACCGACCCGGTGGTTGGAGCGAGCGCCCGCAGCCTGTTCGCCGATGCGCAGGCGATGCTGGACAGCATCGTGGCGGAAGGCTGGCTGACCGCAAAGGGAGTATGCGGGCTGTGGCCGGCCTCACGGGATGGGGATGACATTCTTATCGTCCCGCCGCTGGCGGTTGAGGAGGCCGCCCATTCGGCGGATGGGCGGACGCTCGTGACCAGCCCGCCGGCATCGGGGGGCGATACCCTCGTCCGCATGCCGTTCCTGCGGCAGCAGGTCAGGAAAAGCCGCGACCGCGCCAGCTACTGCCTTGCCGATTTCATCGACACGGCCGATGACTGGATCGGCGGCTTCGCAGTGGCGATCCACGGGATCGAGGAGCATGTCGCCCGGTTCAAGGCAGCGCATGACGATTACTCCGACATTCTCCTGAAAGCGCTCGCCGATCGGTTCGCCGAGGCGTTTGCGGAACGCCTGCACCAGCACGTCCGGACCGATCTGTGGGGCTATGCATCGCAAGAGCGGCTCGATGCGCAAGCGCTCATCAAGGAGCAGTATCGCGGCATCCGTCCGGCACCCGGCTATCCGGCATGCCCGGACCATTCGTTGAAGCCGATCCTGTTCGACCTGCTGCACGCGCAGGAATGTATTGGCGCATCACTGACAGAGAGCTTCGCGATGCTGCCCACCAGCGCCGTCAGCGGCTTCTACTTCGCTCATCCCGACAGCAGCTATTTCGGCGTGGCGCGGATCGGGCCCGATCAGCTGGCCGATTACGCCGCCCGCCGCGGCGTTGACATGGCCCAGGCAGAACGCTGGCTCAGACCGAACCTCGATTGACCTCTTGCCGCGCGCGGTTGGCCGCTTGCCCTGTCAAGCGGCGCAGCAGCGGCGTCACCACCGGCACCGTCAGCATGGTAGAGGCAATCGCCATCAACAACAGCGCAGTGAACGTCTCGTTGGAGATGATACCCCGGTCGAGCAGCACATTGGCAAAGATGATCTCGATCAACCCCTTGGTCTGCAGCAGCCAGCCGGCCAGCCGCGCCTCTCCAGGAGGCCAGCGCAGCAGGCGGCCGGCAAGGGTCAACCCGGCGATCTTGCCTCCCACCGAAGCTGCCAGCAGCAGCGCCGCCGCGCCGAACACGGCGAGGCCGCCCATGTCCCATTGCGTTCTGAGGCCCGTGGAAAGGAAGAACACCGGCATGACGGTCAGCAGCACCGTGTTGCGAAAGCTGTCGATCGCCTGCTCGCCGAACCACCGGGCATTCAGCACCACGCCGGCAAGGAACGCGCCGACCATGAAGTGCAGCCCGGACCAGTCGGCGCCGAGCGCGGCCAGCGCCAGCCATACAAGGCCCGCATACCACCGGTCGTGGACGCCGAGGCGCGGCATAATCCGGCGCATGGCCAAGGCAATCACGGCGAAGGCGGCCAGGAACACAAGCTGCCGGCCGATCCGTTCCCAATCCAGCAGGATAAGCGCCAGCATGCCCCAAATGGCGATGTCGTCCAGCGACGCATACCGCAGGATGCGCTGCCCAAGCGGCTGACGCAGCAGGCCCAGCTTCTCCAGCAGCAGAACGAGTATGGGCAGCGCCGTTACCGCGCAGCCCATGCCGATGCCGAGAACCAGTTGCCACGATTGACCCGTCGGCCCGGCCCAGCCGCTGCTCCAGCCAATCAACACCAGTGCGGCCACGCAGCCGAACAGAAACGGCGTGAGCAGGGCAAAGCCTGCCGTCAGACCGCTTTCCCGCCGCGCGACCCATGCCTGCCGCAGGTCGAGTTCAAGCCCGGCGACCCAGACGAACATCATCACCGCCCACCAGCCGAGGCCGCTGAGCGCCGTGACCGTGTCCGGCCGGAACACAGACGCGTAGTAATCCGGAAAAACGGCGCCAAGGACACCCGGTCCAAGGAGCACCCCCGCGATGATCTGCACCACCACCAGCGGCGCCCAGTAATCCGTGCGCAACCCCCGCCACACCAGCCAGGGCACGGCGAAAATGATCAGGAGCGCGATCAGGAAAACTTCCACCAGCGTCATGAGAACCCCCGACACCGCTTAGCGACAGAAGCCTAAATCATCCACTGCAAAGAACTTAGCTGCATCCCTTGGTGATTGACCGGTGGCTGTTCTTCGCGCAGGAACCCGTTGTCGGCCAAGGAAGCGATTCTGCGGCGGGCACGCGCGGGAGAGTCCGCCGCCAGCAATGGCGCGGCGCCGAAGGAGCAACCGCCCCGGAAACTCTCAGGCCACCGGACCGCGCGCGCCTTCTGACACTCTGGAAAGCGTCGCGCGTTGCGCGGCCACCGAAGGGGTAATCCGCCGCACCGGCGGGCGAAGCTCTCAGGTTTCCCGACAGAGGGGGCAGCGGACCGCCTTCATTCCTGAAGCGCGGCCGCGCCTGCCGGGGAATGTCGAGTGAGCGATACGGATACGCAGCCTGAAGTGGAAAAGCTGCCACTTGACGCCTGGCATCGCCGCAAGGGCGCCCGGATGGTGCCCTTCGCCGGTTACGAGATGCCGATCCAGTATGAGGGCATCGTGGCCGAACATCACTGGACCCGCGATCATGCCGGACTGTTCGATGTCAGCCACATGGGCCAGCTGCTGGTGACGGGCGACGGCGCGGCTGCCGCACTCGACGCGCTGATGCCGGCGAACGTGTCCGCGCTGAAGCCAGGGCGGGTCCGCTATTCTCTCCTGCTGAACGAGGAGGGAGGCATTCTCGACGATTTGATGGTCACCAATGCGACACCCTGGATTCCGGCGGACGAAGAAACCGGAGAAGCAGGTCGGTGGGGAGAGCCGACCTATTACCTGGTCGTCAACGGCGCAACCAAGTGGGATGACATTGCCCATTTGCGCGAACACCTGCCGGACGAGGTGACGCTGACCCACTTGGACGAGCAGGCGTTGCTTGCTCTTCAGGGGCCCAGCGCGGCCACAGCGCTCAACCGGGTGATGCGCGGTGTTCCCGAACAGCTCAGCTTCATGCAGTCGATGACTTACGAGTTCGGCGAGCTGCCCCTGCGCATCTCTCGCTGTGGCTACACGGGCGAGGACGGTTTTGAAATTTCCGTCGCCGCCGAACAGGCGCAGATGCTGGCGGACCGGTTGTGCGCCGAGATCGAGATACGGCCCGCCGGATTGGGCGCGCGCGACTCCCTGCGGCTCGAAGCCGGACTGCCCCTCTACGGACACGATCTCGACCCTACCCGCGATCCGGTCAGCGGCGGGTTGTCCTTTGCCCTGACCAAAAAGCGCCGGGAGGAAGGCGGCTGGATCGGTCATCAGGCCTGCGCGGCCAAGTTTGCCGATGGGGTGGCGGAACGCCGGGTCGGCTTGGTGCTCGAAGGGCGCATGCCTGCGCGGGAGGGGGCAAAGGTGTTCGCTGGAGACAGGCAGGTCGGACTGGTGACGAGCGGCGGGTTCTCCCCCACGCTGAACCATCCGATCGCCATGGCCTATGTCACTGGCGATCATGCCGACGATGGCACCAGGCTGGAGGTGGAAGTGCGAAACAAACGCTTGCCTGCCAGCGTTTCGCCGCTGCCTTTCGTACCGCACCGCTATCACAGAGGGAGTTGAACCGCATGCCCCGCTACTTCACCGAAGACCATGAATGGGTCGAGATCGACGGCGACACCGCCACGGTCGGCATCACCGATTACGCGCAGGGCCAGCTTGGCGACATCGTGTTCGTGGAGCTGCCCGAGGAAGGCGCCGAGATCGAGAAGGGCAAGGACGCAGCCGTGGTAGAAAGTGTCAAGGCGGCCAGCGACGTCTATTCGCCCATCACCGGCACCGTCATCGAAGCTAACGGCGCGCTTGAGGATGATCCATCGCTGGTAAACTCGTCGCCCGAAGAGGATGGCTGGTTCTTCAAGCTGACGGTTGCCGACGAAGGCGAACTGGACGGCCTGATGGACGAGGAGGCATACGGGAAGTTTGTCGCCAATCTGTGATCGAAGAACGCGGTCTGTAGAGGTGGTGGCTGTCGCAGCGGTATGGCGCTCCGCACGAACAAGGTTCCAGTAAGCCGTCGAAACGTGGAAAGAAGAAAACGATGCGTTATCTGCCCCTGACCCACACTGACCGCCGTGCGATGCTGGACGTGATTGGCGCCCCGGATGTCGATGCGCTGTTCGTCGATGTTCCGCAGGAAGCGCGCCTCGCCGGCCCGATCGAGGGTCTGCCGCACCACGCCAGCGAACTGGCCGTGGAACGGCATATGCGATCGCTGGCGGCGAGAAACACCGCAGCCGGCGACGTGCCCTTCTTCCTCGGCGCGGGCGCTTACCGCCACCACATCCCGGCTTCCGTCGATCACATCATCCAGCGGGGCGAGTTTTTAACGGCCTATACCCCTTATCAGCCGGAAATCGCGCAGGGCACGCTGCAGATGCTGTTCGAGTTCCAGACCCAGGTGGCGCGCCTGTACGGCTGCGCTGTCGCAAACGCTTCGATGTACGACGGGTCGACCGCCTGCTGGGAAGCGGTCAGCATGGCTGCGCGGGTCACCAAGAAGCGGCGCGCGGTACTCAGCGGCGGGCTGCACCCGCATTACGTCAAGGTTGTCGAAACCATGGCGAAGTTCACCGGCGATGAAATTGCCGGCAATGCTCTGAAACTGGAGCCGGGTTGCGATGAAAATGTGCTGATCGCGCAGATCGACGCCGACACCAGCTGCGTGGTGGTGCAATATCCCGACATCCTTGGCCGGCTGCCCGATCTTGCGCGCATCGCCGAGGCGGCCAAGGCGCACAAGGCGCTGCTTATCGCCGTCAACACCGAACCGGTGGCTTTGGGTGCCTGCGTGTCGCCCGGTGAAATGGGTGCCGACATCGTGGTGGGTGAAGGGCAGGCGCTCGGCGTCGGCCTTCAGTTCGGCGGGCCGTATCTCGGCCTGTTCGCGGTGCGCGATCCGAAGCATGTGCGGCAGATGCCGGGCCGGTTGTGCGGGGAAACAGTCGATGCTGAAGGCCGGCGCGGCTTCGTCCTGACGCTTTCCACCCGCGAGCAGCATATCCGCCGCGAAAAGGCGACCAGCAACATCTGCACCAACTCCGGCCTGTGCGCGCTGGCGTTCAGCGTGCACATGACGCTGCTGGGGGAACAGGGCCTGCGGATGCTGGCGGCGGAGAACCACCGGCTCGCCTGCCGGGCCGCAGCCCGCCTGGCGGCACTTCCTGGCGTGCGCGTGCTGAACGACAGCTTCTTCAACGAATTCACGGTCGTACTGGACGGGTACGATGCGCGCGAGGTTGTCCGTGCGTTGGCTGAACAGCAGGTATTGGCAGGCGTTTCCTTGGGCAGGCTTTACCCGGATCAGCAGACGCTGGCCGAAGGGCTGATCATCGCGGTGACCGAAACAACCACTGAAGACGATATCGAAGCGCTTGCTTCCAGCCTTGCAGGAGTTCTGGCATGAACGCACCCAACAAATCAGGCTGGAAGCCGGTCGCCCCCGTCAGCGATGCAGGCGCATTCGGCGGACCGCCGACCAGCACCGGCAACCGCGCGCTGATGCTGGAAGAGCCGCTGATCTTCGATATCGGCACCGCTGGCACAACGGGTGTCGACCTGCCTCAGGCGGACCCGGCCGAACCGAACCGGCTGGGTGCCTTCGCTCGCAAAGCGCCGATCAACCTGCCCGGCCTGTCTGAACCTGAGACGGTCCGCCACTATACCCGCCTGTCCCGGCAGAACTACGCCATCGACCTCGGCCTGTTTCCGCTGGGCAGCTGCACCATGAAGCATAATCCGCGCCTTAACGAGAAAGTGGCCCGGATGCCGGGGTTCGCCGACCTGCATCCGCTGGCGCCCGCTACCACAACGCAAGGTGCCCTGGCGGTGATCTATGAACTGGCCGAATGGCTCAAGACGCTGACCGGGATGCCTGCAGTCGCCATGAGCCCCAAGGCCGGGGCGCATGGGGAATTGTGCGGTGTTCTCGCCATTCGCGCTGCCCTGACTGCCCGCGGCGACGCCCGGCGGGTGATCCTGTGCCCGGAGAGCGCCCACGGCACCAACCCTGCCACCGCTGCGTTTGCCGGTTACGAGGTGGAGGACATACCGGCCAACGCGGATGGGCGCGTCGACTTCGAAGCATTGAAGGCACGGCTTGGCCCCGATGTGGCGGCGGTGATGATCACCAACCCGAACACCTGCGGCCTGTTCGAGCGGGACTTCAAACGCATCGCCGACGCGGTCCACGAAGCGGGGGCGCTGGTGTATTGCGACGGGGCGAACTTCAACGCCATTGTCGGCCGGGTCCGCCCCGGAGATCTTGGCGTGGATGCCATGCACATCAACCTGCACAAGACCTTTTCCACACCCCACGGCGGCGGCGGCCCCGGCAGTGGCCCAGTCGTTTTTTCAGAAGCGCTGGCGCCCTTTGCGCCCCTGCCGTTCGTCGAAAAGCTGGCGGATGGCACCTTCCATCTGGTCGAGGAGGAAACCGCCGGGGAACATCATGCGCAATCCTTTGGCCGCATGACCGCTTTCCATGGCCAGATGGGCATGTTTACCCGCGCGCTGACCTATATCCTCAGCCACGGTGCCGATGGCCTGCGTCAGGTGGCGGAGGACGCGGTGCTGAATGCCAACTACGTGCTGCGCAGCCTGGAAGACGTGCTGGACGCACCGTTTGCGGATGCCGGTCCGTGTATGCACGAAGCGCTGTTCTCCGACAGTGGCTTTGGCGGCGGGCTGTCAACACTCGACCTCGCCAAAGGTCTGATCGACGAGGGCTTTCACCCGATGACCGTGTATTTCCCCCTGGTGGTGCACGGCGCCATGCTGGTCGAGCCGACCGAAACCGAAAGCAAGGCGTCGCTGGATCAGTTCATTGCCGCGCTGCGCAGCGTGGCGGAGCGGGCCAGGGCGGGTGACGAGAGTCTGAAGCAGGCGCCGTATTATGCTCCCCGCAGGAGGCTCGACGAAACCGCGGCGGCGCGCAAGCCGGTGCTGGCCTGGAACGATCCCAACCTGACCTGAGGTCAAGGCGACCTGTCCGCCTCTGGCGGCGGGGCAACCGTGATGCGGATCGCCTGAAGCGACAGGATGGCGGCCCAGAAGCCGAACACCGCAAGCGCGCTGGACCCCAGCACGGTGATCGCGGCTCCCTTGACGCCCTGCCAGTTCATCGCCGGAGCAAGACAGGCAAAGGCAAGCGCCAGCGGGATGGCGCGCACGAAAAAGGCTGTACCCGCCCGCCCGGCCGAGATGAGGAGGGATTGCAGGCTTGCCCCGACCAGCTCGATTGCGCCAGCGATGGCGAGAATGATCATCGGCCAGTAAACCCCGCGGAACTCCGGTCCCGCAATGAGGGCCAGCGCCTGCCGACCGAACAGCAGCGCGATCAGCACAGCCAGCGCCCCGCCGAGAAGCGCGACGATGGCCACGCGCCGTGCCATCGCGACCGCCTGATCCTGCGCATGGACCAGTTCGGGATACACCGCGTTCGACATCGTCTGGGCCAGTTGCATCAGCGCCTGCCCCAGCTGCGATGCCACCCGGAAAGCGCCGGCGAACGCCTCTCCGCCAATCGCCCCGACCAGCAGGGTCAACACCTGACGGCTGCCGATATTGAGGCTCCCCATCATGTTGGTGGACCAGACGAAACGCCACGCGTCCCGGTTCTCCGCCGGAATTTGCCGCAGGCTGATGCGCGACAGATCAATCCGCTCATGCCGGGCGGCGGCGATCCACATGGCCAGCGCGACCGCCGCCTCTGAAGCGGCCCAGGCGATGATGAACCCTGTCACCGTCGGTTCGAACAGCACGGCCAGAAACGCGCCGAGCGCCTTGACGATCGGCTGCACCGCGTCGGCCGCCGCCGCCTGGCCAAATGCGAACCGCAGGCGCAACAGTCCCGTCGGTGTCGAACGCAGCGCCAGAAGCGATACGAAGCAGTAACCGAACGCCGTCCACAGCAGTTCGGGCGGCAATGGCAACCAGAGAGGTGCGGTCCAGACCAGACCGGCCGCCAGGACGAGGCCCAGCGCCAGCGACACGCCATCCAGCGCGATGGCAAAGCCGGTCGCCTTCGCCGCGCCTTGCGAACCTGCGCCCCAGCGAACCACGAACTGCCATGTCTGGAAACTTGCAAGCCCGGTAACAGTCTGTCCGATCGCCAGGATGAGGGCGAAGTGACCGAACCCGGCCAGCCCGAGGGTGCGTGTCGCCAGCGCGAGATAGACGAGGCTGAGCACGGCATTGAAGCCGCGGCCGCCGAGCAGCCAGCCCATGTTTGTCGCCAGCCGCTTCATCGGCCGCCCACGACCGTGCCGCCGGCCCGACCGCTTGCGCGGACGGCCAGAGTTGCGGTCCGCAAATCTGAGCGGCGGTGGAAAAGGACAGGCATGAAGGGGATCGGTAACTCTGCTCTGGTTGCCTTAACAACAGTTCGCCTTGGCGGCAAACCTTGCATCCGCGTCGGTCGGTGCGGCAGGGTGCCGGTGATGCGCATCATCTTCAGCCGCAAAGGGTTCGACAGCGCGGCGGGCGGCGGCCCCTCGCCGATTGTCGACGGGCGCCCGGTGACGCTGCCGATTCCAGGGGCTGCGGAGTGCGGGACGACCTATGGTTCGCTTGGGCTCGGCCAACATGCCGCAAAGGCGAGCCGAGGGCGCTATGGCGAACATAGCTTCTGCCATCACGATCCCATGTTCCTGGCCGATGGCACCTGCCTGTTCGGCCAGGTCGGCGCGGCGCAGTCGCATCTCGCCAATCAGGGGGCAGGGCCAGGTGACGTGTTTCTGTTCTTTGGCCTCTTTCGCGAAGAACGGCAGCCTCCGCACCATCGGATCTTCGGCTATCTCGCGGTTGAGGAGGTCGTGCCGCTGAATGGCTGCACCCAGGCGCGGCTGGATGCCTTGAGGCTGCTTGGACATCCCCACGCCTTGCAGCAGGAGGGGCGGGACGACACGATCTATGCCGGAAAAGGGCGCAAGGCCGATCATGCCAGTGACGCCTTGCGGTTAAGCGTTCCCGGAGCGTCGCCGAGCATCTGGCGGCGGCCGGATTGGCTGAGGCAAGGCAACCTCACCTACCACCAACGCGCCGATCGCTGGCTGCCCGGCAACCGGCTGCGATCAGCGCCGCGGGGGCAGGAGTTCGTGGCCAAGGTCGATGACGATGCGGCCGCGCTGAGATGGCTCGACCAGATCGTCGCGGAGATCAGAGGCTCGTGATGATGGCCGAAAAGTCGCGCCGCCCGTTACCGGCGTTCGCGAAATCCTCATACAGGGCGGCCGCCCGCTGGGCCAGCGGCACCGTGACGCCGGCGCTGTCCGCCGCCTCCATGGCGAGGCGCAAATCCTTCAGCATCAGTTCCGTCGCGAACCCGCCTTCGTAGCCATTGTCCGCCGGCGATTGCGGTCCGACGCCGGGCACCGGGCAGTAGCTGGTCATGGACCAGTTCTGACCCGAGCTGACAGACGAGATGTCGTAGAACGTCCGCGGGTCCAGCCCGAGCTTCTCCGCCGTGCGAAACGCCTCGCAGGTGCCGATCATGTGGATGGCGAGCAGCATGTTGTTACAGATTTTCGCAGCCTGCCCGTTGCCTGCATCACCGGCATGGATCACGGCCTTGCCCATGGCTTGCAGGATCGGTTCGGCACGCGCAAACGCTTCGGCGCTGCCGCCAACCATGAAGGTCAGCGTGCCCGCCGCCGCCGCGGCGATGCCGCCGGACACTGGTGCATCAACCATCTCGTACCCTGCCTCGCGCGCCTTCTCGGCCGCCTCGCGGGCGGTGGCGACGTCGATGGTGGAGCAGTCAAGGAACAGCGCGCCACGCGGGGCATGGCCGATGACCTCGCCGGTGTAGGCGGAAAGCACGATCTGACCATTGGGCAGCATGGAGACGACAGCCTCGGCATCGGCGACCGCCGCGGCGATGGAGGTCGCCCGTGTGCAGCCGTTCTGTTCGGCACGGGCCAGCGCGTCCTCGCTGAGGTCGAACGCGCGCACCGTGTGGCCCGCCCTGACGAGGTTGGCGGCCATCCCGCCGCCCATGTTGCCAAGTCCGATGAAGGCGATTTTCATGTTCTACCTCGTTTCTGTGCAAACCGCGCGGCCGCAGTCCCGCTCTTCCTGTTGACGGCTCATCGTCCCTTCCACTGCCCCTGACGCTTTTCAATGAACGCCTGCATTCCCTCTGCCTTGTCTTCTGTCGCGGCGAGGATCTGGAACAGGCGGCGTTCAAAGCGGATGCCCTCAGACAGAGTCATCTCATAGGCGGCGTTCACCATCTCCTTGTTGGCGATGGCGGCCATCGGCGGCATGGCGGCAATTTCCTGCGCGGTCTTCATCGCCTCGTCCAGCAGCGTGTCATGCGGCACGACGCGTGCGACGAGCCCGCTGCGCTCTGCCTCCGCTGCGTCCATCATCCGGCCGGTAAGGCACATTTCCATCGCCTTGGCCTTGCCGATGGCGCGGGTCAGCCGCTGCGATCCGCCCATGCCCGGCGCGACCCCCAGCTTGATCTCCGGTTGGCCGAACTTTGCGCGGTCCGAAGCGATGATGAAGTCGGCCATCATCGCCAGTTCGCACCCGCCGCCCAGCGCGAAACCGTTGACCGCCGCGATCCACGGCTTGCGCACCGCCTGTACCAGATGGCTCTGCCAACGGGAGAAGAAGTCGTGAAGGTAGAAGTCTGCGGCTTCCTTCTCCACCATCTCCTTGATGTCGGCCCCTGCGGCGAACGCCTTGTCGCCCGCGCCGGTCAGCACCGCGCACCGCTGCGAATCGTCGGCCTGATAAGCGGCGAAGGCGGCAATCAACTCCTCCAGCACCGCGCTGGATAGGGCATTCAGCGCCTGCGGGCGGTTCAGCGTGATGACGGTAACCGCACCTTTTGCGGCGGTAGTAATGGTCTGGTATTCCACTGCGCTCTCCATCATCTGAACGGCGTCCACTCTTCCTCTTCGGGCAAAGGTGCGAAGATCGAGTCGATCAAGGCATCCGTCACTTCCTCGGCCGTGGCAGGGTTCCACTGCGGATCGTTGGTCTTGTCGACGATAACTGCGCGGACACCTTCGGCAAAATCCGGCCGGGTAAGCACGCGCGAGGCAATGCGATATTCCATCCGCATGTTGTCGGCGAAATCGTCCATCTGCCCGGCCTCGACAAGCTGGCGCAGCGCGACGGCACAGGTCTGGGGGCTCTTGGTGCCCAGAGTGTCGCGCTCCCTGGCTGCCCAGTCGCTGTCGTCGCTCTCCAGTGACCGCAGGATCGTCCGGTAATCGTCAGACGCGAAATGCTTGTTGATCCGATCCTCGTTCGCGGCCAGCCGCGCTTCTGGCGGAGTGACGGACAGCTCCGCCAGGATGCCGGCGATGCGGGAAGGATCGGCAATGATACGCGCCTTGGCTTCCGGCAGCTTTTCGGCCGGGAGGTAGTGGGTGGCAAGACCCGTCCACAGGCATTCCGCTCCGTCCAGCCGGGCGCCGGTCAAGGCCAGAAACTGCCCGAGCCTGCCAGGCAGACGCGACAGGTGCCACCCGCCGCCGACATCCGGGAACAGGCCGATGCCGCTTTCGGGCATGGCGAAACGGGTGTTTTCCGTGGCAACGCGAAACCGGCAGGGCAGGGCGATGCCGACGCCGCCGCCCATGGTGATGCCGTCCATGAAGGCCACGATCGGCTTGTCGTAAGTGAACAGCTGGTGGTTCAGCCGGTATTCGTGGTGGAAGAACGCCCGGCCGCTCTTGCCCCCGTCGTTCAGCGCCGAATTGCGCAGGAATGCAATATCACCCCCGGCGCAGAACCCGCGCCCTTCGGCATGGTCGAGGATGATCGTCTGCACCGTGTCATCGCCGGCCCAGCCGGACAGCGCCTCGCTCATCGTCTCGCACATCTCCAGCGTCAGCGCATGCAGCGCCTTTGGCCGGTTGAGCGACAGGTGGCCGACCGCGCCGTGGGTGTGGGAAAGCACGTCTGCCACGGTCAATTCCCCTGCCGCAGCAGGTCGCGGCCGACGATCATCCGCATGACCTGATTGGTGCCTTCGAGAATGGAATGCACCCGCAGGTCGCGCCAGAACCGCTCGATCGGGTAATCCTTGAGATAGCCATAGCCGCCGAACAGCTGCAGAGCGTCGTTGACGATCTTCGAACCGCTGTCTGTCGCCAGTCGCTTGGCCATGGCGGAAAAGCGCGACTTGTCGGGCGCGTTATCCGTGACCTTGGCGGCGGCGAGGTAGAGGAGGGCACGCGCCGCTTCCAGATCGGTGGCCATGTCGGCCAGCATGAACTGCGTGTTCTGCAGGTCGGCGATCGCCGCACCGAACTGCTGCCGGTCCTTGGTATAGGCGACCGCTTCGTCGAGGCACCGCTGCGCCCCGCCAAGCGAGCAGGCGCCGATATTGAGGCGTCCGCCGTCCAGGCCCATCATGGCGATGCGAAAACCTTCGCCTTCATCGCCCACCCGGTTTGCCACCGGCACCATTGCATCCTCGAATATGACCTGAGCCGTGGGAGACGCGTGCCAGCCGAGCTTCTTCTCGGGTGCGCCGAAGCTGACGCCGGGGGTATCCTTGTCCACCACCAGGCAGGTGATGCCACGCGTCTTGTGCTCGCCCGTGCGCACCATGGTGACATAGATGTCGTTGACCCCGCCACCAGAGATGAACTGCTTGGTCCCATTGAGCACATAATGATCGCCATCCAGCACGGCCGACGTCTTGAGGGCAGCCGCATCGGAGCCGCTGCCCGGTTCGGTCAGGCAATAGGAAGCGATGTTCTGCATCGTCACGAGATCGGGCAGGAACCGTTCCTTCAGCTCCCCGCCGCCGAATGCGTCAATCATCCAGCTGGCCATGTTGTGGATGGAGATGAATGCGCTGGTCGTGGGGCAGCCATACGCCATCGCTTCCATGATCAGCGCCGCTTCCAGCCGGCCCAGCCCGATCCCCCCGCTGTCCTCCGACACATAGATCGCACCGAACCCCAGTTCGGCCGAGCGCTTGATGACGTCGACCGGGAAGTGCTTGTTCTCGTCCCACTCTCCCGCGAAGGGCGTGATGTTGTCGGCGGTGAACCGCTGCGCCATCTCCTGAATCGCGCGCTGGTCGTCGGTGAGCTGGAATTGTCCGTTCATGCAATTTGCCCTAGCGATGCCATCGGCGCAGGAAAAGGGTGAGTGGATGAATAGGCCGGCGGATGAGCTGATCCTGGTGTTCAATGCCGACGGCGGCGCGGTGTCGCGGCTGATGGACGCGGTGCACAAGATCGTGCGGCCGGAAACCTACGAATGCGATCTGTGCATGATAACCCATGGCGCGCTCACTCAAAAACGCGAATGGACAGCTTTCGTGGAGAGTCTGGATATACCCACACGCGCGCTGCACCGCGACGAATATGCGCGCGAGTTCCCGAGGGCGCAGGTTCCCTGGCCGGCGGTGATGGTGCGGCGGGGGGCTAGCATGCCGGAAGTGCTCGTCAGCCGGGAGGAGCTGGCCGGGATGAATGGGGTGCCTGAGTTGGCTGCTGCGGTGGAGGCGAGGCTCACCCGCAGCGGATCGCCAAGATCGCCATAGTATCGTCGTAGCTGACACGGATGCGCCATGGGTTGAAGGCTGTCGTCGCAATCATGTCAGGCGCTATCCACTCGAGATGGCGGGCGCGGCTCAGTCGCAGGACCTCAGCTCCAAGAGCAGCATTCGCCGTCCTGCCAAGCAGGGTTTGAGCAGACCGATCGTCGCAATGTCCTGCAGCGGCGGCGCGTTCGCGCAGGTCGCTGGATTGTGGGGCCAGGCAGCCGCCCAAAAACATGCCGGCAAAAACAGGGAGCAGGCGAGCTGCAGACCTCACCCGCAGGTAATCCGTTCCACCCGCATTTGCCGGTCATAGAACACGTTTACCCGGTCCTGCCGGTAATCCATTGTCATGGCGCTGTCGGGCGGACCCCACCGCAACGTTCTTGCGCCTGTCAGTTCCAGCGCCCGCGCGCCAAGCGCGGGTGTGGCCGACTGACCCACAAGCTGGGCCGCAGCAGCGGCGTTGCAGGCACCGTCCGCACCCGCCACCCGTTCCGCCACGTCGGGGTCCATCGGCTGGCTCGTAGCGCATGCCGCCAAGGGCACAGCAGCCAGCAGAACGGCAACATATCTCATAAGCACCTCCGATAAGTGAACGGCCCGTGGGTGCCGTTCTCATCCCTTTGCTGGCGCGTCAGCGTCTGCCCGCCGGCAGCAAGGCTTAGCACCTCCTGTGTCTCCCACTCCATGCCTTCGCCGGTATAGGCGACGGCGAGGGTAAGCTGATTGGCATCGCTGGCGATAACTTGTCCTACCGTTCCGCGGCTCTCGTAGAATTGCAGAGCGTTGGCCCCGACCACCATCAAGCCCTTGTTGTCGGGACGCGCCGGGTCACAGTCGTTTGCGGTCATTCCCCAACGACCCTGCATCGCGGCAGGGATCGTTCCGGCCGGGGTGACAAGGGGGCCGGGTGCGGCAGCCGTGATAGAGGGACTAGCCTCCGACGTGGATGCGCTGGACAGCGGCTCATCCCCGCCGGAATCCGTTGGCCCAGGCTCGTCCTGCGCGCAGGCGGCGAGGAGGAGGGGCAGGGCAAACGCAGTCGCAACCCGCATATCGTTTATCCCATTGTAGGAATGACAAACGCATTTTCACCGGTGGGCGATCCATCCGGCCAGCGCTGGGTTACGGTCTTGACCTTGGTCCAGAACTTCAGCCCTTCAGTGCCGTACTGGTTGGTGTCGCCGAACGCAGAGCGTTTCCACCCGCCGAAGCTGTGATAGCTGACCGGCACCGGGATGGGAACATTGATGCCGACCATCCCCACATTGACCCGCGCGGCGAATTCGCGCGCGGCGTGACCATTGCGGGTGAAAATGGCGACGCCGTTGCCGTATTGATGTTCCGATGGCAGCCGAACTGCCTCTTCGAAGTCGTTTGCCCGCACGATCTGGAGAACCGGCCCGAAGATTTCCTCCTGATAGCTTTTCATCTGCGGCGTCACCCGGTCGATCAGCGTCGGACCGACGTAGAAGCCGTTCTCATGCCCCTGCAGCGAGAAGCCGCGGCCGTCGATGACGATTTCCGCTCCTTCCTGTTCGGCTGTGTCGATCCAGTGTTCAACCCGCTGCTTGTGCTCGGGCGTTACGACGGGACCGTAGTGCGCATCGGGGTCGCTGGAGACGCCCACGCGCAGGGCCCGGATCGCGGGGATGAGTTTCTCACGCAGCCGTTCGGCCGTGTCCTCGCCTACCGGGACCACCACGGGCAGCGCCATGCAGCGTTCTCCCGCCGAACCGAACGCCGCGCCCGTCAGGTCATTCACCACCTGATCGAGATCGGCGTCGGGCATGACGATGCCGTGGTTCTTGGCCCCGCCCATTGCCTGCACCCGTTTGCCCGCGGCCACACCCCGCTGATAGACGTAATGCGCAATGTCGGATGAGCCGACAAAGCTGACCCCGGCAATGTCGGGATGGTCTAGAATGGCATCCACCATCTCCTTGTCGCCATGCACCACCTGCAACAGCCCCTCGGGCGCGCCTGCCTCCAGGAACAGTTCAGCGAGACGCACCGGTACGCTGGGGTCGCGCTCCGACGGTTTGAGGATGAAGGCATTGCCTGCGGAGATGGCCATGCCGAACATCCACATCGGGATCATCGCGGGGAAATTGAACGGGGTAATGCCTGCGCCGATGCCAAGCGGCTGGCGCATGGAATAGACGTCGATGCCCGGACCGGCGCCGCCGGTGTACTGGCCCATCTGAACCGCTGGGATGCCGCAAGCATACTCAATGACTTCCAGCCCGCGCTGAATATCGCCCTTGGCATCGTCGATGACCTTGCCGTGTTCGGAGGAAAGCAGCCGGGCAAGCTCTTCCATGTTTGCCTCGATCAGTTCCTTGTAGCGGAACATCACCCGCGCGCGCCGCTGCGGATTGGTTTGCGCCCATTGCGGCTGCACCTTTTTCGCGTTCTCGACGGCACGATCGAGCAGCGCCTTGTCGCCGAGCGCGACTTGCGCCTGAACTTCGCCGGTCGAGGGGTTCCAGACCTGGTGGGTGCGGGCGCCAGTCGCGGTGCCGGTGCCGCCGGAAATGAAGTGGTCGATGATGCGCATGATCGGGCAAACTCCTTTGCCCGTGGACTAGCGCCGTGACCGCAGCAAAAGCAACCGCATTGACCCGCGCCGCACCTTGGGGCAAACGCGGTTCCGCAGGCGGGTATGATGTAATGGTAGCCTGTCAGCTTCCCATGCTGAACGCGCGGGTTCGATTCCCGCTACCCGCTCCACCGTTTGGTTCCCCACCCCACTCGCGCAGAATGTGGCGCCTGACTTCGCTCGCCAGCAGACGCAGAAGAACGAGAGCGCCATTACCGACTGATGCTCGCGCGGTTCAGCCGGTAGGTTTCCACAAAAGGCCAGCTGACTAAACGGCCAGCATCATCGTTTCGCTGACAGGCTTAATTTCCGTTTGAGCCGCCGCGGCCGTGGTCGACATATTCCTGAGCCTGGCCGCGATGATCGTCGGACAATCGCCGCCATTCCGCTGCCGTGCGGCACACCTTGCGCTTGCGCACGTGAGAGCCGGTAACTTCCTGCACGCGGCAGATCTGCGCGTTCGGATCAGCAGTGGCAGCAGCGACGGTGGCCGTTGCCGGAGGAGCTTGCGTGCCGGGCTGAGTGCCAGTGTCCTGCGCCGAAAGCGGAAGTGCAGTCGCTGCCAGCAGGAACAATGGTGCGTAAGCCAGTTTGGTCATCTTCGATCTCCTCGTCCCGGATCGCTTAGCAGATCTGGCCCCAATGAAAAAGGGGCCGCCGTGGCGACCCCTTTTCCTTGTTGCTTAACGTGCAGGATCAGAACTGCAGGTTGATGCCCACTGCGTACCGGCGACCCAGTGGGTCGTAGGTCGACGGATAGGTGTTGCCGCTGTTGAAAGCAGTGGAACCGATGGTGCTACCCACGATTGGCGGCTGCTTGTCGAACAGGTTGAACACGCTGAACACCAGATTGGCGTCATCGGTCAGTTCAAAGCGGGTCGACAGGTCGAAGTAGTGCTTCTCGTCGATCCGCTCGAACCGCGGCTGGAAGTCGCCAGCCGAGTCGTCTTGGACGCGCAGGTCGTCGATGAAGCGCCACAGAAGCGACACGGAGACCCGGTCAAACGTCAGGGTTGTGCGCTGCGAGAACGAGAACTCAGGCAGCGGCGACGTGCAATCGAGACCATACTGGCCAACGCACTCGACATTGTCGCTCAACGGAGTGGGCTGGAACTGCGACTTATCGGTCCAGTTACCCGCGAAGCTGAGTGCGAGTCCCGCGAAGCCCAGATCACGCTGATAGTTGGCGATGAGGTCCACACCGCTCGAGCGGATGATCCCCTGATTCGTCAACGGCAGCGGCAGGCCCGGAGTGATCGCCACGTCCCCGTCAATACCGCCGGTGAGCGGGTTACGGCGGATGCCCGTGCAGGCCGGGTTCGTTGCAGCGCCTGCGCCCGGATCGACCGGGGTGGTTGCGCTGAACGATGGCGCTCCAAAGCAACGGAAGAACACGTCGCCGATGGTGGGTGAGGTGATCGCGTCGACAACCTTGATGTTGTAGTAGTCGGCACTGATTGTCAGCCCAGGGACGAACACCGGCTGGAATACAACACCAGCTGTGTAAGTGTCAGCCTTTTCAACATCGAGGTCGGGGTTGCCGCCAAAGGTGATGTTGATCTGTCCGGCCGATGGCGGCTGAATGAGGCCGATCTGTGCAGGTGTAGCACCCTGCGCCAGGCAGACCGCGCGCAGGTTGGCGTTCAGCGTCGGCAGAGCAAGCTGGCAAGGATCAACTGCGCTGTTGTCGAGGCCGGTCCGCAGCGGATCGAACAGTTCAGCCACGTTCGGAGAGCGGGTTGCCCGGTTATAGCCACCGCGGATCTTCAGGCTCGGCACTGGCTCCCAGCTGCCACCGATCTTGTAGGTGTAGCTGGTGCCGGTCGAGGAGTAATCCGAGACACGGCCACCCAGTTCAAGCTGAAGGCTGTGGAAGAACGGACGGTCGACGATCAACGGAGCGATGACTTCAACAAACGCTTCCCGCACGTTGTAGCCATTCAGGATGTCCGGCGAAGCAGCGCCGTTACCCAGAACCTCACCAGGTGTCTGCTGCGCGATGTCCGAGGAACGACCGGCGCTGTAGTCCCGGTATTCGCCACCGATGGCAAAGCCGAAGGCTTCGGTTGCAAACGGGCTGGTGAAGCCGATGTCGCCGGAGATCACGCCGCGAACGGTCGCCAGCGATGAGATATTTGATCCGCTGGCCGAAGCGTTGATGAAGCCGAACGCTTCCGGCGTGATGCTGCCAGCGCCGCCGAAGATGTTCAGCGGAACGCAGCCGTTAGCTGGGTTGCGGCAGACGATCGTTCCATCAGGCCCTCGGACAGCGTTCACCGCCTGACGCAGACGCGACAAAAGCCCGTTGTTACGCTGACGCTGGATGTTTTCGCTCTCGCCATAGGAGCCGAACAGGTCAAAGCCGATGTTGTCGGTCAGATCGCCGCGAACACCAATAACCGTGTCGAACAGCGTTGTGGTGTACTCGGAAACGCGGCCACCGCCCTCTACAAACCGGCGCTGAACAACGTTGGTCAATTCGACAAAGTCAGGATTGGCAACAGTCTGACCCGCCGCATTAACAATGGTTGGGGTTGCGGTCCGCGCCGCCGTGCAAACGGCTTGAGTCCGGCCGGACGCGAGGCAAAGCGTGTTGGCGGCAGCGTCACTCAAAAATGGGTTGGCGACCGCAAACGTCAGCGGCGAGCCGAATGCGCCCGACGGGGCGATGATGGTGGAAACAGTGTTCTTCGAGAACAGGCCCCGGGCGTACACTTCGATACCCGACGTGATCTCGTAGTTCGCCGCTCCGTAAACGTTGAACCGTTCAAACGGGGTCTGGAAGATGTTGAACGGGTTGAAGTTGAAGGCGTCCGCCGCAGTCGCCGGACGGAACACTCCATTGTCCAGAACGCGCGTTCCAGTGCCCGGGATCGCTACCCGTGTGGGAACACTCGTACCCGAACCGCCGGCATTGCCAGTGACCGAGTCGACGTTGAAGCGAGAAAAGTCACGATCGCCCTGGAAGACGGGGTTCGTATTCTGGTAACCGACCGAAAGAACGGCGTTGCCGCGACCATCGTCGAAGTTCGCGCCGATCGTCAGGTCGCCGCGGAACGTCGCGCCATCGCCGCGTTCGGTGATCTGCTGGCTGAGGCCAATATCGATCCCGGCAAAGTTGCGCTTGGTGATGAAGTTGACGACACCGGCCACGGCGTCCGCGCCGTACGTCGTAGAAGCGCCGCCGGTCAGAACGTCGGCACGTTCGAGCAGGGCAAGGGGAATGTTGTTGAGGTCGACTGCGCCGCCGATGTTGGCAGGCACGATGCGACGGCCGTCGAGCAGCACGAGGTTCCGGTTGGTGCCGAGACCGCGCAGGTTGACGAACGACGCACCGCCGTTGCCGTTGTTCACCTGCGAACCGATCGAAGGAACGACGCCAGGGATTTCGCGCAGCAGTTCTTCTGCGACGTTGACCTGCTGCAATTCGATTTCGGCTTCACCGATCGTAGTGACCGGAGCGGACGCTTCGATGTTCGGGTTGCGGATGAGCGAGCCGGTGACGACGATTTCCGAACCGGGTTCGAACTGGCTGTCGGGGGCAGCGTCCGCGGGTGCGATTTGCACATTGGAGGCAGGCCGGTTCTGGTCGGTCGAGCTTTGCGCCAAGGCGGGCTGGGCCAGCACAACGGCGCTGGCAAGCAGCGTGCCGTTCAGCAGCTGGCGGCGGTAGGATGGAGACATAACTAGGATCCTCGCTGGTTGATCGAAATCAGGACGCGCGCCGCACACAGCGACGGAAGTCTGGCGGCAACGGTTATTGAGTGAGCGCACGGCTCGCAATCGCTTAGTTGTCGTTGCAAGCAGAAGACGCCGCTGGTGTCGCAAAACAGCAACATTGAGGTTGCGGAGTTTTTCGCGCACAACAGACCAGCGGAAGCTGATCGACGCGGCCGTGCAGAGGGAGCGTAAGCAGTGAAGAAGACGTGCGGATGGCTGCTGCCACTGGCGACAATCGTTGCTGTTGCGCCCTTAGCTGCGCAGGACAGCCGCAGCACGCAAAGGGCCGTTCCGCCGCCGCTCCAGTCCGTGCTCGACTGTCGCGCGCTTTCAGACAGTGCCGCGCGCCTGGCATGTTTTGACCAGCGTGTGGCTGCACTGGCGAGCGCGACAGAGCAGGGGCAGGTTGCCGTGGTGGCCGCCGACGACGTGCGTGCGGCACGGCGTTCCCTGTTCGGATTGCCTGCTCCATCGACTCCGCTGTTTGCGGGGCTGGGCGATGCGGGTGAGGAGCCGGAGTCGGTTTCCGGTGTGATCAGGTCAGTGCAGACTACCCGGTCCGGAGCTTGGTTGATCCAGATCGACGAGGCTGTCTGGCAGACGACGCAAAGCGGGTATTTCCAGTCGCTCCCCAGGGTCGGTCAGGAGGCCACGGTGACGCGCGGCCTTCTGGGAAGCTACCGCCTGTCGGTGGAAGGACGTGCGGGCCTGCGTACGGTGCGGGTGCGCTGAACGCAGAAGGCGCTGCGCCGCGGATTCGTCGCTGAGGCGGGGGGTGGCGGCGATGGGTCATGTTCCTGAAGGGGTGCGCTGGTCGACTGCGGAGCGATCGCAGTCTTGAACCCCCGCGTTTGCTTGACCCTCCGTCCGGCGCCGCTTAATCCCATTGCAAACAGCAACCTTCGGAGAGCCACGCCATGCCCACAGCCTATATCGTCGACGCCGTCCGCACTGCCGGGGGCAAGCGTGGGGGCAGGCTGTCCGGTGTGCATCCGGTGGACTTGCTCGCCCGCTCGCTTGACGAGTTGATGACCCGTACGGGCGTCGATCCGCAGGCGATCGAGGACGTGATCACCGGCTGCGTCAGTCAGGCCGGAGAGCAGGCCATGCAGGTCGGGCGCAACGCGGTTCTGGCATCGCGTATCCTGCCGCAGTCCACCCCGGCCGTCACAATCGACCGGCAGTGCGGGTCATCGCAGCAGGCGATCCAGTTCGCCGCTCAGGCCGTGATGAGCGGCACGCAGGACATGGTGATCGCCAGCGGCGTGGAAAGCATGACGCGGGTGCCGATGGGATCGTCGGCCATGTTCCACATCAAGGAAGGGCTGGGCCACTACAAGTCGCCCGGACTGGAGGAAAAATACCCCGGTATCCAGTGGTCGCAGTTTGTCGGCGCGGAAATGATGGCGCAGAAACACCAGCTGACCAAGGATGAACTCGACCGCTTTGCTCTTGCCAGCCACGAGAAGGCGGCGCGGGCAACCAAGGAGGGCGCCTTCGAGAACGAGATCGTGCCGGTGGAGATCGACACACCCGACGGTCCGCAGATGCATACCGTGGACGAAGGTATCCGTTTCGACGCCACGCTGGAAGGGATCGCCTCGGTCAAGAAGCTGAGCGAGGAGGGGCGTATCACCGCCGCCACCGCGAGCCAGATCTGCGACGGGTCCAGCGCAGTGCTGGTCGTGTCGGAGGAGGCGCTGAAGCGTCATGGCCTCACGCCAATGGCGCGCATCGTCAATCTGACGGTGACGGCAGGCGATCCGGTGATCATGCTGGAGGAGCCGCTGTTCGCCACCGACAGGGCGCTGCAGCGCGCCGGAATGAAAATGGCCGACATCGACCTGTACGAAGTCAACGAAGCGTTCGCCCCCGTTCCGCTGGCCTGGTTGCGGCATACCGGCGCCGATCCTGACAGGCTCAACGTCAATGGCGGCGCCATTGCGCTAGGCCATCCGCTGGGCGCGTCGGGCACGAAACTGATGGCAACGCTTCTGCATGCGCTGAAGGCGCGCGGGGGCAGGTACGGCCTGCAGACCATGTGCGAGGGGGGCGGAGTCGCCAACGTGACGATCGTGGAAGCTCTCTAGACCACCTTCTACCGCCCGTCGGGGAAGCGGCTGGCCATCAGCCGCCCGGTTTTGCCGGCGTCAGCTTTTCCAATCACATCCGGCCTCTCAGGTGAAGAGGCGGGGTTTACAGGAGACACTCAATGGAAGTCAGCAGCAACACCCCGGCAGTCGTCACCGGCGGAGCGTCCGGCCTGGGCGAGGCGACGGCCCGCCTGCTCGCCAGCAAGGGGGCCAAGGTCGCCATCTTCGACATGAACGAAGAGAAGGGGAACAAGGTCGCGAATGACATCGGCGGGGTGTTCTGCAAGGTGAACGTCACCAGCGAAGAAGATGTCGACAACGGCTTTGCCCGCGCCCGCGAGGCGCATGGACAGGAACGCATCCTGGTCAACTGCGCCGGCATCGGCAACGCCATCAAGACCGCTTCGCGCGACAAGCAGACCGGCGAGATCAAGCATTATCCGGTGTCCGCGTTCGAGTTCGTCATCCAGGTGAACCTCATCGGCACCTTTCGCTGTATCGCCAAGTCGGCCGCCGGAATGATGAGCCTCGATCCCCTGAATGAAGAGGGTGCGCGCGGTGCCATCGTGAATACGGCGTCCGTTGCGGCGGAGGACGGGCAGATAGGCCAGGCTGCCTACTCGGCCAGCAAGGCGGGCGTTGTCGGGATGACCTTGCCGATAGCACGTGACCTGATGAACGAAGGTATCAGAATAAATACGATCCTGCCGGGCATCTTCCACACGCCGCTTCTGATGGGCCTGCCAGAAAAGGCGATCGAGGCGCTGAATGCCTCCGTCCCGTTTCCCAAGCGGCTGGGCCAGCCGCATGAGTATGCCAAGCTGGCGCTGTGCATGATCGAAACCGGCTACTTCAACGGCGAGGACGTCCGGCTGGATGGCGCCATCCGCATGGCACCAAGGTAGGAGGCCGCATACGGCAAAGGAGGTGCGGCCTTCTCGGCGGAGCTTTGGGAAAGGATTGGCATGGCCGACTTCACGCAGATCACCCTCGACGTAGCGGACGGGGTGGCGACCATTACGCTGAACCGCCCGGACAAGCTGAACGCCTATACCCGCACAATGATGCGGGAACTGATCGCGGCGGTCGACCTGACGGACGCGGATGACGCGGTGCGGGCGGTTGTGTTTACCGGCCCGGGCGACCGAGCGTTCTGCGCCGGCGCCGATCTGACGCCGGAGGATGGCGGACACGTTTTTTCCGCCGATGCAGAAGTCGAAAACCTCGCTGACGAACGGGTGCGCGACGGGGGAGGGCGGCTGACCCTGCGCCTGTTCAACTCGCAAAAGCCGCTGATCGCCGCCTGCAACGGTGTTGCTGTCGGGGTGGGCGCGACCATGCAGCTGCCCATGGATTTTCGTCTGGCGAGCGAAACGGCGCGCTTCGGTTTCGTCTTTGCCCGCCGGGGCATTGTGCCAGAGGCTGCCTCGAGTTGGTTCCTGCCGCGTCTGGTGGGGATGCAGGCCGCGCTGGACTGGTGCATGACGGGCCGCCTGTTCGGGGCGGAGGAAGCACTCGCCGCAGGGCTGGTCAGATCAGTGCACGCGCCCGCCGATCTGATGACGGCTGCGCAGGCGCTTGCCCGCGAGATTGCGGACAACACCTCGGCCGTTTCGGTGGCCATGACCCGAGCGATGCTGTTGCGACTCTCGGCTGCTGAGCATCCCATGGCGGCGCACCGGGTGGACAGTCGCGCGATCTACCGCCTCTCGCGCGGCATCGATGCGGCGGAAGGTATCGCCAGCTTTCTCCAGAAGCGGCCGCCGGCGTTCGCGGGCAAGGTTTCGCGGGACATGCCGGATTTCTACCCCTGGTGGGAAGAGCCGGAGTTCGACTAGGCGGACGAAAGGCTTCAGCCGCTCGCCCGCCGGGTCGCCCGCAACGGCTCAGCCGCCGATAGCTCCGCCGCTGAACGCGTCGGAGATGTCGCATGCCGCCGGACCCAGAATGACGATGAACAGCACCGGCAGGATGAACAGGATCAGCGGAATGGTCATGATGGCCGGCAGCCGCGCAGCCTTTTCTTCCGCCCGCATCATCCGTTCGTTGCGGAACTCTGCGGACAGCACGCGCAGCGCGGAGGCCAGTGGCGTGCCGTAGCGTTCCGTCTGCACCATGGTCGTGGTGACGCCCTTCACCGCTTCCAGGTTGACCCGGTAGGCCAGGTTGTCGAACGCCTTCTTGCGTTCGTTGAGGAAGCTCAGTTCGATCGACGTGAGGGCGAACTCGTCTCCCAGTTCGGGGTACGCGCGGCCCAGTTCCTTGGCGACGCGGTTGAAGGCGGCATCGACGGTCAAGCCGGCCTCGGCGCAGATGACCAGCAGGTCCAGCGCATCCGGCAACCCCTTGCGGATGGCGTCCGTGCGCTTGGTGGCCATGTTCTTGAGGTAGATTTCCGGCCCTTTGTATCCCAGGATGACCATACCGGCGAACAGGCCGAAGCGCTTCAATTCGCCCCAGTCGGGAAAGGTATTGCTGGCATAGACCAGCAGCGCGGTGATTGCTCCCAGGACCAGCGGCAGAACCATGCGGGCGCCGATGACGACAACCGCCAGATCCTTGTTGCGGAACCCGGCGTGCGCCAGCTTCTGCTGGATCACCTCAACCTGGCTTTCCTGCAGCACTTTCATGTTCGCCAGCAGGCCCTTGACGCGTTCGGTCGTGTCGGTCTTGCGCAGCACGCTCTGACGCTTGCGGGCAGAAGCGGTGACGATGCCTGACTTTAGCTGCTCTCGCCGGGCATTCAGCGCCTTCACGCGCTTGGCCATCGGGTCCCTTACGGTCACCGCGGCATAAACGGCCAGCATCACCGCCAGCGCGGCGATCCCTGCCAGCATGGTTCCGACGAAGATCACGTCCACACCCAGAAGGGTCGGTCCACCTGCGGTGTTCATAAAGCTGATCCCTTCACGCCGTCAGATTTCGAAGCTGACCATCTTGGCCATGATAAACACCCCGATGCTCATCCACACCATTCCGCCAAGGCCGGCGACAATCAGCCGCTGCTCGGTGAAGAAGCCGGCCACATAGTCGGGGTTGATCCAGGAGATCATGGCGAACACGAGGAACGGCAGGGCTCCCACGATATAGGCCGACGCCTTGGACTCCGAACTCATGGCGCGGATCTTGAGCTTCATCTGTGCGCGTTTGCGCAGGACGTCGGCCAGGTTGGAGAGGGTTTCGGCCAGATTGCCGCCGGTTTCCCGCTGAATGGCCAGCGTGATGCAGAAGAAATTGAACTCGGGGATGCTCAGCTTGTCGGCGGTTTCCTGCAACGATTCGTCAAGCGTTCGGCCGATCCGGGTCCGCTCCACAATCGATTTGAACTCCTCGCCCACGGGGCCGGGCACTTCCTGCGCCACCACGCTGAGCGTCTCGGTCACCGGAAGCCCGGACCGCAACCCGCGCACCAGCAGCTCGATGGCATCGGGGAACTTGGTGTTGAAGGCGCCAGTCCGTTTGTTGATGAGCCGCTTGACCGCCATGTGAGGCAGCCCCGCGCCGACCAGCAGGCCGACCATCAGGGCGAGCAGGAAGTTGCCGAACTGGATAAAGGCGATCACTGAGACCATCAGGGCCACGCCAAGCGAGACATAAAGGTACTGCTGCGCCGACCACTTCTTGCCCGTCCGGTCCAGGCGCAGGGCGAGTGCCTGCATCCTGCTTTGCGATCCGGCGGCGGCGTGCAACCGCGGTTTGCGCGCGGCGATCGCCTTTTTCAACTGGTTCTCGACCCGCGCATCGGCATTGTCCGAGTGGCGGTAACGCACGGTCTGCAGGCGTCGCTTGGTGGCCTTGCCCACGGAGGGGCCGCTGAACAGCTCGTAAAGGAGCACCAGCAGCAGGAGGATGCCGCCGCTCACCATGACAGTTTGCAAGATACTCAAAGCCGTTCTCCTGCCCGGTATTCATCCGCTCGATTCAGCGGCACCTTTCGCGCGGCGCCGTCAACCGCTCAGGCAGCTGGTGCCTTCGCCTTCTTTCCCATCAAGGATTTGAGGTCGAACCCGCCGAGTAGCGACTTCTTGGCCCGGCCCTCCTCCCCTGCCGGCTCTTCGGCAGAGCCGATGATGCGGTCGGCAATCTGCGCCATCACCGCTGCCGGCTTGCTGGAGCCGTTCGCCTGCACAAACGGCTGTCCCAGCTTGGCTGCAGTAGCGGCAGCCTTCTGATCGTACGGGATAGTGAAATCGATCGCCCGTTCGATCGAGGCTTCGAAGTCGGCCTTGCTGATTTCCATCGCAGCTGGCTGAACCTTGTTGGCGACCACCAGCGGCGTGACGTGGGAGGCATTCGTCTTGAGCCATGACAGGATGCGGATCGTGTCGCGCGCAGAAGCAAGCGTCATGTCCGTGGCGACGAGCACCACGTTCACATCTGTCAGCAGATGCGGGAAGTTGATCAGCATGTTACGCGGCAGGTCGATCAGCGTCATTTCGAAGGCGTGCCGGAACTCTTCCTGCAGTTGCAAGAAGGCCGAGCCATCGGTCATCAGCGGCATGTTGATCGGCGCTTCGGCCGACAATAGCGCGAGATTGTCGTTGGCCCGGATCATGGCGCGTTCGATGAACAGCCCGTCGATGCGGCTCGGATTGTCGATTGCGTCCGCCAGACCGCGGCCCGGCTCCAGGTCCATGGCCAGCGCGCCGGTTCCGAAGTGGATGTCGAGGTCGAGCAGCGCGGTCGGCATCTTGTGCGCAGTGCTGAACAGCCACGCGAGGGAAGTTGCCAGGGTCGATGCCCCGACACCGCCGCGCGTTCCGACAATCGCGGTGGACACATGCCGCTTGACCTTGTTCCCCTCGTTAGCCTTGGGCGCGGAGAAGATAGCCATGGCATTGTTGAGCGCGTCGCGCACCTGGGTGGTGGAGAGCGGTTTCAGGAGGTAGTCCTGAATACCGCTGGCAACCAGGTCGCGGTAAAGGCGCACGTCGTTCACCTCACCGATAGCGACCACGACAGTTCCCGGCTCGCACACCTCGGCGAGGCCATTGATGTCGTTGAGCGGATCGCCGCTTTCCGACAGGTCGACCATCAGGATGTTGGGGCTGGCGGACACGGACAGGGACTGCACCGCGTTGCGCAGCCCGCCCTTGTTGCACTTTTCCGGCGCCCAGCCGAGTTCCACGACCACCGGCCGCAGAACATCCAGCGCGGCCTCGTCGCACAGATAGGCGGCGAACGGGTCGCGATTGCCGGGTGTGCCTGGCTTCCAGGGTGCGTTCATGGTCAGTTTCCTCCCGTCGTTGGGCTGGCGTTCAGCCCCCGTGTTCCTGTTGGCGGCTGCTCGCGATAGGTGTCGATCGCCTTGGTGGAAGTAAGGATGACGGTTTCGCCGGTGCCCTGTTGCCCTTCGACCAGATCCTGCGGGTTGGCGACCATGGCGGCGAGGTTGCTGTTCACTCCGCAGCCGAAATTGGGAGATGCTGCGTTGGCCAGGCTGAAGTCGCTCTTGTGCGACCAATCCGGACAACCGGGCACACTGGCCGTTGCGCGCGTGACGATGATGCGCGCTCGGCCGGGCGCGACGCTGCCGTCGGCCACCGGCACGTTGTTGCTGACCAGCAGGCCGCGCCGGCCCGCGAGCTGCGCCACCGTTTCGCGCGTCGCGGGGCTCATGGCTGGATCGTTGATCATGACCTGATCGCCAAACCGCAGGTTCATCGCGTCGAACCAGTCGTCGACACGCTGCCGTTCCGCAGCGTTCAGCCCGCCGTATCCGCTGGCGACTTCCAACGTCATGCTGGTGCGTTCAACAACCGGCTGCTTTACACTGTAGAGCGAACGGTTGTCGATCGGCCCGCTGCTGCCCATGCCTGTTCCCGCACAGGCCGCCAAGCCGGTGGTCAGGGCCAGCGTTGTCAGCGCAGCGCGCAGGCGTGATGTTCTGGCACTCGTCATGATCAGTTGCCTTTCGGATTGAAGCTGAAACCTGGCGCGGCGTCGGCGCGGCGTTCGCCGCCGCGCGGCTGCGGGCCGGCCGTGGCCGGCGGCTGGGCCGCGGAGAAGCCGGGCACTTGCCCTGTGGTGTCGCGCACCGTCGGACCCGGTTGCTGCGCCCCGCTGATCCCGTCGTTCTCGCGGAAACCAAAGGTGCTCTGCGCTTCGGTGGCGGCCCGGAAACCGTCAGTCGGCAGGCGGATGTCGTTCGCATTGACCGGCTTCACCAGGTACGGTGTCACCACAATCACGAGTTCCGTTTCCCCGCGCCGGAAGCTCTTCGATCGGAACAGATTGCCCAGGATGGGTACGTCGCCCAGGCCAGGCGCCTTTTCGATCACGTTCTGCACCCGGCTGCTGAGCAGCCCGGCGATCATGAAGCTCTGCCCCGACCCCAGTTCCACGGTAGTTTCGGCGCGGCGGGTAGTCAGCGCGGGAACGCGCACCCCGTTCAGCGTGATGGCGCCCTCCTGCGACAATTCGGACACTTCCGGCGCGACTCTCAGCGATATACGACCATTGGCCAGAACCGTAGGGGTATAGGCCAGGCTGACCCCGTACTTCTTGAACTCCAGCGTGGTTGTGCCCAGGCCTTGCGGAACAAGGATCGGGAACTCGCCGCCCGCCAGGAAATCGGCTGTCTCGCCCGAAAGAGCCGTGAGGTTCGGCTGCGACAGGGTGGTCACCAGCCCCTGTGTCTCGGCAAGGTCAAGCGCGCCCAGCACGTCCAGGCCGAGCAGGCTGCCCAGTCCGGAAAGAGTAGTGCCGCCTTCGATCGGATTGACCGACACGCCCGATCCCCCGGCCACTTCGCCGTAGTTCGGTCCAGATGCAAGCGGACCGTTGAGGCCAAAGCTCTCAGCGCCGATGATGGGGCGCCCATTGCCCACGCCAAAGCGGAAGCCGCTCGTGCTGTCCCGGCTGACGAGGTTGACGCCGATCGCGCGCACCACGGACCGGCTGACTTCGGCGATCCGCACCTGCAGGTTGACCTGAAGCGGCGTCGCCGTGCGCAGGCGGCTGATGACGTTGAAGCCTTCGCCGGTGAACGCCTGCACCAGCCGCTCGGCTTCGGCCGCATCCTCAGGTGCGGCAACGGTGCCGGTCAGCAGCACGGTGTTGCTGCCCATGGTGGCGACCGAAATCTTGGCTTCGGGCATGGCAAGGGCGAGCATCTGGTCGATGCTGTCGATGTTGGAGCCGACCCGAACATTGGCCGACCAGACGATGTCACCCGCCGCGTTGGTGGCGTAGATGGTCGTCTCGCCCCCCGACTTGCCGAAGACATACAGCTGCCGACGGGAGTTCACCTGAACGTCCGCGATGTTCTGGTCCGCGACGAACACGTCCGCCATGCTGCCGGGAACGTTGACCAGCTGCCCCTTGCCGATCGAAAGGACCAGATTGTCACGCGCCTGCGTCGCTGTCTGCGCAGTGGCTTGCGCCGGCAGGGCGGTGGCGGGCACCAGGGCGGCGCTGGCCAGCAGGAAAGATGCGGTAAGGCGGTGCATAACAGTGCCTTTCGAGTGAGTGCCGGTTGAGCCGGAGGCGATTGGTGTAACTGCGGACCTCATTTCACGGGCACCGCTTCGATGTCCTTGCCGCGCGAGACGCGAACGGTCGGGCCGGTGGGTTGGGCGGGAGCACCCGGTGTGACGGCTCCGCTTCCCGAACCCGACAGCCCGTCGCCGCGGTTCGTGTTTTTCGGCGGCGGAGTGCGGCGCTGGAACCGGGACACATCACCACCGGTGGTCACGCTGCCGCGGGAGTCGATCGGACGGGAAGCCAGCTGCCGCAATATCGCCTCTTCCTGTTCGGGTGTGGCATTGGCGGGGATGCGAACGCTGCCGGACGCGATTGCTTCTTCCAAGTTGCCGCCGGTCTCGCTGAGCGAGCGCAGCGACAGGCTGAGCGTGCCGATGGACTGGGCCACCGCAACCTTTTCCGCGATACGCGGCGTCACTTCCAGCGTCACGGTACGGGAGACGTTGACCACCGTTTCGCCCTTGTCGTTCTTTTCCTGGGTGGTGGACTGATCGGTCGCCAGCACGCGGACATTGCGCAGGATCGTCTCGGCCGAATTGAGCTTCTCGCCGCCGTCGCCGTCGATCGTCTGCGTCAGGACGAGGTCGACGCGGTCGCCGGGGAAGATGAAGCCCGCAACACCCGTCTGGTCCGAGACCGGCACGGTGACGGCACGCATTCCCGCGCCCAGCGCGGCGGCCAGGAAGCCGCGATCGCCGGGAGCGACCAACGCGCCCTTTGTGACCGGCTGCCCCGCCGTGATGGGGAAGCGGACCACCGTGCCGAGCAGCGCTTCCATGTCGGTTTCACCGTCGATGTAATAGGCATCCTGCATCAGCTCGGCAGGCCATTCCTGATACTTTAGCGCGTCGGCGTTGATGATCGTGCCGGCCGGCATCGCCCGCTGGGCGACCAGGATACGGGGACCTTTCTTCTCCGGCGGGAGAACCGTGGCGGCCTGCGCCTGCGGCGCGGCGGCGCCAGCAAACATGGAGCGGGCGACCATCGCGGTTCCCACCGCAACGATCAGCGCGCCGATCAGCAAAACGAGTTTCTTCTTGTCCATGGCTTTCGGAGCCCCCTCGATCACCCGGCACCCGTGGTAAGGCCGGCCTGACTGTCTTGATTACGGTGAATTGGTTAAGATGAGGTTTTCAGCGGCCTGACGGTCAGACCACCCCGGCCGGCAGGTGCTCGACACCCAGCACCCACAAGCCGCCCACGGCGATGGCGATGCCATAGGGTATGATCGGCCGGCCCTTGCGCCGGGCCATCACGTGGAAAGCGGCGATCCCGATCGTGAGCAGTCCGCCGGTCAGGGCCATGACGATGAGCAGCGTGAGGTAGGAAGCCGGCGCGATCCACAGCGCCAGAGCGCCCAGCAGCTTGATGTCGCCGCCGCCGATCAGGCGGAAGTGCCACAGGCCGACGAGGACGGCGGAAACGGCGATGGCAAAGCCTACCTGGATCGCGATGTCCGGCCAGGGGGCCATTCCTGCCGCCAGCCAGTATAGCGGGGCGGTGAGCGCGATGGCGGCGTTCAGCCAGTTGTCGATCTGCCTCCGCCGCAGGTCAGTGAACGCGGCGGTCAACAGGGCAATTGCCAGCAGCCCGAGCAGTGCGTAGTTTAGCCAATCAAGCAGCATCATCCGTTCCAGACCGTTGAAGGAAATCATATGGCTGCTGACGCTAGCGGGCAGGCTTTAAGAAACAGTAACCATGCTTCCAAAGGCGTGGTGAACGATATCGCTGCCCCCGACACCCAGGCGCGGCGCGAGACCCGTGCCCGCTCTATCCCCGAAGGAGCGGTTGAGAGTTTCTGGACCGGGCAGGACGGTGCCCGCATCCGGCGACTGGACTGGCCGGCCGACGGTCCAGCGCCGGTGCGCGGTTCCATCCTCTTCATGCCGGGACGGGGAGATGCCTACGAAAAGTATCTGGAATTGTTCGCTGACTGGCATGAGCGGGGCTGGGCCGTCACTTCTGCCGACTGGCGGGGCCAGGCAGGTTCGGGGCGCCTGGGTGCCGATCCGCACACGGGGCATGTCGCGGATTTCGCGATCTGGGTGGATGATCTGGCGCGGCTGTGGGCCGATTGGCAAGCCACAACCCCGCCCCCTCATGTTCTGGTGGGTCATTCCATGGGCGGCCATCTTGCCCTGCGTGCCGTGGCGGAGCAGCGCATCGAGCCTGATGCGCTGGTGCTGTCCGCCCCCATGCTGGGGTTCACCGGACCCCTGCTGCCGGATGCCTTGCTGCACTTGGTCGCGAAAGTGATGTGCCGCGTGGGCGATCCGCGCCGGCCAGCCTGGCGATGGAGCGAAAAGCCGGGCGAACTGCCGCTGGGGCGACAGGCTTTGCTGACCCATGACGATGCCCGGTACAGGGACGAAGTCTGGTGGCGGGAACAGCGCCCGGAACTGGCCATGGGTCCGGGGAGCTGGGGCTGGGTCGAGCGGGCCTATGCCTCCATGCGCGGCTTGAACCGGGCCGGCGTGCTGGAGCGGATCAAAGTACCCACGCTGATCCTTGCCGCAGAGCACGACCGGCTTGTGGGGTTTGCCGCAACGCAGCGGGCGGCGCGGCGCCTGCCGAACAGCGAATTTGCCCCTTTTGGCGCAGAGGCGCGCCACGAGATTTTGAGAGAAGTGGACAACGTGCGAAACCGCGTGCTGCGCACCATCGACCTGTTTCTGGACCGGCATGTCCCTCCCGGTAGCTGACGCCGCCTTCGATTACGCCGTCATCGGCGCTGGAATGGCCGGCGCCAGCCTTGCCGCTGAGCTTGCGGCAATGGCTCCTGCGGGCTGCCGGATCGTTTTGCTGGAGGCGGAAGAACGGCCTGGCCATCATTCCACCGGCCGCTCAGCCGCGTTCTGGGAGGCATGCTATGGCGGGCCCGCCATCGTTCCGCTGACCCTGGCGTCGGGCAAGTATCTGCGGGACCACGGCTTTCTGCGCCCGCGCGGTGCGCTGTACATCGGGCAGGAACAGGATACCGGGGCGATGGAGCGGTTCGAGCGCCGCTTCGCCGGAACCGGTGCCAGCTTTCGCCGGCTCGCCCGCGCGGAACTGCTGGCCCACATCCCCGGCCTGCGCGATCCGTGGTGCCATGCAATCTGGCAGCCGGATTGCGCCGATATCGACGTTGCCGCCCTGCACGGCCATTACCTGTCCGCCGCGGCCCGTTCGGGCGTGACGCTGCTGACCCGTTTCCGGCTGATGCGCCTTCACCGCGGATCAGATGGGTGGACACTGCTGGCCGACGACGGGCGCACCGTGCAGGCCGGGATTGTCATCAATGCGGCGGGCGCGTGGGCGGACGGGATCGCCGATCTGGCCGGCTTGCCGCGAAAAGGGATCCAGCCGTTGCGGCGGACGGTTGCCCAGGTGCGCACGGATCCCGCTGCCACAGCGGAGCTGCCGCTGGTGCTCGACATCAATGGCGGCTTCTACTTCAGGCCCGAGGCGGGCCGGCTGTGGCTAAGCCCGCATGACGAAACGCCGTGCGCCCCCTGCGATGCCGCCCCGGAAGAACTTGACGTAGCGCTCGCCATCGCCCGGCTGGAACAGGTGGTCGACTGGCGGGTCGATGCGGTGGAGCGCCGCTGGGCCGGGCTGCGCAGCTTTGCTCCCGACCGCCTGCCGGTTTACGGGCCCGACGCGGGGGACCGAACCTTTGTCTGGTTCGCGGGGCAGGGCGGTTACGGCATTCAGACCGCGCCGGCGGCCGCCCGGATGCTGGCGGAGGAGCTGACCGAAACCGCCAGGTCGGCCATGACCGAAAGGGTCGACCCGCAACCATACCGGGCGAGCCGCTTCGGTTAGGACGTCAGGCAGCAGCCGGAGCGGCGCGGGCGGCTTCGGCCTGATCGCTGGCGAGGCGATCGACGCGTTCGTTTTCCGGGTGACCCGAATGACCCCTGACCCATTCCCATTCGATCTGGTGAGGAGTCGCCGCGGCGATCAGTTCGTGCCACAGATCGGCGTTGCGCACGGGCTTCTTGCTGGCGTTCGTCCAGCCACGTTTCTTCCACCCGTGCACCCATTTGGTGATGCCGTCGACGACATAGCGGCTGTCTGTGTGGAGCGTCACCGCACACGGTTCGATCAGCGCATTAAGCGCGCGAATGACCGCAATCATCTCCATGCGGTTGTTGGTGGTATCGGCTTCCTGGCCGCTCAACTCCTTCTCATGGCGTCCCATGCGCAGCAGCGCGGCCCAGCCGCCGGGACCGGGGTTGCCCTTGCAAGCACCGTCGGTGAAGATTTCGACATGTTTCATGCGCCAGCTTTGGCACCGCCGGAAGGGGATGTGAAGATGCTCGCGCCATGCTGCCGGTAGAAGTGCAGGCGGTGCAGGAACTCGACCGGATCCTTGCGTCGCACCAGCGCATCGGTGGGTGTGTCGATCCAGTCAAAGGCGCGAGAGGCGATGAAGCGGACGCAGGCACCCCGCACCAGATCGGGCAGCGCATCCAGCTCTGCACGCTCAAGGGGGCGCACTTGCGCGTATCCGTCCAGCAGGGCGGTCGAGATTTCGGGGCGAAACTGTCGTCCGTCTGGCGCGAAGCTCCAGGCGGCATGGGTCACGGCAAGGTCATAGGCGAGAAAGTCGTTGGCCGCGAAATAGAAATCTAAAAGGCCGGTGACTTCGTCGCCCTGCACCAGCACATTGTCGGGAAAAAGGTCGGAATGGATCACGCCTGTGGGCAGAAGGCGCGGCCAGCGAAGTTCAAGATGGGTCAGCTCGTCCCACATTGCGGCTGCCAGCGAAGGATCGATCGCCTCCAGCCCGCATGATCCGCACTGCTCCAGCAAGGTTCGCCACGCGGACGGGCCGAGCCGCTGCTCCCGCCGCAGGGGAAATTCCGCCGCCGCCGTGTGCATCGCGGCGAGCGCGCGGCCGACGCTTCTGGCCTGGGCCGCCGTGGGCTGTTCCACGACGCTGCCGGGGAGGAACCGGATCAAAGCAACCGCCTTGCCACCGATGTCGAGGAACGCCTCGCCCCGTGTGGTGTGAACAGTGGGCGGAACGGGGCAGCCGCGCGCGGCCAGATGATCGAGCAAGGCGAGGAAGAACGGCAGGTCCGCTACGTCGATGCGCCGTTCGTACATGGTCAGCACGAATTGGCTGCCCGCACTGCTTCCGCTCGTTTCAACCAGCCAATTGCTGTTGGACACGCCCTCCGCGATGCCACTCGCGCTTATCATCCTGCCGATATCGTAGTGCGACAGGATGCCAGCCATGGCCGCCCGGTCGAGGTGAGTGTAAACTGCCAGACCGGCGTCTCCGGCTGGTTCAGTCGGTAAGCTGGCGGGGCAGCTTGAAGATCATGTTCTCGACCGTGCTGACCAGAGTATGCTCTTCCACCTGGCGCCATTGCTTGAGCTGGTCGACCACTTCACGCACCAGTTCCTCCGGAGCCGATGCTCCTGCGGTGAGGCCGATGCTGCCCACGCCCTCCAGCCAGGCGGGGTCGATGTCGGCTGCGCGTTGGATCAGGCGGGCCGGTGTGCCGCATCGTTCCGCAACCTCGACGAGGCGGACCGAGTTCGACGAATTGGGCGCGCCGATTACCAGCACGAGGTCGCTGCCGGGTGCAATCTGCTTCACGGCAGCCTGCCGGTTGGAGGTGGCGTAGCAGATGTCTTCGGCCTTGGGTCCGGCGATGTCGGGAAACCGCCGTTCCAGTTCTGCGGTGATCTCCGCCGTGTCATCCACCGACAGGGTCGTCTGGGTCAGATAGGCAAGCTGCGCTCCGGCCGGGGGTGTCACCGTTCGGGCGTCTTCCAGCGTTTCCACCAGGGTCATGGTGCCAGGCGGCACCTGCCCCATGGTGCCGATGACTTCCGGATGACCGTCGTGACCGATGAACAGGATGTGGCGGCCTTTCTCCAGCTGCCGCTCGGCCTGCCGGTGGACCTTGCTGACCAGCGGGCAGGTCGCGTCGACATAGACGAGCTTGCGTCGCTCCGCCTCGGCCGGGACAGACTTGGGTACGCCGTGGGCGCTGAACACCACCGGCGCATCGTCCGGCACGTCGTCCAGTTCTTCCACGAACACGGCGCCTTTGGCCTTCAGCGCTTCCACAACGTAACGGTTGTGCACGATTTCATGCCGGACATAGACCGGCGCGCCGTATTTTTCGATCGCCCGCTCCACTATTTCAATGGCGCGGTCGACCCCTGCGCAGAACCCGCGGGGCGCGGCGATGAGCAGGGTCAGTCCGGGGAGTTCCGCCGTGGTTTCGGCGTTCGGCAGCGGATGCAAGGGCGCGTTCATGCTTCCCCATCTAGCGCTTCTGCCGTCCGCCCGCTAGGGCGCTTGGCGTTTGGCCGGTCAGGGGCAGCACCCTTCTTCCCCCGTCCGCAGGAAAAAGGTAGTCGCGTTCCATGATGTTGTCCCGTTCCGCCGGTCTGCTGCTGGGCTTGTCCGCTCTCACGCTTGTTGGATGCTCGCGCGAAGGTGAACTGGTGATCAGCGAAGGGGTTGGCATCACAGCCGTGCGCACCGTCTGTCCGGCGGTCGGCATCCCCGACTACACCGGCGATGTGACGCTGTTCCGCGCCGGCGGACAGCAGACGGCGCAGGATATCGATGTCACCGCCGTCATCACCAATGTCCGGCCCACCTGCAACGATCAGGGGGAACAGGTGTACACCGAAGCCACGTTTGACGTCTTCGCACGCCGGACCGACACCCGCGGGGCAAGGGCGGTGCAACTGCCTTATTTCGTGACGGTGCTGCGCGGCGGCAGCGCGATTGTGACGAAGCGGGTCGGCACAGTCGTCGTGAATTTCGCCGATGGGCAGGAACGGGCCAGCGCCACGGCACGGGCGGGTGCGTTCATCGATCGGTCGGCCGCTACCCTGCCGGAGGAAATCCGTCGCCAGATCACCCGGCAACGCAGGCCCGGCGATCCTGACGCCGCGCTCGATCCGCTGGCCGATCCGGCAGTTCGCGCCGCGGTTCAGCAGGCGACCTTCGAAATGCTGGTTGGATTTCAGCTGGACCAGCAGCAGCTTGCGTATAACGCGACTCGCTGACCCGTGACGGGTCGGCCGCGTTGCCGACCCCGCTACCTTGCGCTTTTCCCCCGATGAACTAACGCGCGCCGGATGATCGACGCCAGTTCTCCTGCCACCCTGTACTCCGCGTTCGCCGCGCGGGTCGATGCCGTTCTGAACGCCTTGGAACTTGAAGGGCACCTGCCCCCGGATACAGGCCGTTCCGGCGTGTCGGTAGAGCCGCCGCGCGACCCGGCGCACGGCGATCTCGCGATCAACGCGGCGATGGTGCTGGCCCGGCAGGCACGCAGCAACCCACGCGATCTGGCGCAACTGATCGCGGGCAAGCTGGAAAGCGACCCGCTGGTGGCCGCGGTGGATATCGCCGGGCCCGGTTTCATCAACCTGCGTCTGCAGCCTTCCGCTTGGATCGAGGAGCTGCGCGCCATCGCGCGCCTGGGGGCGGATTACGGCCGTTCAACAATGGGCAGCGGCCTGCGGGTCAACATCGAGTATGTCTCCGCCAATCCCACCGGTCCGATGCACATGGGGCATTGCCGGGGGGCAGTCGTGGGAGACGCTCTGGCCAGCTTGCTGGAGTTCGCCGGGCATCAGGTCATCCGCGAATATTACATCAACGACGCGGGTGGTCAGGTGGATGTACTCGCCCGCTCTGCCCACCTGCGTTACCGGGAAGCGCTGGGCGAGGAGATCGGCGATATTCCAGCCGGGCTGTACCCCGGCGATTACCTCAGGCCGGTGGGACAAGCCCTGGCCGACACGTTCGCGGATCGTTACTGCGCCGCGCCCGAGGCGGAGTGGCTGCCCCTGTTCCGCAGGGAAGCGGTTGCCCGGATGATGGATCTGATACGCGCCGACCTCGCACGGCTCGGCATCCATCACGATGTGTTCGCTTCCGAAGCGGAACTTCAGGCAGCGGGCAAGCCGGACGCGGCGGAAGCGTGGCTGCGCGAACGCGATCTGGTGTACGATGGTGTTCTGGAAGCTCCAAAGGGCAAGGCGCCGCCGGAAGATTGGGAACCAGTGGAATTGCCCCTGTTCCGCTCCACCCGGTTCGGCGACGACCAGGATCGGCCGATCCGCAAATCCGATGGCAGCTGGACCTATTTCGGTGCCGACCTTGCCTATCACATGCAGAAGGCCGAAGGCGCCGACGCGCTGATCGATATCTGGGGCGCCGATCACGCCGGCACCGTGAAACGGATCAAGGCGGCGGTGGCGGCTTTGTCAGAGGGGCAGGGGCGCTCCATTCCATTTGACGTCAAGCTCATCCAGATGGTGCAGCTGATGCGCGGGGGCGAGCCGGTAAAGATGTCCAAGCGGTCGGGCAGCTTCGTGACGCTGGCTGACGTGGTGGACGAGGTCGGCCGGGACGTCGTGCGCTTCACCATGCTGACCCGCGCACCGCAGGCACAGATGGACTTCGACTTCGCCAAGGTGGTCGAAGCGTCGCGGGACAACCCGGTATTCTACGTCCAGTATGCTCACGCGCGGATATGTTCCACCTTGCGGCGGGGAGGTGCCGAGGGGTTGGGGCCGGAGGAAAATCACCTCGAACTGCTGGGTCCGGACGAGCTCGCTCTGTTGCGCGAAGCGGCACAGTTTCCGCGCGTCGTGGAGGCCGCGGCGCAGGCCCGCGAACCGCACCGTATCGCGTTTTACCTTTACGATCTGGCGACCGCGTTCCATGCCTATTACAATCTTGGCAATGACAATGCCGCCAAGCGAATCGTCTCCTTGGAGGACATGTCTGCCAGCGGCGCTCGCCTGTTTCTGGCCGCGCAGGTAGCGCAGGTGATCCGCAACGGGCTGGCAGTGCTGGGCGTCGCGGCGGTGGAGGAGATGTGAGCATGGCCGGACGGCCTCCTGTTTCGGGTCGCGCAAGCAGCAGCGATTGGGGAGAGCCTTCCTGGGTGGAACAGCCCGAGGAACTGACTTTCATCGACGAAGACGATCGGCTGCCCTGGCTCGATTCGCCTGACGACGTGCCGCTATCCGCCAGGCGCAATCCGGGCAGAACCGCAGGATTGCTGCTGCTGGCCGCTGCTGTTCTGCTTCTTGTAGGGGCGGGAGTGTGGTGGCTGCTGGCCCGCAACACCGGTCCCGTGCCGGATGGCAGCGTGATCGCCGCGCCGGCCGGACCGTACAAGGTACGCCCCGCCGATCCCGGCGGCCGGGAACTTGCCGGCACCGGGGACACCAGCTTCGCCGTGGGCGAGGGGCAGACGCGTCAGGCGCAACTGGCGGAACCGCCGCCGGTCGCCACCCCCCAGCCCACCGGAGAACCTGCCGCGAGGCAGGCCGCTGCTCCAACCTCCGCACCGCAGCCCGAAGCAGGTGGAGTCGGAGTACAGGTGGGCGCCTATTACAGCCCCGCTGCGGCGGAGAGCGGCTGGCGCACGCTGACCCGCCAGACGGAAGCATTGCAGGGCTTCCGTCACCGGGTTGTGCGGGGGCAGGCGGACATCGGCACGGTGTACCGGTTGCAGGCCGTCGCGCCCGATGCCGCTTCCGCGCAGCAATTGTGCAGCGCCCTGCAGGCAGACGGGCTGCCTTGCCAGGTGAAGCGGTGAACGGTGGAACCAGGCTGCCTGCGACCGTGAAATCGGAAGCTGGCGGCGCATGACCCCTGCTGTTTTCGGTCTTTCCGGCCATCGTCTCACGCCTGACGAAAGTGCATTCTTCCGGGATGCCGACCCTGTTGGATACATCCTGTTTCAGCGCAATTGCGGGTCCCGCGACCAGTTGCGCGCGCTGACCCACGAGTTGCGGTCGCTCCACGGGCGGGATGATCTGTTCATCTCCATCGACCAGGAAGGCGGACGGGTCGCCCGGATGAAGCCGCCGGATTGGCTCGCCTATCCCGCGGGAGAGCGATTCGACGAGTTGTACCAGGTTGCGCCGCTCAGCGCGGTGGAGGCCGTGCGTGCGAACGCGGAAGCGATGGGGCACGAACTGGCGGACTGCGGCATTACGGTCAATTTCCACGCGCCCCTGGATGTGCGTCGCGATGACACCTCCGAAGCGATCGGCGACCGCGCGCTGGGGCGCGATCCGTTACAAGTGGCCGCCCTTGGGCGGGGCATGATCGAAGGCTTCGCCAGGGCCGGCGTGGCAGGATGCCTGAAGCACATGCCCGGTCATGGGCGCTCTACGCTCGACACCCACAAGGACCTGCCGACGGTGTCCGCCTCGGCCGAGGAGCTGGCGGCAGACATCACGCCCTTCCGTCAGCTCGCCACCACCACGCCGATCGGCATGACCGCCCATATCATCTACACCGCATGGGATGCGGATCGGCCCGCCACGCTGTCGGCCGATGTCATCAACGATGTGATCCGCGGCACGATCGGGTTTGACGGCCTGCTCCTCACCGATGACATCGACATGGAGGCATTGTCCGGCTCCATCCCGGACCGCGCGCAACAGGCGATCGCGGCGGGCTGCGATGCGGTGCTCAACTGCTGGGCCAGAATGGCTGACATGATCGCTATGGCGGAACGCCTGCCGCGCTTGACCGCGGAGGGCCACAGGCGGCTCGCTGCCGCGATGGCACACGCGGATCGTCCGGATCCGCAGGATCGCCATGCCCGAACCGAACAGCTGCTTGCGAGGCGCGATGCGCTGTTCAGCGCCGCCGGCCTGCTGGCTTAATGGCCGCTGGCATAGCGTCACCGGAACGTCTATATATGGGCTCCGCCCTCGCAAATAGGTGAAACATGTCGCTTGGCCCCTGGCAGCTTATCATCATAGCCCTCGTCATCCTCGTGCTGTTCGGGCGCGGACGCATATCGGAGATGATGGGCGATTTCGGCAAAGGGATCAAAAGCTTCAAGGAAGGCATGAACGAGCACGACAAGCCAGCGCCTGCTCCGCCGCCGCGCATCGAAGGGCCGGCGCGCGATGCGGCGGCGTCGGAGACAGCGCCGGCTGACAAGCCGCGCGACCCGGCTGCGTAAGGCGGTAAAAGGAGGGCGCAGCAGCGCCGCGGCCCATGTTTGACATCGGTGCGACTGAACTTCTGGTCATTGTGATTGTCGCCATCATCGCCATCGGACCCAAAGACTTGCCGTTGGCGCTGAGGACTGCGGGACGCTGGATCGGCAAGATGCGGCGGATGTCGGGTCATTTCCGTGCCGGGCTGGACAACATGATCCGCGAGGCCGAGATGGAAGAGCATGAGCGGGAGTGGCGGGAGCGGAACGCCCGCATAATGCAGGCGCATCCGCAAGATGCGACACCTGCCTCCCTTTCTGCGTCTTCCAGTCCGGCGGGCGCTGACGGGTGGTCAGGCAGCGATACGGTTGATGCCTCCGGCGCCGGTGAGGCGTCTACGTCCACGGCCGCGCCACCGCCTTCCGACTCCAGAACGTAAGGCAAGCCGTTGGTCAAGATCAGCGATATCGACGAAACGCAGGCGCCGCTGCTCGACCATCTGATTGAATTGCGCGGCCGTCTTGTGCGGTGCGTCCTGACCCTGGCTGCAGCTTTCGCGGTCTGCCTGTATTTTGCCAGCGACATCTTCGGCTTTCTGGTCCAGCCGCTGCTCGCCGCCTTTCCAGCGGGAGAAGGGCGCCTGATCTATACCCAGCTTTACGAAGCGTTCTTTGTGGAATTGAAGGTGGCGCTGTTTGCCGCCTTCTTTGTCAGCTTTCCCATTATCGCGAACCAGCTTTGGGCATTTGTCGCCCCCGGCCTTTATGCCCGCGAGAAGAAGGCGTTTCTGCCGTTCCTGTTTGCCACTCCGGTGCTGTTCACCGCGGGCGGCGCGCTGGCGTACTATGTGGTGATGCCCACTGCCTTCAGCTGGTTCCTGGGGTTTTCAGGCACCGTTGGAGGGCTGCCGATCGACGCCTTGCCGGCCGCGGGCGATTACCTGTCTCTGGTCATGCAGTTCATTCTGGCATTCGGCATCAGCTTTCTGCTGCCGGTGCTGCTTCTGTTGCTGAACGTCGCGGGCATCGTCCGGCGTGAGCAGCTCGTCCGCGCCCGCCGTTACGTCATAGTGGGAGTGGTGATTGTGGCCGCCATCGTCACGCCGCCCGACCCGGGATCGCAGCTGATCCTTGCGATACCATTGTATCTGCTGTTCGAAGGGTCGCTGCTTATCATGCGCGTGACCGAGAAGCGCGCCGCTGCCGCGCGGGCAGCGGAAGAGGCGGAGATCAAGCGAGCAGGTGCACCCGGCGGGGCGACCACCCTGCCGCAGGATTAGGAGGGATGAGGTGAGCAGGCCGACCCCCGGGTCGGTTTCGCCGGGCTGAACAGGTCGGCCCGTCTCCCGTTGATGGCGCACACCGGGTTTCTAGAGGACTGATGCTCAGGCCGCGGAGGCGGGCAGAGGGTTTGGCGTACGCCATCCCAGCGCCACATCAGGCACAAAAAAACGGGGCCGCCTTGGCGACCCCGTTTTTCAATTCATGCAATCAGCAATCAGGCGCTGATCGGCTGATCGTCATCGTCGACGGCGATGATGATCGCGCCAATAACCGCTGCGGCGGCCAGAAGGGCGATAATCACGCTGCTGCCGGCGAGTTCGGACTCGCCTTCGACCGGAGCCGAAGAACGGGCAAAGCTGACTTCGGCAACGGCAGGAGCCGCAACCAGCGTCAGGGCAGCGGTTGCTGCCAGGGCATTACGAAGCTTCATCTGTTAACTCCCTTGGAAAAATCTTGCGACCAGTTTCCAATATCGGCCTATGTCACAAGTCGCCGCTAGGCAACCCGATATTTGAACTCAGACGCGAGAAAATCGCAACATTGCGGCGGTTTGTCGCCAGCACGGTGCAAATATACCACGAAGCGTTAAGTTCTCTTTAACGCTCAGGGGCTTGCGGGCGCGCCCTCCTCGTCCTCGGCGAGCAGCACGATCGCGGCAGCGACCAGAGCGATGCCAGCGAAGAAGAACAGATTGGAATTGGCGGACAAGTCGGTGCCATCCACTACGGGTGCGCTGCTACGAAGAGTGCTGTGTGCCTGCCCTGCTGCCAGCGGGGCTGCGGCAAGGCCGAGGGTAGCGATTGCGGCTAGGGAGCGACGGATCATGGGACTTTCCTCTGGTTTATGCCACTTGCTCTAACCGCCTCGCCGGCAGGTGCAAGAACAGCGTTAACAAATGCGCCGGCGGCGCCGCGCAGATCACTGTGCCGCCCGATAGACCTGACGGCCGGCAACCCACGTTTCCCGCGCCCGCGCAGCATAGAGCTGTTGCGGCGATGCCGTAAGCGGGTCGAGGTCGAGGAGCACGAAATCCGCCCACTCACCGGGCACGAGGCGGCCGAACCGGCCGTCGGCGAACCCGGCGTATGCTCCGTCCGCGGTGAAGGCGGCGAACGCCTGTGCAGGCGTGACCCGCTCTTCAGGGCGCCAGCCCCCGGCCGGGGAGCCGTCCCGGTCGGTGCGCGAAATCGCCGCCGCCATTCCGGCGAAGGGATTGGGTGCCTCCACCGGAGCGTCGGACCCGAAGGCAAGCTTTGCCCCGGTCTCCCCGATCGTGTGCCAGGCGTAGGCGCCGCCCAGCCGCGCCGGATCCAGCCGCGCTTCGGCCATGGTCCGGTCGGAAATCTGGTGAACAGGTTGCATTGATGCGATGATCCCGTGACTGGCAAACAGGGCGATATCGGACGGATCGACGATCTGCCCGTGCTCGATGCGCCAGCGCCGGTCGCCATCATAGCTGGGCGCGAGTTCATGGATCGCCGAAAGCGCTTCGGCGTTGGCGGCATCCCCGATGGCATGGGCGGCGATTTGGAAGCCGCCGATCGCCGCCCGGCTCATGATGTTGCGGAGCCTCGCATCGTCGATCAGTTGCAGGCCGCTGTTGCCCGCATCGTCTGCGTAGGGCGCTTTCAGCCACGCTCCGCGCGAACCCAGCGCACCGTCCAGGTACAGCTTGATCCCGTTCAAGCGCAGCCGGTCGCCGTACAGCCACGGGGTAGGTCCGCTGCCCCCGATCAGATCCATCGCCTCGACACCTGCGGCATAGGCCATCACCCGCAAGGTGAGTTGCCCATAGTCGCCAGCCCGGCGGAAAGTCTGCCAATCCTCGATGGTCGTGCCCATGTCCGCGGCGGCGGTAACTCCAAAGGAGTGCAGTATTTCCTGCGCTTCGCGAAAGGCGCGATCACGTTCGACCGCGCGGGGCGGCGGAACCACCCGGGCGACCAGATCGCTCGCCGCGTCGATGAAGATCCCGGTCGGAGCGCCGCCGGCACCGCGCTCGACCCGCCCGCCGGCTGGGTCAGCCGTTGCTGCGTCCACGCCGGCCAGTCGCAGCGCCGCGCTGTTGGCCCAGCCGGCGTGCCCGTCGACCCGCTCCAGCCAGACCGGCCGGTCAGCGACCGCACCGTCCAATTCTGCCGCCGTGGGGAACCGCCCCAAGCCCCACAGTTCCTGGTTCCAGCCCCGACCCAGTATCCACGGCCGGTTGGGGTTTTCGGCGGCAAAGCTGCGGATCTTCTCCAGCGCTTCTGGCAGGCTGCGGGTGTCCGACAGGTCCAGTGTCAGCGCACCAAAGCCGATGCCCATCACGTGCAGGTGCGAATCGATGATTCCGGGGATCAGCGTGCGGCCCTTGCCGTCGATCCTGGTGGCGTTGAGCCGGGGCAGGCGTTCTCCCCGCTTGTAGGTCGCGCGGACCCGGCCATCATCGCTCACCAGCAGGGCGGCAAAGCGTTCAACCTCCCCATCTTTACCGACCGTGATCCCGTTGACATTGTCGATCAGCGTATCGGCGCGCAGAGGCGCGCTGGCAAGGAGCAGGGTGACGCATACGCCGAGCGCGGCAATCCATTTTGGCACGTGCAGTATCCTTGGGATCAGGCCGCCGGGCATCGCCGGCCGTGATGCATTGTGGGGTAAACCAATTGCAATCAATTGCGCAATGGCCGGCGGCTGCCTAACGCTGCTCCTGGCAGCAGCAAGAGGCGAGCATGACACAACCGGCGGAGCAGCGCCCGACACAAGAACCGCCGGGCGCGGAGCAACTGACCCTTGCCGATGTGCGAGCGGCGGCGGACCGAATTTGCGGCTCCGTGGTCCGCACCCCCATGCTGCATTCCCGCACCCTGTCGCAGATTGCAGGCGCTGAGATCTGGCTGAAATTCGAAAACCTTCAGTTCACCGCCGCCTACAAGGAGCGTGGCGCGCTCAATGCGCTGCTCCTGCTACCGGAGGAACAGCGCCGGCGCGGGGTAATCACCGCGTCAGCGGGTAATCACTCTCAAGGCCTCAGCTACCACGGCACCCGGCTGGATGTCCCTGTAACCATCGTGATGCCCAGCAACACGCCGACCGTGAAGGTGATGCAGACCGAAAGCGTCGGCGGCACGGTGGTTCTGCATGGCGAAACCTTTGACGAGGCTTACGCTCACGCATGCGATCTGGCGGATGAACGGTGCCTCACCTTTGTACACCCGTTCGACCACCCGCATGTCGCGGCGGGCGCCGGCACGGTGGCGCTGGAGATGCTGGAAGACCAGCCCGATCTCGACTGTCTGGTCACTCCGGTGGGCGGCGGCGGCCTTGTTTCCGGCATGGCCACCGTGGCCAAGGCGCTCCGCCCCGGCATCGAGGTGTTCGGCGTGGAAGCCCGGCTGTTTCCGTCGATGTTCAACCGCTTCTACGGAACTGACCTGCCCTGCGGCGGCGATACTCTGGCCGAAGGGATCGCGGTCAAGGAGCCGGGGCAATTCACGGCAAGCGTCATCGACCGGCTCGTCGACGACATCCTGCTGGTGGATGAAGCGGCACTGGAGAGTGCGGTGTCCCTGTTGCTGCAGATCGAGAAAACTGTGGTCGAGGGGGCGGGGGCCGCCGGGCTGGCAGCGGTGCTGGATCAGCCGGATCGGTTCGCGGGCAAACGGATCGGTCTGGTGCTGTGCGGCGGCAACATCGACACACGCCTCCTCGCGAATGTCCTGCTGCGGGACCTGGTGCGGCAAGGCAGGCTGTCACGCCTGCGCATCCACCTGCAGGATCGGCCTGGCGCGCTGTACAAGGTTTTCCGGGAATTCAACGCCCACAACGTCAACATCATCGAAGTGTACCACCAGCGCATCTTCACCTCCTTGCCCGCCAAGGGGCTGTTTGCCGATGTCGAGTGCGAGGCAAGGGACAGCCAGCAGATCCATCTGCTGGTCGCCGCCTTGCGGGCGCAGGGGTATCAGGTGGAACAGGTGCAGCTGATGTGATCTGCGGCCCCTTACAATCCCGCAATTTTGTGGTTAAATCTGTTCAATCCTGGCCCTCAATTCTCGTACAGAGCATTGTACCCAACGATCGTGCAGCAGTTCGGATAAAGCAGACTACGTGACCGCCCCCATCCGCTTTCCCCGGTTCTTCGTGACCAGCCCGGCACCGTGCCCGTATCTTCCGGGACGGACGGAGCGGAAGGTATTCACCGAATTGCGTGGACACAGCGCCGACGAACTGAACGAAGCGCTCGGCCGGATCGGTTTCCGCCGCAGCCAGACCGTCGCCTATCGGCCAAGCTGCGCCGATTGCAGCGCCTGCGTATCGGTGCGGATCGTGGCCGGGGAATTCCGGCCGTCCGCCTCGCAGAAACGCGTGATGAAGCGGAACGGCGATATCGTCGTCACCGAATGCCGCCCCTGGGCGACGGGCGAGCAGTTCGACCTGCTGCGCCACTACCTCGCATCGCGCCATCCGGGCGGGGGCATGGCGGGAATGGAGGAGAGCGACTATGCGGACATGGTCGAACACACCCCTGTCACCAGCACGCTTGTCGAATACCGCGAGCCGTCGCGCACTCAGCGCCCCGGCCGGCTGATCGGCGCCTGCCTTACCGATGTGCAGGGGGATGGCCTGTCGATGATCTACAGCTTCTACGACCCGGACGAGGCGGGGCGGTCGGGCCTGGGCAACTACATCATCCTGGATCACATTCGCCGCGCCGCCGATATGGGCTTGCCGTATGTGTATCTGGGTTACTGGGTCAACGGGTCGGACCGGATGCAGTACAAGATCCGGTATCGCCCGCTGGAACGGCTGGAGCGTGAAGGATGGGTGCGGCTGTCAACGCAGGAACAAGACAGGCTGATCGAGGCCGCGGCGCGTGTCCGCTTCGATCAGCGCCGCGATACGGACCCCAGATCCGCAAAAGAAGCAGCGGTGGTTCCGCATCAAGCCAAAGTCTGACAACCTGCCGAGCGGGAGCGACTTCGTGCCGCCCCCGCCTGCAGGAGTTCAGACGGACGGCAAAGGCACGCGCTGCCCCTTTTTCTTCTTCAGTTCCTGGTAAAGCTTGCTCTCCGTCAGGCCGGAACCATTGCCCAGATCGCCCGACGAACAGTTGAGCAGTTTGTTGATGCACCATTCCTGCCACGTTTCGAGAACGCTGTCCTCCCAGGCGCCGAACCAGTCGGCGTGAAACGATGAACCGGCCGGTTTGCCCGGCGTCATCATGGCATCGCTGGAGAAGCGCCACGTTTTCACCCGATCGGTAGGCAGCACCTCGTACATGGCCTGCAGGGTAAAAGTAGGAATTTCGTACGGGTGCGACGCGGGGCATCGCTGCTGATACCCGGTGGACTGGTTGCGGATAGGATAGGCCATGTGACTGCGGTGATCGCGGCTGTCCAGGTTCTTGCCGTCCCAGCAGGCCGGCGAGTGCACTTCGGCGTCAAGTTGTCCGCCAACTGGACACTTGGCCAACACTTCTCCCATGTTGCTGGACCAGTCGGTCACATTGCTCCAGTTCTTGGGATCGATGCACTTGAACTTCGGCGGGCTGGTGGGATAGCCGAAGATGTAGCGCAAACCGCGCGGAATGTTCACGGGATAGTTGACCGGCGATACATCCCTGCGGCTGTAATGCGGATCACTGGCCGGACGGCGCTTGTAATAGATATTGATGTATTCGGGCACGACCACTTCGTCCTGCCCGCCTGCCTTCGTCTGGATCATGGCTGGTTGCCAGTAACCCGAACGGTTGGCGGTGTTCATGCAGGTGCTGTCGCCCGTCTTGCGCAGACTTTCATAGGTGGAGTCAGCGTTGGTCTTTGTGTTGCCGAAAAACTGGTGGAGGTGCGACTTGCCGGTTCTGTCGCCGGGAAATACCACCGGGTCCCAATAGCCAAGATGCGACGGCTGGCACAGAAAGCGGAACGCGCCGACCACGTCCGGCTTGCCGCTGCTGGCGATCTTGGACCCGGTATAAAGCAGCGGCTTCAGCGGGAGACCCGAGGCTACCTTCGCAAGTTGGGCAACTCCGTCCTGCACCGTTGGCCGCAAAGCGGTGGCCGCCCTGGTGTTGTCGACGTGATGCGCATGATCCGTCGCAGGAGCCGGCGTCGGCTGGGTGCCTTGCGGTGCGGGCGTGCTGGCACTGGCTTGCGCGCCCGTCACCAGTTGCCGAAGCGATGCGAATGCCGACTGCGGCTGGATCGATCCTGCGGCGGCCGGCTGCGACCTCATGCCGTTGGCGCCGAACCGCGCGCTCCAATCAGTTCCGGCATTGCTGCTTTGCGCAAGAATTGCGGCCGGCACTATCCCTCCGGCAGCAATCATGGCAAGAACCGACGACTTCATGAACATTCTCCAAGCATGGTAACACGATCCCGTTGTTAGTTAAATCATGCGCAAAACGTCGCCCCGAGGCATCAGAAGCCCTTCCGATACAGGCTTGCCTCGGCATCGCGGCGCTTCACCAGGCCCGGCAGAACGCGCCCCCCAGCGCGCTTCCAGCGGGCGAACTCTTTGGCGGCACCCTCGTAATCTCCTTCCCTGTGCAGCCTGGTCAGCGTCGCACGCCCGATCGCACCCGTGTTGTAGTGAAAGCTGACGAGCGCATCGAACTGCGCCGGGGTCGTAGCCGCCTCCTCCAGCGCCCGCGCCACTTCTGCGGCGTAACGGGCAAGGTCTGCGGTCAATCTCGCATCGCATTGCTCCTGCGACCATACAGTGCCTTGCTCGATACCCGCACCGGTCGCGCCCCAGCCAATGGTCCAGGGCGCGGCTCCGGTGCCGGGATCGGGATAGGCATCGTAGAAGCCGTCGGATCGCCGCCGGGCGCACCCCTCGAACCGCTTGATGAGGGCAGTGCCTGCCTCGCCGATCACGGCCGGGCACGCGGATGGTCGGCTTTCATCCTGGCAACGGCTTTCATCTGCTCGGGTAGCCGCGGTCAGCGCCCGGTCGAGCGCCACCACCTCGTTGGGCCGAAATCCGCGCCCCAGCATCCGCCGGACCGCGTCGAACACAATCTTCCGCCGCATCGCTTTGCCTCCATCCAAAAAGAGGCGGGGTATTAGGCAGGTCGGACGAGAGTAGGAAAACGGTTTCTTTGCATTCAGCGCAGGATGAGGAACGCCGTGTAGCCGATGAACAGCGTCAGGAGCAGCCCGCCTTCGGCTCTGCTGACGGTCCAGCCGCTGCGCAGCTGGGCAAGAAGGAGTGCCGTCACTCCGAGCAGTACCCAGATGTCGAACTGCGCGATCTCCGGCGGGACGGACAGCGGTTCGATCAGCGCGGTGACGCCGAGGATGCCCAGCACGTTGTAGATGTTGGACCCGACGATGTTGCCGAGCGCCACATCGGCGTGCTTGCGTGCAACCGCGACAAGGCAGGCTATCAGTTCGGGCAAGGATGTGCCCACGGCGACCACGGTAAGGCCGATCACCGACTGCGACACGCCGAGGTTCCCTGCCAGGACGATGGCGGCATCGACCAGCAGACCGGCGCCGAAGATTGCCGCCGCCAGCCCGGCGACCACCATCAGCGCAAGCGGCAGAGCGGCCGCGATGGCAGGGGTGGTATCCGCCGCCTCCGCCTCGTGCCGCTGTCCTTCGGGGTCCGTCGCAGCGCGTTCGGCGCGGTAGGCCCAGATGACATAGGCGAACAGACAGGCGACGAGCAGCGCGCCGCTGAGCCGGCCGAGCGAGCCAAACAGAATTGCTGCCGCGCACAGCAGTGTGGAGCCGCCCAGCGCGAGGGCATCCCTGCGGAATGCGGCGCGATTGACGGCCAGGGGGAGGACCAATGCCGACAGGCCCAGGATGAACAGGATGTTCGCAATGTTGGAGCCGACCACATTGCCGATCGCGATACCCGGCGAGCCTGCCAGGGCCGCTTGCACGCTGGTTGAGAGTTCCGGAGTTGAAGTGCCAAAGCCGACGATCACCAACCCGGCGAGCAGCGGCGATACGCCCAGCCGTCGCGCAAGCCCGACAGAGCCGCGCACCAGCAGCTCGCCGCCAAGCGCGAGGAGGATCAGACCGGCGATCAGCGGCCAGATCATGTTACCTCCCCCAGCAGCAGCCGCACGCTGGCGAGAGCCGCCGTCAGGCCGGTCATCAGCGCAGCGTGAGAATTGAGGATCTGCGTACGGTTCATGGTCGTCACGAGCCGGTTGTAGTCCGCATGGTCCAGCGCCTCGAACCGGCTGACCCGCCGCACCCTGCTGCGGCTTGCGCGAAACCAGAGCAAGCTGGACGCAGCCGCGCCCAACACGATCAGTGCATCAAGCAGATGGGGCAACACGTCGCTCATCACCGTTCAATCACCGGTCACGGAAAAGATGAGCCAACCGACATCACGAACGCACCGGCAGCGTTCGCCAGAGGAGCCCGGAGGCGGGTGCTATTTAGAAGTTTTCGATAGGCGATGCAAGATTTGGCAGTGCGCCGTGCCGATCCCATTCTGGCCTGATCAGCCGTCCGGGATCGACCGAGCTTCAGCCGCTGAAATACATGTCGTATTCGACAGCGCTGGGCGTGGTTTCCCAACGCATCACCTCTTCCCATTTCAGTTCGGCATAGGCGTCGATCTGGTCCTTGGTGAAAACGTCGCCCTTCAGCAGGAAGGCGTGGTCTGCTTCCAGCGCCTCCAGCGCTTCGCGCAGGGAACCGCACACGGTCGGTACGTCCGCCAGTTCGGCGGGCGGGAGATCGTAGAGATTCTTGTCCATCGCCTCGCCGGGGTGGATGCGGTTCTGAATACCGTCCAGCCCTGCCATCAGCAGGGCCGCATAGGCAAGGTAAGGGTTGGCCATGGCGTCGGGGAAGCGGAACTCCACCCGCTTGGCCTTGTCTCCCGTGCCGTAAGGAATCCGGCAGGAGGCGGACCGATTGCGCGCCGAATAGGCCAGCAGTACGGGCGCCTCGAACCCCGGGACCAGCCGCTTGTAACTGTTGGTGGTTGGATTGGTGAACGCATTCAGCGCCTTGGCGTGCTTGATGACGCCGCCAATGAAGTGGAGGCAGGTGTCCGACAGGCCGGCGTAACCATTGCCGGCGAAGGTCGGCTTGCCGCCGTTCCAGATCGACATGTGCACATGCATGCCCGACCCGTTGTCCGCCTTGATCGGCTTGGGCATGAAAGTCGCCGTCTTGCCGTAGGCGTGCGCGACCTGATGCACGACGTACTTGTAGATCTGCATGTTGTCGGCGGTTTCAACCAGGGTGCTGAAAATCAGGCCCAGTTCGTGCTGGGCGGCGGCGACTTCGTGGTGGTGCTTGTCGCACTTCAGGCCCATTTCGGTCATGGTGGCGACCATCTCGCCGCGAATGTCGACCCCGCTGTCGACTGGTGCGACCGGGAAATAGCCGCCCTTCGCGCGCGGACGGTGGGCGAGGTTGCCCGCTTCGTATTCGCGGCCCGAATTGGTCGGCAACTCGATGTCGTCGATTTCGAACCCGGACCCTGCGTAGCCGTCATGGAACCGGACGTCGTCGAACATGAAGAACTCCGCTTCCGGTCCCACATAGATCGTGTCACCGATCTGGGTGGACTTGAGGAACGCCTCGGCACGCTTCGCGGTGGAACGCGGATCGCGCGAATACCAGTCGCCGGTCGACGGTTCCACGATATCGCAGAACACGATCATCATCGGGGTGGCACTGAACGGGTCCATGAAGGTGCGGGCAAGATCCGGCTTCAGGATCATGTCCGACTCGTTGATCGCCTTCCACCCGGCGATGGACGACCCGTCGAACATCAACCCTTCTTCAAGCTGGTCTTCATCCAGCATGGCGGCGGTCATCGTCAGGTGCTGCCACTGGCCCTTTGGATCGGTAAAGCGCAGGTCCACCCACTCGACTTCGTGTTCGCGGATCTGGTCGAGTACTTCGCTGGCTGTCGGCATGGCTTGGATTCCCGTCGGCTGGTGGTTGTGCGGCGTCACTTCTTCCAAGCGAAAGGTGCCGGCTTTCGCAAGGGGAAGGGGTTAAATATCAAACTGCATCCTCGTCCTGCTCCCCGGTCCTGATGCGCAGGGCGCGGGAAATATCACTGACAAAGATCTTTCCATCGCCGATCCGCCCAGTCTGCGCAGCGGCGGCGATTGCCTCCACCGTGCGGTCGGCCAGCGCATCCGGCACCACAATCTCGAGCTTGATCTTGGGCAGGAAGTCGACGACGTATTCGGCCCCGCGATAGAGTTCAGTGTGACCCTTCTGCCGGCCGAACCCTTTCGCTTCCGTCACGGTGATCCCGGACACGCCGACTTCGTGCAGCGCTTCCTTCACCTCGTCGAGCTTGAACGGCTTGATGATGGCTTCGATCTTTTTCACGCCCGCTATCGCCCCGTGTCTCTGCGGGGGGCAGCGCCGAATCCGCTACCGCACGCCCGCCTGCTGCCAGCACTATTTACCGCTTCATGCTGCACTGCAAGATAGTCAGATAATTTGCCGGTGAAAAATGCCGGCGCGCCTGTTCACAGGCGCAAGCCCGTTTCTTCCGGCAGCCCGGCCATCAGGTTGAGCGACTGGATCGCCGCCCCGGCTGCGCCTTTGCCGAGGTTGTCGAGCCTGGCGACGAGACGGGCATGCCAGCCGCCTTTGTTGCCGAACACAAACAGCTCCATGCCGTCCGTGCCCACAGCGTTTTCGGCCAGCGTCAGCTCCGCCAGATGGCTATCGGTGTGCACTCGCACCACAGGCGACCCGGCGTAGCAGTCATGCAAGGCCGAACGCAGCCGGTCGGCCGTCACCCCGCCGGGCATGGCGCCAAGGTGCAGCGGCACTTCGACGAGCATCCCGCGAAAGGCGCGCACGACAGAAGGCGCGAAGATGACGTGATGCGCAAGCGCGGCGTGCAGCTTCATTTCCGCCCGATGCTTGTGCGCCAGATCAAGGCCATAGGTGCGAAAGGCCAGTTCCGGCTCTGCCTGGAAGCGGGCGATCAACGCCTTGCCGCCGCCCGAATAGCCGCTGACCGCGTTCACCGTGTACGGCCAGTCGGCAGGCAGGAGGCCGCACCGCACCAGCGGGGCGATCAGCGCCAGAAAGCCGGTCGGATAGCAGCCCGGGTTGCTGAGCCGCCTGGCCGCCGCAACCGTGTCGCGGCCGACCAGTTCGGGAAAGCCGTAGGTCCAACCTGGCGCCGTGCGGTGGGCGCTGGACGCGTCGATGACCCGCGTTCCTTGCGCCGGATCGATCAGCTGCACCGCTTCGCGTGCGGCATCGTCAGGCAGGCAAAGGATGGCAATATCGGCGGCGTTCAGCGCGTCGCGGCGGGCGGCAGTATCCTTGCGTTCCGCCTCGTCCAGCACGATTAGGGTGAATTCGTAGCGCCCGGCCAGCCGCTCGGCGATCTCCAGCCCTGTCGTACCCGCAGCGCCGTCGATGAACAGGGTCAAAGCCATGCGGCGCGCGCTACTGCGTGGAGGCAAGCTCCGCAAGCGGCACAAAGCCCGTCGGTCCGTCAGGCCCGCGGCACACCCACGCCCAACTTCCCACCTGATCCAGCAATTCCACCTGCGACGCGCCGGGAAGGTGGGTGACAGGTTCTGCGCCGGCAGTCGGATGCAGGCGCAGAACAGCGCCGCCGGGACCGACCTCCTGTATCAGCGGCTTGACGTAGTTCTGCACGAGATACCGTGTGGCAAGCGCGATGTGCGCCAAATCGCCGCGCAGGGGCAGGGTGCCGGGCGCGGGGCGTGTCACGGGACCCGACAGGCGCAAGGGTTCCGCCGGAACGTCATACCGCTCCGTCTCCTGTGCCTTCACCATCGTCTCGTCAATTTGCGCGCCGGTCACGGGCTGTTCCTGTCTGATCCTATAGGTCCGCATATATGCCGACAGAAGTTAGCGGCAAGTTTATCTGCCCTCAGTTGGCGCCGTAACGGGTCCGCAACATGTGCCAGGCGGCACGCAGGCCCAGAGCCTCGCCACCCTTGGGCCGGCCGGGCTTTGCCTCCGGCTGCCAGGCGAAGGTGTCGAAATGCGCCCAGTCGACATCGTCGGCTACAAAGCGGTCCAGAAACAGGCCCGCGACACTCGCGCCGGCAAAGGCGTTGGCGTGGGCGTTGCCGATGTCTGCGACGCTCGACTTCAGCCATTCGGCGTAGGGCTTGTGCAGCGGCAGGCGCCACACCGGATCATCATGCGCTTCGCCCGCGGCAATCAGGGCGGCCGCCGTGTCGTCGCGCCGCGCCATCAGCGCGGCGAGGTCTGGGCCCAGCGCCACGCGCGCAGCACCGGTCAGGGTGGCGAAATCCAGTATCAGGTCCGGCTCCTCTTCCGAGGCCCGGGTCAGCGCGTCGGCCAGGATCAGGCGCCCTTCGGCATCGGTGTTGCCGATCTCCACGCTCAACCCCTTGCGGCTGCGCAGGACGTCGCCGGGGCGAAAGGCATTGCCGCTGATCGCGTTTTCCACCGCCGGCAGCAGGAGGTGCAGCCGGACCGGCAGCCCGGCGCCCATGACAAGCTGCGCCAGAGCCAGCGCATGCGCAGCGCCGCCCATATCCTTCTTCATCAGCGCCATGCCCGCTGCCGGCTTGATGTCCAGCCCACCCGTGTCGAAACACACGCCCTTGCCGACGATGGCGAGAACCGGATGCTGTTCCTGTCCCCAGATCAGGTGCATCAGGCGCGGCGCATGGTGCCGGGCGGCCGCGCGGCCGACGGCATGAACCAGCGGATACTGCTGCTCCAGCTGATCGCCACGGGTCGTGGAGAGCTTCGCCCCGTGCGCCTTGGCAAGCCGTTCCGCCTCGGCTTCCAAGGCGGCCGGACCCATGTCTTCCGCCGGAGTGTTGACCAGGTCGCGCACCAGGCAGACCGCGTCGGCTTCGGCGATGGCGGCGTCGATCCGTCCCGCCTCGCTCGTAAGGAGGATGCGCGGACCTTCTTGCCCCTTCTGCTGCTTGTACCGGTCGAACCGGTACTGCGCCGTCTGCCAGCCGTGCATCGCCGCTCCCGGCTCTCCGCTGGCAAGCCGGTAAGTGCCTGCCGGCAGCGTCTGGGCCAGTTTAGCTAGGCACCAGCTCGACAGGCTCTGCGGGTCGGCAACGCCGCCAACCGCCAGCCATCCATCCGCGTCAGGCACGATCGCGGTCTGGTATCCCTTGCCCTCGAACCGCTGCGCTTCCACCGCAATGCGCTGGCCTGCCGACAGCTTTCTGACCCAGTCGGAAAAGGTTTTCGCATTGACCAGATGGATCGCAATCGCGGCTTGCCCGCGATCGGGCTGGATGAGCGGTTCGGTTGCGGTCATAAGGGGTTCCCGTCAGAAGGAGCAAGGCGATGCGCCGGACGCTGTTAATCATCCTGCCGCTGCTGGCAACAGGCGGTTGTTCGCAGACCGATCTCGCGGAAGAGGGCCGATCCGCGCGCACCGCCGCCGCGACTGTATCGGCCCACGCAGGACAAGCCGGCAGCGTCATGGCGCGCAGCAACGGGGCGAAGGCGGTGGCCCAAGCTGACGGCGTGTTGGAATACAAATTTTCCTACCCCGCCACAGTCGGCAGCATCCCGCAACTCGCGCAGCAGATAGACGCCCGTGCGGAGGAGGCACGCAGCGCGGCGCGCAGCGCGGCGGAAGCGGACCGGGCAACCGCAGAAACGGATGATTACCCTTTCCGGCCTCACTACCTGTCACTGGAATGGACCGTGGTGGCGGACTTGCCGGAGTGGCTCAGTCTCAGCAACGCCATTGCCACCTATACCGGCGGCGCACACGGAATGTCGGGCGTCGAATCGCTGGTCTGGGACAAGCGGAACGGGCGCGCGCTGGACCCTGTGGCGATGTTCACTTCTCCCGAGGCTCTCGATCAGGCAGTGCGCGCCCGGTACTGCCGCGCGCTCGACGTCCAGCGCCGCGAGAAGCGGGAAGGAGACCGGCTGGGAGGCGAGTTCGAAGAATGCCCGGCAGTCACCGCTCTTACTGTGCTGCCCGGATCGAGCAACGGGAGGACCTTCGACCGGCTGACGCTGTACGCTGGGCCATACGTCGCCGGCCCCTATGCCGAAGGGAGCTATGAAATCGCCGTGCCGGTGGATGCTGCCGTTGTGGCGGCGGTAAAGCCGCAGTACCGTTCCGCCTTCTCGGGGCAGTAGCACCCTCGCAATTGCGCGCTATCCTCGCTACATGGCGGGCATGACACAGTATCAGGTAATCGAAGCTGGCGAGACCGGTTATCGCGACGGCACCATCAAGTTGCATGGTCCCGAGGGCTTTGAGGGTATGCGGCGTGCCGGGCAACTGGCGGCGGAAATCCTCGATGCAGTGACTGACATGGTGAAGCCCGGTGTCACGACCGCCGCTATCGACGACCGTGTGCGCGAGATGACGCTGGATGCGGGCGGAACGCCTGCAACGCTTGGCTATCGCGGTTATACCCATTCCTCCTGCATCTCGATCAATCACGTCGTGTGTCACGGCATCCCGTCGGACAAGGTGCTGAAGGAAGGGGATATCGTGAACATCGACGTCACGCCCATCCTGGACGGCTGGCACGGCGACAGCAGCCGGATGTATCTGGTTGGAGACGTGCCGCTGAAAGCGCGGCGGCTGGTGGACGTCACATATGAATGCCTGATGCTGGGTATTGAGCAAGCGCGGCCGGGCAACCGGCTGGGCGACATCGGTGCTGCGATTCAGCAGCATGCCGAGCGGCACCGCTACGGCGTGGTGCGCGACTTCTGCGGACATGGCCTGGGCCGGTTGTTCCATGACGCTCCCGAGGTGATCCATGCCGCCAAGGCCGGTACGGGGCCGGAACTCAAACCGGGCATGTTCTTCACCATCGAACCGATGATCAATCTGGGTCGCGCGCATGTGAAGCTCTTGGCCGACGGCTGGACGGCGGTCACTCGGGACAAGTCGCTTTCCGCGCAATTCGAGCACTCGATCGGCATTACCGACGACGGTTGCGAGATCTTCACCCTCAGCCCCCGGGGCTACACCGCGCCGCCGTACAGCTGATCGATCAGCCTTCGCGCGCTGCGCGAACGGCGGCACCTCCAGCAAAGGGAGCCAGGGCAAACAGCGCGAGGCTGACGGCTCCTGTCAGCCAAATTGCGGCCGGTTCCAACCGGACCAGACTGCCCGCGCCGAAGATCACCAGCGGCACGGCGAGCGGCATGAACAGCAGGCCGCCCAGCGCCGGACCGCTGCGCACACCGGCGATCAAGGCGGCGATCATCACTCCCAGAGCGGCAAGACCCGGCGTGCCCGCCAGAAGTCCGAGCAGCAGATAGGTGAGCTGCGCCTGCTCCAGCCCGAACAGCGCCGCAGCAACCAGGGTGGCAAGCAGCAGCAGCGGCGCGAAGCTCAGCCAGTGGGCGACGATCCGGACGGTCAGAACGCTCTCTTCCGCGATCCCCCGCAATGCAAACTGGTCGAAGGTGCCATCGGTCAGATCGGGCAGGACCAGACGGTCGAGCGGCAGGAACGCTGCCAGCAACGCGGCGATCCACACCACGCCGCCACCGGTCCGGGCCAGCAGTGCTGCGTCCGGTCCAACGGCAAAGGGATAGAGCACAACGACGGCCAGAAAGAACAGCAGCGGGAGCGCGCTGGCGCCGTTGCCGCCGCCCGGCGCAAACTGCGCCAGATCGCGGCGCAGCAGCAACAGCGCCGTACCCATCAGGCGGCGAACCGCGTCAGGTCGCAGCGCTGCACACCCGGCAGATCGAGCGGCCGATGCGAAGTGATGACGCAGACCCCGCCCGCGGCACGGTGCCCGGTCACGAGCTGAGCAACGACGCCAATCCCGCCATCGTCCAGCCCGTTCAGTGGCTCGTCAAGCAACCAGATTGCCGCATTCTGCGACAACAGCCTCGCCAAGGCAGCACGCTTGCGCTGGCCGGTGGAAAGATAGCGCACGGGGATGTGGCGAAGATGGTCGAGGTCGAGGGTTGCAAGCACGGGTGTCGGGCGTCCCGGGACCTCATCGAGCCGCTTCCAGAAGTTCAGCGCCTGTTCCAGCGTACGGTTTTCCGCCAGCGCGGCGCGTTCATCAATGAGGCCGAGACTGCCGGTCCGTTCCACCACCCCGGCCTCTGCGTGCAGCAGGCCGGCCATGATGCGCAGCAGGCTGGACTTGCCGCAGCCGTTGGGCCCGGTGACGTGCAGCGCGTCGCCTGCCCGCAGATCGGCGGAAAAGCCGCGAAACAGCAGCCGGTCACCGCGCCGGCAGGCAATCTCGCGGGCAGCCAGATGCGCTTGCATGGAAAGCGGCGATAGGCGATGGATCGGCGGGCGACAAGCAGAGGGGGTGAACGCCATGACAGTTGCCAGATTGACTGAGAACGAGCGGACCACCTGGCTGAGCGTGCTGGACGGCTGGGTCTTGGCAAGGGATGGCGAGGCGATCGCCCGGCAATTCCAGTTCGCTGACTTTTCCGAGGCATTCTGCTTCATGACCCGCATCGCTCTGCTGGCAGAAAAGCATGACCATCACCCCGAATGGAGCAATGTCTATAACCGGGTCGATGTCACCCTGACCACGCACGACGCGGGCGGACTGTCGCATCGTGACGTGGAGATGGCGGAGGCGATCAACAAGCTGCTTTGAGCCTGCGTCCCTAATTGCCCATCGCGCGGGCTGACTTGGCTGCTTCCCGCCGCAAGCGGCCTGGCATCCAGCGGGCGCCGAACGCCAGCCGGCGCGCGGTTGCGCCGACCAGCGTGTGCAGCCGCTCCCCATGAACAGCGTCCCACGCGGCCTTGGCCACCTCTGTTACGGGCGTGATTTCAAGCCCGGCGGCGCGTACGCGGTCGCGGATGGCCTCGTTGCTGCGCTGGTTGGGCGCGTGAGCGAGGAGCGGGGTGTCGATAAAGGCCGGCATCAGCGATCGCACCTTGATTCCGAATTCGGCCCATTCGCCATCGAGGCTCTCGGTCAGGGCGCGAACGCCAAACTTCGTGGCGGAATATACGGACGCCCCACTGGTGCCGTAGATCCCTGCGGCGCTGGCGGTGTTGAGCAGGCAGGAACAGGGGGCGCTGGCGCGCAGGAAGGGGAGGGCGGCCTGCGCGCCGAAGATAGCGCCCTTGAGGTTGACGTCGAGGCAGCGTTCTATCTCGGCGACGCTGTTGTCTTCTAGGGCGCCGCCTAACGGCACCCCAGCATTGTTGGCCATCACATCAAGCCGGCCGCCCGACGCGTTCGTGAAGTCTGCCAGCGCGTCGTCCCAGGACGCGCGGTCCCGCACATCGAGCCCGTGTGTCGAGACGCTGCCATCCGGCAGAACCGACCTCGTCTGCGCCAAAGTGGCCGTGTCGATGTCCGCCAGGCCGACGAACCAGCCACGCTCGGCGAACAGTTCCCCGATGGCGCGCCCGATGCCGGACGCGCCGCCTGTGATGAAGATCGCCTTGCGCGCGGTCACGTCAGCCGCCGAGCGCTTCGCGCAGGCCGCGCACGTATTCGGCCCCTTCGACGATCTGCGCGGTGGACGGCTGCAGCGCGTCACCAATGGGTTCCGACCGGCCGCCAAGGCAGGTACCAAGGAAGTTTTCGGTGATGGCGTTGAAGGCGATGTTGTTAGCGGGTTTCGCGAAACCGTGCCCTTCGTCCGGATACAGGACGTAGGTGACCGGAATGTTCTTGGCCCGCATCGCCTCGACGATCTGGTCGCTTTCCGCCTGCGCCACGCGCGGATCGTTCGCGCCTTGTCCGATCAGCAGCGGCCGCACGATCCGGTCCGCCTTGTACAGCGGTGATGCTTCCTTCAGCAGCGCCAGACCTTCGGGCGTGTTGGGGTTGCCCATGCGGTTATGGAACTGCGACACGATCGGCACCCAGTAGGGCGGGATGGTCTTCAGCAGCGTTTCCAGATTGGACGGCCCGACTATGCTGACCCCGCAGGCGAACGTGTCCGGCGTGGAGGTCAGTCCGACCAGCGTGGCGTAGCCGCCGTAAGAGCCGCCCATGATGGCGACCTTGTCCTTGTCCGCTACACCCTCTGCCACGGCCCAGTTCACCGCGTCGATGAGGTCGTCGTGCATCTTCTTGGACCACTGAAGATTGCCGGCGTTGATGAAGTCCTTGCCGAAGCCGGTGGAGCCGCGGAAGTTGACCGACAGCACGGCATAGCCGCGATTGGCCAGCCACTGATGCTCGGAATCGAACCCGTAAGTGTCGCGCGCCCATGGTCCGCCGTGGACCACCAGCACCATCGGCACCGGTCGGTCCGGCCTGCCGTCGCCGTTCGGGTCGCTGCCCGCTGGCAGAGTGAGATACGAAGGAAGCGTCAGTCCATCCCGCGCCTTCAGTTCAAGCGGGTGCATCGGTTGCAAGGGCGCGCCTGCCAGTTCAGGCCGGGCGGTATAGAATTCGGTCAGCGTTCCAGCCGTGCGGTCATACAGATACGCTTTCAGCGGGCCGGTAACGGGATCGTTCCAGACGATCCACTTCGCGTCGTCATTGGTGCGCGACTGCACCCCGAACTCGCCTTCGAGACGCGAACGCAGGAAGTCCAGGGAGGCGCCCACCTCCGGATCGATCGCGGTCCATTCGGGCTTGAGATAGTTGAAGGAATAGGCTTCGATCTCTCCCGTCCGGGGATCGGACAGCGCGCCGCTGATATCCGCCTTGTCATTTTCCGCGATGATGCGCTTTTGCCCCGTGGCGACATCCTGCGCGATGAGGGCGGCGGTGTTCCGGCCGCGGCTGTCGATCCAGTACATTGTCCTGCCATCGGTGGTAAAACCGGCGGGGCTGGTGGTCAGCGCATCGTCCAGTGTGGTGCTTTCGGTCGGCGTGTCCGCAATCTTCCCGTTTTCGATGGCAAAGAAATCCTGCCCTCCGGCAGCGTTGGGCCGGAGCGCCATGCGCAGCTTCAGATTGTCGTCTGCCAGAAAGCCGGCGTAGCTGTCATTCTGCTGCACCAGGGTCAGCTCACCCGTATTGAGGTCGAGCAGATGGACGTCATGATACTGCGGATCGCGGTTGTTGATGCCGACGAGGATCTTGTCGCGGATTGTTTCGGACGTGCCTACGATCTGCACCCGCGTCTTTTCAAAAGGAGTAAGGGTCCGTTCCGCGCCGCTGGCGATGTCGATTGAATAAAGCAGGAAGTTTTCGTCCCCGCCCTTATCCTGCACATACAGTACGCTGCGGGCATCCGGCGCCCAGAAATGCTGGCGGATAGGGCGGTCGGTCGAGGCGGTGATCGCCTTGGCCGCATCAGGGTTGCCAGCCGGCGCGACCCAGATGTTCATCACGCCGTCCTTTGGCGCGAGCCAGCTCAGCCACTGCCCATCCGGACTAATCTGTCCGCCGGACCGGGTCGGATTGCCGAACAGGGTAGCACGCGGGATCAGAGGCACGGAAGCAGCCGGGCGGGCGGCAGGAGCGGACTGGGAAGCGGTCATTGATTCTCCATTTGCGGAAACGGCGGCGCTCCCGGCGAGCAGCGCCAAAGCGGCGGCTCCGGCAACCAGGTGCCTGGCGTGGCTGTTAAAGATTTTCATGGCGTTGCTCTCCCTCGTGTTGGCGCCCGGTCTATCTCCGCCGCCGGCCGGTCGCAAGCGCCATCGCTCGTCACAGCGCCGGGTTGGCGTAAGCGTGCCACGTGAACAGGGCGAGGGCCGAGCGGTGCGGGCGCCAGCCCTCTCCAAGTGCGCGGACCTCACGCTCGGTTGGACGGGCGGGCAACGAAAGCATCCGGCCAAGCCCCTCCTGGACCGCCAGATCGCCTGCCGGCCAGATGTCCGGCCGCCCTTCGGCGAACATCAGGTAGATTTCTGCCGACCAGCGGCCAATTCCCTGCACCCGGGTCAACACGGCGATGGCGGTTTCGTCGTCCGCCGGCAGGGCGCCGAGGTCGAGCGATCCGGCCGCCACCAGTTCCGCCAGTGATCGGGCATAACGGATTTTCTGGCGCGACAACCCGCAGGCTCGCAGATCTTCCTCCGGCAGGTCGAGCAGGACGGCTGGCTGTGGTGGAGCGCCGATCCGCGCCTCCACCCGGTTCCAGATCGCCGCCGCCGCCGCTACGCTGACCTGCTGACCGACGATGGTGCGCAGGAGGGTGGCAAATCCACGCGGCCGGATGCGCGGCGCAGGATAGCCGATCCGCGCGAGTTCGCGCGCCAGCACCGGATCCTGCGCGGCCAGGCTGTCCAACCCCCGGCGGATTGCCGCTTCATCCATTTCTGAGAAACTCGCCCGCTTGCCAAAGAAGCGCCCGGGTTATAGCAGCCGGGCAGCTTCGTCATCAGTCTGAGAAGAAAGCCGCTCCAGTATGCCCCAGCTTCATGTCGTGAACCGCGCCGGCGTCGAAAGCACGGTCGAGGCGGCCGACGGGTTGACCGTGATGGAAGCGATCCGTGACAACGGCTTTGATGAATTGTTGGCGCTGTGCGGCGGGTGCTGCTCCTGCGCTACCTGCCACGTGCATGTCGATCCCGCCTTTGCCGGCCGCATCGCTCCGATGAGTGAGGATGAGGACGACCTGCTCGAGTCGAGCGATCATCGCAACGAGTTTTCCCGGTTGTCGTGCCAGATCCCGTTCACGTCCGACCTCGACGGTCTCCGCGTCACGATTGCGCCGGAGGATTGAGCGGCCCGGCGCTGGCGGAACAGCGGGGTTGACCCCACGGCCAAGCTCGCGCAGTCTGTCAGGCCATGGCCCTGAGAAACGAGCTCGTGCGCCGTCTGACCCTTCGTGCCGACGGAAGGAGCAGCGGCGATGCCACTTTCAGTCTGGCGGAATCGCCCGAGCGGCGGTCCCGGCAACAAATGCTGCAGCGCCTCCAGTTCGGGGTCGCCGGCGTGCTGACCATGTTCCTGCTGGTTGGGCTTGCGAACATCATCAATGATCGGGCCAATCAGACGGACGCACTGACCGTGCCGGAGGCGGTGCCGGCGATCAGAGCAAGTAGCAATCCCATGCAGAACGACCCGCTGGTCAGCGCGGGGGTGGTGCCTGACCTGCCGGCGGAGCCGACCCCGCGCCCGGCAACGTCTTCGTCACCCACCGCTCCCCCGAACGCAGCACCTGCCCGATAAAGATTCGACCATGCACCGCTGGCTGCTTTGCTGCCTCCTGATGGCGAGTGCAACAGGGTGTGAACGGGCGCCTGAGGCCCAGAGTATGGCTGCACGAGAACAGGCGCGGCCGGCGCTGGGCCTGATGACCAGCCTGCCAATCTACTGGGGTGAACCGGCCGAGCTGGCAGATCTGCTGAACAGTCCGGCGGACCCGCACTGGGCGCGCAGCCTCCTCGAGGAGCAGTTCATGCTTGTCCCACTGGACAGCCTCGGCACGACTGAGGGCGCGTCCCAAGCGGAACTGGCACAGCTCGATCGATTAATGGTGGCACAGCCGCGCGCGCTGACGGCGGCCGACAATGTCGCGCTTGACGGCTGGGTGCGAAGCGGAGGCAGGCTGCTCCTCGTGCTGGACCCGATGATGACGGAGCATTCTGCCTATCCGGTCGGCGACAGGCGCCGGTTCAACGATGTGGCCTTGATCCCGCCAGTGCTCGAACGGTGGGGCTTGTCGCTCGGCTATGCCGGCGCCGGCGCGTCGCCGCAGATCCGGTTCAACGGCGTTAATCTGCCCGTCGAGGAGTATGGTGTCCTGGCTCTGCGCACGCCGGCACCAGCGGCTGTCGACTGCGCGCTGAAGGCTGGCGGCGTGATCGCCATTTGCCGCGTCGGCGAGGGTCGCGCGCTGATCGCTGCCGACGCGGCGTTCCTGAACCACGAGGACACCGATCTGTCCCGGCGCGATGCCGCGCGAGCCTTGATCCAGGCTGCCTTCAACTGATCCTGCGCTGCCGGGTTAATTCCTATCCAGCGGCGATTGGGGATTTTACGGGAATGCGCTGTTCTCCCGCGGCGCAGCGCTCTTCGTGTCCGCGATCCTCTCCTTCACGCACACTGCCATTAACGAAGGACCAACGTGGCTGCGATCATAAAATAGGTAGGGAAAACAATTATTCTCTGCACTTTCCCGCGAAATCCCGTAATTTTCCCTTCCATCCCGAAGTCCTACAAGTTACACACTGAAGCCATCGGATAGGCACCCGGCTCACGCATTCTGCTCAGGTGGGATGAGCACCCGCGTTCCGGTGCGGTAGTGTGCGGGAAAGTTGTGTCCGGCGGGGTTGGGCTCTCATTGGGGAAGACAGGCTGGTGGTCTTTGCGGGGTTCAGCGGACAGGCGTATTCGCCTGCTGGGGATAAAGGACGCTTCGTCCTGCCCCCGCTGTTCCGAAAGGCCGTTCGCGACTCCAGTGACGGACGCGTGCTGTGCCTGGTCAAGCACGAACGGTGGAATTGCCTGACCGGCTTTGGCCTCTCCCGAAAGCTCGAGCTGGAAGCCCAGCTCGACCGGGAGGAGGAGATGAGCATCCGGCTCAACCGCGACTTTGACCGCGACACCCGTGCCTCGCAACTGTTCTCCTTCACCGAAGTGCCGTTCGATGACAGCGGCCGCTTCGTGATGCCCGATCACCTGCGCGCACTCGCGAACATCGCAGACGGGCTGTATTTCCAGGGCGCCGGGCGCTTCTTCACAATGTGGAACCCGGCCAGCCTGCAGGAGATGGGCGCGGATTGGGATGCTGCCAAGGCGGCCTGCGCGAACCTCATGGGAGAACGGCAGTGACCGCGCCGCACATACCCGTGCTGCTCGACGAGGTGATCGCGGCGCTCGATCCTCAGCCCGGCGATCTGATCGTCGACGCAACTTTTGGTGCCGGCGGCTATACCCGCGCGCTGCTCGACCGCGGCGCTGTTGTTCATGCCCTTGACCGCGATCCCGATGCGATCGCGGCGGGTCGCACCTGGCGCGAGACAGGAGAAAATCCGCCGCGCCTTTTTCTTCACCATGACCGCTTCTCCGCCATGCTGTCCGTGCTGCGAGATGCAGGCGTCCGGCAGGTGGACGGTGTGGTCATGGATATTGGCGTGTCGTCCATGCAATTGGACCAGCCCGAACGAGGCTTCGCCTTCTCGCTCGACGGACCGCTCGACATGCGGATGAGCCAGTCGGGCGCAAGCGCCGCCGACTTCCTCAACTCCGCCGCCGAGGAAAGCATCGCGGATGTGCTCTACACCTACGGCGAGGAACGCCAGTCGCGCCGGGTCGCGCGTGCAATCGTCGCCGCGCGTCCGCTGGGCAGCACCGGCGATCTCGCGCGGGTGGTCCGCAAGGCGCTGGGCTATCGACCGGGTGCGCTGAAGGACCCGGCCACCCGGACATTCCAGGCCATCCGCATCCATGTGAATGGCGAGCTGGACGAGTTGCATGCAGGGCTCCGTGCGGCGGAGGCCTTGTTGCGAGAGGGCGGCCGGCTGGCGGTGGTCAGCTTCCACAGCCTCGAGGATCGCATCGTCAAGCAGTTCCTGCGTGATGGGTCGGCCAGAACCGGCGGCTCGCGTTACCTTCCCGAACAAGCCGCAGCGCCCGCTGTCTTCACGACGGTCAGCAAGGCCATTCGCGCCGGTGCGGCGGAAGTGACCCGCAACCCCCGCGCCCGGTCGGCGGTGCTGCGCCACGCGGTGCGGACAGCCGTTCCGGCAAGAATGCAGGTGGCAGCATGACCATGCCCCGGCGTCTGTCCGCACTGCTGACCCAGCCAGCTGGCCAAACCATCATCCTCATCGTCGCGGGCGCGCTGTTTCTGGCGCTCACCCTTCGCGTGAACGCCGTCAGGAGCGAAGTTCACCATCTCGAGAGGCAGATCGTCGCGGTCGAGCACCAGCGCCTGCTGCTGGAAACCGAATTCGAGACCCGCGCCAGCCAACGGCAGTTGTCCACCTGGAACGAAGTGGAGTTCGGCTTCCAGGCACCCAAGGGCGACCAGTTCGTCGAAGGCGAACGGCAGCTGGCCAGCTACGGAGTGCCGGCCGGGCACGGCGCGCCCCGGCAGATCCGGCTGGCGGGCGGAACGCCGGCGCCGGCAAGCCAGGGCGCGCTGGCCGATCTCGCGCGGGTACTCGACAGCGAACCGGTTGAGCGCGGGCGGCTGGAGTTCGGGCGTGCACTGGCCGTTCTGTCGGCCGACGAAGGCCATGCGGACAGCGAGAGAATTGCTGCGGCCCGCTTCGACACCGCCCGGCTCGCAGAGCGGCTGACAGCCGGCACCCGCGGCAGCACAGCCATCGGCACCCGCCTGGTGCGGAGCGGCGAATGAACGCGCTGACCCTCAGCCGCGCGGTGGGATCGGGGCGCGTCCAGCTGATCAGCCTGCGGCAAAGCTGCGTCACCACGGCGCGGACACGCCTGTTGTGGGTGGTGGGCGGCTTTGCCTTTCTCGCCCTCGTCGCCGCCGTCCGCCTGATGTTCATCGGCATGGAAAGCGGCCGCACATCAGGCACGTCGCTTGCGGAAGCACTGCTGCCCGCTCGAGGGGAGATAACCGACCGCAACGGCGTGCCGCTCGCCCGGGCCTTTCCGGCCTATGCCCTGTGGTTCAACCCCCACGCGCTTGGCGGTGACGGCGCTCCGCTGGTCGGGTCGCCCAAGGAGGTCGCCGCCGCGCTGAAGGAAATCTTCCCTGATCTTGACGAGGAAAAGGTCAGGCAATTGTTCGCCAGCGGCAAGCCCGGCTATATCCGCCGCCGGGTTCTGCCGGAAGAGGCCAACCGGGTGCACGACCTGGGGGAAATCGGGCTCGAAACCCCGCGCGAGATCGACCGGCATTATCCGCAAGGCACGATGGCGGCACACGTGCTGGGCTATGTCGGCGCTGACGGAAATGGCCGGCTGGGCATGGAACAGGTGCTCAACGAGCATCTGAGCAATCCGGCCACACGCGGCCAGCCGGTGGCGTTGTCGATCGATATGCGGGTGCAGGGCGCACTGGAAGACGAACTGGAGCGGGGAATGAAGCTGACCGCGGCGCAGGGCGCTGCGGGGATCGTGCTGGACGTGGACACGGGAGAGGTTCTGGCGCTCGCTTCGCTGCCCGAATTCAACCCCAACAAGATCGACGCCGCCGGCGAGCGGCTGATGTTCAACCGGATGACAAACCAGGTTTACGAACTCGGCTCCACCTTTAAGCCGCTCACGATCGCCGCCGCCATCGACGCGGGTGTTGTGCGCGATTTCGCCGCCCGCTGGAATGCGCAGCCCGTCAAGGTCGGGCGGTTCACCATCAACGACAGCCATCCGCTCGGGTCGAGCCTGAACATCCCCCAGATGCTGATGCACTCCTCCAATACGGTGACCGCGCGGGTGGCGGACGAGCTTGGACCTGAGCGGCTGCGGCAGGTGATGGTCGATCTCGGCATGAACCGCCGTCCGGAAATAGAGCTGCCGGCCCGCGGCTATCCGATCTGGCCGGGTGACAACTGGCCCCGGCTGCAGAACATGACGGTCGGCTTCGGCCACGGAATGGCCGTAACCCCGCTGCACCTCGCCAGCGCCTATGCGGCGATGGTGAATGGCGGGGTCTGGCACCCGGCCACCATGCACCGGGTGGAGCCGGGCACGGTCCCGGAAGGGCGGCGGGTGTTCAAGGAGTCGACAAGTTCGCGCATGCGCCAGCTGCTGCGCATGATAACCAAATACGGCACCGGCCGCAGTGCCGAAGCGCCAGGATTCCGGGTTGGCGGTAAGACCGGTTCGGCCGAGAAACCGGGTGCGGGTGGTTATCGCCGCACCGCGATTGTCTCCACTTTTGCCGCCGCGTTCCCGATGGACCGCCCGCGCTACGTCATTGTCACCATGCTGGACGAGCCGAAAGGCACGGTGGCCAGCTCGTTCCAGCGGACGGCCGCCTGGAATGCCGCGCCGATCGTGGGCCGGCTGGTGCCGCGGATCGGGCCGATGCTGGGCGTGCAACCGGACGAGACACGCGACATCGACCTGAGCGATCTGGTGCCGATCGTCCCGGAAGCGCAAAGATGAAGCTCGCGCGCCTGCTGAACGAAGCGGGGCTGCCCGTGACGGACGGCGCAGCTGCCGACATCCCGGTGTCAGGCTTCGCCATCGATCATCGCAAGATCGCGCCCGGCACCGTGTTCGGCGCGTTTCAAGGCGCGGCCTTCAACGGCGAAGATTACATCGCGGCCGCCGTGTCGGCCGGCGCGGTTGCGGTGGTCGCGCGGGCAGGTGTGCCGGTGGAAGGCGCGCTGCACATCGCCAGCGACAACCCGCGTGCCGCCTTCGCTCGCCTGGCCGCGCGCTTTTTCCGTCCTGTGCCCGGCACAATCGTCGCTGTGACCGGCACCAACGGCAAGACCTCCACCGTGGAGATGACGCGTCAGATCTGGCGGATGTGCGGTGAACGCGCGGCTTCCATCGGCACTCTGGGCGTGACCACGCCCGACGGCAGTCAGGCGACGGGCCTGACCAGCCCGGACATTGTCACGTTCCTGTCCAACATGACGGGCCTTGCGCGGGAAGGTTTCACCCATGTCGCCTACGAGGCGTCGAGTCATGGTCTGGACCAGCACCGCAGCGAAGGCGTCCCGTTGGCCGCCGCAGGCTTCACCAGCTTCAGCCGCGACCATCTCGATTATCATGGCACGATGGAGGCTTATTTCGCCGCCAAACTGCGCCTGTTTACCGATCTGCTCCAGCCTCATGCCTGCGCAGTTGTGTGGGACGAGGGGCAGGACTGGAGCGCGCGTGTCATCGATGCGGCCGGACAGCGGGGGTGCCGAGTGCTGCGGGTAGGGCCGGGCGATGGCGCTGACCTGCTCCTGCGGAGCCGGGAAACGACCCAGCTGGGGCAGCAGATCGAGGTGGAGCACGCCGGACAGACCTACCGCCTGATGCTGCCGCTGATCGGCGCCTATCAGGCCGCAAATGCCTTGGTGGCAGCGGGCCTGGCGATCGCCACTGGCGCGGATCCGGCCCGCGTGTTCGACGCGGTCGGTCGCTTGCAGCCTGTGCGAGGCCGACTTGAACGGGCGCTCATCACCAAGACCGGGGCGCCCGTCTATATCGACTATGCCCACGCGGCAGACGCGCTGGCCGCCGCCATTGCAGCGCTGCGCCCCCATACGGCAGGCCGCCTTATCATCGTATTCGGTGCCGGCGGCGACCGGGACCAGGGCAAGCGGTTCGACATGGGCAAAGCAGCCGCCGTGGCGGATTTCGTCATCGTGACTGATGATAATCCTCGCGGCGAAGATCCCGCTGCGATCCGCGCTGCCATCCTCAGCGGCTTGCCAGCCGATCCTGCGCGCGTGCGCGATATCGGCGATCGGCGCGAAGCGATAGCATTGGCCATCGCAAAAGCCGGCCGCGACGACATCGTGCTGATCGCCGGCAAGGGGCACGAGCAGGGGCAAATCATAGGGCGCGGCGATGCTGTCCGCGTCCTGCCGTTCGATGATGTGGCGGTCGCGCGGGAATGCGCCGCCGCACAGGGAGACAAAGCATGACCGCAATCCGCGCCCTTCGCCAATGGCCCCAGCGTCGGCGCGATCAGCTGCCGGCCGCCCTGTGGGATGCTACGGTCATCGCAGAAGTGACGGGAGGCACGGCCAGCGCCGACTTTCTTGTGTCAGGCGTGGAGATCGACAGCCGCGATGTGCGTTCCGGCGACCTGTTCGTCGCCCTGAGCGGCGAGGTGCAGGATGGTCACGAGTTTCTGGACGCCGCGTTTGCCAACGGCGCGACAGCGGCCCTGGTGGACCGCGCGGTGCCCTACCCGCACGTGCTGGTGGACGATACGATGGCAGCTTTGCGCGCGCTGGCTGCGGCAGCGCGGCAGCGCACAACCGCCCGGATCGTCGGTGTAACCGGCTCGGTCGGCAAGACCGGCGTAAAGGAAGCGCTGTTCGCCGCGCTGGATCGGTCCAGCCGGGGCGGGGCGCATCGATCGGTCAGATCCTACAACAACCATGTCGGCGTGCCGCTCTCATTGGCGCGAATGGCTGCGCACGCGCAGTTTGGCGTGTTCGAGATGGGCATGAACCACGCGGGCGAGATTGCGCAGCTGACGGCGCAGGTCCGCCCGCATGTGGCACTGATCACGACGATTGCCCCGGCCCATATCGAGAACCTCGGCTCGATCGAGGCGATCGCCGATGCCAAGGCGGAGATCTTCAGGGGACTGGCGCCAGGAGGCACGGCGGTCATCCCAGCCGACGTGCCCCAGTTCGAGCAGCTGCGCCAGGCAGCCGAACTGCGGGGTTTGCAGATACTGACCTTTGGCCGCTCTGCGCACGCCGACGTGCGGGTCATGGACATGATCCCGGCTGCCAATGGCGGCTCGCTGGTGACGGTGCAGTTTGGCGAGCGGCGGCTGGTCTATTCGATCGCGGAGCCGGGGGAACATTGGGTCATCAATTCGCTGGCGGTAATGGCGACGGTGCATGCCGCAGGCGGCGACATGGCGGCGGCAGGTCTGGCGCTGGCCGAGATGGGTGGGCTGAAGGGCCGCGGCGCGCGCCACCGCGTCAATGCGCCGGGCGGCAAGGCGCTGGTCATCGACGAGAGCTACAATGCCAATCCGGCTTCGATGCGGGCGACCCTCGGCCAGCTCGCGCAGACACCCGCCGGGCGGCGTATCGCGGTTCTGGGCAGCATGAAGGAACTGGGCGACTTCGCTGACGCATTCCACGCCGCCCTGGCCGAACCCGTCCGCGACGCCGGACTGGATTATCTGGTGCTGGTCGGGCCGGAAATGCAGGCGCTGAACCGCGAACTGCTGCGCAGCGGCATACAGGCGGTTGGCGGCAAGCCCGAATTCGTGCATTGCGCCAGTGCCGCGGAAGCCGTCGTGCAGCTGCGTCAATTTGGTCTGATCGGGGGGGATGCCGTGCTGGTCAAAGGTTCAAACTCGCTCGGGCTGAACAAGGTGGTTGATGACCTGATCCATTGGGATGCCTAGATGTTTTACCTCCTTGCCGAATGGCTCGGCTTTCCCGGCGCGCTGAACCTCGTTCGTTACCAGACGTTCCGGGCAGGCGCGACCTTGATGACTGCCCTGCTGATCGGCCTGTTCATCGGGCCCCGGTTCATCAGCATGCTACGGGTGCGGCAGGGCAAGGGACAGCCCATCCGCCTCGATGGTCCGCAGTCGCACCTCGCCAAGCGGGGTACGCCGACCATGGGCGGACTGATGATTCTCGTGGCCCTCATTTGCGGGCTGTTGCTGTGGATGGACCTGCGCAATCCGTTCGTCTGGGCTTGCCTCGCGGTCACCGGCGGTTTCGGGATCATCGGGTTCCTCGATGATTACGACAAGATCAGCAAGAACAGCCACAATGGCGTGTCGGGGCGGACCCGACTGCTGCTGGAATTTGCAGTGGCCGGGCTCGCCTCGTGGATCATCGTCAGCCAGATCAGCACCAACCTGTACATCCCGTTCCTGTCGAATGTCTCCATCCCGCTCGGTCCGTTCTATTTCGTGTTCGCCGCGATCGTTATCGTAGGTGCGGGCAATGCGGTGAACCTCACCGACGGTTTGGACGGACTCGCGACCATGCCGGTCATCATCGCGGCGGGTACTTTCGCCATCATCGCCTATCTCGTCGGCCGGGTCGATTATTCCAGCTACCTTGGCATCCCTCATGTTCCGGGTGCGGGCGAACTGGCGATCTTCTGCGCGGCGATCATGGGGGCGGGGCTGGCTTTCCTGTGGTTCAATGCGCCGCCCGCCGCAGTGTTCATGGGCGATACCGGCAGTCTCGCGCTGGGCGGAGCGCTGGGGGCGATTGCGGTGGCGAGCCATCACGAGATCGTGCTGGCCATCGTGGGCGGGCTGTTCGTGTTCGAGGCGCTGTCGGTCATTGTGCAGGTGTTCTGGTTCAAACGAACGGGCAAGCGCATCTTCCGCATGGCGCCCATTCACCATCACTTCGAGCAACTCGGCTGGAGCGAGGCGACGGTCGTGATCCGCTTCTGGATCGTGGCCATAATCCTGGCGCTGATCGGCCTGTCCACCCTCAAGCTCAGGTGATTACGGCGCGCACCTTTGCCGGCAGGCGATACGCGGTGCTGGGTCTGGCAAGGTCGGGCGCCGCAACGGTCGAGGCGCTGCTGGCGAGCGGGGCCGAGGTGCTGGCGTGGGATCAGGCGCAAGAGGTGCGGGAACGGTGGGCTGGCCGTGTAACACTGCGCGATCCGCTGGCAACCGATCTGGCCGGCTTTGCCGGCGTAATCGTGTCGCCCGGCGTGCCGCTCAACACCCATCCCATAAAGCCGCATGCCGACAGCTTTGGCGTACCGGTGATCGGCGACATCGAGCTGTTTGCGCAGGCGCGGCCAGAACTGCCGCCGCACAAGCTGGTGGGTATTACCGGCACCAACGGGAAGTCGACAACTACGGCCCTGGTCCACCATGTTCTGAAAACCGCCGGCAGACCGGCAACGATGGGCGGCAATATCGGCCTGCCCATTCTTGCGCAGGAGCCGCTGCCCGGGGGCGGTGTTTATGTGCTGGAGCTGTCCAGTTACCAGATCGACCTCACCCGGTCTCTCGACTGCGACATCGCCGTGCTCCTCAACATCACCCCCGATCATCTCGACCGTTATGGCAGCTTTGCGGCCTACGCGGCGGCCAAGGCGCGCCTGTTCGCGCTGCAATCGCCCGAACACGCGGCAGTGATCGGCATCGGCAACACTGCTGCGGCGGCCATCGCCCACGACCTGGCGGCACGGGGCGAGCAGCTGGACAAGATCGCACCTGGCGGTTGCATGGATCAGACGCGCTGGCCGGCCCTTCAGGGTCCGCACAATGCCCAGAACATCCTGGCCGCCCGTGCGGTCTGCCAGCGCCTCGGCATAGAGACCGCTGCCATTGAACGCGGTTTGGAGAGCTTCACCGGATTGCCGCACCGGATGGAACATGTGGCAAGACGCGGCGGCGTGCAGTTCATCAACGACAGCAAGGCCACCAACCAGGCATCCACGGCGCCGGCGCTCGCTGCGTACCCACCGGTAAACGGTCGCCCCCGCGTCCACTGGATTGTTGGCGGGCAGGCCAAGGAACCGGGGCTGGCCGAACTTGCGGACTGGACCAGCCATGTTGCCGTGGCCTATACGATTGGCGAGGCGGGCCCGGCATTTGCCGAACTGCTGAAGCCGTGCGTGCCGGTGGAACCGTGCGGAACGTTGCAAGCGGCCGTTCAGGCGGCCGCCGCGCGGGCGCGGGCGGGTGACGTGGTGATCCTGTCGCCGGCCTGCGCCAGTTTCGATCAATTCCGCGATTTCGAGGAGCGGGGAGAGATGTTCAAACGATTCGTTGCCGAAATTGCCGGCATCCTGGACAGCGGCCCCCGGGACACGCACGCGGGATGACCGGCTACCGTTCTGCTGCGGCTGCATCGGCGGCAGCGCGGCGACCGGCCGCGGCCAGCCTGCAGGCCGAGTTGCGCATCTGGTGGCGCGAGATCGACCGCGTCCTGCTGTGCCTGGTGCTGCTGCTGATGGCGATCGGTACGGTCGCCGTCGCCGCCGCGTCGCCCGCCAGCGCGCGGCGTTTGTCGACCGCGGGCACCAAGCTGCCCGAACTGTATTTCTTCTGGCAGCACGTCGTGTGGCAGATGCTGGGCATGGCCGTGCTGCTCGGCGTGTCGACCCTCCCGCGCGTGCGCGCCCGCCGCGCGGCGGTGCTGCTGGCTGGCGTCATGACGTTTTTCCTCCTGCTTGTCCCGGTCATTGGGGTTGAGGTGAACGGTGCCCACCGCTGGATCGACCTCGGCATGCGGTTCCAGCCATCCGAGTTCCTGAAGGCGAGCTTTGCCGTGACGCTGGCATGGGTGCTGTCCTGGCGCGCGCGGGATCCTAACCTGCCTGTGGTCAGCCTGGCCATCGGCTACACCGCGCTCGTCGCCGCGCTTCTGATGATGCAGCCGGACCTTGGTTCGGCCATCGTCTTTTCCGGCGTGTGTCTTGCCCTGCTGTTCATGGCCGGCGTATCTCCGGCGCGGATCGGCGGAGTGGTGGCGGCCGGAATTGGCGCTCTTGTCGCGGCCTATTTCCTGTACGGCAATGCGCGGGGCCGGATCGATTCATTCCTGGGGGGCGGCACGGCGTTCGACCAGGTTGACCTGGCCTGGCGCACCCTGGTTGCAGGCGGGTGGACGGGCAGCGGGTTCTGGCTTGGATCGCGCAAGATGTCCCTGCCGGAAGCGCATACCGACTACATATTCTCGGTGATCGGGGAGGAGTTCGGCCTGCTTGTCTGCGCCCTCGTCGTACTGCTTTACCTGGCCATTGTCGTACGCGTCCTGATGCGCGCTTTTGATGCGGAGGATCTGTTCACCCTGCTGGCGACCAGTGGGCTTGGCGCGGTGCTGGGCGGACAGGCGTTCATCAACATCCTCGTGAACCTGCGGCTGTTTCCCTCCAAGGGCATGACCCTGCCGTTGGTAAGCTATGGCGGGTCTTCGACCATTGCCATCTGCTTCACCGTCGGATTGCTGTTGTCGCTGTCGCGGCGTAATCCGCATCTGTCGCGCACGACACCCGGCCTTGCCCGCATCTTCGGTCTGGATGCCGCGACGCCGCCGCCCCGCCGCCCCGTCCTTGAACGGAGCGTCCCATGACCGGCGCCAGCAGGCACTATGTCCTTGCCGCAGGTGGCACCGGTGGCCATCTGATCCCGGCTTTCGCCCTTGCCGTGGAACTCGAGCGGCGCGGGCATCACGTGGCGCTTATCACGGACGCGCGCGGGGAACGTATTCCCGGTCGCCCCGAATTTCTCACCACGCATGTCATTCCCGCCGGACGGTTCGGCAAGAACCCCCTTCACTGGCTGGGCGGGATCAGGGCGGTTCTGCGCGGGCGGCAGATGGCGCTGCGCTTGTTCGACGGCTTCAGGCCAAGCGCGGTGGTCGGCTTTGGCGGCTATCCGGCGCTGCCCACGCTGCTCGCCGCGCAGTCCGCCCGGCTGCCTACAATCCTGCACGAGCAGAACGCGGTGCTGGGCCGCGTCAACAGGCTGCTGGGCAGCCGGGTGGATCTTATCGCCACCGCATACCCGGATGTCGCGCGGATCCGGGCCGGGTGGCGGCACAAGGTCCGCCTGGTGGGCAATCCGGTGCGCCATGATCTCCTCGCCTTGCGAGACGAGCCGTTTCCGCGCCTTGGCGAAGAGGGGCTGCTGCGGGTGCTGGTCACGGGCGGCAGCCAGGGTGCGCGGGTCCTGTCGCAGGTGGTGCCCGATGGCCTGGCCATGCTGCCGCCGGCCCTGCGTCAACGCCTGCAGGTGACGCAGCAATGCCGGGCGGAAGATCTAGAAGCGGTGCGGGAACGTTACAGCAGCCATGACATACCGGCCGAACTGGGCACCTATTTTGAAAACATGGCGGCGCGGCTGGCGGATACGCACCTGTTTATTGGCCGGGCAGGCGCCTCGACTGTGGCGGAGCTGACGGTCGTGGGTCGGCCCGCCATCCTCATCCCGCTGTCCATCGCGACCGACGATCATCAGGCGGCGAACACGCGCGAGATCGTGATGGCTGGTGGCGCGCGGGCAATCCGGGAAGAGGCATTTCAGGCCAAGGAACTGGCCCGGCAGATCAAGGCGCTGGCCGATCGCCCGGATGGGCTTGCCAATGCGGCCCATGCTGCCTGGAACTGCGGCAGACCGGATGCGGCGCGCGACCTGGCCGACCTTGTGGAACAATCAGGTGGGGCGGACATGATGGACGTGATCCGGGTGGGTCAGCACGCCCAGATGCGCGCCACGCAGCAAGCGGTGCCGGGAGCAGCGGCGCGGAAGGCGGCGTAATGAAGGGGGTCGACACCGACATCGGAACCATCCACTTCATCGGGATCGGCGGCATCGGCATGTCCGGCATCGCCGAGGTGATGCGCAATCTCGGTTACAGCGTGCAGGGCTCTGACCTGAACGAGGGGCCCACGATCGAACGGTTGCGGCAACGCGGCATCCCCGTCGCGATCGGCCATGCGGCCAAAAATTTGGGCGACGCGCGGGTGGTGGTGACCTCCACCGCTGTCAAGCGCTCCAATCCAGAGGTGGCTGCCGCCATCGAAAAGCGGATACCGGTGGTTCGCCGGGCCGAGATGCTGGCCGAACTGATGCGGCTGAAGCGCACGGTGGCGGTTGCGGGCACGCATGGCAAAACCACCACGACCAGCATGATCGCCGCGCTGTTGGACGCCGGCGGGGTGGATCCGACCGTTATCAACGGCGGCATCATCAACCAGTACGGCTCGAACGCCAGATTGGGCGCCAGCGAGTGGATGGTGGTCGAAGCCGACGAGAGCGATGGCAGCTTTCTGCGCCTGGACGGGCAGTTCGCGGTCGTGACCAACATCGACCCCGAACACCTTGACCATTACGGCAGCTTCGACGCGGTAAAGGACGCATTCGTGGAATTCATCCACAATGTTCCCTTTTATGGCGCGGCGGTGCTGTGCCTCGACCATCCGGAAGTTCAGCGGATCATTCCCAAGATCCGCGACCGCCGGGTCGTGACTTACGGCTTTTCAGTTCAGGCGGATGTGAGGGGCGAGAACATCCGTGCCGACAACGGCGCCAACCTGTTCGACGTGGTCGTCCGGGAGCGCAGCGGCGAACAAACCCGGCTGGAGGATGTACGCCTGCCGATGCCGGGCCGTCACAATGTGCAGAATGCCCTGGCGGCCATCGCGGTTGCGCTGGAATTGGGCTGCGATGCCGCAGTCATCCGCAACGGCTTTGCCCAATTCAACGGGGTTAAACGCCGCTTCACCCGCGTGGGCGAGGTGCCGCTGGACGACGGCACTGCCTTCATCATCGACGATTACGCCCACCATCCGGTAGAGATCAGGGCCGTACTCGCTGCCGCGAGAGAGGCCGCGGGTGCCGGCGATCCGCCTGGCCGCGTGATCGCGGTCGCCCAGCCGCACCGCTATACGCGCCTGCGCGATCTGTTCGCGGAGTTCCAGACCGCCTTCAACGATGCCGATGCGGTGTTCGTCACGCCGGTGTATGGCGCTGGGGAGGAGCCGATCGAGGGCGTCGATGCCGCTGCGCTGGCACATGGCCTGCGCGAACAGGGCCACCGCGCAGCGAACACGGTCAGTAATGCCGAGGAACTGGCGGCCACGCTGGCCGCCACGCTGCAACCGGGTGATTATGTCATCTGCCTCGGCGCGGGCGACATCACCCGCTGGGCAGCAGGGCTAGCGCCCGCCGTTCAGTCGTTTCGCATGGGCAAGGTCGCGGCATGACCCGGCAGCCCGACGAATGGCTCGGGGACGAGCGCATCAGCGCGCCCGATTGCGAAGCGGGCGGTGCGTTCGCGCAAGGGCTCGACCACTGCGAAACGCGCGGGCGACTGACGCCCGGCGCGCCATTGGCCAAGCTCGTCTGGTTCAAGACGGGCGGCGCGGCGGACTGGCTGTTCGAGCCGGCAGACCGCGACGATCTGCAGCGGTTCATGGAGCAGGTGGACGGCCGATTGCCGGTGATGGCGCTCGGCCTTGGCTCCAACCTCATCATTCGCGATGGCGGCGTTCCGGGGGTGGTGATAAAGTTGGGCAAGGCGTTTGCCGGGGTAGAGGTCCGTGACGGTCATGTGCTTGCCTGCGGCGGGGCGGCGCACGGGATCCTCGTCTCGTCCGCCGCGCGCGACGCAGGCATTGCCGGGCTGGAGTTCCTGCGCGGCATTCCGGGCACGGTGGGCGGCTTCGTGCGAATGAACGGCGGGGCGTACGGCCGCGAAGTCGCCGACATCCTCGTCGACTGCGACGTGGTCCTGCCGGGCGGCAAGTGCCACACGCTGCCCGCCGCGGAACTGCAATACTCCTATCGCCATGCGGAACTGCCGGACGGCGCAGTCGTGGTTGCCGCCCGCTTTCAGGGCCACGCGGGCGATCCGCGCGACATCGGGGCGGAAATGGACCGGATCGCGCAGGCGCGCGAGGCATCGCAGCCGCTCCGCACCAAAACCGGCGGTTCAACCTTCAAGAACCCGCCGGGCGAGAAGGCGTGGGCGCTGATCGACAGGGCCGGCTGCCGCGGGCTGCGGCTCGGAGGCGCCCAGGTGAGCGACAAGCATACCAACTTCCTCATCAACACCGGCGAGGCGACCAGTGCCGACATCGAAGGTCTGGGCGAACGCGTCCGCGACCGTGTCGCCCAGACATGCGGAGTCAATCTAGAGTGGGAAATACAGCGGGTGGGGCGACCATGACCCGGCAGGACAAGCTGCACGTCGTCGTCCTGATGGGCGGCTGGGCGAACGAGCGGCCCGTTTCGCTGATGAGCGGCGAGGGCGTTGGAAAGGCGCTGGAGGCGCGGGGGCACCGCGTCACGCTCATCGACATGGACCGGCAGGTGGCTGCCGGCATCGCGGCCGCTGCGCCGGATGTCGTGTTCAATGCGCTGCACGGGGTGCCGGGCGAAGACGGCACGGTGCAGGGGATGCTTGACCTGATGGGCGTGCCATACACCCATTCCGGGCTGGCAACATCGGTCATCGCCATCGACAAGCAGCTGACCAAGCAGGCCCTCCTGCCGCATGGCGTACCGATGCCGGGTGGCCGCGTGGTGCGCAGCACAGAGCTGTTCGAACGCGATCCGCTGCCGCGCCCCTATGTGCTCAAGCCCGTGAACGAGGGATCTTCGGTCGGCGTGGCGATCGTTACCGACGCCGGCAATTATGGCCAGCCGATCCGCCGCGACGCGGTCGGTCCCTGGCAGGAGTTCGACGAACTGCTGGCAGAGCCGTACATTCCGGGCCGCGAAATGACGGTCGCGGTGCTGGATGAGGATAGCGGTCCGCGCGCCCTGGCGGTGACGGAACTGAAGCCGCGTTCCGGGTTCTACGACTTCGATGCCAAATACACCGACGGCATGACGGAGCATGTCTGTCCCGCCGACATTCCTGATCGCATCCGCGACCTGTGTCTGCAACACGCGTTGACGGCCCACCGCGTGCTCGGCTGCCGGGGAACAAGCCGCACCGACTTTCGCTGGGACGAAAGCGGGGGCGAGGACGGTTTGTTCGTGCTGGAGACGAACACGCAGCCTGGCATGACTCCGCTCAGTCTTGTTCCAGAACAGGCGCGGCATTGCGGGATGAGTTACGAGGATCTGGTGGAGGCGATCATCGCCGCGGCGCTGCGCCACCACCGGGAGCGACGCCGTGGGGACGGTTAAGCGCGGCGGGCAGGGCGTCCGCCGTTCCGCGGCTGCGCGCGGGCGGGCCGGACGCGCGCATGCGGCCCGGGCGCAGACGCGCTCCGCGCTGGGTGCGGCGCTCGCCTATCTGCCTTTCACCGAGCGGCAGCTGCAACGGGTCTTTCTGGCGCTGATCCTGGCTGCGGCACTGACATTCGCATGGTTCATCGCCAGCCTTGCGGGACTGCCCGCACTGGCGGGGGAGCGGTTCGCCGCCGCCACTGCCAACGCCGGTTTCGCCGTCAAGCGCGTCACCGTCACCGGGGTCGAGCGGATGGACGAGCAAAGCGTGTATCAGCACGCTTTGGACGAGCGCGACCGGCCGATCGCCAGCCTGGACATGGAGGGGCTGAGGCAGGAGTTGCTGGAGCTGCCATGGGTGGCAGATGCGCGGGTGTCGCGCCGCCTGCCCGATCATATCGCCATCGACATCGTGGAGCGCAAGCCGCATGCGGCCTTGGCGAAGGCCGACGGCTGGATGCTGATCGACCGCACGGGGCGCGAGCTGCAGCCGATCAGCCGGACCGAAGCCCAGGACATGCTGCTGGTAAAGGGGCCAGGCGCGGCACGACAGGTGGCCGAACTCGACCGGTTGCTGGACATGGCGCCGGCTCTCAAACCGAAAGTGCGCGAGGCGGAATGGATCGGCAACCGCCGCTGGAACCTCACCTTTGATACAGGTCAGGTGCTCGCCCTCCCGCAGGACGAAAACCGGGCGGCAGGCGCGCTGGTGCGGTTCGCGCGGCTGGATGGAACGAACCGGCTGCTGGGCGGAAAGGTCGCAAGCTTCGACATGCGTTCGCCCGATCGCATCTATATGCGCATACCGGGCAGGGCAGACGGCGAACCGCTCGCATTGAAAGAAGGGGGGCAACCTTGATGAGCGGCGCAGGGGGGCGCGTGGTGCGGCAGTTCGGAGCGGTCAACATCGGATCGTTCCGCACTTCGGCCATGATCGTCGGGCGGGACGAGGAGGGCAACCTGTCGGTGCTCGGCTCCAGCCACCGCGCAAGCCAGGGGGTGAAGCGGGGCTACATCACTGACATCGAAGCCGCCAGCCATGCCGTGCGGGACGCGGTGGAGCGGGCGGAGCGGACGGCCGCTACCAGCCTGTCGGGGGTATGGATCGCATGTTCCGCCGCCGGCCTGGAAAGCCATATCGAACGGGTCGACATACCGATTGGCGGGCGCCGGATCGAAGATGACGATGTGGACCACCTTCTGTACGCGGCCCGGCAGCACATTCAGCCCGATGGCTGCACCATCCTGCATGCGCAGCCCGCCCATTATACCCTGGACGGTGCACACGGGATCGCGAACCCACGGGGCCTCCACGCCGAGACGCTCGGGGTCGATGTGCACGTCATGCTTGCCGAGGGACCGCCGGTTCGCAATCTGATAGAGGTGGTGCAGACGGCCCATCTCGATGTGGAGGGCGTGGTCGCGTCCCCGCTCGCGGCAAGCTACGGCTGTCTCAGCAACGAGGAGCGGGAACTGGGGGTCGCCCTGGTGGAGCTGGGCGCGGAAGTCACCAACGTATCGGTGCATGCGGGCGGCATGTTGCTGGGGATGCGATCGGTGCCGCATGGCAGCGCGGACATCACGGACGCCGTCGCTTCCCGCTTCGGCATCCGGCGCAAGCATGCCGAGCGGCTGAAATGCGTGTCCGGTTCAGCCATCGCTGCCCCCTCCGATCACAAGGAAATGGTCAGCGTGACCCCGCCCGACGAAGGCGAGGATGTGGAACAGGTTGCCTTGGGCGCGGACGACCGCAATCGTATTCCGCGCGCCGAGCTGGTGTCAGTTATCACCGACCAGCTTTCGCTGCTGACGGCGGGTGTGCGCGACGCCCTCAAGGAACTTGGGTTCGGGCATGCCAAGGCTGGCAAGATCGTTTTGACTGGCGGCGGGGCGGAACTGGCGGGGATCGCCGAGTATGTCCAAGGGGCGCTGGGGCGGCCCGTGCGGATCGGCAGGCCGCCGAAACTGCCCGGGCTTCCCGAAGCGCACAGCGTACCCGGGTTCGTCCTGCTGGCGGGAATGTGCCTGTACGCCGCCGATGATCCGCCGGACATCCGCTCCATTGGCCCGGTGCATCAGCCGGCTGTCCGCTATAGCGGAACAAGGCTGGTCAGCCGGGTGCTGAAAGCCGTGCGGGAATATTTTTGATGCTCAATTTAACGATGTTTTTGCCTAAGCTACGGTAAGCATGCTAACCCGGCAGAAGTCCGCGCCACGTGTTCACATTTGTTCACGCCCGGCGCATCCTTTCGATTCGGGCCGGCTCCGCGGTCAAGCTGTGTTCAGAGGAACTTTTGCGAATGAGTATAAACATCGGTCCTGCCCCGTCGGATGAACTTCGCCCGAAGATAATGGTGGTCGGCGTCGGCGGCGCAGGTGGCAACGCGGTGGCAAACATGCTGGCCGCGGGCATCGAAGGGGTCGAGTTCATCGTCGCCAACACCGATGCCCAGGCGCTGAGCAATTCGGCGGCGGAGCACCGGATCCAGCTGGGCCCCAACATTACGGGTGGCCTGGGCGCGGGAGCGCGGCCGGAAGTGGGTAAGGCTGCGGCCGAAGAAACGTCGCTGGACATCGAAGAAGCTCTGGACAGCGTCAACATGGTATTCATCGCCGCCGGCATGGGCGGTGGCACCGGAACGGGTGCGGCACCCGTGATCGCGGAAGCGGCGCGGCGCAAGGGCGTGCTGACGGTCGGGGTAGTGACCAAGCCGTTCCAGTTCGAAGGCACTCGCCGGATGCGCGCGGCTGAAGCCGGCATTGCCGAACTGCAGAAGCATGTCGACACGCTTATCGTTATTCCCAACCAGAACCTGTTCCTGGTCGCCAAGCCGGAAACGACCTTCAAGGAAGCGTTCCAGCTCGCCGACGAAGTGCTGCAGCAGGGTGTCCGCTCCATCACCGACCTCATGGTGATGCCCGGTCTCATCAACCTCGACTTCGCTGACGTTCGGTCGGTGATGCAGGAGATGGGCAAGGCGATGATGGGCACCGGCGAAGGCGAGGGTGAGAACCGCGCCCTTGAGGCGGCTGAGAAGGCGATCGCCAACCCGCTGCTCGACGGCGTGTCGATGGCGGGTGCGAAGGGCGTGATCATCTCCATCATCGGCGGCGAGGACATGAAGCTGCTGGAGGTGGACGAGGCGGCGAACCATATTCGCGACCTGGTGGACGAAGATGCGAACATCATCTGGGGTTCGGCCTTCAACCCCGACCTTGAGGGCAAGATCCGGGTGTCCGTTGTCGCAACGGGCATCGACAACGAAGCGCAGGTCGCTGCGGCAGAAGCCAAGCCGTTCGTTCTTGCCGATGCGCGGGCACCGCGCAGGCCTGCACTGGATTTCGGCCAGCCGCAGGAAACGCCGACACCCGTTCGCGAACCGCTCGACCTTGGCAACGTGTTCAGCGAACAGCCGGCCGGCGACAAGGCCGGACTGGTAACCGCGAAATACGCGACCGGTCTTGACGAGGACGAGGAAGAGTTCGACGACGTCGACGGGATTGTCGACCCGCTTGCCGGGCTGCGCCAGGACGATGATGACGATTTTGGCTCCGCAAGCCAGAATGCCGACCAGTTCGAGGAGCCTCTCGACCTCGCCGGCATGGCGGCCGATCCGGAAGACTCGCGCGGCGCCAGCGTGCAGCCGATCAGCCCGCTGCAGACGAAGCCGCAAGGCCGCAGGCGGCTTGTGCCAGGAGAGATTTATGGCGGCGCCCGCGAAGGTGCCGATCGCGCTCCGGCAGGAGCGGCTGGAACTGCCAGCGCCGGTTCGACCCTGTTCGAACGGATGGCCAACCTGTCGCGAGGGGCGCAGGTGGAGGATGACGACGAAGACGACCGGGACGACGACGGCCCGGCGCTCAACATTCCCCGCTTTCTGGGTCGGCAGAACAATCAGTAAGACCGGCGGCTAAGCTGGGGTTCAAGTGTTCGGCGTTACCCGCGTGGTCATGTGGACAGGAACTTTGCGGTCGGGCCTGACGCTGAGCCTGGCTTTGGCGGGCGTGACGGTCGCCCTGCCGGCGCAGGCGCAGCAGGCGATAGTGCAGCCCCTGCCGCCGCCGGAGATGAACGACCTGCGCGTGGCGCTCACCCGGCTGGCAGCCGAGCCCAGAAACGTGGCGGCTCTGATCGACGCAGGCAATGCGGCGCTGGCGCTCGACGATGTGGATGCGGCAATCGGCTTCTTCGGTCGGGCCGCCGAACTTGATCCCGGCAACCCCAGGGTCAAGCTCGGACTGGCCGGCGCCTATGTGGCGACGCGCCGACCGATCGAGGCGCTGAGGCTGTTCCAGGAGGCGGAGCAGGGTGGCGCCGATACGAGCCAGTTTGCTGCGAAGCGCGGACTGGCTTTCGATCTGGTCGGCGACAATGCCTCAGCGCAGCAGCAGTACCGGCTGGCCCTGTCGCGCAAGGACGATCCGCGGGTACGCGAACAGTTGGCGATCAGCCAGGCAGTGTCAGGTGACCGGAACGGGTTCGAGGCCACCCTTCGCCCGATGCTGGAGGCTCAGGACCTCAGTGCGTTCCGGACCCGCGCATTCGGGCTGGCCATTCTCAAGCGCGAACGGGAGGCGGTGGAGCTGGCCGGCCAGGTCATGCCACCGCAGCTCGCGCAGTCGTTTGTTCCGTATCTGCGGCAATTGCCGCAGCTGAGCGCGGTGGAGCAGATCGCAGCCGTGCATCTTGGTATTTTCCCGGCATCCGGGCAGCAGCGCCGCGCGGCAACTGCAGCCCCAGCCCCGGCCTCGGCCTCGGCCACGCGCACCAGCACGCCGGTTGCCCAGCGGCTCGCCCCGGCGGGAGCCCCGATGGGTGGTCCTGCTACACTTGTTCAGGCCACGGCAGCTCCGGCGCAGTCACGGCGAGCGGAACAGGTGCCGATACCTGCCAGCGAGCCGGCAACCGTGCGGCAACCGGTGGTGCAACCCCTGCCGCCCGAGCGGCCACGCCCTGATCTGTCGGCCGTGTTCGCTGGGCTGGCCCCGGCCACCACCGCCACACCCGCCCCTGGCGCCGTGGATGTCGTCAGACTGGAAGCGAGGCGCGATGTCAGACCGGTAGCGGTGGCTTCAGCGCCTGCTGCCATCGCGCCTGCCCCCGCGGCCAAGTCCTCTGCGCCCGCAGTCAAGCCCGCCGCTCCCGCGGCCAAGCCGCCTGCGCGCGCGGCCAAGCCTGCTCAACCGGCACACCCGGCGCGGATTTGGGTGCAGCTTGCCGCCGGCGCGAACCGGGACGCGCTGTCCTTCGACTGGCGCCGGCTGTCGCGGCAAGGGGGCAAGGTTCTGAGCGGCAAGGAACCCCATGTGACACAGTGGGGCCGAACGAACCGTCTGCTCGCCGGACCCTATGCGACCACGCGAGAAGCCGACGCGGCGGTGAAGGCGTTGCAGGAGGCCGGCCTCGACTCCTTCCGCTATCAGAGCCCCGAAGGGCAGGAGATCACCCCTCTAAAGTAGCTGGCGGCGAGCCGGTTTTTGCACATGCTTTGCACAGGGCAGGGCAGTTCTCCCCAGTTGTGGTAAACGCCGCCATTGCTCCAACCACGCGACCCGCTGCATTCCGGGCGCCGATGGATCAGGTTATCTCACAGTGAGCGCGGCGGCCGCAATCGACCTCTTCGAGGAGGGTGCAAGTGCGCTGCTTGTGTTTCGCGCCTTGTTCGAAGCGCGTGGATGGACATGTCGCGCGGCTTCTTTGGAAGAAGTCGTCGGAGACGTCGCGGCCAGCTGGGGCACGTACCAGCTGCGTTTCGTGCGCCGCCGCGACGATCGCGTCATGCAGGCAATCTGCCGGCCGGACATCACGGTGACCGATTGCAAGGTGGGCGTGGTCAGCCGGTTAATTGCTCTCGTCAACGAACAGATCTGGCTGGGGCACTTCGATCTGTGGTCGCGCGGCAACGTGCTTGTTTTCCGGCATGCGATCGTCTTGGGCGACGAGGGAGAAATCAGCCTGTCGCAAGCGCAGCTGCTGGCTGAAACCGCCATCGAGGAATGCGATCGCTTCTATCCGGCCTTTCAGTTCGCGCTATGGGGCGACCGGACCCCGGAAGACGCGCTGGCGGCGGCCATGGTCGACGCGATCGGCGAAGCCTGACGTGACGGCGACCGCCACCGGCAATTCCATGTTGATCGTGGGTTACGGCACCATGGCAGCGGCAATGGTCCACGGCTGGCTTAGCGCGGGGCTGCCGGCTTGCGAACTGACCATCTACAATCCCCGGACCAAGCCGGTCCCGGACGGAGTTGGGTTCACGACCATGCTGCCGGACCGGCCCTTCAAATGCGTTCTTCTCGCATTCAAACCGCAGATGATGGCGCAGGTGGCCCCCACCCTTGCCGGTGTGCTCGACAGCGGTTCCGTCATGATCTCCGTGCTCGCCGGGGTGGAACTGGCCCGGCTGCGCCAAAGCCTGCCGGGTGCCGGGGCGCACGTCCGGTTCATGCCCAATCTGGCCGCCGCCATCGGCAAGTCGGCCAATGTGCTGATCGGCACGGGGTTGTCAGCGGCTCAGCGCGAGGACATCAACCGCCTGGCGCTCATGCTGGGAACAGCTGAATGGCTGGATCGGGAAGACCTCTTCAACATCGCCACCGCGCTGGCCGGATCGGGGCCGGGCTTTGTTTACCGGTTCATCGACGCACTTGCGCGAGGGGCGGCGCATCTCGGGCTTGCCGATGATCAGGCCGAGCGGATGGCGGTGCAGATGATGCGCGGGGCGGCGGAACTGGCCGCAGGTTCGGACCTGTCTCCTGGCGCGTTGGCCGCGCGGGTGGCGAGCAAGGGCGGGATGACGCAGGCCGGACTGGATGTGCTCGACCGCGACAACGCCCTTGATGCGCTGATCGCTGCGACCCTGCGTGCCACGGCGGACCGGGGAGCGGCGCTGAATGAGCCGGCGGGATAATGGCTGACCGCGGGGCGGTGGCGAGTTGCCGGCGCCGTTCGCGGAAGCAACGACAGACCGCCTTGGCCGGGCAAGGGGTACTCGTCCGGTTTTGCTTGAAAAAGGCGGTCTTTGCCCCGATATTCTACTGCAACACCGGTGCGCGCGTGCGCGCCGCCCAGAGGAGAGAATTGGCAATGGCTAACTGGAACGACCCCCGGCAAGTACGGACGGGTTACGGAGCGTCGTCCACCGTCCCGCGCACTGGTGGCGCGGTTACTTTCGACGCGGGGCTGCGCTCCTACATGCTGTCGATCTACAATTACATGACCAGCGGCGTCCTGCTGACCGGCATCGTCGCGCTGCTGACGGCGCAGTCGGGGCTGGCGGTAACATTCGCATCCGGTCCGCTGATGTGGATCGTCGCCCTGTCGCCGCTCGCCATCGTGTTTGCCATGAGCTTCGGCATGCAGAAGTTCAGCAAGACGACCTTGCAGGCGATGTACTGGGCGTTTGCGGTGCTGATGGGTCTCAGCCTGTCCACGCTGTTTCTCGTTTATACCGGTGCATCGATCGCCACCACCTTCTTTGCCACGGCCGGCGCCTTTGCCGGGCTTAGCCTGTACGGCTACACCACAAAGAAGGATCTGTCCGCGTGGGGCACGTTCCTGATCATGGGCGTAGTTGGTCTGATCATCGCCATGGTGATAAACATCTTCGTGCAATCGAGCGGTCTTGCGCTGGCGATCAGCTTCCTCGGCGTGCTGATTTTCGCTGGCCTCACGGCGTATGACACGCAGAAGCTGAAGAACATGTACGACCAGGTGCGCGGCACGGAATTCATGGGCAAGGTCGTGATCATGGGGGCGTTGAACCTGTACCTCGACTTCATCAACATGTTCCTCTTCCTCCTGCGCTTCATGGGTTCGGCTCGCGAGTAAGCAGCCCGATCCCGTTGATAACGAGAGGCCCGGCCATCCCTGCGATGTGCCGGGCCTTTTGTTTGCCGGCCGCTTCCAAGGTATTTGCACGGCTGGTCGAAATGCCCCTTCTTCAGCTTGTTTAAGCTGCTAGGATACAATCATAAGCTGAGGTTCGGGTGCCTCGTTGCACCCGCTTGATTCTGGAAGGTTGGTCGCAACAATGATTTCGCGTCGGAACTATTTTCAAATCGGCGGATCGCGGGTGAAGGCTGCCGGGGTTTCGCTGGGTGTGCTGGCGCTGGCTGCATGTGCGCAAACCCCACCCCCGCCGCCCATGCCGGTTGCGCCGCCCGTCTACATCCAGGCTCCGCCGCGACCTTATCTGCCTGCTGGCGCGACGCGGTTCATGGCTATCCCACCGAAAACAGCGGGCGGGTTGCGGCAAACGGTGAACACCTCGATTTCCAGTGCGCAGGTGACATGGAACATGCGCGCGGCCCTGAACGTGGCGGCGCTGAACTGCCTACAGCCCGAGCATCAGGCAATCCTTGCCAATTATCAGACCTTCCTCACGAAATTCGCACGCCCGCTCGCCAGTGCGAACCGCACCATGTCGCGCGAGTTCTCCGCCCGGTACGGCCGTGAAGGTCGCGCGGTAGAGGACGCCTACCTGACCAAGTTGTACAACTACTTCGCCATGCCCCAAGTGCAGGACGAGTTTTGCGACGCCGCTCTCGCGCTCAGCAACGAGGCCGTTGCGGTCGAGGTGGCCGAACTGGACAGCTTCACGGCACAGTCGCTGCCCAGGATGGAGCAGGTATTCGAACGGTTCTTCTCGGCTTATGACCAGTACCGCGAAAATCTTGTTCGCTGGGAACTGACCTACGGGCCATATGCCGGGCTGGACCCTTATGCGCTGCAGCGTGCGATTGCGGCGACTCCTCCGCCTGCGCCGCAGCCGCAGCCTTTGCCTACGTCGGGGCCGATCCTGCGCTAATATCACACGCGCGATTTCCTCTTCCGTCGGCAGGAGCGGACGGCTAAGAGGCGCGCCTGCCCGCCGATGGACAGGCAGATGAACTGGAACGGGGCCGTAGCTCAGATGGGAGAGCGCGTCGTTCGCAATGACGAGGTCAGGGGTTCGATCCCCCTCGGCTCCACCAGTTCCAGCCGCGGACACAGCGGCAGCAACTCCGGCTGCTGGTGGCCTTTTAGCCCCTCTGATCACCGCCTGCTGGCGCTTCGTCGACCGAAGGCCTATGTGCCTCCCCATGCATTTCCTGGATCAGGCGAAAATCTATCTGAAGTCCGGCGCGGGCGGGCCCGGCGCGGTTAGCTTCCGGCGCGAGAAGTATGTGGAATATGGCGGTCCGGACGGCGGCAACGGCGGGCGGGGCGGCGACATCGTGTTCGAGGCCGTCGCGGGTCTGAACACACTCATCGACTTTCGCTATACCCAGCACTTCAAGGCATCGCGCGGCGGTCACGGCATGGGCCAGAACCGGACCGGGGCCAGCGCCAAGCCGCTTGTTATTAAGGTGCCTGTTGGAACGCAGATCCTGTCGGAGGACCGCGAGGAGGTGCTGGCCGACTTCACCGAGGTGGGCCAGCGGGAAGTCTTCCTGGAAGGCGGCATGGGCGGGCGAGGCAATGCCAGCTACAAGACGTCCACAAACCGTGCACCCCGCCAGCATCAGCCGGGCATTCCGGGCGAGGAGATGTGGGTCTGGCTGCGGCTGAAGCTGCTTGCCGATGTCGGGCTTGTCGGCCTGCCGAATGCCGGCAAGTCCACCTTCATCAACCAGGTGTCCAATGCCGGAGCAAAGGTGGGGGATTACGCCTTCACCACGCTTGTGCCGAAGCTGGGCGTGGTGCGGCACCGCGCGCGCGAGTTCGTCCTGGCGGACATTCCCGGTTTGATCGAAGGGGCCGCAGACGGTGCCGGGATTGGCGATCGTTTCCTGGGCCACATCGAACGCTGCCGGGTTCTCATTCACCTCATCGACATTGCCGGAGAGGATCCCGTGCGCGCCATGCACATCGTGGAAGAGGAACTGGCGGCTTATGGCGGCGGGCTAGAGGATAAGCCGCGCCTCGTCGTGCTGAACAAGGTCGACCTGTCCGACGCAGCTCTGGACGCCGATTTCGTTGTGGCATTGCAGGCAGCAGGCGCCGACGCGGTGTACCCCGTGTCCGGCGCGACAGGACAGGGAATGAACGCACTCCTCGATGCGGTGCTGGGGTATCTTCCGGCGCGCACCGGCACCGAAAGGCACGGTGCGCCCGACGAAGAACAATCGCCCGCGAATGAATGGTCGCCCTTGTGACCGGACCGGCGCTGACCACGCTGGCAGTGACAGGAGGCACTGGCTTTGTCGGGCGGATGGTTCTGGACCGGGCCGCTGCAAGCCAGTGGCAGGTGCGCGCGCTCACGCGGCGCGAGCCGCCCGCGCTGCCCGCGGTAGAATGGGTGCGGGGCGATCTGGAGAGCCCCGCGGCGCTGATGCAACTGGTCTCAGGGGCAAGTGTGCTCATCCACATTGCCGGGCTGACCAAGGCCACCAAGCCGGCAGCTTTCCATGCCGCCAATGTGCTGGGAACACAGGCCGTGCTGGAGGCGGCGAGGGCAGGCGGAATACGGCATTTCGTGTTTGTGTCGTCGCTCGCCGCGCGCAAGCCGGAACTGTCCGCCTATGGCCGGTCGAAGGCTGATGGGGAGCAGCTGGTGCGCGCCAGCGGGGTGCCGTTCACCATCGTTCGCCCGCCTGCCGTGTTCGGCCCGCGCGATACGGACATGCTGGAACTGTTTCGCCTTGGCCGCCGCGGTATCGTACCGCTGCCGCCACCGGGCAAGGCGTCCCTGATCGACGTGCGAGATCTGGCGGATCTGCTGTTGGCGCTGGCGCAAGGTTCCGGAGAGGGTGCGCTTTACGAACCCGATGACGGAGCCGATGACGGTTACACCCATCGGCAACTTGCCGGCATGATTGCTGCCGCGGTAGGCCGGGATGCGGTTTTCGCCCCGCACCTGCCCGGCCGCCTGCTGCAGATCGCGGCCGGGGCCGACACGCTGATCCGGCGAAGCCATGCCCGGCTGACCACGGACCGCGCGGCGTATATGACGCACCCGGACTGGGTCGTTGATCCCGCCCGCCGCCCGCCCGCGGCCCTGTGGCAGCCGCGCTTTCCCGCGGCGGTGGGGTTGGCGCAAACGGCACAATGGTACCGGGCCGAAGGATGGCTTTGACCCGGGACTAGGCCTCGCCGTGCTTGCCGCTGCCATGCAGCCGCTGGGCGACAGATGCGATCAGCTGTTCCAGCTCTTCGCTTGAGCGGATGTTGATGTCACGCTGCGGGAAGGGGATTTCGATCCCGTGCTCCTGAAACAGCCACCACAGGTTTTTCAGCACAGCGGACCGTACGTTGCCGATGCCTTCCTCCGGGTCGCTGATCCAGCACTGGATCACGAAGTCGACCGAATTGTCGCCGTAACCGTTCATCCATACCGTCGGCGGCGGCGTCTTGAGAATGCGCTCCACCTTGCTGGCTGCCTCCAGCATCAATTTCTCGGCGATCTTCAGGTCCGCCTTGTAGCTGACCCCGACCGGCACCTGCATGCGCACATTGCGCGAGGAATAGGACCAGTTTTCCACCTGATTGATCATCAGGTTTTCGTTGGGGATCAGGTATTCGCGCTGATCTCGGGTGGTAATGGATACGGCCCGGATACCGATCTTGCGAATTTGCCCAAATGTCTCGTTGCCTGTCGTGTCGGCCACCGCGATGACGTCGCCGGGCTTTATCGACTTGTCCATCAGCAAGATGATGCCCGCAATGAGATTGCCGAACGTCTTTTGCAAACCGAACCCGATCGCGAGGCCAAATGCCCCGGAAAAAACGGCCAGGGCGGTCAGGTTGATGCCGAGCAGTTCAATGCCGATGAAGAAGGCGGCGCCCCATACCATTATCGCGACCAGCTTTTCCGCCAGCAGCTCCTGCGCGTTGTCGAGGCGGGTCATGCGCCGCAGCAGCTTCTGGCCAACCCGCACCAGGATGGTTGCGGCAAGGAACACAGCGACGATGATGATCAGGACGATGATGGCGTCCCACAGGGAAATAGTCGTGCTGCCAAAGGATACGGCCCAGCTGTCCAGCCGGTCCACGATGCTGCCAACCGTCTGGCTTCGCGCGGAAACTGCCTCGCGGATTCCGTCGGAGGCGGCGACGGCTTCCTCCGGGGCGCGCTCGGCCAGGTTCCAGGCCTGCTGCTGAAGGGGCTGTGCCTCAGCGGTGGCGATGTCCGCCGAGGGGGGAATAGGCGCGCTCATCCCTGAGCCACTGCGGCAAAGCCGCGCTCCAGATCGGCGATCAGGTCTGCCGCGTCCTCAAGGCCGATCGACAGGCGCACCACCATCGGGTCGCCGGACCATGGCATCAAGCTACGATGTTTCGCCGGATCGACGGGCAGTGCAAGGCTTTCGAAGCCGCCCCAGCTGTAGCCGATGCCGAACAGCTCGAGACTATCGATGAACCGGCACCGCGCCGCGTCATCCTCGCCTGCCAATGTGAAGGAAAACAGGCCGCAGCCACCTGTGAAATCGCGCTGCCACAGGCGATGCCCCGGCGAGCCGGGGAGCATCGGGCAGAGGACGCGGGCCACCTCTGGCCGTTGCTCCAGCCAGCGCGCGACAGCCAGCGCCGTAGCCGCGCTCCGCTCCAGTCTCAGGGCCATGGTCCGCAAACCACGCAGGGCAAGCGCGGCATCGTCGGGAGAGATAATCTGCCCCAGCTCCTGCGCGGTCATACGCAGGGCGCGATAGTGACTTTCGCCTGCGGTGGCGGCGCCCATCATCAGGTCTGAGTGGCCGCCGACATGCTTGGTGAGCGCCTGCACGCAGATGTCGCAGCCATGTTGCAGCGCGCGAAAGCCAAGCGAAGACGCCCAGGTATTGTCCAGCACGCTCGCCGCGCCCTTTTTGCGGGCGATCCGGGCAAGGGCCGGAATGTCGCACACCTCCATTGTCAGGCTGCCGGGACTTTCCAGGAGCACCGCTTTGGTGCGGTCGCAGAACGCCGCTTCGAAAGCGGGGAGATCGAGCGGGTCGAAGAACCGGGCTTCCACGCCAAACCGGCGGAGAAGGCCATTGGCCATAGACCGCGTCGGGTCGTATGCATTGTCGGTTACCAGCAGCACATCGCCGGGTCGCAGCACCGCGAGCAGCGCACCAGCCAGCGCGGCGACCCCGCTTGGGTACAGCACGGTTCCCGCAGCGCCGGGTTCCAGCGCGGTGATGGCATCGCTCAGGGCCCACTGTGTCGGCGCACCGCGGCGGCCGTAAAAGAACTCGCCGTCGCGGTTATGGGCCAGCCGTTCACGCAGCGAAGCGCAGTCCGGGTAAAGATGCGTGCTGGTCCGCCAGACGGGCGGGTTGACCGCAGCGCCCGTCCACTCCTTGCGGCGCCCCGCGGTTACGACGCGAGTGCCAACGCCGGCGTCGCCGCCACGACCTGCCGCCATCTACGCCGCCCCGCTGGCCTTGGGGGTGGAAGGATCGTTGCCCCATTCAAGCCAGCTGCCATCGTACAGCGCAAGTTGCCGGGCGCCGGCCATCCGGGCGGCGAACAGCAGGACGCAGGCGGTGACGCCGCTGTTGCAGCTGGTGGTGATGGGCCGGTCAGCATCGACGCCCGCCGCTTGCAGTTCCGCGCGAACTGCATCGGGGGATCTGAACCTGCCGTCATCGTCCAGCATACGGGTGAAGGGCACATTGAACGCGCCGGGGATGTGTCCTGCCGATCCGCTGCCCTCTTCGCCGCGGAACCGTGCTTCGTCACGGGCATCGACCACCTGCTCCGCTCCGCTGTGAAGATTGGCGCGAACCTGATCCTTGTCCCGCAGGTTCACCCCTGTGCCGGAAAGGTCGCCTTCGCTCAGGCTCGAGCGCTCCCATTGCGGCGTGCCGCTGTCGAGCGGCAAGTCCGACGAGCGCCATGCGCGCAAACCACCGTCAAGGATGGCGACGTCCTGCCACCCGTACAGCTTGAAGATGAACCAGGCCCGCGCGCTGGAACGCAAGGCACTGTCGTCATACAGCACCACCCGATCTGCGGCAGAAACGCCCAGCAGTGCGAGCCGCTCTGCGAACTGCGCGCGTGTCGGGACGGCATTCGGTGCAGAGCCATTGGGGTCGTTCAAGGTCGGGAGATCCAGGAACCGCGCTCCCCGAATGTGGGCCGCGGCGTATTCGGCGCGCGCATCGCGCCCCGTCGCGGGGAGATGAAGGCTGGAGTCAAGAACGATCAGCCGATCGTCGTCAAGGCGGTCGGAAAGCTCCTGCGCTGAAATCAACTCTCTCATCGCAGCAGAACTAGCTGGCGTTGCGTCCCTAGTCGAGGGCGCGCTGGCTTACGGGCGCATAGCTGCGCGGCGGTTCGTCCAGGCGAAAAGGCTGAAGGCGTCCGGCCATGCCCTGCCCCGGCTGTCCCACCACAAATGTCCGCGCCAGCGGCGCCGCGCCGTCCACCGTGACCACCAGTCGCAGCAGGGGAACGAACAGGCTGGCGGCTCCCTGCCGGATGGGAATGACATTGCTGAGCGGCAGGGTCAGAGTGCCCTCGACAGTCTGCGTCTGCGCCGGCGCAAGCCGGTCGACCCGGTGCAGGTGCGGCAGGGCGACGGCGGCCGAGGCGATCTGGCTTTCCAGCGGCTGCGAACCGTGCGCGGCGACGAGTTCCCCGGACACGACCACCCCGTTGAGCGCTTCGCGGGCGCGGCTGCGCAGCGTGATGCGGTAAGACAGCGTCGCGTTCATGAAGCTGCGGGTAAGTTTCACGGCGGCAAGTTCGATCCTGATCGGCTCGGGAGACGCGGACGGGCTTGCCACGTCCGTTCCTGGGGCGGAGCCGACGACCGGTCTTTCGATGGTCAGCGGGCGTGCGGCTGCCGCGCGGCGCCGCCACCAAAAGCCCGCTGCAAGCGCGGCGCCCACGGCCAGAAGACCGATTGCCCACACCGGCAGAAAAGGTTCATCGGCCAGCGCAGCGTCCGGCTGGTCCTGCAACGCGGCGGATGAAGGTGACGCAGACGGGGCGGGTATAGCCGATACCGCCGCGCCCGCCGGCGGGATGGTTGCTTGAGCGGCAGACGCCGGCTCCTGCGGCATCGGTGCGACGGTTGGCTCTGCCGGAGGTGTAAGCGGCGTGGGTAGCGGTCTTTGGGGCGCACGGCCTTCAGGCGCCGGCCGCGCGAGCGGGGCCGCAGGTGTCGGCAGCACCGGCGCAGCCTCGGGCAGGGCAACGGGCGGGCTGGGTGCGGCAGACGGGGCGGCCGTCGACCGGGGTGCGATTACCCGCGGCGCCGCCGGAACCGGCCCGCTGTCGTCCACCGGCCCCTGAGCCCGGGGCGCCGGCGTCTCGCGGGCGGGAGGCGGCAGACTGAACTCGCTCAGCGGCGGTGACGCCTGCGCCAAGGCTGCGGACGGCAGGAAGCTGGTCAGAACAAGGACAATGAGGTGGCGCATGGGATACGGTTCGATGGGGCGGGAATTACACGGTTAAGCCATGCGGCGGGTGAATAGGTGGTGAAGCCGGTTTGACCAAGCGTTCGCTTGCCCAGCTGCGCGGAAAGCGGCAGAGGCGCGGCATGAGTGACACACCACAGCCGCGCTTCCTCGGTCAGACCAGCGCCTTGCCCGCTTCCCCTGAAGAAGCCCGGCTCGACTACGTGCCGAACCCGCGCGGCGATGCGCTTTATCTGGTGCGCTTCGCCGCGCCGGAGTTCACCTCGCTCTGCCCGGTGACCGCGCAGCCGGATTTCGCCCACCTCGTCATCGACTACGCGCCCGCCAAGACAATCGTGGAGTCGAAGTCGCTCAAGCTGTTCCTCGGCTCGTTCCGCAATCACCAGGCGTTTCACGAGGATTGCACGGTCGGGATCGGCCAGCGGCTGTTCGCGGAGATGCAGCCCCGCTGGCTGAGGATTGGGGGATACTGGTATCCGCGCGGGGGCATTCCCATCGATGTGTTCTGGCAGAGCGGTCCGCCGCCGGATGGATTGTGGCTTCCCGACCAGGGTGTTGCGTCCTATCGTGGGCGCGGTTGACCGGAGACAGGACGATGCGGGACAGGTTGCCGAAATACGCTTTGTGGCTGGCGCTCGCACTCCTCGGGTGGTTCTTCATCGCCGCGTTCTTCACGAAGTGGGGATTGATCGGCTGGCGGACCGGGTTTGGCTTCATGACCGTGACCGCCGGACCGATCCTGATCGCCATTGTCGCTCTGGTGGCGGTCGTCGCCCTGGTGCTGGCCCTGCGGCAGCGGCCGCGCGGTCCGTGGTGGAAAGCCGCGCTGGCGCTGGCCATACCACTGGTCCTGTTCGGCGGGCTGGCGGTGGCGCAGGCGCGCGGAGCGGCCGCGCCGCCGATCCACGATGTTTCGACCGACGTGATCGACCCGCCGCAGTTCTCGGTCCGCACTATGGCGCTTCGGGAAAGCGTCGATGCCAATCCGCTGGTCGATTACGGGACGCCCCTTGGGCAGATGGACCCCTGGCGGGAACGGGTCTCCGGCGAGATGGCAATCAAGACCCATGCCGATCTCATGGCCGAACACTACAGCCGCCTGCGCCCGATTGCGACCGGCCGGGTCAGTCAGGCACAGGCGCTGGATGCGGTGGTGGCGGCGATGGCCGACATCGGCCTGCAGGACATTCGCCGTGATCCGCAGGCCGGCACGGTGGAAGGCGTGGCGGAAACCTTCGCCTTCGGCTTTCGCGACGACGTGGTTGCGCGCGTGCGCGACGGACGCATTGACCTGCGTTCGGTCAGCCGTGTCGGCGTGTCCGACCTCGGCTACAACGCCGCTCGGCTGGAGCGGTTGTCCAGCGCGATCCGCCGGCGCCTGCCGGGCTGAAACGTGGCCCTTTGCCGGGGGCGCTGAAACGGAGATGTGAGGGAGACGGTGCCGGCTGCAGGATTCGAACCCGCGGCCCCCTGATTACAAATCAGGTGCTCTACCAACTGAGCTAAGCCGGCGCACCGGTGTGCCCCTTGCGTCAGAACGCGCCAAAGGTCCAGCCCTCTGTTCGGGCAATCGCCCTGGTCAGCCCTGCCGGATGCCAGAGCCAAGCATCATCCGCCACGCTTCGCAGCCACGCTGCGGCCAGCAGAGCGTCAGTGCGGTGGTCATCCAGCGACCCGTTGCCAGTCACCGGCGGAGAGCCGATGCAGGCCAGCGCGTGATTCAGGTCCTGATGGCTGCGCATCTTGGCCCTTGCAGCGGGACGGCCGGCGGCCATCGCGGCGATGGCGGTGTAGATTTCCACGATCACCGGCCCTCGTGCGGGCACCGGATCAATCGGCCAGACGGGAATGCGTCCGGCCAGCCGATGCAGCACCCGCATTCCCGTGAGCGATGCCTTGCCGACCTGCGCCGCGCCGACAAGATTGAAGTTCGAGTACGGCTTGCATCCCATGCGCTCCTGCGCCCGCTCGGTGACGCGGAAGCGGCCGCGCCCGTGGGTTGCCCCGTCGCAGCGGAATTGCGCTCCCTCGCGTCCGCCGTGGCGGCGGAAATATGGTGCGAAATCGGCGTCGTCGACAAAGGAACTGGCCGCGAGGTGCGGATCGGCGGCGCATACTTCATCAACCAGCGCCCACAGCCCTTTAGCATCTGTCGGACCCGGCACGGCAGACGGAAAGTAGGCGCCGCAGTCGACAAAGGGCAGGCTGATGCCAAGGTCCAGTCCGATCAGCGTGTCGCCTGCCAATTCGCCGCGCAAAAGGTGGAGGATGTCGCCTCTCGACCAGCCGCCCCTTGGCGCCTCTGCCAGCCTTGGCGGTCCGTCCGCCTCGCACACGGCCATGGCAATCCCGGGATGCCGCTCTCCCGCCGCGCCGGACCAGTCGATCGCGGCGAACCTTGTGAAACGCGGCTTCACAGGTCGCTGGGCATTACTTCACCGGCTGCGTGCATGGCGCACTCTTCACCAGGCTGGTATAGGTATCCAGCACGGCCTGATTGACCGCATCCCAGCTGTACTCGGCCGCGTGCGCCAGTCCGGCCGCTCCGTGGCTCCGCCGCAGATCCGCCCGGCGGCAGTACGGCTCCAGCGCGGCGGCAAAGGCAGCTGCATCGCCCGGCGGAACAAGGCGTCCGGTGACACCGTCGGTAACGAGGCTTGCGCTGCCGGTCGCGCCGGCCGCGACCACGGGCAGGGCGCATGCCATGGCTTCCAAGGTCACGTTGCCGAACGTTTCGGTCACCGATGGATTGAAGAAGATGTCCGCACTTGCCAGCGCGCGGCCAAGATCGCTGCCCACCTGAAAGCCTACGAAAACGGCGCCGGGCACCGCCTGCTCGAACCACGCGCGCGCGGGACCATCGCCGATCACAAGCACGCGGTGCGCAACCTTGCGCCGGTTCAGTTCGGCAATGGTGGCGGCGAACACATCCAGCCCCTTCTCCATGACCAGCCGGCCGAGAAAGGCTATGACAACCTCGCTCTTGGCGATGCCAAGTTGTTCCCGCCACTGGTCGCAGCGCCGGTCCGGACTGAACACCTCCCGATCCACCCCGCGGGTCCAGATCGACACGTGCCGATTCATCCCCTGGCTTCGCAGCGTCTCGACCATGCTGGGCGAGGGGGCGACCAGGGCGTCGCAGCGATTATAGAACCGGCGCAGCCCCAGTTCGATGGCCGGTTCCAGCCACTCCATGTTGTAGTAGCGGGGGTAGGTTTCGAAGCGGGTGTGGACCGAGGCAAGCACCGGAACTGCTCGCTTTCTGGCCCAGCGCACCGCAGCATGAGCGGCGGGGTCAGGCGATGACACGTGAACCACATCGGGCGCGAATGCCTCAAGGTCGGCCTTCGCCGATCCCCACAGGCCCAGAGGCATCCGGTATTCGCCGCGCCCCTTTACCGGCACCCGCACGCTGGGCAGGTGGACGAGTTCGCCGGTTGGGGCGAAATCCGGGTTAGCCACGGTGGGCGCATAGATCCGCACCGCGACCCTGCGTTGCAGCAGAAAGCCGACGAGCCGGTTCAACGCCTGGTTCGCTCCGTCACGAGTGTAATTGTAGTTGCCGCTGAACAAGGCAATGCGAAGGTCGGCTGGTGTCATACCGGGTCGTGCCATAAGGGCAGAGCAAAGGCTTGGCGAGAGTATAACCCGCAGCCGCATCCCGCCCCGCCCTTGACTAAAGGCTTGGCGCCTTTACGCAGACGGCGGGCCACGCGGTCCCAACGCCGCGCGCGCTCTCTGCAAGGAGAGAATGGATGACACACACTCCGCCAATCCGCAAACCTGCGCGACCGTTCTTTTCCTCCGGCCCTTGTGCCAAGCCGCCCGGCTGGTCCCCGGACAAGCTGGACGTGGTGTCGCTCGGGCGCTCGCATCGCTCCGCGCTGGGCAAGGCGCGCCTCAGGCTGTGCATCGATCTGATCCGCGAAGTGCTGCAAGTACCCGACACGCATCGGATCGGCATTGTTCCGGGGTCGGATACCGGGGCGGTCGAAATGGCGATGTGGACCATGCTGGGTGCGCGCCCGGTGACAGTGCTTGCATGGGAGAGTTTCGGCGAAGGATGGGTCACGGATGCGGTGAAGCAGCTACGCCTCGACCCGACGATACTGCGCGCTGATTACGGACGGCTGCCCGATCTTTCACAGGTGGATTGGAACAGCGACGTCGTTTTCACCTGGAACGGCACTACCAGCGGCGTCAGGGTGCCGGACGGCGAATGGATTGCGGCCGATCGCGCCGGCCTCAGCATCGCGGACGCAACGAGCGCCGTGTTCGCGCAGGATATCGCCTGGGACAAGACGGACGTGCTGACCTTCAGCTGGCAGAAGGCGTTGGGCGGCGAAGGCGCGCATGGCGTTCTTGTGCTTGGGCCGCGCGCGGTGGAACGGCTGGAAAGCCATGTACCCGCCTGGCCGCTGCCCAAGCTTTTCCGCCTCACGAAAGGCGGCAAGCTGATCGAAGGCATTTTCACCGGGGAAACGATCAACACACCCTCCATGTTGTGCGTGGAAGACGCGATCTGGACGCTGGAATGGGCGCGGGGCATCGGCGGCCTCCCCGAAATGAAGCGGCGGGCGGATGCCAACGCGGCGGCGCTCGATCGGCTTGTTGCGGAACGGCACTGGCTCGGCCACCTTGCCGATGACCCGGCGATCCGTTCCAACACCAGCGTCTGCCTGACGGTGGAGGGGGCGGATGCCGCCTTCATCAAGCGGTTTGCGGCTGTGCTGGAAGAAGAAGGGGCTGCATACGACGTCGCCAGCTACCGCGACGCGCCGCCTGGCCTTCGCGTTTGGTGCGGGGCGACGGTCGACGCGGCCGACATAGAGGCGCTGGGTCCGTGGCTCGACTGGGCGTGGGCATCCCTCAGGCAGTAGGCGAAACGGTGCCCGTCGCGGCAAAACCGCAGCGCGCATCGCTTTTCATCCGTTGAGAGTTCCGGCGGGTGCCGGTTTGACGAGGTAAGCACATGACCAGACCCAAAGTCCTAATTTCCGACAAGATGGATCCCAACGCCGCGCGCATCTTCGAGGAGCGCGGATGCGATGTGGATGTCATTACGGGCGAAACTCCCGAGCAGCTGAAGGCCCGGATCGGCGATTATGACGGCCTCGCGATCCGCTCATCTACCAAGGTGACGGCGGACATCCTTGCGGCCGCCGGCAGGCTGAAGGTGATCGGCCGCGCCGGCATAGGCGTGGACAATGTCGACATTCCCGCCGCCAGCAGCCGCGGCGTGGTCGTGATGAACACACCGTTCGGCAATTCGATCACGACTGCCGAACATGCCATTGCCCTGATCATGTCGCTGGCGCGGCAGATCCCGGAGGCAGATCGCCGCACGCAGGCCGGTGAGTGGCCAAAGAACGCCTTCATGGGCGTTGAGGTCACGGGGAAGGTGCTGGGCCTGATCGGTGCCGGCAACATCGGCTCCATCGTCGCGGCGCGGGCGCAAGGACTGAAGATGCGGGTCATCGCGTACGATCCGTTCCTGACCCCAGAGCGTGCGGTGGAGATCGGCGTCGAAAAGGTGAGCCTTGAGGATCTGCTTGCCCGCGCCGACTTCATCAGCCTCCACACGCCTCTGACGGATGAAACGCGCAACATCCTGTCGGCGGAGAACCTCGCCCGAACAAAGCAGGGTGTGCGCATCGTCAACTGCGCGCGCGGTGGCCTGATTGACGAGGCGGCGCTGAAGGCCGGACTGGACAGCGGCCATATCGCCGGCGCCGCGCTGGACGTTTTCGCGCAGGAGCCGCCGCCGGCCGACCACCCCCTGTTCGGCGCTCCCGGCTTCATCTGTACGCCGCACCTTGGCGCCTCCACGACCGAGGCGCAGGTCAACGTCGCCTATCAGGTGGCGGAACAGATGGCCGATTACCTGGTCAACGGCGGAGTCGCGAACGCGCTCAACATGCCCTCGCTTTCGGCTGAGGAGGCGCCGCGCCTCAAACCGTACATGGCGCTGGCGGAGAAGCTGGGTTCCCTGGTCGGGCAGCTGGCGCATGGCGAATTGTCGCGCATCTCCGTGGAACTGGAAGGCGGCGCGGCGGAGCTCAATCCCAAACCGGTCACCGCCGCCGTTCTGGCGGGACTGATGCGTCGTTTCAGCCAGTCGGTGAACATGGTCAACGCGCCGTTCCTCGCCAAAGAACGCGGTATGGAAGTGCGCGAGGTGCGCAACAGCCGTGAAGGTGCTTACAATACGCTGGTCCGTGTGACGGCCGCCACGGGGCAGGGCGACCGTTCCGTTGCCGGTACGCTGTTCGGCAAGCGCGCGCCGCGCCTGACCGAGATTTTCGGGGTCCGGATCGAGGCCGACCTCGCCGGCGACATGCTTTACATCGTGAACGAGGATGCGCCCGGGTTCATTGGCCGCATCGGATCCCTGCTGGGTGAACACGGCATCAACATCGGCAACTTCAATCTAGGCCGGCGCGATGCGGGCGGAGAAGCGGTGGTGCTGCTCAGCGTGGACCAGCCCATCCCGGCAGAGGTGGTGAAGCAGGCGTGTGCCCTGCAAGGAGTAAGGGTCGTGACGCCCTTGCATTTCACCTGACGGGTCGTAGCGCGGTGCGGGTAGACAGCGTCGGATCGATGAGACCAGTTCCGGAAGAGGACGCGACACAGTGACACAGCCCGACGACCTCCTTCCTGCCGGTCTGGCCGACGCCTTGCCGGCCGAGGCCGCTGCCCAGACGCGCATCATGCGCAATGCGCTCGATGTGCTCCACGCCCACGGCTATGACCGGGTGCGTCCGCCCCTGATCGAATTCGAACACTCGCTGGCGGGCCGGATGGAAGGCGTCAGCGTGCGGCGCATGTTCCGCTTCGTCGATCCCGCCAGCCTGCGCACTCTTGCCCTGCGGTCCGACATGACGCCGCAGATCGGCCGCATCGCCGTGACCAGCCTGGCCGACCGGCCGCGTCCGCTGCGGCTGGCGTATGCGGGTGAAGTTGCGTTGATCCGGGCGGACCAGCTCGACCCCGCGCGTCAGCGGTTGCAACTGGGTGCCGAACTGATCGGTGCCGACAGTGTTGCTGCCGCTGGAGAGATAGTGTCTCTCGCCATCGAGAGCTGTCAGGCCGCAGGCGCAAGCGACCTGACGCTGGATCTGACGTTGCCGGACTTGGTGGACACCCTCGCCGCCGGAACCTTTCCCCTCGCGGCAGACCAGCTTGAAGTTGTGCGGCGCGAGCTGGACATGAAGGATGCCGGCGCCCTGAACGATGCAGGTGGCGCAGATTACCTGCCGCTCCTGTATGCCGCCGGACCGTTCGCCAACGCCGTCGATCGGCTTGCGGCAATCGATGCGGGCGGCGCTCTGGCAAGCCGGATCAGCGGCTTGCGGGAAGTTGCGGAAAAGGTTGCGCAGATGTGGCCGGATGTGACCATTACCCTCGATCCCACCGAACGGCATGGCTTCGAATATCAGAGCTGGTTCGGCTTCACGCTCTATGCCGAAGGGGCGCGTGGCGCCATCGGTCGCGGCGGCACCTACTGCATCCGCGGCGCTGACGAGCCGGCAACCGGCTTTTCAGTCTATCTCGAACCGCTGCTTGAAGCGCTGAACGGTTCGGGCGAGGCGGCCGATCGCCGGCTCTTCCTGCCGCTGGACCATGACCGGCAGGCCGCGGCAAGGGCGCGGGCGCAGGGCTGGCGCACCGTGGCCGCATTGTCCGAGCATGATGAGGCCGCAGTGCTGGGATGTTCGCACACGCTGCAGGACGGCGAAGTGCGGGAAGCCGCCAGCCGCTACGCCTAGTATTGCCCTCCGGCGGCTGTCCGCAGTTAAAGCAGGCGGACGGTTGTCCAGGTTGCCACTCAGTTTACCTCGTCCGGGTGCTCTCCGATGCGTCCATTCGCATCGTCCAGTTCGTCGATACGCGCCATCTGCTCCTCGGTCAGTTCGAAGTTCAGGGCGGCGAAGTTCTGTTCCATGTGCTGCCGACTGGCCGCCTTGGGCAGGGTGCTGAGCCCGTGCTGGATATGCCAGCGCACGATAACCGCCCCGGCGGGTTGTCCGGTTTCCTGCGCCACCGATCGCACCGCATCGCTGTCGAACGCCCGACCCTTGCCCAAGGGCGACCAGCTTTGCGTCACGATCCCCATGTCGTCATGCAACTGCCGCAATTCACGCTGCTGGAAGTGCGGGTGAAGCTCGATCTGGTTGATGGCGGGAGTGACGCCGGTTTCGCTGACCAGCCTTTCCAGATCCTGCGGGCGGAAGTTGGAGACGCCAATGGAATGGGCCAGCCCTTCTTCCCGCAGTTCAACCATCGCCTTCCAGGTATCCAGGTAGCTGTTCTTGGCCGGGCAGGGCCAGTGGATCAGCAGCATGTCGACGAAGGACCGGTTTAGCCGCTGCAAGGAATTGGCGAATGCCCGTTTCGCCCGCTCGTACCCCTGGCTGTCGTTCCACACCTTGGTCTGCAGGAAGATGTCGCTCCACTCCCCGATGCCTCGCCCTACGCCGCCCTCGTTGCGATAAATCGCGGCGGTGTCGATCAGCCAGTAGCCCACTTCCAACGCCTGGCTGACGATTCCAGGCGCTTCGTCATCCGTAATACGCCAGGTGCCAAAACCCAGTTGCGGGATCTGCCGGTCGTCGTTGAGCTTGAGGGTCGGCTGTTCGGACATGCGTGTTCCTTTCGTGTCTGCCCTTCCAAACACTCCTGCTCTCGTAAATGCCCCCGCCTTGTGCGGCAAAAGAGGCGTTCCCTACATCGCCCGGCCATGCCATAGGCCGCCGCCGGGCCGACGCCCTTGAGCCGCCGGTGCAGGTTTCGCTTCAGGACCGTGTAACACCCGGTCCAGGTGTCCGCCCGTGCGAAGCATCGATGTGAAGGAAGGAAGTGGCTGTGGCCAATGTGACGGTGATCGGCGCCCAGTGGGGTGACGAGGGGAAGGGCAAGATCGTCGACTGGCTCGCGGCCCGTGCCGACGCTGTGGTCCGCTTTCAAGGTGGACACAATGCCGGCCACACCCTGGTGATCGACGGCACCACGTTCAAGCTGTCGCTGCTGCCGTCCGGCATCGTGTCGGGCACGCTGTCGATCATCGGCAACGGGGTGGTGCTCGATCCATGGGCGCTGCGTGACGAGATCGCCCGGCTGGAGGGGCAGGGGGTCCGGATCACGCCCGACAATTTTGCGGTGGCTGACAATTGCCCGCTGATCCTGCCGTTGCACGGCGAACTGGACGCTCTGCGCGAAGCGGCGGCTGGCAAGGGGAAGATCGGCACAACCGGGCGCGGCATCGGCCCGGCTTACGAGGACAAGGTGGGCCGCCGTGCCATCCGCGTCTGCGACCTGGCCTACCTGGACGCGCTGGACCCGCTGCTCGACCGGTTGTGCGCGCATCATGATGCCCTGCGCGCGGGGTTCGACCGGCCCGCGGTCGACCGGGCGGCGCTGAAGGCCTCGCTGGCAGAGATCGCGCCATCCGTTCTGCGCTTTGCGCAGCCGGTCTGGAAACGATTGAAGAAGGTTCGTAAGGCCGGCGCGCGCATCCTTTTCGAAGGCGCGCAGGGCGTGCTCCTCGACGTTGACCACGGCACCTATCCCTTCGTCACTTCCTCCAACACGGTCAGCGGCGCTGCGGCGAGCGGATCGGGCCTTGGCCCGGCCAGCACAGGCTTCGTGCTTGCCATCGTGAAGGCCTATACCACCCGGGTCGGTTCCGGACCCTTCCCCACCGAACTGGAAGATGATGTGGGGCAGCGACTAGGCGAGCGAGGGCACGAGTTCGGCACCGTCACCGGTCGCAAGCGCCGCTGCGGCTGGTTCGACGCGGTGCTGGTGCGCCAGTCCTGCGCCATCAGCGGGGTGACGGGGATCGCGCTGACGAAGGTCGATGTGCTGGACGGGTTCGACAAGGTGCGCATCTGCACCGGCTATCGCCTGCGTGGCCCCGATGGACAGATGCGGGTGCTCGATTACTTGCCCGCCCACGCGGCGGATCAGGCGTCGGTTGAGCCGATTTACGAGGAGCTGGACGGCTGGACGCAGACCACCGCCGGAGCGCGCAGCTGGGCCGACCTGCCCGCCAACGCGATCAAATATATTCAGCGAATCCAGGAGCTCATCGAAACTCCGGTCGCGCTGGTTTCCACCAGTCCGGAACGGGACGACACCATCCTGGTGCGCGACCCGTTCCTGGACTGAAAATTCTGCCACCGCGTTAGGGTGCGATTCACCATGCAAAGCCGTGCGGCAGCGAGCTTTTAATCTCCTGCTAACCCTAAGCGACTGAAAAGCCTCAGCAAAGATACTTGACCTGATCCCCATTTGTTCGAAACATGTTCTCCGGCACTTAGCAGGAGATCAGGGATGTTTCTGGAAGAGATCACGTACAGCACCGAACCTTTCGAGGAAGGAACGCGGCGGGTGGACGCCTGCGTGTTTGCCGAAGATGAGTTTCAGCGCCGCAGGATCGCCGAAGGGTGCGGTCAAAGCGGCCTGTTCGTGCAGAAACAGGATGATCTGAGCGGTCTGGCCGAAGTGGTGCGAGATGGGCGTTCAGGCGAACTGGCCGAAGCCATCATCGTTCATGTACCGCAAGCCGATGCGCGGATGCTCGCCACTCTCGCCCAGCTTGACAGCGACCTTGCCGACACGGGCAAATGGATCGTCGTAATCACCACCCTGGTCAGCCTGGATGACGTCTTTGGCTGTCTGGGGCAAAGCACGTTCAGCATCCAGGTGCGCCCGAGCGAGGCGGAACAGGTGATGCTGTTCACCCGAGTGCGTGCCGTTCTCAGCGCCACGGTGGTGCGCGAGCTTGAGCAGGAGGACAGGCTGGCGGTCATTCGCCTGACGGAACAGGTGGAAGCCTTGATGCGCAACATGTCCAACTGGGGAGCTGGCGCCCCGGAGCCGGGCGGAACTGTGATACCCATCGGCAGCGCTTCGGCTGGCGGCGAAGAGGCGCAGGGCGGCGCCGGGCAAAGCCGCCGCACACGCGCACCCTTGCCCGATCCGCGCCTGGTGCGCGCCGTGCTTCGCCAGCGGCAGAAACGCAATCAGCTGTTCGGGGCAGAGTTTTTCGCGGACCCGGCATGGGACATGCTTCTCGACTTGACGGCTGCCCGGGCAGAGCATCAGCGGGTGTCCGTCACCTCCCTGTGCCTCGCCTCGGGAGTTCCCGCCACGACCGCCCTGCGCTGGATCGGACAGATGGTCGATGCCGGCATGTTCCAGCGGGTGAAGGACACTGAAGATGGCCGGCGTGCCTTCATCGAGCTGACCGACCGCAGCGTGGAAGCCATGACGCGCTATTTCGCCGATCTGGCTCCGGCCGAGGCGATGGCGGCATGATGCGGGCTTAGTGCGGGCGGCGCTGGCCGGAACGCTGCCGGATTGGCTCTACCGCGCTTGCCCGGCATCGTCGGACAGCCAGTCTGGCACCCGCTCCGCCGCCATGATCGCATCGGGCGCAATCCTGTCAGCCACCACGGCGAAGCGGTCTGCGTCGACCAGCACTTCGGGAACGAAGCCGCGCGAATTGTAGCTGGAAGCCATCGTGGCGCCATACGCTCCGGCGGTGCGGAATACCGCGAGGTCGCCGCTCTCCAGCCGGTCGATCTCCCGTCCCGTGGCAAAAGTATCGCCGGTTTCGCAGATCGGGCCAACGATGTTCGCCACCATGCGCGCGCCAGACGCGCGGACAGGCATAAAATCGTGCCAGGCACCGTACATGGCCGGGCGGGCGAGATCGTTCATAGCCGCATCGACCACCACGAAGGGATTTGCGGCCCCGCGCTTCACCCGTACCACACGCGTCAGCAGCACCCCTGCGTCACCGACGATGATCCGGCCAGGTTCGAAGATGAGGCGTACGTCCCAGCTGCGGGTGACGCGCGCGACCATTGCGGCATAATCGGCCAGTGACGGAAACATCTCGCCCTGCCGGTATGGAATACCTAGCCCTCCGCCAAGATCGACGCGGGTGATTGCATGGCCCTTCTGCCGCAGACGCGTCACGAGGTTCCCCAGGCGGGTGAAAGCCCGCTCAAGGGGGGCAAGATCGGCCAGCTGGCTGCCGATGTGCAGCGCCACTCCGCACGGGGCGAGGCCGGGCAGGGTGGCCATGCGGTCGTAAACCTCGACAGCCTCGGCCAACGGGACGCCGAATTTGCTGTCCGCCTTGCCGGTGGAAATCTTGTCGTGCGTTCCCGCGTCGACGTCGGGGTTTACGCGCAGCGCGCAAACGGCCTGAACGCCGCGCGCAGCGGCAATGGCGGACAACTCGTCCGCTTCCTCGACGGACTCGATGTTGATCTGGCCAATCCGCTCTTCCAGCGCCAGGGTGAGCTCGGCTGCCGTCTTGCCCACGCCGGAAAAGACGATCTTGTCCGCGGCGATCCCCGCCGCCCGCGCCCGGCGCAGCTCGCCGCCGGAAACCACGTCAGCGCCGAACCCCTGCGCTGCCAGGACACGCAGCACGGCAAGGTTCGGATTGGCCTTGACGGCGAAGGCGCAGAGGGGATCGCCGAGTGGCGCGACCGCATCTCTGAATGCCGTAGCATTGCGTTCAAGCGCAGCGCGGGAGTAAACGTACACCGGCGTCCCAACTTCGGCGGCAATGCGGGACAGCGGCACCTCTTCGGCGTAAAGTTCGCCGGCGACAATCGGAAACGGGTTCATCGCCGCGCCTGTTGGCGGGAGCGATGGCGGTTGTCGAGTGCCGGCATGCTTCGTCGGGCCAGCATCTACTGGACCAAGTTACTCCGGCGACAGATCGAACGGATCGTCTTCTCGCGGTTCCGACCGCGTCCGCAACTCCTCGCTGCGGGCGGGCACCGCCAGGGTCGGCACCTCCAGCAGCGTTCGCGCATCCAGCCGTTCGCTGAGGCCGTATGGCGCGGGAGGCAGGGTCATGCCCTCGGCTGGCTCCAAGTCCGTCCTGGTGGCGCAGGCGCTGAGAGCCAGCAAGATCACGGCGATGGCGGCTATCCTGGTCATCTGTTCAACTCCTCGCGCGCCTCGGCCACACGCGCCCTTACCTCGGCCGGCGCGGTTCCGCCATAAGACCGCCGGGCGGCGACCGATGCCTCGACCGACAGGACGGCATAGACCCGCTCATCGATCCTGCCGTCGATCGCGCGCAGTTCGTCCAGTGGCAAGTCTGCCAGCCCGACACCCAGAGCCTCGGCCCGCTTCACGGCCGTTCCGGTGATGTGGTGCGCTTCCCGGAAAGGCACGTCGGCTTCGCGCACCAGCCAGTCGGCGAGGTCGGTCGCCGTCGCGTAGCCGAATTCCGCCGCTTCGCGCATCCGCTCCGTCACGAAGGTTGTGTTCGCCACCATTCCGGACATTGCGGCGAGGCACAGGTCCAGCAGGCCCGCTGCTTCAAAGACCGGCGGCTTGTCGTCCTGCATGTCCTTGGAATACGCAAGCGGCAGCCCCTTCATCGTCATGGCGAGACCGACAAGGCACCCGGTGATCCGGCCAGCGTGACCACGCACCAGTTCCGCGGCATCCGGATTGCGCTTCTGCGGCATGATGGAGCTTCCGGTGGAAAGCTGGTCTGGCAGACGCACAAACCCGAACGGCTGGCTTGCCCACAGCACGAATTCTTCCGCCAGGCGTGACAGGTGAAGGGCGCACTGGCTCGCCGCGGCGAGGTAATCCAGCGCGAAGTCGCGGTCGGACACCGCATCGATGCTGTTGCGCATCGGCCCGGTGAAGCCCAGCGCCCGCGCTGTCGCTTGCCGGTCGATGGGAAAGCCCGTTCCCGCCAGCGCCGCAGCCCCCAGCGGGCATTCATCCGCGCGCGCCCGCGCATCGGCAAAGCGGCTGGCGTCGCGACGCAGCATCTCGTGATAGGCGAGCAGGTGGTGGCCGAGCGTCACCGGCTGGGCGGTCTGCAGATGGGTGAATCCCGGCATGACGCTCGCCGCGTGTTCGTCCGCCTGCGCGATCAGCGCCCGTTGCAGCGTGGCGATCCCTGCGAGCGCCCGGTCGGTCGCTTCGCGTACCCACAACCTGAAATCGGTGGCGACCTGATCGTTGCGGCTGCGCGCAGTGTGCAGGCGGCCCGCCACCGGACCGATCAATTCGGCAAGCCGGCTTTCAACCGTCATGTGGATGTCTTCCAGGCTCCAGTCCTCCGGCACGCCGGTGGCGGCATATTCCTGTTCGATCTGGCGCAGCCCGTTGGTGATGGCGGCCACATCCTCCTTTGCGAGGATGTTCTGGTCGCCCAGCATCGCCACATGCGCCAGGCTCGCGGCGATATCCTGGCGCCACAAGGCCTTGTCGAAGGGGATGGAAGCATTGATTTCGCGCATGACCGCGCTAGGTCCGGCGGCGAACCTGCCGCCCCACATGCTGTTGGAGCCCGTCTTGTCCCGGCTATTATCCACTATTGCCCTTGTCCTTGGCCTGACTGTGGCTGGATGCGATACGGCGGGCGAGCGGCAGGCGCAAGAAAGCCGCGCAGCGGATGCCGCCACGCCGGGGGAAGTGGACCGCAGCCGCGCAGGGGAGATGATCCCGCAGGTGAGCCTGTCCGGCCCGAGCGGGCGGGTGGCAAACTTGGGCACCCTGACGGGAACTCCCGTTCTCCTCAACCTGTGGGCGACCTGGTGCGCGCCTTGCGTGAAGGAGATGCCGCAACTCGACACGCTGGCCGGGCGGGGCGGAGGGCTGAGGGTCATTGCGGCAAGTCAGGATGTGCAGGGAGCGGCGGTGGTCGAGCGGTTCTTCGAGCGGACCGGTGTTCGTCATCTTGAACCTTGGCTCGATCCTCAGAACGCCTTGATGGAAGCGCTGGAGATCGAAACCCTGCCGGTCACGATCCTCTACGATGCGGATGGCCGGGAGGTCTGGCGGATGACCGGTGCATTCGACTGGGCCGGGGATGAGGCGGCTGAACTGATTGCGGAGGGGTCCGCTGGCCCGACCGCAGGGGGTCGGGCAACGCGATAGGCGTGCACGCCCTGTCGCGTGCTAACGATTCAACGTTGACCGGCCAGATAGCGGAGTTGGTGCTGGGCGATGGTGGGTGATGACAGGCTCGAACTGCCGACCCTCTCGGTGTAAACGAGATGCTCTACCAACTGAGCTAATCACCCGCGCCAGTCCGATGCCCCATAGCGGGCCTTGAGGATTGGTCAATCGGCAAACGCTCTCTAAGGCGCGTTGCATGCAGTCGCACATCCTGATCCTGGCCACGGGCGGAACCATCGCGGGGCGCTCTTCGTCCGCACTCAGGCGGGATTACCGGCCAGGGCAGATTGGCATCGGCGAACTGATCGACCGTGTCCGGCCGCTGGCGCCGCAGGCTGTGCTGGAGGGGCGGGAACTGGCGGCCATTGGATCGGAAGACATCACTCCTGACCTGTGGCAGCGCATCTGGACCCAGTGCGATGCCGCCATGCGCGCCGATACGGTGAACGGCATTATCATCACCCATGGCACCGATACCGCTGAAGAAACCGCGCTGCTGCTCGATCTGACGCTGCCCACCGCGAAACCGGTGGTGCTGGTGGGCGCAATGCGGGCGGCGGATGCCGTGGGCAGCGACGGCCTGCGCAATCTGGTCAACGCGATCCGGGTCACGGCGGACGCGGACGCTGCTGGTCGGGGGGTCCTGCTGGTCATGGGCGACAGGGTCATTGCGGCACGCGATGCAAGAAAGGCGCGCACCAGCGGGACCGATGCGTTCCGCGGTTTCCCCCGCGATGCGGTTGCCGCCGTGACGCCGCACTCGCTCGACTGGTTCGGGGCTCCCTGGGCAGCCAGGCGGAGCGCGCGCTTCACCTTTCCCCGGGAATTTCCCGAGGTGCCGATCCTTCACGCCTTTGCGTCGATGGAACCAGATCTGGTCGACCGCATCGTGGGCCCGCAAACACGCGGTGTTGTGCTGGCGGGATTTGGCGAAGGCAACGCGCCGCGCGGCGTGCGCGATCGGCTGGCAGAACTGGCGCGCCGCGGACTGGTGATTGTCAGGGCCAGCCGCGTCGACGAAGGAATTGTCGACCGCGAGCCTGAGGACGACACGGCCGGTTTCGTTGCCGCGCGCAGCCTCGGTCCAGCCAAGGCGCGCGTGCTGCTGCAGGTTCTGCTGGCGAACGGGGTTCGGGACGCAGTGGCGGTGCAGGCGGCGTTCGACGAACGGTAAACGCCGGCGCTCGCCGCAGTCCGAACCACTACCGGCCGTCCGGCACCACCAGAAACTTTTCGCCGGTCCGCATCTTGCTGTACTGCAGTACCGCGTCGCGGCGCAGCATCTCCTCCAGTGACACGCGTGCGGTGTAGTGGCTGGCGAAAGTGGTGGTGAGGTTGTTCAGCACACGCCTGCGCATCCGCATCACGGTTTCCATGCCTGCCTGTTGCAGGAAGGGTGTCAGCAGCCAGCCGGCCAGCGTCCAGCCAAACCCATACGACGGTGTCAGGATTGTTGGTGACAGGTCGAGCCGGCCATAGATGTACATCTTCTTGGGCTGGTTCGAGCCATAGCGGCTGTACTCCCGCATCTTGGAGACGGCGACCTGCTCCATCGCCTTGAAACAGCTGTCGACCGTCTTGCCGCCACCGATCGGATCGAACCCGAAATAGGCATCCGTGGCGGCGATCGCATCGCGCAGCCGGGCCATGAAGTCGTCGGCAGAGGAGTTCACCACGTGCTCCGCTCCCTGCGACTTCAGCAATTCGGCCTGTTCCGGTTTGCGCACAATGTTGACCAGCGCAATGCCGTCCTCCTGGCATATCCGGTTCAACATCTGCCCCAGGTTGGATGCGGCGGCGGCGTGGATCATCGCCGACTGACCTTCCATTCGCGCAGTTTCTGCGAACCCGAGAGCGGTCATAGGGTTGACGAAGGCGCTGGCGCCTTCCTCGGCCGAGTAGTCGCCCAGTGGCAGGCACATGGCCGCGTCGGCCAGAGCATAGTCGGAATAAGCGCTGCCCGGTACGCAGGCTACCCGCTGTCCCATCAGCTTTTGCGCCATCTCGCCTTCGCCTGCAGCGACCACCGTTCCGGCGCCCTCGTTGCCAACCGGCAACCGCTGACCATGGCGCCCTTTGCTTCCCGAATTGAACGGCTCCGGCATCCGCGCCACGATGCGGCCCGGCGAGTATTCCGCATTTTCCAGATCTGCCGGACCCAGCAGCAGGGCAAGGTCCGACGGGTTGATTGGCGCGGCTTCCATACGGACCAGCACCTGATTTCCGGTCGGCGCAGGGAAGGTGCTTTCCGCAAGTTCAACCGTGAGCGTGCCGTCGGAGGCAAGGGTGGTGAAAATCTGCTTGCCGGTGGTCATTGCGTAGGCTCCTGTTCCTGTGTCGCGTCTGTCCTCGCCGCTTTTTCGCGCGGAAGCAACTCGATCGCCAGCACGCTCAGCGCCCAGGCGGCCAGCGTCGGCTGAAGCTTGGGTAAAGGGTGGCGTGCAAACACGTGCTCCAGCACTTCAGGCATCATCGCGATCAGGAGCAAGGTGGTTGCGGAATAGAACAGCCGGTACGGACTGAACGCGAGATAGAGGATCGACACGACTGTCCCCACACTGAAAAACAGCACCACCATGTAGTCCCACGTCGGCATGTTCTCGATGCCACCCAGAATGACACCTAGAACGGCGCCGAACACCACATTGATACCGTTCGTGTTGGCACGGTATTCGCCAGCGGTCATGCGGTGACTGGTCGGCAGCTGATACCACTTGGCCATCGTCATGGTCCTTCCCCGCTGTTTATTCGTGGGGGTATAGCGCCTCCACAAAGTACAATCCATGTGGCGGCGCGTTGTAGCCCAGTTCCTGCCGGTTGCGCGCGGCCAGCGCCCCTGCCAGCCGTTCGGCCTGCCATCGGCCCATTCCCACAAGTGCCAGACAACCAACCATGCTGCGAACCTGATGGTGCAGGAAGCTGCGGGCGGCGGCCTGGACGTGCACCTCCTCTCCGATCCGCTCCACGCTCAGCCGGTCCAGAGTCTTGATCGGACTGGCGGCCTGGCAGTGCGCTGATCGAAAGGTGGTGAAATCGTGTCGCCCGACCAGCAGTTGGGCGGCCGCGTTCATGGCCTCCACGTCCAGCGGTTGCGGCACCTGCCACGCGCGGTTCCGATCCAGTGTCAGCGGCGCACGCCGGGCCGCGATGCGATACAGGTAACGGCGCCCGATACATGAAAAGCGGGCGTGCCAATCGTCTGCGACAACAATGCAGTCCGTCACGGCCACCGGCTGCGGGCGAAGGTGTGCGTTCAGCGCTTCCATCAGGCGAAAGGGAGCGATATTCTTGCCCAGGTCCAAATGACAGCGCATCGCCAGCGCGTGAACACCGCTGTCCGTCCGCCCGGCGGAATGGAGGGTCGCCTGTTCGCCTGTGACAGCGAAAGCGGCATCCTCAACCGCCGCCTGGACGGTTGGTGCCTGCTCCTGCCGCTGAAGCCCGGCGAACGGGGTCCCGTCGTATTCCAGGCTGAACGCGAAACGGGTCATGCCAGAGATGAGCCGGCCGACACCCGGCAGGCGAGAAACGGTCGCCCTGTCACTCGAACACCGTTCCCGCCGCGATTCTCCGGCCGCGCAGGAAGTCTGCCGCTGCCATGGCAGGACGTCCCGCCCGCCCGATACGCTGCACCCGCACGGCGGCATCTCCGCAGGCGACCGTCAGTTGGTCGTCCAGCACCGTGCCGGGCGGGCCATCCATGGCTACCACGGATGCGGCGAGCACCCGATACCGCTCTCCCTGATGCATGAACCACGCGCCGGGCGCTGGCGCAAAGGCGCGCACCTGTCGCTCTATGTTGGTGGCCGGCTTAGTCCAGTCGATGCGCGCTTCCGCCTTGGCGATCTTGCGAGCATAGGTTGCTTCTTGTTCGTCCTGTGGGACAGGCCGGTGGACGCTGAGATCGCGTAACGTGCCCACCATCAACTGCGCTCCGACTTCCGCCAATTCGTTCGTCAGCTCGCCCGCGTTCTTTTCCTGCGTGAGCACACGTGCACTGGCGAGCATCGGACCGGTATCCAGCCCTTCCTCCATCTGCATGATGGTGATGCCGGTAACAGGGTCGCCGGCAAGGATCGCGCGCTGGACGGGCGCCGCCCCGCGCCATCGCGGCAGCAGCGATGCGTGAACGTTGAGACAGCCATACCGCGGCGCGTCGAGGATTGGCCGGGGGAGGATCAACCCGTAGGCGGCGACCACCGCGACATCTGCCCCCAGCGCAGCGAACCGTTCCTGCTCCTCGGGCGATCTGAGGCTGGCGGGAGAATGAACGGCCAGTCCCAATGCTTCGGCTTCGCATTGCACCGGCGAGAGCTGCGGTTTCTTGCCCCGGCCGGCGGGCCGCGGCGGCTGTGTATACACGGCCAGGATCTCGTGCGCGGCATGGTGCAACGCCCTCAGCGTCGGCACCGCGAAGTCCGGTGTTCCCATGAAGATGATGCGCACTACATTACCCCTGCTCATCCCGCGCGTGTCGCCGGGGCGGCGGATAGGTCAAGCACGGCCCTTCGACAAGCGCAGGGCGAATGGAAGGGTTTGGGTTGGCATCACAAGAGATCGAAAGCTTGGCCGGTGCGCTGTCGCGCCTGCCGGGTCTGGGCCCGCGTTCGGCACGGCGGGCGGTGTTGTGGCTGGTGAAACGGCGGACGACTGCGCTGCCTGCGCTGCTGAACGCGTTGACGCAGGTAGCCGACACGCTGGTGGAATGCGGGGTTTGCGGCAACGTCGACACGCACGATCCTTGCGGTATTTGTGCCGACACACGGCGGGATGATCGATCCTTGTGCGTGGTGGAGGAGGTGGCGGACCTGTGGGCGCTTGATCGCGCGCGCCTGTTTGCGGGCAAGTATCACGTGCTTGGCGGGCGGCTGTCGGCACTGGATGGGGTCCGCCCGGAAGATCTGAGCATAGATGCTCTGCTGGGCCGGGTGGAGGCGGGGGTCGACGAGGTGGTCCTAGCCATGAACGCGACGCTGGAGGGTCAGACCACGGCGCATTATCTCGCCGAGCGGCTGGAGAACTTTCCCGTGCGGGTCACGCAGCTTGCGCATGGCCTTCCGGTGGGCGGCGAGCTGGATTACCTTGACGAGGGCACCCTCGCGCAGGCCTTGCGGGCGCGGCGCCCGGTGGCCTGAGGTTCGCGGCGGCCGCTCACCTCCACCCGGGTTGGCCGCGGCTGCAGCGTTGAATAGTTGCGGCGATGCGCCTATTCTGGCCGCATGGCCACTCATCCCATTCTCTGCGTTCCAGATCCACGGCTGAAGGAAGTCTCCAGCCCGGTCGAATCCTTTGACGACGAACTGCGCAAGCTGGTCGATGACATGTTCGAGACGATGTACGATGCTAACGGCATCGGTCTTGCCGCCATACAGATCGGGGTCTCCCGCCGGGTGCTGGTCATCGATCTGCAGCCCGAAGACCCCGACGCGGAGCCCGTTGCCTGCAATCACGACGGCCACGAGCACACGCATCAGCCGACGAAGCGGGAACCGCGGGTGTTCATCAATCCCGAGATACTCGACACGTCAGAGGAACTGGCGACCTACAACGAAGGCTGCCTCTCCATTCCGGAAATCTACGCGGAGGTTGATCGTCCGGCACGGTGCCGCGCGCGCTGGTTCGATCTCGACGGGCAGGCGCACGAGGCTGAAATGGACGGCCTGCTCGCGACGTGCCTCCAGCACGAAATGGATCATCTGAACGGCGTCCTGTTCATTGATCACCTCTCTCGGCTGAAGCGCAACATGGCGTTGAAGAAGCTGGACAAGCTGAGAAAAGCCGCCTGATCCTGACCTGACATTGCCGGCGAGCGGGCCGGAGCGATAGTGCGCTCGGTTGTGCCGTGTCGGGTCAGCATCCACAAGTAAGGCGCCGCTGGCCTTGCCTGTTCCTGGGTTCCGGCTATGTTCCGGGCATGGATGTTACAGCTTCGGCCTTGGCCTTTCTCGCTCTGATCGCCGGCGGCGCCATCGGCTGGTTTTTCGGCTCGCGCCCTGTTGCCGATTGGAAAGCGCGTTTCACCGAGCGGGACACGGAGGCCCGGGAAACGGAGGCCAGATACCTGCGCGCCTTTGCCGACGCGGAAACCGCCCGCGAACGGGCTGCCCGGGTGGAACCGCTGGAGGCGGAACTGCGCGAGGCGCGCGCCGCGCACGCCGCTGCAATGGACGGTGCGCAGGCGGAAAACCGTGCGCTGGCGGGTGAACTGGCCACGCTGAAGGAAAAGGCGGCCAACTTCGACGAACAGAAGCGTCTGCTGGTAGAGGCGCGCGAGGAACTGGTCAGAGAGTTTCAGTTGACCGGCTCGAGAGTGCTGGGGGATGCGCAGGAAAAGTTCCTCGCCTCGGCCACCGAGCGGTTTGGCAATGCCGAGAAGGCGAACAAGGAAGCGGTCGCCAATCTGCTGAAACCGGTGAGCGACCGGTTGCAGAAGTACGAAGATCAGGTGGCATCGCTGGAAGCCAAGCGTGCCGACGCGTTCAGCCAGCTGCACGGCCAGATCGAAGGGTTGCGGGCAGGGCAGGAAGAAGTCCGGCGGGAGGCGCAGCGGCTGGGCAATTCGCTGACAAACGCGCCCAAGGCGCGCGGGCGGTGGGGTGAACGGGCGCTGCAGAACCTGCTGGAACAATGCGGGCTGGCGCAGCATACCGACTTCCTGCTGGAACAATCGCTTGATACGGATGCAGGGCGGATGCGGCCCGACGCGATCGTGCGCATCCCTGGCGGCAAGGTGCTGGTGATTGACGCCAAGGTATCGCTCAACGCCTATCAGGAGGCGTTCGAGGCGACGGACGATGCCGCCCGGGCGCAGGCGCTGGACGGGCACGCGCGTTCGATGCGCAACCATGTGCAGACGCTTGGCAACAAGAGCTACCAGTCGCAGTTCGAGGACGCACCGGACTACGTGGTGATGTTCGTGCCGGGCGAACACTTCGTGGCCGCCGCGCTGGAACACGATCCGCAACTGTGGGATTTCGCGTTCGAGCGGCGCGTGCTGCTCGCCACTCCGACCAATCTTGTCGCCATCGCGCGGACGGTGGCGCAGGTCTGGCGGCAGGACGCGCTGGCGCGGGAAGCGCAGGAGATCGGCCGGATGGGCGCGGAACTGTACCACCGGCTGGCTGTCGCAGCGGGACATCTCAAGCGGATGGGGGGAGGCCTAGGCACGGCAGTTAAAAGTTATAACGACTTCGTCGGCTCTTTCGAACGCAACGTCTTGTCATCGGGGCGCCGACTGGCGGAAAAGGGTGTCGAAATTGGCAAGCGGGAGATCGACGAAGTACCGCTGGTGGAGGCGCACCCCCGCTACGACGCCGCGGACGAGCCGAAGGTGCTGCCCGCCTGGCCTGACGCAGCGGAGTAGGCATCATAGGGCAGGGGGGGGTGACAAGCGGCGCAGGGCGCTGCGCATCAGCACTCCGGGAAGTCATCATAGCGCGGCACCCGCGTCAGCTGGCAGCCGGGGCTCGGGTGCACGCCAGGACTTCGTAAGCCAGCACGGCACCGGCGACTGCTGCGTTCAGGCTGTCGGCGCGGCCAAGCATGGGTATGGTGACGCGCAGGTCGCATTCTGCTTCGTATGGCTCAGGCAAGCCCTGCGATTCATTACCGACCAGAATGAAGCAGGGTGCGCGGTAATGCGCGCCGCGGTACGGCACGGCATCTCTCAGGGAAGCGGCGACCAGCTGCCCGGCGCCGCTGCGCAGCCAGGGCAGAAAGGCGTCCCATCGGGCCCGTGCCAAGCCCACCGTGAACACGGCACCCATGCTGGCCCGCACCGCCTCGACACTGAAGGGATCGGCGCAATCGTCCAGCAGGATCAGCCCGCCCGCACCGACCGCATCCACGGTCCTCAGCATGGTGCCAAGATTGCCCGGATCACGCAGCGCCTGTGCCACCAGCCAGATCGGCGCGGCTTCGCGATCCAGAGCATCCAGCGACGTGTCCCACTCCATGAAAACGCCCGCCACCGCCTGTGGATTGTCCTTGCCCGTGATCTTGGCAAGGATGTCAGGCGTGACTTCCACGACTTCGCCGCCCGCTGCCAGCACGGTTTCCTCCAGCTCGGACAGCAGCGGGTGAGGGGTTCGCGCCCCTGCCGACACAAGTATCTCGGGCACGTGCCCACCCGCCCTTGCATCCGTCAGCAGCCGCAATCCTTCGGCGAGGAATCGCTGCGATTGCCGCCGGTGCTTCTTGTCGCGCAAGGAGCGCAGGAACTTTACCGTCGGATTGGAGAAGCCGGTGATCTGTCGGCGCATAAACCTCTGCTGCTGTCCCTTGTGACTAAACCCGCGCCCTTGCGGCGCAGGCGGCGCGCTCCACTACTAGAGCATGGTGGTCAGCGGACCGGCGCAGTGGATGAGCGAGTGGAAAACTATTCCTCGCCGAAGCCGCCTGTCACCAGCGACGCAAGCTCGTCCATCACTGCCGCCTCGTCGCCGCCATCCACGACCACTTCGATCTGGTCGCCTTTGGCCGCGCCCAGCATCATGAGGCCGAGGATCGAACCACCCGCGGACTGGTGCCCGTCCTTGGCGACCCACACCTTTGTCTCGTCCGGCAGGGTGGCGACGGCGCCGACGAATTTGGCACTGGCACGGGCATGTAGGCCGCGCTGGTTGACCACCGTCAGCGTCCGGCGCAGCACCATCAGGAAGCGGCACGTTTCGCCGAGGAACAGTCCTGCGCAAGAAACTCGGACGCGACCGTGATGTAATTGCGCCCCGCCTCCCGCGCGGTCGCGACGGCTGCGGTCACATCCATCGCCTTGCGCGCGCTGGCCAGGCGGATCAGCATGGGCAGATTGACGCCCGCGATCACCTCGACCCTGCCTGCGTCGAGCAGGGAAATCGCCAGATTCGACGGAGTGCCGCCGAACAGGTCGGTCAGCAGAATGGCGCCTTCGCCCTGATCGACCGCGGCGATGGCAGCGGCGATTTCGTCGCGGCGCTGCTCCATGTCGTCATTGGGGCCGATGCAGATGGTGGCGACGTAAGCTTGCGGCCCCACGACATGCTCCATGGCCTCGACAAAGGTGTCGGCCAGCCGGCCGTGGGTGACTAGGACCAGGCCAATCATGGGCGAAAGCCGGTTAATGGAAGAAGAAAGTGCAAGAAAACAGCCTATACCTGCGATGCGACCGCGTGTTCTTCGCTGGCGACGGCGGGCCTGGCAGGCTCCGGCAGGGCCAGATTGCGATGCCGGACAGTGGGCGAAAAACCGCGTTTGCGCAAGTGGTTGGCAAGCCGCTCTGCCGTGAAAACGGAACGGTGTTTACCCCCGGTACATCCCAGAGCGACGTTGAGGTAACTGCGTCCCTGCGCGCGGTAGAACGGAAGAAGGGTTTCAACCAGCCCCGCGATATGGGAGAACGCCGGCGCGAATGCCGGGTCGCTGGCGACGTAATCGCCCACCATTGCGTCCTGACCGGTTTGTTCGCGCAATCCATCTACCCAGTGCGGATTGGCGAGAAAGCGCACATCGAACAGAAGGTCTGCGACCGGCGGCATTCCGCGGGCAAAGCCGAAGCTGGTGATGGTGACGATCATCGGTGCCGCGCCGCTGCCATGATAGCGTTCGCGGACCAGCTGTTGCAGATCCACCTGCGTCAGACCGGTGGTGTCGATGACCTCGTCCGCTTCATTCGCCAGCGGGGCAAGCAGTTCCCGCTCCGCCGCAATCCCTTCCGCCAGGGAGCGGTCCTGCGCCAGCGGATGCCGCCGCCGCGTGACATTGAACCGCCGGATCAGTTCGCCATCCTCGCATGTGAGGAACAAGGTGGCCGGAGGGTTCCTTTCGCCAGCAGGGGACGAAAGAAGATCGGCGGGGTTGAACCCGCGCGTGCGCGCATCGATCCCCACAGCCAGGGGGATGTTGCTGCCGCTGCCAAACCCGGCAAGTTCGCCCAGCAGTGGCACCGGGAGATTGTCCACGGTTTCCCACCCGGCATCCTCCAGTGCGTGCAGCACGGTCGTCTTGCCCGCTCCGGACAGGCCGGTGACAAGCAGCAATTGCCGACCCGCTCCTTCGTCAGCGCTGGTTGCGGCATCGCCGTGGCTGGAAACCGGATTGTTCATCCTGTCACTGATGTGGCAATTTCCTGCCCGGAAGAAAAGGGCATTGCGGTACTATCTTGCAAGTCCGTGCAGGCGCAGCGCCCACTCTGCCCGCACGGCCTGAACCGCGTCCCCGGCGCGAAAGGGCAGCAGCGGCACCTGCACGTCGAGCAGGGTCCGCCGCGCCACCGTTTCCGGATAGCGGCCTGCACCGGCATCAAGCTGCAGGATCAGCGCCAATGGTGCAACGATCGCGTCAACTGTGATCAAGCCGACGTTGCGCACCTCCAGAAGTCCGGCAGTATGTGGCGGCGGCGACGCTGTGAGCCTCCCTTTGCTGCGCGACAGACGCACCCCATCGTCCCCGACCAGAACCGCGCCCCGGTCGATCAGCGCGAGAGCAAGGCTGGATTTCCCGCTGCCCGGCGGCCCGTCAAGCAGGACCGCCTGCCCGCCGATCGCGACAACCGTGACGCCGCCAAGAAGCAGATCCCCGGCTGAAGTCATGCCTTGGCGGGGCGTGGCAGGTCGAGCCGGAGGACCGCGCCGGTGTGACCATCGCTGCGGTCATGCGCGGTCAGGGTGCCGTCATGGGCTTCGGCGATCGACCGGCCAATTGCAAGGCCCAGCCCCGAATGGTTGCCGAAGCCCTCTTCGCGCGGCCGGAGCGAGTGGAACCGCTGAAAGACCTTGCTGCGCGCTTCCGCCGGAATGCCCGGCCCTTCATCAGTAACGCTCAGCACCACCCGCCTGTCCTTGGCCTCGACGCTCACTGCGACTCGGCCGCCCGAGGGTGAGAAGGACACGGCATTGTCGAGAAGGTTGGTGATGACCCGCTCCAGCCGGGCGGGAACGCCCATCACCCTGTGCGGCCCTGCGTCGACCTGCACGACGACATGCACATCGTCGTTGAGATGGCGGCTTTCTCTCGCCGCAACCACGGCGCGGGCAAGTGCCGCCAGATCGACTTCCTCGAACGTCGCGCGCGACAGTTCGGCGTCGACGCGGCTGGCTTCGGAAATGTCCGTGATCAGCCGGTCGATCCGGCGCACATCGTGTTCGGCGATCGCCAGCAGTTGCCGGCCGAGTTCGGGGTCCTTGACCTTGCCCAGTGACTCCACCGCACTGCGCAAGGAGGCAAGCGGGTTCTTGATTTCGTGCGCAACGTCCGCGGCGAAGCTTTCCACCGCGTCGATCCTTTGGCGCAGAGCGCTGGACATGTCCGACACTGCGCGGGCGAGCAGACCGATCTCGTCCCGGCGCTCGGCGAAACGGGGCACCTCCACCAATCGCTCGCGACCCTGGCGGACGCGGATTGCCGCCTGCACAAGTTCGCGCAGCGGCGTGACGATCGTGCGCGCCAGATAAAGCGCCAGCATGGCGGACAGGAGCAGCGCGCCGAACACGACCACAAACACCTGCTGGCGCGCTTCCCGCACGGCGACTGTGATGTCCACCGGATTACGGGTGGTCAGCAGAGTCTCACCGTCAAGCCCGACGGGTGCCGCGGCCGTGATCACGTGCGTACCGTCGGGCGCGTCGCGCAGCACGATCTGCGTCAGACTATCGCTGCGCGCGCGGCGCAGTTCGGGCCAGGCGTTCGCGTCGCGCGAGTCGGTGTCGTGATAGTCCGGAAGAGAAGGTGCCCCGACCAGCCAGTCAAACGCCCGGTCTAGCGCGCGGGTCACGGGTCCATCGCCGGCCTGATCGTCGGGATCCGCAATCACGAAGGAAGGGGGTGCCAACTCGAAGCTGTCTGCCTTCAGCTGACCGTCCGCATCGTAGAGCCGCAGACGCAGTCGCTGTTCCTTGCCGATCTGGATCAGCAGTGCTTCCTGCCGGGCGCGGCTGGCGCCGGCGAGCGCTTCAGCGGTGATCTGCGCTTCGATGAGGGCGAGGTTGAACCGTTCTTCCAGCAGCTGTTTGCGATAGGCATCGACAAATATGAGGCCGCCACCCAAAATCGCCAGCGGCAGCACATTGACGATGAGTATGCGGCCCGTGACGGACAGCCGCCGGGACCAGCGCAGCCGATCGAGGCGCGGATCGTCAAGCAAGGCGGTCTTGCGACCCTCTGCCTTGATCGGTTCAGTCATCCAGGAAGCTGTATCCTGCCCCGTACAGCGTCTCTATGGCGGCGAAATCAGGATCGACGAGGCGAAACTTGCGCCTGATTCGCTTGATGTGGCTGTCGATGGTCCGGTCGTCGCCATAGCTGTCGTCCGGATAGGCTGCGTCGAGCAACTGGGCGCGTGTCTTGATGACGCCGGGCCGTTCGGCCAGGGCCTCAAGGATCAGGAACTCCGTCACGGTTAGCGCAACAGGCTTGTTGTCCCAAGTGACATGGTGCCGCTCCGCATCCATCAGCAGCCGGCCTGCCTGCAGAGAGTCCTGCGGCTTTTCAGGAGACGAGCGGAGCGGTGCCGCCTCGGGTCGCCGCGCATCCGTGCGGCGCAGAACGGCGCGGATGCGCGCGAGCAGCAGGCGGAGGCTGAACGGCTTGGCCAGGTAGTCGTCGGCGCCGATCTCGAACCCGGCTTCCTCGTCTTCTTCGGCGTCTTTGCTGGTTAAGAAGATAACCGGCAGGTCGGAAAACCGGCGCAGCCGCCGCAGCAGCTCCATGCCGTCCATCTGCGGCATCTTGATGTCGAACACGGCGAGATCGGGCGGATCGGCCCTCAGTGCCTCCAGCGCCGATTCACCATCGACATAGATGCGGGTGATGAACCCTTCAGACTGGAGCGCGATGGACACCGTGGTGAGGATGTTGCGATCGTCATCGACCAGCGCGATCACCCGCTGCGGACCAGCCGCCGTTTGGTCGCCGGCAAATGTTGATAGGGTGGACTGCTCCTGTGCCATGCTGGATGACTACGGATAAAGCCCCGTGCTGACAACAACGCCGTACGTGCCGGCCCATCTTGCAGCAAGCCCCCTGTCGCAACCTCGCTCACGGCCCACTTGCCAGTTTGACGTAGGCTGAACAGCGCTTTACCAGCCACGGGAAAGATGAAGCGCATACGAATGCGCGAGCAGGAGACTTTGCCGTGACCCTTGCCACCTCCCTCGCCGACCAGGGCTTTGCCACAAGAGCCGAGGTTTTTGCGAACCTGCTGTCGCCGCAGCTTGTGGAACATGCCGTTCGTCGCGGCGAGGGGAAGGTCGCCAAGAGCGGACCGCTGGTCGTCACGACGGGCAAGCACACGGGGCGCAGCGCCAAGGATAAGTTCATCGTCCGCGATGCGGAAACCGAAGGCACCGTATGGTGGGACAACAACGCCTCCATGCAGCCGGAACACTTCGCCGCCCTGAAGGAAGATTTTCTTGCCGCCCTGGCGGAGAAGGAAACGCTGTATGTGGCCGACCTGTTCGGCGGATCGCAGCCGGAACACCGCGTCAACGTCCGGGTCATCAACGAGCTTGCCTGGCACAACATGTTCATCCGCACGATGCTGGTACGGCCCACGCCGGACGAACTGGATGATTTCACGCCGGAATACACGATCATCGATTTGCCGAGCTTCCGCGCTGACCCTGCCCGGCACGGGTGCCGCACGGAAACGGTGATTGCGGTGAACCTGTCCGAGCGGCTAATCCTGATCGGCGGAACCGAGTACGCCGGCGAAATGAAGAAGAGCGTTTTCGGGGTGCTCAACTACCTGCTGCCGGCACAGGGCGTGATGCCCATGCACTGTTCGGCCAACATCGGTCCCGATCACAAGACTGCCGTGTTCTTCGGCCTGTCCGGCACCGGCAAGACGACCCTGTCGGCGGATGCCAGTCGCACGCTGATCGGCGATGACGAGCATGGCTGGTCAGACACCGCCGTTTTCAACTTCGAAGGCGGCTGTTATGCCAAAATGATCCGCCTGTCCGAAGAGGCTGAACCGGAGATCTATGCGACCACGCGCATGGCCGACACCGTGCTCGAAAACGTGGTCATGGATGCCGATGGCAACATTGATCTCGACGACAATTCCCTGACCGAGAACACGCGCGGTGCCTATCCCCTGTCATCGATCCCGAACACTTCGGAAAAGAACCTCGGGCCGCCGCCCAGCAACATCATCATGCTGACGGCGGACGCATTCGGCGTGCTTCCTCCCATCGCGCGGCTGACGCCGGACCAGGCGATGTACCACTTCCTGTCCGGCTACACCGCCAAGGTGGCGGGGACGGAAATCGGCGTCACCGAACCGGAAGCAACCTTTTCCACGTGCTTCGGCGCACCGTTCATGCCGCGCCATCCCAGCGTGTATGGCAACCTCCTGAAAGAGCGGATCGCCAAGGGGCACGTGCAGTGCTGGCTCCTCAACACCGGCTGGACGGGCGGCAAGTACGGCGTGGGCAGCCGGATGCCGATCAAGGCGACCCGGGCTCTGCTGAACGCGGCGCTCGACGGGTCGCTGAACGATGCGGAGTTCCGCAAGGATCCCAACTTCGGCTTTGAAGTACCCGTTTCGCTGCCGGCGCTGGAGAGCACGGGCATCGACCCGGCTATTCTCGATCCTCGGTCGACCTGGGCCGATGGTGAGGAATACGATCGCACCGCGCAGCGGCTGGTGCAACTGTTTGTCGACAACTTCCGCCCCTTTGCCGAACATGTGGACGAAGGTGTACGGCAGGCCGCTCCGCAAGCCGCCTGACCAGCCATCCTGACGCTGGACGCCGGCTGCAGAACCCGGCTCCAGCGTTTGCGGCTAAACGTTCTCGGCCGATGAGCTCCTCCGCGAGCTGTAAGTCAGGGTAACGGGGCCGCTACTCGGTGCCTGCGCCGACAGCCGCTTCCGCGGCCCGGTTCGCTTCAGCGAGAACAGGGGCGGGATCGAATGGTTCACCCTCCGGCGCCTGTTCCATTGCCCGGATCAGCGAGGCTGCGGTGGCCGCAAACCTCCCGCCGTGCGGATCGCCCGCTATTGGGGACAGGCTGCTGATGGCGATGGCGATCTTCCCCTCGCTTGCCTGCATCAATCCTGCCTCGAACCACAGACCCTGATCGAAGGGCGCCAGTTCCGCAGCGCGCTCCAGGGCATGCCGAGCCGTCTCGGTAGGTTCCATGCCGCGCGCCGTGAAGCTGCGATAGTAGTAGATCAGCGGTAGCGGATGATCGTTTTCCAGCCGGTTGAGCTGGGTAAATGGGCCCATCGCCGCCTTGTAAGCCGTGTCTGCGTTTTCGGCCTCGGCAGCTTGGCGGAACAGCGCGTAGCCTTTCTGCACATAGGCGTTCGTCACTTTAGGGTCGAGCGCGATGGCTCGATCGGCGGCGGCGATGGCGCGCGCATCATCTCCCGCGTCGTATTCGGCTTCCGCCAAGGCCGCTTGCGCTTGCGCATCGTTGGGAAAGCGGGCGGCAATTTGCCGAGCTTCGCTGACGATCTTGGCTGCTTCCTCCCGGTTCACACCCTTCTGCGAACGGATGATCAGGGGCATCACTGCCGCATGACCTTCACTCAACGGCCGCACCGTTACAGCAGCCGGCGGCGGCAACATGTCCGGGGTCAGATTGAACGCCATCATCCGCCGCGACTTGGCGTAGCGGTCGAGATCCTTGTCCAGCTGCTTCAGGTCGCCAAACGCCGCCTGCGCCGCGTTTAGCGCGGTCATGCCACCCATCAGGTGCCGGATGTAGGCGGCCATCTGCCCCTTGCGGTCATCGGAAAAGAACAGGTAATGGTACAGCAGCCACGCCCGGCCATAGAACGCGTCGTAGACCGTCCTCTTCTTCGCGTTGTAGAGATCGCTGTCCAGCAGTTCACCGATGGGCACTTCGGCGGCGTACCGCAGCTCTGCGGCCCGGTGGATCGCGGGTCGGCCGACAGAGACGTTGCCAGAATTGGGAAACTGCGCGGAAGAGAAGAATTCCGCCGCCCCTTCGCTCATCCAGCGGGGCATGGCAAAGCGCGATTGCGAGATAAGGAAGTGGTGGGCGTATTCGTGCAGCAGCGTCTGCATCGACGGATCCAGTTCGCTGCGGTTGATCTTAACATCCTGTACATAGGCGCGTGAAGAACCGGCGCGCGGAATATAAAAACCCTGCAGGTAGTGGTCGCCACCTGCCAGCCGGCGCAGATCGCGCGCATTGCCCACGGCAAAGATGACGAGGCGATTGGACGGGCTGACATCCTTCATCGCCCGCCCTGTCAGCAGCTCAAGGGCAGCGTGATAGCTCTCCAGCAGCCTGGCAAACTCCTCGACGTCCTCTGGCCGGTCGTCGGCATAGATGACGAAGTGGTCCGTCTGTGCCTCGTGCCAGCGTGCCTGCAACGGCGCGGCAACGAGCAGAAGAAGAACCGGCCAAAGGGCTCTGGCCGAACGGGAAAGGAGCAGCCGCATGCAGTTGACCTGTGACAAGGAACGTTTCGGCGATGATGCCACCCGCCGCGTTCAAGTCAATGACGGCTAACCCCTCATCCGCGTGACCCAGCCCCCGCCACGAACCGCTGCACATTGCGCGCCATGACATCGAGCGGTGCATTTCCGCCCAGAACCACCGCGTCATTGAACGCCCGCACATCGTAGGCGGCGCCCAGTTGCTGTTCTGCCCACGCGCGCTTGCGCACGATTTCGCTGTGGCCGACCTTGTAGCCGCACGCCTGTCCGGGCCAGCTGCAATAGCGATCGACTTCGCTCTCGACTTCTTCGCGTTTCGAGCCGTTTTCCTCCACAAAGAAGTTCACCGCTTGCGCCCGGCTCCACCCCTTGTCGTGCAGCCCCGTGTCCACGACCATCCGGCAGGCGCGGAAGGCAAGCGCCTGAAGATAGCCGAGCCGGCCGACCGGGTCGCCATCATAGGCGCCAAGCTCGTCGGCCAGCTGCTGTCCATACAGCGCCCAGCCTTCGCTGAACGCGTTGAAGGCGAGGATCGACCGGATCAGCGGCAGCCGGTTGGAATATTCTCCCTCCCACACGTGACCGGGGATCGTCTCATGGAAGGTCAGATCGGGCAGGTCGTATTTACGATGCAGGTCAGTTGTCCGCAGGTTGATCCACATCCGTCCCGGAATGCTGCCGTCCTTGCTGCCCGCGCCGCCGTAGGCGGCCGGCGCGCCGGGTTCTTCGGCGAGCGGCAGTCGGCGCACTTCCAGATTGGGACTGACCAGGGTGTTGAAGGCGCGCGGCATCTGCGCGGTGATCCAGGCGATCCGGTCCTGGATGAACGCCATGATCTCCGCGCGCCCTGCATCTCCCTCGGCAAACTTGTAGCGCGGGTCGCGCGACAGCGCCTGCATGCGTTCACCGACAGAGCCGCTGGTATAGCCGATCTGGCGCAGGATCGGCTCCATGCGGCCATGCAACGCACGCAGTTCTTCCAGTCCTTGTCGGTGCACTTCGTCCGGTGTCATCGGGGTGGTGGTGCTGGCCCGCAAGGCCCAGCCATACCATTCCTCTCCGCGCGGCCGCGCCCGCATACCCGGATCGGACGTGGCCACCGCGCGCTGCGCCCGCAACTCTGCAAGCTGCCGCTGCAGGGCTGGCACCACGCCGGACGTGGTTGCCGCCTGCACGCGGGCTGCCCAGCCGCCCGCCAGACCGGCTTCGTCCAGCTTGCCCGCCAGCGAACTGGTGAAGGGTTCGCCCGTGCCGGCGGCGGCAATCGTCGCCTCCATCTGCGCGATGGCCTTGTCGAGCAGGAACGCCGGCGGCACGACACCCATTTGACGCGCGCTGCGAATACGCTCCAGTTCACCGTCGAGAACGGCGGGCAAGGCTTCGATGCGGTCCACGAATGCCTCTGCATCGGCTTCGTTGTTGACCGGATGAGTGGAGTCCATGAAGCGAGGCATGTCGATATAGCTGCCGACGTTCTGGATGACGACATAGGGCGCATTCCGCCAACTGCCGACGGCCACGTCGCCGTAGGGCAGGGCAAAACCGTCGAGAGCCGTGACGTAGGCGCTCTCGACAACCTCCAGACTGGTCAGCGTGTCGGCGTCCAGCCCGGTGCGCGAAAACGCCCGCACGTCCGCCAGATCGCGGCGCAGGCGGTCGGCGTAGGCGGCCTGCCCTGCCGGGGATTGATCCTCCAGCCGTCCGCGCAACGCTGCATAGCGGCCAGCATCCACGCCCAGTGCAGTCGCCCGCTCCGGCTCGTGTTCAAGCAGGTTGAAGGCGATCTGATCAAGGAACTGGTCCGGCGCCGCCGGCGCATTGGCGACCGATACGGCCCGCGCGCAGCCACTCAATGCAATGGCGGAAGCGGCGCCAAGCCCCGCGAGGGCTTGCCGCCGGGTGAGTGTCAGTGTGGAAGACGTCATGGCGGCATGGTGTGCTGCCGCCATGACGCCAAGTCAATCGGGGGTCTTCAGTCAGTCAGACTGGCAGGCACCTTTCCGCCGTTCTTCGCCAGTTCCTGCATCACGCGCTTGTGCAGCCAGATGTTTTCCTCGGCCTTGCCTGAATAGTCCGTGTCGCCAAGTTCCGTCGCCAGTTCCTTGCGATTTTCATAGCTGGGATCGATGCCGACGAGCTTCATCAGGTCGACCACCGAAGTGCGCCAGTTCAGCTTGTCCGCCCCGGTCATTCCGTCAAGCCGCCGCTCCACATCCACATCGGACATCACCTGCGGCTCGGCGCCCGGCGCGTAGCTGATGTTTGTCTTGGGGAAATTCCCGGCCGATCCGGCCGGGGCGACTGCACCCGCTCGCGAAGGGGTGGATGGCTGACTGGATGCCGCGGTCTTGCTGCCGCTCTTGTCGCCGCCGCCGAAAATGGCGTTTTTGATCTTGCCGAATATACTCATGGAAGTGCTCCTGTTTTCTCCAGCCAAAGCGGCCGGAGTGCGGCAAGGTTCCATAGTTCGTTGCGCCTCTGCTCGCCGCGCTCTAGCATGACGGGCCAATGATCAACGTGGTGCTTTCAATCCTCATGCTGGCCGCGATTGCGCTGCTTGCGGGGGCTTTCCTGCTATGGCGCAGGACCGGGAATCTCAAACAGCCGCTGCTTATGGTGCTGCTCGCGGTGATTGCGGTCGTCAATGTGGCGATCTGGACCGTCCCGGCGGCAGATGGGTCGGCGCCGCTCGACCAGCTGAGGGCGAGCGGCACGGACTAGCGGCCTGGCTCAGTCCGGCAGGCGCCAGACGACCGCATTTTCATACGTGCCAGCTACTGGATTGCCGGCCCCGTCGCGTGATGGCGTGAAGCTCGCGCGCCGTTGAACGAGGGTGCAGGTCGCGTCGTCGAGCGCCTGATGGCCGGTCGAACGGGTGATTTCGCAATTCGTGACCCGTCCCTGCGGGCTGATCGACAGGCGGAAGCGAGCAGTGCCGGTCAAACCTTCACTGATCCAGCGCGACCGGTAATCCTGCGGCGTGATCCAGCTGCCCGGTTCGCCGCGGGGAATGGGGCGGGTGGGTTGTACCATGGGCGATGCCGTAGGCGTGGGCAGCACGACCGGGAACTCGTTCGTCATACCCGGTGATGCGCCGCCAGAGGAAACCACTATCGATCCGCTGCCCGTCATCGGCTCACTAGGCGGGAGCGCGGGGCTAGCAGGAGCCGTCAAAGGTTTGGCCGGTTTCGGAACAAAGACTTCGGAACGCGGCGGCACCTTTGGGTCTGGCTGCATCTCTTTAGGCGCTGGAGGTGGCGGCAAAGGCACGTACACCGGTCGCGCCTCGAAACGAGGAGGTGGCGGCGCGATCACGCCAGTGACCGTCAGCCCGGAAATCAGCAGCGCACCAATCGCGCCATGGATTGCCACAACGGTCGCGATCGCCCTGGGATCGGCCCGGCTAGCGGTATTGTCGAGATAAGCCATCAGCACTCTCCTTGTCCCATGCACCGATCTATCGTCGGCTGCATTTCTGCAATGTTACAACATAACCAGCAGAATACAAGCGGGAGAGAAACAGCACGGCCGCAGGGCAACCGTGCCTAGTAATCAGCTTGTTACTTGATGGGGCAGGCAGGGTCCATGCGGAAGTTCAGGTAATTGTTCACCGACCGCATCAGATCGTCCATCTCATTCTCGAAGAAATGGTTGGCGCGCGGGATTTCGTCGTGGTGAACGGTGATGTGCTTCTGCGTGCGCAGCTTCTCGACCAGCTTGCCCACCGAGGGGGGCGGTACGACACTATCCTGCGCGCCGTGCACGAAGATGCCGCTGGCCGGGCATGGCGCGAGGAAGGTGAAGTCGTACATGGACGCGGGCGCCGACACCGAGATCCAGCCCCGGATTTCGGGTCGCCGCATCAGCAGTTGCATGCCGATCAGCGCGCCGAAGCTGACCCCGGCGACCCAGGTGGTCTGCGCTTCCGGGTGGATCGACTGCACCCAATCGAGGGCGGCGGCGGCGTCTGACAGTTCGCCCACACCGTTGTCGAAACTGCCCTGGCTGCGGCCCACGCCGCGAAAGTTGAAGCGCAAGGTGGCAAAGCCGCGTTCCACGAAAGTCTTGTAGAGAGCTTGCGTGATCCTCTCGTTCATGGTGCCGCCGCCATGCGGATGGGGGTGCAGGATCATGGCGACCGGCGCACGGGAGCGCGGCGGAGGAGAGAAACGGCCTTCTAGGCGGCCTTCGGGACCGGGGAAGATTACGGAGGGCATGCTGGCGAGTTACTCGTGCGATGTGGAAGGCGGCTGGCGGCCGCTGGTCGCCGCGCTATATAGGGGTTTTTGCCCGTTTCGCAATTCTTCTGCTGGACCGTTGAACCTGCCGCGCATCTATCTCGACCATGCTGCGACCACTCCGCTGCACCCGGCGGCGCGTGCTGCGGTGGAGGAAGGGTTGCGCCTGTGGGCCAACCCTTCTTCTCCCCATGCGGAAGGGCGGGCTGCAAGACGGGTTCTGGAAGACGCGCGAGAGCGAATTAAGGCGTCGCTGCACTGGAAAGGCGAGGTGATCTTCACCTCCGGCGCCAGCGAAGCGGCCGCGCTGGCGCTTGGCCGCGAGGTTTCGCAGCGGCGCCGGTTCGTCAGCGCGGTGGAGCATGACGCGGTATTCGGCGCGGCTCCCGGCGCTCAGGTGATGCCCTTGACGACAGGGAGGCCCGACTTTGCCGGAACCGAACAGGCGATGGCCGCGGTCCAGCACGTGAACTCCGAAACCGGCACCATTCTGCTGACGGGCGGCAGACAGGACGACTCCCGCTGCATTCTGCTTGCCGACTGTGCGCAAAGTGCCGGGAAGTTGCCTTTACCCGATGCTGAGATGGCCATCGTGTCGGCGCACAAGTTCGGTGGGCCGGTCGGGATAGGGGCGTTGCTGGTGCGGGATTACGCGATGCTGGAGCCGTCAGGAGGGCACGAGCGGGGTTATCGCCGCGGAACCGAGAATCTCCCGGGCATCCTCGGCATGGCAGCCGCTCTGGAGGCAGGTGGGCTCGACCGCTGGGCCACCACCGAAGCGGAGCGCTGGGCTTTTGGCGATGCACTGGGAGAGGTGCTGGCGCCGGGCGCGCAGTGTTCCTGGATATTTGCCGCCGTACACCCGACGCTTGGCGCGCAGGCCGTGCTGATCCGGCTGGACGCGGCGGGGTTCGCGATATCTGCAGGCAGTGCGTGTTCGTCCGGCACGCTGAAGCCCAGCCGGGCTCTTACAGGGTTTGGCGTGGTGCCCGACGTCGCGCGGCGCACCGTCCGGATAAGCCTGGGCTGGAACACGACAGCTAAGGAACTGGAGCGCTTCGTCGATGCCTGGCAGGCTCTTTCCCGATGAACATGCCCGCAGGCAAGCACGCCGGCCTGCACCCAGGGCTTCGACACGGGCCTTCCAGGCGGGTAGTGGCGAGCAGATGATCTATCTCGATTATCAGGCAACCACACCGCTCGCCCCGGAAGCGCGCGAGGCGATGTTGCGCTGGCTGGATGGACCAGGAGGCGATGGCTTCGGAAATCCGCATTCGCCCCACCGCATGGGGCGCATGGCCGCTGCCGCTGTCGAACTGGCGCGGGAACAGGTGGCGGCGCTGCTTCCGCCGGGAGGCAGAGTTGTTTTCACCAGCGGCGCCACTGAAGCCATAAATCTGGCGATGCGCGGGTTCGCTGCACCGGGCGCCCGTCCTGCTATCGCAGTGAGCGCGATCGAGCATGCCGCGGTCCTCGACACCGCCGGAGCTGTCGGCGAAACGGAAATCTGGCCGGTCGACGAAGAAGGTTTGGTCGATCCGGGCCACCGGCTTGCCGTTCGGCCGCAGCTTGTCGCCATCATGCAGGTGAACAACGAGATTGGGGTGGTGCAGCCGATGGCGGAAGTCAGCCGCCGGGCGCAGGACATGGGCGCCCTGCTTCTGATCGACGCGGTGCAGGCGGCTGGCAAGCTGGAAGTGCCCACTGCCGACTTCATCGTTGTGTCGGCTCACAAGCTGCATGGACCCAAAGGTGTGGGTGCGCTGTGGGTGCGCGATGGCGTCGAACTGCACACGGTCAGCACCGGGGGCGGCCAGGAAGGAGTGCGCTCCGGCACGCTCAGCCCTGCGCTTTGCGCCGGTTTCGGCGCTGCGGCGAAGGTTGCGTTGGAACAGAGGCAGACAGACGCGAAGCACGTCGCCGCGTTGTTCAACCGGGCGCGCGAACTGTTCGCCGGGTGGGCGTGGAACGGCAGCCGCGAGGAGCGGTGGCGGGGAAACATCAACATCCGCCGCGCCGGTCTGGACGTCGCTCGTCTGATGAGCGACTGCCGCCAGGTAATGTTCTCGGCCGGTTCTGCCTGCGCCAGCGGGTCGGGGCGAACCAGCCATGTGCTCAAGGCAATCGGCCTTGCCGAAGCCGACGCAAAATCGTCCATTCGCCTCGGCTTCGGCCGCTATACCTCTCTTGCTGAGCTGGAAGAGGCAGCGGAGTTGATAAACGCCGCGGCGCAGGCACAGGAGGCATGATGCCGCTGATCCGCTTCACTATCCGCGGTGACACCGAAATCGTGGTTCAGGCCGAACCTGGCGACAACCTGCTGCGCGCGGCGCAGGCAGCGGGCATCCCGCTGGAGGGCACTTGCGAAGGGCAGATGGCGTGTTCCACCTGCCATGTGATCGTCGCGCCGGAGTGGTTCGGGCGGTTGCCTCCGGCGTCGGAGGATGAGGAGGACATGCTCGACCTTGCCGCCGGTGCCTGCCGGACCAGCCGCCTGTCGTGTCAGATCGAGGTTACGGAAGCCATGGACGGCATGGCATTGCACGTTCCTCGCGAAGCGCGAGACATGCGTAAACCCTAGCTGCGCCGCCGCTCCGGGAAGCGTAAGTGCCGACGATCAAGCCACCTAACTCGGCAGCGGACCGGCCGCAAACTGCAACAGTATCGGCGGGGGGGTGAGACGGACGTCACCGTCTCACCCCGACAGTGGTTTGCGCTACGCCTGCTCTGGCACCCGCTCATTTTGCAGCATCTGGGCAAGTGCCTCACTGAAAGCGGGAATGTCGTCCGGATTGCGGCTGGTGATGATCTTGCCATCCACCGCGACTTCCTGATCCACCACATTGGCGCCGGCATTGCGCAAGTCGGTGCGGATGGATGGCCAGCTGGTCACGGTCTTTCCCTGCACCATGCCTGCTTCCACCAGCAGCCACGGTCCATGACAGATCGCCGCCACCGGCTTGTCCGCGCTGGCGAAATCCTTCACCAGCTGCACCGCCTTGTCGTTCATGCGCAGCTTGTCCGGGTTGATCTGCCCCCCGGGCAGCAGCAGCGCATCGTAATCGGCTGCGCTCACCTCATCGACGGTCTTGTCCACGGGAACGCTCTTGCCCCAATCGTCCTCGTTCCACCCCTTGATTTCGCCGCCTTCCGGGCTGACGACATGGGTGGTAAACCCTTGCTCCTCGAGCAGTTGCTTCGGTTTGAGAAGTTCCGACTGCTCAAACCCATCGGTCGCCAGGATCATGATTGTTTTGGCCATACTGTCCTCTTGTCTGGTGTTGCAGTCGTTAACGGTTGAGCGGACATCGCTGTTCCTTGGCCCGTCGCCCGTGATTGTCGCCTTGCCGACGGGATGCTAGGGCGCACACCATGCCCACCAAGGATACGACCGCCGGCGGCGATCCGTTCGACGCCATCATCGACGCGCCATTCGATGCCGCCCTGTCGGAACGCTATCTGGTATATGCCCTGTCGACCATCACCGCCCGGTCGTTGCCGGACCTGCGCGACGGGCTGAAACCGGTACACCGCCGGCTGCTGTGGGCGATGCGTCAGCTCAAGCTTAATCCGACCGACGCGTTCAAGAAATCGGCCCGTGTGGTGGGCGACGTGATCGGCAAATACCATCCGCACGGCGACGCCAGCGTGTATGATGCGATGGTCCGCCTCGCGCAGGATTTCGCCCTGCGTTATCCCCTGGTGGAGGGGCAGGGGAATTTCGGCAACATCGATGGCGATAATGCGGCGGCCTACCGGTACACCGAAGCGCGGCTGACCCGCACGGCCCTGCGGTTGATGGAAGGGCTGGACGAAGGCACGGTCGACTTCATCCCGACCTACAACGGCGAGGAGCAGGAGCCGGAAATCTTCCCCGGCCTGTTCCCCAACCTGCTGGCCAACGGTGCCAGCGGGATTGCAGTCGGCATGGCCACCAACATCCCGTCGCACAACGTTGCGGAAATCGTGGACGCGACCCTGGCTGTCATCGACCAGCCGGCGATCGAGCACGCGAAGTTGATGGAATTGTTCCACGGTCCGGATTTTGCCACCGGCGGGCTGGTCGTCGACAGCCCGGCCGCCATAGCCCATGCCTATGAAATCGGGCGCGGCAGCTTCCGGGTGCGCGGCCGGTTTCACGCCGCCGAAGGGCGCAGCGACGCCGATCGCGAGGCCGGCATAGAACGGCTGGGTGGCGGGCAGTGGCAGCTGGTCATTTCCGAAATCCCGTATCAGGTGCAGAAGGGCAAGCTGATCGAACAGATCGCGGGCCTGATCGCCGACAAGAAGCTGCCCATCCTGGAGGATGTGCGCGACGAATCCGACGAAGCGATCCGCATCGTGCTGGTGCCGCGCAGCCGGAACATAGAGCCGGAACTGCTGAAAGAGAGCATCTACAAACTGACCGACATGGAGGTTCGTTTCGGCCTGAACCTCAACGTGCTCGACGCGACGCGCACGCCCATGGTTCTGGGACTGAAGGAGCTGCTGGAACACTGGATCATCAGCCAGATCGACATCCTCCAGCGGCGCAGTCGGCACCGCCTGGACCAGATCGCCCGACGGCTTGAACTGGTCGAAGGCTATATCATCGCGTTCCTCAATCTCGACCGCGTGATCGCCATCATCAGGACAGAGGACGAGCCCAAACCGGTTCTCATGGCCGAGTTCGAGCTGACCGACCGTCAGGCCGAGGCTATTCTCAACATGCGGCTGCGCAGCTTGCGCAAGCTGGAGGAGATGGAACTGCGGCGGGAGCAGGAGGCGCTGCTGAAAGAACGGGGAGAACTGCAGGAACTGCTCGACGACCCCAGAAAGCAGAAGCGGCGTCTGAAGCGTGACCTGGTTCGTTTACGCAAGGAATACGCCGAGAACACGGTACTGGGCCGCCGCCGCACGACCATCGCGGAGGCCGCACCCGCGGTCGAGTTCAACATGGACTCCATGATCGAACGGGAGCCGCTGACCATCATCCTGTCGCAGAAGGGATGGATCAAGGCGGCGCGCGGTCACGTGGAACTTAATGGAGATTTCAAGTTCAAGGAAGGCGACGGTCCGGCCTTTGCGCTGCATGGCCAGACGACCGACAAATTGATCATTGCCACCGATCAAGGCCGCTTCTTCACCCTTCGCTGTGACCGGTTGCCGGGCGCGCGCGGGTTCGGGGAACCGGTCCGTGCCATGCTCGACCTGGAGCCGGAAGCGCAGATCGTCGCAGCCCTGCTGTACCGCGCCGACTCGCTGTTGCTGCTGGCATCGTCCAGCGGAAAGGGATTTGCAGCCAAGATGAGCGATCTCCTGGCCGAAACCCGCAAAGGTCGACAGGTGGTCAACGTCAAGGACGGCAAGCTGGCTGTGGTGCGCCCGATGCTGCCCGAACACGACCACATCGCGGTGACGGGTGACAACCGCAAGCTGGTTGTCTTCAACCGGGACGAACTGCCGGTGATGGAACGCGGGCAGGGGGTGCAGTTGCAGCGTTACCGCGACGGCGGATTGGCGGACGCGGTCAGCTTCAGGCTGGAGGAAGGTCTCAGCTGGAAGATGGGCGGCAAGGGTGACCGCACCCGAACCGAGACGGAGATGTGGCAGTGGAAGGTCGCCCGCGGCGGGACTGGCCGAATGCCGCCGCAGGGATTTCCGCGCGACAACAAGTTCGATTGATGCGCCCGGGCGATTAGGCGCGGCGCCGCGACTGCCCCGCCTGACCTATCGCGGCGCCGACGGGCACACGCGCAGTGGGGAGTTTCTGCTGTTGTTGACCCCCGTTTCGAGGAACAGGGCAAAGACATTGGCCAGATTACGCGGCGGCAGAGGGGCAAGCTGTTCGAGAAGCTGATCCACCATCCTGCAACTGTCAGCATCCATTCCGTTTGCCACCCCTTCCGCAATGGCCTGTCGCCCGAAATTCAGCAGTGCTTCATTGTCTGGCAACGGGTTTCCGCTCTGCCGCTCCAGCGCGCGCCTGGCATCCGGCCACGTCGCCCGCGACAGCGGCGTCATGCGACTGACAAGCGCCGGGCCCTCAGCTGACAGATAGGACCGGTTGCCCACCTGCGGGGCGCAGCGCTTTTGCGCGCTGCTGATCAGGCTGGGCATAAGATGAGCGACAACCGCCTGGCTTTCGGCGCGCGAAATGCAACGCTGGTCCTGCGCGACGGCGGCCGCAGGCAGGCTGGCGCAGGCAAGCGCGGTAAGGCCGATGGACACCGAACGGATCGACTTCACTGGCAATCTCCTCTTCACGCCTGGTTGTACTCAGCCGGCTTGCACTCAACATGAACAAAAAAGCCGGGGTGGGCGCCCCGGCTTCTTCGGTTCAGGCGCTGGTGATTACTGGGTCGACGCAGTGCCGGCAGTCTGGCTCAAGGAAGTGTCAATCTCCTGCAGCGTGAGGCGGGTCTTCAAAACGGCTGCGTCGACACTGAAGAGGTTGCGGGCAAGACCGAAGCGGGCCTTGGTGCCACTGCGTTGCACGATGACGTTTTCGCCGGAAACCTGCTCGACCGTGCCGACAGGCTGATTATCCGCCGACAGCACCGCTGCGCCTTCAACAAGAGCCGCATCCCGCGCTTGGGCCACCTCTGCGAGCTGCTGCTCGATGATTTGGTTCAGCTGTTCGCGGGTGACGGTGATGGTCGGTCCGCTTGTTCCCTGCCCGAATGCGCTGAGCGGCAAGGGCGCCTTGTGCGTACCGGTGTCAAGGGTGGCGATGCCATCCACGACGCCTTCGATCGTGCCGACCTCGTTACCTTCCGGCCCATAGACAGTTGCCCCTGCCTGCACCTGCCCGCTGGCCAGTTCTGCGGCCACACCAGGCGCGGCGGCGTTCTGGGCGAGTGCCGGCGTCGCGGCGAGAGCGGTAGCGGCGAGGAAGGGCGTCAAAAACTTCATTCGTAAACTCCGATCGATTGTATTCAGGCCTTCACAGGCGCAGGTGGGAGAGGGGTTGTAGCAGGTGCGGTATGAAGGTGGGCTGAAGCCACTGGACTATCATTGCTGCGCCACCACTTCGTCGAGCAGGCGGGCGGCCGCCGCTTCGTCAGGAAAGCCAGCGGCCACCCATCGCGCCTCCGCCTCCCGCAACAGTCGTGCGACGTCCGGTCCGGCCGTCAAGCCGCGCGCGATCACCGCCTTTCCGGTGAGAGGAAAGCGCGGCACTTCCCACCGGGTCAACGCGCCGGCATCACCGCCCAAGAGGAGCAGCCGGTCACGGGCGCAGTCCAGCCCTTGACGGTAGGCGAGAGGGCGGGGATGTTCCCGGTCCTCCGGGGTACGTTCAGCCACGCAGATCAGCCGCGCGCGCTGTGCCTTGGACAGCCGCAGCCGGGCTGCCACATCCTCCACACATGCGGCCACGGGAGGCAGCAGAGCCGCGAGCCGGCGTACCGGATCAGGGGCAATAGCCTGCGCCTGTTCTGCCTGCACAAGCCGGCCAAGCGCGTTACGCTGCGCGCGGCCAGCTTCGGGCAGAATGACCGGCAGAACGCCTGCCGCGTGCATCAACTCGACTGTGGGCGCAGGATCCGGCAGCGCGAGAATGGACAGCAATTCCATCGCTATCCTCTCCCGGCTGAGACCCTTCAGCGTGTTGGCAAGCGCCGAACAGGCGGCCAGCGCGTCTGCGTCCGGCGTGTCGCCGAATCGGGCCTGAAACCGGAAGTAGCGCAGGATGCGCAGATGATCTTCCGCGATGCGTTGCCGCGGTTCGCCGATGAACCGGATGCGCCGCGCCGCAAGGTCGTCGAGGCCGCCGAAGAAATCCTGGACCTCCAGCGTGTCGGGGTCCGCATACAAGGCGTTGATCGTGAAATCGCGCCGGGCGGCGTCGTCCCGCCACTGCGTCGAAAAGGCGACGGTAGCGCGCCTGCCGTCTGTCGACACGTCCCGCCGCAGGGTAGTGACCTCCACCGGCCCGCCGGGCAGCAGCACTGTCACCGTGCCGTGTTCGATCCCGGTCGGAACTGTCCGGATGCCCGCCTGCTGGCACCGTGCCATGACAGCGACCGGCAGGTGGGTGGTGGCGATGTCGATGTCCTTTGCCTCCAGCCCCAGCAGCGTGTCACGCACCGCGCCGCCGACATAACGGACCTCCTCGCGTCCAAGAGCCGCGATCAACCCGGCAAGGTCTGCGCGCCGGGTCCACTCTGCTCGTGACAGGTCAGCCATCTACCCGGTCCTGAACCCAGGCGATGCGGCGCGAAAGATTGGCAATGATCGCCGCGGTCACACCCCAGATCTGGTGTTCGCGCCATTCGATGCTGAGATAGTCCCGGCGCGCGCCTTGCCACATCGCGCTGCGGGACTGATGATTTGCCGGGTCGAGCAGCACGTCGAGCGGTGCCTCGAACCAGCTGTCCACTTCCGCAGGGTTCGGCCGCAGGGGCAGGTCGGCAGGAACGATGCCCAGGACCGGCGTGACGTCGTACCCGGTGCCGGTGCGGTAAGGATCGCTCTGACCGATCACCTGGACGGCCGCGGGCGTAATGCCCAATTCCTCGTCCGCTTCCCGCAGGGCGGCGGCGATTGCGTCTTCGCCCGGGTCGATCACGCCGCCCGGAAAGCCGACCTGCCCGCCATGGCGCCGCATCGTGACCGGCCGGTGGATCAGGAGCGCTCCCGGCCGCTCCCGCTCCGTCACGGCGATCAGCACGGCTGCGGCGCGCGGCTGCGCAGCGGTATCAAAGCGGCTGTCGCTCAGCAGCCCTGTCAACGGCCGCCGATGCCCCTCCTCGAACAGGCGTCCCAGCCGGTCGAACAGGGTGTTCATGCCGGAAGCAGGGAAAAGGTCGCACCGCCGCTCGACACCATCCAACCGTCATCTTGCGCCAGAGCCATCTGAACCAATTGCTCATAGGTGGAACGGTTCAGCCGCGCTTCGCAGCCTCTTCTGACATGGACGTAGAACGCGGGCAGTTCAGGTTCTCCGCGGGCCGTGAGCGGGTGGTCCGGCCCGGCGACGATCAATTCATCCGTGTTCAGCCGAAACACGAAATCGTCGTCCTTGCGCGCGACATCGATAGCAATGAATGGCGCATCCTCCACTTCGATAGTCAGTCGCTCATGCGGGGTAATCAGCCAGTGGCGACCGCTTTCGTCCCGCATCAGCAGGCCGGAAAACGCGCGCACCATGGCAGACCGAGTTATGGGCGAACCATCGTGGAACCATGTTCCATCCGCCGCAATGCACATCCGGCTGTCGCCCGTACGCTGGGGTGCCCATTGTTCGACCGGCGGAAGTTTGCGGGCAGCCGCCAGTTCGGCAATCTGCGGCAGCGACAGGGCGGCAAGGTCGGGTGGCGGTTCGTAGGGCATCGATTGTCTGAACCTTTGACTGAAGCGCGCGGTTTGCTCAAGCCTGTTGCATGGTTCCACCGATCCAGGGACCCAGCATGCCCTCCACGGGCAGAATGGCGGGATTGGCGCACCGTACCAGCAGGCGCTCCGGCTCCCACGGGCCGGGGCACCGCCACCCTAGCGTGTGTGCAGAAGTAAATCCCCACGGCGCGTAATAGCCGGCATCCCCGATCAGGACTTGGGGAAGGGGTGGACGGGCCGGGGTCGCATTGCTCTCCAGCGCGGCTATGACAGCCGTGACAAGCCCCTTGCCCAAACCTTCGCCCTGCCGCTGCGGCAGGACCGCAACTGGGCCAATCATCACCAACGGGTGCGCACGACCCTCAGGATCGGTCAGCGCAACGGGCCAAGCCTGGATGGAAGCGGCAAGGTAGTCGTTTTCATCGAGCGCTGCGAAGGACAGTCCCGCCAGCGCCTGGGTGCCTTCGCGGACGCGATAAGCGGTGCGCCCATGCCGGCTTTCACCGAATACCGCATCAAGCAGCTGCTCGACCAGGTGCGGATCAACCAGATCGAGCGGGACCAGCGTTGCGGACGCAACACCCCGTTGCTCCAGTGTTTCGGCCACGCTGCGTTGTCAGCGCGGCGTAAGCCGCAGAAGCCGACCGGACTCGCCGTCTTCCAGCAGCCAGATGGCGCCGTCGGGGCCCTCCACTACTTCGCGAAGACGCTCACCCATGGCGAACCGCTCGGCTTCGCGCGCGGAAGTCCCGTTCATGGCGACGCGGATCAGCGCCTCGGAACGCAGGCCCGCGAACAGCGCACTGCCCTTCCACCCGCGGAAAAGGTCGCCTTGATAGAAGATGAAATTCCCTGGTGCGATGACCGGGGTCCAGTTCACCACCGGATCTACGTAAGGGTCACTGGCCGAATGGTCGGGTATCGGGCGGCCGTCGTAGTGCTCTCCGCCCGAAACCAGCGGCCAGCCGTAATTGCCGCCGGCCTGCACCAGGTTAAGCTCGTCACCGCCGGCGGGACCGTGCTCCATGTTCCACAGTCGTCCTTCCGCGTCGAAGGCTATGCCCAGAATATTGCGATGGCCATACGACCAGATCTGATCGGTCGGGCTGGCGCGGCCGGCGAACGGATTGTCTGCTGGCACCGTGCCGTCCAGGTTGAGGCGGACGATCGTGCCAAGGGTGTTCGAATTATCCTGCGCCGGATCGAGTTTCTGCCGGTCGCCGCTGCCGATGAACATGTAACGCTCGTCAGGGGAAAAGGCGATGCGGTGCGAGTAGTGGCCTCGGCCGGTTACCTTGGGTGCTTGCCGCCAGATCACGGCCAGATTGTCGATCCGGCAGGTCGTTTCCGTATTGCAGACTAATTGGCCGCGGCCCACAACCGCGCCGCGCGTGTCGTTCTGACCTGCCTCCGCCCAGCTGAGATAAATTGTGCGCGTACCCACAGTCGCAGCGCTCTCGCTGGGCAGGAATGCGATGTCGCCAAGACCGCCCTGACCGCCGTAATCGACGGTGGGCGCACCTGTGATGGTGATCTGCCTGTTGTTGCGCGTGTCCAGGCCGCGCACCGTGCCGCGCTTTTCGGTGATGAACAGGGTTTGCGTGCCAGGCGCGAAGGCGGCCGCCCACGGTTCGTTATACGTGCCGAACGACTGCTCCGAAAAGTTGCCGTCAAAGGCCGCTCCGGCGGTCGGCGCGGGCGGTGTGCCGGCCTGGTCGGGCACCGGGTTGCTCGCGCCGGCGTTTCCGCCGCAACTTGCGAGAAGGCCCAGGGTAAGGAATAGGGTGGTTTTCATGGCTATCGATCGTGTCATGTTAGGCGGAACGCCCACAAGCGCGTTTGGTGCCGTCCCCATGGTTGCCGGTGTGGACGAGGCCGGGCGGGGACCCTTAGCCGGGCCGGTGGTGGCGGCCGCGGTGGTACTGTGCCAGGCTCCGCCGACCGGCTTGGCTGACTCCAAGCGGCTGACCGCACGAAGGCGCGGCAAGCTGGACGTCCTGATCCGCGAACGCTGTGCCTGGGCACTGGGCGTGGTGGAGCCGGCGCAGATCGACTGCCTCAACATCTTTGCCGCGACCATGCTCGCGATGACGCAGGCGGTTGATCACCTTGCCTTCATCATGGCGCAGCACGGTGTGGGGCAACTGGACAGAGTGCTGGTGGATGGCAATTTCACGCCGGCTGGGCGCGCGCGCGATTGGCGCTGGCCCGCTGAGGCAATAGTCGGAGGGGATGGGACCGAACCGGCCATTTCCGCCGCCTCCATCGTTGCCAAGGAACACCGCGACCGGCTCATGCTGGCAGCAGCACTGACTCATCCGCAGTACGGGTGGGACCGTAACAAGGGTTACGGCACCGCCGAACATCGGCGGGCATTGCGAGAACACGGACCCACACCCCTGCACCGGCGCAGCTTCGCGCCGGTCGCTCAACTGGAGCTGCCTGCATGACCCGCTTCCGCTTTGCCGACATTGGAAACCAGAGCGGGAAAACCGTGCTGGTGACAGGTGCGAACACCGGCCTCGGTTTCGAGATCGGCCGCCACCTGGCGTTGCGGGGCGCGCGCGTACTGATGGCCTGCCGCAACCGGGCAAAAGGGGAAGACGCCATCGCCCGAATAGAAAGCGAGATGCCGGGCGCGGATCTGCAATTCCTTGCGCTGGATCTCGCTGACATGGAGAGCATCCGCGCCGCTGTCGATCGGGTTGCAAATGAAGCCCGCCTGGACGTGCTGATCAACAATGCCGGACTGATGATGCCCGCTCTTGGCTATGCGCATGGCGTCGAACAGCAGATCGGCGTCAATCATCTGGGGCATTTCGCGCTTACCGGATTGCTGCTGGACAGGCTTGCCAGCGATGGGGGCGGGCGGGTGGTCACCCAGGCCAGCATCGCCCATCGTGGCGCTCGCCTCGACCTCGACAACTTGGATGCCCGGAAGGGCTACGACCGGAATGCCTTCTACAAGCAGTCCAAACTTGCCAACCTTCTGTTCACTCTTGAACTGGACCGTCGCCTGCGCGCGGCGGGGTCGCCTGTGGCGGCGCTGGCGTGTCATCCCGGCGTCGCGAAAACGGAAATTGCGCGGCATGTCGGACCTGCCAAGGTCGTGCTGCCGCTGATCGGCTGGCTGCTCAACAGCCCGCAGTGCGGCGCGCTACCTGCGCTGCAGGCCGCGACTGATCCCCAAGCGCATGGAGGCGACTACTTCGGGCCTTACGGCCTCGCTGAATTAAGGGGATCATGCTCCGGCCCCGCCTATATCAGCGGAAACGCTCGCGACGCATCGGTCGCACGGCAGTTGTGGACACGGTCTGTCGAACTGACCGGGATAGATCCCGCCCTTCCGGTTGGCTGAAGAAAAATGTAGCGAAATCAGGGGCAAGGCTTAGAACTTGCGATACCCTCTTGACGCGGACTCCGCAGGGACTCACCCTGTGGACAAGTTGTTGATGGAAGGGTGACATGGGGGTTGCGGAGCTAACACGGGCCAAGGCGAGGAGCGGCGAAAGCCGTTTGCCCCTTAACCAGATACTGCCGGGCGACTGCGTGCAGGCCATGCGCCAAATCCCCGACGCCAGCGTTGATCTTGTGTTCGCAGACCCGCCCTACAACCTGCAGCTGGGCGGCGATCTCGCCCGTCCCGACGGCAGTTCGGTCGATGCCGTCACCGACCACTGGGACCGGTTCGACAGTTTTGCCGCTTACGATGCGTTCACCCAAGCCTGGCTGCGGCAGGCGCGCCGCATCCTCAAACCGGATGGCGCCCTTTGGGTGATCGGGTCGTACCACAACATCTATCGCGTCGGTGCCCTGATGCAGGATCTGGGCTTCTGGATCCTCAACGACATCGTCTGGCGCAAGTCCAATCCCATGCCCAATTTCAAGGGCACCCGATTCACCAACGCGCATGAAACGCTGCTGTGGGCCAGCATGGGCGAAAAAGCGCGCTACCAGTTTAATTACCGCGCGATGAAAACGCTGAATGACGAACTGCAGATGCGTTCGGACTGGACGCTGCCGGTTTGCGGCGGGGCCGAGCGGCTGAAGGAAAACGGGCGCAAGGTTCATCCGACGCAGAAGCCGGAAGGATTGTTGTACCGCGTGCTGCTGGCGACAACCGAACCCGGCGACGTGGTGCTGGACCCGTTTTTCGGTACCGGGACAACGGGCGCGGTGGCCAAGCGGCTGGGGCGGCAATGGATTGGTTGCGAGCGCGAGGATCATTATCGCCACGCCGCGCTGGAGCGGATCGGCCGGGAGCTGCCGCTCGATGAAAGCGCGCTGGCGACCATGCAATCTGCCCGGTCGGCACCCAAGGTGGCGTTCGGGGCGCTGGTCGAAGCAGGCCTGATCGCGCCGGGTACCGTGCTGTTCGACGCAAAGCGCAGATGGAATGCCGTCGTGCGCGCGGATGGATCGCTGATATGCGAGGGGCGCACGGGTTCCATCCACGGGGTGGGCAAGGATGTTCAGGGCGCGCCAAGCTGCAATGGCTGGACTTTCTGGCATCTGGAGCAGGCGGGCGAGGTAAAGCCGATCGATGCGGCCCGGCAGCGATACCTGCTGAGTGTGGAGGATTGACCGGCTTGCTGCTTTCCCGACACCGATCGCACCCGCCGGGTGCGTGGTCTGCCGCTGCGCCTTGCGCGAAGTATCGGCCTGCCTGCCATGACCGGGCTAGCCATTCACGGTTTCGTCGATGACAGACCGCATATACGTCCGCCCCATCGGCTTTGCCGCATCACCGCAGAGCGAAGAGGGCGACGCGATCCGACTTGCGGGCGGGATGATCTACGCCAGCCGGTTTGCCGTCACCTTGCGGCGCGATGGCGACGTGATCGCACGCTGGATCAGCGGCCGCGACGGGATCGACCGGGTTTTAGGACAGTTGCCGGAAGCCGTTGCCGCAGCGGCAGAGATGCAATGGACGAACTTAACCCTGGCGCATCCGCCCCTGCAGTTGGGTGATCGCACGGTCCGCCTCGATCAGCCGCAGATTGTCGGCATCCTCAATGTGACATCCGACAGCTTTTCGGATGGTGGACTGTTCCTCGATCAGCCTGAGGAGGGCCGCGCCCATGCCGCCGCAATGGTCGAAGCGGGCGCGGCCATTGTCGACATCGGCGGGGAGAGCACCCGACCCGGCGCGGCGGCGGTCTGGGAAGGGGATGAACTCAAGCGGGTTCTGCCGGCCGTTGAATACTGCGCGCAGATGGGGGCCGCGATCAGCGTGGACACGCGCCGTGCCGGGGTCATGGAAGCCGCGCTCGGCGCGGGCGCGACGCTGATCAACGACGTGTCTGCTGGCCGCCACGATCCCCGCAGTCTGGAACTGGTCGCCGCGCACGGTGCTACGGTCATTCTGATGCACGCGCCGGGCAGGGGAGACAATTTGCACGAGGGCGGTTCTTACCGCGATGTCGTGACCGAGGTGTTCGACTACCTGGCAGAGCGACGCGACGCAGCCTATGCGGCGGGCGTTGCAACAGGCCGCGTCATCCTCGACCCGGGGATCGGGTTCGGCAAGTCGCTGGCGGACAATCTGGCGTTGCTCAACGCCCTGCCGCTGTTCCATGCCCTGGGTTGCCCCCTGATGGTGGGGGCCAGCCGCAAGCGGATGATCGGCGCGCTGTCCAACGAGGCAGGCGTGGAACACCGTCTCGGCGGGTCGGTGATGCTGGCGGTGCACGCAATGCAGGCTGGGGTTCAGCTGTTGCGCGTACACGATGTCGCACCCACGGTGCAGGCGCGCAATGTGTGGCGCGGACTGCGGGACGCGGCGCTGACGGATTTTACCGAGCTTACCGACTGACACGCATGGCCCAAGCTTCACCTGTCGCCTTCCCGACGGCTGTGTTATGCATCGCCCAAATTCATTTGGAGAGATCTGCGCCATGAACGACATGACCCCGAACTTCAGCCAGCCTGCCTATTCCGATACCGCCAAAAAGCTGCTTGACCGCAAGCCGCAGCTGTTCATCGGCGGTCAGTGGGTGGCCTCCAGTGATGGCAAGACGCTGGAGGTCGAGGATCCTTCGAGCGGCAAGGTGATTGGGCACATCGTTGACGCATCCGACCGGGATGTGGACCGCGCCGTGGCCGCCGCCCGCGCCGCGTTCGACGATGGCCGGTGGAGCGGACTGCCGCCGGTAAAGCGCGAAGCTCTGCTCCGCCACCTTGCCGACCTCATCGAAGCGCACGCCGACGAACTCGCCGAACTGGAAGCGATCGACAATGGCAAGCCGGTCAGCATGGCGCGGATGGTGGATATTCCGGGGTCGGTGAACCAGCTGCGTTACAACGCCGGCTGGGCGACCAAGCTGGCCGGAGAACAGATCCAGCCATCCAACGCGCCCGAGGGCGCCTTCTTTGCATACACGCGCAAGGAACCGGTCGGCGTCTGTGCCCAGATCGTGCCGTGGAATTTCCCGTTGCTGATGGCGGTGCAGAAGATTGCCCCCGCCTTGGCAGCGGGCTGCACCGTGGTGCTGAAACCGGCGGAGCAGACATCGCTGACCGCGCTGCGCCTGGCCGATCTGGTGGCGGAGGCCGGCTTCCCCGCCGGTGTGTTCAACCTTGTCACCGGCAATGGCGAGACGGCGGGCGACCGGATGGTGCGGCACCCCGATGTGGACAAGGTGGCCTTCACCGGCTCCACCGAGATCGGCAAGATCATCAACCGCGCCGCGACCGACACGTTGAAGCGGGTGACGCTGGAACTGGGCGGCAAGAGTCCGGTGATCGTTCTGCCAGACGTCGATCCGGCGCAGGTCGGCCCGGCGGCGGCCAATGCGATCTTCTTCAACTCCGGCCAGGTGTGCGTTGCGGGTTCGCGCCTGTACGCCCACAAGGATGTGTTCGACGATGTGGTCGAAGGCTTGAGCAAGGCGGCCCCCGGTTTTGCGCCGCGCCCATCGCTCGACCCCAAGGGGCGAATGGGGCCGCTGGTGTCAAAGGAACAGCATGAGCGCGTGCTCGGCTACCTGGAAGCGGGCCGGCGTGACGGGGCGAGCGTGCTGGTGGGCGGGGACTCGCCATCGGACACGGGGTATTACGTCAATCCTACCATCCTCACCGACGTCAATCCGCAGATGAGCGTGGTGCGCGAGGAAATCTTCGGCCCGGTCGTGGTGGTGCAGCGGTTCGACGATCTGGACGCGGTGGCGCGGGAAGCGAACGATACGCCCTACGGCCTTGCCGCAAGCGTGTGGACGCGCGACGTATCGGCCATGCACCGGATGGCCGCAAAGCTGAAGGCTGGCGTGGTGTGGGGCAATGTGCACGGCGGGCTTGATCCGGCGCTGCCGTTCGGCGGCTTCAAGCAGAGCGGCATCGGGCGGGAGAACGGCCGCCAGGGCATTGAAGGTTATCTTGAGACCAAGTCGGTATTTGTGAAACTCTGACCGACGCGAGCATGCCCGACGGCGGTGCTTGGCAGCCTAGAGCGCGCCAAGCACCGCCGGCGCCAGTTCCGGGTGGCAGATGAGCAGGTCGGGAAGCCGCGTGTCAGGCTGATTGTACCGCAGCGGTGATCCATCCAGCCGCGAACAGTGGAGCCCATGCGCCAGCGCGACCGCCACCGGTGCGCAGCTGTCCCATTCGTGCTGACCACCCGAGTGCAGGTAAACGTCGGCCTCACCCAGCACCACCGCCATCGCCTTTGCTCCGGCGCTGCCCAGCGCGATGGTCTGCGCTCCGATTGCTTTCGCCACGCGGCCGGCCTCTCGAGCAGGGCGGCTGCGGCTCACCACCATACGGGGGCGAGATGGCAGAGGCGAGAGTGGAGCGGGCTGGTCGGACCGCAGGACCAAGCCACGCGCCGGCAGGGCCACCGCGCCCACGACTGGAGCGCCATCAGCCGCCAACGCGACATGAATTGCCCAATCGTCCCTTCCCTCAGCGTATTCGTTGGTGCCATCGACCGGATCGATGATCCAGGTGCGCGATCTCGCCAGCCGAGCGGCCGTGTCCCGGCCTTCTTCGGACAAGAGGCCGTCAGCGGGCCGCTGTTCCCGCAGGGCGCGGGTGAGGAAGGCGTTGACGATGGCGTCTCCCGCATCCCCCAACGCCGTACCTGCGAACGCGCGTGATGAACGCACCGCGAGCGCGATCCTGCCGCCTGCCTCGGCCAGGCGCGCTGCCAGGTCCGCGTCGTCGGCAAGCGTGCTCATTTCAGCGGCAGCAGCTGATCAACGATGTATCGCGCCGCCTGTCTGGCGGTCATCGCAGTGGTGTTGACGACGATGTCCGGATGTTCGGGCGGCTCGTAAGGACTGTCGACGCCGGTGAAGTTCGCGATTTCACCTGCCCGCGCCTTCTTGTACAACCCCTTTACATCGCGCGCCTCCGCCACGTGGAGGGGGGTGTCGACGTAGATTTCCACGAATTCTCCTTCGGGCAGCATCCGGCGGACCATCTCCCGCTCGGCACGGAAGGGGCTGATAAAGGCGGCCAGCACGATCAGGCCGGCATCCGCCATCAACGCAGCGACCTCGCCGATGCGGCGGATGTTCTCGATCCGGTCGGCTTGGGTAAACCCGAGGTCGCGGTTCAGGCCGTGCCGCACATTGTCCCCGTCAAGCAGAAACGTGTGGCGGTTCATCAGGTGGAGCATCTGCTCCACCTCGTTAGCGATGGTCGATTTGCCCGAGCCAGACAGGCCCGTAAACCACAGCACGCGCGGCACCTGATTTTTCAACGCAGCGCGCTGCTCGCGCCTGATGGCCAGCGGCTGCCAGTGCACGTTCTGCGCGCGGCGCAGGGCAAAGTGGATGAGGCCTGCTGCCACCGTGCGGTTCGACAGCCGGTCGATCAGGATGAACCCGCCCAATGTCCGGTCTTGTGCATAGCTTTCGAACACGATTGGCCGGTCGGTCAGGACCTCGGCCACACCGATTGCGTTCAGCGTCAGCGTCTTGGCGGCGAGACGGTCAAGCGTGTTGACGTTGATCTCGTATTTCGGCTCCTGCACCCGTGCAGGTACGCTCTGCGTGGCCATCTTCAGGATGTAGGCGCGGCCAACGTGCAGTGGCTCCTCGTCCATCCAGACGATCGTCGCCTGAAATGCGTCGCTTGCTTGCGGAGGGTCGGCGGCCGCGGCGATCACATTGCCGCGCGAGCAGTCCACCTCGTCAGTCAACGTGAGGGTGACTGACTGTCCTGCCGCGGCGGAGCCAAGATCGCCGTCCTTCGTCACGATCCGCTCCACAGTGCTGGATACCCCTGTGGGCGCGATGCGAATTGCGTCTCCGGGTCTGACGCTGCCGGTGGCGATCAGACCGGCGAAGCCGCGGAAACTCTGGTCTGGCCTGTTCACCCACTGGACCGGCATTCTGAATGCCTGCGCATCGCCGCGCTCTGGTCCCGCCACGACCGTGTCCAGATGGCGGAGCAGGGGGTTGCCCGTGAACCAAGGCATTGCGGCAGATGCGGCGGTGACATTGTCGCCCTGAAGCCCGGAGACCGGAATGGCGGTTACGTCGTCGATGCCGATCGATCCGGCAAACTGTCGAAAGTCGTCCTCGATGCGGTCGAAGGTAGCCTGCTCGTAACCCGCCAGATCCATCTTGTTCACTGCCAGCACGAAACTGCGGATGCCCAGCAGGTGGCACAGATAACTGTGCCGCCGGGTCTGGGTGAGAACGCCCTTGCACGCATCGACGAGGACAATGGCGAGGTCGGCAGTCGACGCGCCTGTCACCATGTTACGGGTATATTGCTCATGGCCAGGACAATCGGCGATGATGAACTTGCGCCGCCCGGTGGAGAAGAAGCGGTAGGCGACGTCGATGGTGATGCCCTGTTCCCGCTCTGCCGCGAGCCCATCGACCAGGCGCGCGTAATCGACCTTGCCGTTCCGATCTATCGCGGCCAGCTGGTCCTCGGACACACTGCCCGTCTCCGCCAGCAGCCGGCCGATCAGTGTGGATTTGCCGTCATCCACGCTCCCACAGGTGATGAAGCGCAGCAAGGTCCGGCTTCGTCGCCCCTCAGGACGCTGGCCGGATTGGAATGTCACCTGCTGGCCTGGCGGTGGCGGCAATGGATTGTCCGCCATCAGAAATAGCCTTCCCGCTTCTTCTTTTCCAGGGAAGCGTAGCCCGCCTCCCGGTCGATCGCGCGCCCGTGTCGTTCGGACGTGTTGCTGTGCAGCGTTTCGCGAACGACGTCGGCGGCGGTGACCGCGCGGCTCTCGACCGCTCCCGTACTCGGATAACAGCCCAGCGTGCGGAACCGTACATGACGCAGGTGCGGCACTTCGCCCGACAGCAGGCGGAACCGTTCGTCGTCGACCATTACGAGCATCCCGTCGCGCTCTACCACCGGGCGCTCCGCTGCATAATACAACGGAACCAGTTCGATCCCCTCCCGCTCGATGTATTGCCAGATGTCCAGTTCGGTCCAGTTGGACAGCGGGAATACGCGCATGCTTTCGCCCGGCGCCTTGGCCATGTTGTACAGGTTCCACAATTCCGGCCGCTGGTCCTTGGGATCCCAGCTGTGAGTGGCTGTGCGAAAGGAAAAGATCCGCTCTTTCGACCGGCTTTTCTCCTCGTCGCGCCGTCCGCCCCCGAATGCAGCGTCGAAGCGATAGCGATTCAGCGCCTGCTTCAACCCTTCGGTTTTCCAGATGTCCGTATGCAGCGCGCCATGGTCGAATGGGTTGATGCCTTGGGACAGCGCGTCGGGGTTTTGCCAGACAATCAGATCTGTGCCCGGCGTTGCCGCAACCTTGTCGCGCATCGCGTACATGGCGCGGAACTCCCAGGTGGTGTCCACATGCAGGAGCGGGAACGGCAGGGGTCCCGGATAGAACGCCTTGGCGGCCAGGTGCAGCATGACGGTGCTGTCCTTGCCGATGGAATAAAGCATCACCGGCCGCCCTGCCTCGGCGACGACCTCCCGCATGATGTGAATCGCTTCGCTCTCGAGCCGGTCGAGGTGGGTGAGGGCGTGTACGTCGACCTGCATGGTGGTGCACCAACCCGCAGCGGCCGCAAAGAACAAGCAAATTCTTTGCGGACCCTCGTCACCTGAAGTGCCGTTCGCGGTGGCCGAAGCGCGCAGCGGCCTTTGATTTGTCATCGTTAGGCATTAGTCGAAGCGACGCTACAGATCCCCCTGCCGGAGAACACCATGCTGCGCCTGACCGCTTCCGCTCTGATACTGGCCCTGCTTACTCCTTCGCCGCTCGCGGCGCAGGCGGTGGAACCGGCGGCGCAGGGCGTCACGACCGTTCCAATGACGGCGCAGGACGCTCTGGACGGATATTACCGCAGCCTGGCCAGGGTGGTGGATCTTCCGCGCGCGGGCCGCGGCGTCGACGCCGACAGCAATCTGGTGCTTACCCGCTTCGCGTTCGGCAGCTGTTTCAGCGAGATCCGCGACGCAGGCATATGGAACACCATTGCCCGCACCGATCCGCAAATGTTCATGATGATCGGCGACAATGTCTATGGCGACACCAACTGGCGCGGCGATGCCGAATTGGGCACGCTTCGCGCTTCGTATGCGAAGCTTGCTTCCTTGCCGCAGTTCACCGCGTTTTACGACCAGGTGCCGTTCCTCACCACGTGGGACGACCACGACTATGGCTTCAACGATGGCGGTCGCGACTTCGCCTTCCGTGGCTGGGCCGAAACGATTTACGAAAACTTCTGGAATTCGCCCGACGAGGTGCGCGGCCGACCGGGCGTTCACTACAGCCGCATCTTCGGCCCGGAAGGGCAAAGGGTGCAGGTGATCCTGCTGGACACGCGCTACTTCCGTTCCCCGCTTGTCCGGGCCGAAGTTGCGCCGGGCCAGCCGCGCCCGCCCCTCGGCCCGTATGTGCCAGATACCAGCGCGGATGCCGACATGCTGGGGGCAGAGCAGTGGGCATGGCTGGCAGAGGAACTGGCCAAGCCTGCGGATCTGCGGCTGGTGGTGTCATCGATCCAGGTGCTGACCGATGCGCATCAGTTCGAAAGCTGGGCAACCATGCCGGGAGAACGGGACAGGCTGTACCGCCTGCTGGCCGCCCGCAACGGCGGCGGGGTGCTACTGATGTCAGGCGACCGTCATGCCGGCGGCGTCTATCAGGACGCGCCTGCAGCCTTTGGCGGACAGCCGCTATGGGAAATTACCAGTTCTTCCCTGAACTTCGCCTTCAGCGATACCGCGACCAACACCGCGCGAGAACCGGACCCAAGGCGCGTCACCGACTTCATCTCGGAAGCGAATTTCGGTTTGGTCGAGATCGATTGGCGCCGTCGGGAGCTACGGCTTGAACTGAGGGGGCGGGAAGGGGAAGTGCGCACCACCCAGACCGTCGGCTGGTCGGCCGCGAACTGAACGGACAAGGCTTCAGGCGACGTTGTCGATGCCGAGCGTCGTAAGCTTGCGGTAAAGGGTGGAGCGCCCGATGCCAAGCCGCCGCGCAACCTCCGTCATTCGGCCGGAATAATGCACGATGGCCAGCCGGATCACGTCTGCCTCGATCTCCTCCAGCGGTCGCAGATTGCCATCGTCGCGGTACAGGAGAACGCCGAAGCCTTGCTGTCTCTGGTCATCCATCTGCGCGACCGCGCCAAGCATTTCCGACAACTGGGGGAAGCTTTCGGTGGTGAGGCTTTCCGCGTCGCAAAACACCGCCGCGCGGAACAGCACCGTCTGAAGCTGGCGCACGTTGCCCGGCCAGTCATAGGCCGTGAGCAGGGACAGCGCGCTGTCGGTGATGGAGTGCTGGCGCAGCCCCGGCTGTTCGCCGATACGCTTCAGGAAGTGCCGGGTAAGCGCCGGGATATCGCCGGGGCGTTCTCTCAGCGGCGGAAGGTTGATGGTTACATGCCCGATCTGGGCGAGCAGCCGCTGCGAGAACTGTCCGCTGGCCGCGAGTTCCGTCAGGTCGAAGTTGCTGGAGCAGAACAGGCGAACATCTATTCGAAAACCGTGCTTGGCCCCAACCGGGCGGACAATACCACTTTCCAGCACATCGGCCAGCCGTTCCTGAATGGAGACATCAAGCCGGTCGATCTCGTCCAGCAGCAAGGTGGCGTTGTCGAGCACCTGAAGCGCACCGACCTGGCGATCGAACGCGCCTGGAAAGGCGTTCTGCTCATGCCCAAACAACAGCGACTCCATGCTGTTAAGCGGAACGCCGCCAACCGCCACGACGCGCAGCGGGTTCTTCGCCCTGGGGCTGGTCGTGTGCATAGCGCGCAGAACCAGCTCCTTGCCCGTGCCGCTTTCCCCCTGAACAAGAACGTGACCCTGACCACGCGCGGCCTTGGCAGCCTGGGCAAGGGCGTTGCGGAAGGACGGTGCGTTGCCGATCAGCGATTCAAAGTCCGGATTTCCGCTCAGCTTTTCGGACAGCGGTTGCAGTTCGTCCTTGGGGCTTTCGCGGGTGGTGGCGCTGCGCAGCGCCTGTAGCAGCCGTTCTGGAGCGATCGGCTTGATGAGATAGTCGGTTGCACCCGCTCGCATTGCCTCGACCGCCAGCAGCGGAGAGGCGCTGGCGGTCAGCATCAGGATTGGTGTCAGTGGGCGGATCCGCTTCAGATCGGCGATCAGCGCGCAGGCTTCGTCCCCCGGCACCCATTGATCCAGCAGCACGGCGGCGATCGTCTGACCCTCGCGCGAGCGCAGTGTGTTGAACGCGGCCTCCGCATCGGGAACGACGATGCAGCGCCATCCCTCACGCGCGGCGAGAGCGCAGATCAGCCGGCTTTGCGCGGGCTCATCATCGATGAGCATCAGGAGGCGTTCGTCACCTTCCGTCATTGCAGGCCCCTATTGCTTCCTCGCCTATTTACCAATCGCGTCTCATTATAGGCCAGATATGAAGAGAGAATTAAAGATGTTCGATGAACCCGCGGCATCTGTGCCCCATCACTTTTCAACAAGTGAGGTATAATTGTGCCACATTGCGATGGAGGCAGGGTTGAGCGTCAGACGAGGCTGCGATAGAGCTTCGCCTGACCCTAGCATTACCGGTGAGTTTTCTGATGAAAGAAGATCTGCACGCGGCAAACAGGACCTACAGCAGGTTCGTTGCCAGCCTGAAATACACCATACCGCTGCTGGCAGTGATTGTTCTGCTGGTCATCATCATGATCGCTGACTGAACCGGGTCCGGCGGTTTTGCGCATCGCCGTTCTCAAGGAAACGTCGCCTGGGGAACGGCGCGTGGCGCTTACTCCCGAAACGGCACGGAAATTGGCAAACCTTGGCGCGCAGGTCGCGGTGGAAGCCGGAGCGGGCGATACCGCGGCCGTGCCGGATGAAGATTACCGTGCGGCCGGGGTCGAGGTTGGGCCGGCGGATCAGGTCGTCCGCGGAGCCGGCATCGTTCTGGCCGTGCAGGCCCCCGCCGTGGATCGGCTCAAAGGCGTCGAAAATGGGGCGCTTGTCGCCGCAATTTTCGATCCGTACCAGCAGGCCGCTTTGGTCAGCGACTATGCTGTCGCCGGCCTGGAAGCGGTGGCCATGGATCTCATGCCGCGGATCACCCGCGCGCAGAGCATGGACGTGCTGTCGAGCCAGGCCAATCTGGCCGGGTACAAGGCAGTTATTGCCGCTGCCGACACCTTTGGCCGCGCTTTTCCCATGATGATGACCGCTGCCGGCACGATCCAGGCAGCGCGGGTCTTTGTTATGGGCGTTGGCGTCGCGGGGCTTCAGGCGATCGCCACTGCCCGCCGCCTCGGCGCTCAGGTATCCGCCACCGATGTGCGGTCCGCCACGCGCGAACAGATCCTGTCATTGGGTGCCAAGCCCGTGTTCGTGGAGAACGTCGCCGGGATCGAGGGGGAGGGTGTGGGCGGTTACGCCGCGGAAATGGGAGAAGAATACCGGCGCGCGCAGGCGCAGCTGGTTTCCACCCATATCGCCAAGCAGGACATCGTGATCACGACCGCGCTGATCCCCGGCCGACCCGCCCCGCGCCTAGTCACCGACGCGCAGATCGCGTCCATGAAGCCCGGCAGTGTCATCTATGACCTGGCAGTGGCGCAGGGCGGCAATGTCGAAGGTGCGCGCGCCGACGAGGTAACCGAACGGCACGGGGTGAAGATCATCGGCTATTCGAACACCGCCGCCCGGCTGGCGGCCGATGCATCCGCGTTGTACGCCCGCAATGTGTACAACTTCCTTGCCGCATTCTGGGACAAGGAACAGGGCCGTCCCGTGCTGGATGAAGAGATCGGGGACGCGGTGCGGCTGACGCGGGGCGGGGCTGTGGTGAACGGGAGGGAGAGGGGATGAAGGCGCTCGTCACAGTTACACTGGCCGCAATCTCGCTGGCGATGGCTCCGGCCAAGGACTGGTCGGACCTTGCCGGTGAGTGGAGCGTGGACCTCCGCGTCAGCCTGGAGGATCAGGCGTACAACCAACCGATGCTCCTCAGGATCGGCGGGGACGATCAAGTGACCGGATCGTTCTACAACAGCGAGATTCTCGCCGGCCGTGCCGGCAAGGCGCAGGGGCGCACCTGCGTCGCGTTCCGGACAACGGATGGGCAGGGGATGTACCACTCATCCGCCTGTTTGGTGGAAGGCAGGCTGGTGGGACAGACGTGGGCGGAAGGGCGCAACTTTGTCCTGCCCTGGACTGCTAGGCGGCGCTGACATGGACTTCATCGCGATCCTCTCAATCTTCGTGCTGGCTTGCTTCGTCGGGTACTACGTCGTGTGGTCGGTGACGCCGGCGCTGCACACGCCGCTCATGGCTGTGACCAACGCGATCTCCTCCGTCATCATAGTCGGCGGGCTGATCGCGGCGGCTGCGGCGGAGGTCCCGGGCGCCAAATGGCTGGGGCTGCTGGCGGTGGTGCTGGCGAGCGTCAACATCTTCGGCGGCTTTGCGGTGACCGCCCGGATGCTGGCGATGTACCGCAAGAAGGACAGGTGAACGGCTTTGCCGGCATGCGGAGCCTGCCGCAGGCGGTGTCCGACGGCGTCACCCTTCGCCCATGGTCACAAGCGCCCTTTGCTAGCATCCGTGCGGTTGATAGGGAAAGGTGTCTCCGGGTTGTCCCGTAACGGGCCTGTGCGTCAGGAAATGTTTGCTTAACAGGCTGTTCAGCTTACGGCGCCGTCTGCTGCCATCGCAGGGGGTGGCGGAAAACAGGAGATTGTTGATGAAGAAATTGGCACTTGCCGGCACCGCTCTCGCTGCTCTCGTGGCGACACCGGCTGCAGCCGCGGTGAACATCGTTGTCGAGGGCGGCGGCACGCCGATCGTCTATCAAGGCGACAATGGGAACCGCTTCGCTGTGCTCGGTATCGACGCACGGCCGCAGGATGGCGACACGATCGTCAACCTCCCGAACTTCACCGTCGATACGGATTTCATTCGCTCGTTGATCGTCAGCGGAGGTCAGTCGCGCCTGCAGAACGTGTTCGCCTGCACCGGCAGCGGCGCGGCGTTTGGCTGCTCGCCGTTCACCTCGCTGTCCGTTCCTGACGAAGCCCGTCTGTTCAACAGCCTGCTGGCAGAGTTCACCGGCACCGGAAACATCGTCTTCTCCAGACCCTCTGGCGGCACGACGACCTTGTCGCTCAATGTGACGCAGAATGGTGCGCCGCCGATTGCCGCCGCGGTTCCGGAGCCTGCGACATGGGCGATGATGCTGCTGGGCTTTTTCGGCATCGGCTTCGCGATGCGGTCGCAGCGTGCTCGCAGAGTAAGTGTTGCCTACGCCTGAGTCGGGTCATCGTAAAAAGCGGGGAGGGCTGCACCTTGTGTGCGGCCCTTTCCTGTTTGGGCGCTTGTCCATGCCGAAGCCGTGCCTTATCCCGATGCAGGGAGGCGAAAGCATGAGGCGCATCAAAACGAAGGACGGGCTTGCCGGCCGAGCGCTCTGCTGGATTGGCGTGGGCTGGCTTCTTGGCGGAGCCGCTCCTGCCAACGACTTTCCTCATCCAAGTTTCGGCAGCAGCGTGTGGCCTCCGCTGCTCTACCTTGTCGCCGGAGTGTGCTTCATCCTCGCGCTGCGCGGCTTGTCACATCCGGCGACCAGCGTGCGTGGCAACAGATTTGGCATGGCGGGGATGGTGATCGCGGTGGCAACGACCGTGCTGTCGTTAGAGATTGCCAGCTTCGCCGAAATACTCGTCGCCATCGCGATAGGCGGCGCAATCGGCTGGATCATAGCGCGCCGGATCGCGATGACCGACATGCCGCAACTGGTCGCCGGATTTCACTCGCTGGTCGGGCTGGCGGCGGTGCTCGTCGGTTGGGCGGCGTATCTGAACCCGGGCGCGTTCGGCATTCTACAGCAGGTGACAGACGCCTTTTTTCACCCTGTGACCGGCGCGCCTCTAGTGATGGTCAACGAGCAGATCAGCCCGATCAGCCGGGTCGAACTTGGCCTCGGCATTGCCATCGGCGCCATCACCTTCAGCGGCTCGGTCATCGCGTTCCTCAAGCTGGCCGGGAAGATGAGCGGTGCGCCGATCCTGCTTCCCGGACGGCACGTCATCAATCTGGGGGTATTGCTGGCTATCCTGGTGCTGGTGGCGCTGTTCGCGACCGCTCAGCCGGCTGCCACCCTACCTCTGCTTATTGCGTTGACGATCCTGGCTTTCCTGATCGGTTTCCTGCTCATCATCCCCATCGGCGGCGCGGATATGCCGGTGGTCGTGTCAATGCTGAACAGCTATTCCGGCTGGGCCGCCGCTGCGCTGGGGTTCACCCTCGGCAACGCGGCGCTGGTCATCACCGGAGCGCTGGTGGGCAGTTCCGGGGCGATCCTGTCCTACATCATGTGCCGCGCGATGAACCGCAGCTTCCTTTCGGTCATCGCTGGCGGTTTCGGCACGGATGCGAGTGGCGGAGCCTCTGATCAGCGTGAGCAACGCCCGTACAAGCAAGGCAGCGCGGAAGATGCGGCCTATATGCTGGAACAGGCGGACAGCGTCATCATCATCCCGGGTTACGGCATGGCCGTGGCGCAGGCGCAGCACGCTTTGCGCGAGATGGCTGACCTCCTCAAGCAGAAAGGGGTGGAGGTAAAATACGCGATCCATCCAGTGGCCGGGCGGATGCCGGGCCACATGAATGTCCTGCTGGCGGAAGCAAATGTGCCCTATGACGAAGTGTTCGAACTGGAGGACATCAATTCAGAATTCGCGCAGACGGATGTCGCCTTTATCATCGGCGCCAATGACGTGGTAAATCCGGCCGCCAAGACCGACAAGACCTCGCCCATCTACGGCATGCCGGTATTCGACGTCGACAAGGCGAAGCAGGTGTTCTTCATCAAGCGCAGCATGGGCGGGGTGGGGTATGCCGGCGTCGATAATGATGTATTCTACCTGCCGCAGACGACCATGCTGCTCGCCGATGCGAAGAAGATGGTCGAAGGCATTGTAAAGGCGTTGAACTGATGCGAATTGTGCTTGCCTGTACCACTTTCCTGCTGGCGGCGGGATGCGCGCAGACAATCGCCGAAGATCGGGTGCGGTCCGCCCTGACCGATGCGGGGCTGAGCAACCGCAACGCCCGGTGCATGGCGGAACGCATGGTTGACCGGCTGACCATCGACCAGTTGCGGAAGCTGGAGCGGGTGAGGGCTCGCGAGGGAGAGCGCAGTACCAACCTTTCCCTGGCCGAATATGTCGAACGGGTTCGCCGCGTGGGCGACGCGGAGGTGGTGGCAGTCACCGCCTCGTCTGCGGGTTTGTGCGCAACGGGTCTGGCGCCGGAAGCGCGCTGAAGCACGCCTTGCCCCGGAGCAAGGCGCGGCTTACCTGCCCTGCCGATGAAGAAAGCGCCCTATGCCAGCGATCCCGAGGCCAGCCGCGGGCGCGAGTTCCGCGAGAACCGGCAAGGATCGCGGGGCCCCCGTTCAGAGTTCCAGCGTGATCGCGACAGGATTATTCACTCGATCGCCTTTCGCAGGCTGCGCAGCAAGACGCAGGTGTTCATTGCGCCCGACGGCGATCATTATCGTACCCGCCTGACGCATACCCTGGAAGTGGCCCAGATCGGCCGCGTGATTGCCCGCGCACTGGGTCTGGATGAGGATCTGACAGAGGCGCTGTGCCTGGGTCACGATCTGGGTCACCCGCCGTTCGGCCATGCCGGAGAACTGGCGCTGGCGGCCGCGATGGAGCCGTTCGGCGGCTTTGACCACAATGCCCACACCATCCGCACGGTGACCCGGCTGGAACGACCGTATATCGGGCACGACGGGCTGAACCTGTGCTGGGAAACGGTTGACGGGCTGGCCAAACACAACGGACCGGTTGCGGAGCCGAACTGGGCTTTGGCTGAAATCGACGCAGCCTTCCCCTTGGAACTGGACGCTTACCCTTCTTTGGAGGCGCAGGTGGCGGCGGTTGCGGACGACATTGCCTATGACAATCACGACATCGACGACGGGCTGCGGGCTGGCAAGCTGGATGCGGACCGGCTGTTGTCGCTCGACTTCGTTGCTGACCTCTTTCGCGAGCTGGAGCGGCGTCACCCGCTCGCGTCGAGAGCCAAACTGCTGCGCGAACTCGTCCGCACCCAGATAGGCCAGATGGTCAATGATGTTATCGAGCATACCAGCGCGCAGGCGGCGGGCCTGGGCTCCGTGGCTGAAGTGCGCAGTGCCGGGCGGGCGCTGGGGGGGTTCTCGCCTGAGTGGCGGGAACGTGAGCGGCGGTTGAAGACCTTCATGTATCAGGAACTGTACCACCACCCGGACCAGGCGCAGACAGCGCAGCGGGCGGGTGAAGTGGTCGCGCGCTTGTTTGCCGCCTACAGCGACGATCACCGGATGCTGCCGACAGAATGGCGGGATGTGTTGCCGGTGGCGGAACCGGAACGTTCGCGCTGCATCGCGGACTTCATCGCCGGCATGACCGATCGCTATGCCATTGATCGCTACGCCCAGATCACCGGCGAACGGCCGCGTGGGCTGACGAATGTCTGATCTGGCCAGAGTTGTGCTTGTCGGGGCCACCGGACTGGTCGGCAGAGCGATCGTTGCCGAAGCGGCACGCCGTAACCACGGGAACCTGCACATCCTTGTCCGGCGCCGGCCCGAATGGCTGGCCGCAGCGCCGGTGCCCGTGTTTGTGGAGGATCCCTCCCGCTGGGACCGGGTAATGGAAGACATTCGGCCCGATGTGGTTATCTGCACCCTTGGAACGACTTGGCGCAAGGCGGGGCGTGACGAACAGGCGTTCAGGGCGGTCGATCACCAGCTGGTCGTGGCAACAGCCAAGGCTGCCCAGCAGCATGGAGCGACCGGGATGGTGGTCGTAAGCGCGGTCGGCGCGAAGCCGGCAAGTCGTTCTTTCTACCTGCGCGTGAAGGGAGAGATGGAGCGCGACCTGGCGACGCTGGGCTTTGCCCGCCTTGACATTCTGCGGCCGGGACTATTGCACGGTACGCGGCAGGCGGATTTCAGGTTGATGGAGCGTGTTGCAGCCATCCTTAGCCCGGTTACCGATCGAGTCCTGCTCGGCGGTGCGCGCCGCTATCGCTCCATCTCGGCACGCACGGTGGCACAGGCGGCCCTGACACTGTCGCAAGCCACCGAAGAGGGCGTTCGGGTATTCCACAATTATGAGATGCGTCGCTTAGTGGGGTCGATCGCGGCATGACCTGGCCGCTCGTTTTCAACCTCGCCAATGGCGTGGCGATAGTGATGTGGCTGATCCTGATCTTCCTGCCCCGACGCGAGATAGTGCTGACCCTGGTGCTGTATGCCGGCATTGGCCTGTTGTGCCTTGCGTACACGGCAGGAGTTGCCGGCGTGCTGTCAGGCGTGTGGGGCGGCGAGGCTTCAGGGGCGGACTTCACCACGATCGCCGGGGTGCGGGCGATCTTTTCGACCGATGGTGGAGTGACGATCGGCTGGATTCACTACCTAGCGTTTGACCTGTTCGCCGGGCTGTGGATCGCGCGCGACGCCGACACCAAGGGGTGGGGCCGGGCGGCTCAGGCGCCTGTGCTGCTGCTGACCTTTGTTGCCGGGCCTGCGGGGCTGCTGGCGTGGCTGGTCCTGCGCGGCAGGTTCTCCTTGGGCGGCGAGAACGGTCATCGGATCAGGACCGCATCGTGAAGCGTCACGCACCCGCGACGGTTCGCAATCGCGCTGCTATAGCGCAAGTGCTTGCCAGCGAACTGCCGCCGGCCGGCCTGGTGCTGGAAGTGGCCAGCGGCACGGGCGAGCATGTCGTTCATTTCGCGCGCCTGTTCCCCGACCTGATGTGGCAGCCCAGCGATGCCGATGATGCCGCCCTGCAATCCATTACCGCCTGGCGGGCCGAGGCCAGTGCCGCGAACGTACTGCCACCGGTGCATCTGGATGCTGCCGCACAAGACTGGCCGTTTGAAGATGCCGACGCAATCGTGTGCATCAATATGCTGCACATCAGTGTGGCGTCCGCCTCTGCAGGACTGTTCCGGCATGCGGCGCGCATCCTTGCACCGGGTGCCCCGCTCTTGATCTATGGCCCCTTCATTCAGCCCGGCATCGCCACGGCGCCTTCGAACGTGGCATTCGACGCGGAATTGCGTGCGCGTAACCCGGAATGGGGCCTGCGCAGTACGCAGGACGTGAACCGGCTGGCTGCGGAATCAGGATTTAGCGCCGCCGTTTGCCACACGATGCCAGCCAACAACCTCATGCTCGTTTTTCGCCGAGCCTCAGTTTGAAAACGCCCGCCAGCCAGGCGGGCGCTCTCCTGATATGATCAGGCAAAGCGGCCGGGCTTATTCAGACCAAACCACCCTGCCAAAAGATCATCAGGCTCAGATTTCGTTTTCAACCGTATTGGCGGCGGACTGGAGATCCTCGCCCGCACCACGCACGGTGTTGCAGGCCGCCAGCACCAGAGTAGCCGCGGCAAGCCCGGCGGCCATCATCGTTTTCTTGATCATCGCACTCTTCCCTTCTGTGTTCTCGAGCTTGGGATAGCCGGAGAACGAGAGGCGAAGAGGAGGGTTCCTAGCCAGCGTGCTGGCGACCGGGCCGCCATGCGGAAGCGTCAGAGGCAAGCTTCCAGAAAAGCCTGTTCAAAGCCGTACTGCCGCGCCTTTTCCAGGGTATAGGGGCGCAGCCCGCTTGAGCGGTATTCGCCCAGGATCTTGCCCTCGGGCGTCTCGTCCAGATATTCGAACTTGAACAGCTCCTGCGTGACGATGACGTCGCCTTCCATCCCGATCACCTCGGTGATGTTGGTGGTGCGCCGCGACCCGTCGCGCAGACGCTTCACCTGCACGATGAGGTCGACCGATTCTGCAATCTGGCGGCTGATCGCTTCCTTGGGGATCTTGATGTCGCCCATCAGGATCATGTTTTCCATACGGCCGAGGCATTCGCGCGGGCTGTTGGCGTGGAGCGTACACATCGACCCATCGTGACCGGTATTCATCGCGGCAAGCAGGTCGAAGCACTCAGCGCCGCGAATTTCGCCCAGTATTATCCGGTCGGGTCGCATACGCAGGGCGTTCTTCACAAGATCGCCGATGGTGATCGCGCCTTGCCCTTCAAGGTTGGGCGGCCGGGTTTCAAGGGGCAGCCAGTGCGGCTGTTGCAGGCGAAGTTCGGCCGCGTCCTCGATGGTCAGCACGCGCTCACCCGGATCGATCATCTTGGACAGCGCGTTCAGCATGGTGGTCTTGCCCGACCCTGTGCCGCCTGAAATCACGATGTTGAAACGGCACGCACCGGCGATCTTCAGCGCGGTCGCCATCTTGTCGCTCATGGAATCAAAGCCCTTGAGCATGTCGATGGTGATCGGTTTCTCGGAGAACTTACGAATTGAAATGGCTGTTCCGCGCAGGGAGAGCGGCGGCACGATCACGTTGACGCGGCTGCCGTCCTTGAGGCGCGCGTCAGCCAAGGGGGTGGTCTGGTCGACCCGGCGACCGACCTGATTGACGATCCGCTGCGCGATCTGGAACAGGTGCTGCTCGTCCCGGAACTGGATGGGTGCCAGCTGCAGCTTGCCCTTCTTCTCGATATAGGTCTGTTCCGGGCCGTTCACCATGATGTCCGAGATGTCCGGATCGTTGAGCAGCTCTTCGAGGGGGCCAAAGCCCAGCAACTCGTCGACCAGCACCTTTTCCAGCGCAAACTGTTCGCGCCGGTTCAGCGTGATCTTCAGTTCCGCCAGCACTTCAAGGATGATGGGGCGGAACTCTTCGGACAACTCGTCCTTGGACAGGGTTGCCGCGGCTTCCGGGTCCACCCGCTCAAGCAGGCGGGGAAGCACTTGCTCCTTGATCTTGTGAACCGACGCTTCGAACCCGGTCGCTTCCTGTCTGCCGGCGCTGACCGCATTGGAACGTTCGGCCAGGCGCGCCATGGCTTCTTCATGGGGGCTGGCCGGCGCCGAGGGGGCTGCCGCATGCGACGGCGGCGGGGGTGCGCGGTCCTTGGCTTCCTGTTCTGGCAGAGGCGGAAACTGCGACCCGCCAGGCGTGTGGCCTTTCATGGCCCGCGCTACCCCGAAGCTGGGTCGCGCGCCGGGTGTCATGCCGCCGGGTCCGCCCTTTTTGCCGAATGCACTCATACCGATCCTCTTTGCCATGCGCGCAGGACCTGGCGGCGCTTCACCGCCGTCCCGGCTCCCGGTGCGGCTTGGTGAATAGAGGTTAATGCTTGATAATTTCCTAAGCAGATCAGACCGGCGCATAAGCGGCACAGAAGATTGCTTCGTGACGACAAGCCGCTAAACGGCGCCACAACCATTATTTGGCGGGTTATCGAAAATGTGCGGCATCATCGGAATTGTTGGGCGCGAACCAGTCGCGGCGCGCCTCGTCGAAGGTCTCAGGCGGATGGAGTACCGCGGGTACGACAGCGCCGGGGTCTGCACGATCGACCAGGGCGCGTTGATCCGCCGCCGGGCGGAGGGGAAGCTTGCCCGGCTTGAAGAAGAGCTGGAGCACAATCCGGCTCCAGGCATCATCGGCATCGCCCATACGCGCTGGGCAACCCATGGCGCGCCGACGGCCAGGAATGCGCACCCCCATGCGACGGAGCATCTGGCGCTGGTTCACAACGGCATCATCGAAAATTACAAGGAGTTGCGCGCCGAGCTGCAGGAAGAGGGACGGCAGCTCGAAAGCGAAACCGACAGCGAAGTCGTCGCCCATCTGGTCAGCCGTGAAGTCGAACAGGGTGCGGCCCCTGCTGACGCGGTGCAGGCTGTCCTGCCGCGCCTGCGCGGTGCATTTGCCATCGCCATCACCTTTCGTGATCATCCCGACCTTCTGATAGGCGCACGACGCGGCTCGCCGCTGGTCGTCGGCTTTGGCGAGGGCGAAACGTTCCTGGGTTCAGACGCGCTGGCGCTGGCCCCGCTGACCCAGCGGATCACCTATCTGGAAGAGGGTGACTGGGTCGTGATCAGCCGCAGCGAAGCGGTCATTTTTGACGAACAGAACCGGCAGGTGGACCGTCCGGTGACGCAGTCCGGCGCGTCGGCGGCGGCGATCGAGAAGGGCAACTACCGTCACTTCATGCAGAAGGAAATTTACGAGCAGCCGACTGTTGTGGCGCAGACTCTCGGCTCATACATCAGGCAGGCCGACAGCACCGTGGCCCTGCCGCAGTTCGATTTCGACCTGTCCACCATCAAGCGGGTGACGATCGTTGCCTGCGGAACATCATTCTATGCGGCGATGGTGGCCAAGTACTGGTTTGAACGGTTTGCACGCTTGCCGGTGGACCTCGATGTGGCAAGCGAGTTCCGCTATCGCGATCCCGTACTTGAGCAGGGCGGCCTGGCTCTGTTCATCTCGCAAAGCGGGGAAACGGCCGACACATTGGCGGCCCTTCGTCACTGCAAGGCGCAAGGGCAGACTATCGGGGTAGTGGTCAATGTCCCGACCAGTTCAATGGCGCGCGAGGCCGATTTGCTCCTGCCAACGCACGCCGGGCCGGAAATCGGCGTCGCTTCGACCAAGGCCTTCACCTGTCAGCTGGCCGTGCTGGCTGCCCTGGCAGCGCATCTGGCCGTCAAGCGCGGGTACATGAGCCGGGCTGAGGAGCAGGAGGTGGTCCGTCATCTGCTGGAGGCGCCTGCGGGGATCAACGCGGCCCTCGACCATGACGACGACATCGCGGCCATTGCGCCGTTGATCGCGCCGGCGCGCGACGTGTTGTATTTGGGTCGGGGACCTGACTATCCGCTCGCTCTCGAAGGCGCGCTCAAGCTGAAGGAAATCAGCTATATCCACGCCGAAGGCTACGCCAGCGGCGAGATGAAGCATGGTCCGATAGCGCTGATCGACGACAATGTGCCGGTCATTGTGCTCGCCCCGTCAGGGCCCCTGTTCGAAAAGACGGTTTCGAACATGGAGGAGGTGCGCGCACGCGGAGGCAAGATCGTTCTGATCTCCGACGCAGCGGGCCTGGCAGCTGCCGGAGAAGGGTGCCTGGCGACCATCCAGATGCCTGATGTTCACCCTCTGATCGCGCCCATCGTATATGCGGTTCCGGTGCAGCTTCTGGCCTACCACGTCGCCGTGGTGAAGGGGACAGATGTGGACCAGCCGCGCAATCTGGCGAAGTCGGTTACCGTGGAATAGCGCGTCTGCGCGCGTCGCAGTTGTGGAAATTAACCTAAAATCAACGGTCTTCGACGTGCGCGCGTGGCTCTGGTTTACTGGCTCTAAATCTTTTGCGGCTACTGCCGCCCTGTGCCACCCGCCAGTCAATCATCCAGTTCAAACGGTTCGCCGTTGCCGCTCCGGGACGTGCTTGGCCTGACCGTCGAAGCGCGGGAGCAGTGGGCGGACCTGGCCGTATTCCAAGGCACCAAAACGCGGAACTGGGCGCTGTTGCGCGGTTTCGGTCACATTGCGGCGCTGCTCGTCGCTCTGTGGCTGTTCGCTGATCGTACGCACTGGCTGTTCTTTGCGCTCGCCGGGTTGGCTCTGACAGCCAACTTGGCGGCATCGCTAAAGCTCGTGCAGGGCCAGTCCCGGTTAAGTCAGACGAACGCGATTGTCGCCGATGTGCGGCATCAGATCATGTTGTCCTGCCTTGCCGGAGTGACTTGGGCCGGAGCACTGTTCTGGTTCGGCTACAGTGCCGCACCAGCCGATTTCCTCGCTCTCTTCGCAGTCGTGCTGACGCTTACCACAGCTTCGGCCATGAACGACACGGCCCCGCCTCTGACCACCATCGGGTTCACGCTGCTGGCGATGATCGGCGCGGCTGTCGGCTTTCTCCTTCAGCGGGAGCTGCCACTCCTCCTGGCTCCGCTGGTGGTCAGCGCCGTTGTTGTGATCGGCACGATCAACAAGACCCGCGCGCTTCTTTCTGCCCGGCTGGCAAGCAGACACTTGGCCGAAACGTCGGACACCGTGTCGCTGCTGCTGCGCGAGTTTCAGGAGAACGAGGCCGACTGGCTCTGGCAGATCGACCCAATGCGCCGCCTGCGCGGCATCTCACCGCGGTTCGCCTTCGCCCTTGGCAGCACGCCGGACAAGGCGGAAGGGCAGCCCTTGATGCAGCTTATCAGCGAAGGAGCACCTGACGAACACTCGCTCAACGACGGCTTACGGGATTTGGCCAACCGCCTGAAAAGACGGGAAAGCTTTTCCAATATCGCGGTGCAGGTCACGATCGGCGGGCAGCGCCGCTGGTGGGAATTGTCAGGTACGCCGACCTATGACGACCGGCAGGTCTATACCGGGTTCCGGGGTGTGGGTTCCGACATTACCGAACGTAGGGAATCTGACGAGAAGATCGCCTATCTTGCCCGCTACGACATGCTGACGCGACTGCCGAACCGGTTGCTGCTCACGGAAACGCTGGCCAGCGCCCTGTCTTCCGCGGCGCAGTGGCGTTCCCGTTGCGCGCTCCTGATGCTGGACCTCGACCGGTTCAAGGCGGTCAATGATTCGCTCGGCCACCAGACCGGCGACAAGCTGCTGGCGCAGGTTGCCGGGCGGTTGCAGTCGATCTGCGGAGAGATGGGGGTGCCCGGCCGCCTCGGGGGCGACGAGTTCGGGATTGTCGTGACAAGCCTGGAAGACCGGTCTCAGGCGGAGAAGCTCGCCAACCTGATTATCGAACGGCTGACCGAACCTTATCTGGTGGACGGGCAAACCCTGTATGTCGGGACCAGCGTTGGCTCCGCCCTCGGTCCACGCGACGGCGCCACGGTCGAAGAGTTGATGCGCAATGCCGACCTCGCGCTGTACCAGGCAAAGGATCAGGGCGGCGGCACCTATTGCGAGTACGAACCTTCCCTGCACAAGGTTGCCGAGGAGCGGCGGAACCTGGAGGTTGCTTTGCGAACCGCGCTGGAGCGCAACGAGATGCAGGTCATTTTCCAGCCCGTGGTGGACGCCAACCGCGAGCATGTCGTCAGCTTTGAGGCGCTGCTGCGGTGGCAAAGCGGCGAGCATGGCGCGATCAGCCCGGCCAAGTTCATTCCCCTTGCTGAAGACACGCGGCAGATCATCCCCATCGGTGAATGGGTTCTGCGGCAATCATGTCTGGAAGCGATGCGTTGGCCCAGTCACATAATGGTCAATGTGAACGTGTCCCCCGCGCAGCTGCTTGAACCGGCGTTCATGCCGATGCTGCGCCAGACGCTGGCCAGCACAGGCCTGGACCCCCGTCGGCTGGAGGTCGAAGTGACCGAAAGCGTGTTCATGTCGGACCCGACCGTTGCCCGCGCCGCTCTGGAGCAGGTGATGGAACTGGGCTGCAGCATCGCATTGGACGATTTTGGCACCGGCTATTCCTCGCTCGGCTACCTGCGCACCATGCGTTTTTCGACCATCAAAGTTGACCGTCTGTTCGTGCAGGGCGCGGCGCAGGGCAATCGGGAAAGCCTCGCCATCATCCGGGCGGTCGTCGCCATGACCCAGAGCCTCGGCATGACAACAACGGCGGAAGGGGTGGAGAACGCCGACGAAGCGTTGCTTATCCGCAGCCTCGGCTGCACCAAAATCCAGGGCTATCATTTCGGGCGACCCATGGCAGCGGACAAGGCGCGGTCGCTTCTGGCGACGAAGCAGGCCGCCCTGTACGCATCCGCCCGCGCGTCGTGACCTAGCGGCCGAGGCCGTTTGTCAGGCCACAGAAAGACCGTCCAGCACGCTCTTAAACAGGAGCAGGCCGTCCTCGCCCCCATGCGCTGCATCGACCGCCCGCTCGGGATGGGGCATCATCCCCAACACGTTGCCCTCGGCGTTCAGAATGCCGGCAATGCCGCGCCGCGATCCGTTGAGGTTGCTTGCGTAGCGGAATGCCACGCGGTCAGACCCCTCAATCTCATCGAGTGTTGTCTGATCGGCGAAATAGTTGCCGTCGTGGTGCGCTACCGGAATGTGCAGGCGCTGACCTCGCGAAAGGCCGGCGGTAAAGCGCGACGACACGTTTTCCACGATCAGCTCCGCCGTGCGGCAGATGAACGTCTGCCCAGCGTTGCGCATGAGCGCGCCTGGCAGCAAACCGGCTTCGCACAGGATCTGAAACCCGTTGCACACGCCAAGCACCGGAACCCCGCGCGCGGCCGCCGCCGCCACCTGGCGCATGATCGGGCTGCGCGCCGCCATCGCTCCTGACCGCAGGTAGTCGCCATAGGAGAACCCGCCGGGCAGGGCGATGAAATCCACTCCGCGTGGCAGGTCGCTGTCGCGGTGCCACAGCCGCTCTGGCGGTTTGCCCATCACGCGTTCCAGGGCCACCGCCATGTCGCGGTCACAATTCGAGCCGGGAAAGGTGATAACTGCGGCAGTCATCAGGCTGGCGCCTTCTCGATCCGGTAGTCTTCGATGACCGTATTGGCGAGAAGTTGTCGGCACATGGTTTCCAGCGCGTCATCCGAGGTGCCGTCCGCCACATCCAGTTCGATCAGCCGCCCGATGCGCACGTCGCGGACATCCGCAAACCCAAGCCCCTCCAGCGCATGGTGAACCGCGCGCCCTTGCGGATCAAGCACGCCTGGCTTCAAGCTGACATGGACGCGAACTTGCATACCGAACCTTTCGCAAAGCAGTGGTGCAGCGCCTATAGCCAATCGGCCGATGTGCGCAAACGCCCGCGCTACAGGAGAGGCAGGGCCGCGTCCGTGCGTCGCCGATCATCGGGCGATCGCCTTGCGCGCAGAACCAGGTGCGCCGCACAAGGCCAAGGCACCGCCCGCGGAAGATGGCCACCGCGGCGCATGCAGTCACTTCTTTGGCTTGATCGCGCCCCGCCGCATGTTGCGATGATGCGACAGATCGAACACCTCCCCGGGCGCGTTGTCCTCGTTCTGCAGCACGCCAAGCCTGCGGGCGACTTCGTTGTAGGCCTCTTCCTCCCCACCCAGATCGCGGCGGAAACGGTCCTTGTCGAGCTTTTCGCCGGTTGCCATGTCCCACAGGCGGCAACCGTCCGGGCTGATCTCGTCCGCCAGGATCAGGCGGGAAAAATCGTTGTCCCAGATGCGCCCGAACTCCAGCTTGAAATCCACGAGGCGGATGCCGATTGCGGCGAACATCCCGCAAAGGAAGTCGTTGATGCGGATCGCCATGGAGGCGATGTCCTGCATCTCTTCATGGCTGGCCCAGCCGAAGCAGGCGATATGCTCTTCCGCGATCAGCGGATCGCCCAGCTTGTCGTCCTTGTAGTAATATTCGATCAGCGTGTGGGGGAGCGGCTCGCCCTCCTCCAGGCCAAGGCGTTTGGACAACGAGCCAGCCGCCACGTTGCGGACGACCACTTCGATCGGCACGATCTCCACCTGCCGGACCAGTTGTTCGCGCATGTTGAGACGGCGGATGAAATGAGTGGGGATGCCGATGTGACTGAGGCGGGTGAAGACAAACTCGCTGATGCGGTTGTTGATCACGCCCTTGCCGTTGATCGTGCCCTTTTTCTGGGCATTGAAGGCGGTGGCGTCGTCCTTGAAATACTGAATGATGGTGCCCGGCTCCGGACCTTCGTACAGGATCTTGGCCTTGCCTTCGTAGATCTGGCGGCGACGCGACATGGGCTGTTCCCTTGCGTGAAAAGCGATGCCCCGGCGGCGGAGCGGCTGGCGCTTCGCACAGGTGCCGGGGCGCCGCCGTCAATACTCCGCAACGCCTCAAAAGGCAAACATGCCGCGTAGCAGACGATGTTTGCTGCCATCGCTGCCGCGTCGGTCAGGCGGCTAGCTTCATGGCAATCCGCGCGACTTTTTCGCCAAGATAGCGGGCGCCGCCCAGTTCCGTATCGCTCGGCCGGCGCGAGCCGTCACCGCCGGCAACCGTCGTAGGGCCGTACGGTGTACCGCCGGCCACCTCGTCCACTCCAACCAGCCCCTCGTAGCCGTAATCAAGCCCCACGATGGTCATGCCCATGTGGAGAAGGTTGGTGATGATGGAAAACAACGTGGTTTCCTGACCACCATGCTGGCTGGCCGTGGAAGTGAAGGCCGCGCCGACCTTGCCGACCAGCGCGCCCGATTGCCACAGGCTGCCGGTTTGATCCCAGAATGCGCACATCTGGCTGGACATGCGGCCATAGCGCGTGGGCGTGCCCACGATAATACCGTCATAGTCCTTCATCGCTGCCGGATCGCTGATCTCCTCGTGCTTCTGCATGCCGGTAAAGCCCGCCTGCCGGACCACGGCTTCCGGGGCGGTTTCCGGAACATGGCGGATGTCGCAATCGGCGCCTGCGCCGCGCACGCCTTCGGCGATGGCATCGGCCAGCGTCGCGGTGTGGCCATAAGAAGAATAGTAGAGCACGAGAATGCGCGGCATGAAAAGCTCCTCAAAGGTGGATGGAGCGCCTTCAACGGCTCAGCGTCAGTGTGTTTCCGCACCACTGCAGGTGCAGTGGTGCCCAGGGACGGATTTGAACCGCCGACACGACGATTTTCAGTCGTCTGCTCTACCCCTGAGCTACCCGGGCATCGCTGCTGCGACGGCATCGAGAGCCGGCGAGCGATTGGTCGGAGCGCCTATGACGAGGCTGAGGCGTGATTGCAAGGCTTTTTCAGTCGTTGCCGACCAGTTCCTCGGGCGCCGCCGGACGACCCGGAACTGCATAACCGTCGGTCAGCCACCGGGCGAGGTCACGATCCTTGCAGCGGGTCGAGCAGAACGGCCGATGCGCTTCGCTGCGCGGCTCGCAGCAGACGGGACAGCGTCGAACGGGTGCCTCACTCATGCGGCACAAGCTGGGCATGACCGGGGACCAGATCAAGCGCATCGCTTTGTATTTCCAACCTCACCGGCCGACCGGTGCGGCGCGCCAGTTCTTGCAGCCATTCCTGGCGGAGCGCCGCCGCAATCGGCCGAGAACAGGCCAGCAGAGTTGCGCCGGCCCCCTCCAGCCCCTCCGCCGTTCGCAGCAGGTGCCGCGCCGCCGCGCCTGGCCGATCGTGCGACAAGAGGCCGAGGAGCGACGGCCGCTGCGCGCGGGCGACCAACTGGATGAAGCCGAAACCGTTCATGGCGGTGCGTTCGTGCGGCCAGTCTGACAGCGCCTGCCCCAGCGCCGCATCGATCGTCTTGCGGGCCGCCTTGTCGGTAATGGTGGGGAAGTCGATGCCGATGCTGCCGCCAAGATCGAACCGGCGCAGCGCGGCGGCCAGCGGCACGATGGCGGCGCGCGAGAGGGTCAGCGGGTCGGCGTCGCCATCGATGTCGATCAGGGTCATGGCCGGTGTCACGTGCCACAGCAGCGCACCGCCCGCGAAGGATGAGTGGCCGTCCCATGCCTCCTGCCACAATTCATCCCAGCCGAGCGCGGTGGGGAACCGGCGGACCTGCCGGACCGGCTGACCGGCACCTTCCAGCTGCTCGGCAAGGCTAAGCGCATTCTTCACCGGCTTGTCCGAGGGCTGGGCGTGCGCCAGCTTCCGGCGGCCGCTTTCCGGCATGGCGGCGCGTGTGACCTCGACCCGGATGATCGCACCTTCGCTGGCAGATGGGGGCAGCCGGTCGACCAGCGCTTCTGCGCCACTGGCGAAGCGGACGGTTCCGCGCGGCACGCCCGTATGACGACTGATAAGTCTGGCATCCGCCACCTGCCCCGCGGTCAGGCCGCCGGGCCAGTGCAGCCTCGCCGCTGCAATTGCGCCCCTGTGCACCAGAATGGCTCGCTCCTCGCCGATGCCATGTTCGACGAGCCACTCAGTCAATGGACAGACCGGCCGCTTTCAGCAAAGCGCGAGTTTCGAATAAAGGCAGTCCGACCACTGCGGAGTGGCTGCCCGAAATGAAGTCTATCAGCCCGGCCGCACGACCCTGGATGGCGTAACCGCCGGCTTTGCCGACGCCTTCGCCGCTGGCGCAATAGGCGGCAATTTCTTCTTGCGAGAGGCGCTTGAAACGCACGATGTTTCGGGTGCACCGCTGCCGGATGCGACCGTCGGCGGCAATCACGGCGACGGCGGACCACACGGTGTGCCGGCGCCCCGAAAGCTGCTTCAGAAAAAAGCCAACCTCCGCTGGGTCGCGCGCCTGATGCAATATCCGGCGACCCAGCGCCACGGTAGTGTCTCCGGCCAAGACCACCTCACCCTCGCCGCGCGCCACGGCCAAGGCCTTTTCAACCGCAAGGCGCGCGGCATAGTCGGCGGGCTTTTCGTCCCGGTGCGCAGTTTCGTCTATATCCGGCGAAGCAATCCTCCCCGGTGCAACGCCGATCTGCGCCAGCAGATCGCGCCGGCGCGGACTGGAGGAGGCAAGGACAAGCTGCGGCCAGCTTTGTACAACGTCCGGCATCACCCCTGCCGAACGTTATTCAGGGCCGGGGCCGCCGCGTCCGGGCATGAAGCGATAGGTGATGCGCGCCTTAGTCAGATCATAAGGTGTCAATTCGCACAGCACCTCGTCCCCCACCAGCACGCGGATGCGGTTCTTGCGCATCTTGCCAGCGGTGTGGCCAAGGACTTCGTGGCCATTTTCAAGCTCGACCCGGAACATGGCGTTGGGCAGGAGTTCCACCACCTTGCCACGCATCTCGAGGAGTTCTTCCTTGGCCATCTAAGCCTTTCTGCCGCTTCGCTGCTGGGTCATGGCCCGCGCCTTTAGCTGTGTGGATGCGGAAAGGAAAGAGCGGCAGTGCGTTAACTGCTCGCCATCTCCTGTTCAGTCGGGGGCAATCTGCGGATGCCCACCGACGGGACGCTCCAAATCAAGGTGACTTGCCCCTATGCCTCGTACTGCCCTGCTCATTTGCGCCTCCTTGTTTGCAATTCATTCGCCGGCGCTGGCGCAGCAAGCCGAGCAAGGCGGGGTTCCTGCGGCTGACCCGGACGGGGCAGGCAACGAGATCGTCGTGACCGGCACTCGCCTGCGCGGGGAAGTGATCACCTCCCAGCCACCGATCGCGGAATATGACGAGCGCGACGTTCAGGCGCTGGGCGCAGGGTCGCTGGCCGAAGTGCTGGAAGCGCTGGCACCGCAGGTAAGCTCTGGCCGGGGCAGAGGGGGTGGTCGCCCGGTCATTCTGGTCAACGGCCGCCGCATCTCCGATTTTCGTGAACTCAGCTCCTACCCTCCCGAAGCAGTCCAGAAGGTATCCATTCTGCCCGAGGAAGTGGCTCTGCAATACGGCTTCCCGGCCGATCAGCGGGTGGTGAATTTCATCCTCAAGGAGAACTTCGCCAGCCGCGAAATCGAATGGGAATTCGAACAGCCCGATCGAGGGGGATACCGCCAGACGGAACTGGAGCTGACCTACCTTCGCATCAACGGCCCCGATCGGCTGAATGTCAATGTCGAGCTTGCCGAGCGGACGGGCCTTACCAATGACGAAAGGGGCGTGGTGCTGGACGCACCGGTACTGCCCGGCGATCCGGACCCGGCCCGCTTCCGTTCCCTCGTGGCGCCAACCAGCAGCGCGGAGGCGACGGTTAACTGGTCCCGCGGCCTGGGCGTGGAAGGGGCAGGCGGCGCCATTGCGCTGAGCGGCAGCTACAACCGGACGGATGGACGCGATCTGGACGGATTGGCAACCGTGCTGCTCGTCGGGCCTGCGCCAAGGCAGGACAGCGCATTTCGCGCACTACCCTATCTGCTCGCGACCGAAACCAGCACCGACACCTATTCGCTCGGCGCGACGCTGGACAAGCCGTTGGGGGAGTGGCGGCTGAACGGAACCCTGAACGCCATCCTTACCGAGGCAGAAACGCTGGTCCGCAACGCGCCGGACTTCTCCGGCCTTCAGGCTGCCGCTCTTTCAGGCGCTGTGCCCATTAGGGGGATATTGCCCGACCTGCCACCTGTCGCACCTGATCTCGCCCAATCGCGTACGATCACGGTCGAGAACGTGGTGACGCTGTCCGGCCGCCCATTCGAATTGCCGGCCGGACGCGTTTCAGCGACGCTGGATGCGGGATACCGGTGGAACCGCATTGCGAGTGAAGATACCCGGACGAACGGCGCCGTAGAACTGACCCGCGGCAGGACGAGCGCCGGGGCGAACCTTGGTTTGCCGATCGCGGAGAGGGGCGGTTTTCTAGGCGCCGTGGGCCAGGTGGACCTGACGGTCGGGGGCGGGGTCGATCACCTGTCGGATTTCGGCACGTTGTGGAACGCTAATCTGGGCATCAACTGGCGGCCCACCGAGCGGCTATCGCTGCAGGCGACCTATACCCCGCGCGAGGCGGCGCCTAGCCTGACGCAATTGGGCGGCCCGGTGATCGTGCGCCCAAGCGTGCCGGTGTTCGACTTTGTTACCGGACAGACCGCGCTGATCGCGTTGACCACGGGAGGTAATCCGGATCTTGTCGCGGAACGGCAACGTGACCTTAAACTCGCCCTCAACTGGGAGTTGCCGGAGCTTTCTGAAAACATCCGCAACAGCTCGGTGGACGTGGAATACTTCCGCAACCGTTCGCGGGACGTCAGTGCCGCGTTCCCGTTCCTGACACCTGAAATCGAGGCGGCGTTCCCCGGTCGGGTGGTGCGCGATCCGGATGGTCTGCTTCTCGCCATCGATCAGCGACCTGTGACCTTCGCCCGGCAGGATGCAAGCCGGATACGCTTCGCCCTCAATCTGGGTGGCTCGTTCCGCAGCGACGAGGAGCAGTCTGCGCGCGGCGGGCCCGGAGCGGGCGGACCTGGAGCGGGGCGGGCCGGAGCGGGCGGACCGGCCGCGATGATCGGACGAGGCCCGCCGAGCGGCGGCCGCTGGCGCTTGACGCTGGACTACACGCGCGAGCTCGAGAGCACCGTGCTGATAAGCGCGCAGGGTCCCGAACTGGACCTGCTGAATGGTGACGCACTGGTCCCCGGCGGAGTGCCGGAGAACCGCTTCGGCGCGCGCTTCTTCGGCTTCTACAACGGGATCGGCGGGCGGCTGGCATTCAACTGGTTCAGCCCCACGGATGTTCGCGGGACCGGCGCGCCGGGCAGTGCCGACCTGCGCTTTGGCGGTCTGGCGAAACTTGACCTGCGGGTATTCACCGACCTGGGGCGGCTGTTCCCGGAAACGGCCGCGCTAAGTGGAACGAGATTGTCATTCCTGGTCGACAACGTGTTCGATGAACGGCAGCGTGTGGTGGATGGCGATGGCGTGACGCCGCCACGCTTCCAGCCGTTCCTGCTCGATCCGACCGGGCGCTATGTCGGGGTGGAGATCAGAAAGTTGTTTCTGTAATCGCGCTCAGGCCCGCGCCCGCAGCCCGCCGTGCGGTGCAACATGGTCCTTCAGTGCATTGAGGTAAGCGGTCCGCGTCTGCGCCTGCACCCAGGCGCGCGAGGCTTGCTCGCGCGGGGTGGGCAGCCCCACGGGTGGCAGGCGCAGTTCTGCCAGCATCCGGTCGACCTCCTGCGGTTCGCGTGGCTTGACCGCGCCAAGCTGCGGTATCCTGTCCAGGTCGGGATGGGTAAGGCCGAAAGCGAACAGTTCGCGATAGCCGACCCGCTCGGCAAAGCCGCTGCCGATGCGTGCCCCCAGCTTTGACGCCAGCGCGGCGAGCGCCTGATCCACCCGTTCCTGCTGGCGCGCCTCATGCGGCCGCACGCGGTTCTTGAGCAGCAGCCAGTCCGCAGGGCGGATGCCTTGCCGTTCCCGTTCCTGCTGCAGGCCGGCCACCAGCGCGCCGAACGGACCGGTTGCGGTCAGGGCCATCGTGGCGGGGTTGAAGCGACCGAGATGCGCGAGGTCGATGAACGAGGGGTTCACCGGCGTCACCAGAGTATCGGCGACAGCGATGGCAGCGCGCGCTAGGGGCGAATCGTGGCCCGGCGCGTCGATGAGGATGAAGCGGCAACGCGTCCCCAATCGTCCCATTTCCTGGAACAGCGCCGCAGTCGCGGCCCGATCCACTACGGCAGAACGTGGACAGGCGAGCGCTATGCCGAGGCAGGTCTTCGTCGCGCGCCTGTTCTCAAGCGCCATGTGCAGCGATCGTTGGCGCGAGTCGCAATCAATCGCCAGCACAGCCGCGCCGGCGTTGGCGAGGGCAACCGCCGCGTGGAACGCCAGGGTCGATTTTCCGACCCCGCCTTTCTCGTTCGCGAACACAATCACATGCGCGTCACGTTGCGGACGGCTTTGCACATCCGCGACCAGCTGGCTCAAGCCGGGCACCGGCTGCACGGAAAAAGCTGTATCCATCATCCCTCCGCCTCTGGCATGGGCGCGATCCCGCTGGAGATTGCCCAATGTTAAGCGGTTGAGTTAAAAAGTCGATAATGAACGGCGGCTGCGACCACGGCTTGTTCCGCCCTGCAAGAGACTGGCAAGCGGCAGCGCGCGCCTTATTTGGGACGACATGTCGCGCAGCAAGGCAGATTCACCGACCAGTCCAGCCGGGGCGGAACGATTTCACGAGGATCGCGCCACCTACACGGTTGCCTCGGCGCAGCCCGATCTGGACGCAGGCGTCACGGCGATCCGGTCAACCGTCCGTACGCTGAAGCCCCGCCCGGGCGTGTACCGGATGCTCGATGCGCGGGGCGATGTCCTTTACGTCGGCAAGGCGCGCAGCCTGAAGGCGAGGGTGGCGAACTACACGCAGGTGAGCGGCCTTACCAATCGTCTGCGCCGAATGGTCAGCCAGACGCGCAGCATGGAAATCGTTGTCACCGGATCGGAAGCGGAGGCGCTGCTGCTGGAGGCGCAGCTCATCAAGCGGTTCCGGCCACCGTTCAACGTCCTGCTGCGCGACGACAAGAGCTTTCCTTTCATCCTGCTGCGGGCTGAACATGATTACCCCCGCATCCAGAAACACCGCGGCGCGCGCCGGTTCAAAGGCAACTACTACGGGCCGTTCGCCAGCGCGGGGTCGGTGAACACCACTATCAACGCGTTGCAGAAGCTGTTCCTGCTGAGATCCTGCACCGACGCGTTCTTCAGGACACGCCAGCGGCCATGCCTGCTCTACCAGATCAAACGCTGCTCCGCCCCGTGCGTCGGACGGATCGACCGCGAGGGGTACGGCAGGCTGGTCGCGCAGGCAAAGGACTTCCTGGCCGGAAAGTCGGGACAGGTTCAGGCGGGCCTTGAGAAACAGATGGCCGAAGCGGCGGAAAACCTAGACTTCGAAACCGCCGCCCTGCTGCGCGACCGCTTGCGGGCTGCGACCTTCATCCAGGGCAGTCAGGCCATCAATGCGAGCGGGGTGGGTGATGCCGACGTGTTTGCCCTGGCCAGCAAGAGCGGCCAGGTAGGCGTGCAGGCGTTCTTCATCAGGGGCGGGCAGAACTGGGGCCATCGCGCGTTCTTCCCTGCGCATACTCAGGATCTGGACGAGGGGGAGATCCTGTCGGACGTGCTGCTGCAGTTCTACGAGGAGGTTCCGCCGCCGCGCGTCATCCTGGTCGACCGCGACCTGCCGGAATGCGAACTTCTGGCTGAGGCGTTCGGCGAAGCGGCCGGGCACCGGGTCGAGATCAGCGTACCCCAGCGGGGCGACCGCCGCCGCCTGCTGCAACAGGCGCAGCGCAATGCCACCGAAGCGCTCGAGCGGCGCGCCGCCGAGAGCGGCACCAAGGCGCGGTTGAACCAGGAGCTGGCCGACTTCCTAGAACTGGACGCGCCCCCGCAAAGGATCGAGGTTTACGACAATTCGCACATCCAGGGCGAGAAGGCGGTTGGCGCCATGATCGTGGCCGGGCCGGAAGGCTTTGAGAAAGGGCAGTACCGCAAGTTCAACATCAAGACGGCGCAGACGAACGACGACTTCGCCATGATGCGCGAAGTTATGCGCCGGCGGTTCGGGCGGGCGATGGAGGAGGACCCCGACCGCGAAAAGGCAGGGGTGTGGCCCGATCTTGTACTCCTGGACGGGGGCAAGGGGCAGATGTCCTCAGTGCGCACCGTGCTGGAGGAACTGGGGATCGAGGAACTGCCCGTGGTGGCGGTCGCAAAGGGGCCGCACCACGGCCGCGAGGGGCGCGAGGTGTTCCACTTTCCGGACGGCCGGGAAAAGACGCTGCCTGTAAACTCGCCGCTTCTGTTCCATCTCCAGCGGCTGAGGGACGAAGTTCACCGCTTTGCCATCGGCGCGCATCGGGCGAAACGCAGCCGGGCGATCACCGCATCGCCGCTCGATGAAATCCCCGGCATCGGGCCGGCGCGCAAGCGTGCGCTGCTGCTGCATTTCGGGACCGCGGGGCGCGTTCGGGCGGCGGCGCTGGAGGATCTGAAGCGCGCGCCGGGAATCAACGATACCGTCGCCCAGAAGGTGTATGACTTCTACCATGCAAACGGGTAGGATGGGCACCGCCTGGGCGCACCGGACAGGAGGCGTCCGCCGGCCTAGCTGGAGTTGCACGCGATGAAATCTGTTCTGCTTCATGTTACCCAGGACCAAGCTTGCGAGAACCGTCTGCAGATCGCGCTGGACCTTGTGCGGGAATTTGGCGGGCACCTCACCTGCTGTCAGGTCGTTCCGTTCGAGATCCCTTCGCCCGGAGACTTCTACGGCATGGGCGCCTCCAGCTTGCTGCCGGTTCTGAAAGAAGACGCGGAAAAGCTGCGCGAGAGCAGCGAACAGCGTCTGCGCCGGGAGGGCATACCGTATGACTGGCAATTCGGGTTCGGCATGCCGGAGACCCATCTTGCCCAGCACGCTGCCTTGGCCGATGTGATCGTCGCCGGACCTTACGACCCGGCGGCGCAGGCGGGGCCGTCGCAACTGGTGGGCTGGCTGGCGATCCATACCCGCACCCCGGTTCTAGTTCCATCGCCGGACCATGCCGGGCTGGACGTGGATGGGCCGGTGCTGGTCGCCTGGAACGGATCGCCGGAAGCGGGCCGGGCCGTGCGTGGCGCGCTGCCTGTTCTGCGCCGCAGCGCACAAGTCGTGGTCGCCAGCGCCGTACAGCAGGAGGACCGCGCCCGCCTGCCCTCGCTCGCGGTTATGGAGTACCTGTCGCGGCACGGCGTCTCGGCAGAATTGCGCGAACTGCCGCAGGGCGGAGAGGACGTCGGCGATATGCTGAAAGGCGCGGCAAGAGAGTGCGGGGCCACGTTGATGGTGCAGGGCGCCTATGGCCATTCCCGCCTTAGCCAGATGATCTTTGGCGGCGTCACCCATCGCATGCTCAAAAAGGTCGAGCTGCCGCTGCTCCTGGCGCACTGATCCGCCGCATCTTAGTTCGGAACCTTGCGCGGCGGGCATGGAAGGGGATGGGCGCGCGTGGGTGTTATGCCGCGCGTTTAGCCGGCTTTCCTGCGGCCGCAGGCTGTAGCCGCACCCGACAACGCCCTTGTTCGGCCCGATCAGGTGCCGGCAGTATCCGCGCCCGTGTGCCGCCGCCCGATCAGCAGTCCCTTGCTGCCCCCGCCGTCGAAGGTAAACGCCAGGTCCGGCCAGCGGCGCCGCCACTGCCGGGTGATCCAGCGCTCTCCGGGGCGGGCGGCATCGTCCAGCATTACCGCGCCGCCGGGTGTCAACCGATCGAACAGCCGTTCGGCCGCGCCGCGGACCAGGGGATGAACGGTCCATGGCGGTCCATCCACCACCAGCAGGTCTATCTGTGGTGGCATCGACGGCAGTTGATACCATTCGCCCGGCCAGCCATCCTGCCGGACCAGCGGGGCGTGGTGGAAGTTGGCCGCCAGCCCGTGCTCCGCGAGCCACCGTTCCATTTCGGCCAGGAATGGCCGGTGCTGGTCAAAACTATACAAGCTGCCGCCGCCGTTCGCGCGCAGGGCAGCGGCAATGACCAGCGATGTCGCGCCCGAGCCAAGCTCCACCACCACCCGCGGCCGCAGTTCCTCAACCCGGTCAACCAGGCGATGGAGGAAAAAAGTGTCGGCCTTCCAGCTGCCCAGATTGGGCAAGGCATCCGCAGGCAGGTGCAGACGTTCCAGCAAGGCCCGCTTGCTCGCCGCCGTGCCGCCGTAGAGGCTCCGCAGCAGCCAGGGCCACTGGATCAAGCCCCAGGCCAGCAATGCGCCCTTTTCAGACCAGTTGCGATTGTTGCGTTGTTGACCCGGCAGGTCCAGCGGCAGCAGCCCGGTCGCGTGTTTGGTGGTCAAGCTGCTTTCTCGCTTCTACTCTGCTGCTGCGCCATACAGGGTAGAATACGAGGTTAGCAAGCGGGGCGCTTCACTCCTTGCGGCGCCGCCGGATCATCCCTTCCTGCGCGACGCTGGCGACCAGTTCGCCCGCGCGGTTGAAGATACTGCCTCGATTAAAGCCCCTGCCGCCGCCTGACCAGGGGCTGTCGGTTGCATACAGCAGCCATTCGTCGGCGCGGGCCGGGCGGTGGAACCACAGGGCATGATCGAGGCTCGCACTGGTGAGTTCTCCGCGAAACCAGGACAGCCCATGCGGCAGGACGCTGGTGCCCAGCAGCGTATAGTCGCTGGCGTAGGCGATCACGGCGCGGTGCAGGGCTGGATCGTCCGGCAGGCGCGCGACCGTGCGGAACCAACTGTGCGCCACCGGCGGCTTGGGGTCGCTGTTCATCCAGTGCAGCTGGCCCGGCGTGCGCATCTCTATCGGGCGAGGGCGCAGGAACAGGGCGCGCTGCCCCTCTGTCATGCGGTCACCGAACCGGGCGATCATCCCGGCGCGCTGCTCGTGCTCGGGGGGAAGATCTTCGGGCGGAGCGACGTCCGGCATCACCGGCGCCTGATGCTCAAGCCCGGCCTCCTCGCGATGGAAGCTGGCGGAGAAGTTGAGGATCGGCTCACCCTGCTGACTGGCGACGACCCGGCGGTTCGCAAAGCTGCGGCCCTCGAAGTCGGCCGTTACCGCGTAATTGATCACCTCGCCCTCGCGGCCGCCGCGCAGGAAATAGGCGTGGAGCGAATGGGCGCTCTTGCCTTCTTCCACCGATTGCTGCGCTGCCTGCAGCGCCTGGGCGATCACCTGACCGCCAAATACGCGGCCAACCCCGCCAGGCTGGGGTATGCCGGTGAAGTCAAACTCGTGCTTGCGTTCAACGCTGAGCAGCTGGACGAATTGGGCGATGATCTGTTCGGGCAGTGGCTGATCGGTCATATGGGGTTCGCCCTGCCGCAAGGCGCGGGGCACATCCAGCAGAAACTCCGCGCCGGCGTCAGGGGTATGCGAACACCGCGTAGCCGCAGCGCCGCAGCCCCGACGGGCGCGGTTGAGCCGCGGCCTAAAGCGCGGCGGCGTTGTACAATGCCGCAAGCAGCAGCAGCGCGACGATGTTGGTGATCTTGATCATCGGGTTGACCGCCGGTCCTGCCGTGTCCTTGTAAGGGTCGCCGACCGTGTCCCCGGTCACCGCCGCCTTGTGCGCTTCCGACCCCTTGCCGCCGTGATGGCCATCCTCGATGTACTTCTTGGCATTGTCCCAGGCGCCACCACCGCTGGTCATGGACAGGGCGACGAACAGGCCGCCCACGATGACTCCGAGCAGCAAGGCGCCGAGCGCGGCGAAGCCGTTCTCCTGTCCGGCAACGGCGGTGATGGTGAAATACACCACGATTGGGGCAAGCACCGGCAACAGTGAGGGAACGATCATCTCCTTGATCGCCGCCTTGGTCACCAGATCCACCGTGCGGGCGTAATCCGGCTTTGTCTCGTAGGTCATGATGCCGGGCTTTTCCCGGAACTGCTCGCGCACATCCTTGACCACATCGCCTGCCGCGCGGCCCACGGCGGTCATTCCCATCGCGCCGAACAGGTAGGGCAGCAGCGCCCCCAGCAGCAGACCGACGATGACGTACGGGTTCTCGAGGCTGAAATCGAGGTCGAGCAGGGGGAAGTATTCGGCAAGGTCCGCTGTGTAGGCGGCGAACAGGACCAGTGCGGCCAGCCCCGCCGAACCGATGGCGTACCCCTTTGTCACCGCCTTGGTTGTGTTGCCGACCGCGTCCAGCGCGTCGGTCTTTTCGCGGACGCTGTCGTCCAGCCCCGCCATTTCGGCGATGCCGCCGGCGTTGTCGGTTACGGGGCCATAGGCGTCCAGCGCCACGACCATGCCGGCCAGCGCCAACATGGACGTGGCGGCATAGGCAATGCCAAGGAGGCCTGCCAATTGGAACGCAGCGATGATGCCCGTGACGATCACCAGCGTCGGCAATGCGGTCGCCTCCATGCTGATCGCCAGCCCCTGGATGACGTTGGTGCCATGGCCCGTTTCCGATGCCTTGGCGATCGAGCGGACCGGGCGATACTGAGTGCCGGTGTAATATTCGGTGATCCAGATGATGAGCCCGGTGATGACCAGGCCCAGCATCGCCGACCAGAACAGCCCCCACCCGGTCACGCCGCCGACCAGGGTGGACAGCCCTTCCTCGGCAGGCGAACCTTCGATGGCGATGATTTCTGTCGCGTCGGCCAGCGACCCGCCGATCACCGCGTTCATGTCGCCCAGGGCCGCCTGCATCGCAAACCAGATCAGCGGAATGGAAAGAACGGCCGTGACCAGGAACCCCTTGTACATCGCGCCCATGATCGACTGCGACTTGCCCAACCGCACGAAGTAGGTGCCGATGATGGACGTGAGGATGCATGCTCCGCCGATTAGCAGCGGCAACGCCATCAGGGGCAACAGCAGGTCGCCGATGTTGCGCACCAGCAGTGCGGTCAGCACCATGGTCGCACCGACCGTCACGACATATGTTTCGAACAGGTCGGCCGCCATCCCGGCGCAGTCGCCGACATTGTCACCCACATTGTCAGCGATGACGGCGGGGTTGCGCGGGTCGTCTTCCGGAATACCGGCCTCGACCTTGCCCACAAGGTCGGCGCCCACATCGGCCGCTTTAGTGAAGATGCCGCCGCCCAGCCGGGCGAAAATGGAGATCAGCGAAGCACCGAACGCCAGCGCCACCAGCGCGTCGATGACGGTGCGATTGTTCGGCGCGAGGCCGAGCGGCCCGACCAGGACAACGAAGAAGACCGCAATTGCCAGCAACGCCAGTCCCGCAACGAGCAGCCCGGTGATTGCCCCGGCCCGGAAGGCCACCGTCAATCCCTGTTGCAGTCCGCTCTGCGCGGCTGCCGCCGTGCGCACGTTTGCCTTCACCGAGATGTTCATTCCGATGAAGCCCGCCAGTCCGGACAGCACCGCTCCGACGACAAACCCGATCGCGCTGACGATCCCCAGGAACAGAAGCACGAGCACCGCGACGATGGCCCCGACAACCGCGATGGTGGTGTATTGCCGTTTCAGATACGCCTGCGCCCCTTCCTGAATGGCCGAGGCAATCTCCTGCATCCGCGCGTTGCCGGTGCCCATCCTGAGCACCTGACTGCTGGTGACGGCGCCGTAAACGATCGCCAGCAACCCCAAGGCGATCGCAATCCAGATCAGCTCCACGCGGTGTCCTCCCTGTCAAACTCACGGTCCTCCGCCCGGGGGGCGGGGCCGATCTTGGACACAAGGTATATAGCGGTTGGGGCCGCTGGCAAGGCCGCTCACACTTGCCGGTGGAACGCGGCTCAGCCGTGGCGGTAGCCGAGCGGCTCTCTCGCCGGAACCTCGTCCACCAACAGCGGGGATCCCATCCGGCCCACCACCCGGCCGATACGCTCTGCCGCCACGGGAAGCCTGCTGTCCGCGGCGGCGGTGAAGAGCAGTGCGTAGTCGTCGCCCCAGCGCATCGCCTCCGCCTTGCGGGCTGCCGGCCCCGCGAAGGGCACGGCGCTGCTGTCGATGCAGATCGTCATACCGCTCGCCTCTGCCATGCGCTGCGCATCCAGCAGCAGCCCGTCCGACACGTCCATCATCGCACTGACCAGCGGAGCCAGTGCCTGTCCTTCAGCCAGGCGCGGAGAGGGGCGGCGGAAGGCGAGACTGTCGGCGCCGGTCGCGTCCCGCACCGCTTCGAACCCCAGCATGGCGGCACCGACCGGCCCGGCCAGGAACAGCGCATCGCCCACGCTCGCACCGCTTCGGGCAGGCACGGGGGTATGTGTCGCCCGGCCAATCGCCGTGAGCCCGAACGAGCGCTGCCCCGCTGCGGCCACCGTGTCGCCGCCCAGCAGTGCGACTTGAAACGCCTCCAGCCCCTCTCGCAACCCTCTCAGGAACGGGGCGTCTCCTTCCCCGAGTTGGTAGCCGAGCAGCACTCCGACCGGCTCGGCCCCCTTCGCGGCAAGGTCGGACAAATTCACCGCCAACAACTTCCAGGCGACATCGGCCATGTCCTGTCCGGGAAGCCAGTGCACGCCTTCCACCATGACGTCATGCGTCAGGATCAACGTCTCCCCGCCTAAATCCAGCACTGCCGCGTCATCCGCCAGACCGCGCGCGCCGGGATGCAGCGGAAGTGCCCGCAGAGCGGCAAGGAGGCCGTTTTCGTTCATCCGGTCGGAGTGACCATCCCGGCTGAACTTGTCAAAGGGGGCGCCGCCGGGCGCGTCAGTGTCCTGCTGCTGAAGCGGCAACGAGACGCCGGCTCACGGGCGCACCTCTCCGGCCACCGCGTCCAGCACGCCGTTGGCAAACTTCGCCTGGCTGTCGTCGAAGAACGCCTTGGCGACGTCCACATACTCGCTGATTACGGCCGCCTTGGGCACATCCTTGCGGGCGAGCAATTCGTATGTTCCTACCCGCAGCACCTGCGCCATGGTGCGATCCAGCCGGGCGAGGGTCCACCCCTGCGCGAGCTTGGCGGACAGCAGTTGATCGATCTCCTCGCCTCTGGCGTCCACGCCGCGCACCAGATCGTCGAAGAAAGCCACATCGGCATCGGCGTATTCGTCGCCCTCGATTTCATGACCCAGGCGGTGCTGGTGAAATTCGTCCAGCAGCCGGGCAAGCGGCGTCTGCTCCATTGCGCGCTGGTAGCTCGCCTGCACGGCGGCGAGCCGCGCCGCGGAACGGGCCTTTGAGCGGCGGGGTAGCTTGTTGGCGGTCATGGGAGGCGTAACTCGATAGAGTGGGCGTGAGCAGGCAAACCCTCCGCATGGGCGAGGGTTGCCGCGGCGGGACCGATGAGGCCGAGTGCAGCCGCATCCGGCACGGCGATGAAGCTGGTGCGCTTCATGAAATCGAGCACCGACAGGCCGCTGGTGAACCGCGCCCGTCGACCGGTCGGCAGGACGTGATTGGGGCCGGCTACATAATCGCCCACGGCCTCTGGAGTCATGCGGCCAAGAAACACGCTGCCGGCATGGCGCAGCTGTGCGAACAGCGCCTCCGGCTCCGCGACCGCGAGCTCCACATGCTCGGCAGCAAGGCGGTTGGCTAGGGCAGGGGCGGCGTCGAGAGAGTCGATAACGATGACGACACCGTGCGCGTCCCAGCTGGCGCGGGCTGCCTCGGCCGTGGACAGGCCGGTCAATTGCCGTTCGACCGCGTCACAGACCTGCCGGGCGAACGCCTCGTCGTCGGTGATGAGGATGCTTTGTGCGGCCGGATCGTGCTCCGCCTGAGACAGAAGGTCTGCAGCGATCCAGTCCGGATCGTTGGCTGCATCGGCGACCACCAGTATCTCGCTCGGCCCGGCAACCATGTCGATGCCCACCAAGCCGAAAACCTGCCGCTTGGCCTCTGCAACCCACGCGTTGCCGGGTCCGGTAATGACATCGACCCGGGCGATCCGTTCCGTGCCATAGGCGAGAGCCGCGACCGCCTGTGCCCCGCCGATGCGCCAGACCTCGTCCACTCCGGCCAGGTGGGCCGCGGCCAGCACCAGCGGGTTGACCTGCCCGTTCGGGGTCGGGGTCACAACCGCGAGCCGATCCACGCCCGCAACCTTCGCGGGAATGGCGTTCATCAGCAGGGATGAAGGGTATGCGGCCCGCCCGCCGGGAACGTAAAGACCGGCCGCGTCGACCGGCCCCCACTTCGCTCCCAGCCGTATGCCGGCCGCATCGCGGTAGTCGCGGTCCTGCGGCAATTGCGCCTCGTGGAAGGCGCGAATACGCTGCGCCGCGAGGTTCAGCGCGCTGCGCAGATCAGGGGCGAGGGCGTCATACGCGGCGGCGCAGTCGTCCGGAGCAATCCGCCAGTCGCCATTCAGGCGCAATTCGAAGCGATCGAACCGCGCCGTGTATTCCGCCAATGCCGCATCGCCGCGCTGTTTCACATCCTGCAGGATTTTCGTGACGTCGCCTGCCACGCCGTTGTCGCCTTCCCGCCGGTTGTCGACGATGGCGGTGAATTCGGTGGCAAAATTATCGTCAGCGGAGCGCAAAAGGCGCATCAGGCGGCCTCCGCTTCGGACAGGCTGCGAAAGGCATCGATCAGTGGCGCAATCCGGCGATCGGTCTTGAGCGCTGCACGGTTGACGATCAGCCGGGCGCTGACATCCATGATGCGATCCGTTTCCACCAGGCCGTTTTCCGCAAGGGTTCGGCCGCTCGACACCAGATCGACGATCCGCCCGGCCAGTCCCAGTGCAGGGGCAATCTCCATCGCCCCGTTCAGCTTGACGCATTCGGCCTGAACGCCGTGGCGCTCGAAGTGACGGCGGGTCAGGTTGGGGTATTTGGTTGCGACCCGCAGATGACTGGCCCGCAGCGCGTCCATCGTGCCCACAGCCGGTTCCGCGATGGACAGCCGGCAATGGCCGATGGCCAGATCAACCGGCGCGTAGAGGTCGGCGTAGTCGAATTCTTCCACTACGTCGGAACCGACAATGCCGAGCTGCGCCGCGCCGTGAGCCACGAACGTCGCCACATCGAAGGCGCGTACCCGGATCAGGCGCATGTCCGCGGGTGATCGGCAGGCGAATGTCAGGGCGCGGTTGTGCTTGTCGCCGAACGCGGCTTCGGGCACGATCCCCGCGCGTGCCATCACCGGCAGTGCTTCTTCAAGGATGCGTCCCTTGGGCACAGCGAAGGTCAGGAGGTTCGGCATGTCGCCGGCAGATAGGGGCCGGGCTGAAAAAGGGCAATCGCGGATGGCGGAGGATGCAGCGGCACCACGACAGGCAGATGTTGCCATGGACGAGCGCGGAGGCGCGGCGCTTGCGACCGCCTTCCACAATCAGGTGGCTTACTGCAAGGCGAACCGCGCGCCCATAACGGCCGGGATCGTCGCGGCGATCTGGACTGCGGTGGAGAGCGGGCGGGGCGGCCCTGTGGGAGAACGGGTGCGGCGATGGCCCGGCGCGCCGTTGCCGGACGCATTGCCGTTGCGGATTGCTGGCGGCCTTCATGCCCTGCACTTATCGGGGCAAGAACCTGCGCTGGGGCCGATCTACGCGGGGGCGCAAGGTGATGCCGCAGGGATCGTTTCCGGCGCGCTGGAACGCCATGCGGCGTTCCTGCTCCCATGGCTTGATGGACCACCCCAGACCAACGAAGCTGGCCGATCCTGGGCTTTTGTTGCAGGTATGCTTTGGCTCGGCAGCCGGGGCCTGCCACCAGCGTTCGAGTGCCTGGAGATCGGGTCCAGCGCGGGGATCAACCTGATGCTGGACCGCTACGCCTACAGCTTGGGCGATGTGCGCGTTGCCCCGAACAACGCCGTGTTGACGCTGAAGCCCGAGTGGCGCGGGCCACCGCCATCGACAGAGAGGAAAGTCGGCTTCGTCTCGCTGGAAGGTTGCGATGTCGCCCCTCTCAATTTGCGGGATCCCGCCGAGGCGCTGCGGCTGAAAGCCTATGTCTGGCCTGAGCACAGTGAGCGCTTCGTCCGGCTGGAGGCGGCGATCGCGGCGGCTCACCAAGCGGCGCCCCGCATTCAACGCGTCACCGCGGCGGCGTTCGTGGAAAACCGTCTTCGCCGGCACCAAGCGCCAGGGACGACACGGGTGCTGATGCATTCGGTGATGTGGCAGTACATGACCGAACCCGAACAGGAGCGCATCACCGCGGCAATGGCAAACGCGGGCGCGCAGGCTACGATGGAGCGGCCGCTTGCCTGGCTCTCCCTTGAAGCCAACCGCACTGTTCACCGGCATGAACTGACCGGGCGGTACTGGCCCGGCGGCAACAATTGGGCGTTGCTCGCAACCGCGCATCCGCATGGCGAATGGGTGGAATGGCTCTGATTCCGCCGTTCGCCGCTGCCTGCTGACCTGTATCAGGTTTGCGCGGACGCTCCAATGCGCGTCCCCCGCCGCGCTTGCGCGAAATTTTGCGTGGTCGGGCCGAGGGAACTCCGCTTCAGGAGGACGCCAGGAACCTTTCCATTGCCGCGTTGACTTTGACCGGCGCCTCCCACGGCACAAAGTGACCGCAGCCGGAAACCTGTTCGATGGTGAGGTTCTCCACCTCGTCCTCAAGCCCGCCCAGATTTTCAGGGGGGAGGGCAAGGTCGTCCATCGCCCAAACCACCAATGTGGGCAGTGTCAGCTTGGGCAGTGCGGGCGGGGTCCAGCCTTCCGGTAGCGCATACGGCGCATCAAGCGGCGGGACCACCACCGGCGACGCGCGATACCAGTTCAGCATCCCGAAGGCCGCGTCCCGGTCCTGCCAATCGGCCAGTAGGGCCGCCCGTTCATCAGGCTCCATCTGCGCCGGCCGGTCCCATTTCACTTCTTTCAGCAGAATTCCGGTCAGCCCCTGTTCGCGAACCAGCGCGTCGTTGGCCGGGTCGCGGAACCCGCGCATATACTGACTGGCCCGGCGCTGGTTCTCGTCGAGATACAGTAGCCGCTGGAAAATCGCGGGATGCGGGGCATTGGCAATGATCGCGCGGTTCACCCGCTTGGAAAACTGCCCCTGCAAGGCCACGCCCCAGGCGATCGCGCCGCCCCAGTCGTGACCAACAACCGTGAAGTTCGCCACATCCAACGCTTCCGCAAGGAGGAACACGTCGCCGATCAGCTTGTCCGGCTTGTAAGCGTCCACCTCCTGCGGTTTGCTCGACCCGCGATAACCGCGCTGATCCGGCGCGATGCATCGATAGCGATCCTGGAAGTGGGCGATCTGGTGCCGCCAGGTGCGGTGGGATTCGGGAAAGCCGTGCAGAAAGATCAACGTTTCGCCGTCGCGCGGCCCAACATCCACCACGTCCAGTTCGATGCCGTTGGCCAAAGCAATCCGGCGTTGTTCCATGCGCTGTTCTCCCTCAGACGTGTCGTTCGACGAGGGGTTCGAACCCGCCATGGATCATCCGCCTGCCGTCAAACGGCATCTCACCAAATTCGGCCATGCGCGGGTCGCGCATCATCTTTTCGCCGGCGGCATCGGCGGTCGCCTTGTCGGGCCAGGTGACCCAGGCGAACACGACCTTTTCGCCGTCCTCGATCCTGACCGCGCGGCGGAAATCGGTGGTGTGACCATCGCGCACATCGGCTTCCCAGCACTCCACATTGCTGAGCGCGCCGTGATCGCGCAGTATCGCCCAGAACCGCTCGGCAGTATCAGCGTAGGCTGCCTTGTTGCCTTCCGGCACCGCGACGATGAAACCTTGCACGTACATGAGGACGCTCCTTGTGATCACCAATGCGGGTCAACCGCTGCCGCAAACTGCCGCTCCATCGCTCTGCTTCACGGATAGAACACGGTCTTGGGCTTTTCCGGCAAAGGAATGTATTCTTCGGAATCGCCCGGCACCACGGGAAAGCGTCCGGCGCGCCAATCTTCCTCCGCCTGCCGGATACGGTCCGGGTCCGAGCTGACGAAGTTCCAGCGGACGTGGCGCGGGGTTCGGAACGCTTCTCCTCCCAGCAGCATCACGCGGCCGCCGCGTTCGCTGCGCAGGGTCATCGTCTCGCCCGGCTGAAGGATGTAGAGCGTGTAGAGTTCCAGCACCTGGTCCCCGATTGCTCCCTCGCCCCCCACCAGCATGACCGCGCGTTCGTCGGCGCTGTCCTCGACGGGTAAAGAGCCGCCGGGAGCAAGCATTATCTCGGCGTAGATCGTGTGCGAATGGGCGGTGGTTGCCGCCTGCTCGCCCCACAGGCGACCCATGATGACCGTCGCGCTGGCTCCCTTGTCCTCAACCACCGGCAATTCGGTCAGCGTCTCGAACGCCGCGTCGATCTCCTCCGCGCCGTCCGGCAGGGCAAGCCAGGTCTGCATTCCGTAAAGCTGCGGCCCGGCCTCCCGCTCCTCTTGCGGAGAGCGTTCCGAGTGGACGATGCCGCGACCCGCCGTCATCAGGTTGACCTGACCGGGCCGGATCGTCGCGAAGCAGCCCAGCGAGTCGCGATGGTCGATGGCCCCCTTGAACAGCCAGGTGACTGTGGCGAGGTTAATGTGAGGGTGGGGGCGCACGTCCATGCCGGTGCCCAGGTCCAGGCTGGCGGGTCCGAACTGGTCGACGAAGATGAACGGCCCGACCATTGACCGTTCGCGGGCGGGAAGGGCGCGGCGCACCTCGAACTGGCCGAGATCGTGGGTGACGGGCGTGATAATCTGCTGGATCATGAGCGCCATTGTGTCACGTTCACCCATCGCAGGAAAGGCTGCCGTTCAATCTTCGAACCGGCTTTCCTCCCGCAGCTTCAAGCCGGCTGTGTGCAGCGGCGTCGGGGTCCGTTCGAAGCAGTGCGGCGTCATGCCGGTGAACCGCTTGAATTCGCGGGTCACATGCGACTGGTCGAAATAGCGCAGGGCGGCCAGGTCGTGCTGCGTCGGACTGGAAAAACCGCGCATGGCCGTTGCCATGTCGAGATAACGGCTGCGACGCAGTATCGCCTTGGGGCTAAGTCCAAAAGTGCCAAGACATCGCCGCTCAAGTTGGCGAACGGACAGATCCACTCGGTCAGCAGCATCTTCCACCCGCATGGCGCTGTCCGTGCGGGCGATCACCTCGAACATGGCCATCTGCGGATCGACATGGCGCGTGCCGACCTGATCCAACCGGCGTTCCAGCGCAGCGCTCATCGCGGCCACCTTGGCTGCATCATCTCCCGCACCCTCCACTTTGGCGCACATGCTGTGGGCAAGGTCGCCCCAGACGTCCTCCAGTCGCAGCATGCGGTCGGTGAACTCCCGGTGCGACTGCGTGAACAGGCCGCGCCATCCGCTTGGCCGGATCGCGGCGCCAACCACCAGGAAGCTGCCCTGCACGCGCACCCTGAAGGGCCGCTCGTTGGCGCCAAACAGCAGCGTGCGTCCCGGCTGAGTCCATACGCCAGGCGCGATCTCGCCGCGCCAGTCGCCTTGCAGGAGGCAGCGAATGAACGCGGTTTCAGCGAGCAGGAAGTCCTCGATCACAAGATGAGGTGGCAGCACGGCCTCGAAGACATAGAACCGCCGCACGAAAGCGGCGAGCGAAGGGGGAGGGTGATAGGTCCGCGAAAGCAGCATCTAGTCCGGCGCCGACGCCCTGATAGCGAGTGCATGGACCCGTTCGCCCGGTATGTCACCCAGCGCGCGGTTCACCATGCGTTGTCGTTCCAGCCGTGACTTGCCCGCAAAGGCCGCGGCTTCGATGGTAATGGTGAAGTGCGATTCTCCGCTGCCGTCGTCACCCGCATGGCCGCGGTGCCGGGCGCTGTCGTTCACCACGTGCAACGCGCTCGGGGCGAACGCCTCGCGAAGCAGGCGCTCCATCTCCTGCTGCATTGTTCCCACCATTGCGCTCCCTTGGCATCGCATTGTTCAAACCCCATTGTGAAGGGTTCATGCGGCAAAGCAAGTTTCACGGACGTGTTGAAGGGGCCTCTCCCGAGTGCCACCATCCCGGCTGCCTAGAGCCGGGCGAATTTCGCGCGCCCGGCGCGCAGGGGCCAAGTTTCGATGGACCCGGAGACTGGCGCTGGCTGTGCCTTGACCATGTGAGGGAATTCAACGCCGGCTATGACTGGTTCGCGGGCATGAGCGCGGATGAGATACTGGCGGCTCAATCCCCGGTCAGCGGCTGGCGGACGGAACAACCCGCATTCCGGCCCACCGCCGGACTCGACGGCATGCCGAGGTGGAACGATTTCACCGACCCGCTCGACGCGATCAGCGCCCGCGCCGGGGGCATCAGGAACAGGGCGCAGCGTGAAACGGAGATGGCCACGAGCGGGCGCTGGAGCCGGGAGGAAGCCAAGGCGCTGGAGGTGATGGGTCTTGGCAGTCAAGCTGATCGGCCAAGCCTGCGCCGCCGCTACCTCGAACTGGTCCGCCGCTATCACCCCGACCGCAACGGCGGCGACCGCCAGCACGAACACCGGTTGGTCCGCGTGGTGGAGGCGTATCAGCTGCTGCGCAAGAGCCGGGCTCTGGCATGATCGCGCATCGGCTCGCGCAACTTTTCATGTGCCGATCGTTAAAGCAAGTGAACCCCTGAAAGAGAGGACAGATATGGCTTTCACCCTACCCGACCTACCCTATGCCCATGATGCATTGGCGCCGACCATCGACGCCAAGACGATGGAACTGCACCACACCAAGCATCATCAGGCGTATATCACGAAGCTGAACGACGCCATCGAAGGCGACCAGTCGCTGCAGGGAAAGGATCTGGACGCGATCATGCGCAACATCTCGTCGCAATCTCCGACGGTGCGCAACAACGGTGGCGGGCACTGGAACCACACGTTCTTCTGGGAAACCATGAAGCCCGGCGGCGGTTCTCCCGCTGGCCGTCTGGCCGAGGCTATCGACAGGAAGTTCGGCTCGCTCGACGCCATGCGGAACGAGTTCAACGACGCTGGCGCGGCCCAATTCGGTTCCGGGTGGGCGTGGTTGATCGTTGACGAAACCGGCGATCTGCGCATCACTTCCACACCCAATCAGGACAACCCGGTCATGGACATCGCCGAGATCAAGGGACGCCCGATCCTTGGGAACGACGTGTGGGAACACGCCTACTACCTCACCTACAACAACCGGCGACCCGATTATCTGAAGGCTTGGTGGGACGTGGTGAACTGGGACAAGGTCGCGGAACGCTACGAAGCGGCTGCTGACTAGAAGCCTGCTGCCCCCTTCTTCCAGGCGGCGGAAGGGGGTGACCGCCCGTCCTTGGCGGGCCTGGTCCTCTCGGTTTAGTCGATTATCGGCGCGTATTCCAAAGCGCGCTTGTTCATTGTTGCCGGAACGCCCAGCGCAAGGTCCGCCCGACCGCCATGGTGGCGGCGCGATTGGCGACCGCCGTTACGCCGGGCGCTGGAAGGTTGAGCATCGCACGGGCGAACGGGGGCAGCATCGCCACCGCCTCTGCCGCCAGGACCTGCTGTAGCGGGGCAGGCGTGCCTTCGGGCCTTTCACTAAGAACGATCCGGGCCACCTCCCGCGCCTCCGGCGTTGCGCGCAGTTCTCCCCGCATCTCGCGGAACAGTGCGTCGGCCTCCGCAACGCAGCTGGGCACAGGGTCCGCGCCAAGGCGGCGGCCGACCTCGGCGAACTGCCGGTAATACTCGTCCTGCTCCGCGAGGGGCATGTCGGGCCGGGCATAGCGCCGGTACCCTGCAAGAAAGCTCTGCGCACCCGCCAGATGCACCCAGGCGAGCGTCCGGGGGTCTTGCGCGGAATACCGTTCGCCCGAAGGCAGGGTTCCCTGCACGCGCGTATGAATACGGTTCACAGCGTCGATCGCGGCTTGGGCCTGTTGCGCTTCACCAAAGGTTGTCACCGCCATGAAACGCGCCGTGCGGCGCAACCGGCCGTGCATGTCCTGACGGAAGTCGGAATGATCGAGAACCCCCTGCAAGGCGTGCGGGTGCAGCATCTGTAGCAGCAGGCTGCGCACTCCCCCGACCATCATCCCCGTCAGGTCCGCGTGGACCATGCGGATCGGAGTGTCGCGGGCGAACAGCGCGTTGTCAGATGGCGGAATTGGCCGCTGCCCGTTCTGGGTGTCGTTGAACACTGCCCGTACCCGCCTGACCAGCTCGCCCCGCAGGCCATCGGCGGCACGGTCGAGTAGCGGAAGGCGGGGAAGCGGCATTGCGGCCTAAGCTAATGTCCCTCCGCCACAAATGCGAGTGCCTGGCGGCTTGCACGCGCGCGACACGCCCGCTACCGCGCGGGGTGATGAGCGCACAACCCAAGATGCAAGCCCCCGCAGGGCACAACGACACCGGCGGAACGGCTCTGGCAGCTCCCGATACGACAGTGGATGTGCGGGCAACCTTTGGTGTCGACATCGACTGGCAGGTGCCCGCCTTCAGCCAGGCGGACGAACGGGTGCCTCTGGTCGACGACAGCTACGTGTTTGACCCGGACACGACGCTCGCAATTCTGGCCGGGTTTGCGCACGATAGACGGGTAATGGTGCAAGGCTATCACGGCACCGGAAAATCGACCCACATCGAACAGGTTGCCGCGCGCCTCAACTGGCCCACCATCCGCATCAACCTCGATGCCCACATCAGCCGGATCGACCTGGTCGGCCGCGATGCGATCGTTCTGCGTGAAGGTCTGCAGGTGACCGAGTTTCGGGAAGGACTTCTGCCCTGGGCGCTGCAGCATCCCGTCGCCCTGGTGTTCGACGAATACGATGCCGGACGCCCGGATGTCATGTTTGTCATTCAGCGGGTGCTGGAACAATCGGGCAAGCTGACCCTGCTGGACCAGAACCGGGTCATCAGCCCCAATCCCTGGTTCCGGCTGTTCGCGACCGCCAACACTGTGGGCCTCGGCGATACGAGCGGCCTGTACCACGGCACCAACGCCATCAACCAGGGGCAGATGGACCGGTGGAACATCGTTGTCGGCCTGAACTACCTGCCCCCCGCGACCGAGCAGCGGATCGTTCTGGCGAAGAACCCCGGCACAGATCCCAAGCTGGCCGCAGACATGATAAAGGTGGCGGAACTGACGCGGCAGGGTTTCATGAACGGCGATATCTCTACCGTGATGAGCCCGCGCACGGTGATCGCCTGGGCCGAAAACACGGCGATCTTCAAGGATGTCGGCTTTGCCTTCCGCCTCTCCTTCCTCAACAAATGTGACGAGGAAGAGCGTATGCTGGTCGCTGAATATTACCAGCGGGTGTTCGGCGTGGACCTGCCCGAAAGCGTGATCGGCAAGGGCTGAGTCCGCCTTCACGGTAGGCTCCCGTTCATGCGGCTGGGGCTATGCAATCCTGTGTTGTTTAGGTAATACAGCAAGCCAATGGACGCTTTCCGCTCTCGCCGGACCCCGCGCGGCCGCCGCGACGATTACCTCGACGACGAGGCAAACCGGTACTTCTCGCTGGAAGAGCCGCGCGGGAGTGCGTGGGAAGAGCCCATGTGGGAGGATGAGCCCACAGGCAGGCCCGGCGTTGCAGCGGCAAGCAAACGTCGCTGGGCGTCGCGCATAGTCGCGGGTGTGCTGCTCGTCTTCATCGTGCTGGTGGCGTACCTGTTCTTCACCGCACCCCTCAACAAGTCACTGCAACCGCTTGCCCCGCCGCAGATCACGCTGCTGGCGGCGGATGGAACGCCGATCGCTCGGAAAGGAGCGGTGATCGAAGCTCCGGTGGAGGTGGATCGCCTGCCTCCGCACGTAGTCGAAGCGTTCCTCGCCATCGAGGATCGCGGGTTCTATAATCACTGGGGGATCAGCCCGAGGGGGCTGGCACGTGCCGCCTGGACCGGGGTGGGCGGCGGATCCACCATCACGCAGCAGCTGGCCAAGTTCACCTTCCTGACCCCCGAACAAACGCTCACCCGCAAGATGCGCGAGATGCTGATCGCGTTCTGGCTGGAAGCATGGCTGACGAAGGACGAGATACTGGAGCGGTATCTGTCCAACGCCTATTTCGGCGACAATACCTACGGACTGCGGGCAGCATCGCTGCACTTCTTCTATCGCCAACCGGAAAACCTGACCCCCGCGCAGGCGGCCATGCTGGCGGGGCTGCTCCAGGCGCCATCCGCCTACAATCCGGCGCGGCATTACGAACGGGCGGAGCGGCGGATGCAGCTGGTCATCGGCGCAATGGTGGATGCAGGCTTCATCACCGCGGCCGAGGCGCAGCGGATGCGCGCCCCCGCACTTGATGTCCGGCGCAAGGACGATCTGCCCGGCGGAACCTATTTCGCTGACTGGGTAATGCCGCAGGCGCAGGAAAAGGTGGGGCAGAGCTATAGCGGGCAGACAGTCACCACCACGCTGGACAGCGGACTTCAGCGCGCGGCCGAGCGCGCGGTGCGCAGCGCGGGCACCGGCCGCGCACAGGTCGCATTGGTCGCCATGCGGACGAATGGCGAAGTCGTGGCCATGGTTGGCGGAAAGAACTACGCCGACTCTGCCTTCAATCGCGCCACGCAGGCCAGGCGGCAACCCGGCTCAACCTTTAAACTGTTCGTCTATCTCACCGCCCTGCGGGAGGGGTGGAGCCTGGACGATACCATCGCCAACACCCCGATCACCGAAGGCACCTACCGCCCGCGAAACGCGCGCGGGCAGTATTCCGACACCATCACGCTGGCCGACGCCTTCGCATCGTCCAGCAATGTGGCGGCCGTGCGCCTCATCGAGGAGGTGGGCACCAAGGACGTGATTGCGACGGCCCGCGCTCTGGGGGTGACGGCAGAACTGGATCCCGGCGATCCCACGATGGCGCTGGGCACCTCGGCGATGAGCCTGCTGGAACTCACCGCCGCCTATGCCGCGGTGGCCGGCAATGCCTACCCGGTGGAACCACACGGTCTGCCCCGCGGGGAGAGGGGCTGGTTCGACCGGCTGACCGGCGGGCCAAGTTCCTTCTCGCGCGGCACGCAGGAACAGATGGAGCAACTGCTGCGGCTCGCCGTGTCGGATGGGACTGGCCGGGCCGCGCGGCTTTCCGTACCCAGCTTCGGCAAAACCGGCACCTCGCAGGATTACCGGGATGCCCTGTTCGTCGGCTGGGCGGGCGATCTGGTAGTCGGAGTGTGGGTCGGGAATGACGACAACACCCCGCTTGGCGGGGTCACCGGCGGCGGCCTTCCGGCGCAGATCTGGCGCGACTTCATGACGCGCGCGCTTGGTGTCAGCGGCCCGCCCGCGCCGGTCGACATACCCGAAGAAGTGCCGCCGCCGGAAGAACCGCTGCTTGGCCCGGACGGCCTGCCGATCCTCGACGGGTTCGGGTTGGGCGAAGGAGCGATCCGGCTGGAGAACGGCGAGGCGGTGATCTCTACCGACGTGGGCGGCGCACCTGTCGATCTTGGCATCGGACGGGACGGAGTGCGGGTGGAAGGCGCCGCAGTGGACGAGGCGCGACGACGGGCGACGGAGGCGGCGGCCGAAGCGCAGCGCCGCATCCGCGAGGCGCAGCGTCGGTTGGAAGAAGACGCCAGGGCAACGGCAGAACGCGCCAGGAGCGGAGCAGAGTAGCCGCGGGCAGGAACGGTAATCCCGTTGGCCCTGGCGGTTGCAGACAAAGCGCATCCTCACTGCGGGGTGATGGCAGGACGAGCGGTTCCTCTATGATTTCAGGAAGCAATCTCAGCGTGCGGACAGCATGACGTTCATCACGGCGGTCGCGATCGGGCGCTCCCTGTCGTCCTGCCACGCCTCCACGGCAACGTTGGCCACCCGCCGGCCCAGACGCACGATCCGGCCGGTGGCGTATGTCACCTTGGGCTTGCCCGAACTGAGGAATTGCACCGTCACGTTGATCGGCTTCAGCCGCCGCTCTTCTGCGCCGTTCCCCAGTGCGTGGACAACAGCTGCGTAGCCCGCTGTTTCCAGCAGTCCGCCAATGGCTCCGCCATGCAGAACGCCGGGCCTCCCTTCGATCTGCGAACCGAAGGCAATGGCAAGGACCGGAGCGCCGCTTTCTCCAGCTTCTTCTGCCACGGTGATGCCAAGCGCCGCGGCGTATGGGGTCAGGGTTCCGGCAACTGCGTTCATCCCTGCGTCCTCCCGATTTTCATGAAGCAGCCGGTGAAATGGGCGACCGGATCGTCGGCTTCCCCGTCATGAGCAACGCCAGAGACAAAGGCCGCCGAGCGCGTGACCTTGTAGCAATGGGCACGGGCCGTCACCGCGTGCTGCGGCTTGGCCGGACGCTGATAATCCAGTCGCAGGTCGAGCGTGGCGACCGGTATGTAGATGCCCAGCCTGGTCCAGATGCTGAGGCCGCCTGCCATGTCGCACAGGCTGACGATGGGGCCAGAGGCGAGCACCTGATGCTCTTGCTCGCCGATGAGGTCGGCGCGCCAGGGAAGCGACAGCTGCGCCCAATCCTCGCCATGCGCCTGGTACTGGACGCCAAGCCAGCCGACATGGCCCATCGCGAGCAGCGCAGGCGCGATCCGGGCTGGGTCGAAATGGGATTGGGGTTTGGGACGATTCATGCCGGCGACGCTTGGCGCGACGCGCGGGCGAGGGCAAGGGGTTCTATACCCGCGCCAGCCGGTCGATCGCGGCCTGCAAGATGATCGCCGCGGCATGGGCGTCGATCCTCTCCGCCCGCTTGGCGCGGCTCCAGTCCTGGCTGATCAGAGCGCGTTCGGCGCTGACGGTGGACCAGCGCTCGTCCCACAACAGAACCGGCAGTGCGAGCGTGGCCGCAAGGTTGCGGGCAAAGGCGCGGACACTCTGCGCACGCGGCCCTTCGGTTCCGTCCATATTGCGGGGCAGGCCGCAGACGACACCGACGACGCCGCGCTCGGCCGCCAGTCTCGCCAGGGCCGCCGCATCTGCCGAAAACTTGCTTCGCCGCAGTGTCGCACCGGCCGACGCAAACCGCCAGCCGCCGTCGCAGAAGGCGACACCGATTGTGCGGGTCCCCGGATCGAGGCCCAGCAGCACCCCGCCATCCGGCACCGCTGCCGTGAACGCGTCCGGGTCTTCTGTGACGAAGCTCACCTGCCAAAGGCGGCAACGCGGCGGGACACGTCGGCGCGCAGATTGGCCCAGAACAGCGGGATATCGTAAACATGGTAGTTGTTGCCGGGCAGTACCGCCGCGCCCATGGCCGGCGGGTCACCGATCAGCAGCAGGCCGCGCGCGTCGCATCGCGCCGGAACCGCACCTGGAACGAGAGTGCCGTCGCCGTTGTCCTCGCTCGGCCTCAGCGTACCGAGATTGGCGGAGGCCTGGGCCGCGCCGCCACTTTGTCCGGTCAGAGGGTTGGTGCAGGCGATCCGGGTGTTTCCGCGCGCCATCCCGTCGAACCCGATCGAGGTGCTGTAGGTTTCGAGCAGGCTTTCCGGATCAGCCGGTTCAGCAAAACTCGACCAGGTGACGATGCATCCTGATTCTCCCGGCAAGCCGCAGAGGGGGAGGCGGAGCGCCGGCAGGTCGCGTTCGATCGATACGGGCCAGCCGATCACATAGGCAGCGGCGATCCGCGTCCGCAGCGTATCGGACACATCCTGGCGCAACAGGGTCAGGAGATGGAGCGAACCTTGGCTGTGTCCGGCCAGCACGATCGGCATATCCTGCGGCACGCCCGCCACAAAGGCGCGAAACGCGGCCGCAACATCGGCGTAGGCCAGCGCCAGCGCAGCCTCGGCATCGGGCTCGTCTGTCAGGAAGGCGCCGACCGTCGCCTGGCGATAACGCGGTGCCCAGATCTGCGCGGCGTTGGCGAACGGACTGGCCATGCCGCGCAGGTATGTCCTGGCGACCTCCTGCGACTGCGCGTCGTTGAGCGGCGCGTTCCACCGGCTGCGCTCGATGTAGCTCGTCGGGTGGAGGAAGAATACCGCGTAGTCCTGAACGGGTGGTGGAGGGAGGCGCTGCGGCGAAGCATCCTCGTCTCCCTCCACAAGAGGACGAAACCGGGTCGGGTCCGGTCCTGCCAGCCCCGGACGTGCAAACCACATCGCCGGATCGGCATAGGCATTGGTCGGGAGGGATGGCTGGCTTTCGAACGGAACGGTTGGCACCAGGGCGAGGCGCGTCAACTGGTCGGAGAATACGCGCAGCACGAGCAGCCCGGCGATGACGAGAACGATAATCCCGGCGACGATGTACAGGAAGGTGCGAGCCACGCTTTGCCGTTAGACCGGTGCGCGGGGCGGCGCAACGCTGCTGCGCTCCTGCCCTCGGAACACTCGTGCCTTGACCTTACTCGGCTGGGCGGGTGGTGGCTGACGCCGGCGGCGCGGCCACAGCCGGGCGGAGCGAGGTCCAGGCACGGTTGGGCCGCAGCGACGTGAACCAGCTTATCGGGTTGAGGTTGGTAGTTCCGTCCAGTGAGAAAGTGATGAACTCGGCCCGGCCGCTGATGTTCGACAGCTTCACCGGTCCACCCAGGCCACCGCCCAGCGGGCTGAGCGGGGCGCGGCTGTCGGCCGAATGGTCGCGGTTGTCGCCCATCACGAACACGCTGTTCTGCGGCACGGTGATTTCGGGCACATCGTCAAGCACCTGTGACAGGTGGTCGATGATCAGGTAATTCGCGCCGTTGGGCAAGGTCTCGCGATAGACCGGCATTTCGCACACGACCCGACCATCAGGAAGGCGGGTGCGCATTTCGGGATAGGAGTAGCTGTCGCAGCGGCTGTTCATGTCCACCGGCAGGCGAATGGCGGGCTCGACCGCCTGCGGAACCGGTTGGCCGTTCAGGATGATCTGCCCGTTGCGAATGGCGATCCGGTCGCCCGGCAAAGCCACCACGCGCTTGATGTAATCCTCTCCCCTGACCGGGTGCACCGGAACCACGATGTCGCCGTATTCCGGGGTGGAGCCGAACAACCGCCAGTCGCTGCGCGGCAGCAGGTGGAATGACACGGATGACCAGTTGTATCCGTATGGATATTTGCTGACGATCAGGCGATCTCCCACCATCAGGTTGGGCAGCATGGATTCGCTCGGAATGTAGAACGGCTTGGCGACAAAGCTGTGAAACGCAAGCACCGCGAGCAGCATCAGGCCCAGACCGCGCAGCTCGGACCACCAATTGATCGGCTCGTTGGTTCCGGCGTCCTTGTCGCGCATGGGTTCGGAATATCCGCTTATGCCAGATGCAGGAGCGGCGGCTGACTGGCTCTCGGCTGCCGCCGTGTCTGACTGGGTGGGGGGAGAAGTCATTGTGGAACAGCCTCGATGATGACGAATGCCTGAGCCCAAGGATGATCATCGGTCATCGTCAGATGTATGAACGCCTTGTGACCGGGCGGCGTAATTTCCGCAAGCCGTTTCGCCGCGCCTCCGCTGAGCGCCAGGGTCGGTGCGCCGGAGGCGGCGTTGACCACGCCGATGTCCCGCATGAACACGCCGCGTCGGAAGCCCGTGCCCACGGCCTTGGAGAATGCTTCCTTCGCGGCGAAACGCTTGGCATAGGTTCCGGCCCGGGTCTGCGGCCGGCCCGCCGCCTTCGCTCTTTCGGTGCTGGTGAACGCCCGCTTCTCGAACCGCTCGCCGAAGCGGTCGAGGGATGCAGCGATGCGTTCGATGCTGCACAGGTCAGAGCCGATGCCGATAATCATGTAAAGCGCACAAACAACCCGACCAGCAGGGCCAGCATGATCCAGTGCAGGGCGACCTGCAAGGTGAACAGCGGGCTCATCAGATCGCCTTTCGCGAGGCGGTAGGTCGCCACATAACCGAAGATCAGGAACAGCGGCCAGCCGATGGCGAACTCCCGCATGATCCCGTAATTGAGGCCGAAGCCGAGGAAAAAGATGCTCGCGAGAAACGGGATCACGGCGAGCGCCGCAACCAAACGCAACCTGGTGTCATCCGGGCTGCCCTGCCTCGTCATCGGACCTCGTCCATCAGTTCGCGCATCTGGCGCACGGCGCTGTCCAGTCCGACAAACACCGCCTCACCGACCAGGTAATGCCCGATGTTCAGTTCGGCGAGGTGCGGGATGGCGGCAACGGGCTGGACATTGGTGTAGGTAAGGCCGTGCCCCGCGTGCGGTTCGATCCCGTTCTTGGTGGCCAGCGCGGCCATGTCCGCTAGGCGCCGCAGTTCCGCCGGCCGGGCGCCGGCGTCGGCGTGGGCGTATTCACCCGTGTGAAACTCGACCACCGGCGCCTTCAGGCGCAGTGCCGCTTCCAGTTGCCGCTCCACCGGCGCGATGAACAGCGAGACGCGAATGCCCGCATCGCTCAGCCGGGCGACGAAAGGCGCCAGATGATTATGCTGCCCCGCCGCGTCCAGACCGCCTTCGGTTGTTCGCTCCTCCCGCCGCTCCGGCACGATGCAGACGGCATGCGGCTGGTGCCTGAGCGCTATCTCCAGCATTTCGGGCGTTGCGGCCATCTCCAGGTTAAGGGGCAGGTCCGTCGCTTCCTGAATGCGCTTCAGGTCGTCATCACGAATATGCCGCCGGTCTTCGCGCAGGTGTGCAGTGATGCCGTCGCCACCTACCCGGGCGACGATTTGGGCGGCGCGGACCGGATCGGGATGGTCTCCGCCCCGCGCGTTGCGAATAGTGGCCACGTGATCGATGTTGACGCCCAGCCGCAGGCGCGCAGGCACGGTCATGCCGCGCCCGCCCGGCTGCCCGGCTTGGTCAGCGGCATGGCCGCCAAAGCATCTGGTACCTCACCCTCGGCATAGGTCGGAAAATGGATCGCAACGAGCGGGTGGAAAGGCACGCCCAGATCGACCGAACCGCCGGTCCGATCGACCAGCGCCGCCTCGGCCACGACCTCGCCCCCGGCCTCGCGGACTGCCGCGATGGCCTCCCGGCTGGACAGGCCCGTGGTGACGACATCCTCCACCATCAGGATGCGTTCGCCCGGTTCGATGGTAAAGCCGCGGCGCAGTTCGAACCGTCCCGTCGGTCGTTCGAGAAAGACTGCTTCCTTTCCCAAGGCGCGACCCATTTCGTGTCCGATGATGACCCCGCCCATGGCTGGCGAGACGACCTTGTCGATCGTCTGGCGGACAGGTTCCGGCAGGCTGCCGGCCAGCGCCTCGGCCAGCATGGCCGCGCGGCGCGGATCCATCAGGACGCGGGCGCACTGCAGATACTGCCCGCTGTGCCGCCCCGAGGACAGCAGGAAATGTCCTTCCAGCAGAGCGCCGCTTTCACGAAAGACTTGCAGCACCTCGTCACTCGTCATTGGCCTGTATGTTCCTGTGCAAAGCTATGGTCATGAGCGTCCGGCACTTGACCTGCGGGCAAAACTCCTAGAAGCGCTTGAGACATGGCACAAGCAGGCCTATTTACCAGCCTGTGACCACGAGTCCGCCGGCATTCGGGCACCGCGCCCCCGGTAGAGGCTCACGATGACAATTCGGCAACGGAAGATACGGGCGTGACGCTGAACAATTGGGGCAAGCTGGCAGGCAGATGGCTTGGGGCGATCTGGCTGGGGTGTGTTGCGCTGCTGCTGACGTTTGCGGCCGCAGGGCAAGCTGTGGCGCAGGCGCCTGCTGCCGCGCCGACCGTGGCGGCACCGCTGGCGCCGCCGGCCGATCCCGCCAATGTGGAACCGTTGGCGCCGGAGGCGAGGACGCCGGCCAACAACGAAGCTCCGCAGGAGATCGTCGGCGGCGATGGTCCGCTTGTAGCCGACACCGCGCATCAGCGTCTTGGCCCTGAATGGATCAAGGGTGCGCCGACGGCCGCGACGGACAACATGGGCAAGTCGCTCACTTTCCAGGATCAGTATTCGAACACCGGCAATTACGCGCTTTGGATGCACAACTGGGTGCTGCTGCCGATCATTGTCGCGATCTCCCTCTTTGTGCTCGCGCTGCTGCTGGTGGTCATCGTCAGGTTCAACCGCCGCCGCAACACGGTGCCGTCAAAGACGACGCACAACACCATGATCGAAGTGGTGTGGACAGTGGTGCCGGCGCTGATCCTGCTGCTGATCGCTATTCCATCGATCCGGCTGCTGGCGAAGCAGTATGAGGCTCCGCCGGAGGATGCGGTCACAATCAAGGCGACGGGTTATCAGTGGTACTGGACCTACTCCTACATGGACAATGGCGAGTTCGAGGTCATCTCCAACATGATGCCCGAAGCCGAAGCGGTAGCGGCAGGTTTCCCGGCCCAGCTTGAGGTGGACAATCGCATGGTGGTGCCGGTGAACACGCCGATCCGCCTGCAAACCACGGCGGCTGACGTCATCCACTCCTTCGCCGTGCCTTCGCTGTGGTTCAAGCTGGACGCCATTCCCGGCCGCCTGAACGAGAAGCTGCTGACGATCCGCGAACCGGGCATCTATTATGGCCAGTGCTCTGAACTGTGCGGCTCGCGCCACGCATACATGCCGATCGCCATCGAAGCGCTGCCGCGCGACCAGTGGGAACGCTGGGTGCTGGCGCAAGGCGGCACGGTAGGCGAGGTTGAAGCGGCGGCACCTGCGGCAGCGACCGTTCCCGCTGCGACTGCCAACGCGGCATCGTCGCCTGAGGCGGCAGCTGCTGCCGCTGCTCCTGCCGCTGCCGGGACAGCTACGGCTCAGTAAGTTTTGACGAACCATCGTTGCGTGAAAGATTGACGATAATGGCTACTACCGCTGACGCATTTCAGGCCCATCACGAGGATCATGGCCACAGCCATGCCGACGAACGGCCCAGCTTCTTTGCGCGCTGGTTCATGTCCACCAACCACAAGGACATCGGCACCCTTTATCTGATCTTCGCGGTGTTCGCGGGCCTGATCGGCGGGGCGATCTCTGGCATCATGCGGGCGGAACTGGCCGCGCCGGGGATCCAGTACCTTGGCTGGTGGGTCAACTTCATGGGCGGCGAAGCGTCGATCAACGCCAACCTCCACATGTGGAACGTGCTGATCACCGCGCACGGCCTGATCATGGTGTTCTTCATGGTCATGCCCGCGATGATCGGCGGCTTCGGCAACTGGTTCGTGCCGCTGATGATCGGCGCGCCGGATATGGCGTTCCCGCGCATGAACAACGTCAGCTTCTGGCTGACCTTTGTCGGCTTCCTCAGCCTGCTGATGTCGCTGTTCATGCCAGGCGACCCAAGCGGCGCTCTAGGCGCCGGCACCGGCTGGACGGTTTACGCGCCGCTGTCCACTGACATTGGCTCACCCGGACCGGCAGTCGACTTCGCGATCTTCTCGCTGCACCTCGCCGGCGCAGGGTCCATCCTTGGCGCGACCAACTTCATCACCACCATCTTCAACATGCGCGCGCCGGGCATGACGCTGCACAAGATGCCGCTGTTCGTTTGGTCGGTGCTGGTCACGGCCTTCCTGCTGCTGCTTGCCCTGCCGGTTCTGGCCGCGGCGATCACCATGCTGCTGACCGACCGCAATTTCGGCACCAGCTTCTTCGAGCCAGCCGGCGGCGGCGATCCGGTGCTGTATCAGCACCTGTTCTGGTTCTTCGGTCACCCGGAAGTGTACATCATGATCCTGCCTGGCTTCGGCATGGTCAGTCAGATCGTCGCCACTTTCAGCCGCAAGCCCGTATTCGGCTATCTCGGCATGGCTTACGCCATGGTTGCGATTGGCGTCGTCGGCTTCGTCGTGTGGGCGCACCACATGTACACTGTCGGTCTCGACGTGAACACGAAGATGTATTTCACCGCCGCGACCATGATCATTGCGGTACCGACCGGGGTCAAGATCTTCAGCTGGATTGCCACCATGTGGGGCGGCAGCCTGGAATTCAAATCGCCGATGGTGTGGGCATTGGGCTTCATCTTCCTGTTCACCGTGGGCGGCGTGACCGGCGTCGTGCTGGCCAATGGCGGGATCGACGACGCATTGCACGACACGTATTATGTTGTCGCCCACTTCCACTATGTGCTTTCGATGGGTGCGGTGTTCGCGATCTTTGCCGGCTGGTATTACTGGTACGGCAAGATGTTCGGCCGCCTCCATTCGGAATTCCTGGCGCATCTGCACTTCTGGATCTTCTTCATCGGTGTGAATATCACGTTCTTCCCCATGCACTTCCTGGGCATGAACGGTATGCCGCGGCGTATCCCGGATTATCCGGCGGCATTCGCGTTCTGGAACAACTGGGCATCGGTGGGCTACATGCTGATCGCTGCATCGTTGATCCCGTTTGTCGCAAACATCATCTACGCGCACACCGTGGGCCGCCGGGCGCCGGCGAACTACTGGGGCGAAGGGGCAACTACGCTGGAGTGGACGCTGTCCAGCCCACCGCCTTACCACCAGTTCGAAACGCTTCCGGTGATCGAGGATCATCACGATTATCATAACCACCTGCCCACGGCGCCCGGGTCGGGAGAGCCCGCGCGCGCCTGATGATGATCAAATGCCGGGCAGAACGAAGCGGTAGCGCGTGATGCCCGGCATCGTCCCCGACCGGGCTCAACCCGGCGAGAAAATGTCAGCGACCAACGCCACCGCCGCTTCGATGCCAGGTGACTGGCACGATTTCTTCGCGCTGACCAAGCCGCGAGTAATGAGCCTGGTGATATTCACCGGCCTATGCGGGTTGCTGGCGGCGCCGGGCAACATCAACCCGGTCCTGGGCTTCACCGCAATTTTGTGCATTGCCCTCGCGGCAGGCGGCGCCGCGGCGCTGAACATGTGGTGGGAAGCCGATCTCGACCGCGTGATGAAGCGCACCGCAGGCCGGCCAATTCCCACCGGGCGCCTCCAACGCCGCGATGCGCGCGACTTCGGGCTGCTGCTGGCGGGTGCGTCAGTGATCACCATGGGACTGGCAATCGGCTGGCTAGCGGCGGCGATCCTCGCGTTGTCGGTGTTCTATTACGCGGTAATCTACACCATGTGGCTGAAGCCACGCACACCGCAGAACATCGTGATCGGCGGGGGTGCCGGCGCGTTCCCCCCGCTGATCGGCTGGGTTGCCGTGACAGGCGACGTGACGGCCATGCCCATCCTGCTGTTCGCCATCATCTTTTTCTGGACGCCGCCGCATTTCTGGGCGCTGGCCCTATTTGTGCAGACTGATTATGCCAAGGCAGGCATTCCGATGATGCCCGTTGTGCGGGGCGAGCGATCGACCCGGCGGCAAATTCTGGGTTATGCCGTCCTTCTCGCACCGATCGCACTTGCTCCATTCCTGATTGGCGCAGCGGGCCCGCTCTATGGAGTGGTTGCGGCGGTTCTGTCGCTGGGCTTTGTTGCTCTGGCATGGCCGGTCGCGACCCGCAGTGCGGCCAGTGGCGACGCGATGCGTCCTGAAAAGCGCCTGTTCGGGTTCAGCATCGTTTATCTGTTTGTCCTGTTTGCAGCCCTGGTGGCCGATGCCTATATCTCGCGCGGAGGCTTTCTGGCATGACACCCGAAGACGAACAGGAAATACGCCGCCGCCAGAAGAGCCGCAATCTCGCGCTCGGAGCGGTGCTGCTGTTCTTCGTGGTCCTGTTCTACTCCATCACCATCGTGCGCATGGGAGACTGACGTGGAAATGACCGCCAACACGCGCACCGCCGCGAAGGCAGGTCTGCTGGCTGTTGCCATGCTGGCCCTGGGGTTCGCATCGGTCCCGCTTTACCGCATCTTCTGCCAAGTCACCGGCTTCGGCGGAACGACGCAGGTGGCAACGGAAAGCGATGCCTATCTCGCCGCGCAGTTCGCGCGCAGCTCGGGCACGCGCCCGATCTCCATCCGCTTCGACGCCAGCACCGCGCGTGACCTGCCTTGGGGCTTTCAGCCGGTGAAGGTTACCGAGACTGTCCAGATCGGAGAACGGGATCTGGCGTTTTACACCGCGCGCAACGACGGAGACCGGCCGATTACCGGGGTGGCGTCGTTCAACGTGTCGCCCGCGCAGGCGGGGCAGTATTTCCACAAGGTGCAATGTTTCTGCTTTACCGAGCAGACGCTGCAGCCCGGCGAGGAAGTGCGCATGCCTGTGCTGTTCTTCGTCGACCCGGCGATCCTCAAGGACAAGAACATCGCCGATATCGAGCAGATCACGCTCAGCTACACCTTTCACGAGGCGCTGGAACAGCCTGAAAGCGGGGCTGGACCTGCGCAGGCGGCCGCTGTAAGCGCTACGCAGACCAGCTGAGAAAGACTGAATCCATGGCCGGCACAGCCCAGCACGACTACCATATTCTTCCACCAGACATCTGGCCGATCGTTGGGTCGCTATCGGCATTCACCTTTACCACTGGTCTCGTGCTGTTCATGCACGACATGCCGAACCACTGGCTGGTGTTGGGCCTGGGCATCGCGGGCCTGATCGCGACGTTCTTCGGCTGGTTTTCCAAGATCGTCAACGAATCGCAGGCGGGCTACCATACCCCTGTCGTTCAGTTGCACATGCGTTACGGCATGATCCTGTTCATCGCTTCCGAGGTGATGTTCTTTGTTGGCTGGTTCTGGGCGTGGTTCAGTTTTGCGCTGTTCCCCAGCGAGATCAACGAGGTCATCGGCGGCCAGTTTCCCCCCGTGGCAATCGAAGCGGTGCTTAATCCATTTTCCTTGCCGTTGCTCAACACGCTGATCCTGCTGTGCTCCGGCACAACGGTGACGTGGGCACATCACTCGCTGATTCATGGTGACAGGGACGGGCTGAAGAAGGGGCTGTGGGCCACCATAATCCTTGGCGTGGTCTTCTCGCTGATCCAGGCTTACGAGTATTCCATCGCGCCGTTTCCTTTCGGAGAGAACACCTACGGCTCGGCGTTCTACATGGCGACGGGTTTCCACGGCTTTCACGTGATCGTCGGCACCATTTTCCTCGCGGTGTGCCTGCGTCGGGCCTATCTGGGCCACTTCACCCCGCGGCAACACTTCGGCTTCGAAGCGGCAGCGTGGTACTGGCACTTCGTCGATGTCGTCTGGCTGTTCCTGTTCATCTCCGTGTACATCTGGGGCAGCGCGGGTGTGCCCTACCATTGACCGACCCGGTTCCTGATGGCGAACCGAATGGGCAGCCTTCCCTTGTGGAGGCTGCCCTTTTCGGTTGCTGTCCACGCTGCGGTGCGCGCACTCTGTTCGTCGGCGCCACGCAGTTTGCCCCGCGCTGCCGGACCTGCGGCCTGGACTATGACAGCTTCAACGTCGGCGATGGTCCGGCCGCGTTCCTGACCCTGATCATCGGCGCCATGCTCGTGGGGTTGGCGATCTGGCTCGACATCGCGGTGGCTCCACCGCTTTGGGTTCACCTCCTTATCTGGATTCCGGTGACGGTTGTTTCCGTTCTCGGCGGGCTGCGCGTGGCCAAGGCGCTGCTCCTGATCAGCGAGTACCGGAACAGTGCGGGCGAGGCACGTTCTGCAACCGTGGATGAACCTCCTGCATGACCGGAGTGCGCCTGCCTTTCTGGTCCACCCTGATCGTTTTGCTTGCAGTTGCCACGATGATCGCGCTGGGGTTCTGGCAATTGGGCCGGGCTGAGGAGAAGAATGCGCTGATCGCCAAGTATGGCGCTTCAGCCCAGGACGATGCAGTCGTCCGCTTCCCTACCTCGTCACACGCGGCGGAAGACGTGCTGTACCGCCGGTCGCAAGTGACCTGCACACAGCTGCTGGCTACCCGCGCCGTCGCGGGGACGAGCGCGACTGGCGCAAAGGGATGGGCACAACAGGCCACCTGCCGCATCGCGGAGGGTGGCGAGGCGGTGGTAGCCTTGGGCTTCTCGCGCGATCCCGCAAGCCCGGCATGGGGCGGCGGAGAGGTGACGGGTATTGTTGCGCCCGGTCCGCGTCTGGTCGCCGATCCGCCCGCTGCGGGACTGGAGCCGCTGGCGAAGCCCGACCCGAACGACCTGCCGAACAACCATCTCGCCTATGCGGTGCAGTGGTTCCTGTTCGCCGCGACCGCGATAGTCATTTACGCGCTGGCGCTGCGGCGGCGCGGCAGCACCACCCGCGCCTGACCGCCGACCGGAGCCGCGCTGCTGCGCGATCAAGTGTGTCCACGGGTGACCCGGCGCGCCTGCGCTCCACATCTCCGGCCCGGCAGGCATTGGCGGGCCGTATTGCCCCTGACTGACTGAGCGGCTACCCGCGGGGTGATGCAGTATGTTTCCACCCGCGGCGGTTCGCCCGCGCTCGATTTCGAGGCGGTGACGCTGCAGGGACTGGCACCCGACGGAGGCCTGTATGTGCCTCAGACGTGGCCGCGCCTGACGCCCGAAGAAATCCGGTCGCTGGCGGGCCTGCCCTATCCCGAACTTGGCGCGCGTGTCATGCGCCCCTTCGTCGGGGACACGTTGTCGCCGGCTCAGCTGCTGGCCTTGTGCGAACGCGCCTATCATGCTTTCGCACACCCCGCCGTCGCGCCGCTGGCACAGCTTGACGAGCAGCGCTGGCTGCTAGATCTCACACGGGGCCCGACGCTCGCGTTCAAGGACATTGCGCTGCAGCTGGTCGGCCTGTTGTTCGAAACCTTTCTTGCTCGCAGCCATCGCCATCTGACCATCATCGGCGCAACCAGCGGTGACACCGGCTCGGCCGCCATTGATGCCGTGGCAGGGCGGGAACATGTGGACATCTTCATGCTTCACCCGGCCGACCGGATCAGCGATGTGCAGCGGCGCCAGATGACTACGGTGCTGGCACCCAACGTTCACAACATCGCCGTCCAGGGCAGTTTCGACGACGTGCAGGCCATGGTGAAGCGGATGTTTTCCGATGCCGACCTGACGCGCAGCCTGAACCTGGGGGCGGTGAATTCGATCAACTGGGCGCGGTTGATGGCACAGGTCGTGTATTACTTCGCCGCCGCAGTGCAGCTCGGCGGACCGGCTCGCCCCGTCGCTTTCAGCGTACCAACCGGCAATTTCGGCGATGCCTACGCCGGCTACGTCGCGCATCGGATGGGGCTGCCGCTGCATCGCCTGGTGGTGGCGACAAACATCAACGACATTCTTCATCGTGCGCTGACCGGGGGAGAGTATGCGCGGGGCGATCTGCAGCCGACCAGCAGCCCGTCGATGGACATCCAGGTCAGCTCCAATTTCGAGCGGCTGCTGTTCGATGCGGGCGGACGCGACGGCGCGGTGACGCGCGGGCAGCTTGAGCAGTTTGAAGGCACCGGCGCTGCGAGCCTCACCAGCGGGCAGAGGCGCATGATCGACCGAGTGTTCACGAGTTGCCGCGCCTCGGAAGACGAGGCGGCGGAGGGGATGCGCTGGGCGTGGGAGTGCGCCGGCGTTCTGATCGATCCGCACACGGCAGTCGGCCTTCACGCCGCGCGCCAGCAGCATTGCCCCGCCGACGTGCCAATCGTCACGCTCGCCACCGCTCACCCGGCGAAATTCCGGGACGCGGTTGAACGCGCCACGGGGCAGCGACCGCGCCTGCCGGCACGGCTGGGCGATCTGTTCGCGCGGGCAGAGCGCTGCACCCGGTTGCCGAACGATTACGCGGCAGTCGCGCACTACATCGCAGAAAACGGGCGGCACTGATGGCGCAGCTTGTCCGCGATCCTCTGCTGATGGTGGGGCAGGGGTGGGCAGATTACCGTCTCCTGGACAGCGGTGCGGGGCGCAAGTGGGAAGCCTACGGCCCGTATCGCTTTATCCGTCCGGAACCGCAGGCCATGTGGTCGCCCCGTCATGACGGTTGGGACGCCCATGGCGAGTTCGTGCCCGGGTCCGACGAAGATGGCGGCGGCCGCTGGGTTATGTCGGGCAAGGTGCCGGCGGATGGCTGGCCGCTGAGCTGGCGCGACATCCGCTTCACCGCGCAATGCACCCCGTTTCGCCATCTCGGCTTCTTCCCCGACATGGCGCCTGTCTGGGACTGGATGCGCGCGCAACTTGGCGGACGGCAGGACGCACAGACATTGAACCTGTTCGGCTATACCGGCGTCGGCAGCCTCGCGCTCAGCGAATGCGGGCCCGTCACCCATGTCGACGCGTCGAAGAAATCCGTGGCTCAGGCGCGTGTCAACACGGAACTGTCCGGCATGGCCGATCGCCCGACCCGCTGGCTGATCGACGACGCTGCGAAGTTCGCCGCGCGCGAGGTAAGGCGGGGGCGGCGCTATGACGGCATCATCCTGGACCCGCCGAAGTTCGGGCGCGGTCCCGATGGCGAAGTCTGGCGGCTGGAAGAAGGATTGCCTGGCCTGATCGCGGACTGCCGCCGCCTGCTGGATGGAGACAGCCGCTTTCTGTTCCTGACCGTTTACGCCGTCCGGATGAGCAGTCTTGCGCTGGGCGGCCTGCTTCAGGAGGCGTTCGCGGGATTGCCCGGCCAAGTGGAGCATGGCGAAATTGCGGTGGCAGAAACGGGGGAGGGATCGCGCCTGCTGCCGACAGCCATCTTCGCGCGCTGGTCGAATCCGGGCTAAGGACCTCGCCGATGTCCGATTCGCTCCTGCTTGAAGTCGCCGACCTCGAGGTTGATGTCCTGACCGGCATCTATTCGGAAGAAACGGGCAAGCCGCAGCCGCTGCGAATCTCTGTTGCGGCAGAAATGACCGCGGCCAGCCGGTACGAACCGGATACTCCGCTGGCTGCCAGCAAGAATTACATGGACCTGAAGTTTGCCGCCACGCAGGCTTTGCCGCCGGGTGTCCACTTCAAACTGATCGAGGCGGTGGCGGACCACATCTGCGACACCCTGTTCCTCCAGGACCGCCGTGTCACGGCGGTGACGGTAAAGATCGTCAAGCTCGCCATTGCGGAGGCGGGGGAAAAGATCGGCATAACCCTGCGGCGCGAGCGGCAGTGACCGGTGCAGGCGGTGCTGGCCATTGCTGACCTGCCGCCGGGGCCGACCGATGCTGCGGCGACGTTCCATGCGCACTGGCTTGACCGGGCGCGCGACCAAATCCGGCGGCTGGGCGGAGCGGATCGCGCGCTCCTGATCCTGCTGCCCGAAGCGGACCATACCCATGCCGACTGGCGGCTGGCCGCCGCGCGGACACTGGCCCGGGAAGCCGCGCCGGCGCGGGTGAACCTCGTCGGGTGCAATGATGCGGCTAAAGCGGAAGAGTTTGCGGCGTACCTGAGGATGGCCCCCGGTGTTACCGGGCAGTACTTTCCTGTCAATTTCCAGCTCGGCCGCTAGCCAGCAGTCACCGCAAACTGCGCTCCAGCGTCTCGATCGCCGCCACTTCCCCGGCCAACAGCGCGGCGACCTGCGCCTGCGCCTCGGCAACGGCAGCGGTCGTCTGGAGATCGTTGCTGCGTGTGGCCAGCAGCGCATCAAGATCAGCCAGCGCGAAAGCCGTTCCGCTGCTGATGGACTGGAGATTACCCAGTGCCACCTGCGCAGCGGCATAGGCGGTGCTGTCCACCCCTGCCCCGCGGCCCGCCGCGACCTCTCTCCGTGCGACTGGCAGCGCCGCGTTGAAGCGCCGGTTGGCTAAACCCGCTGCCTCGACGGCGGCCGCGATGCGGCCGAGAACGGCGGCGGATGGCGGGGACGGATCGGGCAGCGCCAGCCCGGCTGTCGAAACCGCCTGAACCCCGCGCTCTTCAGGACGCAGGGCTAGAGAAGGGTATCCGTCCCCCGTGCTCGCGCAGGCGATCAGCAACAAGGGAAGGCATATGGCATGGACCCGGCGCATCGAGTGCCGACATACCAGCAAACATCCGATTTGCCAGAGCCGCACCACCGGTTGACTTATCGGGCGGGCTAACATAACTGGGTTCGACTTTCGGGTGACCCTGTGACAGGGCCGCCTCGTTGTGCCGTCTTAAAGATGGCGATACTACAGATTGGAAGTGACAGAAGCATGTTCGCAGTAGTGCGCACTGGCGGCAAGCAGTACCGGGTTGCCGCCGGAGACAAGATCGCCGTCGAGAAGCTGGCGGGTGAGGCCGGGGAAACCATCACGCTCGGCGACGTCCTGCTCGCCGGCAATGGCGACTCGCTGCTCAATGCGGCCGAGACGACGGTGTCTGCCGAGATCATCGCGCAGGCCAAGGGCGAAAAGGTGATCGTCTTCAAGAAGCGTCGCCGGCACAACTACCGCCGCAAGAACGGGCATCGGCAGCAATTGACCCTGCTGAGGATCGTGCAGGTTGGCGACGATCGTTATGATGCTGCTGCGGCCGCTCCTCGCGCCAGCGCAGCGTCGACAGAAGCAGCGCCAGACGCAGGCGTGACCGAGTCGGCCGATACTGCTCAGACAGCAACGGACACTCCGGTCGCAGCGGCCGAGCCGAAGGCGAAGAAGGCTGCTCCGAAAAAGACCGCCGCGGCCAGCAGGCCTGCGACGGACGCGGACAAGAAGTAAGGATCAGGAACGATGGCACACAAGAAAGCAGGCGGTTCTTCGCGCAACGGTCGCGATTCGGCAGGCCGCCGCCTTGGCGTGAAGAAGTTCGGCAGTCAGGACGTGATTGCCGGCAACATCCTCGTGCGCCAGCGGGGCACGAAGTTCTACCCGGGCACCAACGTCGGCATGGGCAAGGACCACACCCTGTTCGCGCTGACCGACGGTATTGTGCGCTTCCACAAGGGCCGACTTGACCGACAGTTTGTGTCGGTGGAGCCGATGTCGCAGGCCGCCGAATAACCGGATGATTCGCTGACGGGATCATCCAGACGGGATGGTCCCAGCCGGTCCGACCGGCAGATCAAGAGGGAGATGGGGCCGACCCGTCTCCCTCTTGCCGTTTCTCCCTCGTTCACCGGCGGATTGTGCCTCCGCCGCCACTTAATTGTCATGCGGCTTCGATAGGAGGCGGGCCGCATGGATCGAGGGAGTGACGACGATGTTTCACCGCACCCAGAGGCTGTTTCTGCGGCCCGCGTTCCCCGAAGATGCAGCGGCGATCCATGCCGCCATCGCGCGGAAGGAGATCGTGTGCAATCTTGCCTCTGCCCCCTGGCCGTACACACAGGATGATGCGAAGACGTTCGCGGGTGCCGCGCAGGATAAGCGGCTCCCGCACTTCGTCCTCACTTTGCCCGGCACCGGCCTCATCGGCGGTGCCGGGCTTGGCCTCGACAGCCGGAACGACCCTTCCCTCGGTTACTGGATCGCCGCCGAGTTCCAAGGGCGCGGCTATGCCACCGAGGCCGTGCTTGGCCTGATGGAAGTGGCGCGCACGTTGGGTCATCGCCGGCTCGTGGCGGAACATTTCTCGGACAATCCCGCATCGGGCAGGGTGTTGATCAAGGCTGGCTTCCAGCCCACCGGCGAGGTGCGCCCAAGCTTCAGCCGGGCGCGTGCAGGCGCCCACCCGTCAGTGTGCTACGCCGTTGCGCTGACAGACTGCCGCGCACCGGGCAATTGCCTTCCGCGGGCGGCCTGAACCGCGCCAGCGCGCCGGATGGGGCGGTAACTCGATCCGGCTCGCCCGGGCAGCACGCGCCTTTACCTGCAGGTGCAGAAGGCTAGCCTGCCGGCAACAGCGCGTCTGGAAAATCGCCCTGATACTTGCCGATGAGTTCCCGATCGTCGTGATCCCACGGGTGAAAGCCCGGCCTGAAATAGCTGAGCCATGCCGGGAAGATCCGCCGCACCACGCCGGGGCTGACCAGCAGATATCTCGCCAGACCGATCCGTGCCTTCCAGCCAGTAATCCCATCCTGTGCCAGAAGGTCCATCGCGTCGATCCAGCGGTTGGTGAAGAACCGGCGCGTCACCACGATCATCACGAGGCTGCGCACCTTCCACCGCTGCCACGCACTCCATTGCCGGGTCGCGTGGTTCCAGGTGTCGAACGCGACGCCCTTGTGCTCAACCTCTTCCACCGCGTGCCATTCCCACATGCGGCGTACCTCGGGATCGGCGGTGGCGAAGTGCTGTGGATTGGTGAGAAACTCGTGCGCGAACAGAGCGGTGAAGTGCTCCAGTGCCATGGTCACGGCCAATTTGCCGATCGCCGGGCGATTGTCGGTCAGCGCCAGCAGGTCTGCTGTCCGTCTGTCGATCTTCGCCATGTCATACCCGCTGTCCGCCGCCAGCCGGTTGAAGGCGATGTGTTCGCGTGTGTGGTTGATTTCCTGCCGCACGAAGGCGCGGATCTCCGCCTCCAGCTTTGGCGGAGCGCCATCGCGGTGAGCCTTGACCGCCTCGATGAAGAAGGCTTCTCCGCGCGGGAAAGTGGCGGACAGCGCATTGTGCCATGCGGTTCCGAAAGGTTCACCGGCCCACCAGCGCGCTGGTGACGAGCCGCGGTTGAACCGTTCGTCCCGGATGGTCAGTGTGAGGTCCGCCGGAGTAGGTGTGCCCGTGCGATCAAAGGAGGTTGGCGCGTTCACGGTACATCTCGCATCGTTGTTGACATTGATGTAAGTACAGCGCGCTCGCTCGCTTGTCAATGCGGGGCCGGGCGCGCTAGGGCACAAGCATGGATCCCCGCAGGCGCCTCAACCCCGACGAACTGCGCCATCAGGCGCTTGAAGCGGCACGAGCCCTTCTGATCGAGGCCGGGCCGCAGGCGGTGACGTTGAAAGCGGTGGGCGCGCGGATCGGCCGCACCCATGCCAATCTCCTTCATCACTTCGGTTCGGCGGCCGGTCTGCAAAAGGCGTTGGCCGCCTACCTCGCCAGAACAGTCTGTGGCACCATAAGGCAGGCGGTTACAGACAGCCGGGCTGGCCTCGGTTCTCCGCGCGAGGTGGTCGACCTGACCTTTGATGCATTTGATCGCGAAGGTGCCGGCGCGCTGGCGGGATGGATGCTGCTGACGGGGAACGAGGACGCGCTCGACCCCATTGTGGAGACGATCCATGAACTGGTCGATGAAATCTCCTCCACGCAGGAGGCAAGTCACGTGCCGGGCATCGCTGCCGTGCACGAAGAGACCCTGCACCTAGTCCTGCTGGCAATGGGCGATGCGATGATGGGCGGAGCGCTTGCCAAGTCGCTCGGCCTGCCACGCGATACGGCAAGGCGGCGGGCCGAGGCAATTCTGGACGCGTCTGTGGCGAGCGTCTCCGTTTAGGACGTTGGGACGGCAAGGGCGGCGGCCTGCCATCGTGGCAGGGTCAGTGCCGCCATGTCCTCGACCTTCCGGTGATCCACCGCCAGCCCCAGTTCGGGATAGGCTGCCTTTCTGCGCTGTTCATCCGATAAGGACAAGGGAACAACGACCAGCCGCCGGTTCACCTTTTGCCGCCAGTTCATCCGTGCGGTGTTTTCCTGCCCAACGTAGCAGCCCTTGGTAAACGAAACGCCGTTCAGTTCCGCGGCGTTCGTTTCCAGCCACAGGACGTCGCCCAATTCTGCGCGCCCTTCCGGCACACCCAGCGAAAGTCGATGGTTCAGCCAATCGCTGTCCGCTCCTGCCTGCTGCGATTCAACAGGCGCGATCCAGCGCCACCCCAAATCGACCAGGCGTGGGTCGGCGACGGCGCCGTCAACCGGATCCTTGCTCCATTGAACTGACAAGGCCCTGTCGCGCTCGATGCCGATGCGGCGGCGCAGGCGATACAGCGAAAGCCGCCTGACCAGTTCGTCCACCACCTCCGCCTCGCAATCGAGCAGCAGATCGGCGCCATCGGCCCAGACAATGAAGTCGAACAGCGTCTTGCCCTGGGCGCTGAGCAGGCCGGCATAGACCGGCAACGCGCCCGACACATCGTTCGTGACGAGCCCTTGCAGAAAGGACCTGACACTTTCCTCCTCTGCCAGAGCAGAGAGGCGGATCAACGCGCGGTGCAGGAGGTTCGTCGACATGGATGACAGATAGGGGCAGGCACGGCATAGGCAAAGCCATGACCGATACGCCCGGCCTTTTGACAATCCGCCGCCCCGACGATTGGCACCTGCATCTTCGCGACGGCGCCATGCTGCAGGCGGTGCTTCCCTATACAGCGCGCGTGTTCGGCCGCGCCATTGTCATGCCCAACCTGGTTCCGCCGGTGACAAGCGTTGCGGCAGCGGCGGCTTATCGCGCGCGAATCATGGCGGCGCTCCCGGCGGAGACGGACTTCACCCCGCTGATGACCTGTTACCTCACCGACGAGACTTCGCCAGAGGAGGTAGCGCGCGGCTTTGCCGAGGGCGTGTTCACCGCTGCAAAGCTCTATCCCGCGGGCGCCACCACCAATTCGGCCAGCGGCGTCACCGACATCGGCAACATCATGGCGGTTCTCGAACGCATGGCGCAGATCGGCATGACGTTCTGCGTGCATGGGGAGGTAACGGACGGGGATGTCGACATTTTCGACCGGGAGGCGGTGTTCATCGACCGCGTTCTGGAGCCGCTGGTCCGCCGTCTGCCGGAACTGCGCATCGTGTTCGAGCACGCGACGACCAGCCAGGCCGTGCAGTTCGTGAACAGCGCCAGCGCGAATGTGGCGGCCACCATCACGCCCCAGCACCTGCACATCAACCGCAACGCCATCTTTGCCGGCGGCCTGCGCCCCCATGCCTATTGCCTGCCGGTGGCCAAGCGGGAGGAACACCGGCTGGCGCTGCGCGCGGCGGCAACATCAGGCTCGCCGAAGTATTTCCTCGGCACCGACAGCGCACCGCACCCGCAGTCCGCCAAGGAAAGTGGCTGTGGCTGCGCAGGGATCTTCAACGCGCCCCATGCCCTTGAAAGCTATGCCACCGTGTTCGAGGAAGAGGGTGCGCTGGATCAGCTCGAGGGGTTTGCCAGCGTCCACGGCGCGGCATTTTATCGCCTGCCTGTGAATGACGAGCGCGTGACTCTTGAACGGGCGGAGACGCGAGTGCCTGATACTCTTGCCGGTCCCGACTGCGCGCTGGTGCCATTCCATGCGGGTGAGAGCCTGCGCTGGCGCGTCAGGACACCGTGAGCCGCCGCTTTTCCTCCAGCGCGGCCATGCGCCGGCGGGCAAGCAGATCCCACGCGAACAGCGCCGCCGCGCTCCAGATGAACAGGAAGCAGACGAGCTGCACGGGTCTCAGCGGCTCCCTGAACACGAACAGCCCCAACAGGAATACGATGGTTGGCGCGAGAAACTGAACAAAGCCGAGCGTCGAATAAGGCAGGCGCCGGGCGGCCAGCGCGAACAGCAGCAGCGGCACGGCGGTGACAACTCCGCCCAGTATGATCGCGAGGCTGAGGCCCGCATCGCTGCCGAACGACGAACCCTGCGGGGTTGCTGCATAGAACCAGGCGATACCGGCGGCCGGGACAATCAGCAGTGCCGATTCGATGGTGAGGCCCGGCAGCGAGCCGACCGGAACCTGTTTGCGGACAAGGCCATACAACGCGAAGCTGAACGCGAGTGCCAGGCTGATGCCCAGCATTGCGAGCGTCTCGAACGCCAGAATGCCCACTCCTGCCGTCGCCAGTGCCACCGCGCCCCATTGCAGCCGGGTCAGTCGCTCCTTTAGGAAAACCGTGCCGAGCAGCACGTTGAGCAACGGGTTGATGTAATAGCCAAGGCTGGCGGCGAACACGTGACCTGCCTGTATGGCCCAGACATAAACCAGCCAGTTTGCCCCTATCAGCAGAGCGCTGGTGCAAAGCCACGCGATCACGCGCGGCTGCCGCAAGGCTTCCCGCAAGACCGGAACCTGCCGCCTGGCAGCCACAATGGCGAGGCAGATCGGCAGGGTGAAGATAATCCGCCACCCGACGAATTCGAAGGGAGGGACGCTGCGTACCAGAAGGAGGTAGAGCGGCAGGAATCCCCAGATCAGGTAGGCGCCCAGCGCCGCCGCATATCCTGACCGTTCGAGACTGTGGGCCGCGTTGCGCATGGCTGCTCCTAGCCCGCTTTTCCGATGATGCGAGCATCTGGGTAGATGAACTGACGCTCCGCCATCCAAAAAGCGTCTTTTCTGACAGCAGTGTTGCAGAGCGTTCAGGAAGCGAACCTTAAACATGAACGTATCGGACGAATCAGGTGGGATGGTTCGAACGGGAGGAATAGAAAGGTTCGATAATGATTACGCTTGCAAAGACATTCGCCGCCTCCGCCTTGGCTGTCGCAACCTTGGGCCTGAGTGTTCCCGCCACCGCCGCCCCGCTCAATTTCAACGCTGCATCGCAGACCAGCTTCGCCACCGCGGCCGACTGGCAGCAGATGAACTTCGAGCACAAGCGCAAGCGCCAGGGACGTTACGAGCAGAGCCGCTACGACCGCTATGATCGTTACAACGACCGCGGCCGGCGGGTCTATGACGAACCCGTGTCACGCAACACCCGTGTATGGCAGGATCGCGATGGTTCCTATCGCTGCCGCAAGACGGATGGCACGATCGGTCTGATCGTCGGCGGCGCGGCCGGTGCGATCCTGGGCCGCGAGATCGATGGCCGTGGCGACCGGTCGCTCGGCACCATCCTTGGGGCGGCCGGTGGCGCCATCCTCGGCAAGGAGGTCATGAGCCGCACTCGCTGCCGATAAGACAAGCTTCGGCCGTGCCCACCCACGGCCGCGGGAAGCGCCTCTCGACTGTCACAGACAGCGGGAGGCGCTTTTTCTTTGGTCAGTCGCGCAGGCCCATGGCGATCGCCGCGCGTGGCTGCTCCTGCGTGTTACTGGCCACGGGATAGGCACAGTAGTCAGCCGCGTAGAAAGCGGCAGGCCGGTGGTTGCCGGACAAGCCGATGCCGCCGAACGGAGCGGCGGATGAGGCGCCATTGGTGGGCTTGTTCCAGTTGATGATCCCGGCGTTCACCTCCAGCCAGAACCGCTCGTAATCTTCAGGGGAACCACCAATCAGCGAAGCCGACAGCCCGTAGCGGGTGGCGTTCGCTTCGGCGATTGCCTCGTCGAGATCAGCAACGCGCACCACCTGCAGGAGCGGGCCGAACAGCTCGACGTCGGGGCGTTCCTCCAGGGTCGTGACGTCGATTATGCCTGGTTCCAGCAGCGGCAGGTTCGGGTCAGGCCGGCGCAAGTGGCTCAGCGGCCGACCGCCCCGGCTCATCAGTTCAAGAAAGGCGTCACCCAGCTGGTCGGCGGCGGCGTTGTCGATGACTGGACCCATGAAAGGCTGCGGATTGGCAAAGGGTTCATCGACGATCAGCCGGTCCGCCAACGCCTTCACTGCCGGGACGAGGTCGTCATAGAAGCGATCGACGACGATCAGACGCCGCGCTGCGGTACAGCGCTGGCCGGATGTCATGAAGGCGGACTGGATGACCGTTGCCGCAGCGTCCGCGATCAGCGGAGTGGGCAGCGCAACTATCGGATTATTGCCGCCCATTTCCAGCGCCACGATCTTGGCCGGGTTGCTGGCCAGCTTGCGATTGATGGCAATTCCGGCCCGGGCGGAACCGGTGAACAGAACCCCGTTCACATCCTCGTGCGCGACGAGCGCCTTGCCCGCGTCAGGCCCGCCATGCAGGCACTGCACCACATCGTCGGCAATCCCCGCCTCGTGGAAGCAGCGCACAAGGAAGTCGGCCACGGCAGGGGTTTTCTCGCTCGGTTTGAGGATAATCGAGTTTCCGGCGATCAGCGCGGGAACGATGTGGCCATTGGGCAGATGCGCGGGAAAGTTGTAGGGGCCAAGCACGGCCATGACGCCATGCGGCTTATGGCGCAGGCTCATGCTGCCGCCCAGGTCCACGTCGCGCCGGGTGAAACCGGTGCGTTCGGCATAGGCGGTGATGGAAATTTCTACCTTCCCCATGACCGCGGCGACTTCGGTCCGCGCTTCCCACAGGGGCTTTCCCGTCTCGCGGGCGATCAATTCGGCAAACGCGCCGTCGTGCTTGCGCACCACGTTCACGAACCGGCGAAGCAGTTCCATCCGGCGGGCGAGCGGCTCCATCGCCCAGCGGCGGAAACCCTGCCGTGCACGATCAACCGTCACATCCACGTCGCCTGCGACGCCGCGCCACATGATATTTCCCGTTGCAGGTTCAACGGAAACAAGTTCCTCGCCCAAGATCATTCCTTCATGTTTTCAGCGACGGTCGCATGGCACGGCCGCGTCGGGTCTGACCAGCATAAACTCACCGTTCCGCCGGCTGATCAACAGCGTCGCAAGGGGGCAGGTGCCCGGCCGGTGCCGGTGGTTCGCCCAGCAGCGCACCCATCCTGCGGGTCCGCGCGACATGGTCGTGCAGCGGGTGCCAGTCATCGCCATTGGCAATGGCGTTCCACAGACGCTGCACCTCCTCGTACGGCAAGGCTGGAGGGTCGAAGTCCGCCGCGTCCGTCACCTGATGTTGGCGAACATAGCCACTCATCGCCTCCTTCACCGCACCTTGCGCCGCCTCGCCAAAGCGGTGCCGCCAGAAAAAGCTGTCTGGCGCTTCCCCGCTGTCACGCATCTGTGCCGCGCACGCCGCCGCAAGCGCGGTATCCGCCTCAGCACCGCGCGATTGCAGTCCCAATCGCCAGCACCAACGGCGACCCAGATGGATCCAATACAGCGGAGCGAACCGATCAAGCGCTGCGATCAGCGGCGGCGCGTCGGCAATCAGGCGCAGCGCCACCGCCAGCTGACCGCAATTCCAGTGGATAGCTTCCGGTTGGCGCCCGAACGCGTAGAGACCGGCGTGATCGAAATAGGCGGCTGTGAAGCCCGGCTCCCACTGCGGCAGAAAACGCCAGGGGCCATAGTCGAAGCTTTCCCCGCTGATGTTCATGTTGTCCGTGTTGAGGACACCGTGGACGAAGCCCGCCACCATGTAGCTGGCGGCTAGGTCGGCCAGCCGCTCGACCACCTGATGCAGCAGCTGCACCGCCGGCTGGTCGCGGCCGGGGGCGTCGGCGGGTGGCGGCGGGCCGGGGAAGTGATTGAGGCAATAGCCGACCAGCTGGTGCATGTGCGCTTCCTCTTCCAGCGCCAGCAGCCGCTGAAAAGTGCCGATGCGGATGTGGCCGTGGCTGAGGCGTGTGAGGACCGCGGCGCGGGTGGGCGACGGCTCGTCATGGCGTTCCAGCGCTTCTCCGGTTTCGATGATCGAAAAGGTCTTGGACGTGTCGACACCCAGCGCCTCCAGTCGTTCCGTCGCCAGCCATTCGCGTACGGCGCCTTGCAGCGTCAGCCTCCCGTCCGCTGTGCGGGAATACGGGGTCCGGCCAGACCCCTTGGTGCCCAGATCCAGCAGCCGCCCGGCGCCATCGCGCAACTGGGCGAACAAGAAGCCACGGCCGTCCCCGATCTCCGGGTTGTACACCCGGAATTGATGTCCGTGATAGCGCAGGGCCAGCGGCTGCGGCAGGCTGCCGGGCAGGGGTTTGAAGCGGGCGAAATGGTTCAGCCATTCCTCGTCCGGGAAAGCTGCAAGACCCACCGTTCCTGCCCAGCGATCGTTCCTCAGTCGCAGGCGCGCCTCGGGAAATTCAGCCGGAACCACCGGGTCTGCCAGCCAGTCGGCCATGGCGGCAAGGGGCGCCTCGGGCCGAAAGGACGCGGATGCTGGTTCGGAGCGCATGGTGGAGAAAGCCTTGGAGGTTGCACGCCCGGGTTGCAACCGGTGCGCTGCCACGGCAGAACGCGAGGCGAACCGCGTCAGGGGAGGCACGCCGTCATTTCCGAACAAACTTATGCCGATCGCCATTGGACCAGCGCGGACGGCCTGCGCCTGCATTTTCGCGACTACCCTGCCGCTGTGGCCGCGGGGGAGCGTGCTCCCGTGATCTGCTTGCACGGGCTCACCCGCAACGCGCGCGACTTTGCCGATCTGGCCGAGTTTCTGGCGCCGACGGGCCGACGTATCCTGGTGCCCGAGATGCGCGGGCGCGGCGACAGCGAATATGCGCGGGACGCCGCAACCTACAATGTGGGTCAGTACGTCGCCGACCTGAACGCGCTGCGAGAGCAGGAGGGGATCGACCGGTATGTAGCCATCGGCACCTCGATGGGCGGGTTGATGACCATGGTTCAGGCGATGCATGATCCCGCACCGATCGCGGCTGCGGTGCTCAACGACATCGGGCCGGTGGTCGACCCCGCCGGGCTGGAGCGGATCATGGACTACGTGGGACAAGGCGGCAGCTACCCCACCTGGATCCATGCTGCCCGCGCGCTGGAGGAACTGCACAAGGCAGCTTATCCCGGCTTCGACCTCGACGATTGGCTGCAGATGGCCAAGCGCACGATGACGCTGTGCGGCAACGGACGGATCGCTCACGACTACGACATGAGCATCGCCGAGCCGCTGCGGGCGGCCGACGGGGACCAGGCTGCTGCCCCTGCCGATCTGTGGCCCGGCTTCGATGCGCTGGCGCAAAGGCCGCTGATGCTGATCCGCGGGGAACTGTCCAACCTTCTTTCGCAAGCCACCTTTGCCGAAATGCGCGCCCGTGCGCCTCAGGCCGCTGTGGTGAGCGTGCCGGAGATCGGGCATGCACCGACCCTGGACGAGCCGTGCGTAAGGTCCGCGCTTGGCGAATTCATGGCGCGGCTCGACTAGCTCATGGTCCGGGGGGCGACCGCGCAAATACTTCACATTCTGCCCGACAGCAACGACGCCGCAGCGCGGCGAACGGCGCAGATTATTGACCGGGTGCGCCAGGGTTATCAGCACAGCATCGTACCCGCGCGCCCCAACGAACGTGACTGGCTGACGGGGGTGCGGCAGGACAGCGTGCGCTTCGTCTCCGACTTTCCCGAGCTGTCCGGCTTGCCGCTGCCTGGCCGCCTACAGCGGATCGCACAAGCCATGTTGCCCTTCGACGTGGTCGTGACGCATGGCTACGAAGCCATGAACGCGGCCATGGCGCGCACGATGTTTTCCGAAGGCTATGCACCGCCACCGCTGATCCATCACGAGTGGGGGGACGACGCGGCAGGCGGTGCATTGACCGGGAGGCGGCGCGATCTCTACCGCCAGCTTGCGCTGGGTCGCAGCGCCGCCCTGGTGGTGCCGGACGAGACAATGGAAGGCCGAGCGCTGACCCGCTGGCAGCAGCCGCTTGGCCGGGTGAAGCGGATCGGTGAGGCGGTGGATGTAACCGCCTACGCCAGACGACCGAAAGCCGATTCGCTGCCCGGCATCATCAAGCGTAAAGATGAACTCTGGATCGGCGTCGTTGACGGCGCGCGCAACAGCGGTGGGATCGATGCGGCGCTGGAGGCGGTCCGCGCCTTGCCGGATAACTGCATCCTGATCTGGGCATCGGCGGGCGACCACCCGAGCTTCGTGCGCGAGGCGGCGGCGCGCGCCGGCATGGACGATCGCGTCCATCCGCTGGCCTCCGGTGGTCAGCACGCCCGCTATCTCGGCCTGTTCGACATTGCCCTAGTCCCGGAGAGCGGGATCTGGCCGCAGGAGGCGGTGCTGGGGGCGCTGGCTGCCGGATTGCCGTTCGCCGGGCAAGGGGCGGCCGCCCTCGCGGACTTGCTGGCGCCGGAAAACGTCGCCTTGTTGGAGGAGTCGGCCGGGCAGGCGCTGCACGATCTCATCTCCCGACCGGACCTGCGCCAGCAGCTTGGTGAGGCGAACCGCCGCCGCGCCGCGGCGGATTTCGGCCTGGACAGGCTCGCCGCCACTTATCGCCGTCTGTTCGACAGCGCGATAGCCCAAACGCCACGCAAGCGGTGAGGCGGCGCAAGGCAAGGCGCGGGGCATTGCCCTTCATCGCGCCCGCTTCTAATGATGCGCGCGATGCAGGCGGACACCCGCGTAGCCTGCGCAACCATCTCCTTTCGAGAGCAACATAAGAGCGCCCGTGGCCCAATCTCCTCCGACCGATCCGTCCGCGCCTCGCGGCACTGTTCCCGCCGCATCCGACCGCGCAGAAAAGCTGCGCCAGCGCCGCGAAGCCGAAGACAGGGCGGTTCTGCGCGAGATCGATGAGGCCGTGCGGCAAGACCAGATGGCCGAATTCGGCAAGCGTTATGGCAAGCCGCTGATCATCGGCATCGTGCTGTTTCTCCTCCTGCTCGGCGGCTTCATGCTGTGGCAGCAGCGGCAGGAACGTGCACGCGAACAGGCATCCGAAGGCCTGGTGACTGCGCTCGATCAGGTCGAAGCGGGCAATCTGGCGGAAGCGCGGCAACGTCTGCAGCCGCTTGCCGGAAGCAGCAACGCCGGCGTCAGCGCCAGTGCCCGCCTGTTGGAAGCAGGGATCGCCGCACAGGAAGGCAATCTGCGCCGGTCGGGCGAGCTGTTCGCGGCCATTGCCGATGACGGGAATGTACCGGCCGAGCTGCGCCAACTGGCGCGGGTGCGGCAGGTGACCGTCCAATTCGACGATCTCCCGCCGCAGCGGGTAATCGCCTTGCTCGGCGACCAGGCGCGCCCGGGCCAGCCGTTCTTCGGCAGCGCGGCGGAACTGGTGGCGATGGCTCAGCTTGAACTGGGTCAGCGGCAGCAGGCCGGTGCACTGTTCGCCCAGATCGCGCGGGCAAACGAAGTGCCGGAAAGCCTGCGGTCGCGAGCGCGGCAGATGGCGGGACTGTTGGGTGTCGACACGATCGAGAATGTTGAAGAAGTCATCGTGCCGCAAGGTTCGACAGGGCAGACAGCACCGGGACAGCTGCCGCAGGAGTGAGCGGCCCAGGATTGGAACAATTGACAATGCAGACAAAGATCACCCGCTCCGCCATGGCAAGCAGTATGGCCTTGGCGCTGTCCGCCTGCAGCGGCGGACTGTTCGGCGGAGGTGAAACCCGCACGACGCCCACAGTGGGCGAGCGGATGCCCATCCTGTCGCGCATAGAAAACGCGGTGCAGGCCGATCCCGCGCTGGTCGGGGTTCCAGTGACCTTGCCGTCAGCCCAGGTGAACAGCGAGTGGGCACAGGCGGGCGGCACCGCCAGCAAGGCCTATGGTCATCTGGCGCTCGGCGAGGCGCCTCAGCGGGCCTGGACCGCGACGGTGGCAGGAGCGACAAACCGTCGCCGCCTCGCTGCCTCACCCGTGATCGGTGGAGGGAGGCTGTTCGCGGTCGGCACGGACGGCGCGATCAGCGCCTTCGATGCCGGGACCGGCGCACGGGTCTGGACCTATAGCGGCGATGCGCCGGGCAACCTTGCCAGCGCCCTGTTCGGCGGCGGCGCAAGCTACGCCAACGGGCGCGTATATGCCACGACCGGGACTGGCGATGTGCTCGCGCTCGATGCCAACACCGGAGCGCTTGCGTGGCGAGTCAAACCGGCTGGTCCGCTTCGCGGTTCGCCCACCATCGCCTTCAACCTGATCTTCGTGATGACGCAGGATAACCAGATCATCGCGCTTAATCAGGCTGACGGCTCGCTCGAGTGGCAGGAATCCGGCTCGGCGACCCAGGCGGGCGTGTTCGGCGTGGCGGCTCCGGCTGCGGGTCAGGGTACGGTAATTGCCGGCTATTCGTCGGGTGAACTGGTCGCCTACCGCTATGAGAATGGCCGTGTGCTCTGGGCCGATGCGCTGGCGCGCACCTCCATTTCAACAGAAGTCGGCGCGCTGACGGACATCGACGCCGATCCGATCATCGCTGACGGACGGATCTATGCGCTGGGGCAGGGTGGGCGCATGGCGGCATACGATCTGCTGTCCGGCCAGCGGATCTGGGAACTGAACCTGGCCGGCATCTCGACCCCGGCGCTGGCGGGCCAGTGGATATTCACGTTGACCGATGACGCACGCCTGCTCGCAATCGCGCGGGACACCGGCAAGATCCGCTGGATCACGCAGCTCAAGCGGTATCGGGACGAGGAAGACCGCGCAGGGCCGGTGTTCTGGAACGGTCCGGTACTCGCCGGCGGACAGTTGTGGCTCACAAGCTCCGAGGGAGAAATCTGGCGGGTCAGCCCGCAGGAAGGTTCGGCCAGCCTGTTCACCAATTTGGGCCAGCGGGTCAGTCTGGCGCCCGTCGTGGCGAACAACACGCTGTATGTGCTGGACGACAGTGGCCGGGTGAGCGCCTTTCGCTAGCCGCGCGCTGCGAGGCCTCTTGAGGAACGCGGCTACGTCGGCGCTCGCCCGCTCGTTTCGCGCAGGTCACACGATCTGTCGGTTCAGAAACTGTAGCGGTAAACCTGCGTGACGTCTTCCTGCCATTCGCCATGGTACTGGTCCAGCAACAACTGCGCCGGCACTTTGCCGCTTTCGACGATCTGGTTCAGCGGTTCGAGATAGCCGGTTTCATTATCCCCGCCCGCGTTCAGCCGCGCACGGGCCTGCAGCCCCGAACGGGCAATCGCCAGAACTTCACCCGCCAGATCCTGCAGGGTTCTTCCGCCCGGGATCGGCGCCGCCAGCCCCAAACGCGGCACGGTGTTACGCAGCGTTTCGCGCTCCTCCATTGTCCAGTCCCGGACCAGATCCCATGCCGCGTCGAGCGCGCTCTGATCGTAGAGCAGACCCACCCAGAAGGCGGGCAAGGCGCAGATGCGGTTCCAAGGGCCGCCATCGGCGCCCCGCATTTCCAGAAAGCTCTTCAGGCGGACTTCAGGAAAGGCGGTCGACAAATGGTCGATCCAGTCACTCTCGCGTGGCCGCTCGCCCGGCAGCGCCGACAGCCGACCATCCAGAAAGTCGCGGAAGCTGAGGCCGGCCGCGTCGATGTAGCGCCCGTCACGATAGACGAAGTACATCGGCACATCGAGCATGTAGTCGACGTAACGTTCGTAGCCGAAGCCGTCTTCGAACACGAACGGCAGCATGCCTGTGCGATGCGGATCGGTGTCGGACCAGATATGGCTGCGATAGGACAAGAAGCCATTCGGCCGGCCTTCGGTAAAAGGCGAATTCGCGAACAGCGCGGTCGCAAGCGGCTGCAGCGCCAGTCCCGTGCGGAACTTCTTCACCATGTCCGCTTCCGACCCATAGTCGAGGTTCACCTGAATTGTGCAGGTGCGCAGCATCATGTCGAGGCCCAGCGTGCCCACGCGCGGCATGTGGCGCAGCATAATGGCATACCGACCCTTGGGCATGATCGGTAGCTGTTCACGTGTCTTGTCGGGCCACATGCCAAGGCCAAGGAAGCCAACGCCGAACCTGCTGCCGATCTCCTTGACCTGCTGAAGGTGCCGGCCGGTTTCGGCGCAGGTCTGGTGCAGGTTTTCGAGAGGCGCGCCGGACAGTTCCAGCTGTCCTGCCGGTTCCAGGCTGACGGTGCCATCGGCCCCGCGCATGGCGATGACCTGCCCTCCTTCCTCGACCGGTTGCCAGCCGAACTGTTGCATGGCCAGCAGAATGTCGCGGATGCCGCCTTGTTCGTCATACGAAGGCGCGTGATGATCGGCGGCCTTGTACACGAGCTTTTCATGCTCGGTTCCGATGCGCCAATCCTCAGGCGCCTTGGCTCCCCCCGCCATCGGCGCAATCAGCTGTTCGCGCGATTCGATGACCGGATCAACCGCGTTCGAGGTGTCGCGCGTGCTCATCAGGTCCGCGTTAGAAAGGCGGCGGGAAAAGGCAATGCTTCAATGCTGCCAATCCCCGGCCGCCGCCATCCACAGGGCGGTTCCCGTGATCGCAGCTGTTTCTCCCCTGAGGATGCGGGGACCAAGGCTGATCGGGCGGGCGTGGGGCAGGGCACGGACGGCCGCCCTTTCGGCGTCGTCAAAGCCTCCTTCCGGACCCGTCAGGAGAGCGGCGGGTCCGGTGTGGCCAGCGAACGCCTGCGCCGCCGGCAGCCCGCCTTCCTCGTCGGCGAAGAACAAGGTGCGGTCGGCCGGCCATGTCTTCAACAACTGCTCCAGCTTCGCCGGTTCGACCAGCGCCGGCAGTGCGGTGCGGGCGCACTGTTCCGCGGCTTCGGTAGTGATGATCCTGGCCCGGTCGGCATTGAGGCTGCCGGCGACACAGCGGCGCGTCACGACCGGATGAATCGCCGCCACGCCGAGTTCCGTCGCCTTTTCCAGCACTAGGTCGAACCGATCCTTCTTCAGCAGCGCAGCGCAGAGCCAGAAGTCGGGCACCTCCTCGCGCGATCTTAGCTGCCGTTCCACCGCCGCCTGTACCTCGCGCTTGCCGATGGACACCACGTGTGCCGCCCACTCGCCCGTCTGGTCATCGCACAGGATGATTGCGGCACCAGGGCTCGTTCGCATGACGCGGCTGAGATAATGTGCGCTGTTGCCGCCGAAGGTGACGGTCGCGCCCTGTTCCAGCCGCTGTGCGACGAACATTCGGGGCGCGCTTTTCGGCGGCCAGGCTGGCGTGGCGGGCATGGCGCGGCTTCTAACCACATTCACCCGGCCAGTTAAAGATGCGCGCCAGTGCGGGGCAGCCCTTTCAAGATGCCGGGTTTCGCCGGGACGACCTGCTTGATAGGGCGGGCGCGTGGATGACGTCGTTTCCGATACGGAGCATCGCGGCCTGATGCTGCGCCTGCCGCAGCCGCTGCGTGATCTTGCGCTGCTTGCGAGATTCGATCGGCCGGTCGGATGGCAGTTGCTGTTCTGGCCGTGCGTATGGGGCGTGTGGCTGACCGGAAGCGGGTGGCAGCTCGGACTCCTCGCCTGGCTGCTGGTGGGCAGCATCGCCATGCGGGGGGCGGGATGCGTGTATAATGACATCGTGGATGCGCCCCTCGATGCGCAGGTTGCGCGCACCGCGTCACGGCCTGTCGCCGCCGGGCGGGTGAGCCGGAAGACGGCTTGGGTCTGGCTCGTCGCACTTTCGCTGATTGGCTTTCTCGTCCTGCTGCAGTTGCGGTGGCAGGCACAGGCGGTGGCGCTGGCCAGCCTGCTGCTGGTCGCGGCCTATCCGTTCATGAAGCGGATAACCTGGTGGCCGCAGCTCTGGCTGGGACTGGTTTTCGGCTGGGGGCTCCTGGTAGGGTGGATGCAGCTGCGCCTCGACAATTGGGATGCGCTCGCCGCGGTATGGTTGGGGACCATCGCCTGGATCGTCGGCTACGACACGATCTATGCGCTGCAGGACCGCGAGGACGATGCGCTGGTGGGGGTCAGGTCGAGTGCGCTGCGTCTGGGCGAACGAGCGCGCAGCGGTATTGCCCTGTTCTATCTGTTGGCGATCGGACTGTGGGGCGCCGGGTTCTGGCTGTACCGGGAAGATCTGCTGGCGTTGCTGGCGCTTCTCCCGGCAGCGGTTCATCTGGGCTGGCAGGTCGCGACACTGGAAGTCTGCGATGCATCCAGCGCGCTGGACCGTTTCCGGGCGAACCGCTGGACCGGAGCGCTGATGGCTGCCGCCTGTTTCGTGGTCGGCAACGCCTGACGGCTCGCCGCGCGTGCGGTTCGTTTCGCGGGTTGCGGCGGAACAGTGGGTGTGATGCGGGGTTGGTCTTACATGCAACCTGCATGGAGATAATTATGTCACTAAAAAGGCTTGTTTTTATTGCACCCTTGGCCCTTCTCTCAGTGCCGGCGGTGGCTGCCGATCGTCCTCCGACGGCGGCTGAGAACGCCCGAATCACACAGGCGCTTAACGCCGCCGGGTACGAGCGGTGGGATAGCGTCGAGCTGGAACAGGATGACGGCCGCACCTATTGGGAAGTTGACGATGCGCGGCGCAGCGACGGCACTGTGTGGGACGTCAAGCTGGCACCGCAGACCTATGAGGTGATCCGGGCCAAGCGGGACGAGTGATTGGATCAATGTGAACCGGGCGAAGGTGCCCGGTTCACTCTTCCGGCCCCAGCTCTGGGTCGAGATCGCGCGGGCGAGCGAAGTGGACCAGTTCGCCCGTACCGCTCTCTGCCATAGCCCATGTATCTATGGGCAGGGCGAGGATGGCGAAGCTGGCGGTGGGAAACTTTTCCTTTGCCGCATCGAACAGCGCGTTCTCGTTGGCGGGCGCCACCAGTTTGAGGATCAGGTCTTGCAGCCCCGGATTGTGAGCCACCAGCAGGACCGTGTCGATTGTGTCGGGCAGAAGCTGAAGCTGGTCCATCAGCGTCTCCGCCGACGCGAGATACAGCACCTCGTCGAAAGCGACCTGCGCATCGGGCAAAGCGTGCTCCACGGTTCGCCGAACGCGTTCGGCTGAACTGGCGCGGACAAGCTGCCACTGCGTTCCTTCTGCCGCGATGTGCCGCCCGATCAGCCGTGCACCCCGCCGGCCACGTTCGTTCAGTCCCCGGTCGAAATCGCGCTTGTCGCTGTCCGACCAGTCGGATTTGGCGTGCCGCAGAAGACCAATGCGTTTCATGAGCGCGCCTCATTGTCCCCAAAAGCGGCGGCCAGTTCCGCCCTGCCGCCTGATAGCCGCGCCAGCGCCTCTTGCAAGGTCACGCGCGCAACCGGGGTGCCATCCGGAAAAGCGCTGAGCAGTCGTGAAGGAAAGGCAGCTGACAGAACGATAAAGTGCCCCCGGTCGTCAGCCCGGCGGATCAGGCGTCCGAACGCCTGCGCCAGCCGGGCGCGAATAATGCGATCGTCATAGACCTGCCCGCTCACCCCGCTGGCGGCCCGGCGCGCGCGGTGCAGGATCGTGGGGCGCGGCCACGGCACCTGTTCCAGCACCACGCATCTAAGGCTTTCACCCGGCACATCGACACCATCGCGCAGCGCGTCGGTGCCTAGCAGGGATGCGGCAGGGTCGTCCCGAAAGATGTCCGTCAGTGTCCCGGTATCGATCGGATCGACATGCTGCGCATAGAGCGGCAGCCCCTGCCGGGCCAGCCGATCCGCGATGCGGCCATGGACCGCCCGCAGACGGCGGATCGCGGTGAACAGCCCCAGTACACCTCCACCCGTTTCTTCCACTATGCGAGCCATCGCGCCAGCCAAGGCCGCCAAATCTCCTCGTGCGATGTCGGTGACGATCAGCACCTCTGCATTTTCGGCATAGGCGAAGGGGCTGACGGTTTGCGTCAACCGCGGTTCGATCCCTGCATGCGGCGCGCCGCTGCGCGCCACCGCTTCGGCCCAGTCGGGTCCGGTGGGTGTGCGGTCGCACAAGGTCGCGCTGGTCAGCATCACTCCATGCGCCGGTTCGAGCACAACCTTGGCGAACGGCTTCATCGGGTCGAGCCAATGGCGATACAGCCCGACATCGAATTCGCGCCGGTCGTTGCGTTCAACCGCCAGCCAGTCGACGAATGCCGGGTCCACCGGCCCACCCATCCGCGTGAGCAGGGCCACCCACGCGGCCAGCAGATCGATCCGCCAGCCCAGCGCATGCCGCGCCCCTTCCACGCGTGCCCGACCGGATGTATCCAGCCAGTCGGGCGCATCGGTCAGGACCGCTTCCAGCCGGATGGAGAGCTGCGCCAGCGGACGCCGCACCAACTCCAGCGCTTCTGCCGCGTCATTGGCGGCATCGATCAGCGTTCCGGGCAATTGCGCAGCTTCCGTTTCGATGCCGTAGCCTGCTTCCGCCCCGCCGCTTGCGTCGCGGGCGTAGGCGAGGGCGCGCACCTCGGCGAGCAGACGCTCGATCGGCCCGCCCGGCTGCTGCTGTGCCACCCGTTCCAGCCAGCCATCCGTCGGCAGCAGTGCGGCTGCGTCCACGGCGGCGGCAATCGCATTTGCGCCGGCCTCGTCATAGCTGGCGATATCCGCCAGCCGCGCCGCCAGCCCGCGCCTGCGGCCCCTGCTCCCGCGTTCCGGACCGATGACCCACCGGCGCAGTTCGATGGCTTCCTGCCCGGTCAGGGCTGCACTGAAGGTCGCGTCGGCGGCGTCGAAGACATGGTGCCCTTCGTCGAAGATTATGCGGGTCGGGCGGGTCTGCGCATCGCGGGCACGCGCGGCGTTGATCATGACCAAGGCGTGGTTGCCGATGACGAGATCGGCCTGGGCCGCTGCACGCGCGCTGCGTTCAATGAAGCATTTGCGGTAATGCGGGCAGCCGGCATAGATGCACTCCCCCCGCTGGTCCGTCAGGGCGGCGATGCCGCGGCGGCGGAACAGGGTGCCAAGCCAGCCGGGCAAGTCGCCGCCCACCATGTCGCCATCGCGCGTGAACGCCGCCCAGCGCGCCACCAGCTGCGCCAGCACCGCCGGCCGGCCGCTGAAACCGCCTTGCAGCGCGTCCTCCAGGTTGAGGAGGCAGAGGTAGTTTTCCCGCCCCTTGCGCACCACCACGGGTGCGCTGCCGTCTGCGCGTCGTTCGGGCCATGCGCGCGCCGCCTCTTGCCGCAACTGCCGCTGCAGGTTCTTGGTAAAGGTGGATACCCACACGGTGCCGCGGGTGCGCTGCGCCCACAGGGCGGCGGGCGCGAGATAGCCCAGCGTCTTGCCGATACCCGTGCCCGCCTGCGCCAGCAGCATGTGCGGCTTCCTGTGGCGGTCGCGCGGCGCGAACATGGCGACCGCGTCACGGGTATACTGGTGCTGTCCTTCGCGCCGTTCCGCACCCTCTCCGGTCAGGCGGGCAAGATGCGCCGCCGCTTCTTCCTCCTCGATCAGCACGGTGCGCGGCTGCGCGCGTTCAGGCGTCTCCTCCCATTCCGGCAGCCGCGCGAACAGCCAGCGTTCGGCCCGCTCCGGCCTGCGGATGACCGGCGCCAGGATGTTCGCCCACGGCCAGCGAAGGCGGATAAGTGCCTGCAGGCTGCTCCAGGCTCCTTCCCGCTGCGGCCAGTCGTCGGCGCGGCACTGTTCGATCAGGACCGCGGCCGCCTGCTGCAACAGCAACGGTGCGTCCGCTTCGGCACCGGGTTCGGGCAGGCCCGTCGCATGGGCGATGCCCTTGACCGTCGGGACGCAGAACTGGGCCGGGCGTACAAAGGCAAACAGTTCGAGCAGGTCGAGACCGGACAGCTCCGGATATCCAAGGCGGGTGGCCGCAAGCTGCGCGTTTACCAGCAGGTGCGGCGTGTCGGCCGCGGCATTCAGCGCTTCGCCCCGCGCGACCTCGCGGGTTTGCCCCGCCTGGCGCAACCATGTCCCGGCATGGCTGGCGTGGAGGGCAGGAAGGGCGAGGGCGGCGACCACCCGCGCCACATGGGCGGGCCGGAGCGAAAGGGCAACGGCCCGGCGGCGCTTATTCCTCGCGAATGGTCGTGGTGGTGCGCGTGATCTGCTCTTCCCCGCTGGGGCCCGGCCGCCTGGTGTGCGTCACGGTGCTCATCAAGCCGATCCCGAGCAGAATGACGGCGCCGATCCCGATCCAGAGCATCGGCACGCCCAGGCTCATCGCGCCATAGCCAAGGCCGGCGACAACCAGAACGAAGCCGAGGAAATAGACTACGGAAGTATTCATAACCCTTGTCACCCTTGTTGAACCGTTCCTTCCCGCCGCTGACGCGGCGGCAGGACTGGTCGCAGCAGCCAGTGTTTAAGCGCATGCCTAGGTCGATAATGTGAAGATGACGTAAACCCGCGCATTCCGCCTGCCTTCCGGCTTGCCACATCGGCAATGTTGCGCGAGACGCGCTTGCCATGACCGATGAACTGATTGCCGCCGCCCGCGTTTCCAAAGCCTGGCCGTTCGAGGAAGCGCGCAAGGTCTTGCGCCGCTATCCGGACGGGCGGAAAGCGGATGGGCAACCGGTCCTGTTCGAAACCGGGTACGGACCATCCGGCCTGCCGCACATCGGCACGTTCCAGGAAGTGCTGCGGACCACGCTGGTGCGCCGGGCTTTCGAAAGCCTGATCGGCGCCCGACCAGAGGATGGCAGAACGCGCCTGGTTGCCTTCTCCGACGATCTGGATGGCCTGCGCAAGGTGCCGGACAACGTGCCGCAGCAGGACATGCTGACCCGCCACCTGGGCCAGCCGCTCAGCCGGATCCCCGATCCTTTCGACGCGGGGCATGGCAGCTTTGCAGGGCACAACAATGCGATGCTGCGCCAGTTTCTGGACCGGTTCGGCTTTGATTACGAGTTCGTGTCGGCCACGCAGCAGTACGAGAGCGGAACGTTCGATGCGGCGCTGCGGCAGGTGCTGCGCCGCTGGGACGCGATCATGGACATCATGCTGCCGACCCTGCGCGAAGAGCGCAGGCAGACCTATGCCCCGGTCTTGCCGGTCTCGCCAACCACGGGCCGCGTGTTGCAGGTCCCGGTGGAGGTGGTGGACGCCGAAGCCGGCCTGATCCGCTTCACCGACGAGAACGGCAGCGTGGTCGAGCAATCGGCGCTGGGGGGCATGGCCAAATGCCAGTGGAAGGTCGACTGGGCCATGCGCTGGGTTGCGCTGGGCGTCGATTACGAGATGTATGGCAAGGACCTGACCGACAGCGGGGTGCAATCCGGCCGGATTGCCGAGGCGCTGGGCGGACGCAAGCCCGATGGGCTGATTTACGAATTGTTCCTCGACCAGAATGGGGAAAAGATTTCCAAGTCGAAGGGCAATGGCCTCACCATCGAAGAATGGCTGACCTATGGCAGCGAAGAGTCGCTTGGCTATTACATCTTCCCCAATCCGAAGTCGGCCAAGCAACTGCATGCCGGCGTGATCCCCCGCGCGGTGGACGACTACTGGCAGTCGCGTGCGTTGCTGAGCGAACAGCCGCTGGACAAGCAGCTGGGCAATCCGGTGTGGCACCTTGCCCGCGCGAACGGCGGATGGAGCGGTGCGGAGGCGCCGGGGGCGGGGGACACCTTGCCTGTGACCTATGCGTTGCTGCTGAACCTGGTGGGCGTGCTGGGCGCGGGTGCTGCGCCTGACGCGGTCTGGTCCTACCTGCGCAGCTACGTGCCCGACGCTGGCGCAGCCACCCACCCGGCGCTGGCCAGCCTGGTGGAACGGGCGGTGTCCTTCAACCGCGACTTCGTTGCGCCAACGCTGCGCAAGCGCGCGCCCACAGCCAGTGAGGCGCAAGCGCTACGCGCGCTGGACAAAGTGCTGGCCGCGGCGGAACCCGGCGTTTCCGCCGAGGAGCTGCAGACGCAGATCTATGAAATCGGCAAGCGGGAGGAATACGGCTTTTCCTCCCTGCGCGACTGGTTTCGCGCCCTTTACGAAACCCTGCTGGGTTCCGCCCAGGGGCCGCGGATGGGCAGCTTCATAGCGCTCTATGGAGTGGAGAACTCGCGCGCGCTGATCGCGGAGGCACTGACACGGGTAGATTGATCAGGTCCAGCGGCGTGTGCGATACCATTTGGTCAGGACGTATTTCACGCCGCGCGTGACCGGCGTACCGGCGTGCAATGTGGCCTCGTTGGGTGTGCCATCGGGCGCGGCGTTGTTCCACACCAGCAGCGCGCCGGGCTTGGGCGCGATCGACAGACCCAGCACGGGAAAATCGGTCTCGCCACCTTCTTCCACTTCATTGAGAAAGGCCATCGCTGTCCAGCTGCGTTGCCCACCCCGGTCGCGTTCCAGCGGCCAATATGGCTGATCGGGGTGAAACCAGTCGTTGTGCGGCTTGAACTCCTGTCCGGGCTGATACCGTTGCCCCTGAACGGTTTCCCCGAACGCCGGATCAATCCCCAGCAGATCGTCCATCCGCCGGGATACGGCCTTCACCAGCGGATCTGCCGGGTCGAAGTCTCCCGATGACGATGTGCGGAACGTCTTGGCGTACTCCATGTCGTGGAGCGCGCTGGGACGGGCGCACGCGTCGGTCAGATCGATAAAGCGCGCACATTCGGCTTGCGTCAGAAAATCGCCGATTGCGAACAGTTCCGCCCGGTCCGTCTCCACGGCATAGGCGGACGGGTTGGCCGCCAGACGTTGCCGCACACTCGCGCCCAGGCGTTTGAGCGCCGCCTGATCGGGAATGTTACTGACGTCCGGCATGTCGCCGGATTAGCGGGCACTTGCCGGGTCGGGCAAGATCCTGCATCTTTTGGAGCAGAGGGAGGGTGGTCATGTCCGCAGCCCAGATCCGCTATTCCAACGTCGCCGTTATCCTGCACTGGCTGATTGCCGCGCTTGTCCTGTGGAACGTTGGCGTGGTGTTCCTGACGGGAGAAGAGGTGCCGCCCGCCTTGATGGAGAGCCACAAGGCTGCCGGCATCACGGTGCTGGCGCTGTCGCTGGTGCGTGTCGGCTGGCGGCTGACGCATCGCTGGCCGCCCCTGTCGGATCATCTTGCCGGCTGGGAAAAGGCGCTGGCGCGGACCACCCACGTGCTGTTCTACCTCCTGCTTTTCGTGGTGCCGCTCGCCGGGTGGATCATGGTGTCGGCCGGGCGCGGCGATCCGGTGAGCTGGTTCGGCCTGTTCGACATTCCGGCACTTCCCGTGGCGCGCAGCCGGGAAACCGCCGGGCTGTTCTACGAGGTGCACGAATACGCCGCCTTTTTCATGATCGGCCTGCTGATCCTGCACATCGGCGGCGCGCTGAAGCACAGCTTTATCGATCGTGCCCCCGGCCTGTCGCGGATGTGGTTCGGCAACGCCCCGCCACGCGGCTGAGCGTTGCCGTTACCTGCACCTACCAGAAGAAGTCATGGATGACGTCCACCACCTGGCCGGAGTAGATGTCCACCAGCAGCACGTCATCGTAATAACGAACCCAGCGATAGGGGCCGTACACGGCGGGCAGGCGATAACGCCAGGGATCGTTGATCCAGTACCGGTTGCTGTAGAATGATTGGCTTAGGCGCAATCCGATGCCGGGCCGCCGGTACTGATAACCGCGGTACGGCGCGTAGTACCGGTCCAGCTGGAACAGGCCGCGATTGGCCGCGCGCCACCTGAACCAATCGTAACGCCGGTCGCTGCGCCAGCCATTCCGGTCCCAGCCGCGGCCATTGTCCCACCGGTTGTCTCGCCACTGATCATCCCGCCTCCAGGCATCGCGCGACCGTTCCGCACGCTGCTGCCGGTCGCGCCAGTATTCGTTGCCTTCTCCGGTGCGGCGGTCGATGCCGCCCTGCCTCAGGCGGCGGTCGATTTCCGCCTGCTGGCGCTCGACACCGCCACTGCCGCGATCGGATCTCCAATCGTCCTGCCGGGCGCGCTGCTGGTCGCGGTAGGTGCGGTTGCGTTCCTGCTGGACATAGGGCGCGTCACGCGTGGCCGCACGCTCCCTGATGCGCTGCTCGATCTCGGCGCGCGGCCGATCTGCGCCGCGGCCATCCTCCACTCTTCGATCCTGTCGTTGCTCGCGACGCTCCTGCCGCACCTGCGGCGCGCGCTGCGGACGCTCGGCGCGCTGGCGCAGACCATCGGACGACTTTCCGCGCCGCGAGGGCGCATCGCCACGCTGCGCAAAGCTGCCCGGCTCCATGATCTCGGGCGCAGGCTGCACTTGCGCGAGGGCAGGACCGGCAGCCAGGAAACCGCAGGCAAGCAGGACCGTTGAGGCGCTGGCTTTCAGAAACGATCGCATTTCCATATGCAATTCCTTCATTGGCGGCTTCCGCACCTTGCCAGCCAGGGTTGACGATGACCTGTGGCTAGACTGCGGCTGATGACTTCGCACTGAACCGGGCAGCAGGTCTGCTGTTCATATTAAAGGTTGTTTGTATGAATGCAATATCGGCAACAGAAAGTCTGCCTGCGGTGCGGCTCGATATTTGGGCGAGGCTCGACACTGCGGTCCGCGATCGTCGATCTGCCATGCACACGCCGGTGATTGCCACCGCCGATGCTGACGCGCGGGTCATGGTCTTGCGGGAATTCGATGTGGCTAGCGTTACGCTGCGCTTCCACCTCGACGCCCGATCGCCCAAGCGATCGGTCATCGCCGACGACCCGCGCGTTGGTGTGCTAGCCTATGACAAGGGGGCGGGCGTGCAGATCAGGTGCCGCGGCCGCGCCGAGGTTGTCGTCACCGGGGAACGGGTCGATGCGGCCTGGGCGGGTTCCGCCGCCTTCGCCCGCCGCTGTTACCTCGGCGCCGCCCCCGGCGAATTGTGCGAGGGGCCAGCGTCCGGGCTGCCCGCGTGGATCGAGGGTCAGCAACCGACCGAGGACCAGTTGCGACCCGCGCGTGCCAATTTCGCCATCATGCTCGTCGAGCTGGAGGAGATTGACTGGTACAGCCTTGCCCACACCGGCCACCGCCGCGCCGTGTTCCGGCGGGCGGACGGGTGGGCGGGGCAGTGGCTCACGCCGTGAACTACGGCGTTGGCGCTTACCGTGTCAGCTTCTTGTAAGCGAGCCTGGTCGGCCGGTCTGCCGCATCGCCCAGTCTGCGCCGTTTGTCTTCCTCATACGCCGCAAAGTTGCCTTCGAACCACTCCACGTGGCTGTTGCCTTCGAACGCCAGGATGTGCGTTGCCAGCCGGTCAAGGAAGAAGCGGTCGTGGCTGATGACCACCGCACAGCCCGCGAAGTTCTCGATGGCGTCTTCCAGTGCGGCCAGCGTTTCCACGTCCAGATCGTTGGTCGGCTCGTCCAGCAGGAGGACATTGCCGCCTTCCTTCAGCATCTTGGCCATGTGCACGCGATTGCGTTCCCCGCCGGACAGCTTGCCGACGTTCTTCTGTTGATCCGCGCCCTTGAAGTTGAAGGCGCCGACATAAGCGCGGGTGGACGTGTCGTGACCGTTCACCTTCATGTAATCGAGCCCGTCGGAAATCTCCTCCCAGACGTTCTTCTTGGGGTCGAGGTGATCGCGGCTCTGGTCGACGAAGCCCAGGCGCACGGTTGAGCCGATCTCCACCTCGCCGCTGTCGGGCTGTTCCTTGCCGGTGATGATCTTGAACAGGGTGGACTTGCCCGCACCGTTGGGTCCGATGATGCCGACGATCCCGCCGGGCGGCAAGGTGAAGCTCAGGTTCTCGAACAACAGCTTGTCACCATAGGACTTGGTCAGGTTCTTGGCTTCGATGACCTTGCCGCCAAGCCGTTCCGGCACCTGGATGACGATCTGTGCCTTGCCCGGTTTGCGCTCGTTCTGGGATTCCTGCAAAGCCTCGAACTTGCGGATGCGGGCCTTGGATTTCGTCTGCCGCGCGGCAGGTGTCTGCCGGATCCACTGCAATTCTTCCTTGATCGCCTTGGACCGGCCGGACTCTTCCCGGTCTTCCTGCTCCAGCCGCTTGGCCTTCTTCTCGAGATAGGTCGAATAGTTGCCTTCGTACGGGAAGTACTTGCCCCGGTCGAGTTCCAGGATCCACTCCACCACATTGTCGAGGAAATAGCGGTCGTGGGTGATCATCAGCACCGCGCCCGCATATTCCTTCAGATGTTTTTCCAGCCATTCGACACTTTCGGCGTCAAGATGGTTGGTCGGCTCGTCCAGCAGCAGGATGGACGGTTTCTGGATCAGCAGACGGGTCAGCGCCACGCGCCGCTTCTCCCCGCCCGACAAGTCGGTCACCGGCCAGTCGCCCGGTGGACAGCGCAGCGCCTCCATCGCAATTTCCAGCTGGTTGTCGAGTGTCCAGCCGTCCACCGCGTCGATCTTGGCCTGAAGATCCCCCATCTCTTCGCCGAGTTTTTCATAATCGGCGTCCGGTTCGGCCATTTCCGCGGCAATCTGGTTGTAGCGGTCGACGAGATCGGCCGTGTCGCGCGCACCGTCCTTGACGTTTTCCAGCACGGTCTTGGTCGGGTCGAGTTCCGGCTCCTGTTCAAGATAGCCGACCGTGATGTTCTCTCCGGCCCACGCTTCCCCGGTGAAATCCGTGTCGATGCCGGCCATGATCTTGATCAGGGTCGACTTGCCCGCACCATTTGGTCCGACAATCCCGATCTTGGCGCCCTGGTAAAACTGCAGATTGATGTTGCTGAGCACCGGCTTTTGCGCACCGGGAAAAGTCTTGGTCATGTCTTTCATGACAAACGCGTACTGCGCGGCCATTCGAAATTCCTTTGGGGTGATGTGTAGGTGGGAGAGGGTTGCGGCGGCAAATAGGCGCTGCACCCTGCTGCGGCAAGCTGGACTTGAGGCTCGCCGCGGATTAGCGGCGTTCGCTATGAAGAACTCCTACCTCGCCTTCGCCGCAGCGATCCTCGCGGCACCAGTAATCGCGCAACCCGCCGATCCTGTGGCCGCCGCCGCCGACCTTGCGCTGGACGAAGACCGGCTGGCGTGGGATTTCGTGGAAGGTATCACGACCGAAGTGGGGCCGCGCCAGCCTGGAACGGAGGCGGAGGCGCGAGGCCGCGCGTGGGCCATGGACTGGCTGAACGCCGCAGGCTTTGCCAACGTGGCCAACGAGCCGTTCATGATGGACACCTGGGTTCGGGGCGAAGAGCGGGCCGAAGTGGTCGCACCGTTCGCGCAGCCCCTGACGATTACGGCGCTGGGGAACAGCGGCGCAACCGGGGCGCGTGGTCTGGAAGCTGAGGTGGTTTATTTCCCCAGCTACGCCGACCTGCAGGCCGCGCCTGACGGCAGCCTGCGCGGAAAGATCGCGTTCATTGGTCATGAGATGCGCCCGACTCAGGATGGCTCGTCCTACGGCTTTGCGGGTCCGGCACGCTGGACCGGCCCGGGCCTGGCCGCCAGCAAGGGGGCGGTAGCTGCCGTGATCCGCTCCATCGGTACGGAAAGCCACCGGACCCCGCACACCGGCGGCACTACCTTTGCCGCCGGCGTCACGCCCATCCCGGCGGCTGCGCTGTCTAACCCGGACGCCGACAATCTGGAGCGGATGTTCGCCCGCGCCGGGGACAGGCCGATCCGCATGAAGTTGACCCTGACGCCGCGCCAGCTGGGGCGGACGGAGAGCGGCAATGTGGTTGGCGAAATTGTCGGGCGCGACCCGTCGCTGCCACCGGTGCTGCTCGCGTGCCATCTGGACAGCTGGGATCTGGGAACCGGCGCGGTCGACGATGGCGCTGGCTGCGGGATCATCGCGGCGGCAGCGCGCAACGTGGCCTCTGCCGGGCAGCCGCTGCGCACAATCCGCGTTTTGTTCGCGGGCGCGGAGGAAACCGGCCTGTGGGGCAGCAGAGCCTATTCCGAGGCGCATCTCAATGAGCCTTTTGCGGTGGGAATCGAAAGCGACTTCGGCGCTGATCGGATCTGGCGTCTCGACACCAACTTCACCGACAGCAACCCGCAGCTTTACCGGCGCCTGGCGCAGTCGGTGGTCCGATTTGGCGTCGCGCCGTCGCGCGAAGTGGCGACCGGCGGCGCGGACCTCAACGTCATCCGCGACCAGAAAGGAGCGCTGGTCGACCTGCAGCAGGACGGCACCCGCTATTTTGATCTGCACCACACGCCCGACGACACGCTGGACAAGATCGATCCCGCGCAGCTGCGGCAGAATGTGGCGGTGTGGACCCAGGTTGTCGGGATCCTCGCCAACACGGAGGGTAATTTCCTGGGCCAGCAGTAAGGCAATTTTCTGCGGGAGCAGGTTACTGCCGCAGCGAACGGTGTGCGCTCTCCCAAAAACCGAACAGCTTCCCATGCCGCTCCGTAGTAAGGGGAGAGGCAGGTCGCCGCGAGACTCTGGTGGAAATGCGGAAATGGTCGGGGAGACAGGATTCGAACCTGCGACATCCTGCTCCCAAAGCAGGCGCGCTACCGGGCTGCGCTACTCCCCGACACTTTTTCGCGTCGTCGCCATCCGGTGGGCCCGGCAGGACTCGAACCCGCGACCTAGCCGTTATGAGCGGCCAGCTCTAACCAACTGAGCTACAGGCCCGTCCGGAGGTGGCGAGGGGCGGGTAGCCGAAGGGCTGCGACATGGCAAGCAGCGGTTCGACATGCCGGCGTCATTGTCACGCCGCGTTGCTGTTGCTGCGGCCGGAACCGGTTTCCGGCGCCACGGGCAATGTCAGCAGCAGCCGGTCGCCGCTGCGCCGCAAGTCCCCGCCGACGGCGCGGGATTGGGCGCGGGCGAGGCGCAGGGCAAAGCCGCTGCCGAACAAGCCGGGCGTGACCGGCGCCGGGCCGGTCGGCAGTTCGTTGACGAACAGGTCATCCATTGCGCGCAAGGTGGCCGGAAGAGCGCACGACAGGTCCAGCGCGGTGCCATGCTGTTCCAGCTGAACCTCCATGATTTCCTGCTCGCCGGCACTGGCGGCGAGGGACGCGAGCAACCGCCACACCAGCAGTTCGGCGTCAGAGTCCGGCAGCGGCACTCGCGCTCCGCCGGCCTGGATGATGAGATCAAAGCCAGCGGCCTGTGGCTGCAGGGCGGGGCGCAACTGCCGCACTGTGGCCGCAACAATGGGTGAAAGGTCACTCCTGTCGCCGTCTTTGATGCCGGGTTCGTTGCTCTCCAGGCGGGCAAGCTGTTCCAGATCGGCAAAGGCCGCCAGGATTCTTGCGGCATCGCCACTGATGCCCGCGGCGAGTGCGCGGTAGGCATGCGGCACGGGGCCAACCATCTGCTGCTGGATCAGTTCGGCATAGCCCTGAATCGCGCTTACGGGCGTACGCAGTTCGTGCAGGACCTGGCGCAATGCGTCGGCCTGCTCACGCGCCTTGCCCCGCGGGTCCGGCGCCGCATCTGCCGGACGGCAGAAACGTCCCGCATAGCCGGTGAAGCTGCCGGAAGCGGGCGCGAACTGCGGCACCGCGTCGACGACCCACCTACCGGCTATAGGCTCCGCACCCGACATCTGGGCGTCGGCTGCACGCAGCGGCAGACGGTTCGCCAGCCGGAAAGCGGGACTGCCGGCGGCGGGAATGATCGCCCCGGCGAACACGTCGTCAAGCGGGGTGCCCACAACCTTTGGTGCTACCGTCTCATCCGTCCAGACGATCCTGCCGCGGTCATCGGACATGAAGTGGAACAGGCGGACAACTTCCTGTTCCGGCTGTCGCTGGTCCGCGCCGGTGTCGACTCCGGGCTGGGCGCCTTCTTCTCCCGCGGCGGTTTTCCTCGCGGTCTGAAAAGCTTCTATGCGGCGCAGCAGGTTTCTGATCTCATCATCCCGCCGGCCCGGGTCTGCACTTTGCGTCCCATTTGCCGATAGGTCGGCGGGAGTGTCCGGCACTGACGAAGCGGGGCGGGCGGCGGGCGGCGCAACATCCGCTCGGCCATGCTCGTTCGCCTCTCCGGATGAGGTGCGGGTCGGCTCCGCAGTTGTCTCGTGCGGCGCCGGCAGAGCGCGGTCCTGCACCCCCAGCCGTTCCAGCGCGGCCTCCGCTCGCGCCGGCAGATCGCGGCGCAGCCGCAGAAAGCCGCGCGACCGCACGGGCAGCTCAGGAATTAGCGTAAGCCATTCATCCGCGTTCAGAGCGGCTGCGGCGAGCGCGCTGGCTGCGACTTCGGGTTCCTGTTCCGTCAGGAACAGGATGAGGGCGAGATTGCGCAGATGCCAACCCTCTTCCCGCAGGATGCGTGCGCGGTCGGCTGGCGGGATCTGATCCGACAGATCGAGCAGCCTCTGCCATCCTGTTTCTTCCAGCTGCGCCGGTGTATCGTCGCGTCGCTGGTTCAGGAGGTCGAGCAGTTGCCGGAACTGCGTACGCGCGGCCCGTTCACCCGCCGCGCGTTGACGCAGGACGGTGGCAAGGCGGTCATCGATCTGCACTGGATCTCCGGCAAGGGGTCTGCTGCTTCATTGATCGGCAAGGCCAAGGTACTCACCGCCATAGCCGAGGCACCTGGCCGTTGCGCTCGCTTCTCCGGTCCAGTTGCAAAAGGAGACAACATGAGGCGCGCGAACAATCCGTTCCCTTGCGGGACACTTCATTTCAATTCATAAGCCCTGCATACAATCAATCGAAACCGCGAGACTTGTTGATCTATGGTTCACTTGGATGCGATTGACCGGCAATTGCTTGCCCATCTTCAGGCGGATGGCCGCATCACCAACGTCGAACTGGCGTCCCGCGTTGGCTTGACCGCGCCACCATGCCTGCGGCGGGTTCGCACGTTGGAAGAAGCGGGAGTAATCCGCGGCTATCATGCGCAGCTCAACGCGCAGCAACTTGGCTTCGGCATCACCGTGTTCGCGATGGTCAGCCTCAAGAGTCAGGCAGAAACCGCCTTGCGCGAGTTTGAAGATTACGTTCGCGCCCTGCCCGAAGTGCGCGAATGCCATATGCTGAATGGCGAGATTGATTTTATGCTCAAGGTGGTCAGCCGGGATCTGCAGACCTTCCAGGAGTTTCTTACCGGAAAGCTGACGGCCGCACCGAACGTCGACAGCGTCAAGACATCGCTGACCATCCGGACCAGCAAGAACGAGCCCGGCGTACCTCTGACAGATACTCAAACCCGCTGAAGTACCGCCGTCCCTCGCAGAGTGGCGACAGGTCGCACTGACGCAGAGTTAGGGAAAGCGGAACATCGGCGTTTCTACCCGGTTGGTTTATCTCTAAAAAGGAGAAACCAAATGGCCGTTCAATCCGCAATCTTCGACAGCCAGGCAGAGGCGCAGCGCGCGGTCGGCGACCTGCGCGCCGCCGGTGTCGGTGATGACGCGATCTCGCTTGTCGCTCACCACAATCGTACCACCACGACCACCGATGCCGATGGCCATGTCACCGATGAGGAGCATACCAGCCTTGTACGCGGCATTTTCGGCGGGGGCGCACTGGGCGCTGGGCTCGGCGTGGCTGCACTCGCCATTCCGGGTGTCGGACCTCTGGCTGCCGCCGGGGCGATCGCTGCCTCCGCAGTGCCCGCCGCAATGGGAACCGGTGCCGTGCTCGGCGCGATCGGAGGCTCTCTGAACGAGGTCATGAAAGGCCACGGCGTCAGTGACGAGGATGCCGCCTACTACGGCGACCGCATGAAAAGCGGTGCGGTGTTCGTCTCCGTCGATACGGATCGCACCGCAGTCCCGTCCGCCCGCATCGATGACGTGCTCTACAGCGCGGGCGGCCACAACTCATCCCGGCAGAGAGGGGCGGGCGCGACGCGGGCCACCCTCTAGACGGTTGCACCACGCGACCGGCAGCGGGACATGCGCGGCGTATGCCGGTCCCGCTGCACCTGCCTGCACTGCGCTGCGGGGGTCAGGCCGGTTTGGCTGACCGTTCCTGCAGCCATTCCTCCAGCCATTTGATCGAATAGCCGCCGCTCAGGACGTCAGGCTGGTCCAGCAGCGCCTGATGCAGCGGAATGCTGGTCTTCACACCTTCGATGACCATCTCATCCAACGCGCGGCGCAGGCGCATGATGCAGCGATCCCGGTCGCGGCCATACACGATCAGCTTGGCGATCATGCTGTCGTAGTACGGGGGGATGCGATAACCCGCGTACAGGCCGCTATCCACCCGCACATGCATTCCGCCCGCGGCGTGATAGTAAGTCACTGCGCCCGGCGAAGGGGCGAATGTCCATGGATCTTCGGCGTTGATGCGGCATTCGATGGCATGACCTTCGAACCGGATATCCTCCTGCCGGCACGATAGATCCTTGCCATCGGCAACGCGGATCTGTTCACGCACCAGGTCAATGCCGGTGATCATTTCGGTGACGGGATGTTCAACCTGCAGGCGGGTGTTCATCTCGATGAAGTAGAACGCGCCGTTCTCCCACAGGAATTCGATCGTGCCTGCCCCGCGATAGCCCATTTGCGCCATCGCCTCGGCGCATATGCGGCCCATCCGCTCCCGCTCGTCCGGTGAGAGCACGGGCGAGGGCGCCTCTTCCAGCACTTTCTGGTGCCGCCGCTGAAGCGAACAATCGCGCTCGCCCAGATGAATGGCCTGCCCGCGCCCGTCGCCGAAGATCTGAAACTCGATATGACGAGGGTTGCCGAGATACTTCTCTATATAAACGGTATCGTCGCCAAACGCCGATTTCGCCTCGCTTCGCGCCTGGCTCATCAAGGTTTCAAGCTGGCCTTCGTCGGGCACCACCTTCATCCCGCGGCCGCCCCCGCCGCTCGCTGCCTTGACCAGCACGGGGTATCCGATTTCCGCCGCGATCCGGCGCGCATCGTCCACGGTGTCCACCGCACCCGACGATCCCGGTACCAGCGGCAGGCCGAGCGCGCCGGCTGTCGCCTTGGCCGCTACCTTGTCGCCCATGGTGCGAATGTGTTCGGGTTTCGGGCCGATCCAGACCAGATCGTGCGCTTCGACGATTTCCGCAAACTTCGCGTTCTCGGACAGGAAGCCATAGCCGGGATGGATCGCGTCGCAGCCCGCAATTTCGGCGGCGGCGATGATGTTGGCGATGTTGAGATAGCTTTCGGATGCCGGCGGCGGACCGATGCACACCGCGTGGTCGGCCAGCCTGACGTGCATCGCGTCGGCATCGGCGGTGGAATGGACCGCGACCGTTTCGATACCCATTTCCCGCGCAGCGCGATGAATGCGAAGCGCGATTTCGCCACGGTTTGCGATCAGAATGCGTGAGATCGGCATCGCGGCGGTCAACCGATGAGGACGAGCGGCTGGTCGTATTCAACCGGCTGGGCATTCTCGACCAGGATGGCGCGCACCGTCCCCGCCTTGTCCGCCACAATCGGGTTCATCACCTTCATGGCTTCGACGATGAGCAGCGTGTCGCCTTCCTTGACGGTGGTGCCTTCCCGGATGAAGGGCGCTGCACCCGGTTCGGCGGCAAGATACACCGTCCCGACCATCGGCGACTTCACGGCGCCTGTCAGGTCCGGCGCGGCGTTGTCGGAAGCCGCCGGAGCGGCTGCCGGCTGCGGCGCAGGTGCGGCAGGAGCGCCGGGCATTGTCGCGGGCGCCGGCGCCCCGCCGATCTGCCGCGCTACGCGGATTTTGCGCTTGCCGTCCTCGACCTCGATTTCGGTCAGGCCGGTTTCGCCGAGAAGTTCGGCGAGTTCGCGCACCAGCGCGCTGTCGATTTCCATGCCGCCCTCGCGGCTGCTGTGTTCGTGGTCGTCGGCCATTGTTGCCTCTTGTTCCATGTCGCGCGTCCTATGTCGGGGGAGGGGCGGACTGGCAAGGCCCGGTCATGGATTTGTAACCTGGTCAGGGCAGCGTTGCGGCCAATTCCAGCGCCCGCAGATAGCTGCGCGCGCCCAAACCCTTCACTTGCGCGGCGGCGGCCATGCCGACAAAAGATACGTGCCGGAACGGCTCGCGCATTGCAGGGTCTGACAGGTGCACTTCGATGACCGGCGGACGGATCGCCTTGATCGCGTCCAGCAAGGCGATGGAGGTATGGGTATAGGCGGCGGCGTTCAACAGCACGGCTTTGGCGTTCTGTTCGTGCGCTTCGTGCAGCCAGTCGACCAGCGTGCCTTCGTGGTTCGTCTGACGGAACACCATGCCAAGGGACAGCGTCGCCGCCTTGTCGCGCAGCATCTGTTCGATCTCGGTCAGCGTGTCGTGGCCGTAAACCTCCGGTTCCCGCGCACCGAGCAGGTTTAGGTTCGGTCCGTTCAGGACATGCACGACAGGCAGGGCGGGGGAGGGCACCGAACCGCCCTGCCGCGCCTGTCACTAATTGTCCACGCCCTTGATCTTGCCCCACTGCCGCGCCGCCGTGTAACCGAGATAGCCGGTGCCGAACAGGGCGTAGAGTTCATCGGGCAAACCGCGCAGATACGCTGTCATGCCGCCCGCAATGGCGCTCGCCATGTCGGGCGACAGGGCCGACAGTACGCCCATGGGGATCGCCACCAGCAACAGGATGTACATCACATAGAGGAAACTGGGCCGGGCGCGGGTGGTCCACGGATCTGAAGAGTTCGCTTCTGCCACAATGGCGGACAGGCGCGCCTCGATGGCGTGCAATTCCTGCGTCCCCTCCAACCGCGCCAGCTCCAGCTTTGCGCGCGCACGCGCGTCGCGATCGGGGATTACCTTGTCGATAATGGCTGCTAGGGGTCCAATGAGTGAGTTCAACAGCATCGGGTGTTCTCCTGTCCTACTTTTCACCTGAAGTAACCAATTTGGTTCGTGTAGGAAAGCTGCTCACCTTTGTGGGTGCCTGCCTGGCACCGGTGGCCACGCTTCATGCGCAGGCGGACGCGCCCACGGGCGGCGATGCCGCGGCTGAAAGTGGCGATGGCGGCGAACCGCTGGTCATCGTGGTCACGGGTCGGGGTCTGGAAGAGGCGCCGGCGTCCCCGGCCTATGGCACCGTGCGGCTGGACCGGGACGAACTGATCGCCACCGGATCGGGCAGGCTGGAGGACACCCTGGCCTCCATCGCCGGATTTCAGCAGTTCCGCCGATCCGACAGCCGTTCCGCCAATCCTTCGGCGCAGGGCGCGACGTTGCGCGCACTTGGCGGCAATGCGACGAGCCGGGCGCTGGTCCTGCTTGACGGTATCCCGATGAGCGACCCGTTCTTTGGCTACATTCCCTTCAGCGCGATCGTCCCCGAACTGCTTGGCGGCGCCCAGGTAACGCGCGGCGGCGGATCGGGCCCATTCGGAGCCGGCGCACTGGCCGGAACGATCGAGCTGTTCAGCGCCGATGCCGGCACCCTTGGCCCAGTCGCCGCCCGGGCTCTGATCGGCAGCAGGGATGCGCTGGAGGCAAGTGCCACGCTGGCGCCGCGTCTTGGCAACGGTTTCGTGGTGGCGTCGGCGCGATATGATAGCGGGGCCGGTTTCTTTACCACCCCGCCTGAACAGCGGGTGCCCGCCAGCGTGCCGGCAGGTTACGAAAGCTGGTCGGCGCAACTGCGCGGGGTTGCACCGCTCACACGGTCAACCGAGTTGCAGGCGCGGGTTCTGGCCTTTCGCGATCAGCGGACGCTTCGCTTTGCCGGTGCCGACAGCCTCAGCGAAGGGCAGGATGCCAGCATCCGGCTGGTGGGGCAGGGCCGGTGGCAATTCGACCTGCTGGGATATGTACAGGCGCGCAATTTTGCCAATGTGGTGATCAGTTCGACCCGGTTCACTCCGGTCCTTGATCAGCGCGCCACGCCTTCGACCGGTGTGGGCGGCAAGCTGGAGGTGCGACCACCGGTCGGCACGCGCACGGTGCTGCGCCTCGGCGCGGATTACCGGATGGCGCAGGGCGAAGTCGCGGAAGACGCGATCAACGCCTTCAGCGGGGCGGTCACGGAACGCCGCAGCGGCGGCGGGCGCGACGGCGATCTGGGCCTGTTTGCGGAAGGCGACCGGACGTTTGGCGAACTGGTGGTGACAGCCGGGGTGCGCGTTGACCGCTTCACCATCAAGGACGGGTTCTTCGAGGTGCGCGATGCGGCGGGCGCAGTGCGGAGCCGTGAAGCGTTCAGGGACCGCTCGGGCTGGGAAACCTCCCTGCGCGCAGGAGCGCTCTATTCGCTCGCGGGCGGCTGGCGGTTGCGCGCCGCAGCGTATTCGGGGCTGCGGCTCCCAACCTTGAACGAGCTTTACCGCCCGTTCGTCGTGTTCCCGCTTACCACCCTCGCGAATGCGGATCTGCGCAACGAGCGGCTGGTCGGCTACGAGGCTGGTGCCGAATACCGGCGCGGGCGGCACGCAGTCTCCTTCACGGTTTTTGACAATGAGGTCGAGGACGCGGTCGCCAACGTGACGCTCGCGACGAACCTGCGGCAGCGGCGCAATATCGACGCGATCCGCACACGCGGCGTCGAGGTGCAGGCTGAGGCCGGCTGGCGTGACTGGGAAGCGGAGGCGTCGCTGGCCTACACCGATGCCAGGGTGCGCGCGACCGGCCTTGCGGCATCGCTGGACGGAAAGCGGCCGGCACAGTCGCCGCGCTGGGCGGCAAGCGCGAGCCTGAGGTATCGCTTTTCAGGCGACGGTTCGCTGACCGCGACGCTGCGCCACGCCGGCGCCCAGTTCGAGGATGACCTTGAAACCGATTTTCTGCCGGCCGCCACGACGCTCAACGCCTATGCCGAAGTGCCGATCACGGGCCGATTCGGTCTGCTGCTGAGAGGCGAAAATCTTACCGGGGAGACGGTTATCACCCGCAATCAAGAGGGGTCGATTGACCTGGGCGCTCCACGCACGGTGTGGCTGGGCGTGCTTTTCCGCACGAGGTGAGAAGGTATTCCCACTGGTCGGGACGACTGGATTCGAACCAGCGACCCCCACACCCCCAGTGTGATGCGCTACCAGGCTGCGCTACGTCCCGTGACCAGTGGAAGGCGGCGCTATAGGCATGTGGCGCAAGGGTGGCAACCCTGTTGCGGCGTCGCCGTAAAAGGGCATTTGCCCTGCCCGGAGAATATTGCTAGTCGCTCGCCCATGCCGGGGCAGCGGCTAAATTCGCCGCTAACAACGCCCTGGCCTCTTCTTCTGTTTCTTTTCGTGACTAGGTTTGCTGCATGTTCGAATTTTTCATTGCCGCGGCGGTGAACCAGGCTCCGCCCGCCTGGGCGCAATGGTTGCCGATCCTCGGCATGATCCTGATCTTCTGGTTCCTGATCATCCGTCCGCAGATGAAGCGGCAGAAGGAGCATGCAGCCAAAATCGCCGGGTTGAAGCGGGGGGACGAGGTTGTGACCGCCGGCGGCCTGGTCGGCAAGGTGCTGAAGGTGGACGAGCAGTACGCCGAACTTGAACTGGGGCAGAACGTCCGGGTGCGGGCAGTCAAGAGCACCATTGGCGACATCATTTCGCCTGCCGCCAAGGCGGCCAAGACGCGCGCGAACGACTAAGCAGGATCGTCCCAGAACATGCTCGACTTTCCGACCTGGAAGCGGATCTGGCTGTGGGCGATTACGCTCGTGGCTGTCGCGGCGGCGATCCCGTCGCTCTACTCCCTGACCAGTCAAACCTGGCCCGCTGCCCTTCCTAATCCAACTGTCAATCTCGGCCTCGATCTCGCCGGCGGCAGCCACATCCTGCTTGAAGCGACTCCGGCACAGGTCGCGGCGCAGCGGCTGGAAAACATGGAAGAGACGGTCCGCACGCTCGCCCGGCAGGCCGAACCGCGTGTCCGGGTCGGCGATCTCTCGACCCAGGATGGCCGCCTCAGCTTCATGGTCGGCAGCCCGGCGGACGTCGATCGCATGCGCGAAGCGTTGCTGCCGACGATCAACGGAACGGGCCTGACCCGCGAATGGAACCTGGAGGTCGTCGACCAGACACGTTTCGTCCTCACCCAGACGCCCGACGGCCTGAACAATGCGGTCAGCCAGGCGATGGACAGTGCGGTGGAAGTCGTGCGGCGCCGCATCGACGCCCTTGGCACGCGTGAGCCGACCATCATCCGGCAGGGGGACAGCCGCATCGTGGTGCAGGTGCCGGGGCTACAGGATCCGCAGGCGCTGAAGGATTTGCTGGGTCAGACGGCGCGCCTGGAATTCAAGCTGGTCGATCTCAATGCGGTGCCGTCGGACGTTGCGGCGGGTATCGCTCCTCCGGGCAGTGAAATCGTGCCTTATGCCGAAGGCTCTCCTTTTGCCGGTCAGTCGATCGCAGTACGGCGGCTGGGCGGCATTCGCGGCGACAATCTTGTCAACGCGACGCAGGGTTTCGAGCAGCAGACCAATCAGCCGGTGGTCAACATCCAGTTCGACCAGCAGGGCGCGGCCCGGTTCGCCCAACTGACGACGGAAAATGTCAACCGGCCGTTTGCCATCATCCTTGACGGCAAGGTGCTGTCGGCACCCAATATCAACGAACCTATCCAGGGCGGCAGTGCCCAGATTTCGGGCGGCTTCACGGTTGATGCGGCGAACCAGCTGGCCATTTCGCTGCGATCCGGCGCTCTGCCCGTCGATCTGGCGGTGGTGGAAGAGCGCACCGTTGGGCCTGATCTCGGGGCCGATTCCATCAGGCGCGGCATCCTTGCAATGGCGATCGGATCGGTCGCGGTGATTGTCCTGATGATCGCCACCTATGGCCGGTTCGGCGTCTATGCGACGGTTGCCCTGGTGTTCAACGTGCTGATGATCCTTGGCATCATGGCGGTGATGAATACCACGCTTACGCTGCCGGGCATCGCCGGGTTCGTGCTGACCATCGGTGCTGCGGTCGACGCCAACGTGCTCATCAACGAGCGCATCCGGGAAGAGCGAAAACGCGGTCGCCGGGTCGTTGCAGCCGTGGAAAACGGCTACAAGGAGGCGAGCCGCGCTATCTACGACGCGAACGTGACCAACTTCATCGCCGGCGTTCTCCTGTTCCTGTTCGGGTCGGGGCCGATCCGCGGATTTGCCGTGGTGCTGATCATCGGGCTGTTCACCAGCGTCTTTACCGCCGTTGTGCTCACCCGGATGTGGGTGGCCGCCTGGCTGCGCAAGACCCGTCCTGCCGACATCAATATCTGACGAGGAATAGCGATGCGCCTGCTCAAGCTCGTCCCCGACGACACCAACATCAAGTTCCTGCGGTGGCGGGTGCCGTTCTTTACGGTCAGCATTCTGCTGATGATCGCCAGCTGGGCTCTGGTGGCGATGAACGGTCTCAACTACGGCGTCGATTTTGCCGGCGGACAGGAAATCCGGGTCACTCTGGTCGGCGAGACGGAAGCTCCGGTGGCGGAACTGCGGGAAACGGTTGGCGCTCTTCCGGAGGTTGGCGACCCGGTAATCCAGCGGTTCGGCGCACCCAATCAGGTGTCGATCCGCGTCGGATTGCCGCCCGAAGCCGAGGGAGACGATGCGTTCGCCGAGCGAATGACGGAATCGATTGTCACCGCCCTGCGTGCCGATCACCCCAACATCCGTATCGACGGAGTGGACTCCGTGTCAGGAAAGGTTTCCGGCGAATTCCGCAACCAGGCGATCTACGCCCTTCTCGCGGCGATGCTGGCGGTTGCGATCTATATCTGGGTGCGTTTCGAATGGCAGTTCGGAGTGGGCGCGCTGTTCGCACTGGTCCATGACGTGTCGTTGACCCTGGGCATGTTCGCGCTGTTCCAGCTTGAGTTCTCCCTGCAGATCATCGCGGCCATCCTTGCAATCATCGGATACTCGCTGAACGACACGATCGTCGTGTACGACCGCGTGCGGGAAAACCTGAAGAAATACCGCAAGATGCCGCTTCCCGAATTGCTCGACCTGTCGGTGAACGAAACCCTGGCGCGGACGGTGATGACTTCGCTGACCCTGCTGATCGCGCTGCTGCCGCTGGTCCTGTTCGGACCGGACAGCCTGTTTGGCATGACGCTCGCCATCTTCGTCGGCATCTTCGTCGGCACCTACAGTTCGGTGTATCAGGCCGGCCCCATCCTGTTGTGGACCGGCGTGCGGTCCGACAGCTTCATCCCCAAGGAGTCCGCTGCGGACCGGCAGGAGCGGGTCGCGCGCGGCGAGGGTTGACGCCGGCTGGGCCAAACGGCGGCACGGTTGTGCCGCTGACCGGCTGCGGAACTTGCCATCCTTGCAGGGACCAGTGGCTCACCCTCCTCGAGGCCCAAACAGGATGAGCGCGGCACCCACCAAGCTGACGCCGGCGCCGATCACATCCCAACGATCGGGTACAAAGCCCTCGACGACCCACAGCCAGCCCAGCGCCGCCACTATGTAGACTCCGCCGTAGGCCGCGTAGGTGCGCCCGGCGTGTTCCGCATCGACAAGGGTGAGCAGATAGGCAAACAGGCACAGGCTGGCGATGCCGGGCAGAACCCACCACGCGGACTTGTCGAGACGCAGCCAGGTCCAGAAAGCGAAGCAGCCGGCGATCTCTGCCAGGGCGGCACCGATGTAAGCCAAAGCGGTCATTGGCCCAGCCTTTATACGCGTCGCCGGCGGCTACAATTACATGCCCCCGGGGTGATGTTCCACGCCGTCACAAGCGCCGAACCAGCATTTCGGCGACTCCGATCCATGCTGGGTCGTCGACAACCACCTGCTTTTCGCCATATCCCGCTGGAAGGATGCCGACCCGCTTGCCCTGCCGGTCGACCAGCCGACCAAAGGCGAACCGGCCACCGCGTCGCGGGACCAGTACGTCCCGGTTGATCGCGCGGGCCGCCGCTGACGGCTCCAGCTGGCGCAGCCACACGTGGTCGCCTGGCCGGTATTCGCCAACCGCGCCTTCTACCTTCAGCACCACCAGTGACCCTTCGCCGCCTAGGTCGGTCGCAGAAAGCGCATCGCGCGGTTCAGCCAGCGCCTCTGCCCCGGCGCTGGTCAGCCTGGCGATGATCTGCGCAGGGCTTGCCGCCTCGGAACGCATCAGCGCTTCGGGTTCAACCCGCAACGCGCGGGCGATCTTCTCCATCCAGCGGAGCGACAGGTTGCGCGTTCCTGTTTCCAGCCGCCCGATGGTTTGGGCGGTGGTTGGCGGATCGCAGGCTTCCGCCACGTCCGCCAATGTCATGCCGCGATCCTTTCGGATCATCCGAATGCGATTAGGCATCTTCATCACCTCTAACCCATCTGGTTACTGCTTTCCTACACCGAGCGGTATTTGGCAAGCAGGAACCGGTTAGATGTAACCGAAAAGGAACAGTCATGCGCCAACAGATAATCCACCGCAGAATTAACCCCGCCGCCTTGGGCCCGCGCCGTGAAAGCGGCAGGCAAAAGGGGCGGACCGTCGCCGTGAACGTGGCCGAGTCACCCCTCAGCTGGCTGCATGCGCGCGGCCACCTCAACGACCGGCTATATGCCGCCGGAGAGCAGCTGCGGGCCGACTGGGAGCGCGCGCAGCTCAGCCCGTCGGTTACGATGCGCTGGGATCCGGTGCGGATAAAGGGCGGCCCTGACGCAGGATTGTCTCCGACGGAGCGGCAGATGGCTGCGAAAGAGCGGTTCGACGGCGCCCTGGCTGCGGCGGGCAACGGGCTGTCGGATATCCTGTGGCGCGTGGTCTGCGCGGGCGAGGGGCTGCCGGACGCGGAACGTGCCCTGGAATGGCCGGCGCGCAGCGGCAAGCTGGTACTCCGCCTGGCGCTGGACCGGGTCGCGGATTTCTACCGGGTGCCGGGCTGATGAGTGTCCTCTGGACAGTGTAACACGCGGTCCATGTCTCAGTTGATCCAGGCGGCGACGGCTTGCCGCAACGCCGGCGGCACCTCCGCCGCAAACCACGGATTGGCTCGCATGAACAGAGTGGATCGCCAGGATGGGTGGGGCAGCGGGAATAGGGGAGCGAATGCCGCGTGGCACCGTACGCGCTGCGCCAGGGTCCACCCCTTCGTTTGCGGCAGATAGCGGGCTTGCGCATAGGTGCCCACAAGCAGTGTCAGCCGTTCGGAAGGCAGGGTGGAGAGCACCCGGTCATGCCACAGGGCCGCGCATTCCCGGCGCGGCGGGAGGTCACCGCTGGTGCCTTTGCCGGGGTAGCAGAAGCCCATCGGCACGATCGCGACCAGGGCGGGGTCGTGCAGCTGTTGCAGCGAAAGGCCAGTCCATTCGCGCAGCCTCAGCCCGCTGCGATCATCCCATGGGACGCCGCTGGCATGAACCCTTGATCCCGGCGCCTGACCGATGATGAGGATGCGGGAGGTGGCGGAGACCTGGATCACGGGGCGAGGGCCGTGCGGCAGATGTGCAGCGCAGGCGGTGCAGCCGCGCACCTCCTGCGCCAGAGCGGCGATCGTCACGCGCCGACCGTCGCCTCGACCTGTTCGGCGAGCAGCAGCCAGCGTTCCTCGGCTGCATCCTTCTCCGCCCGGGCGTTGGCAATACCCTGACTGATGTTGGCGAACTTCTGCGGATCGGCAGTGTAGAGATCGGGGTCGGCCAGGATCGCCTCCCCCCGCTGGATCGCCGCCTCCAGTTCCTCGATTCGGGCGGGCAGCAGGTCGTAATCGCGCTGGTCCTTGTACGACAGCTTACGCGGCCCATCGCGCTGACGTGCGGGCGCAGGTGCCGCGGTCGCGGGCTCTCCGGCATCCGGCTCGCGTCTGGTTCCTCGGGCCTGCTGCGCGGATGAGGAGCCGCGTTTTGCCAGCCAGTCTTCATAGCCACCGGCAACCACGTCCACCTTTCCGGTTCCATCCAGCCCCAGCGTGAGCGTTACCGTGCGGTCGAGGAAGTCGCGGTCATGGCTGACGATCAGCACGGTGCCATCGTAATCGGCGATCACTTCCTGCAGCAGGTCAAGCGTTTCCAGATCGAGGTCGTTCGTCGGCTCGTCCAGCACCAGGAGGTTCGACACCCGCGCGAACTCACGCGCCAGCAGCAGGCGGCTGCGTTCGCCGCCCGACAGGATGCCGACCTTCGTGTCGACCAAGGCGGGATCGAACAGGAAGTCTTTCAGATAAGCCTGCACATGTTTGCGATTGCCCCGCACATCCAGCCAGTCACCGCCTTCGGCCAGCACGTCGCGAACCGTCTTGTCGGGCGATAGCAGTCGCCGCTGCTGGTCGATCATCACGCCCGACAGTGTCTTTGCGAGCTTCACGGTGCCGCTGTCCGGCTGCAGCTCTCCGGTCAGCATCTTCAGGAGGGTCGTCTTGCCCGCACCGTTGGCGCCCACAATGCCGATCCGGTCGCCACGCTGGATGCGCACGGAAAACGGCTTGATGATGGTGCGGCCGGCATAGCTCTTGCTGATACCCTCCGCCACGATCACCGACTTGGAACGGAAATCCTCGTCATTCGCCAGCTTGAGCTTGGCCGTGCCCGCCGCAGATCCGGCGATCATCGCTGCACGCGCGGCGCGCATCTGCCACAGCTTTTCCAGGCGGCCCTGATTGCGTTTGCGTCGGGCGGTGACGCCGCGCTCAAGCCAGTGCGCTTCCAGCTTGAGCCGCGCGTCCAGCCGTTCGGCGGCGCGGGCTTCTTCGGCATAGACCTGTTCTTCCCACGCCTCGTAGCCTCCGAAGCCGACTTCCTTGCGCCGCAAACGGCCCCGGTCCAGCCACAGGGTCGCGCTGGTCAGCCGTTTCAGGAAAGTCCGGTCGTGACTGATGACCAGAAACGCCCCGGTGTAGCGCGACAGCCAGTCCTCCAGCCATTCAATAGCAGCGAGGTCGAGGTGATTGGTCGGCTCGTCCATCAGCAGAAGATCGGGCGCCTGGGCCAGCGCCCGGGCAATCGCTGCCCGCCGCCGCTCGCCCCCGCTGGCGCCCTTTGTTGCAGTGGTCATGGCAATACCAAGCTGCCCCGCGATCGCTTCCACTTCGTGCTCTGCGGGCGGGTGGGGCCCGGACCGGGCAAAATCCATCAACGTGGCAAAGGGTGTCAGGTCCGGTTCCTGTTCAAGCAGGACGATCCGGGTGCCGGGCTTGACCTTGCGGAGGCCCCGGTCGGCCTCGATCTGCTCATCGATGAGCTTGAACAGGGTGGTCTTGCCCGCGCCGTTGCGGCCGATGAGCGCGAGACGATCCCGCGGGCCGATGTGGAGGTCAAGTCCTTCGAACAGCCACCGGCCGCCCTGCTGCAGGCCGAGGTTCTCCCAGGACAAAATTGGTGGTTGCGCCATGCCGGGCAGGTAAGTCATGGTGGCCGACGGGGCAACCTTGGTTCACCGGCCGCTAAGCAGCTTGGCGGCATGGACCAAGGATCAACAGCGGAGTTCATCCATGATCAAGAAAACTGCATACAGTGCGGCGCTTGCCGCTGCGATGACTTTGTGCGCGGGGGCTGCTGCGGCGGCGGACGTGAAGCTCGTCGCGCAGAACCCGCTGGTTGAACTGAGTGTTTTTGAAGAGGTTGAGGCAAAGCCGGACACCGTCACGATTGGCGCGGGGGTCGTGACCGACGCGCCGACCGCGGTGGAGGCGCTGCGGCAGAATTCGGCAGCGATGCAGCGGGTGATCGACCGGATCAAGGCCGCCGGTGTGGCGGAGCGCGACATCCAGACCACGGGCCTCAACCTCAGCGCGCGGTACGACTACGACAATCAGCAGCGCCGGCAGATCTTCCTGGGTTATCAGGCGCGCAACACCGTCTCGGTCAAGTTCCGCGACGTACAGCGTGCCGGACCCATTCTGGACGCTCTGGTTGCGGCAGGGGCGAACGATGTGAACGGCCCGTCGTTCTCAATCGAAAATGACGAGCAGTACAAGGCGACCGCACGCCGCAACGCCTTGCAGAAGGCGCAGCGGCAGGCTGAGGAATATGCGCGGGCAGCCGGCTATACCGGCGTAAGGCTGCTGTTGGTGAACGAGGCGCTGCACGGCCGAGCACGGGCGGAGAGCGGCGCCATAATGGTTACTGCGGCGCGGATGGATGCGGCCGCGCCGCCGGTTGAACCGGGGGTGATAGGCACCGGGGTGCAGATCAACGTAACATACGAGATGGTGCGGTAACCCGCGGTTTATTCACAGCCTATTCAAAGCCGGGTCTGCAATACCGCCGCGTCATGAAGATCAAAACACTAGCCTTCCTAACGCTGCTCGTGACAGCCACGGCCGCTCCTGCGGTTGCGGAAACGCAGCCGCAGCGGTTGAACGAGCAGGGCGAGGCCCGGCGCGAGTCGCAGGCCGGCAACATCATGAAGTCTCGCGAGATCGAGGCGCGGGTGCTGCCGACCATGCGGGATCACAAGTACCTCGGCTTCGAATACGATCCGCAGGCGATGGCCTATCGGCTGAAGTTCATCCGCGACGGGCGGGTCAGTTTCGTCGATGTCGACGCACGGACGGGACGTGTCCTGCGCCGCTCCAACTGAAACCTTCGTTCATGTTGACGCATTGACCCTCGTGCGACACATCGCTGGCTTGAACAGCGCAACATGAACACACAGGAAGGGGCGGGCAAACCATGCGCATACTGATCGTCGAGGATGAGCCGACGCTTGGCAATCAGCTCAAGACGACGCTGGAACAGACGGGCTATGCCGTAGACCTGTCCACCGACGGAGAAGATGGGCATTTCCTCGGCTCCACGGAAGAATACGACGCAGTCATCCTTGATCTGGGCCTGCCGGAAATCGACGGGCTTACGGTTCTGGGCATGTGGCGCAGGGAAGGGCGCAAATTCCCCGTGCTGGTGCTTACGGCCCGCGACAGCTGGTCGGACAAGGTCGCCGGTCTTGACGCCGGCGCCGACGACTATCTCGCCAAGCCGTTCCAGACAGAGGAACTGATCGCCAGACTGCGGGCGCTGATCCGCCGCGCATCGGGCAACACGTCGGCTGAACTGATCGCTGGCGATGTCCGCCTGGACACCCGGTCCGGCCGGGTGACCTTGCAAGGTGAGCCGGTGAAGCTGACTGCGCAGGAATACAAGCTGCTATCCTACCTCATGCACCACAAGGGCAAGGTGGTCAGCCGAACCGAACTGATAGAGCACATCTACGATCAGGATTTCGACCGCGACTCCAACACCATAGAAGTGTTCGTCACCCGCATCCGCAAGAAGCTAGGTGCGGATGTGATTTCCACCATTCGCGGCCTTGGTTACAGCCTTGATGACCCTGCGGAGCCGCGCCGCGCATGAGCGAAGCGCGCCGCCGTGAGGTTCGGCGGCAGGGTACTCACCGAAGATGACCGAGCAAAGTCCGTCCATCAGCGTCACCCCGGCGCCAGGAAAGCGGAGCCTGGCCTATCGCATGATGGTCATTTCCGCTGCGTGGATCAGCGTGCTGCTGCTGGGCGGCGGGTTCGCGCTCAATCGGACGATCACGAACCTGATCGAAAGCAATTTCGACAGCCAGCTCGAATATATCATGACCGCCATGATCGCTTCGGCAGAGCTGTTTCCCGACGGCGAAGTGTACTTCAACCGTGCGTTGGGGGATCAACGCTTCCTCGAGCCGAATTCGGGTCTGTACTGGCAAATCAGCGGTGCAGGGTATGACACCTACCCGTCTCGCAGTCTGTGGGACCGCACGCTGCGGGGTGAATCGACGTTGTCGGACGAGGCGCTGCACATCTACGACAGCAATCAGTTTCCCGGAGAGCCGCTGCGGGTGGCGGAGCGCACCATCGTTCTGCCAGACAGCGACACCAAGTGGGAATTCCTGGTCGCGCAAAGGCGCACAGAACTCGATCAGCAGATCGCCGAGATCAGGCTGATCCTCATCTGGAGCTTCGCCGCACTGGGTCTGGGGCTGTTCATCATGGCGATGCTGCAGAACTATTACGGTCTGCGCCCTTTGCGCCGGGTTCGGGCGGCGATCCAGAACCTGCGCACCACCGGCGCGAACCGCATCGTTGAACCCCTGCCGCTGGAGGTGCAACCGCTGGTGGAGGAACTGAACGCCCTCCTTTCCCATGCCGAACGGCAAGCGGAGGAGGCGCGAACCCACGCCGGTAACCTCGCCCATGCGCTCAAGACGCCGCTTACCGTCATCAACAACGCCGCAACTGCCAGAGCGCCCGATCTCGCCACCACAGTGGTTCGGGAGGCGCGCACCATGCGCCGTCATGTCGACCACCATCTTGCCCGCGCCCGCGCCGTGGGCCGCCGCGCTGTCGGCCATGCCCGAACCCCGGTGCGTGACAGCGCGGAAGCTGTGCGCCGCGCTGTCGAGCGGCTTTATCCGGAAGTCCGTTTTGACATCGCTGGCGGGCGCGATGCCCATGTTGCCATCGAACGGCAGGATCTTGACGAGATACTCGGCAACCTGATCGAAAACGCGGCCAAGTATGGCGGGGGCAGTGTGTTCGTCACGATCGATGCCGAGCGGGAGGACGATCCGGCAAACAGCGCGCGGTTCTGCGTGATATGGGTAGAGGACGATGGGCGCGGCATCCCGGTGGATCAGCGGGAAAAGCTGTTCGACCGCGGAGCAAGGCTGGACACCGACAAGCCGGGAACGGGTCTCGGTCTTGCCATCGTGCGCGATGTGGCGGAAATTTACGGCGGCAACGTCACGCTCGGTGAAAGCGAGGATCTGGGCGGACTGCTCGTCCGGCTCACCCTGCCGCGTTCAGGCCGCGCTGCGGCCGATGAATGAAGCGGGAGCGTGATGCAGCCCGCTTCATTAGCAACGTCTAAAGGTCAGGGGCTGACGGCGGTATCGTCGTCGTTGCCAGTGGTGGCGAAGATTGCCACCGCGATTGCGGCGAGGGCGAAAGCCACGGCAGCCGTGGAAGCCTCGATGCCGTTTTCCCCGACCACCGGAGCGCTGTCGCGCGAAACCTGGGCCACGATGGGCGTTGCGACCAGTCCGGCAGCAGCCAGACCCAAAATGAACTTACGCAAGATGTTATACTCCCTGTGCCAACAAGCCGCTCTTCCAGCAGCAGGCGAGCAAAAGTAATCGCATCCCCCATCAAGAGCAACAGCCAAGGAGACGGGATGGCGGTTTGCTGCGGGGCGGCGCAGTTTTGCCACAGTGGCTTTCCGCTTCGCGGCTTGCCTCCGGCTCCGATAGGCCCCATGTGCGACCCGAATAATGACCGCGCAGATCCTCCCCCTGACGGCCCGGCAGCCGAGCCTCGAACCGATGCTGTCGCTGATCGCCTCCGACATGAACGCGGTGAACACCGTGATCCTGGACCGGATGGAAAGCCAGATCCCCCTGATCCCCCGCCTCGCCGGGCATCTGATCGCAGGCGGGGGCAAGCGGCTTCGCCCGATGCTGACGCTGGCGGGGGCGGCGCTGGTCGGCTATTCCGGAACGCGACAGCACCGGCTCGCCGCGGCGGTCGAGTTCATCCATACCGCAACGCTGCTCCACGACGACGTCGTGGATGGGTCGGAATTGCGGCGCGGCAAGGCGGCGGCAAACATTATCTTTGGCAACCCCGCAACCGTTCTGGTCGGTGACTTCCTGTTCTCCCGCGCGTTTGAACTGATGGTGGAGGATGGCAGTTTGCGCGTCCTCAAGATCCTGTCCAATGCCAGCGCCGTGATCGCCGAAGGCGAGGTCGATCAGCTGACTGCGCAGCGGCAGGTCGAAACGAGTGAAGAGCGCTACCTTTCGATCATCGGGTCAAAGACGGCCGCGCTGTTTGCCGCCGCCAGCCGCATCGCTGCCGTAGTCGCCGAATGCGAGGAACGGTTCGAGCAGGCGCTGGATGATTACGGCCGTAACCTTGGTGTCGCATTCCAGCTGATTGACGATGCGCTCGATTACGACGCCAAGGCGGCGGATATGGGGAAGGAGCAAGGGGACGATTTCCGCGAAGGAAAGATGACCCTGCCGGTGATCCTTGCCTACGCCCGCGGGTCGGAGGAGGAGCGCAGCTTCTGGCGCAAGGCAGTGGCAGGGCACGCCAGCGACGCGTCTGATCTCGCCCGCGCAGTCCGCTTGGTGAACAGCACCGGCGCGCTGCAGGCAACCCGCGACCGGGCGCGCCACTTTGCCGAACGGGCGATTGATGCCTTGTCCGTGTTCCCGCCCAGCAAGGCGCGAGAAGCCATGACCGAAGCAGCGCAGTTCGCCGTGGCGCGGGGGTACTAAACCCCAGCCAGAGCCGTGCGGAGCCAGCCATGAGTGTTTCGCTACCGATCGACGCCGCACTGCCGGACTTGCTCGTGGCTCTGCGCGACGGCCGCAGCGCGGTGCTGATCGCGCCGCCGGGTGCCGGAAAGACGACTGCCGTGGCTCCCGCGCTGCTGGGACAGTCATGGTGCTCCGGCCAGATTCTTGTAACCAGTCCCCGCCGTGTCGCCGCGCGTGCCGCGGCCGAGCGCATGGCCGAAATGCTTGGCGAACAGGCAGGTGAAACTGTCGGCTATCTGACGCGCCTCGACAGCAAGCAGTCCGCCAAGACCCGCATTCTGGTGCTGAGCGAGGCCATCCTCGTGAATCGCCTCTGCGATGATCCTGAACTTGCCGGTGTATCCGCCCTCCTGTTCGACGAGGCGCATGAGCGGCACCTGGACTGCGACCTCGGTCTGGCGCTGGCGCTGGAAACGCAGGCCGTGCTGCGGCCCGACCTGCGCCTGCTGATCATGTCCGCGACGGTGGACGGGGAGAAGTTCGTCGGCCTGCTCGGCCAGGATGCCAAGGTTGTTGCGAGTGAAGGCAAGACATACCCGCTGGCGATCCGCTGGCTTGGCTCTTCTCCGGCCCAGCGCATCGAAGATGCCGCAACGCTGGCGGTGATGACTGCCTGGCGCGAACAGACCGGCGACATGCTCGTGTTCCTGCCGGGAGCAAGGGAGATCAGCCGCGTTCAGGAGCACCTGCACGCCCGCCTGCCCGGTACGCCGGTTCTTCCGCTGCACTCGCAGGTCGAACCGGCCGAGCAGCGGCGGGCCTTGCGCCGGGACGCGGATGGTCGCCGCCGCATCGTTCTTGCCACCAGCATCGCGGAAACATCCCTCACGCTCGACGGCGTGTCGGTCGTGGTGGACGGCGGGCTCGCCCGCCGTGCGGAGTTCGACCGGACCGCTGGAACTACCCATCTAACGACCGTCCGCGCCAGCCAGGCGGCCGCGACCCAGCGGGCAGGCCGCGCGGCGCGCCAAGGTCCGGGGGTCGTGTACCGCTTGTGGGAAGAGGCCGGACATGGGGGGCAACCCGCATACGATCCGCCCGAGATCCTGACTGCCGACCTGTCCCCGCTGTTGTTGTCGCTGGCCAACTGGGGCAGCGCCGATACGTCCGCGCTGCGCTGGCTCGACCCGCCGCCGGCATCAGCCGTCGCCGCCGCAGGTGAAAAGCTTGAGCAACTGGGTGCGCTGGATGAAAAGGGGCGATTGACGGAGCACGGCCGGCTGATGGGTGCGCTCCCTCTCGATCCCGAAGGCGCAGCGATGGTGTTGTTCGGTGCGCGGCATGGCGCGGCGAGGCCGGCGGCGCGCCTGGCGCTGCTGCTGCAGGAGCGAACGCTCTGCGGGCGGGATGTTGATCTGGGTCAGAGACTTGCGCGCCTTGAGACGGATTCATCCCCCAGGGCGAATGCAGCCCGTCGCCTGGCGGATGGCTGGGCCCGGCGGGCACAGGAGCTGGTCGGGACGGCGTCTGACCTGACGACCCGACCATCAGTCGGAGTACTGATGGCGGCCGCTCGACCGACCTTCATCTGTCAGCGGCGGGACACCTCCGGGGAGTACTGGCTGTCGGCGGGCGGGCGGGGGTTCCTGCTGGATCCGGCCGACCCGCTTGCCCGCAGCAGCTATCTCGTGGTTGGCGATGCACAGGGGCAGGCCAAGGCCGCTCGCATCACTTCGGCAGCGCCGCTGACCTTGGCCGAGTTGGAGGAATGGTGCCCGCATCGCATCCAGACCAGGTCCAGCGTGCAATGGGACGGACAGCGGATCGTGTGCATTCGCCAGCGGCGGCTTGGCGCCATGGTGCTGCAAAGCGGACCCGGCCCGGCGCCGGACGAGGCCGCCATAACCGACCTCCTCGCGCAAAAGGCATTGGAACAGCTCGATGAACTGCTGCCGCGGGACCTCGTCGCTCGCGCCGAGTACGCCGGCATCGACGCGCTGCGACGCGAACAGTTGAAGGCAACAGCGGCGAGTTGGCTCAACCCGCTTCTCACCGGTCGCAGAGACCTGCACATCCCTACGGCAAAGGTTGCAGCGGCGCTGCTCGGTCTGCTGAGATGGGACGATCGGCAGCGGCTGGACCGACTGGCGCCCGCTGAGTTCAGCACGCCCGCCGGGACGCGGCACTCCATCAATTACACGGGCGCGGATGCTCCGTCGGTGGACGTTCGGGTCCAGGCTCTGTTCGGCCTCGATGCCCATCCGCTCGTCGGAGCCGCACCGTTGCTGCTCAGGCTGACCAGTCCCGCTGGACGGCCTATCCAGGCAACCCGCGACTTGCCGCGTTTCTGGCGCGGTAGCTGGGCCGATGTTCGGCGCGAAATGAAGGGTCGCTACCCCAAGCACCGGTGGCCGGAGGAGCCTTGGCGCGAACAGGCAAGTCTTAAGACAAAGAACGCCTTTGCAGCCGGCAAAAGCTGACCTACATGGCGCGGGTTATGGCTGCACGCATCTATCAACGACCCAAGAATGCAATGTCGTCCGGCAAGGCCCGCCTGGACGAATGGATCCTTGAATTCGAGCAGTCGGAGGCGCGCCGTGCCGATCCCCTGATGGGCTGGACCGGCAGCGGCGATACCCAGGCGCAGGTCAGCCTGACGTTCGCAGACTGTGCCACGGCACAGGCTTATGCTCAAAAGCACGGTATCGACGCGCGGGTGATACCCACTCCGCCCAAGAAATTGAAGCTGCAGGCGTATGCTGACAATTTTCGCTGATTGATTCTGTCAGCAGGTGATGTCATATCGGAAGCGGGAGTCGGGTGGACGTTTGCGTCCGCCCACCGGGTCAGGTCCGGAAGGAAGCAGCCCAGGTGGATTGCGGCGGGTCGCCCGGCTCCTTTCCCTGCATGACAGAACACGCGATGCCCTCTACCCTGTCGGGCATGGGTGATTCCACCGACGATATGACACTGGATGGTGCTGAAGAGGCACAGCCTTCCGCTGAAGAGTTGGAAGCGGCGGGGCAGTCGGCTCTGTTCGGTTCACCGCCTGCGGAAGACCAGCGCCCTTCATCCGTGCAACCGTACCGCGTGCTCGCCCGCAAGTATCGGCCGCAGACTTTCAGCGAGCTGATCGGGCAGGAACCGATGGTTCGCACGCTGGCCAACGCCATCAAGCGCGACAGGCTGGCCCATGCCTTTCTGATGACGGGTGTACGCGGCGTGGGCAAGACCTCCACCGCTCGGCTTATCGCCAAGGCACTGAACTGCGTCGGGCCGGACGGGCAGGGCGGGCCGACCATCGATCCATGCGGGCAGTGTGAACCGTGCGTCGCCATCGCCGAGGGGCGGCACATTGACGTGATGGAAATGGACGCCGCCAGCCATACAGGCGTCGATGACGTGCGCGAAATTATCGAAGCTGTACGCTATGCCGCCGTATCGGCCCGCTACAAGATCTATATTATCGACGAAGTCCACATGCTGTCGCGCAATGCCTTCAATGCGCTGCTCAAGACACTTGAGGAACCGCCTGCGCATGTGAAGTTCCTGTTCGCTACCACCGAGGTGGACAAGCTGCCGGTGACGGTTCTGTCCCGCACGCAGCGCTTCGACCTGCGGCGCATCCCGCTCGAGCAGTTGCAGGAGCATTTCGGCTGGGTCTGCGCGCAAGAGGGAGTGCAGGCGGAGGACGAGGCGCTGCACATGATTGCGGCTGCCGCCGAGGGGTCGGTGCGCGATGGGCTGTCGATCCTGGACCAGGCGATTGCCCATGCCGACGCCGATGAAGAAGGCCGCATAACGGCGCCGCGCGTGCGGGATATGCTGGGCCTCGCCGACAAGGGTGCACAGCGACGCCTGTTCGCCAATCTGCTGGAGGGGCAGCAGCGCGAACTGCTGGCAGCGGTTGAAGAACAATACGCCCTTGGCGTGGAACCGCTGGCCTTGATACGGGGCCTGCTGGACCTGACCCATCGCGTCACTCTCGTGCAGGTAGCGGGCGAGGGACGCGGTGTTAGCGCGGAAGAGCGGGTACAGCTGGCCGAATGGGCGCAGCGGATGTCCCCCGGACAGCTTCACCGACTTTGGCAGCTGATGCTGAAGGGGTATGAGGAAGTGCGTAGCGCACCCGATCCCCTGGCGGCGGCCAAGATGGCGCTGCTGCGTACCCTGTTTGCCGCTGACATGCCGGACCCGGGCGATCTTCTGCGGCGCCTGGAGACCGCGCCGCGGGACCCGGCGCCGCAAGTCGCCGGCGGCGTGACGCCCTCCGCCAACGCTGAAACCGTCTCGCCCGCCGCGCTGACATGGCCGTCTCTGGTGAACGAGGTCGAAGAGGCTGGCGAGGTTCATGCCGCCAATGTGATGCGCCTGCAGGTGCGTGTCGTTGGGCTCGAACCTGGCGTGCTGACCTTTTCACGCGATGCTTGTTTTCGCGATCCGGTTGCTCCGCTGTTGAAGAGCGCTCTGGCCAAGGCGACCGGCACGCCCTGGCAGGTCGTGGAGGAGCCGGACGGCGGAAGCCCCTCGTTGGTTGAAGAGGCGCAGGCTGAGCGGCAGGCGGAGCAAGCGCGTTTGCGTCAGGACCCCCTGGTGAAGGCGGCGCTGGCCATTTTCCCGGATGCCGAGTTGATAGAGAACGAAGGCGCGGACATTCGCGCCATGCCATGGAGCCGTACAGCATGAAATCGATGGAAGAAATGCTCGCCGCCGCGCAGAAAGCGGCTGAAACCATTCAGGGCCAGATGGGCGAGATGCAAGCCAGGCTTGACTCGCTGGAGGTCGAAGGGTCGAGCGGCGGTGGGCTGGTCAAGGTTCGCGCAACTGCCCGTGGTCGCATCCTAGGGGTGCAGATTGACGAGTCGCTGCTGAAGCCGGAAGAAAAGCAGATCACGGAAGATCTTGTGACAGCGGCGTTCAACGATGCTCGGGACAAGGCGGATCGGCTGTCCAACGAAGAGATGCAAAAGATGCAGGGCGGCTTGGGCTTGCCTCCTGGCTTCAACCTGCCTGGCCTTGGATAATCGGCAATCGGCTGCAGGGTAATGCTGCCGGAGCTGTTGCAAGTCTCTCGCGTGGAACAACGATGTGCCTGACAGGGTTCAAGACCCCGTTAACGGCAAAAAGGCGTGACATTTTGCACACGGCACAAGTTCAGCAGGACGATTGGCAGGTTGGCGAAGATGCGTCCGCGGCCGCCAGTTGCAGTGAAAGCGGGTCGGTATGGAAACGGCCGGCAGGCGAGTGGGTCGCCCTGCTCAAACGCGTGTACAAGGAGACAACCGACGATCACCTGTCGATCGTCGCGGCAGGGGTCGCGTTTTACAGCCTTCTTGCCCTGTTTCCGGCCATTGCCGCGCTGATATCGCTGGCTGGCCTGGTATTCGATCCGCTGCAGATCCTGGAGCAAATGCAGCGTTGGGCAGCCAATCTGCCCGAAAGCGCCGCCGACATCATTCGCGGTCAGGGGGAAAGCCTCGCCCAGAGCGCGGGGTCGGCTCTCAGCTTCGCCTTCATCGGCGGTGTTATCCTCAGCCTCTACAGTGCGTCCAAGGGTGCCAAGACGTTGATGGAAGGGTTGAACGTCGCGTACGATGTCGACGAAACCCGCAATTTTCTCGCGCTGAATCTCCGGGCGTTCGCCTTGACCCTGATGTTGATCGTTGGCCTGATCCTGGTGGCGGGTCTGGGGATTGTTCTACCCTTCATCACCGACGCGCTTCGTCTTCCTGCGGGAGCCGACCTGCTGATCGGGCTGCTGCGCTGGGTGTTCCTTGCTGGCATCGTCATCGCAGGGCTGGCCGTTCTGTACCAGTACGGCCCGGCACGGGCGGATGTACCGTGGCGCTGGGTGACACCGGGCGCCGTGCTCGCAGTGGTGCTGCTCGTGACCAGCACCGCCCTCTTCGGCTTCTATGTCGGCAATTTCGGGAACTACAACGAAACCTACGGCACGCTGGGCGGTGTGGTCATTCTGCTGACCTGGCTGTGGCTGTCATCCTACATCATCCTGCTGGGGGCGGAGCTGAACTCGCAGATCGAGCGAGAGGATTGAACGCTCCTCGCGGCTGTGGACCGTCCTGCGGCCGTCGTCGGCCCAGGATTGCAAGGCTTTCGACACTGCCCATATGAGAGCTGACACAGCGACGTTCCCGTCGCGAGTAATCGGATCGCATCTATGGCCCTGACATTACCTCTTCTGTCCTTGCGCGACATCGTCGTCTTTCCGGGAATGACGGTGCCGATCTTTGTCGGACGCCCTCGTTCCGTCGCGGCACTGGAAGCTGCGATGGAAGCGGCGCGCGACGTTTTCCTGCTGACTCAGCTTGATCCTGGGTGCGATCAACCGGAGCAGGACGATTTGTATGAGGTAGGCACCATTGCTCAGGTCCTGCAACTCCTGAAGCTGCCGGACGGCACGGTGCGCGTGATGATCGAGGGGCGGCAGCGCGCCTCGTTGCTACGGCTCAGCGAAGCCGATGACGTTGTCTTCGCCGAGGTGGAACCGCGGGAGAATGCCACGGTCTCCGGCAGTCAGGTGACGGCGATGATGCGCCAGGTCGTCGAGCAGTTCGCGGAATATGCCAAGCTCAACAAGAAACTGGGCGACAGTGCCGGCGACGGGATAGCCGAGATTCACGACGCGGGCGAACTGGCCGACACTCTGGCAGGTCTTCTGACGGTGAAAGTGGCGGAAAAGCAGGCGCTGCTTACCGAAAATGACCCGTTGAAGCGGCTGGAAATGGTGCTCGGCTTCATGGACGGCGAATTGTCGGTTCTGCAGGTGGAGCGCAAGATCCGCGGCCGTGTCAAGCGGCAGATGGAAAAGACGCAGCGGGAATATTACCTCAATGAACAGCTGAAGGCGATCCAGAGCGAACTTGGCGGCAGCGATGGCGAAGGCGACGAGCTCGCGTTGCTGGCAGAGCAGATCGGCAAGACCAAGCTGTCGAAAGAGGCTCGCGACAAGGCCAACGCGGAACTCAAGAAGCTGCGCGCCATGCAGCCGATGAGCGCGGAAGCGACGGTCATCCGCAACTATCTGGATGTTCTGCTCGGTCTGCCTTGGGGCAAGAAGAGCAAGGTCAAGACTGACATCGTCGAGGCGCAGGCCATCCTGGATGCCGATCATTACGGCCTCGAAAAGGTTAAGGATCGTATCATCGAATATCTCGCAGTGCAGGCACGTACCCGCAAGCTGAAGGGGCCGATCCTGTGCCTGGTGGGACCGCCCGGCGTCGGGAAAACCAGTCTCGGCATGTCCATCGCGAAGGCGACTGGGCGCAAGTTCGTGCGCCAGTCGCTCGGCGGGGTACGCGACGAGGCCGAGATCAGGGGGCACCGGCGCACTTATATCGGTTCATTGCCGGGCAAGATCGTGACCAATCTGCGTAAGGCTGAGGCGAGCAATCCCCTGTTCCTGCTCGATGAGATCGACAAGCTGGGTCAGGATTTTCGCGGCGATCCGGCAAGCGCGCTGCTTGAAGTGCTGGACCCCGAACAGAATGGCAAGTTTCAGGACCATTATCTCGAAATCGATCTCGACCTCAGCGAGATCATGTTCGTGACGACTGCCAATTCTCTGAACCTGCCGCAGCCGCTGCTCGACCGTATGGAGATCATCCGGCTGGAAGGTTATACCGAGGACGAGAAGGTCGAAATAGCCAAGCGTCACCTGCTGCCCAAGCAGATCGAGATGCACGGGTTGAAGCAAGGCGAATTCGCGCTTGAGGATGACGCTCTGCGCGACCTCATCCGCTTCTACACGCGCGAAGCCGGGGTGCGCACGCTCGAGCGGGAGCTCGCGCGTCTTGTCCGCAAGAGCCTGCGACAAATACTGGAAGGAAAGGCGCAGGCGGTGGTCATCACGCCCGCGAACCTCAGCGACTTTGCCGGCGTCCGCAAATATCGCCATGGCCTGAGCGAACGGGAAGCCCAGGTCGGCGCCGTCACAGGGCTTGCCTGGACAGAGGTGGGGGGTGACCTGCTGACGATCGAGAGCGTCACTACGCCGGGCAAGGGTGAGATCAAGACCACCGGCAAGCTGGGTGAGGTGATGACCGAGAGCATTGCTGCTGCCTTCAGCTTCGTGAAGGCGCGTGCTCCCGCTTATGGCATCAAGCCTTCGCTGTTTCAGCGGCGCAATGTGCATATCCATTTGCCCGAAGGCGCAGTTCCAAAGGATGGACCAAGCGCAGGCATAGGCATGGTCACATCCATCGTGTCGACACTGACCGGTATTCCTGTCCGTCCGGAGGTTGCCATGACCGGCGAGGTAACGCTGCGCGGACGGGTGCTGCCGATCGGCGGTCTCAAGGAGAAGCTGCTCGCCGCACTGCGGGGTGGGATTGAAACGGTGCTGATCCCGGAAGAAAACGTGAAGGACCTGTCAGAACTGCCGGCGAATGTGACAGAAGGGTTGAAAATCGTTCCGGTGTCCCATGTGGACGAGGTACTGGGGTTGGCGCTGGTAGAGCGACCCCAATCAATCGATTGGAGCGAGGCGGACGATATTGCTAGCCAGCCACCAGGTCACTTGCCGCAAGCTCAGCCGACAGCGCATTAATCACTCTGACTGGACTGTTTGTCCCGTTTCAGGATAGCCTGTTCTAAGGTCCATCAGCTATTGAAGTTTTTGCTTTGACAGAGCAGCCATTCTGCGGCCAGTCTGCCGCCGCAATTTGGCCGGGATGGGCCGACAAGGATAGCAAGGGGGAAGTAGTGAACAAAAACGATCTGATTTCTGCTGTGGCTGAGACAAGCGGCCTGTCGCGCAGCGACGCGTCCAACGCCGTCGAAGGAGTGTTCGACGCGATCCAGAAGGCGCTGGTTAAGGGGGACGATGTGCGACTTGTCGGCTTCGGCACCTTCACGGTCGCCAAGCGCAAAGCATCCACCGGCCGCAATCCGCAAACCGGAGAGCCGATGGAGATCAAGGCTTCCAACCAGCCGAAATTCAAAGCCGGCAAGGGCCTAAAAGATTCTGTGAACTGATTTTCAGATTAACATCGCTGCCTGGACGGCAATGACGGCAAGTGCGGAGGCGCGGCACCTGCATACCTGGTGCCGCGCCTTGCTTTTTCAGTCGGCGCTGACGGATCGTGAGGCCACTTCGTACAGCGCAATGGCGGCGGCGTTCGATACGTTCAGGCTTTCCACCGCGTCGCTGATCGGTAGATAGGCAAGCGCATCGCAATGCGCCGCAACATTGTGCCGCAACCCTTCTCCTTCGGCACCCAGAACGATCGCCACGGGTCCGGCAGGCACGGCCTGAGCAAATGCCTGCGTGCCTTCCCCGGCGAGGCCGATGCGCCAGTAACCCCGTTCAGCCACTTCTTCCAGCGTACGGGCAAGGTTCACGACACGCACCCACGGTATGATCTCCATTGCGCCGGACGCAGACTTTGCCACAGTCCCGCTCTCGGGCGGGGCGTGCCGGTCCTGCGTGACGATGGCAGCTGCACCGAAGGCCGCGGCCGAACGCATGATGGCGCCAAGATTGTGTGGATCGGTGACCTGATCCAGCACCACGATCGGCCGTCCGTCTGCTTCTGAGAGGACGTCGCTGAGGTGCACGTCCTCCATCGCCGCGCAATCCAGCACCAGCCCCTGATGGGGCGCGTCGCCAGGGACAAGTCGCCCGAGATCCACAGCCTGTGCATGTTCAATGGGGAAGTCAGCAGGCAGATCGCCGTCCAGCGACGCCAGTCCTTCTGGCGTGGCCCACAGCTTGCGGTGCTGGCGTTCCGGGTTGCGCAGGGCGGCTTCAACCGCGTGCCGCCCCCACAGGCGCACTTGCCCCTTGCCGGCACGGCCGCTCCCGCGACCACCGCGCATCCGTCCCGCTCTCCCGCGCAACGCGCGCCTGTTTTCGGACATAGGTAATGTGGTTCCTCTGGCAATATTCGGGCCAGCCCTGCCAGCGGGGGCATTGACAGGCAAGCGCCGCTTCTTCAAATGGCGCCCTCCCGTGCCGCCCCGCTCTTGGCGGGCGCAGCATGGCGCGGGCTGGTGGTAGCTTGTGTTCCTTTCCGCGGAACGCAACCGCCGTCTGGACAGGTGGCCGAGTGGTTAAAGGCAGCAGACTGTAAATCTGCCCGCGCAAGCGTACGCTGGTTCGAATCCAGCCCTGTCCACCACCGCGCGTAAACGTCTCCGCCGCGGCAGGCCGCTTGTCGGCTGGCGGCGATTTGCTTAGGCAGCGACATGACTGACAATTTCAAGCAACCGGCGCATCGTCCGGTCATATCGGCGACCGGTCTCTACACGCCTCCGCACAGCATCAGCAACGAAGAGCTGGTCGACAGCTTCAACCGCTATGCGGCGCTTCACAACGAACACCATGCTGCGGACATCGCCAGCGGCGCAAGGCAGAAGCTGGAGGAGAGCTCCGTCAGCTTCATTGAGAAGGCCAGCGGCATCAAGGCGCGGCATGTTGTGGAAAAAGCATCCGTGCTTGATCCGGCAACGATGGAGCCGCGCCTGGCAGAGCGGCCTGATGACGAACTGTCGATCATGGCCGAGATTGGGGTGGCGGCTGCGCGCGACGCGCTGAACCGGGCGGGGCGGGCCGCAGCCGATGTCGATGCCGTCCTGTGCGCGGCATCGAATATGCAGCGACCCTATCCCGCAATGGCGATCGAGATACAGGCCGCGCTGGGGATCGACGGGTTCGCCTTCGACATGAATGTCGCCTGCTCATCCGCCACCTTCGGCATCCAGACGGCGGCGGATTACATCCGGTCGGGCAATGCGCGCAGCGTGCTGGTGGTCAGCCCGGAAATCACCAGCGGCCATCTGAACTGGCGCGACCGGGACAGCCACTTCATCTTCGGGGACGTGGCGACTGCCGTGCTGGTGGAGTCGTCGAAACTGGCTCCTGACGCGCATTGGGAGATCACCGGCACCCGGTTGAAGACCATCTTTTCCAACAACATCCGCAACAATTTCGGCTTCCTCAACCGCACCAGCCCCGACACTGCCGGGGCGCCGGACAAGCTCTTCGTCCAGCAGGGGCGCAAGGTGTTCAAGGAAGTGGTGCCGATCGTCGCCGACCTGGTTCTCGAGGAAGCTGACCGTCTGGGTGTGGATCCGGCTGGATTGCGCCGATTGTGGCTGCACCAGGCGAACGCGGGGATGAACCGCCTGATCGCGCAGCGGGTTCTCGGCCACGAAGCGAGTGAGGATGAAAGTCCCACCGTGCTCGACACCTACGGCAACACGTCCAGTGCGGGGTCGATCATCGCCTTTCACCTGCATTCGAACGACCTGCGGCACGGCGACCGCGGGCTGATCTGCAGCTTTGGCGCCGGATACTCGGTGGGCACGGTGTTCGTGCGCAAGGTCGCGGCCGGCGCAACGTCGTGAGGCTTTGGAGCCTTGCCGCGCCGTCCGCCACGCTTTAGACCCTGTGGTGATGGCTGGAGATCTGCTGGATAACAGAGGCCGGGGGGAAGCGGGCTGGAACTGGCCGGCCATCCATCCGGAAGGGCGTCGCATCGGCCTCATCGTCCTGGTCGGCGCGCTGTTCTTTCTCCTGGTTCTTGGATGGGAGATGCTTGGCTGGCCGCTTCTGCTTGGGTCTGTTGCCACCTTTGCATTCTTTCGTGATCCCGAACGGGTGGTGCCGCAGGTTGGGGGCACCGTGATCTCGCCTGCTGACGGGCACGTGGTAAGCATCGGCCAGGTAGAAGTGCCTCGGGAACTGGTGGTGGAGGACGGGAGCGGGTCGATGCCGTTGCCCGCGGGGCAGGTCACTCGGATCTCCATTTTCATGAGCCTGTTCGATGTGCACATCAACCGGGCTCCGATCGGCGGCACTGTGCAGCGGGTGGTTTATGTGCCGGGCCAGTTCGTGAGCGCCAACATGGACAAGGCGAGCGACAGCAATGAACGGCAACACATCCTGATCGCCGGCTCCGATGGCACCTTGATCGGCATGACTCAGATCGCCGGACTGGTCGCGCGCCGCATCGTTCCCTTTGTAAAAAGAGGTGATATGATTGCGGCCGGACAGCGGATCGGTCTGATCCGGTTCGGCAGCCGGGTCGACGTTTATCTCCCGCGCGGCACCGGGGCGCTGGTGATCAAGGGCCAGCGGGTAGTTGCCGGCGAAACGGTGCTTGCGCGCACGGGTGAAGCACAGACAATCGAGGGGCGCCGCCAATGATCGACGACAACGAACTTGGCGAACAGCGCCCGACTTCGAACCGTGTGGGTCCGCGGGCAGCAGAGGATGAAAGGCCCACCCGGCAGCAGCGCGGCAGCCGGGGCTTGCAGTTGCGCGCCGTTCTGCCGAACGCAATCACAGCAGCGGCGCTTTGTTCCGGTCTGACGGGCATTCGCTTCGCCATCTCCGCCGACTGGAGTGCGGCGATTTTCGCAGTCATTATAGCGGGCGTGCTGGACGGGATAGACGGGCGCATCGCCCGCCTGCTGAATGCGCAGTCGCGGTTCGGGGCGGAACTGGACAGCTTGGCAGACTCGCTGTCGTTTGGCATGGCGCCGGCTCTGATCATATATCTTTGGTCGTTACAGGACGTGCCGCGTCTCGGCTGGTTTGCCGCGTTAGCGTTCGCCATCTCGTGCGCATTGCGGCTTGCCCGGTTCAACGCCCAGATAGACGTCGACGACCAGCCGCACAAATCCGCCGGTTTCCTGACGGGGGTACCCGCCCCGGTAGGCGCGGGGCTCGCTTTTTTGCCGTTCTACCTTTGGATGGCTACCGGCGAAGCGGTTTTCCGCAACCCTCTGCTCGTTGGGGCATGGCTTGCCGTTATCGCGTTCCTGATGATCTCGAACCTTGCCACGGTGAGCTGGAAGTCCATCCGGCCCCGACGAAATATCCGTCTTGAGGTTATCGCCTTGGGCGGCCTGTTGTTCGCCGCACTCTTGCTTGAGCCTTGGTGGGCCCTCGTGACGATAAGCGTTGCTTATTTAGCTCTGATGCCCCTGGCGATAATCCGTTACGCGAAGGTCAGGCGACAGCGCGCGGTGGCGTGATCTCACTGGTCGGCAGGATCGTGGCACGCGGCCGGAACATGCCTGTGCGGACTAGCGGTGCCGACCGCGTGCGGGAGAATACCGTGTTGTGCACCGTACCGGTCGAAATGCTCGGAGAAACCGTCATACTGGCGCAGTCCACCACCGAGGACTGCCGCAATGTCTTGGCGGCATGGTAGAACTTCACCGCGCCATCGCTAAGCGTAAGTAGTACCACCCCAGCCGTGATGGAGAACAACACGAAAGTCGCCACTGTAATCATCTGGTTGCCCCTGCCATCCACAGCCCTGTGGATATCTTGTGGATGCTCATATACGTGCAAGCACGATCCTGGTTTCTGACGCAGTCTTTTGTTCACCCTTTGTTCTTCACTGTCAATGCGGTTTCGCGGTCGGACGCCCTTTTTCTGCGATAAAAAGAAGCTGGCTTTATAGCGCCAACTCCTTTATGGGCGCTCGGTCTCCCTGCTGAGCAGTGAGGCAAATTCACATGGAAAGCATACATCCCGGTGCCGATGACCCTGATAGCTGGGTCACTGGCTCCGCTTTCCAGAGGCATAACCGGAAAGGAACCAAACTATGGCGGCAACTACCGTCTCCATGCACGACCTCATCGAAGCTGGAGCTCACTTCGGACACCAGACCCACCGCTGGAACCCGCGCATGAAGCCGTATATCTTCGGCGCGCGAAACGGGATCCACATCATCGATCTTTCGCAAACGGTCCCGTTGATGGACCGGGCGCTCGACTTTATCACGCAAACAGTTCGCTCGGGCGGCAAGGTGCTGTTCGTGGGCACCAAGCGTCAGGCGCAGGAACCGATCGCCGAAGCGGCGCGCGCGGCTGGTCAGCATTTTGTGAACCACCGCTGGCTGGGTGGTATGCTGACCAACTGGAAGACCATTTCCCAGTCGATCAAGCGACTGAAGTCCCTTGAAGAGCAACTGTCGGGCGAGACATCGGGCCTCACGAAGAAGGAAGTGCTGCAATTGACCCGAGAACGGGACAAGCTTGAACTGTCCCTTGGCGGCATCCGCGACATGGGTGGCATCCCCGACGTCATGTTCGTGATCGACGCCAACAAGGAAGATCTGGCCATCAAGGAAGCCAACGTGCTCGGAATCCCGGTGGTTGCGATCCTCGACACCAACGTCGATCCCAGTGGCATCGCTTTTCCGGTTCCGGGCAACGATGACGCCAGCCGTGCGGTTCGCCTTTACTGCGAGGCCGTGAGCCAGGCTGCGCGCGCGGGCAAGGGCGGGGCCGCCGTCGATAGCGGCAGTGACGTTGGCGCGATGGCTGAACCTCCGGCAGAGACGGTCGACGCCTGAGCGCTGGGGTCGACTGACCGATTCTGAACGGCCGGGCGGCAGGATGAGCTGCCCGGCCCTTTAACCAATAAACCGAAGGAATGAACATGGCTGCCTATACCGCCGCTGATGTGAAGGCCCTGCGCGAGAAGACCGGCGCGGGCATGATGGATTGCAAGAAAGCGCTCGCCGATACGAACGGCGATGTCGAAGCCGCCGTTGATGCGCTGCGCGCCAAGGGATTGGCTGCCGCCCAGAAGAAGTCGAGCCGGACGGCCGCCGAAGGACTGATCGGAGTCGCGGTGACGGGTACGCGCGGGGTGGCAGTCGAGGTGAACTCCGAAACCGACTTCGTGGCGAAGAACGAACAGTTCCAAGATTTTGTCCGCAAGGTGACGGATGCCGCATTGGCCCAGTCCGGCGACGATATCGAGGGGCTCAAGAACGCCGCCTATCCGGATGGCGGGACCATCGCCGACAAGCTGACCAGCAACGTCGCCACCATCGGCGAAAATCAGCAGCTCCGCCGCATGAAGAGCGTGACTGTGTCGCAAGGCGTTGTCGTCCCGTACATCCACAATGCGGTGGCTCCGAACCTCGGCAAGATCGGTGTGCTCGTCGCGCTGGAAAGTCAGGCTGACCACGCTGCGCTCGAAGCCTTGGGCAAGCAGCTCGCGATGCACATTGCGGCCGCCTTCCCCCAGGCTCTAAACGCGGACGGGCTGGATCCTGAACTGCTGGAGCGCGAGCGCAGGATCGCCGCGGACAAGGCGGCGGAAAGTGGCAAGCCGCAGGACGTGCAGGACAAGATGGTCGATGGCGCAGTGAAAAAGTTCGCCAAGGAGAACGCCCTTCTCAGCCAGCTGTTCGTCATGGACAACAAGACACCCATTTCCGACGTGGTGGCCAAGGCCGGCAAGGACGCTGGGCACGATATCGTGCTTAAGGATTACGTCCGCTTCCAGCTTGGCGAGGGTATCGAAAAGGAAGAAAGCGACTTTGCCGCTGAAGTCGCCGCCACGTTGAAGGGCTGACCGGCGGCCGCAGGTTCGGCCTCCCGCAGCTAAAGTCGAAGCCCCCATGCATCTTGCGTGGGGGCTTCGCTTTATTGACCAAGCCCCTTTGCGCCGCACGACTCCTGCGGCTAAGGGCTTAACGCTCGCCAGAACACCGGAACCGCACATCCCATGACATCGCCCAAGTACCAGCGCATTCTGCTTAAGCTATCCGGCGAGGTACTGATGGGCGGGCAGAACTTCGGCATCGACCCGCTCTACGTCGCCCGCCTGGCAGAAGAGGTGAAGGCGGCCAAGGAAACCGGGCTGGAGATGTGCCTGGTAATCGGCGGCGGAAACATATTCCGCGGCATCTCCGGAGCGGCGAAGGGACTGGATCGCACCACGGGCGATTACATGGGTATGCTGGCCACGGTCATGAACGCGCTGGCCATGCAGAACGCACTGGAGCAGCTTGGCGTGGAAACCCGCGTGCAATCCGCCATACCCATGGCAAGCATTTGCGAGCCATACATCCGGCGGCGGGCGGAACGGCACCTTGAAAAAGGTCGCATCGTCATTTTCGCCGCAGGCACAGGCAACCCGTTCTTCACCACCGATACGGGCGCAGCCCTGCGCGCAGCGGAAATGAATTGCGATGCCTTGCTCAAAGGTACGAGTGTTGACGGCGTGTACGACCGGGACCCCAAGCTGTTTCCCAAGGCCAATCGCTTCGACACGATCAGCTATGGCCGGGTGCTGGCCGACGATCTCAAGGTGATGGATGCGACGGCGGTGGCGCTCTGCCGGGAGAATGCTATTCCGATCGTGGTTTTCTCCATCCGCGAGAGAGGCAATCTGGCTCGTGTGCTGACAGGGCAAGGTGTCCAGACGGTTGTGAATTCGGACGAATAACAGGAAGGGTTGGGTGTATGGCAAAGTTCGACAAGGCTGACATAGAGCGGCGGATGAACGGGGCGGTCGAAAGCCTGAAGAGCGATCTTTCCGGCCTCAGGACCGGCCGCGCGAACACCAGCCTGCTCGATCCCGTTCAGGTGGATGTCTATGGCTCCATGATGCCGTTGAACCAGGTTGCAACCGTGTCCGCGCCCGAAGCCCGGATGCTGAGCGTGCAGGTATGGGACAAGGCAAACGTGACGGCCGTGGAAAAGGGGATCGCGCATGCGAACCTGGGTCTCAACCCGATGATCGACGGGCAGACGCTCCGCCTGCCGCTGCCCGACCTGACGCAGGAGCGGCGCCGCGAACTGGCCAAGCTGGCCGGAAAGTACGCGGAGAACGCGAAAATCGCGATCCGCAACGTCCGCCGCGATGGCATGGAAGCGTTGAAGGAAGATGAGAAGAAAAAGGACGTCTCCGAAGACGAGCGCAAGCGTTTCGAGGATGAAGTGCAGAAGTTGACGGACAAATTCGTGGCCCAGGCAGATGAGGCAGCGGCGGCCAAGGAGAAAGAAATCCTGGCGCAGTAAGTTGGAGCGCCGGGCGAGAAGGGGATGACCACCAGCAACGGACGTGCCCGTCACGTCGCCATCATCATGGACGGTAACGGACGGTGGGCGAAACAGCGCGGGCTGCCGCGCGTTATCGGCCATCGCAAGGGCGTGGAAGCAGTCCGTGAACTGGTCCGCAGCCTCGCCAACCTCGATATCGAGTGCCTTACGCTCTACGCCTTCTCCAGTGAGAACTGGAAGCGTCCGGAGGACGAAATCGATGATCTGATGACGCTGATGCGGCGGTTCATCCGGTCTGACCTGCCCGAGTTCGTCGCAAATGACGTCCGGCTCAAGATCATAGGTGACTGGCGTAGCCTGGCCCCGGATATTGTGGACATGCTGGAAGATGCGCTGGCCCAGACGGCGAAGGGCAGCCGTATTCTGGCGGTCGCGCTGAATTACGGCTCGCAACAGGAAATCGCGCGAGCTGCGGCGGCTGCAGCGACCAAGGGCCCAGTCACAGCGGACAGCATCGCCGCACATCTGGATACCGCGGACCTGCCACCACTCGACCTTCTGATCCGCACCAGCGGCGAGGTCCGGCTGTCGAACTTCCTGCTGTGGCAGGCAGCGTACGCCGAGATGCTGTTTGTCGAAACGCGTTGGCCGGATTTCACTCCGCGCGATCTGATCACGGCGCTGGACAACTTTGCCAAGCGGGAGCGACGTTTTGGCGGCCGTTGAGCAGCGCATTCGCAAGCGGGATCGGATCAAGGCGCGGACCCGGCGCTTCGTTGAGCTGCCGCTAAGGCTGCGCACGTCGGATTTGCCCAAACGAGCCGCATCGGCGGCGGCCATGCTGTTGGTGGCGGGAACGGCCTTGTGGCTGGGCGGCGGATGGCTGGACGCTTTCATCGCGCTGGTTGCTGCCGTGTGCCTGGCGGAACTGATCCGCCTTGTACGACGCGCCACGCCGCATTCCGGGTTCAGAACAGCCGGAGTGATGGGCGGCGCAATCTACATCGCCACTGCCGCGCTGTTTCTGGCGTCCATTGCTCCTGCCTTCTTGCTGGAACTCGCGTTGGGAGTGGTTGCCACCGACACAGGCGCCTACTTCGCAGGGCGTGTGATCGGGGGGCCTAAACTCGCCCCGCGCATCAGCCCGTCCAAGACATGGGCGGGGCTTGTCGGCGGGGCAGTGTTTGCCGCCTTGGCGCTGGGCATAGAGGCGGCAGTCACTGCGGACACGGACGGTTCGGCGCTGCTCGCCGTCGGAGCCGCTGCGGCATTCGGCGTCATCATTGCTGTCGTTGCCCAATCGGGGGATTTGCTGGAAAGCTGGCTCAAGCGAAAGGCGAAGATGAAGGATTCGTCAAATCTCATCCCCGGACATGGGGGCGTTTTCGACCGTGTGGACGGATTTGTTGCCGTAGCGTTCGCCGTGGCGGTCATCGGTGCGCCCGGCCTGCTGGACCTGTGGTGATGCCGCGCTCCATCTCTATCCTCGGCGCGACCGGTTCGATCGGCGCATCCACGCTCGACCTCGTTCGCCGCAACCGGGATGCTTGGCATGTCGGCGCGCTGACGGCGAATGCCAGCGCTGCCGAACTGGCGCGACTTGCGCGGGAGTTCGAGGCCGATGTGGCGGTGGTGGCGGATGAACGGCACCTGCCGGCACTGCGCGAGGCTCTGGCGGGCTCTAGCATCGAGGCCGGTGGCGGGGCGCAGGCGCTAACCGAAGCGGCGTGTCGCCCCGTGGACCTTACTGTTGCTGCAATCGTCGGCTGCGCGGGGCTGCGCCCGACAATGGCGGCCATCAGGCAGGGGCGCACCGTCGCGCTCGCCAACAAGGAAGCGCTTGTGTCTGCCGGGGAAGTCATGCTCGCGGCGGTGCGACGCAACGGCACTACCCTGCTGCCGATGGATTCCGAACATAACGCCATCTTTCAATGTCTTGCGGGCAATGCATTGGAAGATGTCGCAATGATCACGCTGACCGCGAGTGGCGGGCCTCTCCGAGAGTGGGATGCGCAAGCGATCGCCCGCGCCACCGTCGCCGAGGCTGTGGCGCATCCAAACTGGGACATGGGCGCCAAGATCAGTGTCGATTCCGCCACCATGATGAACAAGGGTCTTGAGCTGATCGAGGCGTACCATCTGTTCCCCGTGGGGCTCGAGCGGCTGCGCATCATCGTGCATCCGCAAAGCGTCATCCACTCCATGGTCGAATACCGCGATGGTTCGACGCTTGCGCAGCTCGGCCCATCCGACATGCGGGTGCCGATCGCATCCTGCCTTGCGTGGCCGCGCCGGATGGACGCCCCGTGCGAGCCGCTTGACCTGGCAGGGATCGGCGCCCTAACTTTCTTTCAGCCGGACGAGCAGCGGTTTCCGGCAACGCGGCTGGCGCGGGGTGCGCTTGAGGAGGGCGGGTGCGCGCCGGCGGTGCTGAATGCCGCGAACGAAGTCGCCGTGGCGGCATTTCTGGCCGGTCAGATAACATTCACCCAAATTTGCGATATCGTGGAGGAAACACTCAGCCGCTCCGACCGGTCGCCCCTGCCATGTGATCTGGATGGCGTGCTACTGGTCGACGCGGCGGCACGACGGACGGCCCACGCGATAATGGAACAACGCCAAGCATGATGGAATCAACGCCTGTCTGGATGTGGGTCATCGGCTTCCTCGCAGTGCTTGGACCATTGGTCACGCTGCACGAGCTGGGCCATTACCTTGTAGGGCGATGGTTCGGGGTTCACGCGCTGGCGTTTTCCGTGGGTTTTGGAAAGGAGCTGGCCGGCTGGACCGACCGGCGCGGCACTCGCTGGAAGCTGTCGGCGCTGCCGCTTGGCGGGTATGTGCAGTTCAAGGGCGACATGAACCCGGCGAGCGTGCCCGACCCGTCGGCGAGGGCCGAACCGGGCGCATTCCAAGGTGCGGCGCTGTGGCAGCGGGCGCTGATCGTGTTTGCCGGGCCGTTGATGAACATCATCATCACGCTGGCCATCTTTGCCTCCTTCAACATGGCGTTCGGCAAGGTAGAGGCGAATACCCAAATCGGCGGATTTGCCGAACAATCCGTTGCGCGCGATGCCGGGCTGGAGATTGGCGACCGGATCGTCGCTATCGACGGCTCGGCGACCGACAGCTTCGACGAGGTCGCCAGCCGGGTGCTGATGTATCCCGGGCGTGACGTGACGCTCACCGTGGAGCGTGACGGACGCAGCTTCGCGGTGCCCTTGCGCATCGCGGAAGTGGTCGAAAGCGACCGCTTCGGTAACGAATCGCGCATCGGCCGCATCGGTGTAGCGGCGGGGCAGCCGACGATAGTTCCGGTCGGGCCCGGTGAAGCGGTGTCGCTCGCCGGGGAGCAGACGGTCGCGCTGGTCAGGATGATGGCAACCGGCATCGCTCAGATCGTGACTGGCGAAAGGTCGGTGCAGGAACTGGGTGGGCCTATCAAGATAGCCAAGTTCTCCGGAGAGCAGCTGAGCCTCGGCTGGCTCGCCTTCGCCAGCTTCGCCGCGCTGATCTCAATTAACTTGGCATTCATTAACTTGTTGCCAATTCCAGGGCTCGACGGGGGGCATCTCGCGTTCTACGCGGCCGAAGCGGTGCGCCGGAAGCCGGTTGGGCCGCGCGGAACGGAACTGGCTTATCGCGGCGGGATCGCGCTGGTGCTTCTGCTGATGGTGTTCGTCACGGTCAACGATGTGGCCTCGCTGGTCGTGTTTGGCTGACCCGGCGGCGTGGCCAAGGCGAATTGCGGCGGTTGAAGGCGGCGGCGGAATGAGTAAAGAGCGCGGGCAGATGCGGACAAGCGGCCGTGTGGCGCGCTGAACGCAGGATCGGACGGATTTTCAGGACATGATGAAGCACCACAATGGCGGCGTCGCCGCGAAGTCGCGCAGTTGCCATCACGCCTTGCTGCTGTTGTGCGGAACTGCGTTGGCCGGGCTGCCGGCGATGGCGATGGCGCAGACAGGCGCGGCGCCCGCTGCCCAGCCGCAGCAGGCCGAGCCGGTCGCACAGCCGCCGGCGAACGCGCAGATCATCAACTCCATCACCGTGACCGGTGCCGAACGGCTGGAAGCGCAGACCATCCTCAGCTACATCAGGCTGCGTGTCGGCGAGCCGTACACCGCCGCCGCCGCCGACCAGGCGCTGAAGGATCTGGCTGCGACCGAACTGTTCGCGGACTACTCGATTCGCAACGACAATGGCGCGGTGACCGTCAATGTTGTTGAAAATCCGGTCATCAATCGCATCATCCTGGAAGGCAACAGGCGGCTGAAGGACGACAAGATCCTTCCGGAGATCCGCCTTGCCCCGCGGCAGATCTTCACCCGTTCGCGGGTCCGTGCCGACGTTGCGCGCATTATCGAGCTGTATAAGCGGCAGGGACGGTTCGCCGCATCGGTCGAACCGCAGATGGTTCAGCTCAGCCAGAACCGCGTCGACATCGTCTTCGAGATCGAAGAAGGGCCGAAATCGCGGGTCCGGCAGATCAACATCATCGGCAACGAAGCCTTTTCCGATGGCGAACTGCGTGGCCAGATGGTCACCAAGCAGGCGCGACTGACCAGCTTCCTGTCCTCCAACACCAGCTACGATCCGGACCGGCTGGCGTTCGACCAGCAGAAGCTGCGTCAGTTCTATCTGACTCAAGGTTACGCCGACTTCCGCGTGGTTTCGGCCGTGGCCGAACTGACCCCCGACCGGCGCGACTTCATCATCACCTACGTGGTTGAGGAGGGAGAGCGATACAGGTTCGGCAATGTCGAGGTGAACAGCGAACTGCGCGACTTCGACAGCACCGCGCTAAGCCAGCGGTTGCCGATGAAGACGGGCGATTTCTATAATGCGCAGCTGGTCGAGGATACGGTGGAGCAGCTGACGGATACCGCCGGCGCCTTCGGCTATGCTTTCGCCGACGTGTCCCCCCGGTTCAGACGCGATCCCGAAACTCTGACGATGAATGTCGAGTTCCTCATTCGCGACGCGCCGCGCGTTTATGTCGAACGGATCGACGTCAACGGCAACACACTGACCCAGGACAAGGTCATCCGGCGCGAGTTCCGTCTGGCGGAAGGCGACGCCTTCAATTCTCTGGCGGTTGCCCGGACAACCGCGCGGATCAATTCGCTCGGCTACTTCCAAGAAAACTTTGAGGTTTCCCAGGTCGATGGTAGCGCGCCTGACCGGATCATCCTGGAAGCCAACGTGGAAGAGCAGGCGACGGGACAGCTGCAGCTGTCGGCCGGCTTTTCTTCGATCGAGAACTTCATCCTGGCCGGCTCCATCCAGCAGCGCAACTTCCGCGGTCGCGGGCAGACCGTCGGCCTCAGCGTCAACTGGTCGCGCTTTTCCCGCTCGGCACAGGTGAGCTTTACGGAGCCGTATCTGTTCGACCGGCAGATATCTGCCGGCTTCGACGTCTACTACCGCGATCTGAACAGCTTCAACTTCCTGGACAATCAACGCAACACGACGTTCCAGCAAGCGACCGCCGGGCTCAGCGCGCGGGTGGGTGTGCCCCTGACGGAGTACGCGTCGCTGATTGGCAGTTACACCTTGCGCCGAGACAAGGTTACGCTGGATGAATCGATCTACTTCCTCGACGTCAATGGCGACGGCATACCCACGTGCGAGCCGCTGACTGCATCGCGTTTCCTGTGCGACGCCATCGGCGAGTTCACCAGTTCGATAGTCGGCCTGTCGCTGAATTTCAGCACACTCAACAGCGCACTGCGGCCAACGGCCGGGCGGTCCATGCAGATAACGGCGGATTATGCCGGGCTTGGCGGGTCGGAAGAATACTTCCGCCTGCGCGGTCGTGCGTCCCAGTTCTTCAATCTGGGTTCCGGCTTCATCTTCTCCCTCAGCGGAGAAGGCGGGGTCATCAAGTCGTTCACGGAACGCCCCGGTCTGGGTGTCGATGATGTCCGTCTCACGGACCGCTTCTTTCTGGGTGAAGGGCAGTTCCGCGGCTTTGACATCCGCGGCGTCGGCCCGCGTGTACTGCGTCAGCCTTTTGACGAGACGACCGGGGAATACATCACCGATCGGGACCGGGTGCAGGACGACGCCCTGGGCGGCAATGCCTTCTATCTTGGCCGCGCGGAACTGGAGATTCCGCTTGGGTCCGGCGCTCGCGAACTCGGCCTAAGACCGTCGGTGTTCGTGGACGTGGGTGCGCTGTTCAACGTGGCCGACCCGCCACTGAGCAGTCCCGCACAGGCGGTCCAGGTCTATTCCCAGACGTTTGACGGGCGGACCATCCAGACGACCAGCCCGCAGGCCCCCGATGGCACGCCCAACACTCTCATCCGTGAGATCCCCCCGTTCCGGGAAGTCTTCCTCGGCGACACGGCCAGTCCGCGCGTCGCGGTCGGGGTAGGAGTGAACTGGAACTCGCCATTCGGGCCGTTCAGGATCGATTTTGCCAAGGTCATCAAAAGCGTCGAAGGCGATGATGAAAAAGCCTTCTCATTCAACGTAGGAACACAATTCTGATGAAGCAGATACTCACCTCCGTCGCGGCGTTCGGCCTCGCTGTCACCGGCTCCGCGGTTATTCCCGTAGCGCCCCTGTCGGCTCAGGTAGTGCAGGGCATCGGCGTCGTGAACGTCCGCGCGGTCGCCGCGAATTCGAACGCGTTCACGACCGCGCAGCAGCAGCGGCAGACGACCTACCGCGCGCAGTTCGATGCCGCCGAAGCACGGCGCCAGCAGCTGAACGCGCAGCTTCAGCCGCTTGCGAACGCCTTCGACAACGCCCGCCGCCAGGCCAATCCGAACCAACAGGCGCTGCAACAGCAATACGACCAGATCCAGCAGATCCAGCAGGCAGGGCAGCAGGAAATCCAGAACATCCTGCAACCGGTGGCGCTGTCCGTCGCCTACGTCGAAGAACAGATTGGCGAGCAGCTGAATACCGCTGTCGAAAACGTGGCACGGCGGCGCAACATCACGCTGATCTTCGATGCCACCACCGGCGCGCCCATCTATGCCGACAATGCCTACAACATGAACCAGGATGTGGTGGCGGAACTCAACCGCCTGTTGCCGTCCGCTCAGCTGGTGCCGCCTGCCGGCTGGCAGCCACGCGAGGTTCGTGAGGCACAGGCTGCACAGGCCGCGCAGAACGGAACCGCTCAGCCGGCACAGCCCGCACCCCAGCAGCCGACAGGCCGCTGAGGCGGATAGTGCAGGGGGCAGTGTGATGCGCGACACAGATACCACGTTCAGCTATGACGTGACCAAGGTGCTCGCCGCGCTGCCCCACCGTTATCCCATGCTCCTGGTCGATCGTGTGGCCGAACTGGTTGCCGATGAACGCATCCATGCCGTGAAAGCGGTCAGCTTCAACGAAGGTTTCTTCCAAGGCCACTTTCCCGGCCGACCGATCATGCCCGGCGTTCTTCAGGTGGAAGCGTTGGCGCAAGCGGCGGGTGTTCTGGCGGTGGAGTCCCTCGGCCTCAGCGGATCGGGCAAGCTCGTCTATTTCATGACGATAGAGAATGCGAAGTTCCGCGCCCCGGTCGAGCCGGGCTGCCTTCTCGACCTCAAGGTGTCGTTCGTGCAGAAACGCAGCCGGGTCTGCAAGTTCGCGGGGGAGGCGAGCGTGGAAGGCCGTGTCACCTGCGAAGCGCAGTTCACCGCCATGATCGCGGACGCGGCGTAGCGGACTTGTCAGCGCGCCGGGTCCGGGCTAAGGGCGCGGCTTTCCAGTAACAACGTCATACGCAAGGGCCGGTCGGAACCGGCTGAACGCGCGGAGTTAATGCCATGAAGTCCGAAGGCCATCCCGATTACCACACCATCACCGTCAAGATGACTGACGGCACCGAGTTCCAGACACGATCGACCTGGGGCAAGGAAGGCGACGTGCTGGCCCTCGACATCGATCCTCTCAGCCACCCGGCTTGGACCGGCGGCAAGCAGCAGATCCAGGAAGGTGGCCGCGTGGCGCAGTTCAACAAGCGGTTCTGCGGTCTGTCACTCAAGAAGTGAGACGGCGCGAAGGCGGCGCCCCGGCTTCAGATCCAGCGGTTTCCAGCGGTTCAAGCATGATCGTCTGGAGCCGCTGGGCGGGCGGCCAGTCGTCTGTGCTGAGGTAATCCATTTTTGCCACCGGCGATTGGCCAATACGTGCCATCCTCGCCCCTCGCGAGCAGGGAGCCCAGCGCTCCTTAGGCTTTCAGATCCTCCCTCGCCTTGGCCCAGCATTGGGTGACGGCGGGGGCGTGCTGTTCTGCGGGGCGCCATTGGTAAAGAACGATCAGCCCCGCTTGCATCATCACCGTTGATCCTGCTGAGGAAGTGAGCGGATGGACGGCTTCCCAGCTCGACGTCCGGCGTAATCCACGTCGGCGCGCGCAAGGTGAATAGCCAATCGACCGAGGGCAAGAAAATTACGCGGACGCGGCCGCTAAGCAGTTTATACTTTGCAATTACCTCTGCCTGTGCAACAGGCGTCAAGGTGCGACATAGGGCGCTTGACGCGCTCTGGAATGGGCGTATCAGCCCGGCAAATGCCGGGCAAGGGCATGTGGCGATCGTAGCTCAGTTGGTTAGAGCGCCGGTTTGTGGTACCGGAGGTCGCGGGTTCGAACCCCGTCGATCGCCCCACTTCTTCCCAGCTTTCTTGTTTCCACTGGGAAGGTATCCTGCGCCTCATGACTGCTTTCTGGATCGAGCCTGATTTCGACGATCATGAGCTTGTGCAACTCGTAAGCGACCGGGACAGCGGACTGACGGCTCTCATCGCGCTGCACTCTACCCATCTGGGGCCGGGGGCGGGTGGAACGCGTTTCTGGCATTATGCCGAACCTGCCGACGCTGTACGCGACGTCCTGCGCCTAAGCCGTGGGATGAGCTACAAGAATGCCATGGCCGGGTTGCCGATGGGGGGCGGCAAGGCGGTCATCCTGGCAGACCCCGCCGGCCAGAAGACCCCGCAGATGCTCGCGGCGTTCGGCCGCGCGGTGAACTCGCTGGGCGGCCGCTATGTGACGGCTGAAGATGTCGGAATAACTGAAGCCGACATGGTGGCGATTGCCCGCGAAACCCGCTTCGTTTCCGGCCTGCCCGTCGAAGGGGACGCGGCGGGCGGCGACCCCGGACCATTCACCGCCATGGGGATCTACCACGGCATCAAAGCCGCGGTCCGGCACAAGCTGGGGCGCGACGACATGCAGGGCGTCCACGTCGCGCTGCAGGGAACCGGTAGCGTTGGCGGCGGAGTCGCCCGGCTGCTGGCCCGCGACGGAGCGCGGCTGACCTTGGCTGACATCGACGCCGCGCGGGCCCAGGCTCTGGCGGATGAACTGGACGGGGACGCCGTTCCCGCAGATGCAGTCATGTCCACCGCTTGCGACGTGTTCAGCCCCAATGCGCTCGGCGCCGTGCTGGACGAGGAGGGTATCGCCCGGCTCGATTGCGCCATCGTCGCGGGCGGCGCCAACAACCAGCTCGCCCGGCCCGAACACGGCCCGCTTCTGGCCGAACGCGGCATCCTTTACGCCCCTGACTACGTGATCAATGCAGGCGGCATCATCAGCGTGACGCTGGAATATCTGTGCCGCACCGAAGGCGGCCCGTGCGATATTAACGAGGTGCGCCGTCGCATCGCGCTGATTCCGGAACGGCTGCAGCAGATCTGGGAGGAAAGCGCCGCTTCGGGCCTCTCGCCGGATCAGGTGGCGGATCGCATGGCTCAGCGGTTGATCGGGCGCGGGTAAGGGTTGAAGCGACGGCCCCGCAATGCCAGATAGACTGAACCCACCACCATGCACGGTTTCGCAAATCCCCGGAGGTTTCTGCGCCTCGCCCGCTGGCTGACGCCTGCCACGCTGATCACCGGTCTGGTTCTTGCCGGCGGGGCGTTTGTCTGGGGTTTGACGCAGGTGCCGCCTGACCGGTTGCTGGGTGAAACCGTGCGGATCATGTTTGTTCACGTGCCTGCCGCCTGGCTTGGTATGGGTGGTTGGCTGGGCCTGACCAGCGCAGGTATTGCGCTGCTCGTCTGGCGACACCCGCTCGCCGCAATCGCCGGACGCGCCATTGCCCTGCCGGGACTGGTATTTACAGTCATCTGCTTGGTCACGGGCAGTATCTGGGGGCGGCCCAGTTGGGGCACCTGGTGGGAATGGGACGGGCGGCTCACCTCCATGCTCGTCCTTGCCTTTCTCTACCTAGGCTACATCGCTTTGTCGGACGCTTATGCCAAGGCAGGCACCACGATGCGGGTACCGGCCATCTTTGCCATCGTCGGCGCGGTCAACCTGCCGATCATCAACCGGTCGGTGGTATGGTGGAACTCGCTGCACCAACCGGCCAGCATCACCGTGGGCAAGAACGCGATCGACGGGGCGTATCTGGCGCCGCTGCTGGTTGCGGCGGTGGGGTGCGCCTGCCTGTTTGCCGCCGCTACGCTGATGCGGATGCGTGCCTTGCTGGCCGAGGCGCAGATGGACGCGCGGCTGCGGCGGCAGGCCTTGGAGGCTGCGCCAACGCTGTTGAGAGAGCACGCCTGATGCGTGAAGCGCTGGATCAATGGGACTTCGTCATCGCGGCATACGCGGTCACCGTGGCGGGGCTGGCGCTGCTGCTCGTATGGAGCTGGCTTTCGATGCGGTCGGCAGAGCGCCGGCGCGATGCCGCGCGCGACAAGGAAGCTCGTCGATGACGCGACTGGCGCCCAAGCATCAGCGACTGATTCTGGCGGCTGTGGCCCTGCTCGCGCTCACCGGCGCAGGGCTGGGCGGCGCCTATGCGCTGCGCAGTCAGGCAAGCTATTTCTATCTGCCGGCGCAGATGCTGGCCGATCCTCCTGCCTCAGATCGCTCCGTTCGGCTGGGCGGGATGGTCGAGGCCGGCAGCATCCAGAAGCAGGCTGACGGTGTGACGATCGCCTTCACCGTGACCGATCAGCACGGCGCTCGCGTCCCGGTGCGCTACGCGGGAATTGTGCCCGACCTGTTTGTCGAGAACTCCGGCGTCGTGGCCGAGGGGCGGCTGCTGCCCGGCGGAGTTTTCGAAGCGGACAATCTCCTTGCCAAGCACGATGAAAACTACGTCCCGCGCGAGCTGCAGGACATGCACAAGGAGCAGGGTGGAGCGGCGTTGGTGACGGGCGGTCCTCAGACATGATGGCTGAACTTGGCCTCGCCGCGCTGTGGTTGGCGGCGGCGCTGGCGATCCTGCAACTCGTCACCGGCATCTGGAGCATGCGGGCACCGGAACTGGTGGCGATTACCGGGGCCGTGCGGCCGGTCACGATCCTGCAGGCGGTGTTCGCCGCCTTGTCATTCACAGTGCTGCTGTACCTGTTTGCCGTCACCGACCTGTCGGTGGAACTGGTGGCCGCCAATTCGCACACCGCCAAGCCGCTGCTCTACAAGATCACCGGGGCGTGGGGCAATCACGAGGGGTCGATGCTGCTGTGGGTGACAGTCATGGCACTGTCGGGCGCGCTGATCGCGGGGGTGGAATATCGCCTTCCCGAACGCACGATGCAGGCGGTGCTGGCATGTCAGGGTTTCGTGGCAGCCGGGTTTTATGCCTTTCTTCTGTTCAGCTCCAATCCGTTTGCCCGCCTGCCGCAGCCGCTGGCCGAAGGCAACGGGCTGAACCCGCTGTTGCAGGATGTTGGCCTCGCGCTCCATCCGCCGACGCTCTACATCGGCTATGTCGGGCTGTCGGTCGCCTTCAGTTTTGCCGTGGGCGCGTTGGTGACGCGGCAGGTGACGCCGGATTTTGCCCGCGCGATGCGGCCGTGGGTCCTGGGGGCATGGGTGTTCCTGACACTTGGCATCACGGCGGGTTCGTACTGGGCGTATTACGAGCTTGGCTGGGGCGGCTGGTGGTTCTGGGATCCGGTGGAAAACGCTTCCCTGATGCCGTGGCTGGCGGCCACGGCACTGCTCCACTCCGTCAGCGTGCTGGCCGCACGCGATGCGCTGCGCACCTGGACCCTGATGCTGGGCGTGCTGGCGTTTTCCATGTCGATGCTCGGCACTTTTCTCGTGCGGTCGGGCATTCTGACCAGTGTGCACGCCTTTGCCGTCGATCCGCAACGCGGTACGTTCATCCTGATCCTGCTGGCAATCTATATCGGCGGAGCGCTGTTGCTGTTCGCGCTGCGCGCCGGAGCCGTGGCCGAAGGCGAGCGTTTTTCCGTCGCGAGTCGGGAAAGCGCGCTGGTCGTGAACAACGTGCTGCTGACAGCCATTCTGGGCATCGTTCTTCTGGGCACGCTGTATCCCCTGCTGGCCGAAGCATTTGGAGAGCGGGTGTCGGTCGGCCCGCCGTATTTCAACCTGGTGGGCGCGATCTTCGCGTTGCCCATGCTGGCGGTGCTGGCGATCGGCCCACTGCTCCGCTGGCGGCGTGACAGTCTGCAGCGCATTTCGCGGCCGCTGATTGTACTGGCGGCTGTCGGCGGTGCGGCGCTGGTGCTCACCGCGGTCCTGTTCGGCGTCGGTTTCCTGCCGTTGGCGGGGCTGGTGCTGGCGGCGGTACTTGCAGTTGCCAGCGTGATGCCGCTCAGCGGGAGGAACCTGCGGCGGGTGCCGCTGGCCGTCTGGGGCATGGTTGCGGCGCATCTGGGTGTGGCCGCGGCGCTGTTCGGAATGGCGAGCGAAAGCGCCTTTACCTCCGAACGGCTGGTCGCGCTCGCGCCTGGTCAGGCAACGCAAGTCGGCCCGTGGCAGGTTCGCTTCGCTGCGGTGCAACCGGTGGCTGGGCCCAACTGGACTGCTCTGGAAGCGCGGCTCGAAGCCAGGATTGGCACTGGTGCGCCGGTCGTCCTGACCCCGCAGGCGCGCAGCTTCTGGGCGCCCGCGCAGCAAACCACCGAAGCCGCGCTGGCAACCAGCTGGAACGGGCAGCTGTATGCCGTGATGGGGGGCGCGGCTGACGACGGGCGCTGGCAAATCCGGCTGTGGTGGAAGCCGTTCGTCACCTTTATCTGGTATGGCGGCGGTCTGATCGCGCTGGGCGGTGCGCTGTCACTGGCGGGCCGGGTGGCGGACGACCTCAAGCGGCGGCGCGTCCGCGCGCGCGGTGCGAGGCGGCGGGCGCAGATGGTGCCGGCATGAACCGCCTGTGGCTTTACCTGCCCCTTGCGGTGTTTTTCCTGCTGCTCGGCTTTGCCGCCTATCAGCTTTCGCAACCCAAGGACGAGTTCGTCCGCAGCGCCATGATCGGGCAGCCGCTGCCGAACTTCACTTTGCCCGCTGCCATGCCGGGCGGCCAGGGTGTCAGCGCTTCCGACTTCGCCGACGGACAGCCGCGCCTGCTGAACTTCTGGGCCAGCTGGTGCCTGCCCTGTGTCGCGGAGGCTCCTCATCTCGACACACTGAGAGACGAAGGTGCGACCATCATCGGCATCGCCATCCGCGACCGACCGGAGGATATTGCGCGGTTTATTGGCCAGCACGGCAACCCCTACGCCGCCATCGCCAGTGACGACATATCCGCCGTGCAACTGGCGCTCGGCTCGTCCGGCTTGCCTGAAACCTTTGTGATCGATGGCAGGGGCGTCGTGAGGTATCAGCATATCGGAGATGTCCGGGCCGAACACGTGCCCGTGCTGCTGGCGGAATTGCGCAAGGCGGCGCGGTGACACGCACCCTTTCCTTGGCAGCGGCTGCGTTGGCGGCATGTCTCATCGCGTGGACAGCCGTGCCGGCAGCGGCTCAGGACGCGCTGCCGCCAGCGCCCTATGCCTATCGCGAACTTGACGATTCGCGACAGGAAGCGGCGGCGCGCGCGCTCATGCATGATCTGCGCTGCGTGACCTGTCAGGGGCAATCGATTGCGGACAGTGATGCACCGATGGCGGGTGACATGCGCCATTTCGTGCGCACCCGTATCGCCGCTGGGCAGAATGCGGAGGAGGTGCGTGGCTGGCTCGAGCAGCGATATGGCGACTACATCAGCTACCGTCCGTCATTTGGGCGGGCGACGTGGCCGCTGTTTGTGTTGCCGGTGCTCCTGGGGCTGATTGCACTGGTGATAATCCTGCGCCGGGTGGGCGGCACAAGAAGCGCAGTCCAGTGATCTGGCTGCTGGTCCTGCTGCTGGCTGCGGCCGGGCTGCTGCTGGCCTGGAAGCCGCTTGGCCTGCCCCGCGCCGCCATGGCGCTGCTGGCGGCAACAATGGCCGCGGGTCTGACCGGATACGCGCTGCAAGGGGCCCCTCATTTACCCGGTGCGCCGACCCCGCCGCGCGCAGCTGCACCGCACAGCGCCGAGGTGCTCATCGCGGCCCGCCGGGCCATGTTTCGCGACCAGGGCGATCCGGCGCGTTACGTTACGCTCGCGGACGGCTTTACCCGGCGTGGCAGGACCACGGACGCGGCCGGATTTCTTCGCCTGGCGACTGCGGAGAACCCGCGCGATGCAGAAGCATGGGTGGCGCTGGGCAATGTTCTGGTGATCCATGCCCAGAACATGCTGACCCCGCCGGCGCAGGACGCGTTTGCCCGCGCGGCTCGCATCGCGCCGGAGAACCCCGCACCCGCCTACTTCACGGGGTTCGCCCGGCTGCAGATGGGCGAAGCACCGCAGGCGCGCGACTCGTGGGCCGAGGCGCTTGCCCTGACCCCGCAGGATGCGCCCTACCGACCCATCATCGCGGAGCAGCTGGCTGAACTGGAAAGATTGATCCTCCGCGTGGAGGAGTAGCGTCGCGGAGCGGGACAGGCGGGAGCGCCCCAGGTGCAGTGACATTGCCGCCCACCGGCAATCCTGCTAGGCGGCGCGCCCATGCTCTGCGCACCCGCGGATGACATACCGTATATTGCTGAGAATGTTTGACCGGCATGACAGTTGATTCCGCAGATGCAGCCGGTGACGGCGTGGTACGGGTGTCGTCCGTCCCCGTGGATGATCTGGCGACTCCGGATCAGACTCATGGGCACAAGAAGGCGACCAAAACCGCGCTGGCGGTGGGTGCGGTCGGCGTGGTGTTCGGCGACATCGGCACCAGTCCGCTGTACGCGTTTCGGGAAACATTCGTCGGCCACAATCCGCTGACCATCGACAATCTGCACGTCTTTGGCGTGGTGAGCCTGATCTTCTGGTCGATGACGCTGATCGTCTCGATCCAGTATGTCACCATCCTGATGCGCGCAGACAACAACGGGCAGGGCGGCACGCTGGCCCTGGTCGCGCTGCTGTCCCGGCACCTTGAGCGGTCGCGCTATGGCTGGGTGACGGTGGTGCTGGGCGTGTTCGCCACGGCGCTGTTCTATGGCGACAGCATGATCACCCCCGCAATATCCGTCCTGTCTGCGGTAGAGGGGTTGACGGTCGTCAACGCGCAGATGGAGCCGCTGGTCATTCCCATCGCCCTTGTCCTGCTGATCGCCCTGTTCGTGATCCAGAAGCGCGGGACGGCGAGTGTCGGCAAGCTCTTCGCGCCGGTCATGATCGTGTACTTTTGCACCATCGCCGCACTCGGCCTGATTCAGATCGCCCAGAACCCCGGCATCCTGATGGCGCTCAACCCGTGGTATGCGGTGCAGTTCTTCATTGCGGATGGCTGGATCGCCTTTCTCGCGCTTGGCTCGGTAGTGCTGGCGGTCACGGGTTCCGAAGCGCTGTATTCCGACATGGGGCATTTTGGCAAAGGTCCGATGCGGCTGTCCTGGTTCGGTTTTGTGATGCCGTGCCTGCTGCTCAACTACTTCGGACAAGGCGCCATGATCACGTCGCTGGGAGGGCTGGAAGCGGCACGGGCGATGCAGAATCCGTTTTACATGATGGCGGCAGAGGAGCTGCGCCTGCCGCTGGTCCTGCTGGCGACCTGCGCGGCCTTCATCGCCAGCCAGGCGGTGATAACCGGCGCGTTCTCCATTACGCACCAGGCGATCCAGCTGGGCTTCATCCCGCGCCTGTCCACCGAACACACCAGCGCGTCGGAGCGGGGCCAGATTTACATTCCGTTCGTAAACACCGTGCTGATGATCGCCGTCATCACGCTGGTCCTGCTGTTCCAGAGTTCGTCCAACCTCGCCTATGCTTACGGCATTGCTGTGACGGGCGCGATGTTCATCGACACCTTCCTGATGGGTGTTCTGTTCCTCGCCGTTTGGAAGTGGCGACCTTACATCGCAATCCCGGTTTTTCTGATCTTCTTCATTGTCGACGGAGCCTATTTCGCGGCCAACCTGCCCAAGGTGCCGTCAGGAGGCTGGTTCCCGCTGGTCGTGGGGGCGGTCGGCTTCACATTGTTGACGACCTGGGCACGTGGGCGAGCGCTGATGCGCGAGCGGATGAGCGAAGTCAGCCTGCCGATCGAGGTGTTCGTGAAATCCGCCTCCAACAGCGCCACGCGGGTTCCCGGCACGGCGGTGTTCATGGCGAGCCAGTCGGGCGGCGTACCGTCGGCTCTGCTGCACAATATCAAGCACAACAAGGTGCTGCACGAACGGGTAGTCATTCTGACCGTATTGATTGCCGACGTTCCGTACATCGCGCCGAACGCCCGGTGCGAGATGACGGATCTGGGCAACGGGTTCTTCAAGGCGATCCTGCATTACGGCTTCATGGAGGAAACCGATGTGCCGCTGGGGTTGCAGAACATGGAACAATGCGGCGGCAAGTTCGACATGATGCAGACAAGCTTCTTCCTGTCGCGTCAGACCCTGATCTATTCGGAAAAACCGCCGATGCCGTTGTGGCGGGAGAAAATCTTCGGCTGGATGCTGCGCAATGCCGCGACTGCCATGGAGTTCTTCCGCCTTCCGACGAACCGCGTCGTCGAACTCGGCAGCCAGCTAAGGCTCTAGCGGCCTACTCGCCCGTTGGCGGCTGGTCCTTCAGGACCTGTTCCCGATCATCCAGCGACAGTCCGTGCCGCAGCAGCATGGGCAGCTGCGTGAAGGTGAACAGAAAGCTGAGCGGCATGAACACCCAGAGCTTTGCCCAGAGCCATGTCTCGAACGAGAAACCGGCGCGCAGCGCTTCGTTCAGGGCAGCGAGAAACAGGAAGAAAACCCCCCAGTTTCGCGACAGCTTGAGCCAGCCGGCATTGTCCACCCCCTCGAACGCGGCTTCCAGCAGGATCTGCAGCAGCGCGCGGCCACGCCACCACCCGACCAGCAGGGCCACGCCGAAAAGAACATAGATAACGGTCGGCTTTATCTGGATGAACATCTCGTCTTGCAGCCAAACGGTCAACAGGCCGAAGCCGACGATCAGCGCGGTGGACAGCCAAAGCATCGGCGACACCCGGCCGAACTTCCAGCGGGAGAAGGCCAATGCGCCCACCGCCGCGACCATGAAAGCCAGGGTGCCGCGAACCACGGCGGCAATCTCTCCCACCGGACCTGGTTCGTCGGGTGAGTACAGCTTGTACACGCCGAGAAAGACCAGCAGCGGACCATAGTCGACCACTACGTTGAGCCAGCCGGACTTCGGCTTGTCAGTTGCCATTATGCTACCCCCGCAATGACCCGCGCCACCAGATCGGGGTCGAACGGGCGCAGGTCGTCCATCTTCTCGCCCACTCCAATCGCGTGGATCGGCAGGCCGTACTGCTCGGCGGCGGCAACCAGAACGCCGCCACGTGCCGTCCCATCCAGTTTGGTCATGATAAGGCCGGTGACGCCCGCCACCTCGCGAAACACGTCGATCTGGGCGAGGGCATTTTGGCCGTTGGTCGCGTCGAGCACCAGCAGGACGTCGTGCGGGGCTTCGGGGTTGAGCCGGCCGAGCACGCGGCGGATCTTCGCCAGTTCATCCATCAGTTCGCGCTTGTTCTGCAGGCGCCCTGCGGTGTCGACGATCAAGGCGTCGGTTCCGCGGTCGGTCGCCAGCTTCACCGCGTCGAACACGATGCTGGCAGGGTCGCCGCCCTCCGCCCCGCGCACTATCGGCACGCCCAGGCGGTCGGCCCAGGTGGCGAGCTGACCTATGGCGGCGGCGCGAAAAGTATCGCCTGCCGCCAGCATCACGTCGTAATCATCTTCCTGCAGCCAGTGTGCCAGCTTGGCGATGGTGGTAGTCTTGCCGCTGCCGTTAACGCCGATGACGAGGATCACCTGCGGCCGGGGAAAGGCGGTCACTTCCAGCGGCTTGGCAACAGGACGCAGGATGGCGGCGATTTCTTCGGCGACCGCTTCCTTCAATTCGCGCTCGCCGATCTCCAGTCCGAACCGCTTCTCCGACAAGCGGTCGCGGATGCGCCGCGCGGCTGACGGTCCGAGGTCCGACATGATGAGCGCGTCTTCCACATCATCCAGCGTCGCGTCATCCAGCCGCGCGGTTCCGATCACGCCGGTCAGGTTTCCGGACAGGCGTTCCGACGTTTTGCGGAAGGCGCCGAAAACGCGGGAAGTCCAGCTATCGCTCACAGGTAATCTTCCAGTTCAAAGCTGCCGCGGAAAGTTTCGGCGGCCGGGCCGGTCATGGTGATGAGGCCGTCGCCATGCCAGGTGATGTGGAGAGTACCCCCGGGAAGGGACACGGCGACAGGCGAGGCAAGGCGCCTTTGTCGCAGGGCGATAACCGCCGCGGCACAGGCGCCGGTCCCGCACGCCCGGGTAAGCCCGGCGCCGCGTTCCCAGACGCGCAGTTCGAGCGAGGCAGGGCCGGTAATCTGCGCAACGCTGACGTTCACTGCGTCTGGAAACAGCGGATCGCGTTCCACGATCGGACCCAGCCGGTGAAGCGGCACGCCAGCAACGTCGTCAACGAAGAAGACGACATGCGGATTGCCGACGTTAACGGCTGCGGGCGATTGCAAATCTTCCCACCCCACGGGCATCGCGGCAGTGTCCATCGGATAGGCGAGGGGGATGTCCTGCCAATCGAAGCGCGGATGGCCCATCTCAACGGCAACTCCCCCGCCGTCGCGCCGGGCGTGGATGATGCCGCCTTTGGTTTCGATGGATGTCGCCTGCCCTGCCAGCAGGCCGACGGCCCGGGCGGCGTTACCGCAGGCGCTCGCCTCCTGCCCATCGGGGTTGAAGATCCGCATCCTGAGATCTGCCGCATCGCTTGGTTCCAGCAGGATCAGCTGGTCGCAACCGATGCCGGTGTGCCGATCGGCCAGCGCGGCCCGCGTCGAGGTTCCGAGCGGAGGCACGGGCTCTGTTCGGCCATCCACAACAACGAAATCGTTGCCAAGGCCATGCATCTTGATGAACGGAATGCGCATTTAGCGCCCGGTCCTTATGCGTTACCACCTGCAAGGTAAAGCGGGCGCCGGAGTAGGGTTGCCCCACTCACCGGCGGAAGGTGCGCGTTCGCCGCTAGGCGTTCGACGCTTTCAGCCGTTCCTCCGGCGCTTCGGCTGGCTGCGATTGTCGCAGCATTCCCAGGCGACCCAGCCGCTGCCGCACCGCTGCGGTGCTCTCGGGCTTGCCATAAAGGCGACCCTGACCTTTTATGCGGCCCCGGCTTTGCAGTGCGCTGACGATTTCCTCGGTTTCGATACCCTCTGCCGTGACCGGCAGGTTGAGCGCGCGGCCCAGATCCAGCACGGCGTCCACGATCGTGCGGTTGGCATCGTTGGTGGTCATGCTGCTGACAAAGCTGCGGTCGATCTTGAGATGGTCGAACGTGAGGTCGCGCAACTGGTTGAGGCTCGCATAGCCGGTGCCGAAGTCATCGAGCGAAACCTTGATCCCTTGGTTGCGCAGGCTGAGGATCATGGCCCGTACTTCATCCGGATTATCGTGCAGGCAGCTTTCCGTAATCTCTATGTCCAGCCTGGCCGGGGGAAAGTTGTGAGTGACGAGAAGCTTGAGGATGCGCTGCGCAAACCATGGGTCGCGCAGCTGGACCGGCGAGATGTTGACGGACAAGGTCAAGCACGCATCCCACTCGCTGGCATCCTGCAGCGCGCGGGAAATAAGATGTTCCGACAATTCGGTTATCAGCCCCATCTCCTCCGCCGCGGGAATAAAGATGTCTGGCGTTAGAACACCGTGTGTGGGTGAGCGCCAGCGGGCAAGCATTTCGAAACCGGAGATCTGGCCTGTCACCAGATCCACCTGCTGCTCGTAATATGGCTCGAACTCTCCCGCAGCGAGGCCGGCCCTGATCCCCTGTTCCAGCGTGCGGCGCAGTTCCAGTTCCTGCAGCATTTCCGGCGCGAACCATGCGAAGCGATTCTTGCCCTGCCGTTTGGCGCGGTACATGGCCACATCAGCCTGGTTGAGCAGCGCTGCGGCCTCACTCGTGCGTGGTGACGCGGCACCTGCAGCGACCATGCCGATCGACATGGTGAGGTCGATCTGCAGGTCGGTGCCGCCGACGGTGATCGGCTCGGCCACAGCGGCGATCAGCCCACCGGCCAGTTCTTCCGCCGGAATCCGGTATCGCTCCGGCATGATCGCCGCGCAGGCGAATTCATCCCCGCCAAGGCGGGCCACCACTCCGCCCTGTTGCTGTACCGCGCGAAGCCGGCGTGCGACAGTGGTTAAAGCGATGTCCCCCGCCTCGTGCCCGTGGCGGTCGTTGATCTGCTTGAAATTGTCCAGATCGATGAGGAACAGGACCAGTGTTTCCGACGACCTGGCGGTGGCGGCCAGAAGGCGATCCACCGCCGGCAACAAGGAGCGGCGATTGAGGCACCCGGTGAGCGGGTCGAACTCTGCCAGGCGCCGCGCCTCCTGTTCGCGGGCGGTGACTGCGGCTAGCTGATCGGTCAGCCGCTTGTGCCGCAGCCAGCCGCCGAAGATGATGGCGATGTTCGCCAGCAGGAGCATGGACAGCGCATCGTCAGCATGGCCGATGCCGCGCAGAACCTGCATAGTGTGGGTCAATGCAGCCCCGCCCACGAGGATGAACAGCGCGATCGCGGCCAGCGTGATCCCCAGCGTCACGAGCTGGAGCCGCGCCAGGCCTTTCGTGTGTGATGCGCTGGTCATGACGGCGGGGCGGAGCGATCCATGTTGAACCGTTTGGCAATATCCCCAGCTAGCTAACGCCTCGTCAAATAATCTGGCTAAGAGGCGGTTAAGGGTTTTCTGGGGCTCTGCCCAAACCCAGGATCACCCCTTGTTGTAACCTTGGAGAGAATATGCCCATGCCGCGATACTGGCTCATGAAATCCGAACCCGAGGCGTATAGCTGGGATGATCTGGAAGCTGCGGGTGAAGGGATCTGGGATGGCGTGCGCAACCACCGCGCCAAAAACAACCTGCGGGCGATGCAGCCGGGCGATAAGGCGTTCTTCTACCACTCGAACATCGGCAAGGAGATTGTCGGGATCATGGAAGTGACCGAAGCTGGTCTGTCTGACCCGACCGACCCGGATGGAAAGTGGGCGGCGGTAAAGGTTGCCCCCAGAACAAAGCTGCCTCGCGCTGTTACGCTCCAGGCGATCAAGGCAGAGCCACGATTGGCCGACATGGAACTGCTGAGACAATCGCGATTGTCGGTGAGCGAAGTCCGGTCGGAGGAATGGTCGGTGGTGATGGAACTGGCCGCCGATCCCGGCCGCGCTACCGCGCACGCAGGCCGCTAATCGTCGCTCCGCCGGCGGAGAGCTGTTCGGGGTCGATCTTACAGTGGAGCAAGCGGATGCCACGAAGCCCCTGCGCCTCAGCCAGCGCTTGCTTGAAGGCGTCGGTGGTTGACGCACTGACCGCCCACGCCCCGTATGCCTGAGCAAGGCGCAGAAAGTCGGGGTTATGCAAGTCGGTGCCGCTGATCCGGCCGGGATATTCCCGCTCCTGATGCATGCGGATCGTGCCGTAGCTGCCGTTGTCGACGATCACGATCAGCAGATCCGCGTGGTATTGCGCGGCGGTCGCCAATTCCTGTCCGTTCATCAGGAAATCGCCGTCTCCCGCCACGGCCACCACGGTACGTTCCGGATGACGCAACGCGGCAGCCACCGCCGCGGGCACACCATATCCCATTGCTCCGCAGGTAGGCGCGAGCTGCGTTGGATGGCCGGCATAGCGCCAGTATCGGTGCCACCAGCCGGCGAAATTTCCAGCACCGTTGCAGACGATCGTGTCTGCGGGCAGCGTCTCGCGCATGTGCTGAACGCACAAGGCGAGGTCCAGATCGTGTCCCGATGGACGTGCGGTCGCCCATTCGTTCCACTCGCGATGCGCTTGCGCACCACAATCGAAATCGATCACCGCCTCGTCATGCCACAAGGCGGCGCTTTCCGCGAACTCGCCCAGGTCGGCGCAGATGGCCAGATCGGCGGGATAGACGCTGTTCAGCTCGGCCGGGTCGGGGTGGACGTGGATGAGTTTGCGGTCAGATGCCGTGAGCGGCGGGATCGTGTACCCGTGGGTTGTCGCTTCACCCAGTCGGGCCCCAATTGCAAGAATGAGGTCAGCCGACTGCACCCGCTCCACCAGCTTTGGATTGGGGCCGTAGCCGAGATTGCCCGCGTAAACAGATGAACCGGGGTCGATGGCGTCCTGCCGCCGGAACGCTGTGGCGACGGGTAAGCCGATGGCTTCGGCAAATTGCTGAAAGAACTGACGGGCCTTGGGTCCCCAGCCCGCGCCGCCGATGATTGCGATGGGCGCGGCTGCGTTGTTCAGCATGTCCACCATTGTCTGCATCGCGTCCGGGCAGGGCGCCTGCGCCGGGCGATGCACGAAGGGGCGGGGCGGGGTGGTGCACGCCTCGCTCAGCATGTCTTCGGGCAAGGCGAGTACGACCGGACCGGGCCGGCCAGAGATCGCCGTAGCATAGGCGCGGGCGACGTATTCCGGCACCCGTTCGGGATCGTCGATGCGAGCGGTCCATTTGGCGATCGGCGCGAAGAAAGCGGGAAAATCTATTTCCTGAAACCCTTCGCGGTCGCGCATCGGTCTGGCGACATCGCCAACGAACAGGATCATCGGCTGCGAATCCTGCTGCGCAACGTGCACGCCGATGCTCGCATTGGTCGCGCCGGGACCGCGGGTGACGAAAGCGATGCCCGGGCGACCGGTCAAGGCGCCATCGGCCGCGGCCATGAACGCTGCGCCACCTTCATGGCGGCAAGTGACCAGATCGACGTCGCTCTGATCGTGCAGTGCATCCAGCACCGGTAGGAAGCTCTCGCCCGGCACGGTGAAGATCCGGTCGCAGCCCTGTTCCGTCAGTGCGGCCACCAATACTTGCGCGGCGGTTGCCATCATCGTCTCCTGCTCTGCAAACTTATGGTTAAGGAAGCTTAAAGTGTTCCTCTTTGGTCCACATCCGATGTCACGCGGGACCGAAAGGTAAACAGCGCGTTAAACACTCATCATGCGTAGATCACTTGTACTCACTCAGGAAAGCGCACGTCATCCCTTTCGGGCGATGCTGCCGCCATCCACCAACTATCATGCCCAAAACCGGTCCACACCGAAGAAGGTGGCCTGGCTGACGAGGGCAGACGTTCGCGGCGTGGTGGATGCCTATGTCGCCGCCTTTGTCGCTGTGCTGGCCTTCATCATGTAGTCTTTTCGCGCATCCGCGGTGTGCCGCCGTCCGTCGAAGTGTCGAGACGGTGCCGCTTCTCCACCCGATACAGCCGGTTACCCAACCAGGCGGAAATCAAGCACATTCCTGCTGCCAGCAGCAACTGCTGAACGATGTCGACACCCGCTGCGCTCAGCAGCCAGGCGACCAGCGATCCGGCGACCATCGCGCCGGAATTGACGATGTTGTTGGCGGCAATCGTCCGGGCAGCAGCGGTAACGGCCACCCGCGTGGTGAGAAACGCGTAAAGCGGCACCACGAACATTCCGCCCGCTATCGCAATGCCAAGCAGCGTCAGCATCAGAGGGGCGGCCAGCGGCATGGCCATGAACCCCGCCACATCCAGCAGCGGATGGGGCGGTGCCGCCTCCCACATCCGGCAGACGGCGTAGAAGGCGACCACAAACAGGCCCATCACGATAACCGCGTAGGGAGCATACCGCGCCGACACGGTCCCCTTGAGCAGCGCGTTTATGCTGACGGAGCCGATTGCCACCCCAATGGAGAACACCACCAGAAACAGGCTGGCGACTTCCTTGCCGGCGACGATCACGTTTTTCACCAGTGGCGGGAAAAGGATCACCAGCACTGCGCCAATCGTCCAGAAGAAGCTTATGGCGATGATCGCGTAGAAAATCTGCGGATCGTGCATGGTCCGCTTTACGAGCTGCACCGAAGAGCGCCACACATTGCGGTCGATCGGCTCCGCCGGACCCAGGGGCGGGGCGGGCGGAATCTGGCGGCTGGCAAGATAGCCGACAACCGAAATGGCGATGATCGCGCCGGCGGCCCACTGCACCGGGATCCAGCCGGCGAGGATCGTTCCACCCAGAATGGCGATGTAGGTTCCAGCCTCGACCAGCCCGGTTCCTGCCAGCACCTCGCGTGGCCGCAGATGCTGCGGCAGGAGCGCGTATTTGATCGGACCAACAAACGTCGACTGCACGCCCGTCAGGAACAGCGCCAGCAGCATGAGCGGTATCGCCACCGCGTTCACGGCAATTCCGTTCCAGGCCAGCAGCAGGCCCGTCGCGCCGATGATCATCAGGCCGACTTCGCACAGCTTGACGATCCTGATTATGGCCGCCTTGTCGCGCATGTCGGCGAGTTGCCCCGCCAGAGCTGACAGCAGAAAGAAGGGCAGGATGAACAGGCCGCTGGCGATCGCGCTGAAACTTCCCTCCGCCTCTTCCGAGTTGTAGATGAAGTATACCACGAACAGCACCATCGCCGTCTTGTACAGATTGTCGTTGAAGGCGTTCAGCAACTGGGTGCAAAACAGCGGCAGGAAACGGCGGCGGCGCAACAGGCGTGTCGTTACAGTCATGCCGTCCCTAGCTGTCAGAAAATGGCTTAACAGCCTTGCCACATACCGATGTAACGTGATGCCGGCCATGAGCAAGGGGCTTGCCGCTTTTTACCTCGGCGCACCTGCGCTAAGGGGTGGTAACGGTTCGTCCGGGGGCATCCGAACTGTTGATTGCGAAAGGGGAAGGGCGCCGCGCCCGATCATGTGGTCACTGCCAAACATCCTCACCATGTCGCGAATCGCCATGATCCCGCTGCTGGTGTTCTTCCTGTGGTGGCCGGAGTGGCGTACGGGGTATCTGATCGCCTTCGTGCTGTATTGTGCGATGGGCATCACCGATTACTTCGACGGAATGCTCGCCCGGTCGAGCGGGGCGGTGTCCCGGCTTGGTATCTTCCTCGATCCCATCGCCGACAAGATCATGGTGGCAGCCGTGATCCTGGTGCTGACGGCCCAAGGCTATCTGCGCGGCCCGTACGTCGGGGACGTGCATGTGCTGGCAGGGCTCATCATCCTCATTCGCGAAATTGCGGTGTCGGGCCTTCGTGAGTTTTTGGGCGGGATACAGGTCAGCGTTCCGGTCTCGCGGCTGGCGAAATGGAAAACGACCTTCCAGCTGGTCGCGCTGGGTGCGTTGATCCTGGCAGGCGGCGTGCACGGCACACCCTGTTCCATGCGGGTGGACTGCGGACCGCTGGCCGATCAGTGGATGCATCTGGTCGGCCTCGCCAGTCTGTGGGCCGCGGCGGTTCTCACCCTTGTCACGGGCTGGGATTACCTGCGGGTCGGGCTCAGGCACATGGATTGACCGGCGCTCAGCCGAGGATGAAGCCGACCGTCTGCCGTTGTCGCCGCCATGCTGGCGCAGCCAGACAAGAACACCTGCCGCTAACCGGCGCGGATTTCGTCGGCGAGCAGCTGGAAGTCCGCTTCGCGCGGTGACGCCCGCCGCCAGACCAGGGCAATCTCGCGAGCGGCATTGGGCGCCTTCAGCGGTCGTGCGACCACGCGTGTCCCAGCCAGAATGCCTGCGTCCAGCGCCATCTGCGGCAGCATGGTGATGCCGAGGCCGTTATCGACCATCTGCACCAGCGTGTGCAGGCTGGTGCCGATCATGGTTGCCTCGTTCCGCAGTTCGGGCCGGTTACAGGCGGCCAGCGCGTGTTCCTTGAGGCAATGACCATCCTCCAGCATCAGCAGCCGCCCTTCATCTATGGCTGTCGGCGAGATGGTGTCAGGCGGCTCGCGCCCCTGTTCCGGCGTGAACGCGACCAGCAGCCGATCTTCGCAGATCGGCGCAATGGCGGCGTCGCCCACCGCGTAGGGGAGGGCAAGCAGAACACAATCCACTCGGCCGTGCTGCAGGTTCTCGAGCGCCGTGTCCGTCGGCTCCTCGCGCAGGAAGAGCTTCAGATCGGGTCGTTCCCGTCTGAGGCGCGGAAGCATGCGCGGGAGCATGAAAGGCGCGATCGTGGGAATGACGCTCATGCGCAGACTGCCTGACAGCGGCTTGCCTGCTGCCTGCACCAGATCGGTCAGTTCCTCCGCTTCGCGCAGAATGGAACGCGCCTTGACGATCACCTCCTGCCCCAGCGGGGTGAAGCGGACGACCCGGCGGCTGCGCTCGACCAGAGTGACGCCGAGCAGCGTCTCAAGCTCGCGGATGCCCGCCGAAAGCGTCGATTGAGAGACATAGCTGGCAGCTGCCGCGCGGCCGAAATGGCCGTGTTCGCGCAAGGCGACGAGGTACTGGAGCTGCTTGAGTGTGGGCAGATAGGTTGTCATGTCACGGTTTCTGCCGGAGCGGACGACGTCCAAACCGGCTCGCCGCATGGCCGCCAGCTTCCCTTATGGCGGAGGCGGGTGGCGACCACCGGCAGGTCACTCGGCCGCGTCCGCCTGCTCCTGGAGAAGCGGGTCAGCAGCTGCCTCATCCACGCGTGTCATCACCATGCGCCCCTCCTTTACCGCAAACGCCAGCCTGCCCTCCACAAGTTCCAGCGCATCGCGGCCGAACACTTCGCGCCGCCAACCCTGCAGCATGGGCAAGTCGCGCAAGCCGGCCGCCAGCGCCTCCAGTTCGTCAGACCGGGCCAGCAGGCGGGCGGCGACGTCGAGTTCGCGGGCCTTGATCTTGAGGAGCAGCTTTAGCAGATCGGCCACCAGCGACCCCTCCTTGCCCAGCGGCGCACCGCGTTCGTTGCGGATCGGCATTTCGTCCTTGGGCAGCGGTTCCGCCTGTTCCAGCACCGCCATCAAGCGGCGCCCGATCTCGTTGTCGCGCCATCCCTGCGACAGCCCGCGCACCTTCGCCAGATCAGCCTGGCTTTTGGGCGGATGCCCGGCGATGTCGGCGAGTGTTTCATCGCGCATGATCCGGCCGCGCGGTATGTTCTTGTCCTGCGCTTCCATTTCGCGCCACGCGGCGAGAGCTTTCATCCGGCCCAGCACCGCAGCATTGCGGCTGGGCGCGCGCAGGCGCTGCCACGCCTGATCGGGTTGCACCTGATAATTGGCTGCGTCCGCCAGTCGCTCCATTTCCGCGTCCAGCCAGACCCCCCGGTCTGTCTTGCGCAGCTTCTTGAGAATGCGCGGAAAGATGGTGGCGAGGTACGTCACGTCCCCGATGGCATATTCGATCTGGCGATCGCTCAGCGGCCGCCGCGACCAGTCGGTGAAGCGTGCACCCTTGTCGACCGTCTTGCCGAGCCATGATTCGACCAGGTTGGCGTAGCCGATCTGTTCCGACTGGCTGACCGCCATCATCGCGATCTGGGTGTCGAAGATCGGATGGGGAGTCTTGCCGGTCAGATTGAAGATGATTTCCACGTCCTGGCCGCCCGCGTGGAAGACCTTCAGAACGTCTTCGTTGTCGGTCAGCAGGTCGAGCAGCGGCGACAGGTCTATGCCATCGGCCAAGGGGTCGATCGCCGCCGCTTCTTCTTCGTTGCCGATCTGCACCAGGCACAGTTCTGGCCAGTACGTGTTCTCCCGCATGAACTCGGTATCGACGCAAACGAAAGGTGACTGGGCAAGGCGGGCGCACAGTTCGGCAAGGGTTGTGGTATCGGTAATGAGCGGGTGGATCTTCATGGCGGCTCCTTTACGCGGGAACTGCGGCTTGACAAAGCATCTTCCGGCGCGGATTCGCGAGTTTTCGCCAACGCTGCGGTCTTGCCGGCGCAAGGTGACGCACCGGGCTGCGGCGCCTCGCCCCTGACCGCTTTTGGCACCGTGTTTATTGAAAGATCCAGTATCGCCATGCACACCTATCGCACCCATACCTGCGCCCAACTGACCACGGCCGATGTTTCCAGCACCGTGCGACTTTCCGGTTGGATACATCGCAAGCGGGATCATGGCGGCGTGCTGTTCATCGACCTGCGCGATCATTACGGCATTACGCAAATCGTCGCCGACGAAGACTCGCCGGCGCTGGCGACGCTGGAAAAGCTGCGGGTGGAAAGCGTCGTCACCATCGACGGCGAGGTGAAGGCCCGGGCGCAGGGAACGGCCAATGCCGCTCTGGCCACGGGCGAAATCGAGGTGTTCGCGCGCGCCGTTACCGTGCAGAGCGAAGCTGCCGAACTGCCCCTGCCGGTCGCCGGTGATGCCGAATACCCCGAGGAGACGCGGCTGAAATATCGCTTTGTCGACCTGCGGCGGGAGCGGGTTCACGCGAATATCATGCTGCGATCCCGCGTGATCAGCAGCATCCGCAGCCGCATGACCGCACAGGGCTTTACCGAGTTCCAGACCCCGATCCTCGGCGCCTCCAGCCCGGAAGGGGCACGCGATTACCTTGTGCCCAGCCGCCTCCATCCGGGCCGCTTCTACGCGTTGCCGCAGGCACCGCAGATGTTCAAGCAGCTGCTCATGGTGGCGGGGTTCGATCGGTACTTCCAGATCGCGCCCTGTTTCCGGGACGAGGATCTGCGGGCCGACCGCTCGCCCGAGTTCTACCAGCTGGATTTCGAGATGAGCTTTGTGACTCAGGAAGACGTCTTCCAGATGCTGGAAGGCGTGCTGTCCGGTGTGTTCGAGGAGTTCGCAAACGGCAAATCTGTGACGCCAGCCGGACAATTTCCGCGCATCCCTTACGCCGAGGCGCTATTGAAGTTCGGCACCGACAAGCCGGACCTGCGCAACCCCCTTCGCATCAGCGACGTGTCCGGGCACTTCACGCAGTCCGGCCTCGGATTGTTCGAGAAGATCGTCGGCGGCGGCGGGGTTGTCAGAGCGGTTCCTGCACCCTCTACCCACGAGAAAAGCCGCAAGTTTTTCGACGACATGAACGAATGGGCGCGGTCACAGGGTTTTGCCGGCCTCGGCTATGTCACGCGCAAAGGCGGGGAGTTCGGCGGCCCCATTGCAAAGAACCACGGCGCTGAGGGTATGGAGCGCCTCTACGCGGATCTTGGCTTAGGGGAGAATGACGGACTGTTCTTTGCCGCCGGCAAGGAGCAGGACGCCGTCAAGCTGGCCGGTGCCGCGCGCACCCGCGTTGCCGAGGAACTGGACTTGATCGAGCAGGATTGCTTCAAGTTCTGCTGGGTGGTGGACTTCCCGATGTTCGAACGGGACGAGGACACGGGCAAGATCGACTTCAGCCACAATCCCTTCTCCATGCCGCAGGGCGAAATGGAGGCGCTGGAAACGCAGGATCCGCTGGAGATCAAGGCGTGGCAATACGACATCGTGTGCAACGGCTACGAATTGTCCTCAGGTGCGATCCGCAACCATCGGCCGGACATCATGTACAAGGCGTTCGAGATCGCCGGATATTCCCGGCCGGACGTGGACGCCAATTTCGGCGGGATGATCGAAGCGTTCAAGCTGGGCGCGCCGCCCCACGGCGGGTCCGCACCGGGTATCGACCGCATCGTCATGCTGCTGGCGGACGAACCGAACATCCGCGAGGTGATCGCCTTCCCCCTGAACCAGCGGGCCCAGGATCTGATGATGGGCGCGCCCTCCGCCGTCGGCCCGCGGCAACTGCGCGACGTGCACATCCGCACGGTTGAACAACCAGCCGCCGCGTCCGCGCGCGTGGACAACGCCAAGGAATAACAATGCCGCAGCACCATGCCTTGCGTTCAGCCGCGCCGTTCATTAGGGCGACAGCTGATACATCACCCTTCACTCCAAGAGGATTTACATGAGCGACACTCAGGAACGCGTGCACAAGATCGTCATCGAGCATCTGGGCGTGGAAGCCGACAAGGTCACGCCTGAGGCGAGTTTCATCGACGACCTTGGCGCCGACAGCCTCGACATCGTGGAACTGGTCATGGCGTTCGAAGAAGAGTTCGGCGTGGAAATCCCCGACGACGCGGCTGAGAAGATCGCCACCGTGGGTGATGCGACCCGCTACATCGAAGAACACAAGGGCTGATTGCCGCCTTCCGTCCGGCCTGAGCCTGCCGGAAGCCCGGTTCAGCAGTTCCGGTTAATGGCAGGCTCGGTCCGATCGGGACTGGGCCTGTCGCCGTTCAGGGAGAACGTTTGAATGCGCCGTGTTGTTGTCACCGGACTGGGACTCGTCACCCCGCTCGGCGGCGATGTGGAAACGTCCTGGACGAATCTCATCGCTGGCAAAAGCGGTGCCGGGCCGATCACCCGTTTCGATGCGAGCGATCAGAAATGCACCATCGCCTGCGAGGTGAAGGGCAAGGATCATCCCTGGGGCTTTGACCCCGACAAGCGGGTCGACCACAAGGTTCAGCGGCAGGTCGATCCCTTCATCATCTATGGCATTGATGCCGCCGGACAGGCGCTCGAAGATGCTGGCCTCGCCGAAATGGACGACGCCCTGAAGCAGCGGACGGGCTGCTCCATCGGGTCGGGCATTGGCGGTCTGCCGGGGATCGAGAAGGAATCGATCGTCCTGCATGAAAAGGGGCCGGGGCGGGTTTCCCCGCACTTCGTGCACGGCCGCCTCATCAACCTGGTATCCGGGCAGGTTTCGATCAAATATGGTCTGATGGGGCCAAACCACGCGGTCGTCACCGCCTGTTCCACCGGCGCGCATTCAATTGGCGACGCGGCGCGCATGATCGCACTTGACGATGCCGACGTGATGCTTGCCGGCGGTGCAGAGTCAACCATCAACCCGCTGGGAGTGGCCGGCTTCGCGCAGGCACGTGCCCTCAACAGCAGCTTCAACGATCGGCCAGAACAGGCGAGCCGCCCTTACGACCGGGACCGCGATGGTTTCGTCATGGGCGAAGGTGCGGGCGTGGTGGTGCTGGAGGAGTATGAGCACGCCAAGGCGCGCGGGGCGAAGATTTACGCCGAAGTCGTGGGATATGGCCTCTCTGGCGATGCTTACCACGTTACCGCGCCCCATCCTGAAGGGCGCGGGGCGGAACTCGCCATGCGCATGGCACTGCGCCGGGCCGGGCTGGAGCCGTGCGACATCGATTACATCAATGCACATGGCACCTCGACCATGGCCGATACGATCGAACTTGCGGCGGCGAAGCGTGTAATGGGCGACGATCTGTGCGGTGCATCGATGAGCAGCACCAAATCCGCTATCGGACATCTGCTGGGCGGCGCTGGCGCAGTGGAGAGCATCTTCTGCATTCTGGCCATCCGTGACCAGATCGTGCCGCCCACCCTCAATCTCGACAACCCCGATGAAGGAACCGAAGGCGTCGACCTGGTTCCGCACCGCGCGAAGGAGCGACGGGTGAGGGCGGCGTTGAACAATTCGTTTGGGTTTGGCGGAACCAATGCCTCGTTAATCGTGAAGCAGGTGGATTAGGGCAGTCAACTCACTTGCCGTGCGTTAGAAAAGGCGTGAGCGATCGGATTTTCATGCCGCAGCCCTTGTTCTTGCGGTTGGTCACAGGTTCGCCGGTGCATCCCTTGGCCTTTGTTTGCAGGGACAGGAGAGAAGAGTCCAGATGACCCTGAAGCGAGCATTGCTGGGCGCCGCCGCCATCGCCATCGTGGCCGTGATCGGCCTCGCGTGGCTCCTCCTGCCTTGGTACGGCTCCGCGCAGATTGAGCAGGATGTGACCTTCATCGTGCCTGACGGCGCGACCCTCACTTCTGCGGCCGCGAAGCTGGAGGACGAAGGCTTGATTGCGTCGGCCGACGCATTTCTCCTGCGCGCTAAGCTGCTTGGCGGAACCGGACATATCCAGGCCGGCGAATTTGAACTGCCGGCGGGTGCCAGCCCCGCCCGCATCCTTGACATCTTCCAGTCGGGCGAAGTGGTGCGCAGGTTCGTCACCATACCGGAAGGATTGCCTGCCGTTCTCGTCCATGAGCGGTTGATGGCCGAACCGCTGCTGACCGGCGGAATTGCCGTACCGGCAGAGGGCAGCATCCTTCCCGACACCTACAGCTTCGAACGCGGGGAAAGCCGTCAGGCGGTGCTCGCCCGCATGCAGGCGGCGATGGACGAGGCGCTGACCCAGGAGTGGGCCAAGCGCGGACCTGACACGATTGCCCGTTCCCAGCGCGAGGCACTCATCCTCGCATCGCTGGTCGAAAAAGAGACCGGCAAGGCGAGCGAGCGGCCCCTGATCGCCGGGGTGATGACCAATCGGTTGCGGCAGGGGATGCGGCTGGATGTCGATGCCACCACGATCTATCCCATTACGCAGGGACGGCCGCTGGGGCGCATGATCCGCCTGTCGGAAGTGCGCGATCCCAATCCGTACAACACGCGGGCTGTAGCGGGCTTGCCGCCCGGCCCGATCACCAACCCGGGGCGCGACAGCATTGCGGCAGTCCTGAACCCGGCAGACACTGACGCGCTGTTCTACGTCGCGGACGGGACCGGGGGGCATGTCTTTGCCCGCACCCTTGCCGAACACAACGCCAACGTCCGCAGGTGGCGCGAATTTCGTGAACGCGAAGGCATCTGAACGGTGGAGGGTCGCGAACCGCTGATCCTCACCGCCACGCTGCCGCCCGACCTCCAAGCCTGGGCGACTGCCCTGCGCGACAGGCACTTCCCGCCGGAACGAAACCATCTGGCCGCGCATGTGACCCTGTTCCACGCCCTGCCGCCTTCGTGCTCAGCGGAACTGGCCGGCTTGCTGACACGCCTGACCAGGCAGAACCCGCCACCGCAAGCGCATCTTCAAGGCATCATTTCGTTGGGGCGGGGCACGGCACTTGCACTCGCAAGCCCCGCTATGCTGGCGCTGCGGGACGAAATAGCGGAGCATTTTCACGGCAATCTGTCGGCTCAGGACGGCCACCGTCCCCGCCTGCACATCACCGTGCAGAACAAGGTCAGCCCGGCCGAGGCCAAGGCGTTGCAGGCGGAACTTGCCCCGGCCGTAGCGCCGCGCCGTTTCTTCTTTCGCGGCTTTTCATTGTTCCGGTACATGGGCGGGCCATGGGATCATGTGCGCGACTGGGCCTTTCGCGGCCCAAAGCGCGGTTGACCGACGGCAAGTGCTTGCCTAAAGCCCGCGCCTGCCGGTCGCCCGCACAAGTTCGGGCGATGCCTGGGGCGGAGTAGCTCAGCTGGTTAGAGCACCGGAATCATAATCCGGGTGTCGGGGGTTCAAGTCCCTCCTCCGCTACCAATCTCGAATCCGCATGGGTTCGCTTGCTTCCGCATATATCCGTAAAACTCAATTAAAACAGAATGATGTGAGTGATTCGCGTCCGCTTGCGTGCGCATGCATTCGCTTGAAGCCGGATTTGGTGTGGGGGTATTTTGGGGGTATTTTCCGGGGGTAGCGAAAAGGAGCGATACCCCCAATGGCCTTGAGTGAGATTCAGATCAAAAAAGCGAAGGCGGCTGAGCGTCCATACAAGCTTGCGGATGGGGAGGGATTATTCCTCCTCGTGCAAAAGAACGGCTCGAAGCTCTGGCGGCTGAAATACCGGTACCACGGGAAAGAGAAGCTGCTTTCTTTCGGTGCCTACCCCGAAGTCGGAATAGCGGCCGCAAGAGAACTCAAGAGAGCTGCCAAGGGTGTGCTGGCCAAAGGCAGGGACCCGATGGTTCACAAACCGGGTCGGGACTTCGAAGAGGCTAAGACCTTCAGGGCGATTGCCACCATGTGGCATGAGAACAGAGCAAGTAGTCTCAATCCCGCCCATGCGAAGCGTGTGTGGTCGCGGATGGAGCAGGACGTGCTTCCTGTCTTGGGCGAGCTCATGATGCATGAGATAACTCCACCAGAAGTCTTGAAGGTCATTCGGAAGATCGAGGAGCGCGGCGCGCTCGACATCAGTCGACGGGCCAAGCAGTGTATTGGTCAGGTATTCCAGTTCGCGATTGCCAGCGGACTTTGCGATTCCGATCCAACGGCGCATCTTCGGGGGGCTTTGAAGCCACGTCCTCGGGTCAAGCATATGGCGAAGCTGCCTCTGGCACAGCTACCCGAACTCATCATCAAGATGGAGCGATACCAGGAAGAGGGTGAGAGACGATCCGAAATTACGCGGGCGGCATTGACCTTTGCGCTTCTTACATGGGTCCGGACAAAGGAACTCCGGTTTGCCAAGAAGCAAGAGTTTGAGGATCTAGCTGGAAACTCACCAGTTTGGCGCATTGGCGCTAATCGGATGAAAAGGGGCCGCGAGCATATCGTGCCATTGTCGCGACAAGCCGCTTCTCTTGCTCAAGATATGATCAGCAAGTCCGAAGCCGAATACGTCTTTCCAGGCCAGAAACCCAAGATGCCGCTTTCCGAGAATACGATGATCTATGGCCTCTATCGGCTCGGTTACCACGGGCGACAAACTGTTCACGGCTTCAGGGGTCTGGCGAGCACCTGGGCGAATGAGCAGCTGGTCGAGGTCGGCGAACCACCGATGTGGATCCGCAGATATCATGAAGACTGGGTTGAACTGCAATTGGCACACAGCGAAGAGAACGAGGTTCGTGGGGCATACAATGCTGCCGAATATCTCGCTCCCCGTCGTGCAATGCTGCAGGATTGGGCAGACTTCCTCGATTCCATCGGCGGCAAAGCACAAAACATAGCTGTGTTGAGAGCCGCTTGACCTGCTCCTAGGCGGGCACCTGCCCCAGCCATTCGACGCGAAGGCGGTCGAACCCGACAACGATACCCTCTGCGGTAACCTCAAATCCAAAGTCTTCGTTCGAGGGTTCGTAGTCATATCGAGCTATATGCCATCCATCGGCCGATAACGCTCTTCACATATCCAGGTGTTTCCCGATTTTCCGGTATCCCGCCGGCTCGCGACACGGCGCCGGGGCCAGCGTTGTAGGCAGCTAGCGCGAGATGGATCGCACCGAAGCGCTCTAGCATCTGCTTCAGATACCGCGCGCCGCCATCGATGTTCTGAGCCGGATCGTGGCGATTGCTGACACCAAGTTCTCTTGCCGTTCCCGGCATGAGTTGAGCGAGCCCAGCGGCGCCAGCCGGACTGATCGCCATCGGGTTGAACCGCGATTCCTGCCAAATCAGGGCCTGAAGCAGTCGAGGTGGCAATTGGTATCGCGCTTCAGCTTGCCGGATGAGTGGTTCGTACAAGGCTTCCTTGAAGCTTCTATCGATATAAGCCGTGCCGCCGTCTGGCTTGCCCAAGTAGATTGCAGTCGGGTTGAAAGCGCGCCCTTTGTCGGTTGTAGCCTCAACTGTGCCGAGGTCATGGTCGAAGACCTGAAACTCCTGCGCGCGCGCGGATCCCGAAATCGCAATCGCGAGCGCAGCGCAACCGCAGGCCACCAGAGACATTCGCATCGAATTACCTTTCACCTTGCCTCGATCCGCAAGAGAACATAAATAGAACGAGTGGGTGTAGGAAAACGTTTTTTTGCAAGTTTATCCGAGAGGAGAGGGGTTCGTTTGGAGGGGGCAACTGTGAGGCGATGGAGCCGGTATGCCTGTTTCGAATTCAACCCTGTCACGTCATTCGCTCGAGGGCACCGCCCGCAAGATCTGCGAAAGCCGAGGGGGCAAATGGTCCGGCACAAAGGGCATGGCCTGTTGCCCCGCGCATGATGACCGCACGCCGTCACTCGGTGTGTCGCTCGGCCGACAGGCCATCCTCTTCCACTGTTTCGCGGGATGCGATCAGCAGAGCGTGCTGGCTGCTCTGGCGCGTGAAGGTTTCGAGGCACCGGCGCTTTTTGCAGGTTCTGCGACCACCAACGAACCCGAATCGACCAGCACCCGCAAACCCTCGGCGGTAGCGGTGAGGATCTGGCGCGATGCGCAGCCACTGCGTGCCAGTCCGGCAAAGGCATATCTTGAAAGCCGCGGCATCCTCGCCGCATCTCCTACGCTCCGCTTCCATCCACGAACGCCGCTTGGCCCGAAAGGACGGGCCCGCTTTCTGCCCGCCATGATCGCGGCAGTCAGTCTCGACGAGGGCCCGATCGCCATCCACCGCACGTTCCTGTCTACCGAGGCTTCAGGCAAGGCTGGCTTCGACAAGCCAAAGCGCGCGCTCGGCGCGCTCGGGGAAGCTGCCGTCCGCCTCTTTGCTCCGGCTTCTGGCCAGCTTGGCCTCGCAGAGGGCATTGAAAGCGCGATGTCGGCCTACGCTCTTACAGGCATCCCCGTCTGGGCGACCCTGGGCAATGAGCGCTTCGGCCTCGTCAGCGTGCCCGAGAGCGTGACCGAGGTTCACCTCTTCGTCGATCACGATGCGGGCGGCGAGCTGGCTGCGTCGCGTGCCACGGCCGCCTATGCCCGCGATGGACGCACGATCCACGTTCGCAAGCCGTCATCACGCGGTACCGATTGGAACGATGAACTGACAGCATGGCTGCGCCGCAAGACGGCGCCGTAGAGGAGAGAGGGCTTCTCGAATTCCTGATCCGGCAGAGGGCGTGTCCCGATGCCTTCATCAGGAGGACGAATTGCCATGTTTCAATCAGACTTGTTTCCCGCCGGCGAGCAGTTGCCATCAGTGCCATCGGCTTACGCCGTTGGCGCTAGGATTGCCGAGCTTGTCGTATCAGGACGTCATCTTACCCGCGCCGACATTTCCAGCCTGTTTGCCGAAGAGACCGGTGCACAAGATTGGGGAAGCGCCTGGACGATCGACGACTACAACAACGCCGTCGAGATCGGCGCTCTGCTCTGGCTTCGCGAGTCCTCGCGCATCGACCTGGCGACAAGCGTGCATGAAGCCGAAGCGCGGTTCGACTGGCTCGAAGCAGCCTTGCCGCCGCGGCACGTGCGCAGTGAAGGACAGGTCGAGCTCCAGCAATTCTCGACCCCGCCGATGCTGGCCTGGCTGATGGCGAAGGCCGCAGCTGTCTCGGCGCACGACACACTTCTCGAACCGTCCGCAGGCAATGGCGCCCTTGCTCTCTGGGGCAGCGTCCAGAACGCTTCGCTGCTCATCAACGAGATCGATCCGGCAAGACGAGACGGCCTGGCCCACGTCTTCCCTTCGGCCACGATCACTGCGCATGACGGGGAACTGATCGCGGACCTGCATCGTGGCCCTGTTCCGTCGGTCGTGCTGATAAACCCGCCGTTCGCCCGCAGCCAGGAACGCGGCAAGGACGGCGAGACCGCGCAGCGCCACCTTCGTAGTGCAATCCGGGCCGCTGCCAATGGGGCGAGGATTGTTGCGATCATGCCCGACGGCTTCGATGCTTCCGCCTTCGCCAAGGCGCAGGGCGAAACATCGCTGTTGCTCGATATTCGCTTGCAGCAGGTGTTTCGCCGCACCGGGACGAGTATCGCCGTTCGCCTGGTCGTGTTCGACAAGACGCAGACTGCGTCCGCGCCAGTTATCACCGGAGATACTGGCGACCTGATCGAAGTCCACGAGCTTATCACTGCGCTTCCGCCACGCGTACAGACCTCCGCCAACATCCATCGCTTGCCAGTCGGTAAGCCAGTGAGCCTCGTTGGTAAGACTTCAACGCATCGCGCGCCGGTCCGGCCGGTGGCGCCGTTTGCAGCGACAACACCAGCCACAGCGAATGCGATCGATCTTACCTATTCGGTCTTGGCCGACCCCGCACCGGTGCCCGAACAGACCGGCATCTATCTGCCATACCGGCCCAGCCGCATCGCGTTCGAAGATGCTCCGGTCCATCCCACCCCGCTCGTGGAATCGGTCGCCATGGGTTCTGTCGCGGCGCCTCAGCCGGACGTCACACCGCGTCTTCCCGCTGGCTGGCAGGCCGATGGCCTTCTGTCCGAAGCGCAGTGCGAGACATTGGTCTATGCAGCCCAGGCATTTGCGCGCGACCTGCCGGGCCAGTTCAAGGTCAGCCAGGAAGGCACCTCGCTCGAACTGTCCGAAGACGGGCACTCCTACCGCCAAGGCTTCTTCCTTGGCGATGGAACCGGAGCGGGCAAGGGACGGCAGATCGCAGCGGTCATCATGGACCGCTGGCTCGCAGGCGAGCGCCGCCATGTGTGGATCACCAAGAACGAGGCGCTGCTCGAAGATGCGCGCCGCGACTGGGAAGCGCTTGGCGGGCTACCGCTCGATCTCCAGCCGCTCTCACGCTGGAAACTCGGCCAGCCCGTAACGATGTCCGAAGGCATTCTCTTCGTCACCTATCCGACGCTGCGCTCGGGCCGCGCCGAGGATACGCGGCTCGACCAGATCCTTGCCTGGGCGGGCGAGGATTTCAACGGCGTGATCGCTTTCGACGAAGCCCATGCGATGGCTAATGCGCTCGGGGGCTCTTCAATCCGCGGCAAGGTCAAGGGCTCCGAACAAGGGATGGCGGGCCTCAGGCTGCAGAATCATCTCCCGCGCGCTCGCGTGCTCTACGCGTCTGCCACTGGCGCTTCGGATATCGCCAACCTCGGTTACACCTCCCGGCTCGGCCTGTGGGGACCCGAGACCGCTTTCCCGACCCACGAAGCCTTCATGACCGAGATCCGCGCGGGCGGCGTCGCGGCGATGGAGCTCGTCGCCCGCGACCTTAAGGCCCAGGGACTCTACCTTGCCCGTGCGCTGTCCTTCGCCGGGGTGGAGTACGAGATCCTCGAACATAGCCTGACCGACGCACAGGTTCGGATCTACGATGCCTATGCCGATGCCTGGGCGATCATTCACCGCAACCTCGAAGCTGCGCTCGAGGCAACCCGCGTGGTCGACGAGTACAGCGGCGACACGCTCAACCGCAATGCCAAGGCTGCAGCGCTATCGATCTTCGAAGGCACCAAGCAGCGCTTCTTTGCCCAGCTCCTGCTTTCGATGAAATTGCCGAGTTTGATCCCCGCGATGGAAGCGGCACTTGGCGAAGACCATTCGGTTGTCGTGCAACTGGTCTCGACCGCCGAGGCCATGCTCGATCGGCGCCTTGCCGACCTTAGCGTGGAAGAACGCGAAGCGCTCGATATCGATCTGTCCCCGCGTGAATATGTCATCGACTATCTTGCGAAGAGCTTCCCGGTGCGCCTGATGCAGGTCTTCGCAGACGAGGACGGCAATCTCCACTCGGAGGCGATGAGCGACGAGGAGGGCAATCCCGTTTTCTGCCCGCGCGCCATTGCCGCGCGCGACGCGCTGATCGAACAGCTCTGCGCGCTGCCGCCCATTGCCACAGCACTTGACGCGATTATCGAGCACTTCGGAACCGAGGCTGTGGCCGAAGTCACGGGCCGGACCCGCAGGTTGATATTGGGACGCGATGGTCAGCAGCGCCTCGAACGGCGAAGCCCCAGCGCCAATGTCGCCGAAGCGCAAAGCTTCATGGAAGGAACCAAGCGCATCCTGGTCTTCTCGGACGCGGGCGGTACGGGTCGATCCTACCATGCAGACCTTCATGCGAAGAACCAGCAGCGCCGGGTTCATTTCCTGCTCGAGCCGGGCTGGCGCGCCGACAACGCGATCCAGGGTCTCGGTCGTACCAACCGCACCAACCAGGCCTCGGCCCCGCTGTTCCGCCCGGTGACCACCGACGTGAAGGGCGAGCGCCGGTTCATCTCGACCATTGCGCGAAGGCTCGATGGCTTGGGCGCGCTGACGCGTGGTCAGCGCCAGACGGGCGGTCAGAACCTGTTCGACCCGGCAGACAATCTCGAAAGCGACTACGCGCGCGACGCGCTCAGCCGCTGGTTCCAGCTGCTCTATGACGGCAAGCTCGAAGCTACGAGCTTCGGTAACTTCGTCGAGCGCACCTGTCTGCGACTTGAAAACCCCGATGGCGGGCTGACCGACAATCTCCCGACGATTCAGCGCTGGCTCAACCGCATTCTCGCGCTACCGATCGCGCTCCAGAACGCGATCTTCGACGAATATCTCGGCCTCGTCGAAGCGCGGATCGAAGCCGCGCGCGAAGCTGGAACGCTTGACCAGGGATTGGAAACCGTGAGGGTTGATCACTTCACGGTGCTCGCCGATGAACTCCTGCGCACCGATCCTGTGACCGGAGCGGAGACCCGGCTCGTCTCGCTCGAAGTGAGCCGGCACCTTCGGCCCCTACGATTGCAGCGCCTGGTGCGGATGCACGAGATCGGCAGCCCGCACGCGATACCGATGCGCAATGCGCGCTCGGGCAAGATCGCACTGTCGGTTCCAGCCCGGCGCCTCATCGCTGACGACGGGGCCGTGATCGAACGCCGACGACTGCTGCGCCCGCTCAAGTCCGCGAACTGGACGCTTGAAGCTCTCGGTGAAAGTCACTGGGAGGAAATTGGCGTCACCGCGTTCACCAGCGCCTGGCGGGCCGAGGAAAAGGAAGCCGCCGCTTCACCGGTGACCGAGCGCGTCCATCTCGCAACCGGGCTGCTGCTTCCGGTCTGGAAGCGCCTCCCCGGCGATCATGTCCGCGTCACCCGGCTCGTTGCCGAGGACGGCCACTCGATCATCGGCCGCGAAGTGCTCGATATCGATCTCGCTGCGATCGCCGAAACCTTTGGTCTTTCTGGGGTTACCGGACCAGCCGCAGAGCAGCTCGGTGACCTCGTCCTCGCCAGCGGCAAGCCGCTGGGCCTTGCGAGCCACGATCCACTCACGGTGAAGCGCTCGCTGGTCGGCGGCGAACAGCGCCTTGAACTGACCGGGTTCTCGCCCGACCGGCTCGAGTGGTACAAGGGCAAGGGCTGCTTCACCGAGATCATCCGTTACCGCACGCGGCTGTTCGTGCCAGTCTCCGCAGCCTCGTCGGTCCTCCCCGCGCTTGCCGCCTGATCCCTCGGGCAGACCCCAATTTCAGAATGAGAGTGGAGGGGGCCCTTTGGGCTTGTGGGCCTCGTGATCTTCGCGTGCGCCTTCAATCCATCAGGAGAACACCCATGATCCAGTCCATTCCCTTGAAGAAGCTCGCTGCGAGCCCGCGCAACGTTCGCAAGTCGAGCGACGTGCTGGCGGACCTCCAACTGCGGGCAGATATTGCTGCGCGCGGCCTGCTGCAGAACCTCGTCGTGCGCAAAGGAAAGCGCGGCAAGTTCGAAGTCGAGGCCGGCGGTCGCCGTCTCGCCGCGCTGCAGGCGCTGGCCGAAGAGGGCACCTTGCCTGACACGCACGAAGTCACCTGCCTCGTCATCGAAGGCGAGGAAAGCGAAGTGCGCGAAGCCAGTCTTGCCGAGAACTTCCAGCGTCTGGCGATGAATCCGGCCGACGAGGCGCAGGCTTTCGCGGCAATCGTCGAGGCAGGCGCTACCACCGAAGACGTGGCGCGCCGCTTCGGCCTCACCGTCCGGTTCGTCGAAGGACGTCTGCGCCTGGCAAGTCTCGCGCCATGTGTCTTCGAAGCGCTTGCCGAAGGCACGATCACGCTCGACATGGCCAAGGCCTATGGCGCGATATCCGACGTGGAGCGCCAGGCGCATGTCTATGCCGAGCTGCAGGAAGCCTGGTACCAGATCACGCCTGACACGATCCGCCGCATGGTGCTCGATGCCACGGTGCGTGGTTCCGATCCGCGTGCCGTGCTCGTCGGACGCGATGCCTACCTCGCCGCAGGCGGCCGGATCGAGCGCGAACTGTTCGACGATGATGCCAGCGAGAGCTGGATCGATGTCGCGCTGCTCGAGGACCTTGCACACAAGGCGATGGCAGAAGCCGCAGAAAAGGTCGCGCTTGAGAATGGCATTGCCTGGGTACGCTCGACGCTTGGCACCTATGTCAGCCATGACCTTGTCGAAGGTCTGAGCCGTCTGCCTTGCGAACCTGCACCGATGACCGAGCAGGAAGCACAGGAGCTCGGCGAGCTCGAGGCCGACTACGACCGCGTCGCAGCCGTGCTCGAAGACGAGGATAGCGACGAGGACGAGGTCGCCAAGGCCGAACAGGAACTCGTCGTCATCGACCGCGCCATGCGCGCGCTCAATGACCGGCCGCCGGTACTCGCCGACGAACTGAAATCCAAGGCTGGCGCCTTCCTCGTCCTCTCGCGCAATGGCGAGCCGACATTGGTCCCGCAGTACTACACCGAGACCGAAGTTATTGCTGACGAAGGCGTGGTCGAGGCCATTGAAGCGAGCGGTGCGGCTAAGCCCAAGGGGAACTCGCTTTCCCAGCGTCTGCTCGACGAACTCGCAATGCAGCGCCGCGACATCCTGGCAATCCATCTCGCCAATGACCCGGCACTGGCGCTCGACTTCATGGTCTTCACGCTTGCCGATGCCGATGCGCACGACTGGCGCGCTAAGAAAGCGTCGACGCTCGTCGGCTCGATCGCGTCCGGCCCGGTTGCCGGGTTCGAGGCCAAGGATGCGCCGGCGAGCGCTGCCCTGGCCGAGTTTGCCGGGTCGCTCGATGAAAGCTGGCGTTCTGGCGAAAGCGATGTCGAGCGGTTTGCAAGGTTTCGGGTACTTTCTGACGAGGCGCGTTCGGCCTGGCTCGGCCATGTCGTCTCGCGAACGCTCATCGCAAGCCTTGCCTGCGAAGGAGAACGATCGGTGCCGCTGCACGAAGCACTCGGCTCGCTGCTCGAAATCGAGACCGCGCATTGGTGGCGTCCCACGGCGGCGAATTACTTCGACCGCGTGGCAAAAGCCCGCACGCTCGAAGCGCTAGATGCTGCTGGGGGTCCGGAGCTGGTCAGTCGCTATGCCGCCTCGAAGAAGGCCGAATTGGCGAGCGCTGCCGAGCGCATCTTCTCCGGCAGCTTCATTGGCGAGCCCGAGGTCAAGGAACGGGCGCAGGCTTGGGTTCCGCCGATCATGTGTTTCGCCGGTTCCGAAGAAGGCGAATTGTCCGACCACGAAGAAGACGAGGCGGTCAACGCAGAAGTAACTGACGAGATTGCCGAGCAGGCTGCCTGACCCCTCCTGACAGGTCCAAGTCGCTCGGCGGGCGGTCCGTCCCTTCCGGGACGGGCCGCCTTTTCAATGTAAGCTTTTGGGCCACTTGCTGACCGTCTCGTTTGGGAAAGGACGAGCAGCAAAGCTGCCCTTTCGTCCACATCATCGATTGGGGAAGAGCACGCAAGAATGCTGGTCATTTGGCCTCCCAAGAACCCTTGCGACTCTTGAACCCCGGAAGGCTATTGCACGCGACGGCGCGTTCAAATCCGATCAACCTTGCAACTGCCTCACAGCGCTCCTCATCAATCCTCATTCGACCTTCTCGAAGGGCGAGATAGACGGCCTCGATATACCCGTCGCCGACGAGCGCAGACTGCACCGCTGGGTGCACCAAAAGGTCCAGCGACCAAGCGGGGGCTTGACCGTCCATCAGGTCTTGGGCTCGCGCCCGACCCTTTCGCTCATCGACAACGGGCAGAAAACCCTGTGACACCGCCACTGCAATCGTAGCTGCTTCGCCGTCATCTAGCGAACCGGGAGAACGGATCATCGTCTCGAAAAGACGAGCCGCTGCATCATCCATCTGGACGACCTTGACGACGTTCTCCGATATCAGGCGTTGGATGAACCCGTTCTCGCCATTGGCGTGACTAGTTTCATGGTTGAGTTCCGTAACCACCGTTTCAGCCAGAACAATGTCGTTTGGAATGGCCCGAAGCACCTGTTCGCCAAACGTACAAGCGTGCAGATTGATCAGTACGCTCGTATCGGGGACTAATGGGGTCAGCGTATCAGAGAGGGAGCTTAAACAGGTCATCCGTTTCGCTCTCCTCAAGTTCCATTTGATCGAGCAGAGCGCGCAGCTCTAGTCGCTTGATTTTAAGAAGCTCGGCCAATTGTCCTTCCGACATCAGATCGCGCTTCCAGGCGGTGTAGGCCATGAAGCTCATGCGATGGGACACCGGCCGGTTTGCATCATCTTTTGCGGGGTCGGGCTTACTTGAAGCATCGCCCAGCACTTCACGCACCTGTGCGGGAGTAAAGCCACCATGGGCTTTCAGTTTGTCCCATGCTCCCCGCTTAACAAGCCCGAGCTCTTCCAGCCTCCTCACACAGGCTTCGCGTGAAATGCGGAAATGGTGCGCCTGTACGATGATTGGCCTGCGGGTAATCTCAGAGCCAGCGGTGAGCTGACGCCACGCCGCTTCAAAGCTCTTGCGCGGTGAGAGAAAGGCGCGCCCAAACGCGTGAGCATATCGCTCTTCGCGGGACTGAAACTTCTCATTTTCCTCCAGAACTTCTGGCGCCTGACGAGTGCCAACGAAATGCCCCAGCTCGTGAGCTGCGGATTGAATACGCCGCTCCAGTGGGAAGTTCGCATTCAAGAGAATGCAAGCTCCCAAAGTTTGGTCGTAGGTGAAGAGCGCATCCACCTTCGAACCCTTCGACAGGCGTCGCTGGTAGAGTCGGATGCCGAGATCCAACTCCATCAGGGTGAAGATATCGGCGATTGGGCCAGAGCCCAATCCGAGCCAGTCGCGTAGCTCCTGCGCGTGCTGTTCTGCCAATTCGACGACATCGCCGGTGTTGATGCCCCTTTCAGGCGGGTAATTCTTAGGCCGCTCAATGCCGAGAATGTTCTCCAGTTCGACCTCAGCTCGAACGAGATCATTCAGCAGTTGTACTGCCTCGCCGGTATGCTCATCCTCGGTTTCGCGCAGTCGGCGGAAGCGTGGCACAAGATCAGTATGGACTGCCTCGCGGCGCAGCAGGGCATTTACCGACACCCCATAATGGTTCGCAAGCGCCTGAAGCTCTTGAATGCGAACCCGCCTATCCCCCTTTTCAATAGAAACGAGGGTGGGGCGAGACATACCAATTACCTTGGCTGCATCGTCCTGACGGATTTTTGCGGTTTCGCGGGCAAGGCGAAGGCGGCGACCAATCTCCTGTGCGGTCAGCTCGTTTAGATCAGCCATGGCGACCTCCCTTCATCCATAGTTGCAGAAAGCTCTCTTCGCCTTGGTCCTGCTCGAATGCGGCCCATTCTTTCGAATGTTGCAGGAGCATGTCCCGAAGCCTTCTAGTCACGTCATCTACTGACGATCCAAGGGAGTCAGCGATTTGGAATGCGTGAGGCTTCAGGGCGGTATCTGGCACACCGGCCAGTTCGGCCAGTTGTTGCAGGTGCCGCGCGCCCATGTAGCCGTAATCATAAAGGGTTTTGGTGGCCCTGAAGCTGCTTTGCTTCGGCAGGGCATCACTAAATCGCGCGGCTCGCAAATCGGCAATGGCATACTTCTCGGGCGGCTCGACAACGCCGGCCGCGTGCAGGCTTATCCGGCGCAATAGGCACGCCGCACAAATGCCGCATTGGCGTACTTTCCCTCCCACGCGCACGTTGGCCCGTTGCTGCCAGCACGAACGGGTATCAATGACCTGTTGGGGCTGTACCCCTGGCTTTGCCAGAAATGCTGCGATGGTCTGGCCTTTGGTATGCCAGAGGCGCGGCTGTTCATAGGTCAGATCGATGCCAAGCAAAGCCTTTACGAAGCGCTCCATCTTTCTGAAGAAGGTCGGGTGGTTCCGGTAATCTGGATAGATGTTGAGCAGTGGGAGCAACACTGGCCCCAATGCGCCCTGTCCACTTTCAGGCACAATGATCCGGCTGACATTTGACAGCTGCGAGGCGATTGCAGTCACCGCCGCAAATTTGAAACCGCGCGACCGGGCACTGTTCTCAGGATTCGGCTTCACCTTCACATCAAAGGGCAGGCGGTCGAACGGTCGCTCATCTTTGCGCAGTCGTTCCTTGAATTTCGACACACGCACGCTCACGGCAGTGTTATTCTCGTTGTAGAGGCCCGAGACACTTAGCGAGTCCACGCCTTCGCTGTACGCAATGGCGAACGCCTTTTGCTGGTTCGGGAATAGCGGGCCTTGTCGCGGCCTGCTTGTTGCTGCGCCCTCATGGCGCACGAAGCTGAAACGCCACTCGTCGCCAGTCAGATGGCGCAGGGTATCGCAAAGACTTTGTTGAACAGTCGCATCCTGCCAGGTCGCAAGCTCAATCACGGGCACAGTCACATGAAAGTGCCGTGCCCAATGTGCATTGGCGCGTCCCCAGCGACGATCTGCAAATTCGACTGCCGCGCAGACAATCAACAGGTCGTGGTGAATGTTGCTCCAGCCTTCATGGCAGTAGCTGTCAAAGATGTCCTTATCGCACTTAATCTCTGAGCCGATGGTCGCATAAACGCGCCCCTTCGCGCCTCGACGCGGAGCCGCTTGCCCCGCCTCAAGTATGGTTAGGTCACGCTCAGAAATCATAGAAAATTCACTCATTACGATCACAGAATTGGGTCATCGAGACCGGTTCTTTTTTTGGCGTCCAGCTTGAACGCGTTCTTGTCGCAGCTCTTCACGGCATCCTGAATGCGCGCACGGTCGAGGCTCTTTGAGACTTCGCCCAATCCTTCATTGAGACGGTCGAGCTGGTCTCTGTGCATCGGGCCTTCCCGGTGCGCCTCTAGCCCAGCTTCCTGAATACGGGTGAGCGTCTTGCCGATATTGGTTTCGACACATGCGTTCAAAGCCTTGTCGATTGCATCGCGAGAGCTCTCACCATCGTGCAGCCTCATGGCGACTTCACGTTGGAGGTCATCCGAAAATTCCGACTTATCGTGCTTTTCGAAGATGCCCTTGATTGATCCCTTCGGATCGAGATCAAGCTGCCCATCCGCACCATGACTCTGCAGGTCGCGGATCAGTCCGTCGTTTCCTGACAAGATACCGTTCACGATGGCATCGCTGCCCAGTGCACACCGAGTGTCATGATCTTCAGCCTCATTCTGTACAGCTTCCGCAAACCGCCTTGAGCGACTGTCGAGCTTCAAATTTTTGAATGGGCCGTCGGTCATGCCGTCCTCCTGCGGCGGACTATAACGTGCACAGTCTGACAATGTCAATATTCAAGCATAATAACCTGACATCAGACAGGACATCCTTGATGGACGTGAAAGCTCAGGTTGCTGAAACGTACTGCAAGCTGAAGGAGATCGCTTGTGCCAGCGTGGCAGAACGTCGGACTTTGGGGGGCTCGCGTGCGCCCCCAGATTGACTGAATGGAGAATGTAACCGTCGCCCCTTAGAGGGGAGGGAGCTTTGCTCTTCCTGAGCCGGGGCATGTCCGTCCCGGCGATCAGGAGAATTCCCATGACCAAGTCCCGCCGCACTGCTTCGATTTCGCCTGCCCAGCGGATTACCGACGCCATCATCGAGAAGCTCGAGCAAGGAACTAAACCCTGGGTCAAGCCATGGCGCGGTGTACCTGTCTCGCGACCCTTGCGTTCCTGCGGGACGCCCTATCGCGGGATGAACACCTTCTGGTTGTGGTTGGTGGCCGATGGCTGCGGGTACGCCTCGCCCTACTGGATGACCTATCGCCAGTGTCAGGCGCTCGGCGGGCAGGTCCGAAAGGGCGAAAAATCGACCATCGCGATTTTCTACAAGAGCTACACGAAGGAGGTCGAGAACGCCGAAGGCGACGCGGACACCGAGAACCGGCGCGTGCTCAAGGCCTATGCCGTGTTCAACGCCGACCAATGCGATGGCCTCCCCGCATTCTATCATCCCAAGCCACTCATTGCCGCGCTGGAGCCCGAAGGACGCGAAGACCGCCTTGATGCCTTCTTTGCCCATATCGGCGCAGACCTGCGCCATCATGGCGCGCAGGCCTATTACGAGCCGCTGCGCGACCGAGTGACCATGCCGCCAGCCGAACTCTTCCAAGCTTATGACCACTACTATGCGACGCTCGCACACGAGTTGTCGCACTGGACGGGGCATTCCTCGCGGCTCGACCGTGATCTCAAGAACCGCTTCGGCAGCGACGCCTATGTTGCCGAAGAACTGATCGCAGAACTGTCCTCAGCCATTCTCGGGGCAGAACTGGGTCTTCCGGTCACCCACCTCGACCATCACGCCAGCTACATCGCGTCCTGGCTCAAAATCCTCAAATCGGACGAGCGTGCGATCCTGACGGCTGCAGCAAAAGCCGAGGAAGCGGCCAGCCTGTTGCTCGAACTGGGTGGCCAGAAATCTAGCGAAGGCGAGACCGACATCGATCTCGCTGATGCAGCCTGAGGAGCAGTGAGATGGGACGTTCCGTCAGCTACCCGACCGGCTCCGTGGTGGCCTTTCGCCTGCTTGATGACGGCGACGACGAAGATGTCGACTGGGTCTACGACTGCCTCGTCGAAGAGATCATCGATACCACGAAGGCGGCCTTACCTTCCTTTCAGCGCTTCGATGGATGGCGCGGCCGCGAGGATCGCATCCTCCTGCGCAATGCCTTCGCCGATTGCGGCATATCGACCTATTGCGGGCTCGCCGCGATCTGGCTCGCCGAACGAGACGATCCCCGGTACTGGGAGGCGGATTTTGACATCCCGCGAACGGCAAGGGCACGGCACTGGCTCGCTCAAGTGTCGGGAAGGTTCATCGACCTGTTCGGTGAGTTGCGCCTGGTCGGGCGATTCTCGAATGGCGAAGCGATCTTCGAGCGCTCCCGATCCAACTGCGACACCGGGTCCTGATCCTGCCTCATCCCTGCCCACCGGGAAAGGCCCTTGGGCCGGTCGGGGCGCGCCGCAACCTGCGGCCCGTCGGCCCGTGTTGCCCGCGCCAGCCTAGGGCCGCAGGTTTCCCGCTACGCGGTGCGCCTTGCCCCTTTCCCCGGCCCTGATCGGGCTCCGGCGGACAGGCCCGAGGCAATGGTGCCTCCTCTCGTTGTCCCCGCGATCAGGAGACACTCCATGTACGACAGCTTCATCGATCAGTTGAGCGGCCTCGACCTTTCAGGCCTCAGCATCAGGCCAGCCCCCTTCAACGAGACCGACTTTCCCTGCGAGGATGCGATCGACCAGACGCTTGGTGCCGTATGGTCCGACCTCTTCGCCATGTTTTCCGACACGGCCCTGGAAGCAGATGCCGAGGATATTGCCTGGGGCGTGGTCAATCTCTTTCACCGTGCCGCCAGCCGGAAGTCCGCTCAGCTTGACCGGGCGAGCGACGAGATCCGGGTCCTCATCGCATCTGCCGATGGATCCGAGGTACATTCGAGCAATCTGGAAGAGCAGGTCGAGCGCGCGCAGGCCGCCGAGGCCAGCATGCTGGCCTTCGAGCAGATGCGGGAGGCTGCCGCAGCACTTTACCGCGACGAGACCGGTTCCTCGTGGAAGCCCGTTTCAGGCTCGCGGACCAGCCATTCGCGCCACCTTACCTCGGCTGTGATTGATGCCCGCGACTTCCTCCGCGCACGCGCCGAGAACCGGCGTCACGCCCTGATACCGGAAGGAACTCCGGTCGTCTTTGCCGGTGGTCGCCAGAGCTTTGAAAGCGCCGAAGATGCGCGTGCCTATGCTGAGAACATCTGGGGGACTCTGGACAAGGTTCGCGATGTGGTTCCCGATCTCTTCCTGGTCCATGGCGGCGACGGCAAGGGTGCCGATCGCCTGGCAGCGAGCTGGGCCGAGCGCCGCGAAGTCCAGCAGTTGACGTATTCGCTCGATCGTCGGCTTGGTGCCCGCGCCGGGTTCAAGCGAAACGAGCAAATGCTTTCGCTCAATCCGCGTTATGTCGTCGCCTTTCCGGGCAATGGCGTCACCGAACGGCTTGTGATCGGTGCCAAGGCGCGCCGGATCACCGTGGTCGATCGTCGCGGCCCGCTCGGAACCAGTCCAGCGTAATTGCTGAGACTCTTTCGACGACCTGTATCGAAAGTTCTTTTCAGCCGGAAAAAGGGCGGCCCCTTTCGGGACCGCCCATTAGGAGAGAACTCATTGCATTGCTGCTCCGAGCCCTTCGGGTCGCGCGGTCCTAATACCATCATTCCTGGATTAGTCGATTGTAGGCTTGCGAAAGGCCCGAATAGGTACGCTTTCGAGCAACCCGATTGCGCTCATTTCCAGTGATGCAGTTGACCTTCCAGTCATTTCTTCTGTGATCAAGTTCCTTCTCTCAGCGATTGAAGCAGATCTTTCCATTCTCGTACCCGACACTTCGGGCTACAGGACCGCACATGCAACTTGACGATCTCCTGCAGCGCTACTTTGCCACCACCGACCTCTCCGGGGTTGCCCCCGACGCCTTTGCAGCAGGCATTGAGCATTGCCGGGTCGATTTCGGCCTTGAGAAGGACCGGGGCAAGCGCTTTGCGCTGTGGTCGTTCCTGCACATGTTCGGGTCCGCCCCCGATCTCGATGTGGCATTCGAGGACGAGGAAGACCGGGAGGCGGCGCGCAACTTCATGGATCTCTTGGCGGCATCGGAGGGTGATGCAGCAGGCTGATTGCAGCTCGGTCTTGGCACCTTCAGACCCGCACCCGATACCCATCCGGCTTTCTTCGCGAACAGTCCTGAACCAGGTCAGCTGAGGAGCCGCAACCCGTTCCTTTCCGGCCGTGTTGGCAGCTGCGCTGCCTGCCCGCACCACCCGTCATGAACAGGTTTCCCTTGGCCCCCAGACAATGTCTGCTGGCCTGCGGTGCAGTCCTCCCATGCCCTGCTTCTTCTGAATGTTCGCAAGCCGGAGATGGTCTCCGGTTTGAGGAACTGAAGGAACTTTCACCATGACCAATATCGCAATCCTCACCGGCCGCATCGCGCGCGATCCGGATACCCGCGAGACCAAGGGCGGCACCGACGTCACCGGCATCACCGTCGTCACCGATCGCCCTGCGCGAGACAAGGACGGCAAGACCTACAAGGACGAGAACGGCTACACCGCCAAGGAAAGCGAGTTCCACCGGGTGACCTGCTTCAACGGCCTCGCCAAGACCGTCGGCCAGTACTGCTCCAAGGGCCAGCTGGTATCGGTCCAGGGCCGCATCCACTACACCCAATGGGAGGACAAGGACGGGGTTACGCGCTACGGCACCGAGATCCTCGCCGACAAGGTCGACTTTCTCTCCCGCGGTAACGGCTCGGGTGACGACAACGACAACACCGACGCTCCCGAGATCGACTGAACTCTCCCGTCGGTCTCCCTCCCGAAGGGGTCCTGTCCTACCGGACAGGGCCCCTTCTTGCTGTTCCTACTCTCCGGTTGACTGTTCGGTGCGAGAAGATGAGCGAGCCGGTGGAAGCAGCCTCTGCAGAGATGCTTCTTCGCCCAGCTTTCCGAGCTCTCCGGCAACTCTTGCGAGCGCCTTCTTCGAGAAGGTCTCAAGTCCCGTGCCCAGGATGATTCGGCCCAGCTCAAGGGCGGCTTGCTCCTCAAGTTGCTTCTGGCGCTCGGCGAGTGCCAGCCGGTCGGCTTCGAGTTTCCGGAGTGCTGCGACAGCGCTTCGTTTGGTTGGCATCGGGGTTCCTTTCCTGCACCCCTCCGTGGATCCTCCCTTCGATCAACATGCACCCGGGCGCAGCCTGTAGGAAAGTCCCATCGCGCGGGTCGTCCCTTGCACTACGTAACGGAGCGGGGGAGGGGGCTGGCTCACCGAATTCCAAGGGTGATGGGCATGTGGCCGGCGCGTCAAGGACGGCGGGGCCCCACCATTTTGCCTCCCCTGCGCTTTGCTCCGGTCCGACAAAATCGTTGCCCCCACCGCCGCTTCGCGGTCGCCCTCGGGGCGATCCCTGACCCGCCGGCCCCATGCCCCTCCGCCTGTTTCCTGTCGTCTCAGCGACAGGTTTCAGGAGGATATCATGACTGCACTCAGCACCTTGGACACGAACGCGCACAGCTATTTTGAAGCGCTTGCAGTTGCCGAAAGGCGCGCCCTGCACAGTTTCTTCGACCAGCACGTGGTGGAAGATGAAGACTTGGGCTACTTCGCCCTAGACGAGGGTGACTACAACGCACTGCCTGCGCATCTCGCCATCCGCGTGGTGCACACGGTCCATGGGGCCATGCTGGACGAATACTGACGACCATTCGAGGGCAGGAGCCGGTGACGGTTCCTGCCCTTTTTTCGTGTTCGCTTGTGCTGGAGCGGGGCGAAAAGCGGAGCGGGGCTGGGGTCGCGCTCGGTCCCGCCCCGCCTTCGGCGGCGCTCCTGCGGGCGCGGCCATTTTTGTTCTGGGCCCCGCAAGCACACCCGAACGACAGCGGGTCGGACCGGCGCAGTGGCGCGGGGACCGACATACCCCGGTCCCGGGCCCCGCACGCGCTCCTTTGCCGCTGCCTTTGCGGGGGTGCGGTCCTTGTGCGCGGTATTCATGCGCTTGAAGATCAGGCTCGATTACGGCCGCGAACTGGATGCTCGCGCCGCCAAGGGCTCCGTTGGAAAATGCTTTCGAGAGCAGAACGACGAAGATCTCTGGATTCCGCCGCGCAATGGGGAACAGAATTGGCACACCGTACGCAGCGGGTGCTGCAAGGGAAGGCGCTGAATTACCTCGCGAATTCACGGCAATTCGCTTGTGGCATCTTCTGTGCCGGATGCGGTCCACTTGCTTGCCGGACCGTGCCGAGTCGGCACAGATCCATCTAGCCTGCTGAAAAACGATGTGAATTTTCCGTTTTCCTACACCCCCAGCGGCGGCCTAGAGTGGCACTTGCCTTTCGAAGGGTGAGCCAGGTTCTTTGAACACAAGGAACTTGGAAAAATGCAAAGACACCACCGGTTCGTGACCTATGTCACGCCCCTGATCGCCGAATGGATCAGGAAACAATCCGACGAGCGCAGGGTCAGCGCGAGCATCGTCATTGGCGACTGCATCTTCGATGCCTGGCACCGCGCGACCGAGGCCGATCTGAGGACCCCGGCGACCGATCCGGTGCGCCAGAATATCTTCATCACGGTCGCGCTCGACGCCTTGCTGACGCACCATCCGCAGGCCGATCTGCGCGAGAAGACGGTCGCTGCCTACCAGCGCAGGTTGGAGCGCCTCGGTATCGTTGCACCCCGTCCGCAGGGAGGCGACGATGAAGCATAATCTCGTCAACTTCACCCGCGGAAGCCAGCTCCTCGGCCACTTCGGTTTCATGTTTGCGGCGGGTCTCAAGGGACCGCTCATCGTCACCGTTCTGGTCGCCGTCGGCCTCCTCTACTGGGAAGTGAGCGGCGCGCTCGACGACCACCAGGTCTACCTCATTTGGATGCATGTCTATGCTTCGGCCTATGGCTTCATGGAATTCGATCCTGACAAGCTCGTGAACCTCAAGCTGGCCGATGGCAGCATGGTCGCTTTTCCGATTTCGGTGGTTACGGACTACCCGCCGATGCGCGAGGCAGTTGCGCTCTTTCGGTCGACAGCTGTCGGCGCGCTCTGGCTTGCCGCACTCATCCTTGCCCCCCTCTTCCTGCTCTTTTGGTGGGTCGCCGAACGCTTCGGTGAGCACTCGAAACAGAAGAAGCACGTGCGCGGCGCTGAGCTGGCAACCCTTCCCGAACTGAAGCGCGAGATCGAACGGCACAACCGCGATGCGCGTTCGCGCGAATATGGCGAAACCATGGGCTGGAAATGGCGGCTCGCCGGCTCCACTTACCTTCGCGATGCAGGCTTCTATGCTCCCGCGCATCTTGCCCGGGTGAGCTGGCCGTGGCGGCTCGAGCAGAGCCATGCGATGCTCGTGGGTACGACCGGAACCGGCAAGACCGTGGTGCTTACCGAGCTGGCAGATGAGATCCGGCAGCGGGGCGAGCGCGCGGTCATCTTCGACCTCACCGGAGCCTTCATCGAGACCTTCTACGATCCTGAACGCGACATCATCCTGAACCCGCTCGACGCGCGTTGTCCGGCCTGGAGCGTGTTCAACGACTGCACAACCCGCGCAGAATTCCATGCGGCTGCGGAGTCCTTGGTTCCTCATGACGGTGGCGGCGCCGAACAGTTCTGGGTGCTCGCCGCGCGCACCTTGTTCGTCGAGACCTGCCTCAAGCTCGCCGAGGCGGGACGAGGGACCAATACCGCGCTCGCGCACGAATTGATGAATGCTGATCTCTCCGACCTGCACCAATTGCTCGAAGACACGATGGCAGGACCGATCAGCACGCCGAGCGCGGCGCGCATGGCGGAATCGGTGCGTGCGGTGTTCAACGTCAACGCCAAGGCGCTGCAGATGTTGCCCGAGGACGGGACTCCGTTCTCGGTCCGCGAATGGGTCAACGGGGCAGGCAAACCGGGCTCGATCCTGTTCCTCTCGGCGCGCTACATCGACATGAGCGTGCTATCGCAGTTGCTCACCCTGTGGCTCGATACATCGATCAACACGCTGATGGCAGGCAAGCGTTCGCGCGACCTCAGGCTATGGTTCCTGATCGACGAGCTGGGCGCGCTGCACCGCCTGCCGTCGCTCGAGAAAGGCCTCCAGACCGCGCGTAATTTCGGGGGCGCAATCGTCACCGGCATCCATGCCTTTGCCAAGCTCAAGGACGTCTACGGCGAAAACATGGCAATGACCCTGTCTTCGCTTGCCCGCACCAAGCTGATCCTCGGCACCGCCGACCGCGAAACCGCCACCTGGTGTTCCGATGTCATCGGCCACCGCGAGGTTCGCGAGATGGAGGAAGGCTACAGCTACGGATACAACAACGCCCGCGATGCGGTCAGTCTGACGCCGCGGCGTCAGGTGGTCCCGCTGCTGCTTCCCGACGAGCTGATGAGGCTCAAGAACCTTCACGGCTTCATCAAGTTTCCGGAAGGATTTCCGGCAGCGCCCATCGTCCTTCAGCCACGAAATTGGCCCCGGGTAGCGGAAGGCTTTATCGCTCGGGAGATCCCCAAGACGGCCAAGAAGGCGGCGTCCGCAGGCGGCGAAGCGGGAACCGGTTCAGAGCCGACCGGACCTTCCGAAACGAGCGATAATGACGGTGATCCGCGCCGGATGAAGGACAAGCACGATCTGTCCAATCGTCCTGCAATGAGGTCTCGCAAGGACCAGCACAAGGAACCAGGCCGGGGTCGCCGATGCACCAAAACGGAGCAGTCACAGCTGGGGCGCACGAAAGGGAGAAACCCTCGCGACGGAGGACAAAGGAGCGCGCTTCCTGCCCGACCTCGGCCAGCGCAGTCCGAGCTTCCCCTGACCAGCAAGGCCGAAGAGGATCGCGACAGCAACCAGTTAACTGCACCGTCGCAGCGGTCCGACGTTCCCGATCCTGCGACCCACCAGCGAGCGCAGGACGCGCGCGGCAAGGCCGACCAGAAGATGCAGGAGGAGCAGCAGAAATCGCTCCTGGGCGGCGCTGCGAAGCAAGGACGGAGCGCTGACCACGATCAGGATCACGACCACGATCTCGGCGACTACGATCCCGATATGTGACGCCGACCATGGGAGGGGCAAGGGCTTACGAAAGGTAATTCCGCCCCATGCTTTCCGTCGCCAATGTCCGCTCGCCTTCGGCGGCGGCAAGCTACTTTGCCTCGGACAATTACTACGCCAGCGCCGATGCCGATCGCTCGGGTCAGTGGATCGGCGATGGCGCCAAACGCCTTGGTCTTGAGGGCAAGGTCGAGGCCAAGGCGTTCGACGCGCTGCTGCGCGGTGAGCTGCTCGATAGTAGCAGCGTCGGCAATCCTGGCCAGGCGCACCGCCCGGGGACCGATCTCACCTTCTCGGTGCCCAAGAGCTGGTCGCTGCTGGCGCTCGTCGGGAAAGACGAGCGGATCATCGCCGCCTACCGCGAAGCCGTCGTCGAGGCGTTGCACTGGGCCGAAAGAAACGCGGCCGAGACCCGGATCGTCGAGAAGGGCAAGGTGGTGACGCAGGCGACCGGAAACCTCGCCATCGGCCTGTTCCAGCACGATACCAACCGCAATCAGGAACCCAACCTCCATTTTCACGCGGTCATCGCCAATGTCACGCAAGGGAGGGACGGCAAATGGCGAACGCTCAAGAATGATCGGCTGTGGCAGCTCAATACCACGCTCAATTCGATCGCGATGGCGCGCTTTCGCGTGGCGGTCGAGAAGCTTGGCTACGAGCCGGGACCGGTGCTCAAGCACGGCAATTTCGAGGCGCGCGGGATATCGCGCGAGCAGGTCATGGCGTTCTCGACCCGCCGCAAGGAAGTGCTCGAGGCGCGGCGCGGTCCGGGTCTCGAAGCCGGCCGCATCGCTGCGCTCGACACCCGCGCGAGCAAGGAAGGGACTGAAGACCGAGCGACCCTGAGTAAGCAATGGAGCGAGGCTGCGCAATCAATCGGGCTTGACCTGTTGCCACTGGTCGATCGAGCCCGGACCAGGGCCCTTGGGCAGGGCATGGAAGCCACGCGGATCGGTTCGCTGGTCGAGCGCGGGCGGGCGTGGCTCAGCCGCTTTGCCGCGCATGTCAGGGGCGATCCCGCCGATCCCCTGGTGCCGCCATCGGTGCTGAAGCAGGACCGTCAGACCATCGCCGCAGCGCAGGCTGTCGCCTCGGCGGTGCGCCATCTCTCGCAACGCGAGGCGGCGTTCGAACGGACAGCGCTCTACAAGGCCGCGCTCGATTTCGGGCTGCCGACCACGATTGCCGATGTCGAGAAGCGGACCCGGGCTTTGGTGCGTTCAGGTGACCTGATTGCGGGCAAGGGCGAGCACAAGGACTGGCTTGCATCGCGCGATGCGGTCGTGACCGAACAACGGATCCTGTCCGAAGTTGCTGCCGGCAAGGACGACAGCTCGCCGGTGATCGACCCGCGAAAGGCCGCCGCATCTGTTCAGGCGGCTGCGCTCACGGGGCAGGGGTTCCGGCTTAACGAGGGACAATTGGCGGCGGCGCAGCTGATCCTCACGTCGAAGGATCGCACGATCGCGGTCCAGGGTATTGCCGGTGCGGGTAAGAGCAGCGTGTTGAAGCCCGTCGCCGACGTGCTGGGCGATGAAGGACACCCGGTTATCGGGCTCGCGATCCAGAACACTCTTGTCCACATGCTTGAGCGCGACACCGGGATGGGCTCGCAGACGCTCGCGCGCTTTCTCGGGGGCTGGAACAAGCTGCTCGACGATCCGGGCAATGTCGCATTGCGCGCGGACGCACAGGCGAGCCTCAAGGATCATGTGCTGGTGTTAGACGAGGCATCGATGGTCTCGAACGAAGACAAGGAGAAGCTCGTTCGCCTCGCCAACCTGGCAGGCGTTCATCGACTAGTCCTAATGGGAGACCGCAAGCAGCTGGGCGCGGTCGACGCGGGCAAGCCGTTCGCGCTGCTTCAGCGGACAGGGATTGCGAGGGCAGAGATGGCTACGAACCTGCGCGCCCGAGACCCGGTCGTGCGCGAAGCGCAGTCAGCAGCCCAAGCAGGCGACGTGCGCAAGGCACTTCGCCATCTGAAGTCGCACACCGTCGAGGCCAAGGGCGATGGCGCGCAGGTCGCCGCTGAAACCTGGCTCGCGCTCGACAAGGAAACCCGCGCGCGGACTTCGATCTACGCTTCGGGACGCGCAATTCGTTCCGCGGTCAACTCGGCGGTCCAGCAAGGCCTCCTCGCCAATCGCGAGATCGGTCCGGGCAAGATGGAGCTTGAGGTCCTCGACCGCTTAAACACGACCCGGGAAGAGCTACGACACCTTCCAGCCTACCGGGCGGGCCGTGTGCTAGAGGTCTCCAGGAAGCAGCAGGCCCTCGGCCTACCCGTTGGCGAGTATCGCGTCATTGGACAGGACCGGAAAGGGAAGCGGGTCGAGGTCGAAGACAAGCGTGGCAGGCGGTTCCGGTTCGATCCGGCGCGGATCAAGGCGGGGAAGGGTGACGACAACCTCACCCTGCTCGAGCCTCGCAAACTCGAAATTCACAAAGGTGACCGGATACGGTGGACGCGAAACGATCACCGGCGCGGCCTGTTCAACGCCGACCAGGCGAGGGTCGCGGCAATAGTAAGCGGTAAGATCACCTTCGAGACCTCCAAGGGTGACCAGGTCGAATTGAAGAGGGACGATCCGATGCTCAAGCGGATCGACCTCGCCTATGCCCTCAACGCCCATATGGCGCAGGGCCTGACATCGGATCGCGGTATCGCAGTGATGGACAGCCGCGAGCGTAACCTTTCGAACCAGAAGACGTTCTTGGTGACGGTTACGAGGCTACGCGATAACCTTACGCTGGTCGTCGATAGTTCGGACAAGCTCGGAGCGGCAGTTGCCCGAAACAAGGGCGAGAAGGCCTCCGCCCTCGAGGTCACGGCAGGGGTAAAGTCGACCGAAGAGAATGGTGGCGGGAAGATTCAGCCGAAACCGGAGGAGGCAAACAAGGCTGAGAAGGAGCTCACCCGGAGCAAGAGCAAGACGCTGGATTTTGGAATCTGAATGGCCGGTTTGCGCCCCAATAGCGGCCATAAAGTCAGGCGAGGACACGCCTGAAAGCTGCCGTTCCAAAGTTTCGTCTGATTGAGGAAAATAAGCCTTCAATCGCAATAGGTCGAAAAATTTTCTTCGCGATGCGTC
>NZ_JAKQYJ010000002.1 GCF_022605525.1 Porphyrobacter sp. GA68
AGCATCTCTGGATGGTAGGAAAGGCGCGCTAAATAGCAAACCGATTTAGCTTGTTGCCCTCAGCTCCGTTTTGGCTGTCCTGCAAGGGCGTTTCGACGACGGCAAAAGTCTATGCCAAGAGGGGTTTCTCCAGACCATTCTCTAATGCACCGGCTTGCGATACGGTCAGCAGTCGCTGTCCGCTTGGTCCGCTCCAAGATATAAAAGCTGCCTTTCCGCTTCCGGCCCAACCCAGGACCTTACAATGGGACTAACCCCTGCATAGGCACTCGATTTGCTTACCCGCCAGTTGCAGAATCATTTCAATCCCGAGATGCTTGTTGCATCCAGAATCACGCGGACGGTTTCCTCTGGCTGATCCCACATCGGGAAGTGTCCGCTACGCTCGAACCAGTGCAGCGTCGCTTCAGGAAAAGCTTTCATCGCGCGATCCGCCTGCTGCGGTAGACACAGCCGATCCTTGCGTCCCCAGCCTATGACAACGGGCGCAGCCGTTTTTGCAGGGCCCTCCTGCATTGCGCCGTTGGCGAGATCCTTCACAAGCGAATTGACGGTGGGCGTATCAGCCAATGACTTCAGTTCACGCGCAACGAATGCCGGATCGAGCGCCCACGGCCTTGCAGAGAGCTGGGCCAAGAGCACGGTCCGGCCTGCAACATTTCCGGTGATGGCAGAAAGCATCGGTCGCAGCGCGCGAACCAGAGCAACCGATGGCGTTAGGGTGGCTTTGAAGAAGGTGCGCTCCCACCCCTGCCAGAAGCCGCCGGGATCCAGTGCGACAACCGCGCCCGCATGGCCGCGCCGCGCCATCTCGAGCACTAGGCGAGCACCCAGCGAGCTGCCAACCATATCTATACCTGAGAGGTTCTCCGCGCCGAGCCAATCGTGCAAACTGCGCGCCAGCCCGTCAAACGTGCCGCTGTCGGCCTCTTCGGGTGTCTGCCCATGGCCGGGCAGGTCTACGGCAATCACCTCCCTGACTTGAGAAAGCGCAGACAGGATCGTGTTCCACGAGCCGCAGGTCGCCCCCAGTCCGTGGACAAGGAGGAGGGGTTTTCCGCGCCCCGTGCGCGTGTAGTGTATGGTCATCTAACGCCAACGTCTCGCACCGACGTATGGGCCCGTAGATGTCCACATTGCCGAATGTGAGGCCAAGAGCGGACGGTCCGCTTCCGGCCCAATTCCGGTCAAAATGACATAAGGCGGCCCGTCCGAACGGACGGACCGCCAACCGTGTAAGCCGACCTGTCAGGAGGGTCAGGCGGCTTTCTCGGTTACTACCTCTTCGATGTGTCCCGAGAGAGCAGCTGCTTCATCGGCATCAACGGCTTCTTCCCTTGGAGTGCCGAAACGCATGACGGCCGGAACCCAGGCCAGAGCCTGCTCTGTGACGTCGGCCTCGCCGATGAACTCACCCGAAAAGATGCGTTCGGCAGCGGAGGCGAGATCGGCTTTCTTGGAACCCGCATAGCGGCTGACAAGCTCGGGCCCGCCCACAGCATCGAAGGCTTCGAGGATGCGCGCTTTTGGCACGCGATCGAAGAAGTTCGCCGCCGTGGGCCGCCACCAATGCGCCATCTCGATCTCGAGCAGGGAGCCCAGCGCGTCGTGGAGCGGAAGTCCGCGATCACCATCGGTATTGAGGCTCGCAATGAGCGTGCGAGCGACCACGAAGCCGAGCCAGAGGCTCCGTGCTTCATCGGAAAGCCCTCGGAACGCTGAGAAACGCTCGATTTCCGAAGCGCCGGCGCGCCAACTTTCGTCGAGTGAGCCGGTGAACTCCGCCAGTGCCGCGCTCGCCGGAGCATCCTTGGCTTCAAATCCCGAGACCGGGCCGCTCGCAGCCGGCCCTGCGATCGTGACCGCCTTTTTGGCGCGCCAGTCGTGACCATCGGCATCGGCCAGCGTGAAGATCATAAGGTCGAGCGCCAGGCCTGGGTCGTTGGCAAGATGGATGGCAAGCACATCGCGGCGCTGCATCGCAAGTTCATCGAGCAGTCGCTGCGAATAGGTTGCAGGCTTGCTCGATGCGTCACCGTCGTTGTCGACCGGCTCGATGATGCCGTCGTCTGACTGTGCCACCTCGCTTTCCGTGTAGTACTGCGGAACGAGAGTAGGCTCGCCACCGCGCGACAGGACCAGGAAGGCCCCCGCTTCTTCCTTCAGATCGTCGGCAAGCACCGGCGGACGATCGTTGAGCGCTCGCATGGCCCGATCGATGCGTGCCAGTTGCTCCTCGGCTTTCGCGACCTCCTCCTCGCTGCTGTCCTCGTCCTCGAGGACTGCCGCTTCTCGGTCATAGTCTGCCTCGAGTATTGAAAGTTCCTCGGCTTCCGCTTCATTCAGCGGGGCCGGCTCGGCGGAAAGGCGGCTGAGCCCCTCGATCAGATCGTGGCAGACATAGGCCCCGAGTGTCGGACGGACCCACGCTAGGCCGAGTTCCCGCGCTTTGACGCTCGCTGCCTCCTCCATTTTCTTTTGAGCGAGACCCTCGAGCAGCGCGATATCGACCCAGCTCTCGCTGGCATCGTCGTCGAAAAGCTCGCGCTCGATCCGCCCGCCGGCTTGGAGATAGGCCTCGCGGCCAACCAGGATCGCGCGCGGGTCGCTGCCGCGCACGGTCGCGTCCAGCACCATCCGTCGAATCGTATCGGGCGTGATCTGGTACCAGGCGTCCTGCAGCTCGGCGAAGACATGCGCTTGCCGCTCGGTATCCGAGACCGCGCCATAGGCCTTGGCCATGTCGAGCGTGATCGCGCCTTCCGCCAGCGCTTCAAAGACGCACGGCGCAAGCGAAGCCAGCCGCAGTCGGCCCTCGACGAAGCGGATGGTCAGGCCGAAGCGACGGGCGACGTCCTCCGTCGCGGCGCCCGCTCCGATGATTGCGGCGAAGGCCTGCGCTTCGTCAGCGGGATTCATGGCCAGACGCTGGGAGTTCTCGGCTAGGCTCGCTTCCCGCACTTCGCATTCATCGCCTTCGATGACGAGGCAGGTCACTTCATGGGTTGTGGGAATTGCGCCGTCCTCGGCGAGCGACTGCAATGCGGCAAGCCGCCGCCCGCCGGCCTCGACTTCGAATTTGCCGCGCGCGGCCTTGCGCACGACGAGGTTCTGGAGAAGGCCGCGGGCCGCGATATCGGTTTTGAGCTGGGCATCGGCGTTGGCATCGCTCACCTTCCGCACGTTGCGCGGGCTCGGGGCGAGCTTCTTCAAGGAAATGGACTGGATCATTGATCGTCTCCTGATGGATTGAACGAACCGGTGCGGGTGCATCCCACAAGGTTCGCCAGTCCAAGGCACTCTCTTCTCTCTGCTGTGAGACGTGCTGCCGCTGATCAGGGGGCAAGCGCTTCAAGGATGGCCGGCCCATCGGCCACCGGCACGAACAGGCGCGTCCGGTAGCGGATGATCTCGGTGAAGCAGCCTTTGGCCTTGTACCAGTCGAGCCGATCGGGCGCGAAGCCAGTCAGCTCGATGCGCTGCTCGCCGCCGACGAGACTGCGCTTGACCGTCAGCAGATCATGGCTCTGCAAGGACTGTGCGGTGCCGCTGGAGAGCACGAGAGCGGCCAGTTCACCGGGAGTAGGCAAGACCGAGTTGCCGAGGCCGAAGGTCTGCGACACCTTGGCGATATCCGCGGCCACCACCTCGCGGCCGATGATGGAGGTCCCGTCGGTCGAGACGATACGGGTTACGCGCACGTGATCGCCGGGTAGGCGCTTCCAGACCGGAAGGAGCAGCCCGGTCGCGAGGTGCACACGTTCGCGAACCGGCTCCTTCACAGCTTCGATCTCTTCCGCTCGCCAGAGACGTTCGAACGAAACCGGATCGATGACCTCCCAGGCACTCTCGGCGAGCGCCTCGCGGGTCCAGTTGGCGGATTTGAGCGGACGCAGCAAACGCCGCCGCTCGATCACACTGCCGTCGTCGGCAATCAAACGGCGCGCGGGAACGCTGAGCGCGACGCGGCCGGAGCGTGCATTGTGCAGGGGTAGGCCATTGGGCGAGCCAATGTCCTGCAGTCGCGCGAGGCGCTCGAAGCGCAGCGGCCGCAAGTGCCGCTCGATCTCCAGCGAGAGGAGGCAGGTTTCAGCACCGGTGAGCGGGTCGCTGCGAAGGATCTGATCCGAAATTACTCGACAGCTGTCGACCTTGACCGTTTCGAGCCCGAGATCGAGTGTTCCCGCTTCGCGGGCGGCCTCCACGCGCGCTTCGATCAGAGCAAGATATTCGTCGAAGATCGCGTTCTGCATCCCAATCGGCAGCGCGAGCACGCGGTTGAGCCAGCGTTGTATCGACGGAAGGTCGTCCGTTAGACCGCCTTCGGGACCTTCGAGCCGCAGGCCGGTCTGGCGCACGAAATCGGCAAAGCTCGTCGCCTCGAGCTTGCCATCGTAGAGCAGGTGGAACCAGCGGCTCAGCGCGTCCCTGGCGTAATCGCTTTCTAGATTGTCGGCCGGATCGAATAGGTTCTGTCCACCCGTTTGCCGCTGTCCGCGGGTGAGTGCACCGAGGCTGTCCAGCCGCCGCGCGATTGTCGAGATGAACCGCCGCTCACCCTTCACATCCGTGGTCACAGGTCGGAAGAGCGGCGCGGAAGCCTGGTTGGTGCGATTGGTCCGGCCCAAGCCCTGAATCGCATTGTCGGCGCGCCACCCCGGCTCGAGCAGGAAATGCACGCGCCGCTGCCGGTTCTGGCAATTGAGGTCGGCGTGATAGGAACGGCCCGTCCCGCCGGCGTCGGAAAAGATCAGGATGCGCTTGGCGCCATCCATGAAGGCCTGAGCCTCGGCAACATTGGCAGACCCGCCGCGGCGTTCGAGCCGCTGTTGTCCGTCCCGCACCAGGACCAGTCGTCTCGTCCTGCCCGTCACTTCGGCGACGCTGCCGGTTCCAAAGTGTTCGATAATCGCATCGAGCGCGGTTGCGATCGGCGGCAGGGCGCAGAGCTGTTCGATCAGCGCATCGCGCGCGGCGACGGCGCGTGGACACATGACCGGATTGCCATCGTCGTCGCTCATCGGTTCGGAACGCAGATTGCCCTCTTCGTCGGTGAAAATCTGCATCAGACGAGTGGGGAAGCTCCTTGCGAGATAGTCGATGACATACTCGCGCGGCGAGAGATCGATATTGAGCGCTTCGCGTTCCTCGGGAGTCAGATCGGCCAAGCGGCGGTCGAGCATCGCCTCGGCGGTCGAGACCAGCTGCACGACGACCGAGTGGCCGGCCGCGAGCGACTCCTCCATCGCGGGGACCAGGCTTGGGAGTTTCATCGAGAGCAGGAGCTGAGCAAAGAACCGCTGCTTGGTGCCTTCGAAGATCGAAAGCGCGGCAGCCTTCGCGTTGCGGTTGAGCGTATCGCCGCTGTCCTCGTCGACTATCCGCGTGGCCCTAAGCCCCTCGTCGAGATTGCGATGAATGATCGCCCAGGCTTCGGCATAGGCATCGTAGATGGCGACCTGCGCACTGGTCAGACCGTGCTCGAGGATTTCGTACTCGACTCCGGCGAAGGACAAGGCGCGCGAGAGATAAAGTCCCTGAGCCTTGAGGTCTCTGGCGACGAGCTCCATCGCCGCGACACCGCCTGCCCGAATTTCGGTCGTGAACGCCTCATGTGTCGGGAAAGCGGTTTCGGCTCCCCACAAGCCGAGGCGGGTCGCATATCCGAGATTGGAAATGTCCGAAGCGCCGGTAGCCGAGGCGTAGAGAATCCGGGCGCGCGGAAGCCGGTTCTGCAGTCTTAGCCCGGCCATACCCTGTTCGGAGCCTTTAAAAGCGCCGCGCGCATTACGGCTGCCTATGGCGTTGGCCATCGCGTGGGCCTCATCGAACGCAATGACGCCTTCGAAATCATCGCCAGTCCAAGCGAGGATCTGGTCAAGCCGCGTATCGTCCGCGCGACCGGAGCGAAGCGTCGGATAGGTAATGAAGAGGATGCCCTGGGACCAACGAACCGGTACTCCCAGCTTCCAACCGGAGAGTGGCTGAATGTCGAGGCGCATACCGCCGAGTGCTTCCCAGTCGCGGCGGGCATCTTCGAGCAGCGCCTCATTCTTGGTAATCCAGATGTGTCGACGTTCGCCGTCAAGCCAGCGATCCATGATCACCGACGCGATCTGCCGTCCCTTTCCCGCTCCGGTGCCGTCCCCGAGGAAAAAGCCCTGACGATAACGAGCTCCATCCTCGGCCTGCTCGAGCGTGGTTCCTTCCTGAGTGGCTCGGAAGCGCCCTGGCAGATCGTGCGAAAACGCCTCGCAGGCATAGACGAGCGTTTCGAGTTGGGCTTCGGAAAGCAATTCGCGTGTTCGCCAGTCGGCGGGCATCTTTGGGCGCACTGTCGGTATCGGAGCCGCGACCGACCCCATCGCGATGGACTCCACGAGCGGCGTCGGATGGACCGGCGCGCCTTCGATCCGGATCCGGCTCGGGCGATAGGGAAGGTAGATCCCTGTCTGCTCCGGAACGGGCGCGGGCTCATCGAGGGTAGCATAACCGAGCTCTTCGAACGGCTCGCCAGGTACGGGGCGAGTAGCAAACGGAGCCGCGGGCCGGGCCTTTGCTGGCTTTCTCAAAGTGCCGGTCGCGGGCCGCGCGGTCAGCACGGCAAGGTCCGGAGTATCGCGAGCGCGCGGCGGGAGTCGGCCGATCAGCGTTGCCAGATCGGACAAATCGTCCGCTTCCGCAGTGACCACCGGTTTGTCGTCGATGGTCTTGTCGAACACCACCATGCGCACGGGAACGCCTGTGCCGTTCCTCCGGAACGCGCCGGCGATGCGCACATCGAGCCGCAGCCTGGCATCGCTCAACGAGCTGGCGAAGCGAGACGCATCGAAACCTTCCGGCATGATCGCGACGAGGCGAGCGGCGCTCTTCGAGAGACGGAACGCGCTGCGAAGGTGGCGCAACGCCGTTGCCGCACTGACCCCACGCTCGCGACTGCGCGCAAACGGCGGATTCATGAGGACTATGGTTGGCGGCCTGTGGGTCAGGAGATGATCGATGACCTCACCGTCGTGAGCGGTCACCGCTGCATCGGAAAACAGATGGGCAAGTGACTGTCGGCGAGCAGGATCGATCTCGTTGAGCGTGAGGTCGGAGCCTTGAACAGCCGGCCATAGGGCAAGCGCGCCATTACCTGCCGAAGGCTCGAGGGCCTGATCGGACGAGCGAAGCTGAGCCGCTTGCGCCATGAGCCAGGACAGCATGGGCGGGGTCGAGAACTGCTGCAGCTCGATCTGCGCCTCGCTACGCACATGGCGGGGGGGCAAGGCGGTTTCGAGCCATTCAAAGCGCGCGTCCGCTTCATGGATCGCGGTACCGAGCGTAATCCGGCCGTGAGACTTCAGCCACAGGAGCGCGCCGATCTCGATCGCATCGTTGTAGTCGTCGATGGACCAACCCGTCCCCCAGGTCTGGATCCCGGTCTCTTCGGCAAAGAGCGCAGAAATGGAGCTACGCGTAAGATGGCAGCCGTCGGCCAGACGACAGGCTACCCGTTCGCCGATCGTCACCGCCAAGGGCTGGGCACGAGGTTCAACGTCGGGTTCTGAAAATTCGAACTGAAGCATTGTTGGTCCTCCTGATGGAGGCATCGGGCACGAAGCCTTCTGCCGATCACGAGGCCAAAGCTTTCTCTTCTCTACGAAGCCCGCTTGCGGGCGAGCCAGTTCACCAGTTCGTCGTTCCAGTCGGTGTCGCGCCTTGAAGGACGCCGGACATGGATTGTCCGGCCTTCGAGCGCATGGCTCTGAAGCGCACGTTCCGCCGCCAATTTGCCGCCTGCATCGTAATCGACAAAGAGATGGAGCTCGGTGACACTCTCGGGGATCGAGACGAGCGCAAAGCGCTCATTACCAAGCGTTGCCCAGCACGGGACGCCGGTGAGTGCGCGAGCTGAGAGCGCGCTTTCAACACCTTCGGCGATGCCCAGCACTCCATCGATCGCAGGGAACAGTCGCACGGCGGCTGATCGGAGCGCACCGAGTGCACGCTTCGGGCCGTCGAATGCCGCGAGCCTGGGCGCCTCCGCATCGAGAAATGTTCGGTGAATGGCGATTGGCCCTTCGTCGAGGCTGACGGCTGCAATCATTGCTGGAATGAATTGCGCGCGGCCTTTGGGCCCTAGAGGCGTTCGGGAGTTGAAGCGCAGCGCGGGCGAGACAGCCGTGATACCCCGCGCTTCGAGATAAGCTTTGGCCGGGCTGCCGTTCAGGGGCGAGGCGCTATGCCATGTCCGGAGCGCACCTCGCGATGGCGACGGCTCAATCGTCGATCCTCCGGCATTCAGCGGAAAGCCGCCGAACAGCTGCGCGGGCGAAAGCCCCTCCCTTCTGAAAGCGTCAATCACGCTCGCTTGATCGCAGCCGGCGAAGCAATGGAACAGGATAGCACGTCGGCCCAGGGTGACGCCGAGTGAGGGAGTGCGATCATCGTGAGCCGGGCACCGGGCCATGCCCTTGGAACCCGACCAACGGCCGCCGCGGCTTTTGCAGAGTTGGCGGGCAGTTGCTTCGAGGGATTGTGTGCTCTGATCTTCACTTCGGGACTGCATCGGAAGACTCCATATCGCCTGCTCGCTTCCCCAGCGCTGCCTCCCCTCTTTGCGGTGTTCTAATCGCTTTCCTACAGGTTGATGTTCTTTTTATGTTCTCTTGCGATTCGGTGCAATCGAGGAGAACGCGAAATGGTAAGCCGGTTCATTGCAGGCTTGATCTGTGCAGCGAGCCTGACGGCTGGCGAAGGAGCGTTCGCTCAGGAATTTCGAATTTTCGATCACGACCATGGCACGGCGGGGGCCCCAGGCCCAGGAAGCTTCAGCAGCGAGAGCAGCCTACGTTCGCAAAGAAGTTCACTTGCGTTTCGCGCGGTAGTCCCCGGCTACCGCGAGGCGATCTACCTGCCGCTCATTCGCGAAGCGGAAGCAAGGTATCGCCTGCCGCCGCGGCTTCTTCAGGCTCTGATCTGGGCGGAATCCCGGTTCAACCCGCTTGCAGTCAGTCCTGCGGGTGCGGCAGGTCTTGCCCAGCTGATGCCGGCCACCGCCCGCGAACTCGGCGTCGCAAACCGGCATGATCCGCAGGAGAATATCGAAGGTGGTGCGCGCTATCTGAAGCAGATGCTCGATCGGTTCGGATCAGTGCATCTCGCCCTTGCCGCATACAACGCTGGACCCGGCGCCGTGACGAAGGCAGGCGGGATTCCTAGAAATCGCGAGACGCCTGGCTATGTGAGGAGCGTTCTCGACCGTTGGATGGCATACTCGAACTGATTGACATGAATCGCAAACGCATCACCGGACGCCTTGAACAAACTCCTCGGGGGTTCGCAGTCATTACTGATGCGGGTGAGCGTTGGGTTATCGAAGACTGTGTACCCGATAGCGCTCTTTTAGGTAACAACGTCATCGCGGAAGTCGTGGTTTCGGGGCTCGATCGGCTGCGAGCCGCTTGGATTGGTTCTCCGACCGCTTGACCTTTGCTCCCGGCGTAAGACAGAAATCCGCCCAATCCCGCATCAGGTTCACGCGCTTAGCGAAGAAGTCGGTTCGCCGATACGCGGCTTCAACCTTGTTCGGAATTGTGTGGGCGAGAGCCGCTTCCGCCACTTCTCCCTGATAATGAGTTTCTTCAGCGACCCAATCGCGAAACGAAGAGCGAAAGCCGTGGACGGTGCAATCGAGATCCATGTCACGCACGATCTTGAGCAGGGTCATGTCGGACATCGGGAGCTTCGGTCGTTGCCCCGGAAAAACAAGGTCGCTCGCCTCACATCGGAATACCCGGGCTCTTTCAACGACATCCAGGGCTTGGGGGGTGAGTGGAACATGGTGCTCGCGGTTAATCTTCATGCGCTCGGCAGGAATCGTCCAAACCGCTGCCTCGAGATCGATCTCCGACCAGCATGCCCCGCGCACCTCGCCCGAGCGCGAAGCGTTGAGGATCAGGAACTCCAGGGCCAAGCGACCGACTGAAGTGCGGCTACGCAACTTCGCGAGAAATGCAGGCACCTCTTCAAATGGCATCGCCGCAAAATGGCCCGACTTCCTGGGCTGCCTTGGCAATCCCTTCGCGATTGAGCGCATTGGTGCTTCGGTGGTCCGATAACCCTTCGCATAGGACCAGTCGAGGATCGTGCCTATTCGCTGCCGAACCCGGCGGGCGGTTTCCGGCTTAGCGAGCCAGATTGGTGCTAGAGCATCACGAATTGCGGGGCCTTCGATCTCAGAGACGAGCTGCTCGCCAAAGTGAGGAAAGGCATACGTCTCTAACGTCGCAAGCCATTGGGCCTGATGTTTGCCATTCTTCCAACTGGCCTTGTGCTCTTCGTGGACTTTAACTGCGGCGCTGCGGAAGGTGGGGATGACCTTCTTCTCCTTCTTGCGCTCGGCGATAACGTCCACCCCAGCCTTGGCCTGTCGGCGGACGTCCGCAGCGATCTCGCGCGCCTCGCCCAACAGAATTTCAGGATAGGAGCCGATCCCGATGTCCCGCCGACGTCCAGCATTCTGCACGCGCACGATCCAGCTTGCCTTGCCGGACTGATTGAGGACGAGGATCAACCCGTTGCCGTCGGAATAGCGCCCGGCATCCTTGAGGTTTCTAAGCTTGACCGCGGTTAAGCTGCCCATGTGTCCGCCGAACTCCTTTCCCCACATTCTTCCCCACACCATGCGCGAGATGCAGGGAAACATATAGAGAACGACTGAGAAGACAGCAAGCCAGAAAATGGCGGAAATCTGCCGCTTTTGGAGACAATCCGGGAAGTATAGGGAATTGGTAGTTGGCGGAGAGGGTGGGATTCGAACCCACGGTACGGTTGCCCGTACACCGCATTTCGAGTGCGGCGCATTCGACCACTCTGCCACCTCTCCGCGGGCTTTTTCGCGCCGGATTTGCCGGTGCGGGGCGATCAGGCGCGGCGGTTAGCCGATGCGCCGCGGCTTGCCAAGAGGGTGCAGGTCGGGTGCGCCTGCTTGTGCAGCATCAGGTTCTGCCCATATAAGCAGGCATATGGAGCAGACCGAGTTCTTTTCAGACCAGGCGGGCCGCACGATCACTGCGCCGCGCCACGCCACCAGCCGTTTCGGGATTGGCGACATTGTCAGCCACTGCCTGTTCGACTTTCGCGGCGTCGTTTTCGATGTCGATCCGGTATTCGCCAACAGTGAAGAGTGGTATGAATCAATACCGCCCGAAATCCGTCCGTCGCGCGAGCAGCCGTTCTATCACCTGCTGGCGGAGAGCGAAGAGTCCTATTACGTGGCCTATGTAAGCCAGCAGAATCTGCGGCCCGACGCTGACAACGGCCCTGTTGGTCATCCCGATATCGCGCAGATGTTCGAAAATTTCGAGAATGGCCGTTACCGCGTGCGCCGTTCTCTGACGCACTGACTGGCTTTTCAGCCCTTCAGCTTCCAGCCGGATTGCAGCACGCGGTAGGTGATTACCGCCAGAACTAGGTTCAGCACACCCAAGCCGGCTGCGGCGGCAAGGACAGCCACCTGACCTTCGCCGATGTCGCTCTGGCCGACAAAGCCATAGCGGAAGCCGGAAATGACATAGAAAAACGGGTTGGCCATGCTGACCGCCTGGAATGTGGGATGCAGCCGATCGATGGTGTAAAAAGTGCCGGACAGCAGCGACAGCGGGGCAACCACGAAGTTGGTGACGGCGGCATTGTGGTCGAACTTCTCCGCCCAGATCGACGCCACCAGGCCGAGCAGGGAGAGCATGATCGATCCCATCAGGCCGAACCACACAATGGCCCAGCCATGGGTGATTTGCAGCGTGAGGTTGGGATACAGCAGCATTGCCCCTGCCACCGCCAATCCGACCAGGAGCGCCCTGGTGACGCCAGACGCGACGATCCCCGTCATCAGTTCGCCTACCGAGAGAGGTGGCATCAGGAGGTCGATGATGGTGCCTTGTATCTTGCCCGAGAGGAACGAAAAGCTGGTGTTGGCAAACGCGTTCTGCATCATTGCCATGACAACCAGGCCAGGTGCGATAAAGCTGACGAAATTGACGCCGAGCACCTCGCGCTCGCTTCCTCGGCCCAGGGCGACCGAAAAAATGACCAGGAACAGCAGGGTGGTGACGGCAGGTGCCCAGACTGTTTGCGTCTGGACTTTCATGAAGCGCCGGACTTCCTTCAGGTACAGGCTCCACAGCCCGATCTTGTTGATCCCGCGGAACACCGGTTCCCCCGGCGGCAGGAACTGGCGAGGAACGACCGGATGTGTTGTGGTTCGCAGGGGGTCGCTGTGCGCGGCACTGTCTTGATCGGCCATGCCCGCGCGCCTAAGGACTGGCTCTGCCACTGGCAAGAGGACCGCCGCGCGCCTACATCGCCGCCGCACAGTTTATTTCACGGCTGAACCTGGGCGCACAGGTCGGCGTCAGCATTACTCGGGAACATCGCATGAGTTGGACGGAAGAACGAATCGCCAAGCTCAAAAGCTTGTGGGAAAGTGGCGCGACCGCCAGCCAGATTTCCGACGCTCTGGGCGGGGTGAGCCGGAACGCTGTTATCGGCAAGGCGCATCGCCTGGGACTGAAAGCGCGCCCCTCGCCGGTGAAAAGCGGAGCCGCGAAGGCGAAGCAGCCGGCGAAGAATACTGAACCCGCGTCCGAGGCGGCCGTTGAAACCACTCCCGCGGTTCGGCCTGTCAAGACGCCGCCCGTCGTTCGCAAGGACAAGCCCGTTGCAGCCGAACCAGCGGCAACCCCGCCAAAGCACGATCAACCGGCGGAAGAGGTGACCGCGCCCGCACCGTCGCCCCAAGAGCCGCCCGAGGCTGCGTCAACGGGCGCTCAGGTCCAGCCGGTGTCAGCACCCACGAACAGCGCCGCTCCGCGTATCGTCTCGGTGGGGCCGGGAGGCTTTCTCAGGCAGGGGCCTGGCGATCAGCAGGCTCCGATACCGCCGGCGCCGCCGCGCCGCCTGGTGCCGGCCAAGCCAAGCCCTGAGATCGCTGGCAAGACCAGCCTGCTTGACCTTAGTGAACGGGTCTGCCGTTGGCCGATGGGTCACCCTGGAGAGGCGGATTTTCATTTCTGCGGGGAAGCGGTCAATCCCGGCTTCCCTTATTGCGTCGAACATTGCGGCCGGGCCTATCAGGCGCAATTGCCACGCGGGGTGCGCCGACCGCCGCCGCCCCTGCCGTTCGGCGGGCCGCGCGTGCGTTGACCTTGCGTTGGCCGGGGACGCACGCTTGTGCGGAGTGCCGGGCATGCGGCTGGCCGACCCTCAGCCGTCCGCCGGAGCATCTATCCCGCAGTCGCCTGAGCGATCGTTAGGGGTGTTCTGCGCGATTGAGCGAGGATGATTGCAGGCGGCGCCCTTTCGTCCTGGACGGTAGCGGCGCGAACAAGCACTTCCGGTCCGGCTTGCGCAACCAAGCCGTACCTTCCATGCGCCAGCGGCCCGTGACATCATCCCCGTCCGGCGTGTACGGCTGGCGATGGCGGGAGTGCTCGGCGGCATCCGGGCCCGCTTCGCCGCAGGTTTTTCAGGGGACGCTCGATGCAATACCACACGATTAAGGTTGATACCGACGGCGCCACTACAACCATCACCCTCAACCGACCGGAGCGGCTCAACGCCTGCCCACCGCAGATGGCGGACGAATTGCGGGACGTGCTGAGCAACCCGGGCGCTGCGCGATGTTTCCTGATAACGGGCGAGGGGCGCGCGTTCTGTTCCGGTGCTGACCTTGCCTCGCGGGGCGAGCAAGGCGTCAGTGGCGGACGCGCCGCGTATGACGCATTGTCTCGCAGCTACAATCCCCTGATGATGCAGATGGCGCATTGCGCGGTGCCGATTGTGGCGGCGGTCAACGGCCCTGCTGCCGGTATCGGCTGCTCTATCGCGCTGGCCGCGGATCTCGTCGTGGCTGGCAACAGTGCCTATTTTCTTCAGGCGTTCGTCAACATCGGGCTGGTGCCGGACGGCGGTGCGAGCTGGATGCTCCCGCGCCTCGTCGGCAAGGCCCGAGCGATGGAGATGATGCTGCTGGGCGACCGGATCGGCGCGGACAAGGCAGAACAGTGGGGCCTCATCCACAAGGCAGTGGCGGACGATGCGCTCATGGAGGAAGCGCACGCGCTCGCCACCAGACTGGCGAGTGGCCCCACGCTTGCTCTGGCGCAGATGCGGGCGAACATCTGGCGCGGTCTCGATCAGGATTTTTCCACGGCCCTGCATAACGAGGCGGTCGCACAAAGGGCAGCGGGCGACAGCGCCGATGCGCTGGAAGGTGGAATGGCTTTTCTGCAGAAACGCAAGGCCTCTTTCCAGGGCCGATGACTGCATGCTGGTCGCATCGGCCCAGCCCGTTAGCAGACTTGCGCAAGGGTCGATCGCGCCAAATGGAGTTGACGGGCAGCCCTCGGGTAAAGCTCGCCCAGCCGTGCTGCGGTTGTAGATTTTAGTTACGCAGCAGTGAACAAGCTGCTATTGTTTCCGGGAAACATCGGGTGTGCAGCCAACGTCTTCCCAATCCGCCTGTTGCTAGGCTTATCCTTCAACCTGTTGTGTTCCAGCCTGGCCCCGACGGCTCCTGTAGTTTCGGGCCGGGCCGGATAGGCGAACCCAGTGGCTCCCTTGGCGCCGCTCCGTCAGGCGAAGGATGATCCGAAGCTTCCGGACTAAAGAAGCAAGTCGAGAAGCGAACTAAGTCATGGTTGAATTTCTTGCCGGTAACTGGCTTGGCACGCCGGTCTGGTTCTGGGGCGCGTTCCTCGCCATTGTGATCTTGCTGACCGCTTTCGACCTGGGCGTGTTGCACAAGGAAGATCGCGAGCTGGGCATCGCCGAAAGCCTGAAGCTGTCGGTGTTCTATATCACCGTGGCCTTGCTGTTCGGCGCATGGGTCTGGGCAGAGCGCGGCGCGACCGCCGGAATGCAGTACTATACCGGTTTCTTCATCGAAAAGGCGTTGTCGATCGACAACGTGTTCGTGATCAGCCTGATTTTCACCTATTTCGCCATTCCGCGTAAATATCAGTACCGCGCCCTGTTGTGGGGCATCATGGCCGTCATAGTGCTGCGTGGCATCATGATCGCAGGCGGGGCGGCGATCCTGGCTGAAGCGCACTGGGTGCTGTGGCTCTTCGCCGCGTTCCTGATCATCACGGGCATCAAGATGTTCTTCGCCGGCGATCAGCAGATGGATGTCGGCGGGAACCCGGTTGTCCGCTGGATAAGCCGGCACATGCGCGTGACGGAGGAACTTCACGGGCAGCGTTTCCTGGTCAAGGTGCCCCATGAACGGACGGGGAAAATGGTTGTCGCTGCAACCCCGCTGCTGCTCGCGCTGGTGGTCATCAACCTTGCCGATCTGGTTTTCGCACTGGACAGCGTGCCGGCCATTTTCGCCATCACGACCGACACGTTCATTGTCTACACCTCCAACATCTTCGCCATACTTGGCTTGCGGGCGCTCTATTTCGCGCTCGCTGCAATGGTGCACCGCTTCCACTACCTGAAGTATGCACTCGCCGCCGTGCTGGTGTTCATTGGCTCGAAGATATTCGTGACCGACTTCCTGCTTGGCGGGGAGAAGTTCCCCGCGTGGATCAGCTTGTCGGTGACTTTCGCTCTGATAATCGGGGGTGTACTATACTCTCTGTGGAAAACAGAGGGAGAGCCTGAGCCCGGCTGGCCGGCAGAGCATCCCGATTCCGAACTGGCAGCAAAAGGGGTTGCGCCAACCCAGGATTGAGCCGCAGGATGCGGCACTCAGGAGGAGGGATCTCGTGGCGACACGCAGACAGTTGATCGGCGGGGCGAGCGCGATTGGTGCGGCGGCTTTGATGGGTGGATGTTCGGGTCTGAGCGCCGCGACACAGGGCGTTGCGACAGCGCCGCCGGGCCGCGATCTGACACCCGATCAGGCGCTGCAATTGCTGATCGATGGCAACGAAAGGTTCCTTAGCGGAGCTGCGGTCAGCGAATTGTCGAGCGCCCAGCGGAGGCTGGCATTGGCGCAGACGCAGGAGCCGTTCGCCGCCTATGTCACCTGTTCAGACAGCCGGGTGCCGCCGGAAGTGCTGTTCGGCCGCGGCCTTGGCGAGCTTTTCATCATCCGCAATGCCGGAAACACCGTGGATACGGTGGCGCTCGGCTCCATTGAATATGCGGTGGCAGTCCTGGGCGTGCCGCTGATCGTGGTGATGGGTCACGAACGGTGCGGAGCGGTGGCCGCCGCAACGCAAGTCGTGACCGAGAATGCGACATTTCCCGGGGCGATCGGACCGATGATCCAGCCGATTATCCCGTCGGTCCTGAAGGTCAGGGGAGAACCCGGCGATCTGGTCGACAATGCGGTCCGGCAAAATGTGCGCGATGTTGCCACCCGTCTGCGCACGCAAACAGACCCGTTGATGCAGGAGCCGCTAAGGGCGGGCAGGCTGAAGGTAGTGGGTGCCTATTACGATCTCGATACCGGCCGGGTTGACTTCTTCGACCGCGGTTGAGCGCATTGACGCCGCAGCAGCTTCCAGCTGCGACACGGGGCTGGCTTGCTGATCCTGCGTTTCCTGTGCGGCGCGCTCAGCGTTGCTGCGCCCAAGACCCCTGAGGTGCCTCTGTGCCGATCGGCTTGACGGGGCCTTTCCTCCGGTCCGCGAACCAGAAGCTCCACACCGCCAGGGTTCCGAGCAGGACAAGGATGAGGCCGCCGGCGGTCAGAGCCAGCTTCCAGACTATTCCTCCGACTTTTCCGGCATGAAGCGGATAAAAGGTGTCCTGAACCGCCTGTGCCCGGTTTTGCACCGCCGGGTTGACGGTGCCGACAACGTTACCGGTGGCGAGATCCAGGTAAACGTAGGTGCGGCCGTTGGGCGTCCACTCAAACGGCTGCCGCAGGCGGATGGTTGCGGCTTTGGCCGGATCCCGCGGCATTTGCAGCCGCCGTACGGCCGCGTCGGGAAAGGCAGACTGCGCATTGGCCAGTGCGCGCGTCCAGTCCGGCCGCGCAGGCGGTACTGCCGTCACCGGCGGAGCTTCTGGCCGAGGAGGCAGGGATCCGAGCGGCGAGAGCACCACCGCGGCGAGCGGCTTGAAAGCCATTAGCGCGCCTGTCGCGCCGATCAGCAACAGCACCGGCAGGGCGATCATGCCGATGTCGCGGTGCTGCCGAACAATGGCCGGACGGGTCATGCGGGGCGGCAGCAGGCGGAGCCGAAACGTCTTGCGGGTGCGCCACCACAGAACCGCGCCAGTCATAGAAAACCCCAAGAGCAGCAGGCCCAGTCCACCCACCACGAGCTCGCCGGTATCGCCGGCAAAGAGGTAATGATGAAGATCGAACACCCAAAGTTCGGGGCGTTCCCACTGGCTCGCCCACTGCTCGACGACGTGCCCGTTTTGATCGACGTAGGCGCCGCTTTCGTCACGGTAGATGGCCTGATGCAACCCGAAGTTTTCGTCGGCAAAGGTGATGTAGGACAGATCGCCGCCGCTCGTCGCGACTTCGACGGCCTGTCCAAGGTCGACGGTGCTCGATTGCAGGGGCGTCTCCGCACCGGCGACGCTGACCCAGCTGTCCTTCCACACCAGTAAAGCGCCGGACAGGCCCATGATGGCCAGCAGCAGGCCGGCGATGCCGCCTGTCCAGCGGTGGAGGAGTGCGATGCCTTGCATCATCAGAATTGGCCCTGCCAGCTGACCGTCACCGTGCGACCGCGGCCGGCAAAGAAGCGGTTGTTGTCCGTGACCCGCACTGTGTCGCTGTCATAGGTGATGTAGAACTTGTCGGTGAGGTTCTGCGCGGCCAGCGAAAATTCTCCCAGCAACGTTCGATAGGCAACATAAGCGTCAAACAAGGTGTACCCGGCGAAGTCTGCTGCCGGGGGCTGGCCGGTAAAGCTGCGCGACAGATAGCTGCGCGACGCGAGCCGGAGGGTGACAGGACCGCTGCTGTAATCCAGCGCGACGTTCAGCCGGTCCGGCGAGATGTTCGCGCCGTCAAGGTCGACGTCGACACGGCCATCGTTGTTGCCATCGGTGCGGCCCCGCAGGTCGGCGTAAGCTGCACTCAGCACCAGGCCCGGTGCGAAGGGCATCTCCACGGCCACGGACCCTTCCAATCCCTCTACCTCGATCGGCTGCCGGGCAACGCTGAAGATGCCATCAGCCCCCAGGACGAGCAGCGATCCAAGGTCGCTCGACGACCAGAAATACGTCAGCGAGGCGTCAAGGATACCGCGGTCGAATTCCAGCCCCAACTCCCTGTTGTTGGAAATGACCGGTTCCAGCGAAAGAAAGGTATCGACGTCGATATTCGGCTCGGTGATGCCGCGAAGGATGCGGCCGACATCCGCGATCGTGAACCCTTCGGCGTAGCTGGCGTAGGCGCGGAGCCCCTCCATTGGCTCGACGATTACGCCGCCGTTTGGCAGCAGCCTGCTGAATGCCGGCGACCCGCCTGCGACCCTCAGCGGGCGGTAGGTCGCCACGTTGCGCGGATCGCTTGCGCCGTAAAAGGCGAGGGTGTCGTAATCCTCCACGTTCAACCGCACGTTTTCATACCGAACGCCGCCTGCCAGGCGCACCAAGCCACCCGCGATCGCCAGATTTCCCTGAACGAATGGAGCGAGGCTGCGGAAATCAGTCTGCGGGACCCAGGCGCGGCCGGTCTGGACCAGAAACTGTTCGGTCCGATCAAACAGCGCGTCGAACCCGCCGGTCACCACGAGACCATCCAGCCCGGGTATGGCCCGTTCATAGCTGACCTTGCCGCCCAGCTTGCGGGATTTGTTGGCGGACTGGTCGAACAACTGCCCGGTGGGATCGATGGCTGGATCCTGAAACGTGCTGAAGATGCCGCCTCCGAATATGTCCAGCGTCCTGCTGTAGAACCCCTGCAACTGAAACACGCCGCCAGCAAGGTCGCTTTGGGTCAGGGAAGCTGAAAGCAGGTCCGCGTTGTTCCTGGCCGGATCACCGGGAGTAGGGCCGCGCCGGCTGGAGGTCGGCAGTCCGACTGCGCGATTGCCGGGCACCAGCACATAGTTGTTGTTGCCTTCCAGTTCGAAATGGTTCGCAAGCACTTCCAGTCGCGTGGTTGGAGACAGGTCATAGCCCAGGCGGGCAAAGACAGACCAGCTGTCGCTGTCCTGTATCTCTCCTTGTGTGCCATCCACTCCGATACGCTGGCCGCGCCCGTCCAGAAAGACGCCGCGCCGCTCGAATGTGGCGCCGATGCTGGCGTCCAGCCCGCCTGTGCGCCAGCCGATCAGGCTGCCCAGCTTGCCGCCGAGTGCTTCACCGGAAAGACCGTTGGGGGCGGTGCCGCGCAGCAGCACCCGCGCAGCGGCTCCTTCGCCTGTCGGAGCGCCCACCGTCACCTGGTTCACCACACCGCCGGTTGCGCCGATACCCTGCAGAGCGTTGGAGCCGTAGATTACCTCCACCCGGTCGATGAAGAACGGATCAATGGTGTATCCGTCGCGCGATCCGTCGCGAACGGGCGTCGACTGAGGTATGCCGTTGATGGCGTATAGCGGCGACCGCCCGCGCAGCGATTCGCCAGCCCCCGATAGCTTCTCGCGCGTGGGGGAGAACGACGGGAGCAACGCCGACACCGCGTCCACTGTCGAGCCGGCGATGGCAATCTGCCGGTCGAGTTCCTCCGCCTGGATGATGTCAACCGTCAGCGGCAGCGCGCTGGCAGGAAGCTGTGTTCGTGCGGCGGTGACAATGATGGTGTCCGGGGGCGGCGCGACCTGTTCATCGCCCGCCGTTTCGGCGGTGGCCGGCTGGGCCGCTACCGTCAGGCCGGCGGCGGTCAACAACATCATGCGCTTCATGGCGGCTCCCTTGCACTCCCGGGGCCCTCTAGTGATAGTGCGAGTAATTCGCAATAGCTTAAGTGCCGCCGTCGGTTTTACGCGCTGTTTCATGATTGGTCACATTGCGAACTTCGGCTAGGCCGCACGGATGCTAGACCAGGCGCGCCAGGCGCTGCGCACTACCTTCGGTTTTGCGGACTTTCGCGGCAGACAGGCCGATGTTGTTGCCCGTGTGCTTGCGGGGCAGAGGACGCTTGCCGTGATGCCAACCGGGGCCGGCAAGTCGCTGACCTATCAGCTCCCTTCGGTGATGCTGGAGGGTACCTGCATCGTCATCAGCCCGCTGATCGCGCTGATGCATGATCAACTGCGCGCGGTGCAGGCCGCCGGCATCAGAGCCGCTACGCTGACCAGTGCCGACACAAATCAGGCGGAGACGGTGGAAAGATTTCGGGCCGGAAGGCTCGACCTTCTTTATGTCGCTCCTGAGCGGGCTTCGCAGGCGTCGTTCCGTAGCCTGCTTGAACAATCCCGGCTTGCGCTGTTCGCCATCGACGAAGCGCATTGCGTAAGCGAGTGGGGGCACGACTTCCGACCGGATTACCGCCTGCTGCGGCCGTTGCTGGATCAGTTCGCCGGCGTGCCCCGCCTCGCACTGACGGCTACCGCTGACGCGCATACGCGCGCGGACATTCTAGACCAACTGGGCATCCCGGACGATGGCCTGATCATCGCCGGGTTCGATCGGCCGAACATCCGTTACGCGATCACCATGCGCCAGAACCCCACGCGGCAGATTGCTGCTTTGCTGGCCGATCATCCCGGTTCCGGGATCGTATATGTGCAAAGCCGCGCCGGGGCAGAAAAGCTTGCGGCCCAGCTTGGGCAGGGCGGGCGAGCGGTGCGTCCCTATCATGCGGGTTTGCCGCCGGAAGTGCGCGCCGCCAATCAGGGCGCCTTCGTGGAAAGCGAAGATATGGTGATGGTCGCAACGGTCGCGTTCGGAATGGGGATCGACAAGCCTGACGTGCGCTTTGTTGCCCATGCGGGGCTGCCTAAATCCATTGAGGCATATTATCAGGAAACCGGCCGCGCCGGCCGCGACGGAGATCCGGCGGCGGCCCACCTGTTCTGGGGTGCCGACGACTTTCGCCGCGCGCGGCAGCGCCTCTCAGAGCTCGATCCGTCCCGCCGCGATGGGGAGCGGCAACGGCTGAGCGCCCTGAGCGGCCTTGTGGAGACGGCGGAGTGCCGGCGGGCAGTGCTGCTAAGGTATTTCGGGGAGGAGCCGCCAGCCAAGTGCGGTAATTGCGACAATTGTCTGTGGCCGCCGGAAACGGTGGACGGCACCACCCTCGCGCGCAAATACCTTTCCGCGGTGTTCCGCACGGGGCAGGTGTTTGGTGCTGGTTACGTCGAACAGGTACTGGCCGGGCAGTCGACCGAACGCAGCCTGCAGCGGGGCCACGAAAGTTTGTCCGTATGGAACATCGTAGCGGGAGAGGAGGCGGCGCTGCTAAAGCCGATCGGGCGCGCCCTGCTGCTGCGCGATGCGCTGCGCCCGACGGAGCATGGCGGTCTGGCGCTGGGTCCGGCGGCGCGCGGTCTGTTGAAGGGGGAGGAGGAGCTGCGCCTCGTCCTTCCGCCCAAGCGTGTCAAAGCAAGCCCCAGCAGGCAGAAGGGCAATCCAGTCGGCGACCCCCTGTTCGAAGCGCTGCGCAGCAAGCGGCGCGAGCTGGCGGAGGAGGCAGGCCTTCCTCCCTATGTAATTTTTCACGATTCGGTCCTGCGCGACATGGCGGCGGCGCGGCCAGAGAGCTTGCAAGCCATGGAGCGGATCGCCGGGGTGGGCGCCCGGAAGCTGGAAGCGTTCGGCGACGCTTTCTTGCGGGTCATCAGGGATGCGGGTTGAGACTGTTCGCGCCGCCGCGCGGTCAGGACCGCGCACGTTCCTTCTCTGACCGCCCATGCAGCCTGCGAGCTGGACGCAACGGGGCGCCCCCTGCGGAGTGGATTTCAACCAGCGCGGCCCGCAACCAGCCGCTCGATCAGCGCCGGGTCGGCCAGCGTGGACACATCGCCGAAGCCCTCCGTTTCGCCTTCGGCAATCTTGCGCAGGATGCGGCGCATTATCTTGCCCGATCGCGTCTTGGGAAGCGCATCGGTGAAGTGGAGCACGTCGGGCGTCGCCACCGGCCCGATTTCGCGGCGAACCTGCGCGCGCAAGTCAGCCATCAACTCATCCGACCCTTCCCGTCCCACGACCAGGGTGACGTAGCAGTAGATGCCCTGACCCTTGATGTCGTGCGGAAAGCCGACCACCGCGGCTTCCGCAACGGCCGCGTGAAGGACCAGCGCGCTTTCCACCTCCGCTGTGCCCAGACGGTGGCCGGACACGTTGATGACGTCGTCTACACGGCCGGTGATCCAGTAGTAGCCGTCGGCGTCGCGGCGGCAGCCGTCGCCGGTGAAATACTTGCCCCGATACGCCGAAAAGTAGGTGTCGACGAAGCGCTGGTGATCGCCCCAGACGGTGCGTGCCTGGCCAGGCCAGGATCGCGCGACGACGAGATTGCCCTGACCTGGCCCGTCCATTACGCGCCCTTCCGGGTCGACCAGTTGCGGCTCGACGCCGAAGAAAGGGAGGCCAGCGCTCCCCGGTTTCATGGCGTGGGCGCCGGGCAGCGTGGTGATCATTACGCCGCCTGTTTCGGTCTGCCACCACGTGTCGACCACCGGGCAGCGCTTCTCGCCAACCACCTCGTGATACCAGCGCCATGCTTCGGGGTTGATCGGTTCTCCAACTGTGCCGAGCAGGCGCAGCGAAGCGCGGCTGCGGGAACGCACCGGTTCGTCACCCTCGCGCATCAGCGCCCGAATGGCCGTTGGTGCGGTGTAGAGGATGCTCACCTGGTGCCGGTCGACCACGTCCCAGATGCGGCCCGGATCGGGCCAGCCAGGCACACCTTCGAAGATCACCTGTGTCGCCCCGTTCAGCAGCGGCCCGTAGGTGACATAGGAATGGCCCGTCACCCAGCCTATATCGGCGGTGCACCAGAACACTGCGTTCGCGGAGTAATCGAATACGTAGTGAAACGTGGCGGCGGTCCACACGCCGTATCCGCCGGTCGTGTGCAGCACTCCCTTGGGTTTGCCGGTGGAGCCGGAGGTGTAGAGGATGAACAAGGGATCTTCCGCTCCCATCACCTCGCATGGGCAGGCGGTATCGGACGCGAGGTCGGCCAGCCAACGGTCGCGGCTGTCCGTCATCGCCACTGCCTCGCCCGTGTGACGCACGACGAGCACACCGTCGACCGGCGCGTCGGTAAGCGCCAGCGCGGCATCGACATTGGCCTTTAGCGGTACCGGCCTGCCACCGCGCATCCCCCCATCTGCGGTAATGACAAAGCGGCTGCCGCAGTCGCGGATGCGGCCGGCCAGCGCTTCGGCCGAGAAGCCTCCGAACACGACCGAGTGGACTGCCCCCAGACGTGCGCACGCCAGCATTGCGGTCACGCCCTCGACGATCATGGGGAGGTAGATCGTCACGCGGTCGCCGCGCCGCACGCCCAGCGTTTTCAGCGCATTGGCCATGCGGATTGTTTCCCGCAGCAGGTCGGCATAGGTGAGGGTGCGCCGCTGCCCATCCGGGTCGTCGGGTTCGAAGATCAAGGCAGGATTGCCGCCGCGCCCCGCTGCCACATGGCGATCGACGGCGTTGTGACACAGGTTGAGCGTGCCGTCGGAATACCAGCTGATGTTCACCGGATCAAAACACCACTGTCCCGCGACTGTCGGTGCGTTCACCCAATCGAGCCGCCGCGCCTGGTCAAGCCAGAAGCCATCCGGATCCTCCAAGGAACGGCGGTAGCGTTCTTGATACTGCTCTGGCGTGCAGTGGGTCGGCCGACCGGAAAGAGGGGGTTGGACAAGATCGCTCATCAGATCATCAACTCCTGAGGGTGGCCACATCATGGCGCGCCTGCGCCCGGCACTGCAAGAGGTGAACCTATGCCGCGCCGGTCCGTTACCGGCTTGTGACCGCCCGATCGCTCAGCTCCTCCCGCGTCAGGCAATGGCAGCCCCGCCGGGTTCTTGTCACACGTTCGGCACTGGGATTTGCCCATGGGCGCGCCATCGCCGAGCGAGCGGCAAGGCAGGGGATCGCGGTGGTGGAACTGCCTGGCGACCGTCTGAACCTTGCGCTGTCGGCGGATGAACGGCGCGCCTATGTCGAGGCGAAGAACACGCTTGCGGTGGTAGTGGCTCCGCCATCGAAGCGCCGCCTGCAACCGATCGCGCCGTCGGCGGACTGGCGCATAGATCTGGCGCAGGGGTGCCCGGCCCACTGCAGCTATTGCTATCTCGCCGGATCGCTGAAGGGTGCGCCGATCACCCGCGTGTACGCCAATCTCGAGCAGGTTCTGGAAGAAGCGCGGGACCACCTGGGGCGTGGCCTGGTCACGTCGCGTTCGGCGGCGCGAATGCACGAGGGAACCACATTCGAGGCATCCTGCTATACCGATCCCCTTTCGATAGAGGCAGTGACCGGATCATTGTCGGCAGCGATCCGCTGGTTCGGCGAATGGAACGCTGACGCGCAGTTGCGCTTCACTACCAAGTTCGCCGCCGTGGAACCGCTGCTGCAGCTTGCGCACAATGGCCGCACCCGCATGCGCGCGTCTGTCAACCCAGCCGCTTACGCCCGCTTCGAGGGCGGCACCGCGCCGGTTGCGCAGCGCTTGCAGGCGCTGCGACGCATGGCCGAGGCCGGATACCCGATCGGTCTGACCATTGCGCCCATCATCGCTGCCAATGGGTGGCAAACGGCTTATGCCGAACTGATCGCGCAGGCGCGTGCCCAGCTGGCTGACTTGCCCGGCGCAGATCTCACCATCGAGCTCATCACGCACCGCTTCAACGCCGGGTCAAAGGCGGTGCTGGAAAGCTGGTATCCGTCTTCCGGGCTGGACATGAGCGGCACCGGGCGCGCGCTGAAGCGGACCAGGTTCGGAGCCGAGAAGGTGGTCTACGACAGCACGACGATGCGGGTTTTGCAGGACTTTTTCGAGCGGCGCATCGCCGATGATCTGCCGCACGCCCGTATCCTGTACTGGACGTGACGGGAGGAGCCGATGCCGTGCCGTGACAGCTTTGCGTCGCGACCGCTTTCCAGGCATTCGCCAAGCGGGCCTTGCGCTGCCCGGAATAATGCCCTTTATGCCTGACCCGCGCGGCATATCGCTTCGCTCGACATTCAACTATCAACTTCTTCGGGGCGCGTTTCAGGTGAATAGGCGGGCTGGTCATCGCGGCCACATCAGGGTGGGAGGATAGACTTGGGCATTTTGCTCCTGTCCGTTCTTCCTTTTCTGGGCGCGCTGCTGGTGGCCTGCCTGCACCGCACGGGCCGCAACGGACAGGCGCTGACGGCGATCACGGTCACGTCTGCCGCACTGGCATTGCTGCTGTTTCATACTCCGGGGGTCATGGCTGGAGAAGTGCCGACCGCCCGCTTCGCTTGGGTTCCGGCGGCCGGCCTCGCCGCCAACTTCTTTCTCGATCCGCTGGGCCTGCTGTTCGCCGGACTGATCCTGGGCATCGGACTGCTGATCGTCATCTATGCCCGCTTCTATCTGGCGGCGGACGATCCGATGGGCCGCTTCTACGTGTTCCTGCTGCTGTTTCAGGGCGCGATGCTGGGCATCGTTCTGTCGGACAACATCCTGCTGCTGATCGTGTTTTGGGAGATGACCAGCATCACCTCGTTCCTGCTGATCGGCTATTGGCGGCACCTGCCAGAAGCGCGGCAAGGCGCCCGGATGGCGCTGGTCGTGACGGGCGGCGGCGGGCTGGCCTTGCTGGCAGGAATGCTGATCCTGGGCAGCATCGCGGGTTCGTACGACCTGACGACGATCCTCGGCTCGCGCGAGATCGTGCAAGCGTCTCCGCTTTATCCGCTCGCCCTGGCGTTGATCCTGCTTGGCTGCTTCACGAAGTCGGCGCAATTTCCGTTTCACTTCTGGCTGCCGCATGCGATGGCGGCCCCTACTCCGGTGAGCGCCTACCTTCATTCCGCGACCATGGTGAAAGCGGGCGTGTTCCTCCTCGCGCGGCTGTGGCCGGTGCTGGCGGGCACGGACATGTGGTTCTACAGCGTTGCGACGGTTGGTCTCGTCACCATGCTGGTCGGCGCGGCCATCGCCGTGTTCAAGAACGATCTCAAGGCGATCCTCGCCTATTCCACGGTCAGCCAGCTTGGCCTGCTCACCATGTTGCTGGGGTTCGGCACGCCGATGGCTGCCATGGTGGCGGTGTTCCACATCATCAACCACGCCACGTTCAAGGCGGCGCTGTTCATGACCGCCGGCATCATCGACCACGAAACCGGCACCCGCGATGTGCGGCGACTGGGCGGGCTGCTGGCCGTCATGCCGATCACGGCGACCATCGCCGGCGTCGCCGCGGCGTCGATGGCCGGCTTCCCTCCGCTCAACGGGTTCATCTCCAAGGAGATGATGCTGGAACAGGCATGGCTGACGACGTGGGGCGGGTTCGGCGGGCTGGTAGCGCTGCTGGCGACCGTGGCTGCGGCGCTGTCGGTGGCTTACTCGCTGCGCCTCTTCGTTCACGTATTTATGGGCAAGAGCAAGCCGGAACTGCCGCAGGCGCCGCACGATCCGCCGGCCGGATTGTGGCTTCCACCCGCGTTTCTGGCGTTCCTGGTTGTCGCGATCGGCCTGCTGCCGGCGCTGATTGCCGGCCCGCTGGTGCAGGCGGTTTCAGGTGCGGTAATCGGCTTCCCGCCGCCACTTGTCGAACTGAAGTTGTGGCACGGATTCAATCCGGCGCTGTTTCTGAGCATCGCGGCCATTGTGGCCGGCGCGCTCATGCTGCGCAGTTATCGTGGGCTGGAGCCAAGGTGGCGGACACTGCCCACGATCGAGGCCAAGACCCTGTTCGACAAACTTGTTGCGGCCATAGTGGCCGGTGCAACATGGGTCACGGCCGCCTTGCACAATGCCTCGTTGCAACGGACGCTGGTGGTGTTCTTCGGCACCGCCATCGTGCTGGGGACGGCAGGCATCATCGAAGGTGGCGGCGCAACCGGGGCGCGCGCAACGCTGCCGGCCTCTCCTGTGGCGGTCGCGGCATGGCTGGCGCTGGTGGGCGCGGCGCTGGCAGTGACCCTGGGTTACCGTGAACGGTTCCTGTCCCTGATCTTCATCAGCGTAATCGGACTGGTGATTGCGCTGGGCTTCGTTCACCTGTCTGCCCCCGATCTCGCCTTGACGCAGATCTCGGTCGAAGTGGTCACGATCCTCCTCCTGCTCCTTGCCCTGAACCTCCTCCCCAAGACGCCGCGTCAGCTGAGCAGCGCGCGCCGCCATCTGCGCGATGCGGCTGTTGGCGTGGCGGGGGGAGGAGCGCTCGGCTATTCGGCCTGGCTGGTGATGACCCGGGATCCGAACAATCCGATTTCGGCGTTCCACTGGGCCAACAGCTATGCGGGCGGGGGCGGCACGAATGTCGTCAATGTCACCTTGGTCGATTTTCGCGCGTTCGACACCTTTGGCGAGATCATCGTGCTTGGCATCGCGGCACTGACCATCTTTGCCTTGCTCGATACAGCGGTCCGGGGCGCTTCGGGCCGACGATTGCTGGCCTGGGTTCCCGACCTCGTGCGCTCGCCCGAGCGGCACCCCATGATGTTTGTGATCGCGACGCGGTTGCTGCTGCCGTTCGCCATGGCGGTTGCTATCTTCCTGTTCCTGCGCGGTCACAACCTGCCGGGAGGCGGCTTCATCGCCGGGCTGGTCGTATCCATCGCTCTCCTGATGCAATTCATGGCTTCGGGTTACGAGTGGGCCGATCGCCGGCGTTCGCTCGACGAGCATCGGATGATCGCCTGGGGCGTGCTGGTTGCCAGCCTGACCGGCGCGGGGGCGGCGCTGTTCGGGGTGCCCTTCTTCACCACTGGCCATGATTATTTCGCCATTCCGCTGATCGGCGAGGTGCATCTGGCGACCGCCCTCTTGTTCGATCTGGGAGTTGTTCTGGCCGTCGTCGGCGCAGTGACACTGGCGCTGGCCGAACTATCCAATGTGGCGCAGCGGGCCGAGCGGCTGGAGAAGGTCGATCATCCGATGGACATTGATCCCAGCCGCGGGCCGGAGGACAGGGCATGAGCCTCGAATTTCTAGTCGCCAGCGCAATTGCGGTGCTGTCCGCCGCCGGCATTTACCTGTGCCTGCGCGGCCGGACGTTTCCCGTGGTGCTGGGTCTGGCGATGCTGTCCTATGCGATCAACGTGTTCCTGTTTGCCGTCGGGCGGTTGATGATCGACCGGCCGCCAATCTATGACAAGTCCGCGGCGGGCTATACCGACCCTCTGCCCCAGGCTCTGGTGCTGACCGCGATCGTCATCGCCTTCGGGATGACCGCGCTGGTGGTGGTGCTGGCCCTGCGAACCTATCTGGAGACCGGGTCCGATCAGGTGGACGGGCACCCAGACGAGCACGCTTCGTCGGACGGGGACGGCCCGGCTGAGGGGGACGCGGCGGCATGAACCACTGGCTGGTCGCTCCGGTCATGCTGCCGCCGGTGGTGGCGGCGCTGCTCCTGTTCGGGATGCACCGGTCGCTGCGCCTAGGTCGTGCGGTGGCGCTTGGCTCATGCCTGTCGCTGCTTGTCATCGCGGTGTCCCTGCTCGTGGAAGCCGACGGCGGCATCATCCAGACGTATCAGATGGGCGACTGGGCCGCGCCGTTCGGGATCGTGCTGGTGCTGGACCGCCTTTCCGCACTCATGCTGGTGCTGACGGCCGCGCTGGCGACGCTTGTGCTTGTTCACGTGATCGCCACCGACCTCGACCGTCAGGGATGGCATTTCCACCCGATGTTCCAGTTTCAGTTGCTTGGCCTCAACGGCGCGTTCCTGACCGGCGATCTGTTCAACCTGTTCGTCTTTTTCGAAGTGCTGCTGATCGCGTCCTACGGTCTCATGCTGCACGGTCAGGGCGCCGCACGGCTGCGTGCGGGCGTACACTACGTCGTCGCCAATCTGGTCGGCTCGACGCTGTTTCTGGTTGGGGTGGGGCTGCTCTACGGCGTGACCGGCACGCTGAACTTTGCCGACATGGCGGTTCGGGTGGGTGCCTTGCCGCCCGGCGATCAGGGTCTCGCACGGGCCGGCGGGCTCCTGCTGCTCGTCGTGTTCGGGTTGAAGGCTGCTCTTCTGCCGCTGCATCTGTGGTTGCCGCAAACCTACTCCGCCACATCGGCACCGGTGGCCGCACTGTTCGCGATCATGACCAAGGTCGGCGTTTATGCCATCATCCGTGTGTTCACGCTGGTGTTCGGCGCGCAGGCAGGAGCGTTGGCCTTCTTCGCGCAGCCCTGGCTCCTGCCAGCGGCGCTGCTGACCGTCGTTGTTGGCTTCATCGGTTTGTTCGCTGCCCGAAGCCTGCGGGAACTGGCGGCTTACGGGGTGATAGGATCGACTGGAACGTTGCTGACCGCGATTGCACTGTTCGAACCGGCTGCGCTGGCTGCCGGCCTCTACTACCTGCCGCACACGACGCTGGCCGGAGCGACGCTGTTCCTGCTGGCGGATCTCGTCGCCCGGCGCCGGGGCAGCCAACAGGACCGCCTGGTTCAAGGTCCGCGCTTTCCCTGGACAGAACCGCTCAGCGCCTTTTTCCTGCTGGCCGCCGTGGCAGTCGCCGGGCTTCCACCCTTGTCGGGCTTCGTGGGCAAGCTGCTGATCCTTTCCAGCGCGCAGGCGCACCCGGCGGCAGGCTGGATCTGGGCGGCGATCCTGGGCACAACGGTGCTTGTGGTGCTCGGCTTTGCGCGCGCCGGATCGCTGCTGTTCTGGAAAAGCGCCGCGGTGGGTGAACCGCTGCGCCCGGCACCGGCCCAGCACTCGCGAGCGGAGTTCCTGGCTCTCGCCGCCCTCTTCGGCCTGCTGGTGGCTCTGGCGGCACTGGCGCTACCGGTCACGCGTTACATGGAAGCGACGGCGGAACAGGTGCTGGCGCCGCAACCGACGATTGATGCGATCCTGACGGACAGAAGGGGTGGTGCATGATACGGCGACTCTTCCCGCATCCCGTGCTCAGCATCGCGCTGGTGGCGGTCTGGCTGTTGCTGCTGAATTCGGTCACGCTGGGCGGCTTCGTTCTCGCGATCATCGTGGGAACGGTGGTTCCGTTGCTGACCGCGCCGTTCTGGCCCAATCGTCCGCAGCTGCGGTTCGGGTGGCCCATGATCGATTACCTGGCGATCGTCCTGTGGGATGTGCTTATCGCGAATTTCGGAGTGGCCCGGCTGATCCTGTTCCGTCGGAGCGAGGATCTGCACTCCGCCTGGCTGACTGTCCCGCTCGACCTGCGTACACCGGAGGCGATTACCATGCTGGCGGGCACCATCAGCCTCACCCCCGGCACCCTTTCTTCCGATCTGGCGGGAGACGGCCGATCACTGCTGGTGCATGCGCTGGATGCCCCGGATCGCGAAGCGGAAGTGCGGCGCATCAAGCATCGTTACGAGCGCCGTTTGATGAGGATCTTCCCGTGATCTCCACAGCACTCTTCTTCGCCATCGCCTGCGTCACCGTCAGCATCCTGCTGTCGCTCGCGCGGTTGCTGCTGGGGCCATCGTCGGGCGACCGTATCCTGGCGCTCGACACCATGGTGATCAACGCCATCGCGCTCATCATCCTGTTCTGCATCCAGGAGCGCAGCGACACGTACTTCGAAGCGGCGCTCTTGCTGGCGATGGTGGGCTTTGTCAGCACCGTGGCGTACTGCAAGTTTGTCCTGCGTGGCGACATCGTGGAGTAATGCCATGAACCCGCTGATCGAAGGCATCATCGCCGGCCTGCTGGTTCTGGGAGGCAGTTTTACCCTTATCGGTTCGTGGGGGCTGGTGCGGCTGCCGTCACTGATGACCCGGCTTCATGGCCCAACCAAGGCGACGACACTGGGCGTCGGTTCCTGCCTGGTTGCATCCATGATCTTCTTTCCTGCCGCAGGGCTTGGTTTCACCGCGCACGAGCTGATGATCACCCTGTTTCTGTTCATCACGGCACCGATTTCCGCGCACATGATCGCCAAGAGCCACATCCACCGGCAAGGGCATCGGCTGGACCCTAACCCGGCCGACGGGATACGTGAAGCGTTGCCTCCTACCGGTGGCCCGACCGACTGGGCTACTTACTGGCAGGGCGGCGAGGGTACGCCTCTCGTCGTGTCGGACGCGGACCAACCGCCGCGCGAACAATCCGACGGGCGCGGCTGACAGTGCTGCCGCGCGGCTAACGGGTTGCAGCCGCTGGCTGCCCGGCCTGACGTGCTGGAACGCCGGTTGCCACGTGGGGAGCGCTTGACTTGCCCGGACATTGCGCGGCAGGACATGCCCCTGACAGCCAAAAGCGAAATGAAGGAGCAGCCTGGTGACCTGCTGCAGCATCTTGTTGAGCATCTTGAGCGCTTTTCAAATGCGTTCATGTGCATCCAGGGCTGTCGCAGGACAGCAAGCCGTGGGTGATTGCCGATCGTTCGCGAGGCCGGACCGGCGCATCGGTTTAGGCCACCCGATGTCCGCGGTGAGCGCCGGTAGGCCGGCTCCAACCCACGCGTGACCATGGCGCAAACTTCCATGGCCAAGTCTCCGGTGAAGCGGTTTGCGCTTCTGTTCGCGCTGTGGCTGGTGCTCAGCCAGGGACGGCTGGACGGCGTCGTGTTCGGCGCTGCTGCCGCGGCCGGGGCCGCGTGGTTCAGCGCCGCGATGAGTTCGGCGATTGGGCCGCGTTTCGGTCTGCTCAGCCTGCTTCGGCTTGCGCCAGGGTTCTTCTGGCGTTCGCTGGTAGGCGGGCTCGATGTGGCGTGGCGGGCGCTGCAGCCGCGCATGCCGCTCAACCCAGGCTGGACGGCCTATTCCTGCCGGCTGCCGGGCGGTGCCATGCGGGTGGCGCTCGGCGGTGAACTGAGCCTGATGCCCGGCACACTCGTGGCGGGCAGCGACGGCGACCGGCTGCTGGTGCATTGCCTCGACATCGGCGGACCGGTTGAAGAAGCCTTGCGCGCCGAGGAGGACCGGCTCGAGGCCGCGATCGTGCCATGACCGGCTTCCTGTACGCCGCCGCGCTCGTCATCCTGGCCACCATTTGCGTGAGCATGTGGCGTGTGCTGCGTGGCCCCACGCGGGCCGACCGCATCATGGGCGCGCAGCTGATCGGAACCGGCGGGGTCGCCGTGCTGGTGCTGCTCAGCCTTGTTCACCGGCAGGCGGGCGTGCTCGATCTCGCGCTGCTGCTCGCCCTTCTGGCGGCGTTCGCGGCGGTGGGTTTCGTCAAGAGCCAGAGTGCGGACGGTGCCGGCGATCCGGAGGGGGAATCGTGATTGCAGACGTGATTACCGTCACGTTGATCAGCATCGGCCTGTTCTTCTTCATCGCGGGAACGGCCGGATTCATCCGTTTTCCCGACGTTCATTCGCGGCTTCACGCCCTGACCAAGGCGGACAACCTCGGGCTGGGCTTCGTGGTGCTTGGCGTGGTTGCGCAGGCGGACAGCGGGTGGAGCGTGCTGAAGCTCCTTCTGGTCTGGCTCCTCGCCCTGACGGCGGCGGCCACCACGGCGCAGCTCATCGCGCGCTTTGCGCTGCCGCCGGGAGAACGGCCATGACGCTGGGGGATGCGTTCGACATTCTGCTGTGCCTGCTGATCCTGACCGCTGCGGCCGGCGTGATCGGCGGACGCGATCTGTTCGGATCGGTGGCGCTGTTCATCGTCTATGGCCTGTTGCTGACCATCGCCTGGGTGCGGCTGGGGGCGGTCGACGTCGCCCTGGCCGAAGGGGCGATCGGCGCCGGTCTGACAGGCGTGCTGCTGCTCGGCGCGGCGGCCAAGATGGATGACGGGGCAGGACAGCGGCCGTCGTTCAGGCCCGGCGCGCTGCTCCTGTGCGCCGGCGTGGCTGGCGGACTGGGATGGGCGGTGGTGTCGTTGGCGCAGCCTGCCGCCGGCCTCATCCCGCTGGTGCGCGAGAACCTGCCGGTGGCCGGGGCGGATAACCCGGTAACGGCGGTGCTGCTGAACTTCCGCGGCTGGGACACGTTGATGGAGGCCGCGGTCCTGCTGATCGCGCTGGTGGGCGTGTGGGCGCTGTCTCCCGAGGATTCCTGGGGCGGACGATCAGGCCTGACCCAGCGGGTGCGCGTGGATGGCGTGCTCGGCACTTTCGGGAGGTTCCTCCCGCCGATCGGGTTCGTGGTGGGCGTGTACCTCGTCTGGGTCGGGACCAGCGCGCCGGGCGGGGCGTTTCAGGGGGGAACGGTGGTTGCCGCGGTGTGGCTGCTGGCGATCATGGCCGGTGTGGTTGAACCGCCGCCTGTGGCCAGCATCCGGCTGCGCCTGCTGCTGATGGCAGGGCCGGCCGTGTTCCTGGCCACCGGCATCTGGGGCTTTGCCGCAGGTGCGTTCATGGCGTTCGATCCCGCCTATGCGAAACCCCTGATCCTGGCCGTCGAACTGGTGCTGGCGCTGTCGATCGCCGCCACCCTGGCGCTGCTGGTCATCGGTCGTCCCAGAAGGCCGCAATGACCCAGACGCTGATCTTCGGACTGACGGGAGCCGCCTTGATCGCGCTGGGGTTCTACGGCTTTGTCTCCCACCGGCACCTGCTGCGGCAGATCGTCGCCTTCAACCTGATCGGCAGCGGCCTGTTCCTGTTGTTCGGGGCGCTGGCGCGGCGGGCGCCGGACGGAACCAGCGACCCTGTGCCGCAAGCCATGATCATCACCGGCATCGTCGTCTCTTTCGCCGCCACCGCGCTGGCCGAAGCCATCGCCGAGCGCCTGCACGACCGAACGGGTCGCCCAAGCCTGCCAGACCTGGACCCGGACGACGATGACTGAGCCGGCGCTGGCGGTCGCGTTGCCCCTTGGGGCCTGCCTTCTCACGGTGGTGCTGGGACGGCGCGCATCATGGCTGCTGTGGCCGGTGGTGCCGGCAAGCCTAGCCGTCGCCTGGCTGATGGCGCGCCGCGTACCAACCGCGCACGCGCTGGGCGGGTGGGATGCTCCTCTGGGCATCGTGCTGCGCGCCGACGGGCTGGCCGCCGCGTTCGTGTTGATGACAGCGGTGGTCGCCAGCGGGATCGGCCTGTATGCCGCGCGCTACTTCGCCACTGCGGTTGAAACCCGCAGAACTTTCGCGTTCTGGCCGCTGTTCTACGCGGTCTGGACGGCTGCGAACACGATCTTCCTGAGCGGCGACATCTTCAACCTGTATGTTGCCCTCGAATTGCTGACCCTGGCGGCGATCGCGCTGGTTGCGCTTGATGGAAGCACCCGGAACCTTGTCGCGGCCATGCGGTACGTGCTGTTCGCGCTGTTCGGCTCGCTCGCTTTCCTGATCGGCGCAGCGCTGATTTACAGCGCCTATGGCACCCTCGACATGGCCTTGCTGCAAGGCAGGGTGACGGCCGAACCCGCAACGCTGGTCGCGGTCGGCCTGATCAGCGCGGGACTCTTTGCCAAGACGGCACTGTTTCCCTTTCACGCCTGGCTGCCGCCGGCCCACGCCGGCGCGCCTGCTCCGGCCAGTGCGCTGCTGTCGGCGCTGGTTGTCAAGGCCAGCTTCTATATCCTGTTCCGGCTGTGGTTCGATGTCCTGCCGGACCTTGCCGGGGCAGGGGTGGTGGTGTTGTTCGGCGTCCTGGGCAGTCTCGCGGTGCTCTACGGCTCGATTCAGGCGATCCGGCAACAGCGCCTCAAACCGATCATCGCCTATTCGACGGTGGCGCAGCTTGGGTATCTGTTTCTGGTGTTTCCCCTGGCCGGCGCCGGGGGCGAGGCCCAGCCGTGGGCCAATGGCGCGTGGAGCGGGGCGGTGTTTCACGCGCTGGCGCATGCGTTCGCCAAGGCCGCCATGTTCCTTGCCGCCGGCGCCATGATCCTGTCGGCTGGCGACGACCGGCTCGGCAGCATGGCGGGACTGGGTAAATCCGTCCCGGTGGCAAGCTTCGCCTTCGGACTTGCTGCCGTCTCGCTGATGGGGTTGCCGCCCAGCGGAGGTTTCCTCGCCAAGTACCTGATGCTCAAGGCCGCCTTCGCTTCGGGCGAGGTGTGGTGGGCGGCGGTGCTGGTCGGCGGCGGGTTGCTGGCGGCGGTTTATCTGTTTCGGCCGCTGAACGAGCTGATGCGGACACGCGCCGCCGATGCGCCGCCGCTCGCGCGGGTGCACTGGACGCTGGAAGCGGTGCCTCTGGTCCTGGCGCTTGGGGCCGTCCTGCTCGGCCTTGCTTCGCTCGAACCCTATCGCCTGATCGACGTAGGAAGTCCGCGCGCGGCACTGGAGGGACTGTCGTGAACGCCTGGCTTCCGGTCCTGACCCTGGCGACCAGCCTGTTGCCGGCGCTGATCATTTTCCGCCTGCCGGACCACCGGGCGCGCGCCCGCACCCTTGTCAATCTGGCGGGCGCTGTCGGCAAGCTGGCGCTGGTCGCGGTCATGCTCAACGGAGTGGCGGCGGGGGAGGTGTACGAGACAAGGTGGGCGCTGGCCCCCGGCCTTGACATCCTGCTGCGGGTCGACGCGCTGTGCCTGCTGTTCCTGACGCTGTCGGCTTTCCTGTGGCTGCTCACGACCATCTACGCCATCGGGTATTTCGGGGATGCGCCGAACCAGTCGCGCTTCTTCGGCTTCTTCAGCCTGTGCGTAGCGGCAACCACCGGCGTTGCCCTGTCGGGCACGCTGATCACTTTCTTCCTGTTCTACGAGTTCCTGACCTTGTCGACGTGGCCGCTGGTGACTCACAAGGGCGATGCCAAGTCGATTGCGGCGGGGCGCAAGTATCTGGCCTATACCCTTGCCGGCAGCGCGGCGCTGCTGATCGGAATGGTCTGGCTGGAAAGCATGGCGGGCCCGGTCGAATTCGCCGTTCCGGACAGCCTGCTGCAATTGCCGTCGCTGCCGCTGGTAATCATCTTCGCGCTGCTGATCGGCGGGTTGGGCGTGAAGTCTGCGCTGGTCCCCCTGCATGGCTGGCTGCCGGCGGCGATGGTTGCGCCGGCCCCGGTATCGGCGCTGCTCCACGCCGTCGCCGTGGTCAAGGCCGGTGCGTTCGGCATCGTGCGCATCGTGTACGATGTTTACGGCTTCGATCTGGTGCAGTCGCTCGGCGTGCACCTGCCCCTCGCGGCCGTCGCCTCCGCAACCATCATCTACGGATCCGTTCGCGCGCTTTTCCAGAACGATCTGAAGCGGCGGCTGGCGTTTTCCACGGTCAGCCAGGTAAGCTACATCGTGCTTGGCACCGCGCTGGCCGGGCCGGTGGCGACAGTCGGCGGACTTGTGCATCTGGTTCACCAGGGTTTGATGAAGATCACCTTGTTCTTCTGCGCCGGCGCGCTTGCTGAACGCATTGGCGTGACCCGCGTGGATCAGTTTGACGGCATCGGGCGGGCCATGCCGGTCACGATGACCGCCTTCACCATTGGCGCACTCGGCATGGTCGGGGTTCCACCGGTTGCCGGTTTCGTCAGCAAGTGGCAGCTGGGGCTGGGCGGGCTGGACGCGGGGCAGCCATGGGTGCTGTTCGTTCTGGCGACCAGCAGCCTGCTCAACGCCGCCTACTTCCTACCGCTCGTGTACCGGGCATGGTTCGTTCCTCCGGTGGCGGCGGCTCCGCGCGGCCGCGAACATGGCCTCATGCTGATCTGGCCCGCCGCCGTCACCGCGACCGTCGCCCTGGGGGCGGGGTTGTTCGCCGGCTTCGCCTTCAGCCCGTTGTCGTGGGCGCAGCTCATCATGCAGCGGTTCTACGGTTCATGAGCGCGGCGATCCTTCTTTACGCCATCCCGGGCGTCCCGATCGGATTGACCCTGCTCGCCCTGCTGCCAGCCAGCCGCGCGGTGTTGATCCATACGCTGCCGTTCGCGGCCCTGCCGGCGCTCGGCGCGGCACTGTTCCTGCCTGCGGGGTCGACGCAGATGCTGCCGGAAGTGCTGCTGGGCGCTCAGCTTAAACTGGACGGGACCGGGCGATTGTTCCTCGGAATTGCCGCGCTGCTGTGGACGGTGGCGGGCATCTACGCCCGGTCGAGCATAGGTGGCGAGGGGCGGGAGCGGTTTGCCGGCTTCTGGCTCACCACGCTGAGCGGCAATATGTTGCTGCTCATAGCGGCGGATCTGGTCACGTTCTACCTCGCTTTCGTTACCCTGTCCCTCGCTGCATTCGGCCTGGTGGTGCAGTCGGAAACGGCGGAGGCGCGGCGCGCAAGCCGGATCTACCTCGCGCTGGCGGTATTTGGCGAGACCCTGCTGCTGCTCGGACTGATGGTCGCGGCAGCCGGTGCCGGCTCGATCCTGATCGGCGATGCGCGCGCCGCCCTGCCGCTGTCGCCCGATCGCGACCTGGCGCTTGTCTTGCTGCTGGGTGGCTTCGGTCTGAAGGCGGGACTGGTGCCGCTGCATATGTGGCTTCCGCTCGCCCATCCGGCGGCGCCGGTGCCTGCGTCAGCCGTCCTGTCCGGTGCGATTGTCAGCGCGGGCATCTTCGGCCTGATCCGCTTTCTGCCGCTGGAGGCAAACCTGCCTGGCTGGAGCGTGATCATGACAGTTCTGGGCCTTGTCACGTCCTTTTACGGGATCCTGGCCGGCGTGTTTCAGCGGCGACCCAAAACGGTTCTTGCCTATTCCACGCTAAGTCAGATGGGCCTTGTCATCGTTATTCTGGGCTCCGGCTTCGGCGCGCCAGCGGCGGCGCCGGTCCTGGCCGCTGCCGGGTTCTATGTCGCGCACCACGGGCTTGCCAAGGGAGCGCTGTTCCTGTCGGTCGGGCTGCTGCACGACACCGGCGGACAACGGCGGACGGTGGCACTGGCGGTGACCGCGGTTCTTGCCCTTGCCATTGCAGGGCTGCCGTTGACAGGGGGTGCGCTGGCCAAGCTAGCCGCGAAGGAAACGCTTGCCAGCGGACTGGTCGCAAACCTCGTGACCCTGTCGGCGGCGGGCTCGACGCTGCTCATGCTGCGGTTTGTTCAGTTGGTGCGACGCGAGCAGGTTGCGCCGCATATCCGTCCAACTGCGGCACCGGCAGTGGCTTTTACCCTCTGCGCGGCCGCAGCGCTGATCCTGCCATGGCTGCTTCTTCCAGGAACCGGGCTTGCGGCCAGCTACGCTTTTGCTGGCGCCGTTCTGTGGCAGGCTCTCTGGCCAATCGCCATCGGCCTTGCAGTTTTCACAGCTGCGCTGCGTTTGCGGCGACCTCCACCCGACGTGCCGGAAGGCGACATCGTCGTGCTTGCCGAGCGTGTGTTCTACAGGCTGAAGGAACAGGCGCTTGCGATTCATCGACCAGCCTGGAGCATGCCGCGCCTGCACCGGATCGGCATCGTCTCGGCGCGCGTGCTTGACCGGGCAGAGGCCGCTTTCGCCAGATGGTCGCTGGCCGGCCCGACCGTGCTATTCGTCGGGATCGCCGCCGCAGTCGCGTCCAGTTGATCGCCGGGTCGTGACCGAGCATGAAGCAGGCGGCCGCGCTGAGGTCAGGCAGCTGAGCCGCAGCCAATCCTTTGGCTACGACCTGGCCATGGCAGGCAGCCAAGCGGGCAGAGGGGCACAACCACCCATCATCGCGCCGTGCGCGTTGGCTGGCAGCCGGCCATCGCGGTGTCACGAAACGCGCCGCGAGAGCGATAACAAACGCGCGCAGCCAAACGCCTGCGCCGATAGCGCTTGAATTCAGCGTATTGGCCAGGGAGCCGATAGAATGGTGCCAGAAGAGGACTCGAACCGCTCTCAGAATGTCGCAAAACTGCGAGAATCTTGACCTTGGTTACTTAAGTGAGGCCCCCGTCGGTGCCCCCAAATGAAAATTTTACCAGAGGATTTGGGTCCCATCCTCGAAAAAACTTAATGATTTCAATATGTGTCTTCTGACGTAGAACGCGCCTGATTTCCAGCAAATTTGCATGGCCGACCAGCTCCAATGCGGTGCATTTGACGCGGTGGCGACCAGCTTCGAAAATGGGAAGCTAAGTGAATCGATAATCAACTCTGCTACAATGCTGCAGCCGCATCGAGGAGGAGAACTGGCGTTTGCTTATCGCACCCGAAGATCCCGGTTCCGAAACCATTCGGGTGCCTGTCCTCAAGGTCTTTGACGGCGATGGATTCCTGACCCGTATCGACAACCCGCGACGTGGAGCGAGCCTTGAAGTTACGATCAGGCTGGGGTTCATTGACGCGCCGGAAATGGAGCAGCCTGGCGGCATCGGGGCGCGTGATTTCCTTCAATCGCTCATTGGCGGAAGGCATGTCGATCTGGCCATTTTGATGAAAATGGACACTGGCGGCATTGTCGACCGGCACAAGCGGATCGTTGCAGTACCCTATTTGCCGATGGATCAGAGCAGTGAGGCTGGCGGTACGGCCTCCCGGCTCGGACAGTTCTTTCGGGAGCTGACTGCACCATCTCACCGCAACATCGAGTTGGAAATGATCCTCAATGGATGGGCATGGGTGCTTGATCGCTATGACCCCGATGAAAGCTACTTCGATGCGCTCGAAGATGCTCAGCGAAACCGGCGCGGTATCTGGGCGAATGACAACAACGTTCATCCCTGGGAATTCAAGAAGCAGCGCTACAGGGCTCGTCGGGCGAAACCAATGCCTGCTCCCCAAACGCCGCTCTTCGACATACCTGAGGCAGCAATTTCGTGTCCGATGAAAGGCTGCGATGGTCAGCTGGTTGAGAAAAGCGGGCGTTTCGGGAGTTTCCTTGGATGCTCGAATTTTCCGAGGTGCCGCCACTCGCGCACTTTGAATGGATGACTTTTGTGAGCTCTAAGGGATCGCAGCGAAGTCCGAGCGCGTCTGCAATCGAGGGGCTTTTCTCCCGCAAAACGCGATTTTTGACGAATGCGGGATAAATCGCGGATTGGCTCTCTGCGTTCTTCCTATGTTCGAACATTCTTGTTTTGCTAACGCATGAAGCGTATATTCTCACCCTGAGATCGATTCCGCAGGTTTAAGATGAGCAACCTAACTGCACAGGTTCTGGCAACGGTGAACGCCCCCTATGGGGCGAACCATTCCGCTCATCAACTCGCTGCGCTTATCGCTGACCCATCGAGTGTGGCAACGTGTGACGCCAGCGTCTTCGCTTTCTTCTCAGAGGTGACACCAGCGGCCCAGAAAGCCTTCATGGCTGAAATGAAGGTCAATGAGGATATGGCGAAAGCTGTCGCCAGCCAGTTTTCCAAGATGGCTGGGTACTCGCTGCCTCTGGCAGCCTGAGCAAGTGATCTCGCCTCGACAGCAGCCGAGCCAATGGCCGCTTTTATTTGATTTGGCATCCGACATCATCGCGCGAGCCACCGAAGCCGTTGGCCGCGAGCCAGATTGGTCGTTCGGAGGTGGAACGGCATTGATGCTCCAGATCGATCATCGCGAGAGCCATGACATCGACCTCTTCCTTTCCGATCCCCAATTCCTCCCCTACCTCAATCCCGAGACGCAGGGGTTTGAGCTCGACCGAATGCCGGACACCTACGAGACAGACGGCGCGGGTTCCCTCAAACTGATCTTCGAAGACATTGGCGAAATCGACTTCATTTACTGTGCCGACATTACGCCAGAGCCATCACAGGTCAGTGAGCTACGGGGGCGAACAATCCGGCAGGAAACTCCGGCAGAGATAGTCGCTAAGAAGGTCTACTATCGCGGTGCATCGATGCAGCCACGCGATATGTTCGATATCGCGGCCACCAGCGAAAAGCTGGGCCAGGACTACGTGATCAATGCCTTCCGCGAATGCGGGGTCGATCGATGTACGAATGCAGTTCGAGCTGCGGAGAATATGAAGCCTGACTTCGCTAGCTCAATCATCAAGCAACTCATGTACCGCGACAATAACGGCCATCTGGTCGAGGAAGCGCAGCCGGTTACAGTGCAGCTGTTGCGTGCAACCCTACGCGCCTAGGGCTCCCTTCACTCAGCCCCAATATCAGCCCATTCAAGAACCAGCTTGTCACCCTTCACACGGGGCAAGGACTTGCGTGGAATGAGCTTCCCGCGCACCTCGAAGTCGGACGTGATCTTGACCAGAAAGACCATGCTGAAGTTCCGTTTGAGGTTCAGCGTGACCCGGTCATTGCACTTGAATGGCGTGATTGTCTTGACCTCGACCAGGTCATTGCCGAGCCGTCCGTCCGATCCTTGAGCGTAGTTGCGGTGCAGCTTAATGCCGTGCGTGATCGCCCCGTAAAGCTCTCCGATATCGCCATACACCTGCAGGTGCTTGCCCGTGTGCATGTGATACTGCTCTGCGGTGCAGATCAGGTCCTCGAATATCGAGACCAGCGACAGATCGGCATTGGGATATTTTGCCCGCCATTCCTTGTACTGGATTTGCTCGTTGATCTCGTCCCAGCTGATCCATTCGCCATCATCCCAGATGGCATTGTCCGGCCCAAGTTGCTGCATCCGTAAATCCGCAAATATGTAAAGATTTTGGTGTTTTCTTTGCATGTCCGCATCACCGTGCAAAGCGAAAGCGCATTTACTTGTCATATCGACCCAAGCTTCGATTCGCGCGAAAACCGGTCTTCCGCTGCACCAGTCCCGTAGATTCGGACCTGCATTGCCCCGGAGCGGACACCGGCGGGGAAAATTCTTTTGGTCCCACATCGTCCATTGCGATCCACCATCGTCCGCCGCTCGGTATGAAACGGCGTTTGATCTCTTTTTGTTCTTTCCTACACCCTTGCGATTCGCATAGCTTGACCAGTGTCACCTAAGCCAAGGGTGGCGCTGAGTTGAACATCTGATCGCACGGTCCGCAACGGCAATTTGAGAACCAACCCATCGTCGCAGGGGAGTGCGGCAACGGTGACAGAACCTTGAAGAAAAGGAATCTGTCATGCCGAATATCGAACTACTCACCTGCCATGAGGTCATGCGCCTCACGGGCATTCGAAGCCGGACAACGATCTGGCGACGCATCCGCCGGGGTGCCTTTCCTCATCCAATAGACATTGGCGGTGGACGCATCCGCTGGCGTTCCACTGACATCGAGGGGTGGATCGAGGCCCTCCCCCTGCGCAGCTATTGACCCCGCCAAGGCGGGCAATGGCCCGCAGAAAGCATCTCCCCCATGTCTATCCTTTCCCTGATCAACGCGACCCTGCAGAAGCATGGCTGGCTGATCTCCCGCCTTCCGAGCGAGGAGGAAGATCGCGCTGCCCAACTCGTCGAATTGCTCGTTGAAGACACTGCCGCTGGGCGCGCCCGTCGCCACACATTGCAGCCCTGGCTATGGTACGAGCGTCCGGTCCGAGAGCGGTTTGAGGGGCAAGATTGTTGTCTCACCGTCGAGGGACCGATCTACCGGAGCAGGGACGGAACCGGGTATCCCCTTGGCAGCCAGCTTCGCACCGAAATCGGTTGGCTGGACCTCACGCCAGAAGAGACCAACCGGCTCGCAGACGAAGTCCGGTCAGCGATCGACCTGGCCCTGCTTAGCTGGTTCACGCGCCCCGATATGGCTGATCGCCAGTTGCCTTCTCGCCAGTCCCGCGACCGCTACTTCGACGACGATGTCGCCCGCAATCTGATCCTGTCTGCGACGCCTTCAACGGCCAGCATGGAGCAAGATGCCCATGTCAATTGACCGGACAAAGATTGGAGAAGAAAGGGGCCACGATACTGCGTATCGGACCCGAAATTTTCATACACACCCCACGCACGTGTGCATCGAGGAATTCTGCGGGCTTAACCGGATGCGGATAGCATCGCGTTCAGGCCATTCGCCCGGAATCCGCTCAATTCCGCCATCCTTCGCGATGGCGGATAGCATCGCCACCGGAGCGGACCGATGAGCGCGCGGGCGCAAACGGTGCGCCTTAGTCCGTCGCAATATCGGGTGCTTGCTGACTTCGCCAGGCGGAGGGGCCTGAGCGACTACGCCATGCTCGCGCGGGTCGTGGAAGCAGGCTTTCTCGCCATGCTTCACGGCACCGACAAGGAGACCGATCTCGCAGAACTGGCGCACGAGATCGGAGCGATATCGGCGCGCCTCGCCGAGGCTGAACGGGTGCTCGATCGTACCTTGTTCACCGCCTGTGCGGCCTACGCTTACGCCCGCCATGCCGCGCTGGGCACGAAGAAAACCGACGAGACAATTGCAGGCGAAGCGCGCGCCGCGTTCGAGCGCCAGCGCTCGCTTGCTCTGGAGATCGAGCCATGAATTCGAACATCGATTTTGTCACCCGCGCCCATGCCTTGTGGCGTGTGCGCATGGCACAATGGCAGCAACGTTTTCGCTTCTTTTCCACGATCACTCTTGGTGCAGCAGCGACTGGAGCAATCATCGCCCCGCAGTTCCTGCTGCATGGCCCCGCGATAACGACAGCGGTGCAGTATGCGTGGGCCAACGTGCTGACCCTGCTCGGTTCCCTTGGGGAAAGCGACATCAAGATGAACATTGCGATGGAAGGCCAGCGCTGGACCGTTTCCGCCGCCTGGTTCGCCTCTGAACCGCTCTTTGCCGATACCTTTTGGCAGGTCGTCAAAGTGATCGCTGGCGGTGCAATCACGGGCTTTACCATAGGGCTGTTCACCGTCTGGGTGCTCCAGCGCACCATGTCGGCTCAGGGCCAAGATACGCTTGCCGACCGGGTCATTGGAGGAACGCGCGTGGCGGACCAAGAGGACGTTGCCGCGCAGACCACATTGCTCTGTGGCAGGGACGCCCTGCGCATCGGCCAGGTTCCTGTTCCGCGCCGGATCGAGACCCGTCACTTCGCTTTTCTAGGCACCACCGGCAGCGGCAAGACCACTGCCCTTCGTCAGATGCTCGACGGTATCGAACGGCGAGGCGAAGCAGCGCTGGTCTATGACACTTCGGGCGAGTTCATCGCGCACTATTACAATCCCGCGCGCGGCGACATCATCCTCAATCCTTTCGATGCGCGCTGCGCATTCTGGACGCCCTTCGACGAGATATCGCATCCTGCCGATGCCGACCGGATTGCACGCCAGCTGGTTTCGGAAACCAGCAGTCAGGATGACGATGTCTGGCTGGAGACAAGCCGTATTCTTGTCGCCAACATGATCCGCTCGCTTTGGGCGGAAAAGAACTGCAGCCTTGAAGCCTTGCTCGAAGCCTTGCAGGTCAAGGACAAGGAGCAGTTGAAGGAGTGGCTGGGGCATACTTCGTCGGCCCGTACCTTTGCCAATGACGCCGACCGCGCCACCGGCAGCGTGCTTTTCATGCTCGCCAAGGCGGCTAACCTGATCCAGTTCCTGAAGGTCGAAGATGAGGGAGAGGACCGTTTCGCCTTCCGCGATTTCATCGCCAAACTGGACGAGTGGGAGGGTGCAAGGCCCTGGATCTTCGTCCCTCGCAAGGAAGACTACTTTGAAGCCTCCAAGCCGCTCATGGCATGCTGGCTCGAATGTGCTGCGAGTGCGGTGCTGGGTCTGTCGCCCTCGCCGGACCGCCGCATCTGGTTCGTGCTCGACGAGCTGGCCGACCTCCCCCGTGTCGACAACCTTGCTCGCCTTCTTCCCGAAGGTCGCAAGTTCGGTGCGGCCACCGTGCTCACATTTCAGGCGCTCGGGCAGATGCGCAATCGCTACGGCGCGAACATCGCCGAGGCCATGCTTGCCTGTTGCAACACCAAGCTGTTTCTCCAAACGGTCGATCAGGAAACCCGCAAGTGGGCGAGCGAGACCATCGGCCAGTGCGAGGTGGAATTGCGCGTTGCCACCGACACGCTGTCGATTGGCAGTGAAGTGCCGCGAACCACTATCGCGACCCAGCGGCAATTCCGGCCTGCCGTGCTCGAAAGCGAACTGCGGCTCAGTCCGCATCAGGGCTACCTGCTGCTTCCCGATGGCCTGCCGGTCGCGCGCATCGGCCTTACCGCCGATCACATCACCCGGCGTGGCGAGCCTCGTCAGCCCGGTTACGTGCCAGGCGATCCGGCGGGAACGTTGTGGAGCCGGGTCAGCGAGATCGCCAAAGGTGCCGAGCCCGACGCAAAACCGGGACCGGTGTAATGGTCGCATCGGTCTCGGCGCTGTCGAGTGCAGGTCAGGCTGCGAGCTACTACGAAGCCGACGATTACTATGCCGAAGGCGGCATGGCACCGTCCGAATGGTTTGGAGAGGCAGCGGAGAAGCTGGGCCTGTCGGGCGAGGTCGATCGCGAGAAGTTTGCCGAACGGCTCGAAGGCCGCATTGCCGGACAGCAACTGGGCACTACGCGCGATGGCAACGTCGAGCACCGGCCAGGCTGGGACATCACCCTGTCCGCACCCAAGTCGGTCTCGATCATGGCCGAGGTTGCCGGAGACAAACGGCTGATCAAGGCGCATGGCGCGGCAGTGAAGGTGGCGCTCGCCCATGTCGAGAAGCACTTGGCGGCAACACGGATCAGGCAGGGCGGCGAGGTCCGACGCGAGGTGACCGGCAATCTCGCCATCGCCACCTTCCGTCATGCCACGAGCAGGGCGCAGGACCCGCAGCTACATACCCACGGCGTTATCCTCAACGCCACGCAGGACAAGGATGGCAACTGGCGCAGCCTTGAGCCGCGCGCCTTCTATCAGCTCCAGAAGGAGATCGGCGCGATCTACCGGCAGGAACTGGCGCACGGCGTTTCCGCTCTAGGATACAAGATCGAGGCCGGGAAAGACTCGCTGTTCGAGATCGCAGGTGTCCCAGAGAAGGCCATCGACGCGCTGAGCCAGCGCACAGCAGCCATCGATGCCCGGCTTGCCGAGCGCGGCACGAGCCGCCCGGAAGCGAGCGCTGCCGAAAAGCAGATCGCGGCGCTCGATACGCGCGAGGCCAAGACCAGCGCAGATCATCGCACCTTGCGCGCCGATTGGCGGTCAACCGCCGATGCCAACGGGTTCGACAAGGCAGCGCGAGACAAGCTGATCGGTGAAGCGAGAGAGCGGGCTAAAGGCAACGAAGCAACTGCCAGCCCGGAATTGCTGGCACGGCAGGCTGTGGCCTGGGCCGCAGCCAAGCTCTCCGAGCGAGAGGCCGTATTCTCAGCCAGCACACTCGCGCGGGAAGCCGGAGACTTCGCCTTCGGCAAGGCCGGGCACGGTGCTATCAGCACAGCGATTGCCGAGGCCGAGGAACGCGGCGAGCTCGTCCCGCGCACTTTCCTCGACCGGCGCGGCGCGGAGTTTGCCGGGTTTACTACGCCGCAGGCTATCGCAACCGAACGCACCATGTTGCGTCTGGAGGAGGCCGGGCGCGGCAAGGCGCAGTCGCTCGCCAGTCCAGTGGCGGCAGCACGGACCATCGAGCGCGCTTCACGGCTGTCGGCAAGATCCGGCTATGCCTGGACCGACGACCAGAAGCGCGCGACCGCAGACCTGCTTACTTCGCGGGATCGCGTGGCAGCCGTCCAGGGCTATGCCGGGACTGCCAAGACTACGACAGTGCTTGCAACCTACGCGCGCGAGGCACGGCGACACGGGCTTGCCGTAACCGCGCTTGCGCCAACTGCATCAGCGGCAACCGTGCTAGGCGAGGCGCTAGGCCTGCGCGGCGATACCGTGGCGCGGCATTTGCTGGCACCGGAGGCGAAGGTATCAGGCAAGGATGCCGTCTGGATTGTCGATGAAGCCTCGATGCTATCGGCGCACGACATGGCAAAGCTCATGACCCGCGCCGACAAGGCCGGAGCCCAGCTTGTCCTGGTCGGTGACGTCAAACAGCTGGGATCGGTCGGCGCCGGCGCAGCCTTCGCCCAATTGCAGCAGGCAGGCATGGCGACCGCGAAACTTGCCGAGGTCGTCCGGCAGACCAATGCCGAAACGCGCGAAGCAGTCATGGCCTCGATCGAGGGCCATGCGGGCAAGGCTCTGGCCGCACTGGAACGTGGCGGCGGCAAGGTGATCGAAGGCACAACGCCGGACGAACGCCTTGGAGCGATGGCCCGCCACTACATTGCCTTGTCGCCTCCAGAGCGTGCGCGAACGCTAGTGATAGAGCCATCACGCGAGGGCCGCGACAGGCTCACCGGCATGATCCGAGCAAAGCTGATCGAGCGCGGCGAGCTTTCAGCGGAAGCCATGCGGCTAGACGCTCTTGAAGCGAAAGGCCTCACTCGCGCCGAAGCGCGCGACGCGGCCAGCTATTCCATCGGCGATGTCGTCCGGTTCAGCCGCGACTATGCCGCCAAGGGCGTCAGTCGGGGCGAGAGCTTCGCTATTTCCGCTATCGATCCTGAGCGTGGGCGCATTGCACTCGAAGGACGCGATGGCCGTTCGCTTGACTGGCATCCCCGGCAGTGGGGTGCGGGCAAGGCGGAGGTGTTCGAGTCGAAGCCGATGGAGCTGCGGACCGGCGACCGGGTGCAGTTCACCCGCAACGACCGAGAGGCCGGGCGGGTCAATGGCCTTGGCGGCACCATCGCCCGCATCGATTCTGACCGGGGCCAGGCAACCGTGAAGCTCGCCAACGGACGCGAGCAGAAGCTCGATCTGTCCAATCCTCGCGACGCCCATTTGCGTCATGCCTGGGTCCAGACCGCCCACGCTGCACAAGGCCAGACCGCCGAACGCGTCGTGATCCACGCCGACAGCCGTTCAACCAATCTGGTCGACCAGAAGATGCTCTATGTCGCGCTGTCACGCGCCAGGGCCGATGCGGTAGTTGTAACTGATGATAAGGACCGGCTTGTCCGTGCGATTTATGAGCGCGCGGGTGAGAAGCAGACGGCCATGACCGCGACTACTCCCGATGCCGGAAAGTCAAAGGCAATGGGTGCTGGGTTGGGATGATCGAATAGCCTCTGCAATGGCAGACCATGGCGTCCTTCGTCCTGCCGTTGGATTGAACTGCTCCTCTTCGACAGGCCGTGCCGGGCGGGATCAACAGCCTGCCCGCTCCATTCGGGCTGAAGCCCTCCCGTGTTGCCTGCTCCGCGTATCCGCTGACCCGCCCGGCCAATCCGGCCCGTCCCTTCATCCGCGTTCCCAACGATTGGACGAAGGATTTTCACCATGGCCAGCACCAAGACCGTCAGCATCTACGATACGATCACCAACCAGATCATCGCCACCCTAGAACGCGGCACCGACAAGTTCTCGCTTCCCTGGCATCGCAGCACCGCACCGCTTTCGCGCCCGGTGAATGCGGCGACTGGGAAAGCCTATCGCGGCGTCAACGTCCTCGCCCTCTGGGCCAGTGCCGAAGCGCAGGACTTCGGACATGGCTTCTGGGCGACTTATCGCCAGTGGCAGTCACTTGGCGCTCAGGTCCGCAAGGGCGAGAAGGCTTCGCCCATCGTGTTCTACAAGGTACTCGACAAGCGCGATGACGATCAAGCCGAGGAAAGAGACAGCTCGACCCGCATCTTCGCGCAGGCTTCGCATGTGTTCAACGCCAGCCAGGTGGAAGGCTACGGCCTGCCCGAAGTGCCGGACGGAGAAGACTTCGACCCAATCCCGCAGGCGGACGCTTTCGTTTCTGCCACCGGTGCCGCCGTACACATCAACGGTGACAGCGCCCACTACACTCCCGCGACCGACGCTATCACCATGCCGGACCGCGAGCGGTTCTTCGCAACGGCCAGCGGCAGCGCGGCGCAGAACTGGTACGCTACCCTGTTACATGAGCTCATCCATTGGTCTGGCGCTGACCACCGCCTTGCCCGGACGTTCGGCAAGCGGTTCGGCGACAATGCCTACGCTATGGAAGAACTGGTGGCCGAGCTCGGCTCAGCCTTCCTTTGCGGCGACCTTGGTCTTTCCGCCAGCCCGCGCCCAGATCACGCCAGCTACCTTGCCAGCTGGCTGAAGGTGCTCAAGGCCGACAACCGGGCGATCTTCACCGCCGCGAGCGCTGCGGCGAACGCTGCTGAATGGCTTTCTGCTTTTGAGTGCCGAGACTAGGTAGCGATTGATGGAGAATCCTCAGGAGGTACGGTCAAGCAGCACCGATCCTACCGATGATGAAATCGAACACCGGTCGGAAAGCTTCGAAATGGGCGGCATTGAGGCCAGGGACAACTTCCTGCGCGAAATGAACTTTGCTGCCGATAAACCGCCGCCAGCCAGCGGGATGTTCGGGGTCAACCGCGAAATGATCTTCAAGCCCCGGCACATCGTGAAACAAGAGCTCAATGGTGATGCTGGACTGGTCGCCAAATGTTCGGCCCGTCGCAGCATTGCAGACCTGATTGCGGACGCTCAACCCGGCTGGAATAGGGAGCATGATTGCGTAGCCTGGCTGGTTGTCGCGTTTGCAGGCTAGGCCATTGGAAACATCATTCTCTTCCAGACCTCCGTTGGCAATTTGCGCCGACTTTACCTTTCCCACCGCAGCCCAATCGCCATAAGCATTGTCGAAATCGAAAAGTGCAAAGAAGGTTCGCCCAGGATTTCCGTTGTAGAGCTCCTCTCGGCCCATTTGCTTGCGTAGGTGACCACAGTCGAAGCATTGTGCGATTTCAAAAGATGGCTTCACGTCCGGATTGAGCTTCTGCCACGCCGTTCTTACAATCTCCGCGTCGGTCACGCCTTCAGTAAACAGAACTGAGCCTGAAGTGTTGGCGAGAAACTGTTCGATGTTCAGGCTCGCCTCGGTCTCCGAAAACGTGATCAGCCCTGCTGAGAGCGAACGGACGATAGTGGACTTGTCCGGTTGCTCGGTAGTCACGCCGCCAGCGCCAGAGGAAAACAGCCGGATGCGATTGTCACACTTCGCGGCCACGGTCGACGCACTATGGCTGCTCAGCAGGATGTGGTTCGTGCGTGCCGCTTCAGCCGAGATTGCGGTGACCTGATCGAGGAAATCGAATTGCCACTCGGGATGCAGGAAGGCGTCCGGTTCATCCAGCAGGGTTAGACAGTTGCGGCGTTTGAATATCTCGGAGACAGCAAAGACATACACCGACTGGAATTGGCCATCGCTGAAATGGTTCAGCTCGGAAACCTCCAGACCCTCCAGCGTGATGGCGATGCCTATATCATCCAGCATCCCGACGATGCGCAAGGCGTCGAAAGAACGGAACAGCATCTCGCTGGCATCTTCGCCCATACCTTCGCGAAGGGCATCAAGATTGCAGTTGAGGACATAATTGTCCGCTTCGCGATCATAGATCGACCCCGGAGTAAATTCGCCTTCGATGCATCCCAAGAGCTGGTCGAGAAAGCCGCGGACCGGCCCTTGCGTGCCCCAGAAGCGCTGCGCCTCCTCAAAAGGGTCATGATCACCGGCGGCTGCAAAATGTGGGCGTTTGAGCACGATGCGAACCGTGCGGCGGTTCCCCAATATGCCCAGCTTTGCGCACAGATATTGGCGCGCGAGGTTCGCTTCGGGCAGCAAGAGAAGGACAACGATAAGCAGCTTCTTGCACGCTGGGCCGATGCCGACAAAACGCGGGATCATTGTTGCAGCGGCGCGACGCAATTGACCACGGTATCGCTCTTCGTAGCGGGCGACCAGCGCGGTTACATTGTCGTTCTGGCCAGAGTAATAGACCAGCACATTGTCGGGAAGCGGGGTTGCACCAACACTCCGGCGCCCCTGCTCGTCGTTGATCGTCAGCACACTATCGCGCCATTCGATCCGGGTTTCGGCCTCGGCAATTTCAAAGCTAATCGTATAGTCGAAGCCCGGCCCGACAGCGTCAGGATCGAAGGCGAAGATGTGGTCGAAAATCTCGATCAAGGCTTCGAGGAAGTTGGACTTTCCCGACCCGTTTTTACCGACGAAGATATCGATGAAGCCATCGCCATCGAAGCTTAGCGTGAAGTCGCGCAAGTTCTTGTATTGGCTAATCCAGACAGAGCGTAAACGCATCAGGCGGTGGCCCGTTCAACAATGGCGTCGGCCAGGTGGCGGCGGTTTTCGGCGGCGTCGGCCAACCGCGCCCTAAGGGTATTGCACAGGGCCATGAGTTCATCGACCTTGGCAACGATGCGGTGTTGTTCCGCGAGGGGCGGTAGCCCAACAACAATTGGATAAACCTTAGCACCAGATATCACCGGCTGTGCCGTAGCGTTTTCATCTTCTTTGAGGTTGGTTGCAGTTAGCAACAAGCGAAGGAACGGTAGATGGATGCTCCGTTCGTCGAAGTGAGTCACAAAGGCATTATCTGTCACCCACGCAGCAGGTGGTGTTACGTGGATTGATCCGCAGTAAAAACCAACCCGCCCAATGACTATGGTTTCCCGGAAAACATTCTGCTGATCATGGTATCCATTTATCCCATTGCCGCCAAAGACAGGTATATCGCCAGGTTCCATTTGCGCGGAGGTCAGCCCATCGCCGGACTGGATATAAATGATCTCTCCGAGCCTGACCGGTGACCAATTGTCAGGCAGATCGGCAGGCACTTCATCAGTCGCAACGGGACTAAGTGGCTTTCGGGGCAAGCGAATTTGCTTCTTCGCTACCTGTTCGGCTTGCCAAGCCTTGATTCGCTTTAGCAAGGTAGTTCCCGGTTCATCCCCCGCATCCTGCTCAACCAGCTTGCCGCGCACGGCGAGGTCGAGGATGGCTTGTTGGAGGGCGGCGATGCTGGCTTCGGTGGTGAAGAGGGTATCGAAATGGCTTTCCAGCCGCGCCCAGTTGGCGGCGAGGTCTGCTGCGTCGGCGCTGTTCACCAGCGTGGTGAGGAGGGTGTCCACTAATGTCTGATGCGCGGCCAGCGCGTCCGCGCTCTCCCGCTCCAGCGCATCGCACAGCGCAATGAGTTCATCGACCTTGGCGACGATGCGGCGCTGTTCCGCGAGGGGCGGTAACGGGAATGGAAGTGCCAAAAACTTTGCCCGCGAAATCCCGCCAATGATGCCCGTCATCTCGCGCGAAAAGCATCCAAAGAAGAAGTCAGACAGGTAAGTGCATAGCACATACCGAGGGTCGATTTGCGGCCAAGGCTCATTGGCGATCAGTTTGTTTCCGAATGCGATCGCACGGTCGCTGATAGCCATTTTCCGGCCTGCGCTTCCACCCTCAGCGCAGATGAAAACCGAATTAGGCTGGGCAATGTTGAAACGCTCGTCATCAAAGCTGACAAACAGACCATTGTGGTAATCGATAGGTTCAAATCCGTAGCCAACATCCTTGGTCGCCACAAAAGGCAATCCTTCGCCATTGGCCGCTAACTCAGACCGCAGAGTGGCATTGATACTATTCCCCGTGAAGATATTGCCGGTCTGCCAAAGCGGCAGCCAAATCCATCCCGATGGGATTTCGAAAGGTTCACTACAAAGCTTCGCAGGCCCCTTTGAGTTCTTGATTTCTTTTGCCTTAAGGCGGCGTTGGCGCTCCCTTTCAATACCAGGCAGCAACTTGTTGGCTGGCTCCTCGGCTGCATCCTGCGGCACGAGCTTCCCTCGCACCGCCAAATCAAGGATCAGCGCCTGCAGGCGCTCGATCCCATATAGGCTGATCCGCTTGCTCCCGCCGCCGCGACCGGCTCCGCTTTTCCGCTCGATCGCGCCAGTCCAAATGTCGAGATTGTCGGCAACCAGCGCTGCGATGTCGCTCACGCCTTGTCCCCCAGTGCGGCGGCCAAGATGCCTTTCAACTGGTCGCGGATCGCCTGGATCGACTGCTGTTGCTGCGCATATCGCGTCAGCAATTCATCCGGATCATGGCTCTCGGCCTCGGGCGTGTGGGGGTTCTTCAGATCAAGGTTGTATCCGCGCGCAGCAACATCGGCAGCACTGATTTTCCAGGCCTGTTCGGTCTCTTGGCGGTCGCGGAAGCCATCAACTTCGTCGCCCCACCAAGCTTGCTCCGGCGCGAACTCCTCAAACCGCATCGGTTTGGTCTTGTTGTAGCTGGTGACCCCATCCGGATAGGGGTGTTCATAAAACCAGACGTTCTTCGTCGGCGTGCCCTTGGTGAAGAACAGGATGTTGGTCTTAATGCCGGTATAGGGCGCGAACACGCCATTGGGCAGGCGCACGATGGTGTGCAGATTGCACTCCTCGATCAGGCTCTGCTTGAGAGTGGACTTCACCCCTTCGCCGAACAGGAAACCATCAGGCAGAACAACAGCTGCCCGGCCACCCGTCTTCAGCATCCGGATGATCAGCGCCATGAAGAGGTCCGCCGTTTCGCGCGTGCGCAGGTGGGTGGGGAAATTATTCTCAATCCCGTCTTCTTCCATCCCGCCAAAGGGCGGGTTGGTAGCGATCACAGGGACGCGGTCTTTTTCAGTATAGTCAGTGTAGGCGCGGGCGAGCGTATTGCCGTGCCTGATTCCGCTTGGCGTATCGATGCCGTGCAGGATCATGTTGGTCACACACAGCATGTGCGGCAGCGCCTTCTTCTCTACCCCACGAATGGTGCGGTGAAGCATCTCCTCATCATCGGGCGCGTTGATCGCCTTGCGCTTGTGATCGATGGCGCAAGTGAGAAAGCCGCCAGTGCCGCAGGCCGGATCGAACACCACTTCGTCCAGCCGGGGGTTGAGCCGGTCGATGATGAAGCGGGTCACCGCTCGGGGTGTGTAGAACTCACCCGCATTTCCTGCGCTCTGCAGGTCTTTCAGAACCTGCTCGTAGATCGCGCCGAAGGTGTGCCGGTCTTCGCTGTTGTTGAAATCGATCTCGTTGATCTTGTTGATCACCTGCCGCAGCAGCGTGCCCGATTTCATGTAGTTGTAGGTATCTTCGAACACGTCGCGGATGACCTGCGCGCGCCTACCGACTGCGCCCTGGGTAGGCAGATCGCCGCCCTTCAGCCGGGGGAAAAGCGTATCGTTGACAAAATCGAGCAGCTTTTCGCCGGTATCGCCCTGCCGGTCTGCCGCCCAGTTACGCCAACGCAAATGGTCCGGCAGCGGCGACTGGAAATCGTCGTCGATCAGCTCAAGCTCTGCCTCGCGGTCATCGAGAATCTTGAGGAAAAACATCCAGACCAGCTGGCTGATCCGCTGGGCATCGCCATCGACGCCGACATCCTTGCGCATGATGTCCTGGATGGATTTGATGACGCCGGAAACGTTGGTCATTCGCCTGATGCCTGTTCGTAAATCTGATCTTCGAGCTCTCTCAGCGCGGCCTCATAGGCATCTTTGCCGCCGAAGGCACCTTTGATGATCTCCATCGGCGTGCCGAGCTGTGTAAAGGGTTTGAGGCGCAGAACCTTTGCGTCCTCAATGGTTTCAACGCCATCGTCGGCGTATTTCTCCAGCAATGCCTCCAGCACGGCACGGGCCTTCTCACCATACTTCGCGAAATAGCCGCGCTTCTTCACATTCTCGGCCCGCTCACGCCGGGTGAGCGGTGGCGCGCCGAAGGCGACGTGAACCAGCAGATCGAAATCGCCGAAATCCTTGCCAACTTCCTCGGCAAGATTTTCCAGAATGACGCCGCGCTGTTCGAGCTCGCCGATGATGGCTTGTTTGCGTTCGCTGGCATTCCAGTGCCAGATGAACTCATCAAGCGAGCGATATTCTGCGGCGATCTGCTTGCGTGCGTAATCGCGGTAGGACTCGGTTACCAGCTTGCCATCAGGGCCGATATACTCGACCCGCTCGTTCATGACGCGGGCAGTTACGCCGCTGACAACAAACTTGCGGGTGCCGGCGGTTTCATCGTCATCGCCATCATCATCCTCGTCTCCACCACCCTCGATGTCAGGATCATCATCCGTGCCAGGGGCGTTGGGGTCATCATCGCCGGTGAGGATCACAATCGGCGGACCATCAAAAGCATCATCCCGGAAGAGCTCGGTCGCCTTCTTGAAGTCCATTATCGTGAAGAAGAATTTGTTGTTGTCCTCATCGATGCGGGTTCCGCGCCCGATGATCTGCTTGAACATGGTCATCGAGTTGATCGTGCGATCAATGACGATGAGCTTGCAGGTCTTGGCGTCGACCCCGGTGGTCAACAATTGCGACGTGGTGGCGATGATGGGGTACTGCTCTTCCGGGTCGATGAAACGGTCGAGCTCGGCCTTGCCCTCAGTGCTGTCACCCGTGATGCGCATGACATATTTGCTGTTGTCTTTGGCCAATTTGCCCGCCGCGTTGACGATGGCCTTCCGCATCCGCTCGGCGTGGTCGATATCTTCGCAGAAGATGATCGTCTTCGACATCGGGTCGGTCGCTCGCAAGAACTTCATGACCCGCTCGGCCACCAGCTTGGTGCGTTGGTTGAGCACTAGCGTGCGGTCCATGTCCTTCTGATTGTATTCTCGGTCTTCGATCACCCCGCCAAGATCATCGACCATGCCAGGCGGCGGGGTCCAGCCCTGAACGTCACGATCAATATCGATCCGGATGACTTTGTAGGGTGCGAGGAAGCCGTCCTCGATCCCCTGCTTCAAGGTGTAGGTGTAAACCGGATCGCCGAAATAGCTGATGTTCGAGACGTATTCAGTCTCCTTCGGCGTCGCTGTCATGCCGACCTGAACCGCGCTGCTGAAATACTCGAGGATCTCACGCCAAGCGGAGTCCTCTGCTGCGCTGCCTCTGTGGCATTCATCGATTACGATTAGGTCGAAAAAGTCGGGCGACACGGTCTTGAATATCTTGTCTGCTTCATCCGTGCCGGTGATCGCCTGATAGAGGCCAAGGTGGATTTCGTACGCAGGGTCGATCTTGCGGTTCTTGATCTTCGTCATCGCCGCGCCAAACGGCTTGAAGTCGTTCACCAGAGTCTGATCGACGAGAATATTGCGATCCGCGAGAAACAGGATGCGTTTGGCGGTCCCCGCTTTCCACAAACGCCAGATAATCTGAAAAGTTGTGTAGGTTTTACCGGTGCCCGTTGCCATGACCAAAAGGACACGTTTCTGACCTTTGGCCACAGCCTCGATAGTGCGGTTGATCGCCTCGGTCTGGTAGTAGCGCGGCTCCTTGCCTGATAAATCTGTATGATACGGCTGTTCGACCAACTTGGCTTCGTCACCGTCGATCCGGTGATGCTGGCGATAGCGTTGCCAGAGCGTATCCGGATCGGGAAAGGCATCCATGCCAAACTCGATCTCGGTGGGCTCTCCAGCGTTTGCAGCGCGATTGTGGGAGGCAAAGCCATCACCATTTGAACTGAATGCGCTTGGGACATCCAGAATCTCCGCATAGCCAAGCGCTTGTTGCAGGCCGCTGCTGACTGAGTGATTGTTATCCTTGGCTTCAACGATGGCTAATGGCAGACCCGGCTTCAAGGACAGTACGTAATCGGCGAATTTCCGCTTCTTCTTGTTTCTGGACGACAGGTTTCCACGCACAACTACGGGGCCGGGAGCAAGCGTTACCTCCCGACGAACTTGCTGCATCTGATCCCATCCTGCGTGTTTGATTGCAGGCGTAATGAACAGGTCGCAGATATCAATCTCGCTGCATTTCTTCTTCTCTGCCTCGTCCAATCTGCAACGGCCCCGTTAATCTAGTAGTTAATCCAATACCCTCGACGGTTCGAGAATGCCGTGTGGCACCCTACCAAAAGGCGATTGCAAGTCACCATGCTTTCACGTGGCAGTTTCTACGCGGACGATCTCTTGGTGCTTCAAAATTTTCAAACATAGATGGCTTCGTTGGAATGGCGCTACCCTGCCGGGCGACCTGCTCTATCCGCTTGCGCGGACCGGGCCTGTAGTCCCTGCCCGTTCGGGTGACGATCAGGAGCAGTTGGAAGCGGAGCGGGAATTCCTGATGGACGCGCTCTGTCCCGCGCATTCTGCGCTCCTGAGGGCGCGGCATCCTTGAGCTAACCCGCAGGCACTCTTGCCTCTCTCATTGCCGGACGCCCGCTGGCGCACTGATTGCGCGCGCATGGCCTCCGTCGGCTTCGCGCCGTTGCAAGGGTGCCGATGTTCTCTGGATCGCCGGGCGATCCGTCGCGGGAACGCCAATGGCTTTGCCCTCTCGTTCCCGAAACCGGAAATAGACGCCCCCGTGTGGCGGGCTGTGCCCGCTGGCCCGCGCCAGGGCATCGATTCCGGTTTTCCCTCCCCCTCCCATCCTCGCCGGAAGGCAGGCCGCATGCCGCGTGTCGGATGCGGCTTTCAGCCTAAGAAGGACAAAAAATGGGTGACCTGATCTTGAACTACCGGGCTTGCGGGGCCGAGTGCCGCGAGGACTGGTTGCGGATGCTGGCCAACGAGAACGGTTTGCCGTTCGGGACGGTGCGGCGCCTTGCAGAGGAACTGGGCGAGCGCGAGGATTTCGGCGAGCTGGTCCACATCTGCGAATGCGGCGGGAGGGCAGTGCAATGAGTGCTTGCACACTCTCCCGCAGCGAGCGGATTGCTCGACTCAACGACCGGGCCCGGCAGGCGATGGGGCTTGCCTGCGTTGCGGTGGCAACCGAGGGATTCCGGGCCTTGCCCGAGGAAGATCAGTCGCGGGTGCGCGAACTGGTCGAAACGTTCGACGCATTCACACCGGACAACGACCCGTATGACGAGCGCGATTTCGGGGCGATCTATCTGGATAGCGAAGGTCGCTGGACTACGACGCGCCCGGCGCGGCCTGCCGAAACCGTGTTCTGGAAGATCGATGCCTACGACCGCAATTTGCGGTTTGGCAGCGAAGACCCGGCCAATCCTGCCGTTACCCGGCGCGTGCTGACGATAATGCTGGCCAGCGAATATTGATGCAGCAAGCTTGGCATTCCGCGCGCCGCCTGACACGTCAGGCGGCGCGTTGATCGACGAAGCAGTGTTCGTTGTGCCAATCGAGAAAGGCCGGTTCGGGATCGAACCGGATTGCTGACCGCAGCGTTGCGTTCTCGAATGGCTGGAAATAGTCGCGCGTCTCGCGGCTCTGGCTTTCGCGCAATTGCCGCGAGACGCGAATGCGCCGTTGGCGATCGACCGTTATGAGGCCGCGATCAAACGCACGGTCGAGTGTCGCGGAAAGCAGCAAACCATTGGCGGGATTGTGCCGGTTATCGCTGTCCTTGCCCCAGGGCTTGATATGACTGGCCGTGAGCAAGCGCGTATCGGCGATACCGGTGATGCAGCAAGTCTCTTCGTAATTGGCAAGTACCGCACGACGGAAGAAGTCCTGGCCGACGCGCTGATTGACGAGTGCCTGTGTGGTGGACTCGTCTTGATAGGGCTCGAACCGGAATTCGCTGCGCTTTTCATTGAGGCGCAATGGCGGAGGTGGTGGCTCGAACTGGCCGACCTGGGCAGTCCACAAGCCTTCTGCCCGCGAGACGAGACCGGTCCAGTCCTGGCCGAACTCGGCATATGTTGCGCGATCCAGCTTGGATGCACCGTCCAGGCCTTTGCGCCCGCTATCGGTGATTTTGGGATCGAGGCTGGCGAAGTTGCACAGCTTCATCGCGACCGAACTGTTCGTTCGCCCGAGCGCAGCGGCAAGCTCCTGGATTTCTGGATTGCCCGAGTGCAGCTTTCCGAACGGCAGCTGGAAGTAGAGATACAGCGCGAGCACCGTCTCCTCTTCGCTCCAGCGTTTCCGTGAACTGCTCTCGACTGCCATAGTGCAGGTTTGGGCGAGAGTGATCCAGGGCGCAAGTGTGACGGTTTGCCATGTGTTTGCATGCCCTTCGATCGGGCGGCTTCGTTCTCAAGCACACAACTGGCCGCACGCGGTTAGCCTTCAATGCCCGGCCCGCGCCAGTTCCCCCGGCCTTCGCCGGGGTCACCCGTGTTGGACATGAATCCTACCCTTAGCCGTACGGCCTTTCCGTTGGTGCAACGAGCCACCAGACACGAAAGGAATTCATCATGGCACGCAGCAATACCGCACCGACGCAGGAGACCAATCCTCCGGACTTCCTCGCCTGGCATGTCGCCAACAAGGGCGACAAGGGTTTCTGGACTCGCATCGGAGCCGCGTGGTTCCACCGCGACCGCAAGGGCCTTTCGCTCCAGCTTGAAGTAGTACCGATCAATGGCCGGATCGTCCTGCGCACGCCGCTGGACGACGAGAAGAAGGAACCGGGCGCTTAGCGCCCGGCCTTCGGGCAGAGCGGCGGGAAGTGGGCCGGAAGCGGACTGTCAGCTTATGACACCAGATATGACAGTAGCTGCCGCTTCAATTGTGCATTGCTGAAGATCTCTATTACCTCCTTTGCTCAAGATGAGAGCACTTGTAATTGGCTTAAACATCGAATTGGTGCTGCAAACTCCACATTACCTACTCCGCCGCAAATACCATAGCGGCGGCTTGGAGAAGCGACTGTGCTCCTAGTTTGGTCGTCAGATTAGTTCGGTATAGCTCAACCGTTCGTGGGCTTAAGCCAAGAGCACGGGCTGAGCTTTTGGCGCACATGCCTTCGATGAAGAGTTCGAGAACCTGCCGCTCACGCTTAGACAAAACTGCCAAGCACCTCAGCGTTCGGCCCTTCTTTTCCTTGGCCGTGCGCGAAGCCTCAAACCTTTGGACAGCTTGATCAAGCTCGTAGCTGACCTCGGCCGGCGAGGCTGGCAGCGCGAAGAAGCCGCACGCGTCCTGGCTAAGAGCTGCAAACATCTGTGACGTCGATGGCTGAGGAGCATAACAGACCACTGGCATGCAGACGCCATCTTTCTCCATCGCTGCCATGCACAGGCTTAGATTATCCGCCTCGTCAGCTAGCAGAGCGATGCCTTCTTCAGGCCAGCGAGTGGCCAGCTCTGCGATACTCTCGAGAGGAAGCACAACGCTGCTGCCCATCAGCAGCTGCGAAACAGCATGGCGACGTGCAGCGTCCTGATCGATTAGGAACACGACCAGCTTGTGTGGCAGAGCAGTGCCTCGCAGTGGTGTGGTCGGAAGGAACATTACAGCTGCCCCCCGCCGCGCATGCTATAGGCGTTGTCACCTGCGATGATCAGATGATCGATGAGGTGAATGCCAAGCAGGTTAGCCATGCGCCCAATCTGCCGGGTCGCAGTCAGATCAGCGGCGCTCGGCTGCGGGTTACCTGAAGGATGATTGTGAGCCAGCAGAACTGCCCGGCTGTCATGTGCCAGAGCACGGGCGAACAGATGTCGCCAGGAACAGCGGATGGCTTTGCAGTTCCCTTGCCCCAGCACCTCGGCAGCGAAGAATTGCCGCTGAGACCCTGCGAATACAGTCACAAGCCGCTCTGGCCCAATCCGCAGCTGCGCGGCGATCCAAGATAATAGAAGCTCATTCTCGTTGGAGACGACTAAGCTAGGATCTGCGCCAATCTGCTGCGAGGCCGGCCTGCGAGCGACTAAAGGCAAAATATGACGAGCAGAACGCGCAATCGAATGACTGCTTGTCCGCGCTAGATTGAGAGGTGTGCTGTTTAGATTGGATGCACTCAGCTCGTGGCGCTCTGTCTCAACCGGCGGTGCTGCAGTGCTGTGCCAAGCAGCAGCAACGCTATCAGGAGGTATGAGGGCGCGCGTGACATCACCGCGTAAATGAGCGGTCCCATATCCATGTGGAGAGCGCGCAGGAGATGCGATAGAAGCGAGATGAGCTGCGCCGAGGCTGCCAGAATGGTCCATAAACGCTCTTCCCGGAGCGCGACAGCGGCCAGAGCCACGAACGCGCTGCTGTCAATCATGAGATTGCCCCAGTCGATGCTTTGGTGATCTTGGACGCCGAACATGGCGTTGTAGAGCGCACCACTGAGGGCCATGGCGACAAGAATGAAGGCTACCGCCTTTTCAGGCGGACCACCGCGTCGCCAGGCGTAGAGAACTGCTATAGCGAGAAGGGTAAGCTGGAGTGCGTAACGAACCATGTGTTCCGCTTAGGCAGCAGCTTACCCTCTCACAAGGCGCTAGGCAGCGCTGCGTAAGCCGCCTTGGCTAGCAAGGTTCCCCATGTGGCGCTCAGGACATTCCGGCGCGTCCATCACGCCGACTTCCACACCAACCTTCACGAGTTCGCCATGCGCGCGGCGCAGCTCTCCCGCTGCGTCAATCAGCTCGCCCATGCTGCGGTGCATGCGCAGAAGTGCGGCATGAGCCGTGGTGCTCGCATAGCCGGTGTCCTGCTTGGCGGTGATGGCGGTGTGCAGCGTGGCGCTGACCTGCAGCATCGCTGTATCAATGGCGGCTTCGGCGGCCGGCAGCTCGCGCTGGAGGCGGGCGGTGGCAGTAGCGGTGTTCATGGACATCTTTGGTGCTCCTTGGCTCAACAGGTTAGTGCAAAGCCAAGGCTTCTCAGGTCAGGGGATGATCACCTCCAGCGCCTGTGCAACAGCAAGCATGACCAGGATAAGGACCATCAGTGCGAGCGCTCCGGCTATGATCAATCCGAAGCGCAGCGCCTTGCCCAGAACAATTGGCTTTGGCTCTGCGGCAGCGGTGAACTTCGGCTCATCATCCCACTCTGCCGGCCAGCAGCCGGCATCGTGCAAAGTGAACCCCGGTTCTTCGCTGCCGCCGCTTTCCTGCTGTTCTGGCAGGTCCAAAGGTAGGGGGAACGGTTCACTAGTTAAGCAATCAGATGCTCCAACACCCCGGTGCCGCTGGTAAAGCTTGGCTGCTTCCAGGCGTGTCGCTGCACCCAGCTTGATGCGCACGGCATCCAGACGCTGGTCGACTGCGCGCGGTGAGATTTCAAGCCGCTGGGCGATCTCCTTGGAAGACATGTGGCGGAGCACAAGCTCCAAAGCTTCGCACTGCTTGTCGGTTAGGCTTTCGATCGCATCCGGTGCGGTTTGCATCATGGCCGTTGCCTGCCAGTTCGCCAGGAGCGGCAATTTCGAGGCAACCAAAGGTCGACGGATACAGCAGGAGCAATCATTATGAGACCAAAGCTAAACTGGTTCAATTTGCGCGTGATCAACGGTTTGGCTGCGTTATAGTTGCTGTTGTGCTACGTGTTCTCGCTAAGATTTGCTGTCAAATCCTTAACCGCAAGCTTGTTTTCGTCGACCGCTAAACTTCTTATCCTGATGGAGCCGTGGGAAAGATGCTGAGTGGCAGTAGTTGCGCGCCAAGTGGGAATGCGATCCACAAGAACGGCCGCTCATAGCACTGGTAAACGCGCTCTTAGGGTTAAATTGAGTTTGATCGATCTATAGGGAAACTACCATAGAAGCAACCAAGCTAGCAGCAGCAGAGCAGCTGCAAGAATCCTCCATCAGTTGAGAAATTGGAGGGTCAAACATGTATTTGCAACAAGACTTCGCGATAGCCGAAGAGCTTTCCAGCAACGTTTTAGAGCTCGACCAAACCGCGCGCCTCAGCCGAACGGAGATCGTCATGGCGGGCGTCAATGAGCGGCTCGCCGGTACCTCAGCCGCTGACCTTCTGCCGTTTGTCCCGCTCTCCGGCGATCACCAGGAGCGCGACGATGTCACTACCTACTTCCGCAGTAGCAATGTGCCCACCGGTAAGGACGGCGCTCTGATCATTGGGCTGGACCAGCTCGATGACTTTAGCACAGCGGAAGCTATCTGCGCCATAGCGCGGCAAGCCGTGCAGTTCCGCATCGAGCTTCACAGCACCCGCGAGGGCGAACCAAAGCCCGGCGGCTGCGTCGACGGTTTTGAGCTCGTAAGCGGCTTCAATGTCATTAGGGAAATCGACACGGCAGAAGCCCGGCGCATAGCTGCGGAGTTCTTCGCCACATGTCCGCTGCTGTTCCGGGTGAACGAAATCGGCTATGTCATGGAAGATGGTGAGCTCGGCCTCATTGCCGACTTCTGGGCGCTAGACGACCGGCTTCAACTCACCCGGCAACGCCGCTTGGCACCAAATAACGAGAGCCTTCTCGGCACTCTGGAGAATGCCTATCGCTGGCACGCTTACCGCTACGGCGTGATGCAGGAGCGGCACAAGCAAGGGTGCGACCTGCTGATCGATGCTTGTGCCGAGGCAGCAATTGCTTGGGCTGGCTTCGAGCTCGCCGAAGTGGTGCAGGAGCTCCAACGGGAGCCGTGGCTCACAACCGAGCTGCGCAACCAGGATCGGGTGGTGGCATGTGCCGAGCTCTACATCGCCGACGGTGTGCTGACAGCAAACATCCGAAGCACACATTGCGATGTCATCGTTGAAGATGCTCAAGACGCATCTTCTCACAGCAGGAACCGCACCTGGCAGCTCACCGGCACGGAGCTCGTTGCGCGGGAGAGTTTAAGCTGCTCTGATTGCCTGAGAAGTAGCGGACTGCGAGCACTTCCTGCAGAAATGCTTGCCAATATTATTGCTGCCGATGAGGCAGTGCATGCCTCTGGTGAGCGTCGGCAGACAGGCGAAGTTTACCGCTTGGACCTGCCCTTGTCGCGCAAGCCTGTGTTCTTTGATGAAGACGGGCTGCGCGCCGCGGCTTAGCGGCGGGCAGTTCACATCCGCAGCTTATCTGAACAATCTCGGCTATGGTAGCTTCGACCCATCTGCTGCGAGAATGCGTCTTGCTACAACCAACACACTGTCGAAGGTGTAGCGGTTGGCCAGAGCTCCTAGCCAACCGCAGTCGTGATCAAATCTCCGTTCGCTCCGCCAAGAGCAGCGCGTCCTCGACATCGACGCCGAGATACCGCACCGTGTTCTCAATCTTGGTGTGACCGAGCAGGATTTGGATCGCGCGGATGTTGCCTGTGGCACGGTAGATCATCGCCGCTTTGGTCCGGCGCAGCGAGTGAGTGCCATAATCTGCCTTCCGCAGCCCGATAGCACTGACCCACTCGTCCACTAGCCGGGCATACTGGCGTGTACTCATGTGGTCAGCACGGTCGATCCTGCTTGGGAACAGGTAATCACCTAGCGAGCCTCCGCGACGCTCCAGCCATGCAAGCAGCGTCGTTCGAACATCAGCGGTCAGTTCGAATTGCACCGGTCGATTGGTCTTTTGCTGGATAACGGTAGCTCGGTTGCGAATGTCAGCGCCTGCCACAACGTCACCGATCCTTATTCTGACCAGGTCGCAGCCGCGCAGCTTGCTGTCGATCGCCAGGTCGAACAGAGCCTTGTCTCGGAGCTTCCCCTCCCGATCGAGGTGGAAGCGTATAGCCCAGATCTGCTTCTGGTTGAGCGGGCGCTTCGTTCCGACGTTCTTACCAGCATTCCAAGCAGCGCGGCGCTGCACTACGGCATCAAATCGGGAGTATCCCATTGTTCTTCTCCGCGGCCGTGATTGGCCGAATGAAGAACGCCTAAGAGAATGCTGCTAATTTTGGGCCGCTTCGAGACAGTCTGGTTTCGGGCGTTTTCCTAAGGAAACGGACAATCCGTTCGCAACCCAAATCGCATTCAAAGGCAACCCCGTAAAGTTAACGACATAACTCACGTCCCGGCCATTTCGAAGACAATGCCTGTCGCAATGAGGTGCAAGCGATCGCTGCCTTACTGATTTTTATCGGAATGGTTGCGCCTATCCGGTTTCGGCCTGTGCGTTACGGGCAGCAGCAATCGCCGCTGCAAGCTCTTTTGCTGGACCCACTCCCCAGTAGTGGAGGAAGTAAAACATCGGTTCACCGCCGATCATGTGGTTATGCAATGCTACGATATGGATATCCCGCTCGCGCAGTGCGCGGAGCACGGGCTGGACTTCGTCCTCGGTCATGATGAAGTCACCATCCACGGCGGCAAGGTCGTTGGTGCCCGAGAACGCCGCCCAGGTCGTAAGCCCCATCGAACCACCGATCTCAACGCCGTGCATGCGGCCTTGGCGAGCGAAGGTGTATTTCACGACACCATCGGCGATGCTTGGCTCGGTGCCCAAGATTTCGCTCAGCGCCAGGGCTTCGATCGTGCCGTTTGCATCCGGCGTCAAGCCACCGAAACTGCGCTGCGGCGTCGGCGAGGCGGCGCGCACTTCCTTGATGGCATCCCAGACGGCTTTTACACCCGCTGCCATCTTGGCGGTTTCCCCATGCCCGCCGATATGCATAAAATAGACCGGCGGATCGTCGAATATGAAGTGATTGTGCAGCGCGGTGACGGTCAACCCGTTGGCGAGGGCAGCGTCCATCGCGGCTGTTATCTCATCCTCGAATACGACCGTGTCGCCCATGACCATCACTCCGCCATCGACGGGTTTGAAGGCAGCCCATGAGCCGAGACCTGCCGGGGGATCGAGGCGCATGCCGTCGACCATCACCGGCACGTCGGCGCGCGTCCAACCGATGCGTGCGACCCCATCGTCGGTCATGGTGACCTCCGAGTGCGATGCCTCGAAAATTAGCGCCTCGAGATTGCCGAGATTATCCTGCGCGTGAAGAGCCGCCGACATCGCTGATAGCGATAGAGCCAAGCCGCCGACGAACAATGTTCTGCGTAATTGCTTCATCTTAGTTCTCCTTGGATGTGATTTCAGGTGCCAGCCATCGTTGCGAGGTAATACAGCGACCCAATGAGTGCGCTCACGAAGAGAACGAGCAACATCCCGATCTTGAAGCGCAGCATAGCGATCAGGGCCGCAGCGGCAATGACGACGGAGGCGACGTCGATCGTGGCGAAGTCCGGCACGAGCAGGCGTGCGCCGTAACCTCGAACCTCGTCAAGCCGTGCGAAGGCAACGTGCAGCGCAAACCAGATGGCAAGGTTTAGGATCACACCGACGACTGCTGCCGTCACCGCCGAAAGCGCCGCTGTCAGAAGCTTCACGCCGCGCAGTTTTTCGATAAATGGCGCACCAAGGAAAATCCATAGGAAGCACGGCACGAACGTGACCCACGTGACGATGACCGAAGCCGCGATGCCCGAAGCCACCGGGCCTAACATGTCTGCTTCGCGATATCCCCCCATGAACCCCACGAATTGGACGACCTGGATCAGTGGACCCGGCGTGGTCTCCGCCATGCCCAACCCATCGAGTATTTCACCGGGGGCAAGCCAGCCATGCGTCTGCACGGCTTCCTGCGCCATATAGGCCAGCACGGCATACGCGCCCCCGAAAGTCACGACCGCGAGCTTGGAGAAGAAAACCGCCAGTTCCGTGAACACGTGATTTGGGCCAACAAGAAGGATCAGCGCAATTATGGGAGCTGCCCAGATGCTGCCCCAGATCAAGGCCGTGCGGACTGCTCCGCGCCATGTAGGCTGCGCTTTCGCCATGCCACCTGTATGAAGCACGGCTTCCGGCTCGCTCTCCCCGTCCTCGGTCGTTTCACGGGCGCGAATGACCAGAAACCGTGCAGGATCGAAATGCCCTCCAAGAAAACCGACCAGCGCGGCGGCCGCGATAATCAGCGGGAAAGGTGCATCGAATGCGAATATCGCCACGAAGGCTGCGGCGGCAATCAGATACATGGGCCAAGTTTTCAATGCCCTTTTCCCGATGCGCAGCAGGGCCTCGATGACTATGGCGAGCACCGCCGCCTTAATGCCGAAGAAAATCGCCTGGACGAAGCTGGCCTCCTGAAAACTGGCATAGAGCACGCTAAGCGCCATAATGCTGAGGAAGCCGGGAAGGACGAACAGGCATCCTGCGACGAGGCCACCGCGAACGCCGTGGAGCAACCAGCCAATATAGGTGGCAAGCTGCATGGCTTCCGGTCCGGGCAGGAGCATGCAGTAATTGAGCGCATGCAGGAACCGGTTCTCGCCGATCCAGCGCTTTTCATCGACTAGAATGCGGTGCATCACCGCGATCTGGCCGGCTGGCCCACCAAAGCTCAACGCGGCTATGCGCGCCCAGACACGCACCCCATCGGAAAACGGGATCGGAGTTTGTTCTACGGAACCTGAATTAGCGGGAGAATTCATCAACGCGTCCTTCGCACACAGCTCATCGAGCCGGACTTGGGCGCATTGCCTTACCGGGCGCCGGAATAAGTGCCCGAAGTCAAACTGCTAGATCATTGATCTGGTGTTGTCAAAAGCCTTACGCGAACAGTCTGCCTTGCCCTTGGAGAATGTCGGCTTTCGAAATCTGGATCTGTATCTTCAATTTCCGGAATGAGGGCGCAAAGCGGCCCCCATATCACGTGGCGGTCAGCGGCTCGCTTCGCGTTGTCGAAGTGCGTCAAGATAATCGCTCCACCACTGAGCCATTTTGACGCGTTCGTCCCAGTAGTTGCCTCGGTTGTAGACGCCGCGAATAGCGTTACTGTCACCATGTGCGAGGGCGCGCTCAATTGCATCGGGATGCCAGAGACCGCTTTCGTTGAGCATGGTCGAGGCCGTCGAGCGCAGCCCATGGGCCGTCACTTCGTCCTTGCTGAAGCCCATACGCCGAAACGCCGCGTTGATGGTGTTCTCGCTCATTGGGCGCTGCTGCGTATGGAACGCTGGGAAGATATACCCCTTTCCGCCGGTAATCGGTTTTAGCTCCCGAAACAGCTCCAACACCTGGCGTGATAGTGGCACCACGTGAGTTCGGCGCGCTTTCATTTTGCCCTCCGGAATTGTCCAGGTTGCCTTGTCCCAATCAATCTCTTTCCACTCGCCGTGCCGAAGCTCACCTGGTCGCACAAAGACATGTGGTGCGATCTTCAACGCGAACTTCGTGGCCGGGTAACATTCGAAATCATCGATGGCGCGAAGGAGCCCGCCCAACTTCTCGGGTTCGAGGATCGCCGCGTAGTTTCGTGCTTTGGGCGTGACGAGTGCGCCCTGAAGGATCGATGTCGGATCGGTTTGGCACTGGCCAAGCGCGGCTCCATACCGGAACACCCGGCTTGCGAAAGATCGGCATTTCTTTGCGGTTTCAAGATTGCCTTTGGCTTCGAGTTTCTTGAGCGCCGCCAGCATCAACTGCGGATCGACGTCGTTGATTGGCATATTCCCGATTGCGGGCTTGAGCAGTTCGAGGAACCAACGCGCCTTGCGTAGCGTGGCCTCCGCCCGGCCTTCGGGCACCATCTTCTCATCGATGTACTTCTTAGCGATGACCTCGAAAGTGTTCTCCGCGCCCAGCTTGATCCTGGCCTTCTTGCGCTTCCGTTCCAGCATCGGATCGATGCCATCGGAAACCTTGAGCCGTGCTCGGTCTCGAAGCTGACGCGCTTGCGACAAACTGATCTCAGGGAACGCGCCGATGGGCAGCTTCTTTTCCTTCCCGCCGAAGCGGTACTTGAAATACCAGAGCTTGGAGCCGTTCGGCTTCACCAGCAGCAGCAGCCCCCGCGAGTCGTATTTCTTGTACGACTTGTCGGCAGCCCGGAAGCCTTTGATTTCCTGCACATTGAGGCTCATCTGGGGGCCTCACTTTCGTGCGATTTGGGGCCTTTTGGGCCGGAGCCCCCAGACGAGGCCCCCACAGACGTTGGAACAAAGCGGAACAAAACAAGACCTCGCTTTCTGCGCTGGAGGTCAAGAATGGCAGAATTCCGCCATTTCTGCAATGTTTTGGAACGTTCTGATGAGAACAAATGGTGCCCAGAAGAGGACTCGAACCTCCACGGCCTTGCGGCCGCCAGCACCTGAAGCTGGTGCGTCTACCAATTCCGCCATCTGGGCACCGGAGCGGTCCGGGTGGACCGCGAGGTAGGAGCGGGCGGTTAGCTGGCGCGGGGGGCGCTTGTCAACGGCCAAGGCTTGCGAAACCGACGCTGCTGCGCCAGTGAGCGGCCACCATAGCCAAAAAAGACAGAAACGGACCATGAGCACCAATCTGAGCGGGAAGCTGATCGTGCTGTTCGGCGGCAGCGGCTTCATCGGCAATTATGTCGCGCAGTCGCTGCTTGAGCGGGGGGCTCGACTTCGGATCGCCAGCCGCCACCCTGAAAAGGCCCATGTGCTGAAGCCGCTGGCCAACCTTGGGCAGATGCAGTTTACCCGCTGCGACATACTGCGGCAGGACGATGTTGCCGCGGCGCTGCGTGGGGCGGACGGGGCGGTGAACCTGGTTGGGGCTTTCACCGGAAATCTCGAATTGCTGATGGGTACGATTCCGGGCGAAATGGCCCGCATCGCCGCGGCCGAAGGTGCAACGGGCTTCGTGCATCTGAGCGCCAGCGCGGCCAACCCCAATGGTGATACGCAGTATGCAAGTGCCAAGGCTTTGGGTGAACGGCTGGTGCAGCAGCACTTCGAGCGCGCAACCATCCTGCGGCCTACGATCGTGTTTGGGCAGGATGACAATTTCATCAACATGTTCGCCCAGCTGATCCAGTGGTTCCGCGTGTTGCCCGTGTTCGGTCCGGACGCGCGTCTCCAGCTTGTTCATGTGGCGGACGTTGCCGAGGCCGCGGCGGCGGCGCTGGCCGACCCGGTCACCCATGGCGGACGTACGTATGAATTGGGCGGCCCGGATACAGTCACCATGATGGAGCTGAACCGGCGGATTGCCGCGTCACAGCGGCGTCGGCGCACCTTTATCCCGGTGCCGGACCCTGCCTCGGGCCTGTTTGCCCGGCTGCCGGGCACCCCCATGAGCATGCAGCAATGGAAGATGTTGAAGCAGGGGACGGTGGTTTCCGGCCAATATCCCGGATTTGCCGAACTCGGCATCACGCCCCGGCCCTTGAGCCTTTTCCTGGACGATTGGATGACCCGATACCGCAGGCAGGGCCGCTTTGCGGAGCGGACCGGCTACGTCCGTTAGGCTTTGCCAGGCGTCGACGGCTCGTCCTTCCTGATTTCCAGCACCGGCGTGACAGCCGGCTCCACCAGGAGCACGGTGCCGCGGCTACCGGTCACTTTCACCCGCTCGCCAACGGACAGTTCCGGGCCTTCCGCCTGCCATTCGCTGTCGCCCAGCCTGACCCGCCCGCTGCCACCGGCTATGGGACGCGACACCACCCCGGTTTCCCCGAGCAGACGCCCGACCTTGTTGTTGAGCAGCGGGTCGGAGCTCTGAATGGGCTGGTCGGTGAAGAAGCGCTTGGCACTGTAGGCGAAGATCAGTGCCAGGAACGCGAAGTTCACAATCTGAAGAGGTACTGACACATCGGTCGCTAAGACGAGCAGTGCCGTTGCCAGCGCGGCAAGGCCGAACCACAGCAGGAGCACGCCGGGAATCAGCATTTCCGCCGCCAGGAGGATCAGGCCGAGCGTAGCCCACAACCAATGCGCATCGATGCCGTCGAGGAAGTCCATTGCCAGTCAACTCCCCGTCAGGGCCGGTCTGCCACACGCGGAACGCTGGGCCTGACGACCGGCTCCCGCTCCCGCCCGCCGGTCTGCGGCAGCGGGCGTCCGGTATCGCTGCCTGACAGTTGCGGCGTGGCGCCAGGCTGCCGGTCCTTGTCGCCGAAGGTTTCTTTCACCAGTTCGCCGATCCCGCCCAGCGAACCGAGAATCTGCGTTGCCTCGACCGGCATCAGGATCGTCTTGGCATTGGGGCTGTCGGCAAATTTGCCAAGCGCCTTCACATAGTCCTGCGCCACGAAGTAGTTGATTGCCGAACTGCCCGACCCGGCAATCGCGTCCGACACCATCTGCGTCGCCTTGGCTTCGGCTTCGGCCTCTCGCTCGCGCGCTTCGGCCGTGCGGAAGGCGCTCTCGCGCGCGCCTTCGGCCTTCAGAATGGCGGACTGCTTCTCGCCCTCGGCGCGCAGGATCCGGCTGGCGCGGTCGCCTTCGGCTTCCAGGATTTCCGCGCGCTTCAGTCGCTCGGCCTTCATCTGCCGGGCCATCGCTTCGGAGATGTCGAGGGGCGGGCGGATGTCCTTGATTTCCACGCGGGTGATCTTGATACCCCAGGGCGAGGTTGCGTGGTCCACCACCGACAGCAGGCGCGCATTGATCTCGTCACGCTTGGACAGTGTCTCGTCCAGGTCGAGCGAACCCATCACCGTGCGCAGGTTGGTGGTGGTCAGCGCCATGATGGCGTTTTGCAGGCCGGACACCTCGTAGGCGGCCTTGGGTGCGTCCAGCACCTGGAAGAACACCACCGCGTCGACCCCCACCATGGCGTTGTCGGCGGTGATGATTTCCTGTCCTGGGATGTCGAGGACCTGTTCCATCATGTTGATTCGGTGGCCGACGCGGTCGATCAGGGGCACGATGAGGTGGAGGCCTGGATCGGCAGACTTCGTGAACTTTCCAAATCGTTCGATTGTGTAAACATACCCCTGTCGTACGGTTGTGACCGCCATCAGCAGGAAGATGAGGACCAGCACCACCAGTCCAATCAGCACGTATTCCATTCACACACTCCCGCCCGACTATCTTGCCCCAATGTAGTGGCGCGACGCGGTGCGGCCAAGCGAAACCGGATGCGGTCGTCTTTTGGCTGTCCGGCCCGGCGCAAGGCGGCAAGACTGCCATTGCGGACGCCCGGCCTCTTTGGCACAGTTCGCTTCCTGACTTGGAGAGGAGCAAGAATGCCCGTCATCGACATCCCCGCACCCGCTTTCATGCAGGATGAGGAGATTACCATGTTCGCCGAAGCGGTGGGCAAGTTCCTGCAGCGCAACGCCCCGGAAAAGCGGGTGCGGAGCTGGCGCGAAGCCGGGCAGGTGGAGCGTGCCTTCTGGAGCGAAGCAGGTGAAGCGGGGCTGCTGGGCGTCAGCGTGCCGGAGGAGTACGGCGGCCACGGTGGCGACTTTCGTCACGACATGGTGGTGATCGATCAGGTGGCCAAGCACGGCGTGGAGGGTTTCGCCGCCAGCCTGCACAACGTGATCATTCTTCCCTACCTCGTGCGGCACGGAACGGAGGAGCAGAAGAAGAAGTATCTTCCCCGGCTGGTGTCGGGCGAACTGGTCAGCGCCATCGCGATGAGCGAGCCTGGCGCAGGGTCGGACCTGCAATCCATCACGACCACCGCGCTGAAGGACGGCAACGGATACCGCCTGAACGGCTCCAAGACATACATTTCCAACGGGCAGATCGCGGATTTCGTGATCGTGGTGGCCAAGACCGATCCCGAAGCGCGGGCGAAGGGCATCTCGCTGGTGCTGCTCGAAACCGAACGGGCCGACGGGTTTCAGCGCGGCAAGAAACTCGACAAGATCGGCCTTGATGCGCAGGATACGTCCGAACTGTTCTTCGATGACGTGTTCGTCGGCAGCGACGCGATCCTCGGCGGAGAGGAAGGCAAGGGCTTTTACCAGCTGATGGGCGAGCTGCCGCAGGAACGGCTGGTCATCGCGATGCAGGCGCAGGCTGGAATCGCGCATGCGCTGGACGTCACCGTTGATTACGTCAAGAACCGCAAGGCTTTCGGGCAGACGATCTGGGACTTCCAGAATACGCAGTTCGTCCTGGCGGATCTGAAGGCCAAGGGAACGGCGTCCCGCGTTTTCGTCAACGACTGCATCGCCCGCCTGCTCGACGGGAAACTGGATGTGGCGACCGCCAGCATGGCCAAATACTGGGTCACGGAACTGCAAAGCGAAGTGGTCGACAAATGCCTGCAACTGCACGGCGGGGCGGGCTACATCAACGATTATCCCATTGCCCGAATGTACCGGGACAGTCGGATCGCGCGGATTTTCGGCGGCTCCAACGAAGTGATGCGGATGCTGATCGCGCGCTCGATGTGAAGAAGCCGGCCCTGGTTCCGGGCCGCTTGGAACCGGGGCGTGGAGAACGCCGCGCGTGTGACGAGCTTGTCACGCAACGCGGCCATCTCTTACGCCCCAGGATACAGCACGCGCGACCACCTGTTCGACAATGATGCCGATGCGCTCGCCGCGTTCGCCCGTCAGGCCGACGGGTTGCCGGCGCGGCCGGCCGTCAGGCTGCGACCACCCGCTGTTCGATTGCGCCGAAGATCGAGTGGCCCGCCGCGTCCCGCATTTCGACCCGCACGGTATCGCCCGGCTGCATGAAGGGCGTGCGCGGTTCGCCGTCGCGAATGGTTTCAATGGTGCGGATTTCGGCGATGCAGCTGTAGCCGCGCCCGCCTTCGCTGACCGGGCGGCCGGGGCCGCCGCCTTCATCCTTGTTCGACACGGTGCCGGAACCGATGATCGAGCCAGCGCACAGATCGCGCGTCCTGGCGGCGTGTGATACCAGACGGGCAAGCGAAAAGGTGGCGTCCTCACCCGCATTGGCGCGGCCGAACGGTTGGCCATTGTAATCCACCAGCAACGGCAGGTGCACGGTGCTGTCCCGCCACGCGTCACCCAGTTCGTCAGGCGTAACTGCGACCGGTGAAAAGGCGCTGGCGGGTTTTGACTGAAAGAAGCCGAACCCCTTGGCCAATTCCCCGGGGATCAGGCCGCGCAGCGACACATCGTTGACCAGCATGACGAGCTTGATGTGTTCGGCCGCCGCGTCTTCGGTGGCGCCCATTGGCACGTCGTCGGTGATGACCGCGATCTCGCCTTCCATGTCGCAGCCCCAGCTCACGTCCGCCAGAGGGATGTCTGCCCGTGGCGGCAGAAAACCGTCGCTGCCGCCCTGATACATCAGCGGATCATTGTAAAAGCTTTGGGGAACCTCGGCGTTGCGCGCCTTGCGCACCAGTTCCACGTGGTTGATGTATGCCGAACCGTCCGCCCACTGATAGGCACGGGGCAGGGGAGAGTGCGCCAGCCGTTCATGGAACCGCTGACACGGCACCGCCTTGTGCTCCACATCGCGATACAGTGCCTCCAGCTTGGGCGCGATGTTCGCCCAATCGTCGAGCGCCGCCTGCAGCGTGGGGGCGATGTTGTCCGCCTCGCAATACCGGGTCAGATCCTTGGAGACGACCACCAGCTTCCCGTCGCGGGTGCCGGTGTTGAGTGTGGCGAGTTTCATGGGGTTGTCTCCGGATTGTCTGGTTGCTGGTCGGGATGCGCGGCCTGGAAGGCGGGAAGGGCAAGGCAGGCGGCCTCGATGCGGACCGTGCGGGGGTGTCCGCTCAAATCGAACGCGAACCGGCGCGCGTTATAGAGTTGCGGGATCAGCACGGTTTCGAACAGACCCGGCTTGTCGAACAGGAAATCGCCCGTGCCCAACTCCTCCAGCCGGCGTTCCACCGGGATCAGCGTACGGGCAAGGATGTGGCGATAGTATGTGTCGATCTCGTCCTGCGTCCGGCCGAACTCGCTTTTGAGGTAGCGCAACACCGGCAGGTTGAGCGGAGCGTGCAATTCCGTGGCGATGGCATAGGCCAGTTCGCGCGCGACATACCGCTGTCTGACATCATCTGGCAGAAGCGGCATTTCGGGGTACGCCTCTTCCAGCCATTCGATGATCGCCATGGACTGAACGAACCGCTCGTCACCAGCTTCCAGCAAGGGGACGGAACCAAATGGATTGCGTGCAGTGAAGTCCGCACCCCTATTCGCGGCTGTCAGAAGATCCACCGGCACGTTTTCAAAAGCCAGCTGTTTGAGGTTCAGCGCAATCCTCAGCCGGTAGGACGTCGAACTGCGCCAGTATCCGTAAAGCCGCATCAAAACGCCGCAATTCCGGTAATCGCACGGCCCAGGATCAGGGCGTGCACGTCATGCGTCCCCTCGTAGGTGTTCACCGTCTCCAGATTGATCATGTGGCGCATCACCTGGTATTCGCCGGAAATGCCGTTGCCGCCGTGCATATCCCGGGCGTGGCGGGCGATTTCGAGCGCGCGGCCGACATTGTTGCGCTTCACAATCGAAATCATCTCAGGTGCAAACCGCCCTTCGTCCAGCAACCGCCCGACGCGCAGGGACGCTTGCAAGCCGAGCGCGATGTCGCACATCATGTCGGCCAGCTTCTTCTGGTACAATTGCTTGGAAGCCAAAGGAACGCCGAACTGATGGCGATCCAGCCCGTATTGACGGGCGGCGTGCAGGCAGAACTCCGCCGCACCCATGCTGCCCCAGCTGATGCCATAGCGGGCCCGATTGAGGCAACCGAAGGGTCCTTTCAACCCTTCTACATTGGGGAGCAGCGCCTCGGCGCCGACCTTTACATCCTCCATGACAATCATGCCGGTGGTGGAGGCGCGCAGGGACAGCTTGTTTTCGATCTTGGGCGCGGACAGCCCGGCCATGCCCTTGTCCAGCACGAAGCCGCGGATCGCTCCTCCATGTTTTTCCGACTTGGCCCAGACGACAAATACATCGGCGAAGGGGGAGTTGGAAATCCACGTCTTCGAGCCGTTGAGCACAAAGCCGTCGCCGTCGGCTTTCGCCACCGTTTTCATTCCCGCCGGGTCAGAGCCGGCGTCCGGTTCGGTCAACCCGAAACAGCCGATGAGTTCCCCTGCGGCAAGGCCGGGCAGATAACGCCGCCGCTGTTCCTCTGAACCGTAGGCGTGGATGGGATACATGACGAGGCTCGACTGTACCGAACCCATCGAACGATAGCCGCTATCCACACGTTCCATCTCGCGCGCAATGAGGCCATAGGCGACGTAGGAAGCGCCTGCACCGCCGTACTTCTCGGGGATCGTCGCGCCCAGCAATCCTGCCTTGCCCATAAGCGGAAAGAGTTCGGGCGCGGCGGTTTCATCGCGGAACGCATCATGGACCCGGGGCTGCAACTCCCCCTGGCAGAACGCATGCGCGGCGTCGCGCACCATGCGCTCTTCATCCGTCAGTTGCTCGTCAAGCCTGAAGGGATCTTCCCAATCGAACCGCGCCATCCCGGCCATGTCTGCTCCTGATTATTGTCCCCAGAACCTCTAGGCACCGGAGAGGAGCGGTTCAAGGGCGGCGTCAGGCGGCGGCCAGCGCGGCTGCAACATTCTCCAGCATCGCTGTCGGCGGGCAGGGTTTCGCCAGGGCACGAACTTCGGGAAACCGCGCCAGCATGTCTTCTGGTGCAACATGGCCGGAGTGGAAGATCACTGGCACGCGCTGTTCCATCAGGCGTTCAGCGAGCGGGTACACCATCTCGTCACCCAGTGCGATATCGAGGATCGCAAGATCCGGCCGGTTCGACTGGACCGCGCGCATCGCCGATGACACGTCCCCGTGCGGTCCTTCGACAATATAACCTGCTTCCTCAACGGTATCGCACAGGTCGTAGCCGATAATCGCTTCGTCCTCCGCGACCAGAATGACCGGATGATCCTTCACGCCTGCGTCCTTTGCAATTTGGGAGACCAACATGCCCTTACGCGTTAACCTTGATTAGGTTCCGTGACGCGGCAATTTAGAGCCTGCCGAACCGCTCTTCATAGGCTGCTGTGTCGCCCGCCTCCAGCAGGCTGGCCTGTGTTACCCAGTCGTCGCGGCGGATGCGTCCCTGAAACCGCCCAAGCTGTCCGTCCACCCGGTTGATCTCCGCGTCGTCCCACGAGGCGATCTGGGCAAAACGAGTGATACCCAGCTCGTTGAGCCGGGCGGCAAGCTTTGGCCCCACACCCTTTATGCGCAGCAGGTCGTCTCCATCATGTCCGGCCGCCTCAGCGGATGCGTTGAAGTGATCCGCCTCTGCCTGTTCGGCCCGGCCGATCGCTTCAGGTTGATGGGCGGCGAGGTTGGCCACAGTTTCCGCGCCGATCACCGCTCCCGGTGTCACAAGGGAAGCGGTTCCACGCGGACTGAAATCCTCGTCCCGCGAGACGGTTGTGCCCTGCGGAGCCGGCGGCGCGGTCAAATCAGCGGGTGTCGTGGGAGCGTCGATGAAAGCCTGGTTGCGCCGTGCCCGCTCAGCCCCGTCGTCCAGCACATCGCGCCGATCGGCCTGCACCCGCGTCCGGCGCCGCACATTGAACACGTACCAGGCGATTGCGACACCGATGAGGAACGCCAGAAGGATCAGCAGCCAGTTGGCTTCAACCATTTCGATCATACAGCTTTTTACCTAATCTTCCTGCCCGTCGTCGCCACTGTGCCACAGCAGCCAGCCCACGCCAATCCCGAGGGCGTAGGCGCACAGGGCGAGAACGACCAGTTCGAGCCATAGAGCCACGTCAGCGCGCCCCCGGCGTATCGACGGGAGTGGGAATGAGGCGCGGCCGCGGCAGAATGACAAAATCGATCTTCGGGTCGGCGGGATCGCCTGGAGCCGTATTTTCCCCCGCTTCAGCCGAGCCGATCCCGCTGGCCCTTATCGCGGTGGCAGGAATGCCGCGGGCGATCAGCGCCTTGCGCACGGACTGTGCCCTTGACCGAGACAGGGGAATATTTCCGGCTTCGTCGCCGGAGGGGTCCGCGTGTCCGATGATCGCTACCACAGATCCAGTGCATGGTCTCAGCGCATCCGCCACTTCGTCCAGCAGCATCTCGTTGCCGGGAACAATGACCGCGCTGGATTCGTCGAACCGAATGCTTCGCGTGCGCAGCACTGCGTCAAGTGCCGCCGAACAATGCCCATCATCGGGTCCATCCACGCCGACCACTGCCTGCGGGATGCCGTCGGCCCACCGGATCCCGCCCACGCCCGGCACGGCGGCGACGGCCTGCGCGACGCGGGTGCGCTGCTGATCGTCCAGAGCTTCTCCTCCGCTGAGAGTGGGGTGCCGCGACAGCCATCCGAAGCGGTCGATGAAGTCTGCCCTTACGGAAGTGTGGCCAGCCTCGGCGATCACCCTGGCAGCGCGCCCTTCCATCCTGGTGACAAGGGAGGTGCCCGTCATCTCTGCCGTCAACGCCGCTGCTGCGGAAACGACCAGCGCCCCGGCGACGATCAACAATCTGTCTGTCGGGGCCAGCATGGCAGCCTTTCTATGCGCGCAGACACCGGAGCGGAAGAGTACGCGGTGCCTCAGGCCGCAGCCTTGCCTCCCAGGTTGCGGCGGAACAGCACCCGATCTTCCGGGCCGAAGCCCCAGCGCCAGATGATCAGGCCATAGGTCAGCAGGATCGCCGGGATGCCGAACAACAGTTCCGCCCATTCTGGCAGGAGGGTTGCCAGCCAACCGACCACCGCTGCCGGCCCTGCCGCCCAGACAAGCGCCCCGCGCCAGTTGCTGACGCCTTCGCCCAGCAGGCGGCTGAGCAGCCAAGCCTTCGCCAGCGAGGCGATACCCAGCGCGAGGAACAGTGCAGCGGCCGCCCCGGCCCCCTGAAACGCCGGTGGGTACCTGTAAAATTCGACCGCCTTGATGATGGCAACCGTCAGAGTAGCCTGCAGGGCTATGGTCGCAAGCGAGAGAAGCAGGTTCTTGAGCCGGGCCATGTACACCAGCGCCGCTTCGGACACTACGGCCATCGACGCGACCACCTCGGCCGCCAGCAACAGCGCGAGGGCGCCGGTGCCGCCCACGAAGTTCGGGCCCACCAGCCCCATCACCGCTTCGCCAGGTATGGCCAGTGCCAGTGCTATGCCGGCCTGCGCCGCGATGATCCAGAAGCCGACCTGCCGTATCTGCGCGCCGATCGCCGCATAATCGCGTGTCTTGAGGTTGCGGGTGATGACCGGACCCAGGATCGGCTCGAAGCTGGTCTTCAGCTTCTGCGGCAAGCTGGCGACCTGCTGCGCGACGTAATAAACGCCCACCACCGCCGGGGCGGCGAACAGGCCCAGAATAAAGATATCGAGCCGCCGGGTTCCCCACTCGATCGCGTCCGCTGCGGCCAGCGGTGCCGCCCGCCAGGTCAGCCCCGTCATGCGGCCGAGCCGCGGCCGCCACCCGGCAGGCAGGCCATAGCTGCGCAGGAATGGCAACAGCGCGGCGGCCAGGCCGGCCAGGATCGACGCTAGGTAGGCAAGCGGCAGCCCCGCTTCGGGCACTGCGAAATATAGCAGGCCCGCCATGATGGAGATGGTCCACGGCTCTACGATCGCGCGCGCCCGAACCGTGGTGGCTATGTCGAAGCGGTAGGCCTGCGCCGCCAGCAGGATCTCCGTCATGGCATAGGCGGGAATGGCAATCACCACCAGCTTGTCGAGGTCGGTGTAGATACCGCTGGGGAACAGCGGCTGCGGCACGAACCAGAAAAACAGCGCTGCGACGCTGCCGAACAGAAGGGCGAGGAGGAGAGCATCAAAAACGAGGTTGGCCGGTGGCTCGCTTTCGGCGCTGTCCGCCAGTCGCTGCGCCAGTCCGCGCTTTTCGCCGAGTGAACAGAGCAGGGCTGCCAGTTCCACCACCACCAGCGCCGAAGCAAAGCGGCCGAGCGCGTCGGCACCATACAGGCGGCCCGCGATGAACAGGAAAGGCAGGCGCGCAGCGAGGCGGAGCAGAAACCCGAAGAAGTTGGTCCGCCCGCCTTTTGCCAGCGCGGCTATGTCGCCCGATGCGGCGGTCTCGGTCATTCCGGGTTGCTGGCCGCGCTGGCTTCGCGGCTGAGCGGCCGGGCGAGCAGTTCCGTCACGACAGTTCGGGCAGGCGCGCCTTGCAGCAGGCGGACTACGGCGGCCGCGATGGGCATGGGAAGGCCGCGGTCCTGCGCCAGCCGGTGAAGCACTGGTGCGGTGTGCGCGCCTTCGGCGACGGTGCGACGGTCGCTCATCAGCACGGCCGGATCCTGCCCTTCGCCTAACGCCTTGCCGAGCGAGAAATTCCGCGACGATGTGGACGAACAGGTGAGCACCAGGTCGCCCAGACCGCACAGGCCAGCCAGGGTTTCGGCGCGGGCCCCCAGTGCCTCGCCGAACCGCAGCATTTCGGCATAGCCGCGCGCGATAAGGGCGGCGCGGGCGTTCTGGCCCAGTTGCAATCCGTCGACCACGCCGCACGCGATCGCGAGCACGTTCTTGACCGCCCCGCCGATTTCCGCACCGGTCACGTCGTCGGAGTAGTACGGCCGGAAGGCGGGGCGCGCGATGGCGGAGGCCAGCACGTTCCACTGCGCTTCGCCGCCGCTGCACGCGAGCGTGACCGCGGTGGGCAGACCGGCCGCGACCTCGTGCGCGAACGTGGGGCCGGACAGCACCGCAAGCGCGGTCTGCGGCAGAGCGGCGGCGGCAACTTCGTTCATCAGCCGGCCGCTTTCAGCCTCGATACCCTTGCAGCAAATGACCAGGTGACGGGGCTGCCGCGCAAGGCGGTGCAGCACCGCGCCCATGTGCTGGGCCGGGGTCACAGCCAGCAGAATGTCGAGCGGAGCCATATCGTCGAGATCGCAGGTTGCGCGAATGGTTGAGTTGAGCCGGGCGGACGGAAGATAGACGCTGTTGGTGCGGGTGGCGTTGATTTGCGCGACAAGTTCGGGTTCCCGCGCCCACAACAGCACGTCGCGGCCGTCGCCTGCCAACATCTGCGCCAGCGCGGTGCCCCATGCGCCTGCGCCCAAGACGCCTACGGTTGCTGAGTTGCTCAAGCCTTTACTCCGGCGCCCCGGGCGGCTTCCGCGGCAGGGTCCAGCGGCCAGCGCGGGCGGGCCGCTATGTCAAGGGGATCGCCGTCAGGCCCGGTCGCTCCGCTCGCGAGCCGTTCAAGGCCCGCCCAGCCGATCATGGCGGCGTTGTCCGTGCACAGAGCCGGGGGCGGCGCGGAAAAGCGCATGCCGTGTTCCCCGGCGAGCCGCTCCAGCGCAGCGCGCACCGCCGAATTGGCCGCGACACCTCCGGCAACCACCAGCGCGGGCGGGGTGGCAATGCGGCGCAACGCGTGGTTCAGGCGATCCACGAGGCAGTCTATCGCCGCCTGCTGAAATGAAGCGGCGATGTCGGCATCCGTGTAAGCGAGCTCCGGACGCGCAGCACCATTGGTTGCATCCTGTGACGCGTCCCGGCGAGCGTCTCGGTCCCAGGAGGCGATCTGCCCCGCCTTCGCACGAACAACGGCGCTCTTCAGACCTGCAAACGAAAAATGTGGCTCGTCACTGCCCAACAGCGGCCGGGGCAGGTGCACCGCCGCAGGATCGCCTTGCGCAGCCAGCCTTTCCACTAGCGGGCCGCCGGGAAAGCCAAGGCCCAGAACCTTGGCAGTCTTGTCGAACGCCTCGCCCAACGCGTCGTCGATCGTCGTCCCGAGGCGCCGATAGTGTCCGACACCTTCCACCGCGAGGATCTGGCAATGCCCGCCAGACACGAGCAGCAGCAGATAGGGAAAGCCGAGCGCAGGGTCAGCGAGACGCGGGCTGAGCGCGTGCCCTTCGAGGTGGTTGATAGCCAGCAACGGCTTGTCCGACGCCATTGCCAGCGCCTTGGCCGTGACCAGCCCCACCATGACCCCGCCGATCAGGCCTGGTCCGGCCGTGGCGGCTACGGCTGCGCAGTCATCCAGCGTCATGCCTGCTTCGCGCAGCACCCGTTCGACCATGGGTGCAAGGCGTTCGGCATGGGCACGCGCAGCGATTTCAGGCACCACTCCGCCGTAAGGTGCGTGCGCCTCGTCCTGGCTGGCGATTGCCTGTGCGATGATGGTGCGGTCGGCGCGGACCAGCGCGGCCGCCGTTTCGTCGCAACTTGACTCTATACCCAGCACCACGTCCATCCCGCTTTCCCTTACCGCAAAGCGGGGCTAGGGCAAGCGAGCGTCCGCATCTGCCCATGTCGAAATCAATCCCCCTCTTGCGCCTTGGCACCCGCCGTTCTCCGCTCGCGATGGCGCAGGCAGAGGAGGCGCAGGCGCGGTTATGCGCGGCGCACGGCTGGCCGCTTGAGGCGGTGGAACTGGTTCCCGTCACCGCCAGCGGTGACAAGGTGCAGGACCGTCCGCTGGCGGAGATCGGGGGCAAGGCGCTGTGGACCCGCGAACTCGATCAATGCCTCGCCGATGGCCGGATCGACGTCGCCGTGCATTCGATGAAAGACGTCGAAACGCTGCGCCCGGCCGAACTCGCGATTGCCGCCATCCTGCCGCGTGCCGACCGGCGAGACGTGCTGGTAGGCGCTGGCAGCATTGCCGCCATCCCCCGGGATGCACGGCTGGGCACCAGCGCGCCGCGGCGTGCGGCGCAGATGCGGCATCTGCGTCCCGACCTGCAGGTTGTTCTGTTCAGGGGCAATGTGGCGACCCGGATAGCCAAATTGGCGGCCGGGGAAGCGGACGTCACGCTGCTCGCCAGGGCGGGCTTGGACCGGCTGGGGGAACATGGCGTTGGCACCACGCTTTCTTCGGAAGAGTTCCTGCCGGCGCCTGCGCAGGGGGCAATCGGCCTCGAGTGCCGCGCGGGTGATGAACGGATGCTCGCTCTGCTGGCCGCCATCGACCACGCGCCTTCGCACGCGGAAGTAGCGGGGGAACGCGCGCTGCTGGCCGCACTGGAGGGCAATTGCCACAGCCCCATCGCGCTGGACTGCCGCTGGCAGGAGAGTGGCCAGCTCGGCCTGCGCGTCGCCCTGTTCAGCCCGGACGGAGCGGAGCGGGTCGACGGCCAGCAGCTTGTACATGCCTCGGATCACGCAGCCCTATCCGACTTTGCCGCCGATCTGCTGATCCGTGCCGGACCGGCCACACAGGCGGTCTTTCGCGGCACATGACGCTGCCCCTGATCAGCATCCGCCCCGAGCCCGGCGACAGCGAGACGCTGGCGCGCGGGCGTGCCATGGGGTTGCTAGTGGAACGCTGGCCGCTCGCCGAAGTACGGTCACGCCCCTGGCAGGCACCCGCCGCGAATATGTTCACCGGCCTCCTCCTTGGCAGCGCCAATGCGGTGCGTCATGCTGGCGCGCAGTTGACCCGGTATGCGGACCTGCCGGTCCACGCGGTAGGAGAGCGGACGGCTCAGGCGGCGCGCGCGGCAGGGTTGCAGGTCGCGAGCACCGGCGACAGCACCCTGCAGGCACTGGTCGACGCTCTGCCGCCCAAACGGCAGAACCTGCTGCGGCTTGCCGGAGAGGTGCACCGCCCGCTTACTTTGCGTCAGGACACCTGCGTTGTCACACGGGTAGTTTACACGGTGGAGCATCTGCCGATATCGGAACAGCTGGCAGAGCGGCTGGTCGCGGGCGCGGCCGTGCTGCTCCATTCGGGCGAAGCAGGCAGGCATTTCGCGGCAGAGTGCGATCGCCTTCGCCTGCCGCGAACGGCAATCGCACTGGCCGCGATAGCTCCTCGCGTGGCCGAATGCGCGGGTGATGGCTGGCGCCTTGTGAGCATCGCCGATGCTCCCGACGACGGCGCGCTGTTGCAGGCGGCGGCCGGACTGCTTCAGCGCGACGCCTGATTTGCTCACGCCTCTTGGCAATCCCCCGGCGGTTGCTGTAACGGCAGAGCGGCAGATGGAGGGTTACAGAACTTCTGGAACGTCGCGCACCAGTGTGCTGCGGCCTGTGCTGTTGGTGGCGGTGCTCGCCTTTCTTCTGGGCGGGGCGCTGGTCGGCTACGGCCTGTGGCGTTTCGGCTGGCCGGCTCTGCTGACCCCGCCCCTGCAGGAGGCCCGGTCTGTTGCAGGCGCACCGGCCGCTCAACACGCCATGGCTGTTCCGATGAACGGCGCCGCAGTGCAGCAGGTCGGCGCAGATCCCTCGTTCGACCGCGTGGTAGAGCAGCAGGGCGGGATAGAGCAGCGTCTCGCGGCAGCGGAACAGCGGTTGGCCCGGCTCGACCTGCAGGCTCAGGCAGCAACCGGCAATGCGGCACGGGCAGAGGGGTTGCTGATCGCCTTCGCCGCGCGCCGCGCCGTCGACCGGGGCGCGGAACTGGGCTTTCTGGCCGACCAGTTACGGCTGAGGTTCGGTGACGCGCTACCCAACGCCGTAACCACGGTGATCGAAGGCGCGCGGCAGCCGGTAACGGTGGATCAGCTGACCGCGCGGCTGGATGGTCTGGCGCCGCAACTGTCCACCCGTTCGCGCGACTTTACTTTCGACACGTTTAGGGAGGAATTGTCTTCGCTGTTCGTGGTCCGTCGCGATACTACACCCAGCGTTCAACCCGCGCAGCGGCTGGAGCGCGCCAAGCTGTTCCTGCGCAGCGGGCGGATTTCCGCCGCCGTCGAGGAAGTTCGTCTTCTGCCAGGGGCCGCCAATGCGCGGACCTGGATCGCCGATGCAAGCCGCTATGCCGCGATGCAGAATGCGCTCGATCTGATCGAAACTTCCGCCGTTCTGGAGCCGCGGCGGCTGCGCGATCGCAACGGCACTGCAGTGGTGCAGCCCGCACCCGCCGACACTGGAATGTGACCCGGACCGCAGCGGATCAGCGTTGCTGGTTCAATCCTGCAGCAGCTCTGGGAGCTTGCCCGATATGCCCCGCGCCTCGTCCATGAACCAGGTTTTCAGCATTGGCGCGCGCTGCACCCCGGCCATACCCAGGCGGCGAATAGCGGACGCGGTGCGTCCCGGAACGCCGAACAGCCGGGTCAGGCTGTCGGTGGCGAAGGCTACGGAGAACACGTCGAGCTGCCGCCAGTCCTGATAGCGTTCAAGCAGTTGCGCGTCGCCCGGATCAAGGCCCAGCCGCAGCCCGTCATCCAGCACCTCCACCAAGGCGCCGACATCGCGCAGACCCAGGTTCAGGCCTTGACCGGCGATCGGGTGGATGCCGTGGCCCGCGTCCCCGACCAAAGCAAGCCTGTTCGCCGCAAGCTGCGCAGTATGGTGGAAGCCGAGGGGGTAGGACGACCTCGGTCCGATGTGGGTGATCTCTCCGAACAGCCCGTCCATCCGCTTAGTCGCCTCAGCCAGGAACGCGCGGTCGGAAAGTTTCAGCACGGCTGGGGCATCGCGTTCCGCCACCGTCCAGACCAGCGCGCTGCGATGCCTGCCGTCGGCTGTATCCAGCAGGGGGAGCAAGGCAAAAGGTCCGGCGGGGTAAAAGATTTCCCACGCGACGTTTTCATGCGGCTTTTCATGCTCCAGCGCGGCGATGACTGCGCGGTGCTGATACTGCCAGGACGCCAGGGTGATGCTGGCCTCTTCCCGCGTGGGCGAGTTGCGCCCTTCGGCGGCCACCAAGAGCGATGCGGTCAGGCGCTGTCCGCCCGCGAGTTCCACGCTCACGCTATGGTTCCCACGCTCGCGCCCGACTACGGTCGACTTGCTATGCCAGGCGATGGCGGCTTCCCGCTCGGCCGCTTCGAACAGGGCGAGGCGCAGACGCCTGTTCTCGAACATCCGCCCCAGCGACCCTTCATGCGGGTCCGGGCGGAAGTCGATCCGGCCCTTCTTCATCTGGTCGGTGACGGCGATCGCCGCGATGGGGCAACCGAACCGTTCCAGTCCTTGCGCCAGACCGATGTTCGTGAACAGGTTCCAGCTGGCCGTGGAAATCGCGCTGGCCCGACCGTCAAAACTTTCCTCCGTCAGCTCAAGCGGGTCGGCGCGGTCGACCACATGGCTGGTGATGCCCTTCTTCGCAGCAGCCAGGGCGAGAGTCATGCCAACCAACCCACCGCCGAGGATCAGGAGGTCGCGTCTGTCGCTCATCAAGGACTGCCTGCCATCATTGAGTGTTCACCTGGTGCCATGTAGGGGGCACAGCATGTTGGTGGCAAGGTCGATGGTGGGCAGGCTGTTGCTGGGCCTGGTTCTGATGCTGGCCGCGACCTTCCCCGCCGCGCCTTCCCCGGCTCAGCCGGTCAACAACATCGCGGTTGAATGGGTTGCGGAAGAAGCGCCGCGGCCCGGCGCCACGGTGATGACAGCGTTTCGCTTCATCCCGCGATCTTCGGACTGGCACGGGTACTGGTCCAATCCGGGTGACGCGGGGCTGGGATTGCAGGTTCGCTGGACCCTTCCGGCTGGATGGCAGGCGGGCGAGCCGCTTTATCCGGTGCCGCAGACGCTCCGCATCGCCGGGCTGATGAACCATGTTTACAAGGGTGAACACGCGGTGCTGGTGCCGGTCAAGGTCGGCGCCGGCCAAGGTCCGGTCACGGCCAGCCTGGATTATCTCGCTTGCACCGACACCATCTGCGTGCCCCAACAGGCGACGGTCAGCCTTCGGGTGGCGCAAGGCCAGCGGGATCAGCGGTTCGACGCGTGGCGAGCGGCGATCGCCCCAGACATCGCGGCACCCGTTCGGTTCGCGATTGAGAATGACCGCCTGAGGCTGGCAGTTCCTCTCCCGGCCGAGCAGGCGTTGAGCGCACCGCATCTGTTCATTGCCAATGAAGGGCTGGTCAAGGCGGCCGGGGAACAGGCTTTCTTTCGCGAAGGCGATCTGTTGGTGGCGGAGCTGCCGCTGGCGGACGCAGGCGCCGCTGGAACCGTTTCAGGCATCCTTTCCTTTGCGCAAGGTCGCGGCGACGGGGTGCGTTTCACCGCCGGACCGGGCGCGGTGCCCGCCGATTTGCCGCCGCTGCGGGAGGCGCCCGAAGGTGCGGCGCTGTTCCTGTTGCTGGGCGGCGCACTGCTTGGCGGTCTGCTGCTCAATATCATGCCGTGCGTTTTCCCGATACTCAGCCTCAAGGCCATGACGTTGGTGCGCGCCGGTATCAGCGAGCGTTCGGCTCGCGCCGACGCCCTTGCTTACACGGCGGGAGCGGTTCTGGCGGCTGCGGCATTGGGCGGCGTGATCCTGTTGCTGCGCGCTGGCGGGGAACAGGTGGGATGGGCGTTCCAGCTGCAGGAACCGGCGGTGGTGGTCGGCCTGTTCCTGCTGGCGGTGGCGATCACCGCCAATTTTCTCGGCCTGTACGAAGTGCCGGGGCTACCCATCCGCAGCGGCGGCAAACCCGCAGGCGCCTTTGCCACAGGCGTTCTCGCCGCCTTCGTGGCGACACCCTGCACCGGACCTTTCATGGCCGCCGCGCTGGGGGCGGCCCTGCTGCTGCCCGCGCCGGTGGCGTTGGCGATGTTCGCCGCGCTGGGTTTGGGACTGGCGTTGCCGTTCCTTCTGCTGGGATTCGTCCCGGCCCTCAGGGACAAACTGCCCCGGCCCGGGAACTGGATGACGGGCTTCCGCCGCTGGATGGCGTTGCCGATGGGGCTGACGGCGGCGGCGTTGCTGTGGCTGGCTTGGCGGTTTGGCGGGGTCAGCTACGTCCTGATGGTCGGCGGGGCTGGCGCGCTGCTCGTGGTCCTGCTCGGCTGGTGGGGCCGGGCGCAGCGCAGCGGATCGGCACGACCGCTGATGGCCGCTTGGGCGGCGCTGGCAACGGTGCTGCTGGCGGTGGCGTTGCTTCCCGCGCCAAGGAACGACCAAGCTGCGGCCGCCGGCGTGCTGGATGCCCGGCCGTTCAGCTACGCTGCGCTGGCGGAGGCGCGGGCCAGCGGCGCCCCTGTGTTCGTCTGGTTCACCGCTGACTGGTGCCTGACCTGCAAGGTCAACGAAGGCGTTGCCATCGAACGCGATGCGACCCGCGCCGCGTTCGATGCGGCGGGCGTGGTGGCACTGCGCGGCGACTGGACGCGCCGGGATGAGGAGATCACCCGCTTTCTGGGCGAGCAGGGCGCCGCCGGGGTGCCGCTTTACCTGTGGTATTCTCCGAACGGAGCGGCGGAGCAGCTGCCGCAGGTACTGACCCCGGCGATGCTTACGGAGCGGGCACAGGCGGCGGCCCGACTAACACGCGCGCCTGATTAAAGGTTTCGCAGCGGGCAATCAGCGCGCGTGGCAGGTCGTTCTGGTTGATGATGACGGTGCCGGCGCCGGGGATCGTCGCCTCGATGGAGCGGAGACCCTTTAGCGCGTTGACCTTGTATTCTGCCGGCGCGACTTCTGTGCGCCACACCCAGCCATCATCCGCCTCGACGGCATCGGCGTGCCAGCGCCCGATATAGCCGTTGCCGTCCATCGCCAGGATCGCCTTGCCGCGCGGTGGAGCCGGGGCGAAGCGCGTGATGACCAGACGCGCCTCTGGCCCGTTCTGCTCACACGCCAGAGCGAAGAAAGGTTGCTCGCCCGGCACTGCGTAGAGGATGCGGTCGGGCGATGCAGTGACCGCCCACAACGCGCCGGTTACGTCGGGGAACGGCGCTGCGGCAGGTTCCTGCACCGTATGCAGGGAAACCCGTTCCTCGGGCGCGGCAGCCGCATCGGCAGCCGCCGGCGCGCATGATGCAAGTGCGCTCGCCAGAGGTGCAATCAAGAGATAGCGGATGTGCAAGGATTAAGCGAAGTTGGCAGGACGATAACGAGGCTCAGGGATCGGGTAACCACGTTCTTGCGCGACCGTCAACCAGCCCGCGATCGCATCGTTGATATTGGCGATCGCTTCGGCTCGTGTGTCGCCGTGCGCGGAACAGGGCCGCAAGTCCGGGACGTCGGCAATCCAGCAGGCATCCTCAGCAGACCAGAACAGGTTGATATGGTAATGTGGCTCGCTCACGGCTCCAGATATAAGCCGTGCTGCTCGATGAGTTCAAGGAATTCGCGCATCTGGTACGGCTTGGCATCTTTGACGCTGGGTTGAACCGGCAGCGGTCGGCGCAGTTTGGGATGGGCGTACTGCCGATGGCTGCCTGTGGTTCGGACGTGCTCGAACCCGAAGGCGCGTAGCAGCTTCTCGAAATCCCGGAAACTGACAGGCGCTCGTGGGTTGGCGAGCAGGTTAGCGTAGAGTTTGTTGATGCGGGTCATGGCTGCCTCAATTGAGCAGCAACCATCTATTATCGTTTACATCAGACCGCCACCATAAACAGAGGCCATTTCCACCCATTTGTCTCTCTGGCAACCGTTCAGCTAGCGTTCAGCCAGCTTCGGCTTCCCACCCATACGCTTGTAGCGCGTCTTGCCAAAGCGCGTCTTGCGTGTCCCAGGCTTGCCCTCGTTGCTGCGGCCGACCACCGGCGCGCGCTTGTCGGTGTCCGGCAGGCCAAGTTCGTCGTTTTCCAGCCGGCGGATCTCGTCGCGCAGCCGGCCTGCCTCCTCGAACTCGAGGTCGGCGGCGGCCTTGCGCATCCGCTTCTCCAAGTCCTCGATATAGGCGCGCAGATTATGCCCGACGAGGTTGTTGCGTTCCGCGTCGCCGGTGTCGATCACCACGCCATCCTGCGATGCGGTGTGCGCCACGATGTCGTGAATATCCCGCTTGATGGTCTGGGGCGTGATGCCGTGCTCGGCGTTGAAAGCGCGCTGCTTCTCGCGTCGGCGTTCTGTTTCCGCCATGGCGCGTTCCATCGAGCCGGTGATGCGGTCGGCGTAGAGTATCACGCGGCCATCCACGTTGCGCGCCGCGCGGCCGATGGTCTGGATCAGCGAGGTTTCTGAACGCAGGAACCCTTCCTTGTCCGCGTCGAGGATGCAGACGAGGCCGCATTCCGGAATGTCCAGCCCTTCACGCAGCAGGTTGATGCCGATCAGCACGTCGTACACGCCCAGCCGCAGGTCGCGGATCAGTTCGATACGCTCCAGCGTTTCCACATCCGAGTGCATGTAGCGCACCCGCACGCCCGCCTCGTGCATGAATTCGGTCAGGTCCTCCGCCATGCGCTTGGTGAGCGTGGTGACCAGCGTGCGATAACCCATCTTCGCCACCGCTTTGCACTCGTGGATGCAGTCCTGCACCTGGTCCTCCACCGGTCGAACCTCGACCGGCGGGTCGATGAGGCCGGTCGGGCGGATGACCTGTTCGGCGAACACGCCGCCGGTCTGGTCCATCTCCCACCCGCCAGGTGTCGCGGACACGGCGAAGGTCTGCGGCCGCATCGCGTCCCACTCGTTGAAGCGCAAGGGGCGGTTGTCGATGCACGACGGCAGGCGGAAGCCGTATTCGGCCAGCGTGATCTTGCGCCGGTGGTCGCCCCGCGCCATCGCGCCGATCTGCGGCACTGTCTGGTGGCTTTCGTCCACGAACAGCAGCGCGTTTTCCGGCAGGTACTCGAACAGGGTCGGCGGCGGTTCGCCCGGCAGGCGGCCCGTCAAAAAGCGGGAATAGTTCTCGATCCCGTTGCACGAGCCGGTGGCGGCAATCATCTCCAGGTCGAAGTTGGTCCGTTGCTCCAGCCGCTGCGCTTCCAGCAGGCGCCCTTCGGCGTGCAGTTCCTTCAGCCGCTCCTCCAGCTCGAACTTTATGGCCGCCGCCGCCTGCTTCATCGTCGGACCCGGCGTGACGTAGTGCGAGTTGGCGTACACCCGCACGGACGGCAGCACCGCGCCCTTCTTGCCGGTCAGGGGGTCGAACTCCGCAATCTCTTCGATCTCGTCGCCGAAGAAGCTGATCCGCCAGGCGGTGTCTTCCAGATGGCTGGGGTGCAGTTCCAGGCTGTCGCCGCGCACCCGGAAATTGCCGCGCTGGAAGGCGGCGTCGTTGCGCTTGTATTGCAGCGCGACGAGCTTGCGGATGATCTCGCGCTGGTCCTGCGAAGTGCCGGTCTTGAGGTCGAAGATCATCGCCGAATACGTCTCGACCGACCCGATGCCGTAAAGGCAGGACACCGATGCCACGATGATCACATCGTCGCGTTCGAGCAAGGCGCGGGTGGCCGAATGGCGCATCCGGTCGATCGCCTCGTTCACGCTCGACTCCTTTTCAATATAAGTGTCGGAGCGCGGAACGTAGGCTTCGGGCTGATAATAATCGTAGTAGGAGACGAAATACTCCACCGCGTTGTTGGGGAAGAAGCTCTTGAATTCCCCGTAAAGCTGCGCGGCGAGGATCTTGTTCGGCGCGAGGATCAGCGCCGGGCGCTGCAATTCTTCGATAACGCTGGCCATGGTGAAGGTCTTGCCCGACCCCGTGACGCCGAGCAGCACTTGCGTCTTCTCGCCGGCACGGGCCGAGTCCACCAGTTCGGCGATGGCGCGCGGCTGGTCGCCGGCCGGAGTGTAGTCCGAGACCAGTTCGAATCGTCTGCCGGGCAGCGACTTTTCCGGCCGGGCAGGCCGGTGCGGGACGAAATCTTCAGCGGTGACAGGCTCTTCCAGGCCGCGGCGGATTACAAGTTCCATTGCGGCCATATGGGTTCAGGAAGGCGGTGCTGCAATCGGGAACGCTGTTGGCGTGCTGCCCTGCGGTATGGTATGAAAGCCCACATCCTTGGAGGGGCCGATCATGCGAGTGCCATTGTTCCTGACCGCTGTGTTTGTCGGCCTGACCGGGTGCGGAGGTGGCGACGAACAGAACGCCGCGGGGGAAGCGATGAGCCAGCAGGACGTCGCCGCAGCGGCGGACGCTGCGGTCAGGCCGCAGCCAGGGCAATACCGCATCACCACCCAGCTTCTCGATCTCTCGATGCCCGCGATGCCCGGCGCCAACTCTGACCAGTTGCGCTCGATGATGGAAGCATCCTTGTCGCAGGAGCGCTTAACTTGTCTCAGTGCCCAAGACGCCGAGCGCGGGTATGAGGAAATGCTGCGGCAATCACAGGACGGGCGATGCGAGTTTCAGCGCTTCTCAGCGGTTGGCGGCCGGCTGGATGCGGCCATGACCTGCCGGGGAGAGGGCGGTCAGGCCACGATGACCATGACCGGCACCGCGAACAGCACCGCGTCCGATGTCACCATGAGCATGCGGTCCACCGTCCCGCAGATGGGCGAGATGGCCATGCAGTTGCGCGTGCGCAGCGAGCGGATCGGTGACTGCCCCGCCTGATCTTCGCGCGCGCGTTCGGCTTCGCGCAAGGTGCCGTGTGCTAGGTCGCGCGGATGCTGACGCGGGTCTTTGATCGGTTCGTGGCGCCTGGCCAGCGGGCGGAAATCGCCCGCCGTCTGGCGCTGGCGCGGCAGCCAACGCATGAGGTCGTCAGCACCCCTTCGCGCCGGCTATTGCTGGGCGAACTCGATTGGGTGCTGGAGCCGGTCAAGCGCCGTCAGCGGGTTTTGACGATTTCCCCTGCGCGAACCCCGCGCATGGTGATGCTGTTGCCCGGTTTCGCGACGCACCCGGTCCGTTTACGTTATCTGGCGAGGGCGCTGGAACTGGCGGGCCACGAAGTGAAGCACTGGGGCACCGGCATGAACTGGGGCGCCACGCCCGACCGGCTGGCGCTGGTGGAGCGCCGGTTGCTGGACCTTCATGGGCGCACGGGCGAGCCGCTGCCGCTTGTCGGCTGGAGCCTCGGCGGGCTGTTCGCACGGGAACTGGCCAAGCGGCATCCCGAAGCCGTTGCCAAGGTGGTGACGATGGGAACGCCGTTTTCCGGGTCGCTGCGGGGGAACAATGTCTGGCGCCTGTATCAGGCGATTGCCGGGCATTCCGTCGACGAACTGCCGATCAAAACCAACCTTGCGGAAAAACCGCCGGTGGAAACCGTGGCCTTGTGGAGCCCGCGCGACGGGGTGGTAAGCCCGCGCTGTGCCTGCGGCAGGCCGGGAGAGCGTGACAGGGCGGTGGCCCTGCGCTGCACGCACATGGGCTTCACCTTCTCGGCCGAAGCTGTCGCGGCGGTGCTGGCGGAACTGGACTCCGCTCCGCTCGCTTAGAGACGATGGAGGCGAATGCGCCAGGTGACTGGTCCCGCCAAGTTGCGATAACGGGGGCCGATGACCACTACAGGCGAGACATACAACGAGATGCGCGGTCCTTCGGGCGAGGTGCGCGACGCGTATAGCGATTATCAAGCCTGGTTCGAGGAGCAGGACGCAAAGACGCTGTCCCGCAAGCACCGCGACGCCGAGACGATCTTTCGCCGCACCGGCATCACCTTCAACGTGTATGGCGCCGACGAAGCGGAAGAACGGCTGATCCCGTTCGACATCGTGCCGCGGATCGTCACCGCGGCGGAATGGCGGCGGTTGTCCCGCGGGATCGAGCAGCGGGTGAGAGCCCTGAACGCCTTCATCCACGACCTCTACCACCGGCAGGAGATCGTTCGTGCCGGACGCCTGCCGCAGCGCCTCTTGTGCAACAACGCCACCTGGCTACCGCAGATGGTCGGCTTCCACCCGCCTGGCGGGGTTTACACACATGTCGTCGGGATCGATCTGGTGCGCACCGGGCCTGATGAATGGTTCGTGCTGGAAGATAATGCCCGTACCCCGTCCGGCGTGTCTTACATGCTCGAAAACCGCGAAACCATGATGGCGATGTTCCCCGACCTGTTCATGCGGGTGCCGGTGGAAACTGTATCCGATTACCCGCGGCGACTGGCGAAAAGTCTTGCTGCCTGCGCGCCCGCCGCGGCCCGGGGTCGCCCCGTGGTCGCAGTGCTGACGCCGGGTATCTACAACTCCGCCTATTTCGAGCATGCCTTCCTGGCCGACCAGATGGGGGCCGAACTGGTGGAGGGAAGCGACCTGCGCGTGGTGGACGGGCGCGTCGCCATGCGTACCACCGCGGGATACAAGCCGGTGGACGTGCTGTACCGGCGTGTGGACGACGACTTCCTCGATCCGCTGACATTCAGGCCGGACAGCCTGCTGGGCGTGCCGGGCATCATGGATGTGTACCGCAGCGGCGGGATTACCATCGCCAACGCGCCGGGAACCGGAGTTGCCGACGACAAGGCGATCTACAGCTTCATGCCGCAGATCGTGGAGTTCTATACCGGAGAAAAGCCGCTGTTGCCCAATGTGCAGACATGGCGCTGCGCCGATCCGGATGACCTGGCCTATGTTCTCGACCAGTTGCCGGAACTGGTGGTGAAGGAAGTTCATGGATCGGGTGGGTACGGGATGCTGGTCGGGCCCGCGTCCACCAAGATGCAGATCGCCGAGTTCCGCCAGAAGATCGTCTCCCGTCCGGACAATTACATCGCGCAGCCGACACTCGCACTGTCCACCTGTCCGATCTACACCGACGCAGGGCTGGCCCCGCGGCATGTGGACCTGCGCCCGTACGTCCTGGTGTCGCCGGACCGCATCGAGATAACGCCAGGGGGGCTGACACGCGTGGCCCTGACCGAAGGGTCGCTGGTCGTCAATTCCAGCCAAGGCGGCGGGACCAAGGACACGTGGGTGCTGAAGGAATGAGCAAGTGATGCTGGGGCGCACGGCAAATGGGCTGTTCTGGATGTTCCGCTATCTCGAGCGGGCGGAACACACCGCGCGGTTGATCGACGCCGGGCTGCGAATGGCGCTGACGCGCGACATCGTGGCGGCGGAGGAGGAATGGCGGTCAGTAATCGCCACGGCCGGGCAGCGGGCCGGGTACGAACGGCAGCACCGGACCTACACCGGGATACAGGCGTGGAACTTCATGCTGAGAGGCGAGGGCAATCCGCAATCGGTGCTCGCCATGCTGGCGCAGGTGCGCACCAACGCGCGCACGGCCCGCAACCGGATCAGCGGCGAATTGTGGGAAGTGGTCAATGACGCCTGGCTCAGCGCGTCGGACATGCTGGCCAAGCCCATCGGGCAGAACCAGATCGGTGAAGTGGCCGCGTTCATCCGGCGGGTCGCGGTCCTTGCCCATGGGGCAATGGTCGGTTCAATGATGCGCGACGAAAGTTACCATTTCGCCCGCGCCGGCAGCTTCACCGAACGCGCCGATGCGGTGGCTCGCATTCTCGACATCAAATACTACCTGCTTCTGCCGTCGTTGTCGTGGGTGGGATCAAGTCTGGATACCGGGCAATGGGACACAGTTCTGAGGTCCGTGTCCGGCGACCGCGCCTACCGGGCAATCCACGCGGGGCAGATCGATGCGCGAGGAATCATCGAGTTCCTGGTGTTGGACGACCGTTTTCCGCGCAGCCTTGCGTTCTGTCACGCCATGCTGCGGGCAGAGCTTGCGGCCCTGGCCCGGCTGCATGGGCAGGAGGGGTCGGCCAACGCGTTGATGCGGGATGCAGACACGCACCTGGCGAACCGCACCATCGATGACATACTTCAGCAAGGTCTGCACCAGTTCCTGCTCGACATCATGCGGCGCAACGATGCCATCGCCGCCGCCATCGCTGCCGATTACCGCTTTCTGGCCTGAGGAATTATAGACCGGGTATGCGCCTTTCTGTCCGCCACGTCACCGCCTACAAATTCGATCAGCCGGTCGCCTACAGCCTGCAACGGCTGCGACTGACGCCCAAGGAGACGCAGGGACAGTCGATCATCAACTGGGAGCTGAGCTATTGCGGGGCGACAGAGGAACTCTGCTACGAAGACCACAATCACAACGCGGTGACGCTGCTGAGGATCGCCGCGGGCGCCGAAGAGGTCGTCATCACGAGTGAAGGCGTCGTCAATACGCGGGACGATGCCGGCGTGCTCGGGCAGCATGCGGGCCACCTCCCGCTATGGAGCTTCAGGCGGCAGACACAGTTGACCAGTCCCGGATCAGAGTTGACCAAACTGGCCGACAAGATGCGCCCGCAGCGCGACGATCCCATTGCGATGCTGCACCACCTGTCGGCTCTGGTGCGGGAGCGGGTGGTGTACACCAAGGATGCAACGACAACCCGGACCACTGCGGAAGAAGCCTATGTCGGCGGGCAGGGAGTATGTCAGGACCACGCTCACATTTTTCTCGGCGCTGTGCGCGCGCTGGATCTGCCGGCGCGGTATGTCAGCGGCTACCTCATGCTGGATGACCGCATAGAGCAGGAGGCTACCCACGCATGGGCCGAGGTGTTCGTGGACGGCCTGGGCTGGACCGGTTTTGACATTTCCAACGGGATCAGCCCGGATGCGCGCTATGTCCGCATCGCCACCGGACTGGACTATCGCGAGGCGGCCCCCATCCTCGGCATCAGTTATGGCGCCACCGCGCAGGTAACGCACGTCGCCGTCAGCGTGGCGCAGCAACAGGAGGCGCAGCAGCAGTGACCTATTGCGTGGGGATGATGGTTGACAGGGGGCTTGTCCTGATGAGCGATACCCGGACCAATTCCGGGGTCGACAACATTTCGGTATTCCGCAAGACCTTCCACTGGCACCAGCCTGGCGAGCGGATCGTCGCGTTGATGACGGCGGGCAATCTTGCCACGACCCAGATGACGATCAGCCGCCTGGAAGCGCAGATGAACACGCCCGACGATCGAGGCAACGTGCTGTTGACGGCGCCGACCATGTTCGACCTTGCCACAAAGGTCGGCCGCGAACTGCGCAGCACCATTGCCGAGCGCCAGGACGCCAACGGCGATCGGGGGCAGAACCGCTTCACTGCAAGCATGATCCTGGCGGGACAGATCGCCGGCATGGCCCCGCGCCTGTTCCTGATCTATCCGGAAGGCAACTTCATCGAAGCGAGCGCGGAAACACCATTTTTTCAGATTGGCGAGACGAAGTACGGGCGGCCGATCATCGTGCGCGCGCACCATCGTTCGATGAGCCTGGAAGATGCGGTGAAGCTCCTGCTGACTTCATTCGATGCCACGCTGAAGGCGAACCTGTCGGTGGGCATGCCCTTTGACCTCATGGTCATCGAACGCGATGCCCTTGCGCCCAGCCATGTGGCGCGGTTCGAACAGGACGACATGTATTTTAACGCGGTATCATCGGCGTGGGGCGCTGCGCTGACGAACGCGTTCCACTCGTTGCCCGACTATTCCTTTCATCGCGAACGGTCCGGCTAGAGACTCCGGAGCGGACGGGTCCGGCTGCGCCGACAAGGCCGTAGTCGATGGTTAACGCCGGGCAGTGCGTCCAATCCGGAGGCAGCTCGGCGTGTTAATCAGGCCGCGCTGCGCCAGCATCGCGGACATGGAACAGCGACACACCTTGCACATCGTCCATAGCGCATCCCGGATGCGTGCCGAACTGGCTCGAACCGGCTTCGCCATGGGGCATCATTGCGAAATCTACGCTTCGCTCGACGAACTGCTGGCCGGATCGCCGGACGCCGGCACGATCCTGATCGGCAGCGATGCGGCCGCAGATGCCGTGGCGAGGATGGCGCAGCACGGCCGCTGGCTGCCGGTAGTCGCCCTGGACAGCGATCCCGCGCCGGAACGTGTGGTGGCGGCGATGCGGGCAGGCGTGCTCGACTTCCTGGCCCTGCCGCTGAACTCCACTGCGCTCGCCGCCAGCCTGCAGCGCATCGAGCAGGAGGTCGCAGCACATGGCGCGGCGCGGCGTCGCGCGCTGGCGGCATGGCAGCGGATGTCGGACCTGTCCCCGCGCGAACGGGAGGTACTGGAATGGTTGGCCCGCGGCTGTTCCAACAAGGTGATCGCTCGTGAACTCACAATCAGCCCCCGAACCGTGGAAATCCATCGCGCAAACATGATGACCAAGCTGGGTGCGCGTCATGCGGCAGAAGCGATCCGGCTCAGGCTGGAGGCCGAACCGGCGGTGCGGATGCGGCTTGTCGGCTAGGTCGCCTGCATCTCCGGCGCTCGCCTTCCCTTGCCGGCACTGGCGCGCGCCACCCCCTTGGCTCGCTGCACGACACCTAACTGGCGATCAAGGCAGCGGGTGTCAGCGGCAGAAGGACCCGCTGCCTTCCTCGATGTGCAGATGGTCACGGTGGGCGGCGTTGTAGTCGGGCGACAGCACCGTACCAAACCGGCGGCAGGCACTGTCGCGGATGACCCGCAGGAACTGTTGCTCCGCTTCGGTTCCGCCGTTCCAGCCCGCCAGGACGGTAATGCGCCGCCCGTCGGCCAGCACAAAGCCGCCTATGTCGATCGCCCGCGCCTGTGAATGGGCCGACAGGCGGCTGGTGCCAGCCACATTGCGGCAGGCATAGCTGCCCATTGTCTCCACCCGCGCCAGCGGGCTGCCGAGATACTGGCGCGCGGCCCGGTCCACTCCGAACCGCACCCACGCGTTGAATCCGCTCGCCAGGGGGCAGGCGACCGGACCGAGATTGCTGACCGCGATCTGGCCCGCATCTGCGCCCAGCGACGTCAGTATCACCGCACCATTAACCGCGCAGCCGGGAGCAAACTGCTGATCCGGTACACTGCTGAAGGCCGATCGCGCGCCGCGCAGGTCGGCGAGGCATTGCGCCACTTCGCGGCTGGTAGCCGGTGTTACACCCCCGGGCTGGCGCGCAACGGGCGGTTCCTTTGCACAGGCGGACAGCAGCAGCACGGCCATTGGCAGGAGCAGGATTGGCAAACGCATAGATGGGGCACACTGTAAGCACAGCGAGGCGCTTTGCCAAAGTCCTGCCGTTCAATGCAGCGAACCCGGAGTGGCTCACGCCGCAAGATCAAAGGCGGATGCACCGGTCGCGGGCGCTTGCGCTTTCGAGACGGCCTTGCTGCTGCCCCGCAGTGTCTGGTTCAGGTCAGCTACTTCCGCTCCGTTATTCAGCCGATGTGCGGCAGAGCCATGGCGGCAGGTTGCTGGACCCGCGGCTCACAAGCCGACCGGCCGCTCCAGGCGCCGGATCATGCCGTGTGACTACAACGGCTGAAAACCCGCCGCCATCGCTTCGGCCATCATAGCGCGGGCGCGTTCGCGGTCATAGGGAACGCCGAGGCCCTGAGCATACAGCAGGGCCAGCCGGTACTTCGCTTCCGGAAGGCCCGCCCGGTCAGCGCCGGTGGTGATGGGCATGACCCGGCCCGGCGACTTGCCGATCGGCGGCGAATAGATGAACGCGGTGCCGGACGTGAACTGTGCGGCGGCACGGTACAATGCAGCGGCGCGGCGGTGATCCTGCGGAACTGCGAGGCCGGTGTCGTAAAGCTTGCCCAGCCGCAACTGCGCCAGTTTGTCGCCGCGTTCGGCCTGGCAATGCAGAAGCCCGGCTACCGTGGGCTCGCACGGCTGCGGCGTGGCGCAAGCGGCGAGGAGGCAGGCGGCCGCGCCGCTTGCAAGGAAGCGATGTCGCATCGGACCAATCCAGCTGCCAGCGGTTGAGAATGCGTTTCCTGCTGCGCCGCCCACCAGTTGCCTAAGCCCGCCACGAAGCGGGTCCGCAAGAGCTGCGGCACGGCGCCGCGATGCGTGGCGCGCTTTCTGCGCGGACGGGTTAAGCCGCCTCCGACTTCCGCTTCTGCTTCTTGCGCTCGTTCGGATCGAGTTCGGCCTTGCGCAGCCGGATCGACTTGGGTGTCACCTCCACCATCTCGTCGTCGTCGATGTAGGCGATCGCCTGTTCCAGCGTCATGATGCGCGGCGGAGTAAGGCGGATCGCGTCATCCTTGCCGGTGGAACGGAAGTTGGTGAGCTGTTTGGATTTCAGCGGGTTGACTTCCAGATCGTCGGGCTTGGCGTTTTCGCCGATCAGCATTCCTTCGTAGATCTTGGTCCCCCCACCGATGAACAGCTCGCCCCGTTCTTCGAGCGCATTGAGGGCGTAGGGCACGGCTTCGCCCGCGCCCATCGAGATCAGAACACCATTGGTGCGCCCTTCGATCGGACCCTTGTAGGCGTCATAGCGGTCGAACAGCCGGTTCATGATGCCGGTCCCGCGCGTGTCGGACAGGAACTCGCCGTGGTAGCCGATCAGACCACGCGACGGGGCGGAGAAGGTGATGCGCGTCTTGCCCGCGCCGGATGGTCGCATGTCGAGCAGTTCCGCCTTGCGACGCTGCATCTTCTCGACCACCGTACCCGAATATTCATCGTCCACGTCGATCACCACCTGCTCGAACGGCTCGGTCCTTTTGCCGTTCTCGTCGGTGCCGAACAGCACGCGGGGGCGCGAGATGCCCAGTTCGAACCCTTCGCGGCGCATGGTTTCGATCAGCACGCCGAGCTGCAGTTCGCCACGCCCCGCCACCTCGAAGCTGTCCTTGTCCGCGCTCTCGGTCACGCGAATGGCGACATTGGTTTCCGCTTCGCGGAACAGGCGGTCGCGGATCATGCGGCTTGTCACCTTGTCCCCTTCGCGGCCGGCCAGGGGGGAGTCGTTGACGGCAAAGCGCATGGCCAGGGTGGGCGGGTCGATCGGCTGTGCTTCGATCGGCTGCGTTACCGCGGGATCGGCGATCGTGTTGGCGACCGTCGCCTTTTCCAGACCCGCCAGCGCGATGATGTCCCCGGCCCGTGCGCTGTCCACCGGCACCCGCTCAAGTCCGTCGAAGCTCATCAGCTTGGTGGCCCGACCCGTTTCGATCACGTTGCCATCGGCATCCAGAGCGCGGATTGGATCGTTGACGCGGATTGTGCCCGCCTGCACCCGGCCGGTCAGCACGCGGCCCATGAACGGGTCCCGGTCGAGGAGAGTGGCGAGAAACGCGAACGGCCCGCTTTCATCAAGGCCGGGCGACGGGACGTGCGCGACGATGCGTTCGAACAGCGGGTCCAGCGTGCCGGAGCGTGCCTCGGTATCCTCGCTGGCATAACCGTCGCGTCCCGAAGCGTATAGGACCGGAAAGTCGAGCTGTTCGTCATTGGCGTCGAGCGAGACGAACAGGTCGAATACTTCGTCCAGAACTTCGGTCGGGCGGGCGTCGCCGCGGTCGATCTTGTTGACCACGACGATGGGCCGCAGGCCGAGGGCAAGCGCCTTGCCGGTGACGAACTTGGTCTGCGGCATCGGTCCTTCCGCTGCGTCGACCAGCAGGATGACACCATCAACCATCGACAGAATTCGCTCCACCTCGGCTCCGAAGTCCGCGTGACCCGGTGTGTCGACAATGTTGATGCGGGTATCGCGCCACTCCACGCTGGTGCATTTAGCGAGGATGGTGATGCCGCGTTCCTTTTCAAGGTCCCCGGAATCCATCGCCCGCTCTTCCACGCGCTGGTTTTCGCGAAAGGTGCCGGACTGGCGGAACAGCTGGTCGACCAGGGTGGTCTTGCCGTGGTCAACGTGGGCGATGATCGCGATGTTGCGAAGGGCGCGGGACATTGGGGAACTCTCTGTTGTTCGGGGAAGGGGGGCCGCAAGGGCAGCGGGTCGGCGCGCGCATAGCGGCTTTGCTGCGATGCGGCAAGGCGGGCGGCTTGCGGATCGCGCTGTCGCTTCCCTGCAACAATGCGGACCAACAGCATACTGCCGCTTGCTAAGGCGCGCCGCGATGATAAGCTGCGCGGGTGTTTGACGGTCAAGCTCCGGCACCAGGAGCGACCGATGGGAAGAGGAAGACTGGAATGGTTGTGAGGGGTTTTGGCCGCAAGGGTTTGCTGCGCGCGGCTCTGCTTGGCAGCGTGGCGATAGGGATGCCGGCGGCGGCGCAGACCACCGCAACGCAGGCGGGCCAGGACCCCGATCCGCGGTTGCAGGAGCAGGCGACAACCAATGCGCCGCCGGCCACCACGGGGCAGCAAGGTGCCGATCAGCCATCAACCGCTTTCGGCAACGAAATTATCGTCACTGCGACGAAGCGGGCGCAGACTCTGCAGGACACGCCGGTCGCGGTCACCGTGACTACGGCGGAGACGATCGAGCGGGCGGAAATCCGCGATCTGATCGACCTGCAGACAGTGACGCCGTCCCTGCGCGTCAGCCAGCTGCAGAACTCATCGAACACAACCTTCATCATCCGCGGCTTCGGCAATGGCGATAACAACATCGGCGTTGAACCATCGGTCGCCGTGTTCATCGACGGGGTGTACCGCTCGCGCTCGGCCGGGCAGATCGGGGATCTGGCCAACATCAGCCGGGTCGAAGTGCTCCGCGGTCCGCAATCGACGTTGTTCGGCAAGAACGCCAGCGCCGGCGTCATCTCCGTCATCACGCGCGAACCGCAGTTTGAATTCGGCGGTGCGGTTTCCGCGACCTATGGCAATTACGACCAGATCGTGTTGCAGGGAAATGTCACAGGCCCGATCACCAATTCGATCGCGTTCTCGCTCGAAGGCAATTACAACAACCGCGACGGCTTCGTGGAAGCGGTTGGTTTCAACGACAAGGTAAACGACCGCAACCGCTGGTCGGCGCGCGGACAGTTGCTGTTCGATAATGATGGCGCGCTGCGGCTGCGGGCGATTGGCGACTATCAGAAAATCGACGAGATCTGCTGTTACGCCGGCAACCTGCTGGCAGGACCGACCACGGCGGCGGTGTTCGGGGTGGGCGGCGCCCTGGTGCCGCAAGACCTGTTTGCCGATCGCACCTTCCTCAACCGCCTGCCCCGCAACGAGATCGAGAGTTACGGCGGGTCGTTGCAGGCCGATCTGGAACTTGGCGCCCTGACCGCCACGTCCATCACCTCCTATCGCGAACTGACCAATGTCTTCCTGCAGGATGTCGATTTCACCAGTGCGGACTTCATCAACGAACTGCGCGACCAGAAGGTCGAAACCTTTACGCAGGAATTCCGCATAACCTCGGATTTCGACGGTCCGCTCAATTTCCTGGTTGGTGGTTTCTACTTCAAGGAAGACGTGAACCAGGTCAGCTCCATCATCAACGGAGCGGATACGCGCGGCTTCTTCAACCTGCTGGCCGGCGGCGCGCTGCCGGTGGTTGAAGCGCAACTTGGGTTTCCGGCGGGATCGATTTTCGCGCAAGGTCCGTCCACGGTGGAAAACTTCGCGCTGCAGAACGAAAATTATTCGTTCTTCGGTACGGTGGATTTCGAGGTCACCGACCGGCTAACCCTTACTGGCGGCATCAATTACACCAACGACAAGAAGGATTTCCAGCTTTCGCAGGTGTCGACCGATCCGCTGGCGAACGTCAACCTGGTGGACGCCTTCATTGTCGGCGGTATCGCCCAAGCGCTGCAGATTCCCCCGTCGCAAGTCACTCCGGCTGTGATCCAAGGGTTTGCGGGTAATCCGGCGACCGCACCGATCTTCCAGGCGATTACGGGCCAGGCGCTGAACCCGGCGACCAATCCTCTGCTCGCGCTGCAGCCGCTGCAGTTCCTGCCACCGTTCCTCAACATTCCCAACGCAGTTGAACCGGGGCGAACCCGCGACGACGACATCAGCTATCTCGCGCGCGCATCGTATGACGTGTCCAATGCGCTGAACGTGTATTTTACCTACGCCACCGGGTACAAACCGTCGTCGGTCAACCTTTCGCGCGACAGCCGGCCTACTCCGGCCGAATTCACCGCCGGGCCGCGGGGAAGCGTGATTCTGGCACCGCCATCGCCGATCCGTGACGCAGGCCTGATCGTCCCGAACCTGCGCACCGGCACGCGGGTCGCCGGACCGGAAGAAGCAACCGTAATCGAGCTGGGCCTCAAAGGGTCGTGGCCCGGTCTGACCGTCAACCTGGCGTTGTTCGACCAGAAGTTGGAAAACTTCCAGCGCAACATCTTTACGGGCACCGGCTTTGCCTTGGTCAACGCCGGCGAGCAATCAACGCGTGGTTTCGAGCTGGACACGACCATTCAGCCGGTGGAGCCGTTGGTTTTCACCTTCGGCCTCACCTATCTTGATGCAAACTACGATGACTTCTCCGGCTCTCCGTTCGGGGACCTGAGCGGTACCCGCCCGCCCGGCATCCCCGAATACACCATCTCCACTTCGGCCACCTACACCCACGACCTCGGCAATACCGGCAACCAGCTGATCGGGCGCGTGGACTATTACCACGAGAGCAACGTTTTCATTCTCGAAGGGCTGCTCGGCTTCCCGACCATCGAACAGGGTCTGGCGGTAAACCGCCAGTTCCAGCGCGAGGTAAATCTGGTGAACGGATCGCTGACCCTGGCCATGGACAACGGTATCGAAGTGACCGGGTTCGTCCGCAACCTCTTGAACGAGCGGTATATCCTGTCGATCTTTGACGGTGTGGCGCAGGCCGGTACAGTGTCCGGCTACCCCAACCAGCCGCGCACGTACGGCGTAACGGCGCGGTTCAAGTTCTGAGAGCTTCCTGACGGGAGAGGAGCCAGGGGCTTTGCAGCACAAAAGCTGCAAAGCCCCTGTTGCTTATTCCATCTGCTGCTTCCACGTGACGAGCAGGCCTTGCGCCAGCATCAAGCCGGCCGCCGTCGCGGCGACGTTGACCGCAAGATCCTTGAAGTCGGCCTCGCGGCCCAGACCCATGACCCCCTGCAGAATTTCGATGCCCGCCCCCAGTGCGGTCAGCCATAGAAAAGGCAGCAGGATATGCGTGCGCGGCCATAACAGGCGGGCAAACAGCGCGAGCGTGATAAAGGCGGCGAAGTGGTTTACCTTGTCGTTTTCCGATCCAGCCATCACGCTGACATCGGGTGACAGCGCCAGGAACAGGATCACACCAAGCAGACTGAAATAGAGAACTTGCAACAATAAGCGCATAAAAACCAACTCAAAGGGTACGAAGGGCAGCTGCGGGCTTGGCGCGGAGCAGGGGCAGCGCGCCGCCTAGCGCGAACAGGAACACGGTGACAAGGCCAAGCCCCAGGACGCCAAGGACCACCGGCCAGTCGGGCAGCCAGTCGAATTCGAACAGCTGCGTCACCACGGCCCAGGCAATCCCGCTGCCCAGCAGCAGGGCCACCACGGCCAGGACCGTGACCAGGACGGCGTATTCCACCAGCTGCATCAGCAGGATCTGCCGCCGATCCGCGCCGAGTACGCGAAGAATCACCGTGTCATACATTCGCGCCGCTCGTGCCGCCGCAATGGCGCCGAGCAGCACGGCAAGCCCGGCCAGCACCGCGACAGATGCGGCCGCCAGGGTCGCGAGGCCGACCTGCCCCAGCAGGTCACGCGCCTGCGTCAGGATCTGCCCGACCTCGATGACGGAACTTGCCGGAAAGGCAGCGACCAGCGCCTGCAGCAGCGGGCGGGCAGCGTCCGGCTGGCTCAGGGAAATGGTTGCCGACAAGGTGTGCGGCGCATCGCGCAGAGTGTTGGGCGAGAATACCAGTACATGATTGAAGCCAAGCGAGTCCCAGTCGATCTGCCGCAGGCTGGCCACCCGCGCCCGCCGTTCGACCCCCAGCACCGCCACGGTCAGGTAATCGCCCACTTTCAGCCCGATCGCGTCGGCCAGTTCTTCGTCCACCGAGACGGCCGGCTCGCCCGCGTAATCCGCGCCCCACCAGTCGCCGGCGACAATGCGATTGCCGGGCGGCACCGCATCGGCGTAGGTCAGTCCGCGCTCGCCCCGCAGCGCCCAGGCTCCTTCGGGCAACTCCGCCAGGTCGGCGACGCGGGTCATGCTGTCTGCGGGACCGTAAGCGACCACGGCGCCGCGCATGTTGGGCACGGCGCGCAGCTCGGCCGCGGGATCTGCGCCACGCACGACCGTTTCGAACTGTCCCAGATGATCAGGCGGTATGTCGAGCACGAAGTAATCGGGCGCGCGGTCGGGCACGCGGGTCTGGATGTTGCCGTCGATGCTTGTCTGAATGGCGGCGAGCAGGACGAACGCGGACAGGCCAAAGCCGAGCGCCGTCACCAGCGGAACGATGTTAGCGCCCGGCCGCGAAAGATTGGCCAAGGCATTGCGAACCAGTGGGCTGCCGCCGGTGGGCAGGCGGCGGGCCAGCCACTTGATTGCCAGGGCAAGTGCCGCGATCAGGCCCAGCGCCGCAGCCGCACCGGCCAGGAACCCGCCCGACAACAGCGGCCGGCTGGACGTGAGCAGAGCCAGCACGACGATCGCCGCCAGCCCGCCAGTCACCCACAGCAGCGCCTGCCTGTCTCTCCCCAACGGAGCCACACGTGCGCGCATCAGCGCCATCGCAGGAAAATGCCGCGCCCGCGTCAGCGGCGTCGCGGCGAACACCAGGGCGACGAGCATTCCATAGGCAAGCGCTACAAGCAGGGCGACGGGGTCGATCACGAATCCGCTCTGCACCGGCAACAACCCCGACAGGGCACGGGCCAGCAGCGGGGTTATGGCGACACCGACGGCCAGCCCGGCCAGACTGCCCACCAGCGCCGCCGCGGCGATCTGCAGACCGTAGATGCGGGCAATATCGCCGCTGGTCGCCCCCAGCACCTTCAGGGTGGCGATGTTCTGGCGTCGGTCTTCGAGGTAAGAGGCAACGCCGCCGCCAATGCCGATCCCCGCGATGATCAGCGCCGCGAGCCCGACGAGCAGCAGAAACTCGCTCATCTGGGTGATGAACCGGTCCGCGCCCGGCGATGCGCGGTCACTGGTTCTGAGTTCGATGCCGCTGGTGGGGAACTGCTGTTCCAGCGCGTCCGCAGTCGCCTGCCGGTCGCGCGGTGCGTCAAAGGCCACCCGGTACTTGCTGCGGTACTGCGAGCCGGGTGCCAGCAGGCCGGCGCTGGCCGGAAAATCCTGTGCGACGATGACGGTGGGGCCGAGCTGGAAACCCTCGCCCAGTCGGTCCGGCTCGTTGGCGATCACGCCGGCCGCCACAACATCGCGCGTCCCGATCCGGAACCTGTCGCCGACCGCCACGCCCAGCCTGTCCAGCGCGCCCTGCGCCGCCCAGGCTGCGCCATCGGGCGGCGGTCCGACACTGCGCCCGTCGGTCAGTGTGAGGCGGCCGTAGAGCGGGTAAGCCGCGTCGACGGCCTTCAATTCGATCGGCGCGGTTGCGTCGCCCGCACGGGCTACCGCCTGCAGGCGCGTGCCGCCCGACACGCGGCCGAGTTCCGCCAGCGCGGCTCGCTCCGCCGGGTTCAGATCGCGCTGCCAGACGCTGACTTGGATGTCCCCGCCCAGCAGTTCGCCGCCGCTCGCTGCCAGTTCCCGCTCGATTGCCGAAGTGAGGGTGCCGATCGCCGCCAGCGCGCCAGTGCCGAGGAACAGGCAAACCAGAAGGAGACGCAGCCCCCTGAACCGGGCGTTGAGATCGCGCCGGGCCAGTTGCCAGGCCGTCCGCCAGCCGATGCCCTGCGCCTTCATGCCGTGCGCCGATCGCCCACGATCCGCCCGTCCTCCATCGTCAGCACGCGGCCGCAGCGTTCCGCCAGTTCCCGGTCATGGGTGATGACCAGCAGGGTCGCATCGCTCTGTGCCCGCCGTGCAAAGAGGAGGTCGATGATTGCTTCCCCGGTCGTGCTGTCCAGATTACCGGTCGGTTCGTCCGCGAACAGGATCTGCGGCGCGGGCGCGGTGGCGCGGGCGATGGCCACGCGCTGCTGCTCCCCGCCGGACAGCTGCTGAGGGTAATGGGTCATGCGGTGGCCTAGACCGACTGCACTCAGTTCGGCGGCCGCGCGGTCGCGCGCCGTGGCCATTCCGGCGAGTTCCATCGGGGTTGCCACGTTTTCAAGCGCGGTCATCGTCGGCAGCAGGTGGAAAGCTTGCAGAATGATGCCGATCCGTCCCCGCCGCGCATGGGCGAGCGCATCTTCGTCCAGAGCGGCAAAATCCTGGCCGGCAACTTCCAGAGTGCCGCCGCTCGCCCGCTCAAGCCCGGACAATACCGCCATCAGCGAACTCTTGCCCGACCCGGACGGACCCAGCACCGCGACCGTATCCCCGGCAGCGACGTCGAGGTCGATCCCGCGCAGGATCGTCACCGCGGAGGCGGCGGAACCAAGTTGCAAGGTGAGGTTGCGGGCGGAAATCGCCAAAAGGGGGCTTGTCACACGCGCCCGATGGCATAGGCAATGTGAACAGACAAGGAAGGGCAACTATGGCGAAACTGTTTGCGGGCGCATTGCTGGCACTGCTGCTGGCGGGCTGCGAAAGCCAGCCGGCGAGTGTTCAGCCTGCCGCCCCCGCCGCAGAAGCGCTCCCTACATCGACGCCCCAAGTTCCGGTTGCGGGGCCAGAGCGGCGCATCCTCGCATTCGGCAACAGCCTGTTCGCCGGTTACAACGTCACACCGGAGGAAAGCTATCCCGCTCGCCTGCAGGCGGCGCTGAGGGCGCGAGGGATCAATGCGGAGGTGGTCAATGCCGGCGTATCGGGGGACACGACGCAGGCAGGCCGGGCGCGGCTCGCCTTTACGCTCGACGCGCAGGAGGAACGGCCGGATCTGTTCATTCTCGAGCTTGGCGGCAACGATCTGCTTCGCGGGGTGCCGATTGAACAGACGCGCGCGAACCTTGCCGCGATGTTGGCCGAACTGCGCCGTCGAGAGATTCCCGTGCTGCTGATGGGCATGCGTGCACCGCCCAACCTTGGCGCGGATTACGTGGCGCAGTTCGACGCGATCTACCCGGACCTGGCGCGAGAATATGGCGCGCAACTGGTGCCGTTCTTCCTGCAAAGCATCTACGATCAGCCGCAGCTTATTCAGCAGGACCGTATTCACCCCACGGCGCAGGGCATCGAGGCGCTGGTCGCTGCGACGGTCGAAGAAGTGTCGCGCGCCTTGCCTGAGGAGGACGCTTAGCGCTCCGGGCTAGACTCGCACGACGCGCCCATTCGCGACCTGCCACACTGCCGCCTGCTGCGCCACCGGTTCGAATGGCGCCCGTTCCGTCCCGGTCATCCAGACCTGCCCCTGCCCCGCCAGCAGCCGTTCGAACAGGGCCACCCGCCGCACCGGGTCCAGATGCGCGGCGATTTCGTCGAGCAGAAGGACGCTGGGCCGCCCACGCGCCGCCATCCCCGCGTGGGCCAGCACAATGGCGATCAGCATTGCCTTTTGCTCGCCGGTGGAACTGCGCGCGGCGGGCATGTTCTTTGCCGCCAGCGTCACGGCCAGTTCGTCGCGATGTGGCCCGATCAACGTCCGCCCGGCGCGCAGGTCATCCTGGCGGTTGGCGCCCAGAGCTGCATGCAGGGCCGCCGCATCCTGGGGGCCATTGGCAAGATAGGTGAGAACCGGCCGAACGAACGGCCCGTCGGGCACGGCGGCCAGCTCGTTGTTCAAAGCGTCGATCAAGGCCGCGCGTCCGCGGGCGAGCGCCGCGCCGTGTTCCGCCATCAACCGTTCCACTCCGTCGAACCAGGCCGCTTCGACCGGCGCGTCGCCCGCGAGCAGCCGCCCCCTTTCTTGCATGGCGGCGGCATAGCGTGACGCGTGGGCAGCGTGCAGCGGGTCCAGCGCAACGGCCAGCCGGTCGGCGAACTGTCGGCGCCCGCTCGCAGTGCCGGTGAACAGGCCATCCATCGCCGGGGTAAGCCAGGTGACGGAAAGCCATTCCGCCAACTGGACGCCGGTCGCGGGCGCTGCGTTGATCCGCACGAGACGGCGGCCAGGCCGCCCTGCGTCGGTGTAGATGCCCAGTCGCGCGTTCCCAGGGACAAGATCCGCGCCAACCGCGAACCCGTCATGTCCGGTGCTGGCCACTTCTTCCAGCGGCGCCCGGCGCAAGCCTCTGCCTGGCGCCAGCAGCGATAATGCTTCAAGGATGTTGGTTTTGCCGGCCCCGTTGTCACCGATCAGGATGTTGATCTGCCGCGTGTCTTGCAGCTGAGTATCGCGGTGGTTGCGGAAATGGGCGAGGGTGATGCGGTCGAGCGCCATGCCCGTGCCGCACTACCGCGTGCGGCTGGTACCCGCCAGAGCGAATGACTATCCTGAACATTGGCATAACACGCCAACACTTGGCGAACCATCGGCCCTTCCTTTTGGACCACCGCAGGAGATGGTAGCCAAATCAAGCAGTTGCGACATTGGCACGCGCCTTGCGAAGCATTGGATATCCGGTCGGATGATCCGCCGGACAGACACCAAGGGAGTTACAATGATGTTCCTGAACGCCAACCGCGCCTTTGCCGCTTTCGCTTCGCTGACCCTGACCGCTCTGGTCATGGCCGCCACCATCATCCCCGCGTCACCCACGCTGATGATTTGACACTGATCTGGTTGACCGACGTTTCAAGGATGCACCCGATGTCCCGCAACACCAATCTCCTCAGCAAGGTAGCCACCGCCGTCAGTTCGGTAGTGCTGAGCGCGTTTTTCCTCGCCATCGCCATTGCGCCGGCAATCCCGGTTGCCGGGGGAGGAACCCTTGTATGATCTTTGATGACCAAGGGCCGGTGGTGGCAGCCACCGGCTCCTTCCGTGCGGCACAGAGTGCGCCGCAGTCTGGCCCGCAGAACGTTACGATCCAGAGGCCGCGCTGACCGGCGAGCATCGCGCAAGCGCCCGGGTATGGCTTTACATGGCCGAGATACCGCCATCCAGCTTCAGTTCCGCCCCGGTCATGAAACTGCTTTCATCGCTGGCGAGGTAAAGCACCCCTTGCGCCACTTCTTCCGGGCGCCCGATCCGGCCAAGCGGGATCTGCCGGGCCAGCTTGCCCATCACCACTTCCTTTTCCAGACCCGCACGCGCACCGATGCCGTCGAGGATCGGGGTATCCACGAAGGTTGGATGCACCGAATTGCAGCGGATGTTCCACTTCTGCTTGGCGCAATACAGCGCGACCGATTTGGTCAGCATCCAGATCGCCGCCTTGCTAGCGTTGTAGGCGGGCATGGCGTCGCTGGCGATCAGGCCGGCAATCGAACTGATGTTGACGATCGAGCCGGGCTGATGCTCCTTCATCAGCGGCAAGGCGTTCTGGGTGCCTAGAAACGCGCTGTCCACATTAACTGCGAACGACCGCTTCCAGTCGGCGAACGAACAGTTCTCGATGTTGCCGCCCGCGCCGATCCCGGCGTTGTTCACCAGGATGGACAGGCCGCCCAGCTGTTCCCGCGCAGCGTCGATGGCCGTCCGCCAGTCCGCTTCGCTGGTGACATCATGGCGCAGGGCAAAGGCCGACCCGCGGCCTTGCGCGGCGTTGATTTCGTCGGCCACCGCTTTCGCGCCCGCCTCGTTCAGATCGGTAATCAGCACCCGCGCGCCTTCTGCCGCCAGCAACCGCGCCTGCGCCGCGCCCAATCCCTGCGCCGCGCCCGTTACCAGCGCGCATTTACCTGCGACCCGTCCTTTCATCCGTGATCCTTCCACAACTGGCTGCCGAGCAGAATGGCGACTTTCGCGTCGACTGCATTGCCCATCCGCTGCCACTCTTCGACAAAACTGCGCAGGGTGGACAAGGGAATGCGGTGAACCGTAATGTTCTCGCTTTCCGTCCCGCCGCCAACGCTCACCTTTTTCAGATCGTGTGCCCGCAGCAGGATGAAACTCTCGCTAAGCATTCCCGGCGAGGCATAGAGATCGAGGAGCCGTTCCATCCGCCCCGCGCGATAGCCCGTTTCTTCCTCCAGCTCGCGCAGTGCCGCGTCTTCCACCGCTTCATCCTCGCGCCCGTCTTCGTCGCCAACCAGCCCCGCTGGCAGTTCGAGCGACCACCGGCCCAGCGGCACCCGATATTGTGAAACGAGGATGGCGTGGTCGCCATCAACGGCGATGATCACGGCCGCACGGATGCCGCGGGCGCGGCCGGCGTATTCCCAGCGGCCACGCTTCTTTGCGGTGACGAACCGGCCCTGCCAGACGATCTCTTCGGGTTCCCGCGCGTCGGGCGGGGTGCTCCTCTCGCTCATCGCAACGTCACAGCTGGATCAGTCGGTCGGGCAGTTCGTTGCGGTCGTCGGCATCGCGCGGGAAATGTTCGGCAAGCACCGCGCCCACGTCGCGCACGCCTGCGACGAACCCCTCGGCCACGCGGCCTTGCTTTATCTCCGCCAGCATGTCGGCCATCGCTTCGCCCCACACCTCGGCCGGAACCCTGCTGGCAATCGCCTCGTCCGCGAGTATCTCGGCGCGGTGTTCCTGCATCGACAGGTAAAGGAGCACCCCTGTCCGCCCATGGGTGCGCCGCTCTGCTCCGACGCGGAAATGGCGGATTGCGGCGGCGTGCACCCGCTGCGTCTTGACCGGGGCGGGAATGAAGCGGAATTTGAGTGCTTCCCACGACAGTGCCAGCCAACCCAGCGTGAACGCGATCAGGCCCAGGGCAATGGTCATGCTTGCCAGTTCGCCCGCTGTCCATTCGTGGCCCCACCCGGCGACGAGACGATCCCACAGGTCGAGGAACGGCTGGGGCAGGGCTGCAAAGACGCTCATGGCGGTAAAGGCTATCGCGGTCGACCAGACAAGGACCACGTCGGAATAACCGTCCGACCTGTCGGCAAGTACGGTGACGATTTCTCCGCTCGTCCTGCCTTCCGCCTCTTCGACGGCGCGAGTGACAACCGCGATCTGGTCGCTCGTCAGATACGGCATTTACCAGCCGCCCCCGGCACCGCCGCCGTTGAATCCGCCGCCGCCACCACCGAAGCCGCCAAAGCCACCCCCGCCACCAAAGCCTCCGCCGCCAAAACCGCCACCCCAATCATCGTTGCCGCCGATGCCACGGGCGATTGCCTTCCCGGCTTCCCACAGGATGATGTCGCGGGCGAGCCCGCCCATGCCGGAACGCCGATATCGCCGTCTCCGGCCGCCGCCCAGCGCGGGAAGCACGAAGAAGAACAGCAGAAATCCGATCCAGAAAATCGCGCCAATCGGGAAGCCGCCTTCTTCCCCGCGCCGTGCCTGCGCCGCAGCCGCAGCTTCGTCGATGGCGCGCGCCTCCGCCGGATCGAGGTTCAGCCGTTCGATGATGGCATCAACGCCGGCCGTGATGCCGCCTGCATAGTCGCCTTCGCGGAAAGCGGGAACCACAGTGTCGCGGATGATGCGGCCGGTGGATATGTCGGTAAGTGTTCCTTGCACTCCGCGCGCTGTCGCTATGAACACTTCGCGCTCCTGCGGCGCGACGAGGAACAGCACGCCCTGTTCTGTCTGGGCACCGCCCACGCCCCATGCCTCCGCAAGATCAACGGCGTAGGCGGCAGCGGGCAGGCCGTCCAGAGTAGGCACCGTGGCCACAACGATGGCGCGGCCCGTCGCGGCATTGTAGGCGCGCAGCCGCTGATCCAGCGCCTGTTCCTCCGCCGCGCCGATGATGTTTGCGCCATCGTAAATCGGCCCGGCGGGGCGGGGCGGGAACGACTGCCCCGCTGCCGGGCTGGCGAGGGCAGCCAGGCCGGCGAAGAGCAGCGCCCAGAGCCAGACCAGGCGCGCCGGAATCAACCTGCCGCTCAATTCCCCGTGCCGGTGCGGGGCATCGCGGTGCCGGCATTGTCATTGGCCGCTCCCGGAGCCGCCCCAGCGCCGAGGCCGTCGAAGTTCACGCTGGGCGCGTTCTGGGTGCCAGCATCCGCGGTGAACGGCTGCAGCGGTTCAGCGCCGTAGATCACATTGGCAGCCACCACTGCCGGGAAGGTGCGGATGGTCGTGTTGTAATCGCGCACCGCGTCATTGTAGCGGGTTCGTTCGACGTTGATGCGGTTTTCCGTCCCTTCCAGCGCAACCATCAGGTCGGCGAAGCGCTGCTGGCTTTGCAGTTCCGGATACCGCTCGACCGTCACCAGCAGGCGCGACAGGGCGCTGCCGAGTTGTCCTTGCGCTTCCTGGAACTGCTGCACGGCCTGCGGATTGCTGAGGTCGTCGGTGCTGAGCTGAACCGATGTGGCGCGGCTTCGCGCCTCGATCACGTCCGTGAGAATCTGCTCTTCTGATGCCGCGGAAGCGCGCACGGTGGATACCAGATTGGGGATGAGATCGGCCCGCCGCTGATACGCGGCCTCCACATTGGCCCACTGCGCCTTTGCCGCCTCTTCCTTGGTGGGAACCGTGTTGATGCCGCAGGCGGACAGCCCGAAGGCGAGCAGCGCCGCAAGTGCGACGCGGACGGCGGCTGGATATGTCATCGATTGCTGATCCCTCACGACGAAAGCTGTCTTACCAGAATAGCACGGTGTGCGAATCGTTCAAGCTTGGAACTGGCCTCCCGCTGTGCCAAGCGGTTCGGCGCAATTGCAGGAGGCGGTATGGGGTTCCTGGGAGAGTTCAAGAAGTTCATTGCCCGTGGCAACGTGCTTGATTTGGCTGTCGGCGTACTGATCGGCGCGGCGTTCGGACGGATAACCACATCGCTCACGGAAAGCATCATCATGCCGGTAATTGGCTGGATCTTCGGCGACGTGGATTTCTCCAACTGGTTCATCCGGCTGGGCCCGCTGCCGGCGGGCTATACGGGGACGGCCGACAATTACGCGCAGTTGAAAGCGGCCGGGGTGCCCATGCTGGGATACGGCGACTTTCTGACTCAAGTCCTCAACTTCCTGATCCTGGCGTTTGCATTGTTCCTGCTGGTGAAGGCGGTGAACCGGCTTCTTGATGAAATGCAGCGAAAGCAGGCCGAAAGTTCAGACACAGCGCATGATGCTTCAGTCGTAACCGACCCGCAGCTGGACGTGCTGAAGAAGATCCTCGCGGAGCTGAAGCGCGCCGGCGACGGCGCCGCCAAGACGCACACTTCACATTAAGCTGCGCACCTCTATATAGGGCCTTGCCGGCTTAGCGGCCGGCTATGGCGATAAAGTGTGGTGTGCAATAGACGCAACGGACCCGGGGGCAGTACCCGGCGGCTCCACCAAATGCGCCGCTAAGCCAGCACGTGTGCAGCGTGCTAGCCGGGCGGCTCAGTTGCTGGGGCCGAACCAGGATCGACGTGTGTTGAAAGACATCGCTTTTGCCCGGGCTGAGTAACCCGTTAAAGGCTCAAAAACCATAAGTGCCAACGACAACGAAGCACTTGCTCTCGCTGCGTAATCTGACGGCCTAACGGCCTGATCTTACAAAGCTTAGAGCACGGTTCGGACCGAACCGGGTAACAGAATCGGAAACCGGGCGCTCGGGGGTGCGTAGCAACAGAAACCCCCACCTTCATCTTTGCCGGCGGACATCGCTGCCATCAGTCAGCCGGCGTTTCGCCGCACCGGCCAATCGTATTTTCATGGCTATCCTTGGATTGTGAAGTGGTGACTGCCTCGTGACGAGGCACCTTGGCGCCGTCATGGCGCCGGGTCATCTAGAATACGCCGACGGCGCCCTCGGCCCACAGCACGAGGAAGCCCACGACGAGGCAGCCCGTGATCGCAGCGCGTCCCGCGATGCGGAGCGGCAGCCGGGCCACCACCTCGATCCCGGTCCACAGCAGCCCCAGCAGAACGGCTGCGGCCATGAAGTCGAAGGTTGTCCAGTTCACTTCCGTGGTAAACTGCATCGCGAAAAGCGGCGCGGTAAGTATCGCGCCGGCCAGGACGGCATATACCAGCCGCCATCGCGCCAGGCTTCCTTGCGGTCTGAAGGTCGGAGAAGCCATTCAATACTTCCTCGCTGGTTCGCGGCGCATTTGCCGGGCGGCGCCAGTTTACTGCTATGCAGCTCAGGAGTCGATCGACTTGGCCAGCTGTGCTTCCCGCTCCGCCCGTTCATACTTCAGGCAGTCCAAGATCTTCGCGCCCGCCAGGAAAACCGAGCCCGTGCAGGCGAGAAAGAGAAGCTGGCCGCCGATGCCGGGATAGGTTGCCAAATATTCCTGTCCCCGGGAGACCGCGCCTAGTCCCAGAGCGTAGATGATCAGAAACGCCTCGAAGCGGGTTTTGATGACGAACAGGCGCTTCAACTTCTTCCACATAATCAACCTCGTTGCCGACCGCGTCGTGAGCGGGCACTGGCCGCCAAGTCTAGGCGGCAAAGCTTAACAGTCGAGCAAGTTAACGCAGTTCATTCAGTGAAAGAAGCTCCAGAATGGCACGGTAAGCAGTTTGCGCCTGCTCCTCCAGCGCCGCTGTCCCCAGGTCGGTCGAAGCGATCTGTTCAGGCCATATGTCGCGCACGACCCCCTCGATCTGCGTAATCCTGTCCTCGGTCAGCAGAAAGCGCGGATCGACCGTCGCGGGATCGGCCACCACGCGAAGGCGCAGGCATGCGGGGCCGCCGCCATTGGCCATGCTTTGCCGCACATCGACCGGGATGACGTGCCGAATGGGGCCGTTGCCGGCCAGCATCCGCTGACACCATGTCCAGACTGTTTCGCTGTGGCGGCATTCGTCCGGCACGATCAGCGCCATACCTGAACCATCCGGTATGGTGACGAGTTGCGCGTTGAACAGATAGGTGCGGATCGCCTCCTCCAGACTGATCTCTTCTTCCGTCACCTCCACCACTTCAAGATCGGGGAAAGCTGCGCGAATGGCCTCGTAGGCGCCCTCCTGATCCGCGAAGGCACGCGCATGGGTGAACAGAACCCGTTCGTTCGCGACGGCGACGACGTCGTTGTGAAACGCCCCGGCAGCAATGGCATCCGGGTTCTGCTCCACAAAGACACATCGCCGCGGGTCGAGGCCGTGCAGTCGCGCAACAGCCCTGCTCGCCTGTTCATGCTGACGCGCGGGAAACCGGCCGCCGGAGCGGCCAAAGACGAACACCTCGACCCCGGCCGCGTCATGCCGCCGGCACAGCCGCATGTGGTTGGCGGCGCCTTCATCTCCGAACGTCGCCGGCACCGGATCGTGGATGGCAAAGTGGCGTGTGTCGGCGAAGGCGAGGTCAAGCTGACGCCGGGTAGCGGGCCACTCCTGCGCGCGGTGGAGCATGGTGGCGAGGTTTGCCGGCGTTATATGGCAGCGGTTATCGCGCGTATCGGGCGCCGGGCTGATCGTGGCGGCATTGGCGGTCCACATCGACGAGGCCGACCATGCGGCAGCGAGGAGGGCCGGGTCCGCCGCTTCATCCACCGCAAGGCGGGTGAGCAAGCCATGGTTGGGCCGGGGCAGGGGCAGCAGGATGCCCTGTGCAAGGCCCAGCGCGATGTTGCCGCGCATCTTCGCCAACCCCTGCAAGGCGGCGGCTTTGGGGTGCGAGATGCGGCCGCGGTGATAGGCGCTGGCGATGTTGCCCAGGCTAAGACCGGCATAGTTGTGCGTGGGGCCGATAAGTCCGTCGAAATTGATTTCCTGCAGCATCGCGAAACTCCGCTCGTCAGAGCTTATCAAGAGGTGGGGTTGGCCGTCCGGCACTGTTCCGGCTAAGCGCGGGGCAGGCACGCGCTAGCGTGGGACGCTCCAGACAGTGTCGCCCGGCCGCACGTCGAGCAGGTCGGCGGCCTTGGCGTCGATCGCCACCGTGCCATCGTCCCGCAACTGCTGCCGGGCATAGCATGCCTGGAAATCGGCGAGGCGGCCGGAGGCGAGCAACGCGTGTGTACCGGTTGAAAGATCGCGCGCGGCCACCTTCAGCTTGCGCGCGTCGGCCACGCTGCGAACCTGGTCTGTCCGGGCCAGCATGGTCGGGCCGCCGTCGAAGATGTCGACATATCCTTCGAACGAGAAGCCTTCTTGTTCCAGCATCCGCATCGCTGCCCGCCCGGTGGGATGGGGCAGGCCGATCACTTCGCGGGCTTCTTCGGCCAGCATGGCCATGTACACCGGATGCTTGGGCATCAGGTCCGCGATGAACTGGTTGCCGTGAAGGGCATTGAAGTAATCTGCCTCCTGGAAGGTCATGCCAAAGAACCGTCCGGCAACGCCGTCCCAGAAAGGGGAACCGCCGCGTTCGTCGATGATGCCGCGCAGTTCGGCCAGTACGCGGTCGGCAAAGCGTTGCCGGTGCATGGCGATGAACAGATAGCGGCTGCGCGCCAGGAGCAGACCGAGACCGCCTGCCCGTTCGTTAGGGTGAAGGAACAAGCCGCCCACCTCGCTGCACCCTTCGAGATCGGTGACGAGGAACAGGAGTTCGGCACGCACCGTCCGGCCCAATTCCCGGCTGTGCTGGCTGATGGTGTTGATGCGGTATGAATAGAACGGCCAGCGCTGACCCACTTTCGTGAACAGCTGACACGTGCCGCGCACTTCGCGCGTTTCGGTGTTCTCCAGCACCAGCACGAATGTCTCGTCGACCAGTTCGTTGCCATCGTTGGCGAAGGCGTGCAGCGATCGGTCAAGCTTTTCCGTCAGCGCGTCCCGGTCCGGCGGCAGGTTGGTAAAGCCGCCGCCAGTGAGCTTGGCCATCTGGTAAATCGGTTCGAGATCGTCCGCGCGGGCGGCGCGAATACGGAAACTCACAAGGCATCTCCGCTGGCGAGGTGTTGAAGTACCAGCGCTGAAAGCATCGCCCGTTCCTTGAGCGAGGCAGTCACCAAGTATTCGTCCGGCGAGTGGATCGCCCCGCCGCGCACCCCCATCGTGTCCACCACCGGCACGCCGAGAGCCGCGATGTTGTTACCGTCGCACACGCCGCCGGTTGGCTGCCACCCGATTTCCTGCCCAAGCTGCGCGCCGCATCGCCGAACCAGTTCAAACAGCTTCTGCGCCCGCGCATCGACCGGCTTAGGTGGCCGGGTGACGCCGCCATGCCGGTCCAGAGCCACCTCGTGCTGCGCCGCGACCGCTTCACTCGCAGCGGCCAGCTCGCCGTCGAACCGGGCCATGGCGGCGGTGGTCTTGGGCCGGATGTTGAACCGCAGAACGGCGTTGTCGGGCACCACGTTGTTCGCCGACCCGCCGTCGATCCTGGCTGGATTGACGGAAAGGTCGTCCCGCTCCAGCCCCTTCAGCCTCAGCGCAAGGTCGGCCAGCGCGAGCAGCGCGTTGCGGCCATCCTGCGGGTTCCGGCCTGCATGCGCCGACCGGCCGCGCGCCACGATGGCGTAATTACCAGTCCCGCCCCGGGCATGCGCCAGCGTCCCGTCGGGCAGTGCGGAGGGTTCGTAAGTCAGAGCCGCATACTTGTCCCGCGCCAGTTCGGCGATGAGTGCGGCGGACGCGGTCGAGCCGGTTTCCTCGTCCGAATTGATCATCACGTCGTAACCTACCTGTGCCGCCGCTGTTGATCGCTCGAAAGCGATAAGGGCGTGGAGGATCACCGCTATTCCGCCCTTCATGTCGGCGGCCCCTGGTCCGTTCAGCACGCCGTCGGCCACCCAGCACTGTTCCTGGAACGGGTGGTCGGCCGCATAAACCGTGTCCATGTGTCCGGTCAGCAGCAAACGCCGCTCTGCCGCAGGCCTGACGGAGAGGACAAGGTGGTGGCCATGATCGAGGTCAATCGCGCGACCTGCGGCATCGATTGCCGTGACCGGCGCTGGCTGGATCAGCGCGACTTCGCCCGGCAGCGCGCTGAACGCCTCCGCCAGAGTCGCGGCCTGCTGCCGCAGCCCGGCAATGTTGTGTGTGCCGGTGTTGATCGCGCACCATGCCTGCGTCTGCTCCAGCATGGCGTGGGCGTCGATCAACTCCGCCAGTTCGTTCCCCGTCATTCCGGTCCCTTAGCCAAGGACGAGGCCAAACCCAAGGGGAAGGGTTGTCATCCCGCGGTACGCGGGCCATAGACATCTCCTCCTCCCCGGGAACGCGCATTCTAGACCTCCGCTGGCCGGCAGAGTGCCGTGGGCAGCGGCAATTTGCGAGGTGCCATGACAGAACGGGTTGAGCGGGCCAGGCTGAAGGTAGATGCCAAGCTGGCGGACTTCATCGAACAAGAGGTGCTTGCGCCGCTGGGGCAGGAACCGGCGCTGTTCTGGCAGGGCTTCTGCGACCTTTCGCACGATCTTGCGCCCCGGAACCGCGCGCTGCTGCAGGCAAGGGAGGATTTGCAGCGGCGGATAGACGGCTGGCACCGGGAACGGCGCGGCAAACCGCTGGACGGTGCGGAATACCGCCGGTTTCTTCAAGAGATCGGCTATCTTGTGCTGGAGCCGCAGCCGTTCACCATCGGCACCGATAACGTCGATCCGGAGATTGCCCGGATGGCCGGACCGCAGCTGGTGGTGCCGGTGCTGAACGCGCGGTTCCTGCTGAACGCCGCCAATGCGCGCTGGGGCAGCCTGTATGATGCTTTCTACGGAACCGACGCGCTGGACGCACCGCCTGCCCGGCCCGGCGGTTACGACAAGGACCGCGGGCAGGCAGTGATTGACGCTGCGCGGCGTTTTCTTGACGAGGCGCTGCCGCTGGCGCGGGGCGGCTGGGCCGATTTGCGGTCGCTGGACGATCTGCCGCTGGCGCGGCCGCAGCAGTATGTCGGCACCACGGAGCGGGGCAGGTTGTTCAAGAACAATGGCTTGCACATCGAACTGGTTATCGACCCCGATCATCCGGTCGGCGCCGACGACCCGCTGGGCCTGGCCGATGTGGTGCTGGAATCAGCCCTGACCACCATCGTCGATCTGGAGGATTCGGTTGCCGCGGTAGATGCGGCGGACAAGCTGGCGGCCTATCGCAACTGGCTGGGTGTCATCCGTGGCGATCTGGAGGAGACGTTCGACAAGGGTGGCCGTCAGCTGACCCGGAAACTGTCCGGCGACAAGACCTACACCGCACCCGATGGCATGCAGCATCAGCTGCCCGGCCGATCGCTGCTGTTCGTGCGCAACGTCGGCCACCTGATGACCAGTCCGGCGATCCTGCTGCAAGACGGCTCGGAGATACCCGAAGGCATAATGGACGCCGTCGTCACCAGCGCCATCGGTGCGCATGACCTGCGTGGGCTGACCCGGTTCGGCAACAGCCGCACCGGCTCCATCTACATTGTTAAGCCAAAGATGCACGGGCCAGAAGAATGCGCCTTCACAGGGGATCTGTTTGCCCGGACTGAAGATCTGCTGGATCTGCCGCGCAACACCATCAAGGTCGGTGTGATGGACGAAGAGCGCCGCACGTCGGCCAACCTCGCGGCCTGCATCCATGCGGTCCGCGAACGGATCGTGTTCATCAACACCGGCTTTCTCGACCGAACGGGGGACGAGATTCACACCTCCATGCAGGCCGGTCCCATGCTGCGCAAGGGGCAGATGAAGGAGAGCGCCTGGCTGAAGGCGTACGAGACGCGCAACGTTGCCATCGGCCTTGCGTGCGGCCTGTCGGGCAGGGCCCAGATCGGCAAGGGGATGTGGCCTGCGCCCGACCTGATGCGACAGATGATGGTGGACAAGATCGCCCATCTGCGCGCCGGCGCCAATACCGCCTGGGTGCCATCGCCCACGGCCGCGACGCTGCATGCGATCCATTATCACCGGGCGGATGTGTTCGCCCTGCAGAAAGGATTGGGCCCCGCGCCGGGCCTGGACCAGCTGCTCACCCTACCGCTGGCCGACGGCGTGAACTGGTCGGAAGCCGAGGTGCAGGAGGAACTCGACAATAATTGCCAGGGCCTGCTCGGCTATGTGGTGCGGTGGATCGACGCTGGCGTGGGCTGTTCCAAAGTGCCCGACATCAACGACGTCGGGTTGATGGAGGATCGTGCGACGCTGCGCATTTCATCACAGCATATCGCCAACTGGCTTCTGCATGGGGTCGTAACCGAGGAACAGGTAATGGACTCCTTGCGCCGCATGGCGGGCAAAGTCGACCAGCAGAATGCCGCCGACCCGCTCTACCGCCCGCTGCTGCAGCACGAGGACGGGCCCGCCTTCAGGGCCGCGTGCGATCTCGTGTTCAAAGGTGCAGAGCAGCCATCGGGTTATACCGAGCCGCTGCTGCACCATTGGCGGGCGGCGGCCAAGCAGGGGTGAACCGCATGCCTCGGCTGGCCGGCAGGATCTGTGTGGTTACTGGCGCGGCAAGAGGGATTGGACGGGCCATCGCCAGCCGCTTCCATCAGGAAGGAGGCCGCGTCCTTGTCACAGATGTCGATGCGGCCGCAGGACAAGCTGCCGCCGCAGAATTGGGTTCCCGGTTCCTGCCGCTCGACGTTCGCCAGGAAGCGGATTGGGCACGTCTGGCGGAGGCGGTGCCGGTCGCCGATGTCGTGGTGAACAATGCGGGCGTCACCGGGTTCGAGGGCGGGCCGACGGCGCACGATCCCGAACATGTCAGCCTGACGGCTTGGCGAGAGGTTCATCGCGTCAACCTCGATGGGACGTTTCTCGGCTGTCGCTACGCCATCGGCGCGATGAAGGGGAAGGGCGCCGGGTCGATCATCAACATTTCGTCCCGGTCGGGAATGGTCGGCATCCCGGGAGCCGCCGCCTATGCATCGAGCAAGGCGGCAGTGCGCAACCACACCAAATCCGTCGCGCTGTATTGCGCGCAGCAGGGGTGGCGGATCCGCTGCAACTCCATCCACCCCGGCGCCATCCTGACGCCGATGTGGGATGCCATGCTGGGCGAGCCGGCGGAGCGGGAGCAGAACATGGCGGAGATCACGGCGGACACGCCGCTCAAGCGGTTCGGCACACCTGACGAGGTGGCCGCCGTTGCCCTTTTGCTCGCCTCGGACGAGGCGGCTTACATGACCGGAGCCGAACTTTCAGTTGATGGCGGGCTGCTTGCCGGATCGGCCGCCTCCCCGAAGTGACGTCGGTGCACGCCTGATTGAGGCAGCTCGGCAGACCGCAAAGCCCATCCGGTCGGCAATGTAACCAATTGCCCGTTCCGGCTAGGTTCAAGCGAAGTAAACAGCCAGAACTCCCCCGATCGCCCAGAACCCGGCTGCCAGTGCCACGGGCACGAGAAATCCGCGCTCCGGCTGCAGCTGCGTGTGCGCAACCCGGTGTCTTATCTCAGGCACTGTCTCCGCCATCCGCGCGTCCGGTTCGGCCCTGAGCAGCAGGGAGGCCAGCGCCGCGCTGCTGAGCGGGTCGCAGAAATTCGCTCCTGCGAAGCCATCCCCGGTCCACACCGCTTGCGCGGGTGCCTGTCTCCCATCGGGCAGATGCAGGATCAGATGCGCCCCGGGTTCGGGCTGCACCTGTTCCACCGCCATCAGGAAACCGGTCTGGGAAATGTTCAGGAGGCGAGCGGTGCTGACCGTGTCGTTGATCGTCACTTCAGCCAAAAGTTTGAGCGGTCGGCGGTGATCCTGCCTTGATCCGGCCAATTCCCCAAATGTCTGCTGCTGCGAAGGTATGTACATGAGGCCATGCTAGGGCGAATTGGTTAAGAGAAGGAAAGCGGAGCAAATGCGCAGGCTTACCTAGCCAAGCGGGACAAATGCCGGACCACCGCGCAGAACTCCGCCACGCTCAGCGTTTCGGCGCGGCGTTGCGGGTCGATCTTTGCCACCTCCAGCGCTTCCAGCGCGCCCGCCACACTCTTCAGCGACTGGCGCAGCATCTTGCGACGCTGGCCGAACGCGGCTGCGGTCAACCGTTCGAGCATGCCGGCAGGGACGCCCTCGGGCATGGCGGCAGGTTCGAGATGCACTATCGCGCTCATCACCTTGGGCGGCGGAGTGAAGGCGCTGCGATGCACCTTCATGGCGAGGCGCGCCGTGCTGCGCCACTGGGCGAGCACCGCAAGCCTGCCGTAAGCAGGCGTGTCCGGCTGCGCCACGATCCGCTGCGCCACCTCCTGCTGAAACATCAGGGTGAGCGAGGTCCATTGTGGCGGCCATGCCTCTCCGCCAAGCCAGCGGACGAGCAGGGCCGTGCCCACATTGTAGGGCAGGTTGGCGACAACGGCGTACGGTTCGCCCATCAGCGCGTTGTGGTCGATGGTCAGTGCGTCGCCTTCGACAACCCGCAACTGCCCCGGAAACGCGGTCGCAAGCTCGGCTAGCGCAGGCATGCAGCGCCGGTCCATCTCGATCGCAGTAACGCGCGCGCCCGCGCGCAGCAGCGCTCTCGTCAGTCCCCCCGGGCCTGGTCCGACCTCCAGTACCGCACGGTTCTTGAGGTCGCCCGGAGTGGCGGCGATGCGGGCAAGCAGCTGCTCATCGAACAGGAAGTTCTGCCCCAGCGCCTTGCTGGCCGACAGGCCATGACGCGCAATCACATCGCGCAGCGGAGGAAGCAGGTCGCTCACCTGCCGCTCGCGGTACAAGGATGAGCGGGCCATCCGGCCGGCATCAGGTTATGGGGCAGAGCTGCGGTCACGTCCCCGCGTTAACATGGACAGCTTGTCCGGCACACCTGCTTTGCGCCGCTGTCCAACCGATAATCAGCGACGATTGCGCCGCGCCGCGCAGTCACCTGCCATCCGGATCGCAGCCGCCATCGCACCTGGGTTGGCCAATTCCCGTCCCGCAATGTCGAACGCGGTGCCATGATCGGGCGAGGTGCGCACGATTGGCAGGCCCAGAGTGACATTCACCCCTTCGTCGAAATCCAGCGCCTTCAGCGGGATCAGCGCCTGATCGTGATACATGCAGATCGCCACATCGTACCGCGCCCGTGCGCGCGGGGTGAACAGGGCGTCGGCGGGATGGGGGCCGGTGACGTTCATGCCGTCTGCCCGAAGGGCAGCGATGGCGGGCGTGATGATGCGCACGTCCTCCTCTCCGAACCGGCCGCCCTCTCCTGCGTGGGGATTGAGGCCGGCAACCGCGATGCGAGGGTGGTGGATAGCAAAATCGTCGCGCAGCGCACGGGCGGTGATGCGGATGCGGCGTTGCAGAAGATCAGGCGAAAGGAGGCCCGGCACGTCTGCCAGGGCGCAGTGCACCGTCAGCGGCACGGTGCGCAGCGAGGGCCCGGCAAGCATCATGACGGCATCACCCTCCGGCACATCGCACTGCCCGGCGACAAACTCCGTCTGTCCAGGGCAGTCGAAGCCGATTTTGGCCAATTCGGCCTTGTTGACCGGTCCGGTGACGACGCCTGACACGGTGCCTGATACGGCGCTGCGGACTGCCTGTTCCAACGACGCCAGCGCCAGCCTCGCGCCGTCTGCGCAGGGCTGGCCAGGTGTATAGGAGACGGCTGCCACCGGCAACGGCAGAACCGGCAGCGCGGTGGCAAATGCATGCGCTGCCTCGGTCGGAGAGGCGACTTCCACCACAGGCATTCCGGCTCCGGCTGCCCGCAAAACTTCTACGCCGCCCATGACCACAAACGACGGCAGCTGTCGCTCTTCTCGTTCCGCCCAGCAGCGGGCGATCAATTCCGGGCCAACACCCGCCGGATCGCCCAGCGACAGGGCGAGCGGGGGCAGGGCTTCCGTCAATTATACTCGATGAAGGCGTCGTTGCGCAGGTCGCGCAGGTAACGCTGTGCCCGCTTGTTCACGCGGTCCTCTTCAATCCTCGCCATGACCGTATTGAAGTCGGGCCCGCTACCCGCTTCGGGATCGTCGCGGCCGCACAGCATCAGCACGCGCACGCCGTCCTCGATATTGCCGAAGGGGGGTGTCGCCTGACCGACCTGAAGATTCAGGAGGATCGGCTGCAATTGATCGGGGAGCGCGCGCACCGCAATGTCGTTGCTGACCACCGTTCCGCCCATGGCGGCGGCGGCCTGATCCGCGTCGCCGCAGCCGCGAATCGCCTGCACCCCGCGCGAGAAGGACTCGAGCCGGGCTTCGGCCTGCGCCTCTGTCAGGCCAGCCGGAAAGGAAATGGAGATCTGTTTGAGGGACAGCACCGCGTCGCGCGGATCGGCGGTCAGGACCTGCCGCTTGTCGATGAGATAGAGGACGGAGTAACCGCCCGGCACCGCGACAGGCCCGGTAAGCTGCCCCGGTTGCATGGCCTGCGCCGCTTCGGCCAGAGCCTGAGGCAACTGCGCCAGCCTGACAAAACCGAGATCGCCGCCGACTACGGCGGTCGAAGCCTGAGAATACTGCCGGGCATAGGCAACGAAACTGCCGCCCTGGCGCAGCTGCTGCATGATCTGCTGCAACTGGGCCTGCACCTGCGCCGAATTGGCGGGGGTGGCAGCCAAATAAATTTCGCCCAGCCGGTATTCATCGGTTCCGCGCGATGCCTCCAGCCGCTGGATGACGTCGTTCACCTCGTCGCTCGACACGTTGACGAACGGGCTGATGTTGCGGCCAACGAGAGCCTGCCAGGCCAGTTCACCTTCGATCTGCCGCTTCAGCGATGCAGGCGAGGACCCAATGGACTGCAGATAGCGATCCATGGCCGCAATATCCTGACCGAAGTTCTGCGACGCCACCCGGGCATACGTCTGTTCGATGCGGGCCCGGTCTACAGGAAGTTCCTGCGTTCGCGCGGCCTGTATCTGCAGGGTTTCGTCGATGAGGTTGCGCAGCACCTGCTGCCTCAGCCGCGCCATTTCCTCGGGCTGGACCTGCTGCTGTGCGGCGGACACGACCAGCGCAACCCGCTGATCCACGTCGGTGCCCGTGATGACCTCCCCGTTCACGCGGGCATTGGCCACGCGCATGTTGGGGTCATTCGGACGCAGCAGCGCGACTTCGTCCGTAAGGCCAAAGACGTTGCCTTCCGGCGTTGCGGCGGGTTGCTGGCCTGCGGCGGCTTCCTGCGCGGCCCCGGCAATCGGCAGAGCGGCAAGAGCCAGTGCGGCGGTGCTGAGAAGAGCAGAGGCAATCGGTCGGCGCATCAACATCTTTACCCTATGTACGCGGTATGTACGCGGTGAATTTGCGTGTTGGCCGCCAATTGGCGCGTCACGGCTGAACGCAAGCTGATTGGCCCCTTAGCCACTCTTCGCAGCAGAACAAAGTGTTCGTCAGCGAAAGCCAAGGTTCTTGAGCGCGAAAAACAGCTGAAAAGTATTACCTTGTCGCGCATCGCCTGCGGTGACGTAATCGCGCCGCCAGGTCAGCCCCATTTCCAGGCAATCGTCTTCATACGCGACCCCCAGGCGGGTACGGATCGGCTGAAACCCATCGGAGGTGAGGGTCGGATCTTCTTCCGCATCAGTCAGGTTGATGTTGCCCGAACCGAACAGCGACCAGTATTGGGCAAAGCGCACGCGCCCGGCGAACCGCAGTTCTTCCCGGTCCTGCAAATCCTCAAACCCGGTGGCGATGTCCCGGTCGAGTCGGAGATAACCGATTTCGGCATAGGTGCGGGGGGAGCCGATGGTGGCGTCGAACTCGTTGCGTCGCAGCGCCAGGCTGTCCTTGTCGATCCGGAAACGGTGCGTGACCTTGAGGAAATCGCGATACCGCACCTCTGTGCGTCCCACGATGTCGGACACTTGTTCGCTGATGCCTGTGCCGTCGATCAGGAAGTCATCGTTGCCCGACAGGCGGATCGACTGACCCAGTGTCGCCTGTACCAGCCACTGTGGACGTTCAAGCCGCCAGTCGACGCCATAGACCAGTCGCACACCATCCTCGATCCGGTCATAGCCGGGAAAGCGGTTCAGCGAAAAAAGGTTGGTGTCTTCCAGGTCGAAGGCGCGGGAATCCTCGTTCGGCACCGCCAGATTGCGGATGGGCGGGGTGGCGACCAGTTGCACCCGCGGCGTCAGCACCTGTGTTCCCCCGAAGGCCGGACCGACCAGCGGCCATTCGACATCGAGCGCGGCCAGACCGATGGCGCGCGCCTGCACACCGGCCTCCCCACGGTACGCGGGTGTCTCTGTCAGCAATATGTTGTCGGTGTGATAGACATCGGCCCGGCCAAGCGCGGTCAAGGTGACGCGCTGCCCCATGGGGGTGACTGTCCGCCCGCTCCACTGTGCGGCGGCAAAGGCACGCTGGGTGTCCTGACCCTGAGTGCGACCAATAGCCAGCGTGTTCAGCTGAACGTCGATTTCACCCCCCACCGTTGGCACGGGTATGCGGCGGCGGTAGTCGAGCACCGGCAGTGCGACCGGCTGCTGCCCCTGCGGCGCGTTCAGACGCAATGTCTGCGTATTCCACCCCGCCAGCGAGAAATAGGTCTGGCCGGTGATCCGCTCTGCTTCCACCATCGAACGCAGCCGATCCTCGCGGCTGAGATCATAGCGCCGCAAAAAGGTCCGGTCGCTGGCCCGGCGGATGGATGTGGTGATGCTCCAGTTCGGATCGAGCTGGAAGCGGCCATTCGCGAAGATGTACCCGCGCAGGGCGTCTTCCTCCTGCGGCCCGCCTTCCGCGCCCACGTCGATGCGCCTGCTGCCCGTCAGGTACCCGGTGATCTGGTATGCACCAAGTTCGGTGAGGTGGCGCCACTGGGCCGAGGCCATCGGCGGCGCGTCGGTGAAGAGGTGGGCGCCCGCGGTCAGGTCGCGATTGGGGGCGAGGCGCCAGTAGTACGACCCGCTTACCTCCACCCCGTTGTTGCGGCTGATCCGCAGATCGGGGATGAAGAAGCCGGAAGCGGCCGATCCGTCCGTGTTGATCGACAGTCCCGGCAGCGGCAGGACGCGGCGCCCGAACAGGTGAAATGCCGCGCCGCGGAATCTCAACCGATCCCGGGTCGGATCATAGACCACCTGGTCGGCAGTTATCCGCCAGGTGGGGCAGATGTCATCACCGTTCTCGTCCACCACCGCGCAGGAGGTGTACGCGGCGCTTGTCAGGGTCAGCGTGCCGTCCGCGTTGCGGGCACCTTCGCGCGCCGCCACTCGCCCGCCCTGGCCGAGCGCGACGAGGAGATTGCTGATCGTGCCGGCCTCGAATGCGTCGGTCAGGTCGATGCTGTCGGCCAGCAGCTGGTTGCCGTTTTCGTCCACCAGCCGCACCTGCCCGCGCGCGGCGATCTCGCCGGTGGTGCGGTTCCACACCACGGACTCGGCCCGCAGCGAACGATCCTCCGCCTGCAGGAACACGTCCCCCAAGGCGGTTATGATGTCACCGTTCGAATTGTACTCGAGCAGATTGGCGGTGAACTCGATCTGCTGCCCTGCCAGCGGGTTGCCGCTGCCCCGATCGGCCTGCGGCGTTGCCGCCACAACTGCATCTGCCTGCGCATCCGCGGCATCAGATCGGTTGTCGTTTTGACTGCCGGCAACTTCCCGCGCGGTGGGGATGCCGGGCGTGGCGCCGTCCTGCGCCTGACCGGCTGCGCTCCACAGGCTGACTGCCAGCGCGGCGGCAGAGCCGAAGAGGCCGGCCCTAATTCTCATAGACGCGGGTCGCGCTTGAACATCGGGCATTCCGCCCCTACTCCCCTGCGCATCATACCGGCGTGTCCGATGTCAGTGGATGCACCTGTCGTTTCCTCACCTCCGCCGGTTGGCGGGGTCAATCTAGCGGAGCACCAATGCAGTTTCACTTCAGCTCAGACCTTCCCTCGGGCGCGCGGCTTGTTGCCTATCCCGTTCCACAAGGCAAGCTGCCTGACACGCTGGAGCCTGTGCTGCGGGAAGGTGCCGCGGCAGGGCGGTTCACCGGCAAGGCGGGGGAGCTGATCGCCGGCTTTGTCGAGCGGGACGGCGCAGTGCGGCAGGTGGCGCTGGTCGGCATCGGAGAGTTGGGACACGAAGGCCGCGCCGCCGACCTTGAAAAGGCGGGCGGTGCGCTGGTGACGAAATACCTCACCTCGGGACAGACGGAACTGGTGCTGGATCTTACCGGCAGCGGACTGTCCGCGCCTGATGTTGCGTCCCTGCTGATGGGGGTGCGGCTGCGCGCGTGGCGTTATGACAAGTACCGCACGAAGTTGAAGGATGAAGCCAAGCCCACGCTGACAGGCGTCACCGTTGTCGGCGCGAGCGGAGCGGAGGAAGCTTGGAGCCGCGCCAGCGCAGTGGCCGAAGGCGTGGAGCTGGCGCGCGAACTCGTGACGGAACCCGCCAATGTAATCTATCCTGAAAGCTTCGTGGAACGCGTCAGCGCCCGGTTCGCGGGAACCGAGGCGGAGCTCGTCGTCCTTGATGAAGCGCAAATGACGGAACTGGGCATGGGTGCGCTGCTGGGTGTGGGACAGGGATCGGTCCGCGAGTCGCGAGTGCTGGCGATCCGCTGGAACGGCAACCCGCAGGGCGGCGCGCCGACTGCGCTTATCGGTAAGGGGGTTACCTTCGATACCGGCGGTATTTCCCTCAAGCCGGGCGCGGGCATGGAGGACATGAAGTGGGACATGGGCGGTTCGGCGGCTGTCGTGGGCGCGATGCTGGCGCTGGTGAAACGGCGGGCAAAAGCGAACGTCGTCGGCGTTGTCGGCCTGGTCGAGAACATGCCGGATGGTAACGCACAGCGGCCAGGCGATGTCGTCACCTCCATGAATGGGCAAACCATCGAAGTGATCAACACCGACGCCGAAGGACGGCTGGTGCTGGCCGACGTGATGCACTGGGCGCAGCAGGAGTTCTCCCCCGCGCGGATGGTCGATTTCGCGACGCTGACCGGCGCCATGATCATCGCGCTGGGGCACGAACATGGCGGGTTGTTTGCCAATGACGACAAGCTGGCCGAAGATCTGCTGGCGGCCGGACGGGCAAGCGGGGACAAGTTGTGGCGTTTCCCGTTGTCGCCTGCGTATGACAAGCTGATCGACTCTCCGATTGCCGACATCAAGAACGTCGGACCGCGGCAGGCCGGTTCCATCACTGCAGCGCAGTTCCTGCAGCGTTTCGTTTCCGAAGGTACCCCGTGGGCGCATTGCGACATCGCCGGGATGGTTTGGGCGGACAAGCCGGGGGCAACCCATGACAAAGGGGCGACCGGCTATGGCGTGCGGCTGATCGATCAGTTCGTCCGCGACACGCTGGAGAGTTGAGGCCGCGTACGCCATGGCGCGCATGGTCAGGAAAGGCGACCTGCCGCAGAAGATCTGCGCAGGTTGCGGCCTGCCGTTCGCCTGGCGCAAGAAATGGGCTCGGGACTGGGAAGCCGTTCGCTATTGCTCTGAACGGTGCCGCAGAAACAAGGCCGGCGCTTGATGCAAGTCGACTTCTACCAGCTCAGCCGCGATCCGGTTGAGCGTGTCGTGCCGCTGCTGGCCGGCAAGGTGCTCGACAGTGGCGAACGCCTGCTGGTTGTCACCCGCGACGCGGAGCAGCGGCAGGCGCTGTCCAAGGCATTGTGGGAGGCAGAAGGCTTTCTCGCGCACGGGATGGCCGATCTGCCCCATGCCGAGCGGCAGCCGATCCTGCTCTCCGACAGCTGCGCTGCACTGAACGGCGCCCGTATGGCACTGATCGCGGACGGCCGATGGCGCGAGGAAGCGGCAGGGTTCGCGCGCGTGTTCCTGCTGTTCGACGAGGCGGGGACCGTGGCTGCGCGCGAGTTGTGGCAAGCCATGGCCGCACGCGCGGGAGTGGAACGGCGCATCTTCAAGCAGACGCCGCGGGGCGGTTGGCGCGAGGGCGCCTGACCGGAACAGGAGCTTGCGGAGGGTCTGCGCCGCCGCTAGGGCGCGCGGCAACCCAGTTTCCCCAAGTTACAAGGACGATCATCATGGCCACCACTCGCACCTTTTCCATCATCAAGCCGGACGCGACCCGTCGAAACCTGACCGGCGCCGTCACCAAGATGCTGGAGGACGCGGGATTGCGCGTGGTGGCGTCCAAGCGGATCCGCATGACCCGCGAACAGGCCGAAGGTTTCTACGCCGTTCACCGCGAACGCCCCTTCTTTGGCGAACTGGTCGACTTCATGATCAGCGGTCCGGTCGTAGTGCAGGTGCTCGAAGGAGAAGATGCGGTGCGCCGCAACCGGGAAGTGATGGGCGCCACCAACCCGAACGATGCGGACGAGGGCACTATTCGCAAGACCTTTGCTGAATCGATCGAAGCAAACACTGTGCATGGCTCGGATAGTGACGAGAACGCGGCGACAGAAATCGCGTTCTTCTTCAAGGAAGACGAAATTACTGGTTGATTAACATACATGTACTAACAGCATCGACTTAGCGCCGGCTGAGTTCGATTTGTCCTTCGGCGAGCGATGTGATACGCTTCGCCGATGGGCATGTGGTGGAGCCAGGGACGGGCCGACCACGCCAGGAGCGTGGTCGAAGCAGTTGTTGCCGCATTCAATGCGCGCGATTTCGGCGCGCTGCGGGCGCATTTTTCCCCAGACTTCACCTTGGTGGACGGACTGGGCGACACCGCCAGCGGCCGCGATCATGTGCTGACCCTGCTTCAGCGGCTGGTCGCGGCTGATCCGCAGTTCACCATGCATGTGGAAGATATTGCCAGCTATCAGGATTACATGCTGCTCAGCGGGCACACGACCGGATCGCATCACCTGTGCGCGCAGCGTACCTTGTGGAAAATCCTGGTCCGCGACGGCAAGGTGGCTGAATGGCGGAGCTATTCGGCCACCGCGCCTCAGCCCTTCGTGAAATTGCTGACGAAGGCCCAGAAGACCGCCATGGCGATGCTGCCTCTGCAGCAGGTGGACTAGCCGAGGGTTGGATGGCCCTCTGAAGGGAAAGCGCGGCGCTGCTCGCGATGCTGCTGGTGCGCGCCCTGTTGCGCCTTTCGCTGCAGGCGGGTCATGGCCTGTAGCGCGGCGGGCGTGAGTTCCAGCCGCAAGTCGCGATAGAGGCGGCGGATCGCTGCGCGCCAGTCAGACTCCAGCTCGGCGAACTCCACCATGGCCAATGGCTGCTGTGCGTCTGCCAGGTCGCGGGCCAGCCGCTCCTCCCGCAAGGCCGTCTTGCGCTGCCACTCCGCCCTGATGACGGTGAAGTCGGCGCAATCGGTCTGCGGAGCCATCTGCGCCGCCACCAGCGACGCGGCGCTGTCCGCCACCTCGGCGGGTTCGCGTCGCGCCCAGATCAGCCGCGCGTCAGGAAATTGCGCCAGCAGAGCGGGGATCGCTTCGCTGAATTCGGGCACCTTCATCACCCGTGGCCTCGTGACGAGACCGCGGTGGTTCGCATCGGTGCGCAGGATGCGCGCCAGTTCTGTATAGACAGAGGCAGGATCCGTTTCCTCGCACCAGCGGGTAAAACCGGGCACGTGCCACTGCGTGTAATAGGCGCTGCCCGCCAGCGCCGTTGCCATCCAGCCCAGCTCTTCTTCCGCGCCGGTGGCCCGCATCGGGTGCAGGATGTCGAGCCAGGGGTTGAGTATGCGTGCGAGCCGCAGGGCCAGCGCGCTCTTCACGTGGCGCAGGTCCGGACGGGCGGGGACCGGGTGCCAGCTATCGCAGAAACGCGTGAAGCTGTGTGCCGGATCGGCAGCAAGCAGGTGGTGAACGCGCGTCGTCCCGCCGCGCATCTGGCCAAGCACGATCAGCGGCGATGCCAGTTGCGTGGTCAGCAGTGCCGGTTGCTGCCGCCACAAGCGCCCAAGGGCAAGCCGCTGGCGCACTGTCCGCACCAGCATGCCGTACGCGGTCGCCCGGCCCACGTGGTTCAGCTGTGCCTCGACGGTCAATGAACGGGCAAGCACTTCGAGCCGGTCGCGAAAGTCTGCGACATCCCGGGAGCATCGACCTCCGCCTTCGTCTCCGGCATTGAATCCCCGGCTGCCTGCCGTCAAGATCGCTTCCGCCGACAGCTCAGGCCGGGTCGCCCAGCCGCGTGCCCACGCCTCACCCAGCAACGTATTCAGGCGCGCAGCGGAGCGGGACCGGGTGAGTGGATGCGGACGGGGCGGAGCCATGGCTCAGATGTCTCCGGAGGCGCGCAGCAGCTTGACGGCGGATGGCGGCGCGACCGCGCGCCAGCTGCGTTCCAGCCAGCCGGCGATGTTATCCCAGTCGGGATCAGGCCGATCAAGGATCACGCCGATCCACCCGCTGGCACCATAAAACATCGGCTTGAAATAGCTTTCCGGCTGCGCCTCCACCAGGTTGACCAGTTCGTCCATACCCCCGGTTTTCACCAGCAAGGCAACGTGCGGGGAACCATGATGGCGATTGTTGAAGTAAGCAAAGTAGCGGCCGCTTTTCTCGCTTCCCACTCGCCAACCCGGCGCTCCCATGCTGGCCTTTTCGTGCGCTGCAGGCAGCGCCAGCGCCAGTTCGCGGACCTTACCAAGCAGATATTCCGGATCACTGCTCTGCGCGACATAGTCGGACAGTACGCGGGGGTAGAGTTGATGCTCGGCCCACTGCACCCGGCGGGCCAGAGCTTCGGCCGTGTCCCCCGGCTGGATCGCGACGCGGGTCTGGGCCAGCACCTCGCCGCCGTCCAGCTCATCCGAGACGAGGTGCACGCTGCATCCTGCGTGCGTGTCGCCCGCCGCAAGGGCGCGTGCGTGGGTGTCCAGGCCCTTGTATCGGGGCAACAAAGAAGGGTGGATGTTCAGCATGCGCCCCTGCCACTGTGAGACGAACCCTGAACCCAGCACGCGCATGTATCCGGCCAGCGCCACGTAATCGGCCCCGCTCTCTGCGATGGCCTGCAGCATGGCCGCGTCGTGATCCGCCCGCGCCATCCCCTTGTGCGACAGGGCGAAGCCCGGCACTCCTTCCGCTGAGGCCAGGGCCAGTCCGGGCGCATCCGGGTTGTTGCTGGCTACCAGCACGATTTCGTAGGTCGCGCGGTGCAGCCTGCTTGCATAGAGCAGGGCGGCCATGTTGCTGCCAGTGCCGGAGATCAGCACCGCGACCTTCGCCTTGCGCGGGGCGGCCTCAGGCAAGGTGGCGCGCCTCCCACTCCTGCCGGGCTGCCCAGGTTCCCGCCGACCCGCCGACGATGCAGCCGCGATCGCCTGCCTCGATTGCGCCAATCCTGAAGACCGTCTCTCCGCTGGATTGCAGACGGGCTGTTGCGGCCGCGATCTGGTCAGGCGCAACGACGAGCACCATGCCGACCCCGCAGTTGAAGGTTCGGACCATCTCCGCCGGTTCGATATTCCCCTGTGCTTGCAGAAACGCCATCAGCCGGGTCTGCGGCCATGCATCCGCGTCGATCCGCGCCAGGCAACCTTCGGGCAGAACCCGTGGCACGTTTTCCAGCAGTCCGCCGCCGGTGATGTGCGCCAGCCCGGCGATCATGCCGTCCCGAACCAGCGGCAGCAGGCTGGCGACATAAATCCTGGTCGGTTCGAGGAGCCAGTCGATCAGCAACCGGTCCGGGTCGAACAGGGCAGGGCGGTCGAGCTTCCAGTTCTTGTCCGCCGCCAGCCGGCGCACCAGCGAGTAACCGTTCGAATGCACCCCGGAACTGGCGAGGCCAAGCAGGATGTGGCCCGGCGCGATCCTTTCGCCGGTCAGTTGCATACCCCGCTCCACCGCGCCGACGCAAAACCCGGCGAGGTCATAGTCGCCCGCCGCGTACATGCCCGGCATTTCCGCGGTTTCGCCGCCGATCAGCGCGCAACCCGCCTGCCGGCATCCGTCGGCGATGCCGCCGATCACCCGCTCCGCCACCGTGTTGTCCAGCTTGCCCGTGGCGAAGTAGTCGAGGAAGAACAGCGGTTCGGCGCCTTGCACGATCAGGTCGTTGACGCACATCGCCACCAGGTCGATGCCGACACCTTCGTGCCGATCGTGGTCAATCGCCAGCTTCAGCTTGGTTCCAACGCCGTCGTTCGCCGCCACCAGCAGAGGGTCGTTGTATCCCGCTGCCTTCAGATCGAAGAACCCGCCGAAGCCGCCGAGTTCGCTGGTGGCACCCGGCCGCGCCGTTCCGCGCGCCAGGGGGCCAATCGCCCGGACCAGCGCATTGCCCGCGGTGATGGAAACGCCTGCCTTGGCATAGGTGTAGGATGACGGCTGCTCGTGCATGCAAGCCGCCATAACGATTGATGCTTGGAATTCCACGGCTGTTTAGGCAAAAGGCTGTGGCTTTCTTCCATGATGCTCTCGCTTCCCCCTATCTTCAGGCCGCTTCAGCGCGGTCGCTACCTGCTTTTCGCAGGGCTCGCCGTACTCGGCATCCTGTTGTGCGCCGCGGTCCTGCTGGCGCAGGTCGGCGGGGATCGCGGCATCGCGCCAGTGGCGGTGACGACCGATATCGAGGTCGGCGGAATACAGGTGAACGTGCGCGGCGACAGCCCGGAAGCAGCCCGGGTAGCCGGCTGGCGAGAGGCGCAGCAGCTTGCGTGGAAAAAGATCGGCGGACCTGACCTGCCCGATTCGCAGCTGGAGAGCCTTGTTTCCGCCATCATCATCGAGGAGGAGCGGATCGGCCCGCGCCGCTACATCGCCACCCTGGGCGTGATCTTCGACCGACAGCGCGCCGGGCGTCTGCTGGGAGAAGCAGGGCAGCTCGCCAAATCGCCGCCAATGCTCGTAATTCCGGTGACGCTCTCTGCGGGAACCGCAACGACATTCGAGATGCGCAATGCATGGCAACGCGCCTGGGCGGAGTTTCAGCCGGGCAGCAGCAGGATCGACTACGTCCGTCCGTCTGGTGCGGGTGGGCAGTCGTTGCTGATCAACTACGGCCAGGCCGAGCGGCGCAGCCGTTACTGGTGGCGCAATATCCTGGACCAGTTCTCCGCTTCCGGAGTGGTCATCCCGATGGTGCGGCTCAATCATCTGTTCCCCGGCGGCCCGGTGGAGGGGGAATTCACTGCCCGCTTTGGCCCTGACAACCGCTATCTCGACAGCTTCCGCCTGCAAGTGGATCGACCCGAACAGCTGCCGGCCATGCTGGCGCAGGCCGTGCGCCGCTTTGACCAGATCTATACGCAGGCGTTCAATGCAGGTCTTCTGGGGGTCGACCCAACTCTGGCCTTGCAGGGAGGCGAAATCGACCCGGGACTGCGCCGCCTGATGGAGATCGGCGAACAGTTGCGCGCGGCGGAGCGGCAGCGAAATGTCGCGGCGCAAGCGGCGGAGCCTGCCGCCACTCCTGCCGCCACGCCAACGCCGGCGGCGCCCGCTCCGACCGCCGAACCCGCTGTGGTCAGCGTGGTGACAGTCCAGTTCGCCACACCGGACGCTGGCAGCGTCGATGCGATTTTGGGCGCGGTGCGGAGCATTCCGCAGGTTCGATCAGCAACGACCCGCAGCCTTGCGCTGGGCGGTACGTCGGCAATGACGGTGCAGTTCACCGGCAACCCCACAGCCCTGATCGATGCCTTGCGCGAACGGGGTTTCACCGTGCAGCAGGGCGGATCGGTGCTGACGATCAGCCGGTGAACGGTCCGGGAGCCGCTCGCGTGCAGCTGGCACTGCCACTACTCGACGCCGGCGAGGATGCTTCACGGATCGTCTTGGGAGCGGCGAATACTGCGGCGGTTCAGGCGCTAGCCAAGCCCTCTGCGTGGCCGTTCGGGACCGCCATCCTCGCCGGACCGCCGCGTTCGGGCAAGTCGCTGCTCGGCCGATGGTTCGCCGCGCGGCATCCTGCCGCCGAAGTGGTGGACGAGGCGGAGCACGTACCGGAGGTCGACCTGTTCCACATATGGAACCGCGTGCAGGAGCGTGGCCACCCCCTGTTGCTGATCACCGGTGACGAGGTGTGGCAAGTCAGCCTTGCCGACCTGCGGTCACGTCTCGCGTCCGCGCTTCACCTCGCGGTGGAACTTCCGGATGACGCGATGCTGGCAAGTCTGATCGATCTTCATGCCGAACGCCGCCGCCTTGTATTGGGCGAGGGCGCCGCTACCTATCTCGCAGCGCGGATACGCCGCAGCTATGCCGCCGCGGAAACGGTGGTGGCCGAAATCGACCGGCTCAGCCTGCAACGCAAGCTTGCGCCCACCCGGGCGATCTGGCGGGAAGCACTGGAGGCGTTGGAACAGCCGGAGCAGTCGCGGCTTTGCTGAGTTGAAGGCAGGAGGGTTGTTGTAGAGACCATGTTCGATCGACTCCGCCTGTACCTCGATTCCATCCGCGCGCGAGATCCTGCGCCGCGATCACGATGGGAGGTGCTGCTGTATCCCGGCGTTTTGGCGCTTGGCCTGCATCGCGTCGCTCACTGGCTGTTCGAGGCGGAGTTGTTCTTCCTTGCGCGGTTCGTCAATCACCTGTCGCGTTTCCTCACTGCTATCGACATCCATCCTGGCGCCCGCATCGGGCGAAACTTCTTCGTCGATCATGGCTTCACCGTAATCGGCGAAACGGCGGAGATCGGCGACGATGTGACGATTTATCAGAACGTCACCTTGGGCGGAACCAACCCCGCGAACGGCATCGCCGGCAAGCGGCACCCGACTATCGGCGACGGTGTGATCATCGGGTCTGGCGCACAAGTGATCGGTCCCATCGTGGTCGGTCGGCGCGCGCGCATCGGGGCCAATGCCGTGGTGCTCGACGACGTGCCCGACGGCGCTACAATGGTGGGTTTCAAGGCGCGTTCGACGCTTGTTCCGGTGGAAACCTACATGCGCGGTTTCATGCCATACGGAACCCCGTGCGACGAGCCGGGCGAACCTAGGAGGGGTAAGCTGGAGGATCTCGAACAGGAGGTTGCGGCTTTGCGCGCCGAACTGGCGGCGCTGCGTTCTGAGCAGGCGAGCACGCGCCGCAGCGGGACGGATAATTGATGCTGGGCAGCGGCCCAGGCGGCGCGACCATCCTGCCTTTTCAGCCAGCCCGTGACGGGCAGGTCGGTTTTACCCGCGAGGAACTGACCCGCATCCTTGACCTCTACGGCCGCATGGTGGCCGGCGGCGTGTGGCGGGATTACGCGATGGACTTCACGCGGGACGCAGCCAGCTTTTCCGCCTTTCGCCGCACTGCGGAGCGACCACAGGCGCGGGTTGAAAAGCGGCCCGCCAACCGTAGCCGGCAGGGCATGTGGACCCTGTTCGGCGAACACGGTCAGGTGTTGAAGCGCGGGCATGAACTGTCCGGTGTGCTGGCCCCGATGGAGCGACGACTGGTCAAGCTGGTCGATGATTAGGCGGATAATCCAGCCGGAGGGAATGGCGGGACTGTGGCAGGCGGAACGACCTCCTGCCAAACAGCGGGCAAACCTGCCACCAGCCGCGAGCGCAGCGGAGTCCAGAACGCCGACAGCGTCAGCAGCGCCGAACCGATCACCAGCGCGGTGAGCGCGAAGTTCAACTCGACCGCCCCGAAGCGGTCGAACAGGAACCCCAGTGCCACCAGCACATAGGCCAGCGCCGATACCAACAGGGCGCGCCGGTCGATAACGAGAGCGACCAGACCGAACAGCACATAGATCGCCACGACCACCACTGCTACGCCGACGCCGACTTCATCTCCGCCATCCATGATGCCGAGCGAGTAGAAGATCGGGTGCGCGATCATCGGTGCGGCCAGCAGGTGCAGCCAGAAGGCAACGTCGCTGCGCCGCGTGGTCCGCTCCCGGTCGGACATGTCCCACCGCATGGCGAAGGCGAAAATGGCGAGGCCGGCGACGAATACGAGCCACAGGGCGACGGTGCCGGAGTTCTCGACACCGGCAGCCTCAAGACCGGCGATAATCAAAAACAGTACCGTGACAGCCAGCGCGCCGACCCCTGCCGCGACCGTGATCGGCACCATGAAGCGCCGCCAGTGCAGCCATGCCGCTCCCGCCGTAATCAGTCCGGCAACGGAGATGAGCAGTGCTCCGGCGGCCGCGTTGTCGTTCTGCACCAGAACGTCGCCCAACCCGAAGAGCGCCGCGAATACCCCGCCCGTGAAGGCGAGCAGGAGCAGGATGGACGGCAGGGCCATCCGCCGCCGCCGGGTGAACACTTCCGCCAGCGGCCAGGCGGTCGCGGCCACGAGCAAGCCGGAGAACAGCCGGCTCATCCCGGAGTTGTAGGCGTTCTGCTGCGCCCACAGGCCCATCGCTGCGTTGCTCGCGCCCGGTGGGGGAAACTCAGGCGCCGGAGCGAACACGCCTGCCAACGCCTGCCCGATCGCACCCGCCGCGACCAGCATGATGACGATGGCGATGGCCACGAAGATGTCGTTGAAGCTGTTGACGAGGCGGAAACTTTCCTCGTCGCTGCGCGGCATGGCGCGCACACTCGTCATGTGCGCGCGGAAGGCCGCGGCCGCATCGGGGCTCAAAGCCCCTGCGGCCACCGCCGAGTTGATGTCGTCGTCGCTGTACATAACCCGCCCCGGCTGTTCTGGAGCGACGCTATGCCAGGTGTCTTACCCTGTCAATACGGCTCTAAGCGGCTCCAGCTGTCTGCATGGCCTTGAGGATCGCGCCCGACTGTTCCGCGCCCGATTGCGGCGCGTGGAGGTTCTCCTGCGCGCTGATGCGGTCCCAGTGCGCAGCGAAGCCTTCAACCGTCCGCTCACCTTCGGGCAGGAACACCGCGTCGTTCATCACCACCCAGGCTGAATGGTAGCCGCCCGCGCCTGCCCCGACGATGGCGTTCGTGGGTGCATCCTCGCTGACGAGGTAGAGGGCGGCGGGCACCACATTTTCCGGACCGAACAGCTTGAACGCCTGTTCCGGGAACAGATCCTCGGTCATCCGCGTGCCCGCCACCGGGGCCAGCGTGTTGACCTTGATGTTGTTCTTCGCGCCTTCGAGGTAGAGCGTCTTGGTCAGCCCGGCGAGACCCAGCTTGGCCGCGCCATAGTTCGCCTGACCGAAGTTGCCGAACAGGCCGGTCGACGACGACGTCATGAGGATGCGGCCATAGCTTTGCTCGCGCATCGTTTCCCAGCACGCCTTGGTGGCGTAAGCGGAGCCGAGCAGATGGACGCGCACCACGAACTCGAAGTCCTGCGGCGTCATCTTGGCAAAGCTCTTGTCGCGCAGGACCCCGGCATTGTTGATGAGGATATGGACACCGCCCCAGCGGTCCTTCGCCTCGGCAACCATCGCCTCCATCTGGTCGTATTCGGTGACGGATGCACCGTTGGCGATGGCCTCGCCGCCGGCCCCCTCGATTTCAGCCACAACCTGCGCCGCCGCGTCGGACGTGCCGGTGCCGTCGCGCGATCCGCCCAGGTCGTTCACCACGACCTTTGCCCCGCGCCGAGCCAGTTCCAGCGCATAGGCACGGCCAAGCCCGCCGCCTGCTCCGGTGACGATGGCGACCTTGCCGCTGAAGTCGATGCTCATGCTGTGATCCTCGTGCTGGTTGAAATGTTGCCGCGGCAGGTGCCAAATTACACGGTGGAGCGCAACCGGGCGGGCCATTGTTCCAGCAGCGCGGGCAATTCACCGAACGAACCGATCACCGCATCCGCCCCCAGCTCGTGCGGCGGCCTGTCGCAATAACCGTACGCGGTCGCAATCACCGGCACTCCGGCCGCCCGCGCCGCCATGACGTCGTAGCTTGAATCACCCACAAAGACGAAGCGTTCCCCGCCGCAAGCCTTGACCGCGGCCAGTAGGGGGTCTGGCGCGGGTTTTGCCCGGCCTTTGCCAAGCGTATCTCCCCCGATGATCGCGGCGAAGCGGCCTGCCAGGCCAAGTCGGGTCAGAATGTCGCGGGCGAAGCTCTCGAACTTGTTGGTGACGACTGCCATGCGCAGCCCGCCCGCCGCCAGAGCGTCAAGCACGTTCTCAACCTGAGGATAGGGGCGGGTATGTACCGCATTGTGTTCCGCGTAAAAAGCCAGCAGCAGCTTGTAGAGACGGCGAAACTCTTCCTGCGACACGCCACCGCGTTCCTCCAGCGCGCGGGCGAGCATCAGCTTGGCGCCGCCGCCGATCAGGCTTTCTATATGAGCCACGGGGACGGGTGCAAAGCCGCCGGCCTCCAGCGCGTGATTGACTGCCGCGCCCAGATCCTGATGCGTGTCGAGCAGCGTGCCGTCGAGGTCGAAACCGACAGCGTCGAAGTGGAAAAGCGCCATGTGCCGACATGAACTGGAGCAAGGCGCTTCAAACCGCAAGCGAATGGTGGCAAGGGCGCGGGCGAACACAAGGAATGCCGGATGCCTGACACAGACCGCCCCTTTGCCGCCGTGATCCTCGCCGCGGGCAAGGGCACCAGAATGAAGAGCGATGTGCACAAGGTGCTGCACCCGATCGCGGGGCGGCCGATGTTGCGTCACCTTCTGGCGGCGGTGGACACGCTTGCCCCGGCACGCAAGGTCGTTGTGGTTGGCGCAGGGCGCGAGCAGATCGAGGCAGCGGTTGCGAGCGAGGCGGCCGTGTGCGTGCAGGAACCGCAGCTTGGCACAGGCCACGCGGTGCAGCAGGCACGCGCGCAGCTGGACGGGTTCGCCGGCGACCTGCTGATCCTGTACGGCGATGTGCCGTTTGTCCGGCCCGATACGATGCGCGGGATGCTGAACCGGCTGCGGCAGGATGATCGGCCCGCCGCCGTGGTGCTGGGGTTTGAACCTGCTGATCCGCTCGCTTACGGGCGAGTGATCGCCGATGCAGCGGGCGGCATTTCCCGCATGGTCGAGTACAAGGACGCGAACGAGGAAGAGCGAGCCTGCCGCCTGTGCAATTCGGGTTTGCTCGCGGCGCGGGCGGAAGACCTGTTCGCCCTGCTTGACCGGGTGGGCAACGATAACGCCCAGGGCGAATACTACTTGCCCGACGTGGTCAACATCGCTCTGGCAGAGGGGCGCACGGCCGCAGTGGTGCGGACGGATGACGAGGGCGAAGTTGCCGGCATCAACAGCCGGGCGGAACTCGCGGCGGCGGAGGCCCTGTGGCAGGCGGACCGGCGCGAGGCAGCGATGGCGCAGGGTGTGACGCTGCGCGCGCCAGAAACAGTGTTCTTCAGCTGGGACACGCAATTGGGGCGGGATGTGACGGTCGAGCAGAATGTGGTGTTCGGCCCGGGCGTTACCGTCGCGGACGGCGCGATCATCCGCGCCTTCAGTCACCTGGAAGGTGCGCAGGTGGGCGAACGCTGCGAAGTCGGTCCCTTTGCCCGTCTGCGTCCGGGCGCGGTTCTGAAGCAGGGCAGCCGGATCGGCAACTTCGTCGAGATGAAGAAAGCCGTGCTTGGGGAAGGCGCAAAGGCCAACCATCTCACCTATCTGGGCGATGCGGATGTCGGTGCGGGCGCGAACATCGGGGCGGGCACGATCACCTGCAACTACGACGGTTACTTCAAGTACCGGACCATCATAGGTGAGCGGGCTTTCATCGGCTCGAATTCTGCACTTATCGCCCCGGTCCGGATCGGCGCAGACGCGATCGTGGCGGCCGGCAGTGCCGTCAGTCGCGATGTGGCCGATGGCGAATTGCGCATGGTTCGGGCGGAGCAGCTGGTAAAACCCGGCTGGGCGGACCGGTTCCACGACACGATGAAGCGCAAAAAGGCGGAAAAGAAGGTTGGTTGAAGAACCGGACCTGATCTGCTGGCTGTGCGAGCGGCCGTTGGGCGAGTCGGTCCAATGGCATCATCCTGTCCCGAAGGCAAAGAAAGGCAAGGTGAAGGTACCGGTCCATCCGATCTGCCACAAAACGATACACAAGCTGTTTACAAACGCGCAACTGGCGCGGACGGGGCAAGATCGCGCAAGCCTGCTCAAAGATGACGAACTTGCAAAGTTCATAAACTGGATCAAGACGAAGCCGTCTGATTTTGACGCGCCGGTCCGGTGACCCCCCGGTTGTGCATTCATTTCTGTTGCAAATTTGTCCGCTGCTGGGACAAGGAAAATTGGTTACCGGAACCTTAATGGACTCTGCTACTTGTCCTGATATTAGAACGGTATGGCAGCACTCCTTCCCTCAACTGCACGTGGCAGATACGGCTTGTTGACAGGCATCATTCTGCTTGCTGCCGTGGCAGCCTTGATTATCCAGCGGAATGCTGGCGATGGTGCCGGGCTTTTTGGCTCGGACTGGTTTGGTTCCGGTTCGCCACAAGCCGCTGCTGGTGCAGGTGATGGATCGCTGACCGGCTTCAGCGCGGTGGACAATGTCCTTGGCGCTCTGATCGGCCGCTCTCCCGGAGAGCGAACCGTCGGCGTTTCCGGCAAGGGGAAGGGTCCGGCACGACCCTATCGCTATGCCCGCAGCCCCGTGGGACAGGCCCTTCGCGACACGTTCAATTCGCCAGTCGGGGCAAGCCGGGTAATCGATGACCGGCCATCCCCGGCCGCGGGACCGGGTATCTTCCTCCCCGACACGGCGGCAGCGCCTGGCCGTCCGGGCCTGCTCCTGCCGACCTTTCCTGAGGGCGGCGGCATCACTGGACCGGGTGGCGGGTTCTTCGTTCCACCGGGCGGCTTTTCCATAGGTGGTGGCGGTGGCGTGCCGCCCGAAGTGCCTCCAGTGGTCCCGCCGATTGTGCCTCCTGTGGTTCCTCCGATCAATCCGCCGCCTCCTGTGGCGCCGATCCCGGAACCGGCCACATGGCTCACCATGCTGCTCGGCATGACCGCCATTGGCCTGTTCCTCCGCTCGGGCAAGGCGGCGCGGACCGGCAGGATCGCCTCATCATTCGAATGATGCGCGACTGGCTTGCCTGGCTGGTTCTCGCGGTTGTCGTGCTGGCGGGCGCAGCCCTCGTCTTGACTTTGCCTGTGCGCGCCCCGCCAGGTTCTTCGTCGATCGTTGAAACAGCGGGCACTCAGCGCGAGACAGTGCCGACATTGCCGCAGCACAGCTTTGCCATGGATGGCGAAGAGGATCGCATCTATCTTGGCCGGTCCGACCTGCAGGCAGCGATAAGTGCCGGCCTGCTGCCCGCTGAAACGAGGTCGATCCTGCGGGTGGACGACAAGCTGCGCCACGGGCAGTTCGTGTGGCAGGAAGATACAAAGACTTCCGGCCCGTTAAGCATCTGGGTCGATCTCGACCGTCAGCTTGTGTCCGCCTTTCGGGACGGGCACGAGATTGGCACCTCGGTCATTCTCTACGGGGCTGAAGGGCGCGACAGCCCCACGGGTAGCTTTCCCATCAAAGCCAAGTACGAAGATTATCATTCGCGCACTTACGACGCGCCCATGCCCTATTCCCTGTGGTTGACGGATGACGGGGTGGCCCTGCACGGCAGCGACGTTCGCTGGGGCCGCGCCACGCATGGCTGCATAGGGGTGCCGGCAGAATTTGCCCGCCGCCTGTTTGAAGTAGCTGAAAAGGGCGACGTGGTACGGATCGTGCGATCATCTCGTCAGGCCGGTGACCCTTCCGCAATGGCTGCCGCAGCGGCCAGTTGATCGAACGGCTTGTCGGTCAATCAAGTCCACCAGCCGCCTTCGCAGTCAAGGCAGCATTGATGTTAACGGTTCGGTAATCATTTCTGCCCAGCATCCGGGCATGCTCTGCGCCAGATCACCCGAAGCTGAACGGCCAGTGGAACGCACCGTGAAAGCGCCGCGGCACGGCCGCGCGGCGGCTCATCTCCACCAAGGGAAGGTCGGTTTCCTGTTGATTACGGCTGCGCCTCTGCTGATCGGCGCGCAATCACCCCAAGGCAATCTCGAGGAGAGGTTGCTCGCCGCGCACAACCGGGAACGCGCGACCGCCGGAGTGTCGGCGTTGCACTGGGACGCCCGGCTTGCGGCCAGCGCCTCGCACTGGGCGGCCAGGCTCGCCGTGGATGGACAGTTGTTGCATCAGTCCGGGGCCTCGGGCTCCGGTCATGGTGAAAACCTGTGGATCGGAACCGTCGGCCGTTTCGGCCCGGAGGCCATGGTCGGCCAGTGGGCCGAGGAGAAGGCGAACTTTGTTCCTGGCTCCTTTCCTTTCGTAAGCAGAACAGGGCGGTGGGAGGATGTAGGGCACTATACTCAGATCATCTGGCGCGACACCAGGCGCGTCGGTTGCGCCATTCGGTCCGGCCCTGCCTGGGATGTTCTGGTTTGCCGTTACAGCCTGCCCGGCAATGTAGCAGGCGAAGCACCGCTGTGATGTCCGGCTTCAGCTGTGTCTCCGACGCGCGCACTGCGGCGCTACGTCGCGGTCTGGTGGCAGGCTGTTAAGCCTTCGTTAAGCTGCTGATTTAGGCCCAAATTAACGCTTAGGTGTCAGATCATCCTCAACCGGCTTGGTGAGGGAGTTCTAGATGCCGATTACCCGTTCCATGACAGCGTTGGCCATCGTCCTGAGCCTTGGCGGCTGTTACAAGCAGAAGGTTTCCAAGCCAACGCCGGAGCCGACAGCGGTAGCGGTGGCACCTGCGCCCACTCCCACTCCCACGCCGACGCCTACCCCGACGCCGCCGCCAGCGGCCAAGCCAGCGGGAACGCCGGTCAGTGTCGCGCCTGACAAGGACGGCATTAGGCAACTGGCCTCAATCCCCAGCAACTTCAGCACGGATGGCCTGCTGGAAAAGGTCAGCATCCCTGGCAGTGCCGACCCCGACACCGTTGGGGCCTTCAGGTTCATTTGCCGCCCTTCGCATCTGGCCTATGACGATCCGATCGTGTTCCCGAACCAGAAAGGCCGGGCGCACCTGCACATGTTCTTCGGGAATACCAAGGCGGATGCGGACTCGACCTATGAAAGCCTTCGCACAACCGGGGACAGTACGTGCAACAACAAGCTCAACCGTTCGTCCTACTGGACGCCGGCGCTGTTGAACGGGCAGGGGCAAGTGGTCCTGCCAGATGCCATCACAATCTACTACAAGCGGTTTCCTGCTTCATCGGAATACTGTCAGACCGGCGCAAAGTGCGTGCCTCTGCCGCGCGGACTGCGTTATATTTTCGGGCGTTCGATGCAGGGGCAGCAAAGCGGCGGTGCCGTTCACTTCCGCTGTGACGGCGGAACGTCCAGTTCACATTTCGGCACTCTGCCTGAAGTCGCCGCCGTTTGTCCAGTGGGAGCGACTCTGATCGCTGCTGTAGAAGCGCCGCAGTGCTGGGACGGAGTTAACCTAGACAGCCCGGATCACCGCTCTCACATGGCGTATCCCATCAGGGGTGGAGGGCCTCTGACGTGCCCCACTACCCACCCTTACCGCATCCCAACCTTCACCATCGGGCTGCTGTACAAGGTTGACGAGACCCTGGACCGGTCGGGCGATCTTTCGACTTCGCGCCGGACGTGGCACTTCTCATCCGACCGCATGGCGGGGATGACGCCGCAGATTTCGGGCAGCACCTTTCACGCCGATTGGTTTGGTGCGTGGGATGACGAGATCCTCAAGGAGTGGACCGATCACTGCATCGACAAGAAGCTGAACTGTTCGTCCGGGGTTCTTGGCAGTGGGCGCAAACTGTCGGAACGCGAGGCCGCCGCTGTCAGCATGAAGGGGCGGTTGGTGGCCGTGCCGCCTGACCCGAAAACCTGACCGACACTGTTAGCGACTAATGGAAAGGCCGCAGCAATGCGGCCTTTCTCGCATCTGCGAACAAGCAGGATCCACTAAAGTGCGCAGGTAAGAGACTGTAGCGCCACCACTTGCTCGGATTTCCTGACCAACCGCACACGCATCTCTGGAACGGCGGTGCACAAAACGCGTTAGTGCATACCTTCTTGAACAAAGAGTGTTGCCGGTCGTGTCCCATCCCAATTCCTTCGACGTGCGGCGAAGCAGGCTGTCCGATCCGTTCCTGCACGCTGTAGCAGATGACAAAAGCCGGCAGGTCCGGCGAAAGGTCGCCCTCGTCGCCAACTTTCCGCCGCAGCAATGCGGTATTGCCACGTTCACGGGAGATATCGTTGAGCATGTGCAGCGGTTCGAACCCAGGATCAGTTTCGCATCGTATTGCCTCGCTGACCCAGGTGTTCACGGATCAACCGCTTATCGCCACATCGACAGGCATGACCGCTCCAGCTACCTTGCAGCGGCCGGGGACATCAACGCCAGCGGCGTCGATGCCGTCTGGGTGCAGCACGAATACGGCATATTTGGCGGCGATCATGGCGAGTACGTGTGCGATTTCGTCGACGCGCTTGCAGAACCGCTGATTCTGACGCTCCACACCGTTCTGGAGCAACCCGATCCAGCCCAACTGCGGATCCTGCGCCACCTGGTTTCGCGCGCTTCTCGCATGATGGTCATGTCGGAGGAGGGCCGGGAGCTTCTCGCCGGCATTTATGGCGCCGCGCATGAGAACATTGTGGTCATCGAGCACGGTGCGCCCGACCGGCCGTTCTGTGAAGCGGCCGACGCCAAGCGGCGGCTCGGCCTGGCCGATGATCCAATCCTCATGACGTTTGGACTGCTCGGACCGGGCAAAGGGCTGGAAACGGCAATCTGTGCGCTTCCGGCGATTGTCGCGGCACACCCGCACGTTCGCTATCGTATTGTCGGGGCAACGCATCCCAACCTCGTCGCTCAGGAGGGAGAGGCGTATCGCAGCAAGCTGGAGGCTCTTGCCGCAGAGCTCGGGGTGGCCTCCAACATCGAGTGGGTGAACCGCTTCCTCGAAACCGATGAACTGCTCGACCAGCTGGAAGCTTGCGACATCTATCTCACACCGTATCTCAACCTTCAGCAATCGACGTCCGGTACATTGAGCTATGCCGTGGCACTGGGCAGAGCGGTGGTTTCTACTCCCTACAAGCACGCCCGTGAGCTTTTGAGTGGAGGAACCGGTCGCTTGGTGCCGCCACAGGATTCGTCGGCTATCGCACGCGAAGTCAATGCTTTGCTGGGTGACCGTTCGGCCTTGCATGCACTTCAGCATGCCGCATACGAACGCGGGCGCCGAACGGTTTGGCCGGCCTTTGCTGCGAACGTCGCGGCATTGATCGATGCAACCGCCCGCACCGCCGCGGCCCGCAGGGCACCGCGTGCGCCATCGTTCGATGCGGTTGCGGAAATGACAGACAGTACCGGTCTGTTGCAGCACGGCAACGGTATCGTGGCCGACCGCAGGCACGGGTACTGTCTGGATGACAATGCGCGGGCGTTGATGCTGACCAATCTGTCGGGGAACGGACCCGAAGGTGCGCAGCGCAAAGAGGCGCTCATCTACGCGGCTTTCCTGCAGGATGCCTGGAATCCTGCGGAAAGGCGGTTCCGCAACTTCATGGCCTTTAACCGCCACTGGCTGGAGGATGAAGGATCTGAAGACAGCAACGGGCGCGCGTTTTGGGCGCTCGGTCACACCATCGCCCGCAGCGGGGACGAGCGCCTCTCCCGCTGGGCGATCAGGTTGTACGACCAGGTGGCGGAGGCATTGGGTGATCTTGGCTCCCCGCGTGCCGTGGCGTTCGTGATGCTCGGCGCGCTTGAGCGGCTTCGGGTGGACCCTCGGCATGTTGCTTCCCGCAGCCTGGTGGAACGCGGCGGTGAACTGCTATGCAGCTTGCTTGCCGCTGCCCGGCGGCCCGACTGGCCGTGGTTCGAAGCGGTTCTGGGTTACGACAACACGCGGCTCCCGCAAGCCTTGCTGGAGGCAGGCGTGTTCTGCGGGATCGGCGAGTGGCGCAATGAAGGCCTGGCTACGTTGCGCTGGATAACCGAGCGGCAAACGTCCGCGAAGGGATACTTCCGTCCCATCGGGTCCGAAACCTTCGGCAAGCCGCACACCATCATGCCGTTCGACCAGCAGCCGCTGGAGGCTCAGGCTCACATCGAAGCCTGCCTCGCGGCGCACAGGGTCGATCCGCAAGGTGGCTGGCTGATTCCCGCGCGAGCGGCGCACGACTGGTTTTTCGGGCGCAACGATCGCGGCGTAAGCCTGGTCGATCCGGCCACCGGCCGGTGCTTTGACGGCATCACGCCGCGCGGAATCAACGAAAACAGCGGCGCAGAATCAATCTTGGCGTTCCAATTGGCCAGCCACGCCTTTATCGGGCTGTTCGAGAACGACATAGCGAGAGACACGAGTGGCAACCCAGCTAAAGCCAAGATGCGAGACAGCCAGCCCGCTGGAGATCCTGCCCGAACGGCTTGAAGCCGATCCGTCGCGCGTCGTCCTGCGGCCATTCCATCTGGGTTGGCAGGCACAAACAGCAACGGGCGGTCGCGCCGAACGGCTGGTTCAGGACGTCCTGTCGCTCGACCCCGCCACCGCGGAGCGTGAATTCCGCTGCGTGCTTGCCGATTTCGGCGAGCGTCACTGGCAGACAGAGCAACTGTTCCTGCGCCGCTTCGAGGAAGTTCGTCAGCAAGTTGCGATTGACGCCGATACGCTCACCTTTCCGCAGCGGGCGCTGATCGGGGCCTACTTCTGCCACGAATACACCTACGCGGCCGCTGCATTGATGAACCCTTCCATTGTGCCGCATCCCGATCAGTCCGGAATGGTGGGCGGATCGCTGCGCTTCGTCATGTCCATGCGCGCCGTGGGCGAAGGGCATATCAGTTCCGTCGCCTTTCGCGAAGGGGTAGTGGCCAGGGACGGATCGCTGTCGCTGTGGCCGCAAAGCCATTTCGCGACCGCCGCCAATGGCACGGAAGCAAAGCCGGAAGGCGAGGGGGCGGTGCGCATCTTCCGCGATTCGGAAAGCACCCTGTCGAACACGGTCATCTTTCCGGTAACAGAACAGCAGCGCGGTGGACTGGAAGACCTGCGACTGGTGCGCTTCGATCACGGAGATGGGGATTACGAGTGGATCGGCACCTACACTGCCTATTCCGGCACCTCCATCCGCTCCGAACTGCTGCTCACCCGCGATTTTCGCGCCTTCGATCTGGTGCCGATGCAGGGCGCCGGTGCCCGTAACAAGGGCATGGCCCTGTTCCCGAAGAAGTTCGGTGACGATTACCTGATGGTTGGGCGTCAGGACGGCAAGAACCTCTTCCTGCTCCGCTCGGCCCGCCTAGACCAATGGAACGAGGAAGGCACGTTGTTGCTGGAACCAAAGTTTCCGTGGGAGTTCGTGCAGATCGGTAATTGCGGCAGTCCGTTGTGGACAGAACGCGGCTGGCTGCTGCTGACGCATGGTGTCGGGCCGATGCGCAAGTATGCGCTGGGCTGCGCGCTGCTGGACCTTGACGACCCGTCCAAGGTGATCGCCCGCAGCACAGAACCGCTGCTGACGGCGCAGGATGACGACCGCCACGGTTATGTGCCCAACGTCGTTTATACCTGCGGCGGGATCATCGTCGCCGACGAGACGCTGATGCTGCCCTACGGCATCTCCGATAGCGCGATCGGGTTTGCCCGCGTGCCGCTTGAGCGGATCTTCAGCGAGGTGCTGGCTTGATCGCGAGTGTCAAAGACACCTGGTGAAGCATGCCTTTCTGGGCGGTGTCGGCTACGCACCGCCTCCGTCCTGATCGCGCGCCCATTCGGCTGACGCCGGCGTGAGCGCCGTCAGGACCGCGGCCGCGCTGTCGCGGTATTCCAGCTGGCGCTCCGGACTCATGCGATCCCATGTCGCGTAGATGCGACCAATTCGCCGGTTGGGTTCCAGCCGATCCCGGTGACGGTCCATGAAATGCCAGTACAGGGGGTTGAACGGGCACGCTCCCGGCCCTGTTTTCTGCCGCACGTCATAGCGGCAGCGTTGGCAGTAATCCGACATGGTGTTGATGTAGTTACCCGATGCCGCATAGGGTTTGGTCGCCAGCCGCCCGCCATCGGCGTACAGGATCATCGCGGCAACATTAGGCAATTCCACCCATTCATAAGCATCGGCATAGACGACCAGGTACCAGTCCTGCACCTGGCGCGGGTCGATACCCGCCAGAAGGGCAAAATTGCCCAGCACCATCAGCCGCTGGATGTGATGGGCGTGCGCATTCTCGCGGGTCGAGCGTACGCAGTCCGCGACGCAGGCCATGTCCGTTTCACCTGTCCAGTAGAACTCGGGCAGCGGAAGGTGCGCCTCCAGCGCGTTTGCCTCCTGCAATCCTGGCATGAAGTACCAGTAGAAGCCGCGAATGTATTCGCGCCAGCCGATGATCTGCCGTATGAACCCTTCAACCGAATTGATCGGCGCGCGCCCTTCATCATACAGCGCCTCTGCCCGGCGGCACAGTTCCATCGGGTCCAGCAGCCCAAGATTGATGCTGGTTGACAGGAGCGAATGATATAGCTGGTCCTGTCCCCACAGCATCGCGTCCTCATAAGGGCCGAACAGCTCCAGCCGCTGCGCGAAAAAGGCGTCTGCGGCTTGCAACGCCTGCGTCCTTGTGACTGGCCAGTCGAACCGGTCGAGTGAACCGAAGTGTCCGCCGAACCGCCCCTCCACCAGCGTGATGCATTCCCGCGTCACCGCGTCGGGCTCGAATAACGGGCGCAGGGGCGGGTTCAGTCCTTCGGCCGGCGGCTTGCGGTTCTCCTTGTCGAAGTTCCACGCGCCTCCCTTGGGCTTGCCGTCGGCGGTCATCAGCAGCCCGGTTTTCTGCCGCATCCGGCGATAGAAGTATTCCATCGTCAGATGTTGGCGCCCTTCCGCCCATTCGCGGAACTCAGCATGGGAGCAGAGGAACCGATCGTCCGGCAGGATCGTGACCGCGCACGCAAACCTGTCCGCCCATTCCTCCAGCATCTGCTGCACCCGCCACTCGCCCGCTTCGGTGACGCGGATTTCGTCGACGTCGTGCCGTTCCAGCGCACGCGCGACCTCGCCGGTGAAGGAATGCGCATTTTGAGCGTCGGTAAGCTCGACGTAATCAACCCGCCACCCTTGCTCGCCGAGTTCGGCGGCGAAGTGGCGCATCGCGGAAAAGATGAGGGCGATCTTCTGCTTGTGGTGCTTAACATAGGTCGCCTCGTCCCAGACCTCCATCATCAGGACGACCGTTTCAGCGGGATCGGCATCGCGCAGGCTGGGCAGATCGCGTGACAGCTGGTCGCCAAGGACCGGAACAAGGATGGTCATGCGTGCACGCTGCTACACAAAGCTGTAGGGATCAATGTCCACACTCACCCGCACGGTACGCGGCAGGGTCAATTCGCCCAGCCATTCGCGGATCACCCGCTGCACCTGTGCAGAGCGGCGGGCGTTCAGCAGCAGGCGATAGCGATACCGTCCCCGCAGCAGGCTCATGGGCGCGGGCGCGGGGCCGAGGATGGCGATGTCGGGATGGTCGGGCCGGGCGCCGCCGATCGCGCGGGCGGCGTCGCGGGCCTCGCTCTCGTCCTCCGAAGAGACGATGATGGCCGCCCACCGTCCGAACGGCGGAGCGTTGGCATGACGGCGGGCTTCTGTTTCGCTAGCGTAGAATGCGTCGCGGTCGCCTGCTGCCAATGCGGCGATGACCGGCGCTGTGGGATGGCGAGTCTGGATCAGCACCTCGCCGGCCTTTGCTCCGCGGCCGGCTCGGCCCGAAACTTGCGCGATCTGCTGGTAGGTACGCTCCGCTGCGCGCAGGTCGCCGCCTTCCAGTCCCAGGTCGGCATCGACCACGCCCACCAGCGTCAGTTCGGGGAAGTGAAACCCCTTGGTCACCAGCTGGGTGCCGACGATGACGTCGATCGCTCCGGCCTGCGCCTGTTCGATAAAGGCGGTCGCCCGGCCGGGGGAGGACAGCGTGTCGGACGTGACAAGCGCGATGCGAGCGTCGGGCAGCCGTTCCCGCACCTCGTCGGCGATCCGTTCCACCCCCGGGCCGCAGGCGACGAGGCAGTCCGGTTCGCCGCATTCCGGGCAAGTCGCAGGCGGCTGCGTCTCGAACCCGCAATGATGGCAGGCAAGCCGGCGCGACAGGCGGTGTTCGACCAGCCAGGCGGTGCAGTTCGGGCACTGGAAACGATAGCCGCAGTTACGGCACAAGGTCAGCGGGGCATAGCCGCGGCGGTTGAGGAACAGCAGCGACTGTTCGCCCTTCACCAATCGATCTCCCATAGCCGCGATCAGCGGTTCGGCCAGCCAGTGACCCCGGCCGGGCTTCTCCTGCGTCAGGTCGATCGTGGCTATGGACGGCATCTGCGCCCCGCCGAAACGGGTGTCGAGCGCGATCCGCTGATAAACGCCTTGTTCAGCCATGTAGAGGCTTTCCAGGGCAGGAGTGGCACTGGCCAGCACGACCGGGATGTTTTCGAACCGTCCGCGCATCACCGCCACGTCGCGCGCGTTGTAGCGCACGCCGTCGTCCTGCTTGAATGACACCTCATGCGCCTCGTCCACCACGATGAGGCCGAGGTCGGCATAGGGCAGGAACAGGGCGGAGCGTGCGCCAACGACGACCTGCGCGCCTCCGGCTGCCGGCGAGGTAGCGATAGCGCGCCATGCGCGGCGCCGTTCGCTGGACTTGAGCGAGGAATGCCACAGCACCGGCGGCACCCCGAACCGCTCGGCGAACCGCTTCAGGAACGCTTCGGTCAGCGCGATTTCTGGCAACAGGACGAGCACCTGCCGCCCTTGCGCGAGCGCAGTCGCGATGGGTTCGAAATAGGTTTCCGTCTTGCCCGACCCCGTCACTCCGTCAAGGAGGAACGTCTGGAATGTTCGTTGCGCCAGCGCCGCGTCGACAATTGCGGCGGCCTCCCTCTGAGCGGACGTCAACTCGGGCTGCTGGAAATCCGGCGCGACGCGCGGATACGGGCGGTCCACGTCCACCAGCACCGGCTCCAGCACACCCTGCTTGACCAGCCCGCGCAGCACCCCTTCCGAAACGCCGGCAATCTCGCCAAATTCGCGGATCGAGCCCTGCTCCCCCTCCAGCCGTTCTATCGCCCGTTCCCGCTGCGGCGTCATGCGGTCGGGCATGCCGCCGGACAGCCGGTACTCGGTCGTCGTGGCCGGACCACCCAAAGCGCCGCCGCTGGCCAGCACCATGCGCAGCACGGGGGCGAGCGGGGCGCAGTAATAGTCGGCGGTCCATTCCACCAGCCGACGCAGCGCTGCACGAAGCGGCGGAACAGGCAGGATCGCACGCAGGGGCCGCAGCTTGGCGTCGGGCACCGCATCGCCGGTCAGCCGATCTTCTTCCCACACAACTCCCAGGATCGTGCGCGGACCAAGCGGAGCCTCCACGATCGAACCAGGCTGCGGGTGCAGGCCGTCGGGCACGCTGTAGTCCAGTATGCCGAGTGCAGCGTTCAGGGTAAGGATACGGACACGGTTCATCTTTGCCCCTGCATATGGGAACGGTCTTCAGTTGAAAACAGACAGGGAACGGAGCGTACAGCAATGACCATCCAGCCAATTGGCCGCCGCATGTTCTTTCTTGGCGCGTTCGCCGCGGGCGCTGCGCTGGCGCTGCCTGCCTGCCAGACCGCCCGCCCGCTCAGCCTTGAGGAAGCGATCCGCCGCCTTCTGCTCGCCTCGAGCGAGAACGCCTTTGCGCGCCTGACGGCCCCCGGTGGCTATTGGGACGAACAGGTGGCCCGACTGGGGCTTGCCAATCTGCTCGGCGTTCGCGGTGATGCCGTCAGCCGGGTGCTCACCTCGCCCCTGTTCCGCGAGCGGTTGCAGGACCAGTTTGCCGACATTGCCATAGAGGCCTCCTATCGCGCCGCGCCGGTCGTTGCTGACGCGGTTCGCGCCGTTGGCTATTACAATGCGCTGGACATCGTGCGGGGCGGCCCGCAGGCGGCGACCGCCTATCTGCGCGCGGAATTGGGAGCGCGGCTGGTCGAAGCGATGGTGCCAGGACTGTACAATGCGCTGGCGGTCGCGTCCGATCCCCTAATCGGCCAGCTGCTGAATGCGGCCGTCGGCAGGGACGTGGGCGCAATCGCCCGCCGCTTTGCCGATCAGGTTGACGACGCGATCTGGCGCGAAATAGGACGTGAGGAGGCCGCAATCCGCGCCAACCCGGGCGCCACCCGCGACCCGGTGCTGATCGGGGTATTCGGCAATGCCCCGCGGTACTGAGCGCGATTGGTTGGACGGCTCGCCGGTCTAGAAAGAGAAGTCGATGCCGATCAGCGGTGCGTGACCGATCACGTCCGGAGCATTGTCGGTGAAATCCTGGTTTCGCAGATACGACAGATTAACCGCCACATTGTCGCTGACGGCGTATTCCACGCCGATGACGGTTCTCAGCCCTGTAAGCCCCGTATCGCCGCCTGCGCTGGTGCCACGCAGGGTCCAGAAAAGTTCGCCGCTGGCGTCGGCAGTCCAGCGGCCATCCTCGCTTAACGGAACAGCGACACCGATGCGGCTGCGCAGGCGCAGACCCATGCGGCCGCCGGTGCCCTCCCTGAAGCGCTGTTCGGACCGCAGGCGACCGCGCAAGATGCCGCTAGACGCGTTCAACTGCTGCAACAGTCGCGTCTCGTCAGCGCCGCCATCGTTGATGCGGCGTTCGATCCCGCCGTCCAGCCGCAAACCGTCGCCAATCTGCTGCTTGACCCAGAAGCGGCCGTAATAAGTATCGACCCGGCCGCGATCGGCATCGCGAAACCGCTGAGCGGTTTCCAGCTGAACCGCAGTGTCGTCATCCAGATCGAACTGAGTCGTCGGATTGAGCCACAGTTCGAAATCCTCGTCGCTTGCCGCAGCAGGGGCGGCGAGGGGCAGTGCGAGGGCGATGAGGCTGATGGAGAGAAGCGTGCGCGGCATGGATTGTGACAATCTCGTGACAGGTGAGAATGCCGCCGCTTACGCAAAAGGTTCGCAATGTCCAGCGCGCCCTTTACCGGCCCCCTCGTTTGCTCCTATCTGCAGAGCCTGAAGCCGAATGCCCGACGAAACCCCTCTCGATCGCTTCAAGCGCGCGCTGACCGGCACGGCGCGGGCGGTTGCGCGCGAACCGGAGGTGGAGGTCGCCTGGAGTGCGGATACGCCGTCAGCCACCGGCACCAACATGCGCGTGCCGCTGCCGGGACGGACGCTGCCGGCCGATCAGGCACGCGAGGCGCGGGGGTTCGCCGACAGCTTTTCGCTGAAGCTGCGCCACCACAATGCGCTGCTGCACGCGGCGAATGCCCCGGCGGAACCGCTGGCGCGCGCCTGTTACGATGCGGTGGAACAGGTGCGTTACGAGGCGCTGGGTGCAAACAACTTCGCAGGCGTACGCGAAAACCTGACCGCGGCAACGCAGCTGCGCACCCGGTCCGATCCCATTACACGGGCAAAGAACGTCAGCGATGTTCCCTTGCAGAGCGCCCTCAGCCTCATCCTGCGCGAGAAGTTGACGGGACAGGCGATCCCGGATCTGGCCGCCCCGGGTGTCGCGCTGCTGCGCGCGTCCATCGAAGAGCGTGCGGGCGACGATTTTGCCGGGCTGGCGGATGCGTTGCAGAACCAGCGAGCGTTTCAGCAGCGTGCCATCGATCTCCTGCGCCATCTCGACCTGATCGACCCGTCCGAAGCCAAGGAACCGGACGATAACACCGGCGAGGACGACGAGGACAGCGAGGAGGAAGAAGACAGCAGCGGCGACGACGATGCGGCAGACGACAGGTCACAGCAAGGCGTCGAGATGGCCGGTGAACCCGCCGCGGGAGAAGAAGAGGGCGAGGAGGAAAGCGACGCTTCCGCAGAAGAGGATCTGAGCGAAGGGACAGCCGGCGACGAGGGGGAAGAGCGGATGCTGCCGGTCCGTCCCCGGACCAACTGGACCGATCTGCCCGCCGATTTCCAGTACAAGGCCTATACCACCCGGTTCGACGAGACGGTTGACGCGGCCGAACTGTGTGACTTTGCCGAACTCGACCGCTTGCGTGCCTATCTCGACAGCCAGCTGACGGGCCTGCAAGGGGTAGTGACGCGCCTTGCCAACCGCTTGCAACGCCGGCTGATGGCGCAGCAGAACCGCAACTGGGATTTCGACCAGGAAGAAGGGATGCTGGATGCCGCGCGGCTTGCCCGCGTGATCGTCTCGCCCGGGCAGTCGCTCAGCTACAAGGTCGAACGCGATGTCGAGTTCAAGGACACCGTCGTCACCCTGCTGATCGACAACTCAGGCTCGATGCGCGGAAGACCTATCTCGATCGCCGCTATCAGCGCGGACGTGCTGGCGCGCACCCTGGAGCGGGTCGGCGTCAAGACGGAAATCCTCGGCTTCACCACTCGCGCGTGGAAAGGGGGGCAAGCGCGCGAGGCGTGGCTGGCCGATGGCAAGCCGCCGCATCCGGGGCGCCTGAATGACCTGCGCCACATCATCTATAAGCAGGCAGACCAGCCGTGGCGCCGGGCGCGGCGCAACTTAGGCCTGATGATGCGCGAAGGACTGCTGAAGGAAAACATCGACGGCGAGGCGTTGCTGTGGGCGCACGGGCGACTGCTTGCCCGGCCGGAAGATCGCCGCATCCTGATGGTAATTTCCGACGGCGCCCCCGTGGATGATTCGACCCTGTCGGTGAACAGCGCCGGCTATCTCGAAACGCACCTGCGCAAGGTGATAGAGTGGATCGAGGGCAAGTCCCCGGTGCAGCTGGTGGCGATCGGCATTGGCCACGATGTTACCCGTTATTACAAGCGCGCGGTCACGATCATGGACGCCGAACAGCTGGGCGGCACCATGGTGGAACAGCTTGCCGGCCTGTTCGAAGAGGGGTGAACCCATGATTGTGTCCGATGCCGTGCAAACCCGCCGCTCCATCCGCGCCTTTACCGATCGCGCCGTGGACCACGCGACGCTCGCCCGGATTCTCGAGCGGGCGCAGCGCAGTCCTTCCGGCGGCAACACGCAGCCCTGGCACGGTGTCGTCCTCACCGGCGAACCCCTTCAGCGTCTGTTCGACCGCGTCGCGTTGGAGTTTCCGAGGGGAAAGGCGGCGCATGCGCCTGAATACCACATCTATCCGCCCGATCTCGATGGCGCATACGAACAACGCCGCTTCGGGGTTGGAGAGGACCTTTACGGTACGCTGGGCATCGCGCGGGAAGAGAAGGGCAAACGCCTGATGTGGTTCGCGCAGAACTTCCGGGCGTTCGGCGCCCCGGTGCTGATGCTGGTGCACACGCCGCGATACATGGGGCCGCCGCAATGGTCGGACATTGGCATGTGGCTGATGACGATAATGCTGCTGTGCCGGGAAGAAGGGCTGGACACCTGCCCGCAGGAGGCCTGGGCCGTCTATTCGCCGCAGATACGCGAAGTCGTCGCAATTCCCGAAGATCACACGCTCTTCTGCGGCCTTGCTATCGGTTATCGCGACCCGCAGGCGCCGGTGAACAACTTCCCCGTCCAGCGCGCCGCGCTGGAGGAAGCGGTGCGGTGGGAGGGTTGGCAGTAACCCGGCGGCGCTTTAAGCGCAGCCCATGACCGACGCGCCGCTCCGCCTCTACAATTCCCTTACCCGGCAACTGGAAGAATTCCATCCGGTCCACCCTGGCGAAGCGCGCGTCTATACCTGCGGGCCGACGGTCTATAATTATCCTCACATCGGCAACATGCGGGCCTACGTCTTTGCCGATGTGCTCGGACGGGTGCTGGAGTGGAAGGGTTACAAGCTCACCCACGTCATCAACATCACCGATGTCGGCCACCTGACCGACGATGCCGACGCCGGCGAGGACAAGCTGGAGAAGATGGCTGCGCAGCAGCGCCAGTCGATCTGGGACGTCGCGCGCCACTATACAGACGCGTTCAAGGCGGATGTAAGGGCGCTCAACATCCGCGAGCCGTCGCAGTGGACGGTTGCGACCGATTACGTGCCGCAGATGATCGCGTTCGCGCAAAGCATTGCTGACAAGCACTGCTACCTGATCGACAGCGGCCTTTACTTCGACGTATCCACGGTCGCGGACTACGGCCGTCTTGCGCGCGCGAACACTGACGAAGGGGAAGGGCGGATCGAGCCGGTTGCGGGCAAGCGCAACGCCGCCGACTTTGCCATCTGGCGCCGCACGCCGCCGGGCGAGACGCGGCAGATGGAGTGGGACTCGCCGTGGGGCCGCGGCGCGCCGGGGTGGCATCTGGAATGCTCGGTGATGAGCGGCGAAGTGCTCGGCTTCCCATTCGACATCCACACCGGCGGCATCGACCACCGCGAAATCCACCATCCCAACGAGATCGCGCAGAACCAGGCGCATTGCTGCACCGATGGCCTCGACGTGGCCGAGAACAGCGGCGCGCGGATCTGGATGCACAACAACTTCCTCGTCGACCGGACGGGCAAGATGTCGAAATCGAGCGGCGAGTTCCTGCGCCTGCAACTGCTGATCGATCGCGGCTACCACCCGCTCGCCTACCGCCTGATGTGCCTGCAGGCGCATTACCGTTCCGAGCTGGAGTTCAGCTGGGAGGGACTGCATGCGGCGCTCACACGGCTGAAGCGGATGGTGATGGCGGTGGAGAGGCTGAAGGATAAAGCCGACCCAAACGTCTTGGAGAACGTCCAGATTGTCATTCCTGATCAAGCAGCCAGAGAGTTGTTCAATGACTTGAACACGCCGCGCGCGCTTGGTCACCTAGACGCTATGTTGGCCAAACTTGATCATCCGAACACAAAACTGGAAGCTGTCGGCAAGTTCGACAGTATGCTCGGCCTCGACCTCCTCAACCTCACTCGCGCCGATCTTCGCATCCGCCCCGAGGCCGCGCAGATTACCGAGGCCGAGATCGAAGCCGCGCTCGCCCGCCGCAGGGAAGCGCGTGCGAAGAAGGACTTCGCCACCTCAGACGCGATCCGTGACGAGCTCACCGCCAAGGGTGTGGAGGTGATGGACGGCGATCCACTGGCCTGGGAGTGGAAACTCACATGAGCACCGCAGTCCTGTCCGCCCTGATCCGGCCCCTGGTCGAACCGCGTCTGCCCGATTGGGTGGAGCCGCTTTGGTTCATGTCGCAGGACGAGGCGCTGGAACTGGCACCGCGCGCGCAGATCGGCTGGTTCGACTTCGCCCAGCCCGAGCCGATGGTGGAGGTCGTTAAGGCCGCCACCAACCTCGGATGGCTCAACTCCATCTACGCCGGGCTGGATTTCCTGCCGCTGGAGCTGCTGCGGGAACGCGGTGTGGTCGTGACCAACGGCACGGGCATCAATGCCGTTACCATCGCGGAATACACGGTGATGCTGATGCTGGCCCATGCCAAGGGTTTTGCGCAGGTCGTGCGGGCGCGGGACCGGCGCGACTGGCTGCTCGACAGTCCGGGCAAGCGGGAACTTGCCGGCGAACGGGTGCTGCTGCTAGGTACGGGCGCGATCGGCAGCCTGGTCAGAAACCGGCTGGAAGCGTTCGGCATGACAGTGGTGCCGGTCCGTCGGTCCGGTGCGGACGGCGCGCTGCGGCCAAATGAATGGCGTGCTCAGCTATCCTCGTTCGACTGGGTCATACTGGCGGTGCCGGCAACGGCCGAAACACAGCATATGATCGGCGCGGCCGAGCTGGCAGCGATGAAGCCTTCCGCCGTACTGGTCAACATCGCCCGGGGCAGTGTGGTGGATCAGCCTGCGCTGGTGGAGGCACTGCAGGAAAAACGGATCGAAGCGGCGCTGCTGGACGTCACGAGTCCCGAACCGCTGCCGGCTGACGATCCGCTGTGGCAATTGGAAAATGCGACGCTTTCAATGCATTTGTCCGGCCGCGCGCAAACCCGGATGTTCCAGCGTTCCGCCGACCGCTTCATCGAAAACCTGGAACGGTGGCAGGCGGGCAGGGCGGTGGAACCGCAGATGGACCTCGTGCTGGGGTATTGAAGCGGCGGTTTTTGTTTCGGCCGTTCGCCTTCACGTCCTGCAAACGACCGCCAAACCCCTGCTCAGCTTTCCTCCAGCATCAGCACCTCGCAGTGCACGATCAGCCGGGGCGACGGCAAAATCCTGTGTTCGACCTCCACAACCTCGGCATCGGCGACAAGATGACCTGGGATGGTAAACTCATGCTCGGCCAGGGTGGCAACAAACCGTTCGCCGGCATCCACCCCTGCCTCACCCGCAAATAGCAGGGTGAAGCTGTGCCGCGCGCCGCTATATGTCACGCTGGCCCAGGGTTCATCGTTCTGGGCGAGCACCTGGGCTTGATAATCCGCCAGACGGAGCAGTGCGTCGCGCAAGCGGCACGCCGGCCCGCGGCGAGTTGACCGGATGATTGGCACGTGGCTGACAGCGGTCACGCGGGCTCTCCTGTGTTGGAGCGGTGCTCGCCGAATTCCCGAATGAAGCGCTCTACTCTTTCGGTCGTTTCCTCGCGTGGAAGACGGCCGTTACGCAAATCCAGAACAAAGCGCGGATCGCGCGTCGCCAGGCGCCCGAATCTGGTGACCGGCATATTGGTTTCTCTCAGAAACTTCTCGATCTTGCGGATAAGCACTTGCGACCTCACTCGTGGCAGTTCGAATCATCTGTTCCCTCTTTGTTCCTGCGAAAAATCCTACTTGTCTAGGAAAAAAACGGCGCTATATAGGATTAATGGCCGAGTTATCCACGGACCCGCGTGACAGGTTGCTCGCACTTTCGCGAGAGCGAAATGTCAGCCTGGCTCGCTTGTCCAGCATGATCGGGCGTAATCCCAGCTACCTGCACCAGTTCATTACCCGCGGCAGTCCGCGTCGGCTGGAGGAAAGTGACCGCGGGCTGCTGGCCGAGTTCTTCGGTGTACCGGAACAGGAACTCGGCGCGGCGCAGGATAAATCCCAGATTGGTCGACCGGCAGGACAGCCGCTCGACTGGGCCAAGGTGCCGCGCCTGGCGCTGGGCGCATCGGCCGGATCGGGCAGCGTTCCGGTTGAGGAGGAGGCAACCGATACCTTCCGCTTTTCCCGCCGCTGGTTGCGGGAACAGGGGCTGGACGGGGCCAGGCTTTCTGCGATCACTGTCGAAGGCGACTCGATGGAGCCATTGCTGCGTGACGGCGACGAGATCCTTGTCGACCGCTCGGAGCGGCCGTTTCGCGACGGAGTCCACGTAGCGCGCCTGGGCGAAGCGTTGCTGGTGAAGCGGATCGCTGCGCTTGGGTTTGGCCGCTACTCTCTCGTGAGCGACAACAAGGCGTATCCCCCGCTGGAAGTTGCGGCGGATGAGATCGAGATCATCGGGCGCGTTGTCTGGAAGGGTGGGCGCATCTAACCGTGTTGCATTGCGTCGTGCGCCGCGCCACCTAGCGCCGCATGACCGACAACAAGCCGACGCCGCCCATGAAGGCAGCCATTCTCCCAGTTACTCCGCTTCAGCAGAATTGCTCGCTGATCTGGTGCACCGCCACCAACAAGGCTGCGCTGATTGATCCCGGCGGGGATCTGGCGAAAGTCCGATCCGGCGTGGCAAAGGCTGGCGTTGAGGTAGAGAAGATCCTCCTCACGCACGGACACATCGACCACTGCGGCGAGGCGGGCTTGCTGGCGAAGGAGTTGGGCGTTCCCATCGAAGGCCCGCACGAGGCGGACCGGTTCTGGATCAGCCGGCTCGACGAAGATGGCGCACGCTATGGCATCCGCGGCGCAGTGTTCGAACCCGACCGCTGGCTGGTGGAAGGCGACACCGTCACTGTGGGCGATCTCACGCTGGACGTGCTGCACTGTCCGGGCCACACGCCGGGGCACGTCGTGTTCGTGCATCGGCCGAGCAGATTTGCGATTGTCGGCGACGTGCTTTTCCAGGGCAGCATCGGACGGACAGATTTCCCCTTGGGCGACCATGCCGCGCTCATCGACGCCATCACGACCAAGCTGTGGCCGCTGGGCGACGACATCACCTTCATTCCGGGGCACGGGCCGGTCAGCACCTTTGGGCAGGAGCGCAGGACCAACCCATTTGTGGGCGATCACGCGCTGGCCTGAGCCTGAGCTAGATCAGTGTGATCCGGGCCGTGCCAGCTTGCGGTGGAAGCACTCCCGACGCGACCAGCACGGCGGCCACAGCCAGCACCAGCAACGTGATCAGCGTGATGATCGTGCCTGCCATGCGCAGACGGTTCTCTCGCTCCCGGTCCATTCCCAGCGCGTGAACCACCCGGCCCAGCCAGAACACGCCCGCCATGACCGTCAGCCACACCCCGCCGCGCCCGGCCAGTTCCAGCGCCGCCACCAGGATCAGCACAAAGGGCGCGCTTTCGACGAAGTTCAACTGCGCCCTGATGCGCCGCGCCAGCAACGGGTCGCCGCCGTCGCCGTGCAGCACCTTTCCGCTCATGCGCAGGCGAACGATCCGCACCATCAGCCACACGGCGATAAACGCGGCGGCAGCGGCGGAGGTGAGCGTGACAGGCATGAACATGGCTGGCGATCCTTGCGGGGTGACTTGATGAATTTCGAAGCAGCCATCTCCGGATAAGCCGCAGCCGGAGGGCTTGCAATCAACGGCGGTTTGGCTATGGGCAACCGCTTCGCCGCCTTAGCATCAGGAATGCGCGGCGCAACCTTACGAGGTTGTGCCAGCGCCTTACTTCGCTTAGGTGAGGCGGCAAGAAACACAGACAGACACAAGGTGCCATCATGGCAGTCCCAAAAAGAAAAGTATCCCCGCACCGGCGCGGCAACCGTCGTTCGCACGACGCCCTGAAGGTGGAAGCGCATCACGAGTGCTCCAACTGTGGCGAGCTGAAGCGGCCGCACAACCTGTGCGGCCACTGCGGCTTCTACAACGGCCGGGAAATTCTCGCTGCCGGTCTTTGACCGGCGCTGACCTTTGGAGAACGGCATGAGCCTGCCGCGTATCGCTGTTGACGCGATGGGCGGCGACGAAGGCGTGCGTGTCATGGTCGAGGGCGCGGCGCTTGCCAGGCGCCGGCATGACCGCTTCAAATTCCTGCTGGTCGGTGACGAGCGCCGCATCAAGGCCGCACTGGACAACCATCCCGGCCTGGGCGGAGCGTCGGAAATCCTGCACTGCGACGATGTGGTGGCGGGCGACGAACAGCCGTCCAAAGCGCTGCGTCGCGCGCGCAGCACTTCCATGGGGCTGGCGGTTGATGCGGTGAAGCGCGGCGATGCCGGCGCGGCTGTCAGTTCGGGGAACACCGGCGCGCTGATGGCGATGAGCAAGCTGGCCCTGCGCACGATGCCGGGCATCGATCGGCCGGCGCTTGCCGCCCTGCTTCCGACCCTCAAGGAAGAGGATGTCGTGATGCTAGACCTTGGCGCAAACCGCGAATGTGATGCCAGCAATCTGGTGCAGTTTGCGATCATGGGCGCGGCTTATTCACGCATCGTCACCGGTAAGGCTGCGCCCACCGTGCGGCTGCTGAATATCGGAACCGAAGAGAACAAGGGGACGGAGGATTTGCAGGATGCGGCCGCCCAACTGCGCGCGGCGACGGGGCTGGCCCTGCAATTCGACGGCTTTACCGAAGCTGACAAGATCAATCGTGGCGAAGTCGACGTGGTGGTGACGGACGGCTTTTCCGGCAACATCGCCCTGAAAGCAATCGAGGGGGCGGCAAGGTTCGTCACCGACCTTCTGCGCAGCGCCTTTACCAGCTCTGTCCGCTCGAAGATCGGTTTTCTTGTTTCTCGTCCGGCAACCGAGCTGTTGAAGCATCATCTCGATCCGAACAATCACAATGGCGCGGTTTTCCTGGGGCTCAACGGCGTGGTCGTGAAAAGCCACGGCAGCGCCAATGCGGCAGGCGTCGCCAATGCGGTCGCAGTGGCCGCCCGCTTGCTGGAAAACGACCTGATCGACCGCATCGCTGCCGATCTCGCAGAGTTGGGCGGGCGCCACGGGCCATCCACCAGCGGCACCGGGAAAGGGTGATGCTTCGCTCGGTACTCAGGGGCACCGGCTCGGCGCTGCCGGCGCGCATCGTGACCAACGCAGAACTGGCGCAGCAGGTGGATACGACCGACGAATGGATCGTCGAGCGCACCGGCATTCGCCAGCGCCACGTCGCTGGCGACGCGGAGACGACTGGAACCCTCGCTACGGCAGCGGCGGCAAACGCCTTGGCGGCGGCCGGCCTCAGCCCGAGCGACATCGATCTCATCATCCTGGCCACCGCCACGCCGGATCGTACCTTTCCGGCCACCGCGGCCGCCGTCCAGCGTGAACTGGGATGCGGGATCGGGATCGCCTTCGACATGCAGGCTGTGTGCTCCGGCTTCATCTACGCGCTGGCCACCGCCGATGCGATGCTGCGGACGGGGATGGCGCGGCATGCTCTGGTCATCGGAGCGGAAACGTTCAGCCGGATCCTCGACTGGACCGATCGCACCACCTGTGTGCTGTTTGGCGATGGGGCGGGGGCCGTTGTGCTGAGTGCCCAAGACGTGCCGCCGGACGGTCCGGGCATCATCGCCACTCGCCTGCATGCCGATGGCCAGCACGAGGAGTTGCTGTATGTCGATGGCGGGCCGTCCACCACGGGGACCGTGGGCAAGCTGCGGATGCAGGGCCGCGAAGTGTTCCGCCACGCCGTGACCAACCTTGCCGATGTCATGGAGCAGGTTCTAAACGAAACCGGTTTCGCCAGCAGCGATGTCGATTGGGTCGTGCCGCACCAGGCGAATGCGCGCATTCTTGATGCCACGGCCCGCAAGCTGGGCATTTCGCCTGACCGCGTGGTGACGACGGTGGACCGGCATGCCAATACCTCCGCCGCATCGATCCCGCTGGCGCTGGACGTTGCGGTGAGGGATGGGCGCATCCGCCCTGGCAATCTTGTCGTGCTGGAAGCCATGGGCGGAGGCTTCACCTGGGGCGCAGCTTTATTACGCACGTAAAGCGTTCAGGACGATAATTGTAATAAGCGCTAACAAGTGTTAAGTAGCGGCTTCGGGGTAAAACGGACAGGGAAAGTGGCGGCATGCGCATGGTAGGAACATTGACGCGCGCGGATCTCGCGGACACCATCAACCGCAAAATGGGTCTCTCGCGCACGGACTCGCTCCAGTTGGTTGAGGCGATCTTGCGGCACCTGTGCGAGTCGCTGTCCAATGGACAGAACGTGAAGATATCCGGTTTCGGGAGCTTCATACTGCGGGACAAGAACGAGCGTATCGGCCGCAACCCCAAAACTGGGGTCGAGGTGCCGATTACATCGCGCCGGGTTGTCACATTCCGCGCGAGCCAGTTGATGAAGCAGCGAATCCAAGAGGGCGGGGCCTGAGTACCAACAAGGAAGAAGGTGCGCTGCGCACCATCGGCGAGGTCGAGCGTCTGCTGGGGATCAAGCCGCATGTGCTGCGCTATTGGGAACAACAGTTTCCCATGCTTGCCCCTCTCAAGCGTTCAGGTGGCAGGCGGTACTATCGAACGGACGATATAGCTTTGCTCAAACGCATTGACCGCATGGTCAATCAGGAAGGCTATACGATCAAGGGCGCCCGCGCTGCGCTGTCGCAGGCTGGCGCTGCCGAGGCGGCGCATGACAGTCTGTCACGTCAGGAACTTGCCACCCGGCTGCGGAGAATCGCCGACCGCTTGCGCCAGGCGCTGGACTGACCGGCAGACAGCGGCGCCCACCGGCCGGGCCGGCGGACGCCGCTTGATGGTCAACGTGCGCCGGCCCGCTGCAAGGCCGCCTCAACCGCGGGCCACTGATTGCCGTCCAGCTGCTGCCCGTTCAGGAAGAAGGTCGGCGTACTGTTCACCCCGTCCTGGCCGTACTGCTGCGAGTTGTTGGCCAGCCGTTCGATGGCAGCCGTGTCCGCCAGGCATTGGCGGGCCTGCGTCTCGGGAATCCCGCGAGCGGCAAAGAAGTCGTACAGCCCCGCCGCCTGGGCAAAGGCGACGAAACGCTGTTGCGGCGGCTGCTGCAGCGCGGCTTCCAGCTGGGGCTGCGCAGCCTGCGCCTGGTTCAGGATCTGATCCAGATTGGCCCATACCTGGTTCGCGAGCGGGTGAACCGCAGCGGGCTGGCCGCACTCGATCAGACGGGTAAGCGCAAGGTCGAGCGGCCCGTGAATCAGGAAGCTGCGCAATTCGAAGCTCACGCGGCCTGAATTGACATACTCCTCGTCCAGCGGTTGCGCCGCGGCTTGCGAGAAGGCCGCGCAGGCCGGGCAGGTGAGCGAGGCGTACTCCACAAGCTTGATCGGCGCGTCAGGGTTGCCGATCAGATAGCCTCCCTCGGCCGTCACAGCGGCCACTTCGGCCCACGTCTGCCCAGTCGGCGGCGGCACCGTCGCCAGCGGTGCGGCGCTCTCGATCTGGGTCGCTTCGGCATCCTGCGAACCGCATGCGCCGACCGCCAAGGCGAGAGAGGCGGCAAAAAGCGGCACGGCGAGGCGGCGAAGTGGGGAACGGGCAGTCATTTCAATCTCCTGAGAACGGCGTGCTTCCGGCCCGGCTAGGCGAGCCGGTCACGGGGTTCAACTCCCGGGGTTCAGCCGGGCATCGATTTGCGGACGAAGGGTATTCCAGTCGTGGGTGGCGGCGAGCAGAACACCGTCGAGCGCAAAGCTCGGCGTGCCGCGGACACCGAAATCGGCCCGGCTTTGATCGGCGGCGGCCACCAGCTTATCGGCCCGCGCCTGATCCGACAGGCAGCGGTCAGCGGCAATACGGCTGAGGCCCAGCGGCTCCACCAGCGGGTAAAGGTCAAGGCTGCTGGCGATGGAACGTCGCCGCTCGGCCGATCTGGGGGCATCCGACCAGGCCTGCCGCTGCATTGCGGGGGTGCGCGCATACCGGCCCAGCCAGCCTTCCTGACGGGCCATGAATGTCGCATGCGCGGCAGCAAAGCGTTCGGCACCCGCGCAGTCCACCAGCATCGTAACGGTCAGATCCGCGCCATCGTGGATCATCGGCCGGTATTCGACGCTCACCTTGCCAGAGGCGGCGTAGACCAGGTGCAGTGCGTTGTCCGCTTGCCGGGCGAACTCCCCGCAATGGGGGCAGGTGTAGCTCATGAACTCGACAAGGCGGACCGGAGCCTCTGAACGGCCGATCAAGTGGCCTGCTTCGGTGCGGGTGGCTTTGGTGTCGGTGGACTGCGCCCAGGCCGCCCCGCCAATGCCGATAGTCAGAGCCGCGACTGCGGCAAGCATTGCTTTCACGTATCATCATCCCTGCTGCCAAGACTGCGCGCCAGTGCTTCGAGAACGGTGCGCAGTTCCGGGTCGCCGATATCGCGCAAGCTGTCGCCCAGTTCGAGTGGAATGGGCTTGAGCGAAGGCGGCGCCGTGCGGATCGTATCAGCACGCGGCGGCTGAACGGTTCCTTGCCGCAGCTTGACCCGCTTCACCGCGTTGTAGCCGAAAAAGCGGTTCACCCGCTCGATGATCTCGGGAACGACATGCTGGATCAGCGGAGCGTGGGCAGGCACGACCACGAGTTGCAGGATGCCGTCTGATTTCTCTCCCGGGGGGAAGCGGATCGATTCGGGCGAGCATACCCGGGCATGGCGTTCCCCGACGATCTCGGGCCAGCGGGACACGACGGATGACTGCACAAACCCGAAGCGGCGGAACGCGGTGCGGCCGATCTGCGGCATGAGGTCAGCGATAGGTTTGGCCGGACCGCCACGCGGCCGTTCGTACGGCTTGACCGGCTTGCTGGCGCGCCGCTTGGTCTTGACTGAGGTGCCTGGGTCCGGTTCCATCCTGCCGCCGGTCATGCCATAGGCGCGCGGTGAGTGCCAGAGACGAGACGATCGCGCAGCGCCTTTTACCCTGGTATGACGGCCACGCACGCGACCTGCCCTGGCGCAGCCTGCCTGGTGATGACTTGCCCGATCCCTATGCCGTGTGGCTGTCGGAAGTGATGCTGCAACAGACCACGGTTGCGGCGGTCAAGCCTCACTTTTCACGCTTTATCGAACGATGGCCCAGCGTCCACGCGCTGGCCGCCGCGCCGGACGCCGAGGTGATGGCAGCCTGGGCGGGTCTTGGCTATTACTCGCGCGCACGCAATCTGCTGAAGGCGGCGCGCGAAGTGGTGCGGCTGGGCCGCTTTCCCGATAGCGAAGCGGAGCTGCGCAAGCTGCCGGGCCTGGGCGTCTATACTTCCGCCGCGGTGGCGGCCATCGCCTTTGGCAAGCGGGCAGTGGTCGTCGATGCGAATGTGGAGCGGGTCCTGGCACGCTTTTACGCCATCGCCGATCCGCTGCCGGGCGCGCGCAAGGCGATCCGATGCGCGGCTGACCGGGCAACGCCTGACGAACGGGCCGGGGACTTCGCGCAAGCCATGATGGATCTGGGCGCGACAATCTGCACCCCCCGCGCGCCCCGGTGTATGCTCTGTCCGCTAAGCGAGAGTTGCGCGGGCCGCCTTTCCGGAGCGCCTGAAGCATTTTCGGCCAAAGCTGGCAGGCGCGCGGTGCCCGAGCGACGGGGCAAGGCATACTGGATTGAACGTGGCGGTTGCGTCTGGCTGGTGCGCAGGCCGGCCGATGGGATGCTGGGCGGGATGCGCGGCCTGCCGGATGATGGATGGAGCGCGCGGGCCGACGGGTCTTACGCACCCCCGCTATCGGGATCATGGACGCTGCTTGGTGAAGTGCGGCACGTGTTCAGCCACGCGCGGCTTGTGCTTGAAGTGCTCGCCTGGACAGGCAACGCCGAGCCGCCGGAAGCGGGGGAATGGTGGCCGATCGCCAGGCTGGACGAGGCGGGGCTGCCGACTCTGTTTGCCAAAGCGGCGCGGCTGGCTCGAGCCCGGCGGGTGCCTGCTAGATAATTCCGCCGCCCAGCATCAGGCGCAGAACCGCCAGAACCAGCACCAGCAGGCAGAAGTTGCGCCCGCCGTTGCTGCTCGACAACGCGCCGACCCCCACGCCCGCGAGTGCGATTGGCAGAACAAACCAGTTGCCCCACCCCAGGAAGGGAATGGTGGATGGAATGGCCAGCAACAGCGCGACGATGCCGATCAGAATGGAAACAATGTTAAGCATGGGCGTGATGTATGGTTGATACACCTCCCACTCAAGTGGTTCATTGACGATACAATGCCACTACCGCAAACAGCGGCGGTCCAATGAGACGCCAGACCAACAGCACAGGAACAACGCCTATGGCATACCGCGAGTTCGACAATGTCTCCCGACGCGCGCTGTTGCGGGGCGGTGCTTTGGCGGGGGCCGGCGCCCTGCTGTCCGGGTGGCTGCCGGCGCGGGTGCTGGCGCAGGGTGCGACCCCCTGGAGCGGCGTTTCGCAATTCATCGACAGCTATGTCGACACGCGCCGGGTGGCGAGCATGGTGGCGACGCTCGGCTGGGGACAGCAGCCGGCCACCACCATCGCCAGGGGAACGCTGACGCTGGGCGGCACCAGGGCTGCCGGTCCGGAAACTCTTTATCGCATCTATTCCATGACCAAGCCGATCACCGGGATGGCCGCCATGGCCTTGATCGATGACGGCCGGCTGGCACTTGATCAGCCGCTGTACGATATCCTGCCAGCCTACCGCGACATGATGGTGCAGCGGACCTATGACGGGTCCATCACCGACCTTGTTCCGGCGGAACGGCCGATCACTATCCGGCACCTGCTGACCCATACCGCGGGACTGGGTTACTCCGTGGTGCAACGGGGGCCGATTGCCCGCGCGTATGAACAGGCGGGAGCGGTTCCGGGGCAAGTCACCAAGCTGCCGCTTGCGGCGGTTTTCGGGCGCGGACAGCCGGTGCGTGGCCTCGCCAATTTCGCCGACAACCTCGCCCGCCTGCCGCTGGTCGCGCAGCCAGGTACGCGGTGGAGCTATTCGGTGTCCCTCGACCTGCTGGGACGCGTCATCGAGGTTGCGTCGGGCAAGGCTTTTGATGCCTTTCTCAAGGAACGGTTCTTTGACCCGCTGGAGATGAACAGCACATACTTCCGGGTGCCGCAGCGTGATTTGCCGCGCCTCACCACCAATTATGGCGTGGTGGCTGGAACGCTGGTGCCGATCGACCCGCCGGAAATGTCGATCTTCGCCGACGAACCGGCGTTTCCGTTCGGCGGGGCAGGCTTGGTGTCGACACCGGCCGATTACGACAAGTTCCTGCAGATGCTGGTCGGCCATGGCGTTTACCGGGGCAGGCGGATCATGGGCGAACAGGCGGTGCGGCTGGGCACCTCGAATCTGTTGCCGGAAGGAGTCAGCACCGAGAACACCTATGCCGCAGGATCGGGTTTCGGTGCGGGCGGCCGGGTCGGTCTGGGCGAACAGGCCGGAACCTTCGGCTGGGGCGGTGCGGCCGGCACCGTTGCCTTCGTCAACATGGGCAATGGTCTGCGCGCCAACCTGATGACGCAATACATGCCTGCCGAAGCGTATGCGGTTCACACGGGGTTTCCTGCTGCTGTGCTGAAGGATTTGCTGGCGATGTCCGGCCGGGCGTGACCCTGCCGCCACTCGCCTTCAGCGGCTCTCCGATAGAGCGCGCCGATCACATCCGCTGCGATGCGGATGCGTTGGCGGACCAGATGAACTGGCGGGCAAGACTGCTGCTGCTGGATGGCCTTGCTCCGGGTCTGGACCTGAATGGCGGTCTCGTCTGGGCCAGCCTTGCCGATGCGCCCGAGGGAGCGGAGCTGGTCTTCCTCGGGTTGCTGGAGGGGCGCGCCTGCTTTGCCGCCGTGCCTGAGCACGGGGCGACCGGGCCTGCCTACAGCCAGCCGCAGCTGTGGAACGCCATGCAGGCGATGACCGCCCCTGACCTCGCGCTTTACGGTGCCGCCCGTAGCCTCGTCGACTGGCACGCGCGGCACCGGTTCTGCGCCCGCTGCGGCGCGGCGACCGTTCTGACCAAGGGCGGCTGGCAGCGCGACTGCCCCGCCTGCCAGGCGCAGCACTTCCCCCGCGTTGATCCTGTCACCATCATGCTGGTGGAACATGGCGACAGCCTGTTGCTGGGTCGTCAGCCGCGCTTTCCGCCTCATGCTTATTCGGCGCTGGCTGGGTTCGTCGAGCCGGGCGAGACAATCGAAGAGGCGGTGGCGCGCGAGGTGGCGGAGGAAGCCGGCGTGTCAGTCGGTAGCGTGCGCTACATTGCCAGCCAGCCGTGGCCGTTCCCCTCTCAGCTGATGATCGGATGCCACGCGATCGCCGCGTCCACCGTCCTCACCATCGACCGGACCGAGCTGGAGGACGCGCGCTGGTTCACGCGCGAACAGGTTGCCGCGTCACTGGTTGCCGGGCGCGGAGGGGGCGGGCCGTTCTCTCCCCCGCCACCAGCGGCCATCGCGCATCACCTGCTGCAATGGTGGCTGCGGAGGTGACGCAGCCATTGCGCCTGTCGATCACATCAGGCCCAGCTCGGCCAGTCTGCCCGCCAACCGGTGCGGGAGGAGGTCGCCACCGTGTTCTCCATCCGCCAGGTCCCGCGGCGGTTCTCCTTTGAGGTAGCGCCAGCCCTGGTGCGCTCGTCTGGGCAGCGGCACCACCGGGACAAGCCGCGCATCGAGGTCGATCCACCAGCGGCCGCCGTCCTGCTCGCGAAAACCGAGGATGAGGGAGCGGGCGACCAGATTGTGTTCGTGTATCCAGTACAGCGAACCGCCAATGCATTCCTCCCACCGGGTCGGGCGATAGCGGGTGTTGACGGCGAGGCGGGTCCGACCCGCGAACCAGGCCGCGATGTCGGAATAACTTTGCGCTCCATAAGCGATCTTGGTGAGGTGAAGCGGCATTTCGGCCGATATGGGTTGGCCACGCCAGGTGGAAAGAGGTCTTGCTCAGACCAGACCAAATGCCACCGCCAGGCCGAGAAAGACAAGAAAACCCATCGAGTCCGTTGTCATGGTCACAAAGATGGAGGAAGCGATCGCCGGATCGATGCGCAACCGTTCCAACGTCAAGGGCACCACCACGCCCGCCAACCCCGCGATCATGATGTTGCACATCATAGCCAGCGCAATCACCGCGCCGAGCATGGTGTTGGCAAAGAGGGCGCTTACCACAAAGCCAATCACCACAGCCACGGTTGTTCCGTTAAGAAGCGCAATGGAGACCTCTCGCCGGATGGCCCGGAAGGTGTTGGCCGAAGTCAGCTGGTTGGTGGCGAGCGCCCGGACCGTCACTGCCAGGGTCTGCGTTCCGGCGTTGCCGCCGATGCCGGCGACGATCGGCATCAGCACCGCCAACGCTACCATGGCGGCGATCTTGTCCTCGAACTGCGAGATCACCGTGGAAGCGACGGACGCGGTCAGCAGGTTGGCGAGCAGCCACCTGACGCGCGCCTTGTAGGCATCGCGGATCGGCTCGTTGATGTCGCCCTCTCCCGCGCCGGACAGGAGCATGGTGTCCTCCTGGGCCTCTTCCGAGATGATGTGCACCACGTCGTCCACCGTCATCTGCCCGACCAGCCGGCCGCTCCCATCGACGACCGCTGCCGAGATGAGGCCGTATTTCTGGAACATCAGCGCTACTTCCTCCTGATCCATCGTGACGGGGATCAGGGTCTGGTCTCGCTGCATCACATCCGCGAGCGGCACCGATCTGGGCGTGCGCAAGATCCAGGACAGCTGGCAGGTGCCAAGCGGATGATGGGCGTGGTCGACAACGAACACTTCCCAGAAGTTGTCGGGCAAATCGCCGTTGTCGCGCAGGAAGTCGATCAGATTGCCCACGGTGAGGTGTTCGGGAACGGCCACGAAATCACGGCTCATCAACCGGCCGGCGGTTTCTTCCGGATAGGCAAGGGCGCTTTCGATGGCGTGCCGATCTTCGGCGTCGAGTTCGTCGAGGACCGCCTGACGTTCCGGCGCGTCCAGATCTTCCAGCAGCTGAACCGCGTCGTCATATTCCAGCTGCTCGGCAATGGACGCGACCGCGGCGGCGGGCAGGGCGTCCATCATCTCTTCGCGGACATAATCGTTCAGTTCCGCGACGACCTCGCCCGTCATCAGGTCGGTGATCGCGGCTGCCAGCCGGGTGCGTTCGTCCCGTTCCAAAAGTTCGAAGAGGTCGGCTATGTCCGCGGGGTGCAGCGGTTCGACCAAGGCATAAACCGTCGCCTTTTCATCCGCCTCCAGCGCCGCCTGCACCGCGCGGACGTATTCGGGTTTGAGGCGGTTTTCCTCGTCATGCCGGGCATCGTCGATGCGATCGTCAGGACGCGGCGGGTCCTCCGCTGACCGGTCCAGCAGGTCCGCGCCGACAGGAGGAGGAGTGTTCGCCATCCGGCCCGCTCTACGGCGGAAGCAAGCAAAAGCAAGCCACCCCGAACGGCTCCCAAGCGGGTGACAAGCCCGGTGAAGCCTTTATATCGGCCGCCACACGGAACAACAGGAGTTTACCCCAAATGGCCGACACCCTGACACTTACACTGGATACCGGAAGCGGTGAGCCGGGCGACGTCGTTATCCGCCTCCGCCCGGATCTGGCACCCGGTCATGTCGAACGGATCACCGAACTGGCGCAGGAAGGGTTCTACGACGGCGTCGTCTTTCACCGCGTCATTCCCGGCTTCATGGCGCAGGGCGGCGATCCGACAGGAACCGGCATGAGTGGCAGCGACAAACCGGACCTCAAGGCCGAATTCAACAGCGAACCGCACGTGCGCGGCGTCTGTTCCATGGCGCGCACACAGGTGCCCGACAGCGCCAACTCGCAGTTCTTCATCTGCCTCGATGATGCCCGCTTCCTGGACAAGCAATATACAGTGTGGGGCGTGGTCGAAAGCGGCATGGAGCACGTGGACGCGCTGCCCAAGGGCGAGCCGCCCCGCAATCCAGGAAAGATTGTCAAAGCCACGGTAAACTGAGGCCCACTACCAATCCTTACATTGATGTAGATTAGCGCCGGACCCGAAAGCCGGGTTCGGCGTTGTGAACGCATGTTCATCGAAAACACTGCCACCGGTGAGGCGTTGTCGCCGTCAGACGCTTTCTTTGACAAGATCAGGCAAAAGGAATTCCCATGTGTCGGGGCTAAATCGGCGCTGGCCAACGACCGGATGAAGGTGATGGTTGCCCGTGACCTTACGAGCGGGTGGAATGACCTTCAGATTCACGATGCCTTGCTTGACTGGGCGGCGCTCGATCTGCCGCCTGACGACCTGCGCAGCTTTGCGGTGATTTTCGGCCGACCCCATAATTTGACAGAAGCGCAGTTTGAGCGCGCGATGTGGGAACGCATCCAGTCGCTCAGCGACAAGGACGCGTGGAAGGGGCAGCCTTACGATCCTTCCGTCAGCCACGATCCGGAGCATCCCGATTTCTCGCTCAGCTTCGGCGGCGCCGCCTTCTTCGTCGTGGGACTGCACCCCAACGCCTCGCGCCCGGCACGGCGCTTTCCCAACCCGACGCTCGTGTTCAACTTGCATCACCAGTTCGAAAGGCTGCGCGAAAAGGGGATTTACGAGCGGATGCGCGAACGTATCCTCGATCGCGACAAGGAACTGGCAGGGGATATAAACCCCATGCTCGCTCGTCATGGCGAGTCCAGCGAAGCACGGCAATACAGCGGCCGTCTGGTCGGTGACGATTGGCAGTGCCCTTTTCGCAGGCGGCAAGTTTGAGCCAAGTGACAATCATCCCGCCGCGCAGCGGAACAGCATTCGAACTGGCGGCAGGTCAACGGCTGACCATCATCGACCCGGAAGGGTCGCAGGTGTCGGACCTCGTCGCCTATGCCCTTGGCGACACCCGCCATACGCTGTCGAACGGTCGCACTTTCGACTATGAAGAGACGTTGAAGCTGACAACGGGAAACCGGCTGTGGTCGAACCGGTCACAGGTTATGCTGGAGATCGTGGAGGACGCGGTCGGGGTGCACGACTTCCTGCTGACCCCGTGCAGCACGGACACGTTCCGGCATTTTTATCCTGACAAGCCGCTCCATCGCGGGTGTTTCGGCAACCTTGCCGCCGCGCTGGCGCCATATGGTGTGACAGAGGACGACATCCCGACCGCCTTCAACGTTTTCATGAACGTGCCGTTCGATGGCAAGATCGGGGCTATCAGGGTCGACCCGCCGGCAAGCAAGGCAGGCGACCACATCATTCTGGAGGCCAGAATGGACCTGATCATCGGCCTCACCGCGTGTTCAGCCTACGCCTCCAACGGAGGCAGTTTCAAGCCGATCGCCTACAAGATCGCGTGAGAGAGCAACCTATTGCAGCACAGAGGCGCGGGAGGCGTCGGGGAAATGAAAGAAATCGGGCCGCAACTCGCTATTGATCGGGCAGAACATCAGATCGATCTGTACCAGGCAATCCTGCAACCTTACCTCTCCCGCTATGTCGCACGGGGTAAACCCGCGCTCATCCATGAAGCTGATTACCTCGCCGATCTTGGGTGCGCCTTCGTTATACGACAGGAATGCTGTTTCCAGCTGCACCAGGCTCGCCGCAGCCAGAGTGTTTTCGCCCCCTTTCAGAACTTCGAGTTCGGCCCCTTGCACGTCGATCTTCAGAAACAAATCGGTGCTGCCGTCTGCGCCCACCACCTCGTCGAGAGTTCTGGTTCGCAAACATGACACCTCTCGAGGAACGTCGCTTTGTTCGGGGAAGATCGAAGAACCCGTTTCCATGGTGAAGAAGCTGACCATTCGGCCCGACTCCGCTCCGAGCACGGCGATTTCAAGGAGCAGGCCGGGGTGATGCCGGCAGACGTCCTCCAGCAGGGACCGCTTGCCTTCCTGCGCCTCGATCATCAAAGTGGGTAGCTGGCCCCAGACTTTGCGGGCCAGCTTGGACCATTCCCCCTCGTAAGCGCCGACATCAACTATACCAGCAGGTCGGTAACCGCGCCGCAGAAGTCGGCGGTAGACCGTCTCTTCCTGGCCGATCGGCCGGCGGTCAAAAACGCGAGCCAACATCTCAGAGAGCATTCTTTGCCTCCTTCTGCTGTGGCCTCCTTATGCACCGGGATCGGTGGAACAACAAGGTGCAGGCAAGCACCCGCGTCCTCTTGGCACCAGATCACTTCCGGTTGAGAACCGGGTGACAATCTGTCAGTGGCTTAGCGCATGAAATCCTCCGATCTGCCCAGGACGTACCGCGTCAAGAGCTTCGGCTGCCAGATGAACGTCTATGATGGCGAGCGGATGGCCGAGTTGCTGGCGAGCCGCGGCATAGCTCGCGCGGCAGACGGCGAGGAGGCGGATCTGGTGGTGCTCAACACCTGCCACATCCGCGAGAAGGCGGCCGAAAAGGTTTACTCCGACATCGGGCGCATCACCAAGGCCGGGCGAAAGGCCGGCAGGCAGCCGCTGATCGCGGTGGCCGGCTGCGTCGCCCAGGCCGAGGGTGAAGAAATCATGGCCCGCGCTCCCGCGGTCAGCATGGTTGTTGGACCGCAGGCCTACCATCGCCTGCCCGAACTGCTCGACCGGGCGACGAAGGGGCAGAGAGCCACAGAGATCGACCTGCCGGCACTGGACAAGTTCGCCGCGTTGCCTGAACGCCGCCGCGTAGGCCCAGCCGCTTTCCTGACGGTGCAGGAAGGGTGCGACAAGTTCTGCACCTATTGCGTCGTGCCCTACACCCGGGGTGCCGAAATCTCCCGCCCGTACCACCATCTGGTCAACGAAGCGCGCCGCCTGATCGAAGCCGGCGCGAGGGAGATCACGCTGCTGGGCCAGAATGTATCTGCCTGGGCGGGAGAGGACGAGCAGGGCAGGGCCGTTGGATTGGCTGACCTGATCCGGCGGCTGGCACGAGAAGATGGCCTTGAGCGTATCCGCTACACCACCAGCCATCCAGCCGACATGGACGACAATCTGATCGCCGCACATGGCGAGGTGGCAAAGCTGATGCCGTTTCTGCACCTGCCGGTACAGGCAGGCAGCAACCGGGTGCTGAAGGCCATGAACCGCAGCCACACTGCGGAAAGCTACCTGCGGCTGCTCGAGCGTTTTCGTGCTGCCCGCCCGGACCTTGCTCTGTCTGGCGACTTCATCGTCGGCTTCCCCGGCGAAACGGAGGCGGAGTTCGCGCAAACCCTCGCCCTGGTGGACGAGGTAGGCTACGCGCAGGCGTTCTCGTTCAAGTATTCTCCGCGTCCCGGCACACCGGCCGCCACAATGCCGGAACAGGTTTCGCGCGAAGTGGCGGATGACCGGCTGGCACGGTTGCAGGCCGCACTCAACCGGGATCAGATGGCCTTCAACAAAGCGTCGGTGGGCCGTGTCTGCGAGGTCTTGGTGGATCGCAAGGGTAAGCTGCCGGGGCAATGGCTGGGCAAATCGCCGTGGCTGCAATCCGTGTGGTTTGAAGGCGAAGCGCAGATTGGCGACATCGCGCGGGTCGCACTGGTCGAAGCCGGGGCCAATTCGCTGGCCGGCCGGCTGCAAGCATCCGTCGCCGCCTGACGCACTCCGCCCAAGGCGGGGTGCCAGCGGAAGTGACTTTCCACCATCATGTGCGGCATCGCGCTTGCCTGTCGTGTGTCGCGGCTTACATTCGCCGTAACCACTTGAAAGGACCGCATGGGCCGTAAACCAAGCCGGGGTGACATGCCGCCCCTCTCCTCGCCCCCGGTGGCGCAGCGCGAGGCGCGGCGTGCACGGGCTGAACTGTCCTTCGACAATCAGGCGCTTCTGGTGCCGCTGTTCGGCCAGTTCGATGCGAATCTGGTTCAGGTCGAAAACAGGCTGGGAGTTTACATCGCGGCGCGCGGAGGCGCGGTGCAGATCGAGGGGCCGGAGGATAGCGTCGCCCGCGCACGTGACGTGCTGCTTGCCATGTATGATCGTCTCGCCGCCGGACGCGATCTTGACGCGGGCGAGGTGGAGGCTCTGATCGGCATGTCCGGCCAGCCAATGCTGGAGGGGATCGGACCAGCGCGGATGGATGCGCCGCCGGTCATGATCCGCACCCGCCGCAAGACAATCGTGCCGCGCTCTCCCGGGCAGGTGCCCTATATGATGCAGCTGTCGCGCAACGACATCATCTTCGCGCTTGGCCCAGCCGGCACCGGCAAGACTTATCTCGCTGTCGCTCAGGCGGTCAGCCAGCTGATCACCGGCAGTGTGCAGCGGCTGATCCTCAGCCGTCCGGCGGTCGAGGCGGGCGAGAAGATCGGCTTCCTGCCCGGCGACATGAAGGAAAAGGTCGACCCCTATCTGCGCCCGCTGTACGACGCGCTGTACGATTGCATGCCCCCGGAACAGGTGGAGCGGCGGCTGGCGTCGGGCGAGATCGAGATCGCGCCGATCGCATTCATGCGTGGGCGCACGCTGGCGGATGCCTTTGTCATCCTCGACGAAGCGCAGAACACGACGCGCGAGCAGATGAAGATGTTTCTGACCCGCTTTGGTCAGAACAGCCGCATGGTGGTGTGCGGCGACCCGCGCCAGATCGACATTCCGGGCGGTCGCAGCATGAGCGGCCTTGCGGATGCGGTCGCCCGTCTGGAGGGAGTGGAGGGTATCGCCGTGTCCCGCTTCACCTCCACGGACGTGGTGCGCCACCCGATCGTTGGGCGGATCGTGGAGGCCTACGAAGGGGAAGAGGCCTGATCCGCCTACAGGTGATGCCGGCCCAGGGAGGTGCGTCCGGCACTCTCCTGCGCCGCTGTGTGCACGGCGCGAGCGTCGACGATCCGGTCATCTGGTACGAAGGCGCGGGGCTGGGGCAGCGGCGCAGCCTCCTGGCCGATCACCTGGCTTAATGGTCGCGGTAGCCGACGGGGCGGTAACAAGCTGGCGATCAACAGCTACGATCCCTTCGGCGTTCCGGGTGCGGGCAGGCATGATTCGCGCAAAGAATGACCATGCCTCTGATCATCTGCGCGGCAACGCATACACCTTCAGGTAATCGCCCGGCGTCGTTTCAAACCGGGCGTGCCCCGTCGCCGTTATTGCGACGTACTGGCGCCCTTCGTGCTCGTAGGTCATCGGGCCGGCCTGCGGTCCGGCTGGCAGCCGCGCCTCCCACACCAGTCTGCCGGTGGCAGTTTCAAACGCGCGCAGGAAATTGTCCTGCGCGGCGCCGATGAAGGTCAGGCCGCCGGCGGTGACCAGCGGGCCGCCCAGATTCGGCGTGCCGGTAGGGATCTTGAGAAAGGTCGGCAGGCCCAGCGGGCCGGTGTCGAACCCGGTGCCCAGCGGTTTGGACCAGACCAGCTCGCCCGTGTCGATGTTGGTTGCCGAGATGTAGCCCCAGGGCGGCGCGATGCACGGAACCCTCAGCGCCGACCACCAGATGGGCCGGGTTACGCCAAAGGGCGTTCCCAGATGCGGGGCCACTTCCTGGTCGGGACGGGCTCCGCCGGAACCCACGGCTTTGTCGTCAACCTCCGCGCGCGGGTGGAGAACGACCAGGTTGGGAAGACGGGAGTTGTTGGCAATGATCAGGCGGCGTTGCGGGTCGAAGCCCAATCCGCCCCAATTCATGCCACCCACCGTGCCGGGGAACAGGAGCATGCCGGGCTTTTCGGGGGTGGGCGGGGTAAACATGCCTTCGTAGCGGAGGCGATGAAAGCTGATCCGGCACAAGGCACCATCGATCGGCGTCAGGCCGAAGGCGTGGCGCGCGTCGATCCGTTCCGGGTCGCGGGCCGGTATCCCGCCGATATTGGGGAAGAAGACGGACTGGGGCTGAGTGCGGGCGACCCAGTCGCCGGGTGGTGGACCCTGCGGCGCAGGGCGCTGTTCCACCGGGCGCAGCAATCGCCCCGTGGCGGCATCGAGCAGGAACAGATTGCCGGTTTTGCTGGCCTGCATGATCGCTCGGCGGGACACGCCGTCGATCGCCACATCCACCAGCATCGGCTGCGCCCCAAGGTCATAGTCCCACAAGTCGTGAGTTATGGTCGCATAGGACCAGCGCGTGGCGCCGGTCTGCAGATCGACGGCAACTACGGCATCGGTGAAGCGGTCCTCCTCGGGCGTGCGGTTCCCGCCCCACTGGTCGGCGGCCGCGTTGCCGGTGGCAAGGAACGCCAGTCCCAACGTCTCGTCCGCCGAGATGATGTTCCAGACATTGGGGGTTCCGCGCGGGTAGATCTCGCCAGGCGCCAATGGTGCCTGCGCATCGGGGCGAAGGGCATCCCACGCCCAGCGAAGCTCGCCAGTGATGGCATCATAAGCTCGGACGACGCCGGACGGCGCGTCCCGCCGCTGGTTGTCGCTGACCTGCTGGCCAAGAATCAGCAGGCCGCCGGCAACCGTCGCGCCGGACGTGTTGGAAGCGAAGCCCGTTTCGCGAAGACCCATGCCGCTCGTCATGTCGACGGTGCCGTTTGTCCCGAACTCGCGGCACACGAACCCGCCAACCGCGTCAAGGGCGATCAGGCGCCCGTCCGCCGTTGCCACAAAGACGCGCCGGTGGCAGCGGCTTCCTTCGCGGGGTACGGGGCCGATCGCGCCGGGTACGGCTGGCATCCGCGCGATGGCTTCGGGACGGCCGGCGGGCGACCCATCGTCAAAATAGGCCACTGCGCGGCAAGCGGCGGTAAACAGGGACTCCATGGTGCGTGGCGGAACGCGGGGATCGTAACTCCAGCGGGCCTCGCCCGTGCCCGGATCGAGGGCAAACACCTGACTGCCGGGGGTGCAGGTGTAGAGGAAGTCCTCCGCTTTGATGGGCGTGTTCTGCGACGAGTAGAACACCCGGCCCTCAGCCGGGTTGAGATCGCCGCTCTGAAATGTCCACGCCTCCTCCAGTTCGCCCACATTGCTCGTCGAAATCTGGGCAAGCGATGAATAGCGTCGTCCGTAATTGTTGCCGCCGTACGCCGTCCAGTCCGCTCCAGCATCCTCTGCGGACCCGCCGCTGCCGGCGACGCGACCCGGTTCTCCGGGGGGCTGCGTCCGCTCCCAGCTCGCGAACACCAGGACCGCCAGCCCTAGCAAGCCCGCCAGCACGGCGACCATGCTCGCCCGGCGCGGTGCGGATCGTTTGGGGTAGCGCCACAGCAGCCAGGCAAGCCCGCTGCCCGCCGCCAACGCCGCCAGCAGACCCGCGCGTCCCGCCAGATCGATCCCCCAGGCCGGCAACCAGCCTTTGCCCGCGATTTCGACAAGCGACCAGATGACCGTGACGAGCACGGCCAGCGCGAACAGGGCAAGGGCGATGCGGTCCCTGCGCCTCCAGGCGAATCCTGCGCCCGCCAGCAGAAGCAATCCGGTCAGCAGGTAGTAGGCAGTCCCTCCAACAGTCAGCAGCCACACGCCCAGACCGGCCATGACCAGCCCCAGGACACCGATGATCGTTGCCTGCGCCAGATAAAGCCACCGCCAGCCGCGACGGGTGCCAACATCTCCATCTGCCGCCTCGCCACTCATGGCCCGCTCTCCCCGGAAGAGTATTTTTAGAACTGCGTGGTGCTGGTCAGCGTAGAGCGGAAATGAACCGTGGCAAGGCGTTTGGTTGGTTCAATAAACCGTTCCGCCCGCGCCGCAGACGTCCGGTCACCGTCGCAATGGAATTTGACAATGCTGAGGATGAAGTCTGGCGGAGCGGGTGGGATTCGAACCCACGATGAGCTTTTGACCCATACACACTTTCCAGGCGTGCGCCTTCGACCACTCGGCCACCGCTCCGTTGCCTCTTCAGGCGAGGCGTGCCCTAAAACGGCAATGCACTTCGTGCAAGGCGTGCGCGTTGGCACCTGACGGTGCCGCCTCCGCTCCGCTGCGGCCCGACCACTCGGCCACCGCTCCGTTGCCTCTTCAGGCGAGGCGTGCCCTAGGTTCCCGCCGAGCCAAACGCAAGCCGTATGCGGCCTGTGTCATGTCGCTGCCGCTGCCTGGCCGCAACCGCCGGCCACGGCTGCGCGCGAGCAAATGCCTCCTGGGGGCGGGCGGCGCATGTGGCGACCGGGCGAGCGGTTCGCAAGCCGTGCCGAGCCGACCGGGCAGATTTGCTTAGGCCGAATCGCGCCTGACGTGGTATGGCAGGCATCGGATCAGGCGCTGCGCGGAATGGCATTCCCGGCGACCGGCTGGTCCAGAGCCTCTTTCCGCCCCTGAAAATGCGTGGGAAGGGGCTTTTTCCTGCGCCAGTGGTGGTCCGGACCACCGTTCAGATGCAGGTCCCCGCTCCCGTCGATCTGCCATGGCAAGGTCGACCCCGCGAAGGCGCTGCCCTTCTTGAGGCAAGGCAACCCTTTCGCTGAAGCACGCTGCGTGGCACACCGGGGAGATGCGCAGTCTCCTCCTTGCCGCCGCCATCCTTGCTGTTCCAGCCGCCGCGCAGGAACCCAACCGACGCTCTCCGAACGAGATCGTGGCCGCCGCCCCCGCGTCCGAGTGGGTCTCCATTGCGCCGTCCGATCTGCTGGTGATGACCCTCGCGCCGGACGCGAGGGGCAAGCCGCGGCAGGTGGTGATCCAGCTGATGCCGCCGCCCTTCAGCCAGGGCTGGGTGGAGAACATCCGCGCTCTGGCCAAGGCGCGCTGGTACGACGGGCTGAGCGTCAACCGGGTGCAGGACAATTACGTCGTGCAATGGGGCGATCCGGATGGCGAGGATGCGGCCAAGGCGAAGAAGCTGCCGGCGGGGCTGCGGGTGATGAAGGACGGGGACTACCTTGCAACCGTCGTCGGTGACGATTTGCTTAAGCGAACGCGCTGGCCTGACAACTACGCCGGCTTCGCGACCTTTAAAAATGGCTGGCCTCTCGGAACAAGTATGAAGTCGGTTCACTCGTTCGATTACCAATCTTGGCCCGTCCACTGCTATGGCATGGTCGGTGTCGGGCGGGGGATGCCGCCGGACACCGGCTCGGGGGCGGAGCTGTACGCGGTGATCGGCCATGCGCCACGCCATCTCGACCGCAACATCGCGCTGGTGGGCCGGGTGGTGGAGGGGATCGAGCACCTCTCCAGCCTGCCGCGCGGGACGGAGGCGCTGGGGTTCTACAAGACGGCCGCCGAACGGGTGCCGATTGTCTCGATCCGCCTCGCCAGCGACCTGCCCGAAGCCGACCCGGCCTCAAGCAGCGAAGCGGTAGGCCAGCAAACACGTCCGCGCTTCGAATACCTCTCGACCGAGAGCGCCACCTTCGCCGCCTATGCCGAGGCGCGGGCCAACCGGCGCGATCCGTTCTTCATCCAGCCGGCGGGCGGGGCGGATATCTGCAACATCCCGGTGCCGGTGCGGCGGGCGGCCGACTAGCGCGCACGTGGCGGGATCAGACCCGCTCTGCTCCACTGACCGCATCACTCGCTCTCAGCGCGCTGAGTATGCGGGTGAGGTGGGGCACGTCCTGCACCTCCAGGTCGATCTCATAGGTGGTGAATGGCCCGTCGTGATGCGTTTGCTGCAATCCCTGCACATTGGCCAAGTTCCGGGCAAAGATGCCCGCCGTTTCCGCCAGCGTTCCAGGCCGGTCGTAGAGCGTTACGCGCAGCCGCCCCACCGCACCCGATGAACGCTGGCCCCACGACAGGTCGCGCCAATCGGCATCCATGGCGTTGGCGACGGTGATGCAATCGATCGCATGCACCTCCACCGGCTCGCCCGGTTTGCGCAGGCCCACGATCCGGTCACCCGGCACGGGATGACAGCATTCGGCGAGCTGGAAACCGGCGCCCGGCGACAGGCCGCGGATCGAGATCGTGCCCCGTTCCTTCCAGTCCTCTTCCGGCCCCATCCCGGCCGTGCAGCCGGGAACCAGCGCCTCCATCACGGCCGCGTCGCTCAGCTTGGCGGAGCCGATGGCATGCATCAGTTCCTCCTCATCTCCAAGCCCGAGCCGCTTCACCGCCGCGCGCAGTGCCTTTTTCCCGACCTTTGCCGGAACGCGCGTCGCTATCTCGTCGAACAGCTTCTGCCCCAGTTCAGCGACCTCTGCCCGCTCCTTGGCCCGAACCGCGCGGCGTATCGCGGCCCGCGCTTTGCCGGTGACGACAAAGGACAGCCAGGCGAGTTGCGGATCCGCCTCGGCAGATTTGACGATCTCCACCACATCACCGTTCGCCAGCTGGCTGCGCAGTGGCACATGGCGCCCGTTGATCTTGGCGCCCACCGTCTGCAGCCCCAGATCGGTGTGAACTGCAAAGGCGAAATCGACCGGCGTTGAACCCTTGGGCAGCTGGAACAGCGATCCCTTGGGCGTGAAGGCAAAAATGCGATCCTGGTAGATCGCCATGCGGGTGTGTTCCAGCAGCTCTTCGGCGTCGTGACTGTGATCCACTATCTCGATGAGGTCGCGCAGCCAGCCGACCTGCCCGTCGGGCCTGCTGCCCTGCTTGTAGGCCCAGTGCGCGGCCAGGCCGAATTCGTTCAGCCGGTGCATGTCGCGCGTTCTGATCTGCACTTCGACGCGCATCGAGTTTTCATACATCAACGCGGTGTGCAGGCTGCGATAGCCGTTGGTCTTGGGCGTTGAAATATAGTCCTTGAACCGGCCCGGCAGGAACTGCCAGGTGGTGTGGAGCACGCCCAGCGCGCGGTAACAATCGCCTTCGTTTTCGCAAATGACGCGAAAAGCCATGATGTCCGTTATCTGATCGAAGGTGACATGGCGTTCGGCCATCTTGCGCCAGATGGAATAGGGGTGCTTTTCCCGCCCCGACACTTCCACCTTCAGCCCGGCTTCGGCCAGCGCCTGCTTGATGGCGAGCGCAATCGCATCGACCTGGCCCGTGTCCTGTTGCCGGATCTGGTCGAGCCTCTGGCCAATGGTGCGATACCCTTCAGGCTCGAGCTGTTCGAACGCGAGCAGCTGCATCTCCCGCATGTATTCGTACATGCCAACCCGTTCGGCGAGCGGGGCGTATATCTCCATCGTCTCGCGCGCGATCCGCTGCCGCTTTTCCGGTGACTTGATGAAGTGCAGGGTGCGCATGTTGTGCAGGCGGTCGCCCAGCTTCACGAGCAAGACCCGGATATCCTCGCTCATCGCGAGGAGGAACTTGCGCAGGTTTTCGGCCGCGCGGTCGTCTTCCGGCATCTGCTCGATCTTGGACAACTTGGTGACACCGTCCACCAGCCGGGCGATGTCGGTGCCGAAATTGCGTTCGATGTCCTCGATGGTGGTCAGCGTGTCTTCCACCGTGTCATGCAGCAGCGCGGTGGCAATCGTTTCCTGGTCGAGCTTGAGGTCGGTCATCAACCCGGCGACTTCGACCGGATGAGAGAAATACGGGTCGCCGGATGCCCGCTTCTGTGTGCCGTGCTTCTGTACGGTATAGACATAGGCGCGGTTCAGCAGCGCCTCGTCAGCATCCGGGTCATATTCCTTGACCCGTTCAACCAGTTCGTATTGCCTTAGCATCGCCAAGGATGATGTGTGCTGCAATGGTGCAATGCAACGGGAAATGTCAACAGCCGGCGGCAGGAGGCTGGCTGGGCTTATTGGCTGCTTGACTCGGGCCGGCTCACAGGGTGCATGCCAGTGGCATGGGAGCGTGGCACTCATCCAGACTGGCCGGCCAGGTTGTGCGGTTCGGCGCATCGACCGGCGTCAGCGCCCTGCTGTCGTTCGGCTTGCCCATGTTGCTGCACGAGCAGTTCGGGATCAGCGAAAGTTCAGCGGTGGCGATCGGCTTTGCAGTCGCCTATGTGCTCAACATCCTGCTGCTGCGCAGCTTCGTCTTCCGGTCTAACGGCTCTTGGCGCGAGCAGTTGCCCCGTTACCTACTGGCGAACGGCATCTTTCGGTTGGCGGAGTACGGCGGTTTCCTGTTGCTGTTTTACCGCCTGCAAATCGATTACCGGATCAGCGTCATCTGCGTTCTTGGTGTTTCCGCCATCGCCAAGTTCTTTGTCTACCGGCTGGTTTTCGATCGGAAAGGCGTTTCTGTACCTGGTTAGGTCCAGCTCAAGCTGCCGCACAGTTTCTAGCGTACTCTCGAGAAGTTGCCGGTTCCTGCCGACCAGATCCGCCAGCAGCCCCAGTACGAAGGTCAACGTTCCCGCTGTCATGAGCGCGCTGCCGATGACAAGCGATTGAACCTTTCCGCTGCCATCGACGAAAAGATAATAGTACAGAAACCTCGCTATAGGGACCATGCCGATGACGGCGATCATTACGCCAATCAGCGAAAACGCGCGCAGTGGCTGATACATCGCATACATCAGGAGAGTTGTGGCACCCGACCGCTTGATGAAAAGCGAGACAGACTTGAACAGGCGGGAATCGCGTGTTTTCGGATTGGTGCCGATCGGTACGCTGACCACCGCCATGTTCTTGTTGCTGGCTTGGATCAGCATCTCGATGGTGTAGCTGAACGAAGACACGATGTTCAGCCGCATGGCCGCACTGCGTGAAATCGCGCGAAAGCCGCTCACAGCGTCGGGGATCTTCAGGCCAGAGAATGTGCGCACGACCGCGCTGCCGAACTTCTGCAACAGCCGCTTGGCGGGTGAGAAGTGCGCTATGCTGGACGTGCGACGGTCGCCCACAACGATGTCCGCCCTACCGGCGAGGATGGGTTGGACCAACTTTCCGATGTCGTGGCCGCAGTACTGATTGTCACCATCGGTGTTGACGATGATGTCCGCCCCAGCGCCAAGCGCGTATTGCAAGCCGCGCGCGAAGCTGCGGGCCAACCCTTGATTTCCGGTGTTGCAGACCACGTGATGCACGCCCAGCTTACGCGCCAGGTCAGCAGTTCCGTCGTGGGATCCATCGTCAATGACAAGGAACTCGATGGTATCGATGCCCTCGATCCTGCGAGGCAAATCCCGGACCGTCGCTTCCAGAGTGCCGGCCTCGTTGAAGCATGGTATCTGGATAATCAGCTTCACCATGACCTCTCCTCCGCCAGACCAGATGCACGCTCCAATCCTGCCGCGCGGCGGTCGGCACCTGTAGTGACCGGCCGGCTAGTGCGCTGGCGCAGGACCCACAGGCTCCCCGCGACAAATGGGAGCAGCCAGATGAGCCGCATCTGGTATCGGCCGTGTGGTCCCGACAGCGCTCCGCAGATTGCCGCGTTGGCAAGTACCGCCAGCAATACAAGCGCCGCCCACGACCATGCAAGGTGACGGGGCCCTTCTCGACGCTCAGCCTGAACAAACAGCGCGGCCAGCATTGTCAGGGCCGCAAGCGTGGTGGCAATCGTCAGCATGACTGTCGGCAGCAATGGCATAGCCATATTCGCCGCCAACGTCGGCCTGATCGTCGCGGCAACGGGGGCGGGGTACTTCACCCCGATGCTTTGGACATGATCTTGCGAATAGTTGAAGCTACTCATATCGAAATGGAACAGTTGCTGGACAAAGGAATGGAGCGACACGCCCACAAGGCCTATCGGATCGTGGGCCAGCACCGCCAGGAAGAATGGGACGTCTTCGCGGGATACCTGCGCACGCTCCGCATCGCTGAAGAGTTGGTACACGCCGGTGGCCGCCTTCTCATCCCACAGGAAGGCGTCGCTGGGCACCGGCAGCCGGTCGCGATAACGACACAGCACAAAATCCACGCCGGCATCACCGCAGCGTTCCTGGAGAAAAACAGTGCCCGGGCCGGCGTCGGTCAGCCGGGCCGACAGGAACGGGGGGGAAACGGGCCGTTCGCCGAGGGCGAAGGATACGGCCAGGTTGAAAGCGGCGACTGACAATGCGCCCGCAGCCACTATCGGCAGCGCGATCAAAATAGCCCTCATCCGGTTACCACCCAATGCGAAGACGGCGGCAACGATGCCGGCGGCAGCGACAATGAGGATATGAGTGGTGTGAAAGGTCGCAATGACGGCGCAGATCGCTATCAAGGCTATCAGTTCAACTTTGCGCAAGCGGCTCCAGAACGCGACAACCGTGGCGAAGCAGAGCACAAGTAGGCCAGAATACACGTCGGGTATCAACATACTGGTGAAGAAAGGCAGCGGGCTGGCGATAAGCAGCGCTGCGACCAATGCTGCGGTCGGGCCTGGCGGCATCCGGCCAATCTCACGGCTGATTATGCTGGCGGTAATAAGGAGAATGCCCGCCACGATGAGGGCTTGCAGGAAAACCGCTCCCCATGGGCCAAACAACCGCATGGGCGCATAGAGGAGAAAACCGTAATAGATCGAACGGCCGACCAGAACGGGGCGCGTTGGCTTGATCTCACCACTTATTCTTGACCCGTCCAGTGCGGGATTGGCCAGCTCTTCAACTGCTCCCGGATTGCCTGCTGGCGGCCTGTCGACCTGTAGCCGGTCAGACCATACCGAGGGAGAATTGGTGACGAACACGGCGGCACCATCCGCCGCGCGGACATAGTTGCTGGTATCAGGAAACCAGAACGGTCCGCCATTCACGAACGCCGGCCACAGAAGTGCCAGCGCTGCTACCACAACGGTCAGCAAAGAACCGAGAGCCGAAGGAAGAGTCCTCTTTCTGCTGGGCGGGGAACGATCCATGCATCAAGTCTCAACCCGCATCGGCGTTAAAAAGCAAACGGCGTAACCCTTGTGGCGCACATTAGAACACATCGCAGTCTCAGCGCAATGGAGCACTTGGGTCGCCTGCAGCTAATGGCCTTGTCTTGACCTCGACTCGTCCATGCGGAAACAGGCGCAGACATGCAGCCTCAACTCTCCGTGATCGTTCCGACGTTCAACGAAGTGCAGAATATCGGTGAGCTTTACGGGCGCATCAGCAAGGTCCTGCACGACATCGCGTGGGAAATGGTCGTTGTCGACGACGATTCCTCCGACGGAACCGCGGACGCCGCTCTGGCCCTTGCGCGGGCGGGCGAGCCGGTCCGGGTGATCCGCCGCATCGGGCGCCGGGGGCTTTCCAGCGCAGTGATCGAAGGGATGCTGAGCAGCGCCGCCGACTTCTTTGCCGTGATCGACGCCGATCTTCAGCATGACGAAGCGTTGCTGCCGCAGATGCTGGAGACGCTGAGGCAGGGCGATACCGACATCGTGATCGGCACCCGCTATGCAGGCGCTGGCAGCGTGGGCGACTGGAGCGCCGCTCGCGTACGGATGAGCCGGCTGGCCACCGTTCTGGCGCAGAAAGTCACCGGTGCGCGGATCAGCGACCCGATGAGCGGCTTTTTCGCCATCCGTCGCGAGCCGCTGGAGCGCACGGTGCGCCACCTGTCTGGCGAGGGATACAAGATCCTGCTGGACATCTTCGCCAGTTCGCCCGTGCCGCTGCGGCACGCTGAACTGCCCTACACCTTCCGCCAGCGGCTGCACGGGGAAAGCAAGCTCGATGCTGCGGTCCTGTCGCAATACGGCCTGCTGCTGTTCGACAAGACTGTCGGCCGCTTCATTCCGCCGCGATTGATCTTCTTCAGCATCGTTGGCGCAATCGGCGTCTTCGTCCACTACGCAGCCTTTGCCCTGCTGTTTTTCGCGGGCGGAGTGTCGTTTCTGGTGGCGCAGACCGGGGCCACAATTACCGCCATGACCGGCAATTACGTCCTGAACAATCAGCTCACCTACCGCGATGCGCGGCGCAAAGGCTGGAAGTTCGTCACCGGATTGCTGGCATTCTATCTCGTGTGCAGCATCGGCCTGCTCGGGAACGTGGGCATAGCATCCTATGCCTTCTCGCTCGAGTACCAGTGGTGGCTCGCTGCCTTCGCCGGGATCGTGGTGGGAACAGTGTGGAACTTCGCGGCGTCCTCCATCTTCGTATGGAAGCAGCGCCGGCTGTGACAGAGCGCCGTCAGGTCCATACCGCTTCTGGTGGAAGGCTCATCAGGATTGCGTCGATGTTGCCGCCGGTCTTGAGGCCGAAGAGCGTGCCGCGGTCGTACACGAGGTTGAATTCGGCGTAGCGGCCGCGCCATTCCAGCTGGCGCTGCTTGTCCTCACCGGAAAAGGCTGCGCCCATCCGCCGGCGGACCAGTTGCGGGTAAATGTCGAGAAACGCCTCGCCCACATCGCGCGTGAAGGCGAAGTTGCGGGCAAAGGCAGGATCGTCGGCACATTCGAGATGGTCGTAGAAAATGCCGCCCACGCCGCGATGCACCCCCCGATGAGGAATGAAGAAGTAATCGTCCGCCCACTTGGCGAACCGTTCGTAATAGGTCGGGTTGTGGGCCATGCAGGCCGCCCGGAGGCGGGCATGAAAAGCGTCCGTATCCTCTTGGTAGGGCAGCGGCGGGTTGAGGTCCGCACCGCCACCGAACCATGCCTTGCTCGTGACCAGAAACCGGGTGTTCATGTGGACCGCGGGCACATGCGGATTGGCCATATGGGCAACGAGGCTGATGCCGGTGGCGGTGAATTGCGGGTTGTCCTGGTCGGCACCGTTGACGGTGGCGGCGAAAGCGGGCGGGAAGCTGCCGTGCACGGTTGAGACGTTCACCCCGACCTTTTCGAACACCTTGCCCTTCATCAGGCCCTGGGTCCCGCCGCCGGGGTCGTCGTTGCCTTCTTCTTCCCGGCGCCACGAGCGATAGGTGAAAGCTGCGTCCGATCCGGTTTCACGTTCGATCGCCTCGAACTCGGTGCAGATGCGCGTTCGCAAGTCTTCGAACCAGAGGCGGGCTTGCTGTGTCTGCTCTGTCCAGTCGGCCATTGGTGCATCTCCCCCTCTCGCTGGCGAGAGGTTCCGGGTGGTCAGTCGCTGCACGAGGTGCGGCATGCCCGGTGCGACTAGCATCCGCGGCGCCGCGCGCAAGTCCGACGCGGCTGATGGCCACGCAGGGGGGTTGCCACGCAACGCTTCCGGCGTCAGTGAGGCGGCATGGTTCCCTTTTCGTTCGCTGGCGAAGAAATGCTGCTGACCCGCGGCCGCGCGCTGTTCTGGCCGCGAGAGGCGGCGCTGCTGCTGGCCGACCTGCATCTGGAAAAGGCCAGCTTCTTTGCGCGGCACAATCAGTTCCTGCCGCCCTATGACAGCCGGGAAACGCTGGAACGGATCGCCGATGCCATTCGCGAAACCGGTGCCCGGCGGGCCATTACCCTGGGAGACAATTTTCACGATCCGGACGGCTGGGCGAGGCTGGACCCGCACGCCTGCGGCATGCTGGAAGCATTGACGCGGGCGGTGGACTGGGTGTGGATTACCGGCAATCACGACGTGGGCAAGGATGGTCTCGCCGCCGAGGTACGTTGCGGCGGCACCCTGACCGATGAGCTGGAGATCGGCGGCGTAGTGCTGCGTCACATCGCCCGGCCCGGAGAGACTCGGGCGGAGATGTCCGGCCACTTCCATCCGCGCGTCCAGTTGACGGTGAACCGCCGCAGGATTGCACGGCCATGCGCCGTGCTGGCCAGCGGCAAACAGGCGCCGGACCGGTTAATCCTGCCATCCTTCGGCACGCTGACCGGAGGGATGGCGGCGAACCATCCAGCCATTCTGAAGGCTTTGCAGCCTGCTGACACCATCCGGGCCGTGTTGCCGGCCGGCGACAGGATGGTGCAATTCCCCCTTTGGCAGAGGGCCGCCTGACTTAAAGATCTGGCGCAACGGCACGCCCGCGTCTAAATGGCGGGAATCTGCAATCACATTCAGGAGACTGCCCCATAGCCCGTCCACCCCGGCGCACCCTACAGCCGCCTATCAAGAGCGGCCCGCGCTTTGACAATATGATCCAGGCGGACAAGGTCCGTGTCATCGACGATGAAGGCGAAAACCTTGGCGTGATGTATACCCGCCAGGCGATTGAACAGGCCAATGAAGTGGGCCTGAACCTCGTCGAAGTTTCCCCCAACGCAGACCCGCCGGTCTGCAAGTTCCTCGACGTCGGCAAGTTCCGCTACGAAGCGCAGAAAAAGGCCAACGCCGCGCGCAAGACGCAGAAGACGCAGGACATCAAAGAGATCAAGATGCGACCCAACATCGATGATCACGATTACGACGTGAAGATGCGCAACGTTGCCCGGTTCATCGAGGATGGCGACAAGGTGAAGATCACGCTGCGTTTCCGGGGCCGCGAAATGGCGCATCAGAACCTTGGCATGGATCTGTTGAAGCGGGTCCAGGACGACACCGCGGAAACCGCCAAGGTCGAGGCATTTCCGCGCCTCGAAGGGCGGCAGATGCTGATGGTACTGGCGCCCAAGTAGCTCCACTGGTCGCCGCTATCTTCGCGGGTGCGGCGGCTCCCACAGTTCGACAGGATTGCCTTCCGGGTCGTGGATGCGGGCGAAACGACCGACTGCCGGGTCATGCCATTCGGCGCGGCGCTCCGCCGTCACTCCGTTCTTGGCCAGTTTTTCCAGCAGCAGGTCCAGGCCGTCGACGCGGAAGTTCAGCATGTATTGCCGATCTGCGGGAAAGTAGTCGCTGTCCCGCGGAAAGGGCGTGAAAACCGTATCGCCGCCCTGCGCGCGCCAGGACCACTCGCTCGGCTCGCCGTCGTCGGCGGTGCAGCCGGCACCCACGCCGAGCATGTCCCGATACCATTGGCTGAGCGTCTCAGGGTGAGCCGAGCGGAAGAACACTCCGCCGATGCCAAGAACGCCGCCTGCTTTTGCCATGCGCGGTCCTCCTGTATCCAGAAGGTACGACGGGTCCGCGCGTCCGGCAACATCTGCGGGAGAGAGTTCCTCGGAATCCAAGGCGTGTTGCCTTGTAGGGCGCTTGCTGGGATGACGAGGGATCAAGGGTTACTGGGGGCGGGATTAGGATGAAACGGGCAAGCAGAGCAGGCTTGTTCATCGGAGCGTTGGCGCTTGTCGGCGCCTTTTTACTGCCCGTGCCTGCCGGCATGACCCGCGAAATGGTGATTGTGGCCGGGCTGGTGCTGCTCATGGCGGTGTGGTGGATGACCGAGGCCATCCCGCTCACTGCGACCGCCCTGATGCCGTTCGTCATCCTGCCATTGGCCGGCGTGTTATCGGCCGAAGAAGCGGCCGGCGCCTATTATTCACCTATATTGTTCCTCATCCTGGGTGGCGCCTTCCTCGCGCTGGCTATCGAACGGACCGGCCTGCATCGCCGCCTGGCCCTGCGCCTGCTGGAGGTTGTCGGCGGGCGGGGTGGTCCGGGCGGAATACTGTTCGCGTTCATGGCGACGACGGCTGCCTTGTCCATGGTGATTTCCAACACTTCAGCCGCCCTCATCCTCATGCCGGTTGCAATCGCGGTGCTGGCCGGCGGCGGGATCCCACCGGAAGAGCGGGATGGTCTTGCCGGCGCGCTGCCGATGGGCATCGCCTTTGCTGCCAGCATCGGCGGATTGGGCACTCTGGTCGGCAGTCCCACCAACGCCATCGCGGTGGGTCTGCTCGACACTGTCATCGGGTTTCGGATAAGCTTCGCGCAGTGGTCGCTGTACGGGCTTCCGCTCGTTGCGGCAGGTGTGCCGCTGGCTGCGTTGATCATCGCGCGCGTTCAGCGGATCGGCGCGCACACCTTTGATCTTTCCGCAGCACAGGCGGCGATCGGCGAGCGACTCCCATGGACCCGGCCCGAACGGCGCCTCGTCCCCGTCATCGTGCTTGCCTTCGGGGCGTGGATGACCGTGCCTCTGGTGCAGCCACTGCTGCCCCAGGGGAGCTGGACCGATGGAACAATTGCCGTCATCGCGGGTCTGGCGCTGTTCCTCATTCCCGATGGAACGGGGCGGCCGCTGCTTGTCTGGCAGGAAGCCGACCGGGCGCCATGGGCCGTCATCATGATGTTCGGGGGCGGACTGGCGCTGGCCGCCGGCATAGGTGCCAGCGGGCTGGCGGCCTGGCTGGGAGAGGCGCTGCTGTTTCTCCAGGGCGTGCCGCTGATAGTGATTGCGCTCATCCTGGTGGCGCTGGTGGTGCTCGTGACGGAGTTCGCCAGCAACGTCGCCACGGCAAGTGCGATCATTCCCGTCGTTGCCGCGCTCAGCGTGGCGCTGGGGGCAGACCCCCTGCTGCTCGCGCTGCCGGCGGCGCTCGCGGCAAGCTGGGGCTTCATGCTGCCCGCCGGAACCGGACCCAACGCCATCGCGTGGGCGACGGGGCGCATCATTCTGCCACGCATGGTGCGCGCCGGCGTGCTGCTGGATGTGGCCGGAGTGTTCCTCATCGTGGGCATGGTGTGGATCATCTATACAGTGACCGGTTGAACGGCGGGTAAGCCCGCTGTAGGCGTCACGGCAACACGCGCCGGCGGAGATGCGGACCTGCGGAGGTTAGGTCCGCCAGCGCCGCCGGCAGCCGATACCCAGCTCCCGCCTTCCTGGGGGCGCCACACCAAGGAAGGAACATCCATGACCGACGCAGTTGATGCCGCAACCCAGCCCACCCCGCGGCGCAAGCCCAAGGCGGAGGTGACAACACTGAACGGCCGCGCGCTGAAACCGGCGACGCTGATGATGGGATACGGATACGACCCCGTTCTGTCGGAAGGGTCGCTGAAGCCGCCGATCTTCCTCACCTCCACCTTCGCCTTCGAAAGCGCGGCGGCGGGCAAGCGGCATTTCGAAGGCATCACCGGCATCCGCGAAGGCGGGGCGGAAGGTCTGGTCTATTCGCGCTTCAACGGGCCCAACCAGGAGATCCTGGAGGACCGGCTTGCCATCTGGGATGGGGCGGAGGATGCGCTGTGCTTCTCGTCCGGGATGACCGCGATCTGCATCCTGATGATGGCGTACTGTTCGGCCGGGGACGTGATCGTCCATTCCGGGCCGCTGTATGCCGCGTCGGAAGGCTTCGTCGCCAAGACGCTGAGCCGGTTCGGCGTCACCTACATCGATTTCCCCGCTGGAGCGACCCGCGACGAACTCGACAACATCCTTGCCCGCGCCGCCGAGATGGCTGCGGAGCAGGGCGGCAAGGTGGCGATGATCTATCTTGAATCCCCGGGCAACCCGACCAACGCGCTGGTCGATGTGCAGGCGGTGCGCGATGCGCGCGACGCGGCTTTCGGTGCGGACGGCCCGCCGATCGCGATCGACAACACGTTCCTGGGACCACTGTGGCAACGGCCGCTGGAGCATGGCGCCGACATCGTCGCCTATTCACTGACGAAGTACGTCGGCGGTCACAGCGACCTCGTGGCGGGCAGCGTTGCGGGCGCTAAGAAGTGGATGAACCCGGTCCGCTCCTTGCGCAACACGATGGGCGGCATTGCCGATCCGAATACAGCCTGGATGCTGCTGCGCAGTCTCGAGACGGTGGAATTGCGCATGACACGCGCGGGCGAGAACGCCGCCAAGGTGTGCGAATACCTGCGCGGGCATCCCAAGGTGGAGGGATTGGGCTACCTCGGCTTCATCAGCGACCCGCGGCAGAAGGACATCTACGACCGCCACTGCCTTGGCGCCGGCTCGACCTTCTCCGTGTTCCTGCGCGGCGGCGAGGAAGAATGCTTCCGCTTCCTCGACGCGCTGAAAGTCGCCAAGCTGGCGGTGAGCCTGGGCGGCACCGAGACCTTGGCAAGCCATCCGGCGTCGATGACGCACCTGTCCGTGCCTCAGGGGCGGCGGACGGAACTGGGGATTGCCGACAACCTGGTACGGATCAGCGTGGGGATCGAGGACGCGGACGACCTGATCGCAGATTTCGAGCAGGCGCTGGCGCAGGTATAGTTGAGTGTTGCCCCCTCCCGCTTCTGGGAGGGGGTGGTGGACGGGCAGTTAACGCGCCGCCCGTGCGCCGCCGCTTGTCCGTCGGCCACCGCCGCGACGCGCGCCGCTGCGTTCGCCGCCTTGCGGCGGGCGGGCGCCCCGGTTCGGCGCCGGCTTCGCCTCCACCTGCTTCCTTGGCTGCGGACGACGGTGTTCCTGCCGGTTAGATTCGGCAGGCGTCGTACCCAGCCGCTCCACTTCGGCGCGGAAGGAGGGCGGCAGCGGGATCGGCTGCAGCGTCTGGCGTGTCAGCCGCTCGATGCCGCGCAGGTAATCCCGCTCGTCCGGCGCGCAGAAGGCGATGGCCATCCCTTCCGCACCCGCACGCGCTGTCCGGCCGATGCGGTGAACATACTGTTCGGCCACATTAGGCAGCTCGAAGTTGAACACGTGGCTGACGCCCGGAATGTCGATCCCGCGCGCGGCGATGTCGGTCGCCACCAGCACGCGGACCCGGCCCTGACGGAACTCGTCAAGCGCGCGTTCGCGCTGCGGCTGGCTCTTGTTGCCGTGAATGGCATTGGCGCGAATGCCGGCCTTGTCCAGGTTGCGGACCACGCGGTCGGCCCCGTGCTTGGTGCGGGTGAACACCAGCGCGCGGTCGATCTCGCGGCTTTCCAGCCCCTTTTGCAGGCTGACCGTCAGCAGAGCCTGCTTTTCGGGCTGGCTCACATGGCAGACATACTGGCTGACCCGCTCGGCCGTGGTCGCCGCCGGAGTGACGGATACCTGTGCCGGGTTTTTCAGGAACTTGGCCGCCAGTTCCTTGATCGCCTTGGGCATGGTGGCCGAGAACAGCAGCGTTTGTCGCTCCTTCGGGAGCAGGGCGACGATGTGCCGCAGGGCGTGGATGAAGCCCAGGTCGAGCATCTGGTCCGCCTCGTCGAGGACGAGGATTTCGGTCCGGTCCAGCGTCATCGCCTTCTGGTCGAGCATGTCGACCAGTCGCCCCGGCGTCGCCACCAGAATGTCGGAACCGCGAGCCATCTTCTGCCGGTCCTTGCCGACGGATGTGCCGCCGACGATGCTCTGAGTCGACAGGCCGGACAGGGCACCGTAATCGCGTGCCGCATCGGCGATCTGCCCCGCCAGTTCGCGGGTGGGGGCCAGCACCAGCATCCGGCAAGAGCGGCGCGGCGCGCCCTGTTCGGACCGGCGCAACCGGTCGATGGAAGGCAGCATGAACGCCGCCGTCTTGCCGGTGCCCGTCTGAGCAATGCCCAGCAGGTCGCGGCCTTGCAGCACCAGCGGTATCGCCTGCGCCTGTATAGGGGTTGGCGTGTCGTAGCCCTTCTGCTCGAGCGCCTGGAGGATGGGCTGCGACAGCCCGAGATCGGTGAATGTCATAAGTGTCTGTATCGCTTTCATGTGCGGCAACAGCGCACGTTTCCAAACGCACGCTGGCAGCGGGTTCGGAACGACCCGCGTGAAAAGGGAAGCTCTTGGAAGAACGGGGCGCAGCCGCGGCACCTGGCCGCATGTTCACGCTGCGAATAGCGTCCCGTTGCGCCGCCATGTGGGCCGTATGATGTGGAATGTCAATGCGGTTCTGGCGTGGCCAGTCAGGAGGCGGGGGCCAACTCGCCTTACCGACGCGGCTTGGATTACCAGTGGAGGAGAGCAGGCCGGTGGTGCCTCAGCCCCGCCAGACCCGCCGATCCTCCGCCGCCTTCAGCACCTCATACGCGAGGTGAAGCTTCTGGAACTCGGCTGCTGCCGCCTTGTCGCCGGGTCGCACGTCGGGGTGCACCGCTTTCGCCTTTTCCCGCCAGGCCCGTTTCACGGCCGCGAAGTCCGCGTCGGCTTCCAGTTCCAGCACGTTCAATGCGCGCATCTCGTCCGCCGACCGGCTGCCATCCCCGCTCGCACCCCAGCCATAATGCTGCGCCTCGGCATATCCGCTGTTTTCCCGCCGTTCCGCGCCCGCGCGCTCGCCCCGTTCGGCCTTGTCTAGCCCCGCAAAGTAGTCCCAGCCGCTGTTGTATTCGGCCGCATGACGTTGGCAGAACATCCAGCGTTCGCGGCTGTTCGGTGCCTTGGGGGCGGGGCAGTCGCCCGGCGCGTCGCAGCCGTGGCGGTCGCACAGACGAACCTGCGCCGCTTCGCGCGCGCCGCCGTAAGCCCGCCACCGGGGAAAACCCCAATCAAGTGAGCGGCGGGTCATGGCGATATCGTCTGGGACATGGAAGGGGCGAAGATAGAAGCGGTTCGGCAAAGATACCAGACCCGCGATGCCGGGTCGCTGGATCACGGCTTGCAAAGCCGTACCCTGCAAAACCGTACCCTGTAAAACTCTACCCTGCAAAACCGTAGCTGGCGCATGCCGGCCAGCGACGCGGGATAACGCAGTCGCGGGATTGCCTGCGTTTTGCCAGCTACGGAACTGCTGCTGCCGCCACGGGGTGCGACAGAGGGCGCAAAGGACTAGTTGACCACCACCGTCACCGCGCGGCGGTTCTGCGCCCAGGCGCTTTCGTTGGAGCCGAGCGCCACGGGGCGTTCCTTGCCATAGCTGACAGTGGTGATGCGGTTCGCGGGAATACCCAGGCTGACGAGGTAGTTCCTGGCTGCGTTTGCCCGGCGTTCGCCAAGTGCAAGGTTGTATTCGCGTGTGCCGCGTTCGTCCGCGTGCCCTTCAACGGTGACGCGGATGTTGGGATACTGCTGCAGATACTGAGCCTGTGTGCGCAGGGCAGCCTGGTCGGTGGCGTCGATATTGTACTGGTCCGTGTCGAAGTAGATGATGTTCTGACCGTTGACCGACTGTTCGAAGTGAGCCTGAGTGCCGGGCTGTGCGGCTCCGCCGCCGGTACCGGTGGAGGGCGACGTAGTCTGGCTCGGGGCGACGGGGGTCGGCGGCAGTTCTTCGGGCGCGCGGCTCCGGCAACCAGCCAGGACAAGCGTGGTGACGGCAAGCGCCGTTGCGGCGTGGGTTATCTTCATGCGTGTGGTCCTTTCCCTGTTCACGTCATTGATGAGAAACCATCGTATCTTGTAACGCCGCTTACGGCAAAATCGGTCCCCACGCTGGGTCGGACGCGTCGACCGGGGTGGGCAGGCGGCGCTCGTTCCGGCCGGTCAGATCAACTTGCCATAACCCGGTCCGGCCCGATCCGCGTTCGGTGCGGAAGAATTGGATGATCCGCCCGTTTGGTGCCCATGTGGGCGCCTCGTCCTGCCATGAATTGGTCAGATGGCGCAGGTTTCGGCCATCGGGCGTAATGGTGGCGATGCGGAAGTTGCCGGTGATGTGGGTGAATGCGATCTGGTCTCCGCGCGGGCTCCATTCCGGCGTTGCGGCCCGGCCGCCGAAGAAAGACAGGCGACGCTGGTTCGAACCATCCGCGTTCATGATGTAAAGCTGCTGGGTGCCGGAACGGTCGCTTTCGAACACGATCTGTCGACCATCGGGGGAATAGGAGCCGCCGATGTCGATGCCCGGCGTATCGGTCAACCGTTGCGGCGTGCCGCCCGCTGCGGGGACCCGGTAAATGTCCGTATTGCCCCCCAGAGCCATCGAATAAAGGATATAGCGCCCATCCGGCGACCAGCGGGGCGCAATGGTGGCGCCGGCGGTTTCTGCGACTAGCCGCTGTCGGCCCGTGCCGATATCATAGACATAGATGCGCGGGTTGCCATCCACGTAAGACAGGTAGAGCAGCTTGGAATAGTCGGGGGAATAGCGCGGGGTCAGCGCGGTTGACTGGCCGTTGGTGATGAACCGGTGGTTCGCCCCGTCCGAATCCATGATGGCGAGCCGCTTGACCCGCCGGTCCTTCGGTCCGGTTTCCGCGATGTACGCAATCCGGCTGTCGAAGAACGGCGTCTCGCCGGTCAGGCGGGAATAGACCATATCCGCGCACTTGTGCGCCGCCCGCCGCCATTCCGACGGTTCGACCACCCAGCCGTCGCGTGCGATTTCCTGCCGCAGCGACACGTCATAAAGGTAGCAGCCGATGGTCAGCCGGTTGTCCGCGCCCGCCCGGACAAACCCCTGCACCAGCATTTCGGTGCCGCGCTGGGTCCACCCGGTGAACGTGGGTGCGGTGACTTGCGCATAGCCGGTCTGCGGCAGCGAATCTGGCCCGACCGGCCGAAAAAGGCCGTTGTTTCTGAGGTTGTTGTAGATCACATCACCCACCGCCCGGCCAAGCGCGGCGGTGCCTTGCGCGTTGGCGGGTGTCGGCTGATCCCGGTCGGTGGCAAATGCGGGAATGGCAATGGACATATCCTGCCATTCGCTTTCGTCGGTGACTGTGAAACTCAGCCCGTCGGCAGGCTGGTTGTTCGAACCCTGGACCGGTACCTGCGTCACGTTCCCGTCTGGCGGAGGCGGGGCGCCGAGGTCCTGCGCCGCGGCGGGCACCGCGCACCACAGGGCGACTCCGGCGAAAAGGGTGAAGCGTGAAATCAGTTTCATTGCGATAGGCTCCTGTCGAAGCGGGCACTGGAAACGTTGCTCCAGGCGGCGTAGTACTCTTCGGGTAGGTTGAACGGCGCGGCAAGCTGAACCGCGCGGATGGCGCGTTCGGCGTGCAGCGCCTTCTGCGGCGAATTGGCGTCGGTGATCCCGGACTGGCTGACCACCCGCGGCGTTCCCGCAAGAGAGCCGTCGCGGTTCAGCCGGAATGACAGCACCGTCACCAGCCGGTCGGCATCCACGCCCGACGGCGCATTCCAGTGCGGTTTGAGTTGCCGGATGATGGCGGAAGTTATCGACGCCTGCGTTCGCGCGCCGATCGCGCTGGCGGGCGCGCGGGTCTCCTGCGTGTCCGCGCTGCCCGCCCCGGCAAGAAAATCGCTCCCGATCCGGCTTGCTGCCTGCCGCTGTTGCGGGGCGGGCTGCGCAGCAGCGGTCGGACGGGGTGCCGGCGCGCTGGTCTGGCGCGGCTGCGGCGCGGGTTGTGCGGGCTGGGGAGTGGCCCGTGGCTGCGGGGGCTGGGCAGTCGCGCGCGGCTGCGGCGCGGGTGCGGGGCGTGGTGGGGGACTGGCCACGGGCTGCGGCCGTTCAACCGGCTGCTGTATGGGCGGCAGGGGCGGGGTGACCTCAGGTTCGGGCGGCGCGGTGGTTTCCTGCGATAATTGCGGCGCAACGGCGGCGCGGCTGGCGGGGACCGGCACCGGCGCGGTATCGGCCAGGCCAACGTCCTGCGACAGGTTCACCACCATGCGTTCTTCCTGCGGCGCGACCGGCGCAGGTGCCTCGCGGCTGACCAGAAAAGCGGCCAGTGCCACGTGCGCGGCGATAGCAATGCCAAGACCGATCCGCTCTTCCCGGCGGGGCTGGGTCGCAGGCGAGGATACAGCGTGGCTTGCCATGATTAGCCGGGTTATGGCGCGGTCACTGAACTGTTGGTGACTAGCGAAATGGAATTGAGGCCCGCCCGGTTCAATTCGCCCATTACCGCCATGACGTTGCCGTAAGGCAGGCTGCGGTCGGCACGCAGTGTCACCGACGGACCCTCGCCACTATCTGCGGCGGGTGCGATGGCGACGAGCCGCGCAGCAAGTTGTTCGTTCGTCAGCGGCTCTTCATCGAGATAGACGCTGCCGTCCGCAAGCATCGAAATCGTCACCTGATCCCGTTCGGTTGGCAAGGCGTTGGCGCGGCTGTCGGGAAGGTCGACCGGCACCCCCGCCGTCAGCAGCGGCGCCGTGACCATGAAGATAATCAGCAGCACCAGCATGACGTCCACGAACGGGGTCACGTTTATGTCGGCCATCGGCGCTCGGCCACGCCGGCCCCGCTTGCCACCGCCAAGCTGCATCGCCATCAGGCGGGCACCTTTTCCAGCTCGCGGCTGAGGCTGGCATGGAACCGCCCGGCAAAGCGTTGCAGGCGCGCCTCGAACCGGTTCACCTGATCGGAGAAGCGGTTGTAGGCGATCACCGCGGGAATGGCCGCGAACAACCCGATGGCCGTGGCGAACAAGGCTTCCGAGATGCCCGGCGCCACCACGGCGAGCGAAGACGATTCCTGCGCCCCGATCTGGAAAAAGCTGTTCATGATCCCCCACACGGTGCCGAACAGCCCCACGAACGGGGCCACCGCGCCGACGGTGGCGAGGAACGACAGCCGTTCCGAAAGGCTGTCCGCTTCCTCGGCAATCTGGTTGTCCATGGCGCCCGCAACGCGTTCGCGCGTCCCGTCGCGGTCGATTGGCTGCGACTTGGTCGACCGGCGCCATTCGGCCACCGCCGCGTCGACGACCCGCGCGCTGGGCAGGTCGCGTTTGCGCTTGCCTGACATAAGCGCCTCGTAATCGTCGGACCGCCAGAACGCTTCCTCGAACCGGCGGGTGCTGGAGCGCAGGCGGTTCATCCGCAGGATGAAGGAGATGATGATGGCCCACACCCAGATGCTGGCGAGGATCAGTCCGATCATCACCGCCTGCACGACGATGTCGGCCATCAGGAACAGTTCCACGGGATCAAGCCGGGTCGGCGGGGCAACAGTCAGGAACAGGGATGTCATGTGGCGTCGATGGCCTCGTTTACTGCGGAGTTGATGAAATCGGCGAACCGTTCGCGCCAGGCGGCTGGCTGTCGCCGCGGACGTCCGTCGGGAGAGATGAAGCCCACCCGCAAGGCGGCTTCGGCGCAAAGTGTCTGCCCCCGCCACACAGCCTGCGCCATGCGGCAACTTGCCGCCCCCAGTTCGGTGCAGCGGGTAGTGATGATCAGGTCATCGTCAAGGCGTGCCGGACTGACGTAGCGCAGGTGAAGGTCGGCCACCGCCCAAGCGCCTTCGCCCGCCTCGATCGCGGCCCGCTGATCTATGCCCAGGCGGCGCAGCAGATCGGACCGCGCCCGTTCGAACCAGCGCAGGTAATTGGCGTGATAGGTAATCCCGGACAGGTCCGTGTCTTCGTAATAGACGCGCACGGCATAAAGGTGCCGGTCGCCGTCAATGACGCCATCGGGACGGTTGGGCGCTGGTGATGAAGGGGGATGCTTCATGCCTGGACACGCGACATAGACGAGCGGAAGGTTAACGGGCAAGCATCGGATGCTTCCAAGGCGTACCGCCCACGGGTCAACCGCCGATCATCCGGCCAAGCGGCTCGCCGCCAAAGATGTGGACGTGCAGGTGGGGTACTTCCTGTCCGGCATGACCGCCGGTGTTCGCGAGGAGACGGTAGCCCGGCTCCACCAACCCCTTTTCACGCGCGACGGTGCCGACCGCCCGGACGAAGCCGGCGATCTCCTCGGCGGATGCGCTGGCGGAAAAGTCATCCCATGACACATAGCGTCCTTTGGGGACGACCAGCGTGTGCACCGCGGCCTGCGGGTTAATGTCCTCGAACGCGCAGGCCCATTCATCCTCGTACACCTTGGTCGAAGGGATCTCGCCGCGCAGGATCTTGGCAAAGATGTTGCCGTCGTCATAGGCCTGCGTTGCGTCGATCGGCATTACGCGCTCCTTCCTGCTTTCTCTGCGATGCCCGAGACGCCCTCACGGCGGCCCAGTTCTGCGAGGACACTTCCCAGCGCAACACCCCTGGCGTCCAGCAGCACCAGCAGGTGAAACAGAAGGTCCGCCGCCTCTGCGGTCAGGTCGTCCGGCGAGCCGGCAAGGGCGGCCACAACCGTCTCCACCGCTTCCTCGCCCAGCTTGCGCGCGATGACGGGAACGCCGCGCTGGTAAAGCTGCGCGACATAGCTCGCCTGCGGGTCGGCGGACCGGCGCGCGGCGATGACCTGCTGCAAGCGGGCGAGCGTATCAGCCACGCGCTGGAAGTCCCGCTGCCCGCAATGCCGCATGAGCCTCTGCGATCGTGTGCCGGCCGAAATGGAAGATGGATGCCGCCAGCACTGCGCTGGCATGACCTTTCGCCACGCCTTCTACCAGGTGCTCCAGCGTGCCGACCCCTCCGCTGGCGACCACCGGCACCGGCACCGCGTCCGCGATGGCGCGGATAAGATCGAGATCGTAGCCGGCCATAGTTCCGTCACCATCCATGCTCGTCACCAGCAGTTCGCCTGCGCCCATTTGTGCCAGACGAACGGCGTGCTCCACCGCGTCGATGCCGGTCGCGCGCCGGCCGCCGTGGGTAAATACCTCCCAGCCGCGCAGCGCGCCGCTGGTCGCGGCCCGCGCATCGACCGAAGCAACAACGCACTGGCTGCCGAACCTGTCGGCTATTTCCGCCACCAGTTCCGGGCGGCTGACCGCGGCCGAGTTTACAGCGACCTTGTCCGCGCCCGCCAGCAGCAAGGCTCTGGCATCCGCCACGCTGCGCACCCCGCCGCCCACGGTCAGCGGCATGAAGCACACCTCGGCGGTGCGCTGCACCACATCCAGCAACGTGCCGCGCCCTTCGTGCGTGGCGCTGATGTCAAGGAAGCACAGTTCGTCGGCACCCGCCCGGTCATAGGCGCGGGCCTGTTCCACCGGGTCGCCGGCGTCCTTCAGATCGACGAAGTTCACGCCCTTGACCACGCGGCCATCGGCCACGTCGAGGCAGGGTATGACGCGGATGCGGACGGTCATGCGCCGCGCCCTGCAAGCGCGATCGCCGCCGCCAGATCGAGCCGCCCTTCGTATAAGGCGCGCCCGCAGATCACCCCTTCGATCCCGTCACGCGTGTGCAGCGACAGGATGTGAATGTCATCCAGCCCCTTCACCCCGCCGCTGGCAATGACCGGAATGTCCACCTGCCGGGCGAGATCGACGGTTGCATCGATGTTAACGCCGGTCAGCAGCCCGTCCCGCCCGATGTCGGTGAACAGCAGCGCGGCAACCCCTGCGTCCTCGAACCGGTGGGCGAGGTCCGTCACCGGCACGTCCGACACTTCGGCCCAGCCATGCGTTGCGACCATGCCGTCGCGCGCGTCCACCGCGACCACGATGCCGCCGGGCCAATCGCGCGCTGCCTGTTTGACAAAATCTGGATCGGACAGCGCAGCCGATCCGATCACGATGCGCGCCACGCCCAGCGCGAACCACCGTTCCACCGCGCGCGTGTCGCGGATGCCGCCGCCAAGCTGCACATGGCCGGGAAACGCGGCAACGATCCGTTCCACCGCCTGCGCGTTGCGGCTTTCGCCGGCGAAGGCACCGTCCAGGTCCACCACGTGCAGATGCTGCGCCCCGGCATACGCGAACCGCCGGGCCTGCTCCGCCGGATCGTCGGCATAGATGGTCGCGCGGTCCATGTCGCCTTCGGCTAGGCGCACGACCTGACCATCCTTCAGATCGATGGCGGGAAAAACGATCACGCCGCATTCCTCATGGGCGCCACTCCAGAAACCGTTGCAAGAGGGCAAGGCCGTACGCCTGGCTCTTTTCCGGATGGAACTGTACGCCCAGGATGTTGTCCCGCGCCACCGCGGCCACGATGCCGCCGCCATGGTCGGTCATGGCCGCCACATCGCGGCCCCTCGCGGCATGGAAGGCGTAGGAGTGAAGGAAGTAAGCCTCTCCGCCGGCGATCAGCTGGGCGGCATCTGCATGCGGCATCGGGGCAACGTCGTTCCACCCCATGTGCGGCACCTTTACCGATCCATCGACCGGCTCGATCCGCCGCACCTCGCCTGCGATCCAGTCGAGACCGGGTGTCTCGCCATGTTCAAGTCCGCGGGTGGCAAGCAGCTGCATCCCGACGCAAACTCCCAGAAACGGCGCGCCGTTCGCCCTGACGCGGCGTTCCAGCGCCTCGAGCAGACCAGGCACTGCGCGCAGCCCCGCGGCGCAGGCGCCGAATGAGCCCACTCCGGGCAGCACAATCCGGTCCGCCGTCGCCACCACATCGGGATCGGAAGTTACGGTTACTGTTCCGCCCACCGTCCGCAACGCGTTCGCCACTGAGCGCAGGTTGCCCGCGCCGTAATCGATCAGGGCCAGCGAAGCTGCCTCAGCCACCCAGCTGCCCTTTGGTCGATGGAATGGCGCCGCCCTTGCGGGGGTCGCGTTCCACCGCCTGTCGCATGGCGCGCGCGAACCCCTTGTAGATGGCTTCGCAGATGTGGTGGTTATTGGTGCCGTACAGCACCTCGACATGCAGGGTGATGCCCGCGGTCTGCGCGACCGACTGGAACCAGTGTTCGATCAGTTCGGTATCCCACTCGCCAAGCTTTTCCTGGGTGAAGCGGGCGTTCCAGACGAGAAACGGCCGTCCCGAAATGTCGAGCGCAACCCGTGCCAGCGTTTCGTCCATGACGGAATGCGCCTCGCCATAGCGGCCGATACCCGCCTTGTCGCCCAGCGCCTTGGCCAGCGCCTGACCCAGCGCAAGGGCGCTGTCCTCCGTCGTGTGGTGCTGATCGACGTGCAGGTCGCCCTGGACCTTGAGAGTGACGTCGATCAGCGAGTGCTTCGCGAACTGCTCCACCATGTGGTCGAGGAAGCCGATCCCCGTTTCAACGTCGTATCGGCCGGTGCCGTCCAGATCGACGGCCACCTCGATATTGGTTTCCGCCGTGTCGCGGGTCAGTGTGGCGCTGCGCATGATGAGCCGCGCTATAGCGAAAGCGGCGGTCCTGCCAAGCATTCCTGCTTGACCGCCGCCGCCGGACAAGCCACCAACACGCTCGATGAGCGAGGAACCGCGTGACAGCCTGATCCCCTACGACACGATCGTGCAGGAAGCCTTGCGCGCGGTTGTGGGGCGCGTCCTTACGCAGGTGGAGCAGAGCGGGGGCCATCTGCCCGGCGCGCATCATTTCTACATCACCTTCAAGTCGCAGGCGCCCGGCGTATCCATCCCCAAGCACCTGCGCGAGAAGTTCCCGGACGAAATGACGATCGTCCTTCAGAACAAGTTCTGGGATTTGAAGGTCAGCGAGGACCAGTTCACCGTTGGCCTCAGCTTCAACCAGATTCCCTCAACCCTCGTCATCCCCTTCGCCGCCGTGACCCAGTTCGTTGATCCCGCTGTGGACTTCGGATTGCATTTTCAGGCGGTTGTCGCCGACCCGGAACCCCAGGAAGTAGAGGACGGCGTCAACGACGAAGGGGAACCGGGGTCTGCCGCCGCCGTTGAGAAGGTCGAAGACGGCTCAAACGTCGTCACGGTTGATTTTGGCCGCAAGAAATAGCCGCCAGCGTTTCCGGCGGCAGACCGCAGGATGATCTATGGCGAAGAAACCAGACCACATTACCGACAAGGCCGGCCGCGCGTTGGGTAACGCTGCCGCCCCGCCGGGACGGAAAGGGTCCGGCTTCATGACCTTGTCGCCTAACCCTGCAACCAACCTGTTCATCGCCGACATTGCCATGCGCGGCATTTCGCAACTGGGGCGTCACACGCTGCAAAAGGCGGCGCTGCAGAACGAGTACGGGTCGGACAAGGCCAAGAAGATCGTGGAGAACAAGTCGCTTGCCCGCACGCTGGCGCTTTACGGTGCCAGCCGGGTGGCGACCCGATCGGTTCCCGGAGCTGTGCTGGTAAGCGGCGGATTGCTGGCCAAGGCATTGCTGGAACGGCGCCGCGCCAAGAAGAAGGGTCGCCGCGCCGTGGAACGCGAAGGCGAACGCACGCTGGACAGCATGGCCGAATAGCGGGCTCCGGCCCGGCCCCCCTTGATCATAGCGCCTGTCATGCGCCATCAGCGGGCATGGCCAACCAGGATACCCTTCATCGCCGCGGGCTGATGTTCATTCTCTCGTCGCCCTCGGGCGCGGGAAAAACTACTATCGCCCGCCGCTTGCTGGCGCAGGACACGCAGATCCGCCTGTCCGTTTCGGTGACCACCCGCCCGCCGCGACCCGGGGAAGTCGATGCTCGGGATTATCACTTCATAACCGAAGCCGAATTCCGCCGCATGGTCGATGCCGGCGAACTTTTGGAATGGGCGGAAGTGTTCGGTCATCTGTACGGCACGCCCAAGGCGCACATCAAGGCGGGGCTGAAGGAAGGGCATGACTTCCTGTTCGACATCGACTGGCAAGGCACGCAGCAGCTGTATCAGCGAATGGAAGTGGATGTGGTCCGCGTCTTTCTCCTGCCGCCATCGATCGCCGCGCTGGAGAAGCGGCTGCGCGAGCGGGGAACCGACGCGGCGGCGGTGATCGACGCGCGCATGGCGCGGGCCAAGGCGGAGATCAGCCACTGGGATGGGTATGACTACGTCGTTGTCAACGACGATCTCGACCGCTGTTTCGAGGCGGTGCACGGCGTCCTGAAGGCGGAGCGGCTACGGCGGGCACGGCAGACCGGGCTGGTCGATTTCGTGCGCACGTTGATGGGGTAGGGCGGGTTGTTCAGTTCAGAGCGAAGACGCCTGCCAGCGCACCGATGGTCATCGCGGCGGGCGTGGCCAGCTTGCTTTTCCATCGGTACATTACCGCCAAAGCGACCGCGAAAATCGCCAGGCTCGTCGCCATGTGGGGAGTGTCGCGCAAGCCCGCCTGAGCCAAGTCCAGCAGAGTGATGGTGATGATCCCGACTACAGAGGCCGCCACACCGGAGAGGAACATCTGCAATCGCTTGTTATCAGCCACACCTTCGAGTCGTTCGTAGAATACTAGAGAGAAGGCGAACGCAGGCAGGAACATTCCAGCGGTTATCGCCAGCGCCCCGGCCAAGCCACCGCTCACCCAGCCGATGAACGTCACAAATATGACGAGCGGTGCGGGCAGTACGCCAGACAACGCAAGCCCATCAAGAAACTCATTGTCGCTCAGCCAGCCTCGGCCGACTGTGTCGTCCCGAACAAAAGGAATGGCGGTGTAGGCTCCACCGAAAGTAAGCAGGCCGCCTTTTAAGCCGGCGAAGAACAAAGCTGCGGCTGTGGCTGGAACTGTTGTGGCGGTGCCAACGGGGGTCACGAGTTGCCCGCCTTCAAGACTGAACACTGCGAGACTCACAGCGGCGGCGATCCCTAGAAGTGCCAGCGCCCATAATTTTCGCCTACCTTGGATCAGAGCATAGGTCACGCCGGCCGTGGGAAGCACGATCCAGAAAGTTACGCCAACCAGGGAGGTGATCGCCGAACCAGCGGCGACGACCCACAACCATGGATCTAGAAGGATATGCTCACCAATCCGGTGCACAGCCCGAACAATCACCGCGAGGACCGCCGCCTGCACGCCGACAAACAATCCTCCGAGCAGAGTATGGTCGATCGGTAAGCGGGTATAAAGCCAAGCAAGCGCGAGCATCAGTACAAAGCCCGGAAGCATAAAGCCGAGGCCGGCCAGAACGCCTCCGATACGCCCTTTCGCACGAATGCCCAGATGGACGCATAGTTCGTGCGCTTCGGGACCGGGCAAGGCCTGCATAACCGCCAGAAGCTTGTTAAATCCTGCGCTCCCGATCCACTGCTCCTCGTCGACGAGTTCACGACGGATCATTGCGATCTGCGCTACCGGCCCACCGAAAGCCAGTACTCCGAACCGCAGGAAACGGAGGAACAACGTTCCATAGCCAAGTTCGGGGGGGATTGGATCCGTTTGGTTAGTCACCGCAGGTCGGCCGGGGTTTGCTTTGCTAGCTGCATAGAGCCACTGGCGCACGCCTGTGAACAGCTATTAGCCATTTGCAACCCCCGGTTGAAGTCTGCTCGTTTCTACCGTCCCGACGGATCGACGAAGTTCCCCGCGCCCACGTTCGCGTTCACCACGCCGCCGTCGATGGGGATCGTCGTGCCCACCACATAGTCGCCCGCGCGGCTGAGCAGGTAGATCGCGCCGGCCGCCATGTCCTCGGTGACGCCAACGCGGCGCGACGGGATGCCGCGGCTGACCAGTTCCTCGTTGTCGCGGGCCGCGCGATTCATGGCCGAGGGAAACGCGCCGGGACCAATGCCGTTGACCACGATGTTGTCGCGGATCAGGCGTGCCGCCATGCGCCGCGTCAGGTGGATCAGCCCGGCCTTCGACGCCTGATACGGGTAGGTTTCCCACGGATTGCTCTTCATCCCGTCGATGGACGCGATCATCAGCACCTTGGCCGGGCGCTCCGCGCTCGCGGCGGCTTTCAGCAGCGGGTAAAGCTTCTGCGTCAGGAAGAACGGTGTCTTGAGGTTCAGGTCCATTGTCCGGTCCCAGCCGGCTTCGGGAAATTCCTCGAACTCCGCGCCCCAGGCGGCGCCGGCGTTGTTGACGAGGAGGTCGAGCTTGTCCTCGCGCGCCGACAACTCGTCGGCGAGGCGGGCTATGCCATCCATCTGGCTGAGATCGCCGACCAGACCGACGACCTTGTCGCCCAGGTCGTTGACGGTCTCCTCCACCTGCTCCTGCTTGCGGGCGACGATGTAAACGCGCGCGCACCCGGCGGCGAGCAGGCCTTCCACGATCATCCGCCCGATCCCGCGCGATCCGCCGGTAACAAGGGCGACGCGGCCGTCGAGGCTGAACAGGTCGGTGAGGTTCATTAAAGGCTCCTTGATCTTCCTCCCGCCGCTGCGGGGAGGAGAAGTATCGTCAATATCCGCTCAGTTCCGCCACCCTGCCGGCGTGATAATACTGATCGCCCAGGAACTCGGCCAGGGCGCGGTCGCGTTTCATGTAAAGGCCGATGTCGTATTCGTCGGTCATGCCGACGCCGCCGTGCATCTGCACACCTTCCTTGACGGCGAGACCGGCTGCCTTGCCGACCTTCGCCTTTGCGACCGACGCCATCAGGTCCGCCTGTTCGGATCCTCCATCGAGCAGCTGCGCCGCCTTGATAACGGCGGCGCGGGCAATCTCCACCTCTGAATAGAGGTGTGCCGCGCGGTGCTGCAACGCCTGGAATTCGCCGATGTATTTGCCGAACTGCTTGCGCTGTTTGAGGTAATCGACCGTGCGGTCCATCGCGCCGCGGGCGACACCGACACCTTCCGCAGCCGCGCCGACGCGGCCGGCCATCAACATGGCGTTCAGCACCTCGCGGCCGCCATCGACCTCGCCAATCACGGCGTCGCCATCGAGGTCCACGCCGTCAAACTTCGTGTGGGTAGCCACCGAACTGTCCACCAGCCGAACCGGCTGATGCGTCATGTTCGCCGCATCCCGGGGCACAGCGAACAGGGTGACGCCGTCCGCATCGCCATCGCTGCCGGATGTGCGCGCGGCCACCACCAGCATGTCCGCACTCGCGCCATGCAGCACGAAATCCTTCTGTCCGGTCAGGCGAAAGCCGTTACCGGAGCGCTCTGCCCGGCAGGCAATCCGTTCGGGCCGGTGCTTGGCTCCCTCGTCGATGGCTGCGGAATAGACTGCCTCGCCAGACAGCAAACCCGGCAGCCAGCGCCCGCGCACATCATCGCCGCCGTGTCTCAGTGCGCTCGCGACCAGCACGGAAGAGGCGAGAAACGGGGAGGGGGTCAGATTTCGGCCGATCTCCTCCAGCACGATGCCGGCTTCCACATGACCCATGCCAAGGCCGCCATCCTCTTCCGAAACGAGGATGCCGGTAAAGCCCATCTCGGCAAACTGCTGCCACAGGGCGTGACCGAAGCCATCGGGGCAATCGCGGTCGCGCCAGTGCCGCAGCTGTTTGTCGATCGCGCCTTCTTCCGCCATGAATGTGCTGGCGGTGTCGTGCAGCATCTGCTGATCGTCAGTGTGGTAGAGTGGCATTTCTTCTCCCTTGTATCCTCTCCTGCTCGCGGGAGGGCAAAACCTTAGCTGTGCATCGCCTGCGCGCACCAATGGGCCAACTTGGTCGCGTCGACCTCGCCATCGAAGGTGAGGTTTGCCGACAGGAACCCTTGACCCACCAGTTGCAGCGTCAACTTCGCTGTCGCGTCGATCGCCGCTCCGTCGATCGCCCCGGCTCGAATGAAACGTATGAGCGCCCGTGTCTCGAACATCCCGGCCTTCTCCACAAGGATCAGGCGCAGATTGGTGAACAGCGCGCCACCACCTTTGCCGCCGGTAGCGATGAGAACCTCTTCACCTTCGAGTAAGAGCGATTCCAGCTGAGTTCGGGTTTCACCGCCCCTGTCTTCGCCTCCGACCGAGGCCGCCATGACGAAGGCGGCGGGCATGGGGTTGATAAAGGCGGATGACACCCCTCAAGCCCCCGGCAGGTCCAGGATGCGCTTGGCAACGACGTTCAGCATGATTTCGCTGGTGCCGCCCTCGATTGAATTGGCCTTGGTCCGGAGCCAGTCGCGTGCCGGCTTGCCACCTGCGGTTTCTTCGCTGTCCCATTCGAGCGCGCGGCTGCCCCCGGCGGCCATCATCAATTCGTGCCGGCGCTTGTTCAACTCGGTTCCGGCGTACTTCATCATGTTTGGCTGTGCGGGATGAGCCTTGCCGACCTTCACCTCGTCCAGAAACTTTTCGCCCATGCAGGCATAGGCCAGCGCGTCCACATCGAACATCGCCAGTTCCGCGCGCAGCAGCGGGTCGAGTTCGCCGGACTTGCGCTTCATCGCCGCGCCGATCGCGGATAGCCGGTCCGCACTGTCCGCGCCGCTGATCATCTCGCGTTCGTGACCGAGCAGGTACTTGGCCACATCCCAGCCGCGGTTCACCTCTCCGACCTGCGCGGGGATATCCTCGCCATAGGATTTGGGCACCTTCACATCGTCCATGAAGGTTTCGCAGAACGGGCTGGAGCCGCTGATCAGGCGGATCGGCTTGGTAGAAACGCCGGAGGTCTCCATGTCGAACAGCATGAAGGTAATGCCCTGGTACTTGTTGTCCTTGTCCGTGCGGACAAGGCAGAAAATCCAGTCGCATTTGTCGGCATAGCTCGTCCAAACCTTCTGCCCGTTGACGACCCAGTGGTCGCCCCGGTCCTCTCCGAAGGTTTGCAGGCTGACGAGGTCGGACCCGCTGCCGGGTTCGGAATAGCCCTGGCACCAGCGGATTTCACCGCGGGCGATCTCCCCAAGGAACCGCTTCTTCTGTGCGTCGGTGCCAAAGTGGAGCAACGCTGGGCCGAGCATCCAGATGCCGAAAGACGACAGCGGCGGCCGTGCGCCGATACGCCGCATCTCCTCGCGCAGCACCTTGGCTTCGCCGGGGTTCAGCCCGGCGCCGCCGTATTCCTTGGGCCAGGACGGCACGGTGTAACCCTTGTCCCGCGCCGCCTCGAACCATTGGCGCTGCGCCTCGCTCTGGAACTGCGCGTTGCGACCGCCCCAGTACACGTCATCCTCGCTGCGAACCGGCTCGCGCATTTCCGGCGGGCAGTTTGCCTCGAGCCAGGCGCGCGTCTCGCTGCGGAAAGTGTCGAGATCGGACATTCGGGTTCTCCTCTCCGGCGCTGCCACCGCGCCTTTTGCGGTCAGCATAAGCCCGCCCAAGCCGATTTCGCAAGAGCCGACGCGGCAGCCCGCCATGCCGTAGCGTCGCGATGCCGACCATTGACGGCCATGGTGCAACCCCTACGCTTCGGCGACGGCAGAGAGGATTCGGATGGACCAACCAGTGGCAGGCGCGCGGCGGGCGCAAGGCGCGGCAATGCCGCCTGCCGCCGCCCGCGAACTGCCCACCCGGATCAAGCTTGCCAACGGGGTCGGCGCGGTCGCGTTCGGCGTGAAGGACAACGGTTTTGCCGTGTTCCTGCTGCTGTACTACAATCAGGTGCTTGGCATGGAAGCGGCCACCGTCAGCCTGGCGTTGATGCTGGCCCTGCTGATCGACGCGTGTGTCGACCCGCTGCTCGGCAATCTGTCGGACCGCACCTACACCCGCTGGGGCCGCCGCCTGCCGTGGCTGTATGCCGCCGCACTGCCGCTGGCGGTGATGTGGGCGGTGCTCTGGTCCCCGCCGTTGGGTGCGGCGCCGTCTTTCTGGGGACTGCTGGCAATCGCGGTGACGGTCCGCCTGCTGCTGTCGATGGTGGAAGTGCCTTCCGTGGCTCTGGTACCGGAACTGACCCGCGACTATGACGAACGCACAAACCTGTTCCGCTGGCGCTTTCTGTTCGCCTGGTCCGGCGGATTGGCCATGCTGGTGCTGGCCTATCAGGTGTTTCTGGCCGACGGGCTGCTGGAAGCAGACGGGTATCAGCAATTCGGGCTCTTCGGGGCGGGTCTGATCGCCGTTGCCATCCTCACCTCTGCCGCCATGCTGCACCGCCACGTCGCGCGCCTGCCTGCTGTCAAGCCGCCTCCTTTTTCACTCAGCCACGCCTTTTCCGAAATTCGCGAGGCATTCTCGGAAAAGGCGTTCCTGATCCTCGCGGCTGGCGGCGTCGCCGCCTATGTCAGCCAGGGGATCACTTTCGCCCTCTCTAACTATCTCTACCTGTTCGTGTGGAACTTCTCGCCCGCCACATTCACAATCTACCCGCTGATCCTGTTTGCCAGCGTGGTGGCGGTGTTCCTGACTGTGCAGCCGCTGCATCGGCGCTGGGGGAAGCCGAGAACGGCGGCCACCCTGGCGCTGGTCGGGCTGTTCTTCTGGCTCACGCCCTACGCGCTCTACCTGTTCGGCATCTGGCCGCCCATCGGCACCGTTGCTTCGGCGGCCCTGGTATTTTCCTTCCTGTTCGTCTCGAACTGGGCGGCGGTGATCACGCTTCTGTCAAGCTCCTCCATGGTGGCGGAGATCGTGGAAGCATTCGAGGAGCGGACGGGGCGGCGGGCAGAAGGTTCTTTTTATGCGGGCAACTGGTTCATCCAGAAGTGCGCGGGCGGGATTGGCATCTTTGCCGCCGGCATGATCCTGGCGGGCGCGGGTCTGCCCGAGGGCGCGACCCCGGGCGACGTTCCGGCAGAGGTGGTGCAGGCGCTGATCCTGATCTACGGCGCGGCTGCCCTGATCCTGGGGATCATCACCGCCTACTGGCTGGCGCGCTTCCCCATCGGACGGGAGGATCACGAACGGCGACTGGCCGTCCTGGCCGAAGCGGCACGCACCCCGTCCGGCACCGGCACCACTCCGCCCTGACCCGCCGACCCGACCACCTTGCAACGCCTGCGCAAAGCGGGCATCGCTATGACAACAAGAGAGGATAGCAGCATGGATTTCCACCCCACTGAACGGCAGCAATACTGGCGCGACCGGGTCGCCGACTTCATCGCCGCAGAGGTGCGCCCGCATACCGACACCTATGCCCGGCAGGATGATCAAGGCGACCGGTGGAAGGTCATTCCCATTGTGGAAGAAACCAAGGCCAAGGCCAAGGCCAAGGGCATCTGGAACCTGTTCATGCCGCCGCGCAACGACAGTCACCATCATGTCGACGACAGTTTCGAGTTTGACGGTCCAGGCCTGACCAATCTGGAATATGCCCTGTGCGCCGAGGAGATGGGCCGGATCGGCTGGGCGAGCGAGGTGTTCAACTGTTCCGCGCCCGACACCGGCAACATGGAAGTCCTGCACCGCTACGGCACGGCCGAACAGAAGGAGCAGTGGCTGAAGCCGCTTATGGAGGGGGAGATCCGGTCCGCCTTTCTGATGACCGAACCGCAGGTCGCATCGTCTGACGCGACGAACATCGAATGCCGTATCGAACGCGACGGCGACGAATACGTCATCAACGGGCGCAAATGGTGGTCCAGCGGGGCCGGTGACCCGCGTTGCAAGGTGGCGATTGTCATGGGCAAGACCGATCTGGAGGCGAAGCGCCACGCGCAGCAGTCAATGGTACTGATGCCGCTGGACGCGCCCGGCGTTACCATCCTCAGGCACCTGCCGGTGTTCGGCTATGACGATGCGCCGCACGGCCACATGGAAATCGAGCTGAAGGACGTCCGCATCCCGGCAGGCAACATGCTGCTTGGCGAAGGGCGCGGGTTCGAGATCGCACAGGGGCGGCTGGGGCCGGGCCGCATTCACCACTGCATGCGCACCATCGGCGTCGCGGAAGAGGCGCTGGAAAAGATGTGCGCGCGGCTGCAGGCGCGCGAGGCTTTCGGACGGCCGATCTATCAGCACTCCGTGTGGGAGGAGCGGGTTGCCCGGGCCCGCATCGACATAGAAATGACTCGCCTTCTGTGTCTGAAAGCGGCCGACATGATGGACAAGGTGGGCAACAAGGCCGCCGCACAGGAAATCGCCATGATCAAGGTGCAGGCGCCGAACATGGCGCTCAAGATCATCGACGACGCAATTCAGGCGCATGGCGGCGGCGGAGTGTCCGATGATTATGGCCTGGCGCGTGCTTACGCGCATCAGCGGACGCTGCGCCTCGCGGACGGGCCGGACGAAGTGCACGCGCGGGCGATCGCGCGGATGGAGTTCGCCCGGCACGCTCCGCAACCGGGCAACGACACCGGCATCGGCTCGGGCATGGCGGCGGGCAGCGGCGGCGGTTCGGCCGGGGCAAGCGCGGCGTAGCGTCAACTCGTTCGCCGGACGCGAGGGGCATAGGGGCGGCAACGCAGGCTCCGCCCCGGGGAGCGACGGGCGCAGGCAACCCGGCGCCGACGTAATCGGGCCAAGCCTGATGGGGAGTAGAGAAAACATGACCAGAGTGGCAATCCTGGAACAGCCCGGCCAACCGCTTGCCCTCGGCACCATCACGCTCGCCAAACCCGGCCCGCGCGAAGTGCTGATCCGCACGCGCGCCTGCGGGCTGTGCCATTCGGACCTGCACTTCATCGACGGCGCTTATCCCCACCCCATGCCATGCGTGCCGGGGCATGAAGCGGCCGGCGTGGTGGAAGAGGTCGGTTCGGAAGTGCGCACCGTAAAGCCGGGCGATCACGTCGTCACCTGCCTGTCGGCGTTCTGCGGGCATTGCGAGTTCTGCGTCACCGGACGCATGGCGCTGTGCCCGGGCGGCGAGACGAAGCGCCGCAAGGACGAGGCACCCCGTCTTGCCCGCGCGGGCGAGCAGGTGCATCAGATGCTGAACCTGTCCGCGTTGTCCGAAGCGATGCTGATCCACGAACACGCCTGCGTCGCCATCGACCGCGACATGCCGCTCGACCGGGCGGCGGTGATCGGCTGCGCCGTTACGACCGGCGCCGGCGCGGTGTTCAACGCGGCCCGGCTGGTGCCGGGGGAGACCGTGGCGGTAATCGGTTGCGGCGGGGTCGGGCTCGCCGCGATCAATGCCGCCAAGATTGCCGGGGCCGGGCGGATCATCGCCGCCGATCCCGTGGCGGAAAAACGCGCGCTGGCGCAGGTTCTTGGCGCGACCGATGTGGTGGACGCGCTCAGCGACACGGCGGCGGAAGAAATCGTCGCTTTGACCAAGGGCGGTGTAGATCACGCGATCGAGGCGGTCGGCCGCCCCGCTTCCGCCGAACTGGCCGTGAAGGTGCTCAGACGCGGTGGCACCGCTACCATCCTCGGGATGATGCCGCTCGACTGCAAGGTGGGTCTTGGCGCGCTGGATCTGCTCGGGGGCAAACGGCTGCAAGGCGCGCTGATGGGCATGAACCGGTTCCCGGTCGATCTGCCGCGCCTCGTCGACTTCTACCTGCGCGGCCTGCTCGACCTCGACACCATCATCGCCGAGCGTATTTCGCTCGACCAGGTAAACGAAGGGTTCCAGAAAATGCGCGACGGGCATCACGCACGGTCGGTGGTGGTATTCGACTGATGGCACAGATCGACTACGAAGCGGAGATGGTCGGCACCACGGACGTGCCGGAACGCGACCGGCTGGACGAGGCGGCGCTGACGGCGTGGATGCGCGATCATGTTGAAGGGTTTTCCGGCCCGCTGACACTGGCCAAGTTCAAGGGCGGACAATCCAATCCCACATACCGGGTGGACACGCCGGACCAATCCTATGTTCTGCGCCGCCAGCCGTTCGGCAAGCTGCTGCCCAGCGCCCACGCGGTCGACCGTGAATACCGGGTGATGACGGCGCTTGGCGCCACCCCGGTGCCGGTGCCGCGGACCTTCGGGCTGTGCGATGACGAAAGCGTGATCGGCGCCAAATTCTTCGTCATGGAACTGGTCGAGGGGCGCAGCCTGTGGAACGGCACCATGCCCCACGCCGAGCCGGAGGAGCGCCGCGCCCTGTACCACGCGATGATCGACACGCTGGCCGACCTGCATCTGGTCGATCCCGCCGCGGTGGGCCTCGCCGATTATGGCCGGGCCGAGGATTACTGTGCCCGGCAGGTGGCGCGCTGGTCCAAGCAGTACAAGCTTGCCGAGACCGAGAGCATTCCTGAAATGGACCGGCTGATCGAATGGCTGCCGCTGACCCTGCCGCCGCAGCACGCCAGCGGCATCGTTCATGGCGATTACCGGCTCGACAACCTTCTCTTCGCACCGGCGCAGCCGCGCGTGGCGGCCGTGCTCGACTGGGAACTGTCGACGCTGGGTGATCCGGTGGCGGATTTTGCCTATCTGATGCTCAACTGGGTCAATCCGCCGGACGGACGCGCAGGCATTGGTGGGCTGGATCACCCCGCGTTGGGTATTCCGACCATGCAGGAAGCAGTCGACCGATATGTCGCCCGCACCGGCTATCCCGTGCCGCCGATGGACTGGTACTTTGCCTTTTGCCTGTTTCGGCTGGCCGGGATCATGCAAGGGATCAAGAAGCGGGTGATCGACGGCACCGCATCATCCGCCCATGCGCGGCAGATGTCCGAACGCGTGGCTCCGCTGGTCGGCGCGGCCTACGGCTTCGCGCAGCGGGCGGGGCTTAGCTGACCATGGTGGAGTTTTCCGGTCCAGCGACACTCCGCTAACCTGCATGTCAATGGTGGATGCAATCTGCCTGCACACATGAAAAAGGCCGCGTCCCAACGGAGCGCGGCCTTTCTCTGCCAGGTCAGGCCTGGATCAGATGTCGTCGCCGAGCGCGCCCTTGACGCTCCCCTTGACGTTCTGCGCAGTGCCCTTGGCCTGTTGCGCCTTGCCTTCCGCAGTCAGGCTGTGATTGTCCGTCGCCTTGCCGATAGCTTCCTTGGTATTGCCGGCTACCTTGTTGCCAGCGGCTGCGGCCTTGTCTGTGAATTCACCCATGGGTTTGCTCCTGTGTCAAATTGGCTTCGGGTTGTCCCGCAGCCATCGTTATGACAATGAAGGAGGAAGCTACGCGTTCCGACGTGGTGCGATCCTGACCGTCCGAGAGCACATCTTGCATGCGACAGCCGTTGTATGCGGTACAGCATATGCCTGCCGCTCAGCCAGCGCAGCGCCGGAACTGAACGTCAGAAACCCCGGCTCCAGCTTACCGCCATGCCGGGGTCGTCTGCCGCTTCCGCTGCATGGCCCGGCTGTCGGCGGTAGAACAGGCTGGCGCCCGCATGGCCGCCCCATAACCCGCCGGACCAGGCGAGTTCCGCCATCGTCTCGCGCCCTGCGGGCCGTAGGGCAAGTTCGCGCAGGCCGAGGATGGCGCTCTCGGTGGAGTAGTCGTAATCCACCGGCAGGTTGAACGACAGGCGTCCGCCGCTGACCCTTAGCGGCTGCGAAAGCCGGAAACCGAGGCTGTCTTGCGGCTGGAACACGCCTGCCTTCAGCACGTCGACAGCAAAGGCGCTGCTGGTGATGTTCCCGGCCGCCCGCCCGCTGCCATCGGCCTGGGTGAAGCCCTGCCGCCCGGAAAGGCCCGCGCGCCATCCCTGGCCAAGGTCGAACTGCGTGGCGGCGTCGAGGAATATGGTCCGTGCTCCGCCAAGGCCAAACGCGGGGTGGAACCAGCCGCCAAGCAGCGTGTCGTCTTCGTCTAGCAAGGTCATGCCGATGGTCACGGCGACCGGTCCAAGCCGGCGGTCCACGGCCAGGGCCGCGGAACTGACACGGTGCCGTTCCAGGCGAGGGCGGAGGGCGTCGAACCGGAACCGCCGCGTGTCGATCAGTGCATCGCCGCTGCCCAGGCTGGCAGTTACGCCCCAGGCGCCGAATTCATGACGCAGGGCTGCGCCAATGGTGTCAGCACGGCTGAACCCGTAATCCCCGGCGGGCCCCGCTGCGATGCGGAAGGCTGGCCGGTCCTGCCCCTGCAACTGGGCTACCAGCCCATCTGCCCCCTGCGAAATGCCCAGTCCAAGCTGCATCCGGGGTGCGATCCGCATAGCGGCACTGGCGGCTAGCGCCTTGGCACCTTGCGCTTGGGCAGGCGTGAGGCTCAGCTGCTCCACAGCGGCGAGCCCGCTCTGCGGCGTTCCTGCGGACGCGCGCGGTCCGACGGTCAGCGCCATCGTGACCCCGTGCGCCGTACCCACCATCGTGCGCGCCTGCCGCTCCACCGCACCGCGCAGATGTTCGATCGTCGGCGCGTTGGTCATGCCCAGTGCGAGGTCGACGCCATAAGCCCGGTCGTAGCTGTCGGTCACGATGCTCTGCAGCTTGCCCCGGGCAAGCGCATCACCCATCGCCGGGGACGCGATCGCCGTGCCCGCGTTCAGCGCCAGCGCGGAGGTGGTGCCGGCCAGGCTGGTGGTGCCACGCGGCTGGAAGGCGCGGGCAATGTCGAGGATACCGCGGCCGTAGGTGCTGTCCGGGCCGCTCGCCCCCGCGTCACGCGCGCTGTCGAGCAGGATTCTGACGATCTCCGCGCCGGTGAGGTTAGGAAACGCCTGCGCCAGCAGAGCCACCGCCCCTGACACCTGCGGCGCGGCAAAACTGGTGCCGGAAAACAGCGTCACGAAGCGGTCGCCGTTAGCCTCGGTCCGGACATCAAGCTCGCCGTTCTTGTATACACAGCAGATCGCCTCCCCGCGGGCGGAAAGGAACGACGCGGCCAGCGATCCTGCCCGGTTGCTGAAGCTGGAGAAGCCGCCTTTTTCATCCACCGAACCCACGATGATGACGTTGCCTCCCCCTGCCGCCAACAAGCCGCCGGCGAATGGGTCGGGCTCCTTGGAGTTGACCCCGGCATCGGTCGAGTTGCCATCGTTGCCGGCCGACACGACTACCACCACACCGGCACGGGCCGCGCGGCCCACCGCGTCGCGCAGGGCACGGGTCGGGTCGCCGCCGCCAAGGCTGATGTTGATGACCTTGGCTCCGGCGGCCACGGCCACGTCGACCCCCCTGGCGATGTCGCTGTCGAAGAACTGGCAGCCATCCAGCGCTTTGTCCGTCTGGGTCGCGCACGAGCCGGGGCGATCGGCGCGCAGCGCGATGATCGTTGCCTGATGCGCGATGCCGACAGCACCCTTGTTGTCGAGCGCTCCGGCAGCGACCAGCGCGACGTTGGTTCCGTGATCGTCCTGCGCCGCGAACGAGGCGTTGCCGGCCACGTCGCGCGAAGCGGGAGAGATGCGGCCGGCGAATTCCGGACTGTCGCGATCAATCCCGGTGTCGATGATCGCGATCGCCTGCCCAAGGCCGGTCGAGCCGTTCTGCCAGGCCGTCACGGCTCCATGATAGACCGGCCCGTCGGACCGGCGCACCTCGGCGGTGTCGAAGCGATTGACGGGCGGCGGCGGTGGCGGCGGCGGGCTGGGAGCGGCAACCGGCGGAGGACTTGAGATAACGGCGCCGCCTCCACCTCCCCCTCCGCCACACGCGGCCACGGCAAGGGAAAGCCCGCTGACGCACACGGCAAGGCGCCAGCGCGAAAATGGAATGCTGTTGATCGTCATCGTGCGCGCCCGTTCCGGTTCTCGAGTCTGTTGTGAACTGATGCTGGTGAACAGGCTGTTAAAATGGTGGAGCGCGCTTGCCCATGGGACACCCGCTGATTAGGCGGCGCTAAGGAATGGTGAGAGGATTGTCACATGAGCGATGCGCTGCGCAGCACACTTGAGCAGGGATGGGAGAACCGCGACCGGCTGGATTCCGCAGATGCCGATCTGCGCCGCGCGGTGGAGGAGGCACTGGACCTTCTCGACCGCGGCGCGGCACGCGTCGCGGAACCTGACGGGCAGGGTGGCTGGCGCGTCAATCAATGGCTAAAGAAGGCGGTGCTGCTGTCCTTTCGCCTGAACGACAATGCGCTCATCGAACATGGCAGCGCCGGCGGTCCCGCATTCGACAAGGTTCCGGGCAAGTTCGCTGGGTGGGACGGGGACCGCTTCCGCGAGGCCGGCTTCCGCGCGGTTCCCGGTGCGATCGTCCGGCGCGGTGCCTTCATCGGGCGCGGTGCGGTGCTGATGCCCAGCTTCGTCAATATCGGTGCCTATGTGGGCGAAGGCACGATGGTGGACACCTGGGCGACCGTTGGCTCCTGCGCACAGATTGGCCGCAACGTCCACATCTCGGGCGGAGCAGGCATCGGCGGCGTGCTGGAGCCGTTGCAGGCAGAACCCGTAGTGATCGGCGACGGCGCGTTCATCGGGGCGCGCAGTGAAGTCGCCGAAGGGGTACGCGTGGGCGAGGGCGCTGTTCTTTCGATGGGCGTTTATCTCGGTGCATCCACCAAGATCGTAGACCGCGCGACGGGTGAGGTCCACCGGGGCCAGGTGCCGCCCTTTGCGGTGGTTGTGCCCGGATCCCTGCCGGCCAAGGACGGCGGGCCGAGCCTTTATTGCGCCGTGATCGTCAAGACCGTGGATGCACAGACCCGCGCCAAAACCGGCATCAACGAACTCCTGCGGGACTGACGCGCTGCTGCGTCGGCAAGGAACATCCAGCGCGGGCAGCCGTTCGGGTGCCAACGGCAGCGACAGGCGCGACCTGATCGCAGTAGACTAGCGGAGGACACCATGGCAGTGCAGGACGAGGAAATCGTGGTTCGCGACACGGAAGCAAGAGGCGCTTCCAAAGAAGGCGTTGGCCGCTGGGTACTGATCTTCGGCCTCCTGATTGCCGTGGTCCTGCTGGCTGTGGTGCTCATTTTCGGAATAGGCTCTCAGGACACCGTGGAAGAAGAGGCCACGGTCAGCGGCCGCATCCAGTCGGTTGACCCCTCGGGCAGCGACAACGACGGAGTGCTGCTCGGCGACGACAGGGGTGCTGCCGATCTGGGCGACGCAACGACCACGGCTGACGATCCGGCTGAAACCGTTCCCAACCCGCGATAAGAGCAGGAGAGTGCGGGCATGAGCGACAAGTATTCCAAGGGCGACAAGGTAGAGTGGACATGGGGCAGCGGAACCGCGTCGGGCGAGATCACCGAGCGTTACGAGGAAAAGACCACTCATACCATCAAGGGCACCGAGGTGACGCGTAACGCCACCAAGGATGACCCGGCTTACATGATCAAGCAGGATGATGGCGACAGGGTGCTGAAGTCGCATTCGGAACTGCGCAAGAAAAGCTGAGCGGCTCAGTATGGGAGGGGGTTCCCGTCGTGGCGCCGCCCAGCCTGTCAATTAGGCCATCTGCGCGGCAAAGGCGAAGTCACAGGCGGCGCAGCCCGCCTCACAAAGGCTGGCTTCCGATCTGCTGAAATCAGGTTGATCGACCGCGTCGGCCACGGTGAGCGGCGGTTTTCCGTTCCTGCGTGCATACCGCGACGCTGGCACCTTCGCCTCAACTTTCGCGACACCAGCCGGCTGGCGGCGGAGCGCGCCAAGGTGTCCGCCGGCCGCCTGGCCCCTTAATGGGTTCCCGCGCGTGGGAAGGGAACATTCCTCGTGCCTGACCGCTGATTCAGCGGTGGGACACTCAGGAAAGGGTAAGGGTTATGGCTGACCGGAACCAGAGCGATATCTACCAGGAATTCAACAACTGCGTGAACATGGCTCCCAAGGAGCTTGAGGAGTGGCTGGCAACCGACCGGTCGAAATCGGTCGGCGATACCAACACGCCCGGCGGAGATGGCGGGGAAAGCACCGGTCACAAGATGGGTCGGCGCATTGTCGAACTGAAGCGCACCGCCAAGGCGGACCTGGAAGACGCCGACTTTGATGCCATGAACAAGGTTGTCGGTTATGTGCACCGGCATAGTGCGCAGCGGCCGGATGGCGATGTGAGCCAGACCAATTGGCGCTACAGCCTGATGAACTGGGGTCACGACCCATGCAGGAAGTAGCCGCTCACACGAAGTTCGGTCATTTCCTGCTGGCGCAAGACAATGGAGTGTACGAACAGGCGCTGTCCGAGATCCGCGACGGGGAAAAGCGGGGGCATTGGATGTGGTTCATCTTCCCTCAGGTTTCTGGCCTGGGTCGCAGTGCGATGGCGAAGAAATTCGCCTTGCACGGTCTCAAGGACGCACAGGCCTATTGCGCGCATGAGGTGCTCGGCGATCGTCTGTACGAAGCGACCGAAGCGATGATGGATTGGGCCGGCACGGTGTCCGCGCGCAGCCTGCTGGGAGAAGTGGACGCGATGAAGTTTCGCAGTTCCATGACCCTGTTCGAACTAGCCTGCGACGACAACTCTCCTTTCGCCGAGGCACTGGAAGCGTTCTACGGTGGTGAGCGCGACGAAGAAACGCTGAAGCGGCTGGCGCTCTGATCGGACCGAGGTTGATCTAGCGGATCAAGCGCAGCCTTCGCCTGAGCGCGTCGTGCGCTCGCAAGTCGGCGTTCCCCACCTCGTTCGCTACGCCGCGCGTGCTGCCAGGACAAAATCCCGCGCAGCCATGAACTCGATCCGGCGTCTCGCGCGCCGCGACTCCGCCTCCGCTTCACGGCCCCACAGTTCGGCCTGCCACTCTTCCTCTAGAGCGGCGGCAGCCCACAGGGCGGCTGCATCGGCACCCGGTTCCGCCACCTCCAGCGCAACGGTGAGCGAGGCGGCAAGGGATGCCAGCGTCTCCAGACCCGCCAGCGCGAACGCGTTCCATTCCAACAGCTGCGTCTTGAGGGCGGCCAGCGTAGCGGCTGGTTGCGGGCGATGCATCACGCCGCTGACCCGCACCAGCCGCGATCCCGTCCGTTGTTCGAAACGGGTGAGGATCGGTTCCCACACGTCCATCTGACGACGGTGGAGCGGCTCTTCCGGATCGGCGCGGAAGCACAGGGTATCCGTGTCGATGAAGCGCATCAGGCGGTCGGCGGCGGCGCCCCGGTCCGGCGTCACCCGGTCGATGGCGTAATCCGCCAGCGCGCGGGCGGGGAAACCTGAGAGGTCGATTGCCTCGCCCTGCCGGGACCACTCCTGCGCCAGCAGATCGGCCAGCGTGCGGGTTGGCAGCGTCTGCGGCAACCCTTCCCCCTGAGTCCTGATCTGGCGCCCATCCAGCGCGACGGCGTAGCCACCCTCCACCCGCTCGACGGTGACACTGCGATAGAAGCGCTTCACCTGCTTTTCCATCGGCGCGACAGAAGCACGGGAACGGCGAAGAACGAGAACGCGCCCAGCAGCAGCAGCGGCGTGCCTATGTCCGGTCGGTTCCACCCGCGTTCTGCCAAGGCATATGCGCCCGCCAGCACGGCGCAGAGCGCCGCCAGTCGGCACGCCTGCATGATCCAGAAACGCCGGGCGGCTATCCGGTCGTCAGTCATGCAGCAATCGCTCCAGTTGAGCCGCGTCATGCGCGGTTGCCGCCGCGCCCGCCTCGCGCAGATCTTCAGGCGCATGATATCCCCAGGACACGCCGATCGCCCGCACTCCGGCAGAGCGGGCCATTGCCATGTCGAACACGGTGTCGCCGATCATTACCGCCTCGTCTGCGGCGACGCCCGCTTCGTCCAGCGCTGCCTGGAGCATCGCGGGGTCGGGTTTGGATGGATGGCGATCGGCGGTCTGCAAGGTCGTGAAATGGTTCGACAGTCCGTGCGCGGCAAGGCAGGCCGCAAGGCCACGGTCGCTTTTCCCCGTTGCGACACCGAGCAGCCAATCGTTTCCCCGCAACCGGTCCAGCAGGTCGGCGACACCGTCATACAGTGGTTCGGCGACGCAGCCCTGTTCACGCGCGGTGCGGAAAGCGTTCTTGTATTCGTCGACAATGGCCGCCCGGTGCTCTCCGGGCAAGTCCGGTGCCAGCGCGAACACGGCCTGCGGCAGGCTGAGACCGACGATCCGGCGTATCGCGGAGCGATGGGGCACCGCTGCACCGCTGGCGGCAAAGGCCTGTTCCATAGCGGCGCATACGGCGGCCAGTCCGTCGACCAGCGTGCCATCGCAATCGAATACGGCGAGACGCCTCACGGGGCGAACGCCCGCATCAGCGCGGCGAGGGCGGGCGAACCGTTCGCCTCCAGCGCGGCGATGACCTGTTCCCGATCGGCCAGGCTCTTGTTCTGCGACAGCTTGAAAGTTGGCCGCCAGGCGGCGATCTCCAGTTCGAAGCCCGTGATCCCGCGCGCCAGCTGGCGCCAGTATCCGGGCGCGACATCATCGGTCCGCCACGGCTCGCCAGCCGCTATGCGAGCTTCGTGGCGCTGACCGATGCCAGCCAGCAGCGCCTCGGTTCCTTCCTGCTCCATGCGGCGAACCCGGCCTTCCAGCTCCACGGCAACATAGTTCCAGGTCGGCACCTGCCCGGGTCGCGTGTACCAGCGCGGGCTGATATAGGCGTCCGGGCCGTTGACCACGGCCAGTGCCGTCGTTCCTGCCAGATGCCGAGCGAGCGCATTGCCGTTCGCCAGATGGAACTGCACCGCGCCATCTCCGGTCGACACCAGCGGCGTGTGGGCCACGCGCGGTCCGTCCGGCGTGCCGGCGAAGATCATGCCGAAGCCGACTTCTTCGACCAGCGCCTCCATCACAGCGCGATCAGGCATCCGAAACGCCGGATCGGGGTGCATTACGTGCGGCCCCCGCGCGGGCTGGCCTTGCGCGCATCCCCGCGGGATCGGCGCGCGGGCCTCGTCTTGCGCACCTGCTTGGCGTGGGCCTTGGCCGCCTGCTTCTTTGCCGCCGCCGTACGCGGCGGTGGCGAGAAGCTGACCGGTTCCGCCGAGCTGGCTCCGAGGTCGAAGCCCAGCTGCTCCATTGAGGCGGCGAAGTGTTCGGGCAGGTCAGCGGTGACGTCGATCTTGGCTCCTTCCGGCGCGTCGATAATCAGACGGCGAGCGTGAAGGTGCATCTTGCGGCTGATGCTGCCCGTCAGAAACGCGTCCTGCCCGCCGTATTTGCCGTCGCCGACGATGGGGTGGCCGAGGGCGGCGCAGTGGACACGCAGCTGATGTGTGCGTCCGGTCAGCGGCTCCAGTTCCAGCCAGGCGGCACGGTTGCCCGCGCGGTCCACCACCCGGTAACGGGTGCGTGCCGGCTGGCCGCCCGCCTTATCGATATGCATCTTCTCGCCGCCCGTGCCCGGCTGTTTGGCAAGCGGGGCATCGATCGTCCCTTCTGCCACCTGCGGCACGCCGACCACCAGTGCCCAGTAAACCTTGCGCGCGCTGCGGCCGGAAAAGCGTTTGGAAAAGAACGCCGCGCTGCCCGGTGTGCGGGCGATCAGAAGGACGCCGGACGTGTCCTTGTCCAGCCGGTGGACGAGGCGCGGGCGGGGCACCTCGCCGTCAACGAACGCATCGAGCAGCCGGTCCACATGCTGGCGCGTCCCGGTGCCGCCCTGCGTCGCCAGGCCGGGCGGCTTGTTGAGCACGATTGCCGAACTGGTGGTGCGGATCACCATCTCGGCGGCCGTCTCGCGATCTTCCGCGCTCAATTCCGGCGGCGCGCGACGCGGCGCGGGGGCGCCGCCAGGCGGCACCCGCACGACCTGGCCTGCCGACAGCCGTTCGTCGACGCCGGCACGCTTGCCATCTATTCGCACCTGCCCGGTGCGAACCCAGCGCGAAATGGTGGCAAAGCCGACCTGCGGGAGGTGCCGCTTGAACCAGCGATCCAGGCGCACGCCATCATCGTCCGCGGCGACCGTGAACTGGCGGACCTGATTTTCGTCACTCATGCCATGCCCCTTGCCAGCCAGATACCTGCCCACAGGGCCAGCAGACCGCCCCCAAGCGATGCAAAGGCGTAGGCAAGGGCAAGGCCGATCAAGCCTTTCTCGATCAGCAGCCAGAGCTCAAGGCTGAAGGTGGAGAAGGTCGTGAACCCGCCAAGCAGACCCACGCCGATGCACAGCCGCCAGAATTGCTCGTCTCCCGCCTGCTTCATCAACCAGCCGCTCAGGACACCCATGAGCAGGCTGCCAACGACGTTCACCAGCAGCGTGGGCACAGGCACTCCGGTCAAGGCAGGACCATACCAGCGCAATACGGTTGCGCCTAACAGCCAACGCAGAACGGCGCCCATGGCGCCGCCCGCCGCAACCTGCACAACGGCGAGAAATGTGAGCGGAACCGGCATAGAGCTAGGTCCGTAGCGTCACCGCGCCGTCAATGCCAGCATTGCGTCCCCCGCGCCGCTTGCCTTTGTCGGCAATTTGCGATAGGCCAGCTCGCAAGGGACCGATCCGTTCGCGGATGCGGCGCTTTTTTCGTGTTTGGCAGGCGCGTTCATCCTTTGCTGTGCAGGGATGGCGGCGCGAGGTTTTCAAAAGGTTCGTAGATTTTATGCAGATCACCGTTCGCGATAACAATGTTGAACAGGCTCTCCGCGCCCTGAAGAAGAAGTTGCAGCGGGAGGGCGTGTATCGCGAAATGAAGCTGCGTCGCCACTACGAAAAGCCCAGCGAGAAGCGCGCCCGCGACAAGGCAGCTGCCGTTCGCCGCGCCCGCAAGATGGACCGCAAGCGCGCCGAACGCGACGGCATCAAGGTCTGAATCTGTACAGGGCGCGGACCTGGCCCGTCGCGGCGGCAGCGGCTAGGAATGCGCTTGACTGTTGCCCGCGGCAGGCGGGCTGCCGGGACGGGCGCCTGGCGCCTGTTTAGTTCACCGAGGCTTCTGCATGACTGAAATCACCCGCGTGCCCCTGCAGCCGATTGCCAAAGGTTCGCTGCTGAAGCTGTGGCTGGCGATCGCCGCCGCCGTTCTGCTGGCCGCCGGTATCGCATGGGCCACCGTGCCGCGCGGGGTGAGTGTCGAGACGCTGGCCGCAGGGACCGGCGACAGCCCGACCGAAGATGACGTCGTGTTTGTTCGCTACACCGGCAAGCTTGCCGCAACAGGGGAAGTGTTCGATCAATCGCAGGATCTCGCCCTGCCGGTGCAGGGGGTGTTTCCCGAAGGCGTGCCGCTGCCGCTGCAGAACATGATCCCCGGTTTCCGCGAAGGCTTGCTGCAGATGCGCAAGGGCGGCCGGTATCTGGTCGAGATCCCGTCCGATCTGGCATACGGGGCGGAGCCGCAGCCCGGCTCTCCGATCCCGCCCAACGCGGATCTGGTGTTCGAGGTCGAGTTGATCGACTTCATGTCCACGGCCGACTTCGAACAGCGGCTCGCCGTGCTGCGCCAACTTCTTGGCGGACAGCAGGGGCAGAACGGCGCGCCATCGGCACCGCCCGCTCCTTGAGCGGCCAAACTGCGGAACCGCGCGACGGCGGTCAGACGGGCCGCTTATGGTTAATGTGCGGGTAAGTTGTTCCTGCTTGAAACGCTGCTGAAACGCCGCTGGCGCTCGGACCCGCAGAACGTCATCGCAAACCCCGACGTTGCTCACGCAGAACTCCTCTGCGGCAACCTGGGGATCCACTATGAGACAGCATCTGAAGACGATCTTTGCGGCCGCGCTTGCATCAATGGCGCTGGCGGCGACCTCGGCCAGCGCGGCCGTGACCATCAACCTGACCGGCAATTCGGCCACCAGCGGCAGCTACGGCAATGTCCGCACCTTCAGCGGATCGGGCGATGGCCAGACCATCACCGTCAGCGCGTCGGCGTGGTCGGCACAGGGTAGCACGATCACCAGCGCGTATCTGGGATCGTACAGCAACGGTCTTGGCGTGACCAACCGTTCCGAGGGCAACGGCGGCAGCAACTCGCACACCATCGACAACGCCGGTCAACTCGATTTCGTCATCCTTCAGTTCGATCGGCCCGTGGATCTGCTGTCAGCCTATCTGAACAAGTACGGCGATACCGATGCAAGCTTCATGGCGCTCAGGTCAATGCCCAGCGGTTCATTGCTGACCCTGTCGCAGTTCCAGAGCAGCATTGCCGCCGCGACCCACAGCTTCGGCGGCACCACCAGCCGCCTTGCGCTGGAAGGTACAACCGTCATTTCCAACATCTGGGCCGTGTCAGCCTTGGCGACGGGCACGGACACGAACGACTCGTTCAAGCTGCGTTATGTGCAGGTCAATGCGGCTCCGGCGGTGCCGGAACCGGCGACATGGGCCATGATGCTGCTCGGCTTCTTCGGTATCGGGGCGGCAATGCGTGGCAGGCGCAGCGGGGAGCCGGCGGCGCTGACCTTCGCCTGATCTTTGGCAATATTCCGGCGCCCGGTTGAAACCCGACCGCGGCGCAGCTAACGCCGCGGACCATGTCGATAACCGTAGAAACAGTGGCCCGCATCGCCTCGCTCGCGCGCGTTCGCATGAGCGAGGCGGAGCTGGCTCGCATGGCGCCGGAACTGTCCGGCATTCTCGACTGGGTCGAACAACTGGAAGAGGTGGATACCTCGTCCGTGGAACCCATGGCGGCAGTGATCCCGAACCATCTGCGTCTGCGCGAGGATGTGGTCGATGCCGATCCTCTGACCGGCGGCGGACAGAGGGACGCCGTTCTGGCCAATGCACCCATGGCAGAGCATGGCTTCTTTGCGGTGCCCAAGGTGATCGAATGATGGCCGATCTGACCGACCTGGGCGTGAAGGCCATCCGCGACGGAGTCGCCAGCGGCGATTTCACCGCGCGTGAAGTGGCTGAAGCTTTCAACGCTGCCGTTGCAGGCGCCGCGGCACTGAACAGCTTCATCGTCACGACACCCGACCGGGCTTTGCAGGCGGCAGAGGCTGTCGACGCCGATCGCAGCGCCGGCAAGCCGCTGGGCCGCTTGGCGGGCGTGCCGATCGGAATGAAGGACCTGTTCTGCACCGATGGGGTGCAGACCACGGCCGCCAGCCACATCCTCGAAGGGTTTATCCCCCGGTACGAGAGCACCGTGTCGCGCAAGCTGTGGGAAGCAGGCTGCGGAATGCTGGGCAAGCTCAACCTTGACCAGTTCGCCATGGGCTCATCCAACGAAACCAGCTACTTCGGCAATGTGACGTCCCCTTGGCGCAAGGCGGACGGAGCCAATACCGGCATGTCGCCCGGTGGGTCGTCAGGCGGTTCGTCGGCGGCGGTCGCGGCGCGCATTGCTCCGGCGGCAACCGGCACCGATACGGGCGGTTCGATCCGGCAGCCCGCCGCATTTACCGGCATCTGCGGGATCAAGCCTACCTATGGGCGGTGCAGCCGGTGGGGCGTCGTCGCCTTCGCCAGCTCGCTCGACCAGGCGGGACCGATGGCGCGTTCGGTCGAGGATTGCGCGCTGATGCTCGAAGCGATGGCCGGGTTCGATCCCAAGGACGCGACCAGCCTCGATCTGCCGGTACCCGACTGGTCGGCGGCGCTGGACGCGGATCTGCGCGGCAAGAAGGTCGGCATTCCCCGCGAATACCGGATGGACGGCACCGATGCAGAAATCCTGGAGCAGTGGGAACGCGGCAAGCAATGGTTGCGGGACGCGGGCGCTGAAATCGTCGACATCAGCCTGCCGCACACCAAATATGCGCTGCCCGCTTATTACATCATCGCTCCGGCGGAAGCCTCCTCCAATCTCGCCCGGTACGACGGGGTCCGCTACGGCCTGCGCGACCTGCCCGAGCGCGGCGGGCTGCAGGACATGTATGCGCAAACCCGCGCGGCGGGCTTTGGTGACGAGGTCAAGCGACGCGTGCTGATCGGCACCTATGTGTTGTCGGCCGGTTTCTACGACGCCTATTACACGCAGGCGCAAAAGGTCCGCGCTCTCGTGGCGCGCGATTTCGAGCAGGCGTGGACTCAGTGCGACGTGATCCTGGCGCCGACCACACCGACCGCGAGCTTCCCCCTCGGCTCGCTAAGCGACGACCCGCTGACGATGTATCTGAACGATGTGTTTGCGGTTCCCGCGTCGCTGGCGGGGCTACCCGCGATGAGCGTGCCGAGCGGGCTGAACGGCGAAGGGCTGCCGCTGGGCCTGCAGCTGATCGGGAGGCCGCTGGGCGAGCAGGGCGTGCTGAACGCGGCCCTTGCCATTGAACAGCGCGCCAAATTCGCGGCGCGGCCGGATCGGTGGTGGTAGTGCGCAGAAGCGGCGGCCGGCTTGAGCAAGCCGCCTTTTCTGGCGTTGCTACCGCTGGATGAGTGTGCGCGCCGCTGTCCGGAGGCGATGGTTCGCGCCACTGGCCGTGCGACCGACCGGGCCCATGCGCACCACCGGATGGGACAGGCTCGCGTAATGCGCCTGGAAGACGGCGAAGTGATCGTACGCGATGCTCGGTTGTAATCCTTCCGCCCGGTAGTCGATCATCCGGTGCGGATGCGCGTGCCTGATCGGCGCGATGGCCAGGGTGTAGGCAATCGGCCCGGTTGTCCGCAGCACGCCGTTGCGACCCACGGAGTGCCACGGCCGGTAGCCGAGGATGTTGCGGGTAATGCGTTCAATCGCGGCCGCGCTGAAGGGGTGCTGCGGGGCTGCGATAATATGGAAAGTCTGGTATTCCCCGCCCACAACGTGCTTGAGGTCGCGGTGCAGCCCGAAACCTTCATGGGCGTCACCGGTTCTGTTGTCCGTCCATTGCGACAGCAGGTACGTGTCGTCGGGCTTGATGATGTCATTGAGCGGGCGGTCGGCGAAGCTCTTGATGTCGAGGTAAACGCCGCCGAGACGGTAGATGATGAGGTGCCGCAGGTAGTCCGCCCGCGCCGCGCCGTATCTCCGGTCGATAGCGAGAAACGCATTCAGGGTGCGAGGGTCGTAATGGGTTTCTATGAAATTCAGGGCGGCCGCTTCGTCATACAGAAAATGCCGCCAATCCGGGTTGGCCGCCTTCAGCGATGCAATATTGTCCAACAAAACCGGGGGCGGATTTCCGGACAGGTAAATTTGATGAATGAGGCGAGGAATCATAGATTCGCGCTTTGTCGAAAATTCATCGACAGGACAGAGGTTTAACTACGCGCGTACAGGACTTTTCTGACCCTGTGTCAATGAGAGGCAGGTTACGGTGGTGAAGCCTTGATCGTCGATTACCCAGCCTGTCCTAGTTTGAGATCGAGCAGGGCCCTTCACGATCTTTCCTGCCGCCGCGGCGGACGCGATCTGCCGGTCTCTCGCCCTCCTGGAGGTTACGACAGCCCTTTTCAGCCACAACCTTTACCCCTATCGCGGCAACCCATGACCAACTACCGCATCCAGGGCTCGACCGGTGAATGGGAGGTCGTTATCGGCCTCGAAGTTCATGCGCAGGTTACTTCCAACGCCAAGCTGTTCTCGTCCGCGTCCACCGCTTTCGGGGCGGAGCCGAACACGCAGGTTTCACTGATCGACGCGGCGATGCCCGGCATGCTGCCGGTGCCGAACCGCGAATGCATCCGGCAGGCGGTACGCACCGGTATGGCGGTCGAGGCGCAGATCAACCGGTGGAGCCGGTTCGATCGCAAGAACTATTTCTATGCCGACCTTCCGCAGGGCTACCAGATCAGCCAGCTCTACCACCCGCTGGTCGGAGAAGGGCAGCTCACCATCGACACCGATGAAAAGGCGGGCATTCCGCAGGACAAGCGCATCGGGATAGAGCGTATCCATGTGGAACAGGATGCGGGCAAGCTGATGCACGATCAGCATCCCACGATGTCCTATGTCGATTTGAACCGTTCGGGCGTTGCCCTGATGGAGATCGTCAGCCGCCCGGACATGACTTCGCCGGCCGAAGCGGGCGCCTATGTCCGCAAGCTGCGCGCCATCCTGCGCTATGTCGGATCGTGCGATGGCAACATGGAAGAAGGGTCCATGCGCGCGGATGTAAACGTGTCGGTCCGGCGCCCCGGAGAGCCGCTTGGCACCCGGACCGAGACGAAGAACGTGAACTCCGTGCGCTTCGTCATGCAGGCGATCGAGCATGAGGCACGCCGGCAGGTGGAGGTGATCGAGGATGGCGGACAGGTGGTGCAGGAAACCCGCCTGTTCGATCCCGGCACCGGCACCACACGGTCCATGCGCAGCAAGGAGGATGCGCACGATTACCGCTACTTCCCCGATCCCGACCTTCTGCCGCTGGAGCTGGACGACGCGTTTCTGGACGAATGCCGCGCCAGCCTGCCGGAACTGCCCGACACCAAGCGGCGGCGCTATACCGAGGAACTGGGTCTTACCCCATACAACGCCCGCGAACTGACCGCCGAGGTGGAAACCTTTGCCCGCTTCGAAACGCTGCTGCGGCGGACGGCGGAACGGCTGGGCAAATCGGAACGGGACGTCGCGACACAGGTGGCTAACTGGGCGCTGTCGATCGCGCCCGGGGTGATCAATGCTGCCGGGCCGGATGCTGATCCGGCGCACGCGACCGCAGACGCGCAGGCGGAAATCCTGAGCCTTCAGGCGGCCGGAGAGATCAGCGGTGGCCAGGCGAAAGAGATATTCGAGATTGTCCTCAAGACGGGCCGTGCGGCGGCCGAGATCGCCGAAACCGAAGGGCTGAAGCAGCTGTCCGACACCGGCGCCATCGCGGCGGCGGTGGATCAGGTGCTGGCCGCCAATCCGGACAAGGTTGCCGAATATCGCGGTGGCAAGGACAAGCTGTTCGGCTTCTTCGTGGGTCAGACGATGAAGGCGCTGAAAGGGCAGGGCAACCCGGCGGTGGTAAACGAACTGTTGCGGGACCGGCTGGACCAGAATGCCTGATTAAGCATCTTGCGAGACTAACCCTTCAGACCTGCTACCCTAAGGAAGCTCCTGATCGAGAGGGGTTTTCATGCGATTGTCGACCATCGTGCTGCCACTGGCGGCCCTGTGCCTTGCCGTGCCTGCCTATGCGGACACGCTGAACAACGAGGCAATTGTCCAGCTGGTCGGGGTAGGGCTGGGGGACGAGGCGATCATCGCCAAGATCGAGAGCGCGCCGGCGAACTTCCGCACGGGGACCGGGGATCTGATCGCGCTGAAGCGGGCCGGTGTCTCCAGCGTCGTAATCGCCGCGATGATCGAGGCTGCCGCGAAAGCGCAGACCGCTGCAGCCACGACCATGTCCGCCGACAGCCCCGATCCGCTGGTCCCGCACCCGACCGGCGTCTATGTCCTCGCCGACTGGCTGGCAGAGCCCAGGATGGTGGCAATCGATGCAACCACCAGCAACCAGACCAAGACCAGCGGCTTTCTGGAATACGCCCTCACCAGCGGGCTTGCCCCGATGAGTTTCAAGGCGGTCATTCCAAACGAACGGGCGCGGGTTCGGATGGACCGCCAGCGGCCGGTGTTCTATTTCTATTTCGATGAGGCAACCGCTTCGCTGTCCCATCGCGCCGGGGCGAGTTTCTGGAACGCGGGCGCGGTAACCTCCCCGGCAGAGTTCAGCCTGGTCGCCTTCAGGGTCAAGTCCAACCGCCGCGAGGCCAAGGTCGGGCAATTCAACATGGCCGGCGCCAAGGCAGGGGTGATGGAGAAGGACCAGATACCCTTCGACTACGAACGGATCAGCGCAGGCGTGTTCAAGGTGGTGCCCCAGCGCGACCTGCCGCCCGGAGAATACGGTTTCATCTATTCGACCTCGACCGGAAGCGGGCCCGGAATGGCGGGAATGGGTGCGACAACCTCGCGCATCTTCGACTTCTCGATCGGGAGCTGACCCTGTCCGGCGGAACGGCTGGGCGCGAAAAAGGCCGCTGGGGTTTGCCCAGCGGCCTTTTTGTGTTCAGTCGGGTTGCCGGGGTTCAGCCCTTGCGCTCTCCGGTAAGCGGCATGTCGCCGAACGCGCCGGCGTTGACCTTGCCGGTCAGCTGATCGCCGTTGACGGTCGCTTCGCAGTTGAGCGTCATCGGCATCGGCACGGTCATGTCCATCTTCCAGTTCAGCGTGTCGCCGTTGATGGTGCCATCCTTGACGTCCATGGAACCCATGCCGCCCGCCATGCTGCCCGTGAAGCTATTGCCGTCATCTCCGGGGACCACAGTGAAGGTGCCCTTCTGATCGCCCATCGGGCTTTTCACGACGGTATCGTAAGTTCCGGCTACAGACATTGTCATCTCCTCAGGTTTGATTGTCAGCAGCCAATCGCGGCTGTGAACAGTTGTGTCAATTCCCGCTGTCGATGCTGTTCATTTCGCGTACTTCAACCGGCAGCCCGAGCTGTTCCAGTTGCGGTGCCACGACGCGCGCGTCGCCAACCACCACCCACGTGATTGCCTCCGGGTTGATGGCCGCGCGTGCCGCCGCGTCCAGCGATTGCGGAGTTTGCGCGCGGTAGCGATCCGCCAGCGTCTCGTAGTAATTGGTCGGACGCCCGAACAATGCATTCGCCTGCATCGCGCTGAGGATTGCGGAGGACGTCTCGAACTGGCCGGGCAATTCGCCGATACCGGCGGTGACGATCCGGTCACGCTCCTCCTGCGTGAGGCCGCGGGTAGTCACGAATTCGCGCGTTTCGCGGATCAGTTCCGCCAGCGCGTCGCCGGTCCGGTCCGCCTGCACCGGCGCGCTGATGTTATAGGCGACCGCGTTTTCCCGCGTGGCCGGCGCCCCGCGAACGCCGTAGGACCAGCCTTTAGTTTCGCGCAGGTTCATGTTGAGCCGGGCGAGGAAATTGCCGCCTAGCGCGTTGTTGGCGTTCTGGAAGTCGACGAATGCCGCATCCTGCGCGCGTGCGCCGGTCAGAACTCCGCCAAGGATGTAGGACTGCGGCGAATTCGGCCGGTTTACCAGTACCACGCGGCTGGCGCTTGCTGCCGATGCCGTCGCGCCGAACTGCTTGACGCCCCGCGGCACCGCTGGCGCCTGCCAATCGCCCAGCGTCTCGTTCAGCACGGGCAGGACCTCCGCCAGCGGGCGGTCCGACACGATGAACATCTCGGCATTGTCCGGCCGGATCCAGCTTTGCTTGAAGCCGACGAGGTCATCCCGGTCGATGGACTGGAGAGATGCCACGGTCCCACTGGCCGACCCGCCATAGGGAGATTCGCTGCCATAGATCAGCGGGGTGAGAACCCGCGCAGCGATGCTGGCCGGTGTGCGCAGTTCCTGTTGCACCCCGGTAATGGCCTGGGTCCGCACCCGTTCGATCTCCGCCGGGTCGAACGCCGGGTTGCGGATGATGTCGGCCAGCAGGTCGAGGGAAGGTTCCAGATTGGGCGTCAGAGCGGAAAGGGTGAATGTGGACCGGTCCACCCCGCCGCTCGCCGATATGTCCGCGCCCAGCCGCTCACGCGCCTCTGCGATCTGCTGGGACGACAGGCTTGTGGTGCCTTCGTCAAACACCGCCAGCGCCAGCGATTGAAGGCCGCGCTGGTCGACCGGATCGGCTGCCGATCCGGCGTTGAACGAGATAGCTACCCGGGTAGAGGGAACCGCACCAACCTGTGCGAAATGCACCCGCATACCGTTAGCGAGCTGTGTCTGCTGCACGTCCGGGAAATCGAGCGGCCTTCCTTCTGTAATCGGCGGAGCGGGCCGGACCTTGGTCACCTGAAGCTCGCTGTTCTCGCCGGCCTGTGGCTGCTGTCCGCCCGCGCTGACAGATGCGGCTTCCTCGTATTCGCCCTCGCGTTCGCCCGGTTCGAGCTGCAGGGTCAGGGCAGGGCGAGTCATCCATTTCTGCATGGCGGTGCGCACATCCGCCGGGGTGAGGCGGGCGAGCACCTCAAGCTGCCGGCGATAGAAAGCGGCGTCGCCGGCCAGAACTTCGCCATTGGCCAGCGTTACCGCCTTGCCGCCGAAGCCGCCGACCTGCTCAAGACCGCGGATCGTGCCAGCAACGGCCACGGTGGCGGCGCGGCGGACCTCGTCCTCGGTCGGACCCTCGGCGATGAACTGCTGCACCACTTCGTTCATCCGCTGCTCGACAGTGGCCGCCTCCACGCCTGGGCGCACCGTCGCGCCCACGGTCAGCAGGCCGACCCGCTGGAACGCGAAATTGCCGGCCGATACGCCCACCGCCAGCTTCTCGTCCCGGACCAGTGTGTTGTCGAGACGGCTGGAGGACAGTCCGCCAAGGATTTCGGCCCCGACGGTGAGCGCCGTCAGTTCGGCATCGGTAATGCCGGGTGCGGTCCAGTAACGCGAAATGTTGGTGGCGGCCACCTGATCCCGCATGACGGTGCGCACTTCGGCGGACAGTGTCGGTACATCGGCCTCCGCCGGGTTGTTCACCGGTCCGCGGGCAATGGGTCCGAAGTATTTCTCGACCAGCGGCCGGGCCTCTGCCGGGCTGATGTCGCCCGCCAGAACCAGGGTGGCGTTGTTGGGGCCATAATTGTCGCGGAACCAGTTGCGCACATCCTCCAGCGAGGCGGCGTCGAGATCGGCCATCGAGCCGATCGGTGTGTGCCCGTAAGGGTGGCCGTCAGGAAACAGGGTGTTCACGATCTCGTAGAAGACGAGGCCGCCCGGCTGATTGTCGCTCTGCCGCTTCTCGTTCTGCACCACGCCTCGCTGGTTATCCAGCTTCTCCTGCGTGATGGCACCCAGCAGATACCCCATCCGGTCGCTTTCCAGCCACAACGCCTTTTCCAGCGCGTTGCGCGGCACAGTCTGGAAGTAATTGGTGCGGTCGAAATTGGTGGTGCCGTTGTAATCGGTGGCACCCATCTGCTGCAAATATTCGAAATAGTCGTTTGGCGCATTCTCGCTGCCGTTGAACATCAGGTGTTCGAACAGGTGGGCAAAGCCGGTCTTGCCCTGAGGTTCGTCCTTGGACCCGACATTGTACCACACGGCCACCCCGACGATCGGAGCCTTGCGGTCTTCATGGACGATGACGGTCAGGCCGTTGTCCAGCTGGAACCTTTGATGCGGGATCTGGACTTCGCGAACCAGCTGCGCCAGCGGTGCTGCGCCTTGTCCAACCTCGGCCGCCGCGGGAGCGGTCAACGGGGCGGGCCGCTCCATCGTGGTGGCGCAGGCGGTCAGAGACAGGGCCAGCACGCTGGTCATTGCGGGGCGAAGCTTCATGTATTTAGTCCTCTCGTCTTTCGTGCGATTGTTACCGGCATTACTATCAGGCAAGTAGTTGTTGCAACACATGTTCAGCCGGCTGCGGCGGGCGCATTACCGGGGCGCGTTCGCAACGACCTGACGGGAGGCGGCGTTCGCCAGGACGTCTTCGCGCCAGAACCGGACCGGCTTCAACCGGTGCTGGACGAACAGCGTGGACTGGTCTGCGAAATGCATGGAACGGGGGCGGGTGGTCGCCGCACCGAAGGGCTGGACAGAGCGGGACGAGACGCGCTGCCCCGGCTGCCATTCGACCCACTGGATGAAGCTGTCGCCGTGCCGCACGGCGAGACGGCCATCGGCATCGACGTCCCACATGGTCGCAGCGCGCAGCGTGTCGGACCCGCCGTCAAATGGCAGATCGACGCTGTTCGGCCCCGGCCCCTGCCGCAGCCGCAGCAGTTCGCTCATGGGTGGGTCCAGGCGGTTGAAGTGTGTCTTGAGGTGATGGACAGCGGCCGCCAGTTCCGCCCGGGGATCAGGTTGCTCGATCCGGTTCTGATACTGCGCGGACATCCATTCGCGCAGGAGCAGGAGTGACAAAGCATCCGCCCGCCCGACGTTGTCGGAGGTGAAGTCCCACCGGTTCAGCAGGCGTCTGGCGCGGGCCAGTTCCGGGTCGTCCGACAGGTCAAGCGCGTTGATCTGGTTGAACATGTGCGCGACGTAGCCGACGCGTTCGTAGCCGGTATCGTACTTAATCTCCTCCAGCCGCCGCCGGTCGATCCGGCCCGATTGCTCAAGCAAGCGGGCTGCACGATACGCGCGGTTGGTCATGGTCAGCTCGATGCCCATCTCCGGCGGAAAGTTGCCCGGGTCGAGGTCGCTGCCGCGTCCTGCGGCGGAATACGGCTGGTTGTTCGCGTTATACAGCCAGCCGGACGCCGGATTGACGATCCGGGGCAGGCGGTCGTACGCCACTGGCCCGCGCCAGATCAAAGCTGCGGAGTTGCCCGGCAGGACGCCTCGCCAATTCGCCGCGGGCGCGCGATCGGGAATAGCCGCGTTGTAAACAAAGGCGATGTTGCCTTGCCGGTCGCCATAGATGAAGTTTGTTGACGGGATGTCCATCCGCGCCAGCACCGCCTCCCATTGTGCAAGCGTACGCGCCTTGTTCAGCCGGTAATAGGCGTCCAGCTGCCCCAGCCTGCCGATCCCCGCGTAGCGAATGGCGAATGCGCCCTGCGCGTTCCTGATTACGGGGCCGTGCACGCTGCGATGGATCGTGCGCGGGATCGGCAACGTTATCGGCCCGAACCGGACGGGCAGGATCACCGTTCGACTTTGCAGCGGCAGCCATCGGCCGTCGAGGCGGTAGCGCGTTCCGCTGCTGTCCAGTTCCAGCCGATAGACATCGATCAGATCAGCCCGGTTGACCGTATTGGTCCAGCCCAGGTCGCGATTGTGGCCGAGGAAGGGAAAGGGGCTGCCGGGGAAGTTCGCACCGGCGAAATGCCAGCCTTCGCCGCTTTCCACCACCAGTTCGTACCAGGCGACGCCGCCGCGCCAGGGTTGGTGCGAATTGGATACGAGAATGGTCGGCCCGCCGCTCTTGCCCGGTGTCACGGCAAAGGCGTTGGACCCGGACAATGCGCCGTCCTCGCCCTGAGGGAGCGGCGGCCGGCGCGAGCTTGGCGGCGCGCCTCGTTGCGGGGCCATGATCGCGGGCGCGTCGCCCGGAAAGCTGGCGGGCTGGCCGGGGATTGCCGGCCCGAATTCGGGCCGCAGCGGTTCGCCTTCGACCAGCGGGCCGATTACCGCGTCAAGGCCGAAGAAGAACGGTTGGCGCAGGGCGAAACCGGCGGCCACATCCACGCCGTTGACCGGGAACAGCCGGGCCAGCTTGACCTCGCCGGGGTGGGCGGCGGCGTACTGGTTCAGCCCGGCGGCATAGGCATGGAAAAGCGCCTGAGTATCGGCGGGCAGTTTGGCAAATTCCCGTTCTGCGGTGCCGCGGGCATCAAGCAGGTGGAACACGTAGTCCACCCTGGCGCCCTCCGCTCCGGCAATCGCGCCATACCTGCCCTTGGACATGGCAACGACATCCTGCAGGGTGAAGAAATCATCCTGCGCGTGGGCCACCGCCACGCCATAGGCGACATCGGCATCGGTCCGGCCGTAGATGTGGGGAACGCCAAACTCGTCCCGGATGATCTCGGCACGGTAGGTTCGGGCCGGCGGCGGGACGGTCGCGCCGGCAGCGAACGGTTCCCAAGTCGCAACCAGGATGAACGCCGCGAACGCGACGGCTATCGTTCCGAAGCCCAGACTGCCCTTCCACCCCATAGCGCATCCCCGCCCTTCTTGTGGCGTGATAATGAGCCTGAGAACGCAAACCAACAGGCGCACACAGTAAAGTGTTGGCAAACGGCGTCCGCTTCGCGAGACACATTCAGAAGAAGGCTTGTGTTGCTAAAAAGCAACATCATATGAGCGCAAACGTTCGACAGGGGTAACAACCATGAATCTGGAAAAGTTCACCGATCGCGCCAAGGGCTTTCTGCAGGCGGCGCAGACCGTCGCCATTCGCATGAACCATCAGCGGATCACGCCGGCACACTTGCTGAAGGCGATGATCGAGGATGCCGAAGGAATGGCGTCCGGGCTGATCGCCCGCGCGGGCGGCAATCCGCGCCAGGTGGAGGATGGCGTGGACGCAGCTCTCGCCAAGATACCGGCTGTGTCGGGCAGCGGGGCGCAGCAGACGCCGGGGCTGGACAATGACGCCGTGCGCGTGCTGGATCAGGCGGAGCAGGTCGCCACCAAGTCGGGCGACGCCTATGTCACGGTTGAACGGCTGCTGGTCGCCTTGGCGCTGGCCACCACGACGTCTGCTGGGCAGGCGCTCAAGGCGGCGGGTGTGGACGCCAAGGCGCTGGAGAACGCCATCCGCGAACTGCGCAAGGGCAAGAGCGCGGACAGCGCCAACGCCGAACAGGCTTATGACGCGATGAAGCGGTATGCCCGCGATCTGACCGAAGCGGCGCGCGCGGGCAAGCTTGACCCTGTGATCGGCCGTGACGAGGAAATTCGCCGCACGGTGCAGATCCTTGCGCGGCGCACCAAGAACAACCCCGCGCTGATTGGCGAGCCGGGGACCGGCAAGACCGCCATCGCCGAAGGGCTGGCGCTGCGTATCGCCAATGGCGACGTGCCCGACAGCCTGAAGGATCGCACGCTGATGGCGCTCGACATGGGCGCACTGATTGCCGGCGCCAAGTACCGTGGCGAGTTCGAGGAGCGGCTGAAGGCGGTGCTGGACGAGGTGAAGGGCGCGGAAGGCGACATCATCCTGTTCATCGACGAAATGCACACCCTGATCGGCGCCGGCGCTTCGGAAGGGTCGATGGATGCGTCCAACCTGTTGAAGCCGGCACTGTCGCGCGGCGAACTGCATTGCATCGGCGCCACCACGCTCGACGAATACCAGAAGTACATCGAGAAGGACCCGGCATTGCAGCGCCGGTTCCAGCCGGTATACATCGACGAGCCGAGCGTGGAGGACACGATTTCCATCCTGCGCGGCATCAAGGACAAGTACGAACTGCACCACGGGGTGCGCATCACGGATGGCGCGATTGTGGCGGCCGCCCAGCTGTCGAACCGCTACATCCAGAACCGCTTTCTACCGGACAAGGCGATCGACCTGATGGACGAGGCCGCCAGCCGCATCCGCATGGAGGTGGAAAGCAAGCCGGAGGAGATCGAGACGCTGGACCGGCGGATCATCCAGTTGAAGATCGAAGAGCAGGCATTGCAGAAGGAAAGCGACCAGGCGTCGAAGGACCGCTTGGCGACGTTGCGTACGGACCTCGCCAATCTTGAACAGCAGTCGGCCGAGCTGACTACCCGGTGGCAGGGCGAGCGCGACAAGATCCATGCCGAGAGCCGGCTGAAGGAGGAACTGGATCAGGCGCGGCTGGAGCTGGAGCAGGCGCAGCGCGCAGGCGATCTCGCCCGCGCAGGAGAGCTGCAATATGGCCGCATCCCGGACCTTGAACGGCAGTTGGGCGAGGCGTCGGGCCAGGCCGCGAACGCGATGCTGCGCGAAGAGGTGACGGAAGACGACATCGCCGGCGTGGTCAGCCGCTGGACCGGCATTCCCGTCGACCGGATGATGGCGGGGGAGCGGGAAAAGCTGCTCGCCATGGAGGAGACGCTGGGCAAGCGGGTCATCGGGCAGGAACAGGCGGTGTCCGCTGTGTCAAAGGCCGTGCGCCGCGCCCGCGCCGGCCTGCAGGATCCCAACCGGCCGCTTGGCTCGTTCCTGTTCCTCGGGCCCACGGGTGTCGGCAAGACCGAACTGACCAAAGCGCTGGCCGGATTCCTGTTCGACGACGACAATGCGATGGTGCGTATCGACATGTCCGAGTTCATGGAGAAGCACGCCGTCGCCCGGCTGATCGGTGCGCCTCCGGGCTATGTCGGGTACGAGGAAGGCGGTGTGCTGACCGAGGCGGTGCGGCGGCGCCCTTACCAGGTCGTGCTGTTCGACGAGGTGGAGAAGGCCCATTCCGACGTGTTCAACGTGCTGCTGCAGGTGCTCGACGACGGGCGGCTGACCGATGGGCAGGGCAGGGTGGTGGACTTCACCAACACGCTTATCATCCTGACATCCAACCTCGGCAGCCAGTACCTCGCGCAAATGACGGATGAACAGAGCGTCACCGATGTGGAGCCGCAGGTGATGGAGGTGGTGCGCGGCCACTTCCGTCCCGAGTTCCTGAACCGGCTGGACGAGATCATCCTGTTCCACCGGCTGAGCCAGGCGCACATGGCGCCGATCGTCGACCTGCAGGTTGCACGGGTCCAGCGGCTGCTGAAGGACCGGAAGATCACGCTGGACCTGACGGACGCGGCCAAGCGGTGGCTGGGGCGGGTCGGCTATGACCCGGTGTATGGCGCCCGGCCGCTGAAGCGTGCGGTGCAGCGCTATGTGCAGGACCCCCTGGCCGAGAAGCTGCTGCAGGGCGAGGTGCCCGACGGCAGCACCGTGCGTGTGGACGAAGGCGACGGCGCGCTGGAGATGTCGGTGGGCTGATGCCGGCTAGAACGGCTTGTTGGGGGGGGTTCCGCCATCATCCAGAAACAAGAAGGGCTCCGGTTTCCCGGAGCCCTTTTGTTTGCGTCATTGCCTTGGGGTCAGAAGTTAACGACCGCACCGGCATAGAAGTAGCGGCCGACGTTCGGGTAGATCCCGCTTCCGGCACCGCGGCCGTCAAGCGGCGAAGGCGGCAGCTGGTCAAGCACGTTGTCCACGCCTGCATAGAACCGGAAGTTCGTCCCTTCGGGTTCGAAGCCGAACCGCAGGTTATGGTACAGGATATCCGGATACCGGGTGAACGGGAACGCGTCCGGATTCTCCGGTGGGCGGCCCTGGTGCGAGAATTGGGTTTCCCAAGTCCCCACGGTCATGCGGCTGATGAACCGTGCATTGTAGCTGAGGTCGAATTCACCCAGGTCGAATGTGGTGAAGATGCTGGCGGCCCATTCAGGCAGACCCAGCGTTCCGTTCAGACGGGTGGACCGCTCAGGATCGGTGATGAAGGTGAAGTCTTCACGTTCCAGGTTGCGGGTGACCAGCGCCCGTGCATTCAAGCGAACGCCGTCCGCGATGTCACCAACATACCCGACTTCAACGTCGATCCCCTTGGCCTTCAACTTGGCGTAGTTGAACGGCTGGTTGATGAACGATGGACCGATGATCGGGATGTTGATCTGGTCGATGCCGGCGAACGTACGGTTTTGCTGCCCAGCGAAGGTGAAGTCGGTCAGCGGATCGCCCGTGCGACGACGGAACACGGCCGCGCAGAACGGATTATCGAGTCCTACCGGATCGTCATAGCAGCGGTTGATGATCGCCTGCGGTGCGATCCCGCTGATCACTTCCTTGACCGTGATGTCATAATAGTCGGCAGAGACAGAGAACCCGGACAGGAACGACGGCTGATACACGAAGCCGACGGTGTAGCTGTCACTCTTTTCGGGAGTGAGGTTGGGGTTGCCCTGGTTGAACCCGGAAATCCCCGACGCAGGCGTGTTCGTCCATGGGCGCGTTTCTCCCGCGACCACAATGGTCGTCGGGATGCCGGCGGCGGCGCAGTTGCGAGCCCGGTTGGGGTTCTCGTTGATCACTGTCTGGTTACAGGGGTCAATGAGACCGTTCAGGAACGTTTCCGATTGGGTGGAGAACAGGTTACCGATGTTCGGGGCGCGAACCGACCGGGCATAGGCGGCGCGGATGCGCAGGTCGGAAACCGGCGACCAGATCAGACCGCCATTGTACGCCCAGATCAGATCATCCTGAGTATTGTAGTCGGAGACACGCACGGCGCCTTCCAGCGTCAGTTCGTTGAAGAACGGAACGTCGGAGAGGATCGGGACGCGAAGCTCCCCGAACGCTTCCCGGATCTTCTGCGCCGGCGGATCGAACGCGCCAATCGCGTTCAGGAAGCTCTGCCCGCTGACCGTAAAGTCGTCATAGGCGGAGAATGCATCTTCGCGCCGGTATTCCCCACCTATGGCAAAGCCGATGGGGCCGCCCGGCAGTTCGAACAGGCCGGTCGTGTCGCCGGAAATAAACGCGGTTGCGTTGATCTGCTCGGCCCACTGATCACGTGAGGAAACCGCGAGGACGTAGTCACGCGCCGCCTGCGAAGCGTTGTTGAAACCGAACGGATTGAGCGGAGCGCAATTCGGGTCGGCCGTCGCCGGATTGAGGTTGATCCGGCACACGATGTTGCCGTTTGCGTCCCGTACCGCATCGGTCGCCGCGTTGTAGCGCGCGATGTTGATGTTGCCCCCGGTGTCGTAGAACGTTTCGGACCGGCCGTAGTTGAACGCGACCTCGTAACGCAGATTGCCGGTATCGGACAGAGACCCTCCTACACCTCCGACGATCCGCCACAGTTCACGACGGTGATCTTCGGAACGGGTGCCGAGGTCGTAGTTGAAGCGGAACGAGTTGAACGTCTGGCTTCCGTTCACCACTGCCGCGGCCGCCGGATCGAGCCCGTTGATCGCGATGATCTGATCACGCGCCTGCGGGGTCAGGAACGCGTTGTCGAGGCGGAAGCTAGAGCGCAGCACACCGGTCGAGAAGGTCGGCTGCGTTGACTGCTGAATGGCGTCGATCCGGACGTACTTGGCCTCCAGGAATGGCTGGAATGCAGTGCCCAGATCGGCATTCAGCAGGATGTTGAACGCATACCGTTCAAGCTCCGGACGCAGTTGCGCTTCCTCAAGCCCGGTTGAGCCGAGGCCGCCGATGACGCCGCCGCCAACCGGGCGCAGATCGCCGGTCGGAACGCTGCGGACCAGGAATTGGCCGGTGGGGTCAAAGGACCAGAAGTGGTTCACGCCGCCACCCGTCGGGGTGAAGCTGTTGGGGACAAGCCGCCCCTGCGGATCGCGTGTCACCGAGGCGCAGCTGAGTTGCAGGCGTTGTTCGTGGCGTGCGCGAGCGGCCGGCGACAGCGCGTCGTATTGGGCGTTGGTCAGATACGGGCAGGTGGTCTGCACCATGCCGTTCTCGTTCAGCTGCGGGAACCGGAAGCCGTCCAGCAGGGTGGTGTTGGAAATCCCGTTGTTGTTCCGGTTGGGAACGGGCGTCGTGGTCCGCGTGAGCGGGTTGTAGGTGGTCGTCGGCTCGGTCGTGGTGAAGTTCGGGAAACCCGACAGAGCACCGGTGAAGCTGTCCCGCTCGCGCGAGAGCAGTTGATCCTGGCGATCCCACTCTGCCGAAAAGGCGACATTCAGGCGGTTGTCGAAAAGATTGCGACCCGCGGTGATGCTCGCGAAGTATCCGGCGGCGTCTCCTTCATCCGACAGGCCTGCCTGACCACGGATGCGGATGCCGTCGAAGTCGCGGCGCAGGACGAAGTTGACCACGCCCGCGATGGCGTCCGATCCGTACACGGCGGAATTACCGCCAGTGACGATGTCGACGCGTTCCAGCAGATCGGAGGGGATGGTGTTGGTGTCGACGTCATAGGTGCCCGGCTGCGAAGTCACGTGGCGGCGGCCGTTCACCAGAACCAGCGTGCGCGACGAGCCGAGGTCGCGCAGATCGAGCGTGTTGATCCCGGCCGTGCCGATGAAGCGGGTCGAGTTGGCCTGCGTAAAGGCCGAGCCGAGCGACGGCAGTTCGGCCAGCGCGTCACCGATGTTGGTAGTGCCGCGCTCGGTGACGTCCTGGGCGGTGACCGACGCGATGGGTACTGTGGAGGTCAGGTTAGGGCGCGCAATACGCGATCCGGTCACCACAATGGCTTCGGAAAGGGCGGTCGAGGTGTCGACCGACGTTTCAACGGGTTCGTCCGTGCCCTGCTGACCGGCAGGTGCCTGCACAGTCTGCGCCAGTCCGGGTACTGCGACTGCGAGTGCGGCGACACCCGCGCCGGTAAACAACGCAGCGCGCGCGGCCGCAGTGGCGGAAAACGTCTTCATATCCTCTAGTCCCCTTGAGATAAGCCGAAAGCTTGGGGCGGGTTAAAGCGCACCTGCGGCTCCCGAAGCAAGGCATGAAGCCCAGATGAATGAAAAAAGCTTGGATTTGTTGGCAAACCGTCACTCAAATGCAACAATGTGGGCCGGCGGGCGATCAGGCCTGTCTTCCCTACGGTGATGGAGGTCGATACAGTTCGGGGCGTGACTGATGCTGCCCTCTGTTTCCTCCACACATGCCGCGCAGCCGAATGGCGCGCCGCAATTGTACTGCCTCTGGACCGTGTAACATGCGGTCCAAGTGTTCTGCGTCGCGGGCGGAAGGATTAGTGGATGCAGCTTGATATAGATGTGGAAGGCTGGCCCACGGGGACGGACTGGGCTGATCTGGCCTGGCGCGCGCTGGAGGTCGCCCAGGAGGTAGAGCCGCTGCTGCGCAATGAACGCCTGTCGGCCAGCCTCTTGTACACTGTTGACGAGGAGGTGCGGACGCTGAACCGTGAATGGCGGGTCAAGGACCGCCCTACAAACGTGCTCTCCTTTCCGATGATGAGCCGCGCGGAACTGGCCGCGCTGTCACCTGACGGCGGGCCGGAGTTGCTGGGCGATATCGCGCTCGCGGCGGAGACTTGCGCGCGAGAAGCGGCGGAGAAGGGCGTGCCGCTGGAACACCATGCGGCACATCTGCTGGTTCATGGCCTCCTTCACCTGGCCGGGCACGACCACGCTGACGACGCGCAGGCGGCCGCCATGGAGCAGCTGGAGGTGAAGGCGCTTGCAAAATTGGGCATCGCTGACCCATATCAGGAACAGCATCACTGAGGAGCGCGTTAGCAGGGCCATGCCCGATCCAGACCAAGCCGCCGGAGAGGCGGAGAGTAGCAGCGGGCTGTGGCCTGCGCTTCGCAAACTGTTCGAATCCGACAACGGCGGCCGCTCGCTGCGGGCGCAACTGGAGGAGGCGATCGACGAACATGAAGAGGAAGGGCCGGGCAAGCGGTCGGCCAGATCCGACGACCTGTCGCCCGTCGAGCGGCAAATGCTGCGCAACCTGCTCCACTTCAGCGAACATGATGCCGACGACATCGCGGTGCCGCGTGGCGAAATCATCGCGGTTGCCGAGAGTGCGAGCTGGGACGAGATGGTCGCGACCTTCGCCGAACATGGCCATTCGCGGATGCCGGTGTACCGCGACACGCTGGACGAGGTGATCGGCATGATCCACCTGAAGGACGTGTTTCCCTATCTGGCACGGCAAAATCCCCCGCCGCAGGTCTGGACCGAACTGATGCGCCAGCCCCTGTATGTGCCGCAGACCCGCCGTGCGATCGACGTTCTGGCGGACATGCGGCAGCAGCGGGTGCATCTGGCGGTGGTTCTTGACGAATTCTCGGGCACGGACGGGCTGGTCACGATCGAGGATCTGGTGGAAGAGATCGTGGGCGAGATCGAGGACGAGCACGACGATGCTCCGCAAGAGCTCATCGTGCCGCTTGGTGACGGGGTGTGGGACTGCGACGCCCGCGCGGAGCTGGACGATGTGGCGCAGCAGGTCGATCCGCGCCTCGCCGAAGTTGACGAAGCGGTGGACACGCTGGGCGGCCTCGCCTTTGTCCTGGCAGAGCAGGTGCCCGCGATCGGCGCGGTGGTAGAACATCCGAGCGGCTGGCGACTGGAAGTGACCGACGGGGACGAGCGGCACGTGACCCGTCTGCGCCTGCATGCGCCGGACAGCGCGCTGGCCGAGCCGGTCTGAGGCGGGCAGGCCCGGCGGACCACTCGACATCGCGGTGTCAGTCACGCACACTGCCTGAACATGGCCATTCGCCGTTTCCCTCCGCTACGCGCGCTTGAGGCGTTCAGCCGCACGGTCAGGCTTGGCTCCGCGCGGGCCGCGGCGCAGGAGCTGGGGCTCAGTCCTTCGGCCCTGTCGCGGCGCATCTCCGCTCTGGAGGCGTTCACCGGCAAGAAGCTGTTCACGCGCGCCCGGCAGACCATGGAGCTGACCGATGACGGGCGGGCATTCTTCGACGCCGTCAACCCGCAGCTCGAGGCGCTGTCCCGCGCCATTGAGGCGCAGTCGGACAGGCTGCGCCTGCTGCGGCTGCGTCTGGGCGTGCTGCCGCTGTTCGGCGCGCAGCGGCTGTTCCCCAGGCTGGCTGAACTGCGCCGGTTGCACACCCGGCTGCACATCGACATCGATACCGGGCCGCATCTGGAAGATCGCGTAGGGGACGCGCTCGACGCCGCCATCATCCTTGCGCAGCAGCCTGCCCCTCAGCTGCATGCAGTGCGCCTCGATCGCAATTTTGTCCATGCGATCTGCAATCGCGCACTCGCGGATTCGCTTGGCCCCACACCATCGGCAGAGAAGCTGGCGCAGCAGACCTTTCTGCTTCACACCGAGCTGCCGGACAGCTTTGCTGCATGGAAAGAGGCACTGGGTGTCGGGCCGCTGGAGGATGTAGCGATCGACCACTATGATTCCGGCCAGCTGATGCTGGAGGCGGCGGCCCAGGGGCTGGGTATCGCGATCATGCATGACGACCACCTGCGCCGGTCGGCCGACCCGCGGCTGGCTTCGCTGTTCAGCCGCCAAATCGAAAGCCCCTACAGCTACTGGTTCGTGTGTCAGCCCGCCGCGCTGGAAGAGCGGCCGGTGCGGCTGTTCCACGACTGGCTGATCAAGGCGGAGATCTGAGCGTCAGCCGCCGTGCAGCACCGTTTCCATTCGCCGTCGCACTTCGGCTGCGATGCATTTGCGGGTCAGCGAAGGGTCCGGCGTGAAGGGGTCGAGAAACCGGATGGTGAGCGGGATCCGTCCCGAACGGGCAAGAACGCGCAGCGCATTGTCCAGGCCGCCTTCCTCTCCGACCCAGGCGATGTCGCTGGTGGCGTGGCCATAGTCGAGCACCACCGGCTGCACCTGAATGCTGCGAGGCGCAGGATCGAGCACCTGCAACATCGCCGTCTTGAACGGCAGCAGCCGCGAGCCCGGCCCCGTGGTTCCTTCGGGAAACAGCGTCACGGGGCGCCGTGTCGCCAGTGCCTGCCGCACGCTATCGACCTGTCCGCCGATGGCAAGACGCGCCTCTCGCTGCACAAAAACGGTTTCGTTGAGCGATGCGAGCCAGCCGATCAGGGTGGATTGCGCCAGCTCGGCCTTGGCCACGAATGTCGTTCCGCTTGCTCCGGCAAGCACCAGGATATCGATCCACGAGATGTGGTTGGCCAGCAGCAGGGCGTCCCGCCGCAGTGGCTGTCCCTCCACCTGCACCCGCACCCCGGCAAGCCGGGCCGTGCCCCCCAGAAAGCGAGGCGGCACCGGATTGTGCCGTGTGAAGGGCTTGGCGATGGCGTAGGCGATCAGGCAGGCGATCAGCCAACTGCCCAGCAGCAGCAGGCGCAGTACAATCCGGATTCGAGCTGCGACCGTCAGGCTGACACGCGAACCCGGATTTGTGTCGCCCGTCACCACCGTGGCCACGCCGTCAGTGGTCCCGATCCAGTCTCACGGCGTACAATTCCATGCGATGATCGACCAACCGATACCCCAGTCGTTCCGCGATCTGCTTCTGCAACGCTTCCATTTCGGGGTCGACGAATTCCACCACCTTGCCCGTCTCCACGTCGATGAGATGATCGTGGTGCGCTTCGGGAGCCGGCTCGTACCGGGCGCGGCCATCGCCGAAGTCATGCCGGTCGAGAATGCCCGCCTCCTCGAACAGGCGGACAGTCCGGTACACGGTGGCGATGGAAATGCCCGGATCGATTTGCGCCGCGCGGCTGTGGAGAAGCTCCACATCCGGATGATCGTCGCTGTCGGACAACACCCGGGCGATCACCCGCCGCTGCTCCGTGATGCGCAGTCCCTTGTCGGCGCAAAGTTGTTCAAGATCGATGTGATGAGGCAATGCATGCTCCTGCGCCGGTGGCGGGAATAACCTTACCGCTCCGGCGTTTTTCACTCAAGACGTCACACAGCCTTTAGTCAGGCATCGTTCTTGCGTCGTCCGCGGCTCTGACCCGGCTTGCGGCCCAGGCCGATTTCCTTGGCCAGCGTCCGCCGCCGTTCCGCATAATTGGGTGCCACCATCGGGTAATCAGCCGGCAGGTTCCAGCGCTCCCGATACTGTTCCGGCGTCATGTCATACCTGGTCTTCAGGTAACGCTTGAGCATCTTCAGCTTCTTGCCGTCTTCCAGGCAGACGATGTAGTCGGGCTTCACCGAATTGCGGATCGACACGGCTGGTTCGAGCGGCTCTTCCTCGACCTGGGCCGGTTCGCCAAGCCCCTTCAACGCTTCATGAACAGTACGGATCAGGGTGGGGACATCGCCGATCGCTACATCGTTGTTGCTGACGTGCGCGGCAACGATCTCTGATGTCAGCGAAACAAGCATATCGTCGGCACCGTTACTGATTTCCGTCATTTTTCAAATTACTCCTAAGGCATTCTAAACGACACAGACCGGTGATGCAGACTAGATTGTTCCGGACCTGTGAAACGCGGTTGTTCGGATTCTAAGGGCGGTGTAAAATGTGTTTAGCATAATATCGCACTCTTTGACCGCTTTTCTATAAATCGAAGGCGAATGTGATCGCGTCAAGTGTGCCCCCATCCTGCCGCCGGTAATAATTTGGCCGCCGACCAATCTGTCGGAAGCCGCACAATTCATAAAACCGTATAGCCGGGTTGTTGACCCGCACTTCGAGGAACAGTCTTTCGGCGCCGCGCGATCGCGCCTGATCTTTAAAAGCGGCGACCAGATTGCTTGCCACTCCTTTGCGCCGCTGGGCAGGTGTAACGGCGAGCAGCAGGAGTTCTTCCTCTCCAGGCGCAGCGCGGGACAGCAGGAACCCGCTAGCCCTTTCACCAGACTCGTCTTGAGTGACAATGACATGGGTGTTGGGCGTGATCAGCGCATCGCGGACCTGGTTGCGGTTCCATGCCTCGCCAAAAGCCGGATCGAACGCCCGTTCCATGACGTCCATGATCGCGTCGAGTTGCTCAACCATCGACGGATGGCTTTGCATCGGGTGCGCGGGCATAGATGGGCGCAATGCGCGACGTCAGGCTTGCTGCCGGCAGGGTGAGCGCCAGGGATGCGTCCGGCAACGTGGGGAAGGCTCGCCCAAACCCGCGCAGCGCTGCCAGTTCTTCCGCCTTCGAACCGGCGACATTGTCGGTCACGATCCGCTCCACTGCATCCGCCGGGGGCAGCGAATGGTGAACCCCCAGCGGCGACCTGTCCGCGTCAAAAGTTTGCATCAGCCACTCGCCATGACCACCGTTCATCACCACCGTCACCGGTGCAGGCCCAAGCTGCCGCTGCGCGCATGCCGCCACCAGGCTGAGGGTCGGATAGCCCAGCACCTCGGCACCCCAGACCAGAGCCAGCGCCCGCACCGCCGCGATCCCGATGCGGGTGCCGGTGAAGCTGCCAGGGCCAAGCGATACGAAAATCCGGTCCGCGCGTCCCCGATCGGGCAGTTCGGCGACGAGCGGCACCAGCCGTTCGGCATGACCGCGGCCCAGCACCTCGTGCCGCCCGGCGATCAGGGTTACGCCATCGAACAGCGCGACTGAACATGCCTCGGTAGCGGTATCTATTGCGAGGGTGCGCATCGGCGACTGATTGGCGCAACCGCGTCCCTGCCGCAAGTCCCAGCCGGCTCAGGCAACCCGGTTGAAACGACCGAAACCGGGCCGCGGGCTGCGATCGAAGACCGACGCAGGATCGCCGTAGCCGATGGAGCAGATCCAGTCCGCGCGTACCGCCGGCTCATCCGCAAAGAACTCTTTGGTTACGCCGTCCAGGTCCACCCCGGACATCGGGCCGCAGTCGAGGCCCAGCGCCCGTGCCGCAAGCATCAGATATGCGCCCTGCAGCGCAGAGTTGCGACGCGCTCCTTCAACGCGGCCGTCGGGATCGCCTTCAAACCAGCTTTTCGCGTCGGTATGCGGAAACAGCCAGGGCAACTGCTCATGAAAATCGGCATCGAAACCGATGATGACGCAGACGGGGGCGGTGCGCACCTTGTCCTTGTTGCTGTCGAGAGCGTGCGCGGCCAGGCGTTCCTTGGCTTGTGCAGACCGGCACCACACGAGCCTGGCGGGCTGCATATTGGCCGAAGTGGGACCCATCTTCGCGATGTCGTAGATGGCGCGGATCTGTTCCTCGGTCACTTCCCGGTCGAGCCAGCCGTTGTAGCTGCGCGCCTGCAGGAACAACTGGTCAAGCGCGCTGGCGTCCAGCGGACGGTCGTGAAACTGCTTCATGTGACAAACGGACCTTTCAGGCAGCGCGTACTTCGACGACTTCGGGAATGTAATGCTTCAGAAGCCCTTCGATGCCGTGCTTCAGCGTCGCCGTCGATGAAGGGCAGCCCGAACAGGCGCCCTGCAGCGTGAGATAGACGACCCCGTCGCTGAAGCCGCGATACTGAATGTCGCCGCCGTCGCCCGCCACGGCAGGCCGTACCCGGCTGTCCAGCAATTCTTGAATTTGTGCAACGATGTCCGCATCGTCCGGGTCGTCCGCGACGACCAGGCTGTTTTCGGCCGGGACGGCGATGCCGCCGGCCGTGCCGGGCGCGAACAACGGAGCCTGGCTGACGAAATGATCGAGAAGAACGGACAGGACCGTCGGCCTCAGCTGCGACCAGTCCACCCCCGGCGCGGCCGTTACCGTAATGAAATCCGCTCCGAAGAATACATTCGTCACCTCGCCCGTGTCGAACAGGGCTTGCGCCAGGGGACTGGCTGCGGCGGCTTCGGGACTGGCGAACTCGCGCGTGCCTGCGCCCATGACTTGCTGCCCCGGCAGGAACTTGCGGCTGGCGGGGTTGGGCGTAATTTCCGTCTCGATGTACATGGGCGCGATGTAGGATCGCGTGTCGACGGGCACAAGCGCGGCTTGGGGGCAAGGCGCAGCAATAGGTTGATGTTCACTGGTCCTTCACCCGCCGCCGCCCTATAACGGCATCATGACCACTCTCACGCGCGCCCTCCGGCGTCTTGCGCTCATCTCCGTCATTGTCGCCTTGCCCGCGTCCGTCGTGGCGCAGCAGGCAATGGAAACAACGCAGGCACCTGCGGCACCCGCACCCGCGCCAGCCTTGGCCGACCTGCCGCCGGCGAGGGCGCTGCAGACCGGGGACACCGTGCCCTGGCTGTACGAAGGCAGCGACATTCCGCGCGATCCGCAGTGGCTGTTCGGGGCGATGGACAACGGGCTGCGGTATGCCGTGCGCCACAACGGCGTGCCTCCTGGCCAGGTGTCGATCCGCGTCCGGATCGATGCCGGCTCCCTGCACGAAGAGGACCGCGAACAGGGTTTCGCGCACCTGCTCGAGCACCTGCTGTTCCGTGAAAGCAAGTACCTTGGCCCGGCGCAGGCGATCCCCACATGGCAGAGGCTGGGGGCGACCTTCGGCAGCGACACCAACGCCGAAACCAGCCCGACGCACACCGTCTACAAGCTCGACCTCCCTAATGCCTCCCCGGAAAAGGTGGCCGAAAGCCTGCGGCTGGTGTCGGGCATGATCCGCGAGCCCGTGCTGAGCCAGCGGAACATTGCCGCCGAACTGCCGATCGTGCTGGCCGAAATGCGCGACACGCAGGGGCCGGGGCAGCGCGCGGGCGATGTCACCCGCCAGACACTGTTTGCCGGGCAACGGCTGGCCTCGCGCCTGCCGATCGGAACCGAAGCGACGCTGACCGCCGCGACACCGGACGCCGTGCAGGCGTTCCATCGCCGCTGGTATCGGCCGGAAAACACCGTGATCTCCATCGCCGGTGACATCGACCCGCAGCTGCTGGCTGCGCTCGTGGAGCGGTGGTTCGGCGACTGGCAAGGCCAGGGCCGGGCCGCTGCGGCGCCCGATTTCGGCGATCCCCGGCCGCCGCGGGGCGCCAGTGGCAACCCGCCGGTGGGTGAGGTTGCCGTCGTGGTCGAACCCGACCTGCCGCGCGCCTTCACCTTCGGCATCATGCGGCCGTGGCGGCCGGTGAACGATACGATCGCCTACAACCAGGCACTGTTGACCGATGCCCTGGCACAGGCGTTGATCAACCGGCGGCTGGAGGCCCGCGCGCGGGCAGGGGGCAGCTATCTGTATGCCCAGGTGCAGCAGGACGACACCAGCCGCTCAGCCGACGCCACCTATGTTTCCTTTGCTCCCCTTGGCGAAGACTGGCGCACCGCCCTGACAGACGTGCGCGGAGTGATCGCGGACGCGCTCGCCACGCCGCCCAGCCGGGAAGAACTGGATCGCGAGATCGCCGAGTTCGAGATCGGCTTCCGCAGCGCCGTAGAGCAGAGCGCGGTGCAGTCGGGGTCGGTTCTGGCCGACAACATCGTGCAGGCGGTCGACATTCGCGAAACCACGGCGAACCCTGAAACAGTGTTGCAGGTGTTTCAGGGCATGAAAGACAGCGTCACCCCCGAACAGGTGCTGGAACACACCCGCGCGCTGTTCGCGGGGGCCGTGCTCCGCGCGACCTTTGTTACGCCTGCGGCAGGCGAGGCCGATGCGGCAGCGCTGCGGACCGCACTTGCGGCTCCGGTTGCGCCGGCAACCGAAGTTCGGCTGGCCGCCACGGCGATCAACTTCGCCGACCTGCCGCCGATCGGCACCCCTGGAGAGGTCGTACGGCGCAGCCCGACAGGATTGCTCGGCATCACCCAGCTTGAATTTGGCAATGGCGTGAAGGCGTTGTTGTGGGCCAATCCGGACGAGCCGGGACGGGTCTCGGTCAAGACACGGTTCGGGGCCGGTTTCCGCGCGTTCGACGAAGCGGATGCGCCATACATCGGATTGGGCGAATCCGCCTTGATCGGCGCCGGCCTTGGCGAACTGGGGCAGGAAGAACTCGACCGCATCAGCACGGGCCGCAAGCTCGGCTTTGATTTCGGCATCAGCGACGGCTCGTTCAGCTTTTCCGCGCAAACCCGGCGCGAGGATCTGGCGGATCAGTTGTACCTGTTCGCGGCAAAGCTTGCCATGCCGCGCTGGGATCCGGCACCCATACTGCGCGCGAAAGCAGCGGCCCAGCTGGCCAACTCCAGCCTTGCCACATCGCCAGCGGGCGTCCTTCAGCGGGATCTCGAGTATCTGCTGCGCGCGTCCGACCGGCGGTTTGCAACGCCCGGACCGGACGTGCTGGCGCAGGTGACGCCCGAGGGGTTCCGGGCCACGTGGGAGCCGGTGCTCGCCTCCGGCCCGGTGGAAGTGCTGGTGTTCGGCGACTTCGATGAAGATGCCGCCGTGGAGGCGCTGACCCGAACCTTCGGCGCGTTGCCTCCGCGCGGAGACATCACGGCCGAGGCGGCAACGAACGTCGTGCGCTTCCCGGCAGGAGAGGCAGCGCCAACCGTGCTCCACCATCGCGGCGACGCGTCGCAGGCAGCGGCGGTCATCGCCTGGCCGACTGGCGGCGGAGTGGATGACCTGCGCACTTCGCGGCAGCTGGAGATCCTTACCCAGCTGTTCAGCAACCGCTTGCTGGATTCGTTGCGCGAACGGCTCGGCTCCAGCTACGCCCCGCAGGCGATCAACGCCTGGCCGACGGACGCGCCGGTCGGCGGCCGTATCATGGCCATCGCCCAGCTGCGGCCCCAGGATGTGCCGGTGTTCTTCGAGGAGGCGGAGCAGATTGCCGCCGAACTGGCCGCCAATCCGCCGCAGGCGGACGAGCTGGAGCGTGTGACCGAACCGCTGCGCCAGCTGGTGCAGCGGGCGTCCACCGGGAACCTGTTCTGGCTGATGCAGCTCGAAGGCGCGACGCGCGATCCCCGCCTGTTTGGCCTGATGCGGTCGGTGATCAACGATTATTCGCGCACCACGCCCGAGGCCATGGAGGTGCTGGCACGGCGCTACCTCGCGCCGCAGAACGCCTTCAAGGTCGCGGTCATCCCCGAAGGGCAGCAGCTGGCCACCCGGCGTCCCCAGCCTGCCTCGGCGGGGGCCGCCGCGCAGTAGGACGCAGGCTTTGCAGTTTCGGCCGTCCTGCTGCTAGAGGCCGGGCAGATCGGGACTGAAGACAAAGGTGGGAAAACAGGTCGTGGCAGGTTGGACGCGGGACGGCTGGCGTAGTTTCGAAGCACGGCATCTGCCGAGCTATGCCGACCCGCACGCGCTGGGCGATGCGGTTGCCACCCTCGAAAACTATCCGCCGCTCGTGTTTGCGGGCGAGGTACGCGACCTGAAAGCGCATCTGGCGCAGGTTGCTCAAGGGCGTGCATTCCTCCTTCAGGGAGGCGACTGCGCCGAAAGTTTCGCCGAATTTCACCCCAATACCGTGCGCGACACCCTGCGGGTGATCCTGCAGATGGCGGTGGTCCTCACCTTCGCGTCCAAGCGGCCGGTCGTGAAGGTCGGCCGGCTGGCCGGACAATTCGCCAAGCCGCGCAGCGCGCCCACCGAAACCGTCGATGGCGTCACTTTGCCGAGTTATTTCGGCGACATCGTCAACGGCATCGACTTCACCCGCGAGGCGCGGTCCAACGATCCGCAGCGCATGGTGCGCGCCTATCACCAGGCGGCCGCGACACTGAACCTGTTGCGCGCGTTGGCTGGCGGAGGTTACGCCAACCTCAGGCAGATACACCAGTGGACCCTCGACTTCATGGCACGCAGCCCCTGGGCCGACAAGTTCAACAGCCTGGCCGACCGGATTGGCGAGGCGCTGGATTTCATGGAAGCCTGCGGCGTCAATCCGGCCAGCGTGCCGCAGTTGCACGGTACCCAGTTCTACACCAGTCACGAAGCCTTGCTGCTGCCTTACGAAGAGGCCCTGACCCGGCAGGATACGCTGACGGGAGACTGGGTGGACACGAGCGCGCACATGGTCTGGATCGGAGACCGGACGCGCTTCGACGGGTCCGCCCATGTCGAATTCGCGCGCGGCATCGCCAATCCTCTGGGGATCAAGTGCGGACCGTCGCTGGAACCCGATGTGCTGTCTCGCCTGCTGGACACCCTCAACCCGCAGCGTGAGCCGGGGAGAATCACGCTGATCGCGCGGTTCGGGCATGACAAGGTCGAAGACGGATTGTCCCGGCTTATCCGTGCCGTCAGCCGTGATGGACACCCGGTCGTCTGGAGTTGCGACCCCATGCACGGCAATGTCGTCAAGGCGGCCAGCGGGTACAAGACGCGGCCGTTCGATCGCATCCTGCGCGAAGTGCGCGGCTTCTTCGCCGTGCACCGCGCTGAAGGCACGCACGCGGGCGGCATCCATATCGAAATGACCGGTCAGGACGTCACCGAATGCGTCGGCGGCGCGGTCGCCATTACCGACGAGGGGTTGGCCGATCGTTATCACACCCATTGCGACCCGCGCCTCAACGCGGCGCAGTCGCTGGAACTGGCTTTCCTGCTGGCCGAAATGCTGAACGCCGAAGCAGGCGGACGGGCGCGGGACGCCGCCTGAGATGGCAGATCGGGGAACGGATGCGACCTTGATGTGCTGAATGACGGCGGGCGCTAAGGAGAACAGAGATGGCCGAGCAGCCACGGCTTGCCGACAACACGGATGATCTCGCGCAGCAGTTCCGCGAAACCCGCCTGCTTACCGAAGCTCTGGTCAGCTCGCTGTCCGACGCCGATGCCTCGCTCCAGTCGATGGACGACACCTCGCCCGCGAAATGGCATCTGGCCCATACCACCTGGTTCTGGGAAACCTTTCTGCTGCGCGACCATTTGCCGGGCTATTGTCTGTTTGACGAGCGATGGCCGTTCCTGTTCAACTCATATTACGAGGCGGAAGGGGAGCGGGTAGCCAGAGGCCGGCGCGGCATGCTGTCGCGCCCTTCGCTGGACGAGGCGCGAGACTATCGGACGCATGTGACGCTGGCGATGGAGCCGCTGCTGGCGCGCAGCGACTGTGCCGATCTCATCGCGCTTGGCATCGCGCACGAACAGCAGCATCAGGAACTGCTGCTGACGGACATGAAACACGGGTTGTTCCAGAACCCGCTGGGTTCCGAAATGTTCGCGGGCGCGCCTCCTCCGCCATCGGGCGCGGACGCTGATAACGCCGACTGGTGGGAGCATCCCGGCGGGGTCGCGCAGGCGGGACATGATGGCAGCACCTTCGCTTTCGACAACGAAGGGCCGCGGCACCGCGTCCTGCTGCAACCCTTCGCGCTCGCGCGGCGGCTCGTGACGAACGGCGAATGGCTGGCATTCATGGCCGACGGCGGTTACTCCACTTCGTCCCTGTGGCTGTCGGACGGCTGGTCGTGGGTGCAGGCGCATGAGGTGACTGCGCCGCTATATTGGCAGGCCGGCGAAGCTGGCTGGACGCAGTTCACCCACAGCGGCTGGCAGGAGATGGAAGCCGCCCGCCCGGTGACGCACATCTCCTATTACGAAGCCGACGCTTTCGCGTCCTGGGCGGGAAAGCGCCTGCCGACCGAGTTCGAATGGGAAGCGGTCGCGCAAAGGCAGGGCGCGGACGCCGCGTTCGCCGGACACCAGCTCGACATCGCGGCATCGCCCCTCCCGGTCGGCGGCACCGATCTGTTCGGCGACTGCTGGCAGTGGACCCGGTCGGCCTATCTGCCATACCCGCGCTTTCACCCGGTCGCGGGGGCCATCGGAGAATACAATGGCAAGTTCATGTCAGGCCAATTCGTGCTGAGGGGCGCCAGCTGCGCCACGCCGCGGGGACATTCGCGGACCTCGTACCGCAATTTCTTCTACCCCCACCAACGCTGGCAGTTCACCGGCCTTCGCCTGGCCATGGACCTGTGAGCCGCGGCGATGAGGCCGGGTTGGCCGAAGCATTCCGCGCCGACGTGCTGGAAGGGCTTGGCCAGGTAAAAAAGGCGGTCCCTGCGCGCTGGCTCTATGACGACGCCGGGTCCGCCCTGTTCGAGGAAATCACCCGGCTGCCGGAATATTACGCGACGCGGGCCGAGACGGAGGTGCTGGAAAATCGCGGAGGCGAATTTGCCCGCCTGATCGGGGCCGGACGTGCGGTGGTCGAATTCGGTTCGGGCAGCTCGGTCAAGACCCCCCTGCTGCTGCGCGCGATCGACCCGGCCGCATACGTGCCGCTGGACATCGCCGGCGATTTCCTGCGCGAAGCGGCGGCAGAGCTGCAGGCCAAGTTTCCTGCTCTCCCCGTTTATCCGGTGGAGGCGGACTTCATGCGGCAGGTAGACTTGCCCGGCGCCATCCACCCTATGCGCAAGCTGGGCTTTTTCCCCGGCTCCACCATCGGCAACATGGTGCCCCGAACCGCTGCCGACCTGTTGCGGGAGATGAAGGAAACACTGCAGGAAGGGTGGGGCGGCAACGCGGAGGATGCGCCGCTGCTCCTCATCGGCATGGATCTGGTCAAGGATCCGGTGGTCTTGGAGGCCGCGTATGATGACGCAGCAGGAGTGACGGCGCGGTTCAACCTCAATCTGGCCACGCGGATCAACCGTGAACTGGGCGGCGACATTCCGCTGGATGACCTGACCCACCGGGCGATCTGGAACGACGCCTTTGCGCGGATCGAAATGCACCTGCAAGCTACCCGCGACATTGACTTCACGGTTGCGGGTAACCGCTTCACCATGCGGGCGGGAGAAACGATCCATACCGAGAACAGCCACAAGTTCACCCGCCGCAGCGCGAACCTGCTGCTGCTGGCGGGCGGGTGGACCCCGCAGGCGCGATGGCTGGACAGCGAGGAACGCTTCTCCGTCATCCTGGCCCGTGGCAGCGAGTTCAGGAATGCGCCGTGACGTCATTCAACTTGAGGTAACCGCACCTATATCATCGTGACATCATGCCCATTACCGAAAACCTGCCCCAGTGGCTCGACCGATTGAGCGCGATCAGCCAAGGCGAACTTCTTACCGCGACCGTGCTCGCTATCGTGGCGGGCTGGATCGGCACGCGGCTGGTGCGCCACCGGGTGCCGCTGGGCCGCCTGCTGAGCGTTGCGAGCACCCTGACCCTTGCGGCCATCCTGCTGACCGTCGTGCTGCAGGTTTCCTCCCTGGACCCGCGCATGGGGTTCGTGCGGTCCGGGATCGGCGCAGACCCGCAGGTGGTCGAGGGGGGCGAGACGCAGATCAGGCTGGCGCGCGATGGCCATTTCTGGATCAACGCGCAGGTGAACGGCGCCGAGGCCGCGTTCCTGGTCGACACCGGCGCTACCCTGACGGCAGTGTCTGCCGACCTCGCCGAGCGCGCCGGTCTGCAGCCGCGCAACAATGCGGTGCCGGTGCGCATCGTGACGGCAAACGGCGCCGTCCCGGCGCAGGTTACGCGCATCGACGAGTTGTCCTTCGGCAATATCTCTGCCTCAGACCTCGACGCAGTCATCGCCCCGACACTGGGAGAGACCAACGTGCTGGGCATGAATTTCCTGTCGCGGCTGGAAGGATGGCAGGTGCGCGGCGACACCTTGATCCTGAACCCCGCCTCGGACGACAGGGCCGAGTGACGAGCGCCAGATTTGACCTGTCGCAGCGGCATCGGCACAGAAGAGGTCGATGCCGAGCCTGCCACCCCCACCGCGCCTGCAAGAATTGACGTCGACCCACAGGATCGCGCTGTTTCTGGACTGTGACGGAACGCTGATCGAACTGGCTCCAGGCCCGGATGAAGTTCATTTGCCGGGTTACCTGCCGGCTGGTCTGGCGGCCCTTTCCCGGACACTGGAAGGGCGGCTGGCAATTGTCAGCGGGCGGTCGGTGGACTGGCTGCACGCAGCCGGGTTTGGGGCGCACGTGCTGGCGGGCACCCATGGAACGGAGCTGTGGTGGCCGGGCATCGGCCTCGACCGCGCTGCACGGCCGGCGGGGTTGGACGAGGTGGACGCGGCGTTCCACACTTTTGCGGCGGAACGGCCCGGCGTCATCGTGGAGCGCAAGGCGCTCGCGGCAGGCCTCCACTTCCGCAAGGTGCCTGCACAGGGCGATGCCGCACTGACGCTTGCGGGCAAGCTGGCCCGGCTCACCGGTCTGGAACTTCAGCCGGGCAAGATGATGGTGGAGTTGCGCGCGCCCGGCGGTTCCAAGGGAACGGCGGCCAGCGCATTGATGGCGCGGCATCCATTCACCGGGGCAATGCCGGTATTCGTGGGCGACGACATCACTGATGAAGAGGGTTTTGTGGCCGTGGCCCGCGCCGGTGGGTTCGGAATCGCGGTGGGCGAACGCGATAGCGCCGCGGCATCCTATCACTTGCCGGACGTGGCCGCAGTACACCGCTGGCTGATGCTGTAGCTGCAGGAGGCGAGCACCCGGCAGTCATTCTTGAAGGTGACGCGGCGCGAACTATTCCGCACTCCCGCGTTGTTGACTCAGCGGGACAGGCCTGACGCAGGTGGGAGCAGAGCTTGATGAGCCGATTGATAGTCATATCCAACCGGGTCGCCGTGCCGACCGCCGCAGGCGGCAAGGGCGCGCAGGGCGGCCTTGCCGGGGCGCTGCATTCGCTGGTGCGGGAACAGGATGGCTTCTGGTTCGGCTGGTCCGGCGAGACGGTGGAGAACCCCGCGACCGAACCGCGCTTCCAGACGGCTGGCGGCGTGACCACGGCAACAATCGACCTCGCGCCGCAGGACGTGGAAGAATACTACAACGGGTATGCCAACGCGACCCTGTGGCCGCTGTTTCATTATCGGGTGGATCTGACCGACTATCGGCGCGAAACCGCCAAGGGCTACGAGCGAGTGAACGAAACCTTCGCCGCCTGCGTCGCGCCGCTGATCGGGCCGGATGACACCTTGTGGGTACATGATTACCATTTCCTGCCGCTCGGCGCTCGGCTGCGGGCGCGCGGGTTGAGCAACCGGATCGGCTTTTTCCTGCACATTCCATGGCCACCGACCGATCTGCTGCTGTCCTTGCCGTATCACGAGCGGCTGGTTCGCACTGTCCTGCAGTACGACCTCATCGGCTTTCAGAGCGAAGAATGGCGCGACAATTTCCTGGATTATTGCCGCCGCGAATTGTCGGCGGCGATCAACGGGGGCACCGGGCAGATCACGCTCGACGGGCACAGTACTATCGCAAGGTGCTATCCGATCGGCATAGATTACGACGACTTTGCCGCGCAGGGCCAAACGGGCGAGGCGCGCCAGGCGCAGCAGCGGATGCTGTCGAGCACGCGGCGCCGGACCGCCATCATCGGGGTGGACCGGCTGGACTATTCCAAGGGTTTGCCAGAACGGCTGGATGGCGTCGCCCGGTTTTTCGAAACCTATCCCGGCAGCAGCCGTGAAGTCGTGCTGGTCCAGATCGCCCCGCCCAGCCGGGAAGACGTGAAAACCTATCAGCAGATCAGGGAAACACTGGAAGGCAGGGCCGGGCGGATCAACGGGGAGTTTTCCGAAATCGACCTCGTGCCTGTCCGCTATGTCAACAAGGGGCATTCCGCGGCCGAACTGTTCGGGTTCTATCGGGCGGCCAAGATCGGGCTGGTAACGCCGCTGCGCGACGGCATGAATCTGGTGGCCAAGGAGTATGTGGCGGCGCAGGATCGAGACGATCCGGGCGTGCTGATCCTGTCGCGGTTCGCCGGCGCGGCGCAGCAGTTGACGGATGCCGTGCTGGTCAATCCGCACAGCCCCGACGCCATCTCCCATGCCATCCATACCGCGCTGAAGATGAGTCTGGACGAGCGGCGCCGGCGTTGGGAACGGATGCACGACAGTGTCCGGACGCAGACGGTGCAGCAATGGGCGGCCGACTTCTGCCGCGACCTTGCCGCTACAACGCCCATGCGAACTGAGGGTCGGGGCGGCTTGCTTCGGCACCGCTGAAGTGGCACCTGCCCGCGCGATGACGCGCGCTGGTTCCGCCCCGTTCGAGGGTATTCACAACTTCCGGGATTATGGCGGCTATCGAACCGCGCAGGGTGAGGTGAGGCGGGGCTTGCTCTACCGCTCGGGCCAGCATGTCGGGGCGAGCGACGCGGACCTCGACAACTTGGCCCGGTTGGACATCCGCACGGTGATCGACCTGCGCAGCAATTCGGAGCGCGAACGCCACCCATGCCGCCGTGCGCCGCAATGGGCGGGTGAAGTGGTGTTCTTCAACGGGGAGACATCCAACTCGCCGCCGCACATGGATGTGGAGGACAGCCGGGTGACGGAGGCTGCGGCTGTCCGGCGGATGATCGCCCTGTATCGCCGCATTCCCCACAACCCCGCGATGCACGCCATCATCGGCGATTACCTGCGCGTGCTGGCCCAGCGGGACGGCGCCAGCCTGGTGCATTGCTTTGCGGGCAAGGACCGGACCGGCATCGCGGTGACGCTGCTGCTCCACGTTCTTGGCGTCAGGCCGGAGGATCAGCTCGCCGAGTTCCTGCTGACCAACGCAGCCACGACCTATCACGTGCTCCACGCACAGTCGCTGCCGGGTCTCGAACGGCGGTTCGGTCCGATCGATCCGGCGGCGCGCGATGCGCTGATGCAGGTGCGGCCCGCCTATTTCGCGGCGTTCCAGGACGAGGTCGCCACCGCTTACGGATCGGTGGACGATTTTCTCGCGGCAAGGCTGGCGGTGGACGAGCGCCTGCGGGAGGTATTGCAAGAACGGTTCATCACGTGACATTGCTGCGCGCCGTCCCCATAAACGCTTCCAGTTGAAACAGGACTTCCGCATGGCGACCCACCGCACGAAAATGCTTATCATCGGTTCCGGGCCGGCCGGGCTTACCGCCGCGATCTACGGCGCGCGCGCCATGCTCGAGCCGATCGTTGTGCAGGGACTGCAACCGGGCGGGCAGCTGACGATCACCACCGACGTGGAAAACTATCCCGGTTTCGCCGATGTGATCCAGGGACCTTGGCTGATGCAGCAGATGCAGGTCCAGGCCGAGCATGTGGGCACACGGATGATGTGGGACACCATCGTCAAGGTTGATCTGACCAATGGCAGCCCGTTCCGGGCCGTCGGCGACAGCGGAGACGAGTACATCGCCGACACGGTGGTCATCTCGACCGGCGCTCAGGCCAAGTGGCTGGGCGTACCGGGGGAGATGGAACTGAACGGCAAGGGCGTGTCCGCCTGCGCCACCTGCGACGGGTTCTTCTATCGCGGCAAGAAGGTCGCCGTCATCGGCGGCGGCAACACGGCGGTGGAGGAGGCGCTGTACCTCACCAACCATTCCGACGACGTGACGCTGATCCATCGCCGCGATTCGCTGAGGGCGGAACGCATCCTGCAGGACCGGCTGCAGGCGAATCCCAGGATCAGCGTGCTGTGGAACAAGGCGGTGGACAGTTTCGGCGGCGACCCTGCGGGAGGCGGGCTGACCCACCTGAACCTGCGCGACACGGTGACTGGCGAAGCGAGCGAACTGCGCGTCGATGGCGCGTTTGTCGCCATCGGCCATGCTCCATCAACCGAACTGTTCGCCGGCCAGCTCGAATTGCAGGACGGCTACATCGTGGTCGAGCCGGGCACACCCCGCACCGCCATCCCCGGCGTGTTTGCCTGCGGCGACGTGATGGATCACATCTATCGCCAGGCCGTGACGGCGGCAGGGACCGGCTGCATGGCGGCGCTGGATGCCGAGCGCTTCCTGCAAGGTCTTGAGTTCGACCGCGAGACGGGGCACGCAGAAGCGGCAGAGTGACCCGCCGCCGACCCCTCCCGCGCGCGGGAGGGCTGGGCACAGGAGGGCCGGGCGCTCAGAACACAGCCACCGCAGCCCTTGCGATCAGCGCCATCAGCACCAGGGTCGAGAGCGCGAAGAGCGCGAAACGCACTACCACCCGGTTCACCAGCGCCTGCACAAGCGAGTGGGCAATCCGCAGCAGGACGTAAGCCCAGCCGAGCAGTTCGCCCGCCCCGTCGCCCGCCTCCGTGAAAGCCAGCACCAGCGCCGCCGCGTAGAACAGCGTGGGCGCCTCGTGCAGGTGGTTGTAGTTGTCGGCCTTCCAGCTGACCCGGTCGGGCAGCTTTTCGCGCAGGGAAGCACCCGTGCTGCCGACCATGCTTTTGGCATCGATGCCGGCGCGCCCCATCGCAGGCAGGCGGGTGGCGTACATCCACACCCACATGATCATCGTCCAGACCAGCAGGGCGACGACCGGCTGGAGTATGCCCGCGCCGGTCACACCAGCACCGCCGGATCATGGAACACGGTCGCGATAATCGCCCGCGCGGCGAGGTAGATCAGGGCGAGCGTGGACAGCAGGAACAGGGTGAAGCGCACCGGCAGCGTGTTGACCGTCGCCTGCCAGACGGAATGGACCACCCTGAGGGCGACATAGATCCACGCCGCCAGCACGTCGCCCGCCGCCGCGCCCATGATCGCGAGGATGATGACCGCAGGATAGAAGATCGTGGGCTGCTCCATCAGGTGCGTGTAGTTGTGCGCCTTCCAGTTCACCCGGTCGTCGATCCGACCTTCCAGATCCTGTCCGCGTCCGCCCGGTTTGGCCCGTCCGACGCCGCCGCCCATCTTCTTCATCGCGGGCAGCCGCGTTCCCGCCATCCAAAACAGCATGACCAGCGACCACGCGATCAGCACCGCCGCCGGTGCGAGTATCTGCGCCTGCATATAATCGTCTCCCCCAAAACCTTGCCGTGGTCTAGCGGTCCAGCAGGGTCTGCGCAAACGCGCGCGCGTCCACATTGCCCCCCGTGAGCATCACCACCGTATCCTCGTCCACCGGCACCTTGCCCGCCAGTGCCGCGGCCAGCGCCGCCGCGCCCCCCGGTTCCAGCACCAGCCGCAGGCGTGCAAAGGCGAACCGCTGCGCTTCCCGCACTTCAATGTCGGTGACCGTGACGCCAGGCTCGATCCGCCCGCGCAGCAGCGCCAGATTCAGGGGCTTGGTCGTGTCCGGGCGCAGCGCGTCGCAAATCGTCGGTGGCGCATCGGGAGCGGCGCGGACGATCTCGCCTGCTGCGATTGCCTTGCCAACCATGTTCCAGCCGTCCGGCTCGACGACATGGATCGCGCTGTCGGGGCAGGCGAGCGCAAGGCCCGCGGCCAGTCCGCCGCCCCCGCAGCACACGATCAGCCGGGACGGCGCACGGCCAAGCTGCGTCGCTGCCTCCACCCCGGCGCTGCCTTGCCCTTCGATGACCCAGGGGTTGGCGAAGGCGTGGACAAGTATCGCGCCGCGGCGTTCGACTTCGCGCGCGGCTACCTCGTCGCGGTCTTCTCCCGGCCGGTCGTACAGGACCAGTTCCGCGCCCAGTTCCGCCGTCGCCGCCAGCTTAACCCGCGGGGCGTCGCGCGGCATGACGATGGCGGCGCGGATGCCCAGCCGCCGCGCCGCCCAGGCCACGCCCTGCGCATGATTGCCGCTGGAAACCGCGACCACGCCGCGCGCCCGCTCCTCTGGCGACAGGTTTACCAGCCGCCACCACGCGCCGCGGATCTTGAACGATCCGATCGGCTGCAGGCTTTCCGCCTTCACGTGGCAGGCGGTTCCCGCGATCTCCGCCGGCAAGAGCGGCGTGGCGGGAAGGATACGCGCAATCGACCCCGCCGCTGCCACTACGCCGTCCCGGGTCGGCAGGCGTTCGAAGGTCATCGACCCGTCGCTCCTGCGGGACACTTGGACCGCATGTTACACGGTCCAGAGCCAACAGGGCGGAAGACCGGAACGGTTCGGTCGAACAGGTGCCGGTTTGCGAAGGGCGGTGTTTTCATGCGCCGATCCTGCCGCAAACTCCCGCCGTAGGAAAGCGGGGCGGCAAGATCGCGGTGGCAGCACAGGGACATATTGCGACGCCGGTGCATTCCCCTATGTGGGTTGCCTTAAAGGCGGGCGTCCGGCGCAGTTCAGCGCCGCACTATGCTGCGCCGCACCTGCCGCCGGGCAGGTTTCACTGGTTTGATGGAGTAGCGAATGACCAAGGTTCTGGTAATCGGCGCAGGCGGAGTGAGCAGCGTGTGCGTCCATAAAATGGCGTTCAACACCGACATCTTTCCTGAAATTCACCTTGCCAGCCGGACCAAGGCCAAATGCGATGCCATCGCCGCGTCGGTGAAGGAACGGGCCGGCGTCGACATCCACACCTACGAAGTCGACGCGGAGGAAGTGCCGGCAATGGTCAATCTCATCCGCCGGGTGCAGCCGACCCTGGTCGTGAATCTCGCCCTTCCTTACCAGGACCTGCCGATCATGGATGCCTGTCTGGAAACCGGAGTCAGCTACCTCGACACGGCCAATTACGAGCCGAAGGACGAGGCCAAGTTCGAATACAAGTGGCAGTGGGCCTATCACGACCGCTTCCGCGAGGCGGGCATCATGGCCCTGCTGGGCAGCGGGTTCGACCCCGGTGTAACCTCGGTTTTCACGATGTGGCTCAAGAAGCACAAGCTCAAGACAATTCGACAGCTCGACATTCTCGACTGCAATGGCGGTGACCACGGCCAGCATTTCGCCACCAACTTCAACCCGGAGATCAACATTCGCGAAGTGACCGCCCCCGCGCGGCACTGGGAGAACGGGGAGTGGGTGGAGACGCCCGCCATGCAGGTCAAGACCGAGTTTGATTTCGAGGGCGTGGGCAGGCGCAACGCGTACCTCATGTATCACGAGGAGCTGGAAAGCCTGGCGAAATTTGTGCCGGAACTGGAACGGGCGCGGTTCTGGATGACGTTCGGCGACCAGTACATCACCCACCTCACCGTGTTGCAGAACGTCGGCATGACCTCCATCGAGCCGGTGGCGTTCCAGGGACGCGAGATCATCCCCCTGCAATTTCTCGCCGCAGTGCTGCCCAAGCCGGAAACGCTGGGGGAGACGACGAAGGGCAAGACCAACATCGGCGTCATCGCCACCGGCGAGGCGCTGGACGGGTCGGGCGAAAAGACGTTCTACATCAATAACATCTGCGACCATGAAGAAGCGTTTCGGGAAACCGGCAACCAGGCGGTCAGCTATACCACCGGCGTTCCCGCCATGATCGGCAGCGCGCTGATGGTGCAGGGCATCTGGCAGGGCGAGGGGGTGTTCAACATCGAGCAGCTCGATCCCGACCCGTTCATGGAGATGCTGAACGCCCACGGCCTGCCGTGGCAGGTGAAGGAACTGGGCGGGCCGGTCGATTTCTGATGGAAACCAGAGCCGGCGATCCGGGCGCCTTTGCCCGCTTCGACCTTACCCGCGTCGATTCGCCCGCCTTCGTGGTGGATGCGGTGCGGCTGCGGGCCAACCTTCAGGTTCTGGCTGATATCCGCGACGCCGCGGAATGCCGGGTGCTGCTGGCGCTGAAGGCGTTTTCCATGTGGAGCGCGGCCCCGATCATCGGCGAGTATCTCGACGGGGTCTGCACCAGCGGCCTGTGGGAAGCGCGGCTCGCTTCGGAATTCTATGACGGCGAGATCAGCACCTATTCGCCGGCCTACAAGCCCGAAGATCTGGCGGAAGTGTGCCGGCTGTCGGACCACGTGATCTTCAATTCGCCCGAGCAACTGCGCCGGGCCACCCTGATCGTCGAACAGGCCCGCAGCGAAGGGCGCGCGTTCGACACAGGCCTGCGGATCAACCCCTTGGTCGCAACCGGGGAAGTGCCGCGCTACGATCCGTCAAGCCCCGGCAGCCGGCTGGGCTTCCCCATCGATCAGCTGACGGCGGAACACATGGAGGGGGTGGACGGCATCCATTTCCACAACCTGTGCGAACAGGATTTCGAACCGTTGGCAGCAACCTGGGACAAGGTGTTCGACGCCATCGAACCCTATTTCGGGCAGCTCAAATGGATCAACATGGGCGGCGGCCACCATATCACGCGCGCCGATTACCAGCGTGACGAACTGGTGGAGTTCCTGCGCGACGCGAAGGAGGACACGGGCGCCGACATCTACCTTGAGCCGGGCGAGGCGGTGGCGCTGGACGCGGGCATTCTGGTGGGCACCATCCTCGATACCGGGTTCAACGGGGTGCCGACGGCGATCACCGACATATCCGCCACCTGCCACATGCCCGACGTGATCGAGGCACCGTATCGCCCCGCCATGCTGGGCGAGGTGGACGAAGGACCGCAGACCCGGCTGGGCGGGCCTTCCTGCCTCGCGGGCGATGTGATCGGCGATTACCGCGTGCCTGACGGAGCGGAGCCGGGCCGGCGCATCGCATTCCTGGATCAGGCGCACTACTCCATGGTCAAGACCAACACCTTCAACGGGGTGCCGCTGCCCTCCATCTGGCTGTGGGATTCGGGCACCGACGCGCTGGAACAGGTGCGCTCGTTCGGGTGGGAGGAGTTCCGCAACCGCCTTTCCTGAGCGGCGGGACGCCTGCGCCATCCCGGATTCGCGCGCTTCAGCGGCCGGTTTGGCAGGGCGCCTTCCGGCGGCGCAGTCACAATGACGCAAAAGCGCACATTTTCAGTTGCGATTAACGCGGCAGTGCCTATATGCGCCCTTCCGCTGCCCCAGGGGACTTCCTTACCGCAAGGCAGCATGTCTTGAACTTAACCGTAGGGGGTCCCTTGAGTTGCACGAGTATCATAACGCCCGGTCCGTAGTCCGCGCCCTCCAGCCGGACGAGCCCGTGATCCTCAACCGACCGCACGCTGCCGCGCGCGCCGCCCGCTTCTTCGTCGAGAAGTTTCCGGGCAAGGTGCTGTATGCGGTCAAGGCGAACCCGTCGCCCGACCTGCTGCGGGTTCTGTGGGACAACGGCGTGACGCATTACGACGTCGCATCCATTACCGAAGTGCGCCTGGTCGCGGCCACGCTGCCGGACGCGGTGCTGTGCTTCATGCACCCGGTCAAGGCGCCGTCGGCCATTCGGGAAGCGTATCACCAGCACGGCTGCCGCACATTCAGCCTCGACACGCCCGAAGAACTGGACAAGATCGTAGATGCCTGCCGCGATGCCGACGGCAATGCGGCGACGGACCTGCGCCTGCTGGTGCGCCTGCGCGTGTCCTCGGAATATTCGGAGCTGTCGCTGGCCGCCAAGTTCGGCTGCGACCTCGCCGATGCCGGCGGACTGTTGCAGGCCACGCGCCAGCATTGTGACTGGCTGGGTGTGTGTTTTCACGTGGGCAGCCAGGCGATGACGCCCTTTGCCTATGTGCAGGCGCTGGAACGCACGCGTGTCGCCATTGCAGAGGCTTCGGTGGTCATCGACATGGTTGATGTGGGCGGTGGATTCCCTTCGGTCTATCCGGGCATGGAGCCGCCGCCGCTGGAAGATTACTTTGCCATCATCCATCGCCAGTTCGAAGCGCTGCCGATCGCCTACAACGCCGAACTCTGGTGCGAGCCGGGGCGGGCGCTGGCGGCCGAATACAACTCGCTGATCGTGCGGGTGGAAAAGCGGCGCGGCAACGAGCTGTACATCAACGACGGTGCGTACGGGGCACTGTTCGACGCGGCGCATATCGCCTGGAAGTTCCCGGTGGAAGCGCTGGAGGACGACCTGATCGACGCGGAAGAGGACTTCTCCTTCTACGGGCCGACCTGTGACGATGCCGATTTCATGAAGGGTCCGTTCCCGCTGCCCGGCGACATCCAGGCCGGCGACTATATCGAGATCGGGATGCTGGGCGCTTACGGCGCGGCAATGAAGACGGCGTTCAACGGCTTCGGCGCGGCAGAACACATCGTCGTCACCGACGAGCCGATGGCCAGCCTGTACGATGGCAGCCGGGTGCGGCCGGTCGCGGACAACGTGGTCAGCCTCAGGTAAACGGGCGAGGAGCGGGCCGATCCCGCTCCTCTATCGCCGGGACAGCACAGGCACAGGCACAGCCGTCCGGGTGCGCTGGCGCCCGCGCTTGGTTGCGTGGGCGGATGCCCGTCTCTAGGCTGGGGGGGGAGATCGAACGACAGGAGGATGCCGGTGACTGGACCAATCGTAATCGGAACGGATTTCCGCGCCGAGGCGGACCGCGCGCTCGACCGTGCGATCCTTCTGGGCGAAGAGTGGGGCAGCGAGGTGATCGTCGTCCACGCCCTCGACCCGGACGAAAGCGATCAGCCGCCGCAGGCGGAGCTGGAGCGGCGGCTGGCCAGTGTGCTGCCGCGCACCGAAGCCCGCGTGACGCTGCGCTGCCAGGCGGGCAAGCCGACCGCTGTCATCACCGATGTCGCGCGCGAAACAGGCGCCGCGATCATCGTGCTGGGCGTGGCCCGCTACCGCAATTTCCGCGACTACGTGCTCGGCTCCGTCGTTGATCAGGTCATCCGGGAGGCGAGCCTGCCCGTGCTGGTCGTCAAGAGCCGTCCTCGCGCGGCGTACCGCCGCATCGTGTCGGCCACTGACTTCCACAAACCATCGCGCATCGCTCTGGAAAAGGCCGCCGACCTGTTCGCCGACCGGCAGCTGGACGTGGTGCACGCCTTCAGCGTGCCGTTCGAAGGATGGCAGCAAGCCGATCAGGTCCGCGACCGGATGCGCGAGGCGGAACAGAAGGTGTTTGACGAGTTCGTGGCCGAACTGCGCCCTGAAACACGCGCGCGCATTTCGCAGAACCTCATCTATGGCAACGTCCATACCGCGATGCTGCGCGAACTGGAGGAGAGCGGGGCCGATCTGGTGGTGATCGGCACGCATGGCGACAGCGCCCTGCGCCGTGCCATCCTGGGCAGCACGGCCAGCGACCTTCTGCGATTGACCCCGATCGACACGCTGGTCGTGCCGCCGACATCCTGATCCGGTCAGCCGTGGCGTCGCCGGTGCCGCGCCAGCACCGGCTGCACCTGCCCCAGCGCCTCGCCAATGCGTTCGGGGAAATCGCCATGAAGTTCGACCACGCTGTTGTGGGCGGTGGCGACCCTGCGGGCGTCGTGCCAGTCCGCGCCCAGATCATAGGCCCAGGCGGTAAAGGCATCCGCTGCCCCCGGTTCCGGCTTCAGCGCACTGGCAAGGGTGGGGTGGAAGCGCAGGCTTCCGGTCATCGGCAGCGGTAATCCGCGCAGCGGTCCGGGTAATTGCACGCAGGACAGCGTATCATCGACATGGATCGTGCCGCTGCCGGGATGAAAGGCCAGAACGGAAGCGAAATGGACGTTCTCCTTCTCGCAGACCAGATCGACCCCGCCAGGAACGGAGAAATTGAGGTCAGCACCGAACCGTTCCGCCAGGCCATCTTCCTCGCACAGCACATCGTCCCAGGGCAGGTGGGGCAGCCTGTCGCGGTGCCGCCTGGTGCCGTACAGCCGCGCATCGGGAAAGGTGCGGTGCATCCATTCGCAATGAACGGTGTGGAACGGGTGGAGGTTCAGAATGGCGCGCACATCGGCCCCGTTTGCCGTCATGCGCCGAACCTGTGCCAGAATGTCGCCGGGCAGGGTGTAGCTGTCCAGGAACACGGCACCGCCGTCCGCCAGCCTGACCAGTGAACAATGGGTGCCCACATCGACCAGCCCGCCGATCCGGTGCTGGCCCCGGATGTGATGAAAGCCATGGCCAAAGTCGGTGATATGCTCGGTCATCGCGCTGCTCCTGCCTGCGGTGAAGACGCGCAGGGTTGCCGGTGTTGTTGCGCCCGCTGCGCCTTCAGCTCACTCGCGCAGCGTGCCGGCCTGCGTGTCGGCTTTCAAGGCGCCGGGCTCGGGCAGAGAGGATCTGACTGTCGCTGTAGGCGCGGCAGCCGGTGCGGCGGTGCGCGGAGCCGTGCCCCGCGCGGTCGCGGTGCGCGGCGTCTCCGCCCGCGCGGCGGCACTGCCCGGTAGGCAGGTGCCCGGCGGGGAAGCGGGAAACAGGCGGCAGTCGAAGAACATGGTTTCCGGTCCGGCGCGGCCCGCCGGCACATAGCTGAAGCGCAGGGTCCGGCGTGCGTCGCCGGCCACCGGCAGTGCAGCGGGCATGTCGGCCGCGCTGCTCCAGCCGAACACCTGGCACGAGTTCAGGCCGGCACACAGGCTCTTGCTGCGCGCGGCCAGCGCCGCGGGTTCGTCGGTCGCCGACACCAGAAGGAACTGCACCCCGCGCCCTGGCGAGCGGACGCCGTCGACCAGCCCGTCGCGCGTCGCGAGCAGCGCGCCGTCATCGGCCAGCAATTCAGCGGCAAGAACATCATCGGGCACTTCGGGCAGGACCAGCCCGGCGCGCGACATTCCGTTCGCCCGGGCGCGTAAGGCGACCGGATCGGGTTCTCCGCCCGCATAGCGCGCGGACAGCGCCGCGTGCGACCCCCAGAACCCGCGCCAGCGCAGGAAAAGGTGCGTGCCGACCTGGGCGATCTTGTCCAGCTTGGGGCTCCACCAGGGGAATACCCAGTCGGTGTGGTAATGGGTGGCATTGCCGACGGGCGCATAAACCGCGCCGCCCAGCATCTCTTCCGCCCGCCGCGTCGCCGCGCGCCACAGCGCATCGGAATAGGTGCGGCGCAGCGATCCGTCGCATGTGAAGGTGAACTGGCACCCTGTGGTTCGTTCCGAACCCTGGAAAACCACGCCGCAGACGGTGTTGCTGAAAGCCGGGTGCCGCGCGCGGTTGAGGATAACCTGCATCACCGCACGCTGATCGGCGTCGCCCCCGCCGGCCTCCGCCAGACCCGCCAGCGCCAGACATTCGCGTGCCCGCGCGCGGTCCGTGACGCTGCCGCTGAACCGGAAGGGCGGCGCCGGTGTCAGATAGGTTGCGGCAAACGGCACGCGCGCGTTCTGTCCGCGCGCATCCGCCGGCGGCAGTTCGGACGTGATCACCAGATCGTCCTGCGCGGTGGCAGGCAAGGTGGCGAGACTGGGCGGAGTGGCCGGCACCGCCGGATCGCCGCCGACCATGGCGACCACGCCGGCCGTCGCCGCCGCACCGCTGCGCGTGGTGCTCCACACGGCAAGCGCCCCCGCCATCAGCAGCAGGACAGACAGGAGGCCGTAGAGCGGCAGGTTCTGGCGAAGGTGAGCGGTCATCAATGGCGGAGGTGTCTGATCGTCCGGCTCAATGCAGCCGACGAAGCTATATAGCAGTTCGGCGGCAGATGTTCCATGACCGGGTCATAACCTGCCCGTTTCGGGACAGGCTGCCGCCCGAACGCGACCGGCGCTCGTCAGGCTGCCTGGCGGAGGCTGAGTTCGAGCCGGTCCCAGATTTCCACCAGCGCGCCGACCAGATCGCGCATCATCGCCTCGTCATGCGCGGGGCCGGGCGTGAAGCGCAGGCGTTCGGTACCGCGCGGCACCGTGGGAAAGTTGATCGGCTGAACATACACGCCGTATTCGGCCAGCAGGATGTCGCTGATCCGCTTGGCCCGCACCGGATCGCCCACCATCAGCGGCACGATATGGGTGGTGGACGGCATCACGGGCAGCCCGGCGGCCCGCATCAGCCGCTTGAGCGTGGCGGCGTTCGCCTGCTGCGCATCGCGTTCCGCGCTTGACTGCTTGAGGTGCCGGACACTCGCCAGCACGCCGGCGGCCAGCACCGGCGACAGCGACGTGGTGAAGATGAAGCCGGGCGCGTAGGAGCGGATGCAGTCCACGATCCGGGTTTCGGCCGCGATATATCCGCCCATCACCCCGAATGCCTTGCCCAGCGTTCCCTCGATGATGTCGACCCGGTGCGCCGCCTCGTCGCGTTCGGTAATCCCGCCGCCATGCTCGCCATACATGCCGACCGCGTGCACCTCGTCGATGTAGGTCAGCGCATTGTACCGCTCCGCCAGGTCGCAGATCGCGTGCACGGGGGCGACATCGCCGTCCATCGAGTAAACGCTTTCAAACGCGATCAGCTTGGCAGCGGCAGGATCGGCTTCGTCCAGCAGCTGTTCGAGGTGGCCCAGATCGTTGTGCCGGAACACACGCTTTTCGCACCCGGCATTGCGAATCCCCGCGATCATGCTGGCGTGGTTCAGTTCGTCCGAAAAGACGATGCAGCCCGGCAGCAGCTTGGCCAGGGTGGACAGGGTCGCTTCGTTGGACACATAGCCCGACGTGAACAGCAGCGCCCCTTCCTTGCCGTGCAGGGTCGCGAGTTCGCGTTCCAGTTCGACATGATAATGGGTGTTGCCGCCGATGTTCCGCGTGCCGCCGGACCCGGCGCCCACGTCGTGCAACGCTTCTTCCATGGCGGCGATGACCTTGGGATGCTGCCCCATGGCGAGGTAGTCGTTGGAACACCACACGGTGATCGGCTTGGGCCCGTTATGCCCGGCAAAGCACCGCGCGTTGGGATAGGCTCCCTTGTTGCGCAGGATGTCGATAAAGACGCGGTAACGCCCTTCCTCGTGCAGCCGGTCGATGGCCTGGTCGAAAATCTGGTCGTAGTTCAATTCCGCCGTCCTGTCGCGCCGCGTTCCGCCGGCTGTCGATCAGCCCGCAGATAGGCTTTTTGTGCTCGAATTGGAACGGCGATCTTTGCGAACGACTCGCAGCGAAAAGGGTCAGAACACATCGGCGGCGCTAAAGCCACGCTGGGCGAGGGCACGGGTATAGCGTGGCAGGGTGTCTCCTGCTCCGGTCGCCACGAACCGGAGTGGGGCGGGCGTGAAGGGCTGCCCGCGCAGCAGTCCGGCGATCCGCCGCGCGATCCCGTCCGCGCCGTCGACCAACAGCACGTCCGGGCCCATCGCCTCTGCCAGCTCGCCGCGCAGCAGCGGGAAATGGGTGCAGGCCAGCACAACCGTGTCCATCCGTCCGCCACCGTGCTGGTCGCGCAGGCGCGCCGCCGCCTTGGCGATCACGTCCGGCGACACCGCCTCGCCGCGCAGCTTCGCCTCGGCCGCCAGCACCAGTTCGGGCGCAGCCGCCCGCAGCAGGGTCTTGCCGTTGGCAAATTCGGCCTCCAGCCGGTCCACATACGGTTGCCGCACTGTGGCGGCAGTGCCCAGCAGGCCGATGACCCCCGACCGGGTCAGGGCCGCGGCCGGCTTTATCGCGGGAACGGTGCCGACGACCGGCACTTCAAGCACGTCGCGCACCATGCCCAGCGCGATGGTGGATGCGGTGTTGCACGCGATGCAGACAAGCCGCGGCTGCCAGCGTTCAGCCATCCGGCCGAGCAGCCCGCAGACCCGCGCCGCCACCTCCGCCTCGGTCTTGTCGCCATAGGGCAGCCCGGCGAAGTCGGCGGCGTAGATGACCGGCGCATCCGGCAGCGCGCTGCGCACCGCGTCGAAGATGGTCAGACCGCCCACGCCGGAGTCGAGGATCAGTATGGGCGCGGCGGGGTCCATGGCCGCGACGCTTGGCCGACCCCGCCGCTCCGGTCAATCAGGTGCAGCCATTGCCGCCACGGTGGAGCAAATGGCGCTGGCGGGCGGGCGCGTTCTTGCCGTAGGAGGGGGCATGATGAACTCTCTCGACTGGCTGCTCGCGGCGCTGCTTGGCTATGCGCTCGGCTCGATCCCCTTCGGCCTGATCCTGACGCGGCTGGCGGGGCTGGGCGATGTGCGCGCCATTGGCAGCGGGAACATCGGCGCCACCAACGTCCTGCGCACGGGGAACAAGGGGCTGGCCGCCGCGACCCTGCTGCTCGACGGGGTGAAGGGATTTGCGGCCGTGTGGCTGGCTTGGCGGCTGTTCCCCGACGCGGCCGGGTTCGCCGCGCTGGGCGCGGTGCTGGGCCACTGTTTCCCGCTGTGGCTCCGGTTCAAGGGCGGCAAGGGTGTGGCGACGGCGGCGGGCGTATGCTTCGGCCTCGCCCTGCCGGTGGGGGTGGCCTACGCGCTGGCATGGCTGGGTGCGCTGGCTGTGTTCCGCATCTCCAGCGTGGCCGGCATGTTGGCGGTGATCGCCGCGCCGGTGGCGGCGGGGGTGCTGGGGCGGTGGGAACTGGTGCCGGTGCTGGCCGCCATCGCGGTGATTGTGATCGTGCTCCACCGCGCCAACATCGCCCGCCTGATGCGCGGCGAGGAACCCAGGGTGGGCGCGGGCAAGTGACCCTGACCCAGGCGGAGGCGTTCGCCCGTCTCACGCTGCTGCGCTCTCCTCGCATCGGCCCTATCTCCTTCCGCCAGCTCCTCGCCCGCTTCGGCACGGCGGAAGCGGCGCTGGAGGCGCTGCCGGAAATCGGCGGGCGCGGCGGGCAACCCTATCGCGCCGCGCCGCGCGCGACTGTCGAGGCGGAGGTCGCCGCCACGCGCCGCGCGGGCGCGAAATACCTGTTCCACGATCAGCCGGACTATCCCCGCCTGCTGGCCGAGGTCGACAGCGCCCCGCCGATCATCACCTATCGCGGCGACCTGTCGCTGGCCGACGGCCCTTGCGTCGCCGTCGTCGGCGCGAGGAATTGCAGCGCGGCGGCGGTGAAGCTGGCGCGCGATTTTGCGGCCGGACTGGCGGGGGAGGGGTTTACGGTCGTCTCCGGCCTCGCACGCGGGATCGACGGCGCGGCGCATGAAAGCAGCCTGCCGCGCACCGTCGGTGTCATCGCCAGCGGCATCGACATCGCCTACCCGCCGCAGCATGGCCAGTTGCAGGAGCAGATCGCGGCGGAGGGGCTGCTGATCGCCGAACAGCCACCGGGGACCGAGCCGCGCGGCAGCCAGTTCCCCAGCCGCAACCGCATCATCGCGGGCCTGTCGGCCGGTACGCTGGTGGTGGAGGCCGCGCCGCAGTCCGGTTCGCTGATCACCGCGCGCCTCGCCGGCGAGTTCGGGCGCGAGGTGATGGCGGTGCCCGGCTCGCCGCTCGACGGCCGCTCGGCGGGCTGCAACCAGCTGATCCGCGACGGCGCGGTGCTGGTGCAGTCGGTGGCCGACGTGGTGGAACTGCTCAGCGGCTTCGACGGCGTGCCGCGGTCGTCGGTGCGGGAGATGGCGGGGGCAGGGTTCGAAGCCGCGCCGGAGGAGCTGGCGGAGGCGGAGCCCGCGGATGTGGAGCGGTTGCTGTCCACCACGCCGGTCGCGGTGGACGAACTGGTGCGGCAATCGGGTGCGGGCACGGCGGCGGTGCAACTGGCCTTGCTGGAACTGGAAATTGCCGGGCGGTTGGAGCGGCATGCTGGTGGGCGGGTGAGTTTGTCGTGAAGCTTAGCCACTATCTTTGGCGAGACCGCACGATCAGCGAGCGCTTGTCGATGGTCATGGCTGCTTTAGCTGTGCCATTCATCGTCTGGCTGGCATTGGCAGGTGACGGTACTATCGACGAAGGTGCCGAGTTTGTCAGCATCGTGGTTGCGACCATAGCGATTGCGATCTTCCTGGTTTGCTTCGTGCCAGCAGCGCTAGCTATGCTGTTCTGGGGCGGGCGAACTGGTCAAGGAAAAGGACGTGATGTGTTGGACAGGCTGCTGCCGCTGCTCACGCTTGCAGCGCTGGCCGCAGCGTTTCTGATCATCGCATGGGCGACGGAGCGTTAGCTACTTACGCAAGCTCGAGCGTCATCCCAGCGACAGCTGAAAGCTGCATCAGCAGAGCTTCAAATGCAGCCGTCACCCCGGACTTGATCCGGGGTCCCGCTTTCTGATCACGCAAGCTGATCGTACAAGTCGCGCCACTTTGGATTGGCTTGCTCGATCAGGTCGAACTTCCATCCCCTCTGCCAGCGTTTCAGGCGCTTCTCGTGGGCGCTAGCATCCTCGATAGTGTCGCAGCGATCCGCCCAGACGAGGCGGTGCAAGTTGTAGTGTTTGCAGAACTGGGAACCGTTACCTTGTCGATGCTGAGTTATACGCGCTGCCAGATCGGCAGTTACTCCGACGTACATCGTGCCACGGTAGCGGTCGGCCATGATGTAGACCCAGCCGCCTTGTCTTGCTCGATCCATTGGCGTGTAAACCCAAGAAGCGGGACCCCGGGTCAAGCCCGGGGTGACGACTGGTTCGATAAGCTGGAACAGTAACCAACCCCTTGACGGCCCCTCTCCCCGCTCCCCACCCTCGCGCGTACACACACGTAAGGGCGCACCTCACATCACCATGCAACTCGTCATCGTAGAATCCCCCGCCAAGGCCAAGACAATCGAGAAGTACCTCGGCAAGGACACCCGCGTCCTCGCCTCCTACGGCCATGTGCGCGACCTGCCGCCCAAGGATGGCAGCGTTCGCCCGGACGAGGAGTTCGCGATGGATTGGGAGATCTACGCCGATCCGCGCAAGAAGGCGCAGGTAAAGGCGATCGCCGATGCGGCCAAGGGGGCCGACCGGCTGATCCTCGCCACCGACCCTGACCGTGAAGGGGAGGCGATTTCCTGGCACGTGCTCGACATCCTGAAGAAGCGCAAGGCCGTGCCCAAGGAGGTGCAGCGCGTCACCTTCAATGCCATCACCAAACAGGCCGTGACCGAGGCGATGGCGCGGCCGCGCGATCTCGACCATGACCTGATCGACGCTTATCTGGCGCGCCGCGCGCTCGATTACCTGTTCGGCTTCACCCTGTCGCCGGTGCTGTGGAGGAAACTTCCCGGCGCCAAGTCGGCCGGACGGGTGCAATCGGTGGCCCTGCGCCTCATCGTCGAGCGGGAGCGCGAGATCGAGGCGTTCCGTCCGCAGGAATACTGGTCGGTGGTCGCCACGCTGGTGCAGGACGGGACGGAGTTCTCCGCCCGGCTGGTGCAACTGGACGGCAACAAGCTCGAGAAGCTTTCGTTGAGCCACGAAGGCGCGGCCAAGGCGGCCAGACAGGCGGTGGAGGACAGCCGCTTCACCGTGGAGGAGGTCGAGACCAAGCCGTTCCGCCGCAATCCCGCGCCGCCCTTCACCACCTCGACCTTGCAGCAGGAAGCCGCGCGCAAGCTCGGCTTTTCCGCCGCGCACACCATGCGGCTGGCTCAGTCGCTGTATGAAGGGGGCGCGATCACCTACATGCGGACTGACGGGGTGCAGATGGACGCGGGCGCGATCAGCGCATGCCGCAAGGCCATCGCCGACCGGTATTCCGCGGCCTACATCCCCGACAAGCCGCGTCACTACACCAGCAAGGCCAAGAACGCGCAGGAAGCGCACGAGGCGATCCGCCCGACCGACTTCGCCCGCGACCGCGCCGGTGCGGGGGACGAGGGCAAGCTCTACGACCTCATCTTCAAGCGGGCCATGGCGAGCCAGATGGAAGCCGCGCAGCTCGAACGCACCACCGTGACCCTGCGCGACCCCACCGGCCTGCACGCCCTGCGCGCCACGGGACAGGTGGTGAAGTTCCCCGGATTCCTCGCCGTGTACCAGGAAGGACTGGACGATGCGGAGGGAGAGGATGACGGACTGCTCCCCGTGCTGCGGCAGGGCGATTGCCCGCACAAGAACGGCGTTGCGGCAACCCAGCACTTCACTCAGCCGCCGCCGCGCTTTTCCGAAGCGTCGCTGGTCAAGCGGCTGGAGGAGCTGGGCATCGGCCGCCCGTCAACCTACGCCTCCACCATCCAGACGCTGCGCGACCGGGAGTATGTCCGGGTGGAAAAAAACCGTTTCTTTGCCGAAGAGTCGGGCCGTCTCCTCACAGCGTTTCTGGAACGGTTCTTCCCCCGCTACGTCGCGTATGACTTCACCGCGGGAATGGAGGACGAGCTGGACGAGGTGTCCGGCGGGCGCGAGGAGTGGAAGGCGCTGCTCGCCAAGTTCTGGCGCGACTTCAAGCCTAAGACCGACGAGGTCATGAGACAGCAGCCGTCGGAGGTGACGGCTGCACTGGACGAATACCTCGGCGACTACCTGTTCCCCCCGCGCGAGGATGGCGGCGATCCGCGCGCGTGTCCCAAGTGCCTTGCCGAAGGGCGCGAGGGCGGGCGGCTGTCGCTGCGCGGCGGAAAGTTTGGCGCGTTCATCGCCTGCGCCAACTATCCCGACTGTTCCTATTCCCGCCGCTTCGCGCAGGGTGGAGGCGACGCTGCCACCGCGGGTGAGGACGTGACGCTTGGCAATGATCCGGACACGGGCCTTCCAGTGGAGCGCAAGACCGGCCGATTCGGACCCTATGTCCAGCTGGGCGAGGGCAAGGACGCAAAGCGCGCAAGCATCCCGCGCGACATCGGCGAACTCGATCTCGAATGGGCCCTGAAGCTGCTCGCTCTCCCGCGCATTGTCGGTGCGCATCCCGAAACGGGGCTGGAAATCGAAGCAAACATCGGACGTTACGGGCCTTACCTGAAACATGACGGCAAGTATGCCAAGCTGTCATCCACCGCCGATGTGTTCGACACCGGCATGAACGCGGCCGTCACCCTGCTGGCCGAGGCGGCGGCGGGCAGGGGCGGGCGGGGCGCACGCACTCCGGTGGAGCCGATCAAGACGCTGGGCGAACACCCCACTTCCGGGGGCGAGATCAGGGTGCTGCCGGGCCGCTACGGTCCTTACGTCACCGACGGAACGACCAACGCCACCATCCCCAAGGACGTGAAGCCCGAGGAACTTGAGGCGGCGCAGGCCATCGCGCTCATCGATGCGCGCGCGGCGGCGGCTCCGGCGAAGAAGGCCGGCCGCCGCAAGCCCGCGCCGAAAAAGGCGGCGTCGGCGAAAAAAGCTTCCGCAAAGAAGACGGCGGGGAAGAAGGCTCCGGCAAGGAAGACGGCGGGGAGTAAAGGCAAAGGGACATCAACCGTATCCGCAGGGGGTCGTTCGTAATTCGCTAACGCTTTGGCGCTATGGCTTGGCCCATGCCGCAAATTGGGTAGCGCCGTGATCGAGATCGAGGTTCAGAACGAGACGCATCAGACACAGCAGCGGATGCGTTTTGCCGCCGTGCCGCGCATCGGCGAAGGCATCCGGCTGCGCGAGCCGGACGGCTACTGGGCGTCCTACGATGTCCTCGACCTGTGGTATCAACGCAGCGGCTTTGGCGACGTGTGGGAACCTTATCTGCACATCCGCATGACGCCCGGAGAGGTCGCTGCGCCCGAGATCAGCGCACTTCAAAGCACCGGGGAGCCGCTGCCATGCGCGATCTGATCAAGCGGACCACCGGACGGCACGCGGGACCGCGCGAAGGCGGCGGGGCACCGCTGAGGGAGCGGCTGGACGCGGCGCGCCTGTCCGCCCGGCAAGCCGTTGCAGGGGATGGTGAGGGCGTCGAAGCGCCGATGCCGGTTTCGGTCATTCCGCAGGACGATGACGGCCACGTGCGGCATACGGAGTTGCGGACCCCGGCAACGCCCGCCCGTGAGACGCCAAAGGCTGAACTGAACGACATCGACGCCATCGTTCAGGCCGCCAAGACAGGCCGCGCCGGAACCGCTCCCGCCGCGCCGCGCCAGTGCCTGATCGTCGACGATTCCCGGGTCATCCGCAAGGTGTCGCGCAAGATCACGGAAGAGCTAGGCTATACCACCCTGGAAGCGGAGAACGGGGAAGAAGCGCTGGCCCGGTGCCGGGCGGCGATGCCCGATCTGGTCATCACCGACTGGAACATGCCCGTGATGACCGGCGTGGAATTCGTCGCCGCCCTGCGCAAGCTGCCCGGAGCGGAGCGGGCCAAGGTCGTGTTCTGCACCAGCAACAGCGGCGCACGCGACGTCCACGAAGGGATCGCCGCCGGGGCCGACGATTACATCGTGAAACCGTTCGGAGAAAGCGCGCTCAAGGCCAAGCTGGAGGGGCTGGACGGGTAAGGTCCGGTCGTTTGCGTCTCAGCATGCTTTGGCGCTAGGCGCAGGGGCATGGCAAAAGAACATTTCGAGCGGCACAAGCAGCCGTGGCGCGCCGACGAGGCGGGACAGTTGCGGACGTTGGCCGCCAAAGGCAAGGGGCTGCGCGACATCGCCAAGGCGCTGAACCGCAGCGAAGAATCGGTCAAGGATTTCGCCAAGCAGCAGAAAATCGAGATCGTGAAGAAGCGCTAGGGCTTCTCGCGCGACGGTCAGATCTCTGTCCGAACGCAAATCTGGAAGCGCTTGCCGGTCGTTCATTGATATCGCTGGAAGATGGCGCAAAGTGGTTCGGCATTGTGCTGTGGGTCGCATTCTTTGCGTCGGCCGCCGCCCAAACGATCGGCAGCCGGCTGACGTCCGGCGAGCGGCCCACGCGGGGGTTCTGAGCTCACCGGCTCCAGTCCAGGCCCATCTCCTCGTAGATCTCGCGGTCCTCGGCCCAGTTTTCTGACACCTTGACGTGCAGGAAAAGATGGACCTTCTGCCCCAATATCTCGGCCAGTTCCTTGCGCGCAGCCTCTCCGATAGCCTTGATGCGGCTTCCGCCCTTGCCAAGCACGATGGCGCGTTGGGTCGGGCGGCCCACCACGATCTGCTGGTGTATCTCCACGCTGCCGTCCGAGCGTTCCAGATATTTTTCCGGCCGAACGGCGCTGTCGTAGGGCAGTTCCTCGTGCAGCTGCTGGTACAATTGTTCGCGCGTGATTTCCGCGGCCAGCAACCTCTGCGACGCGTCTGACACCTGGTCTTCGGGATACATCCACGGCGCTTCGGGCATCATCGCGGCAATCGCGTCCTTCATTTCCGCCACACCGTCCCCGGTGAGCGCTGAAACAAAGAAGATCTCCGCGAACTCCACCTTTCCGCCAAGTTCCTGCGCGAGGGCAAGGAGCGGTTCCTTGGCGGCAACATCGACCTTGTTCAGCACCAGGATCTTGCGTTCGGAGCGGGTGGCGAGCCGTTCCAGCAGGGGGTCCAGTTCATGCCGCCGCTGCTTGACCGGATCGACCAGCAGGACCAGCGCGTCGGCCGCCTCCGCCCCTTCCCAGGCGGCGTTGACCATCGCGCGGTCCAGCCGCCGGCGCGGCGCAAAGATGCCGGGCGTATCGACCAGCACCATCTGGGTATCGCCGTGGAGCGCAATCCCCAGCATCCGCGCGCGCGTCGTCTGCGCCTTGGCGCTGGTGATGGCCACCTTTTGCCCGACCAGCTGGTTGACCAGAGTGGACTTGCCCGCGTTGGGCGCCCCGATGACGGCGACCAGGCCGCAGCGGGTCATGCCGGGCTACCCGGCGAACGGGCGCCAGCATGGCGGTCGGACATGTCCCGCCGGGGCGCCGTCCCGCCAGCCAGCCCGGCCCCCAGCGCGAAGGCGCCCTGTGGTGCCGTTTCGATCATCATTATGCGAACCTTTCCATGAACGCCCTTGCCGCCTCCTTCTCTGCGTCGGCCTTGCTGCCGGCCACCGCCTCGGCCTCGCCAACATTCTTCACCCGCACGCGCACGGTGAAGCGGGCCGCGTGATCCGGTCCGAGGCGTTCCACGACCTCGTATTCGGGCGGCTTGCGACGCTTGGCCGCGGCCCACTCCTGCAGGGCGGATTTGGGATGCTTGGTTCGCCCGGTATCGCCTTCGACCGCATCGCGCCAGAGGGTTCGGACCTGCGCCCGCGCGGCATCGAAACCCTGGGTGAGAAATTGCGCGCCGAGCAGCGCTTCCATCACGTCGCCAAGGATGTTGTCGCTGTCGCGCCCGCCGTCCGCCATGGCCTGAGCGGAAATGCGGATATGCGGCGGCAGGTCGATGGCGCGGGCGATGTCCGCGCAGGTTTCCCGGCTGACCAGAGCGTTCAGCCGCTGCGACAGCTTGCCTTCAGGATCTGCGCCCCGCTGGAACAGCCAGTCCGCGATCGCCAGACCCAGCACCCGGTCGCCCAGGAACTCCAGCCGTTCGTAATTCTGGTTGGCACCCGTGCTGCCATGGGTGAGCGCGGTTAGCCATATCTCCTCACCTTGCGGGCGGAAGCCGTGCTGCATGAGCCAGGCGAGTGTCTCGGGCGGCAGCGTGCTCATTCGATCGGCCCGATGCGTCCGGCGCCGAACCAGGTTGAGGGGCGCAGCCAGTCGCCGGCCGCATCGCGGGAGAACGCGACCAGTTCCGCGCGGCCCACCAGCTGCTCCTGATCGACCAGGCCCACGCCGCCGCCTGGCCGGGCTGGGAAACGGCTGTCGGCGGACCGGTCGCGGTTGTCGCCCAGCACGAAAAGTCTGCCGGGCGGCACCCGGACCGGGCCGAAATCGTCCTGCGGCGTGCGGCCCAGATCAAGCACCACATAGCCCCGCCCGTTTGGCAGGGTTTCCCGGTATGCCGCAACACGGCACCCGGCCGGGCCGGCACAGGCGACGGCGACAGCGGGGTGGACCGCCGCATCCGCCACCTTGTCGCGCATAACCGCCCCACCGTTGAGATAGAGCTGCCCGTCGCGCAGCATCACCACATCGCCGGGCAGGCCGATCGCGCGCTTGATGTAGTCGGAACGGTTCAGCGGGTGGCGGAAGATCACCACGTCGCCGCGTTCGGGTGTGGCCGGTTTTAAGCGGCCGGCGATCAGCGGAAGGTCGAACGGCACCGACAGGCGCGACCAGCCATAGGGCCATTTCGATGCGATGATGAAGTCCCCATCGGACAGCGTGGGCAGCATCGACTGGGACGGGATGGCGAACGGCGCGGCGACAAGGATGCGGAACGCCAGCACGATCAGCAGCAGCTTGAGCAGGAAGGAGGCGAAGCTGCGCGCCGGAACGTGTTCGCCTTGCGCCGCGTTACCCGGCGCATTGGCAGCGGTGCCGGTGTTCTCGAGCGGTCCTGCGCGCCTGCCGATGAACGGACGAACGGTCACGAGCGGGCGATCTCGGCCAACGGAGGCTTTGCAAGGCGCACACGACCTCCTAACCGGCCCTGGTCAGGCATGGAAGAGGATTCACTATGGGCGAGGCGATACTGCGGGCATGGGAGCAGCTGGAGAGGCTGCCGCGGCCAACCCTGCGCCAACTCTTCAGCGCCGGCCGCAGCGGCACCGGCGGCAGCGCGCGGGTGGAAGCGCTGTCCGGCCGCATCAGCTGGACCGATGGGCTGGAACCGGCTCAGAGCGAGGGCGGCATCCTGTTCGACTGGTCCAAGACGCACCTCGACGACGACGTCCTGTCCGCCTTTGAGAACTTGGCCGGCGCGTGCGGCTTTGCCGAGCGCCGCGATGCGCTGCTGACCGGCAAGCGGGTCAACGTGACCGAGAACCGCGCCGCGACCCATCCGGCGCAGCGCGGGATCGGGTCGGACGCGGACGTGGAAGAAGCCGCCGCCCTGCACGAACGCATGCGCCTGCTGGTGGAAGCGATCGGGGAGGGCGCTTTGGGAGAAGTCCGCCACCTTATCCACATCGGCATCGGCGGCAGCGCGCTGGGTCCGGCGATGGCGGTGGACGCGCTGACCCGCGACGGCGCGGAAGTGGCCGTGCACGTCGTCTCGAACATCGACGGGTTGGCCCTGGAACAGGCGTTCGCCGCCTGCGATCCGCAAACCACGCTGATCGCGGTCGCGTCCAAGACCTTTACCACCATCGAGACGATGACAAATGCCCGCAGCGCGCTGCGCTGGCTGGAGGAAAACGGCGTCGCGGACGCTTACGGGCGGGTCATCGCGCTGACCGCCGCGCCCGACAAGGCGGTTGAGTTCGGCGTGGACGAAACACGCGTGCTGCCGTTCCCCGACAGCGTGGGCGGGCGTTATTCGCTGTGGTCGTCCATTGGCTTTCCGGTGGCGCTGGCAAGCGGGTGGGATGATTTCGCGGCGATGCTGCGCGGGGCGCGCGCCGTGGACGAACATTTCCGCGACACCCATGGCCGCGACAACCTGCCGCTGCGCGCGGCTTTCGCGGACCAGTACTACGCCCGCGTCCGCGGCTGCCAGACCCGCGGTGTTTTCGCCTATGACGAACGCCTCGCCCTGTTTCCTGCCTATCTTCAGCAGCTGGAAATGGAGTCGAACGGCAAGCGCGTAACCGCCGACATGCGCCCGGTGGATGGTGCGACCGCGCCGATCACCTGGGGCGGGGTCGGGACGGATGCGCAGCACGCCGTGTTCCAGCTGCTTCATCAGGGAACGCATCTGGTCCCGGTGGAATTCATCGCGGCCATCGCACCGGGAGACGACCTCGACCCGGCGCACCACCGCATCCTGCTGCAGAACTGCTTTGCCCAGGGTGCTGCGCTGATGACCGGCAAGAAGGGCGAGGATCCGGCGCGCAACTATCCCGGAGACAGGCCATCGGCCACCATGCTGTGCGACGACATCGACGCAGCGACGCTGGGCGCGCTGATCGCCTTCCACGAACACCGGACGTTCTGCAACGCCGTGTTGATGGAAATCAATCCCTTCGATCAGTTCGGCGTGGAGCTGGGCAAACAGATGGCTAAGGAAATCGATGCGGGCGGCGGCGATTTCGACGAGAGTACCCTCGCGCTGCTGCGCCAGGCGGGTCTGCTGCAACCCTGAGCGCCCTTTTCGCGACGCCAGCTTTCCTTACCATCAAACAGGAACCACCTGATGCTAACCGACATCCTCCTCCTGATCGGCGGCCTTGTTCTCCTCATCGGCGGAGGCGAACTGCTGGTGCGAGGAGCCGTGAAGATCGCGGCAAGGCTGGGCCTGTCGCCCATGCTGATCGGCCTGACGGTGGTGGGGATGGGGACGTCCATGCCGGAACTGGCGGCGTCGGTGCAGGCCGCGGCCGCTGGTTCGCCGGGCATTGCCCTGGGCAACATCGTGGGATCGAACCTTGCCAACACGCTGCTGATCCTGGGGATCGCCGCGTTGATCGCGCCGATCGCAGTGCCGCGCGGAGTGTTGTGGCGCGACGGCGGTGTCGGTCTGGGGGCGGCGGCACTGCTGCTGCTGGCCGGGTGGTTCACGGGCCTGACGCGGCCGGCGGGTGCGCTGTTCGTGCTGCTGCTGGTGGGCTACATCTACTACGCCTATCGCAAGGAACGCGTCGGCGGGGCGCACAGCGCGGCCTATGACCGGGGCGAAGCGGTGGTCGAGGTGGATCCGGCGCTGTCGCCCTCGGCCACGGCGCAGGGGAGCCTGCTGGTCTCGATCCTGCTGTTCGTGGGCGGGCTCGGCCTGGTGGTCGGCGGGGGATCGCTGCTGGTGCGCGGCGCCGTCAGCATCGCGCAGGGTGCGGGCATCACGGAGGAGGTGATCGGTCTCACCATCGTCGCCATCGGCACCAGCCTGCCCGAACTCGTCACCTCCGCCATCGCCGCCCTGCGCAAGCAGGGGGAGATTGCGCTGGGGAACGTGCTTGGCTCCAACATCTACAACGTGCTGTTCATCGGCGGGGTGACGGGGCTGGTGACGCCGGGTCCGGTGCCCCCGTCCATCGTGGCGTTCGACCTGCCGTTGATGATCGGGGCGTCCGCCGCCCTGATGTTCTTTGCCTGGACCGGCGGCCGACTGGCCCGGCGCGAAGGCGCGGCGTTCTTCGCTGCCTATGTGGTTTACACGGTGACGACGGCGGGGCTGGTCGCGTTCTGATCATGCGGGTGGCCCGCCATCCTTGCCGCCCGCGCCCGCCTTGTTCATAGGCGGGTATACAGCAGCAGGAACACACCGCGCATGGCAAGCGAATACGATTACGACCTTTTCACCATCGGCGCGGGTTCGGGCGGCGTGCGCGCCAGCCGCGTGTCGGCCGCCCACGGCGCCAGGGTCGCCGTTGCCGAAGAGTATCGGGTGGGCGGCACCTGCGTCATCCGCGGCTGCGTGCCCAAGAAGATGCTGGTCTATGGCGCGCATTTCGCCGAGGATCTGGAGGATGCCCGGAAGTTCGGATGGACGCTGGGCGAATGTTCGTTCGACTGGAAAACGCTGCGCGACAATGTGCTGGCCGACGTCGACCGGTTGAACGGCGCCTACACCGACACGCTGGAGAACAACGGGGTCGACATTATCCACGAACGCGCGAGGCTGACCGGCCCGCACGAAGTCACGCTGGACAGCGGCAAGGTCGTGACCGCCCGCCACATCCTTGTTGCCGTGGGCGCGCGGCCGCGGGTGCCCGACGTGCCAGGGGCGGAACTGGGCATCACCAGCAACGAGTGCTTCCATCTCGATGCGGTGCCGGAACGGGTGCTGATCGTCGGGGGCGGTTACATCGCCAACGAGTTTGCCGGCATCTTCAACCAGTTCGGGGCCACTGTCACCATCGTCAACCGGGGCGACACGATCCTGCGCGGCTATGACGAGAGCGTGCGCGACCGCCTGCTCCAGATCAGCCTTCTCAAGGGGTTGAACTTCCGCTTCCATGCCTCGCCCACCCGGCTGGAACGGACGGACAGCGGCTGCATCAGGGTGGAGATGACCGGCCACGACCCGGTGGAGGTCGATTGCCTGTTGTGGGCCACCGGCCGGGTGCCCAACACCCACGATCTGGGGCTGGAGGATGCCGGGGTCGAGCTGGGCGAGCAGGGCGAGATCAAGGTGGACCGCTTCTCCAGGACCAGCGTCGAGAACATCTACGCCGTAGGCGATTGCACCGACCGGATCCAGTTGACCCCGGTGGCGATCCGCGAAGGCCAGGCGTTCGCCGATACGGTGTTCGGCGGCAATCCGTCCTGCGTGAACTATGACTGCGTTCCCAGCGCCGTGTTCAGCCACCCGCCGATGGCCGGGGTCGGCATGACCGAAGGAGAGGCGCGGAACAAGCTGGGTTCGGTAAAGGTGTATCAATCTGACTTCCGCCCGATGAAGAACGTGCTGGCGCAGCGCAACGAACGCTCGCTCTACAAGATGATCTGCCATGGAGAGAACGACCAGATCGTCGGGCTGCACATGATCGGCCCGGACGCTCCGGAAATCCTGCAGGCGGCGGCGGTGGCGGTGAAGGCCGGCCTCACCAAGGCTGATTTCGACGCCACTGTGGCGCTGCACCCGACCATGGCGGAAGAGCTGGTGCTGCTGCGATAGGGCGCGGGGCGGGATCGGTGGACAACTTGCGCTCGCCGCCTTGCGGGGCCGGCGCGCAGCCGGCTACCGTCCGCGCAACAGCCTGCGCAGGAGCCAGCGTATGAATGCACTCGCCTCTAACGGTCAGCTTCGCGCCAGCGTCGTGAGGTGGGCGCTGGTGACGGTGCCTGGCGTGATGTTGCTGGGATTCCTGTCGGGCCAGGTGGGCGGGGATGCGGATTCCCTGTGGTTCCAATCGCTGGCGAAGCCCGCCACCTACCCGCCACCGGCGACGTTCGGCATCGTATGGACCATCCTTTACGCGCTGATCGGCTTCGCGCTGGCGCTGGTGGGCGCGGCGCATGGCGCCCGGCGGCGCGGACTGGCACTTGGCTTGTTCGCGGTGCAGCTGGCGCTCAACCTTGCCTGGACGCCGCTGTTCTTCGGGGCGTATCAGATCACCGGCGCGCTAATCCTCCTGCTGGTGCTGGATGTCGCGGTGATCGCCACCACCATCGTGTTCTGGCAGGTGCGGCGCGCGGCGGGGCTGCTGATGCTGCCCTATCTCGCGTGGGTGCTGTTCGCGACCGTGCTCAACTGGCAGTTTCTGGTGCTGAACCCGGATGCCGACGGCGGGCGCGGGGTCGAGGCGGCGGAACGGATCGCGCTCTAGCACCGCTGGACAAAGCGGCCGGGGCGCACCACATCTGCTGTCATGCAAAGCGACAACAAACTCATCGCCGATTTCGTCAAGCTCGCCAACAGCGCGGCTGGTACTCTCGCGGGCATGACGCGCGAAGCGCGTGAAAGCGCACGGGAACGCCTGCGCGAAACCATGGGCGGAGAGGACTTCGTGTCGCGCGATGAATTCGAAGCGGTCAAGGCCATGGCCGCCAACGCACGCGCCGAGGCCGACCGGCTGGCCGAACGGGTCGCCGCGCTCGAGGCAATCCATAGCGGCAGCCGGACGGCGGAGGGCAACGCTCCGACGCAGGCGCAAGGCCGCGACGACAGCGCGCCTGCGGCCGCCTAACTTACCGCAATTCAGGAACATCTTTTCTGCAGCAGCCGTTTCTACTCTACCGGCGAGCAGGAAAGTGAAGCACATGTTCACACAGCTAAATCCGCCCATTCCGCTGCATGTTCTGGGACGGGGCGACGGTCATGCCCTCGGCGTCATCGACTACGGGGCGGAGCACAACCTTCTGTGGGTCACGGCCATCAATGCGACCGGCGAAATATGGTGCGCACCCAATCCGCAGGTGCGGATGCAGGGCAACTGGTCGATGGACCGGCAAAAGCCGATGGCGGTCAAGGCGTCGCAGGAAAGCCTGGCACGTCAGGACGGCTGCTGAGCGCCGATCCCCTTGCCTTGCGCCGAGTGGTGCCAAGGCCCATGAACACGGCCGATGCTGCGCCTGTCCGCTCCTGCCATTCTGCTTGCCGCGCGGCCTCATGGCGAAACAGGTAGCGTCGTACGGCTGCTCACGGCGGAGGCGGGGGTGGTCGCCGCCTATGTCGCCGGCGGACGCGGCCGGCATATCCGGCCCATAGTCCTGCCCGGCAACCGCGTCGCCGCAGAGATCACCGCCCGGTCCGACAGTCAGTTGCCGTTTGCCCGGCTGGAACTGGTGGAAAGCCGCGCGCCGTTCCTCACCGAACCGCTGCCCGCCGCCGCCATCGCCTGGGTGGCGGCTCTGACCACCGCAGCCCTGCCGGAACGCAACGCCTATCCTTCGCTGTACGAGGCGCTGGACGGGCTGCTGGCTGCGGTCTGCTCGGCCCCGGCGGCGCGGCTGTGGCTGCCGGCGCTGATCGTTTACGAAAGGTTGCTGCTGCGCGAACTCGGCTATGGCGAGGCGCGGGTGCCGGTGCCGTCCGATGCGCCAGGGCAGCTGGCGGTGTTCGCTCGGCAGGGGCGGGCGGTGGCGCGCTTCCTCCTCGCCGACGCACCAGGCGATGCCATCGCCGCGCGCGAGGTGCTGCTTGGCAGGCTGGAACGGATGATCGCCTAGATCCAGCTTGCCAGCCACATCCACCGCTGAAAACCGTCACGCTCGGCCAGCGGACCCGCACTGAGGACAGGCCAGAACCACGCAAACAGCGCCATGCTGGCCCCCAGCGGCAGCAGCGCCGCCCAGCGCCTGCCATGCCGCCACAGCGCGTCGAGCGCCAGCGCCAGTGCGGCCAGCAGGAAGCAATGCGGCAACAGGTAGTGGTAGAAGAACTGTATCGGCTTTGCGGCCACGATCCAGAAGCCGAAGCCAACGGCATACAGCACCACCACCGCCAGCGCCGCGCGGTCCGCCCGCACCGCCGCCGCCCACACGCACCAGGCAAGCGCGGCCAGCCCCAGCAGCATGGTCAGCGGATTGCCCAGCATCAGGATGCCGCGCTGCGCCCCGTCGGTGAATTCGTACATGTACCAGATCGGGCGCAGGTTCAGCGCCCACTGCCACCACACGCTCTGGTAGTTGTGCGGGGTAGTGACCGATTCCTGCAGTGCCAGCATCCGCATCTGGTGCGTCCAGAAGTCGCCTTGCAGCGGATCGGACGCCAGCCAGAATGCGGGCGCAAAGGTCGCGGCATAGACGATGAGCGGCACCACGCCGAGCCACACCCCCGCTTCGCGCAGCGAGACCCCCGGCACGGGCAAGCCGCGGCGGCTGGTCAGCAGGCGCCGCCGGCCTGCGCGCAGGCGCCAGATGAAGAACGCCGCACCCGGCAGCGGCAGCAGGGGCGCGACATTCCACTTGGTGCCAAGCGCCAGTCCCAGCATCACACCGCACAGTGCCAATCGCCAGCGCCCGGTTTCCGGTTCGCGGCACGCCGCCGACCCCTGCCACAGGGCAACCGCGAAAAACGTGACCATCGGCATGTCCAGCATGGCGACCCGGCTCTGCACGAACAGCATGAACCCCGTCGCCAGCAGCACTCCGTAGGCCAGCGTCGCAAACCGCCGGCAGCTGGCGAACCACAGGGCGCGCATGGCCGCGAACAGCGTGACCGCGCCGGCCAGAGCGCCGGGCAGGCGCCAGCCCCAGACATTGTCGCCCAGCAGGTGCATGCTGCCCGCCAGGATCAGCTTGCCAAGCGGCGGGTGTTCGAGATTGAGCAGTTGCCCGTTCAGCCACGCGCGGGCCGCAGGAATGTAGTGGACTTCATCAAAGAAGGTATGGCCGGGTACGTTCAGCCGCATCAGGACGAGCGCCAGGAAAGCGCCCGCGATGATCCATGTCCAGCCGACGGGGTCGCGAAGTTGGCCGTGCGGCTGCTGCATTGCGGGCCGCGAAGTAGCGGGACCACCTGTGTCCGGCAAGTACCGGTCTGCGGATAAAATCAATCCGAACGACTGCTTAAGTATGAATCCCGCTTGCGTTGAACCCGGAACCATTTAACTCGTGCACACTTGAACAAGTGACGCAGTCAAGGAGGTCGCTGATAATGAAGTTGCACAAGACAAGCCTGGCCATTGCCGCCGCGGCTTTGGTAGCCATGCCGGTTGCCGCACAGTCCGCCAATACGCGGGCAAGCGCTCCGCTTGCTGGTGAAAGCGAACTGGCCGGTGACATCACGCCCGCCTTCATCATCGCCGCGATTGCGGGCATTGCCATGGCCGTGCTCCTGCTCGTGGACAATGACGACAACGATCGTGCGGTCAGCCCCTGAGGCGACCGTAATCGGAAAAACGGAAAAGCGGGGCGTTTCTGCCCCGCTTTTTTGTTGCCTGCCATGATTCCTGCCGCGGTTGGGCCTGCCGACCGTCTGGTCGGAGGTGATTTCGGCCGGTCCCGCTGCCGGCCGCAGTTGCAGGCTTCGGCACCTTGACCGGCGACCCTCCGCAATCCGCCGGGTATCCTGCTGTTAGGGCGGGATTTACTTCTGTTCGGCCAATGATAGTATCCCTGGCGGGGGAGCAGTTTTCGGGGGGCGCATGAACCATATGAACAGACGGGTGGGTCTGCGTTTGCTGCTGACAGCAACGGCGCTGGCAGTTGTTGCCGCACCGGCACACGCCTCAGACCCGGTTCAGCAGGATGTTGCCGGGGCCGCGCCGGTGCAGGAACGGCCGCCGCTGATCGCCACGCAGGCGTTCGCTGCGCGCGGGATGCTGCTGGACCCGCAAATGTCGCCAGACGGCCGGCGCATCGTCTCGCGCATGGTTCGCGCGAACAAGGAAATCGTCGTCGTAATCGACAGCGCGACCCGCGCCGCCACCAACACCTTCGGTCTGCCCGACAAGACCGAACTGGCTTGGGTTCGCTGGGCCGGCCCGGACAAGCTGCTTATCTCCGTCGCTCAGCCAAGCGCTCAGCTCGCAGAAGGCGTGCGGTACACGCGGGTCATCCTCCTCGACCTTGTCAGCGGGGCGCATGTGCCCATCGCCCGCAAGGAGCCCGTGGTGATCGGCGATGACGTGATCTTCGTCGATCCCGCCGGCGAATACGCGCTCATTTCCATGCAGCGCACGATCTACGAATATCCCGCCGTATGGCGCTTCGAACTGCGCGAGAAGGGGGCGGCCGCCATTGTCGAGAAGCCCAGGGAGGGCGTCTGGGACTGGTTCGCGGACGAGAGCGGGCAGGTCCGCATCGGGCAGGGATGGAGCAGCGGCCGCTTCAGCATCTACTATCGTTCCGCGGCCGGCGGCGAACTCAAGCGGGTCGAGCGGCTGAAGGAAGCCGACCTGGAACAGCGCGACTGGTGGGTGGCCCGTCTGGAACCCGGCAGCGACGTGGCCCACGTGTATTACGAAACGCCCGCCGGGCGGCTGGGTCTCGGCCGAATGGACTTCGCGCAGCGCGGAGCGATCGAACCCATCTATGCTTCGCCCGACCACGACGTCGACGATGTCCTGTTCACCAGCGACGGGCGGCTGCGCGCGGTCGCCTTCACCGATGATCGGTCCCGCGTGCACTGGACCGGTGAGGACGATCGCCGCCTGCAGGCGCAGCTGCAGACCGCCCTGCGCCAGTCTGACGTGTTCATCTCGTCCCGCGCGCGCGACAATTCGCGGATGCTGGTGTGGGCCGGCAACGAAGCCGATCCCGGAGCGTTCTACGTCTACTCGCCGGCGGAACGGAAGCTGGACCAGCTCAGCGAGCAGCGGCCCACTGTCGATTTCCGCCAGCTCGCGCCTGGGAAGGCAGTCACCTACACCGCGCGCGACGGCACCCCGATCCGGGCGTATCTGACGCTGCCGCGCGGCCGGGCCGCGACGGGCCTGCCGCTCATCATCATGCCGCACGGCGGCCCCTATGGCGTGCGCGACAGCCTGCGCTACGATGACTGGGTGCAGCTGCTCGCCAACCGGGGCTATGCCGTGCTGCAACCGAACTACCGCGGCTCGGGCGGTCATGGCGTTGCGTTCGAGAAGCTGGGGGACGGCCAGATCGGCCGCGGGATGCAGGACGATCTCGACGACGCAATGGACTGGGCCGTGGCCGAAGGGATCGCGGACCAAGCCCGCGTGTGCATGGTCGGCGGCAGCTACGGCGGCTATGCCGCGCTGTGGGCGGTCATCCGCAACCCGGAACGCTATCGCTGCGCCGCGAGCTGGGCGGGCGTGACGGACTGGGACAGCATGCTGCGCTACGATCGCAAGTTCTTCAGCCCGCGCGGAAACCGCAAATGGCGCCAGCGCATCGAAGGGGAGGGTGGGTTCGACCTCGACGCAGTGTCGCCCTATCGCCTTGCCCACACGCTGCAGCGCCCTGTCCTGCTGGGCCAGGGTACGGCGGACACGATCGTGCCGCCGTTCCAGTACCACCGCTTCCGCAAGGCCGCCGCCGCAGCCAAGGTGAAACCGGTCGAGTTGCTGCTGGAGGATGAGGGCCATTCCTTCATCAACCCCAAGAACGAACAGGCGTGGTACGACGCCCTCACCACGTTCCTTGCCCGGCACAACCCGGCTGACTGATCCGGCCAGCTGACTAATCCGGAGGGAGGGTGGACCGGCAGACGGCCAGGGCTGGCGGGGGGACCGCACAGCCCCTACATTGCCGCCCATGCACGAATTCTTCCAGCACGCGGCCACCACCAACGACGTGACTGTCCGCGTCGCGGTCAGCTATCTGCCCGAACAGTCCGACCCGGCGGCCGGCCGCTGGTTCTGGGCGTACCACATCCGCATCGAGAACCGCACCGCCGGCCGCATCCAGCTCCTCACCCGCCACTGGCGCATCACCGACGGGCGCGGGGCGGTGGCGCATGTCGATGGCGAGGGCGTGGTGGGCGAACAGCCGGTGATCCTGCCCGGTGGCAGCCACGACTACGTGTCCGGCTGCCCGCTCGGCACGCCGTATGGCTCGATGGAAGGGTTCTACGGCCTGGAGGACGAGGCCGGCGACCCGCTGGAAGTGCGCATCCCCTTCTTCCCCCTGTCCGCCGTCGCCACCGCGCCCTGAACCGCCCGCCTCACGCGCCCGCCTCCCCCTCAGCCCCCATGCGCGGGGCAAGGCCACGCTCCTTGCTCAACCGGAACGCCTCGATCTTGGCGTTGATGGAGGCGAGCACCCGTTCCTCGGCCGGGTATTGCGCCTGCCGGTACGCTTCCACCACCTCGCGCGCGATGCTGTCGTACACCGGATGGCCGGGTTTGAGGTGCTGCACCCCGTAACGCTGCGGCAGGCGGTGCTGCAGCAGGAAACGGAGCAGCGCATTGTCCGGCTTGTCCCACCAGCCAAGGATCCCGCCCCGCCCCACAATCGGCGTCGGCGTCCCTTTCATAGCGCGTTCCAGCGCGCAATCCTCCAGCCGCGCGACCCCGCGTTCGATCGCCGCGTCCCACGCCGCCGCGAACCCTTCGGCGCCCGGCCGCGCGCGCAGCTTGTACAGCGCCTCCATGCTCTTGCCGATGTGCCGCGCCGCCTGGTTCACGATGCCCGTCGCCGCGAGATGGGCGACAAAGGCGCGCTGGCGTTCGGGCGTGATCGAATTGCCGCGCGGGCGCGGGTGGAGATAGGGCGCGAAATCCAGCAGCGGATCATCCTCCGCCACCGCCGCCACGCGCCACGCGGTGCGCGACGTCGCCTGCTTGCGCAGCTTGCGCGTGCAGGTGGGGGCGGGTTCGTGGTGAGGCGGGCTGGCGGCGGGAGGAGCGGGCTTGCTGGGCATGACCCGCAGGCAGATTGCACAAAGCGGGACAGTAGGAAAATGGTTTCTTGTTCTCTTCTAAACCGCGTGTAAGCGAAGGAATTGAGAAGAAAAGTTGTCGGGGGGCTCGATGGATCGCTTGAAAGTTTTGGATGGGCTCAGGGCAGGCGCGGTGTTGCTGGTAATGATTTCACATGCGGGATTAGGGCATATCGTTCCTGGCGGCCTTGGAGTGAACATTTTTTTCGTACTCAGCGGCTTTCTCATCACGACTCTTCTGTTCGTTGAACGCGATGTGAATGGGTTCATCTCGCTTAAAGGATTTTACATGAGGAGAGCGGTGCGAATCATTCCTCCTATGCTCATCTCGTATGCCGCTGCTGTCCTGTTAGTCGCCGGTGGTCTCTTGCCTTCCGCGTTCGATGCATCTGGCATCATTGTAGATCTCTTTTTCTTGAGCAACTATTCAGATTTGATTGGCGTCGCATCCGGCATCCCAATTCCCCTTTGGTCTTTAAATATAGAAGAACATTTCTACATGGGATTTCCGTTTATCTTTCTGGCTGTTGCAAATAGTGTGATTGGAAGGTTTGGAAAGTTAATCTTGATCTTCCTGTTCTTGGCTTTGCTAATTCGCTTCTGGGAGTATGAGCGAGGAAACGGGGCAGGTATATACTATTGGACGCACACCCGCTTCGACATGATCTTATACGGAGTGGGTCTTGCTGTCGCTGCGCGGTCTGGTGTCATCGACCGGACAAAAAGAGGTGTCGGCATCGGCGCCCTTATACTCGCGACCATGGTCTTGCTCGCCACATTGCTCATACGAGACGATTGGTTCCGCGAGACAATCCGCTATTCACTTCAAGGCGTAGCGATTTCTGTGATATTGTATGTTCTTCTCCGAACCTATTTGCCGGTTATAACACCATTGCTGAGCAGTTCTGTCGCGAAGAGTGTCGCCGACCTTTCTTATGTGCTCTATCTCATTCATCTTCCCATGATGATGACTGCGCATAGCAGTGCGACTTTTCTGCCAGAACCACTTCGTTTTCTGTTAGGTGCGGCCGCGTCTTTTTTATTTGCTGTTCTCGTGCGCCGTTTTGTGGAGCTTCCGCCACTTGCTTGGCGCAAAAAGCTTAAGGTCGGACTCCAGCCAGTCGGACCTTTGAGACCTAAGGGGCTGGAGTAAATTGCGCTCGATCCCGGGAATGTTACCTGCTGTTTACCAAAGATTGCTAGAGAGGACGTCGGCAAGTTTGGGAGGAGACCCATGTTGAAGTTCCGTTCATCTTTACCCATCGTGCTCATAACGACCCTCGTCTCTGGGTGCAGAAGCGACGATGGTGCTCCGGCGATAAGCGCCAGTCCCCCGCCCGTCGCAGTTGTTGCTCTTCAACCAACTCCTACGCCGAGCCCCACGGCAACTGCTTCTCCCACACCACCGCCTGCCCCTACGCCAACTTCATCAGTAAAGGGGGATGGAAAAATCGTTCTGGTCACAGAAGGTGATAGCATCTCAATTACTTGGGGAGGTAATTATACTGGCATGTACAAGGCCGCCAGACCCGACATCGTCTTCCACGGGAAGGCAGTTGGCGGTTCTGGAATACGGAACTTAGAGACACGTCTTCCGACGATTCTTGCTCTTGAACCTGATATGGTCACGATCTTTATAGGCGCTAATGACCTAGCTTCTTATGAAAACGCGTCGGCTTACTTGATGGCTCTTAGATCATATATAGAAAAGATAAAGGCCACGGGCGCTAAGGTTGTGATCGCAACTGTTCTCCCACAGCAGCTAACTGACGTGAATAGAAGTGCGAAGCACAACGTCATGCGTAAGGAGTTAGCCAACTTCCTCCGGCAGGCCACTTGGGTCGATGGCCTGGTGGACTTTGCAGCAGATCCTGAAATGGGACCTGATGAAGCTGCGCTCAACAAAGCCCTTTACACTGACGGACTGCATCCAACGGACGGCACTCATGGTGTGGGTGAAGGAGGTCAGGTAAAGTTGTATCGAGTGTTCAAGCCGGTAGTCGATCAGCTCCTCAAGGACGTTCGTTGACCTTGACCCCGCGCCAAATCCAACATAAAGGGCCGCCCACAACCCGGTGCGTGCCATGGTCCGCGCCGGTGCGATATAGCTGAACATTGGCGGTCATGCGGGTGCCTTTCGCGGGCGCGGGGATGGTCGGCAAAGTAATCCGGTGCCAGGCGGCGCGGGGTGGAGTGTTTCAGTCATTGCGTCGCTCCTGCCACGGCAGGGGCCGTGTGCCGCGGGCGGTGTGCCGGCGGCGGGCGGATTGTCCGGCCCCTTCGGGTCGGGACGGGCGGTGCAAGACGGTTCCTTCTTTTCCCCTGTCCGCCGCGCGCCACACACGGTGAAGGAACACAAGTGCCCACTATCAACCAGCTGGTCCGCAAGGGCCGCGAGCCGCAGAAGGCCAAGTCCAAGGTCCCTGCGATGGAGCAGAACCCGCAGAAGCGCGGCGTCTGCACCCGCGTCTATACCACGACGCCCAAGAAGCCGAACTCGGCGCTGCGCAAGGTGGCCAAGGTGCGCCTGACGAACCAGCGCGAAGTCATCTCCTACATCCCCGGCGAAGGCCACAACCTGCAGGAACACAGCGTTGTGCTGATCCGCGGCGGGCGTGTGCGCGACCTGCCCGGCGTGCGTTACCACGTGCTGCGCGGCGTGCTCGACACGCAAGGGGTCAAGGACCGCAAGCAGAGCCGGTCCAAGTACGGGGCCAAGCGGCCGAAGTAAGGGTTTTCGTTGGGTGCGCTGCGGATATCCGTTCGCAGCTCGCGGCACCAGCCCTCTCCCCCACCCGGCCACCCGATAAGATACCCTGTGGGTGGCCGGGTGGGGGAGAGGGCTGGTGCCGAACCACTCCAAAGGAGTTAGAAGAAAATGTCACGTCGTCGTCGTCCCGAAAAGCGGGAAATCCTGCCCGATCCCAAGTTCAAGGATCAGGTGCTGTCCAAGTTCATGAACAACCTCATGCTGGACGGGAAGAAGTCGGTTGCCGAGCGGATCGTCTATGGCGCGCTCGACACGGTGGAAACGCGGGCCAAGGCCGACCCGCTGCAGATGTTCCACGACGCGCTCAACAATGTGAAGCCGCAGGTCGAAGTGCGCAGCCGCCGCGTGGGCGGGGCGACCTATCAGGTGCCGGTCGAAGTGCGGCCCGAACGCGCCCAGGCGCTGGCCATCCGCTGGCTGATCTCCGCCGCGCGCGGACGGGCGGAAACGACCATGGCGGCGCGCCTTTCGGCCGAACTGATGGACGCGGCGAACAACCGCGGCAATGCGGTGAAGAAGCGCGAGGACACGCACCGCATGGCCGACGCGAACCGGGCGTTCTCGCACTACCGCTGGTAAGCGGGGGGGGCGGATCGGCTCCGCGCCGTCTTTAACCTGCCATAAAGGCAACTATATGGAGCGCCGTCCGCTGTTGCTGGCGGCCTCCACCATTCTTTGAGGAATTGATTATGGCACGCAGCCATCCGATCGAACGCTATCGCAACTTCGGGATCATGGCGCATATCGACGCCGGCAAGACGACCACGACCGAACGGATCCTGTATTACACCGGCAAGTCCTACAAGATCGGCGAAGTGCACGACGGCGCTGCGACCATGGACTGGATGGAGCAGGAGCAGGAGCGCGGGATCACCATCACCTCGGCGGCGACGACCACCTTCTGGAAGGCCGAAGACGGCGAAGGGCCGGAACACCGCCTGAACATCATCGACACTCCGGGGCACGTGGACTTCACCATCGAAGTGGAACGCTCCCTGCGCGTGCTGGACGGCGCCGTGGCCGCCTTCGACGGCGTGGCCGGGGTGGAACCGCAGTCGGAAACCGTGTGGCGCCAGGCCGAGAAATACGGCGTTCCAAGAATGTGCTACGTGAACAAGCTGGACCGTACCGGAGCTGACTTCTACTACTGCGTGCAGACGATCATCGATCGCCTCGGCGCCGTTCCCGCCGTGCTTTACCTGCCGATCGGCGCCGAAGGCGACTTCAAGGGGCTGGTCGACCTCGTGAATAACCGGGCCATCATCTGGCAGGACGAGAGCCTGGGTGCGAAGTACGACTATGTGGCCATTCCCGACGACATGGCGGAGAAGGCGGCCGAATATCGCGAGCGTCTGATTGAATTGGCGGTGGAACAGGATGATGATATCATGGAGCAGTACCTCGAAGGTACGGTTCCCGATGCCGCCACGCTCAAGAGCCTGATCCGCAAGGGCACGCTGAACCATGCGTTCGTGCCGGTCATGTGCGGCTCGTCGTTCAAGAACAAGGGCGTGCAGCCGTTGCTCGACGCCGTTGTCGACTACCTGCCAAGCCCGGTCGATGTTCCTGCGATCAAGGGTGTGAAGCCGGACAGCGACGAAGAGGACAGCCGCCCATCCTCGGATGACGCGCCGTTTTCGGCCCTGGCGTTCAAGATCATGAACGATCCCTTCGTCGGAACCCTGACCTTTACCCGAATCTATTCGGGCAAGCTGACCAAGGGTTCGGTGCTTAACTCGGTGAAGGACAAGAAGGAGAAGATCGGCCGCATGCTGCTGATGCACTCCAACAACCGCGAGGACATTGATGAGGCATCGGCCGGCGATATCGTTGCGCTGGCCGGGCTGAAGGAAACTACGACCGGAGACACGCTGTGCGACCCGGCAAAGCCGATCATTCTGGAACGGATGGAGTTTCCCGAGCCGGTAATCGAACTGTCGGTGGAGCCCAAGACGAAGGCCGACCAGGAAAAGATGGGCGTGGCGCTGAACCGATTGGCGGCCGAGGATCCCTCGTTCCGCGTGTCCACTGACCATGAGTCAGGTCAGACGATTATCAAGGGAATGGGTGAGCTTCACCTCGACATCCTGGTCGATCGCATGAAGCGCGAGTTCAAAGTCGAGGCGAACGTCGGCGCGCCGCAGGTTGCCTACCGGGAGTCGCTCGCGAAGCAGGTGGACGTCGACTACACCCACAAGAAGCAGTCGGGCGGCTCGGGTCAGTTCGGCCGGGTCAAGGTCACGGTTATTCCGGGCGAACGCGGCCAGGGCGTGTTGTTCGAAGACGAAATCAAGGGCGGGAACATTCCACGCGAATATATTCCGGCCATTGAGAAAGGCTTCCGTGAGCAGGCTGAAAGTGGCCATCTGATTGGCTTCCCGATCATCGACTTTACCATTCGCCTGACAGACGGCGCATACCACGACGTCGACTCCAGCGCGATCGCGTTCGAGATCGCCGGCCGCGGAGCCATGCGAGAGGTGGCACAGAAAGCGGGCATCAAGCTGCTGGAGCCGATCATGAAGGTGGAGGTGGTCACGCCCGACGATTATCTCGGCGATGTGATCGGCGACCTGAACTCCCGGCGCGGGCAGATCCAGGGCACCGATACGCGGGGCAATGCTCAGGCGGTTGAGGCGATGGTGCCGCTGGCCAACATGTTCGGTTATGTGAACGAGCTGCGCTCGTTCACTCAGGGCCGGGCCCAGTACACCATGCAATTCTCGCACTACGATGAAGTGCCGGCAAATGTGGCACAGGAAGTCAAGGAGAAGCTTGCGTAAGGCAGGCGTTAGGGTTAGGGGCGGCGCCTGATTGCGCGGGGCCGCCTTTCGCCCGCATCAATTCACCATACAGCAGAGGTTATTCAAATCATGGCCAAGGAAAAGTTTCAGCGGAACAAGCCGCACGTGAACGTCGGCACCATCGGTCACGTCGACCATGGCAAGACCACACTGACGGCGGCGATCACCAAGGTGCTCGGCGCACCGGTTGATTTCGCCAATATCGACAAGGCTCCCGAGGAGCGCGAGCGGGGCATCACCATTTCGACCGCACACGTCGAATATGAAACCGACAACCGGCACTATGCCCATGTCGACTGCCCGGGCCACGCTGACTATGTGAAGAACATGATCACCGGCGCGGCGCAGATGGACGGCGCGATCCTGGTGGTGAATGCCGCTGACGGTCCGATGCCGCAAACGCGTGAGCACATCCTGCTTGCCCGCCAGGTTGGCGTGCCGGCGCTGGTCGTGTTCCTGAACAAGGTTGATCAGGTTGACGACGAAGAGCTGCTGGAGCTGGTCGAGCTGGAAGTGCGTGAACTGCTTTCCAAGTACGATTTTGACGGCGACAACATTCCGATCGTGAAGGGTTCTGCCCTTGCCGCTCTCGAAGGTCGCGACCCGGAAATCGGCGAGCAGAAGATTCTGGAGCTGATGGCTGCCGTGGATGAGCACATCCCGACCCCGGATCGTCCGGTCGACAAGTCGTTCCTGATGCCGATTGAAGACGTGTTCTCCATCTCGGGCCGCGGCACCGTTGTTACCGGCCGCGTCGAAACCGGCGTTGTGAACGTGGGCGACGAAGTCGAGATCATCGGTATCAAGGACACGAAGAAGACCACCGTCACTGGCGTCGAAATGTTCCGCAAGCTGCTCGATCGCGGTGAGGCGGGTGATAACATCGGCGCCCTGATCCGCGGCGTCGGCCGTGAAGAGGTTGAGCGCGGCCAGGTGCTCGCTAAGCCGGGCAGCGTAAACCCGCACACCGACTTCAGCGCCGAAGTCTACGTTCTTTCGAAGGACGAAGGCGGCCGTCACACGCCGTTCTTCGCCAACTATCGTCCGCAGTTCTACTTCCGCACCACCGATGTGACCGGCGAAGTGATCCTTCCTGAAGGCACGGAAATGGTGATGCCGGGTGATAACGTGACCATCGGTGTCAAGCTGATCGCGCCCATCGCCATGGACGAAGGTCTCCGCTTCGCCATTCGCGAAGGTGGCCGGACCGTCGGTTCTGGGGTTGTCAGCTCGATCACAAAGTAATATAGGCGCGCCTGTCAGCGGGAATCATCGCCCGCTGACAGGAATTTATCAGAGGGGCCGCCCTTCACCGGTGTAGCCGGATAGCGGGGCGGGCCTTTCTTTTTGTCAGAGCATCTGATGCTCACGGCTCTTTCTTATCGGTAGTTGGACATGGAAGCACAGAACATCCGCATTCGCCTGAAGGCGTTCGATCACCGCGTTCTCGACCAAGCGACTGGCGAAATCGCGGACACAGCACGCCGTACCGGTGCGCTTATTCGTGGTCCCATTCCAATGCCCACGCGGATCGAGAAGTTCACCGTGAACCGTGGTCCGCACATCGATAAGAAATCACGGGAACAGTTCGAAGTCCGCACCTACAAGCGGCTGCTGGACATCGTTCAGCCGAACGCGCAGACGGTCGATGCTCTGATGAAGCTGGACCTTGCTGCCGGCGTGAACGTGGAAATCAAGCTGGCCTGAGCCGGCATGCGGGTGCCCCTGCCATGGCAGGGGCGGTACGCTAAGGGGCGATGCCCCGAGGTCCATGGAGGACCTCGAATAGGAAGGGATACCGCCGGCGCTCTGCCGGGCAGCGTCCCCCGTCTTTTGCTCCCGCCATACTGGCGGAGCGTGTGGCCCGGGCGGGGTGATGTCAGACAATCTGGGCCGTGAACTGCGCCATGAGGCGGGGTTTGCACGCACGCGGAGATAGGCTCCGTGTGCCTCTGTTTAGGAGTATGACGATGCGCACTGGCGTTATCGCAAAGAAAGTGGGGATGACCCGCCTGTTCCAGGAGGATGGACGGCACGTGCCCGTGACTGTTCTCGCTCTGGAAGAGTGCCAGGTAGTGTCCCATCGCACCGCCGATCGCGACGGCTATTCTGCTGTTCAGGTCGGCGCAGGAACGGCCAAGCAGAAGAACGTCAACAAGCCACAGCGTGAACACTTCGCGAAGGCTGAAGTTGGCTTGAAGATGAAAGTGGCTGAGTTTCGCGTGAACGACGAGGCAGGCTTTCTGCCCATCGGTTCAACGATCTCCGCGGAGCACTTCGTCGCCGGGCAGAAGGTCGACATCACCGGCCATACACAGGGCAAGGGTTTTGCCGGCGCGATGAAGCGCTGGGGCTTTGGAGGTCTTCGCGCATCGCACGGTGTTTCGCTCAGCCACCGCTCGCACGGGTCCACCGGACAGCGGCAGGACCCCGGCAAGGTGTTCAAGGGCAAGAAGATGGCCGGCCACATGGGCGACCGTCAGCGCACGCAGCAGAACTTGGAAATCGTCCGCACCGACGCTGAGCGTGGCCTTCTCTTTGTCAAGGGTTCGGTACCCGGGTCGAAGAACAGCTGGCTGGTTGTCCGCGATGCGGTCAAGTTGCCGCTCCCCGAAGGTGTGCCGACCCCCGGGGTTGTGCTTGAGCGAAAGGCTGACGCACCGCAGCATGATGAAGCGCCCGCGGGCATCGTAGAGGCCGGCGCCGCTCCCGAGGTGAACTTGCAGGTCGACGCAGCTCAGCAGGAGCAGCTCGCACAAGAGCAGCAAGCTGGTGCCGGAACCGACACCACGCCGCCGGCTGGTGCGGATACAACCGAAAACAAGGAGGGCTGAGCCGTGAAGGTACAGGTTCAGGACCTGAGCGGCGCAGCCGCGGGTGAGATGGAATTGAGCGACGAAGTGTTCGGCGTGGAGCCGCGCGCCGACATTCTCCACCGGGTTGTCACTTGGCAGCTGTGGAACCGCCGCGAGACGGCGCGCCCGACGCGTGAGCGGTCCGATGTTGCGCGCACCGGCAAGAAGTTCGGCAAGCAGAAGGGTTCCGGCGGCGCCCGTCACGGCAACCGCGGCGCGCCGATCTTTATCGGTGGCGGCAAGGCGCATGGCGCACGCAAGCGCGACTTTCACATTTCGCTCAACAAGAAGGTTCGCGCGCTCGGTCTCAAAATGGCTTTGTCGACCAAGGCCCGCGATGGTCTGGTCGTGGTCGACAGCCTGGACTTGTCGGATGCCAAGACGAAGGCACTGAAGGCCCGATTCGAGCAGTCCGGTCTGAATGGCAAGGTGCTGGTGATCGACGGTGACAACGCCAGCGAAAGCTTCCGCCTTGCCGCGCGTAACCTGCCGGGGATCAACGTGCTTCCGGCAGTTGGCGCGAATGTTTACGACATCCTGAAGCATGACACGCTGGTTCTCACCAAAGATGCGGTCGCGAAGCTGGAGGCACGTTTCAATGGCTAAGAAGCAGCAAACCGCAGCCGCGCGGCATTATGATGTGCTGCTGTCGCCGCACATCACCGAAAAGGCGTCGCTGCTGGCAGAGCACAATGCGGTGATCTTCAAGGTGGCGGGCGACGCAAGCAAGCCGCAGATCAAGGAAGCGGTCGAAGCCATCTACAACAAGAAGGTGGCGGGCGTGAACACGCTTGTCGTCAAGGGCAAGAGCAAGCGCTGGAAGGGTAAGCCCTATCGGCGCAGTGACATGAAGAAGGCGATCGTAACCCTTGCTGAAGGCGAGATGATCGACGTCACCGAGGGTGTGAGCTGATCCGATGGCACTGAAGAACTACAATCCGACCAGTCCCGCACGGCGCGGTCTGATCCTGATCGACAAGTCGGTCCTGCACAAGGGCGGTCCGGTCAAGGCCCTGACCGAAGGCAAGCGCAAGACGGGTGGCCGCAACAACAAGGGCCATGTGACCTCGCGCGGGATCGGTGGCGGGCATAAGCAGCGCTACCGCATCGTCGACTTCAAACGTCGCAAGTGGGATGTTCCCGCAACTGTGGAACGGCTGGAGTATGACCCGAACCGCACCGCGTTCATCGCGCTTATCAAGTATGAAGATGGCGAACTGGCCTATATCTTGGCGCCGCAGCGTCTTGCTGTCGGTGATCAGGTGGTCGCCGGTGAGCGGGTCGACACCAAGCCTGGCAACGCTATGTTGCTGGGACAGATGCCAGTTGGGACCATTATCCACAATGTGGAGATGAAGCCGGGCAAGGGCGGCCAGATCGCCCGTAGTGCGGGTGCATATGTGCAGCTTGTGGGTCGCGATCGCGGAATGGTGATCGTGCGCCTCAACTCGGGCGAGCAGCGCTATCTGCCGGCCAGCTGCATGGGTACGGTCGGCGCGGTGTCAAATCCCGACAACCAGAACCAGAATTTCGGAAAGGCGGGCCGCACCCGCTGGAAGGGCCGACGTCCCTTGACACGCGGTGTGGCCAAGAACCCGGTCGATCACCCTCACGGTGGCGGCGAAGGCAAGACGTCTGGTGGGCGGCATCCGGTCACGCCTTGGGGCAAGCCGACCAAGGGTGCCCGCACTCGTCACAACAAGCGCACGGATAAGTACATCATCCGCTCGCGCCACACTAAGAAGAAGGGGTAAGGGCACATGGCTCGTTCCGTCTGGAAAGGCCCGTTTGTCGAGCTCAGCCTTTTGAAAAAGGCCGAGGAGGCGCATGACAAGGGTGCTCGCGCGCCGATCAAGACATGGTCGCGCCGGTCGACCATCCTGCCGCAGTTCGTCGGGCTGACGTTCAACGTTTACAACGGTCGTAAATTCATTCCCGTAGCGGTCAGCGAGGAAATGGTCGGGCACAAACTTGGCGAGTTCTCGCCAACCCGGACTTTCCCCGGCCACGCCGCCGACAAGAAGGGCAAGCGCTGATGGGCAAGGTCAAGGCACCGCGCCGTGTTGCGGATAACGAAGCTCTGGCTGTCGGCACGACTATTCGTGGATCGGCCCAGAAACTGAACCTGGTGGCCGCGCTGATCCGTGGACGCCGGGCTGAGGAAGCGTTGAACATCCTCACCTTCTCGAAGCGGGCTATGGCGCGCGACGCGCAGAAGGTGCTCGCGTCGGCGATCGCGAATGCCGAGAACAACCACAACCTCGATGTGGATTCCTTGATCGTAGCGGAAGCATCGGTCGGCAAATCCATCACGATGAAGCGGTTCCACACCCGTGGGCGCGGTAAGTCGACGCGGATTCTGAAGCCGTTCAGCAGACTGCGCATCGTAGTCCGCGAGCAAGAGGAGGCCTGATCGATGGGTCAGAAGAGCAATCCGATCGGTCTGCGCCTGCAGATCAACCGTACTTGGGACAGCCGGTGGTATGCCGAAGGGCGTAACTACGCGCAGCTGCTCAAGGAAGACATCGAGATCCGCAAGTACATCATCGCGTCTCTGCCCCAGGCAGCGATTTCGAAGGTGGTCATTGAGCGGCCGGCCAAGCTGTGCCGCATCTCGATATATGCCGCCCGTCCTGGCGTGATTATCGGCAAGAAGGGCGCGGATATCGAGAAGCTCCGCGGCAAGCTGGCAACCATGACGCAGAGCGAGGTCAAGCTCAACATCGTGGAAATCCGCAAGCCTGAAGTCGATGCGAAACTGGTTGCGCAAGGCATTGCCGATCAGCTTATCCGGCGCGTGGCGTTCCGGCGGGCCATGAAGCGGGCGGTGCAATCCGCGCTGCGGCTTGGTGCGGAAGGCATTCGGATCACTTGCGGTGGCCGGCTTGGCGGCGCTGAAATTGCGCGGGTGGAATGGTACCGGGAAGGTCGCGTGCCGCTGCATACCTTGCGCGCCAACGTCGATTATGCCGAAGCCGAGGCGCTGACCGCCTATGGCATCATTGGGATCAAATGCTGGATCTTCAAAGGCGAAATTCTCGCCCACGATCCTACAGCGCAGGATCGGCTCATGCTGGAAGCACAGACTTCCGGCGTGCGGCCGGCGCGCTGACGCAGGTTAGGGTAAGGCGATGCTGCAACCAAAGAAAACCAAGTTCCGCAAGGCCTTTAAAGGCCGCATCCATGGCGATGCCAAGGGCGGGACTGACCTCAATTTCGGCTCCTATGGTCTGAAGGCCCTGGAGCCGGAGCGGATTACCGCCCGCCAGATTGAAGCGGCGCGGCGTGCGATCACGCGGCATATTAAGCGTCAGGGGCGTCTCTGGATCCGCGTGTTTCCCGATGTGCCGGTATCGAAGAAGCCTGCCGAAGTCCGGCAGGGCAAGGGCAAGGGTTCCGTCGAGTACTGGGCGGCACGGGTAAAGCCAGGCCGCATTCTGTTCGAACTGGACGGGGTCGGCGGACCGCTCGCGGCAGAAGCATTCGAACGCGCTGCCATGAAGCTGCCGATCAAGACGAAAGTCGTGGCCCGGCTTGGCGACACTTCACATCTCGGAGGCGAATAATGGCTATTGATCAAGTTGCTGATCTGCGGGCCCGTTCGGACGACCAACTCGCCGAGCAGCTTACCGAGTTGAAGCGTGAACAGTTCAACCTGCGTTTTCAGGCGGCAACCAACCAGCTCGAGGCACCGTCGCGTGTCCGTGAGGTCCGCCGGACCATCGCCCGCATCAAGACCCTGCAGCAAGAGCGCACTCGCTCTACTGCGCAGGCGTAAGGACAAGATCATGCCCAAACGTATTCTCATCGGCACGGTGACATCCGACAAGACCGACAAGACGGTGACGGTTCTCGTCGAGCGGAAGGTGCGCCATCCGCTTTACGGCAAGATTATCCGCCGCTCGAAGAAGTATCACGCACACGACGACGGTAACGAGTATCGCGTCGGCGACACCGTGCGGATCGAGGAAACCCGGCCTATCTCCAAGACGAAGACATGGGCCGTGCTCGATCGTGTGCGGGCGAGCCGCGGCGAAGTCGTGGAAGCTGACATCGAAGAAGCAGGTCGCGCCGCCTGAACCTTGCGGCAAGAAATTAGAAGGAACTGCCGGACCGGTTCCGGCAAGCCAAACGAGAAGGAACTGGATCAATGATTCAGATGCAATCCAACCTGGACGTGGCCGACAACAGCGGCGCCAAGCGCGTACAGTGCATCAAGGTGCTGGGTGGCTCCAAGCGGCGCACCGCATCTGTGGGCGACGTCATAGTGGTGTCCGTGAAGGAGGCACAGCCGCGCGCACGCGTGAAGAAGGGCGACGTGCACCGCGCAGTGATCGTCCGCACGAAGAAGGATGTTCGCCGCCCCGATGGCACGGTGATCCGCTTCGACGGTAATGCCGCCGTGCTTGTAAACAAGAACGAAGAGCCGATCGGCACCCGGATCTTTGGCCCGGTTGTGCGCGAACTGCGTGGGCGCGGCTTCATGAAGATCATTTCGCTCGCGCCGGAGGTGTTGTGATGGCTGCTGCCAAGATCAAGAAGGGTGATAGCGTGGTGGTTCTGTCCGGCAAGGACAAGGGCCGGACCGGCACGGTGCGTCAAGTGATGCCGAAGGACGGCAAAGTTGTGGTTGACGGCGTGAACATTGCCGCGCGTCACCGCAAGCCAAGCCAGCAGAACCCGCAAGGCCGGATCGAGCGCAGCGAAGCGCCTATGCACATCGCCAAGGTGGCTCTGGCGGATCCGAAGGATGGCAAGCCCACTCGCGTCCGCTTTGAAGAGCGCGACGGCAAGAAGGTTCGCGTTGCGGCGCGTTCCGGGGAGACGATCAATGGCTGAGTACACCCCCCGCCTCAAGCAGCGCTACGACGATGAAATCGTGAAGGTGATGACTGAGAAGTTCGGCTACAAGAACCGGCTCGAAGTCCCCAAGCTGGAGAAGATCACGCTCAACATGGGCGTTGGTGAAGCCAGCCAGGACAAGAAGAAGGTTCAGACCGCCGCTGAAGAGATGGCGCTGATTGCCGGACAAAAGCCGGTGATCACCAAGGCCAAGAAGTCCATCGCGCAGTTTAAGCTCCGCGAAGGTATGCCGATCGGGTGCAAAGTCACTCTGCGCCGCGAGCGGATGTACGAGTTTCTGGACCGCCTGGTGACGGTGGCGATGCCACGCATCCGCGATTTCCGTGGCCTGAATGCTAAGAGCTTTGACGGACGCGGCAATTATGCCATGGGCCTTAAAGAACAGATCATCTTTCCCGAGATCAGCTACGACAAGATCGAGAAGGTCCGGGGGATGGACATCATTGTAACCACCACGGCGAAGACCGATGAAGAGGCGCGCGAACTGCTGCGTCTGTTCGGTTTCCCGTTCCCTTCCGAGCAGAAGCAGGAAGAGCAGAAGGAGGCGGCGTGAGCCGCTAAGGAGAGCTTAAGTCCATGGCGAAACTGAGTTCCATCAACAAAAACGAGCGGCGCAAGGCGCTGGTGAAGCGGTATGCGGCCAAGTACGAGCGGCTGAAGGCCGTGGCTGACGACAAGTCGCTTGACGAAGGCGAGCGGATGATTGCGCGCCTCAAGATGGCGGAGATACCGCGCAACGCCAATCCCACGCGGGTGCGCAACCGCTGCACCACCACCGGCCGCCCTCGCGGCTATTACCGGAAGTTCGGGCTCAACCGAATCGAACTTCGCGACCTGGGCAACAAGGGACTTATTCCCGGCCTCACCAAGTCGAGCTGGTAAGGATCTGACGAGATGGCATTGACCGATCCACTGGGTGATATGCTCACCCGCATCCGTAACGGACAGCGTGCGAAGATGGACTCCGTCCTCAGCCCTGCGTCCAAGCTGCGCGCCAATGTGCTGGAGGTGCTCCAGCGCGAAGGCTACATCCGCGGCTATTCCGAAGACAGCAGCGGCAAGCACAAGGCGCTGCGCATCGAACTGAAGTATTTCGAAGGCGAACCGGCGATCAAGCATGTCGCCCGCGTGTCGAAGCCGGGACGGCGCATTTATTCCGGCAGCCGCGAACTGCCGACAGTCCGCAACGGCCTTGGTATCACCATCGTGTCCACGCCCCGCGGCGTTCTTTCTGACGCGGAGGCGCGGACGCAGAAGGTCGGCGGCGAAGTTCTGGCGGAGGTATTCTGATGAGCCGGATTGGAAAGCGGCCGGTCGCGATCCCCGGTGGGGTGAACGCCGACATCAACGGCAGCACGCTTGTCGTCAAAGGACCCAAGGGTACTTTGTCGATGGGCCTGTCGGATGACATCGCCTACAAAATCGAAGACGGGGGCATCTCCGTTCTGCCCGCCAACGACAGCAAGCGTGCACGCGCGTTCTGGGGCATGCAGCGGACGCTGGTGTCCAACCTGGTTGAGGGCGTGTCAGAAGGCTTCACCAAAACGCTGGAAATTACCGGCGTTGGCTACCGTGCGCAGGCGCAGGGCAAGAAGCTGCGGCTTCAGCTTGGCTACAGTCACGACGTTGAACTGGACGTACCCGAGGGTGTCGAAGTGAAAACGCCAGACCAGACCACGGTCGAAATCAGCGGCATCGACAAGCAGCAGGTCGGACAGTTCGCGGCGGAAATCCGCGAGTGGCGCAAGCCTGAGCCTTACAAGGGCAAGGGCATCAAATACCGCGGCGAGTACATCTTCCGCAAGGAAGGGAAGAAGAAGTAACATGGCCAAGCTATCTCTTTTCGAGCGCCGCCGGCGCCGGGTGCGCACCGCTCTTCGCAGCCGCGGAGGGGCTCGTCCGCGTCTTTCCGTGCACCGCACGAACAAGCACATCTATGCCCAAGTGATCGACGACACTGCAGGGCGCACCGTTGCGTCCGCTTCCACTCTGGGCACCGAGCAATCTGGCGCGAATGTCGATGCGGCGGTCATGGTGGGCAAGACGATTGCCGACGCCGCCAAGCAGGCAGGCGTGACAAGTGTCGTGTTCGATCGCGGGGGTTACCTCTATCATGGCCGTGTCAAGGCGCTGGCCGATGCTGCCCGTGAAGGTGGGTTGGAGTTCTGATGATGGCTGATGAAAACAAGACCGACGGGACAACCGAGGTGACGCAAGAGCAGGTGGCCGCGATTGAAACGTCCAGCCCTGTCAATGAGCAGCCGGTAATCGACAACGCTGGCTCCACCCCGACATCGACGGTTGCGCCGACTGAAGCGGGCGAGAACCAGTCCGCCGAGGCAGGTGACCCGTCCCAGCCGGCCCGCCGTGGCCGTGGCGACCGCGGTGATCGTGGGGCGCAGCGGGGTCGGGGTCGTGGTGGACGTGACGACCGACGTGCACGGCGCGAGGAAGAAGATGACGGCCTCATCGAGAAGCTGGTTCATATCAACCGCGTCTCCAAGACGGTGAAGGGCGGCAAGCGCTTTGGCTTCGCGGCTTTGGTGGTCGTTGGCGATGGCACGGGCCGCGTCGGCTTCGGCCATGGCAAGGCGCGCGAAGTTCCTGAGGCGATCACAAAAGCGACCGCGTCCGCCAAGAAGAAAATGGTCCGCGTTCCGCTGAAGGATGGACGCACTCTGCATCATGACGGCAATGGCCGCTTTGGCGCAGGCAAGGTCACCCTGCGAACCGCTCCTCCTGGAACCGGCATCATCGCGGGTGGTCCGATGCGCGCAGTATTCGAGAGCCTTGGCGTTGCGGATGTGGTGACGAAGTCAGTGGGAACCTCGAACCCCTACAACATGATCCGGGCAACCTTTGACGCGCTCACGGATCAGACCTCGCCCAAATCGGTGGCTCAGCGTCGCGGCAAGCGGGTCGCGGATCTGCTTGGCCGCGGCGGCACCAGTACGGCCGAAGCAGAAGCTGAAGCCGCGGCGTTGACGGAGTAAGCGACATGGCAACGATCAAGATCAAGCAGATCGGCAGCCCGATCCGCAGGCCGGCCGAGCAGAAGAAGATCCTGACCGGGCTAGGTCTGGGAAAGATGCACCGGGTGGTGGAAGTTCAGGATACGCCTGAGGTGCGGGGTGCCATCGCGAAGCTGCCGCACATGGTAGCTATCGTAGATTAAAGCTGCCGCCTCGTCAGGGCGGTTTGACAGCGCGAACAAAGCGAAAGCGAGTGCAGACTATGAAACTCAACGAAATCCGCGACAACAATGGCGCCCGCAAGGGGCGAATGCGCGTCGGGCGCGGCATCGGCTCGGGCAAGGGCAAGACCGCGGGGCGCGGTCAGAAGGGCGCAAAGGCTCGTTCTGGTGTGGCCATTAACGGCTTCGAAGGCGGGCAGATGCCGCTTCACATGCGCCTCCCGAAGCGCGGCTTCAACAACATCTTCGCCAAGGACTACGCCGAGGTGAACCTGGGCATGATCCAGAAGATGATCGACGCTGGCAAGCTGTCCACGGACGGGGTGATCGACCACGATGCGCTCAAGGCGGCAGGTCTGGCGCGTGGCGGCAAGGATGGCGTGCGGTTGCTTGGCAAAGGTACGATTTCCGTCAAAGTGCAGCTGAAGGTGACCGGCGCATCCAAGGGCGCTCTCGACGCCGTTGAAAACGCTGGTGGCTCTGTTGAAGTGGTTGCCAAACGCGCTGCTCCGGCAGGCGTTTCTGACTGATGTCGACGGAACAGCAGGGTCGCTGAGGCTCTGCTGCCCTTGACTGACCCCTCTTGGCGGAGAAGGCGGCGTTCACCACGGCGCAAAATCTTGCCGGAGGGGTTCGACAATTCCGGTCGCCGCCCTTATCTGTGCAGCCAATCGCCGGGAGGGGCCGGCCTGTTGTAAGGCTTTTGTATCGACATGGCATCACGCGCCGACAGTCTAGCCACCAATCTGAGCTTCGCCAATTTTTCCAAGGCGACCGAGCTTAAGAAGCGCATCTGGTTCACCATCGGCGCGCTGGTGGTCTTTCGGTTCCTGAGCTTCGTGCCGCTGCCCGGCGTCAATCCGCTGATCCTCAATCAACTGTACGATCAGGCACGCGGCGGCATTCTCGATCTGTTCAACACGTTTTCCGGCGGCAGCCTGGAGCGCATGAGCCTGATCGCGCTCGGCGTGATGCCCTACATCACTGCGTCTATCGTGGTGCAGTTGGCGGCCTCTCTCCACCCAACGCTTGCGGCGCTGAAAAAGGAAGGCTCGACGGGGCGGCAAAAGCTCAATCAATACACCCGCTATGGCACAGTGTTCCTGTGCGCGATCCAGGGTTGGTTCCTTGCCTCGGGACTGGAGAGCTTTGCCGCGCAAAACGGGCTTGCAGCCGTCGTGGACCCGGGCATTACATTCCGGATAGGTGCGGTTATCAGCCTCGTCGGCGGCACCATGTTCCTCCTATGGCTGGGCGAACAGATCACCAGTCGCGGTATTGGGAACGGCGTCTCGCTCATCATCATGGCCGGCATCGTGGCGCAGTTTCCAAGCTTTGTTGGTAACTTCTTCGAGGGCGGGCGGACCGGCTCCATCTCGCCTGCGCTCATCGTTGCTTTTATTCTGATGATCGTGGGGTTGATCCTCTTCATCTGCTTCATGGAAAGGGCGCAGCGCCGGTTGCTGATCCAGTATCCCAAGCGTTCCACGGCGCGCGGCATGATGCAGGCGGACCGGTCGCATCTTCCGCTCAAGCTGAATACCGCAGGCGTCATCCCCCCGATCTTCGCCAGTTCGTTGCTGCTCTTGCCGCTGACCATCAGCCAGTTTGCCGGCAACTCGGTGGCCGCGGACAGCACCACTGGCGGAATAATCCAGACACTGAACTTTTACCTTGCTCCAGGGCAGCCGCTTTACCTGGCTCTCTACGCCGCAGGCATCATCTTCTTCGCGTTCTTCTACACGGCGGTGGTGTTCAATCCTGAAGAGACGGCCGAGAACCTCAAGAAGAACGGCGGGTTCATTCCGGGGATCCGACCGGGTAAGCGGACTGAGGATTATCTCGATTACGTCCTGACCCGCATTACTGTGATCGGCGCGATCTACCTGACGCTGGTATGCGTCATACCCGAGTACATGATCCGCCAAACCGGCATTCCGCTCTTCCTGGGAGGGACAAGCCTGCTGATCGTGGTCAACGTCACGGTGGATACCATTACGCAGATCCAGTCGCATCTGCTGGCTCACCAGTATGGCGACCTGATCAAGAAGGCCAAGTTGAAAGGGCGGCTCCGCTAGGCGCGGCGGCTTCAGGGGGAGCTTATGGACATCATCCTTCTCGGCCCACCCGGAGCGGGCAAGGGCACGCAGGCGCACCACCTGGTCCAGCATCACCGGATGCGGCAGCTTTCGACAGGCGACATGCTGCGGGCTGCCGTAAAGGCGAACACGCCGATAGGTCTTGAAGCGAAGGGCATCATGGAGCGGGGCGGGCTCGTCTCCGATGATATCGTGTCTGCGCTCATCGATGCGGAACTGCTTGCAATGGGGCCAGCAACCGGCGCCATTTTCGACGGTTACCCTCGAACTGCCGTGCAAGCGGCGGAATTGGATACGATCCTCGCCCGGCATGGCCGCAAACTTGATTACGTCATAGAATTGGAAGTGGACGAGGAAACCCTTGTGGACCGCGTCACTGGCCGGTTTACCTGCGCAAATTGCGGGGAAAGCTATCACGACCGGTATCGGCTGCCCCGGGTTGCTGGCGTGTGCGACATCTGCGCCGCTACGGAATTCAAGCGACGGCCCGATGACAACGAGGAAACGGTGCGCCACAGGATGGCGGAGTATCGCGCCAAGACGGCGCCAATCCTGCCAGGTTACGAGGAGCGCGGCATCGTGCGCCGGGTTGATGGAATGCAGCCGATCAGCCAGGTGACGGCCGATATCGAACAGATTTTGGCGAACGCGCAGCTGCGCGCCCGACCGGCAAGAGCGAGCCGAAGCAGCGGACAAGGTTGACATCGGCCGATCCCGGTTGACGCCTGTAGCGAATCGGCCTAAGCGCGCTCTATCCGACAGGTTCATGTCATGTCCGGCAGGTTCTCCGCAGTGGCGAGCCGACCGGGCTTTTTGCCGTATGGCAGGCAGCTGGCCGGACAAGCGTTGAGATAGGGCGGCGGATCCGGTGATCCGATCGTAAGACCCTGTGGAGCATGGAGAAAGCATAAGTGGCTCGTATTGCCGGGGTGAACATCCCCACCAACAAGCGCGTGATCGTCGCGCTCACCTACATTCACGGAATTGGCCGCACCACGGCGGAGCAGATCGCAACCAAGCTCGGCATTGACCACAGCCGCCGGGTGCAGGATCTGACCGATGCCGAAGTGCTGCAGATCCGCGAGACGATCGACGCCGATCATTCGGTGGAAGGCGACCTGCGCCGCGAAACTGCGATGAACATCAAGCGGCTGATGGACCTGCGCTCCTACCGCGGCCTGCGCCATCGCTCGGGTCTGCCCGTTCGGGGACAGCGCACGCATACCAACGCGCGCACCCGCAAGGGCAAGGCCAAACCGATCGCCGGCAAGAAGAAGTAATCTCGCCCGCTTTTTCCCTTTGGAACAGGGCCGCCCTGTTCCCATACTTCTGTAGCAGGAACCGAAAATCATGGCACGCGAACCAGGCCGCATCAAGCGGCGCGAGCGCAAGAACATTTCCAGCGGCGTCGCGCATGTGAATGCCAGTTTCAACAACACGATGGTGACCATCACCGATGCCCAGGGCAACGCGATCAGCTGGTCCAGCGCCGGGATGATGGGTTTTAAGGGCAGTCGCAAGTCCACTCCCTACGCCGCTCAGGTAGCGGCCGACGATGCGGGGAAAAAGGCTGCCGAGCACGGTGTGCGCACCTTGGAGGTCGAGGTTAAGGGGCCAGGGTCGGGCCGCGAAAGCGCGCTGCGCGCGTTGCAGGCCGTTGGGTTCACCATCACCTCGATCCGCGACGTCACGCCCATCCCGCACAACGGCGTGCGTCCTTCCAAGCGTCGCCGCGTCTAAGCGATCCTGCCGGATGGTTGGCTGAACGCGTCGGCCAACTATCTTACCCACACAGGAGCAGGGCGGCCACATCGCACCTGATCCGCCAGAACAACCCCAGGGGAATTTCATGGCCATCAACAGCAAGAACTGGCAGGAACTCATCAAGCCCAATAACCTCGAGATCAAGGACGCCGGTGACAAGCGCCGCCGGACCTTTATCGCGCAACCGCTGGAACGCGGCTTTGGCCTGACGCTCGGCAACGCGCTGCGCCGGACGCTCCTGTCCTCGCTACAAGGCGCTGCAATCACGTCCATCAAGATCGAGAACGTCCTGCACGAGTTTTCCTCGCTCGGCGGTGTACGTGAGGATGTGACGGACATTGTTCTCAACGTGAAGCAGATCGCCTTGCGGATGGAGGGCGAAGGTCCAAAGCGGCTGCAGCTGTCCGCCACCGGGCCTGGCCCGGTGACCGCAGGCGATATCGCGATGAGTGGCGACATCGAGGTGATGAACAAGAAGCTGGTCATCTGTCACCTCGACGAGGGTGCCAGCCTCAACATGGAGCTGACCGCGAACACCGGAAAAGGTTACGTTCCGGCAGTTCAGAACCGGCCTATCGACGCGCCGATCGGGCTTATTCCGGTGGACTCGCTCTACTCGCCCGTGCGGCAGGTCAGCTACAAGGTCGAGAACGCCCGCGTTGGGCAGGAACTCGATTATGACAAGCTTTCGCTGACGATCGAAACCGACGGAACCGTGTCGCCTGAAGACGCGGTGGCTTACGCTGCACGCATCCTGCAGGACCAGCTGAGCCTCTTTGTCCACTTCGAGGAGGGCGTGCCACGGGCCAGCTCGCCCATGATCGGCCAGGCGGCGGAGCCGACAGAGTCCGACACCAACCAGCTCAATCGTTATCTGCTCAAGAAGGTCGACGAGCTGGAGCTGTCGGTCCGCAGCGCCAACTGCCTCAAGAACGACAACATCATCTACATCGGCGATCTGGTCCAGAAAACGGAAGCCGAGATGCTGCGCACGCCGAACTTCGGCCGCAAGTCGCTTAACGAGATCAAGGAAGTGCTGTCGAGCATGGGTCTGCGCCTCGGCATGGACATCCCCGGCTGGCCGCCGGAGAACATCGAAGACATGGCCAAGAAGCTGGAGCAGGAACTGCTTGGCTGAGGAGGCGGTCGGGCGGGCCAGCCCGGCTTCCTGCATCGGCGGGACGTGTTCGGCTGATGCATGGTTTCAATCAAGGCGCAGGGTGGCGGCCTCGAACGGCCACCTGGAACGGGGTACCTCGCACGGCCCCTTTACGAACGGAGTAGAACAATGCGTCACGGTATTTCTCAGCGCAAGCTGGGCCGCAAGTCCGGCCACCGCACAGCCATGTTTCGCAACATGGCGGCCGCACTCATCAAGCACGAGCAGATCTTGACGACCCTGCCCAAGGCGAAGGAACTGCGCCCCTACATCGAAAAGCTGATCACGCTGGCAAAGCGCGGGGGCTTGTCCAACCGCCGGCTGGCCATGAGCAGGCTGGGCGACGAGGCGCAGCTGCGCAAGCTGTTCGACACTCTCGCAGAGCGTTATGGCGACCGCGAGGGCGGTTACACCCGCGTCATCAAGGCGGGCTACCGCGCGAGCGACGCGGCCCAGATGGCGGTAATCGAACTCGTGGATCGCGACGTCGCCGCCAAGGGGCAGGACAGCGGTCCGGTGCAGACGGCAGACGAGGACGAGCTGGAAGACGCCTGATCGTCAGCTGACTAGTGGAAGGGGGCCAGACTAGATGCCCTGGCCGCCCTTCCCACCTGTTGCGACGCGAAGGACCGTTGCATCCTGTCGTTAGCTGGCTACATCGGTGGCCAAGCATTTTGACGAGAGGACTTCCATGAACCGCCTTGCCCTTCTCACCGGTGTTGCCGCATGCCTGTTCGCGGCACCCGTTTCAGCCCAGGACATCGCCGTGCCGACGTATCCCGAAACATTCCGTGGCGATGTCGCGGAGGAACGGTTCGGCGAACGCATAGAAGACCCCTATCGCTGGCTCGAAGACGATGTGCGTACCAATCCGCAGGTCGCCCAGTGGGTAGAAGCGCAGAACGCAGTGACGCAGGAGTTTCTAAGCAGCCTGCCGGCGCGTGACTGGTACAGACAGAAGCTTGCGGGTTTGCTCGACTACGAACGCTATGGTCTGCCGGTCAAGAAGGGCGGCAGGTACTTCTATTCCTATAATCCCGGCCTGCTCAATCAAGCACAGTTGTTCGTCCGCGAAGGACTGACGGGCGAGCCGCGCCTCCTGATCGATCCGAACACCTGGGCGCAGGACGGCGCCACCGCCTTGGCCGACTGGGCACCGTCGAAATCCGGCCGCTTCGTTGCCTACGCCATCCAGGACGGCGGCAGCGACTGGCGCACGATCCGTGTGCTCGACACCGAAACCGGGCAGACGGTTGGGGACGAAATCCGCTGGGCCAAGTTCACCGGCATCTCGTGGGACGGGGATAACGGATTTTTCTACTCCCGCTTCCCCGAACCCGAAGAAGGCCAGGATTTTCAGGCGCGCAATTACAACCAGACGGTGTACTATCACCGGCTGGGCACGCCGCAGTCTGCGGATGAGGTAGTGTTCGCAACCCCGGACCATCCCGAACGCGGTCATGGCATGGCTGTCAGCGATGATGGTCGCTGGGGCTTTGTCATCAGCTCACTCGGCACCGATGCCAAATACGAGGTGCACGTCGTGGATCTGATGGCACGCGAGACGCAGGGGTGGCGGGCAAGGCCGCTCGTCAGCGGTTTCGAAAACGAATGGAACCCGATCGCGACGCTCGGCACAACTGCCTATTTCGTGACCAACAAAGATGCGCCGCGGTACCGACTGGTCGCGACGGATCTGTCCGCCCCGACACCGGCGTGGCGGACTGTTGTTAGCGAGACAGAGCAGCCAATCGCCGGCGCTTCCCTGATCGGTGACAAGCTGATCGTCCAGTATCTTCGCGATGCGGCGTCACGTGCGCAGGTGTTCGACCTGCAAGGACAGCCGGTGCGCGAAATCGCGATGGACGGGTTGGGCAGCGCCAGCGGCTTCATCGGGGAGCCGGGCGACCCTGAGACCTTTTATGCCTTTTCCAGCTTCAATCGTCCGCCAACCATCTACCGGCTCGACGTCAACAGCAATCAGACGGACACCTTCGCCGCGCCGAAGCTGACCTTCGATCCCGAACAGTATCTGGTGGAGCAGGTATTCTACAATTCCAAGGACGGCACCCGCGTGCCGATGTTTGTGGTACGCAGCAAGGCATCGGCAGCCAGCGGCAGGCCGGCCCCGACGCTGCTGTATGGTTATGGCGGCTTCGATATCTCGCTCACTCCGGGCTTTGCCGCCACGCGCATGGCCTGGCTGGAGGCTGGCGGCACCTATGTTGTCGCCAACATTCGCGGAGGCGGCGAGTACGGCAAGGCCTGGCACGATGGCGGGCGTCTGGCGAACAAGCAGAACGTATTCGACGACTTCATCGCGGCAGGCGAATATCTGAAAGCCAACGGTTACACACCGTCTGACGGATTGGCCATTCAGGGCGGGTCGAATGGCGGCCTGCTGGTCGGAGCGGTTGTCAATCAGCGGCCGGATCTGATCGACGCCGCCAATCCGTCGGTCGGCGTGATGGACATGCTGCGCTTCGATCAGTTCACCGCAGGCCGCTACTGGGTCGATGACTACGGATACCCCGACCGGGAAGCGGACTTCCGCGTTCTGCGGGCCTATTCTCCGCTCCACAACATCCGCGATGATGTGGACTATCCGCCGGTGCTGGTCACGACCGCAGACACCGACGATCGCGTCGTGCCGGGGCACAGCTTCAAATACACCGCTGCCTTGCAGGCTGCCGATCCGGGCGGTTATCCGCAGTTGATCCGTGTCGAAACGCGTGCAGGGCACGGGGCGGGCAAGCCCACGGACAAGATCATCGAGGAATATGCGGACGTGCTGGCATTCCTGGGTCACTTCACCGGCTTGGAGGTGCCTTCTGCCGGGCAGGCTTCCGTTCAGGCAAGCGCACGGTCAAATTAACAGTATCTGTCGGCCGGGTTCAGCCTCGCTCCAGCGGGGCGGGGCTATACCCGGCGCAGCATCGCGGAAGGTGGGCCGTGACGACCGCTGCGAGGAGACAGACAGATGAAGAAGATTGGCAATACGCTGCTTGGCGCGTTGGCAACGGGCGCCTTGACCATGACCGCAGTTGCACCCGCAGCTGCGCAGGACCGCTGGCGCGACCATGACCGCGACCGGGGCATCAGCGCCGGCGAGGTGATTGCCGGAGCAGTCGTTCTCGGCGGGCTGGCGGCAATCCTGTCCTCCGCCACGCGTGATCGCGACCGGTATGACCCGCGGTACGGCCGCTACGACGATCCGCGGCTTGCCGTCGAACGCTGTGTCAGGGCCGCTGAAACGGACGCCCGCCGGGCGGGGTATAGATACGCCGACGTGACTCAGATAACCGACGTGAACCGCACCCGCCGCGGGTTCAGAGTCGAAGGGCGGCTGCAGGTCGAGCAGGCAGGCTATGCCTCGCGCGGCAATTACGGCCGTGATCGGTGGGACCGCAACAGCCGCTATGACCGCTACAGCGGCGGCTTTTCCGATGCTGGGCGGTTCCGGTGCGACGTCGACAATGGCCGGATCCGCAGCATGAACTACCGGAGCATTCGTGGCCTGAGTTGATGGGTGATGGTGAGCGGTTTAGCTCACCGTTTCCTGCCACGTCGCCGGAACAGCAGCACCACCCCGATCAAGGTTCCTGTTGCCGCCAGCGCGGCGAAGGCAATCAGAATGGGGTGGTGCGTGTCGCTCCGACCCTTCAGGTCCATGATGTGCAGCCCCCAGGCTACGTCGAACAGGCGCCAGAACGGCGTGCGCACCGCCTCGATCGCTCCGGTTTCCTGACCCACATAAACATGCGTTCCATCCTCCAGCGCCACGCGCCAGGCCGGAACCTCCCGGCGAAAATCCAGCGGTGCAGCGTCGGCGGGATAGAACCGGACATCCGTCTGCGCCGCTCCGTTTACGATCTGCCGGGCTACAATGCTGCGCGCGTCCGCTTCGCTGACCGGCGCAAGCGGCGAACCCTGCGTGTCGTAGCGCCGGATTGCCGCGGCATCCTTAACGAAGACGATCGGGCGGTCGTCAACCATGCGGATGGTCACTTCAGTCGCGGCGGTCATTCCGCCGGGCAGCCTTAGTTCGGCAGCAAGGTTCGCGGGCAGGGTGGCCGGCGCGGCGTCGCGGCGGAGGTGTTCGCCCCGGACTTCTTCGATCGGGCGCGATACCATGAGCAGGCCGGTCAGTGTCCACATCAGCAGGGGCAGACCGATGATCCAGCCCAGCCAGACGTGCCAGCGTGATAGAGCCCGCATCAGCTTTTCTCTTTCTCATAAGACGGCAGGTTGATGTGCCATGTGATCGCCGCTCCGCGCAACGCGAAGCCGGCGGTGGCCGCAACGCTCCAGACAAGCGCGTCGGGCAGACCAGCCAGTGTGCCGATCGCGCAGAGGCCTGCCGATAATGCCGCGGCAGTGACATACAGTTCCGGCCGCATCAGGATCGATGGTTGACCGGCCAGCACATCGCGAATGATGCCGCCGACGCAACCGGTCACAACGCCTAGTATCGCGGAGGGCAGGGGAGGCACGCCGAATGCCAGCGCCTTGGCAGTCCCCAGCACCGAAAACGCGGCGAGGCCGGCGGCATCGCCCCATTCCAGCAGACGACCTTCCCACCACCGTGCCGGCGTGAACCAGGCAATGAGAGCGGTCGCCAGGATCACTGGCGCGATCAGCGGGCTGTGCAGCCAGAACGCCGGCACGCCGAGCAGCATGTCGCGGACCGTTCCGCCGCCGACGCCGGTGACGAGCGCAAAGAAGCTCATCGTGACAAAGGTTTGCCGCAGCCGCGCCGCCAGGAGCGCGCCCGTCAGCGCGAACACCGCGGTGCCGCCAAGGTCCAGCAGAGGCGGAAGGGCAGGGGCCATCACAGCGGGCGCGGTTCAGTCAGTGGCGAACAACTGGGCGGGGTTGGCAAACGCTTTGATCTCCAGCGCGTTGCCGGCAGGGTCGCGGAAGAACATGGTCGCCTGCTCTCCTGCCTGGCCTTTGAAGCGGATGTGGGGTTCGATGACAAAGGCAACTCCGCGTGCGGTGAGGCGCTGCACCAGCGCCTCCCACTCTGCCATGCTCAGTACCACGCCAAAGTGCGGTACGGGCACGGCATGGCCGTCCACCGGGTTGGCCGCTTCCGCGCCGCGGTTCGCCGACAGATGGGCGACGATCTGGTGGCCGTAGAAGTCGAAATCGATCCACTCAGCGGACGACCGACCTTCGGCGCAGCCCATCACCTCGCCCCAGAAGCGGCGCGCGGCGGCAAGGTCATCGACGGGGAAGGCAAGGTGAAATGGCGGCAAGGTCATAACGTCTCCAGCGGCAGGATAGCGGCATGGCAGCTTGAAGCCCACCTCATGCCGCGGGAAGTGCACGGCGCGAGCGGGTTCACCGTGCACCGATCCGATTCCCCGCTGCTGCCGGGACAGGCTGCCAGCCGGTCAGGCGTGGATCGGTTTGCCCTGCACCGCCATTGCCGCTTCCTTCAAAGCTTCGGAATGAGTTGGGTGGGCGTGACAGGTATAGGCGATATCCTCGCTCGTCGCGCCGAATTCCATCGCCTGCGCGGCCTGAGCGATCATCGTGCCGGCCAGCGTGTTCACCATCCAGACGCCTAAGACGCGGTCGGTCTCAGCGTCGGCCACCACCTTGACGAAGCCGTCGGTTTCGCGGTTGGTCTTGGCCCGGCTGTTAGCCATCATGGGAAACTTGCCGACCTTGATGCTGTGGCCCTTGTCCTTTGCCTCTTCTTCCGTCAGCCCAACGCCAGCGAACTCCGGGTTGGTGTAAACGACGCTCGGGATGACAGCGTGGTTGACGATGCCGGTCTGTCCGGCGATGTTTTCCGCAACGGCAATGCCTTCATCTTCCGCCTTGTGCGCCAGCATGGGGCCGGGAATGACGTCGCCGATCGCCCACACATTTTCCACTTTCGTGCGGAAATCGTGGCCCGTTTCTATCTGACCGCGGTTGTTGGTCTGAAGGCCGATCTTTTCCAAGCCGAGCCCTTCTGTGTTTGGCCGCCGTCCGATGGCGACAAGAACGTGGCTCGCCTCCAGCGCCTGCGGCTCGCCTCCGTCGGCAGGCTCGATGGTCACGGTAACGCCTTCGCCATTGTCGCTGGCGCCAGTGACCTTGCTTTTCAGGCGCAATTCCATGCCCTGCTTCTTGAATATCTTGGCCGCTTCCTTGCGCACGTCGCCGTCCATGCCGGGCAGCAACTGGTCGAGGTATTCAACCACGGTGACCTTTGCGCCAAGCCGGCGCCATACGCTGCCCAGTTCAAGCCCGATCACCCCGCCGCCGATCACCACCAGATGTTCCGGAACGCGGTCGAGCTTCAACGCGCCAGTCGAATCCACAATGCGGCCACCCTCGTTGTCGATCGCGATGCCCGGCAGCGGCGTCACGGAAGAGCCGGTGGCGATTACCACGTCCTTCGCGGTAACAGTGGTGTCGCCCACCTTGACGGTATGCGCGTCCTCGAAGCTGGCATGACCTTTCAGCCATGTGACCTTGTTCTTCTTGAACAGGAACTCGATCCCGCCGGTCAGCTCGCCCACGGCCTTCACCTTTTCCGCCATCATGCGATCAAGGTCGAGTTCCACCTTGGCCGTTATACCCCAGGTGGCGAAGTGGCCGTTTGCCGCTTCGTCGAACAGTTCGGACCCGTGCAGCAGCGCCTTGGAAGGGATGCAGCCGACGTTGAGACACGTGCCCCCAAGCGTGCCGCGACTTTCGGCGCAGGCGGTCTTCAGGCCAAGCTGCGCCGCGCGGATCGCCGCGACATATCCGCCGGGGCCGCCGCCGATGAAGAGGACGTCATAGTCGTAAGGTTGGTCAGCCAATCTCGTTCTCCGTCAAGGGCGCGGAATCCGTCTGCCCGAAGCGCCGGGCACAGGAGTTCACAATGTCCTGAACCCGTGCCGTGCTGAACTGGACGATGCCCGCCGCACCGCCTTCGATAACCTCATCCGCGCCGCACTCGCAAACCGGCTGCACCAGGGCGGGCGCGATCCCGTAGTCGGCGGCGAACTGCTGGCACTGGGCAATGAAGCTTTGCCGCGCCTGCGCTTCCACCGCCGGCCCAGCCGCTTCGCAGCCGGCCAGCGCGAGAGCCGCAGCGGTGAAGAGAGCGGGTGATTTCATCGTGTGAGGTAAATGGGTTATCACAGGTCGATCAGCAAGCGCGTGGGATCCTCGATCGCCTCCTTGATGATCTTGAGCGCAGTCACCGCTTCGCGCCCGTCGATCAGGCGATGGTCGTACGACAGCGCCAGGTACATCATCGGCCGTATCACGACCTGCCCATTCACCGCCACCGGCCGGTCCTCGATCCGGTGGAGGCCCAGCACCGCCGACTGCGGCGGGTTGATGATGGGTGTCGACATCAGGGAGCCGAACACGCCGCCGTTGGAAATGGTGAACGTGCCACCGCGCATATCGTCCATCGTCAGCGTGCCTTCCTTGGCGCGCGCGCCGAAGTCGGCAATATCCTTTTCGATCTGCGCGAAACCCTTTTTGTCGGCATCGCGGACCACCGGCACCACCAGACCGCCCGGCGCGCTGACCGCGACGGAAATGTCGACGTAATCGTGGTACACGATCTCGTCGCCTTCGATGTAGGCATTTGCCGCCGGAACATCCTTGAGGGCAAGGCAGGCTGCCTTGGCGAAGAAGCCCATGAAGCCGAGGCGGATGTCATGTTTCTTGGCAAACAGGTCCTTGTACTTCGCGCGGGCTTCGATGACCGCGCTCATGTCGCAGTCGTTGAAGGTGGTCAGCAGGGCAGCATTGTCCTGTGCCGCCTTGAGCCGCTTGGCGATCGTCTGGCGCATGCGGGTCATCTTCACCCGCTCCTCGCGCCGCCCGCCCGCGACGGACGGAGCCTGGGCTGAAGCCTGAGCCTGAGCGGCTTCCGCGTCACCACCCTGCCTTTTCGCTTCGGCGGCGGCGAGCACGTCTTCCTTGGTCAGCCGACCGTCGCGGCCAGTGCCCTTGATGGTGGTGGGATCAATCCCATGTTCGATCACCGCACGCCGAACCGCTGGCGACATGCCCTGCGCACTATCGCCTTGGCCACCCGCCGGTTCGGCTGGAGGGGCCGATGGCGCCGTTGCCGTGGTCTGCGCGCTGTCGCCGCTCTTCGCCTTGGCGGTGTCGCCGCCCTTCGTTCCAGCCGTCGCGCCTTCCTCGACACTCGCGATCACCGCGCCGACTTCGACGGTTGCGCCGACCTCGACCCGATGTTCTTGCAGCACGCCAGCCACGGGGGAGGGCACTTCCACGGCAACCTTGTCGGTTTCAAGGCTGGCGATCGGTTCGTCGACCGCCACCGCATCGCCGGGCTGCTTGAGCCATTCGGCGATCGTTCCTTCGGTGACGGATTCGCCCAGCGCGGGCACCTTGATCTCAGTTGCCATGATGTTTCCTCAAGCCCGTTCGGGATTTGTCTGCAGTTCGCGCGGCGCGTTGTCCTCACCCAGACCCAAGGCCGCGGTCACGAGCGCGTCCTGTTCAACCTGGTGCCGCTTGGCATAACCGGTGGCGGGGGAGGCAGCGGCTTCGCGCCCGGCATAGATCGGTCGCAGTCCGATGTGCCCGGCCTGTGTGGCTGCGTCCTCGAGCAGACGATCGACGAAGAACCAGGCACCGTTGTTCTTCGGTTCTTCCTGACACCAGACGATTTCGCGCAGGTTCGTCATCCGCGCCAGCCGCTTGGCCAGCGGTTCGCCGGGCCAGGGGTAGAGCTGTTCGATGCGGACGACGGACACATCCTCCAGTTCCTCCTTGTCGCGCCGTTCCAGCAGGTCATAGGCGACCTTTCCGGAACACAGCACCAGGCGGCGAACCTTGTCGTCAGCCATTTCTTTCGTATCGCTGACAATGCGGCGGAAGTGGCTCTGCCCCATGAACTCCGCCGCCGCCGACTTCGCCATGGGGTGACGCAGCAGCGACTTCGGCGTCATGATGATCAGCGGCTTTCGAAAGGGTCGCAACATCTGCCGCCGCAATACATGGAAGTAGTTCGACGGTACGGTGATGTTGCACACCTGGATATTGTCGCTTGCGCACAGTTGCAGGAACCGTTCAAGCCGCGCCGACGAGTGTTCCGGCCCTTGCCCCTCGTACCCGTGGGGCAACAGCATCACGAGGCCGTTCGCGCGCAGCCACTTCGATTCGCCGCTGGCGATAAACTGATCGATCATGATCTGGGCGCCATTGGCGAAGTCGCCGAACTGCGCTTCCCACAGAACCAGTGTCTTTGGATCGGCCAGCGCAAATCCGTAGTCGAATCCCAGCACGCCGTATTCCGACAGCGGGCTGTCATAAACCTCGAACTTGCCGTGGGGCAGGGTGGCAAGAGGCACGTGCTTGCGCTCGCCCCGCTGGTCCACCCAGACGGCGTGCCGCTGGCTGAAGGTGCCCCGGCCGCTGTCCTGGCCCGACAGGCGCACACCGTATCCTTCGGCAACCAGGCTACCGAAGGCGAGCGCTTCGGCAGTGGCCCAGTCGATACCCTCTCCGGTCGAAAACATCTCCCGCTTGGCATCGAGAACCCGGCGCAACGTGCGGTGGACGTCCAGATCGTCCGGCACGGTTGCGAGCGTCCTGCCGAGGCTGTCGAACAACTTCTTCTCGATGGCGGTGTCGACGTTCCGGCGCGAGGTTTCCGGATCCGCCGGCTTGTTTAGGCCGGCCCAGCGTCCCCCAAACCAATCCGCCGCGTTGGCGCGGTAATCGGGCGATGCGGCGAACTCCTCGTTCAGGCGCCCGGTGAAGTCTGCCGCGGCGGCGGCGGCGAACTGTTCGTCAACGACGCCCTGTTCGACCAGCCGCTCATTGTACAGAACGCTGACCTTGGGGTGTTTGCGGATGGCATCGTACATTACCGGCTGGGTGAAGCTCGGCTCGTCGCCTTCGTTATGGCCGAACCGGCGGTAACACCACATGTCGATCACGATGTCGCGCCCGAACTTCTGCCGGTACTCGACGGCCAGCTTGCAGGCGAAAGTGACGGCTTCGGGATCGTCGCCGTTAACGTGCAGGATCGGCGCCTGCACGCCTTTGGCCACGTCACTGGGGTAAGGGGACGAACGGGCGAACTGCGGGGAGGTGGTAAAGCCGATCTGGTTGTTGATGATAAAGTGGATGCAACCGCCCGTATCGTAACCAGGCACGCCCGAGAAACCGAGGCATTCCCAGACGATGCCCTGTCCGGCGAAGGCGGCGTCCCCATGGATGAGAACGGGCAGTACCTGCTGATGGCGGGTCAGATCGTCGCGGATCGCCTGCTGCGCGCGCGCCTTGCCCAGCACCACAGGGTTCACGGCCTCCAGGTGGGACGGGTTGGGAACCAGGCTCATGTGCACCGAGATGCCGTCGAATTCGCGGTCGGTGCTCGTGCCGAGGTGGTATTTCACGTCACCCGACCCGCCGACATCATCGGGGTTTGCGCTGCCGCCCTGGAATTCGTGGAAGATGACCCGGTACGGCTTGCCCATGACATTAGCGAGCACGTTCAGGCGGCCCCGGTGCGCCATGCCGTAGATGATCTCGCGTACGCCCAGCTGGCCACCGTATTTGATCACCGCCTCCAGCGCCGGGATCATGCTTTCCCCGCCGTCGAGGCCGAACCGCTTGGTGCCAACGTACTTGCGGCCAAGGAAGTTCTCGAACTCCTCGCCCCGGATCACCGCGGCCAGTATGGCCTTCTTGCCTTCCGGCGTGAACTGAATGGTGTCTTCGGGGCTTTCGAAGCGCTCTTGCAGGAAACGTCGTTCCTCCACATCGGCGATGTGCATATATTCAAGGCCGACTTTTCCGCAGTAATCCCGGTGCAGCAGTTCGCACAACTCGCGCGGAGTCACCCACTCGCGCCCGAGGTTGCCACCGACATACACGTCGCGGTCCAGCGCATGCTTGGGAAAGTGCCATTCCAGCTTGAGGTCGTCAGGCAACTCGCGCCGTGCGAGGCCCAGCGGGTCGAGATCGGCCGCGAGATGACCGCGCACGCGGTAGGTGCGGATCATCAGCATGGCGCGGATGCTGTCGTCCGCCGCCTGCTCGATAGCCTTGGGATCAACCGTCTTGCCCGCCTTGGCGGCCGCCTTCGCGACCGCCAGCTTCATGGCGGTGGGGTCAAGCGCCGCCGTCAGATCGTCGGCCGCGTCGGCGCCGGTCAGCGGCCAGCGCGGATTGCCCCACGAAGGGCCGGCCTGCGCCGCTTCCTGATCGGTCAGGGCGGGGAGGAAATCGTGCGCTTCGTTACCCATGGTCATACCTTTTCAACCGCCGTCTCCGGCGATCGTTCGCCGGCTGCGCCAGCCCTCAGGCCAGCTCTTTCAACAGAGCGTCCAGCGTGGTGCCCAGTTCCGACGGCGATTGCGCAACGCGGATGCCGGCATCCTCCATCGCGGCGATCTTGTCCTCCGCACCGCCCTGGCCGCCCGAGACGATCGCGCCGGCATGACCCATGCGGCGTCCCGGAGGTGCGGTGCGCCCGGCGATGAAGCCGACCATCGGCTTGGAGCGGCCCTTGGCGCGCTGTTCCTTGATGAAGGCGGCTGCCTCTTCTTCCGCGGAGCCGCCGATCTCGCCGATCATGATGATCGACTTGGTTTCGTCGTCCGACAGGAACAGGTCGAGCACGTCGATAAAATTGGTGCCGTTCACCGGATCGCCGCCGATGCCGACCGCCGTCGTCTGGCCAAGACCCACGGCGGTGGTCTGGTGCACCGCTTCGTAGGTCAGGGTGCCGGAACGCGAGACGACGCCCACGCTGCCCTTCTTGAAGATGGAGCCGGGCATGATCCCGATCTTGCACTCGCCCGGCGTCAGCACGCCGGGGCAGTTCGGGCCGATCAGCCGCGAGCTGGAGCCGGTCAGCGCCCGCTTCACCCGAACCATGTCGAGCACCGGGATGCCTTCGGTGATGGTCACGATCAGCGGGATTTCCGCGTCGATCGCTTCCAGGATCGAGTCCGCGGCGAACGGCGGCGGGACGTAGATCACGGATGCCGTCGCGCCGGTTTCCGCCTTCGCCTCGGCCACGGTGTTGAACACCGGCAGGCCGATATGCGTGGTGCCGCCTTTGCCCGGCGTCACCCCGGCCACCATCTGCGTCCTGTAACCGAGCGCCTGTTGCGTGTGGAAAGTGCCGGTTTCGCCGGTCATCCCCTGGGTGATTACCTTCGTGTTCTTGTCGACGAGGATAGACATTAACGATTTCCCGTAAAAGTGACCAAAACGTCGGGCGTGCTTCGCCCGAAACGATACTCGCAAGTAAAAGGTAAATCCGTCTCACCGGACGTGGGCCAACGAGCGACGAGCAATTTCGCGTCAAAGTTGACAGTGGTATCGCGCTCGACCCAGGCAGACGCGTTTAAGTCAATGCCTGTTTCCTGCTCGTGCGCCGCTGCAAGACACGCCTCGATCACCTGAAGATCTGTGGGACGGTTGCTGCCGACATCATCGCATCCGATCGCCACGAGCGGGGAAAGGAACATCAAGGCGCACCTTCGCGGCATCACAACGAGCTGTCCATCCCCCGGCACGCCTCCAGGAGTTCCTCCACCGCGTCGGTCGACACCTTGAGGTTCGCCTTCTCCTCGTCCGACAGGGCGATCTCCACCACCTCCTCGATGCCGTTCGCGCCGATCACAGCCGGCACGCCGACATAGAGGCCGTCGAGACCGTACTTGCCATCGACAAAGGCCGCCACGGGCAGGATCCGCTTCTGGTCGCCCAGATACGCTTCGGCCATGGCGATGGCGCTGGTCGCGGGGGCGTAATAGGCGCTGCCGGTTTTTAGCAGGCCGACGATCTCGCCGCCGCCATTGCGGGTGCGCTTGACGATCTCGTCGAGCTTCTCCTGCGAAGAGCGGCCCTGCTTGACGAGGTCGCCCACCGGGATGCCGCTGATGGTGGAGTAGGACAGCACCGGCACCATCGTGTCGCCATGCCCACCCAGCACGAAGGCGTTCACATCCTTGACGCTGACACCGAACTCCCAGGCGAGGAACGTCGCGAAGCGCGCGCTGTCGAGCACGCCGGCCATGCCGACCACCTTGTTGTGCGGCAACCCGGAGAATTCGCGCAGCGCCCAGACCATCGCGTCCAGCGGATTGGTGATGCAGATCACGAAGGCGTCGGGGCAATTGTCGCGGATGCCCTCGCCCACCGCCTTCATCACCTTGAGGTTGACGCCAAGCAGGTCGTCCCGGCTCATCCCCGGCTTGCGGGGGACGCCAGCGGTGACGATCACCACGTCCGCGCCTGCAATGTCGGCGTAATCGTTGGTGCCGGTCATCTTCGCGTCGAACCCTTCGACCGGGCCGCACTGCGCCAGGTCCAGCGCCTTGCCCTGAGGAATACCTTCCGCGATGTCGAACAGGACGATGTCGCCCATTTCCTTCTTCGCGGCGAGATGGGCAAGGGTGCCGCCGATCATGCCGGCGCCGACCAGGGCGATTTTCTTGCGAGCCATATCTTCGATCCGTCTGCGTCCGGCGGGCGGGATCGCCGGGCTATGTCCGCAAGCGACGCCCCCGCACGTGGCATCGCGATAGCTGAATGCCGTAGCGGACTAGGCGGGTGAAGTGGGGATTGCAACCGCCAATCCAAGCCGCTCGAAGCAGAGTGGTTGCTGTTGCGACGCGGTTGCAATAACGGCTCTTACTACAATTGCCGCTCTCCTGCGGGGGCGGCGTCATTATCGTATCTTTGCCGGTCTGAACGGTTGTGGCGGGCCGGCGCATCGAAGTGTTCGCGGATCGCCAGCCATCGTTCTTCTGCCGGCCGGTCGCCGTGCCGTTCCGCCTGCCAGCACGCCAGCCGGGCGATGTTGCCGGCCGCCGCGCCATAGCGCGCGAACAGGCGCAGCGCTTCTGTCAGGGATGCCGGCCACACGCCGGCATCGTTGTCATTGGCAGCATGCGGGCGCGCTGTGCGTCGAAATGCGGAGTGCGGGGAACTGGCTCCGCCAAAAGGTGCGGAGTCACTACGCTTCGACATAAAGAGGGGGATACCTTTTGTTGCAGTGCGGGCGTCCGGCGGGTTGTAGGCGCATCGGTGCTAATTTCCTGTTCCGCAAAGAGGTTTCGAGAAGGTTAAGCGGCCATTCCGGGCCACTTGCCCGTTGCCGGAGGCAGAGCTAAGGAGAGGCACGTCATGGGTTGCCTGCGGCTACGCGGGCCGAAGAGGGAAGCGGGTGCGAGACCCGCGCTGCCCCCGCAACTGTGACCGGCGAGCACCGTCTCATCATGCCACTGTTCCTGCGCCGCAGCCGGGACGGGAAGGCGGGGCGGATGCGTTGACCCGGCGAGTCAGGAGACCTGCCCGTGACTGTCGTACCGCTTGCCGGGCGGGGTGTACCGGAGGCAGCGATTGCCCGCCTGACGCGGCGGGTCTTCGTCATGGGCGACTTTCGCGCGTGTGATGGAGATTGGAAATGCGAAAACTTGCCTGCCTGCTGGCGGTATCATCCGCGTTGGCCGCGCCTGCCTGGGCGCAAGATGGCGAACCCATAATCTTTGCCTTGGACCGAGTTTCGCCGGACACGATCACCGTGACCGCCACGGGCGTTCGCACCGACATTGCGAACACCGGGCAGGCGATCACGCTGATCGGGCGGGCCGAGATCGAGCAGGTCCAGGGCGCCGATGTGGAGAGGGTTCTGCGCCGCGTTCCGTCCGCCACCCTCACCCGCAGCGGGCCTGTCGGGGCGTTCACCTCGCTGTCGCTGCGCGGCGCTTCGGGTGATCAGTTGCTGGTGCTGGTTGACGGGGTGCGCGTTGCGGACCCGGCGGCTCCGGCGGGCGGGTTCGATTTCGGCAACCTGCTGACCGGTACGATGGACAAGCTCGACATCCTGCGCGGTTCGAACAGCACGATCTGGGGCTCCGACGCAGTGGGCGGGGTAGTCGACGTGACCACCCGGCGCACATCGGGCGCGGAAGCGGCGGTGGAATATGGTTCGCGGGGCACGTTGTTCGGCAACGCGGCCGCCGGCCTGGAAGGCGACCGCTACTTCGCCAGCGTGACGGGCGGGTGGCTGCGGACCGGCGGCTTCTCCGCCGCCGCGGGCGGAACCGAACGCGACGGTTTTCGGCAGGGTTCGCTGGGCGGCGCCGTGTTCTTTGACGCGACCGACCAGATAGAGGTGTTCGCAACCGGCCGCTACGCGCGCGGCAATCTCGACATCGACGGGTTTTCGTTCGCACCACCGTTCCTGCCGGTGGACACCAGCGAGCGGCAGGTGACGCGGCAGTATTCCGGTGCGGTCGGTGCTGCCTATTACGGAACGGACCTGACCCTGCGCGGCTTCTGGTCGCTGGCCGATACCGCACGCGAGAACTTCGCATCGCCGGCCGCGCCGCAGCCCGACTTTGCCAGCGACGGTCACTCCGAGAGGCTCAGCCTGCGGGGCGAGTACCGGCTGATCGGCGGGCTGGCCCTCTCCTTCGGAGCGGAGCGGGAGTGGACTGACTACCGCACCACCTTCACCCAGCGGGCAGAGACAGCCATCACCGGTGCTTACACCCAGCTCGGCTGGGTGCTGGGAGGACTGGCGGTCCATGCCGGAGCGCGGATCGACGCGCACGAACGGTTCGGCAGCGAGTGGAGTTTTGGCGGGGACGTCAGCTATGTCGTGGCGCGTGACTGGCGTGTGAAGGCCAGCGTTGGCGAGGGATTCAAGGCGCCCACCCTGTTCCAGCTGTTTTCCGACTTCGGCAATGAAGCGTTGCAGCCGGAACGTTCCACCAGCTTCGATATCGGCGTGGAGCGAGGTTCCCGTGGCGGGCCGCTGCACTTTGCGCTGACCGCGTTTCGCCGGAACAGCGAGGCCCTTATCGATTTCGCCTTCACCGATGATCGCCCGAACGGCGGCTATTTCAACATCGGGCGGGCGCGGGCGCAGGGCGTGGAGCTTGAGTTGGGCACGCGGCTGTCGGAGCGGATGTCGGCGGGCGCGGTGTATGCGCTGATCGACACGCAGGACCGCACCGCTGGCGTTGCCGGAGTTGGTAACGAGCTGCCTCGGCGGCCGCGCCACGCGGGCACTGTCTATGCCGACTGGCAAACGCCGGTGGCAGGTATCGGCCTCGGAGCCGATGTCCGGCTCGTCGGCGACAGTTTCGATGACCGGGCAAACCTGCGCCCGATCGACGGGCACGCGGTTGCGGACCTGCGCGCCAGCATACCTGTAGGCGAGCGGCTGGAGCTGTTCGGTCGGGTGGAGAACCTGTTCGGTGCGGAATACCAGACTGTGCTCGGCTATGCTCAACCGGGCCGCGGTGTCTTTGCCGGAGTAAGGCTGCGGCGGTGAGATTTTCGCTACTCCTTGCCGGGTTGCTGCTGGCGGGTTGCGGCTGGAACGGACCGGTGGGGCGGACGCACGAGCAGGCAGGCAGGCCAACTGTGGTCAGCCTGAACCCATGCGTCGATGCCGTGCTGGTGGAGGTGGCGGACCCGCGCCAGGTGCTCGCGCTGTCGCACTGGAGCGGTGATCCCGCGTCGAGTTCGCTGCCGCAGGAGCTTGCCCGGCGATATGCCGTGACCGGCGGCACGGTCGAGGAAGTGCTGGCGCTGGGGCCGGACCTTGTGCTGGCGAGCAGCTTTCTCGACCCGGCTACCCGTGACGCGCTCGATCGGCTCGGCGTCCGGGTGGAGCTGTTCGGGATCGCGGGCACACTGGCCGAGAGTAAAGCGCAGGTTCGGCGGATCGCCGCGCTGATCGGCAGCCCGGCGGCTGGCGAGCGGCTGGTCGGGCGGATGCGCCTGGCGGTGGCTGATGCCGCGCCGCCGGCGGGCGCACAGCCGGTCGACACGGTGCTGTGGCAGCCCGGCGGCATCGTTCCGGGGCGCGGGACGCTGGTGGCCGAACTGCTGGAGCGTACGGGCTTCGCCAATGGCGCCGCCGCGCGTGGTTACAGGCAGGCGGATTACCTGCCGCTGGAAGCGGTGGTCGCAGATCCGCCGGAACTGCTGCTGGTGGCGGGCCACGATCCGGGTCAGGTGCATCCCGTGCTGGACGCACTGCCAGGCATGACCCGCACGAAGCTTGATCCGGCGCTGCTGTATTGCGGCGGCCCCACGGTGGTGCGCGCGGCGCAGCGGCTGGCGGCGCTCAGACGGACGATGGAGGCCCAGCGGTGAGCCGTGCGACAGCGATCTTCGCCGCGCTGCTGGCTCTGGCGCTGCCCCTGTCGCTGCTGGCAGGACGGGTGTGGCTGAACCCGGCGGAGGTCCCCAACACCGCGCTCATCCTGACCGAATTGCGCCTGCCGCGCGCCTTGCTGGCGATCATCATCGGCGCAGGGCTGGGCATGGCGGGGGCGGCGATGCAGGGCTATCTGCGCAATCCGCTGGCCGATCCCGGCCTGTTCGGCATCGCGCCGAGCGCCGCGCTGGGCGCGGTGGCGGCGCTGTGGCTGGGCCGGGAGGCGGGGTTCGCCGCAGGCACCTGGGCCGTTCCGCTGTTCGCGCTCGCCGGCGCGGGCGGGGCGATGGCGGTGCTTGCGCTCATTGCGGGGAGGACGCCGCCGGGGCTGGGCCGGGGCATCGCGCTGTTCACCCTCGCCGGGCTGATGATCTCCAGCCTGGCGGGCGCCCTGACCGCGCTGGCCATCAGCCTTGCACCCAACGCCTTCGTGATGAGCGAGATCGTGCTGTGGCTGAACGGCGCGCTGACCGATCGCGGTTGGCGCGAGGTATGGCTTGCCGCGCCGCTCGTGGCGCTGGGCGGCGCACTGTTGTGGCAGGCGCGGGACGCATTGGATGGATTGACGCTGGGAGGGGAGGTGGCGCGTTCGCTCGGCGTCGATCCGCGCCGGCTGCTGTGGCTGCTGGTGGCCGGCGTCGGGCTGACCGTTGGGGCGGGCGTGGCGGTGGCCGGGATCATCGGCTTCGTCGGACTGGTCGTCCCTCACCTCGTGCGCCCGCTGACGGACGAGCGGCCTTCGCAACTGCTGCTGCCGAGCGCGCTGGCGGGCGCGCTGCTGGTGCTGGTCGCGGACAGCGTGGTGCGCGTGCTGCCACTGGTCGTCGAACTCAGGCTGGGTATCGCCCTCAGCCTTGTCGGAGCGCCGTTCTTCCTGTGGCTGTTGCTGCGGCTGCGACGGGGGTGGGCATGACGCTGACGGCGGAGGCGCTTATGCTGACAGGGAGGTTGCAGCGTGTCAGCGCCGCCTTCATGCCCGGTCACATCACCGCCATCTGCGGCCCCAACGGCGCGGGCAAGTCGAGCCTGCTGCATGCCCTTGCCGGGTTGCTGTCACCGGCCAGCGGGACGGTTCGGCTGGATGGCGCGCCGCTGGCACAGATGCGGGCGAGGGAGCGGGCCCGGCGGATCGGCTTTCTGCCGCAAAGCGCGGAGGTCGCCTGGGACGTTCCGGTGCGCAGCCTTGTTGCGCTGGGCCGGATGCCGCACGGCGACCGCTCATCGCCGCCAGTCGACGCCGCGCTGGCGGCCATGGACCTACAGCACGTTGCGCAGCGGCGGGTGCTGACCCTGTCCGGGGGCGAGCGGGCGCGGGTGCTGCTGGCACGGGTGCTGGCGGGGGAACCGCGCTGGATCCTCGCGGACGAGCCGCTGGCCGCGCTGGACCTTGCCCATCAGGCGGCCATGCTGCGCCACTTCCGCACGTCGGCTGCTGCGGGAACAGGTGTGGTGCTGGTCCTGCACGACCTGGCGGCGGCGATGAACCATGCCGACCGGGTGCTGGTGCTAACCCAGGGAGCGGTGGCGGCGGATGGCTCGCCCGATCACGCGCTGGACGCGGCGGTAATCAAACGGGTGTGGAACGTTGATGCGCAATGGATTGGCGACACTGGCGCGCGTGCCCTCGTGACGATGGGGCGGGGCGGTTCGAGTTGATGCGACCAGGCCGCGCACAGGTTACGTGAGGGCATGGACAACCAGGCGGACGGCTTGTTACCCCGGCACATGGCCTGTTCTCAGCGCGAGGAAATTGTCGCCCGCTGGTTTTTCCTGACCCGCGAGAAGATGCCTCAACTGGCCGCCGAACGCGGCTGGCCGGTGCGGTTCGACCATTGTTTCCAGCGCATCCTGCTCGACAACGCAGTGGGCGGGGTTTGGCGGGACGTCATACCTGCGCCGGCATACCGGAATGCCACGGACGCGCAGCTGCTTGCGGCACTTGCCTTGGGCGAACGGGTGGTGCGGGGGGAGGCGGACCTTGCCGAGATGAACCGCCGCTCGCTGGCATGGCGGAAAAAGGCGTGAGCCGATGCCGGTTTGGGGTGGTTTAAGCCAAACCACCCCGTCGCGGATCAAGCGCGGATCGCCAGGATTACCGCCGCCCGGTCGCCGTCGTTGCTGGCTGCCCCTGTGCGGGATCGTCCACAAGCCCGCGGGCTTCCAGCATTGGTCGCACATCGGGCTGGCGGCCGGCGAAGTTCTGGAACATCTGGAAGTAATCCTCGGTCCCCCCGCGGCTGAGCACGGTGGCCCGGTAATGGTCGCCGTTCGCGCGCGTCAGGCCGCCGTTGTCGCGGAACCACTTGCGGCTGTCCCGGTCCAGCATCTCGGTCCACAGGTAGGAATAGTACCCCGCGCTGTACCCGGCCGGATCGGAGAAGATGTGGTTGAAATAGTTTGACCGGTAACGCGGCGGCACCAGGTCGATCTCGAGCCCGAGCTCCTGGAGCGAGCGGCGCTCGAAGGCGTCCACTTCTTCGGGTGTGTCGATGGCGGCCGCCTGTTCAGGGGTCAGGGCGTGCCATTTCATGTCCAGCAGCGCCGCGGCAACCACTTCGCCAAAGTCGTACCCCTGGTTGAACTTCGCCGCTTCCTCGATCTTGGTGATGAGGTCGGCAGGGATCGGCTGCCCGGTCTGATAATGCCGGGCATAGTTGGCGAGGATCCGGGGATCGGTCGCCCACATCTCGTTCACCTGGCTGGGGTATTCGACGAAGTCGCGCGCGGTCGCCGTGCCGGACAGGGATGCGTACTGCTGGTCCGCGAACAGGCCGTGCAGCGCGTGACCCAGCTCGTGGAACAGCGTGTTCACATTGTCGAAGCTGATCAGCTGCGGTTCGCCTTCCGGCGCCTTGGGCACGTTCAGCACGTTGTACACGACCGGCTTGGTGCCATAGAGGTGGCTCTGGTCGACGAAATTGCCCATCCACGCGCCGCCGCGCTTGGAAGGCCGCTGGAACGGGTCGAAGTAGAACAGCCCCATTTCGCTGCCGTCCCGGTCGAGCACCGTGTAAACCGTGACATCGGGGTGATAGACCGGCAGGTCCGTACGCTTCTGGAAAGAGATGCCGTACAGCTGATTGGCGGCATAGAACGCGCCATCTTCCAGCACGCGGGTCAGTTCGAAATAGGGCTTCACCGCATTCTCGTCGAGATCGTAGCGTTCCTGCCGCACCATTTCGGCGTAGCGGTACCAATCCCATGGCTGCACCGTGAAATTGCCGCCTTCTTCGCGGATCTTCTGGTTCAGCAAAGCCGCCTCGCGCCGCTGCGTCCCGGCGAGCGCGGGAACCATCTGTCCCATGAAGTCGAGCGCGGTGCGCGGTTCCTGCGCCATGCGGTCGTACATGACATAGCTAGCCCAGTCCGGTTCCCCGAACAGCGCGGCCTTCTGCGCGCGCAGCGTCGCGATGCGGGCGAGCAGGGTGCGCGTGTCGTTCTCGCCGCCTTGATCGGCGCGGTTGACGCTGGCCCGGAACAGGCGCTCGCGCAGCGCCCGGTTCTCCAGCGTGGGGAGCAGCGGCTGCTGCGTGGTGTTCTGCAGCGCGATGAGGTACCGGCCCTGCAGGCCGCGTTCCTCTGCCGCCTTGCGCGCGGAGGCGATTTCCGTCTGGCTCAGCCCGGCGAGCTGCGCGACGTCATCCACGACAATGGCGCCGTCGACGGTGGCCTGCCGCACCTTCTGCGAAAACTCGGTGGTGGCGGTGGACAGTTCGGAATTGATCGCCTTGACCTGCTCCTTCTGCGCGTCCGTCAGCAGGGCGCCGGCGTGGACCATGTTTTCGTAGGTGCGCTCCAGCAGCCGGGCGTCTTCCTTGCTCATGGTCATGGCGGCGCGGTTGTCGTAAACCGCCTTCACCCGCTGGAACAGTACGGGATCGAGGTTGATCGCGTCGCTGTGCGCGGCCAGCCGGGGGCCGACCTGCGCGTCAACGGCGTCCAGCGTATCATTGGTGTTGGCGCCGGTCAGGGCATAGAACATGGTCGCCACCCGGGTCAGCATCCGGCCGCTGGTTTCCAGCGCGACAATGGTGTTCTGGAAAGTCGGCGCTGCGGGATTGTCGCGGATCCGGGCGATCTCGACATTGTGGGCGCGCATCGCTGTCTCGAACGCGGGGAGGTAATCGCCGTCGCTCACCCGGGTGAAGTCGGGCGCGAGGAACGGCAGTTCGCTCGCCTGCGCGAAATAGCCGGTGGCGCCGACCGTTTCTTCCGCCGACCGCGTATCGGCAGCGGCGCGAGGCGCGGTGGAGCTGTCGGAGAGCGCGGCATCATTCATGGTGGTGCATCCGGTAAGGGCGGTGCCTGCAAGCAGGGCGGGCAGGGCGAGGGAACGGTTGAAGCGCATGTTTTCTCCAAGGAAACGCGGACTGGCATGCGGCCAGGCGCAAGGATCGATTTTCCGCGCTTAGATGCCAGAATGCGTCTGAATGCAAGCTGGCTCTGTTCTGCCACGGCCGGGCGCTGCGGTTCCTGCTCAGCCGCGCAGCGGATAGCGGACCACCGGATCGTAGCACGCCCCGCTGGCCGTGAGCTGGCTTTCATAGAGGATCATGTGATCGACGGGCCAAGGGATACTGGCAAAGTCGCCGTGTGCTGCCAGCCAGCCGGCGATCGAGCCGGCGGAGCGGTTGAGGCGGGCGAGCGTCACGTGCGGCGCGAACCTGCGGGTTTCGACTGGGTGACCGGTGCGGCGGCAGGCGCGCTCGACCCGTCCGTGCAGCACGCCCAGCGCTGGCGAGTCGGCGACCCCGGCCCACAGCGTGTGCGCCGCACCCTTGCGTTCGAAATGGCCGACTCCGCGCAGGCCCAGCGAGAACGGCTGCATCGCGACACGCCCCAACTCTGCCGCGATCTCCTGCGCCTGAAGGGGCGGCACCTCTCCGATGAAGCGAAGCGTCAGGTGCAACTGCGTCTCGTCCTGCCAGCGGGCGTTCTCCACCCCGCCCATCAGATTCATCAGCTCCGCGCGCACCGGGGCGGGCGGGCGCAGGGCTACGAACAGGCGCGGCACCGGAGCAGCTCTTGTCCGCTCAAGCCGCGGATGCCTCTCCGTCCGTCACCCCGCCGCTGGCGTCCGTCTCCGCGCAATGGCGCTTCAACCGGAACGCCAGCATCAGCATCAGCACGCCGCTGACGATGGCCCAGAACCCGATTACCCACGCCACCGACAGGAGGGTGATCGCCGGATTCTGGAACAACAGCCAGACCAGTGCCAGCGCCAGCAGGACCGACAGCGCGCCGAGCGCGATCAGCGTCCATTCGTTGTTGATGCTGCGCCGCAGGCGCCACGCGCTGACGATCTGCAGCACCCCCTGCACTGCCGCCCAGCCGATGATCAGCGCGATGAAGGTCAGCGCGTAGGCAATCGTACCGATCAGGGGGAAGGCGACAAAGATGATCCCTATCAGCACCCCGAACAGGCCGGACAGCGCCAGCGGCAGCCAGCGGGGTTGATCGGCGCGGGCGCGGCGGTAACCGCTGACAAGCGCAAACAGCCCGTCGACGAAGCTGAAGGCGGCAAACACAAGCGCAAAGGTGAACAGGGCTGGCGCGGGCAGCAGCACGGCAAACGCTCCCAACAGCAACATCAGCACTCCGCGCAGCGCAAACCACCCCCAGTTGCGGCTCGGCATGTCATCTGCAAACGAAAGCATCCGGCCGACCGGAGAAGTGGCGGCGGTGGGTCGGGCGGGTCCGGTATCCAAGGGGGTGGCTCCTTTAACGTTGGCCGCGCCTGACAAGCCGGTGCGGGTGCGATACCGTTGGAACCGGAGGCGGCAGGCGCGCCCCGCCTCCGGACCTGTCAGGCAGGATCAGTCAGGCAGGATCAGCTGTCCTGCCGGTCCTTGTCGTTCTTGCCTGCCTTGCCTTTCTTGCCATCGGCATCGCCGTCGATCAGCTGCTCGGCCTGATTGCGGCCCTGTGCGCCTGAATCGCGGATCTCGATCCGGCGGCCTTTGGCCTGTTCCTCGACCTTGGGCAGGGTGATGGTCAGCAGCCCGTTGTTGAACTCCGCCTCGGCGGCTTCGAGGTTCACCGACGAAGGGATGGAGATCTGCCGTTCGAACCGGCCATAGGAAAACTCGCTGTAACCGTTTTCCGATGTCTTGCGCTGCTTCCGTTCGCCAGACACGGTCAGCATTCCGTCGTCCATGCTGATTTCCACGTCGTCGCGCGACATGCCGGGCAATTCGGCGTGGATGGTGATCTGCTTGTCGTCCTGCTCGATTTCCAGCGAAGGCCAGCTGGTCAGCATGGTCTTTTCGCTTTTGTCCTTGTCCTTCTTGCCGCCCTGCTGGCCCAGCAGGTCGTCAAACATCTGGTTCATCTGCTTGTGCAGGTCGAGCAGCGACCCACCACCGCGGCGATAGGGGGTGATGTAGGTATAAGGCATGGCGTCAGCTCTCCTTTGTTTACACCGTTTACAGTGGCGCATCGTTCCTTTGCGTGCGAACGCTTGGAACCGGCCACCGCCATGCCGATGAAATGCGCTATACGCAGTCCGGTTCCTCAGGCCAAGCCATTGTATTTGAACCTCATTTCCCGAATATGCGGCTCACCCGCGCCGCGCCGTGTTCAGTTCACGATGTCCGAGATGTCGTTATCTCGCCACGGCTCAGGCAGGCTTGCCTGCGGGCAGAAGCGGGCGCTGTTGCTCCACCCGTCCTCTGACGTGCTGGTAAAGCGGTCGTTCGCCGGGATGTCGTAGCTTGTGATCCTGTTTTCGCCGTCGCACCGTTCCCGCACCTCGAACTGGCGAGCGCCACGGCGCGTTATGCGAAGCAGCTCGCATGAGGAACGCGAGGCGGACACGCCTTCACGCGAGACGAGCATCAGCGTGGCGTTGGATGCCTGGGCGCAGGGCGTGTCGCTTGCAACATAATATCCGCGGCGCAAAGGCAGGCTGTCGATTGCCTCGCCGCCGGGCGAAGCGGCCGTGGCGGGCGTCGTACCGGCGGCGACCGGCGCAGGGGAAGGCGCTGCGCCCACCGCGCTCTCCACCGGCATGACGGCCGGTGCGGCGGCAGGGTCAGCCGTTGCGGCGGCGAGGGCGACGGGCTGCGGTGCGGCTGCGTCATTCCGCGCCGCATCCGCGGGTGTGGGCGATCCGCAGGCGTTGGTGAGCATGCCTGCCGCGAAAAGCGCGGCGACGGTGAATGCATGGGTTCTCATATGTCCTCTCCCCTGTTCGGGCGACGACCGTTGCGCCTGCGCGGCAGACAGGGTCGCAGCCACCCGGCGGCAATAGCACAAACTGCCGCATTGCGCACCAGCGGGCACGCGGCCGAGTTGCGGAGCAGCCGCGGTGACCTACATCTGCGGCGGCGCCGCAGCGCGCCGCGTGCCTTGACACGCCCGAACATTACAGGAACACGCCCTCAAATGGCATTAACCACAATTTCCGTGCGCGGCGCGCGCGAGCACAATCTCAAGGGCATCGACATCGATCTTCCGCGAGACGCGCTGATCGTGATCACGGGCCTGTCGGGTAGCGGCAAGTCAAGCCTGGCGTTCGACACCATCTATGCCGAGGGGCAGCGGCGGTATGTCGAGTCGCTGAGCGCCTATGCACGGCAGTTCCTCGAGATGATGCAGAAGCCCGATGTGGAACACATCGACGGCCTGTCGCCCGCCATCTCCATCGAGCAGAAGACGACCAGCCGCAATCCGCGTTCGACCGTGGCGACCGTGACCGAGATTTATGACTACATGCGGCTGTTGTGGGCGCGGGTCGGCACCCCCTATTCCCCTGCAACCGGCCTGCCCATAGAGGCGCAGACCGTCAGCAACATGGTCGACCGGGTCATGGCCCTGCCCGAAGGGACGCGCATCTACCTGCTCGCGCCGGCGGTCCGGGGACGCAAGGGCGAATACCGGCGCGAGTTGGCCGAATGGCAGAAGGCCGGGTTCACCCGCGTGCGCATCGATGGCGAGATGTACCCGATCGAGGAAGCACCCGTTCTCGACAAGAAGTTCAAGCACGACATCGAAGTGGTGGTCGACCGGCTGGCGGTGAAGGCCGGGATCGAAACGCGGCTGGCGGACAGTTTCGAACAGGCGTTGAAGCTGGCCGAGGGTCTCGCCTACGTTGATCTGGCCGACACCACCGTGGCCGAAGCGCTGGCCGGCCGCATGGACGTGCGCCCCGCCGGCATCGGCCCGGACGCTGATGCCGTGGAGGCGGCGGCCGAAAAAGGCGGGGCGATGAAGGGCGCGGGGCTGCCGCCCAACCGCATCGTGTTTTCCGAACGCTTCGCCTGTCCCGTGAGCGGCTTCACCATCGAGGAGGTCGAGCCGCGCCTGTTTTCCTTCAACGCGCCGCAGGGCGCCTGTCCCACCTGCGACGGGATCGGCGAGAAGATGCTGTTCGACCCGCAGCTGGTGGTGCCGAACGAACATCTGTCCTTGAAGAAGGGCGCGGTGGTGCCGTGGGCGAAATCCAACCCGCCGTCGCCCTATTACATGCAGGTGCTCGCCTCGCTGGCCAAGGAGTTCGCCTTTTCTCTCGACACGCCGTGGGACGCGCTGACCCCGGAACAGCGGCACATCGTGCTGCACGGCACCGGGGGCAAGGCGGTCCCGCTGACCTTCAAGGACGGGCGCAAGGAATACACCGTCAGGAAAGCGTTCGAGGGCGTCATCGGCAACCTCAACCGCCGGATGCTGCAGACCGAAAGCGCCTGGATGCGCGAGGAGCTGGCGAAATACCAGACCGCGCAACCGTGCGAGACTTGCGGCGGCAAGCGGCTGAACGACAAGGCGCTGGCGGTAAAGGTCGCCGGCACCGACATCGCCACTCCCGTCCGGATGAGCGTCGCGGCGGCGAAGGCCTGGTTCCTCGCCCTGGAGGAGCAGCTGGGCGAGACGCAGCGGCAGATCGCCCGCGCCATCCTCAAGGAGATCAACGAGCGGCTGGGCTTCCTCGACAATGTGGGGCTCGACTACCTCAACCTCGACCGGACCAGCGGCACGCTGTCAGGCGGTGAAAGCCAGCGCATCCGTCTCGCCAGCCAGATCGGCAGCGGGCTGTCGGGCGTGCTCTACGTCCTCGACGAACCGTCGATCGGCCTGCACCAGAAGGACAACGACCGCCTGCTGGAAACGCTGAAACGGCTGCGCGACCTGGGCAACACGGTGATCGTCGTCGAACATGACGAGGACGCCATCCGCGCCGCCGACCACATCGTTGATCTTGGCCCGGGTGCGGGCGTGCGCGGGGGCGAGGTGGTGGCGCAAGGGACGCTGCGCCAGATCCTGAAGTCGAAGAAGTCGCTGACCGCGCAATACCTCACCGGGGCCATGCGGATCGAGGTGCCCGCCACCCGCCGCAAGGGCAATGGCCGGAAACTGACCGTACACGGGGCGCGGGCCAACAACCTGCGCAATGTCACCGCCTCCATCCCGCTCGGCACCTTCACCTGCGTCACGGGCGTGTCAGGGTCGGGCAAGTCGTCCTTCACCATCGACACGCTCTACGCCGTCGCCGCCCGCCAGCTGAACGGCGCGCGGATTATTGCCGGGGCGCACGACAAGGTTACCGGCCTCGAACACTGCGACAAGGTGATCGAGATCGACCAGTCGCCCATCGGCCGCACCCCGCGGTCGAACCCCGCCACCTACACCGGCGCCTTCACCAACATCCGCGACTGGTTCGCCGGCCTCCCCGAAAGCCTCGCGCGCGGGTACAAGCCGGGCCGCTTCTCCTTCAACGTCAAGGGCGGCCGGTGCGAGGCGTGCCAGGGCGACGGCCTCATCAAGATCGAGATGCACTTCCTCCCCGACGTCTATGTCACCTGCGAGGAATGCGGCGGCAAGCGCTACAACCGCGAAACGCTGGAGGTGCGGTTCAAGGGGATGAGCATCGCCGACGTGCTGGACATGACGGTGGAGGACGCGGTGGAGTTCTTCAAGGCCGTGCCCCCGATCCGCGACCGCATGGCGATGCTGAACGAAGTCGGCCTCGGCTACGTCAAGGTGGGGCAGCAGGCGACCACCCTGTCCGGCGGCGAGGCGCAGCGGGTGAAGCTCGCCAAGGAACTCGCCCGCCGGTCCACCGGACAGACGCTGTATATCCTCGACGAGCCGACGACGGGCCTGCACTTCGAGGATGTGCGCAAGCTGCTGGAAGTGCTGCATCGCCTGGTGGATCAGGGGAACAGCGTGATCGTGATCGAACACAATCTCGACGTCATCAAGACGGCCGACTGGATTGTGGACCTGGGCCCGGACGGCGGGGTGCGCGGCGGGGAGATCGTGGCGGAGGGGACGCCGGAGGATGTCGTGCGCGTGGAGCGGTCGCACACGGGGTTCTATCTGAAGCCGCTGCTGGCGCGGGCGCGCGTCGAAACGGAGGCGGCGGAATGAGCTTGCGCGAAGATCTGCATCGCGCCCGCACCGAAGAAGACGTCAAGGATGCCTACATCAAGGCGCTGGGTCTTAAGGGCGTGTTCAAGGGGCTGGTCGATATCCAGACACCCGAAATCTGGTTTGAGGCGAAGGAATCCCCCACGCCGCCGTTGTTGATGTTCGCCCAATTGCTGACCTATGTGCGTGCCGCGCGCAAACGCGGCGAGGCGATCCCCGGCTTCCTGTGCGTGATCGACCGCGAAAAGGCGGCGCTGATGGCGACCGAGCACGCCATGCCGCTGCTGGACGACAAGAGCATTGTGTGGCCCAAATCCGGTTCAGCCGCGGACAAGGCGCTGGCGGCGCAGATCGCCCCCACCATCGAAACGCATTTCGTGCTCTACCATATCGACGGATACGAGGCCGAGTTCATCAAGGCCGCCAAGGATGCCGTGCGCGAAGGCCGGATCATCCGCACCCCTATCACGCCGGATAATCTGCGGCAGGTGTTCGACAAGTGGGTGGCGATGGTCGGCGTGGAACTGGGTGTGAAGCGCGAGGCGGATTACGCCGTCCTGTTCTTTGCCGACATCATGCACGATGGCCGCAACGAGGCGATGCGCAACCTGCCCGCCCGCCTGCTGTTCAGCGGCGACAAGCCGGTGTTCATCATGGGGGCCGATCAATACGAACTGGCCAGCGAGCGCGGCTACCGCAATTTCTGGAACATCTATCACCGCCCGCCCGAACAGAAGCACCGGCACTATCTGCTCGAACGGCGCGACAGCCTGCTGCCGATGGACGACCAGAAGTTCAAGGGCGCCTTCTACACCCCGCTCCACATCGTCGACAAAGCCTATGACCAGCTTGCCGCGACGCTGGGGACGGACTGGCAGCAGAAATACATCGTCTGGGACATGTGTGCGGGCGTCGGCAATCTGGAGGCCAAGCATTCCAACCTGCGCAATGTCTTCATGTCCACGCTGGATCAGGAGGACGTGACGATCATGCGCAGCAACCCGGCCTTCGCCGGGGCGGAGATTTTCCAATACGACTATCTCAACGACGATGTGACCGATTTCGGTGAGATCGACTACGATTTGTCGGGCAAGGTGCCGATGGCGCTCAGGCAGGCGATTGCCGATGCGCGCGAGGGGAAGAGGGGTGCGAAGCCGATACTGGTGCTGATTAATCCGCCTTATGGTGAGGCCGGTAACTCAATCGGTAACGCTGGGAAAACGGGTATCGCTACTACCCGAATCAGCCACAGCATGAGCAATCTGGGCTATTCGGCTCGGGAGTTGTTCGTGCAGTTCCTGCACCGAATTTTGATCGAGTTACCTGAAGCCAAGCTGGCGATGTTCAGCACTCTCAAATACGTCAATGCCCCCAACTTCGAGCGGTTTCGCAAACAGTGGGAAGCCAAGTATCTCGATGGGTACATTGTCCACAGCAAGGCGTTCGACAACCTGAAGGGCAACTTTCCGGTTGGCTTCCTGATCTGGGACTTGGCGCAGCATGAACCTGCCGAGGTCATTCAGACCATCGCACTAGACAAGGCTGGAGATATCATAGGCGAAAAGAGCTTCTTCGACTTTCCTAACGACCGCTTGTTGACCGAATGGCTGCCCCGTTCGCGAAAAAACCGGGTCGAAGCGGTGCCGCTGACAAACGCAATCACGCCACTGACAAAGACGACCGGCATCCGAAATCGCAATTGGTCAGACGGAGCTATCGCACACTTTTTCTGCAACGGGACTGACCTGCAAAACTCAGGGACGATGACCGCCATTTTTTCATCCGTCCACTCAATCGGACACGCAGGGGGCTATTTCATCACACCAGAAAACCTATGGAAAGCGGCGATCATTTTCACCGTTCGAATGATCATTCCGCACACTTGGCAAAACCACAACGACCAGTTCTTGCAACCCACGAAGGCACTTTCCGACGAGTTCAAGTCCGATTGCCTCGTCTGGATGCTGTTTGCCGGAAAGAATCTCACCGCAGGCGCGGACGGGCTGCGCTGGAATGATCGCGACTGGAGCCTGACCAACCACTTCATCCCCTACACCGAGGCCGAGGTGGGTGCGAAGGCGCGATTCGAAAGCGATTTCATGGTGCGCTACATGGCGGACATGGAAATTTCACGCGAGGCGCAGGCCGTGCTCGACGAAGGTCGCAAGCTGTTCCAGCGCTTCCACGCCACCAGCTTTCCGAACAGGATCCGGCAGGAATACAAGCTGAACCGCGCCGATGCAGGGTGGTATCAGGTGCGACGCGCGCTGGAAGCCTACAGCGATACCGAACTGACCGACTTCGCGCCTTTCAAGGCTGCCTACGCCGCGCTCAGTGAAAAGCTGCGCCCGATGGTGTACGAATTGGGCTTCCTGCCTCGCTGACCTGCCCCCTGTCCTACACACCCCCGCCCGTGCCATGCTCCCCGGTTCCCCTGCTCCCATGGAGAACCGCGCATGACCCTCCACACCGCCATCCTTTCGCCCGGCGCCGCGCCTGACACGCGCGAGCCGGTGGGTTCGACTTCCACCCTGTCCGCCCCGCCGCTCGCCACCTTCATCGACGACCTGCCCGCCGACGACACCCGCGCCGCGCAGCATCAGTTCACCGCCGCGCGCCAGGCCGCGTTCCTGTCGCGGCTGGCGGAGTGCGGGTCGGCGCGGTCGGCCGCCAGGGCGGCCGGGATCAGCCATCAGACCGCCTATCGCCAGCGGCGCGCCTGCGCGCGGTTCCGGCGCGCGTGGGATGCCGCGCTGCTGGTCGCGCGGACGCAGGCCGAGGAGGTGCTCGCTTGCCGCGCGCTCGACGGGGTGGAGGAGGAGGTGTGGTTCCGGGGCGAGGTCGTGGGCACCCGCCGCCGTTACGACACGCGCCTGCTGCTCGCCCATCTGGCGCGGCTCGACCGGCTGGTGGAGGATGCCGACACGGCCGCGCTGGCGGAGGATTTCGACGCGGTGGTGGCGGCGCTGGAACGGGGCGAGGAACTGCCGCCGCCTGCGCCCCCGGCCGCGACCGGGCCGCTCGCCGCGCCCGCGCCGGACGGGCGCGCAACTTCCTCTGGACGGTGTAACACCCGGTCCATGTCTCCGCCGGAACCTGAGGATGCGGTGGGCGACGAGGATGACGAATGGGAGAAGATGACGGTGGCGCAGCGCTGGGAAGCGATGGAGGCGGCCCGCCCGCGCCGCGCGCCGCTGCCCGAAGAGCTGAGCGACGATCTCGACGCGGTGGTGGTGCAGTTCCGCGCGTTCGAGGCCGGGGTGCCGGAATGGTGGCTGCTCACCAGCTGGGAAGAGCTGGACGACCGGCTGGATGAATTGGAAGCGGCGGAGATGAAAGCGGAGGGGGAGGCTTTGCCTCCCGGCGGCTAGGCAGCGGGCGCCCGGGCCTGATCAGCCGACCCGTTCGAGGCGGACGCGGGCGGACCCGGCGCCCACCATGTTGAGCCGTTCGGCGGCGGCGCGGCTGACGTCCAGCACGCGGCTCTTGTGGAAGGGGCCACGGTCGTTGACGGTGACCACGACGGAGCGGCCGTTGCGTTCGTTGGTGACGCGCAGGCGGGTGCCGAAGGGCAGGGTCCGGTGCGCGGCGGTCATGGCGTTCATGTCGAAGCGCGCTCCGCTGGCGGTGCGGCGGCCGTGGAACTCGCTGGCGTAAAAGGATGCGGTGCCGGTGCCGATCAGGGTGGCTTCCTCGGCCGGCGCTTCCTCGGCCGGTGCTTCCTCGGCCGGGGCCGCGGGCGCGGCGAGCGGGGTCGCGGAGGGGGCGGTCAGCTCGCCGGCGGGAACGCCATTGTCGGGCGTGCTGGCGGACCAACCGGCGGTGGCGCTGGTGGCGAGAATAGTGGCGAGCGCGCAGAGGCGCAGAGTGCGTTTGGTCATGGAGAACCTCCCGTTCCGTGTGCAGCCTCTCTACGGAAGGGGGGCGTGGGAGTCGTTAAGAGGCGGGTCCGCCTGCCCCATTCGCGCCACAGTTCATCGACGAGTTGAGTGCAAAACTGTGGAACCAGCGAATGACAGGCGAGTTAAAGCGCGTCCGGCCGGTCGCGTCTGGCCAGCAGGCGCAGGCGCAGGGCGTTGAGCTTGATGAACCCTTCGGCGTCCTTCTGGTCGTACGCGCCGGCGTCGTCCTCGAACGTCACATGCCGCTCGGAATACAGGGAATGGGGTGACCGGCGGCCGGTGACGGACGCGAGTCCCTTGAACAGGCTGAGGCGCACGTCGCCCGTGACCTTGGCCTGCGAATGGTCGATCGCGGCCTGCAGCATCTCGCGCTCGGGAGAGAACCACAGCCCGTTGTAGATGAGTTCGGCATAGCGCGGCATCAGCTCGTCCTTGAGGTGCGCGGCGCCGCGGTCGAGGGTGAGCTGTTCGATGCCGCGGTGGGCGGCGGCGTAGATGGTGCCACCGGGGGTTTCGTACATGCCGCGGCTCTTCATGCCGACGAAACGGTTCTCGACTAGGTCCAGCCGGCCGATGCCATGCCGGCGGCCCAGCTCGTTCAGTGCTGTGAGCAGGGTGGCAGGCGACATCGTCTCGCCGTTGAGAGCCACTCCGTCGCCACGTTCGAAGGACAGGGTGATGTGTTCGGGCGCATTCGGAGCGTCCTGCGGATCGACGGTGCGGGAATAGACGTAGGGCGGTACTTCATCCCACGGATCTTCCAGCACCTTGCCCTCGGAAGAAGTGTGCAGAAGGTTCGCGTCGGTCGAGAACGGGCTTTCCCCGCGCTTGTCTTTCGGCACCGCAATCTGATGCTTCTCGGCCCAGTCGATGAGCGCGGAGCGGCTGGTCAGATCCCATTCGCGCCACGGGGCGATGATGCGGATGTCGGGTGCCAGCGCGTAGGCGGACAACTCGAAGCGGACCTGGTCGTTGCCCTTGCCCGTCGCGCCATGGGCGATGGCGTCGGCACCGACGTCGCGGGCGATCTCCACCAGCCGCTTGGAAATGAGCGGGCGGGCGATGGACGTGCCGAGCAGGTAGTCGCCTTCGTAGCGCGCGTTGGCCCGCATCATGGGGAACACGAAGTCGCGGACGAACTCTTCCCGCAGGTCTTCGATGAAGATGTGGTGGTCGGGGATGCCCATCGTGCGGGCTTTGGCGCGGGCAGGCTCGATCTCTTCGCCCTGCCCGAGATCGGCGGTGAAGGTCACGACCTCCAGCCCGCGTTCCACCGTCAGCCATTTGGCAATGACCGACGTGTCGAGGCCGCCGGAATAGGCAAGGACGACCTTGCGGGGATCAGGGCGCTGCTGGCCGGGCATCGTTTACTCCGTCTGGAACAAGGACCGGCTCCGTAACAGCGGCTTTCCTACATCGCAATTCAGCGGTTACGACTTCGGTCGCCGCTCTGCTTCCACCATGTAGTCGCGCGTCAGCGGGAGGGCATCACGCTGGCGAATGTACTGGATCTGGTAGTTGCACATCGCACCGCTTTCGAATGCGGCTGTGGCACCGGCGAGGTAGAAGGTCCACATGCGGAAGAACCGTTCGTCGAACATGGCGATTATGGCCTCGCGGTTGGCTTCGCAATTGGTGTACCAGGCACGCAGCGTGCGGGCGTAATGAAGCCGCCAGGTTTCAACATCCGACGCGATCAGCCGGGTCTTTTCACTCGCGGCGACAGTCTCCGAAAGTGCGGGGATATAGCCGCCGGGGAAGATGTATTTGCGGGTGAACGCGTCGGTGGTGCCGGGGCTGCCCATGCGACCGATGGTGTGCAGCAGCATGACGCCGTCATCCGTGAGCAGGCTGGCGCAGGTCCGGAAGAACGTTTCGAACTGGGCGCGCCCGACATGCTCGAACATGCCGACAGACACTATCCGGTCATAGCGGAAGTCGCGTTGCGGCAAGTCCCGGTAATCGATGAGTTCAAAGATGATGCGGTTGGCGACCCCGGCTTCCTCCGCGCGCCGCTTGGCCAACTGAAGCTGTTCCTTGGACAGGGTAATGCCGTGGACATGAACGCCGAACCGCTTGGCCAGATAGATTGCCATGCCGCCCCAGCCGCAGCCGATGTCCAGCACCATGTCATCCGGCCTCAGGCGCAGCTTGCTGGCGATATGGGCCAGCTTTGCCTCCTGCGCCTGCCCCAGTGTCATGTCCGTGCTTGGCCAGTAGGCACAGCTATACTGCATATGCTCCGGATCCAGCATGAGGCGGTACAGATCGTTGCCGATATCGTAATGATGCGCGACATTACGCCGGGCGCTGAGTTGCTGGTTGACCTGCTCCATGGCGAAGGCGGCGCGGTTGCGCAGACGTCGGGGCAGGGCGGGGGGCCGCAGCCCGACACCCCGTTCCCATGGCTGGTTCATGCGCAGGAGCTGGACCAGCTGCATGATGTCCCCCTGCTCGATAACAAGCCTGCCATCCATGAACGCCTCTGCCGCGCCTATACGCGGATCAAGGATGATGGCGCGGGCAGCAGCGGGGTCGATGAGGCGGATTACGACGTCGGGATAGCCGGCGGCAGGCGTGCCAAAGCGGCTTGTGCTGCCGGCCGCATGATGGACCTCCAGGGTTCCGTGGCTGATTGCGTGCCGCAGGAAGCGTTCCAGAAGTGTAGTGCTCATACAGGATTGTTTATCGAACCCCCGCCACGTGCGCCACCCTGGTCAGGCGGGCCGCGCGCCGGGTTCGTCCCGCGCGAGGTAGATGACATCGCGCGCCTGCCTGAGCAGATGCTGTCCGCTGTCGACGAGCAGGGTTTCGCCGCTCGCCAGCAAGCCTTGCGCGAGAAAGACGCAGCCATCGGCGATTTCACCGGCGCTCGTCCTGCGTTGCAGCAGGTTCAGACGGTGGGAGACCTCGGCTTCGGCAGCGTTCTGGTCGTGACTGGGCAGGATCGCGCCGGGGGCAAGGGCATATACCCGGTCCGCTTCGCGCGCCGCACCCATCGCGAGCAGAGGTACCGCTCCGGCCAGCGCAGCCTTGGTCAGCGTATAGGAAAAGAAGTCGGGGTTGGGGTTGAACAGCTTCTGATCGGTGATCGCGATCGCCCGCCGACCCTGCGCTGCATAGGCATGCGCCAGGTAAAGCTGGATGAGGCGAGCAGAAGCCCTGGCATTCACCGTCAGCAGCCGGTCGAACAGATCTTCGTCCAGGGCGGCGGCGTCATCAGGCAGGAACAGAGCGGCATTGGCGACGCAGCAGCGCCAGTCAAGCAGCCTTGCACTGAGGACAGCCACCATTTCCTCGACCGCGCCGGGGTCGCTCAGTTCGCACTGCACCGTCTCTGCCGACGGCAGTCCAGCAGCCAGGTCTGTCGCTTCCCTGGCCGAGCGATGGTAATGAATTACCACGTGCCAGCCAGCCTTGGCGAAGCCCTCGGCAATGGCGGCGCCGACCCGCTTGGCGCCACCTGTCACGAGAACCGCAGGACGCGTCATTCAGGAAGCTTCCGCCTTGCCCACCAGCGCTGCTGTTGTCAGGTCCGTCATGCTTGCCGCGCGCTCAGGCATTGCAATGCGCCGTCCGGGGCGGCTTTGGTGCACGAGTTTGCCGTCGCGATGGGTGGCGATGCCGATGTTGATCCAGTCAACGTAGCCCGCTTCGACCTTCAGCCGTCGTCGATCGGGCGGGATGGCAGCGAGGTTGCGGTTGCGTATGCCCTCGACCCGAGTTTCGGGCGTCTGGCCCATTGCCACCGCCACTTCTTTAATCAGCAGTTCGCTCCGGTTGTCGGCAATACCCGACCGGACCAGCCCCTCGCAAGAATGGCCGGCAATCCGAAAAGGGCGGCAATAGGTATAGTGCAGGCCATCGTATGCGGATGCTGCCTGGTCCTGCATGTCACTGCCTAGCCGACGAAGAGAACATCTGGATCAAGTATCACGCGGGCAGGCACAGGCCAAGAAGATGGTCTGGGGAAGTATGCCCGCCCCGAGGGCTCATCTGGCGCGTCGCCAGTGTTCATGCCGCGCTCTCGATCTCCCGGTCGCGCTCCGCCCGGCTCTTTTTCTCGGCCGCCGTCCTCAACTGCCCGCAGGCAGCATCAATATCCCGCCCGCGCGGCGTGCGGACCGGCGCGCTGATGCCAGCGGCGAAGACGATTTCGGAAAACCGCCGGACCCGGTCGGGGGTAGAGCATTCGTATGGCGCACCCGGCCACGGATTGAACGGGATCAGGTTCACCTTCGCTGGAAGGTCGTAAGCCTTCAACAGCCGGACCAGTTCACGCGCATCGGCGTCGCTGTCATTCTTGTCGCGGAGCATGACGTACTCGAAGGTAATCCGCCGCGCGTTGGAGGCGCCGGGATAGGCGGCGCAGGCAGCGAGCAGTTCCTCAATGCCGTACTTGCGGTTCAGCGGAACAATCTCGTCGCGTATCTCCTTGGTCACCGCGTGCAGCGACACCGCGAGGTTTACGCCGATCTCTTCACCGCAGCGCTGCATCATGGGTACGACCCCGCTGGTCGACAGGGTGATCCGCCGCTTTGACAGCGCCAAGCCATCTCCATCCATAACCACGCGAAGGGCGTCGCGAACATTCTCGAAGTTATAAAGTGGTTCGCCCATGCCCATCATCACGATGTTCGTGAGCAGGCGCCCGTCCGACGTGTAGTGCCCGGCATCCTCCACATCTTCCAGTCCCGCCATGCTGCCGCGAGGCCATTCACCCAGAGCATCGCGCGCCAGCATGACCTGGCCTACGATTTCGCCTGGCGTGAGGTTGCGGACCAAGCGCATGGTACCGGTGTGACAAAACCGACAATTCAGGGTGCAGCCCACCTGGCTCGACACGCACAGCGTGCCCCGGTCGGCATCGGGGATAAAGACCATCTCGAAGTCGTGCCCGTCTGCCGTCCGCAAGAGCCACTTGCGGGTGCCATCGACCGAATGCTGCGCCTCCACCACGTCCGGCCGGCCGATCACGAAACGGTCCGTCAGCCATGGGCGCATCGTCTTGGCTATGTCAGTCATCTGCGCGAAGTCAGTCACGCCGCGATGATAGATCCAGTGGAATATCTGCCGGGACCGTAGCTTCGCCTGCCGCGGGTCCAAACCGGCCTGCTCGAGCAGTTCCTGCACTGCGGGACGGGCAAGGCCCGTCAGATCGACACGCGCGTCCGCGCGCGGTGTGACCACGCGGGCAACTGGTACCGGATCAACAAGACCGGGGGGCGACATGAGGGCAGTGTCAGACATTGAGCGGCCGCATATAGGCAAAATCTTGCAATTTGCCAGCTTGTCGATCGCAGACCTTTGCGTTCCCGCCGAACTTAGCCCTCGACCATTGCGGCAATCAGATCGCGCAATATGTAGCAAAAATGACGCAATAATCTTGTAGTGTGAGGTTAATGAAACTGTTCACCTGCCAGAGAGGTTGGAGAGGTCATGCGGATGATCGTCCGTAAGCAAAGACATGGAGTATTTATGAAGACCTTCAATTACCTCGCCGCCAGCCTGGCTGGTTCGGTCGCCTTCCTCGCTCTCGCCGCACCGGCCAGCGCGCAGGTCGTCAACCCCACTTTCACCGGTCCCCGGGTTGAGGCGATCGTCGGTTACGACATCAACAAGGCTGGGAGCAGCATTGATGACGATTTCAACTCGGACAACGATCAGTCCTTTGAAGGCGTCGTTTATGGCGGAGCGATCGGCTATGACTTCGCGCTGGGTGGCGTGGTTGTCGGTGCCGAAGCTGAATTGACCGGGTCTACGGCCGACACCGATGTACAGGACGGTCGGCTTGAGAACGCCGGTCTCGGCAATGTGGATGCCGGACGCGACCTGTACCTTGGCGCTCGTGTTGGCTTCCTCGCTCAGCCTGATCTGCTGGTCTATGCGAAGGGTGGTTACACCAACGCCCGCTATGACGTGCGTGTGGACAGCGGCGATTTCGCACTCGCCACCAATCTGAAGACCGATGGCTACCGGCTGGGGGCGGGTATCGAATACGCCATGAGCCCGCAGAGCTTCGCGAAGATCGAGTACCGGTACTCGAACTACTCGCGTGCGGAATTGAACTTCGCCAATCAGGCGACCAGCGACCGGTTCGACATCGATCTGGACCGCCACCAGGTCGTGCTGGGCCTTGGGGTCCGCTTCTAACGAAAGAGGCAGATAGCAGCGGCGGCGGGGCTTCGGCCGCGCCGCCGATGTTATGATTTGTTACTGCAAGCGAGAGACGCAGCGTCCATGGCTGTCGGTGCGCCGCTGAGATTATACCTGTCGGAGAACGCGCGACCTTCCCGATCGCGGTAAAGCACCGTTAGCCGGTTTGTGTTACGCATCGCGGCGCGCATTGCCGCTTCGTCGCGGACGTCCAGAACCCAAGCATTGTGACCGCCGGCTACAAGGCGGAAGTACCGCTGGCCAATTTGCGCTCTTATGGCGGAAGAGGCTGCAGCGGTTCGACCCAAACTCCAGTGCAATTGCCCCTCGCCGTGCGATGAAGCAGTTGGCGTCACAGTCATATAAGGCTGCCGTTCACGAGCGCGAGGGTCTGCCTCTGCCATGGCTATCGCATAGCATTGCCCGGCAGCAGGATCACGAAACGCACCCCATCCATCGAAGATGCCAAGACTCTGCTTGGCGCCTGCCGATCCCGCGCACAGGGCAGCCGCGGCGCATAGGCCCGCAAATCCACGCCGCAGTCTCATCCCGCGTCGTTAGCGCAGGAAGTCGCCAGCCATGCGCGGGCGGCCACTGCTCTTTGCCCGATCAGGATAGAGGTGTTCATACACTGCCGCGTTTTCCAGCACGCGATGGACATAGTTTCTGGTTTCGGAAAACGGGATCCGCTCGATCCAGTCGACCCAGTCGACGCCGCCGGTGCGCGGGTCGCCGTTTGCACGCAGCCACTTGTTCACGTTTCCGGGACCCGCATTGTATGCGGCCACTGCCAAAGGATAAGAGCCACCGTAGTAGTCCAGCATCCTGGAGAAATAACCGCTTCCCAGCCGGATGTTATAGTCTGCCGAGTTGATGAGATCTGCGGACAGATAGGTCATGCCGAGCTTCCCTGCCTGCTCACGGGCGGTGCCGGGCATCAGCTGCATCAGGCCGCGCGCGCCGGCATGGCTGATGGCGTTATCGGCAAACTGGCTCTCCTGCCGGGTGATCGCGTGAACAATGGTCCAGTTGGTGCCGGCCGGAGTTTCAAGCTTCGGAAAACCTTGTGCCGTGAACTGTTCCAGCCCCTTCGAGGCGGCCGAGTCCGCCAGAATGACGGCCAGATCGCGCCGCCCGATTTCCCGCGCAAGCTCGGCCACAAGCAGGTGGTCCTCCACCGTTTCAGCCTGCGCCGCGATGGCGCGATAGAACTGGATGCCGGTGCTCCAAGGAGCGTCACGGGCAACCTCTGCAACGGCTTTCGTCAAAGGCTTGTCACGAAAGATTGCTCGCTGCTGCGCCGTTGGTTGGCCGGTGGCGGATTGTGATAACGCCGGCAAGCCCTGACCAAGCTCGCGCAGCGCAAGCATGCCGTAAAAGCGGTCGGGATAGGTGGCGGCCAATTCGTAATACTGCCTCGCCTGATCGCGCTGCCCTGCGCGACTGGCGGCACGGCCTGCCCAGTAAAACCCTTTTGACCGGGTTTGCGGCGTCTGAGCGGCCGAACCGTAGCGCGCGAAGAGCGGCGCGGCTGAGGCGCCATCGCCCATGTTCCACAAGGCCTGTGTCCCGCCAAGCCACATCAGCGAAGTGTAATCGTCGCGCAACCGGAAGGATGCGAGGCTGATATCCGTTCCTGGCGCAAAGAGATCGTCGACATTTCCGGCAATCCGAATTGCCGAACCTGCATCCGCGCTGCGCGCAATGCGCAGAGCCTCGCCAATGAAGGCTTCCGGGTCGTGAGCGGGTCGTGCGAAGTTCGCGCGGTTGGCCAGAAGCTGTGCCGCAGCAGCCGTCTGCCCGCTGGTGCGGTAATACCTTGCCAGATTATAGATGTAGCCGGGATCGCGAGCAGCAGCGGCTTGCGCGCCACCGCCACTCACCCCCGCGTCGCGTCCTTCCAGCATCGTAAGCCGCGCGACCATCGCCGGTTGCGCCTCGGCCGGCACAAGGGCGAGCTGCCGACGCGCTCCGGCCGCATCGCCCTGCCACAGCAATACATCCATGCGCTGGACATGGTCGGCTGGTGTGAACCTCGAACCATGGAGGTTGAGCAGCGCCGCCTCGGTCTGTGCGTCAAGCCGTCCGCCGAGCCAGGCGGTGCGCGCCGCCGCGGCCGCTTCGGGCCTGCCGAGCTGCGCCAAGGCCAGTGCATAGCGCCCGTGGGCGGTGTTGCTGAGCGGAGGGTTACGGTCAAAGAAAGCCGCCAGTGTGCTTGGTGCCACCGCCTGCCTTCCCAACGCCGTTTCCGCGCGAGCCTGCAACCGGCTCTCCTGCGGAAAGCCGGGGTAGGCCATCATGAAGCCTGCGTAGTCGTCGAAGTTCAGGTTTTCGGCAGCGATCAGCTGCTCCCAGCGAGCAATGGCGCCGCGCATCGGTCCAGGTGCCTGCGCAATCAGATTGGCCCGCGCCCGGTCCCACTCTTCCGCTGTGGCGGCAAGTGGCGACGAGGTAGGCTGCTCGGCCGCAATTGTCGGAGAGCCAGCCAGCATGGTCGCGGCGAGAAGGGTGCTATAGCGAAAGCGCTGCATCGGTTTGCGATTATCCATGCTGGACATTCTGACCCCTTGCTCCTTATCACGCCCTGAATAAATCCGGCTTGAAAGATAAACATTAACTTTTAGTCGGTCAAACGCTCAGCAAGGAAAACGTCAATGTTCTCAGGCTCAATTCCGGCCTTGGTGACGCCGTTCAGGAACGGATCCCTGGACGAGCCGGCGTTCCGGAGGCTGGTGGATTGGCAAATCGATCAGGGCAGTAGTGCGCTTGTCCCGTGTGGCACGACGGGAGAGGCTTCGACGCTTTCCAACGCCGAGCATCACCGGGTCATCGAACTGTGCATCGAACAGGCGGCCGGGCGTGTTCCGGTTATCGCGGGCTGCGGTTCGAACGATACACGAAACGCCCTGCTGCATATGAACTTTTCCAAGAAAGCGGGAGCGGCGGCCGCGTTGTGCGTCGCGCCGTATTATAATCGGCCCAGCCAGGCCGGACTGCTCGCTCACTTCAGCTTTCTGGCCGACAACTGCGACTTGCCCATCATCCTGTACAATGTGCCCGGCCGCACCGTGACCGACATCGAACCTGAAACGGTGTGCGAACTGGCCAGGCGTTTTCCGGATCAGATCGTCGGCATCAAGGATGCCAGCGGGGATCTGTCCCGCGTCACGGATCACCGCATGGGGATCTCGAAACAGTTTTGCCAGCTGTCCGGTGACGACGAACTGGCACTGCCGTTCAACGCAGCCGGAGGCGTCGGATGCATTTCCGTCACCGCCAATGTCGCACCTGGCCTTTGTGCCGAGTTCCAGAATGCTTGTGCGGAGAACGACCTCGTGCGTGCGCGGGAATTGAACGACCGCCTCTACCCGCTGCATTACGCCATGTTCGAAGATGCCAGCCCGGCGCCAGTCAAATATGCGTTGACGCGGGTTCATGAGTGGCTGACCGATGAGGTTCGGCTGCCCCTGTGCCGCGCCAGCGAACACGCAATGCGAGCCGTAGACGCGGCACTGCAGCATGCCGGATTGATCTCGCGTTAAGATCTGGCTTCACGCCTCCGGCTAAATCGATGGCTTTTTAGCCGCATCCGACATTGCGGGCTATGCAGTTGGCGCAGGCGCGCCTTCCAAAAAAGAGTGACGATGCGTGACCGGCCGCTGAGCGGCATTGGCTTTGGCGGCGCTAGCTCTTAAATGCGCTCGTCATGGCGCGGCCTAAACCTTCTCCGTTCGACAAGCTCAAGACCGTGGCCGAGAACCGGCGCGCGCGGTTCGACTATTCCATCGAGGACAAGTACGAGGCCGGCATCGCGCTCCAGGGAACAGAGGTGAAGGCGCTGCGCGCAGGCGAAGCATCTATAGCCGAAAGCTATGCCGAGGTGCACGATGGTGAGGTCTATCTCGTCAACGCCAACATCCCCGAATTCAGCCACGGCAACCGCTTCAATCACGAACCGCGCCGCCCGCGCAAGCTGCTGCTGCACGAGCGGGAGATAGCCCGGCTGCTCGGCGCGACTGAGCGGAAGGGCATGACGCTGGTGCCATTGTCGATCTACTTCAATCGCCAAGGTCGGGCGAAGGTTGAATTGGCGCTGGCCAAAGGGCGGCAGGCGCAAGACAAGCGGGAATACGTCAAGGATCGCGAGTGGCAGCGCGACAAGGCACGCATCATGCGCGAACGGGGATAACGGCGTGGGAGTGACTTACCGGGCGCGTGGTTCACGCCATGATCAGTTGGCGCCGCTAGGGCGGGCGGTGTGATGCGAAAACGTAGATTGGCCGACCGGTTGCCCGCCTGGGCCAAACCGACGATGCCCAAGCGTGAGGAGATGGCGCAGAACCGTTGGCTTGCACCCATAGCCCACAGGTTCCTGAGCCCGGAACTGTGGCGCTTCACCCGTCGTTCGGTGCCGCGCGGTATAGCGCTTGGGCTATTTTGCGCCTTCATTGTACCCGTCGGTCAGATCTTTCTTGCCGCATTCCTCGCGCTGCCCACCCGCGCCAACGTACCGCTTGCCGCCCTGGCGACCTTCATCACCAATCCTTTCACGCTCGCCTTTTGGATCGGTATTGCGAAATTCATTGGCGAGTTCATCCTGCGCCACAATCAGGCGGCGGTTGTTGCTACCGAAGGTTGGTCAGCCTGGTTGCTGGAAACCGCGGGTGTTGTCGCTTTCGGCTTCCTCACACTGGCCGTTGTCGCCTCCACCATTGGCTACCTCATAGCGGGCGTCGTCTGGCAGCGGATGGTGCTTCGCCGTCGCCATCGGCAGCTGCAGAGGCTGGAGATGGAGCTGGATCGTCGTCTGCGCGAGCAGGGCGATGCCTGACGACCGTCTAGATACTAGCCAAGCTCCGCGGCCCGGTCTGCTTCCACCATTGCCGCTCCTTGCGGGTCTGGCGCTTGCGGTGGTCTGCAGCGTGGCGCTGGTCTGGCTGGTCGGAGAGGATACGCTGACAGCATCGGCTTACGGCAGCGCATTGCTCGTGGTGGTGATACTCGGATTAATTATCGCTCGCCGGGCAGAGGAGACCGACTCTACCCTCCCTGCGCTGCCCGACTGGTCTGTTACCGTGGCCGCAATCGAGCACCCGTCTCAGGCTGTGGCCGTGACCGACAGGGCAAATCGGCTGACCTGTGCGAACCGGCGCTACATCGACTGGTTCGGAGAGCAGAACTCGCCCCCGAACATCCCCGTCAGCGCGGAGGCGCAGAGCCATCTGCTGACCCTGGCGCGCACCGCATGGCGCGATGGCAAGTGCGCCGCGCCAAGAATAGCCGACGATGACGGAGAGCGCTTCTGGGACATCAGCGTGGAACGCGTGGGGAGGGGCGAGAACTACCTTGTCTGGCGCTTCGCTGAAGTGGTGCCTCGGCGCTTGGGTGATGGAGTGGCAGCCGAGGTATCCGGCCCGTTTGGTGCCGTCCTGTCGCGCGCCGGTATCGAACTGGCGCTGGTCGGCCCCGATGGTCTGGTGCTTGCCGGCACGCCGGGCCTCTCTGAACGCGCGCTGGGGAATGCAAAGCAGCCGACCTCCGGTCAGGAATTCGTTAATCTTCTGCGGGTGGACGAGGAGGATCGGCTGTTCTTCGCGGCCGAGGGTCAGGAAGGCACTCCGCAGACGCTGGTCCACATCCCGCTTGATGCACCGGAGGCGCGGCATACGAGCGACGCGGACAAAGCGCCTTCTCTGATGCTTCTGATAGACAGCAGCGTCAGCGTAGGAGGCGGTTTCGACAGCTCTAGCCAGAGTGCGATGCCTCAGCTCGAAACTCTGCTGTCGGCATTGTCGCTCGGCATTGCGACCACCGACAATGATGGACGGTTCCTGTTCGCCAACAAGGCTTTCCTGAGGGCCACGGGGCTGGGTGGCAAGCGGCTGCCGCAATACCCGTCCGACCTTGTCATTGCCGAGGACAAGGGACCACTCGCCGACGCAGTGCGCCGGCACGCCAAGGGGCCAGCGGCCAGCGGCGATATTCCAGTCAGGTTTGCCAGTGAGCCTGATGAACCCGTATCTGTCGGCCTTGCGGGGGTGCGGGGTATTGGCGAAGCCGCCGTGCTGCTGTCGCTGAGCGACTCGACAGAAGAGAAGCGCCTTCGCCGCCAGGTCGCGCAGGCAACCAAGATGCAGGCGGTTGGCCAGCTGGCGGGCGGCGTCGCCCATGACTTCAACAACGTGCTCACGGCGATAATCGGTTACTGCGATCTGATGCAGTTGCGCCATGTGCCGGGCGACAGCGACTATGACGACATTCAGCAGATCAAGGCGAACTCAAATCGGGCGGCTTCCCTGACGCGGCAGCTGCTGGCATTCTCCCGCCAGCAGACGCTCCGGCCTGTGGTGCTGCAGCTTCCCGACGTGGTCAGCGAAGTAAGCCAGCTGCTGACCCGGTTGATGGGCGACCGCATCGAATTCAGCGTCAGCCACGATCGCAATCTCGGCGCCGTGCGGGCGGATCCGCAGCAGCTCGAACAGGTGATCGTCAACCTGGCGGTCAACGCCCGGGATGCCATGCAGGCGCGCGGCGACGGATCGGGCAAGCTGACGCTTTCGACCCGGCGGATCAGAGCGGCTGATGTTCAGCGGATGAACGTGGATGCGATGCCGGTGCACGACTATACCGCGCTGATCGTGTGCGATACCGGCGGGGGCATACCGCCGCATCTGCTGAACAAGATTTTTGAGCCGTTCTTTACCACCAAGGAGCAGGGCAAGGGCACCGGGCTGGGGCTTTCCACCGTCTATGGCATTGTGAAGCAGTCGAACGGATGGATCTTCTGCGACAACATTCCTGCTCCCGACGGCAAGCCGGTGGGTGCCTGCTTCACCATCTATCTGCCCGTTTACGACGGACCTGAAACGGCGCAGGCTGCGGTGCAGCGCGTGAAGTCGCGCGGTGCGACGGCGTGGTCAGGCGGTGCCCGGCTCTTGCTGGTCGAGGACGAGGACATGGTGCGTGCGGTTGCCGAACGGGCGCTGGCGCGGGCAGGCTATCTGGTAACGGCGTGCAGCGATGGCGAGGAGGGACTTGCCGCCATCGCCAATGGCGGCGACTTCGATCTGGTTCTGACAGACGTGGTGATGCCGGGAATGGATGGGCCGGCGATGGCGCGCGCCATCCGCAAGACCAAGCCGAACATCCCCATTCTCTTCATGTCCGGCTATGCCGAGGAGCAGCTGCGCCGGGACATCGACATCAAGGACATGCACTTCATACCCAAGCCTTTTTCGGTGCAGCAGATCAATGACAAGGTGGCGGAGGTACTTGCGGCAGAAGAGCGCGAAAACGCGTGATATCTCAACAAGTTTGTAAGCATGTTGGAAGGTAGGATTTTTACCACGTTCACCTCTTGTTCTACCGCTTTGAACCCTCTATCTAGCTATCCATGACAGCGGCGACGTTTACCGCTGTTCAATCGATGGAGGCCATGTCATGGCGGCGAACTTGAAAGTGGTAGACGGTAAGGACGGGAATTTGGACCGGCAGAAGGCACTGGACGCGGCTCTCGCGCAGATTGACCGCGCGTTCGGCAAAGGTTCGGCGATGAAGCTGGGCAGCCGCGAGGCAATGCAGATCGAGGCGGTTTCGACCGGTTCGCTCGGCCTCGACATCGCTCTTGGGATTGGCGGTCTGCCGCGTGGCCGGATCATTGAAATCTATGGTCCGGAAAGCTCCGGCAAAACGACGCTTGCGCTGCACGCTATCGCAGAGGCGCAGAAGCTGGGCGGGACGGCTGCCTTTGTCGATGCGGAGCATGCGCTCGACCCGGCCTATGCCAAGAAGCTTGGTGTGGACATCGACGAGCTAATCGTCTCCCAACCCGACACCGGCGAACAGGCGCTGGAGATTACCGACACGCTGGTGCGTTCGAATGCGATTGATGTATTGGTGGTCGACTCAGTTGCGGCGCTGGTCCCGCGGGCGGAGATCGAAGGCGAGATGGGGGACAGCCATGTCGGCTTGCAGGCCCGCCTGATGAGTCAGGCGTTGCGCAAGCTGACCGGGTCCATCAGCCGGTCCAAGACCATGGTGATCTTCATCAATCAGGTGCGGATGAAGATCGGTGTGATGTACGGCAATCCCGAGACGACAACTGGCGGCAACGCGCTGAAATTCTATGCCTCGGTGCGCCTGGACATCCGGCGGACGGGCCAGATCAAGGATCGCGACGACATCGTCGGCAACACGACCCGTGTGAAGGTGGTGAAGAACAAGGTTGCGCCTCCGTTCAAGCAGGTCGAGTTTGATATCATGTACGGAGAGGGCATTTCCAAGCTGGGAGAGATCCTCGACCTTGGCGTCAAGGCAGGCATCGTCGAGAAGTCCGGCTCCTGGTTCAGCTATGACAGCACTCGCATCGGTCAGGGCCGGGAAAACGCCAAACAATTCCTGAAAGACAATCCCGAAATGGCCGACCGGATCGAACAGGCCGTGCGGGGCAAGCAGGAAGAAGTTGCAGAGGAAATGATGATTGGCTCTGACGCGGATGACGGCGCCGAGTAGACGCCGCCTTCCGTTCTGACACAGCAAAACTTGTCCTTGGCAAGTGCAGCGGGGCAGATCACAACGTGACTCTGCTCCGTTGGCGTGCCCGGTTGCTTCATGGCGGCCCTTGGCTTTCCTGAACTGCCTTGCCGCCTGCCGGCTCAACGCCTAATTCGAGCCGATGACTTCCACCAACGATATCCGCCGCTCCTTTCTAGACTATTTCGCCAAGGCGGATCATCTCGAGGTGGCTTCTGCACCGCTGGTGCCGTTCAGCGACCCGACGCTCATGTTCGTGAACGCCGGGATGGTCCCCTTCAAGAACGTCTTTACCGGACGGGAGACCGCGCCGGCCCCGCGCGCCACCAGCAGCCAGAAGTGCGTTCGGGCGGGGGGCAAGCACAACGATCTCGACAACGTCGGCTATACCGCGAGGCACCACACCTTTTTCGAGATGCTGGGCAATTTCAGCTTCGGCGACTACTTCAAAGAGCAGGCGGTCCTGCACGCCTGGACACTTTTGACGAAGGAGTGGCAACTTCCGGCTGACCGGCTCACCGTCACGGTCTATCATACCGACGACGAGGCTCACGGCCTCTGGCGCAAGATTGCGGGCCTGCCTGACCACCGCATCATCCGCATCGCTTCGACCGATAACTTCTGGTCCATGGGCGACACGGGGCCATGCGGACCCTGCTCTGAGATCTTTTACGATCACGGAGATCACATCGCTGGCGGCCCGCCGGGCAGTCCGGAGGAGGACGGGGACAGGTTCGTCGAGATCTGGAACCTGGTTTTCATGCAGTTCGACCAGTTGGCGGATGGATCACGCTCCGCCTTGCCCGCCCCGTCCATCGACACCGGCATGGGCCTCGAACGTATCGCCGCCGTCATGCAGGGGGTGCACGACAATTACGACATCGATTTGTTTCGATCCCTGATTGCTGCGTCGGAAAGTCTCACGGGCCGCAAGGCCGAAGGCGACGCGAGGGCAAGTCACCGGGTCATCGCTGATCACCTGCGGTCGGCCAGTTTCCTGCTGGCGGACGGGGTCATGCCCGCAAACGAAGGTCGCGGATACGTGCTGCGCCGCATCATGCGGCGCGCAATGCGTCACGCCCATCTGCTCGGCGCAGCCGAGCCGCTGATGCATCGACTGGTCCCCAGCCTGGTCGCCGAGATGGGGCAGGCCTTTCCCGAGCTGACGCGCGGGCAGCCGCTGATCACCGAAGTGCTGGAGCGCGAGGAGATCCAGTTCCGCCGCACGCTCGACAAGGGTTTGCGCCTGCTGGACGAAGAAGTCGCGCGGCTGAGGCCAGGGGATGAACTGAGCGGCGAAACGGCGTTCCGTCTCTACGACACGTTCGGATTCCCCTATGATCTGACAGAGGATGCTCTGCGTGCGCGGGGCCTCGGTGTCGATCGAAGTGGCTTTGATGCCGCCATGGCGCAGCAGAAGGCTGCGGCGCGCGCGGCATGGAAGGGCTCAGGCGAAACCGCCGCGCAGGAAGTCTGGTTCGACATCGCCGAGCGGGAGGGGGCCACAGAGTTCATCGGCTACGCCGCGACCTCAGGCGAAGCGCGGGTACAGGCGATCGTCAGGAACGCCAAGGAAGTTGACGAAGCTTCGGTGGGCGATGAAATCCGGCTGATCGTGAACCAGACGCCTTTCTACGCCGAAAGCGGAGGGCAGGTTGGCGATAGCGGCAGCATCCGAACGGATGGCGGCATGCACATGACCGTCACAGATACAGCCAAACCGCTGGGGAAACTTCACGCACATCATGGTCGCGTCGAAGAAGGTACACTGCGAGTTGGTGATGTCGTGCATCTTGAGGTCGACGCCGATCGGCGCGAGCGTGTGAAGGCAAACCATTCAGCAACCCATCTGCTGCACGCCGCGCTGCGCCTGAGGCTGGGGGAGCATGTGACGCAGAAAGGTTCGCTGGTGGCAGAAGACCGGCTGCGTTTCGACTTTTCGCATCCCAAGCCGCTTACGCCAGACGATCTGGCGGCGGTAGAGGCCAAGGTAAACCGGGAAATACGCGCCAATCATACGGTGACCACCCGGGTAATGTCGCCCAGCGACGCGGTGGAAGCAGGCGCTTTGGCGTTGTTCGGCGAGAAATACGGCGACGAGGTGCGCGTTCTGTCGATGGGTGGAGTAGGGGAGGGCGGCCGCAACTTTTCCGTCGAACTATGCGGCGGCACCCATGTAAACGCCACGGGCGATATCGCCCTGCTGCGCATCGTTTCCGAAAGCGCGGTGGCGTCGGGTGTGCGCCGGATCGAGGCGCTGACCGGCGACAGCGCGCGCAAGTGGCTGGTGGGCAAGGAAGAGACGCTCAAGGAAGTTGCGGGCACTTTGCGCACGACGCCGGAGGAGGTTGCGTCCAGGGTTTCGGCTCTGATGGAGGAGAAGCGCAGGCTTGAACGCGAGCTGGCGGCCGCGCGGCGGATTTTGGCAATGCAGGACAACTCTGAAGGGAGTAGCAAAGGAGATGTACCTGCTGACGAGACGGTTGGCGGCGTTCGGTTTGCCGGCCGTATTTACGACGGTCTCAACCCCAAGGAACTGCGCCCTCTGCTCGATCAGGAGAAGCAGCGCCTTGGCTCCGGCGTAGCGGTAATCGTGGCTGTGAACGACGGCCGTGCCACTCTGGGAGCGGCGGTCACGGATGATCTGGTGGGGCAGTTTGACGCTGTCACGCTGGTCCGGGAAGGCGTCGCCATGCTGGGTGGCACAGGGGGAGGTGGGCGATCAGACCTGGCGCAGGGGGGCGGTCCTTCCGGCTCTGACGCAGCGAAGGCGATTCAGCGTATCCGCGACATTCTGGGTGAGGCCGTTAGTGCCTGAATGGTGACCGGCGCCGCCCTCCGGCGACGCCGGGTCCGATTCAGCGCGGCCCTCTTGATCGACGGCCATTGTCTCCGTGGCTTCCCTTTTGCACGTCGATGCCCTTGGTGTCAGCTGGCCGATCCGGAGCGCGCGATGGCGGGCCTCCGCCAGCAAGAGTGTCGCTCACGTTCTGCGGCTTAAACTTCTCCTCGTTCGAGGTCGGCTTGGTCGGATCGTTGTTGTCGGCCATGATGCTCTCCTTTCCGGTTAAACCAGTGGGAGCCACTTTTGTTGCGCGTTACTGCTGCGTCTTCACTTGGCGACCCCTCTGCTCTTGAGCAGGGGAGGAAAGGGAAGGTCCCCCTCTTGCTGGATCATCTTGCGCAGCTCATCCCGCTTTTCATGGATCGAGGCGATGACCGGGCCCATCGGGAAGCCGAGATCGACGAGTATCGCCTCTGACAGTTGCAACGAGCTTTCCAGAGTCTCGGGCACGGCATGACTCGCTCCGCTGCGATACAGTTGCGCAGCGTGGGCCGCGTCGCGGGCACGTGCGATGATCGTGAGTGCGGGATGGGCGCGGCGCAGCTTGGCGGTCAGTTGCTGCGCGAGAACAGGTTCGTCCATTGTCAGGATCACAGCTGGCGCATTTTCCACGCCCAGCTTGCCTAGCGCTCCGCGGCGGGCGGCATTTCCGAACATCACGCTGAACCCCGCGCCCTTCGCCGCTGCCGCGACATCGCTGTCGGACTCGATGGCGACGTAGGGCTGACCGTGTCTGGTCAGCATCTGCGCAACGAGTTGGCCGACACGGCCCATGCCGATGATGATGACCGGAGGTCGGGTGTCCGTCGGGACCGGAGCAGGCAACATCGGATCGACTTGCCGGCCAACCAGTCGCCCCAGCTTCGCCAGCAGGGGAGTGACCGTGAGACCAATGGCGGTGACTATCTGCCAGAATTGCGCAGTTCCCGGCTGAATGAGCAGTGCGGCGCTGGCGGCGGAAAGCACGATCAGCGTGGTTTCGGACGGGCTTGCCATCAGGATGCCCGTCTCCGCCGCGGTGGACCGGCGGGCGCCCATCGCGCGGAGTAGCAGGCCGGTGACAAGCGCCTTGAAGGTCAGCACGACGATCACGGCCAAGAAAATCGCGCCTGCATAGTCCCAGACAACCGCGAGATCTATGGCCATACCGACAGTGATGAGGAAGATGCCGAGCGCCAGACCCTTGAATGGCTCCGTGATTGTCTCGACTTCGCCCTGATACTCGGTTTCCGCGATCAGCACCCCCGCCAGGAGCGCCCCCACGATCGGAGACAGTCCTACCGCACCCGTTGCCAGGCTGGCTCCGATGACGACCAGCAGGCTGGCGGCCAGGAACAGCTCCGGACTCTTGGTGCGCGCGGCCTGCGCGAAGAGGCGAGGCAGCGCCAATCGACCCACAACGAGCAGGGCCACGACAACGAGTGCACCCTGCCACAGAGTGTCCAGCAACCCGCCCCATCCTGCGGCCTGCGCATTCGGGGCCAACGCGCCGAGCATGAAGATAATGGGGACGATCGCCAGATCCTCGAACAGAAGCATCGACAAGGCTGCCCGGCCAACCGGGCTCGAAGTTCCGGAAATTGGCAGGACGATGGCTGTGGACGAAAGCGCAAGCGCCAGTCCCAGCGCGAGCGCTCCGGTCCAGTACTGTCCCAGCATCGCCAGGAAAACCGCCAGGGCGGAGCCGATGATGATCAGTTCCAGCGCCCCCAGACCGAAGACGAGCCGCCGCATCTGCCACAACCTTCTGAAAGACAGCTCCAGCCCGATGGCAAACAGCAGAAGAATGATACCGAGTTCCGCGAATGGCTCGAGCGCCTCGCGATCGCTGATGGTGATGTGGGACAGCCACGGCTGTTCGCTAACCAGCTTGCCCAGGCCGAATGGCCCCACCGCCACGCCGATCAGAATGAAGCCGATTACCGGCGAGATGCGGAACCGGTTGAACAGCGGGATTACAATTCCCGCTGCCCCAAGGATGACGAGGGCTTCTGACAGGAGGGGAGTATCGGTGAGTCCGTCAGCCATAGCCGTCGAGGGGTAGAGGCGGGGTGAGCAAAAGTCACCCGGCGCGCGTGACATGCAGGGGTAGTAGGCTATGACCTCAGCGCATGCAGACGGGAACCGTGATAACGCTTGGCCTCTACTTCGCGCTGATGATTGCCATCGGCGTCTTCGCGCAGCGCCGCGGCACGGCAGACAGCGCGGGGTATCTGCTGGCCGGTCGCAACCTGCCGCCGGCAGTGGCTGCCCTGTCGGCGGGCGCATCGGACATGAGCGGATGGCTGCTGCTGGGCCTGCCCGGGGCACTGTACGCGGCCGGGCTGGTAGAGGCGTGGATCGGCATCGGCCTGTTCGTCGGCGCACTGATCAACTGGATCGTCGTTGCACCCCGCCTGCGAACGCAGACCCAGGAACTTGGGGATGCGCTTACCATCCCGCAATTTCTCGCCAACCGGTTTCCCGAAAAGGCGCTGGCGCTGCGACTGGTGAGCGCTCTGGTAATCGTGCTGTTCTTCACCGTCTATACCGCTGCCGGCCTTGTCGGCGGGGGCAAGCTGTTTGCGACCAGCTTCGCCGGCCTGTTCGCCGGATGGGCGGTGTCGCCCTACATGGCCGGCATCGTGATCACGGCCACGGTGGTGGTCGCTTACACGATGATCGGCGGGTTCCTGGCTGTCAGTCTCACCGACTTTGTTCAGGGCATGATCATGCTGCTGGCGCTGGTGCTGATGCCCCTGGTGGTCATGTTCGGTGAAGGTGGGCGGAGTGGTGCATCGGTGGTCGAGCTTGGGCCGAGTTTCCTCAGTTTCACCGAGGGGCTGACGCTGATCGGGTGGCTGTCGGCGGTCAGCTGGGGGTTGGGATATTTCGGACAGCCGCACATAATCGTCCGGTTCATGGCCATACGGTCGCTGCGTGATGTGGCTACCGCTCGCTGGATCGGGATGAGCTGGATGGCGGTCTGCCTTGCGGGCGCCATAGGCGTGGGGCTGACGGGGCGGGCCTATGTGGAACGAAACGGTCTGACGCTCGCTGACCCGGAAACAATCTTCATTTTCCTGGCCGATACGCTTTTCCATCCGTTCGTCACCGGGTTCCTGCTGGCGGCGCTTCTCGCCGCAATCATGAGCACGGTTAGCTCACAGCTGCTGGTATCCTCGAGTTCTCTCACAGAGGATTTCTACCGCCTGTTCCTGCGTCGGGGGGCGTCGGAGCGGGAGTTGGTGATGGTCAGCCGCGGCGGCGTGCTGCTGGTTGCGCTGGCGGCGATACTCGTCGCCGGCGATCCGGACAGCCAGGTTCTTGGGCTGGTGGCGAACGCCTGGGCGGGCTTCGGCGCTGCGTTCGGCCCCATGATCCTCTTGGCGCTTACTTGGCGGGGCACCACTGGTGCAGGCGCTTTGGCCGGGCTTGTGACCGGCGCCGCCGTCGTCGGCGGATGGATCGCGCTGGGTTGGAACGCCAGCTTCCTTGGAGGCGCAGGCGTCTATGAGATTATTCCCGGGTTCGCCGCGTCCGCCGCTGCGGTCGTGCTGGTCAGCCTCGCCACGGGCCGGAGCCGACCCGTCAGCCAAGCCTGACCTGCGCCGGTGCGTATCGGCAGATCCTATCCGCCGCCGGGCGTGTGAGGTCCGGCAGGGCGCGACGCAGGGCTGTCGCGTTCCTCGCCGATGCGCTCCGGCACCTGGCCCACCCGCTTGTCCCAGCGGATGCGATAAAGGTCGAACCGCCGGTCGGCGAGGTTCTGGACCGTTCCCTCGGCTCGCGCCCATGCGAGGTCGGCAAGGTTCACGTCGCTGATGGTCAGCGTTTCGACGTTCTCGCTTGCTTCTGCTGCAATGCCGTCCCGGGCGAATGGAAAGTCGCACGGCGTCAGAATGCAGCTTTGGGCGTACTGGATGTCCATGTTGGCGACGTTGGGCAGGTTCCCGACATTGCCGCTCATGACGGTAAAGCACTGGTTCTCGATGCAGCGGGCCTGCGCGCAATAACGTACGCGCATGTAACCTTGCCGGCTGTCGGTGCAGAACGGAACGAATATGATCCGCGCGCCCTCATCCACCAGGCGCCGGGCGAGTTCGGGGAACTCGCTGTCGTAGCAGATGAGAACTCCGATCGGACCGCAGTCCGTCTGGATGGCGTCGATGGAATCGCCGCCTTTGATGTTCCACCAGTACGCTTCGTTGGGCGTGGGATGGATCTTCTCTTGCGAGTGGATCGATCCGTCGCGCAGGCACACATACGCGACGTTATGAATGTCACCGTCATCCATTCGGGTCGGGTGAGATCCGCCGATGATGTTGATGTTGTAAGACAACGCCATTTCCGACAGCTTTGCCCGGATGCGCGGGGTGTAGCGGGACAGCGTCTCGATCGCCTCCAGCGGAGAAAGCTCCTTTTCCTCGGCTGACAGGAGCATCAGCGTGAACATTTCCGGAAAGACTATGAAGTCCGCCTGGTAATCGCTTGCGACATCTACGAAATATTCGATGTGCCGCATAAATTCGTCGAACCCGCTGACGGCGCGGGCCTGCAACTGACAGGTGGCTATGCGGACGCTCTCCACATCGCGCGGAACGCGGTGCTTTTTCGGCTGATCGCTTTCGACATAGGGGTTGCGCCATACCATACGCACGGCAAAGGTTCTGGATTCGCGGTCTTCCGGAAGATAGCCGGCGATGATCCCCTCCGGCTCGAAGCCGTTGGCCAGCTGAAAGCGCAGCACCGGATCGTGCAGCTTGCTGTTAAGAACCATGTCGAGGTACTCGTCCGGTCCTCCGACCTTGCGCCAGTTCTTGCGCAGGCCCGGCATTCGTCCGCCAAACACGATGCCGTCAAGATCGAGCCGTTCTGCGAGCGCCCGTCGCTCCTCGTACAGCCGGCGGCCAATGCGGGTCCCGCGCACCTGCGGATCGACACACATCTCGTAGCCGTAAAGCCACTCGCCCTTAGGGTTGTGCCTGCTGCCAAACCCGCTGCCGGTGACCTCGTCCCAGCTGGCGTCCGAGAATGCCACCCGTTTGGACAGGCGCATGGACGCGCAGTAACCCACAACCTGGCCGTCCAGCTTGGCGATAAAACAGCCTTCGGGAAAGTTATTTAGCTGTCCGCGGATTTGCCCCAGCGTATAGGCAGGCAGGTCGGGGTAGGCCCGGAGGATCAATCCGGCAATCTCCCGTGCATCCTTGGCGCGGGCCTGCCGGACTTCCAACCGGGCCTTGCTGCGGGTTTCGGTCACAAGATCAGCCCCAGCCCTGCATCTCCGCCTCAAGCCCTTCCACGATGACTTCGAAGAACTGTTCCGTGGTCAGCCAGTTCTGGTCCGGGCCGATGAGCAGAGCCAGATCCTTGGTCATCTTGCCTTGCTCCACCGACCGGATGCAGACCCGTTCAAGCGTTTCGGCGAACCGGACAACGTCAGGGGTTCCGTCGAACCGTCCACGGTACATCAGCCCGCGGGTCCAGGCGAAAATGCTGGCGATAGGATTGGTGGAGGTTGCCTTGCCCTCCTGATGTTGCCGATAGTGGCGCGTTACCGTGCCATGAGCGGCCTCCGCTTCAACCGTCTTGCCATCCGGGCTCATCAGAACGGATGTCATCAGGCCGAGCGAGCCGAAGCCCTGCGCAACGATGTCGGACTGCACGTCGCCGTCGTAGTTCTTGCACGCCCACACAAACTTGCCGCTCCACTTAAGGGCGCTTGCAACCATGTCGTCGATCAGCCGGTGTTCGAAGTGGATTTTCTTCTCGGCGAACTTTTCGGCGAAGCCTTCGGTGTCGAATACCTCCTGGAAGAGATCCTTGAAACGACCGTCATAGGCCTTGAGGATGGTATTCTTGGTGGAGAGATACACCGGCCAGCCAAGATTGTACCCGTAGTTGAAGCTGGCACGCGCGAAGTCACGAATGGAGTCGTCCAGATTGTACATTGCCATGGCAACGCCGGGGCTGGGGAAATCAAAGACGTCGAGGTCGATGTTCTCGCCATCCTCTCCTTCGAAGACGAGCCGCAGCTTGCCGGGGCCGGGGATCAGGGTGTCGGTAGCGCGGTACTGGTCCCCGAACGCATGGCGACCGACCACGATGGGATCGGTCCAGCCCGGAACCAGACGCGGCACATTGTCGATGACGATCGGTTCCCTGAAAACCACGCCTCCCAGGATGTTGCGGATCGTCCCGTTGGGAGACTTCCACATCTTGCTGAGGCCGAACTCCTCCACCCGGGCTTCGTCGGGGGTGATGGTGGCGCATTTTACCCCGACACCATGTTTCTTGATGGCATTGGCTGCTTCAACCGTGATGCGATCTTCGGTTTCGTCACGCTTCTCGATCGACAGGTCGTAGTACTTCAAGTCGATGTCGAGATAGGGCAGGATAAGCCGTTCACGGATCCACTGCCAGATAATGCGGGTCATTTCATCGCCGTCTAGTTCGACGACGGGGTTTGCCACCTTGATCTTGTTCATTGCCATCCTGCTTGCTGGTACGGGTTGCGGCGGGCCATAGCATCTGACCGCCGCCAGGCAAGGCGTGCGGCGGGATCTCAGCGTTACCGGATGGAAGGCAGGGGTTCGATGGTGGGCGTAGGAAGGATTGAACTTCCGACCCCTGCGATGTCAACACAGTGCTCTACCACTGAGCTATACGCCCACATCGAACTGTCACCGGCGGCTTGAGTGCCGGGTGGGTGCGTTTACTTGCGCGTTTTGACTGGCGCAAGAGATAAAGCGCAACCTAAAGCCAGAGGCGCGCGTCGCCTTCCAGAGTACGTTGCACTTCAAGCACAAGATCCCGCAAATGGAAGGGTTTCGACAGAACCTTGGCATGCGGCTGCTCCCGGCTTGCCTTGAGCGTCACCGCGGCGAAACCGGTGATGAACATCACCTTGGTTGTAGGGCTGATCTTGTTGCAATGCTGCGCCAGTTCGATGCCGTCCATTTCCGGCATGACGATGTCGGACAGGAGGAGATCGAAGCGGGACTCTTCCAGCAGGGGGACTGCTGCCGTACCGCGGTCAACCGTGACCACTTCATACCCGGCATTCTGCAGGGCTCGCTCCAGATAGGCGCGCATGGCCTCGTCGTCTTCGGCAAGGAGGATCCGGAAGGGTGTCGGTGCGGACATGCTCTGCTCCTATTGCGAACCCATTAACAAACCCTTCCCGGCATGGCTAACAAATAGCTAATCATGCATCCTGTGCACAGTTGAGGCAGTCCGCTGCGCAGGCACGGCCCCTCTCCGGCCACCGCATCTGCTTTGACAAGCCAGGTGGCGCGCTTATGCATGACATCGAAGATGGCGCGCGATACCGACCTCGCTGCATCGGCACAGCGGCCCCTGCGAGCCTTGCGCGGGTTCGTCTGCGAGCAGGGAGGCGTTGTTCCGCAAGATGGCGGAGCGGCGTTCACTCTGCTGCGGCCGGTAACCGCCAGTGTTCCCGTACTGATTTCCGTGCCTCACGCAGGCCGGCAGTATCCCGCCGCCATCCTTCAGCAGATGCGGCGCCCGGCGACCGACGCGTTGATGCTGGAAGACCGTCTGATTGACAGCGTTGCACAGGAAGTCGCTGAGGCCACCGGTGCCACGCTGCTGCTCGCAGAAGCGCCGCGGGCCATGATCGATCTCAACCGGTCGCCGGACGACGTGGATTGGGAAATGGTTGAGCGGGGGAAGAAAGCGCCCCTTCATTCCGCCCGCAATCATCGGGCACGAAGCGGGCTGGGACTGGTGCCGAGGAGGTTGGCGCGGACTGGCGAAATCTGGACCACGCGGTTGAGCGCGGAGGAACTCGCAATGCGGATCGCGCAGATCCATACGCCCTATCACTCCGTGCTCGGGCGCCTGCTCGCCGACATGCACACGGGCTGGGGCGCGGCGCTGCTGATTGATCTGCATTCCATGCCGCCGCTCGGACAGCAATCCGGTCAACTGGCACCCGCCGGTTACGTGCTGGGCGATCGGTTCGGGGCTTCCTGCGCAGCCGCGATCTCCAGCTTTGCCCTGCAGCAACTGGAAAAGTTCCGGCGGGTCGCGCACAACCTGCCGTATGCGGGTGGCTATGTTCTCGACCGGCACGGCCAGCCCCGTCGGAACATTCATGCCCTGCAACTGGAGGTCTGCCGCTCGCTTTACCTCGACGCATCGATGACAAACCTGGGTGCGCGCCATTCCGCCGTAGCAAGAGAACTTGCGGCCGTAATCTCCGCCTTGGCGGCGGAGGTGGAATGGCTTGGCCGCAGTCAAGTGCAGGCGGCGGAATAAAAAACCACCCCGTGCCGAAAGCACGAGGTGGTCAAGGTTCAGGGAGGAGGCGCGGCGTTAGCCGCACCAGCCGGGCAGGCAATGAGGGGGGAAGCGCTGCCCGGTAATCTCTATGTAAGGTCGTGCGATCGACGTTCAAGCGCCGCTCGGGTATTTTGTTAACCTTTTTTTCCGCGCCGGCACGGGATGGAGCGACAGCAATTCAAATCAGTTGAACTACATTCAGTTGGGCTGCGCCATGTTAGCCTGCGGCACCAGTCCAAGCTGCGCCTGCCTGGCGAAGATCACGCGCATCAGATCGAGCGAGAAGATCTGAGCGAACACCAGCGGCAGCATGCCGTTTTGATTCCAGGCACGCAGCTGGTCACCCCGCAATTCGCGCAGCTTGTCCTGATCGATCATCTGGAAACCGCGGTAGATGAATGGCTTGTCACCTTGATCCGGTTGGGTGATGGCAACTTCTCCGTCCATCAGGAGATTGTGCTTCTGCAATTCTTCCATGAACAACCGCGTCCGGTGCCCGGCCTGTTCGAACTGCTCGCAGAACTGAAGCACCCGCTGCGTTCCTTCCGACGGGTTGCCATCAGTGAACAGCTCTTCACCCTCGTCGAAGTCGCCGATGTTGTCGGCAGTCGGATCGAAGCACAGCGACAGATCCTCGCTGTCCTGCCGCAGCTTGGCGAGGATGAAGGGATAGCGGCGGATGTAGGCTGGAATATAAATCGGTTCTTCGACTTTGCCCTGTTCGTTGACGAAAACATTAACGCCTTCGTTCATACCCATCAAAGCCAGCGGAACAGGATTATCGCCCGAGGAGAAAACGACGGGGAAGTGCCGCTGCGCCTGCACCATCTCGTCGACGGTGAGCGGAATGGCGTGTTGCCCGACGAGCCACTGCGCCGTGTCCGACCCTTTCACCCGCCAGGTGGCATGATCGTTGGAATTGAGCGGCATCAAATCCTTGTAGAACAGGGGCAGGGCTGGTTGCGGCACACTGGCCATAAGAACTCTCCGGTAAAAAGGACTAAGCGATTGCGGAAGCGGCGCGAGACGCCATGGATTGCGCGCGCGCCTTACGAAACAGAATGGTCACGCGCAAGCGGGACGAGTTTGCCCGGATTGAGCAGTCCGGCCGGATCCAAGGCGCGCTTGACGGCTCTCATCAGATCAAGCGCGACGGGATCATGCGTGCGCGCCAGCGTCGCCAGCTTGTCCTGTCCGATGCCGTGTTCGGCGGAGATTGTGCCGCCGAACTGCGTGATACGGTCATACACAAACGCGCTTATATCCCGCGCCAGCCCCTTGGCCCAGTCGGCAGGGGCGTCCCGAGGCGCCACCACATGGAAATGAATGTTGCCGTCGCCAAGATGACCGAAGGCGCGCACATCGTGGAGCGGAAAACGATCCACAACCTCCCGTCCAAGCTGCTCAACGACGGCCGGCATCGCGTCGGGGGGCACGGCTATATCGTGTTGCACGGCGGGGCCGCGCGCCTTTTCCGCAGGCGCGATGGATTCGCGCAGCAGCCACAGTGCATCGGCCTGCGCGTCGCTGGCAGCGATTACCGCATCCTGGCAGAGACCTTGCGCAAGCGCCTGCGCCAGGCACTGTTCCACCTGGGCTCGCAATCCGTCGGCGGTCCGCTCGCCGCCGGCGAATTCCAGCAGCGCGTGCCAGGGATGCTGCGCTGGCAAAGGCGCCCGCGCGGCGGGGAGGAAGTCCAGTACGTTGTCGAGGCAGGCCTGCGGCAGGACCTCGAACCCTTCCAACCTTTCGTTCAGTGTACTCTGACATAGCAGAAGCAGGTTCCGGGCATCGGCAAGACTGCGGACGCCGGCCCAGACTACCACGCGTTCCGCAATGGCTGGAACAAGCCTTACCTGCACCTGTGTGATGATGCCCAGCGTCCCCTCGGAACCAATAAACAGCTGTTTGAGATCGAAGCCTCGGTTATCCTTGTGCAGGCCTTGATCCGCGGCAAGCACACGCCGGTCGGGCAGCACGACTTCGAGGCCGAGTGTCAGACGCCGCATGGTGCCATGGCGAAGCACTTGCGTGCCCCCTGCGTTGGTGCTGACCAGGCCACCGATCGTCGCCGACCCTTTCCCGCCCAACGTCAGCGGAAATCGCAGGTCGTGCCCTGCGGCCGCCTCGTGCAGGTTCTGGAGGATTACGCCGGCTCCGCACGTTGCGGTGGCCGCCTCGGGCTTGATGGCAAGATCAGTCAATCGCCTGGTGGAAAGCAGCAGCTGCGTGCCGCTGTCATCGGGCGTTGCTCCGCCTACCATGCCGCTGTTGCCGCCCTGCGTAACGATCGGCACGCCATTGTCGGCACACAAGCCGACCACGGCAGCAACCTCCATCGTGTTCGCGGGAGACACCATCGCCAGCGGCCGCCCGGTATAGCGACCTCGCCAGTCAGTCAGCCACCCGTCCATCCCCGCGACGTCCGACGTCACCCATTTCGCGCCAAGTGCAGCGGTCAGCTTTTCCAGAAGCGCACCAGGACCCGATTGCCGTGCCTGACCCGAATGTGACATGATCATCCCTGAGACATAGGGTAGCAGCCCAGCTTAGCCAAACCGGATTAAGCCGGTGTTCAAGGCAGCTGTATATGGACCGGCAGGCGCACCGGCCGCAATGCGCGCGGTCCAGAAGGAGGGCGAGTTTCAAGCAATGAGCATCCTTGCGCTTCTTCTTGCCCCGACCCTGCTTTTCCTGCCCACTTACCCTGCGGCGCCGGAAGTGCGCGCATCGCAGCAGGTTCGCATCGAACAGAGGGTGATCATTCGGATCGGTCCAAGCAGTGGAACGGCACGACCAGCCTCGCTGGCGGGGGCCAACCCGTCCGTTCCGTTCCGCATCGTGGAACGGCCTCTGCAAGGCTGCATCCCGGTCGGTGCCATTGCCGGCGTGGCGGCAGAGCGTGGCGATCGTCTGCGCCTGTACATGCGCAACCGACAGCTGCTGACCTTGCGGTTCGACAAGAGCTGTCAGACGGAAGCGTTCTATTCCGGCTTCTATGTCGAACAGAACGGCGATGGCATGCTGTGTCCCGCGCGCGATGTGCTGCATTCCCGGTCGGGCGTCCGCTGTTCCGTGGGCAGGATCAACCGGCTGGTGGCGGAACCGGCTCCATAGGGTGAAGCCATCTCCACCCGGCTTGACTTTGTCGCAGGTTCCGGCGTAGCGCGACCCCACTGGTGCCGCCATTGCCGCACTGTTGTTCCGGAACCATATCCCGCTCCATGACCTTTGCCAATCTCGGCTTGTCGCCTGAACTGCTCAAGGCAGTGAATGATGCGGGCTATTCAGAGCCTACGCCGATCCAGGCGCAGGCCATTCCCGCCATGCTCATGATGAAAGACATCATCGGCATAGCCCAGACCGGCACAGGCAAGACCGCCAGTTTCGTGTTGCCGATGATCGACATCCTGCATCACGGACGCAGACGCGCCAGGATGCCGCGATCTCTCATCCTCGAGCCGACACGCGAACTCGCCGCGCAGGTGGCCGAGAACTTCGAGAAGTACGGGGTCAATCACGATCTGAAGATGACGCTGCTTATTGGCGGTGTGCAGATGGGCGATCAGGTAAAGGCGCTGGACGAAGGTGTGGACGTGCTGATTGCCACCCCTGGCCGACTGATGGACCTGTTCGAGCGGGGCAAGATCCTATTGACCGGATGCGAGATGCTGGTCATCGACGAAGCTGACCGGATGCTCGACATGGGTTTCATACCCGATATCGAGTTCATCTGCGAAAAGCTGCCCAAGAACCGGCAGACCGTGCTGTTTTCTGCAACCATGCCGCCGCCCATTGAAAAGCTGGGCCAGAAGTTCCTCGACAATCCGAAGCGGATTGAAGTGAGCCGGGCGGCGTCCACCAACAAGGACATCACTCAGTACAAGGTTCAGGTGGGCGCGCGGGAGAAGCGGGAACGGCTGCGCTGGCTGTTACGCAACGACGATGTCAAGACGGCCATCATCTTTGCCAATCGCAAGACGACTGTGCGCGAACTCAGTCAAAGCCTCGCCCGTCACGGGTTCGCCACGGGCGAAATCCATGGCGACATGGATCAGTCCAGCCGGATTCGCGAACTCGATCGCTTCAAGGCGGGCGACATCAACATTCTGGTCGCGTCGGACGTTGCGGCACGCGGTCTGGACATCAAGGGCGTCAGCCATGTCTTCAACTTCGACACGCCTTGGCATCCGGACGATTATGTCCACCGGATCGGGCGGACCGGGCGCGCCGGAGCGAAGGGCAGGGCCTTTACCTTCGTGACCAAAGAGGACGCAGAGGCGATTGCCAATGTCGAAAAGCTGACCGGCCTCGACATCCCGCAATATGAATTGCCGGAGCCAAGCAAGGCGGAGCGAGTAAGCATTCCTGCCGAGGTTCGCTCCCCTGCGCAGGAGCGGCCAAGCAGCGCGCCCCGACAAGCGGCAGCATCTTCCCGGAAGCGGACGTCCTCTGCAACACGCAAGGCTGACGCCAAGGTCGTTCCGGACGACAGCAGTTCTTCTCCTGGCGAGTGGTTCGGTCCAGTCCCGCAATTCCTGAGTCAGTCGGCACTGTAGTAGAGGATAGGCGGGGTTTTACCTGCGGGTAAGGATTGCTCGCTATCGCTTCCCGGATGGAAGTGTTCGTCGAGCCGGCCAAGGGAACTCTTCTGCTGCTGAGCGTGATGGGCGTAGGCTTCGGTCTGCTGGCCCTGGCGACGAAAGGCGCCGCGTTCGTCGCAGCCATACAGCGCGTGCGAGCGGAATTCGCCACCAACCTCGCGCTGGCATTGTTCAACGGGATAATCCTCGCCCCGCTGTTCTTCTGGCCCGGCGAGTTCGTGCAGAAAACGCTTTCCGCCTCTGCGGCCGTGACTGCCTTCTGGAACGGCTGGCACCCTGTGGTCGTGGTGGTGCTCACCATTCTGGTCGCAGATTTCGTCGTGTACTGGCGGCACCGCATGGAACACCATCCGCTGCTGTGGCGGTTTCACGCAACTCATCATGCGGATACCCACTATCACTGGCTGACGACCCTCAGAAAACACCCGGTCAGCAAGCTGCTCAGCGTAGTCATCGACGCCTGCCTGCTGTTTGTGATGGGCTTCCCCGCCTGGGCCATCGCCACCGCAGCCCTGGTGCGCAACTTCTGGGGGTTCTTTGTCCACGCGGACGTGCCGTGGACGCTGGGCATCTTCGGCCGGTGGCTGATTTCGCCTGCCGCGCATCGTCTGCATCACATCCGGGACGAAGCGCTGATGGGCGCGAACTTTGGCAACACGGTGACGTTGTGGGACCGGCTGTTCGGCACTTACGTCGATCCCACCCCGCACGTCGCTTGCGAAACCGGCATTGCCGAAGGGACGAGAGGCTTCCTGGGCGAACTCGCACGGCCATGGGAGCGACGCTATCGCCTCGGCAACAGCGAAGACCGCGCCGCCCCCGCTACGCCCACCTGTCCTCAAGCGCGCGGCTAGCGGGGAGGAGCGCGGCGTCCGCTATTACTCGAGCCGCCGCGCAAATCCTCTCACGCGTACTTGGCGGTTGCCGGCAACCGCCGTCTGCCTCGCATCGCTGCGCCAATCGCGCCAAAGCCGGCCACCAGCATCGCCCAGGTAGAAGGTTCCGGAACCGCGGGAATGTTGAGGGTGCCCTGGAACGCCTGAGAAACGGTCGGTCGGCCGCCCAGGAAACTAAGGGTTCCGGAGCTTGCGAAGCTGCCTGTAGCTCCGGCGAAGAACCCTGTACCACCGGTCACGAGATGGCTTTGAGAAACGGAAAACAGCCCCTGCGACAGCAGATTCAATTCCCCGCTGTAAGTGCCGATCAGCGTATCTCCTCCGCCAAAATCGAAGGTGAACTCGCCGAGGTCGAACAGGCTTGGTCCGGTTACGGACAGCGGCAGCTGGATACAATGCGACAATGTAGGCGTAAAACTGCCCAGGTTCGATATACCTGAAGACGTCGCGGACGGCGGGTTGTTGACCACATTGGTGGTGGCGCGCGAACCGCATCGCGCCGCCGCTGGACCAGGAGCATCGACGTTCTGGCGCGATCCTTGGAACACGACCGTCGCCGCCTGAGCGGCGGACGCGGTCAAGAGCATGGCGCATGCCGCCAGCGAAGTGAGAGAGCGTTTCACATCCTTTCTCCTTTTCATGAATCGCCCCTTTCATGGCGGGGCCGACTTCGGAGTTGCAGGTTGAGCGCTCCTCGGGCTGCAGCCCATGAAGATAAGCTGCATTTTTCCTGAATTCGCGGAAAATTACCTCGTTCCAACGATTTGTGCAGCTTCTTTGTCGTGAAAGAAAGGACTTCGCGGCGCTTCGCCAATCATATTGTGGTGAGGGAACCGCCTCTGAAATCAGGGCCGGTGCCCGCCTCCTTCCAGTAGCGTACGAGACCCATGTCCGTGCAAAGCTCGCCAAAGCGCGGCTCCAACCGCAGGTTCTGCGTTGCTGGGATCCACAGCATCATGGTCATGCGGTGATGCTGATCGGTGACGGAGGGTTGCGCGTGGGTGTGCCGCTGGTTCACCAGCACGGGCCCGCGCTGCACCAGAAACCCGCGGGCCACTTCGTACGCTTCGGCCGCCTCACCCAGAGCGCTGAGAACCATGATGGCAGTAATCGCCTGACCAGGACCGACAGCCGCAGCCCTCTTGTTCGCGGCCACTGCCTGCGACTTCGACCCTCCGGCAGGGTCGGATAACGCCTCCAGCGACACATTCAGCAGGTGCATGGCCTGGGCCGGCATAGGCGGTCGGCCCGGCGACCTGTGCAACATCACCAGCGCCCTGTCCGCGCGGTCGGTAAACGCGAAGGTCCAGAACCGTGCAAACCATACGGCAGGGTGGTTCGGCCATGACTGCATCGCCCGGTCGGCAGTGGCATCGGCATCGGCAAGACGCCCGCTGCTCCACAGGGTATAGACGCGGCGGAACTGAAGATCAGGAGATAGCGGGTCCAGACGCTCCAGAAAGTCAAGGCGCTTGAGGCACGCCCGCACCTGTCCGGTTGACATGAGCAGTGTGGCAAGGGCGGCGGTGGCGAAACGGTTCTGAGGGTCGACCTCCAGCACTTGGCGCAGACGGCGTTCCTGTTGAAGCCAGTTGCCAAAGGATGGCATCAGCAGCGCCAGCGCAGTCATGGCGTGCGGCTCCTGCCGATCGATTGCGAGAGCCCGCCGCGCCGCGAGTTCAGCCTCGGCGCGCCTTCCGGCCACCTGTGCGGGCGGGCTGTATTCGGCGGCCGCCCGCAGCGACAGTGCCAAGAGGCCCCACGCCCGAGCGTGATCTGGATCGAGCTTCACCGCACGCTGAAAATCGGCAACTCCCTGCTGCTGCGGATCGGGCAAGCCTTGCCGCAGTGCGAGCAAGCCCCGCCCGACAAAACGGTCGGCATGCGATGGCGTACTCGTCACCCGCCACGCGGACATGGTGGCCAAACCCGCAAACGCGGCAGCTCCTCCTGCCATGAACCATCGGCGGGGGATAGCCCGCCGGGACCGGTCAGCCAGAAGGTGCGTGTCTTCGCCCGGCTTGGCAGGAGCCGGGCAGGCGATCCGGTAACCGCTTTTCGGGACCGTGACGACCTTGATGCGTTCCGCTCCGGCGCGGTGCAGGGCTCGGCGCAGTTCGGCGACGGCACCGTTCAGGGAATCTTCCGCCACGAACCGCCCGTTCCAGATCGCCTGCGTCAACTCGTCACGGGTAACAACCGCACCTTGAGCATCCAACAGGACAAGCAAGAGGTGCATCACGCGTGGCGGAACGGTGATAGCGCCGCCTGGTCCACTTATGCACCGGGTGGCGGGATCGGCGTGGATGTCAGCAATGGCAAGGGCAGGGCGACGGACCAGATTGGCGGCGCTGGTTGATACCCGGTCGGTGCCATGCATCGCGCAATCTCCTCCGATTGCGCAGGAAGATACCTCAAGAAGTCGCGGAAATCCAGTTATCGGCGCTCAGCCGTGACCCTCGTCTACTCTGCCGCGAACCTCGCCGAGTGGGCTCAGGCTAGCTTTACGAAGCTGTCTATGACCCGCTTGGTTCCGCTCGTCTCGAAATCGATTTCCAGCTTGTTGCCCTCCTGATCAATCACTTCGCCGTAACCGAACTTGTCGTGGAACACGCGCGCTCCGATGGCGATGTCGCCGCGAGGCTTGGCAGCGAAGCTGGCGGCACTGCGGCGACTTTCCGGCACGGCAAGCTGGCGGGCGTCGTAACCAGTGGCAATGGCCCGCTGCCATCCCGGCCCGCGGCCCGCGCTCCGGTCTGGACGTGACTGCGCCACGTGAGCGAATGGGTCTTCCTGTTCTGACCAATTGGCCCGCCACAGTGATGCACCGCCGGTCATGGTGCTTTCCTGCTCGACATGCTCACCGGGCAAATCATCGATGAACCGGCTGGGGATGGAACTGGTCCAGCTGCCATAAATGCGCCGGTTCGCTGCGTTGAGGATGGTGCAACGCTTCCGGGCACGCGTGATTGCGACATAGGCGAGGCGGCGCTCCTCCTCGAGACTGGCAACCCCGCCTTCATCCAGCGCCCGCTGTGAAGGGAACACGCTGTCTTCCCATCCGGGCAGGAACACGTGATCGAATTCCAGCCCCTTGGCAGCGTGCATGGTCATGATGGTGATCTTCTCCCCATCGTCCCGCGCATCGTTGTCCATCACCAGGCTGACATGCTCCAGGAAGCTTCCGAGCGTGTCGTAGTCTTCCAAGGCGCGGGCGAGTTCCGTAAGGTTCTCCAGCCGGCCGGCACTCTCTGCATTCCGCTCCTTTTGGAGCATGTCTTCGTAGCCGCTTTCGCTGATGACGTTGCGCAGCAGGTCGGCCGGAGACAGGATCGCAGCATCCTCCCGCCATTTTACGAACTGGGTCAGCAGGCCGCCCAGTGTATTGGCGGCGCGGGTCGGTAACTCGTCGCTGTCGGCAAGCTGCAGGGCCGCGGCGGCCAGAGGCATTCCGCTGCGGCGCGCGTGACGGCGCATGGCTTCCAGCGTCTTGGCGCCCAGGCCTCGCTTGGGCTGGTTATAGATGCGTTCGAACGCCAGATCGTCGGCTGGCTGGGCAATGACGCGCAGGTAGGCGAGGGCATCGCGTATCTCCGCCCGTTCGTAGAACCGGAAGCCGCCGATGATCCGGTAGTTCAGGCCGATCTGGATGAAGCGATCTTCGAACTCGCGGGTCTGATATTGCGCGCGTACCAAGATGGCAATCTGATCCAGCGAAGCGCCGCCGCGTTCCAGCCGTTCGATCTCCTCGCCGACCCGGCGCGCTTCCTCGGGCGCGTCCCACACACTGATGACGCGTAGCTTTTCCCCGGCCGGCAATTCCGTCCACAGGGTCTTGCCGAGCCGTTCGCTGTTCGCGCCAATCAGGCCGGACGCGGCCGCGAGGATCTGCGGGGTGGAGCGGTAATTCTGTTCGAGGCGGATGACCGTGGCGCCGGGAAAGTCCTTCTCGAACCGCAGGATGTTGGCAACTTCCGCCCCGCGCCACGAATAGATGGACTGATCGTCGTCGCCGACCACGCAGATGTTCTGCCGCGCCTGTGCCAGCAGTCGCAGCCAGGCATACTGCACCTGGTTGGTGTCCTGATATTCGTCAACCATGATGTATTTGAAGCGGCGGTGGTACTGTTCAAGGACGTCAGGGTTGCCGCGCAGGATGTTGACCATGTGAAGGATAAGGTCGCCGAAGTCGCAGACATTCAGCGCTTTCAGCCGTTCCTGATACAGGGAATAGAACTGCTGACCCCGGCCGTTCGCAAAGGCTTCGTTCTCCACGGCATCGAGATCGTCGGGGTTCATGCCCCGGTTTTTCCACCTGTCGATCAGTCCGGCGAGCTGCCGGGCAGGCCAGCGCTTCTCATCCAGATCGTTGTCGATGATAAGCTGCTTGAGCAAGCGCAGTTGATCATCCGTATCAAGGATGGTGAAGTTGCTTTGCAGTCCGACCAGTTCTGCATGCCGCCGCAGCATCTTTGCGCAGATGGAGTGGAACGTGCCGAGCCATGGCATGCCTTCCACTGATTGGCCCATGTGTTCGCTCACCCTCTCGCGCATCTCCCGCGCGGCCTTGTTGGTGAAGGTCACGCAGAGGATTTCGCCCGGCCATGCCAAGCGTGCGGCGATCAGGTGCGCAAGCCGCGCGGTCAGGGCCGCCGTCTTGCCGGTCCCTGCGCCTGCCAGCATCAGCACCGGTCCTTGTGTGGTAAGCACCGCTTCGCGCTGCGACGGGTTCAGACGACGCATGTAAAGCGGCTCGACATGGGCCGGAACGCGGTCGGAGGTTGAGGACTGAGGCATGGTTGCCGCGAACATCTAGAGAACGGGTCATGGAGGCGCAAGGGCATCTCGCCGCAGTCTCGGAACCGAAGCGGCGGCAGGCCGTAAGGACCGCGAGACATTGCTTTCAAGGAGAAGTCCAATGAAGAGTCTGATGATTGCGGGGGTTGCCACGCTTGCTCTTGCCACTCTCCCGGCTGCGGGTAGTGCCCAGATGCAAGGCGGGACAAGCCAGCCCGGCAGCGCGATGACCGCCGAACAGCAGCGAGCGTACGATGCTCTCAGCGCGGAGGACCGTGCCACATACGACCGGATGCCTGCGGAACAGCAGCGCTATTTCATGACCCTGAATGCACAACAGCGTCAGGCCTGGTTTCTGCTTGACGATGATCAGCGGATGCGGATGTACAATATGGATGCCACGCAGCGCGCCGCCGCCTGGACGAGCATCATGGAACAGGTAAACGCCGCCAATGCCGGTGCCGCCGGAACCATGCAGCAAGGCACGGCCGGTAACGCCGGCACAACCATGGGCAACACCATGGCGAATCCGGCGTCTACCACTACCGCAACTGGGAGGACCACCGGCAGCACTATGACTGGCAGCACTGCTTCTGGTACGACCATGAACAACTCTGCCACCGGTGCCGCCACATCCGGAAACATCCGGTTCCAGAGCGCAACGGTAGTGCAGCCGATCGCTGACAATCGTCCGTCGACCACCGGCGAAGTGCCGGTCTGCGACCGCACCCGCACCGACAGCTGCATCAATCCGTGGGAAGCGGGTCGACGCGGTGCGAATGTCAACCGGCCGTTGGATACCTTCCCGGAGAACCGCGCGACCGCGCCGCGCCGCTAAGCACTAACATATGCAAAGGAGAATAGCGGGCCATGCAAGGCCCGCTATTCTTTTTCAGGCAGCAGAAACGTAAGCCGCGCCTTCCCAACAATGCGTTGGCCGTCGGTCCTGAAGCCGGGAATCTGGACGGTATCGTCAGCAGCTGTTTCCAGCACTGCCAGAGTGGCCGGGCCGATCCAGCGAAGGCGGAGGAGGCGGTGCAACGCAACCTGACCCGCTCCCGAACCGTAAGGCGGGTCCAGAAGGAGCAAATCCAGACCCTCGCGTGCTGGCCCCAGATCCAGAACGGATCCAGCGCGCACGGTGGCCCGTTCGCCAGCGTTCAGCGCCGCAAGGTTCTGACGCAGCACTGCAAGAGCCCCGCGATCCTGCTCGACGAACAGGCAGTGCGCGGCACCGCGCGACAACGCTTCCAGCCCCAGGGCACCCGAACCTGCGAACAGGTCCGCCACGCGCAGCTGCTCGAAGGTGCCCAGCCGGCTCACCAGCATGTTGAAAAGCGTTTCGCGAACGCGGTCGGCTGTCGGCCTTGTTATGTCGCCCCGCGGTGCCGCCAGTCGCCGTCCGCGCCACTCGCCGGCGATAACCCGCATCAGCGCGCCTTGGCGGGCAGGCTGCGCTGAAAGTCGAACAGTTCGCCCCGCGCCACCTCGCGCACCTGCCCACGCGCCAGATCGCCAAGTACAAACGGCCCGTACGCGGTGCGGATCAGGCGGCTCACTTCCAGGCCGAAATGTTCCAGCACACGCCGCACCTCCCGGTTCTTGCCTTCGGTAAGAGTCAGCTCGACCCATTGGTTGCGACCTGTCCGGCGCTCCAGATTGGCGTTGATCGGGCCGTAATGGACCCCGTCAATCGTCACCCCCTCGATCAGATCCTCCAGCTGGGCCTGGCTGACATCGCCAAACGTGCGGGCGCGGTATGTGCGCGGCACGGCAGAAGACGGCAGTTCCATCGCCCGCTTCAGCGCGCCGTCATTCGTCAGCAACAGCAAACCTTCGGTGTTCAGGTCCAGGCGGCCGACCGGCATCACCCGCGGCGTTCCCGGCGGCAGGGCATTGCGCAGAGCGGTGTAGATCGTCGGCCGGCCGCTGAAATCCCGCTCCGCCGTGAGCAGCCCCGCCGGCTTGTGGAACCGGAAAAGCCTTGCCTTGTCAGGCGCGGCAACGGGCTTTCCGTCGACATTCACACCGCCAAGTGTTTCGAGAAAGGTAGCGGGTGTCGTCACCTTTGCCCCGTTCAGCGTCACCCGCCCTTCCGCGATCATCCGTTCGACCTCGCGCCGGCTGGCGACGCCGGCCCGGGCGAGCAACTTGGCGATGCGATCCCCTTGCGGGCGTGGTTCAGCGGACATGGGCCGTGCGGTAAGGGGTCAGCCGCCCAGGCGCAAGGCGTGCTCCACCGCCTCATGATAACGGGCTATGCCTGTTTCGAGGGTGCCGAGCGTCAGTTGCGACACCGCGCCGCTTTGCAGTCCCTGCTGCCCCAGTTCCGCTGCCCGGAAATCCTCGGCAGCGAACACTCCTTCGTCCAGCAGGCGCCAACTCCGCTCCCAATGCTCTCTTGCCTTGTCCGTCTGCGGCTCTTCCGGGATGAGCATGAAATCCTCGACCAGGGTGAGGTCGTGCGCCTGGGGGAAGAGTACCATGATGTTGAAGTAGTCCGGGGACGGGATGATGAGCGCACCGGGCAGCAACTGGTAGGCGAACGTCACCGCCCGGCGCAGCGCGGTCATGTCGCAAAGGTCGATGCTCTCCATCTCCTCGGCGCGGCCCACCGCCGAACGCTGGTGCGGCCCGATCAGGTCGCCAGCCGTCACGCCGTCCTTGAAGAAGCGGCCAATGGTCTGGGCGTGCAAGCGGGTAACATGGTAGCTTTCCAGAAAGGCGTCCATCACCAGCTTCCAGTTTGCCTTGACCTGATGCATTCGCCGCCGGAACAGCACATGGGTGTCCAGTCCCATGGCGAAAAGATCGGCGGCGAGAGCGTCGCAATCGCTGAAGTCGGCGGGCGCTTCCGGCGCGAACCAGATTACTCCGCCCGCCTCCATGCTGGGCAGTTCGGTCAGCCCCATGGCCTGCTTGTCCAGTTCGGGAAAGGTGTCGGGCCGGGGAAGGGCGAGCAGATCGCCGCTGAGCGCATAGGTCCACGCATGATAGGGGCACACCAGCCGCGCGGCGCATTGCGGCTCCGATCCCTCGACCAGCCTTGTTCCGCGATGACGGCAGACGTTCAGAAACACCCGCGCGATGCCGTTCTTGTCGCGTGTCACCAGCAACGGCCGGCCGGTGGCATCATGGGCCACCGCCATGCCTGCGGATGGCAGCAGCGCGGAGGGACACAGGATCTGCGGCATCCGGTCAAAGATTGCCGCCCTCTCCGCCGCGTACCGCGCCGGGCAGGTATAGGCACTGGCGGGCACATGCCTGATCGACCGCTCCTCCGGCGGCAGAGGCTGCGCAATCCGGCGGGCGAGGGCGAGTTGCCCGGCTGTTGGCTGGCGGCGGGCCGCGATATCGATGGCGTTCATCTGGCCGTTCCTATTTCCTGCTCCCGGCGCTAGTGTCGCAGATCGCACGGGAAGTTCAAAGGGGATGGGTCGGGGATGAGTGAAGTTGTGGTGGCTGACGCCGTGCCAAGGCGTACCTTGTGGGACTCCATACGTCCCTATCTGGAGAAGGAGTCCCTCGGAGCCTTCTTCCTCGGCGTTTCGTCGGGATTTCCGTTTGCACTGCTGGCTGCGACGTTGACCACCAGGCTGGCGCAACAGGGCATCGACAAGTCCACCGTGACCGCCTTCACGCTGGCCTTCCTGGTCTATAACCTCAAGTTCCTGTGGGCCTGGATCGTCGATGGTGTCCGCATTCCGGTTCTCGGCCGGCTGGGTCAGCGGGTCTCCTGGATGCTTGTTGTGGGCGTGCTGGTGATTGCCGCGGTCTTCAACCTCGCGCTGGTTCAGCCGCAGCAGGACATTGTCTGGACTGCGACTGCTGCGGTGATGCTGGGCTTTGCGGGTGCGACTTTCGACATCATCATAGACGCCTACCGAATCGAGACACTGAAACCCTATCAACTCGGCACCGGTTCGGGGATGAGCCAGTATGGCTGGCGGATCGGGGCTGCTGGCGCGGGCGCACTGGCGCTCGTGGTCGCAGCGCGGGCAGGTTGGGAAGTGGCATACATGGCGTGCGCCGTGTTCGCGCTGCCCGCGATGCTCACGGCCCTCATCCTGGGGGAACCGGCCCGGCGCAAGGTCGTCGCGACCAAGCAGAGCCTGGGCGACACCTGGCGGTCGATTACCGGCCCTTTTGCCGAGTTCTTTCAGCGCCACGGCGCCTGGCTCGTCCTGTTATTCATCCTGGTCCACAAGATCGGCGACACGCTGGCGAACCTCACCTTCCGGCTGCTGTTCGACGATCTGGGCTACACCAATGACGAAATCGCCATTTACGATATCGGAGTCGGGTTCTGGGCGCTGATTATCGGCGTGTTTATCGGCGGAATCCTGTATGCCAAACTTGGCCTCAAACGTTCCGTTCTGATCGCACTGGTTCTGATGGCCGTTTCCAACCTCAGCTTTGCGCTGCTGGCTGCGGCGGGCAAGTCGAACATCGGCATGGCAGCCGCGATCGGTTTTGAAAACTTCGCCAGCGGTTACGGCGGAGTGGTGGTGGTCGCGTATTTTTCCGCGTTGTGCGATCTGCGCTTCACTGCCGCGCAATATGCTCTGATCAGCGCCGGGGCGAGCATCGTGGGCCGCGTTCTGACCGGAACAACGGCAGGGAGTCTCATCGAGAGTTTCGGCTATGTAAACTTCTATCTGCTGACCACGCTGTTGGCATTGCCCGGCATTGTCCTGTTCTGGTGGATGATGCGCACGGGTCTCGTCGATGCCGCGATGGGTACGGCCGGCGAAGTCGGGCCGGGCGACGCGCGCGACGATCCGCCGGTCTAGCCCGGCACCTCGTCGTTGAGGCGCAGCACCTCGCCCGCCAGGTAGAGCGAACCGGCGATCAGCACCGGCAACCCGTCAGCGGGCAGCATGGCGAGGGCTGAAGCAACATCCCTCGTCGGACGTGCGTTCGGACCGAAGGCATGCGCAGGATGAGACGGATGACCGGGCACCGGCACGGCAACAATGCTGGCCAACGCATCGCCGAGCGGACCCGTCAACGCGGCGGGATCCTTGCCCTCGATCATGCCGATGACGAGGTGCAGGGGGCGATTGCCAAAGTGTGCCGCCAGAGCTTTTCCGGCGGACAGATTGTGCCCGCCGTCCAGCCACACCTGGCGATCACCGGCCAGCGGTCCAGGGCGTAGCCGCTGCAGCCGCGCAGGCCAGGTGGCTGTCAGCAATCCGGTGTCCAGCGCGTCAACTGAGATTTCGACCGCATCCTGATGACGCAGCATTGCCATCGCCAGACCGGCATTGTCGATTTGATGCGGGCCAGGAAGGCGCGGGAACGGAAGGTGCAGCACATCAACGCCGCCGCCATGAGTGCCGTCGCGGTAGGCGCAAAAATCTGGCAGGCCGATCATGTCCCAATCGTGACCTTGGGGCAGCCATCGTGCACCCACCCGGGCTGCGACTGCGCTGATGGTGTCCATCTCCGCCTCGCCGTAAGAAAGCGTCACCAGCGGCACACCGGGTTTGGCGATGCCGGCTTTCTCGAACGCGATCCGGGCCATGGGATCGGTCGGCGTGCCCGCTTCGGGTGTCAGCAGAAACCGTTCGTGATCCAGACCCAATGCGGCGATACCGCAAACGGCCGGTCTGCCGATGACGTTTGTGGCATCCAGCCGACCGCCAAGACCCACCTCCACCACGCAGGCATCCGCCGGTTCGCGGGTGAACGCCAGGAACGCGGCCGCTATCGTCACTTCAAAAAAGCTGGGCGTCAGTCCCGCCGCTGCATCCAAAACCTCCTCCAGCAGCGACGCAAGATGATCGTCGCCGATCAGCTCGCCCGCCAGGCGGATCCGTTCGTTGTAGCGGACGAGATGCGGACTAATCGTGGCGTGAACCCGCTTGCCGTCCGCCTCCAGCATCGCGCGCAGGAACGCGCAGGTGGACCCTTTTCCGTTGGTCCCGGCGACGTGGAAAACGGGCGGCAACCGATCCTGCGGATCGCCCAGCCGGGCAAGCAGCCTTGTTACAGTTTCCAGCCCCAGCCGGCCTTGCGGAAGGCTGAGCCGCGAGAGGCGGTTCAGCTGCCGCTGCACCAACGGATTGTCGGAGCGGCCGAGGTCGCGCACCTGTCAGGCGGCGGCGCGGGGCTGCAGGTAGTCGAGCACGCTTGCCAGCGTGGTGCGCAGGTCGTGCCGCCGCACCACCATGTCCACCATGCCATGCTCCAGCAGATACTCGGCCCGCTGAAACCCGTCGGGCAGCTGTTCGCGAATTGTTTCCTGGATCACGCGCTGGCCCGCGAAGCCGATCAACGCGCCCGGCTCTGCGATGTGGAGGTCGCCCAGCATCGCGTAACTCGCCGTGACGCCGCCGGTGGTGGGGTCGGTCAGCACCACGACGTAAGGCAGGCCCGCCTCGCGCAGCCGCCGTGTCATCACCGTGGCGCGCGGCATCTGCATCAGGGACAATATGCCTTCCTGCATCCGGGCGCCGCCAGCAGCGGTAACGACGACAAACGCGCTGCGATCGGCCAGCGCCCGTTCCGCGCCCGCGCAGAACGCCGCGCCCACCGCCAGTCCCATGGAGCCGCCCATGAAACCGAAATCCTGCACGCCGACCACGGCCCGGCGACCCTCGATCGATCCGGCGGCCACGACGAATGCATCGGCATGGACGCTCTTGGCGCGCGCCTGCTTCAGGCGCTCGGTATAGCGCTTCTGGTCGCGAAACCTCAGCGGATCTTCGGGAACCCTGGGAAGCGGGACCAGGTCGTAACCTTCGTCCAGCAACTGCTTCAGCCGGTCATCCGCGCCGATGCGGCCGTGGTGATCGCAGCGGGGGCAGACGCGCAGGTTGTCCTCGTACTCGCGGGTGAAGATCATCTCCTGACACGCCGGGCATTTGACCCAGAGATTATCGGGCGTCTCCCGCTTGGCGAGGAAGGGGAGGGTGTTGCGAACGCGGTTGAGCCAGCTCATGCCGGCACCCTCTGCGCCGAGTGCACGGCTTGGGCAAGACCTTGCGTGAGGCGTCGCAGGTGTTCGGGCGCGCTGTCGCCATGCTGTCCGACCAGTTCGACAAGTGCCGAGCCGACGACCACACCATCGGCAACTTGCGCAATCCCGGCGGCCTGTTGCGCGGTGCGGACCCCGAACCCGACGGCTACAGGCAGGTTGGTTGTATCCTTCAGCCGCTTTACCGCGTCGGCGATCGACTGCTTCGTCGCCTGCTGGCTGCCGGTGATGCCTGCGACCGAGACATAGTAGAGGAACCCTTGCGACCCCGCGAGCACCTGCGGCAGGCGCGCCCTGTCGGTGGTTGGCGTCGCGAGACGTATGGGCGCGATTCCGTGGGCGCGGAGGGCGGGGCCGAGCGCGTCGTCCTCCTCCGGCGGGATGTCGACGCAGATCACACCATCAACGCCCGCCTTGGCGCACTCGGCCGCGAACCACTCCGCGCCGCGCCGAACCATCGGGTTGGCATAACCCATCAGCACCAGCGGCACCTGTGGATGGCGGGCGCGGAAGGCGGCGGCGATGCGCAACACTTCGGCCGTGGTCGTTCCCGCGCCAAGGGAGCGGATGTTCGCCTCCTGAATAGCCTTACCGTCCGCCATGGGATCGGTGAACGGCATCCCCAGCTCGATCACGTCCGCGCCGCCTTCGACAAGCGCGTCGAGATTGGCCGCGGTGTCGCCGTCGCCGGCGGTGATGAAGGTGACAAGGGCGGGGTGCGGCTTGGCGAAGGCGGAGGAGAGGCGGGTCATTCCTGTTTCCGATATGCTGAGAAATAGAAGCTGAGAGTTAGTGACACGGCAGCTGCACTCATCAGCGCGGAATGTAAGCTTCTCTCGTCCTTCGGGAAAAGCAGTTGCAAGACCCACCACATAGCTAGGTACACTACAAAGTAGAGCGGCATACGCTTCATCGCTGCAAACGGGCGAAGCCGAGTGTTGCCATTGGCGAGCCTGACGACGCTGGTGGCAATCACCATGAACGCACCAAGCATTGCAATGCTGCCTGCAATCAGGAAGGCCGCTGATGCTTCAGACGTGGTATAGCGGAGGATAACAGCCGGAACCCATCCGATGAAGAATAGAAGGGCTCCAATGTTCCTCAATCGCTTCACATCTCCACCCCCAAAGCCTCGGCCACCGTGAAGATGTCCTTGTCTCCGCGGCCGCACAGGTTGGCAAGGATCACGCTATCCTTCGGCATCGCCTTAGCCCGCTGAGCCACGGCGTAGATGGCGTGGCTCGGCTCCAGCGCGGGAATGATCCCCTCCGTGCGGCAAAGCAGTTGAAACGCCTCCAGCGCCTCCTGGTCGGTGACGGCGGTGTATTCGACCCGGCCGGTGTCCTTCAGCCAAGCGTGTTCCGGGCCGATGCCGGGATAGTCCAGCCCGGCGCTGATCGAGTGGCCTTCGGTGATCTGCCCGTCAGCGTCCTGGAGCAGATAGGTCCTGTTGCCGTGGAGGATGCCGGGCGAACCGCCCAGCAGCGAGGCTGCGTGCTCCTCCCCATGCAGGCCGCGGCCCGCCGCCTCGACGCCGAGCATCTTGATGTCCGGATCATCGAGGAACGGATGGAACAGGCCGAGCGCGTTTGATCCGCCGCCGATCGCTGCGACCAGCAGGTCGGGCAGGCGGCCGATACGGTCCAGCATCTGCGCCCGCGCCTCCCGCCCGATCACGGATTGAAAGTCGCGGACCATCTCGGGATAGGGGTGCGGGCCGGCGGCGGTGCCGATGATGTAAAAAGTGTCGTGGACGTTCGCGACCCAGTCGCGCAGCCCTTCGTTCATCGCGTCCTTCAGCGTGCCGCGCCCGCTGGTCACGGGCACGACCTCGGCCCCCAGCAGCTTCATGCGGAACACGTTGGGCTGCTGCCGTGCGACGTCGGTCGCGCCCATGTAGATGACGCAGGGCAGGCCAAACCGCGCGCAGACGGTGGCGGTAGCGACGCCGTGCTGCCCGGCACCAGTTTCCGCGATGATGCGCGTCTTGCCCATGCGGATGGCGAGCAGGATCTGCCCGATGCAATTGTTGATCTTGTGCGCGCCGGTGTGGTTCAGCTCGTCCCGCTTGAACCACACCTGCGCCCCGCCAAGGCTCTGTGTCAGCCGCTCTGCGAAGTAGAGCGGCGAGGGACGGCCGACATAATGTTCCAGAAGGCCATCGAACTCAGCGGTGAACGCCGGATCCGCCTGCGCCGCGCGGTATTCCCGTTCCAGTTCCAGGATCAGCGGCATCAGGGTTTCGGCAACGAAACGGCCGCCATAGTCGCCAAAGTGACCCCGTTCGTCTGGCTGGTTGCGGAAAGAGTTGGTCAACTGGTTCATGCTAAACCGATCCTGCTGGGAAAGCCGACGGCAACCGACTGTTTACGGTTCGACAAGGTCACGCAGATCGGGTCAAGTGCTTTGTGCGCGCGCAGCTGCGCAGAAGGCACGGATCAGGGCCGCATCCTTGACGCCCGGTGCGCTTTCCACGCCGCTCGACGTGTCCACAAGTTCTGCACCGGTCTCGCGGATGGCTTCAGCGACATTGCCGGGCGTCAAGCCGCCCGCCAGTCCCCACGCCATCGCATGTTCGTGGTTCGCCAGCAGGTTCCAGTCGAATGCCTCTCCATTCCCGCCGGGCAGCGCCTTGGCCGGAGCGTCGAAGATCAGCCGGTCGGCTTGACCCACCCACTTGCGCGCCCGCTCCAGCGTGCCCGCATCGCGCAGGCCCACGGCCTTCCAGACCTCCATGCCGAGTTGCTGCCGGATGGCCCCCACCCATTCCGGCGTCTCCCGGCCATGGAATTGCAGCACGTCGGGCCGCACCGCCTCAATCGCCTGCGCCAAGGCCATCGGCTGCATCTCGACTGTGAGCAGCACGACCTTGCGATCGGCCGGCACCCGCGCCCGCAACGCCCGTGCCTGTTCGACCGTGACATGACGAGGCGAAGGGGCGAAGTGGACGAAGCCGAGGTGAGTCGCGCCGGCATCGACCGCAGCGTCAAGCGTGTCCGCTGTGGAAAGGCCGCATATTTTGATTTGCATGAGCGTGGAGAGCCGCCGAACCACTTAGCGTTCGAAACTGCGTATCAGCTCATCGAACAACCGCACGCCGTAACCGGGCGCACCTTCCGGGGTGGTCGGTGTGGCGGTTGTTGAGTCCATTCCCGCCATGTCGATATGCGCCCAAGGAGTGGGTTCAGGGGTAAGGAAGCTGAGGAAATAGGCGGCGCGGCCGGCGCCCGGGCCCGGTGCTCGCGTGCCGTTGGCGATATCCGCGATCGGAGACGCCATGTCCCGAGCGTAGCTGGGATGCACCGGCAGCCGCCAGACCGGTTCGCCCGATGTCGCCGCAGCCTGAGCGATCCGCTGCGCAAGCGCGTCGTCGCGCGCGAATAGCCCGGCATAATCGTCACCCAGCGCGGTGGTGATCGCCCCCGTCAATGTCGCCAGGTTGACCAGAGCGGCCGGACGGTAGCGGTCGATGACATACTGATTGGCGTCGCTCATCACCATGCGCCCTTCGGCATCGGTACTGATCACCTCGATTGTCTGTCCGTTCATGGTGCGCACGACGTCGCCCGGACGGGTTGCGTTGTCACCCGGCATGTTCTCCGCCAGCGCGGCAACGCCGACGACGTTGGCCCGTGCGCCGCGCTTGGCGGCCGAGAGTACGGCACCCATGACAGCTGCGGCACCGGCCATGTCGCCGCGCATCGCTTCCATTCCTGCACCCGGCTTCAGCGAAATGCCCCCGGTATCGAAAGTAATCCCCTTGCCAACCAAGGCCAGCGGTGCCGTATCACCCCCGCCGCGGTACTCGACGATCATTAAACGGGCGGGCCGCCGGGAACCCTGCGACACGGACAGCAGCGCGCCCATGTTCAGTTCGCGCATCTGCCGCTCGTCCAAAACGGTGATGCGGGTGTTGGGCACGCCTACAAACGCGGCGCGGGCCTGCGCCACGAAGCTTTCGGGATGCTTGAGATTGGAAGGCAGGGTGATGAGGTCGCGCGTCAGCCGCATTCCGTCGATCTGACCCTGATGCAGGCGGCGGAATGTCTCGGCCGTCCCGGCCGGCGCAACAATCGTTACCGGCTGCGCCTGAGCCAGTCCCCGCTCCGACGTCTTGAGCTGGTCAAATCGCCAGTCGCCAAGTCCGAAGCCGCGTGCGACGTGCGCGGCAGGATCAGCTACCGAAGAGGGAAGGTCGGTCGCTACCAGCGCCACCGGAGCCGCCACATCGCGCGCCGCCTGAGCGACCCGCCCGCCGAGGTCGGCGAGAGCCACCGCGTCAAGCTGTTCGCCGCCTACCCCGACCAGCATCAGGCGGTCGTACCCACCCACGCCGTACAGGTCGAGCCGGTCACCGGTGGCAGCCTGAAAGCTGGCAGCGGACACTGCCCGGCTAACGGCTTCGCGCGCGCTTGCCGGAACGCGGGAAAGGTCGGCCGCTTCGGTCATCGGCACGGCCAGCACACCGGCGGCAGGGGCCTGAGTGGCGAAGGCGATCTGACGTTCCGGTGTGTTCGCCACCTCTGCCGGGACGACCCCACTGCCCGCCGCGGCCCGTTCGGATTGGGCCATCGCAGGCGCGGCGAGTAGCGACAGGGCGGCAGCAGAGCAAAGCAGACGGCGCATAAAAAATCCTCGAAATGTCAAGGCATGCTCAAAGCCGCGAGGCATCGGGGAAGTCAAGGGCAACCGCGCTTGCCGATCAAGCCAGCGACTTCGTCAGCACGCACATGAATAGCGGCGGGTCTAGCGGAACGGGGAAATCCCGCCGCTCTCCGGTCCGCTGCCAGCCGCGCCGCTCGTAATAGGCGATCAGTTCACGGCGCTGCTCGATCACCGTCATTTCGATGACGTTGCAGGCAAGCACGTCGCGGGCGTAGCGTTCGGCTTCCTGCATGAGTTTGCGGCCAAGCTGCTCGCCCTGGCGGGCTGGCTCGACGCACAGCAGGCCGAGATAGGCCAGCCCTTGCCCCAGATCCGCGATCCTGACGCAACCAAGCGGTGCGGTGCCGTCGTCCAGCATCAGCAGCGCCTGATGCGGATCGGTGACAATGGCTTCAAGTTCGCCGGGTTCTGTGCGTCGATCAGACAGCAGGTCTGCCTCATGCGTCCAGCCGCGCCGAGCATCCTCGCCGCGATAGGCGCGCTCCACCAGCGAATAGAGTGCGGGCAGGTCGGCAGCTTCGGCTGGCCGGATGGTGACGGTCATGGGCGGCTACAGCGTCGCCTCGATCGCGCGGGCCGCCGCGACAGGGTCATCGGCGCGGCTGATCGGGCGGCCGATGACGAGCAGGCTGGCGCCATCGTCGCGCGCCTGGCGGGGTGTGACCACGCGCTTCTGGTCGGCCGCTCCGGCCGCGGCTGGGCGCAGTCCGGGCACCACCAGATAGCCACCCTTCCATTGCCTGTGCACGGCTGCGACCTCGTGTCCCGAACACACGACGCCGTCCAGCCCGGCCGCCTCGGCCAGCTCGGCCAGGCGCAGCACCTGGTCGTGCGCGCTGCCGGCGATGCCGGTGCGCTGAAGATCGCGTTCGTCCAGGCTGGTGAGCAGGGTCACGGCAACCACCTTCGTCCGCTCTCCGGCGGCGGCCTTGGCGTCTTCCATCATGGCGCGGCCTCCGCTGGCGTGCACGGTAACGATCGCCGGTTCGAGCACCCGTATCGCCTGCATCGCGCTCGCCACAGTGTTGGGAATGTCATGCAGCTTCAGATCGAGAAACACCGGCAGTCCCATCTGCGCCACTTCGTGAACGCCGTGATGGCCGTGAGCGCAGAAGAACTCCAGCCCCAGCTTCACCATTCCGATATGCGCCTTGACCTGACGGACCAGCGCCTTGGCCGGCTCCAGTTGTGGCAGGTCAACGGCGAGGCAGAGCGGACTGGTCAAGGATGCAACTCCGGCTCGACCGAAGTTGATGCTGTCATGCCGGCTGGCGCGGGAGCGGACGTGATTGGCGGCTGCAAACTTTCCAGGTGACGGACCCGCCGCTGCCAGCGCCATATCGCTCCGCGATGGACAAGCCACATGGGCACAAAGCCCAGGAGGAAGGAAATCGCCACTACTGCGGGTAAGCGCGTATCGACCACCATGTTGGACCAGATGCGCACAGATATGCCGGGCTGCCAGTTGGCCCAGCTGAACAGGAACAGACCGATGAAGATCAGCACCCATATCGCGGTGCGCAGGACAAGCATCGCTGCTCTCAACTCCCCTAGCAAGCCCCACCCGGAGCGGCGTTGTCAGCCAGCCTAGGCGCAGCGCCTGCTGTCGTCCAGCGCGCTAATCCTTGCCGAAAACCCGGGCGAAGATAGTGTCCACGTGCCGGAAGTGATAATCCAGGTTGAACTGCTCCTCCAGTTCGGCAGGGGGCAGCGCGTTCGTTACCGCTTCATCGTTCTTGAGGAGATCGAGCAGCGACAGGCGCCCGTCGGATTCCCACACCTTCATCGCGTTGCGCTGAACGATGGCGTAGGCGTCTTCGCGGCTCAACCCCGCCTGCGTCAACGCCAGCAGGACGCGCTGGGAATGGACCAGCCCGCCCATGCGGTCGAGGTTCGCCTGCATGCGTTCGGGATAGACCAACAACTTGTCGACTACTTGCGTCAGCCGGGCCAGCGCGAAGTCCAGCGTAATGGTCGCATCCGGGCCGATGAACCGTTCGACCGAGGAGTGGGAGATATCCCGTTCATGCCACAGCGCCACGTTTTCGAGCGCGGGCAGGGCATAGGCCCGGATCATCCGCGCCTGTCCCGTCAGGTTCTCGGTCAGCACCGGGTTGCGCTTGTGCGGCATCGCGGATGACCCCTTCTGGCCGGGAGAAAAATATTCCTCCGCCTCGAGAACTTCCGTGCGCTGAAGATGCCGAATCTCTACCGCCAGCCGTTCGATCGAGCCGGCAATCACCGCCAGCGTGGCGAAGAACATCGCGTGCCGGTCGCGCGGGATCACCTGTGTGCTGACCGGTTCGACCGCGAGGCCCAGCTTCTCGGCCACATAGGCTTCCACTTCCGGCGCAACATTGGCGAAGGTGCCAACCGCGCCGGAAATGGCGCAGGTCGCGATTTCTGCCCGTGCGTGCTCAAGCCGTGTTCTGCAGCGGTCGAATTCGGCATAGGCTTGGGCCAGCTTGAGGCCGAAGGTGGTCGGCTCCGCATGGATGCCATGGCTACGGCCGATCGTGGGCGTGTGGCGGTGTTCGCGGGCCCGCCGCTCCAGCGCCGCCAGCAGTGCATCAAGGTCAGCCAGCAGGATATCCGACGCCTGCGCCAGTTGAACCGCAAGCGTCGTGTCGAGCACGTCGCTCGACGTCATGCCCTGGTGCATGAAGCGGGCTTCGTCCCCGACCTGCTCGGCCACCCAGGTGAGGAAGGCGATGACGTCGTGCTTTGTCACCGCTTCAATGGCGTCGATAGCGGCAACGTCGATGGCAGGTTCGGTCGCCCACCAGTCCCACAGCGCCTTGGCCGCGGTATGAGGCACGACGCCAAGCTCCGCCAGCCTGGTGGTGGCATGCGCTTCGATCTCGAACCAGATTCGGTAACGCGCTTCAGGCTCCCATAGGCGGCTCATGGCGGGGCGGGCGTAACGGGGGACCATCTGTGAACTCCGGATGCGATGCGCATCCGCCGCTAGGCAGTCGTCCTCGCGAAGGCAAGGCAGGGTGGTGCAGGCGCTAGATCAGAACAGGCCTTTTGCCCGTAGCGAGGTGTGGCCTGCGGCGCCGATGATGATGTGATCATGCACGGCAATGCCCATCAGCCGACCGGCTTCGGCGATACGGCGGGTTATCGTGATGTCAGCCTGGCTTGGCTCCGGTTCGCCGCTGGGATGGTTATGCACCAGGATCAGCGCGGCCGCGCCCACGTCAAACGCCTTGCGGATGATCTCGCGCGGGTGAATGGCTGCCTCGTCGATCGTGCCGTCGCTGACCAGATGGTCTAGGATCAGCCGGTTTCTGGCGTTGAGGAACAGCGCCCGGACCCTTTCGTGCTTGAGGGCCGACATGTCCGTTCTGAGATAGTCGATGAGAGCCGTCGAGGAGGCAAGGATGGGCCCCTTCGCCGCTTCCGTTTTGGCCATGCGGTGCGCCGCGGCGGCCACCGCCGTCAGGGCCGCCGCGGTCGCCTTGCTGACGCCCTTTACCTGCTGCAATGCCGCCGGATCGGCATGAAGAACATCCTTGAGCGAGCCGAAGCGAAGCAGCAGCGCCTTTGCCTGCGGCTTGGTGTCGCCCCGCGCGCTGGCGGCGAACAACAGATACTCCAGCAGTTCGTAGTCTGCGAGCGCGGCCGGGCCACCGTTCAGGAGCCGTTCGCGAAGCCGTTCGCGGTGTCCGTGACCCGCGTGCACTGTTGGCCGCTGTGGCCGGGGCGGGTCGGCGTGGCTCTCATCCGTAGCGCGGGACATGGCCGGGGGCATTGCCGCGTTGCCGGCGTGGGCGCAAGATCATGCCGGAAGGATCCCCGGGTCAGCGCGCAACGGCGAACTGCGTTGTGAATACGGCAGGTTGACACCTCTCTGGCCCGCTTCTAAGGCGACGGCGCCCTGTGCGGGCGGTGTGTTGCCTGTGTCGGAAGTGTCCTTTAGGGCATCGGTATGAGCGACGATCCTCCTGCACGCAGACCCCTTGGTGAGGACGCGCGGATCGACGCGCTTGAGGAACGGCTCCGTGCCGCTCAAGAGCGCGAGGATCAGCGTATCCGGCCCAAAGCCGCGTCCGCCGATGCAAACTATCGCAGCGGCAGCCGAGTGCTGGCCGACCTGCTGGGGGGAATACTGGGTGGACTGGTGATCGGCGGAGCTGTGGATTACTTCGCCGGAACCGGGCCGTGGGGCCTGCTGGTGGGACTGTTCCTTGGGATAGTGGTCGCCTTCAGGAATGTTTTGAGAGCGGCGAACCAGCGTCCGGATTGATCCTGCCCGGCGGCAGGCCGGGTGGGGTAGCCATGAACGTGATGCAACAGTCGTAGGGCAAGAGAACGCGCGTGGCACCTGAACCGGCCAAGGTCGACCCGATGTACCAGTTCACGATCGAGCCGCTGTTCGGTTCGGCGGGCTGGCAGCTGGCGGGTTACAACATCGCTTTCACCAACAGCGCGCTGTGGATGCTGATCACGGCCGTGCTGCTGTGGATGTTCATGATCGGCGGCATGAAGCGCGAACTGGTTCCGGGCCGCTGGCAGATGGCCGTGGAAAGCTTCACCGGCTTCATCGACGGAATGCTGGAAGCCAACATCGGCAAGGCGGGCCGCAAGTATCTGCCGTATATATTCTCCCTGTTCATGTTCATCCTGTTCGCCAACCTTTTGGGATTGATGCCCTTCGGGGTCGTCGGGATACACCCGTTCACCTTCACCAGCCACTTTACGGTGACCGGCGTACTGGCGCTGATGAGCTTTTCAATCGTGCTGATCGTCGGTTTCGCCAAGCACGGGTTGAAGTTCTTCACCCTGTTCGTGCCGCATGGAACGCCGTGGCCGATGATCCCGGTCATTTTCCCGATCGAGCTGGTCAGCTTTCTTGTCCGGCCCTTCAGCCTGGCGTTGCGGCTGTTCGTCGCGATGATGGCGGGGCACCTGTTGCTGAAGGTTCTCTCCAGCTTCGTCATCGATGGTGGGAATGCAGGATTGGTGTGGGGTGGCGTGGTCGCCCTGCCTGCCTTCGTCCTGATGGTCGGGATCAGCGCTCTCGAGATCCTCGTCGCCGGCATTCAGGCTTACGTTTTCGCTCTGCTCAGTTCGCTGTACATCGCCGACGCGGAAAATCTTCACTGACTTCAATCAAAGTCTTTTTCTAACACGTTATTATCTAAGGAGTTTGCAACATGGACGTAGAAGCAGCACGGATGCTGGGCGCCGGTCTGGCCGCCATTGGTGCCGGTCTGGCCGCGCTGGGCGTGGGCAATGTGTTCGCCAAGTATCTCGAAGGCGCGCTGCGTAATCCGGGTGCCGCCGATGGTCAGCAGGGCCGTCTGTTCATCGGCTTCGCCGCGGCGGAGCTTCTGGGTCTGCTGGCGTTCGTCGTCGCCATGATCCTGGTCTTCGTGGCCTGATCCGACCGTCGGAAAAGGGGGCGGGCGCCTGCGGGCATGCCCGCAACCTCCCGATCCTTTCGCCAGGATAGCCGCCCATGCCTCAGATCGCTCAGCTAGCCGAGACATTCTCCAGTCAGTTCTTCTGGCTGGTGATCTTCTTCGGCCTCGTTTATCTCGTCGTCGGTCGCACCATGCTGCCGCAGGTGATGAGCACGGTCGACCGGCGCGATAGTCAGATTTCTTCGGACCTGCTTGCGGCGAAAACCGCCCGGGACGAAGCGGAAGCGCAGGAAGCGGAATGGCGGCAGCGGGAAAATGCCAATCGTGAACAGGCGCGGAGCCTGATTGGACAGGCAAAGGCAGCGGCCGCGGCCGCGAACGAGGCGAAGCTGGCCGAAGCGCAGCTTGCCATCGACTCGCGTCTGGCCGCAGCCGAACAGGACATCGCTGCGGCGCGCGGATCGGCCCTCGCCGAAATCGAATTCGTGGCAGCCGAGGCGGCACAAGATATCGTTGCGCGGCTAACCGGAACGACCGTGCCGGAGGAAAGCGCGCGGGAAGCAGTGAAGCAGGTGATGAGTCATGGCTAACGCCCCGCAGGTTTTCACCACGGAACCCGCCCAAGGCTTTATCGAAGCCGGGCATGGCGGGGCGCCCAAACATGTCGAACCCTCGCTTTTGGGGCTTGAGCCGTATCAGATCGTCTCGGTTGCCATGCTGGTCCTCCTGGCGATCGTCTTCTTCGTGGCCAAGGCGCACAAGACGATCGCCGGCGGGCTGGACTCACGGATCGCCGCCATTCGGACCCAGCTTGACGAAGCAAAGCGGCTTCGCGCTGAAGCGGAATCGCTACGCGAGGAATATGCCGAGAAGATCCGCTTCGCTGAACGGGATGCTGAAGCGATGATCCGCACCGCTGAGCATGAGGCGGCAGCCATTCTGGAGACGGCGCGCGTCGAGGGAGAGGCGCTGGTTGCCCGTCGGCAGCGCATGGCCGAAGACAAGATCGCCGGAGCAGAGCGCGAAGCCCTTGCCGAAGTGCGTGTCCGCGCGGCGCAGGCTGCGGCCGAAGCGTCACGGACGATCATCGCGCAGCAGCATGATCGGGAAGCCGACCGTCGCATGACGGATGAGGTAATCGCTTCTATCTAACCCGCGGTTCAGCGCGCCGTGCCGGCGTGAACCTTCCGCAAATGGTTGGAACCATCCCGAACCCGGTTGCTTCGTTTCCATACCAGATGGAGACGACGAATGAAGCTGAGCGCGGTCGCAATCAATTGTTCACTCAAGAAATCGAACGGTGAGGAAAGCTCCACCGATGCGCTGATAGCCGTGCTGGACAAGGCATTGTCCAAACACGGCGTGCACCTCGCGCAAACACTGCGGATCGCGGATTACAACGTCTTGCCTGGAGTCACCTCGGATGAGGGCGACGGTGACGAGTGGCCCGCGCTGCGGGAAACGATCCTGTCACACGACATCCTTGTCTTCGGCGGACCCATCTGGCTGGGTCAGATCGGTTCCATCGGCAAGCGGGTGCTGGAACGGATGGACGCCTTCCTGTCGGAAACCGATGAGAAGGGGCGGATGCCGAGTTTCGGCAAGGTTGCCGTGGCCGCGATCGTGGGTAACGAGGACGGCGCGCATGCTTCGTCCGCCCAGCTTTTTCAGGGTCTGAATGACGTGGGCTGGACCATACCGGCGGTGGCGGCGTGCTACTGGGTGGGAGAGGCAATGGGTTCAAAGGACTTCAAGGACTTGTCCGACACTCCCGCCAAGGTCGCCGAGACCGCGGCGGCAGTGGCCAGCAACGCGGCGCATCTTGCCCGGCTGCTCAAGCAGGCGCCCTATCCCGGCCCCGAGGGCTAGAAGCTGTCCTTCGCGACGCGCAAACTGGCGAATGTTTCAGCCGGGTGCGCACCGCCCCAGCGTTCCCTGATCTCCGGCCGTTCTGCGCGCAGGAACGGATTGGTGGCCATTTCCCGAGCCAGGGACGTCGGCACGGTGGGCTGATCCCGTTCCCGCAAGCTCTCGATCTCGGCCGCGTAGGCGGCGAGATCGGCGTTGTCAGGGTCGGCGTGGAGCGCAAAGCGCGCATTGGCCGCGGCATATTCATGCGCGCAGTAGAGCAGCGTCGCCGGCGGCAGGGCCATGATCCGTTGCAAGCTGTTCCAGTACTGCTCGGCCTCGCCTTCGAACATCCGGCCGCAGCCTAGCGGAAACAGGCTGTCGCCGACAAAGGCGATCGCCGCGTCGGGAAGGTAGTAGGCGACATGCCCGCTGGTGTGGCCGCCAACATCGATCACAACCGCTTCATGCCGGCCGATCTGAACCGTGTCGCCATCGGCGACCACGCGGCTCACACTGCTCATCCGTTCGACCTCCGCCGGTGCCACGATCCGGCAGCCGGTTTCGTCCTTGATGGCTGAATTGCCGCCGGCATGGTCAGGATGCCAATGGGTGTTCCAGATCTGCGTGATGAGCCACCCCTTGCGCTTGGCCTCCTGCAGGATCACCGCCGCCTCTGGCGTATCGACGGCGACCGTCTCTCCGCTGACATCGTCGTGCAGCAGAAAGCCGTAGTTGTCGCTGAGGCAGGGGAAGAGATGGATGTGGAGCATGCGGGCAATCTACGCCGCTCCCTGCAAAAGGAAAGGCCCGCCCACCTGTTCTGAGGTGAGCGGGCTCTGCTTGCCGTTGCTGGTCTTGCGACTTACTCGCCGCGCTTCTTCAGCGCCTCGCCGAGGATGTCGCCCAGCGAAGCACCCGAGTCGGAAGAACCGTACTGTTCCACCGCCTGCTTCTCTTCGGCGATCTGGCGCGCCTTGACCGAGAAGTTCGGCTTCTTCGAACGGTCGAAGCCAGTGACCATCGCATCCAGCTTCTGCCCCACCTGGAAGCGGTCGGGCCGCTGTTCGTCGCGGTCGCGGCCAAGATCGGTGCGCTTGATGAAGCCGGTTGCCCCGTCTTCGCCAACCTGCACTTCCAGTCCGCCGTCGCGCACTTCCAGCACCGTCACCGTGACCACATCGCCGCGCTTGACACTGCCGGCGGCGCCGCCTTCGGAAGGCGCGCCCTTTTCAAGCTGCTTCATGCCGAGCGAGATTCGCTCCTTCTCGACATCCACGTCCAGCACGACCGCCTCGACTTCCTCGCCCTTGCGGTGCAGCGCCAGCGCGTCCTCGCCCGAGATGCCCCACGCAATGTCTGACATGTGCACCATGCCGTCCACGTCGCCGTCCAGACCGATGAACAGACCGAATTCGGTGGCGTTCTTGACTTCGCCGGTCACCTTGCTGCCCACGGCGTACTTCTCTGCGAAGTCTTCCCACGGATTGCCCTGCGCCTGCTTGATGCCCAGCGAAATGCGCCGCTTGTCGGAGTCGACCTCCAGCACCATGACGTCGACTTCCTGGCTGGTCGAAATGATCTTGCCGGGATGAACGTTCTTCTTGGTCCAGCTCATCTCCGAGACGTGGACCAGACCTTCGATGCCGGGTTCCAGTTCGATGAACGCGCCATATTCGGTGATGTTCGTGACCGTGCCCTTCAGCTTCGCGCCGACCGGGTACTTGGCGGACACGCCATCCCACGGGTCGCTTTCCAGCTGCTTCATGCCCAGGCTGATTCGCTGCGTTTCGGCGTTGATGCGGATGATCTGCACCGTCACGGTCTGGCCGATGTCGATCATTTCGCTGGGATTGTTGATCCGCTTGTAGCTCATGTCCGTCACGTGCAGCAGACCGTCGATGCCACCCAGATCCACGAACGCGCCGTAATCGGTGATGTTCTTGACCACCCCTTCGATCACCTGACCTTCGGCCAGGTTGTCGATCAGCTCGCTGCGCTGCTCTGCCCGTGTTTCTTCCAGCACGGCACGGCGCGACACGACGATGTTGCCGCGGGCGCGGTCCATCTTGAGGACCTGGAACGGCTGCGGCACATCCATGAGAGGGCCGACATCGCGCACGGGGCGGACATCGACCTGGCTGCCCGGCAGGAACGCCACGGCGCCATCCAGGTCGACGGTGAAGCCGCCCTTGACCCGGCCGAAAATGCGGCCTTCGACGCGCTTGCCTTCGCCAAATTCGTTTTCCAGGCGGTCCCAGGCTGCTTCGCGGCGGGCGCGGTCGCGGCTGAGCATGGCTTCGCCGTCGGCGTTTTCCACCCGGTCGACATAGACTTCGACTTCATCACCGACCTTCAGGCCGTGATCTTCCTCATCGCGCGAAAATTCCTTGAGCGGCACGCGGCCTTCGCTTTTCAGGCCGACGTCGATGAGGGCGCTGCCTGCCTCGATCGCAGTAATGGTGCCCTTTACGACGCGGCCTTCAAAACCGCCGTCGGCTGCACCGCCGAGTTGTTCATCGAGAAGTCGCGCAAAGTCATCGCGCGTGGGATTTGCCGCAGTGGCCATACCGTATCAGTTCCTAGTCATCGTTGTTTCCGGCCAGGCGGTTGGGTCCGCCGGTCTTTTGGCCAGTCCGCCGGCAGGGCCGCATGCCTCCGCCAGCATCCGGCGTGCAGGATCGGTTCGCGAGGGGAACGGCAGTGTGCGCAGCGGAGAAAAGCTCCTGAGTGCGACAGCTATGCAAGAGTTCCCGTCGCGAGCGTGTCTCCCGCTCGTCGGACGGGCGGGCGCATAGCCCACCTGCCGAGCAAAGGCAAGGCTGACCCGCTTTCGCGCACCCGACCGGCGAGACATGGACCGCCTGTTACACTGTCCTGGACGAAAAGAAGCGGCCGTCCTGAAAGGCATGCTTTCACGTGTGCGGGAGGTCTGAAGCACGTGGTTCATCCAGCGGCTGATGCACAATCGTCCGGGTGTAGGACAGCAGCGCTAGCGGCCCCAGGCGCTTACCCGCGCGCTCGCATGGCTTGCGCCACCGCCTCGATTGCCGCTTCGATAGCCTGTTCCCTGGCAAAGGCGGTGGTGTCGAGGATCAGTGCGTCCATCGCCGGGCGCAGCGGCGCGTCAGCGCGGCTCATATCCCGCGCGTCGCGGCGGGCAATGTCCCGCTCAACTTCCGCCAGACTGAACTCGCCGCCCCGCGCGCTCAGTTCCAGCCAGCGGCGCCGGGCGCGTTCCTGCACGCTGGCGGTGACGAACAGCTTTACGTCCGCGTCGGGTGCGATGACGGTGCCGATATCCCGTCCGTCCAGAACTGCGCCGCCGGGCTGGGTGGCGAAGTCGCGCTGTCGCTGGAACAGTGCCTCGCGCACCGCGGGATGGACCGAAACCCGGCTGGCAAGCGCTCCTGCATCCTCGGTGCGCAGGCGGGGGTCACAAAGGAGGCTCGCGGGAAAGCTGGTGCCCGCCAGTGCATCGGCAGGCGCATCGACATCGCCCCCGGCACAAGAGGTCTGCCACCCCGTGGCGCGGTACAACAGGCCCGTGTCCAGATGCGGCAGGCCGAATCGCCGGGCTATCGCGGCGGCAATGGTCCCCTTGCCGGACGCGGTGGGGCCGTCGACGGCGACGATCATGCAGCTTTCCTGCGCGCGCGCCACGCCTTGGCCAAACCCCACAAGGCGATGGCCGCCCAGAATCCTTCCAGCACGAGGCTGGGCCAGTTGGTATGCACCATCAGCGATACGGTGAGCAGCGCCGCGCCCAGCAGGTTGGTGCCGTGCAGCACGAAGGGACTGGGTGCATCGGCAAACGTCAGATAGGCGTAGGCAGCGATGATGCAGCCGGTGCCGATGAAGCCCACCAGCATCGCCCAATCGGCCATCAGGATGATGTCTGTCTGCATCAACGCAGCCCTTCCAGCAGCTCTGCGAAGCGAGGGAAGCTGGTGGCGATCGGCCGCACGTCGTCGATCGCAACGCCATGCCGGCTCACCAGTCCGGCCACGGCCATGCTCATCGCGATCCGGTGGTCAAGGCAGGTCGCCACCTCCTGTCCTTGCCCGGTGCCGGCCAGCAGATCTCCGCCCGTGCCGTCGATCACCAGCCCGTCGGCAGTCTCCTTAAGCCGCGCCCCGGCAAGCGCCAGCGCGGCGGCCATGGCGCTTAACCGGTCGCTTTCCTTGACCCGCAGTTCCGCCAGCCCGCTGGTGGTGGTGCGCCCGGTGGCCAGAGCGGCGGCGATGAACAGCACGGGAAACTCGTCGATCATCGAGGGGGCGATTGCCGGATCGACCTCTATTCCCGTCAGTGGCGAATGGCACACGTGGAGATCGGCCACCGGCTCCCCGCCAACTTCACGCCTGTTCAATTCGCGGATGCGGCCGCCCATCTGCCGCAGCACGGTGACGAGGCCGGTTCGGGCCGGGTTCATGCCGACGTTCTCGATGGTGATCTCGCTGCCCTCCACCAGGAGCGCGGCCACGATGAAGAAAGCGGCGGACGAGGCATCGCCGGGGATCTCGAGCGGCAAGGGTTTGAGCTGAGCCTGACCGCGCAGCCTGACCATGCGTTCGCCCGCGTCCTCCTCCACCGTCACGTCCGCTCCGAAGGCACGCAGCATTCGCTCGGTATGGTCGCGGGTGGCGACCGGTTCGATCACGGTGGTGATCCCGGGCGTATTGAGCGCGGCGAGGAGCACGGCACTCTTAACCTGGGCCGAAGCGACCGGCAGGCGGTATTCAATGGGGACCGCGGGACTGGCCCCCGTTACGATCAGCGGCAAGGTATCGCCCGGCGCGGCCGCGAAGCTGGCGCCCATCAACGACAGCGGTTCGATCACCCGTTTCATCGGACGCCGCGACAGGCTGGCGTCGCCGGTGAAGCACGTGGTCATGGCGTGGCTCGCCGCAACCCCCATCAGCAGCCGTGCGGCGGTGCCCGCATTGCTCATGTGCAGCGCGCCTTCGGGTTGCAGCACGCTGCCGATGCCGGTGCCGTGAACCACCCAGTCCGTGCCATCCCGCTCCACCGTGGCGCCGAACGCCTGCACGGCGGCCAACGTGGCGAATACATCTTCGGCTTCCAGCAGCCCGGTAATGCGGGTTTCGCCCACGCTCAATCCGCCCAGGATCAGGGCGCGATGACTGACCGACTTGTCGCCGGGAACGGTGATGCGGCCCGCCAGTCGCCGGGCGGGCATGAAACGCTGCGGGGCGGGGGAGCCTTGCAATGAACAATCCTTGGCAGTGCCGGGCTGTAACGGTGCCGGGTCTTGGTGGTGCCGGACCGCAACCGGGTCGGGTTTGCGCGGCTTTTGACAGCCGTGCCGCCCTATGGCAAGGCGCGCCGCCTGCTTGCTCAAGGAGGTTGATTCCACCTCGCGGATACCTCATCTCGGGCATCGCCAGCAGATTTGCTCATGCTTACCGCGCCTGGCGCCCTGTCGGGGCTGGCGCTGCTTTAAGGAACGATTATGGTCAAGCCAGAATGGGGCTCCAAGCGCACCTGCCCGAAGTGCGGGACACGCTTCTACGATCTGAACAAGGACGATCCTGCAACCTGCATCGAATGCGGGGAACAGTGGACGCCCGAACCGGTGCTGAAATCCAAGCAGCCGATCGCCTTCGAGGAAGTTGAAAAGAAGAAGGACCGCGAAGCCGACAGCGATCTGGCGGACGACGATCTGGAAGACATCGACGAGGAAGAGGATTCGCCCGACAACGAAGTCGACCTGGGCGGAGACGACGATCTCGGCGTGGCCACGGTCGACAGCGACGAGGACGACGAAAGCTGAGCCGCGGCGGGGCGTTAGATGCCTGGCGCATGAAAACACTTGCATCGGCGCGCTGGCGGCAATAAACGCCGCCTCCGCCGCAAGGCACAGGCAGCACCTCCCAGGGTGCCGCGCAGAATTGGTGACGGGGCCTTAGCTCAGCTGGGAGAGCGCTACAATGGCATTGTAGAGGTCAGCGGTTCGATCCCGCTAGGCTCCACCAACCATCCGGACGACAAACGGTCCGGCGAGAAGATTGACCGGGAAGCTGCCTTCCCACGCCGGCCGACGAGGTTTCGTTCGCCGGCGTTTTTGGCATTTGCTGCCTGTGACCGCGCAATACGGGTCGGGGCGAAGGAGTTCGAGTAGGCATGTTCGACACACTGTCCGACCGGCTTGGCGGCGTCTTCGACCGGCTGAAGGGGCGCGGCGCTCTGCGCGAACAGGATGTGCGCGACGCCATGCGGGAGGTGCGGATCGCCTTGCTGGAGGCGGACGTCGCCCTGCCTGTGGTCCGCCGCTTCGTCGACGCCGTGACCGAGAAAGCGGTCGGACAGGATGTCCTGCGATCTGTCACGCCAGGCCAGCAGGTGGTCAAGATCGTCAACGACGAACTGACCGCCATGCTGGGCGGGGAAGGCACCGCCGACCTGCTGCTGGATGCGCGGCCGCCGGTCGTGATCATGATGGTTGGCCTGCAGGGATCGGGCAAGACCACGACCACCGCCAAGCTGGCGAAGCTGATCCGCGACAAGCGCGGCAAGAAACCGCTGATGGCGTCGCTGGACGTGCAGCGCCCTGCAGCGCAGGAGCAGCTGGCGGTGCTGGGTAGCCAGATCGACGTGGCTACCCTGCCGATCATCGGTGGACAGCAGCCTGTCGACATTGCCCGCCGCGCGATGGAAGCCGCACGGATGCAGGCGTTCGACGTGCTGCTGCTCGATACGGCCGGGCGCCTGCACGTCGACGACGCGCTGATGGCGGAGATGAAGGCGGTGGCCGGCGTGTCCGCCCCGACCGAGGTGCTGCTGGTCGTGGACGCCCTGACCGGGCAGGACGCGGTCAACGTCGCGCAATCGTTCAGCGGCGAGGTGCCGCTGACCGGCGTGGTGCTGACGCGGATGGACGGCGATGCCCGCGGCGGGGCGGCGCTGTCGATGCGGCATGTCACGGGCAAGCCGATCAAGTTCGCCGGCACGGGGGAAAAGCTCGACGCGCTGGAGGCGTTCAACCCCGAACGGGTCGCGGGCCGAATCCTTGGGATGGGCGATGTCGTCAGCCTGGTCGAACGCGCCGCGGAAACCATTCAGGCCGAAGATGCGCAGGCGCTGGCCAAGAAGTTTGCCGCCGGCAAGTTCGATCTCGACGACCTCAGGATGCAGCTGCGGCAGATGCAGAACATGGGCGGTCTGGGTGTTCTGGCGGGCATGATGCCGGGCATGAAGAAAGCCAAGGCCGCGATGGCGCAGAGCGGTGTCGATGACAAGGTGCTGGTCCACATGGACGCCATCATCGGGTCCATGACCGCCAAGGAGCGGGCCAAACCCGAACTCCTCAATGCCAAGCGCAAGCGGCGCATCGCGGCCGGTTCCGGGACCGAGGTGTCCGACATCAACCGCCTGCTCAAGATGCATCAGGAGATGGCGCGGGCCATGAAGCAGATCAGGAAGATGGGCGGACTGAAAGGTCTTGGCGCCCTTCTGGGCGGTGGCGGTGGCCTTGGCGGAATGCTTGGCGGCAAAAGCGGGGCGGGCGGTGGCAATCCGCTGGCCGGTCTGCCCGGACTGCCGGGCGGCAAGGATGGCCAGATGCCGGACATGGCCGAGCTGGAAAAGTTTCTGAAAAAGCCGAACTAAACATTTACGGACGAAAGGTTATCTAATCATGGCAGTTGCAATTCGACTTTCCCGCGGTGGCGCGAAGAAGCGCCCTTACTACCGCATCGTCGTGGCGGATTCCCGCTCCTCGCGTGACGGCAAGTACCTTGAACAGATCGGCACCTATAATCCGCTGCTGGCGAAGGACTCGGGTGACCGGGTCAAGCTGAACGAGGACCGCGCCCGCCACTGGCTGAACGTCGGGGCGCAGCCGTCCGACCGGGTTGCCCGCTTCCTCGACGCTGCCGGAATTCGCGAACGGGCCGCGCGCAACAATCCGAAGAAGGGTGAGCCCGGCGAGAACGCCAAGACTCGCGCCGAAGAAAAGGCTGCCAAGGAAGCCGAAGCCGCCGAAGCGGCTGCCGCCGCCAGCGCCGCGCCGGAGCCGGAAGCACAGACTGAACCGGTCGAAGGCAGCGACAGCGCTGCGACCGGCGACGACGCCGACGCCGGGAAAGCGGAAGGTTGACCGCCCGATCCCCCTCCCGTTCGCGGGAGGGGTCAGGCGTGCGCGGCCCGGCCCGGCTGATGTCCGGCACGCCCGCTGATAGCACCCTTTCGGGAGGGGAACCTGCGGATAAGGCCATCACCCTCGCCGCGATTGCCGGCGCGCACGGGGTGGCGGGCGAAGTGCGGCTGAAGCTGCTGGGCGACGGGGTGGACGGGCTCAGAGCGCACAAGCTGTTCAACAATGGCGCGCTTCGCCTAAGCTCCATTCGTTCCGACGGGAAGGGCGGCGCGATCGCCCGCGTCGATGGCGTGCACGATCGCACGGCTGCCGAGGCGCTGCGCGGGACTGCTCTCACCGTGCCACGTTCATCTCTGCCTCCGCTGGCGGAAGGGGAGTTCTATCATGCGGACCTGCTCGACCTGCCGGTCGTGAACGAATGTGGCGATCCTGTTGGCCGGGTCGTGGCGGTGGAGAACTTCGGCGCGACCGACATCGTCGAGGTAGAGCGCGACGGCGGCGGGCGCTTCATGGTGCCCTTGACCCCTGACGCGGTGCCGGACTGGAACGCGGAACGCCTGGTCGTAAACGCCGCGTTCAACGTTTGATCCGAAGCGCCAATGGTGCGCCGGGACGGCGCCGCTTCATCGCAGCAGACCGACCTCTCCTGCCAGCTTGTTGCGGATGCGCGTCGCGGCGACGCCGGCTTGCCCCATCGCATGGCTGATCTGGTCCAGGCCTTCGACCACGTCGCCGGCCGCAAACAGCCCGGCGATGCTGGTTTCCAGATGGTCGGTGACTTCCAGCCGGCCATCATCGTTCGCGGCGGCGCCCAAGTCCACCGCCAGTTCGGACCGGATGTGCGAACCCAGCGCGGGATACACGCTGTCAAAGCTCATCCAGCCACGCGCCGTTTCCACCGCCAGCCGGTCGCCTTCCAGTCGATAACGACCGCACGGACCGTCCACCCGCACGATTCCCGCGTCGTCGAGCCTGGCGATGCATTCGGCGTCCAGATCATGCTCCGCATCGGGTGCGATCAGCGTCAGGTCTTTGGTGAAGCCGCGGATGAAGATCGCCTCGGCCGTGCCGTGGGTGTGCGTGCCGATAACGGCCACCCGCTTGTCGGTGACTTCATACCCGTCGCATACCGGGCAGTACCGCAGCGCACCCTTGAACAGCGCCGCGTCGTGCAGTTCGTCGTCCATTCCCGGCGGGTGGAGGTTGAACACTCCGGTCGCCAGCAGCACGGTACGCGCGCGAAATACCTGTCCCTGTGTGTGGACGCGAAAACCCTCTCCCTCGCGCTCCAGTCTTTCCACCCGCTTTTCTTCGCGGTGCGCGCCGTACTTTTCCGCTTGCCGCCGCATCCGGTCGAGGAGATCGGTACCCTTGATCCCCTCGGGATAACCCGCATGATTGTGGGTGCACGGGATCAGCGCCGCGCGGCTGGTGCCGCAGTCGAACAGCCGGATTGAAAGGTGATAGCGGGCAAGGTAGATTGCGGCGGTCAGTCCCGCCGGCCCGCCGCCGATGATGATGCAGTCGTCCATGTTCTTGCCTTGCCCCACAGGTGCTTGCATGACGCGGCGATGACTTTCGCCGCGACCGTTCTAACGCTGTACCCGCAAATGTTTCCCGGTCCATTGGGCGAGAGCCTGGCAGGGCGGGCATTGGAGCGGGGGGATTGGTCGTGCGAGGCGGTGCAGATCCGCGAGTTTGCGACCGATAAGCACCGCACGGTCGACGATACGCCGGCCGGGGGCGGGGCGGGCATGGTGCTGAAGCCAGACGTGCTGGCGGCGGCGGTGGACGCGGTGTCGGTGCGCGAAGGCAATGCCCGTCGCCCCGCTCTCGCCATGACGCCCCGTGGCACTCCGATAACGCAGCAGCGTATCCGCGAACTCGCGTCCGGTCCCGGCGTGATCCTGCTGTGCGGCCGGTTCGAAGGATTTGACGAACGCCTGTTCGAAGCGCGGCCGTTCATCGAGCAAGTCGCGCTTGGCGACATCGTGCTGTCGGGCGGCGAGCCCGCGGCGCTCGCCATCCTTGACGCTTGCATTCGCTTGCTGCCCGGCGTAATGGGCGCGGCTTCAAGCGGGGTAGATGAGAGCTTCGAAAGCGGGCTTCTCGAATACCCGCAATATACCCGACCTCAGGAATGGGAAGGGCGCACGATCCCTGAAGTGCTGCGATCGGGGGATCATGCGAAGATTGCCGCCTGGCGCCACGCCAGGAGCGAGGATGACACACGGTTACGCAGGCCGGACCTTTGGGGGCGTTACAGTGACGCTCGGGCCCGATCTGCCTCTGGCGCGCGGCAGACAGATGAGGACCAGGACCAGTGAACCTGATTCAACAGCTCGAGGCGGAAGCGATCCAGAACCTCGGCAAGGATATTCCGGAATTTCGCGCAGGCGACACCCTGCGCGTCGGCGTAAAGGTCGTCGAAGGCACGCGCGAACGTGTGCAGAACTTCGAAGGCGTCGTCATCGCCCGTTCAAACCGGGGCATGGGCTCGAATTTCACCGTGCGCAAGATGAGCTTTGGCGAGGGGGTGGAGCGTGTGTTCCCGCTGTATTCGCCCATCATCGACAGCATCGAAGTGGTGCGCCGCGGCGTGGTGCGCCGGGCCAAGCTGTATTACCTGCGCGGCCGCACGGGCAAGCGCGCGCGTATCGCCGAACGGCGGGACAACGCGCCCAAGGCCTGAGCGTCCTGTCGGTTGCTGTTGCCAAAAGGGCGTCGCGGGGGCACCGCGGCGCCCTTTTGGCTTTGCGGCGCGGGGCAGGGGAGTTGATGTTGGGCGGACCCGCAACGTCAGCGCGGGTTGCGCGGGAGAGCGGTCCCGCTAGGGTTGCCGGGCAACAACCACGAGGCTCCTGCGTCAAATGCGACCATTGATTACGCTTGCGGCTGTACTTGCTGCCGCTACGCCCCTTTCTGCCGAACAGGGGCAGGCAACTCCCTCCGCCGTCCCTGCGCCCCGGCTGACCTTCGAACGGGTGTTCGCCAGTCCTTCGCTGGATGGACCAGCCCCGCGCAACATGAAACTGTCGCCCGACGGCCGCTGGCTGACCCTGTTGCGCAACAGGGAGGATGACCGGGAACGCTATGACCTGTGGGGCTACGACCGCTCAAGCGGCGCATGGTCGATGCTGGTCGACAGCCTTCAGCTGGGCACCGGCAGAGAGTTGTCCGAAGAAGAGAAGATGCAGCGCGAGCGGGCGCGGATCGGCAATCTGAGGGGCATTGTCGATTATCAGTGGGCGGCGGACAGCCAAAGCCTGCTGGTACCGCTGGACGGCGACTTATATCTGGCCCGGGTGGGAGGCGCGGTAGAACGGCTGACCGACACCCCTGATAGCGAACTGAACCCGCAGATCAGCCCGGCGGGCGCATACAAATCCTTTGTGCGCGATCGCCAGTTGTGGGTTGGCCCGCTCGGCGGCGACGCGGTGCCGGTCACTCCGGCGGACACGAACGAAGCAGTGCGCTGGGGCGAGGCGGAGTTTGTCGCACAGGAGGAGATGGGGCGGCTGACCGGCTATTGGTGGTCGCCAGGCGATCGTCGTATCGCCGTGCAGCGATTTGACGAAACCGGCGTCGGCATCGTCACACGGGCGGCCATCGGCGCGGCCGGGACGCGGGTGTATGAACAGCGCTATCCCGCGACCGGCAGCGCCAACGCGCTGGTCGAACTGTTCGTGATGAACCCGGACGGGAGCGGGCGGGTGAAGGTCGATCTCGGGACCGATCCGGACATCTATCTCGCGCGGGTCGACTGGGCACCCGATGGCAACACGCTGTTCGTGCAGCGTCAGGACCGCGCGCAGACCACGCTCGACATGCTGGCGGTGGATCCCGCCACCGGGCAAAGCCGGGTGTTGTTCACTGAACGCGCCGCGGCGCGCCACTGGATCAACCTGTCGGACGATTACCGCTGGCTGGATGACGGCTCGCTCATCTGGTGGTCCGAACGCGACGGTTTCGGCCACCTTTACCGCTACGCCGCTGGACAATGGCAGCAATTGACCGCGGGCGAGTGGGTTGTCACCAAACTGCTCGGCGTGGACCAGCAGGCGGGCCGGGTGTTCTTCGCCGGTACCCGCGACGGGGTGCTGGCCCAGCAGCTGTATGCGCTGGACCTTGCGGCGCCCGGTGCCATCACCCGGCTGTCGGACCCCGCCTTCGCTCACAGCGCAAGCATGGACCGCAAGGGGCAGACCCTGCTCGTCACGCGATCCAATGACAGCCAGCCGCCGCAATCGTTCATCGCGGACCAGGCTGGGCAGCGGATAGCCTGGGTTGCGGAAAACCGGCTGGATGCCGATCATCCTTATGCGCCCTTCCTGCCCGGGCATCGCCCGGCGCAGTTCGGCACCATCGCGGCGGACGACGGCACCCTGCTCCACTGGGAGATGGTCACGCCGGACATGGAGCCGGGCAAGCGTTATCCGGTGTACTTCTATCACTATGGCGGTCCGGGCGTGCAGGTGGTGGGCAAAGGCTGGGACGGGGCGCTGCGGCAGGCGATCGTCGACAGGGGCTACATCTGGTTCGCCATCGACAACCGCGGCAGCGCCAATCGCGGCGTCGCCTTTGAACAGCCGTTATACCGGGCGCTGGGCACCGTAGAGGTGCAGGACCAGAAACTGGGCGCGGAATACCTCAAGACCCTGCCGTTCGTTGACCCGGAAAAGATCGCGATCGATGGCTGGTCCTATGGCGGGTATCTGACCCTGCTTCAGTTGCAGGCGGACCCCGGCCTCTATGCCGCCGGAGTGTCGGGTGCGCCGGTGACGAAGTGGGAGCTTTACGATACCCACTATACCGAACGCTTCATGGGCAAGCCGCAGGACGAACCCGACGCGTACCGCATCGGGTCGGCCATTCCGCGCGCCACCGCGATGACCGACCCGCTGCTCATCATCCACGGCATGGCGGACGACAACGTGGTGTTCGAGAACGCGACGGAGATCATCGCGGCGATGCAGGCTGCCAACCGCCCCTTCGACATGATGCTGTATCCCGGTCTGACCCACCGCGTGGCCGGAGAACAGATCTCGCCCCACCGCTACAACACCGTGTTCCGGTTTCTGGAAGCCAGCGGAGTGACCCCGCCGGAGTGAGGCGCCGGTTGCCCTGCGCGCGGCAGTCGCTATCTGCACGCGGCACACAGCGGAGATTTAGAGCATGGGTTACAGAGTAGCGATCGTCGGCGCGACCGGCAATGTCGGGCGCGAGATGATGCAGATCCTTGCCGAGCGCGAGTTCCCCGTGGACGAGGTCGCCGCCGTCGCTTCCTCCCGCTCGCATGGAACGGAGGTCGAATACGGCGATACCGGCCAGATGCTGAAATGCCGCAACATCGAACATTTCGATTTTGCCGGATGGGACATCGCGCTGTTCGCCGCCGGCAGCGGCCCTGCGAAGGAATACGCGCCCAAGGCCGCCGCGGCGGGCTGCGTGGTGATCGACAACTCTTCGCTTTACCGGATGGACCCGGACGTGCCGCTGATCGTGCCGGAAGTGAACCCCGACGCGATCGACCTGTACAAACGGCGCAACATCATCGCCAATCCGAATTGTTCGACCGCGCAGATGGTGGTGGTGCTCAAGCCGCTGCACGACGCAGCGACGATCAAGCGCGTGGTGGTCAGCACGTACCAGTCCGTATCCGGCGCCGGCAAGGCGGGAATGGACGAACTGTTCCAGCAAAGCCGCGCCATTTTCGTCGGCGACCCGACTGATCCGGTGTTCTTCACCAAACAGATCGCATTCAACGTCATTCCCCACATCGACAGCTTCATGGACGATGGCTCCACCAAGGAAGAGTGGAAGATGGTGGTGGAAACGAAAAAGATCCTGGACCCCGCGATCAAACTGAACGCGACCTGCGTGCGGGTGCCGGTTTTTCTCGGCCATTCCGAGGCGGTGAATATCGAGTTCGAGCGCGAGCTTTCCGCCGAGGCTGCGCAGGACATCCTGCGCGAGGCGCCTGGCGTGATGCTGATCGACAAGCGGGAGGACGGCGGTTACATCACCCCGGTAGAGGCGGCGGGCGACAGCGCCACCTACGTCAGCCGCGTGCGCGACGATCCCACGGTGGAGAACGGCCTGACGCTGTGGTGCGTGGCCGACAACCTGCGCAAGGGCGCGGCGCTGAACGCGGTGCAGATCGCGGAATTGCTGGGACGGCGGCACCTCAAGAAGGGGTAGGGTATATGGCAGAGGCGATGACCGGCGGGTGCCAGTGTGGAGCGGTGCGGTACGCCGTCCGCGTCGCTGAACACCACGCGGGCCTCTGCCATTGTTCGATGTGCAAACGCGCGAGCGGCGGGTTTGCTGCCGCTCTTGTGCAAGTCGATCCCGCGGACGTCCAGTGGAGCGGAGAGCCGGCGCGCTACCGCTCTTCGCCCGTTGCCGAGCGCCTGTTCTGCCGCACCTGCGGTTCGCCGCTCGCCTGGGTGGCACTCGCGGGTGATGACATGGATCTGATGCTGGGCAGCTTTGACGACCCGTCGGCGTTCAGGCCAGTGGCACATGGGGGAGCCGAGCGTATTCTTGAGCCTTGGCTGGACACCTCTTCTCTGCCGCGTCACCGCACACAGGACATCGCCAGCACAGTCGCGCGGTGGCAGGCGGCAGGACAAAAGGTGCCGGAATGAAGCCACTGCGGCGCGATGACATCGCCTCCTTCGATGGTGTTGAACTTGCGGTCCACCGCGTCGGCGAGGGCAAGCCCATTCTGCTCCTTCATGGCTTGTTCTCCGATGCGCAAACCAACTGGATCAAGTTCGGCCACGCCGCGAAGCTGGCCGAGGCGGGGTTCGAGGTGGTCATGCCGGATCTGCGTGCCCACGGGCAGAGCGCGCGACCCCACGATCCGGCGGCCTACCCAGCGGACGTGCTGGCGCGCGACGTCGCCGCATTGGTGCAGCACTATGGCTGGACCGGGTTCGACCTGGCCGGTTTCTCGCTTGGCGCGCGGACGGCGGCGCGGTGTGTGATCAATGGCCTCAAGCCCCGCCGGCTGGCGCTGGTCGGTATGGGGCTGGAAGGGTTGGCGGGGTGGGACAAGCGCGCGGCGTTCTTCATCGACGCCATCGACCGGTTTGCAGAAGTGAAGCGCGGCGACCCCGCGTTCATGGCGGTCAGCTTCATGAAGACCATGAAAGTCGATCTGGTCGCCGCGCGCCTGCTGTTGCAGGCTGTGGCTGACGCGACACCGGATCAGCTTGCCGCGCATCTGACCATGCCGACGCTGGTGCTGTGCGGTCACGAGGACCGTGACAATGGTTCGCCCGAACGCCTGGCCGAGCTGTTGCCGGACGCCCGCCTGCAACTTATCCCCGGCACCCATATGTCCAGCGTGACCAAGCCGGAAATGGGCGCTGCGCTCGCGGATTTCTTCGGCGCTTGACGGTGCCGCCGTTTGCGCGCCAGACTGTGTGCGGCAGAAGCGGGGCAACGATATGATCAGGTTTGTGGCTCTAGCGGCAGCGATGACGCTCCTCTTGGGCGCTTGTGCGTCCATTTCGGCAGAGAGGGCTGGTGCGGGAAATGACCCCGCTTCCGGCACCCTGTTCGTCGCCAACAAGCGCGGCGACAGCCTGTCGAAGATCGACCTTGCCAGCGGGCGAGAGGTTGCGCGGGTCGATGCCTGCCGCAATCCGCATGAACTGGCGCCTTCGCCCGATGGCATGCATGTGGCGCTGGCCTGTTACGGCGGGACCAGTGTGGACGTGTTTCGCGCGGCCGATCTCGAGCGGGTGAAAAGCATCGACCTTGGCGCGAACGCCCGTCCGCACGGCATCGTCTGGCTGGAGAACGGCGATCTGTATGCCACCGCCGAAGGCCGCCGTTCGATCTTCTGGATACGCGATCCGTTGGGGCGGGCGGAACTGTTTGAATACGGCACCGGGCGTGAAGGTAGCCATATGCTCGCCGTGGCGCCGGATGGCCGGTATGCCTGGACCACCGATCTGGGTTCACGCACCGTGACCCGGCTGGACCTGGTGACGCGCCGCGCCCCTTTGTCGGTCGAGGTCGGGGTCGAGCCCGAAGGCATTGCGCTGTCGCCGGATGGCGAGACGCTGTGGGTGTCGGCACGCGGTTCGGACCGGGCCTACGCGCTCGATCCGCAGTCGCTGACGGTTCGGCGCGAGGTGGTGACCGGCGACTTTCCCCTGCGTATCCTCCTGCGGCCGCAAGGGGATGTGGCCATCACCTCAGACCTGGCCGACGGGGCGCTGAGCGTTATCGACACCACTACCGGGCGGCGGACCAGGACCATCGCGGTCAGCTCGCGGGAAGAAGCCGAGGCGCGGCAACAGGTTACAATTCTGTGGTCGCGCGACGGCCGCCGCATCTATGTCGCAGAGACCGGAACCGATACCGTCGCCGAGGTCGACTTCGCCACCGGAACAGTGCTGCGGCGTCTGACGGTCGGCGCGGGGGGAGACGGGCTCGCAATCATCGACTGAAGCAAGGGACGCGCCCGCGAGGAGCGTCCTTAGAGGGGGAAGAACAGCATGAGACTGCCAATCTACGCGGCGCTGGGTTGTGCGCTGATGATGAGCGCCGGACCTGCTTGGACGCAAGGTGCGCCCGGCGTTATCTCCGCGCAGGATCCCGCCGGCGTGGCCGCGGCCATGCGATATGCCGGATACCCTGCGGTCATCACCAAGGACGCGCTGGGCGACCCGATGATCGAAACCGAATATGCGGGCTACAAGGGCACCGTCCTGTTCTACGGCTGCGACACGCAGACGCACAGCGGTTGCGACGCCCTGCAGCTGAGTGTCGGCCTCGATCGTTCCGCACCGCTCGATAACGCCGCCGTGTCCGGCTTCATGCGCAAGCAGCGCTTCGCTTCGGTCTTCCTCGACGACGAAGGCGATCCATGGATCCAGTTCGATATCGTAACCCTTGGCGGGATCCCGGCACCTGTTTTTCTTAAGGCGCTGGATCTTTATTCCTGGTCACTCACCGCCATCGCCGACGAGGTGTTCTCTGACTGAACGCCTAGCGCCGGCGTGTGACCGACCGGCCGCGGCGTGACTTGCCGCCCAGGGTGCTGACAAGTCCCGCTGCGGCCAGAGCGCCCGCCCCGGCCAGTATGGTTGCGACCGGATGCATCTGCGCTTCCAGGGCGAGGCTCGACTTCCTGACGAAATTGTCCTGGTTCGACCGCTCGCGGCCGTCCTTGCGCGGCTCGAACAGGTTGTCTGACACTCCGGCTTCGGGAGGCGTCTTGCTGGATTGGGCTTCTTCCATCATGAAGTTCGACATGATGACGTCGGTTATGCCGGGAAACAGGTTGCCGAACTTGGTTACGAAGTAGCCCTGACCACCGACCAGCAATTCGCGTTTCGGATTGGCGCAGGCGAAACAGATCGCCTTGGCGACCAGTTCCGGGTCGTAGATGATCGGCGGCACCGATGCCGGAACATCCATCTTGTTGCGGGCGTGTTCGGGATACATGGTGTCGATGCCGTTGGGCTTGATAAGGGTGACGGAAATACCCGCGTCCTCGCTCTGCAGTTCGACCCGGAGCGCCTCGGTAAAGCCGAGCACGGCGTGCTTCATCGCGCTGTAGGCGCCCTGAACCCCGACGGCCCGTTCCGACAGAACCGAGCCGGTGTTGATCAATGCGCCGCCGCCCCGCTCGCGCAGCTTGCGCACGGCATAGAGCGATCCGGCGACCGTGCCGAAATAACCGACGTCGAACACCCGCCGGTGCTCTTCTTCCGTCACATCTTCGAGGCGCGCGTAAAGAGAGGCGGCGGCATTGTTGACCCAGCTGTCGAAGCCGCCGAACCGTTCCTCCGCCACCTTGCCGACCCGTTCGGGAAAGTCGCTGTCCGCGATGTCCGCCACGCAGTACGAAGCGTTACCACCGGCTGCCTCAATGCTTTCGACCGCCTCTCTCAGCGCGTCCTCGTTGCGGGCGACGAGCACCACGTTGGCGCCTTCACGCGCGGCGCGCCGGGCGGTGGTAAGACCGATGCCGGATGACGCGCCGGTTATCACAATGGTCTGCTCGGACAGGGGCTTGAGAGTAATGGCCATCTTTTGAATTCTCCTTCGTTCGCTAACCAACGACCAGCGACCCGTTAGGCTCCGAGGCAGGACTTCCCTTGACTTCGCCGCGTGGTTCTCTGAAGCGGAGCACGGCAAATAGGGGGAGGCCACAGCATCATGAGCGACATCGCCGCCACCCTGCTGTCCGCGCCGATCCTGTTCTTCATCCTCGGAGTGCTGGCCGCCGCGGCACGGTCCGACCTGGCCGTGCCTGAGACAGTGGCGAAGGGTCTGTCGCTGTACCTCATGGCGGCCATCGGCCTGAAAGGCGGGGTGGAAGTCGCCAAGGCGGGGATCACGCCCAACCTCATTCTGGCCCTCGTCGCAGGCCTGCTGCTGAGCGCGCTGATCCCGTTCTTCGTCGCGCCGGTGCTGCGGCGGTTCGGCCGGCTGGACGGGGTGAACGCCGGCGCGGTCGCGGCGCATTACGGTTCGGTCAGCGTCGTCACGTTCGTCACTGCCAGCCAGGTTTACGGCAACACCGGATTTGTCGTCGCCGGGTTCATGGTGGCGGTGCTCGCGTTGATGGAAACGCCGGCGATCATTTCCGGTCTGTTGCTCGCCCGGCGCTATGCGGCGGCGCAGAACGGCAGCGGAGGGAGCGGCATCGACCGCGAACTGCTGCGCGAAGTGCTGTTCAACGGATCGGTGGTCCTGTTGCTGGGCAGTTTCGCCATCGGTCTGCTGATCGGGGAGCCAGGTTTCGAGCCGATAGCGCCGCTGTTCCGCAGCGGCTTTACCGGCGTGTTGTGCCTGTTCCTGCTCGACATGGGCCTCGTTGCCATGCGGCGCTTGCGCGATACGCGCGCGCTGACCGGGCGACTTGTGATGCTGGGCATCTTCTTCCCGCTGGTCAACGGCGTGCTGGGCGCGTTGACAGGCACGCTGATCGGGCTGGACCCGGCGTCGGCCGCAGGGCTGGCTGTGCTGGCAGCCAGCGCGTCCTACATCGCGGTGCCTGCGGCCATGCGCCTGGCGCTGCCGCAGGCGAATGCGGGTTTGTACCTCGCCATGTCGCTGGGCGTCACCTTCCCGTTCAACATCGTTATCGGTATTCCGCTTTACCGGATGATCGCCGAAACTCTGGGAGGCTGGTGATGCCGGAAATGATTACCCGCGTGCGCATCGAAGTGCTGGTCGACGCGCCCCTTGCCCCGCGCCTCGTCAAACTGTCGCGCGAGGCGGGAATAACCGGCCATACGCTGATCCGCACGACCAGCGGCGAAGGGCGACAGGGCAGCTGGAAGGAAGATCTGGTGAGCGGCGCAACCGCCAAGTTCATCTTCCTCGCCGTCGCCAATCAGGAGCGGGCGGACCGCTTCGTCGACCTGATCGAGCCGCTGCTGGAAAGCCATGGCCTGCTGGTCCTGAGGTCGCCGACGGACGTGATCCGGCCGGAGCGGTTCTAGACACCCAATCGGCTAGTGCGCCGCGAAATAACTCGCGTGGCGCGCCACCTGCTCGCCATAGCGCTCTTCCACGCCGACGAAACTGCCCTGCGCTTCGTCGTAGGCGGACACGTGTCCGGTGGCGATGTCATAGACCCAGCCGTGGATCACCAGTTCCTTGCGCGCCAGCCTTGCGGCAACGGCGGGGTGGGTGCGCAGGTGCTGCATCTGCAGCAGCACATTGTGCTCCAGCAGCAGACGCATCCGTTCCTCAGGATCGGCATCGCCAGCCGTTGCCTCCATCGCCGCCACCGCCGCCCGGGCAAAGCCGAGCCAGCGGGATACGTGCGGCAGGTGCGCTACGCTTTCCAGATGCATCGCCCCCGCCATTGCGCCGCAGCGGGTATGGCCGCAAACCACGGCGTGCGGCACCTTCAGCACTTCCATTGCGTATTCGATCGACGCCGTCATGCCGCCGACCTGTTCGCCATACGGCGGGATGATGTTGCCCGCGTTGCGGCAGATGAAGAGTTCGCCCGGTTCGGTTTGCGTGATCATCGCCGTTTCGACCCGCGCGTCGGAGCAGGCGATGAACAGCGCGTCGGGGGTCTGCGCCTCCGCCAGCCGGGAGAACAGGTCGCGCTTCTGGGGAAAGACGCTCTTTTCGAAATGGACAACTCCGGCGGCAAATTTCGGCATAACTCTACCCTTACCGGAATGGCGGTTCGTTGAAAGCACGCAGCTTGCGGCTGTGCAGCCGCGGCCCTTCGCTGCGCAGGCGGCGGCAGGCGTCGATTCCGATTTGCAGATGCGCGCCGATGGCTTCCTCGTAGAAGCGATTCGCCTGACCCGGCAGCTTGATTTCGCCATGCAACGGCTTGTCGCTGACGCACAGCAGCGTTCCGTAAGGAACGCGAAACCGATACCCCTGGGCGGCGATTGTGGCCGACTCCATGTCGATCGCCACCGCCCGGCTGAGCGAGAAGCGGCGGGCCGAGGCGGAGTAGCGCAGTTCCCAGTTGCGGTCGTCGGTCGTCACCACGGTTCCGGTCCGCATCCGCTGTTTCAAGGACATGCCATGCGCACCCGACACGGCTTCAGCGGCGGCGGCCAACGCCTGTTGCACTTCGGCAATGGCGGGCAGGGGGATCTCCGGCGGCAGCACAGGGTCAAGGACGTGATCGTCGCGCAGATAGGCGTGGGCAAGGACGTAGTCGCCAATCCGCTGGCTGGGCCGCAGCCCGCCGCAATGGCCGATCATCAGCCATGCCTCTGGCCTGAGCACGGCAAGGTGATCGCAGATCGTCTTGGCGTTGGAGGGTCCGACTCCAATATTCACGAGGGTAATGCCGCCGTGTCCTTCGCCGATCAGGTGATATGCGGGCATCTGGTGCCTTCGCCACGCGGCGTCCGACAATTGTTGGCCCGCGTCCTCCTGCGGTTCGGTGAGGTACAGCCCGCCCGGTCCCGCCAGCGCGGTGCAGTCGTTCTGCCCCAGTTGGCGGCCCGCCCAGCGGACAAATTCGTCGACATAGCGGTGGTAGTTGGTGAACAATACGAACCGTTGAAAATGTTCCGGCTGCGTTCCGGTGTAATGCGCCAGGCGCGCCAGGCTGAAATCGGTTCTGAGACCGTCGAATAATGACAGGGGCAAGGGGTCGTCGGGCCCGCCGATGTCGAACCCGTCGGCCAGTTCGTCGCCGATGTCGGCCAGATCGGTGGACGGGAAGTAGCGTGCGATGTGGAGCGCCGGGGTGCCAGCCAGCTCCGCGCCCGCATCACCGTCGAGGACGTAGGGGAACGGTATCTCCTGCCGCGATCGGGTGACTTCGAACTCGACGTCGTAATTGCCGGCAATCAACTCCAGCTGCTGCGTCAGGTAATCGGTGAACAGCAGCGGGCGGGTGATGGTGGTGGCATAGATGCCCGGCGTGTTCAGCCGCCCGAACGCCTCGCGCCGGCTCTCGGGTTGTCTTCCGCCATTATAGCGGATGCGCAATTCGGGATAGGCGTAGGAACCGTCAGTACGCCGCTCGCGCGATGGCAGGGTGCCGTGCCGCGCGAAGGCAAGCACATCGTCTCGCAAGCGCTGGGTGGCCGCATCATAGGTCTGCGTCAGGCGGTTCAGGACATCAGCAACGGTGCTGTCGGACTTCATCGTGGTCATGGCTGGCGGCTGTTACAGTTTACAACGGCGTTGCATATGAAAAAGGCGCGGTTCCGGAGAGCCGCGCCTTGATCAACAACTGGCTTTGCGCCTGTGCGTTCAGGCAGCCGTCGCATCCGCGTCGCGGTCCAGCAGCTCAGCCGGAATTTCTCCGGGTTCGAGCGTCGGGTCGACCGCTTCGGTGAAGCCGGTCGTCTGCTGCGATTCTTCCTCGAACATCTGCTTCATGACGTCGACGCCCTGCCGCTGCAGTTCGGCTTCGTCATCCGAACGCGCAACGTTGGCCTTGATCGTCACGCTGACTTCGGGATGCAGGTCGATGCGCACGTCATGCAGGCCGAGCGCCTTGATCGGAGCGCCCATGATGACCTGCCGCTTGTCGATGTCGTGGCCCTTGTCGGCCAATCCCTGCACGATGTCGCGGACGTTGACCGAGCCGTACAGCTGGCCCGTGTTCGACGATGCGCGAATCAGCACGATTTCCGCACCTTCGACGGTCTTGCCGCGCTTCTCTGCTTCGGTTCGGCGCTCGGCGTTTTCCTGCTCCAGCCGTTCGCGGTTCGCTTCGAACACGCGGCGGTTGGCGTCGTTTGCGCGCAGCGCCTTCTTCTGCGGGAGCAGGAAGTTGCGCGCGTAGCCGTCCTTGACGGTGACGACGTCACCGATGGTGCCCAGCTTCTCGATCCGTTCGAGGAGGATGATGTCCATGGTTCTGGCTCCCTTACTTCACGAGGTACGGCAGCAAGCCGATCTGGCGTGCACGCTTGATGGCCTGGGCCAGTTCACGCTGCTTCTTCGCGGAAACGGAGGTGATGCGGCTGGGCACGATCTTGCCCCGCTCGGACATGAAGCCCTGAAGCAGGCGCACGTCCTTGTAATCGATCTTGGGCGCATCCTTGCCGGAGAACGGGCAGGATTTGCGGCGGCGGAAAAACGGGCGTGCCATCAGTCACGATCCTCCCTGTCAGAGCGGCGCTTGCGCTCGCGATCCTGCTTGCGCATCATGGCCGACGGCCCACTTTCATGCTCGTCCACGCGGATGGTGAGATAGCGGAGTACATCTTCGTTGATGCGGGTCTGCCGTTCCAGTTCGGCTACGACCTGTCCGGGCGCGTCGAAGGCCAGCATCACGTAATGCGCCTTGCGGTTGCGGTCGATCTTGTAGGCAAGGTTCTTGAGACCCCAGGTCTCCGTCTTGACGACCTTGCCTTCGTTCGATTCGATGATTTCGGTTGCCTGTGCCGCCAGCGCATCGACCTGAGCCTGGCTCAGATCCTGCCGCGCCAGGAACACGTGCTCGTAATGAGCCATGTTGGTCACGTCCTTTCACATGCCGATCGCTGGCTTGCCCCGCGCGGATCGCAGGAGCCCCTCCGGCTTTCTTCCATCCACCAATGCTGGGGAAGCGCCGCACATAGCGGATTTCGGGCGAAGCGCAAGGCTTGCCTCTCCGTCCGGCGACGGGCAGGGCGCTGCAGCAGCAGTTTAGAGGAAGCACGATGCCCAGCGGACTTGTAGCCCTGTTCGACGATGTCGCGGTGATAGCCCGCGCGGCGGCCGCGTCACTCGACGATGTCACCGTGGCGGCGGGCAAGGCCGGCACCAAGGCTGCGGGTGTCGTGATCGACGATGCGGCGGTCACCCCCTCCTACGTCACGGGCCTCAACCCGGCGCGCGAATTGCCGATCATCTGGAAAATCGCGCTGGGCAGCCTGAAGAACAAGCTGCTGATCCTGCTGCCCGGCGCCCTTCTGCTCAGCGAATTCCTGCCGTCCGTGATTGTGTTCATCCTGATGCTGGGCGGCGCCTTTCTTGCCTATGAAGGCGCGGAAAAGGTGCTGGAGAAGCTGGGCGGCGCCAAGCATGGCAAGACGTTGCAGGACCCGATCACGGATCCGGCGCAGTTCGAAAAGGAACGGGTCAGCGGCGCGATCCGCACCGATCTCATCCTGTCGGCGGAGATCATGGCAATCACCCTGAACGAGGTGGCGGCGGAAACGCTGTGGACGCGGGCCGGAGTGCTGGCGGTGGTCGGGATCGCGATCACCGTGCTGGTGTATGGCGCGGTGGCGCTGATCGTGAAGATGGACGATGTCGGCCTGCACCTGACCCGGAAACCGTCCGCTGCGGCCAAGAGTGCGGGGCGGTTTCTGCTGCGCGCGATGCCGTGGTTGCTGGCGGCACTGTCGTTCATCGGCATGGTGGCAATGCTGTGGGTCGGCGGCGGTATCATCCTGCACGGACTGCACGAGCTGGGTGTGGACGGCCTCTACAAGTACGCACACGGGCTGGAACACGCGGCCGAGACGGTCGGCGGCGGCGTGCTTGGCTGGGTGACCTTTGCCGGTTTGTCAGCACTGTTCGGCCTGCTGGTCGGGGCAGTGATCGTGTTCGTGCTGCACAAGGTGCTGAAGGTCGGGCACGACGACACAGCGGAAGCCGCCGCCCACTGACCAGTCACAGCCGATCCAGCAACGCCCGGGCAAACCCGCTCAGAGTATCGTCGCGGGCGCCCATCACCACGATCCGGTCACCGGGCTGGGCAAGCTCCACCAGTCGGTCTCCACACTCCTCGCGCGTGGGCATGTATTCGGCCCGGCCCCCCGCTTCCTCGATCAGCCGCACGATCCGTTCCGCGCCCTGGCTGCGGTTCACCGTGCCGCCGAAATAGACTGGATCGCACATCAGCACCATGTCATCCGACCTGAGTTCGCGGGCAAAGGTCTGCGCCAGTTCCGTCCCCATCTGCTGCAACGGTCCATATCCGTGGGGCTGGAAGAACACGAGTACGCGGCCGGGCTGGCTGTTCAGCGTCCGCAGCGTGGCGGCGCATTTTTCCGGATTGTGGCCGAAATCGTCGATCACCGTCACACCGGCGGCAGAAGTGCCCACGATGTCGAAGCGGCGGGCCAGCCCGCTGAACGAGCCGAGTGCCGCGACCGCTGCGCCGACCTCCACTCCCGCCCCTACTGCGCCAGCAATGGCGGCAAGCGCGTTGGCGAGGTTGTGCCGGCCCGGCATGCTCAGCGTCAGCGGGTAGTCGGCGCCGCTTTCCCGATCGATGACGGTGGCGCTTTGCCCGGGTCCGGTTCCCACCACGCTGTCCGGCGCGATGCCCAACTGGGCCAGTGGCTCACTGATGCCGAAGGTAAGAACCGTATTCGCCGCCGGCAGCAGTTCCAGCACCTCCGCATCGTCGATATTCACGACCGCAACCTCGCTGGCGGCGAGATAGTTACTGAACAGTTCGCGCAGTTCCTCCATCGGCATGTGATCGAGGCTGACATTGAGCAGAAGGCCGACCGCCGGCCTGTACAGCGCGATGGACCCGTCGCTTTCGTCCACCTCGCTGACGTAGAGCTCGTGCGAACCCGCCACGCTGCTGGCATGCGGGCGCTCTGCGGTGATGAAGTTCTTCATCACGGCGCCGTTCATCACTGTGGGGCTGCGGCCAGCGACGTGCAGGATCCAGCCGAGCATGCCGGTGACCGTGGACTTGCCGCTGGTTCCGGCGACCGCAATGCCGAGGTCGGCGGCGTTGAACAGCGCGGCGTTCAGTTCCGCCCTGCTCATTCGCAGGCAACCCAGCTCCGCCGCACGGACCACTTCGGGCACAGTTCCCTCAACGGCGGCTGAGGTGACAAGCACCTGTTCGGGCGAGCGGACGCCGGTGCCATCCTGCGGCCAAAGGACAAAACCCTGTCGCGTCAACTGCGCGAACTTGTCCGGCGTGCGCCCCTGATCATAGGAGCGGTCGGACCCTTCGACCTGCGTTCCGCGAGCTTGCAGGATCTGCGCCAGCGGCAGCATGCCGGAACCGCCCAGGCCGCAGAAGAAGAACGGTCGGGACAGCAGGTCGGTGAGATCGGCAAAATCGCTCATGCCGCCATGCGCTATTCGGTTGTGCGGACGGTGGCAAGCTGGCTAGAGGCACCGCGCATGACGATCAATGTAGCAATCTGCGCACCCGGCAAACGGCTGGAACGCGACCTGGCCGACCGGGTCTTGGACATGGCGGCCGCCGAGGGGGATATCAACCTCACCTTTCATCCGCAGTGCTTTGCCCGCCACGGCCACTTCGCAGGTGACGATGCGACCCGGCTGGACGCGCTGGTGGCGTGTGCCAACGATCCGGCGTTCGATGCCGTCTGGTTCGCGCATGGCGGCTACGGGACGAACCGCATCGCGGGTGCCGCGCTGGCGCAGCTTAGCGAGGTCGGCCGGTCCAAGACATTTATCGGCTACTCGGACGCGGGCTATTTCCTCGCTGGATTGTACCGGCACGGGGTGGGTCGGCCGGTGCATGGACCGATGGTGGCGGACATTCGCCATTCCGGCGGCGAGGCCGCAATCGCGCGCGTGTTCGACTTCCTGCGCGGCGGCACGGCGGGGCTGGAAGCCGGACTGGACGAACGGCCGACCGTCGCCTTCAATCTGATGACGCTGGCCATGCTGGTCGGCACCGATCTCATGCCGGGGCTGGCTGGCCATGTGGTGCTGGTGGAGGAAGTGTCGGAGCATCTTTATGCCGTCGACCGCCTGTTCTTCCATGTAACGCAGCATCTGCGCGGCATCGCGGGCATCAGGCTGGGCCGGATCAGCGACGTGCCGGAAAACGACCGCCCCTTCGGCGCGTCGGAAGAGGACATTGCGCGCTACTGGTGCGCGAAGTCCGACATCCCCTATCTCAACTTCGCCGACATCGGACACGACGCGGGCAACAAGATCGTGCCGTTCGGACGCTACAACCAGGTGCTTACGGCATGAGAGCTTTTATCTTTCCGGGACAGGGCAGTCAGAAGGTCGGCATGGGCATGGACCTATGCTCCGCCAGCCTCGCTGCGCGCGAAGTGTTGCAGGAAGTGGACGATGCGCTGGGGCAGAACCTGTCGCGTCTGATGCGCGAAGGCCCGGAGGACGAGCTGACGCTGACCGCCAATGCCCAGCCTGCGATCATGGCGAACGCCATTGCCACGGCGCGGGTACTGGCCCGCGACTTCGAGGTGGAAATTGCCGCGCACGGCGCTGCGGTCGCGGGACATTCGCTGGGCGAATATGCGGCCCTGTGCGCAGCGGGCGCCTTCAGCCTGGCCGACACGGCGCGCCTGCTGCGGCTTCGCGGCACCGCCATGCAGGATGCGGTGCCGGTCGGGGTGGGTGCGATGGCCGCCTTGCTGGGTGCAGACTTGGCGGCGGCGAAAGCCTTGTGCGATGCGGCGGCAAAGGGGCAGGTGTGCGAGATTGCCAACGACAATGATCCCACGCAGGTTGTTATTTCCGGCCATGCCGAAGCCATCGAACGGGCTCTCGCCATGGTGAAGGAACACGGCATCAAGCGCGGAGTGAAACTTCCGGTTTCGGCGCCCTTTCACTCCTCGCTCATGCAGCCCGCCGCCGATCGCATGGCAGAGGCGTTGAGTGCAACGCCGCCAGGCAGGCTGGCGCTGCCGCTGTATGCCAATGTGACGGCCGCAAGGGTTTGCGACCCCGCAGAGGAGCAGGCGCTGCTGGTAGAGCAGGTGACCGGCCGTGTACGCTGGCGCGAAAGCGTGCTGGCCATGCGGTCTGACGGGGTGGCGCAGTTCGTGGAGCTGGGCGGCAAGGTGCTCGGCCCGATGGTCAGCCGCATCGACAAGGAGGCAGAGGTGCACAGCCTGGTGACGATGCACGATCTGGAAGCGTTCGCCGCTTCGCTTTAGGTCAGGGCGCGGGGTGCGCCAGCTGGCGGTTCCATGCCGCGCCGCCTGGTTGCGCGGGCTTGACCCGCCTAGCCTTTGCGCCATTGCAGGCGGCAGATTGTCTGGAGAGAAGCAAATGTTTTCACTTAACGGCAAGACCGCGCTGGTCACGGGAGCGAGCGGCGGAATAGGGTCGGCGATCGCAGTTGCTCTCGCCCGGCAAGGGGCGCGGCTGGCGCTTTCCGGCTCCAACGGCGCCAAGCTGCGCGCGTTTCGCGAACAATTGCAGGCCGAACATGGCGGCGACCATGTGGAAATCACCTGCGACCTGTCTGATACCACGCAGGTGGAGGAGTTGGTCCCGGCGGCGCTGGAAACGCTGGGCAGCCTCGACATCCTCGTCAATAACGCGGGGATCACCCGCGACAATCTGGCCCTGCGCATGAAGGACGAGGAGTGGGATCAGGTGATCCGCCTGAACCTCGAAGCCGCATTTCGGCTGATGCGCGCCTGCGTCAAGCCGATGATGAAGGCGCGTTCGGGCCGGATCATCTCCATCACCTCGGTGGTGGGAGCGACCGGCAATCCCGGGCAGATGAACTATGCCGCAGCCAAGGCGGGTCTAACCGGGATGACCAAGTCGCTCGCGCAGGAAGTCGCCAGCCGCGGCATCACGGTCAATTGCGTGGCTCCCGGCTTCATCCATACCGCCATGACCGACACCCTGCCCGATGCAACCAAGGAGGCGCTGAACGCGCGCATTCCAATGGGCCGTATGGGCACTGGCGAGGATGTCGGTGCGGCGGTAGCCTTCCTCGCCGCGCCCGAGGCTGCCTACATCACCGGCCAGACCCTGCATGTGAACGGCGGCATGGCGATGCTGGGCTGAAGCGGTTTTCCCCAAGGCTGCGCACAGGGCGGCGAAGGATACTTGCCGGAACGCGCGGGGCGGCTATGGATGAGGGCGAGATAGACGGCACCGCTGCGCGATTCCGCCGCGCCGGCGACTGGACAGGGGTAGGGAACCACGGATGAAAGCCACTCTTGAACGCGCGACCCTGCTGCGCTGCCTGTCGCATGTGCAGTCGGTGGTCGAACGGCGCAACACCATCCCGATCCTGTCCAACGTCCTGATCGACGCCGATGCAGACGGGTCGCTCAAGGTGATGGCGACCGACCTCGACCTGCAGGTGGTGGAAACGATGAAGGCCGCCAGTGTCGAGGCGCCCGGCGCCATCACGGTGTCGGCGCATCTGCTGTTCGACATCGCCCGCAAGCTGCCCGACGGCAGCCAGGTCGGCATCGAAACGGCGGACAACCGAATGACGGTAAAGGCCGGGCGCAGCCGGTTCCAGCTGCCGACCCTGCCGCGGGACGATTTCCCGACCATCGTGGAAGGCGACCTGCCGACCAGCTTCACTCTGCCGGCCCGCACGGTGGCCGAATTGATCGATCGGACCCGGTTCGCCATCTCCACGGAAGAAACACGGTACTACCTCAACGGCATCTTCCTGCATGTGTCGGACGGGGAAAACGGCGGCCAGCCGTTGTTGAAGGCGGCGGCCACCGATGGCCACCGGCTCGCCCGCTTCACCCTGCCGCGACCCGACGGGGCCGAAGGGATGCCTGACGTGATCGTGCCGCGAAAGGCAGTGGCCGAACTGCGCAAGCTGCTGGAAGAAGCGCTGGACGGCGACGTGCGCGTCGACCTGTCGCCCAGCAAGGTGCGCTTCACCATCGGCGGCGAGGGCGGAGTGGTCCTGACCTCCAAGCTGATCGACGGCACCTTTCCCGATTACAGCCGCGTCATCCCCACCGCCAACGACAAGCTCCTGCGTCTCGACCCCAAGAGCTTCTATCAGGCGGTGGACCGCGTCGCCACCATCGCCACGGAGAAGACCCGCGCGGTCAAGATGGGGCTGGACGCGGACAAGGTCACGCTGTCCGTCACTTCGCCCGACAACGGCACCGCGGCCGAGGAGGTTGCGGCCGAATACGCTGCGGACGGTTTCGAGATCGGCTTCAACGCCAACTACCTCAAGGACATCCTGAGCCAGATCGACTCGGACGTGGTGGAAGTGCACCTGGCCGACGCCGGCGCGCCGACGCTGATCCGCAAGGACGACAAGAGCGCGGCGCTGTATGTGCTGATGCCGATGCGGGTTTGACCATGGTGTTGAGCTCGTTGGCCGCAATCGTCTTGGCAAACTCATCCGCGGTGCAGGCGACACCGCAGCTTAGCCCTGAGCAGGAAATGCAGTGCGCCCTGCTCGCTATATACGCTTCCGAACAGATCGCCGATCAGACTGCCAAGACGGGATTGTACTCGGTGTTCACCTACTGGCTCGGCAGATACGAGGGCCGCACGGGGAACTCCTTCGAATCCGCCGATGTACTGGCGCTTTTGACTGAACTGCAGAAGGGCGGAGAAGAAGCGGGAGGCCGGTGCCAGGCTGTAGCCGAGGCAATCGGACTGCGTCTGCAGGAATGGGGCGCGCGCTTGCAGCAGGAAGGGCAGCGCCTTACGGAGGCGGGCGAGTAAAGACTACCCTCGCGCTTCAAGCATCGCAGGCACATCCACGAACTTCTCGCGCGGCGCACCTTCCCGCGCCGCCGCCACCTCGGCTGCGTCGATCTTCTGCCAGTCGCGGAAAGTGACGATGTCGAGGCCGCGCTGCGCCGCCAAAGCGTCCAGCCCGTCCCGTCCTTTCCTGTCGAGGCTGGCGCCGTCACTGGCCCAGTCTTCCGCGATGCGCTCCACAACGTCATAGCCGTCAGGACGATTTGTGCCGATCGTGCCGGTCGGCCCGCGCCGCGCCCAGCCAACGCAGTACAGTCGTGGCGAGATCCGACCACCGGCATTGACGAACCGTCCGGCGCGCTCGTCATAGGGAACGCCCTTGATGGGGGAGGTGCGATAGCCGATGCAGGTCACCACCAGATCGGCGGGCAGTTCGTAGAAGTCCCCGCTGCCAACGGCGCGATCCCCATCCAGCCGGGTGCGCTCTACCCTGACCCCGGCGACCCGGTCGGTGCCGGTGAATGCAACCGGGGCCGCGAACAGGTCGAAGTGGATGACGAGCGGCTTGTCACCATTCGCGCCAATGGCTGCGAACTGCCGCAGCAGCGCCACTGACTTGCGCAGTCCAGGCTCCAGTGCTGCGTCCGCCTCGACCGGCGGCAGGTCGCCCGCGTCCACGCACGGCACAGCGCGTTCCAGCCGGCCAAGCTCGCCCAGTTCCTTGGGAGTCATGGCGATCTGGTGCGGGCCGCGCCGGCCAAGGATGGTGATCTGTTCGACGCCGCTGTCACTCAGCGCGGCCAAGGCGTGCGCGACGATGTCCGACCCGGCGAATTCCTCCTGTGTCTTGGCCAGGATCCGGGCCACATCCAGCGCGACATTGCCCATGCCGATGACAACGGCATGTTTGCCGGACAGATCGGGATCAAGCTGCGCGAAACGGGGGTGGCCATTGTACCAGCCGACAAAGGCTGCGCTGCCGAAGACATTGGCGAGACTCTCCCCCGGCAGGTCAAGCCGGCGGTCTTCCGGCGCGCCGGTTGCCAGCACCACCGCGTCATACAGTTCCAGCAATTCCTCTACCGCCACATCCCCGCCAATGGCCACATTGCCGACAAAGCGGACCTGTTCGCCCAGCGCCACCTGTTCGTAACGGCGCGACACCGCCTTTATCGACTGGTGATCGGGCGCGACGCCGCCGCGGATCAGCCCGAACGGAACGGGCAGGGCGTCGATCACATCGACCCGCACCGCGTCGGGCCATGCCTTCACGGCGGCTTCGGCAGTGTAGTAACCCGCCGGACCGGAACCCACGATCGCGAGATGGCGCATCGGTATGCCGCTCCCCTGCTGCCTTGCCGCGCGGCAGACTGCGCCTCGCCAGCGGGCAATGCAACCCCGGGCACCGGTTTGATGCGGGTAGGGAGGTTAAGCATTTCTCAAAACCTGTTCCGCTATCGCGAAGGCCGCACAGTTTCTTGCCCACAGATCGCGACCGATGGCGTTCAACAATTTTCTAGCACGCAGGGCCGGCCACGCGTCGACCAGCGGTGCCGCAGCCAAAGCTTCCTCGTTGTCCGTCCGGCAGAGGCTGGAACTGCTGGAGGTGTACGAGGATGCCGATCTCGGCTGGTTCTGGGCCACCGATGCGGCCGATGCGTTCACCTACCTTTCGCCGGGCGCGGCAAAGACACTGGGCGGGGACGAGGAATTTGCCGGCAAGGCCGTTGGCGAAGTCTTCGACATGCAGGCAGCGGCCAGGGACGAAGCGCAGCGATCCCTCCCGTTCATGCTGCGGGCGCGCAATTCCTTCAACCGCTTCCCCGTTCGCATCCTGAAAGCTGGGCCACCCGTCTGGTGGGAAATCTCGGCCAGACCGTGCTACGACGCTGGCGGCACCTTCCAAGGCTATCGCGGCAGCGCCAAGGACATCACGCTCGACCGGCTTGAGAAGGAGGAAGCGACGCGCCTGGTCAGATTCGACGTGCTGACCGGCCTCGTGAACCGGCGGACCATCACCGAACGGCTGGAACAGGCACTGATCCTGACCCGCACCCAGAAGCGTCCTTGCGCGCTTATCATGCTCGACCTCGATCGGTTCAAGCACATCAATGACACATTGGGGCATCAGGCTGGTGACGCGCTGTTGCTTCAGGTGGCGCAGCGGCTGAGGCAGATAGTCGGCGATCAGGGCGAGATCGGCCGGCTGGGCGGCGACGAGTTCCAGATCCTGCTGCCCGATTGCGAGGACCGCGGACTGCTGGGCAGTCTGGCGCAGCGGTGCATCCAAATCATTTCCCAGCCTTACCTTGTGGAAGGCAGCAGGGCGACCGTTGGCGCTTCGGCCGGCATCGCCGTCGCGCCTTTTGACGGCGACGGGGCTGACGCGCTGACCGCTGCCACCGATCTGGCGCTCTATGCTGCCAAGGCCGCGGGTCGTGGACAGTTCCGCTTCTATTCCAGCGAGCTGAAAAGCGATGCAGAACTGCGCCGGGAGGTGGAAGAGAACCTGCGGGACGCCATCGCCAGCGACGAGCTGACAATGTTCTATCAGCCGATCGTCGATCTGCGCAGCAACAAGGTCTCCTGTTTCGAGGCATTGCTGCGGTGGAACCGGCCGCACGCCGGGTTCATCTCGCCAGCCATCTTCATCCCCGTCGCGGAAGACACCGGCATGATTGCCGAGCTGGGGCGGGCCGCACTGATGCAGGCGTGCCGCGACGCTGCCGCCTGGCCCGCGCACATCAAGGTCGCCGTCAACGTGTCGGCCATTCAGTTCGCCGACGACGACTTTCCGCTAAGGGTCAGGGAAGCGTTGGATGAAAGCGGCCTCCACCCCGCGCGGCTGGAGCTGGAAATCACCGAAAGTGTGTTCCTGGGCGATGTCGAGGTGGCGGAGCACATGCTGCGCCGGCTGAAAAAGCTGGGTGTGCGCCTGGCGCTCGACGATTTCGGCACCGGCTACTCCTCGCTGAGCTACCTTTCCAACGCACCCTACGACAAGATCAAGATCGACCAGAGTTTCGTTCGCGGGGCGACCGCGCCGGACAACAACAACCGGGCCATTCTCAAGGCGATCATCGATCTCGCCGGCAGCCTGGGCATGGATACCGTCGCGGAAGGCGCGGAGGCGCACGATGAACTGGAACTGGTGCGATCGCTTGGTGCCAGCCACGCGCAAGGCTTCATCTACGCCAGGGCGGAGGCGCAGGCTGATGTCCTGAGCCGCCTGGCGGAAGGGCGCGACGTGTACGAGCCAAGCGGACCGGCCTACTTCCGTGCCGACCGCATGACCGTAATCCGCAAGGTGGGCGTCGTGCACGAGAACCACCGCTACGATGCGTTCATGCGCAACCTGTCGCGGACGGGCGCCCGGATCGAAGGCTTGCTCGACGTGCCGGTCGGCACGCAGGTGGTCGTTGATCTGGGCGACGGGCAACTGGCCGTGGCGGTCGTGCGCCGGTCGCAGGAGGCCGAACTGGGGGTTGAATTCGAAACCCCGCTGGTCAGCGACGGGGCAGGCGGGCTGTGCACCCGCTACCGTGTTTCACCTTATGCACTGCACGCCGCCAGCAATGCCGCGATACCGCTCAGGCATTCCGACCCTGCCGACCGCGGCGTCACCGACGCGTTTGCGCCGCACAGTAAATTTGTACAGGTCGAGTTGAATTGGAGCAAGTATCTGAAATGACGCGGTCTGCTTACAGGACCAGGCTATTCGGAACCGGCGGTCTTTAACAGGGCGATAACCATTTTCCGTTATTCCCGCTGCACCGAGTTCGTGAAAGGCCGTTGACCAATGGGCGAGGTGCCCTTCTTTGACCGTTTTCGTACCCGGCGGCGGGACGAGCCGGCGGCTGCCATCGCTCCGGCGGACCTGCCGCCGCGGGACACCGGGCTGAGCCCGGAGGCGAAGCTGGCGATTGTCGAGGATCTGGAGGAAAGCGGGCTCGGCTGGTTCTGGGCCACCGACGAGGCCGGCCGGCTTGCCTATCTCAGCCCCAGCCTGGCGGAAGGTTTCGGCAAGCCTATCACCGCCCTGCTCGGCATGCCGCTGCAAGCGCTGTTCGCGCCCGACGCCACTGACCAGGAAGTGCGCTCCCTCAACCTGAAACTGGGCATGCGCAAGCCGTTTGCCAATTTCGTGGTGGAGGCGGTGGACCATACCGACGCGGCCGTTCTGCGCCTGTCGGGACGCCCGGTGCACGCGGCCGACGGTAGCTTTGCGGGGTTCAGGGGCAGCGCGCTCGACATCACGGATGAATACCGGCACCAGCAGGAAACGGCGCGGCTCAGCCGGCACGATACGCTGACCGGATTGCTGAACCGGCACTGGATGGCGCGGCTGATCGATGTGACCCTGTCATCCTTTGCCAGTGCGAAGCGCAGTTGCGCGCTGTTCATGATCGATCTGGACCGTTTCAAGCAGGTGAACGACACGCTGGGCCATCCCGCCGGTGACGAGTTGCTGGTCCAGGTGGCCCGCCGGATTGAAGGGGTGATCGGCGCTAAAGGACAGATCGGCCGGCTTGGCGGTGACGAATTTCAGATCCTGGTGCCCGACATGGACGACCGCGGGCAGCTGGGCGAGATCGCCAAGAAGCTGATCGCCAGCCTGTCGCAACCCTACTCGCTGGAGGATGGGCGCTGCACCATCGGCGCGTCGGTCGGCATGGGCATCTCGCCTTATGACGGGATCGGCCGTGAGGCGCTGACGCGGGCGGCCGACCTCGCCCTTTATGCGGCCAAGAACGGGGGCAGGGGGCAGTTCCGCTTCTATTCCGCGGATCTGGAGCTGGACGACCGGTTGCGCCGGCGCATGGAAGAGGATCTGTCGGGCGCCATCGAGGCCGAGCAGCTGGTGCTGGAATACCAGCCGGTTGTCGCGATCGGCAGCAGCAAGGTGGTCGCGTTGCAGGTCGTTTATGTGTGGGAGGATCCCGAACGCGGGCGCGTGACGCCGGAAACCTTCCTGCCCATCGCCGAAGGCAGCCGGTTAACCGTGCCGATCGGGGAATGGGCGCTGCGCGAGGCGTGCACGGCAGCGGCCGGTTGGCCGGCGTCGGTCCGTCTGGTGTTTTCCGCCACGCCCGTGCAGTTCGCGGACCGCGGCTTTGTGCCGGCGGTGAAGGCTGCGCTGGATGCGTCGGGGCTTGCGTCCGAGCGGCTGCAAATCGAGATCAGCGAGGCGGTTTTCGCGGCCGGTGCCGAAGAGGTGGAGGCGACCGTCTCGGCCCTGTTCAGGCTCGGAGTGCGCCTGTCGCTGGAGGATTTCGGTAGCGGGTCGGTGTCCCTCAGCTACCTTCGCCGCGCGCCGTTCAGCGCGATCACGATCGGTCAGGCTTTCCTGCAGGGCAATATCGGCGATGCGCTCGGCGACATGGAAATGGTCAAGGGGATCGTGCAACTGGCCAAGGTTCTGCGGCTGGAGACAGGCGCAGCGAAGGTCGACTCGCTCGTCCTGCTTGAAGCGCTGAAGGAATGCGGGGTTGATGAAGCGCGAGGCTTCGTCTTTGCCGACGCGCTTCCCGCGGACGAGGTTGCCGCGCGCATCGAGTCAGGCGGATGGTCGCTAAGCCCCGACCGCGACGGATCGCATAGATCCGGGCGGCGCACCGTGTTCCGCCGCGTCGGCCTCATCCACGAGGATCAGTATTATGATGTCACCATGCGCAATCTGTCGCGCACCGGGGCCATGATCGAAGGGCTGGAGGATGTGCCGGTCGGAATGCAGTTCGTGCTCGACTTCGGTGGCGGCCAGCTGGCGGTCGCAACGGTGGTGCGCACCGATGGTGACACCCAAGGGTTGGAATTCGAACATCCGCTGGTGGATGACGGGGCAGGGGGATTGTGCACCCGTGCCCGCGTTTCACCCTATGAACTGGCGGCCGCCGGGGCGCCGCTGGCGGCCCTGCCTGCGGGGAGATACCCCGGTGCACCAGCACCATCATCGGGTAGCGGCCTGTCCCGCTTCGCGCTTTCGCTGAATGCGCCGCGGCAGGGGACCGGGCCGGGCTGATTGCCCGATTGTGGGATGACGCGCCCGCCGCTAAGGCCCGGCGCGATGACCGACCTTCACCTGATCCGCAATTTTTCAATCATCGCGCACATCGACCACGGCAAGTCCACCCTGGCCGATCGCCTAATTCAGGCCACCGGCGGGCTGACCGATCGCGAAATGAGCGAACAGGTGCTCGACAACATGGATATCGAGCGCGAGCGGGGCATTACGATCAAGGCCCAGACGGTGCGGCTGAACTACACGGCGCGTGACGGTCAGACCTACGCCCTCAACCTCATGGACACGCCCGGCCACGTCGACTTCGCCTACGAGGTCAGCCGCAGCCTTGCGGCTTGTGAAGGCGCGCTGCTGGTGGTCGACGCCGCGCAGGGGGTCGAGGCGCAGACACTGGCGAATGTCTATCAGTCGATCGAGCATGATCACGAAATCGTGCCGGTCATCAACAAGATCGACCTGCCTGCCGCGGAACCGGACAAGGTCCGCGCCGAGATCGAGGACATCATCGGCATCGACGCGTCCGACGCGGTCCTCACCTCGGCCAAGTCGGGCATCGGCATCGACGAGGTGCTGGAGGCGGTGGTCGCCCGCATCCCTCCGCCCAAGGGCGATCGCGACGCGCCGCTGCGCGGCATGCTGGTCGACAGCTGGTACGATCCGTATCTCGGCGTCGTCATCCTTGTGCGCGTCATCGACGGGGTGATCCGCAAGGGGCTGAACATCCGCTTCATGCAGGGCGGCACCGAGCATCTCGTCGACCGGGTGGGCGCCTTCACCCCTAAGCGCATCGACCTGCCCGAGATCGGGCCGGGCGAAATCGGCTTCATCACCGCACAGATCAAGGAGGTGGAGCAGGCCCGCGTCGGTGACACCATTACCACCGTAAAGAACGGCGCGGCGCAGGCTTTGCCCGGATACAAGGAAGTGCAGCCGGTCGTGTTCTGCGGCCTGTTCCCGGTGGATGCGGCCGATTTCGAGAAACTGCGTGAAAGCATCGGCAAGCTGCGCCTCAACGATGCCTCGTTCTCCTATGAAATGGAATCGTCCGCCGCGCTGGGTTTCGGCTTTCGCTGCGGGTTTCTCGGCCTGCTGCATCTGGAAATCATCCAGGAACGCCTCAGCCGTGAATACGACCTCGACCTCATCACCACGGCGCCCTCGGTCGTGTATCGCATCCGTCTCGGCCACACGAAGAACGAAGACGCCAAGACCATCGAACTGCACAACCCGGCCGATTACCCCGATCCCAGCCGGATCGAGTCCATCGAGGAGCCGTGGATCAAGGCGACGATCTATACCCCCGACGAATACCTGGGTTCCATCCTCAAACTGTGTCAGGATCGCCGCGGCATCCAGACCCAGCTGACCTATGTCGGCGGGCGGGCGCAGGTGACGTACGAATTGCCGCTGAACGAGGTGGTGTTCGACTTCTACGACAGGCTGAAATCGATCAGCCGCGGTTATGCCTCATTCGATTACGAGCAGATTGGTCTCAGGGAAGGCGACCTCGTCAAGATGAACATCCTCGTCAACAACGAGCCGGTCGACGCCCTGTCCCTGATCGTTCACCGCTCGGTAGCGGAGGAACGCGGGCGCGGCATGTGCGAGCGGCTGAAGGATCTGATCCCCCGCCATCTGTTCAAGATCCCGATCCAGGCCGCGATCGGCGGCAAGGTGATCGCCCGCGAAACCATCGCCGCCCTGCGCAAGGACGTGACCGCCAAATGCTATGGCGGCGACATAACTCGCAAGAAGAAGCTGCTGGAAAAGCAGAAGAAGGGCAAGGCACGGATGCGCGAATACGGCAACGTCAGCATCCCGCAGGAGGCGTTCATCGCGGCGCTGCGGATGGGCGAGGAATAGGGCGCTCTGCGGCGGGATAGTGGCCACCGGCTCCAGTGGGAGATATTCGGCTCGCTGCAACAGCCGGGCCGCGTGAACTTCACTTGGCGTTCAGCGGCGGTGCGCTTATAGGGCGCGCATGAAAACCCTGCGCAACTCCGCTGTCGTCCTTGCCTCCGCCCTCGCGCTGACCGCCTGCGGCGGCGGCACCAACCGGCCGGCGGACACCGCCTATGTCGCGCGGGACGTGGAAACCCTCTACACCGAGGCCAAGACCCGGCTGGATCGGGGCAACCCGACAGTGGCCGCCGCCCTGTTCGACGAGGTTGAGCGGCAGCACCCCTACAGCCCGTGGGCACGGCGCGCACAGTTGATGAGCGCGTTCAGTTACTATGCCGCGGCCGATTACAACAAGGCGATCCAGAGCGCACAGCGGTTCCTGTCGATTCATCCCGGCAACAAGGACGCCCCTTACGCCTTCTACCTCATCGCGCTGTCCTATTACGAGCAGATCAGCGATGTGCAGCGCGATCAGAAAACCACGCAGCAGGCACGCGAAGCGCTGACCGAAGTGGTGCGCCGGTATCCCAACACGGAATACGCGGCGGACGCCCGGCTTAAACTTGATCTGGTCGCCGATCACCTTGCGGGCAAGGAGATGGAGATCGGCCGTCTGTATCAGCGGTCGGGCCGCTGGCTGGCGGCGAACATCCGCTTTCAGAACGTGGTCGAAGACTATCAGACCACCAGCCACGCCGCCGAAGCGTTGTACCGGCTGACCGAAACCAGCCTGGCGTTGGGGCTGCCGCAGGAAGCGGTCAAATACGCTGCCGTGCTGGGCGCCAACTATCCGGGGAGTGAGTGGTACAGCAAAGCCTACCGCCTGGTGCAGAACCATTCGCCGAATCTAGCCGTCCGCTGAGGGATCCTGTCGGGGCACAGGATTTGGTCGCTGACACGGCCGTGCTGAGGCGCTAGGACGGGTGCGGCAATGCTGACCCGCCTATCCATCCGCAACATCGTCCTGATCGAGGCGCTGGACCTGGAGTTCAGCAACGGGTTGGGCGTCCTTACCGGAGAGACAGGGGCGGGCAAGTCCATCCTGCTCGACGCGTTGGGCCTCGTTCTGGGCAACCGGGCCGACAGCGGGCTTGTGCGCGGCGGTGAGGAGCGGGCGAGCGTCACCGCAACCTTCGAGTTCGCGAGGCTGCCGAAAGGCGTAGCCGATGCCCTGGACGAAGCGCAGATCGAGCTGGAGCCAGGTGAACCGCTGCTGATCCGGCGGCAACTGCGCGCCGACGGCGGCAGCAAGGCATTCATCAACGATCAGCCGGTGGGCGTGGCCCTGCTGCGCATGATCGCCCCGCTGCTGGTCGAGTTGCACGGACAACATGATGATCGCGGCCTCGTCAACCCGCGCGGACATCTGCAGCTGCTCGACCGCTATGCCGGTGCCGACACGCAGGAGATGGCACGGCTGTATCGCCGCTGGCGCGAGGCCGAGGCCAGCCTGGCCAGCGTGCGTGAGCGGGTGGCGTCCGCGGCGGAGGAACAGGACCTGCTGCTGGCGCACCTGACCGAACTCACCGCGCTTGAACCGGTCGCCGGCGAGGAGGCGCGGCTGGCGGACGCCCGCGCGACCATGCAGAAGGGCGAGAAGCTGGCCGATGAGCTGGAGGAGCTGCGAAGCCTGTGGGATGGCTCGGACTCGCCGCTGGCGGCGCTGCGGATCGCGGCGCGGCGGCTAGATCGGATAGCGCAAGAACATCCCTTGTTGGCCGATGCCCTGGCCGCGATCGACCGGGCGGTGATCGAGGCGGGGGAGGCGGAGGACAAGCTGCGCGCAGCGGCCGAGGCGCTGTTGTTCGACCCCGCGGCGCTGGAGGCGGCGGAGACGCGATTGTTCGACCTGCGCGCCATTGCCCGCAAGCACCGCTGCGAAGTGGATGCGCTGCCCGCCAAAATGCGCGAGTTCCGCGCCGCGCTTGACATGATAGAAGGCGGCGAGGCGGAGCTGGACGCCCTGGAAGCGGAGGTGCGGGAAGCGCGTGCAGAGTTCGAAGCGGCAGCCGCGCGCCTGCACGAACAGCGGCTGGCGGCTGCCGGGCGGTTGGATGCGGCAGTCGCGGCGGAGCTGGTTCCGCTCAAGCTGGACGCGGCGAGGTTCAGGACACGGGTGGATGCGCTGCCGCCCGAACGGTGGAGCGCGGCAGGCGCGGACGCCGTGGAGTTCTTGATCGCCACCAACCCCGGTGCTGATTTCGCGCCCCTGACGAAGATCGCGAGCGGCGGCGAACTGTCACGTTTCATCCTGGCGCTGAAGGTTGCTCTGGCTGAAGAAGGCGGCGCGGCCACCGTCATTTTCGACGAGATCGACCGGGGAGTGGGCGGTGCGGTGGCCAGTGCCATCGGCGAACGCCTGGCGCGGCTGGCTGCCGGTGGACAGATGCTGGTAGTGACCCATTCCCCGCAGGTCGCGGCGAAGGGCGATCATCAATACCTCATCCACAAGGCGAGCAGCGGCATCGTAACCCGCACTTCTGTGCACCTGCTCGACACGCAGGGCCGACAGGAGGAAATCGCGCGAATGCTGTCCGGAGCCGAGATTACAGCGGAAGCTCGCGGACAAGCTGATCGGCTCCTCGCCAGACTTTGAGGCGAAAGAATGTGAGCGCGAGAAAGTGTCTCACAGCGATACAACCGCTCGATTACGTTGGCGGAGAAGCGTTTAGCTAGGTAAAAGACCATCCACCGGGCTAATTGGGCGTACCGTTTTAGAACAGACTAAGCCGAGTCGCAGCCCCTTCGTCGCAAACCACGGGAGGTGCAAAATGCGGAAGCTGTTTTACTCAATTCTGGTCGGCACAGCCACCATGACAGCATCGGGCGCGAGTGCGGCGGTGACACTGGGTAGCACGACCTGTAGCCTCGGCGACATTTCGCCGACTGCCGTCGCCTGCCGCGGCTGGTATGAAGGCAATCTCAACAGCAACAGCCCAGCCGATCGGGCCGCTCAGGCAGCGGCGCTCAATGCGCTGCTGGGTGTGAGCACGTTTACCGCTGCCAATCTGACTTTCACTGAGACACTTCCTTCTATCAGCGGGAACAGCGTCAATTTCGCCACACCGCTGTACGGCAACACGGTGGTCAGCTTCCATGTCGGAGGCGCCAACGGGCAGGCGACAGGCATCGGTTACAGCGGAACGGCGTTCTACCTTTTCGATGCTGGCAATCTGGTGGGCGGTCTCGACACCATCGGCTTCAACCGTGCAGGACTCTCCAACGCACGGCTCTACAGCACTGGCACGTTCCAGACACCGGCCGTGCCGGAACCGGCCACCTGGTTGATGATGATCCTCGGGTTTGCCGCGGTTGGCGGAGCCATGCGCCGCAAGCAGGCAGTGCAGGCGCGGGTACGCTACGCCTGATCATCCTCTGTCAGCGTCGTGAATGACCGCAGCGGCTGTCGGCCTAGCGCCGACAGCCGTTTTTTCTTGCCGGAAGGGTGGCAGGTGCGGATCGGCGACTACTGGCGGCAGCCGGTTGTCTGCGGTAGTAGCGCGTTGAACACGGAGGGTACATGGCACGCACGGGCGACCAGCGCAGTTCATCCGCACAGGGCTATGGCGACCGGGCAAACACTTTGGCCGAAACCACCGAAGAACACGCTCGCCTGTCTGCCGAGATCGCGCGTCATAACCGGCTTTATCATGCCGAGGACGCGCCTGAAATCAGCGACGCACAGTACGACGCGCTGGTGCGGCGGGTTCTGGAACTTGAGGCGGCCTATCCAGAGCTTGCATCGGGCGCCGGCGCGGCAACGGCGGTTGGACACGAAGTCTCCTCCTCACCCCTCGCCAAGGTGCGGCACGAAGTCCGCATGCTCAGCCTGGACAATGCCTTCACCGATGACGAAGTGACTGACTTCGTAGGTCGGGTCCGGCGATTCCTGTCTTTGACCGAAGGGGCGCCGGTCGCGTTCACGGCCGAGGACAAGATTGATGGACTGTCGTGTTCCCTCCGTTACGAACAAGGGCGGCTGGTGCGCGCGGCAACCCGCGGCGATGGCGAGGTGGGCGAGGATGTGACAGCCAATGTCGCCCACATCGCGGACGTACCGCAGCGCCTGGCCGGGGCCGCGCCGGACGTGTTCGAAGTGCGCGGCGAAGTGTACATGGAGCGCGCAGCCTTCGCCGCCCTTAACGCCGCGCAGCAGGCCGCCGGGGCCAAGCTGTTCGCCAACCCGCGCAATGCCGCGGCTGGTTCGCTAAGGCAGAAGGATGCGGCGGTCACGGCCGAACGGTCGCTGCGCTTTCTGGCGCACGGCTGGGGCGCGGCCTCGAATGTACCGGGCGAAACTCAGCATGCGGTCATGGCGCAGCTGGAACAGTGGGGGTTTCGCATCTCGCGCGACCTTGTGCTGTGCAACACGTTGGATGAGATGTTCGCCGCTTATCGGCGGATCGCCGATGGCCGGGCGGACCTCGGCTATGAAATCGACGGCGTTGTCTACAAGGTCGACCGGCTCGACTGGCAGCGGCGGCTGGGGTTCGTCGCCAAGGCACCGCGCTGGGCGCTGGCGCGCAAGTTCCCGGCGGAGCAGGCCGAAACCACGCTGGAGGCGATCGAGATCCAGGTTGGCCGCACCGGCAAGCTGACGCCGGTCGGCCGGCTTGCCCCGGTGCTGGTCGGCGGGGTGACGGTCACGAACGTGACCCTGCACAACCGCGACGAGATCGCCCGACTGGGCGTCCGACCCGGCGACCGGGTGGTGATCCAGCGCGCGGGCGACGTGATCCCGCAGGTGGTCGCAAACCTCACCAGGACGCAGGAGCGGCCGCCGTTTGCATTCCCCGACCACTGCCCTGTTTGCGGCAGCGAAGCCGTGGCCGAAGCCGGAGAGGTCGATGTGCGCTGCACCGGCGGCCTCATCTGTCAGGCGCAGCGCACGGAGCGGCTGAAGCATTTTGTCAGCCGCGGCGCGCTGGACATCGACGGGCTGGGGGAAAAGACCATCGATCAGTTCTTTGCGCTTGGCTGGCTGAACAGTCCGGCGGACATCTTCCGCCTGCATCGGCGGCGCGAAGACCTCCTTGCGCTGGAAGGATGGAAGGAACGATCAGTCGACAACCTGCTCGCCTCCATCGAGGCGCGCCGCCAGCCGGACGCCGCGCGGCTTCTGTTCGGGCTGGGCATCCGACATGTCGGCGCTGTCACCGCGCGCGACCTGCTGCGCCAGTGCCGCACATTGGAGGCGCTGCGCGAGGTGGCGGAAAAGGCGCACGGCGGAGATGCCGCCGCCGAGGCAGAGTTGCGCGCGATTGATGGGATCGGACCTTCGGTGGTGGAGGCGCTGGGCGATTTCTTCCACGAACCGCACAATGTTGAGGTCTGGACCGATCTGCTGGGCGAAGTGTCGCCGCCGCCGTTCGAAGTCGCCACCCGCGCCAGCGCCGTATCCGGCAAGACGGTGGTGTTCACCGGCAAGCTGGAGACCATGAGCCGCGAGGAGGCCAAGGCGCAGGCAGAACGCCTTGGCGCCAAGGCGAGCGGTTCGGTCAGCGCGCGAACCGACCTGATCGTCGCCGGTCCGGGCGCGGGCACGAAGCTGAAAAAGGCGGCAGAACTAGGTATCGAGGTAATTGACGAGGCGGCCTGGGCCAGCATTGTCGCTGAGGCGGGCTAGGCGGACGGCTCCGGCGGCTCCACCCACTTCATGACCCCGCCCGCCAACGGCGCCCACCGTCCGATGCGCATACCGGATGCGGCCAGGCGATTGGCGACCCACGTGTTGCAGGTGTTGAAGATGGTATAGTGCCCAAGGCTGCGGTAATTTAACGCACCGGCCTCGAAACTGGGATAGGTGCGGCGTTCGCGGCCGGGAGGGACCGGCGGCAACTGGCGCAGGATGTCCGCAGCAAGCCGCCGGTATTCATCCGGCCGCAGCCGCACGGGCCGGTGCCATTCGCTGGGCGCAGGGCGCACGTAATGCGCGACCCGCATGATCGGCCGCCCACCCATCGCGAGGATGCGCAGCGCCGTCTGCGGGCGCAGGTCGGTCCAGGTCGGCACGTTCAGGAACACCTCCTCCTCGCCCCAACCGATTGCGATATGAGTCGGCAGCTCGCCCGATGGCGTCGGCTGCGCCGCGGATGGGAAGACGGTGCGCCAGTCGACCACGTCATTTGTGATGGGCATGACAATGCCGGTGTGGATGCCGTTCGTCTCCACCATGATCTCGACACCGTTGGCCGGCTGTTGCCAGTCGGCGTTGCGGGGAATGGCCGATCCGACCCATGCGGCCAGGAAATACCCCAGCGTCATCGCCAGCAGCGCAGCGCCTGCCCAGCGCAGCACCCGTTGAATCAGGAGCCAGCGTGACCTGCGCATTGGCGCAACCGCAAAATTGCCCAGTCGCCGATCGCGGCCGCCTCCATCAGGCGGAAGCCGCGCTGTTCGTACGCTTTCGCCACCACGTCCTGTTGTGACGTCAACAGCCCCGACAGTACGATGTCGCCACCCGGCGCAGTGTGGTGCCCGAAATCGTCGGCCAGCTCGACAAGCGGTCCGGCAAGGATATTGGCGACGAGGAGGTCATACGGCCCGCGTGCCGTCAGCACGGGATCGTCCATGCCTGGTGCGGTGACAGCAAGGATCTCGCCAGGGCCGGACCCAAGAGGGATGCGGTTCAGCGCGGCGTTCTCGCGCAGCACCTCCTCGCACACGGGATCGATGTCGGAAGCGGCGATCATGGCGTCCGGCCACAGGCGGAGGGCAGCAAAGGCGAGCAGGCCGGTCCCGGTCCCCACGTCAATCATGCTGCGCGGGCGCACTCCGCCGTGTTCCATGCGGTCGAGCATCGCAAGGCAGCCTTTGGTTGTTGCGTGCTGACCCGTGCCAAAGGCTTGCGCGGCGGGAATGATCAGTTCGTGAATGGCCGGGTCATCGGTGGCGGGATGATCGGGAGTGCGGACGCGGAAGCGGCCGGTCTCCACCGGGTCCAGTCCCTGCTGGCTGAGCGTGACCCAGTCCTGTTCTGCCAGCTGCTCCACCCGGAACGCGTCGGGTCTGGCGGGTAGCAGCGCGGCAAAGCGGGCAAGATCGGTTTCATCCGGCGTGCTGGGCAGCCACGCCTCCAGCACCCAGTCCGCGCTGTCTTCGGCGACTTCCCGCCCCGAGAGCACCATGCGCTCGTCCTCGCCCAGAGCGGCGAGCGCGCTTTCCACATCCTGGCGTGGCGCAATCGCGGTGATCTTCCAGCTGTCACCGGACATAGCTGGCTCCATTCGCATCCAGTGTTGCGCCGGTCATGGAAGCGGGCGCGTCAAGAGCGCAGAATGCGATGACGCGGGCGATCTCTTCCGGGGTGGCGACCCGGCCAAGAGGGATGTCCTGCAGGATGCCATCTCCTCCGCGCGAGGCGAGGTAATCCCCGGCCATCGCGGTGTCCACGAAGCCGGGCGCTATGGCGAAGCTGACGATGCCATCGCCGCCATAGGCGCGGGCGATCGTCTTGTGCATCGCCAGCATCCCGGCCTTGGCCGCAGCATAGTGCCAGTGGTCCGGCGAGTCGCCGCGGTGGCCCGCACGGCTGGCGACATGAACCAGCCGCCCGCCGGCCTTTCGGTCGCGCCAGTGCCGCACTGCCAGCCGGGACAGGATGGCCGCCGATGTCAGGTTGACGCGCAATCCGTCGGCCCAGCCGGTCGCCCATTCCTCGTCCGTCCGAACCAGCGGATTTGCCGCGAAGACGCCAGCGTTGTTGATGAGGACATCAATACGCCCGTCCAGCGCCTCCAAGGCGGCGCCCCACAGTTCGCTGGCCGCATCTTCCTGCGCGAAGTCGGCGCGCAGCATTCGCTCGCCGTGGCCTGCAGTGGACTGGCCGATCACATTGGCCCCGCGTTCGAGCAGCATGGCCATGGCAGCCGCGCCAATCCCCCGGCTGGCCCCGGTCAACAGAATGTTCGTCATGCTGCGGGTCATGCTGCACCGGTCGCGGCTTGTCGAGCCTTGACCTGCTTGCCTCACGCGCCATCTGGGCTAAGGAGCCTGCGACGAACCGATGGAAAGAACCTGAATGGCCGACCGCCCGCTTTCACCGCATCTCTCGATCTGGAAATGGGGACCGCACATGGCGGTTTCGATCCTGCACCGCGCCACGGGCGACGGGATGGCGGTCGTGGGGCTGGGCACGCTGCTCTGGTGGCTGGGGGCGCTTGCCAGCGGGCCGGAGGCTTACGAAACCTTCCTGTCGGTCTTTACAAGTCCGATCGGCTGGGTCGTTCTGGTCGGCCTCAGCTGGGCGTTCTTCAACCACATGTCGAGCGGGATCAGGCACTTCGTGCTTGATCTTGGCGCGGGTTACGAGCTGCGGGTGAACAAGCAATCCTCGTGGGCTTCGATCGCTTCGGGTATTATTCTCACGGTCCTGTTCTGGGCCGCAATTCTTCTCCTGTAGGAACGCACATAAAATGGGCAGACGCACGACGCTGGAACGTTACGGCGGCAAGGGCACCGCCATCGGGCAGGTTCGCGGGCTTGGTTCCGCGGGCGAAGGGCCGCATCATTGGGTGCAGCAGCGCCTGACCGCCATCGGCAATCTGGTTTTGGTGAACTTCCTCCTGATCAGCTTCATCCTTCTGCCCAACTACAGCTACGCCACGGTCAGCGGATGGATCGGCAGCCCGCTGGCAGCCACCGCCCTCGCGCTGCTGGTCGTCAGCACATTCTGGCACGCACGGCTCGGGCTGCAGGTCGTGATCGAGGATTACGCCGACCGCCCCGGCAACAAGTTCGCGCTGATTGCCATTGTCAACCTGCTAGCTGTCGCCGGCATCGTGTTCGGCCTGTTCAGCATCGCCACCCTCGCCTTTGCAGGAGCCGCCTGATGGCCAATCCATCGCCGCAGACCCCCGATACGACCGCTCCGAACATTGCCGGCGGACCGGGCGGAGCCTATCCCATCACCGACCATACGTATGACGTGGTGGTGGTCGGCGCCGGCGGATCTGGCCTGCGCGCCACCATGGGCGCGGCCGAAGGCGGGCTGCGCACGGCCTGCATTACCAAGGTGTTCCCGACGCGCAGCCACACGGTCGCGGCGCAGGGCGGCATTGCGGCCAGCCTGGGCAACAATTCGCCTGACCATTGGTCCTGGCACATGTACGACACCGTCAAAGGTTCGGACTGGCTGGGCGATCAGGACGCGATCGAATACATGGTGCGCGAGGCACCGGCCGCCGTTTACGAGCTGGAGCATGCCGGCGTACCGTTCAGCCGCAACGCCAACGGCACGGTGTACCAGCGCCCATTTGGCGGGCACATGCAGAACATGGGCGAAGGGCCGCCGGTCCAGCGGACCTGTGCCGCCGCGGACCGCACCGGTCACGCCATGCTGCACGCGCTGTATCAGCAAAGCCTGAAATACGACGCGGATTTCTTCGTGGAATATTTCGCCATCGACCTCATCATGGAGAACGGCGCATGCCGGGGCGTCATCGCCCTCAGCATGGATGACGGCACCATTCACCGGTTCCGCAGTCACGCCGTCGTGCTGGCCACCGGAGGGTACGGACGGGCCTATTACACCGCCACCAGCGCGCACACCTGTACCGGTGACGGCAACGCCATGGTGCTGCGTGCCGGTCTGCCGCTGCAGGACATGGAGTTCGTTCAGTTTCACCCCACCGGCATCTACGGCGCGGGCGTCCTCATCACCGAAGGCGCGCGGGGCGAGGGCGGCTATCTGACCAATTCCGAAGGGGAGCGGTTCATGGAACGCTATGCCCCTTCGGCCAAGGATCTGGCCAGCCGCGACGTGGTCAGCCGGTCGATGGCGCTGGAAATGCGTGAAGGGCGCGGCGTCGGCCCGGAAGGCGACCACATCCACCTGCATCTGGATCACATCGATCCCAAGGTGCTGGCAGAACGGCTGCCCGGCATCACCGAATCGGGCAAGATTTTCGCCAACGTGGACCTGACCCGGCAACCTTTGCCGGTGACGCCGACGGTTCATTACAACATGGGCGGCATCCCTTGCAATTATCACGGAGAGGTCGTGACCTTGCGGGACGGCAATCCCGATGCGGTCGTTCCCGGCCTGTTCGCCGTGGGTGAGGCGGCCTGCGTTTCGGTCCACGGTGCGAACCGCCTTGGTTCCAACTCGCTGATCGACCTGGTCGTGTTCGGCCGCGCCACCGGTTTCCGCCTGCGCGAGATCATCAAGGCGAACAGCAGCCACGCCGAACTGCCCCGCGACAGCGCCGACCTGGCGCTGACCCGCCTCGACCATTTCCGTCATGCCAAAGGCGGTTCGCCGACGGCGCAGGTCCGCGCGGCGATGCAGAAGGTCATGCAGAAGCACGCCGCCGTGTTCCGCGACAGCCAGACATTGTCGGAAGGCGTCGCCATGCTGGCCGAGCAGAACACCCGGATGCAGGACATCGCAGTGTCGGACCGCTCGCTGATCTGGAACACCGACCTGATCGAGACGCTGGAGCTCGACAACCTGATGGCGCAGGCCAACGTCACCATGGTTTCGGCGGAAAACCGCAAGGAAAGCCGCGGCGCCCACGCGCACGAAGACTATCCCGAACGGGATGATGCCAACTGGATGAAGCACACGCTGGCCTGGTTCGACGGCTGGGGCGGCGGCGCTACCGGCGCGGGCAAGGGCGCGGTGTCGATCGATTACCGTCCCGTGCACGAATACACGCTGACCGACGACGTGGAATACATCAAGCCGAAGAAGCGGGTTTATTAGAATGACAATGACACCCGCGCCGGCGGGTGTCATTATCCTCAGCTCACCTGCAAGATCCGGTCGCAGGCGCGGTCGTCCCCGCGCAGCCCGAGGCGCAGCGCCTGCATCCGCTGTTCGCTGGTGCCGTGGGTGAAGCTTTCCGGATTGACCGTGCCGGTCGATCGGCGCTGCAAAGTGTCGTCGCCGATGGCGCTTGCGGCCGTCAAGCCTTCTTCGATGTCTCCGGGTTCGATGAGCTCGCGGTTGCGGCCGGCCCACACGCCCGCATAGCAATCGGCCTGCAACTCCATCAGCACGTTGAGCTGGTTGGCCGCGCGCGGGTTGGCCTGCTGGGCACTGCGCACTTGTCCCGCGATGCCGGTGATCGTCTGGATGTGATGCCCGTATTCGTGAGCGATCACGTAATACCGGGCAAAATCGCCCTCCTGCCCCGCCATTCGTGCCAGTTCGTCATAGAACGCCGTGTCGATGTAGATCGTCTGGTCGCCCGGGCAGTAGAACGGCCCCAGCCCCGTGGAGGCCGCGCCGCAGGACGTGTTGAACCGTTGCGCAGTCGCGAAACGCAGGGTCGGCTGTTCAAAGGGAACGCCCTGCTGTGCGAAGATCGGCTCCCACGTCGCGTTCAGCGACTGCAAGGCGTTGCAGGTCTCCGTCGCGTACTGATTCGCGGTGCACAGTGCCTGTTCATCCTCGCTGGCGGCCACGACCGCGCCGCCCTGCGACTGCTGCACGCCTTCGACCACGCCTACGGTCTGCATCGGATCCAGCCCGAACAGGAAGTATCCCAGTGCCGCGATGACGATCGTGCCGCACCCGATGCCTCCTGCGGCACCTGCCCGACCGCCGGTGCTCCCGACTTTGATGTTGCCCGTGTCGAACGGATTGAGCCGCATTCCCTGATCCCCCGTGAACTGTTTTGCGGAAACAATCGCCCGCACGGGCGGCAGTTCCATCGCCCGCCCGCTCTCCTGCTCTAGCGGTTTCTGCGCGACGTTGTTAGAGGGCCACCGCACGATCCTGTCTCCACCCCTTGCAAATGAAGAGCGACACCGTGCCTGCCAGCGAAATTCCACTCGGCCTTACTTTCGACGACGTGCTGCTGCGTCCCCGGGAAAGCGCCATACTGCCCAGCGGGGCCGACACGCGGACCAGGCTGACGCGCGGCATCGAACTGAACATCCCCATCCTTTCGGCCGCGATGGATACGGTGACCGAAGCCGACATGGCGATTGCGATGGGACAGCTTGGCGGCATCGGCGTGCTGCACCGCAACCTGGATGTCGAGGAACAATGCGCCGCCGTGCGCGCGGTGAAGCGGTTCGAAAGCGGCATGGTGGTGAACCCGATCACGATCAGCCCCGACGCCACCCTCGGCGAAGCGCAGGCGTTGATGACGCAGCACCGGATCAGCGGCATACCCGTCACCGACCGGGGCGGGCGGCTGGCCGGCATCCTGACCAATCGCGACGTCCGCTTTGCCGAACATCCCGAACAGCCCGTGCGCGAGTTGATGACGACCGAGAACCTCGCAGTGGTTCCGCTGGGCACGCCGCAGGACGAGGCACGGCGGTTGCTGCACCAGCGCCGGATCGAAAAGCTGCTGGTGGTGGACGACGATTACCGTTGCATCGGTCTCATCACGGTCAAGGACATGGAAAAGGCCGTCACCTACCCCGACGCGACCAAGGACGCGGCCGGCCGGTTGCGGGTCGCCGCGGCCACCACCGTGGGCGACAAGGGGTTCGCCCGCAGCGAAGCGTTGCTTGACGCCGAGGTGGACGTGGTGGTGATCGACACCGCCCACGGTCACAACGCCGAAGTAGCGCGCGCGGTGGAACGGGTGAAGGCGCTGTCCAATTCCGTACAGGTCGTCGCCGGCAATGTCGCCACGGCAGAGGCGACCCGTGCCTTGATCGGAGCCGGAGCCGACGCGGTCAAGGTCGGCATCGGCCCGGGTTCCATCTGCACCACGCGGGTGGTCGCCGGCGTCGGCGTGCCGCAGCTCACCGCGATCATGGAGTGCGCCGAGGAAGCGGAGCGGGCCGGCGTGCCCGTGATCGGCGATGGCGGCCTGCGCACCAGCGGCGATGCGGCCAAGGCGCTGGCAGCAGGCGCGTCGAGCGTGATGATCGGTTCCATGCTGGCCGGCACAGCCGAGGCACCTGGAGAAACCTTTCTGTATCAGGGGCGCCGGTACAAGAGCTATCGCGGCATGGGCAGCGTCGGCGCAATGGCGCGGGGCAGCGCGGATCGTTATTTCCAGCAGGATCTGTCGCCCATGAAACTTGTGCCGGAAGGGATCGAGGGGCAGGTGCCGTTCAAGGGACCGGCGGCCGATGTCGTTCATCAACTGGTAGGCGGGATCAAGGCGGCCATGGGTTACACCGGTTCGGCCACCATCGCCGACCTGCGTGAGCGCGCCCAGTTCGTGCGGATCACCAACGCCGGGTTGTCGGAAAGCCATGTGCATGACGTGGCGATCACGCGGGAGGCGCCCAATTACCCGTCGCGGTGAGGACCCTGCACCTTGACCCCGGCTGCCAGGGTGCAGGCGGCCATCGCGCTGCTGGACGAGGTGATCGGCGCCGCCCGCGGCAACGGTCCGCCCGCCGACCGGCTGATCGGCGACTACTTTCGGCAGCGCCGTTATGCGGGATCGAAGGACCGCCGCGCGGTACGGGAACTTGTTTACGCCGCCATCCGGGCTTGCGGCCCCGTGCCGCAGAGCGGGCGTGCGGCCATGCTGCGGCTGGCTGAGGCGCAGCCTGATCTGGCGCAGCTGTTCGATGGCTCGCTCCACGGCCCGGCTCCGGTTGCCGCCGGAGAGCCCGTGGCAGCCGGCGGTATCGCGCCGCCCTGGCTGGACACGCGGCTGGCGAGTTCCGGAGTTCCGGCCGACGAGGCGCGGGCGCTGCTGGGGCGCGCGCCTCTGGATGTTCGGGTCAACACTCTGAAGGCAAATCGCGCGGCCCTGACATTGCCGGTAGCCGGCGAGCCGCTGGTCGCGCCCGACGCGCTGCGCTTTCCTTCAGGCACGCAGATCGAACAGTGGGCCCAATACCGCGAAGGTCTGGTAGAGGTGCAGGACCACGGCAGCCAGTGGGCGTGCCAGGCGGTGGCTCCGCAGCCAAGCGAAACGGTGATCGACCTGTGCGCCGGGGCGGGGGGCAAGACGCTGGCACTGGCGGCTATGATGAACAACCGGGGCGCACTGGTCGCGAGCGATACCGACCGCAGGCGGCTGAGCCAGCTAGGCCCGCGGGCGCAGCGGGCAGGAGTTACCAACCTCCGCACCGTGTTGCTTGATCCGGGGCAGGAATTGGCTGCGCTGGACGAATGGCGCGGCAAGGCGGATGCGGTGCTGGTCGATGCGCCGTGCAGCGGCACCGGAACATGGCGGCGCAGCCCCGAATTGCGCTGGCGCCTGACACCACCGGCACTCGACCGGCTGGTGGCGTTGCAGGCGCGCCTGATCACCGTCGCGGCGGAACTGATCCGGCCCGGCGGGCGAATCGTCTACGTCACCTGCTCGCTGCTCGACGAGGAGGGAGCGGGGCAGATCGATGCCGCCTTGGCGAGCCGGGAAGATCTGGTGGCCGAAGCGCTGGACCTGCCGATCGGGCGGACCAGAGGGCCGGGTGTCCGCCTTTCTCCCGCGCATGACGAAACGGACGGGTTTTTCATCGCCCGTCTAGGCAAGGCATGGTAAGACAACCATGATGGTTGCCACGAGCCGGTCTTCACGCACATCTTTTCGGGAGCTTTTCATGCGCTTTGCCCCAGCTTTCGCCGCCCTGTCGCTTGCCCTTGCCTTGAACAGCAGCGTGTCGTGGGGCAGCGAACCGCAGGTGAACGCGGCGGCTGCGGCACTGATCGCGGATGGGCGCAGCGCGCTTCAGCGGGGAGAGACGCAGACCGCCATTGACTTGTTCGAAGCGGCCCTGACTGCCGACCCGGCCTATACGCCCGTCCTGCTCGACCTGGCGGCCGCGGCGCGGGCGGATCAGTTGCAGGGCAAGGCGATCGGCTATTACCGGCAGGCGTTGTTACGCGATCCGGGTAATCTCGACGCCATCGCCGGCGAAGGGTCGGCCTACGCGGAAAAAGGTGCGCTGGAAAAGGCGCGGGGCAATCTGGCCCAGTTGCGGTCGCTGTGCGGCAGCGGCTGCGCGCAGGTGTCCACCCTTGCCGCCGCTATCGAGCGGGGACGGACCCTTCCAGTACTCGCCGCAGACACAGCGGCGCAGCCGGCGCAGAACTGAGCTTCAGGGCCGCCCGTCGGCGGCAGCTTGGAGGTGCGGTGAGAACTCCTCGACCAGCCTGGCGTAGATCGCCTGCTTGAACGGCACGATCAGCCGGGGCAGCTGGTCCGGTTCCACCCACTTCCAGTCGCAGAATTCCGGCGGCTGGTGAGACTGAAGGTCGATGTCCGCATCCGACCCGCTGAAACGGGCCGCGAACCAGGTCTGTTCCTGCCCGCGGTATCGTCCGCCCCACAGCTTGCCCATCAACTCGTCCGGCAGGTCGTAGCGCATCTTTTCCGAAGCCTGCGCCACGATTGCAACATGGCGGGCCTGTACGCCGGTTTCCTCGCCCAGCTCGCGTACGGCGCAGTCCCGCGCGTCTTCGCCCGGGTCGATGCCGCCCTGCGGCATCTGCCACCAGTCGCCTTCCTTGTTGTCGATGCGCCGGCCAACAAACACATGGCCTCGCGCGTTGAACAGCATCACCCCGACGCACGGGCGGTAGCCAAGCTTGTCCATATCCGTCATCCCCCGTACCGCTGGGCCATCAGTTGCATGGCCGCAATCAGCGCGTCCAGATCGTTCTGCGCGCTGGGCAGCGCCTTGCGCAAGGTGGCGAACCCATGGATGGTGCCCGCGAACTCAAGATACACCACATCGGTCCCCTGCCGGATCAGGTGCGCGGCATAGCTGCGCCCGGAATCGCGCAGCGGGTCCAGCCCGGCCGTGCACAGCACCGTGGGCGGCGTGTTGGCGCAGTCCGCAATCATCGGGGTGTGCCGTTCGTCCTGCGGATCGCCGGCGTATTGCTGGGTGAACCACGCCATCGCCTTGCGGGTGAGAAGGAAGCCTTCGGCGAAGTCGTGAAAGCTGCGGTGCTGGGTCACGTCGTCCGCTACCGGGTAGATCGGCACCTGGAACAGCACCGGCACCTCTGCGGGCCGAGCGCAAAGCTGGTTGGTGGTGACGATGGTGAGATTGCCCCCGGCGCTGTCACCCATGGGGATCAGCCCGGTGCAGGGCCGCTCAAGCTGCGCCGGGCTGGAGGCGACCCAGCGCGCCACCGCTTCGCAGTCGTCGGGTGCCGCGGGAAAGGGCGCTTCGGGTGCTAGGCGGTAATCCACCGACACCAGCGGCAGGTCCATCTGCCAGGCGATTTCGGTGCACAGGCTGTGGTAGATGTCGAGATCGCCGATGACGAAGCCGCCGCCATGGAAAAACAGGATCACCGGCCCCGCCTCGCGGCTGTCCCGCCGATCGTACAGCCGCAGCGGAATGTCGCCCGCCGGACCGGGGCAGGTGAGGTTGCGCACCACCGGCAACTCTCTGGCCTCCGCTTCCGCGATCTGGCCCATCATGGCCATGCCTTGCCGTCCTTCGGCAACCGGCAGTTCCTCGACACCGGGCCGCCCCAGCTGCTCCAGCATCGCCAGAAATCCGCGTACGTCGTCGCGCACGTAGTGTTCGGTGTCGGCCATCTGCTTCTCCCCTTGGTGTTGTGCCGCCGGCCTAAGCATTTCGGCGCGTCAATTCCACTCGACAATTGCCTGGGTATGAGAAAAACTTCATTGCCCCGGCACGTCCCGCGCCATAGGTGACGGGCGGGACACGGCCATGCGCCGGGCAAAGGAAGAACCGCAATGGCAACGCATGCCGCACCACCGCCCCTCCAGCAGACCGGTTCCGCACCAGCGGCCACCGCACAGGCAGCGCCGGACGCCGTGGTGGTCCGCTTCGCCGGCGACTCGGGTGACGGGATGCAGCTGACCGGCGGGCAGTTCACGCTGTCCACCGCGCTGGCCGGAAATGACCTGGCGACATTTCCCGATTTCCCGGCAGAAATCCGCGCGCCGCAGGGCACGCTGTTCGGCGTTTCCGCCTTCCAGATCAACTTCGGCAGCCGGCAGATCAACACCGCCGGGGATGCGCCCGATGTGCTGGTGGCAATGAACCCGGCGGCGCTGAAGGTGAACCTGCCAGCGTTGAAGCCCGGCGGCCTGGTCATCATCGACACGGGTGAATTCACCCGGCGAAACCTCGACAAGGCCAAGTACGACGGCAACCCGCTGGACGACGACACTCTGGCGAAATATCAGGTGCTCGCGTTCGACATTTCAGCACTGACGGTGGAGGCGGTGAAGCCGTTCGGCCTTGGCAACAAGGATGCGCTGCGCTGCAAGAACATGTGGACGCTTGGCCTGGCGCTGTGGATGTTCGACCGCCCGCGCGAACCGCTGCAGGAGTGGCTGAGGCAGAAGTTCCGCGGCAAGCCCGACATCGCCGCTGCCAACATCGCCGCGCTGGACGCGGGCCATGCCTATGGCGAGACGGCGGAACTGGCTGGACCGCTGCGACAACTGCACCTGCCGCCGGTGGAGGCGGAGCCGGGCCTGTACCGCACCGTCACCGGCGCGGAAGCGGTCAGTCTGGGCCTGGTGGCGGGTGCGCAGCTGGCCGGTCTGCCGATGTTCTTCGGCGGGTATCCCATCACGCCGGCCAGCGCGATCCTGCACCATCTCGCGCGGCTGAAGGAGTTTGGCGTCACCACCTTCCAGGCGGAGGACGAGATTGCCGCCATCTGTGCCGCGCTGGGGGCAAGCTACGCCGGATCCCTGGGCGTCACGTCCTCCAGCGGACCGGGCATTGCGCTCAAGACCGAAGCGATGGGACTGGCGATCATGACCGAACTGCCGCTGGTGATCGTCAATTCGCAGCGCGGCGGCCCCTCCACCGGCCTGCCGACCAAGACGGAGCAGTCCGACCTGTATCAGGCGGTCTATGGCCGTAACGGCGACGCGCCGCTGCCGGTGATCGCGGCCCGGTCCCCCTCGGACGCATTTGACTGCGCAATCGAGGCGTGCCGCATGGCGGTCGAATACATGACGCCGGTGATACTGCTGACCGACGGCTACATCGCCAACGCCGCCGAACCGTGGCGCGTGCCCGATCCCGCGACGTTTACGCCGTTTCCCGCGCGGCATCTGCAGGAGAAGAACGGCAGGGACGCGCAAGGGGGCGAAACGCTGCACCCGTACCAGCGTGACGCCAAAGGCGCGCGGCCGTGGATCAAGCCCGGGACGCCCGGCCTGATGCACCGCATCGGCGGCATCGAGAAGCACGAGCTGACCGGCAACATCGACTATTCCCCCGCCAACCATCAGGCGATGACCGACGCGCGCAAGCGCAAGATCGAGGACATCGCCGTGCCGGATCAGGAGGTCTGCCGCGGCGGTTCGTCGGGTGCGCTGGCCGTGGTCGGCTGGGGTTCAACCTATGGTCCCATACACCAGGCGGTCGGCCGCGCGCGGGCGAGGGGGCTGGACGTCAGTCACATCCACGTCCGCAACATCTGGCCGTTGCCGGCGAACCTTGGCGACCTGCTGCGCGGGTTCGACGCGGTTCTGGTACCGGAAATGAACACCGGCCAGTTCAAGACGCTGCTGCGCGATCAGTATCTGGTCGACGCGCAAAGCCTCACCAAGACCAGCGGCCAGCCGTTCCAGATCGCCGAACTTGAAGAAGCGATTGGCAGGTTCTTCGACGGGGTGCCGGGCAATGAAGGAGGCGAGGTGCCGCCGAATGCGCAACAATTGCCGGCAAGCGAGTCCGGGCACGACGATGGTGACACGCCCCGCGATCTGCGATTACATCACGGCAGAGACAACTAAAGCAGAGGTGTCGGAAGCGATGCGGACCGATCTGCCATCGATCTATCCACCTAAGCGAGCGGCGAACTTCGCCATCATCATCATCTGAAGGCTCGAATGCCATGAACGACATGACCCCCGTCACCACCACCCTCAAGGACTGGGAAACCGATCAGGAGGTCCGGTGGTGCCCCGGTTGCGGGGACTATGCGATCCTGAAAGCGGTGCAGCGCACCTTGCCGCAACTCGGCAGCGATCCGGCGAACACCGTCTTCATCAGCGGCATCGGCTGTTCCAGCCGGTTTCCCTATTACATCGAAAGCTACGGCTTCCACACCATCCACGGCCGTGCGCCGGCGGTGGCGACGGGGGTGAAGCTGGCCAACCCGGATCTCGACGTCTGGCTGGTCACGGGCGATGGCGATGGTCTGTCCATCGGCGGCAACCACATGCTGCACGTCTTGCGCCGCAACGTGAACATGCAGATCCTGCTGTTCAACAACGAAATCTATGGTCTGACCAAGGGGCAGTATTCGCCCACCAGCCGCGAAGGCACCCGCAGTCCATCTTCCCCGATCGGATCGGTCGATCATCCGGCGAAGCCTTGCGCGTTTGCACTGGGGGCCGGGGCGCGGTTCGTGGCCCGCGGGTTCGACGTGTCGAAGAACCTGCCCGACGTGCTGATCGCCGCGCATCAGCATCAGGGCGCGGCCTTCGTGGAGATCTTCCAGAACTGCGTCGTGTACAACAAGGACGTGTTCGAGGATTTCGCCGCTCCCAAGGGAGCCGAGGATCGGCAGTTATGGCTGGCTGACGGCGAACCGATGCTGTTCGGCAGCGAGAAGAGCGGCGGCGTGAAAGGCCTTGCCTTCGATGCCGAAGCGCTGGCCTTCCGGGTGGTCGATGTGCCCGACGGCGACTGGCGCGCGGCAGGCGTGCGCGTCCATGACGTGCGCAACCGTGTGATGGCGCATCTGCTGGTGGAGCTGCCCTTCGGGCCGTATCCGATGCCGCTTGGCGTCCTCTACGACGATCCGGCTCCTACGTTCGAGAGTGCGGTGGTAGCCGAACGCGCCGCCGCCAGCGAAGGCAAGGAGGCGAGCCTCGCCAAACTGCTCGCCAAGGGGCAGACCTGGACCGTCGGCGGCGTCGCTGATTAAGGCTGGCGGACCTCGCGCTGGGGTTCGCGCCTGTTGCCACAGGCCGCGTTGGCAGCAGGGCTGCATGACCAATGCCCGCGCATCCACGGTCCGGCGGTCGGCTGCCCGGCTGTCCTACCGGACGATCGCCGGCTATCACCTGCCCATGTCCGCCGCCCTGCCGCTTCTGACCCTGCGCTTGAGCGACCTCCCTTTACGCGCGACATTTTTCTCCTCTGAACCGTGTAACATGCGGTCCATGTGTTCGGTGCGAGCGATGAACGGAGCTCGTTTGTGGACAATCTGACCCATTCACTGGTTGGCGCGCTGCTGGGTCAGACCGGGCTGAAGCGGCGCACCGGGCTGGCCATGCCGGCGCTCATCATCGGGGCGAACATCCCCGATATCGATGCTGCCTGCTTCTTCTGGCTAGAGGGTACGCAGCATCTCGCCTTCCGCCGCGGGATCACCCACGGCCCGATCGCCTGGGTGCTGCTGCCGCTAATCCTGGCGGGGCTGCTCTATGCCTTCGACCGCTGGCAGGCGGGGCGGGGCAGGCGGCCCGCAGGGCGGTTGCCGGTCCAATTGGGCGCGCTCTATGCGCTCAGCCTGCTCGGGACGCTGACCCACCCGGCGCTCGACTGGCTCAACGTCTATGGCATCCGCCTGCTGGAGCCGTTCTCCAGCCGCTGGTTCTATGGCGACACGCTGTTCATCATCGACGTGTGGCTGTGGGTGCTGCTGGGGGTGAGTACCTGGCTGTCGCTCAGGCGGGAAAAGCGGGGAGGGGACTGGCGCAAGGTCGGCCGCACCGCGCTTGCGGTTGCATCGATCTATGTCGGTGTGCAAGCGGCGATCTCGTGGTTCATGGCGTCGACCCGCCCAGCGGCGTTTGCTAGCCCGGTGCCCATCGCCAGCTGGCAGCGGGAGGTTATCGCGCAAGAGAACGAGAATCTGTGGCGCGTCGGCAGCGAACTGCTCGGCCAATGCGACCTGAGCGACGCGCTGACCGCCGCCGCTGCGCAGCCGAACCCCGACCTCGACGCCTTTCTGTTCTGGTCCCGCGCGCCGTTCGCCGACCGCGCGCCCGACGGTTCGGTGCTGATCCGCGATGCCCGCTTCTACGACCCGCGCGCTCGCGGCAGGTTCACCGTCGCGTTGCCGCAGGTGCGGTGCGAACCGGCGCTTCCATGATCCTGCTGGCAAGCGCGGCTGCCATGAACGCCCAGCCAACCCCGCCGAGCCAGCCGGCGATCACGTCGGTCGGGTAATGAACGCCCAGCCAAACCCGGCTCCACGCTATCGCCGCGGACAGCAGCAGAGCGGCGCCGACGACACTCCGGCGCACGCTCTGCCGGCCGCTCAGCGTGGCGAGCGCCAGGGCAACGGCAAGCCAGGCAACCGCGCCGTTGAAGCTGTGACCGCTGGGGAAGCTCATTCCGCCCGCTTCCATCAGATGCGGCACGATCGCCGGCCGCTCCCGCGCCACCAGCCCCTTGAGCAGCGTGTTGACGGCCCACCCGCCGGCAACCGTTGCTACCAGCATCCCTGCTTCACGCCGCAACCGCAGGAACAGCAGCGCCGCCGCCACCGTGAGCACGAACAGGTTGCGCAACAGAACACCGCCCAGCGCGGTCACGTCACGCACCGCTTCCGCCAGCCACGCCGGACCGAGCGGCGAACCATCCGGCGCGCGCCACCACAGCAGCCCCGCGCGGTCGAACGGCGCGGCCGCATTGTTGAGCGCCAACCACGTCACGACGGCGAAGGCGGCCCAGCACAACCCGCTAGCGACGAACAGCTTACGCGCGTCCAGCGGCATTGCGCGCGCCGGCGGCGCGATGTTACCGGCCGCATGTTCGGGCAGATGGTAGGAGTGATCGTTCATGGGGAGAGGAACAAGGCACAAGCCTGTGCCGTTCCGACGCCATGACTGCCCCACACATCGTCTGGTTCCGCCGCGACCTGCGCCTCGCAGACCAGGCCGCCTTGCATCATGCCGCCAGCCTCGGTCCCGTCATCCCGGTGTTCATCCTCGACGACGAGCGAGCCGGTGACCGGCGTTATGGCGGCGCGCATCGCTGGTGGCTGCACCACTCTCTCGAAGCGCTGGCCGGGGAGCTGGAGCGGCTCGGCAATCCGCTGGTCCTTCGGCGGGGTGACAGCGTCGCGGTACTGAGCACACTTGCAGCGGAGACGGGCGCTGCGGCGGTCCACGCCATCCGCCACTATGAATGGTGGTGGCAGCAAGCGGAAGATGCGTTGGCGACAGCGTTGCCGGAAGGGTGCGACCTGCATATCCACGATGGCAATTACCTCTTCCCTCCGGGCAGCGTCGCGACCGGCGCAGGGCAGCCATACAAGATCTACGGCCCCTTCGCCAAAGCAGCCGCCGGTCGCCTGCCCCCGGCCGAGCCGCTGGCCGCACCGGACCGGCTGACGGCGCCTGACGCAAGGCCGCGCGGCGATAGGTTGGCGGATTGGCGGCTGTTGCCTGCCCGGCCGGATTGGGCTGGCGGGTTCAGGAGTTACTGGGGCGGCAAGGTCGGCGAGCGAGCTGCGCTAAGCAAGCTGGAACAGTTCGACCGGGCGATTGGCGCGTACCACGTGGGCCGCAACCTGCCCTCGGAGCAGGGCAGTTCCCAATTGTCGCCGCACCTGCACTGGGGCGAGATCAGCCCGGCGACGGTATGGCACCACTTCGACGGCAGGCCCGAAGAGGGGTGGAGCAAGTTCAAGGGCGAGCTGATCTGGCGCGACTTCACCCAGAACATCATCCTGCAGTATCCCCGTTACGGCGAACAGAATGCGCGTGAGCAGTTCGATCGATTTCCCTGGCGTGATCCCGATGCAGACCCCGGCGCTGCGGCCGACCTGAAGGCGTGGCAGAAAGGCCAGACCGGCTATCCAATCGTGGACGCGGGGATGCGGCAGCTGTGGGCCATCGGTTGGATGCACAACAGGGTGCGGATGATTGTGGCGAGCTTCCTCGTCAAACACCTGCTCATCGACTGGCGGCACGGGGAACGCTGGTTCTGGGACACGCTGGTGGACGCAGATTACGCCAACAATGCGTTCAACTGGCAATGGATCGCTGGCAGCGGCGTGGACGCGCAGCAGTTCACGCGGATCATGGCTCCGCTCACCCAGTCGGCCAAGTTCGATGCGGCAGGTTATATTCGGGAGTGGGTGCCGGAACTTGCCGGCCTGTCCGATGCCGACATCCACGATCCGCCGGCAGGTATCCGTCCGGGCCAATATCCGGAGCCTCTGATTGGTCACCAGCAAGGACGCGAACGGGCCCTGACGGCTTATCGGCAGATGAAGGCAGCAGGCTGATGCCGCGCGCTTGCGGCGCGGCGCGGCGCGTCGCATAGGGCACGCGGGATGGATATGCAGACGACACGGCGTGGGGGCCGGCTGGTGGGTAATGCGCGGTGGTTCGGCCACCGTCCGGGGAGGCTGGCCCGGCTGGCTGCGCCCGGGTTGAACCGCATCCTCGGCCGGATCAACGAGGCGCTGGTCACGGGCGCCATATACGGAACGCTTCCCAACGGTGAAAGCGTCACATTGGGCGGGCGTGCGCCAGGGTTCGTTTGCCATGTGGAGCTGCGAAGCTGGAATGCGCTGGTCCGGCTCGCCAGCACAGGTTCGGTCGGGTGGTACCAGGCATGGGAGGCGGGGGAATGGGACAGCCCGGATCCCGTCCCGCTGTTCGCCCTGTTCATGCAGCACGGCGAGCGGTTGGGCGATACGGCCCGGGCCAAGGGTCTGTTTCGGCAGCTGCTAAAGCTGGCGCACCTTCGCAACCGCAACACGGCGGCTGGGGCACAGCGGAACATCGCCGCGCATTATGATCTGGGGAATGACTTCTACGCCGCGTGGCTGGATACGACGATGAGCTACTCCAGCGCCTATCATCTGGCCGGCGCCGCAAGTCTGGAGGAAGGGCAGCGCCGCAAATGGGCCCGTTTGCGGGAACGGCTGGGCAAGCCTGGCACCCTGCTGGAAATCGGCTGCGGCTGGGGGTCGCTGGCGAACGACTTCGCTCGGACCGGCAGCGCGGTCACAGCGATCAGCCTGTCGCGCGAACAGCTTGCCTGGGCCAAGGAGCGGCACGATCCCGCCATCGATTTCCGGTATCAGGATTACCGCGCTGTGTCGGAGCAATTTGACGCCATCATCAGCGTTGAAATGGTGGAGGCGCTGGGGCGCGAATACTGGCCGGTCTTTCTGGATTGCGTCGCAAGATCCTTGAAGCCAGGCGGCCGGGCGGCGTTGCAGTTCATTACCATGCGCGATGACCTGTTCGACCGTTACGCTGCCAGTGCCGACTTCATCCAGGCGTATATTTTTCCCGGCGGCCTGCTGATCCGGGCGAGCGAGTTCCGGTGTCTGGCCGAACAGCGTGGCCTCACTTGGCAAGACGAGGAAGCCTTTGGCGGAGATTACGCAGAAACGCTTTGCCTGTGGCGGGAACGGTTCGACGAAGCGCTGCGCCAAGGGCGGCTGCCTGCGGGCTTCGATGATCGCTTCTGCAATCTCTGGCGGTACTACCTCATGTATTGTGAGGGCGGTTTCCGCGGTGGCGGCATCGATGTGCGGCAGGTGACTTTGGTGAAAGGATGATATGATGCGAGCAATTGCTACCCTGCTGGCCGCCGGCCTGCTCTCCTCCTGCGCGACCGCGCCGGCACAGATCGTCCCGCACGCCCCCGACGCGGTGCGGATCAGCAACCCGGCAGAGCTGCGCGATCCGGCGGAACTGCAGGTTCTGTTCTGGGATCAGGCGACGCAGCGCGACCGGTTCGCCCGCATGGAAGACTATTTCGCCGGGCTGGAGGTCGCCCCTGCGGCGCAGCCTCGTGCCTTGCGCCAGGGACGCCCGTTGCCGCCGAGCATCGTCTCCGCGCTTGATGACGCTTTTGCCGCCAATCATGCCATGGGTGTCATGGTTCTGCAGGACGGGCAGGTTCGCTACGAACGCTACGCAGCGGGTTTTGGCGCGAACCGGCGCTGGACCAGCTTTTCCGTGGCAAAGAGCTTCACCTCCGCTCTTCTCGGCGCCGCGCTGGCGGAGGGGGCGATCGTAGGTCTGGACGACCCGGTAACCCGCTATATTCCGGCGCTGGCGGGTACGGCCTACGACGGGGTGACGGTAGGACAGGTCGCGACCATGACTTCAGGTGTTGCGTGGAACGAGGATTACGCCGACCCGAACAGCGACGTTGCCCGCATGCTGCTCGTGGAACCGCGCGCGGGCGAACCGCAGTCAGTGACCTATGCTCGCAATCTCAGCCGGGCCGAGCCTGTGGGCGAGGGGCGCTGGCGCTACAACACGCTGGAAACAAATCTGCTGGGCGACATCGTGATGGCGGCCACGGGCAAGTCTCTGGCTGCTCTTGCCAGGAACAAGATCGTCGAACCGGCGGGTTTTGCCGGCTCGCTGTTCTGGATGAACGACCTGACCGGTCAGAGCATCGGCGGATGCTGCCTGTCCCTGACCGTTGCCGACTATGCGCGCTTTGGCCAGTGGGTGCTTGAGGGCGGCAGCGGAGTCGTACCCGGCGGCTGGTTCCAGCGAGCGGGTGCGCCTTACACCGCCTTCGCCCAGCGGCCCGGCTTTGGCTATGGGTATCAGTGGTGGTCGTATCCCGCAGGCGCCTTCGGTGCGCAGGGCATCTTTGGCCAAAGCATCACCATCTACCCAGAACAGCGCATGGTCGTGGCGATTGTCAGCAATCAGCCAAGAGCCACCGGCGGCGGCGAGCGGGAAGCATGGATGAAAGCACTGACACACCTTGCGGCGGCAAGCGCGACGCAGTGACGCCCCGGTTACAACGTGCTGCGATAGACGCCGTTGCTGGCATAGCGTTGCAGGATGTTTTCGTGCACCACCGGGCTGAGCAATTCGGCAAAGGCACAGCCGGCGGTGCAGTTTTCCCACCAGACCACCTGTGCCTGCAGCGCCTCCAGGCCCGGCAGGGTCAGCCAGCAGATCTGTCCTTCGTGCATGCGGTTGATGGCCGCCGCGGAGAAGCCGGAGATGGAGAGGTCGTAAACGACCGTCTGGAAGGCGCGGCTGCCTGACGCGCGAAGCTGCGCAGGGATGTTGAGCTTCGTGCGCGGAGCGCAGCGGTCCTCCTGCGCGGCTATGTCATAGCTGGTGCTCTTGATGATCGACATGGCGTAACCTCAGGCAAACGGAAACCAGGCCTTCGGACAGCGAGCGGCTGGGACAGCTGCACGGCAGAACCAAGCGGGTCTGCCGGCATTCCCTGCCCTAAGGCTACTCTCTTATGACGAAAGCTGCTTACCGACTTATCTACGCAAAAGGTAAACAAACCATTACGAAGGTTCCTTGCACCGCCTACGGGCGCGCACCGAAGTAGCCTCAGTCCACCCGCTCTCGATGGCCAGTGGGAAAGTCTTGCACAAGCAAGGCGGTAATGCGCGCAGCCACCACGTCGGGCGACTTGAGCGTGGCGGCATCCTCGCCCGGGAAAGCGCGCGCTCGCATGGCTGTTCTGGTCGCGCCGGGATCCACGATGGCGACTCGTACCCGGCTGATCCGCTCTACCTCCTGCGCATGGCAGTCGAGCAGCATTTCGAACGCAGCCTTGGTTGCTGCATAGGCGCCCCAGTAGGCGCGCGGCGTCTGGGCAACGCTGCTGGTCAAGCCGACGATCCGGCCCGCCTGGCTGCGTTTCAGGAGCGCGTCGAAGGATGCAAGAAGGGCCTGTGTCGCCAACACGTTGACGGTCAGAGCCTTGTTGAACTCTTTCGGCTCTATATGGGCAACTGACGTCAGCAGCGGCAGGTATGCCGCCGATATTACGAGATGGTCAAGGCGATCCCAGCGATTGCCGACAGCGGCGGCAAGGCGCGCAACCGCATCAGGTTCGGTCAGATCGACCGGAGCAATGGTGGCCGCGCCGCCAGCTTCGTGAATTTGATCCTCGATCTGTTCCAGGTCTGCCGCGGTCCGGGCAGTCAGGATCACGTGAGCACCTGCCCGCGCCAGCGCTTGCGCCGTGGCCGCGCCAATCCCCCGGCTCGCTCCGGTGACGAGCGCAACCTTACCCAGCAGTATCTTTTCTTCCGCCATCGTCAGGCGACCTTGCCCACCGGAAAGGATAGTTGCGCGTCAACATTCGTCGCTCGCGCCAGATCGGTGAGGCTTGTCGGGTAATCGCCGCTGAAGCAGGCGTCGCAGAACTGCGGTGCGGCGTTGTCGCGATCTACCCCGGCGACGGCACGATACAGACCGTCCAGGGATACAAAGGCGAGAGTGTCCGCCTTGATGAAGTCGCGCATCGGCTCAACCTCCATTCGCGCGGCGAGCAGCTTGGATCGTTCAGGAGTGTCCACCCCGTAAAAGCAGCTGTGCGCCGTGGGCGGACTGGCGACGCGGAAATGAACCTCTGCCGCTCCGGCGTCGCGCATCATTTCCACGATCTTCATACTTGTAGTGCCGCGCACGATGGAATCGTCGATGAGGACGATACGCTTGCCCGCCACCAGGGCGCGATTGGCGTTGTGCTTGCGCCGGACGCCGGTGTGGCGCGCTCCTTCCGATGGCTGGATAAAGGTACGCCCGACATAATGCGAACGGATGATGCCCAGTTCGAACGGAATGCCGGACGTGTGGGCAAAGCCGATCGCCGCCGGCACGCCGCTGTCGGGTACGGGCACGACCAGATCGGCGTCGACCGGGCTTTCCAGCGCCAGCTGGCTGCCAATCGCCTTGCGCGCTTCGTAAACGCTGCGCCCGGCGAAAACGGAATCCGGCCGGCTGAAGTACACGTGCTCGAACACGCAGGGACGGGGCCGGTGCTGGCCGAACGGGCGAAGGGTGCGGACATTGCCGTCAAACCCGACCTCGATCATTTCGCCCGGTTCGATTTCCCGGATGAACTCCGCACCCACCACGTCGAACGCCACGCTTTCGCTGGCGAACAGGGTGGCGTCTCCCACGCGCCCCATCACGAGAGGTCTGATACCGAGCGGGTCGCGGCAGGCGATCATCCCTTCGGGGGTCATGACCACAAGAGCGAAGGCCCCCTCGACCAGCCGCAGCGCGTCGATCAGCCGGTCGACCAGCGTGGGATAGCGGCTGGTCGCGACAAGGTGGATGATGACCTCGGTATCGGACGTGGACTGGAAGATCGCCCCACGCGACACCAGTTCCGCGCGCAAGGTCGCGGCGTTGGAGATGTTCCCGTTGTGAGCCACGGCAAAACCGCCCGCGGCGAGATCGGCATAGAGCGGCTGGACATTGCGCAGGCCCGCGCCGCCTGTCGTGGAGTAGCGGACGTGGCCGGCCGCCATCATGCCGGGCAGAGCGGCGATCGCTTCCTGTCCGGAGAAGTTTTCCGCCACGTGGCCCAGCCCGCGTCGCACGAAGAACTCGGTCCCGTCGAAGCTGACGATGCCCGCCGCCTCCTGTCCCCGGTGCTGCAACGCGTGCAGCCCGAGCGCGGTGATCGCGGCGGCATCGGGCGCGCCGATGGCGCCGAACACGCCGCACTCCTCGCGCAGCTTGTCGCCGTCAGCGCAGCGAAAAGGATCGGTGAGGTTCATCAAGGGTTCGCCGTTGCCAGAGAGCGGCTTGCCGCCCTGCGTAATGCCTGGCTTGGCAATGGCGATGTTGCGCACCGATTACAAGTGCGCCGGCGGGCGCGGCGGCCGCAGTTGCGCTTGCCGCGTCTCCGCCTTAGATGACGTCTGTCAAGCAAACCTTCACCCAAGCGAACCGTACACCTCGTGATCCTCAGCCCCTTCGAACGGACCATTGCCCGGCGCTATCTGCTGCCCGGCCGCGGCGAAGCGTTCATCGCCCTTGTAGCCGGGATCAGCGTCGGCGTCGTCATGCTGTCCGTCGCCATGCTGGTGATCGTGATGAGCGTGATGAACGGCTTTCGTGCAGAGCTGCTCGACAAGATCGTCGGCCTGAACGGCCATGCAATCGTGCAGGCTTACGGCGGACGACTGGACAATTGGGAGAGTGTCCTGGAAGAGGTGCGCGCCACTCCGGGCGTCACCAGGGCCAGCGCCCTGATCGAGCAACCGCTGCTCGCCACCTATAACGGGCGGGTCGAAGCGATCCTTGCCAGAGGCAACACGGCGCCTGACATTGCGCGGCTGTCGGACAAGATCGTGGCCGGCAACATCGGGGCGCTGCAACCCGGTGCCGGAAAAGTTGCCATCGGCTCCCGCCTGGCGGAAAATGTCGGTGCACGCGTGGGCGACACGCTCACCATCATCAACCCTCAAGGCCGGGCCACTCCGTTCGGGACTGTGCCGCGCCAGATCGGTTACGAGATCGCGGCGATTTTCGAAGTGGGGATATACGACTACGATCAATCCTATGTCGTGATGCCGATAGAGGATGCGCAAACGCTGCTGCTGCTGGAAGATTCCGTTGGAATGATCGAGCTGACGGTGGACAACCCGGACAATGTCGCCCGCATTCTCGGTCCGTTGAGGCAGCAGCTTGCCGGCCGCGCGGTGGTCGCCGACTGGCAAACCATCAACGCCTCCTTGTTCGAGGCGCTGCAGGTGGAGCGGGTGGCGATGGCCTTTGCCCTGTCCTTCATGGTTCTGGTCGCCGCCTTCAACATCCTTTCCAGTCTGGTGATGCTCGTGCGTGCCAAGACGCGGGATATCGCCATCATGCGGACCATGGGCGCGACCCGGCGCAGCCTGATGAAAATCTTCGTCACCACCGGCTTCACCGTTGGCGCGATCGGCACCTTTGCCGGTCTGGCCCTGGGTTTTCTGGTCCTCTTCTTCCGCCAGGGGATTGTGGACGTGATCGGCGCGGTGACAGGGCAGGATCTGTGGGATCCGCAGGTCCGGTTCCTGTCGACGCTGCCATCGCGCACCGACCCGGTGGAAATCGCGCTCATTGTGCTTCTCGCGCTCGGCCTCAGCTTCCTTGCCACGCTCTACCCGTCTCTCAAGGCGGCCAGTACGGACCCGGTGCAGGTGCTGCGCTATGAGTGATCACGGCGCAGCGCCGGTCGTCCGGCTGGAACAGCTTACCCGGTCGTTCGAACAGGGTGGACAGCGGATCGATGTCCTGCGCGGCGTCGACCTGACCGTCCAGCCAGGCGAGATCGTCGCGCTGCTCGGCCCGTCTGGGTCAGGTAAATCAACCATGCTGCAGGCCGTTGGTTTGCTGGAAGGTGGCTTTGGCGGACGGATAATCATCGCCGGTAACGATGCGACCCATATGCACCGGGACGAACGCACGACGGTTCGCCGCAATCACCTCGGCTTTGTGTACCAGTTCCACCATTTGCTGCCAGATTTCAATGCGACGGAAAATGTCGTTCTGCCCCAGCTGGTCGCCGGGCGCGACCGGCACGAGGCGGATGAACGCGCGCGCAGCCTTTTGGCCTCGCTCGGGCTGGAGCACCGCCTGACCCATCGGCCAAGTCAATTGTCCGGCGGAGAGCAGCAGCGTGTGGCCGTCGCCCGCGCTCTCGCCAATCGACCCACCCTGGTGCTCGCGGATGAGCCGACCGGTAATCTGGACGAGGCCACTGCGGACAAGGTGCTGGCGCAGTTCCTGGAGCTGGTGCGGGGCGAGGGCAGCGCCGCTTTGGTCGCGACCCACAACGAGCGGCTGGCGGCGCGGATGGATCGTGTCGTGCAGCTGCACAATGGGATGCTCGAATAGCGGACCCGGAACGCGCCTGCCCCGTTTGGAAGGGTAAAGGAGAATACTGATGGCAGACCATCCCAGCACCTTTCGCGCAGAAGACACCGTGACCCAGGAAGTTGAGTGGCACGACCGCGCCGCGCTCCACCTTGCCAGCCAGAGCGACGGCGTTCTGCATCACGCCACTGCGCTACGCCGTGGCAGTTTTGCCGAGCTGATCGAGCAGTTGATGGCGATGCCGCAGGAGGAACGGCAGCGCTATGTGATCGAAAAGGCTGGTGACCGCGAGTACAGCCCGGATGAAATCGCAGAGCTTGCCCGCCATCCTTCATTCCCACGCTCATGATGCCGAGCCGCGCAGGCGGGGTCTGCGATGCTGGCTGATTGGCAGACGTGGTTTCTGTCACTTGGCGAGCAGTATGGCGTCAACCCGTGGATATTTGGCGGCATTTATGTGGGCGCCATACCGTTCTTCTTCCTGTCCGTCGGCTGGCTGGTGAAACGCGCAAAGGCGGGGCAATCCACCATTCTGCCCGCGCTTGCCGCCGGGTTCTGTTTCGTATCCGCTTATCTGTATCTCGCGGTGGTGGGGAGGAACATCCCCGTCTGGGTCTGGCTGTTTCTTGCCGCGCTTCTCGCCTGGGGCGCGGTGAGCAAGGTGCGCGACATTCGGCGCAAGATCGCCGCCGCCACGGCGGCCGGATCGGGGGATTAGCCCGGAGGTTCGGCTTGGCAGGAGGCAATTCGCAAAGCATATGACGCGAATGCCCTTTGCGCCCTTCGTCCCTTTGCGTATCGCTTCGGCCTACTCCATGCTGGACAGCGCGATCGAGCCCAAGGAGATCGCGAAGCTGGCGAAGGAGCGTGGCTTTCCCGCCGCCGCGATCTGTGACCGCAACGGTCTTTACGGCGTAATCCCTTTCGCCAAGGCGTGCAGCGAGGAAGGCATTCAGCCCATCATCGGCGCGCTCCTGGGCGTCGCCAGGCCAGCGACGGAAGATCGCTGCGAAGTCGACTACCTCCCGCTCCTGGTCCAGGACGAGACGGGTTATGCCAATCTGTGCGATCTCGTGAGCCGTGCACATCTCGACCGCCCGCTGGAGCAGGAGCCGCACGTGCCGCTGGCGATGCTGCACGGGCGGACGGATGGCCTGATAGCGCTGACCGGAGCCGGGGAGGGGGGTGTTACCCGCCTGCTGGCCGATGGCCAGGACACCGCCTCACAAGCTTTGCTAAAGCAACTCGCCGCAATTTTTCCTGACCGGCTTTATGTCGAACTTGCCCGGTGCGGCAATGAGGTGGAGGAGGCGGCGGAAGACAAGCTCCTCGCGCTTGCCTACGACCTCGACCTGCCGATCGTCGCGACCAATCCGGCGAATTTCGGTGACCCGCACGGCCATGCGGCTCATGACGGCATGCTGTGCATCGCCGCGTCAACTTACCTCGATACCCAGCAGCGCCGCCGATCCAACAAGCAGGCCTGGGTCAAATCTGCCCGCATGATGGCAGAACTGTTCGACGATCTGCCTGAAGCGACGGCAAATACGCTGGTCGTAGCGCAGCGTTGCGCCTTTTCTCCTCCCGAACGCGCTCCGATTCTGCCCAGCCTCGCCGGGGATCAGCAGGCCGAAGCCGCGAAGCTGGCCGAGGATGCGCGGGCCGGGCTGGATGATCGCCTGGCACTTTACCCAGATCTGTCGGCGGAGGAGCGTCAGACCTATACCGAACGGCTGGCCTTTGAAGTCGACGTGATTACCCGCATGGGGTTTCCCGGATACTTCCTCATCGTTGCCGACTTCATCAAATGGGCCAAGGAGAATGGCATACCTGTGGGCCCGGGCCGTGGTTCTGGCGCGGGCAGCCTGGTGGCGTGGTCGCTGACCATCACCGATCTTGACCCCATCCGCCTTGGCCTGCTGTTCGAACGCTTCCTCAATCCCGAACGCGTGTCCATGCCAGATTTCGATATCGACTTCTGCGAAACGCGGCGGGGAGAGGTGATCCGCTATGTGCAGACTCGCTACGGCGAGGATCGCGTCGCTCAGATCATCACTTTTGGTAAACTCAAGGCGAGAGCCGTTCTGCGGGATTGCGGCCGCATTCTGCAGATGAGCTACGGGCACGTGGACCGCCTGTGCAAGATGGTACCCAACCACCCCACCGATCCATGGACGCTGAAGCGGGCGCTAAATGGCGCGGCAGATTTTCGGCGCGAGTACGACAACGATAACGACGTGAAGCGGCTGGTTGACCTTGCCCTTCAACTGGAAGGTTTTCCGCGCAACTCCTCGACCCACGCCGCAGGCGTTGTCATCGGCGATCGTCCGCTCGCGCAGCTGGTGCCGCTTTATCGCGATCCGCGGTCGGATATGCCGGTGACGCAGTTCGACATGAAGCACGTCGAGACCAGCGGGCTTGTCAAGTTCGACTTCCTCGGTCTCAAAACCTTGTCGGTCCTCAAGAAGGCGACCGACCTGCTCGAAAAGCGTGGTATTGCAGTCAATCTTGCGACCTTGCCCTTAGATGATCCAGCCGTGTTCGACCTGCTGAAGGCAGGTAACACGGTGGGCGTGTTCCAGCTGGAATCCGAAGGCATGCGCCGCACCCTTACGGCGGTAAAGCCGACCCGGTTCGAGGATATCATCGCCCTAGTGTCCCTCTACCGGCCAGGTCCGATGGATAATATTCCGCTGTTCGGCAGACGCAAAGCGGGCGAAGTGCCGATTGAATACCCGCATCCCAAGCTGGAAGGCATCCTGGCCGAAACTTACGGCATCTTCGTGTACCAGGAACAGGTGATGCAGGCAGCACAGGTCCTGGCTGGCTACTCGCTGGGCGACGCCGACCTCCTGCGCCGCGCCATGGGCAAGAAGGTGCAATCCGAGATGGACGCCCAGCGACAGCGGTTCGTCGACGGCTGCGGCGAGGTGTCGGGCATCACTCCCCGACAGGCGAACGATCTGTTCGACTTGATCGACAAGTTCGCCGGTTACGGTTTCAACAAGAGCCACGCCGCCGCATACGCCCTCCTCGCCTATCAAACGGGGTGGCTGAAGGCGCACTACCCCGAAGAGTTCTACGCTGCCTCGATGTGCTTCGACATGCACCAGTCGGAGAAGCTGGCGGTCTTTGTCGACGATGCGCGACGCGGCGGTATCGCCCTTGCCGGCCCCGACATCAACCGGTCGGAGGCGGAGTTCACCGTGGAAGCGACCGACAGCGGCTTTGCCGTGCGCTACGCGCTCGCGGGGGTACGCAATGTCGGCGAAAAAGCCATGGAGTCGCTGGTGGCGGAACGCGAGCGCGCAGGCCCGTTCACCAGCTTGCAGAACCTGTGTGAACGGTTACCCAAAGGCACTCTCAATTCTCGTCAGCTGGAAGGGCTGATCTGTGCCGGCGCGCTCGATTGCCTTGAAGCTGACCGCGCGCTCCTTCTGCACAACGTCGACCTCCTGTTGGCTCTCGCGGACGCTGCCCTGCGCGAACGCGAGAGCGGTCAGGCGGGGCTGTTCGGGGGTGAAGAGCGGGCGGCCGAACCACTGCGGCTGCGGCCGTGCGAGGCATGGAGCCGCACGGAGCGGATGAACCGTGAGCGCGAGAACTTCGGCTTCTTCTTCTCCGCCCACCCGGTCGAAGCCTTCCGCGATGTGGCCAGCGCACAGGGTGCGCGCAGTCATGCGTCCCTGGTCACGGCGGGCGGGGTTGCGGGGGGTGCCCGCCAGAACGCGGTCATGGCGGTGCTGGTGGAAGGTGTGAAGCGCGGCCGGACCAAACGCGAGGCGGAGTTCGTCCGCTGCGACTTCTCCGATCAGACCGGCCAGTTCAGCGCCGCCTGTTTTGAAGAAGGTCTGGTGGAACCGCTGCAGAAATGGGCAGCGGAGGGCGCATGTCTCCTGCTGAATGTGGAACTCGATAGTCCGAGCCCGGAGGAGCCGCCGCGCATCACGGTACGCGGCGCGCGTCCGCTGGCGGAGATCAGCGGCAGCGTGCCTATGACTCTCACCCTCAGCATCCTGGATGAAGCGGGACTGCGCGCGCTGGCGGAACAACTTGTGCCGGGCGGCGCCAAGCGGGACGAAGTGCTGGTTACATTGCGCCTGTCCTGCGGGCAAAACGTCACGCTCAATCTGGGGCGTCGGTACGCCGTGGACGGAGAACTGGCGGAGCGGCTGAACGGCGCGGCCGGAATTGCGGACGTTCGGCTGTCAGTGCGCAAGGCCAGCAGCGGCAGGTTGCGTCTGGTCGCCTGACGTTCCTCTTGCTGCCCACTCCCTTCCACGGCACAGTAGGGCAAAACAGCTGGGAGAACATGCGAATATGTCAGGCGCCATGCAGGACTGGGATCTTGTGGTCACCCACTTGATCGACCACGCGGCACGCGAACATGGGCAGCGCGAGATCGTCACCCGGTGGGCCGACGGCAGCGAAACGCGGACTGGATGGGCCGACATTCGGCAGGACGCCAAGAAAATGGCGCAGGCGTTAGGCGCTCTGGGAATTACCAAGGGCGACCGGGTCGCGACACTTGCGATGAACCACGCGCATCACCTGGTCTGCTGGTACGGCGCGACGGGGGCGGGGGCAATCCTTCACACCATCAACCCGCGGCTGTTTGAAGATCAGCTGGAATACATCGCCAATCATGCCGAAGACCGCGTGCTGTTGTACGACGCAGCGTTCCGGCCACTGGTGGACAAGATGAAATCGCGCTGGACCACCATAGAGCATTACATCTGCCTCGATGATGGAGAATTCCGGCAGTGGATCGACCACCAGAACGGCGACGTAGCGTGGGTGCCGGTGGGGGAGCGCGATCCATGCATGCTCTGCTATACCAGCGGCACCACCGGCAATCCCAAGGGGGTTCTGTACGAACACCGTTCCACCGTCATCCACGCCCTTGTCGCGCTTCAGCCAGCCATCTTTGATGCCGATCCGCAATCCGTCATGCTGCCAGTCGTCCCCATGTTCCACGCGGCCAGCTGGGGTCTGCCCTGGGGCGGGGCGGCGACGGGCATCAAGTTCGTGTTCTCCGCCGTTAACGATCCCGCCGTGCTGTGCGATCTGATGCGGAGAGAAAGGGTCACGCATTCCGCGGGGGTGCCGACCGTGTGGCAGGCGATGTTCCATCACATGGATGCGACCGGCGACACCTTGCCGGACCTGCGGCAGGCGATCATCGGCGGCTCGGCCGCACCACGATTTATGATCGAGCGGCTGATGCGGATGGGCGTCAACGTGGCTCACGCATGGGGCATGACGGAAACCAGCCCGATCGGCACCACCGGCGCAAAGACCTACGACTGGGACGACCTGACCTTCGAGCAGCAGGTCGATGTCAAGCAGATGCAGGGACGTGCGCCATTCGGTGTGGAATTGCGGACGGTGGATTTGACAGACATGCAAACGGTCCTGCCGCGCGATGGTGTGTCAAGCGGCGCCTTGCAGGTCCGTGGACCATGGGTGATCCGCCGCTATTTCAAGGCGGAGGAGGACGCGGTCAATGCCGACGGGTGGTTCGATACCGGCGACGTCGGCATTCTGCATCCCGACGGCACCTTGCAGCTGACCGACCGGACCAAAGACGTGATCAAGTCGGGCGGTGAATGGATCAGTTCAGTCGAGCTTGAGAACGCTGCGATGGGACATCCTGCCGTGGCTGAGGCCGCGGCACTCGGTATGCCGCATCCACGCTGGGACGAACGGCCGGTGCTGTTCGTCGTGCGTAAGCAGGGGGCGCAGGTCGAGGCCGCCGCGATTGCCGAATTCCTCGCCGACAAGGTTGCCAAATGGTGGTTGCCCGACGCGATCGAGTTCGTTGAGGACATTCCGCACACTGCCACCGGAAAGATCAGCAAAAAGGATTTACGCGCACGGTTCAGCGACTACAGGCTTTCGGCATGAGAAATCTGCTGCTTGTCGTGCTCCTTGGAGCAGTGTCCGCCTGCGCCACGCCCGGCCCACCGACCTTGGCGGAGATCGTGCGCGGCCCGACCCGCGTGTGCATGGAACGCGTTGCTTTCAACCTTCCTGCTACCGGAACGATCGTGCAGGCGGAAAAGGGCAGGCTGGGTACTCACCTCACCGGCATGATTGGTCCCGACGCCTTCGAAATCACCGAAAGCGCGAGTTTCGCCGCAGCACCTGTTGCTGAAACGGTCGTGCACGAAGGCGCCAACTTCACGGTTCGTCAGGTTGGTGAACTGCCCGGCTCTTACGCCATCTATGATGGAACGGGGAACGCGCAGGAGACGAGGCCTGCCGTCCGCGTAGAACATTATTTCGGGACGGACTCGATCACGATCGCAGATTTCTTCGGAGGGTATGACCCAGCCGGAGCGGCGCAGCAAGGTTGTGGCCGGCGCTTCTAACGGCACGGCCCGCGAAATTCATCGAGCCGATTGCGGGACGACGATTTGCGGTGCCCTATTCAGGAGGCTGCCACGTCCACCGCTTGACCTTCAGGTTGAGCCGGTGGCGGCGGGAGTGGCGGCGCGCATGGCGGCAATATCCGCGCGTGACCTGGCGATTTCCTGCTCCAAATGCCTGAAGGCCTCCTCCTGTCGGACGGCATCGCCGTTCAGCATGATCGCATTCTCGCGCCGGTCCACCAGATGCTCGTGCGCTTCCAGCAACTGAGCGAGGCGGTACTCGCGACGTTCCGCCGGGGACAGGGCGGCCAGATCGACCGCTTGCTCGTCACGGCGCAGGTCGGCTTCGCGCGCGATGGTGAGCCGGATGGCCTCGCCGATGGTCGCCGGTTCACGTCCGGCTTCGTTGACCAGAACGTCGCCGCAGAACGCCGTTGAGCTCGCAAGATGGTGAATCGTGAAGGTAGCGAAGGCGCCCCGGCTTTCCGGTGGCAGCTCGGCCAGGACACTCTCGACGACTGCGGGTTGTGTGAGGTCGAAGGCGGCCAGCGGTTCCGCAGCGATGTCGCGTCCGCAGGCACCCAGCAGCAGTGAGCAGCTCGCCACCACCAACACCACCCGCTGCATCTGCAGTCCCTCTTACCTCCGGCCGGGCTTCGCACATTAGCGGTGGATGGTTATCATCTGATGAATGCCGGGGCATCCGCGTCAAAAAAGTCGCAGCTGCCCGCCCGTTGCCGGAGGCAGGAAGTCGCGGCAATTCAGTTCGAAGCGCGTCTTGTTGATGCCGGCCTTACTACAGGCGGCGCGAAAGCGGGCGCGGAACAGGTCGGCCCAGACGCCCGTGGGGCGCAGCCGCGAAAAGAAATCCGGGTCATTGTCCCGCCCACCGCGAATCGAGCGCACGATGCTCATCACCTTGCCTGCCCGATCAGGGAAATGGACGGACAGCCACTCGCGAAAGAGAGGAGCTACCTCGTAAGGTAGCCGCAGCGGAATCCACCCCACCGAACCAGCACGCATCTGCGCCGCCGCCGCGACGATGTCTTCCAGACAGCTGTCCGTTATTGCGGGGATCACCGGTGCGATGGAACAATGCACCGGCACACCGGCATCGGCCAGCTTGCCGATGGCGGCAAGGCGTTTCGCCGGAGCAGACGCCCGCGGTTCGAGTTTCGAGGACAGGGGCGGGTCAAGACTGGTAACAGAGATTGCGACCGCCACCAGCTGCCGCTCTGCCAACGACTCCAGCAGATCGAGATCGGCGAGCACCCTGTCAGATTTGGTGGTGATCGTCACCGGGTGCCGGCTGTCAAGGCAGACTTGGAGAACTTCGCGCGTGATGCGAAAGCGCTGTTCTATCGGCTGATAAGGATCTGTGTTGGTGCCAAGGGCGATCGGGGCCGGACGATAGCGCGGCTTGGCCAAGGTTTCGCGCAGGAGCCGGGCGGCCGCGGGTTTCGCGTACAGCTTGGTTTCGAAATCCAGCCCTGGAGAGTGATCGTGGTATGCATGGGTAGGCCGGGCAAAGCAGTAGATGCATCCATGCTCGCAGCCGCGATACGGGTTCACCGAACGGTCAAAGGCGATGTCGGGTGACTGGTTAAAGGTGAGGATTGTCCTCGGGTGCTCTTGCACCACCGATGTCCTGAGCTTGACGGGCGGCCCACCAAGCGAAGCGACATGGTCGCGCCAGTCGCCGTCCACTTCCACGCTCGCGAGGCCGAAACGTGCAGACAGCGCAGCGGATTGCGCGCCGCGCCCTTTTATCGGCTCAACAGGCTGTTCTGTCATGCGCAGAACATAACAGGAACGTTAGCGTTATGCTAGCGTCTGCCGCGCATCTTCCTGGATCGAGCTATCTGGCCGCCAGCGACGGCTCGCCACGCGGAAAAGCAGGCCAGCGGTTCTGCGCCAGGTCGGAACGGCTGGGAGCTTGGTCATTACGCTGGCGCAAGTACATCCAGTAGTTGCGCATGACGATCGATACGTAACTGCGCGTTTCCCAGAAGGGGATGGACTCCATGTAAAGCAGCGGATCGCCCTGATCGCGGACTTCGGCATTCCAGCGCGCCACCGGCGTGAGGCCGGCGTTGTAAGCCGCCATCACCTTGGGCAACGCACCGCCAGTAGCCGGAGCTTCGCTCAACTTTTCAAGATTGTGCTGCCCGAAGGTGAGATTGGTCGACGGATCCTTAAGGTCCGAGTATTGCGCGCTCAACCTGGCGCGCCCTTCCACGTCCCGCGCGGCGATCGGGCGTACCTGCATGAGGCCGATCGCGTTGGCGGGGCTGACGGCAGCTGCGGCGAAATTGGATTCCTGCAGTGCGTGCGCGAAAGCCAGTGCGGGATCCACCCGCCATCCTTCCACAGGTCGCCACTGCGTGCTGGGATAACGCAGCGCCGGATCGGCCTGCGCTCCGCGTGGTACGTTCATGCCCATCCAGATCTGGGTGCGGGGCAGGTTCAATTGTCGGGCTAGGCGCGCCAGCACGGGAAAACCGGAAGGCTCGCCAGTCAGCACCTCGTGTTGCAGCGCTTCGCTCGACCACACGTCGCGACCCAATTCCGCCAGCGTAACGGCTAGTTGCGCGTTCGGGCGTCGCGCCACCGTGCGCCAATCCTCGCTCGTCATCGGTGCCACGATGTGCGTCGCGGGCAGCGGCTGGCCCAGCTGTTCCCGGGCAAGCATCCCGTACAGTGTTTCGTCATCCCCGGCTGCGCTCCTGAGGTGCCTGGCAGCCTCTGCAGGCTTGCGGCACCGGGTCGCGGCGCGCGCAGCCCAGTAATGGGACGCCGTTCGCAATTCCGAGTCCGCCGCTCCGTTGGCAGCGCGGGCGAACCCGTCCAATGCGCTGGTGCAGTCACCAAGGCGCCATGCCGCTAGACCGCTGGTCCAGTCGCCTTCTGCCACCCATGGGCCACTGCCTTCCCGCACCCGCTGGCCGAGCGCCAGCGCGGCGGTGTCACGGTTTTCTATGTAATAAGACCAGGCGACACGCTGCCGCCACTCAGCGCGCGCGGCGGTGCTGAGACCCGCATCCACGCCATCGAGAAGCAGGCGGGCGCTGTCCGGATCATCGTTCTTGATGTAGTCGTTGATTGCCGCGGCGATCTCCGCCGGCATGGTTCCATCGTCGGCAGAGCGGGGACGCATGCGCTTGCTGATCGCCGCCACGCGCTGCACCGCGTTGCGCGGCGGCAGGCGATAGCTGGCAGCAAGACCGCGTGTCTGACCCAGCCGCAGGATCTGCTCGGCCTGCGGCAGATAGGAATAGCGCGCCAGCCACTGCTCGATCTGCGGCAGCTCGGTGCGCGGGCTGTTGGTCGCGGTGTAGTATTTGGCAAGAACAAAACCTGTAAGAGGGGATTCGGGCTGTGCCGCAAGAAGCGATTGGAGCCGAACCCAATCGCCCGCATCGAAGGCGGCAAGAATTTCACGCCATTGCCCCCGCTCGGCATCGCGGAGCGGTTGCGCGGTATCGCTTCGCACCTTGGACAGGTCGATTGTCTGCGCCTTCACCGTCGCGAGCGGCAGCGCAGTGGCGATCACCGCCAACGCGGCCTTGCGTGTCAGCTTCATGTTGCTTCCCCCGTCCATTGCAGCCAGCTGTTCCAGAACCGCTCCCGGCGGCGGGCTGAGCGCCGCAGTTCGTCCAAGCCCGGTCCGCAGAAAACTGCATCGTCATTGGTAAACAAATTCTTTACCGATCGGCCAAGCGCCACCACCCGGCGCGGCTTCGCCAAAGCGATATGAAGGCGGACGATATCGCCTATCCCGCGTGACGCAAGTGCGGGCCAGTCGGGCAGGGGCATGTGGCGCGGCAGAACGGTAGCAAGATAAGCCGAAGCAGGGGTAGCGCCCATCGCACGCAGTACCGCCTGTGCCATCTGCCCGTCCGGCCCGTCGAGCAACACGGCCCGATCGGTATCTTCAGGCATCGGCACCAACAGCATGATTTCGGCACCCGGCCCACCAACAGGTGCAAGGCGGGGGAAGGCGCCGCGGTCCGCGAGGCTGGCTTCAGTCAACCACCACTCGCGAAATTGTGCCAAGTCCTGTGGCCAGCCACTTCGCGCGCCGCCAATGGGCTCCGCCTGCGGCGACGGCGCGGCTTCCGGCAGGGGCCGGGTGGCGACCGCGACCACTGGCGTCTTAGCCTCGGCGCCAGCGGCCGCCGCCACCGTCTCTGCAAGCCATGGTTGCGGCGTATCGGTGTAGGCATAATCAACACCCGCCAGCCGCCACCAGTCGAGCATGGAGCCGATGTCGCGGGACAACAGGTTTGCAGGCGAGAGGGAGGACGGGTTGTTCACTGGGCTGGCGGCTCTTGACGGGCACCATGCCATCCCTCAACTCAGAGGCAAGCACATTTGAACAGAAAGCCTCGACACAATGACCGAACGCGAAAGCATGGACTGCGACGTTGTCATCGCCGGCGGTGGGGTCGCCGGCCTCTCTGCGGCAATCCGGCTCAAGCAGATCAATGAGGAGCTTGAGGTTGTTGTGCTGGAGAAGGGGTCGGAGATAGGCGCGCATGTTCTGTCAGGCGCGGTCGTCGATCCCAAGGCACTGGACGAATTGTTGCCCGAGTGGCGGGACATGGGTTGCCCCATGGCTGAAACGCCCGTGACGGACAACTGGCACTGGGTTCTGACCCGCACCAAGCAGTACAGCCTGCCCCATGCGATCATGCCGCCTTTCATGTCGAACAAGGGCAATTATACCGGCTCGCTCGCCAATCTTTCCCGCTGGCTGGCGGAGCGGGCGGAAGAACTGGGCGTGATGGTTTTTCCGGGCTTTCCGGCGGCGGAGGTCATCTACAACGAGGACGGGTCCGTCGGCGGCCTGATAACTCAGGATATGGGCGTAGCGGCTGATGGCAGCCATAAGCCGGACTATCAGCCCGGCATGGAAATCCGCGCCAAGTACACGCTGTTCGCCGAAGGGGTCCGCGGCAACCTGACCAAGAAGCTGAAGGCGAAATACGATCTGGAGAAGGATTGCCAGCCGCAGATCTATGGGCTGGGCGTAAAGGAGATCTGGGACATCGACCCGGCCAAGCACGTGCCGGGGCGCGTCATTCACACGCAGGGCTGGCCGCTGTCCGAAAGCGAAAGCTGGGGCGGCGGGTTCCTGTATCATCAGGCGAACAATCAGGTAGCAATCGGCTTCGTCACCGCGCTCGATTACAAGAACCCCTATGTCTCGCCGTTTCAGGAGTTTCAGCGCTTCAAGCAGCATCCTGCAATCAGAGAGTACCTGGAAGGCGGCAAGCGGGTCGCGTATGGCGGGCGCGCCATCAACGAAGGCGGGTGGCAATCGGTGCCCAAGCTTGCGTTTCCCGGCGGCGCGCTGGTCGGATGCGCGGCCGGCTTCGTCAACGTGCCGCGCATCAAGGGCAGCCACACCGCCATGAAGAGCGCGATGCTGGCGGCAGAAGCAGTCGCCGCCGCCATCGCGCAAGGGCGCATCCACGCACAGCTTGACGAGTACGACGAGGCGGTCCGCAACAGCTGGATCGCCCGGGAGCTGAAGGCCGTGCAGAACGCGCAGCCGGCCGTGTCGAAGTTCGGTGCCGATCTGGGCACGATCATTGCGGGCGCCGACATGTGGATGCGCACGCTGAAGATCGGTCTTCCCTACTCCATGAAGCACAAGGCCGATTACAAGCACCTGCAACGGGCAGACCTGTTCAAGCCGATTGAGTACCCCAAGCCCGACAATGTCATAAGCTTTGACCGCCTGTCCTCTGTTTTCCTTGCCAACGTCAACCATGCCGAAGATCAGCCGTGCCACCTGAAGGTACAGGACATGGAGCTTCAACGGGACAGTGAACTGGCGGTGTATGCCGGGCCGTCGACCCGCTATTGTCCGGCGGGTGTGTATGAATGGGTCGGCGTAGAGGAAGGCGAGCCGCAGTTTGTCATCAATTCGCAGAACTGCGTCCATTGCAAGACGTGCGACATCAAGGATCCCAATCAGAACATAGAGTGGGTGACGCCGGAAGGCGGCGGCGGGCCGAATTACCCGAACATGTAGCCTCAAGGTGACCCAGGTCGAAACAGCCTACGCCAAGCTCAACCTGGCGCTTCATGTCCGGCGGCGGCGGGACGACGGTTATCACGAACTGGAAACCCTGTTCGCGTTCGTTGATGCTGGCGACCGATTAACCGCCCGCACCGCGGAACAGGACAAGGTGAGTGTTGCGGGCGAATTTGCGCCGGCGCTTGGCAGCCCGTTCGGTAATCTGGTCTCGCGGGCGCTTGGCGCCCTGCCTCGCCCCGACGGAATGGCGATCACTTTGGAGAAGAACATTCCGGTTGCCGCGGGGCTTGGCGGCGGTTCGGCAGATGCCGGAGCGGTGTTCCGCCTCGTGCGGGAGCGGCATGGCCTGCCCGAGGATTGGCCCGCAAGGGCCGTTCGGCTGGGCGCCGATGTTCCGGCGTGCGTGGAAAGCCAGCCGTGCATCGGGCGAGGGACAGGGGCGGAGCTTTCCCCGGTTGCGAACGATCTCTCCGGCTCACCCGTCCTGCTCGTCAACCCGCGCGAACCACTGGCCACTTCGGCCGTGTTTGCGCGGTGGGATGGAGTGGATCGGGGCGCGCTGCCGGCAGGCAAGATGCGGGACGTGGCGCGGGGAGGGCGCAACGATCTGGAGCCGGCTGCCATAGCCCTGTGCCCGCCCGTCGCCGATGTCCTCGCCTCGCTGCGCGCAACGGACGCGTGGCTGGTGCGGATGTCGGGTTCGGGTGCGACCTGCTTCGCGCTGTTCGATGACCCGGCGGAGCGGGACGCCGCCGCTGCGTCGATCGCTGCCGCCCACCCCCGATGGTGGATGCTGGCCGGAGCCCTGCGGTGACTGCTCCGCAGCCGGTTCTCACCGCGGCCGAAATGCGCGCGGCGGAGGATCAGTTGGTGGACCGCGGCGTCAGCGTGGATAAGCTGATGCTGCGGGCCGGGCGGGGCGCGGCTGAATGGGTCTGGCGCATCGCGGCCGGCCGCAGCGTCACCGTGCTGTGCGGCCCCGGCAACAACGGCGGCGACGGCTACGTCATTGCCGAGATTCTGCGGCAGAGGAGTATCGACGTGACGGTGGTGGCGCCGTTGCCCCCCCGAACCGACGTCGCGCGCGGAGCCCGATCGCGCTACGGCGGAACCATTGCCAGCGACGCGCGCGGGGCGGTGCTCGTGGACTGCCTGTTCGGCACCGGGTTAACGCGCCCCTTGCCAGACGACTTGTCCGATTTGCTTCGTAAGCTGCGGGGAACGCACGACTATGCTGTCGCCATCGACTTGCCGAGCGGAGTAGACGCGGATACCGGCGCATTGCTGGACGAGCGGCTGGAACGATACGACCTGACACTGGCCCTGGGCGCTTGGAAGAGGGCGCATTGGCTGATGCCGGGTTTGCCGCTGATGGGTGAACGGCGGCTGGTTCCTCTCGGAATGGACGTGCCCGGTTCCGCAGCGTCGCTGTCGCCGCGCCCGACGCTTTCCGCTCCCGAAGCTGCCAGCCACAAATACACCCGCGGCCTTGCCGGCATAGTCGGCGGCGCGATGACCGGGGCCGCAGTGCTGGCGAGCGAGGCGGCCATGCGGGCGGGGGCGGGATACGTGAAGCTGTTTTCCGAGCATTCGCATCCGGCGGCGCCTGCCGGTCTGGTCATCGAGCCCGGCGACCTCGTCGACACCCTGCGTGACGAGCGCATCCGGGCACTTCTGGTGGGTCCGGGCCTTGGCAGGGACGAGGAGGCGCGCACGCGTCTGTGGGCCACCTTGGGCGCGGACCGGCCGCTGGTGCTCGATGCTGATGCGCTGGTGGTGTTGGGGAAGAACGATCTGGCACGGCGTTCCGCGCCGGTCGTCCTCACGCCGCATGCCGGAGAGCTGGCCGCGCTTTGTCGTACATTTCGCATAACGGGCGAGAACAAGGTTGCGCAGGCCAGGGCTCTCGCGCTTGCCAGTGGTGCAGTCGTGTTGGCCAAGGGGGCTGACAATGTGCTGACCGATGGGGCGAACCTTCGGTTTTTTCCGTCGCCGTCCAGCTGGCTTTCGACCGCCGGCTCGGGCGATGTGCTCGCCGGCATCGTTGTCAGCCGTCTGGCGATGGCCGGCAACCCGTTCAAGGCCTGTGAAGAGGCGGTGTGGCTGCACGCGGAGGCAGCGAGAAACTGCGGGCCGGCGTTTACCGCAGGAGAGCTGGCGAACGGCATTTCATCGGCTTACAGAAGTCTCCTTTGACCAAGTTTGATCCGATCGTCAGGCTGGCCGCCAAGGGCGATGGCGTTACCGCGGCAGGGCGCCATGTGGCCGGCGCGGTGCCGGGCGATGCGCTTGGCATCGCTGGCGACATCTTGCCTGGCCCGCATCGCGCAGTGCCGCCATGCCGCCATTTCGGTCGCTGCGGTGGATGCCAGTTGCAGCATTGCGACGAGGAGGTGCTGGCGCGGTTTGTCACCGACAGGGTCGTGAACGCAGCAGCAGGGCAGGGACTTGAACCTGACGCGGTTCTGCCGACACACCTCTCTCCGCCGCGCACGCGCAGGCGGACAGCTTTGCATGCAGCCAAGCTGAACGGAAAGGTCGCGCTTGGCTTCAGGGAAGCAGGATCGCACCGCATCGTCGATATGAAGGAATGCCATGTCCTGCATCCGGACCTGTTCGCTTTGCTTGCCCCGTTACGGCAACTGCTGCACCTTCTTCTCGGCAAGGGTGCCGCCGATGTCCATCTGACGCACACGCCCCGGGGCGTCGACTGCCTGGTCAAAGGCGCGCTGCCTGCCGGGCTGCGGATGCATGAGGCCCTGCTTGCATTCGCGCAGGAGCATGGTCTGGCACGCCTGTCACTGGATAGCGGCTGGGGCGCGGAAACGCTGTGGGAGCCGCAGCCGGTCACGGTAGTCTTCAGCGGCGTGGAAGTCCGACTGCCGGTGGGCGCGTTTCTTCAGGCCACGCTCGACGGGGAAAGGGTGCTCCAGGAGGATGTGAAGACATTTGTGAACAATTGCCCCGAAGTCGCCGACCTGTTTGCAGGCCTCGGGACAATGTCGCTGGGCCTGGCGGCCGCGGGAAGCGGAGTGACAGCGTTTGAGGCTGAACGTTCCTCACATCTGGCTAGCCGTGATGCGTTTCGTCGTTTGCCCGGATCAAGCGAGGCGGTGCATCGCGACCTGTTCAGAGCGCCCGTGCAGCCCCCTGAACTGAAACGTTTCAAGGGCGTCATCCTTGATCCGCCACGCGCCGGTGCGAAAGCTCAGGTGGAGCAGCTTGCCGCCAGCGCAGTCGAACGCATCGCGTATGTGAGCTGCAACCCGCCAAGCTGGGCGCGCGATGCCCGTCTTCTGGCCGCCGCCGGTTATCGCCTCGCTTGCATCCGTGCGGTAGGCCAGTTTCGCTGGTCAACCCACGTGGAACTGACAAGCCTGTTTACCCGCTAACCTGCGGTCAGCTTGCGTTCGACAAAGGCCAGCAGTGCACCATAGGTTTCCAGCATCTCGCCATCCACCTCGTCATCTTCAACCGTGAAGGTGAAGTGATCTTCCAGGGCTGTGAACAGGTGTGCGACGGCCATCGAATCGACCTGCGGCAGGGCACCGAACAGGCCGCTGTCAGGCTGCAGCGCTGCGACAGTCTGCGCATCAATCTGCAGCGTATCACGCAGGATCTGGCGCAAACCTTGATCAGCTTCGGCGCGGCTGACCGACAGATTGGCCGCCTCATCTGACGTGCCGCTCACCTGCGTCGCGGCGGGTGTGACAATCATTCTTCCATCCTGTTGTTGCGGCTGTTCAAAAAGCGATTTCGCGCCGCCCTTAAGCGCGCCTGGCAGCAAGGGCAAGGAATGGACGGGCACGGCCACTACTTCTAAGAAGCGCCCCATGGTCCTGCCTGCGTCGCCTTTTCCCGCCACGCCACCGCTCGACAGCCTGCCGCTGCGCGGGAGGCCGGTCGACAGCGCGCTGATCCTTCGCGGGGAAACTCTTACCTTTGCGCAGCTTGAGCGTCGCGTCGGCCAACTGGCAGCGTGGCTGACCACGCAGTTCGAGCCGGGCGCAAGGATCGCGAGCTGGGCAGCGAAGGGTGAGCTGACCTGCACCTTGCCGCTCGCCGCAGTGCGGGCCGGACTGGTGCACGTCCCGATCAATCCGCTGCTCAAGCGGGCGCAGGTGAGGCACATACTGAACGACGGCGGGGCGGCCTTGCTGATCGCCAACACTGCCCGGATCGACAGTCTGCAAGCGGCGGACATCCCGCCATTTTGCCGAACGGCGGAGGAAGGGGAGGTCTTGCTGCGCGCGCGATCCGCCGTGCCCTTGCCGCCGTCGTCTGCCGATCCTGACACGCTCGCCGCGCTGCTCTACACCAGCGGATCAACCGGCTTGCCCAAAGGCGTCATGGTTTCGCATCGCAACCTCTGGCTGGGTGCGATGGCGGTGGCGGATTATCTGCGGCTGGAAGCGACAGACGTGACGCTCGCAGTGCTGCCGCTGGCGTTTGATTACGGGCAGAACCAGTTGCTGAGCACCTGGTATGCAGGCGGAGCGGTTGCGCCGCTCGACTATCTTCTGCCGCGCGACGTAGCCAAGGCCTGCGACAGGCATCAAGTGACTACGCTCGCCGCCGTGCCGCCGCTGTGGGCGCAGCTTTGCGAGGTCACCTGGCCAGACGAAGCGACCCGGTCGCTCAAGCGGCTGACCAACAGCGGCGGTGCGCTTACGCCGCGCCTGATCGGCACCATGCGGCGCACCTTCGGCAACGTCGATATCGTGCCGATGTATGGCCTGACCGAGGCATTCCGCTCCACCTACCTCCCTCCGCATATGGTCGCGACCCATCCAACCTCTATCGGCGCCCCCGTGCCCTTCGCCGAAGTGCTGGTCGTCAACGATGCGGGGTTGCCGGCTGCGGCAGGTGAGGAAGGCGAACTGGTCCACTGCGGTCCGCTTGTGACCCAAGGTTACTGGCGTGACCCGGTGCGAACGGCACAGCGGTTTCGTCCCGCGCCCGCGTGGTCCTGCTACGGCGGGATGGCTGTCTGTTCGGGCGACCGGGTGCGGCGGGACGCGGACGGATTGCTCTACTTCGTTGCCCGACAAGACGAGATGATCAAGAGCGCAGGCAACCGGATCAGTCCTGAAGAAGTGGAAGCCGCCGCACTGACCAGCGGAGTGGTGGCCGAAGCGGTCGCTTTCGGCCTGCCTGACGATCAGTTGGGGCAGGCCGTGTATCTGGTCGTGCGGGGCTCTATGGGGATGGCGCAAGCCACTCAGCTCCGTCTTGTGCAGCACCTTGCGCGCGAATTGCCCAGTTTCATGCAGCCAAAGCAGATTGCCTGGCGCGACGCGCTGCCGCTCGGTCCCAATGGAAAGATCGACCGGCAGCGGCTGGTGAGGGAACTTACCGAGACCAGGACGCCTGATGCAGCCTGATACCCGGAGCGTTGCGCCAGCGGCCAAACCGCTCGGCCCGGTGCCGGCGGCCTTCGAGGCCATAAATGGCGAGTTGGCGATAGGAGGCCAGCCGGTGAGCCACTGGGTCGAGCGCGCCGGGGGCACACCGCTGTTTCTGTACAGCCGGCAAATGATTGAACAGCGAATGGCGCAGTTGCGGGCGGCGCTGCCACACCGCTTGCAGGTCAATTATGCGGTCAAGGCCAATCCCTTTCGTCCGATCCTCCAGCTGCTCGCGGGCCTGACGGATGGTTTCGACATCGCATCCGGCGGAGAGCTGGCGCTGGTCCGTGCGGCTGGGATCGACCTTGCACGCGTGAGTTTCGCCGGGCCCGGCAAGGGAGACGACGAACTGTCGGCCGCGATTCTGGCCGGCGTCACGGTGAACATCGAATCCGAAGGTGAGTTGCATCGAGCACTCGCGATCAGCCGAAAGGCAGGCCAGCGACTGAGAGCCGCGCTGCGCGTAAACCCGGATTTTACCCTGCGCGGATCGGGAATGAAGATGGGCGGCGGCGCGAAACCCTTTGGCATTGACGCCGCGCAGGTGCCGGCGCTGGCCCGCGCGCTGATCGCAGAGGGCGCAGAGTTTCGCGGACTGCACATATTCACCGGCAGCCAGGCGTTAGACGCGGATGCGGTGAGCGCCATGCAGCATGCGGTGCTGGCGTTGGCGGACCAACTGGCGCGGGAGATCGGCTCTCCGCTGCCGACGCTGAACATGGGGGGCGGGTTTGGCATTCCCTACTTCGCCGGCGACACGCCGCTCGACCTGCCGGCTGTCGGCGCGGCCCTGAAGGACATGTTCGCGACCATTCCGCCGACCCTCGCAGACACGTCCCTGCATATCGAGCTTGGCCGTTACATCGTGGGCGAGGCAGGCATCTATCTCGCCCGTGTTCTCGACCGAAAGGTGAGTCATGGACAGGTGTTTCTGATCACCGATGGGGGGCTGCATCATCAACTCGCGGCCTCCGGTAATTTCGGTACAGTAGTCCGTCGCAACTACCCCATCGCGATCGCCAGCCGTTTCACGCAGGTTCCGAGCGAAGTTGCATCCGTGGTGGGCAGGCTCTGTACCCCGCTCGACCGGCTGGCGGACAATGGCTGGCTCCCGCGGGCCGAAGTTGGCGATCTGGTCGCGGTGTTCTGCGCCGGGGCTTACGGCGCGACCGCGTCTCCTGCGCAGTTTCTCGGCCACGGCCCGGCACGCGAAATGCTGGTCTGAAAAGGCGACGAGGCTTTGGGACGCAGATGCCTGGCGTCGTCGGCCTCGAAACGGATTCAAGCCAGCCCAGGTCAATCCGCGCTGGCCGTGCGAAAGGCTACCCTTCTCCGTGTCCCTGCGCCATGTACCGGGCGCTCTGCATCTCCTCAAGGCGGCTCACCGTGCGGGCGAACTCGAAAGATCCATCGCCATGAGGATAGAGGTCAGCAGGACGTGCGGCGGCAGTGACGAACAGTTTGACCTTGTTCTCGTACAAAGCGTCGATCAGCTTCGTGAAGCGGATCGCCTCGTTGCGGTTTTCCGGCCCCAGGCGCGGCACACCGACCAGGATCACGGTATGATAGGAATGGGCGATCGCGAGGTAATCTGCGGCCCCACGGTTGTCCGCGCATAGCCGCTTGAAGCTGAACACCGCGACGCCCTTGAGGCTTTTGGGAACATGCAGATTGCGTCCGCCGCCAAGATCCAGCGTGGCGGCCGGCACATGCGCGGCATCTTCAGGCGCGTAATCGGTCAGGCGAAAGAACGCCTCGCGCACCTGCGCCGTCGCAGCGTCGCCCAAGGGCGTGTGCCATGTGGCCAAGCCGCCCAGTCGATCCAGTCGATAATCGGTCGGTCCGTTCAAAGGCAGCACATCAAGCCGCTCTAGAACCAGCGCGATGAATGGGAGGAACAGGGATCGATTCAGCCCGTCCTTGTAAAGGTCGTGCGGCGGTCTGTTGCTCGTGGTGACGACGATGACTCCCTCGTCAACGATCAGAGCGGTGAACAGCCGCGCCATGATTGCGGCATCGGCCGTGTTGTTCACCACCATCTCGTCGAACGCGAGGCAGCGGACGTCTTGCGCGATGCGCGCTGCGACGGAGCCGATTGGATCGCCCGTCTGAGCTTGCCGCGCGGTTCGGATGCGCCTGTCGACTTCCAGCATGAACTCGTGGAAATGTACCCGCCGCTTGCCGGCAATCGATAGCGTTTCTACAAACAGGTCCATCAGCATGGACTTGCCGCGACCCACGCCGCCCCACATGTAAATGCCGCGCGGCGCTGGCGGGGCGCTGCCGAACCATCGGGATAGCAGGCCAGCCTTTCGCTCCTGCGTTAACTCGTCCTGCAGCCGCTGCAAGCGCAGAACGGCCGCGCGCTGGTCCGCGTCAGGCTTCAACTCGCCCGCAAGGCTTAGCGCGTCGTAGCGCTGGAGGATGGTGCTCACCCGCTCGCCGCCTTGCGCACCATGGCGGAATAGGATGCGACAAGGTGATCGTCCTGAACCACCTGTCCCCGCAGAAACACAAGGCGGCCGGTTTCCCGTAGCAGTTCCGTGACCGCGTCGAGCGGACGGTCGGGTTTGCCAGCGCCAATGAAGTGACTGGATAACTCCAGCGTCACCGCTCGGCCCGGCTCGTTGTCGCTCAGTGTTCGGAGCGCCGCGAAGAGCGCAATGTCAACCAGCGACAGCGTCACCGCCCCATGCACCATATCCTGGACGTTGGTGTGACGCCGTTCGGGAAACATGCGCAGACGGCAGGCTCCGCCCTCCCGGCGGACGATCAGCTTGCCCATGACCGCAGCATTGAAGCGTGTCTGGTCCTTCAGATCCCAGGTGTGCCAGCCTGGGTTCGCGGGGTCAGGGCCGTAGTCGAAGAACGGCTGGCTCTGGTCCGTCAACGGTTACATCTGCCGTTCAACAAGCATCTTCTTGGTTTCGGCAATCGCCTTTGCCGGTGACAACCCCTTCGGGCACACATTCGCGCAGTTCATGATCGTGTGGCAGCGATACAGGCGATACGGATCTTCAAGCTGATCGAGGCGATCGCCAGTCATTTCGTCGCGACTGTCGGCAAGCCAGCGATAGGCCTGGAGCAGGATGGCCGGACCGAGAAACTTTTCGGAATTCCACCAGTATGACGGGCACGCGGTGGAACAGCAGGCGCACAGAATGCATTCGTAAAGCCCGTCCAGCTTCTCCCGCTGTTCAGGCGATTGCAGCCGTTCCTTGCCGCTGGGGGTGGTTGAAACCGTCTGCAGCCATGGCCGGATCGACGCGTACTGGGCGTAGAAGTGCGAAAAGTCCGGCACCAGATCCTTGATTACCTCCATGTGAGGCAGGGGCGTGATGCGGATTTCGCCATTCAGATCGGCGATCGCGGTGGTGCAGGCGAGTCCATTTCGACCGTTCATGTTCATGGAGCATGAACCGCAGATCCCTTCGCGGCAGGATCGGCGAAACGTCAGCGTGGGGTCGATTTCGTGCTTGATCTTGAACAGGGCATCCAGAACCATCGGGCCGCACTGGTCGAGATCGATGGCAAAACGGTCGTAACGCGGATTTTCCCCGCTATCGGGATCATAGCGGTAGATCTTGAAGGTCTTGATGCGGGTGCCGCCTTCCGCCTTGTGTTCACGCGACTTGCCGGTGATGCGGGAATTCTTGGGAAGGGTGAACGTCGCCATGCTGCTCAATTTCCTGCTGTGTTGCCAATCCATCTAAGGATTTTGCCTGCTGACACAAGGCGGGAACAATAATGCCATTTCTGCGGCAGCGAACCGGCTGCCGCGGTCAGGGGGTGCTGACCCTCGACAACGGCTTGCCACGCCGTTCCAGCAAGACGCGGAGACGGCTGACGATGTGAGACGCGGTCGCATCGAACGCTTCTGGCGGAAACTTGCTGAACACCCGCGCCCGGGCGCTCTTGCCCATCCCGGACAGCTGCTGAGGATGTGCCAGCATCTGGGTAAGCGCGGCAGCCAGCGCTGCAATGTCGCCCGGCGGCACAGTCTTGCCGACACTCTCGTCCACCGTGAACGGCATTTCGCCAACGGCAGAGACGACGACGGGCAGCCCGGCCTGCATCGCTTCGTGCGCGGCAACGCAGAACCCTTCGCGCAACGACGGCTGCACATACAGATGCAAGGTGGCGAGGAATCGGTGCGAGTCTGTGACGAAGCCGGCAAGTTCCACCTCCGCAACGCCAGCGGAGTCTGCCTGCGCGCGAAGATCGGCTTCATCCTGGCCCGTGCCGCCGATGATGACTCGGAATTGCGGCAATGGCGTGGTCGCCTGCCGCTTCAGCAAAGCGATGGCATTGATGAGGACGTCGTAACCCTTGTTCGGGTGCAGCCGCCCAAGGCTGCCGATGACGATCGGGGTGTCCGGCGCCCAACCCTGCGCCTGCGGCACCGACGGGTCGGCGGCGAAGATCGGCCATGTGACCAGCCTGTCAGGAGGCACTTTCAACCGGGTAAGGGTGAGCTGCGCCACCTGCTGACTGTCGGCAACCCACAGCGCGGATTTGCCTGCGCGCCAGCGCAGCAGCCGCTCGTTGGCGGGCTTGAGATAAGCGTTATGCTGCCAGCTGACCACCGGCAGACCCAGTTGCTGCCCGACAATCTGACCCAGCAGGGTCGCGCGGGTGAGCGATGTCCAGAGCACCTGAGTGCCCCGTTCGCGGGCCTGCTGCCGAAACCACTTCAGCGCGGCGAGGTGATCCGCCTCCCCGCCGTCGCGGATTACCAGGTCGACGCCGGCCGCGCTCAGCCGCTCTATCGCCAGCCCGTTGCGGCGGGTGAGGGCGAGCACGCGAACCTGCGCACCCGCTGCCTCCAGCGCGCCGACAATGCGGGGAACAGGCGTCTGCGCCCCGCCGCCTTCCATCGAATTGATGATGTAATCGATCCGCATCCTTACCGCTGCGCGCTGGCCAGTGCGTCGGCGATAGCTGCTGCCGCGCGTTCGGGCGCCGGGGTGTCCGTCATGGAAAACGTATGGTCGAACAGCCTTTGCTGGGGTTGCGCGAAGTCATTGTGCAGATCGCGGGAGGCGCGGATTGCCTGGACCAAGCCATCCACTCCGGCAAACCGGTGGCCAGCCGCCAGGAACGGGAGGCTGGCCTCACCCTCGGATGCAAGCGCCCCCCTGGGGTCGAGCAGAAACACAGGGCGCGGCCGCAGCAGGAACTCGTACAGCTGGCTCGACGCATCCCCGAGATAGGCATCGGCGCCCAGCGTGTAGGTCATGTCGAACAGGCGCGGGCCGTCAAGATCGACGACGATGTTGTCAGCCCGCATCGCGGAGGCCGGAATGTCCGGCCGCAGCCGCGCTCTGCGGTATTCTGGGGAGATGTGCAGCCGTTTGCGGAACAGCATAACGTGCGGCGCAAACACGCAATTGAAATCCTGACCTTCACTGCTGGCGAACCATTCCAGCAACGCTGGTCCCACGTCGTACCAGCTCGACAGGTGCGGATCGAAATGCGGGTTGTACACGAAGGTCAGGCGATCATTGCCGAACAGGCGCGGCCGGGGCGACCGGTCGACTGCGTCGAACTTGGGATAGCCGACGGTGCGCAGCCGGTCCCGTGCCACACCAACCGCCGTCATGTGCTGAACTGCCTTCTCCCCGGCGAGCAGGATGCGGTCGAACTGCCGGTAATCCGGGTGATAGGTGACGTTGCGGTCGCCGGCGCCATGCGGGATGCGGATGAACATCGGCATATCGCGGGGATGAATGAAGCGCTTGACCTTCAGGCAAGTGCGTTCGGTCGAGATCACTGCATCGGCGCGGGCAAACAGGTCGGCGTGGTTGCGCAGTCGCAGCAACCGGCTTGCCGGCACCAGGCTATCGAGGGCTGTCACCGGCTTGGTCCAGGCCGGCAGGGCCAGTTCGTGCCACTGTACCGCCGCAAGGTCTGGGGCGGGCGCAATCCGCTCTATCGCCCGCCTGATCGGCACGGTCGCATAGGCGATCACGGTTCGGTGCTGCGGATACAGGCGGGCAAAGGCCGCTGCGGTTCCCGCCAGATGCGCCACTTGATGCGGGGCATCGTGGTTGAACAGGAACAGTGCAGTTCTCACGCGCCGGCAGCTCCTGCCTCACGCTGCGCCAGAATACGTTCTATCAGAACGATGTCCGCAGGTGTGTCGGCGTCGATGCAAGCTTCTGCCTGCGGCATGGCGACCAGTTTGGCGGCGATGCCGAAGCGTCGACCGGCCCGCCGCACCAGTGCGCCGATGTTCGCCAACCGGAGCGCCGCCTGAAGCGCAAGCAGCGGTCCGAAGGCAGAGATGATCCGCCAGCCCTTCTTGCGATCCTGTTCAATGCTCGCCCAGAACCGTATCAGCGGAAGGCATTGCGGCCCGGCCAGCCAGAACAGGTTCGCCCCCGACCAGGCACCGCCGCGAAAGTTGAGCCAGGTCCGCCGTGTCGAGTAACCCGCCGCCTCTAGCGTCCTGCGCTCCACCATCGCCACCGCGACGTCAGCGCCGCGTGCCTCCTCGACGAAGTGTTGCACCATCTCCGCCGTCAACAGGACGTTGTCGGCGGTGGTGACCAGCAGCGGACCTTGCTCCTCCTTCAGCAGCATTTCCAGTGTGGCTGCGATGCTGGCTTTCGAAGATCGCGCTTCGACAAACGCAAATGGCTGCAGCGTGCGTTCCAGGTCCTGCAGGCGTTGGGCGCAAACCAGGAGCCGCTGGAACAGGCCGGCGTCGCCCAAGGCTTTCAGGGGATAGGCCAGCATGGGCCGACCACCCACCGGCAGCAGCGCCTTGGTCGTCACTCCGCTGCCCGCCAGCAGAGGATCTGCGCCGGGACGACTTCCCGCCAGAACAACGCCGGTCACTTGTGTCATGTGCGTCGCGGTCGCTGGCCTGGCGGATACGGCATTGTCATCCGCCAGGCTGCTTGTTTGTCGATGCCGCTCAATCGCCGAAGGTGCGCTGCCACCATCCGCGGCGAACAGCCTTCGGCTCTTCGGTGACGCCACTCGTCTCGTTGGTGTCGTTGGCGGCTTCCGCCTTGGGAGCCGCCACTTCGTCCTCGTCTTTCTTGGCGGCAGCACGCCGGCGCGCGGGCTTTACCGGGGCCGGCTCATCGGCAGGCGCTTCGCTGGGCTCTGCCGGCGCAGTGTCTTGCGCGCCGACCACCGGGTCCTCCGTCTTGCGCTTGCGCGGGGTGCGACGCTTGGGCTTTGGCTTGTCTGCCGGATCGGCTGCCTCAGCGTCCTGCTGGGCGGCCATGGCTTCGGCTGTTTCAGGCGCCTCGTCAGGTCCCGCGACCACGGCGATGCTTTCGATCAGCTGCTCGCCCGCTGCTTCTGCGGCACCGCCGAAATCGGCCTCGGCCGGTGACTGATCGTCCTGTCGTTTGCGGCCGCGGCCGCCGCGACGCCGCTTGCGCGGCTTGCGCTCTGCGTTGTCGCTTGCGCCTTCCTCTGGCTGAGCATCGGTGGGCTCCTCGTCCCTGGAGCGATTCGCTTCATCGAGAGAGCCATTCTCGTCGGTGTCGTGTTCGCCACCGCGGGCCTTGTTCCGGCCACGTCCGCCGCGCCGCCGCCGCTTCTTTTTCTGCTGGTCTCCGCCGTTCTCCACATTCCGAACGGGTTCGCGCTCGTCGTCCTCGGCTTCAGCGTCGTCAGCTAGGGCATCATCTTCCGGTTCGTCGTCGATGATCGGGTCGAACCTGGGCGCGTGCGTCGGTCGGGGGCCGCTGCTTGCGACCGCCATCTTTGCGCCTTCATCTTCCCCTTCTGGGACAACCTCTACCGACACGCCGTAGCGTTCCTCGATCTCGCGCAGGTCAGCCCGCTTGGCGTTGAGGAGGTAGATGGCGGCTTCGGTGCTGGCTGACAGCGTGATCCGGCTTCCCTTGCCCTTGGCGGCTTCCTCTTCGATGAGCCGCAGCGCCGACAGGCCGGCTGACGATGCGGTGCGCACCAGGCCGGACCCGTCGCAATGCGGGCACTCGCGCGTGGTCGCTTCCAATACGCCCGTACGCAGCCGTTGGCGGCTCATCTCCATCAGCCCAAAGGAGGAGATGCGGCCGATCTGAATACGCGCGCGGTCGTTCTTCAGCGCTTCCTTTATCGCTTTTTCGACTTTGCGGACGTTGTTCGACCGTTCCATGTCGATGAAGTCGATTACGACAAGGCCGGCCATGTCGCGCAGGCGCAGCTGACGCGCGATTTCTCTCGCCGCTTCCAGATTGGTTGCCACCGCAGTCTGTTCGATCCCGTGTTCGCGGGTGGAGCGGCCGGAGTTGATGTCGATGGATACCAGCGCCTCGGTCGGGTTGATCACGATGTATCCACCCGACTTCAGTTGCACTTCGGGATCGTAGAGCGCGCGCAATTGATCCTCAGCGCCGAAGCGCTGGAACAGCGGAACCGGGTCGGAGTAAGGCTTGATGCGCCGCACATGGCTGGGCATCAGCAGTTTCATGAATTGTCTGGCGGCCTTGTAACCGTCCTCCCCCTCGACAATCACCTCTTCGATTTCGCGGTGATAAATATCGCGAATGGCTCGCTTGATGAGGTCGCTGTCCGAATGGATCAGCGCAGGAGCGGTCGAAGACAGTGTGTTTTCGCGAATTTCATCCCACAGGCGCGCGAGGTAGTCGAAGTCGCGCTTGATCTCGGTTTTCGTGCGGGAAAGGCCAGCTGTACGCACGATCAGCCCCATGCTGCGCGGCAGACCAAGGTCCGCCACGATCTGCTTCAACCGCTTGCGGTCACCGGTCGCGGCGATCTTGCGGCTGATGCCGCCGCCATGCGATGAATTGGGCATCAGCACGGTGTAACGGCCGGCAAGGCTGAGATATGTGGTCAGCGCCGCACCCTTGTTGCCGCGCTCTTCCTTGACGACCTGCACCAGCAGCACCTGGCGTCGCTGGATCACATCCTGGATCTTGTAACGGCGACGCAGCGCAAGCCGGCGTTCGCGTGCATCGTCTATCGCCTTGGGCTGGGAGCGGCCTTGCCGCCGGCCACGGCCGCGACGGTTTGCGCGATTGTCGCCGTTCTCATCCGCGTCTTCGTCGTCACTGCCGGCATCGCCCGCGTCGCCGTCGGCAATTACCCCTTCCTCGATGGTGGCGACGTCTTCCTTCTCCGAGGAATTTACTTCCTCGACGCCGTCCTCCGCCATCTCCTCGACGAAAGCCTCACCCGTATCTTCATCCGCATCGTATTCCTCGCCAGGAGAATTGCCCCGCTCTTCCTCCTCGGCCCTCAGCCGCTCTTCCTCTTCGGCAGCGGCGGCTTCTTCCTCGAGGAGTCTGAGGCGATCTTCGTGCGGTATCTGATAGTAATCGGGATGTATTTCGCTGAAGGCGAGGAACCCGTGGCGGTTGCCGCCGAAATCGACAAAGGCCGCCTGCAGGCTGGGTTCTACGCGCGTAACTTTGGCGAGGTAGATATTGCCCTTGATCTGCTTGTGGTCGGTAGACTCGAAATCGAACTCTTCAATGCGCTTACCTTCGAGCACCGCCACCCGGGTTTCTTCGGTGTGGCGGGCGTCGATCAACATGCGTGTCGTCATCATCAAAACTCCATCCGCAAGGAAGCGGCACCTTGGCTCGGCTCATCCTGCGGGTTAAAGGTGAGGTGCCGCCAAATGCTGGCGGCACGAGTGGAAATGACCGGGGCTGCGAGCGCGTGACGCGGCGGCAGGACCGGGGGGATGTGTCTGCAGTTCGCGATCTGGACGGAAATGCGTCCATGTGTCCCGCCACAGCGACCAGGGCCGAATGGCCGAGGGCAATCTGCAAAGGGGAGAATAAGATCATCGAACTGCGTCAACCTGTCTGAAAGCAGGGCAGAAACAACAGTTTGCCGCATCTGGCGGCGTCTTTCGCATCTGTCCCGGCCGGGAGAGGGGGCAATCGGCCCGAACCCTGCGGCAGTCCAGTGGTAACACCTTGCAGAAACGACGGCAACTATATTGCGCGAACTCCCGCGCTGCGCCTAATTGGATGCCAATGCGGTTTCAGCGTCCAGCCGTTTTTCTGAACAAGGGCATGCTCGCGGGAGCAGGCGTTCTGCTGGCCCTGCTGCTGCTGCTGCTCGCGGGCGTCGCGCCGCAGAACTCCACCCCCGCCTATGTTCAGCGGGTGAGCCTGGCGGCGCGAGCCGCCGGTGAGAGATATGCACGGCCTGTCAGCGGCACGGCAGGCGCGCCTTTGATCGTGATTGACGCCGGGCATGGCGGGGCCGATCCGGGCGCCGTGGGCGGGGACGGCATCATGGAAAAGACCGTCGTGCTGGAGCTGGCCAACACCCTGCGGCGCACCCTGTTGGAACAGGGAGGAGTCAGAGTGGTGATGACCCGCGACGACGACCGCTTCATTCCTCTTGCGGAGCGAACTGCCATCGCCAGGGCCATGGACGCCGACCTGTTCATTTCGATCCACGCCGATTCTGGCGGTGACGAACAGAACGCGGCGGGAGCCAGTATCTATACCTTGTCCGCTCAGGCCTCTGGTCGCCAGGCGGAACGGTTTGCCCAGCGCGAAAACAGCGCCGACGTGGTCAACGGCATTGCCCTGGCCACCGGCAACAACACGGTCGATACAATCCTTTTCGAAATGTCCCAACGCCGTGCGCTGACAGAGGCAGCCGAATTCGCACGGCTGATTATTCGGGAGAGTGAGGGGCAGTTGCGGTTCCGGGATCCGCCACGCCGGTCGGCCGCGCTGGCCGTCCTGACCGCGCCGGACGTGCCGTCAATCCTGTTCGAGGTCGGCTTTGTCACCAATCCGCAGGAAGCCGCCCGTATGACTTCGCGCGAAGGGCGGGAGCAGTTTGCCCGCGTTACGGCCGCTGCCGTGCGCAGTTTCCTCGCCAATCGCGCGCCGCGCTCTCCCGCAGACCTAGGATAGTTCCCGCAAGGTGCACTTCGTTATGGCCCGCGACAGATATCGCGTGCTAAGCAGCAGTCGATGACAGCAGGTTTTTTCAGGCGATGAGCGAGATCGCGCTCCGCATAAGGAACGGATTTGGTGCTTCAGCCGGTTGGCTGGCGGACCGCTGGCGCAGCAGTCGTCTGCTGCGCTGGGCGACGATCTGCGCGACAGTCGTGCTCGTCCTGCTTACGGCCCTCTGGCTGGTCCTAGTGCGCGACTTGCCCGATGCCCGCAAGCTGGCGGATTATCAGCCAGCACTGCCGACGGTGGTGCGCGGCATCGATGGCGAGATTGTCCACCGGTTCGAGCGCGAACGCCGGGTGCAACTGCAGTATGCCGACTTCCCCCCGGGGTTGATCGAAGCCTTTCTGGCGGCCGAGGACAAGACCTTCTTCAGTCACGGCGGCGTGGATTACCCGGCCTTTGCGAAGGCGGTCGTGAACTACGGGGTCAGTCTCGGCAGCGGCGGCGACCGCGTCGCGGGCGGCTCAACCATTACGCAGCAGGTAGCCAAGAATCTGCTGCTGTCCAACGAATATTCGGTCACGCGCAAGATGAAGGAGATCTTGCTGGCGCGCCGCATCGAGAGCGTGCTGACCAAACAGCAGATCCTGGAAATCTACCTCAACGAGATCCCGCTCGGACGGCGCAGTTTCGGGGTACAGGCCGCGGCGCGGGCCTATTTCGACAAGGATGTGGACCAGCTCGATCTCAAGGAAATGGCGTTCCTTGCCATCCTGCCCAAGGCGCCGGAAACCTACAGCCGCGAACGGTTCGAGGACCGGGCGCTGGGCCGGCGTAACTTCGTGCTGGCGCAGATGGCAAACAACAACTTCATCACTGCCGCAGAGGCGCGAAGCGCGCAGGCCCAGCCATTGGGGCTCATCAAGGAGCGTCCGCGCGAAAGGTTTGCGGACGCCGGCTACTTTCTTGAAACTGTTCGCCGGGAACTGATGGACCGGTATGGCGAACAGGCGGAGGATGGTCCGAATTCGGTTTACGGCGGCGGGCTCTGGGTGCGCACTTCGCTCGACACCGATCTTCAGGACGCCGCGCGCGACTCTCTGCGCAGCGGATTGCTGAGATACCATCAGGGCAAAGGCTGGACAGGCCCGATCGCCACCTTGAACCCGGACAACGGCAACCTGACCGGACAGCTGGCCTCCAGCAATCTTGGCATCAACTACAAGGACTGGCGCGTCGGAGTCGTTACCCGCGCGGGCCACGGAGCAGAGATCGGATTTGCCAACGGGCGCACCTTCCCGCTTGCAAACGCGCCGGACGGGCTGCGGGTGGGCGACGTGGTCGCTGCATCGCCGCAGGGGAATGGGTTCCGCCTGCAGGTAGTACCTGAGGTTTCCGGAGGATTCCTCGCGGAACAGCCGTACTACGGCCGCATCCTTGCCATGCAGGGCGGTTTCGACTCCCGTCTGGGCGACTTCAACCGGGCGACGCAGGCGAACCGGCAGCCGGGGTCGACGATCAAGCCGTTCGTCTATGCCACCGGCCTCGACAACGGTTTGACTCCGGCTTCGGAAATCCCGGACCAGCCGTTCTGCTTCTATCAGGGCGCTGGCCTCGGGGAAAAATGCTTCCGCAACTTCGACCGCAGCGGCGGCGGGGTGCATACCATGCGCTGGGGCCTCGAACAGTCACGCAACCTCATGACGGTGCACATCGCCAACGATGCCGGGATGCAGAACGTAACCCGCACCTTCGCCAACCTCGGGATCGGCCAGTACGAGGCTTATCCGTCGTTCGCGCTGGGCGCAGGCGACACCACCGTCGAACGCATGGTCAATGCTTATGCAACGCTGGTGAACCAGGGACGTTTGCAGCGGCCAAGCACGATCGACTATGTGCAGGATCGCAACGGCAAGGTGATCTGGCGCTCGGACAACCGCGAGTGTCGCGGATGCCGGATGGCACAGTGGGACGGCGCTCCGATGCCCCGCTTCGGCCTGCGCGGCAAGCAGGTGATGGATCCGCGCACCGCGTATCAGGTGGTGCATATGCTGGAAGGCGTGGTCGAACGGGGTACGGCCACCGTGCTGCGCGACCTCAACCTTCCGCTGTTCGGCAAGACCGGCACCACCAACGGGCCCACCAACGCATGGTTCATCGGCGGTTCGGCGGACATCGTGGCTGGCGTTTACCTGGGCTTCGACCAGCCGCGGCCGATGGGCGGCTGGGTTCAGGGTGGCCGGGTCGCCGCGCCCATCTTCAAGGACTTCGTGCAGAAAACGCGCACCCACTGGTCCAACGAGCCGGTGATCGCTCCACCCGGAGTGCGCATGGTCCGGATCGATCGGAGAAGCGGGCGGCGGGTGTTTGACGCATGGCCGACCGACGATCCCCGCGCCGCCGTAATCTGGGAAGCGTTCAAGCCGGACAGCGAGCCGCCAATCGCCACCCGGCAGAGCCAGATTGCCGCAAGGCGCGAGGAAATGCTCGAGCTCATCCGTCTTGCCCGGAATGGCGTGGCGCAGCAGCAATCCTCTCAGCAGCGACAAAGCGTAACCGCCGTGGGAGAGGCAGGCGACTTCGTCGAGGAGCAGGGCGGACTGTACTGACCTGCCGCTGCGCTTTCACCGTCTCAACGATTGCCTAGCGCCCGCACCTTGCGCTAGGCGCGCGTCCACATTCGTTTTCAAGGAAGTGACAGGGAATGCGCGCCGAAGGGCAAGCTCACATTGACCGCATCGAAGCCGCGCTTGCGCTTGTGCGTCGCTCCCTGGATTGGGAGCGCGCGCTGCGCCGGCTCGACGAGTTGAGCGCGCGGGTGCAGGACCCGGACCTGTGGAACAACCCCAAGCAGGCGCAGGCCATTACGCAGGAGCAGAAGCGGCTTCAATCTGCCGTCACGACGGTGCGCGACATTGAGCGGGAAATGGCCGACGCCATCGAGTTCATCGAAATGGGCGAAGCGGAGGGCGACGAGACCATCACCGACGAAGGGCTGGCCAGTCTTGCGGGTCTGGCCGACCGCGCGGATGCCGACAAGGTGCAGGCGCTCCTGTCCGGAGAAGTCGATGCCAACGACACCTACATCGAAATTCATGCCGGGGCGGGCGGAACCGAAAGCCAGGACTGGGCGGAAATGCTGTTCCGCATGTACGCCCGCTGGGCCGAACGTCGCGGGTTCAAGGTCGAAACGGTGGAGTATCAGGCGGGCGAGCAGGCCGGGATTAAGTCGGCGACCCTGCTGGTGAAGGGTGAAAACGCCTATGGCTACGCCAAGACCGAAAGCGGCGTTCACCGGCTTGTCCGCATCAGCCCGTATGACAGCAACGCACGGCGGCACACCTCCTTCAGTTCGGTCTGGGTCTATCCGGTGATCGACGACGAGGTGGAAATCGAAATCAACCCCGCCGACCTCAAGATCGACACGTACCGCGCGTCGGGCGCGGGCGGGCAGCACGTCAACACCACCGATTCCGCGGTGCGCATCACCCATCAGCCCACCGGCATTGTGGTCGCAAGTCAGAACGACCGTAGCCAGCACAAGAATCGCGCCACGGCCATGTCGATGCTGAAGGCGCGCCTGTACGAACGCGAAATGGCCGAACGTGAAGCCGCGGCATCGGGCGAATATCAGGAGAAGAGCGACATCGGCTGGGGTCACCAGATCCGTTCCTACGTCCTGCAACCCTATCAGCTGGTCAAGGATCTGCGCACCGGTACGACCTCGACATCGCCTGACGCTGTGCTGGACGGGGCGCTCGATCCTTTCATCTCCGCTGCGCTGGCCCAGCGGGTCACTGGCGAAAAGGCCGAAGTGGAGGATGTGGAATGATCCGGCGTGGACACCTCTTGCTCCTTGCGCTGGCAGCGGCGCTGGCGACGAGCGGCTGCGAACGGGTAGAATCCCAGCCGGACCGGCCCGACACCGCGCAGGAATTTCCTTTGCCCGACCGCCCGGTATCCGGGCTGGGCGCGACCCAGTTCTCCACCGAAACACAGCGCGACAGCGTCAACGAAGCGCAGGTGGTGATGGATCTGGCGCGGATTACGCCCGGCATGACGGTGGCCGACATTGGCGCGGGCGAGGGGTACTACACCGTACGCCTTGCTGAACGGGTCGGCCCCAATGGCCGCGTTCTGGCACAGGACATCGACGCGGCCGCGTTGCAGCGGCTGGGCGAGCGGGTGAACCGGGAACAGCTCGACAACGTCTCCATCGTCCTTGGGGCTGCGGACGATCCGCGGCTCCCACCGGCGAGCTTCGACCGCGTGTTCCTGGTCCACATGTACCACGAGGTCGCAGAACCGTATGCGTTTCTGTGGCGCCTGTGGCCGGCGCTCAAACCGGGTGGCGAAGTCATCGTGGTCGATGTGAACCGGCCCACCGATCAGCACGGGATCGATCCTCTCCTCCTCCAGTGCGAGTTCCGAGCCGTTGGTTTTGAGTTGATCGAGTTCAACGAAACGCCGCAGCTTGCCGGATATTTTGCCAAGTTCCGTCCCATGCGTACTCGCACTCCGCCCCGTTCAATCCAGCCCTGCCGCGTAGTTGAGCGGGCTGAAGGCGAAGAAACCCCCGCCGCAACAGGAAATCAGTAATGTCTTTCAAAGGTTTGCAGCCGATACTTTATGGCGACCGCGAAGTCTGGCCGCTGGTGGAAGGCGGGAAGGGGGTATCCGCCACCAACCACGCCAGTTCGGGCGCCTGGGCAGCGGCTGGAGGCATCGGTACGGTCAGCGCCGTGAACGCGGACAGCTATGACGCCGAAGGCAAGATCATTCCGCAGGTCTATGACGCAATGACGCGGGTGGAGCGGCACTTCCAGCTGGTACGCTATGCCATCGACGGTGCGGTCGAACAGGTGCAGCGTGCCTACGAACTTTCCCGCGGCCAGGGGGCGATCAACATCAATGTCCTGTGGGAGCAGGGCGGGGCGCAGCAGGTGCTGGAAGGGGTTCTGGAGCGCACCCGCGGGCTGGTAACGGGCGTAACCTGCGGCGCAGGCATGCCGTACAAGCTGGCTGAAATCGCCGCGCGCTTCAACGTGCATTACCTGCCCATCATCAGCTCAGCCCGCGCTTTTCGTGCCCTGTGGAAGCGATCCTACCACAAGGTCAGCGATCTTATGGCTGCCGTGGTGTACGAAGATCCGTGGCTGGCGGGCGGCCACAACGGCCTGTCCAACGCAGAAGACCCCCTGAAGCCCGAAGATCCCTATCCGCGCGTCAAGGCGCTGCGCGAAATTATGCGCGCAGAAGGGGTGAGCGAGGACGTGCCGATCGTCATGGCTGGCGGCGTTTGGTATCTTCGGGAATGGAACGACTGGATCGACAACCCTGAGCTGGGCAAAATTGCGTTCCAGTTCGGAACCCGGCCGCTGCTGACAGAAGAAAGTCCGATACCGCAGGGATGGAAGGACGCATTACGGACGATCGAGCCGGGCGACGTGCTCCTGCACAAGTTCTCGCCCACGGGCTTCTATTCCAGCGCCGTCAGGAACCCGTTCCTGCTCGACCTGGTCCACCGGTCCGAACGGCAGATCCCTTACAGCAAGGTTGCGGCCGGAGAACACACGACGCAGCTTGACGTGGGGGTTCGGGGCAAGAACTTCTGGGTGGCCCAGCGCGACTACCAGCGTGCGCAGGTCTGGTTCGCGCAAGGCTATACCGAGGCGCTGAAGACGCCCGACGACACGATCATCTATGTCACCCCGCAAAGTCGTGACACAATCCGGCAGGACCAGAGGGACTGCATGGGGTGTCTGTCGCACTGCCAGTTCTCCAGCTGGAAGGATCACGACGACTACACCACCGGACGCCTCGCCGACCCGCGCAGCTTCTGCATTCAGAAAACCCTGCAGGACATCGCGCACGGAGAGCCGGTCGAACAGAACCTGATGTTCGCCGGTCACGCGGCTTACCGCTTCAAGACGGACCCGTTCTACTCGAACAACTTCACCCCGACAGTGAAGCAGCTGGTGGACAGGATTCTGACGGGGGATTGAGAGGCGAGGCGCGGGGGAAGGCGGGCACCCCACCCGCTCAGTAAGGCAGCCCGAGACAACGGCTTCAAGACGGCAATCGGCCCGGCAGGGAGGCTGAGAAGGTTTCGTCGCTCTCAAGATGCAGCTTTCCTGCACAACCTGCCTGTCCTACGGGCGACCTTGTGCTTATTGAGGGTAGCGTTCTCTGACGGCGTAGCCTCAACCGGATTTGCTCCTGCCGGGACGACGCGCGGCTATGCTCTTGAACAGTGTAACACCCGGTCCATGTCTCGCTTCGCCGCTGTCCGCCGGACCTATCGGCGCGCTGCTGCATTGAGGGTGGATGACCGGCCATTCCCATCCCCTGCGCCTCGGCTTTCCGGTAAAGGTCATGGGACGGCAAGGCATGAAGACACAGGACGGCCGCCGCTGGCAGAAGAACCCGCATCTCAAGTGCTCGCTTGAACTGCTCGACCCGGTGCTGGACTATCTGCGGGACGAGAACATCGAGATGTACCGGCTATCGTCGGACATCGCCCCCTACGCCACGCACCCCGATTTGCCGCAGTTCCACGGCCAGGTCGCCGACAGTGATGCGGAGCTCAAGGCCTTCGGACGCAAGGCAAAGGATTACGGTATTCGCCTGTCCTTCCACCCCTCGCAATACGTCCTGCTGAACTCTCCGGACGAGAAGCTGACCGCAAAGAGCATCTGGGACCTGGCCAGCCAAGCCGAAATGCTGGACCGCATGGAGCTGGACGACGAAGCTGTCATGGTGACTCATGTGGGCGGGGTTTATGACGATCACGAAGCCAGCCGTGCGCGCTGGATCAAGGGTTGGGAACAGTGTCCGGATCACGTTCGGCGGCGACTGGTGCTGGAACACGACGACATCCGCTTTTCAGCCGCGGATGTGCTGTGGATCCACGAAAGAACCGGGGTGAGGCTGGTGTTCGACTACCAGCATTTCTGGTGCCTCAACCCCGAGCGGCTCGACATGCGCGACACGCTTGAGAGGTTCATGGCGACATGGCCGCAAGGAGTGCGACCCAAGCTGCACTTTTCCTCACCCCGAACCGAACTGCGCGAAGTGAAGGTGAAGATCACGCCCAAACAGCGCGAAGCGGCCAGAGCCGGCAAGCACTCTGCGGCTAGAGGTGAGCTGCTCAAGGCTCCTGTGAAGCACACCGCGCGGATCAAGACTGTGCTGCGCCCTCCTGTTTGGACCGGCCATTCCGATTTCACCAACCCCTTCGAATTCGCGACCTTCATGCGAATGGCGGACGGTCTTTATTTCGACGTGATGCTGGAGGGTAAGGCAAAGGACATCAGCCTGATGCGCCTTCGGCCCGACCTGCTCCGCTACGCTCCCGACGTTGCCGCACGGTTCGGCATAACGCCCGCTGATGCCGCCCAACTGGCGGAGGACGAGAACCGGCTGGAACATGTAGCCGCGGCGGATCGTGAGCCTGATGTGGATGAAGGGTTCCAAGTCGCGGCTGAGTAGCCGCGCTCAGGTGGGTCGTTAAAGTACGCCTTCGAGTACCTGATCGGGCGGGCGGTGGCCGTCGGCCCACGCACGGATGTTCGCGATAACCCGCATTCCGGACTCCTCGCGTCCTTCGATCGTGGCGCTGCCGATGTGGGGCAGGGTCATGACGTTGGGGTGCGCGAGTAGGCGCGGGTCCACCTGCGGTTCTTCAGGGTAGACGTCCAGCCCCGCACCCATCAAACGGCCATCCTGCAGTGCGGTTATAAGCGCGTTCTGATCCACCAGATCGCCGCGCGCGGTGTTGATGAGGGATGCTCCCTCTTTCATCAACCCGATCCTCCGGCCATCAATGATGCCTCGGGTGGCAGGCGTGGCGGGGCAGTGGAGGGTGAGAATGTCGGCCTGCTTCACTAATGCGTCCAGATCGGGCACAAATCTGGCGTGGAGCATGTTCTCCAGCGCCTCGGGCAGCCGCTTGCGATTGTGGTACGCTATCTGCAGGCCGAACGCCCGGGCCCGATGGGCGACAGCCTGGCCGATCCGCCCCATTCCGACAATGCCAAGGGTCTTGCCGGCCAGTTTGCGTCCAAGCAGGGCAGACGGCGCCCAGCCAGACCACTCCCCGTTTCTCACCAGCTCGACCCCTTCACGCACGCGGCGGGGAACTCCGATGATCAGCGCCATGGTCAGATCGGCAGTGTCGTCGGTGAATACCCCGGGCGTGTTGGTGACAATGATCCGGCGAGCCGTGGCTGCGGCGAGGTCCAGGTGATCCGTTCCCGCTCCAAAGCTGGCGATCAGGCGAAGCCGTTCGTCGGCACTGTTGATGAGATCATCGCTGATCCGGTCAGTGACCGTCGGTACCAGAACATCGCAGTCGCGCATGGCGGTCAAGATTTCGTCGCGCGTGAAGGGATGATCGTCGTCGTTCGGCACGAAATCGAACAATTCGGCCATTCGCCGCTCGACAGCGGGCATAAGGGCGCGGGTGGCGATTACGCGCGGCCTGCCGATGATGCGCGGAGTAGTGGTGGCTGAACTGGCCATCGTACGTGCAGCTAGGCTGCGGGCCTGTGCTGCGTCAACCCGTGTGGCGGACAAGATGCTTGCCCCGCGCAGCCTTGCGGTCTTAAGCTGAACCTCATGTTCATTCGCGCCGCGTTCATTTTCCTGCCGTTCGTCCTCTTGCTCTCCACTCCGGCAGCCGCGCAGGATCGCCCGACACCTTACTGGGCCACGGTCAAGGCGAAGGAACTGAACATGCGGGTCGGTCCCAGCGCGGAGTTTCGCATCGCATGGGTGTATCGCCGCCCCGGCTTGCCGTTGAAGGTGCTGCGCCTGCGCGAGGGGTGGCGGCTGGTGGAAGATCCGGATGGCACCCGCGGATGGGTGGTTGCCCGGCTGCTCGATGACAAGCGTGGAGTGATCGTCACCGGGGACGGCTATGCGGCGATGCGAACCGCGCCCAGCTATGTTTCCGAGCTGCGCTGGCGCCTGGAACCCGGCGTGGTGGGCAGCCTGGAAACTTGCGAAGCTGGCTGGTGCCGCATTTCCGTCGACCAGCGTTACCGTGGGTGGGTAGAGGCCGACCGGCTCTGGGGTGACGAGGAACCCTGATCCGCAGGCGATCTGCCGTCAGACAAGCTCCACTGCCACGGCGGTCGCTTCACCGCCGCCGATGCACAGGCTGGCAATCCCCTTCTTTTTGTTCTGCCGCCGGAGAGCGTTCAGCAGCGTCACAATGATGCGCGTTCCGCTTGCACCGATGGGGTGGCCCAGCGCCGTGCCGCCACCGTTCACGTTGATCTTGTCGTGCGGAATGCCGATGTCCCGCATTGCGAACATTGCGACACATGCAAAAGCCTCGTTGATTTCCCACAGGTCGACTTCATCCTTTGACCAACCTGCATTTGCCAGCACCTTTTCGATGGCACCGATCGGCGCCGTCGTAAACTTCGCAGGTTCCTGAGCGTGGGCAGCGGTCGCGACGATGCGCGCCACCGGCGACAGACCGTTCTGCGTGGCAACACTCTGGCGGGTAAGAACTACAGCAGCCGCACCATCCGAAATGGATGACGACGTCGCCGCAGTGATCGTGCCATCCTTGGCGAAGGCGGGCCTCAACGTGGGTATCTTCTCCGGCTTGCCGCGCCCGGGCTGTTCGTCGGTGTCGACCATCGTATCACCCGCGCGCCCCGACACGGTCACTGCTATAACCTCGTCCGCGAAAGCGCCGCTTTCGATAGCGGCATTGGCGCGGCGCAGGGATTCGATGGAATAGGCATCCATGTCTTCTCGGGTCATCTGGTATTCGTTCGCCGTTTCCTGCGCAAAAGTACCCATGGCGCGCCCCGCCTCGTAGGCGTCCTCAAGCCCGTCGAGAAACATGTGGTCGTACGCGGTGTCATGCCCGATCCGCGCGCCGGAGCGATGTTTCTTCAGAAGATACGGCGCATTGGTCATGCTTTCCATCCCGCCGGCAACGATCATCTGCGCCGATCCGCTGGCCAGAGCCTCGGCCCCCATGATCACCGTTTGCATCCCGCTCCCGCAGACCTTGTTCACCGTGGTTGCCTGGACGCTCTTGGGCAGGCCAGCCTTGATGGCCGCCTGCCGCGCGGGCGCCTGCCCCAGACCTGCGGGCAGCACGCAGCCCATGTAGATCCGGTCGACGTTCTCACCCGCTATCCCGGCCCGCTCCACCGCCGCCTGAACCGCTGCCGCGCCCAGGTCCGTTGCGCTCGCGTCCGCCAGCACCCCTTGCATCCCGCCCATCGGGGTCCGGGCGTAGGACAGGATGACGACCGGGTCGGAAGCGCTGAATTGAACCATCGTTTTGAGCCTTTCGCGAGCTTGCAAGGGATGCCGATAAGCGGCTACCAGCTAGTGCGGCGACGTAGTGCGGCGATAAGGCAAAGGCAACGGGAGAGCAGTGGTGTCGAGCAGCAGCGGTGAGATGACCGGTATTCTCGAGCGGCAGCGTGCCGCCTTTGTCGCCTCGCGGCCGGAACGGCTGGCGGTGCGCCGCAACCGGATCGAGCGCGCGATGAAGCTTCTCACCGACCACGCCGAACCGCTGTGCGCGGCGATGGCCGAAGACTTCGGCAGCCGCTCCGTTCGCCAGTCCATGATGACGGATATTGCGGGCACGGTACGGTTCGGCAAATATTGTCTCAAGAACCTGGCTGGCTGGGCAAAGCCGGATCGGCGCCGGTTGGATTTCCCGTTGCCGCTGCTGGGTGCCAAGGCAGAGGTGCGGTACGAAGCCAAAGGTGTCGTGGGGATCATGTCGCCCTGGAACTTCCCTGTGAACCTGTCTTTCGGACCGCTGATGCAGGTGCTGGCGGCGGGCAATCGCGCCATGCTGAAACCATCAGAGTTTACCGAACGTACAAGCAGCCTCACCGCCGAACTGGTGGACAAGGTGTTCGCTCCCGAAGAGGTGGCGGTCGTCACGGGAGGCCCGGATGTCGCGCAGGCATTTTCCGAGCTGCCGTTCGACCACCTGGTTTTCACCGGCTCGACCGCGACAGGCCGCAAGGTGATGGAAGCGGCGGCGAAGAACCTTGTGCCCGTTACGCTGGAGCTGGGTGGAAAGTCGCCTGTATTCGTCGGCCGCAGCGCCGACCTCCGCCGCGCGGGGGAGCGGATTGCGATGGGCAAGATGATGAATGCCGGTCAGATCTGCCTGGCACCGGATTACCTGCTGGTCCACGAAAGCCAGGAGGACGCGGCCATCGCGGCAGTGGAGTTGGGCGTGCGCGACATGTATCCGACCCTGTTGAGCAACGATGACTATGCCAGCGTGGTGACGGATCGCCATTTCGAGCGGTTGCAAGACATGGTCGAGGATGCGCGTCAAAAGGGGGCCGAGGTGGTGGAGGTGAACCCGGCGAACGAGGATTTCACCGCGTCGAACAACCGCAAGATGCCGCTGACCATCCTGCGCAACGTCACAGACGACATGCGGGCGATGCAGGAAGAGATCTTCGGCCCGGTTCTGCCGGTGAAGACATACAGCCGGGCAGAGGATGCGGTGGATTATGTCAATGGGCGTGATCGCCCGCTCGGCCTTTACTACTTCGGCAGCGACAGGGTGGAACAGGAGCAGGTGCTGACCCGCACCATTTCCGGCGGCGTCACGGTGAATGACGTGGTGTTCCACGTTTCGATGGACGACCTGCCGTTCGGCGGGGTCGGACCATCGGGTATCGGCTCGTACCACGGGCCGGAGGGGTTCCGCGAGTTCAGCCACGCGCGCAGCATATACACCCAGCCTGCCATCGACATTGCGAAACTGGCCGGCTTCAAGCCGCCCTATGGCCAGGCCACAGACAAAGCGGCGCGGATGGCGATGAGGTAGCTTTCTTGCGCCTAGGTCGGCGCGGAACAGATCGAAAACGGCAAGCTGCGTTTCACGCACTTCTCGGCCTTGCGCATACGGCCAGAGGGGCGTAGATGCCCGCGCAACCGCCAACACCAGCTAGGCTTTTCCGTGGTAGATCTCTCGCAATACCTGCCGATCCTGATCTTTCTGGTCATAGCCCTTGGCTTGTCGACCGCTTTCGTCTTTCTGCCGATGGGCGTTTCGCGGCTGACGGGTTCGTACAACCCCACCGCGGAGAAGCTGAGCGAGTATGAGTGCGGCTTTCCGGCATTTGAAGATGCGCGCAGTCAGTTTGACATCCGCTTTTATCTGGTTGCGATCTCTTTTATCCTGTTCGATCTTGAGGCCGCATTCCTATATCCCTGGGCGGTGAGCCTCGAGTTTACCGGATGGGCCGGGTGGGCCGGCATGATGATCTTCCTCGGCATCCTGGCGGTGGGCCTCGCCTATGAATGGAAGATGGGCGCGCTGGACTGGGACTGACATGACCGACTACTCAACTACCTCTCCGGCTGGGCGCGAACAGCTTTCGCGGCCCGATACCGGGCCCGCCGCGCAGGGCGGCGAGGTCCGCCTGCCCGATGCCGGCTATTTCCAGGCGGTCCAGACCGAAGTCGACAACAAGGGGTTCCTTGTCACTTCGACAGAGGAATTATTTCAGTGGGCGCGTACCGGGTCGCTGTGGTGGATGACGTTCGGCCTGGCCTGTTGCGCGGTGGAGATGATCCACGTCAACATGCCCAGGTACGATATGGAACGGTTCGGCGTCGCTCCGCGCGCCTCGCCGCGACAATCGGACGTGATGATCGTGGCGGGCACCTTGTGTAATAAGATGGCTCCTGCGCTGCGCAAAGTGTACGATCAGATGTCTGATCCGAAATACGTGATCAGCATGGGTAGCTGCGCCAATGGCGGCGGCTATTACCACTACAGCTATTCCGTTGTGCGTGGCTGCGATCGCATCGTGCCGGTGGACATCTACGTACCTGGCTGTCCGCCGACGGCCGAGGCGCTGCTGTACGGCGTGATGCAGTTGCAGCGCAAGATCCGGCGGGTCGGGACGATCGAACGATGAGTTCGGTGCTCCATTCCGCACCTCGGTACGAAGCGTCGGAGGCGATGCTGGACGAACTGTCGCAAGCGATGGGCGGCGATCTGCTGGACGCGCGGCGTGCACACGGAGAACTCCTGTTCAACGTGCGCCGGGACAGCATCGAGGCGGTGCTGCGCACCCTGCGCGACGAACACGGCTACCAGCAGCTGATGGAGATTGCCGGGGTCGACTATCCCGCGCGCGCCGAACGGTTCGAGATCGTGTACATGCTGCTGTCAGTCACAGCGAACCGGCGCATCATGGTTAAGGTGCGTACCGACGAAGCCACTCCGGTGCCCACTGTCACGACCCTTTGGCCAAACGCCGGGTGGCTTGAGCGGGAGGTGTTCGATCTGTTCGGCGTGGTGTTCGCCGGAAACACGGACCTTCGTCGGATTCTGACCGATTATGGTTTCGAAGGCCACCCGTTCCGCAAGGATTTTCCGCTCACCGGATACGTGGAACTGCGCTACTCTGAGGACGAGAAGCGGGTGGTGTATGAGCCGGTAAAGCTTGCCCAGGATCTGCGCCAGTTCGATTTCCTGTCTCCATGGGAAGGGGCCGATTACCCGTTGCCGGGCGACGAAAAGGGGTCGACCGCGCCTGTGGCCGAGGTCAAGACGACAGAAAAGCAGATCCAGACCGGGGCAGGACCGGCGACCGACAAGAAGGCGGCGGAGCATGTGGCGACGGCCGGCGGGGCAACCACGACGCCAGGCCAGGGAGGCGCTGAGCCTGTCCCCGTCGCTACGTCCGTCGACGAACCCGGCGCACCTGACCCGACGGAAGACCGACCTGACCGGTCGCCGCGCCGCGGGAGCACTGCCGATACACCGCCTGCCACGCAGCCGGAAGAGAAAGACAGCTAGATGAGCGTGTTAAAGGTCGAGGAGTCGCCAACCACCGGCGACCAGACGATCAACAACTACACCATCAACTTCGGGCCGCAACATCCGGCGGCCCATGGTGTGCTGCGTCTGGTGATGGAGCTTGACGGCGAGATTATCGAACGGATCGATCCTCACGTGGGCTTGCTACACCGCGGGACTGAGAAGCTGATCGAGACAAAGACCTACCTGCAGGCGCTGCCGTATTTCGACCGGCTGGATTACTGCAGCCCGATGTGCATGGAGCACTCGTACGTGCTTGCAGTGGAAAAGCTGCTGAACATTGAAGTTCCCTTGCGCGCGCAATACCTGAGGGTGCTTTTTGCCGAATTGACGCGCATAAAGAACCACATGCTGAACATCGGTGCCCATGTCATGGATGTGGGCGCGATGACGCCGAACCTGTGGGTGTTCGAACTGCGTGAAGACCTCATGGGCTTCTACGAACGGGCCAGCGGCGCGCGGATGCATGCCGCCTGGTTCCGTCCCGGGGGCGTGCATCAGGATGTGCCCGAGAAGCTGCTGGTTGACATCGGCCACTGGGTCGACACGCGCCTGCCCGAACTGTTCGGCGATGCGATGAGCCTGGTGCTGGACAACCGCATCTTCAAACAGCGCAACGTCGACATTGCCGTCGTCAGCAAGCAAGACGCGCTGGCGTGGGGATTTTCCGGTCCGATGATCCGCGCGGCGGGCATTCCGTGGGACCTGCGCAAGAGCCAGCCCTACGACGTATATGACAGGATGGAGTTCGACATCCCGGTCGGGACGAACTCCGACTGCTACGACCGATTCATGGTGCGCGTAAAGGAAGTCTACGAAAGCGCCAAGATCATCAAACAATGCCTGGCGCAACTGCCCGCCGGTCCGATCGCCAGCGAAGATCGCAAGGTAGCGCCGCCTCCGCGGGCCGAGATGAAGCAGTCGATGGAGGCTTTGATACACCACTTCAAACTCTACACCGAAGGTTTTCATGTTCCGGCGGGTGAAGTTTACGTAGCCACCGAAAGCCCCAAGGGCGAGTTCGGGGTCTATCTCGTCAGCGACGGCACCAACAAGCCATACCGCTGCAAAATCCGTCCAACAGCGTTTTCGCATCTTCAGGCGATGGAGTTCATGTCCAAAGGTCACATGCTCCCCGATGCCACGGCCATTCTGGGCGCGATCGATGTCGTGTTCGGGGAGTGCGACCGGTGATGCTGCGGGAGGTCTTAATTCTGATCGTGAGCGTCGCCGGCTTTTGCGCGGCCATCGCCGCCTATCTGGCGCTCTTCCATGGCGAGGCCAGCACGAAAGAGGTGGTGTCGACCGCTGCTGCGGCTGTGATCGGCCTGTATGCTGGCCGGGTGCTGGAGCGGAGGCTCGCAAATGGCTGATCGCACACCCAGCGCCGACACGCCGGAACTGCGGGCCCGATGGAATGGCTTCGTCTTCACCCCGCAGAACAAGGCCAAGGCGGATCAAGCCATCGCGCGCTACCCGAACGGGCGCCAGCGTTCCGCGATCATGCCGCTGCTCTTCATCGCACAGGAACAGGTTGGTGAGGAAACCGGTACTGCCGGCTGGCTGCCCCTGCCTGTGATCGAGTATGTGGCTCGCTATCTCGACATGCCTGTGATCCGCGCGCTTGAAGTCGCCACCTTCTACTTCATGTACAACCTGCAGCCGGTCGGAAAGTATCACGTGCAGGTCTGCGGGACGACGCCATGCATGCTGCGTGGATCGGACGCTCTGTTCGACACCTGTCATGCTCGTGGCATGAAGAAGGGGCACGTGTCGCCGGACGGGCTGTGGACGCTGACCGAAGTGGAATGCATGGGCAATTGCGCCACCGCACCGATGGTGCAGATCAACGACGACAACTACGAGGATCTCACGCCGGAGCGGCTGGACGCCATTTTCGACGCTCTGGCGCGGGGAGAGCGGCCGAAGGCGGGCACACAGGAGCCGGGGCGGCACACATCGGAACCTGCGGGCGGACCGACTACGCTCAAGGAAATGGTGAGTGCCAATCACGATTACCGGAGCGAATGGTGATGGACCTGTCACTCGCCGCCATCGTGGTCGCCCTCGTAGCTGTCGTCATCGCCTGGAAGTTCCTCACCGGCATCGTCAAGACGCTCGCCTTGGGGGGCATCCTGATCATCGCCGCCATTATAGTTTTTGGAGTGATGGGCTGATGCTGGCGGATAAGGATCGCATCTTCACCAATCTGTACGGGTTTCAGGACTGGACCCTGGGGGCAGCAAAGGCGCGCGGCGACTGGGACAACACCGGAGCGCTGCTGGCGCGCGGGCAGGACGCCATTATTGACGAAATCAAGGCCAGCGGTCTTCGCGGCCGGGGCGGAGCGGGCTTTCCCACTGGCCTCAAGTGGTCGTTCATGCCGAAGGAAAGCAAGGACGGCAGGCCAAGCTTCTTGGTCATCAACGCCGACGAGTCGGAACCGGGGTCCTGCAAGGATCGCGAAATCATCCGGCACGATCCGCACAAACTCATTGAAGGTGCCTTGGTCGCGGGTTTCGCCATGCGGGCGCGGGCGGCCTACATCTACATCCGCGGTGAATACATCAGCGAAGCCAGAGTGCTGCAGGCGGCGATCGACGAGGCTTACGACGCCGGGCTGATCGGGAAGAATGCCAGTGGGTCGGGCTACGACTTCGACGTGTTCATGCACCGGGGCGGCGGGGCATACATCTGCGGCGAAGAAACCGCGATGATCGAGAGCCTGGAAGGCAAGAAGGGGCAGCCGCGCCTGAAGCCTCCGTTTCCCGCCGGGGCCGGCCTGTACGGCTGCCCCACAACGGTTAACAACGTCGAATCGATCGCGGTGACGCCAACCATCCTGCGGCGGGGTGCGGGCTGGTTCTCCTCCTTCGGCCGCGAGGGGAACGCTGGCACCAAGCTGTTCCAGATCAGCGGCCATGTGGAACGCCCGTGCGTGGTAGAGGAAGCGATGAGCATTCCCTTCCGCGAATTGATCGAGAAACATTGCGGCGGCATCCGTGGCGGGTGGGAAAACCTGCTGGCGGTCATCCCCGGCGGCTCGTCGGTTCCTCTGGTCCCGGCAGAGCAGATCATGGATGCGCCGATGGACTTTGACGGCATGAAGGAGCTCGGCTCCGGCCTTGGCACAGCCGGCATCATCGTCATGGACAAGTCCACCGACATAGTCCGCGCGATTGCTCGCCTCTCCTACTTCTACAAGCACGAGTCCTGTGGTCAGTGCACCCCCTGCCGCGAAGGCACCGGCTGGATGTGGCGGGTGATGGAACGCCTGCGTGAAGGCGATGCGGCAGTCGAGGAGATCGACATGCTGCATCAGGTGACCAAGCAAGTCGAAGGCCACACGATCTGCGCGCTGGGCGACGCGGCGGCGTGGCCGATCCAAGGGCTGATCCGGCACTTCCGACCTGAGATGGAGCGGCGAATATTGGAGCGGCAGAGCACTTTCGCGGAGGCGGCGGAATGACGAGTGTTCCAATACTGATTGATCAACTGGAAGGTTGAAACAATGAACGCCATTTTTCGCAAGGTTGCTGTCTGTGTATGCACTACCGCATTCTGCACGACTATCGCCGCGGAGGTGGCGGCGCAAAGCGCACCTACCGCTGTTACGGGCTCCAACGTTAGTCGTAGAGAAAGTGGAGCTACAGGGTCGGTGGATCTGAGACATCGGGGCTCATCACGTGCAGCTTTCAATGCGTATGCCCGATGTGCCGCAGAACTCTTTCCTACACTAGCGCGACAGGCTCTCGCCGAACCTTATGGAACGGAGCAGCAGAGCAAAGCAGTTAACAGACTCACGCGAATGTTAGGTCATCAAAGTGAACGATGTTTCAGTGCTGAAGGCGTTCTTGTGCAAGGAGGCTTTTTAAGTTTCGCGGGAGCCTTTGCTGAGCACTTCGTTGAACACAGTTTCAACAAAAGAGACATCGAAGCCTTGGCGGCGGACACTACGGCAGAATGGCGACTATCTCGTTTGAAGCCCAACAATGCTACGGAACGCTTTGGTCAATGCGTGATCCAAACGTCAGCGAGTGATGTGCGCGGATTGATCCTGTCTCCACCCGATAGCTCTGCCGAGACCTCGGCTTTAGCGGCGATAGTGCCCGCGCTGTCACCGTGCATCATCGAAGGCCAAGAGGTGAAGTTTGACCGGAGCAGCTTGCGCTTCATACTTTCAATGGCGTTATACCGTGAACTTCAACACCATCGAGAATTTTTGAAAGCGAAAGCATAATGCCTCAAGTCACCGTTGACGGGCTGGAAATCGAAGTTCCTGATGGCGCCACCGTGCTGCAGGCGTGCGAGCTTGCCGGCAAGGAAATCCCCCGCTTCTGCTATCACGAGCGGCTGAGCATCGCGGGCAATTGCCGCATGTGCCTGGTCGAGGTGAAGCCGGGGCCGCCCAAGCCGCAGGCCAGCTGCGCGCTGCCAGCAACTGACGGGCAGGAGATTCGCACCGACAGCCTGATGGTCAAGACGGCGCGCGAAGGGGTGATGGAGTTCCTGCTCATCAACCATCCGCTCGACTGCCCGATCTGTGACCAGGGCGGGGAATGCGACCTGCAAGACCAAGCGATGTATTACGGGCGCGGCGCTTCGCGCTATCAAGAGAACAAGCGCGCTGTTTCCGAAAAATACATGGGTCCGCTGATCAAGACGATCATGACCCGCTGCATCCACTGCACCCGCTGTGTTCGGTTCTCCGAGGAGATCGCCGGCGTGGACGAGATTGGCGCGGTTGGCCGTGGCGAGAACATGGAGATCACCACCTATCTGGAACAGGCGGCCAAGCACGAGTTGTCGGCGAATGTCGTCGACCTGTGCCCGGTGGGCGCGCTGACCAGCCGGCCCTATGCATTTGAAGCGCGCCCCTGGGAGCTACGCAAGACGCTGTCCATCGACGTGTCGGACGCGGTGGGGGCGAATATCCGCCTCGACAGTCGCGGGCGTGAAGTGATGCGCGCGCTGCCGCGCGTGAACGACGACGTCAATGAAGAATGGCTGTCCGACAAGGGTCGCTGGCAGGTCGATGGCCTGCAGCGCCGCCGCCTCGATCAGGTGTGGATCAGACGCGAGGGGCGCCTGCACCCGGCCAGCTGGCAGGATGCGTTCGGCATGATCGTCTCGGCTTCCCCACAGGGCAGCATCGCCGCCGTGGCCGGAGATCTTGTCGACTGCGAAACGATGTTCGCGGCTAAGCGCCTGGTCAATGCGCTGGGCTCCGACCTCCTGGAGGGACGACAGACCGGGCTCGCCTACGACGCTTCGAACCTCGCGGCAGTGAATTTCAATTCCACGCTGGCCGGTATCGAGAACGCTGATGCCATTCTCATCATCGGCAGTCATGTCCGTTGGGAAGCAGCGTTGGTGAACGCGCGCCTGCGCAAGGCGGTCAAACGCGGCGCCAAGGTGTTCCTGATAGGCCCGGAATGGGAGACAACCTTCAGGGGCGAGTTCCTGGGCGACGATGCCGAATTGCTGCACGATCTTCCCGATGCGATAGCCCAAGCGATGTCGCAGGCGCAGCGGCCGGCCATCATCGTCGGGGCGGCAGGTCTGGCCAAGGGGGCGCTTGCGCCTGCACTCGTCCTGGCCGAGCAGTGGCAGCTGTTCCGGGATGGCTGGAACGGGTTCAACGTGCTGCACATGGCGGCCAGCCGGATGGGCGGCCTCATGCTTGGCTTCGCGCGGCCGCGCGGCATGGCGGAACTGGTCGAGGCACAGCCGAACGTCCTGCTGTCGCTGGGTGCGGACGAAATGGACTATGCGCCTTTCGGTGGCAGTCTCAAGGTTTACATCGGGCACCACGGAGATCGCGGCGCCCATGCGGCGGACATCGTTCTGCCGGGTGCAAGCTTTGCCGAGAAGGATGGAACCTTTGTGAATACAGAGGGACGCGTGCAGCGGGCAGAAAAGGCGGTGTTCCCGCCGGGCGATGCGCGGGAAGACTGGACAATCGTGCGGGCGCTCGCTGACGAGCTCGGCATCAGCGTCGGGTTTGACAGCTTTTCCGAACTGCGCGCAGCGATGATCGCTGCCGTCCCTGGGCTGGGTGAACAGGGTCTGGCTCAGTACGGATCGCTGCCTGCAGGCGACCGGAACATGCGCGCGAGCGGGACGATCACCTATCCGGTGAAGGACTTTTACCTGACCAACCCTATCGCGCGGGCAAGCACGGTCATGCAACGCTGTTCCGCCGAACTGCTGCATGGCGAAGAACTGCTGGAGGCAGCGGAGTGACCGCGACAATCCCGCACGCGCCGCGGTCGAGCAAGCCTGGAGCAAACACGTGACTGCTTTCTTCACGGAACTCGGCCTGAGCTACGGCACGGCCTGGGCGCTTGCGACAGTTGCCGGCATCCTGCTCATCGCCCTGCCGCTCATGCTGGCTGTGGCGATGATCATCTATGTCGACCGCAAGGTTTGGGCCGCAGTTGCCCTGCGTCGCGGACCCAATGTCGTGGGCCCGTTCGGCCTGCTCCAGTCCTTTGCGGATGGTTTGAAGGTTTTCCTGCAGGAAACGATCGTCCCGAGCGCGGCGAACAAGGGTCTGTTCCTGATCGCTCCTATCATCACCTTCACAGTTGCCCTGCTCGCCTGGGCGGTGGTGCCGTTCGGTCCGGAGGCCGTGCTGGCCGACATCAATGTCGGTCTCCTGTACATTCTCGCGATCAGCTCGCTGGGCGTGTACGGCGTGGTCGTTGCAGGCTGGGCATCGAATTCCAAATACCCGTTCTTTTCCGCCATGCGGGCCGCCGCGCAGATGATCTCGTACGAGGTCAGCATCGGCTTCATCCTTGTCTGCGTGGTGCTCTATGCCGGGACATTCAACATGAACGGGATCGTGCTGGCCCAGCTCGGCCACGGGTTCGGTATCGTGAACGCCTTTGCGTTCAATATCCTGCTGTTTCCGCTGTTCGTGATGTTTCTGATCTCTGCTCTGGCTGAGACGGCGCGCGCTCCTTTTGATCTTACGGAGGCGGAATCGGAACTGGTGGCAGGGTACCAGACCGAATATTCTTCCATGAGCTTCGCTCTGTTCTGGCTGGGGGAATACGCCAACGTCCTGCTGATGTGCGCGCTGCTCTCGATCCTGTTCTTCGGCGGTTGGCTGCCGCCCCTGAACATCGATCTGATCCCATGGTTCGACATTCCCGGTTTTGTCTGGCTGTTTGGCAAGATCTTCTTCTTTTTCTTCGTGTTCAGCCTGATCAAGGCGACAGTGCCCCGTTTCCGTTACGACCAGCTGATGCGTCTGGGCTGGAAAGTGTTTCTGCCACTCAGCCTGCTGTTCGTCGTCCTGGTGAGCGGCTGGCTGATGCTGACGCGGTGGGGCGAGGGCAATTCCGCCGTGCTTGCGGCAGCGACAGCGACTCCCGCCGCAGCAAGCCCCCCTGCCGTCGCTCGCTAACGCGCTGACTGAATGGATTTGCCATGAACGCCGCCCAACTCATCAAGTCTTTCACTCTGTGGGAATTCGTCAAGGCGCATGCCCTGACATTGAAGTATTTCTTCAAGCCCAAGGTGACGATCAACTACCCCTACGAGAAGAACCCGATCTCTCCCCGTTTTCGCGGCGAACACGCGCTGCGACGCTATCCCAACGGCGAGGAGCGGTGCATCGCCTGCAAACTTTGCGAGGCAGTGTGTCCGGCGCAGGCCATCACCATCGAAAGCGAACCGCGCGCAGATGGCAGCCGGCGGACCACCCGCTATGACATCGACATGACAAAATGCATCTATTGCGGCTTCTGCCAGGAAGCCTGCCCGGTGGATGCCATCGTAGAGGGACCGAACCTGGAATATTCCACGGAAACCAGGGAAGAACTGCTTTACGACAAGGCCAAGCTGCTGGCGAATGGTGACAAGTGGGAGCGGGCTATAGCAGCGAACCTTGAAGCGGACGCTCCCTACCGCTAGGGGCGCATCCAATCGATTCCGATCCGCTCGGGCCGGGGCGCGTGCCAATGCACGCCGCCTCGCCCGGGTGCCAGCACCGATCTGCCAGCTGCCAGGCTGAGGGGTGGAGAAGGGTAGTTTTCTAGTTTGATCCAGGCCATCGCCTTTTATCTGTTCGCAACCATTGTCATCACCAGTGCGGTGATGGTGATCATGGCGCGCAACCCGGTTCATTCGGTGCTGTGGCTGATCCTGGCGTTCTTCAATGCCGCAGGCTTGATGGTGCTGGTTGGTGCGGAGTTCATCGCCGTACTTCTGGTGATCGTCTATGTCGGCGCCGTGGCGGTCCTGTTCCTGTTCGTCGTCATGATGCTCGATATCGATTTCGCCGAGTTGCGCAGCGGCTTTATCAAGAACTTTCCGCTCGGCATTGCCATTGCGCTGGTGCTGCTGGCGGAACTGATCCTTGGCATCGGCGCGTGGCAGGCGGGGGCGATCGACCTCGGCACGGCGGGCGGCGCCACCGCGCCGGTTGCTGGGGTGAGCAACATAACCGCGCTGGGAATACTGCTCTACTCCCGTTACCTGTTCCTGTTCGAGGCGGCCGGCCTGGTCCTTCTGGTCGCCATGATCGGCGCCATCGTGCTGACGCACCGCAAGCGCGAAGGTTCGTCAGGGCGCCAGGACATCGCGCGACAGATCGCCCGAAGGCCCGAGGATGCCACCATCATGCGGCAGCCTGCGACCGGTGAAGGGGTGGAGCTGTGATCGGCGTGGAGCATTACATCATCGTCGGCACGATCCTGTTCGTGCTGGGTGTTCTGGGCATCTTCCTCAACCGGAAGAATGTGATTGTCATCCTGATGGCGATCGAACTCATCCTGCTGGCAGTGAACATCAACCTGGTCGCGTTCAGCGCCTTCCTGAACGATCTGGCTGGCCAGATCTTCGCCATGTTCGTTCTGACGGTTGCGGCGGCGGAAGCGGCGATCGGCCTCGCCATTCTGGTCATCTATTTCCGCGGACGCGGCACCATTGCGGTCGATGATGTCGATCGGTTGAAAGGGTAGGGCACCAGTGCAGCCGATATTGTTGATCGTCTTCCTGCCGTTGCTGGCAGCGCTGGTCGCGGGGCTGCCCAACAAGCACCTGCCAAGCGTGTTTGCCAAGAGTGTGACCACGGGCGCGCTGATCCTGTCGTGCGTCCTGTCGTGGCCGATATTCTTGGGCTTCCTCAACGGTACCGCGCAGCCGTCCGTCGTGCCGGTAGCCCAATGGGTGCAGTCAGGCACACTGACGTTTGACTGGGCGCTGCGCGTCGACACGCTGACCGCGGTAATGCTGGTGGTGATCACCACCGTGTCGGCTCTGGTCCACATCTACTCCTGGGGGTACATGGCGGAAGACCCGGACCAGCCGCGCTTCTTCGCCTATCTGTCGCTGTTTACCTTTGCCATGCTGATGCTGGTAACGGCTGACAACCTCGTCCAGATGTTCTTCGGCTGGGAAGGCGTGGGGCTGGCGAGCTATCTGCTGATCGGCTTCTGGTTCCGCAAGCCTTCAGCCAATGCGGCGGCGATCAAAGCTTTTGTGGTCAATCGCGTAGGCGATCTGGGCTTCATGCTCGGCATCTTTGGCACCTATCTGGTGTTCGGCACCACATCCCTGACCGAGATCAATGCGGCTGCTGCGGGGATGAGCGGCGCCACGATAGGCTTCCTTGGCATGCGCCTGCAGACGATGGACGTGCTGTGCATCCTGCTGTTCATCGGTGCGATGGGCAAGTCGGCACAGTTGGGCCTGCATACGTGGCTTCCCGATGCTATGGAGGGGCCAACGCCGGTATCCGCCCTGATCCATGCGGCCACCATGGTCACGGCCGGTGTGTTCATGGTGTGCCGGCTATCCCCCATGTTCGAAGCGGCGCCGGTTGCGCTCGCGCTGGTAACCTTCATCGGCGCGGCCACCTGCCTGTTCGCCGCCACGGTCGGCATGACGCAGTGGGACATCAAGCGAGTGATCGCCTATTCAACCTGCTCGCAGCTTGGCTACATGTTCTTCGCCGCCGGCGTCGGCGCCTACGGCGTTGCCATGTTCCACCTTTTTACGCACGCCTTCTTCAAGGCACTGCTGTTTCTGGGCGCAGGGTCCGTTATCCACGCCATGCACCACGAGCAGGACATGCGGTATTACGGGGCTCTGCGCCGGCACATTCCACTGACATTCTGGGCCATGCTGTTCGGAACGCTGGCGATAACTGGCGTGGGCATCTACGGCATCGGTGGGTTCGCCGGCTTCCACTCCAAGGACGCCATTCTGGAAGCGGCGTTCGCTCGCGGCACGGACATGGCGACGTTTGCCTTCTGGACCGGAACGCTGGTTGCCCTGCTGACGAGCTTCTACAGCTGGCGGCTGATGTTCCTGACGTTCTGGGGCCGGCCAAGGTGGAGCGAGAGCGAACACATTCAGCATGCCGTCGGTCACGGGCACCACTCACCCGAAGAAGGCAATCCTCCTCGACAGGAAAGCGCCGACATGGGCAGTCCGCACGATGTGCCCGGCCCCGATCAGCACGAGGGAACCGCCGGATATCATCCGCACGAGAGCCCCGTGTCCATGCTGGTCCCGCTCGGCGTGCTGACGCTGGGCGCGATTGCGGCAGGCTTCGCATTCGCACCGCAATTCATCGATGGCGCCAGGTTCTGGAACGGTTCGATCTACTACAACGAGGCGTTGATCCATGCGCTTCACGCGGTGCCGCTGCCTGTCAAGCTGGCGGCGACGATTGCAATGGTGCTGGGCCTCGCCTTCGCGTGGTTCGCTTATATCCGCGACACGTCCATTCCGGCCAAGACGGCGGAGCAGATGGGGCCGATCTACCGCCTGTTCTACAACAAGTGGTATTTCGATGATCTCTATCGGGCGATCTTTGTGCGCCCCGCATTTTGGCTGGGTCGCCAGCTGTGGCAACGCGGCGATGTCGGCATCATTGATCGCTTTGGCCCGAACGGAGCAGCCTGGGCGGTTCAGCAAGGCAGCTTTGCCGCCAAGAAGCTGCAGAACGGCTACCTGTACAGCTACGCGCTCGTGATGCTGCTGGGCTTGGTCGGCGCGGTTACGTGGGTGCTCGTGTAATGGGGGGCTTGCCAATCCTTTCGCTGATGCTGCTGGTGCCGCTCATTGCGGGCATCGCTTGCCTGCTGGTCGACGCCCGTCCGGCGCGGCTCATCGCGCTTGGCGCAACGCTGATCAACCTGTTGCTGGGCATCGTCCTGTGGCTCAATTTCGACATCGGCGGCGCGCAATGGCAGTTCCAGGAGTATGCCCCCCTGTTCGCGGGGTTCAGCTGGGCACTGGGTGTGGATGGCATCGCCTTGATGCTTATCATGCTCAGCGTATTCTTGATGCCGTTCTGCATCCTCGCCAGCTGGGAAGCGATCCGCACGCGTGTAGGCGAATACATGGCCGCTTTCCTGTTCATGGAAGCGCTGATGATCGGCGTATTTGCCGCACAGGACATCTTCCTGTTCTACATTTTCTTCGAAGCGGGCTTGATCCCGATGTATCTCATCATCGGCGTCTGGGGCGGCGACGACCGGATCTACGCCAGTTACAAGTTCTTCCTCTACACGCTGCTCGGCTCGGTGTTGATGCTGATCGCCATGCTGTGGATGGTCAACGTCGCCGGAACCAGCAGCATTCCTGCCCTAATGGAATATGATTTCGCGCCCGCTGCGCAAACCTGGCTGTGGCTGGCCTTTTTCGCCAGCTTCGCGGTCAAGATGCCGATGTGGCCGGTGCATACGTGGTTGCCCGACGCGCATGTTCAGGCGCCCACCGCCGGCTCGGTGATCCTGGCAGGGGTACTGCTGAAGATGGGCGGATACGGGTTCATCCGGTTCAGCCTGCCCATGTTTCCTGAAGCAAGCGCGCAGTTCACCTGGCTGATCCTGGGTCTGTCCATGGCCGCGATAGTGATCACTTCGCTGATCGCCCTGGTGCAGCACGACATGAAGAAGCTGATCGCCTACTCCAGCGTGGCGCATATGGCGATCGTGACGGCGGGACTGTTCGCCTTCAACGTACAGGGTCTCGAAGGCGCGATGGTGATGATGCTGAGCCACGGCCTGGTATCGGGCGCGCTGTTCCTGTGCGTGGGCGTCATCTATGACCGGCTGCACACGCGGGAAATCGCCCGCTACGGCGGCCTGGCCATCAACATGCCTGCCTACGCCCTGTTCTTCCTCCTGTTCACCATGGCGAGCATCGGTCTACCGGGGACAAGCGGTTTTGTTGCCGAATTTCTGAGCCTCGCAGGCGTGTATCAGGTTTCAAGCTGGGCTGCGCTGGTGCTTACCACGGGGATCATTCTTGCGGCCGGTTACATGCTGTACCTGTATGCGCGCGTGGCATACGGCGAGCAGCGCAACGCCGATGCCGCAGCCATGCGCGACCTTAATGCGCGCGAGTGGGTGCTGCTCGCGCCGATCGCGGCGGCAGTGTTGTGGATGGGCGTCTACCCGGAAAGCTTCCTTGCGCCCATGCGACAGGATATCGCCATGCTGGAAGCGCGACTTGCAAGAGCGGCGCCGGCGGGTGATGCGAACCTGGTGATGGGCGCGCCGCGCGCACAATCCGCCAATGCCATGGCCACGCTGCCTGGCGCAGAGCATGCGGGGGAGGGCGCGCACTGATGGACTTCGGCTTATCCTTTTACCTGGCCGGCGCAGAGATCGGACTGGCTGCGGCGGCGCTACTACTGCTGCTCGTGACGGCGTGGGGCGGACAGCGCGCCGCCCGCTTGGTCACGATCATCTCCGTCGCAGCTTTGGTCGGTGCCACAGCATTCACCGCGGCGGTAATGAACAACGGTGCAGGCCTTGCGCAGACCGAAGCGTTTTTCGGGCTCTATCGGCTGGATACCTTCGCCGGTTTTGCAAAGCTGCTGATCTATGTGTCCACCATTGCCTGCCTCATCGTGACCCCGCGCTATTTCGAGCGGCGCGGTATCTACCGCGGTGAGTATGCGGTCCTGATGCTGTTCAACGCCGTCGGCATGGGAATGATGGTGTCCGCCGTCGATCTCATGACCTTGTACATCGGGCTCGAGCTCAGCAGCCTGTCTTCCTACGTCCTTGCCAGTTTCGCACGCAACGACATGCGTTCGGCAGAGGCAGGATTAAAATACTTCGTTCTGGGCGCGCTAGCCAGCGGCATACTGCTTTACGGCATGAGCCTCGTCTATGGCTTCACGGGTAACACCAGCTACGCCGGAATTCGGGCTGCGCTCACCGGCGAACTTGGCACGGGCGCGCTGTTTGGAGTGGTGTTCGTACTCGCAGGGCTGGCGTTCAAGGTGTCTGCGGTGCCGTTCCACATGTGGACGCCCGATGTCTATGAAGGTGCGCCAACGCCTGTCACCACCTTCTTCGCCAGCGCGCCGAAGATCGCCGCGGTCGCGGTGCTGGCCCGCATGACGCTGTACGCCTTTGGCGAACAACTTTTCGGTTGGCAGCAGATCGTGGTCTTTGCGGCCCTCGCCTCAATCGTGGTCGGCGCGCTGGGTGCGATCGGGCAGGAAAGCCTGAAACGTGTGCTCGCCTACAGCTCGATCAACAATGTCGGCTTTCTGCTGATCGGACTGGCCACCGGCACCCCCGCCGGAGCGAGCGCGATGCTGACCTATCTGGTGATCTATGCCGCCATGACCATTGGCAGCTTTGTTGCGCTTCTGATGCTGACCGACGACGACGGGGTGCCGCTTTCGACCTTTGCCGACATCGCCGGACTCGCAGGCACAAAACCCGCGCTGGCCTGGTGCATCCTGCTGCTGATGTTCAGCCTCGCTGGCATCCCACCGCTGTTCGGCTTCTGGGCCAAGTTCGTGGTGTTCCAGGCAGCGGTGCAGGCGGATCTGGTGGCGCTTGCCGCGATCGGCATTGCGGCCAGCGTGATCGGGGCGTTCTATTACATCAAGTTCGTCAAGGTGATGTTCTTCGACGCACCTGCCGGCGCTGAAGCCACGCGGCATGTGGCGCGCAGCCCCGCCGCGCACTGGGCAGTTCTGGTCATCGCGACCCTGTTCATCTCTCCGCTCGGCTTCCTGCTGACGCCATGGCTCGGAGCGTGGTCTAATCAAGCCGCGGTGTCGCTGTTCACGCTCGCATGAGGCAGGCGACGCTCTCGTCCGGCCGATTGCAGTTCGTCTCCTCGACAGCTTCCACCAACGCTGACCTTCTCGCTAGCGTCAGGGGCGCCTTGCGTGTTCCGGAAGGTGAATGGCTCATTGCCGACCGGCAGACTGCGGGAAGGGGGCGTCAGGGCCGGCACTGGCAGGACGGATGCGGCAACTTCATGGGTTCCACCGTGATCCGGCTTGCCCCCGGCGATCCGGCGCCAGCTTCCTTGGCGCTCGTCGCCGGGCTGGCCTTGTATGAAGCGGTTCACACCCTGTTGCCCAGGCCGGTTCAGCTGGAACTCAAATGGCCCAACGACCTGATGGTTGATGGTGCGAAGCTGGCCGGTATTCTCCTCGAACGAGCAGGGGATTGCGTGGTGGCCGGCTTCGGGGTCAATCTCGCTCATGCTCCGGCAGTGGCGGGCCGCGAAACCGCCGCGCTGACCCGCTATGGCCCGGCTCCCAATCGCGACCTGTTCGCCGCCACTTTGGCCGACAGCGTGGCCGAAGAGCTTGCCCGATGGCGGACATACGGCGTGGAGCCGGTAATTCGCCGGTGGCAAACGGCGGCGCACCCGGTCGGAACGCGGTTGACGGTGCTGCCGCCCGGAGAGTCGCAGCTTGCCGGCGAGTTTGCCGGTCTGGCAGAGGATGGCTCTTTGCGCCTCGCTCTCACGTCCGGAGAGACGCGCCTGATCCGTGCGGGCGACGTAATGCTGAACAGGGAAAGCTGACCAATGCTTCTGGCCATCGACGCGGGCAACACCAACATCGTCTTCGCCCTGTTCGACGGCGATGATCGGGCTGACCGCACGATCCGGGCCCGCTGGCGCATAGCCACCGATCCGCGCCGCACCGGTGACGAATATGCTGTATGGCTGCTTCAACTGCTCGCCATCGAGGGAGTGCCGCGGGAGGACGTCCGCCGGGTCATCATCGGTTCGGTCGTGCCACGGGCCAATCACAACTTGTCGGTTCTTGCGCGCCGCTATTTCGGAGTGGAGCCGTTGATTGCGGGAGAAGGCGAGGCGGGCTGGGGGATCGAACTGGACGTGGCAGAACCAAGGTCGCTTGGCGCCGATCGGGCGCTGAACGCCATTGCCGCACATCGTCGGCATGGCGGCGACCTCATCATCCTGGACTTCGGCACTGCCACCACTCTTGACGTGGTGGATTTTCGCGGCGCCTACAAGGGTGGGATCATCGCGCCTGGCATCAATCTGTCGCTTGAAGCGTTGGTAAGCAATACCGCCAAGCTGCCCCGCATCGCCATCCTTCCGCCCGAGGCTGCCAGCGTGATCGGGCGCAATACCGAGGAACAGATGCGTATAGGAATTTTCTGGGGATATGTGGCGATGATCGAAGGGCTTGTAGCACGGCTTCGCGCCGAGGTAGGCAGGCCGGCGAAGGTCATTGCGACCGGCGGGCTTGCGCTGCTGTTCGATCAGCATACCGATTTGTTCGATGCGGTTGATCCGGATCTGACCTTGCACGGCCTTGCCATCTGCGCCGAACGGACACCCTCTTGAAGCGCGACGGAACTCCAGAACGGGAACTTCTCTTCCTCAGTCTTGGCGGGTCTGGCGAGGTCGGGATGAACGTCAACCTTTACGGCTGCGATGGCAAGTGGCTGATGGTGGACCTTGGCATGACCTTTTCAGGCGGGGAGTATCCGGGCGTCGACCTGGTGCTGCCCGACCTTGAGTTCATTGAGGAACGCGTGGACGCGCTGCTGGGCATCGTGTTGACCCACGGGCACGAAGACCACATCGGCGCGATCCCCTACTTCGCGCAAGAGCTCGGCGTACCGCTTTACGCCACCCCCTTCACCGCCGACCTCATCGCCCGCAAGCTCAAAGAAGCTGGCCTGACACAATCGGTTGAGCTGAATATCATCGAAGAAGGCGAAAACTTCCGCCTTGGTCCGTTCGACCTCGCCTATTTCCCGCTGGCGCATTCCATCGCAGAAGCTAACGCGCTCCTGATCGACACCCCGCATGGCCGGGTTTTCCATAGTGGTGACTGGAAGCTGGACGAAGATCCCATCGTCGGCGAGCCAGCGACTGCGGCGGACCTCAGGCAGATCGGGGACGAGGGTGTTCTGGCGCTCGTCTGCGACTCCACCAATGCCTTCAACCCCGAGCCGAGCGGTTCCGAAGGCGCCGTTCACAAGGGGTTGCTGGATGAAGTAGCGCGGCATGACGGCAAGCGGGTTGTCGTTACAACCTTTGCCTCCAATGTGGCCCGCCTGCAGACCCTGGGTGATGTAGCGAGGGAAACCGGGCGCCAGATCTGCATCGCCGGCAGGTCGATCGACCGCATCCTGGAGGTGGCCCGCGACAACGGGTATCTCGCCGACTTCCCCGATCCGGTGACGTTCGAGGAGGCTATGAGCCTTCCGCGCGGAGAGGTTCTTGTGCTCGCAACCGGGGGCCAGGGCGAACCGCGCGCTGCGCTGGCGCGCATGGCGGAAGGCAATCACCCCATCGAACTGGCGAGCGGCGATGTGGTGCTGTTCTCCAGCAGGCAGATACCCGGCAACGAAATTCCCATCGGCCGAATGCAGAACACGCTGGCGCAGCGCGGTATCATCATGGTGACGGACCGGCAGCGCCCCATCCACGTGTCCGGCCATCCAGGGCGCCCGGAACTGGAGGCGATGTATGGCTGGCTCCGCCCGGACATCCTTGTCCCGGTTCACGGCGAGATGCGCCACATGCAGGAACAGGCGAGGCTGGCTCTCGATAGCGGCGTCCCCGAAGCAATCGTGCAGAAGAACGGGCAGATCGTCCGGCTCGCGCCGGGCAAACCCGAGAAGCTGATGGAGGTGCGTTCCGGTCGGCTTCTGCTTGACGGCGACATCATCATACCGGCCGACGGAGAGGCGATCACCATACGTCGCCGAATGGCTCAGAACGGTCTGGTCGTCGTGCTGCTCGGAGGAGAGGGCCGCTGCAAGGTTGAGGCATTCGGGCTGCCCCTTGACGAAGACCATGCCGACTTCATTCTCGATGCCCAGACCGCTGTCGCCAGGGCCGTGCAGCGGCTGAAAGGCGCCGCCAAGGGCGATCCAGCCGCTGTCAGCGAAGCTGCGCGATTGGCTGCCAGGCAGACGGCCCGGCAATGGAGCGGCAAGAACCCGCAGGTTCACGTCGTCACTCTCTGAACCTATATTGCCGTCATGGAATGGACCTCTGTTGTCGCCATCTACGCTCTGGTGTGGGTGGCGGTCGCGTTCTTGATGCTCCCGTTCGGCGTGCGAACCCATGACGAGCTGGGGATCACAAAAACTGCCGGCCAGGCGGACAGCGCCCCGGCAAACTTTCGGCCGCGGGCGGTTGCCTGGCGCGCGACCTGGGTGGCCGCGCTGCTGACGGGCATCTACATCGCGAACTACGTCAACGGCTGGGTTCAGGCGGAGGATCTCAACCTCTTTGAACCACCGCCGCAAGTTCGGGCGTTGCTGGAGGATTAAACCCCCGCTCAGTTCCTCAAGCGCTCGATCGACTGCGCCAGCGCCACATACAGCTTGCCCATGTCGGAGCTAAGGATGAGAACGCCCAGCGCGTTGCCATTCCGGGTGGACAGCAGCGAACGCAGCATCGCTTCGAAGTCGTGGACATAGCGGTTGACGTGATCGCGGAATTCACTGTCCGCATTGTAGAGATCAGCGATCTCCTTCGTGTCCCGGCGGTTGAGAAGCTTCAGCACCTTGCGAGTGAAGATCCCGCGGTCGCCCTTGAGGTACGATGCCCATGCCGTCTCGCTGACTTCGACAGACAGCAGATTGTCCAAGTCTATTGCGGTGGAATTGAGCCGCTCGGTAATCAAGGCAACGCGGCGTGAAAAATCGTTGTCGACGTTCTCTTCCGACTGTTCGCGCGCCCGCGCAATGCGCGCCTCGAGATTGCTTGTCAGTTCATGCACCCGCGCAAGCTGATCGCGCAAATGCATCACGGCTTCACGCCCGGTTTCCGCGGCGGTTTGCATCCGCTGGGCCATTTCGTCGGCGATCTTCGACCCGCTTTCTTCCAAGGCACCGCTGATCGCTTCCGCGCTTCTTGTGCCTACCTGCTCCGCCAGAGAAGCTACCATACCGTCGTCGCCGGCATGATTCTGCAGGGCGGCGGCAAGTTCATCGCGGATAGCCAGGCCGGCATTTTGCAACGAATGACGCAGATGCTCGGCCGTGGCCTCCGCGCGCTCCTCCAGCGCAGCCAGCTCACTTCGCAATTGTTCAAAGGCCGCCGCATGCTCCTGCTGGTGAGCCGCCACGGTGCCACCAAGTGACGTCACTGCCTCGCTTGCCGACCGGCTCAATTCGGCTGCATCAGCCAGTGACGCGGTGATGTCAGCGGTCGTTCCTTTCATGCTTTGCAGGGCCGCGGCGATGATGTTGCCGCTCTGCTCCGCATGTTCGAGATCAGCAACAGCGCTGGTCAAAGTCCCGCGCAACTCGCCGCTGCCAGGAATCAGGCTGTTCTGCAGCAGCGCCTGCACCCGCTCGCCGGACTGCAGCACTGAAGTAAGCGCCATGTCCGACTCGTCGATCAATTCGCGTCCGTCGCCCAGTCTTGTCGTCAGCCCTGCCGCCGCCGCTTCTATCCTGGCGTGCGCGTCCTCCACTGCGGCGACGATCTCGCCCATCTGCTCGGTAGCCGCCGCTACCCTCTGTGCAATCTCCTCGCTGTGCTCTGCCAACATCAGCGTTTGGGCGACCTGCTGTTCCCGGTAGGCGGAAAGCTGCTGATCCAGCGTGTCATGCCGTTCGGTCTGCCGCGCCAGCGCGGCCTGTTCCGCCTCCTCCCAGGCGTCCCGCTGCCGCGCAAGTTCCTTGTCGGTACGGATCAGCCGCTGAGATATGGCGGTGTCGACCTGATCCACGCTGTCGCGCAGCACGCCCAGCCGCTGACCGGATGTGGCGTCGGCCTGACGTTCTAACTGCTCTATTTCCGAGAGGAGCTGGATGAGGTAATCGCGCAGTGCGTCAAGACGCCGCTGGCCGGCATGATCGGCCTCTTGCGTTCGCGACGCGATCTCTTCATGCACCGCGCTGATCTGTTCGCGAGTGGCGACGAGGCGCTGCTCCACCCGGGCAAGATGGGCATCTTCCTCTTCTGCCAGACGTGCGTGGAAAACGGAAAGCTCGCTGCCGAACCGCGTCGCGCGGGACTTGGCCGACGCCAGGGCTTCCTCCTCCTGGGCCAGCATGGTCCGGCGATAATCCTCGGTACGGTGACGCAACTCGGCCAACCGGTCGTGCGCCTGCCCGGCGAGTTCCGCTATGCTTTCGCGGACGAATGCCACAGTTTCCGTTGCTTCGTTCCTCAGCGTTTCGATCTGGCTTTCGTTGGCCTGCCCTGCTTGCGTCATGTCGTCAAAGCCTGTTTTCAGCAGACCCATCTGTTCAGACGCGCTGCGTCCGACATTGCCGATCAGGTTGCTCATGTCGCGGGCGGAGGCGGCGATTACCGGCAACTCCTGCCTCAGGCGGTTCATGTTATCGAGCGCAGCGCTGCTGACGCTGGCTATGCTATCGACCTGGGCACCGTTCTGCTGGATCAGCGCCTGCAGCGCGCCTGCGTGCTCCCCGATCCGTTCCACCGCTGAGCGGCCGAGATAATCCAGCTCTCTTGTCTCTGCACTCAGGAACTCGCGGGCGAGGCTCAGTTCCCGGTTGATCCCCAGCAGCCGTTCTTCAAGCACCACAGTCTGCCGTTCCAGCGAGGCGGTCAGGTTGCCGAATCTGCGCGCCTCGCGCGTGCTGCTGCGCATGACTAACAGCCACAGGACCGCAATGAGGATAACGGGCAACGCCCACCCCTGGATCAGCGCGGCAAACTCTGCCGCATCTGGGCTTGAGGAAATTTGCGGGCCAGCGCCTGCAATGAACAGCACCGTCCAGGCCAACGCGAATAAGGCGGCGCCAGCCGAAACCCACTTGTCCCCGCGCGTGACTGCAAGGCGCGGCTCAGCCTGTTCAGCCTCTGCATCCGCGTCTGTCCACACAGGCTCATCGGCGGCCGCGATGTCCTGTGCCGTTGCGGCGTCTTCTGACGCCCCGCCGTGGCGATCAGAATCAGGCTCGATAGAGCCAATGTGAGTTTGAATGCTGCGGATGGGATGGCGTGGGGTCATGGGCTGCAAGCTACCATGTTCCTCATCTCGATAAACCAATTTTAACCAGAAGAAGCCTATGCGGTAACTGATGAGCTTGGAACCTTCTGCTTTGGACATGACGCTGTCGGCGGCAGCCGGCAACGATCTCGCCCTTCAGGCAGAGCTGCGGCAGGCATTTCTGGTCAGCGCCCGGCGGCAGGCCGATCTTCTGCGCCGGTCAAGATGTGATGCGAACTGGCAGATGGCGGCACTTCGCCTGCGCGCCATTGCGGCAAGTTTCCATGCGGACGAACTGGTCGCCCTCGCCACGGCCGCCGTCACCGCCGCTCCCGGAGAGCCGACGGTGCTTCGATCCCTTGAGGCGCAAGTCGCTCTACTCGAGCGCCAGCGGCCTCTCCAAAGCAGCCAGTAGCGCGCAGGGACACCGCGCAGAACCTTGTCCTCGCCGCCCGAACCTGTAGGTTTCCGGGCCGTGAAAATCGCTCTCCTGACTGCCGAGCCTCTCCATGCAGCGGACAGCCCAGTAGTGCGCGGGGCTCACTCGCTGGCCGGCCGTACCATCCTGCAGCATCAGGTGGCGCTGGCGATCGCTGACGGGTGCGAGCGGATCATCTGCCTGTCGGAACAACCGCCAGGGGAACTGCCCGCACTTCGCGACCTGTGTGCGGCGGCGGGAGTGCATCTGCGTGTTGTTAGCCAAGCCCGGCATTTGCCGGCGTTTGTCTCCAGCGGCGATCTGCTCCTCGTTTTTGCGGGAGGCGTGGTGTGCGACTCCGATCTGCTGGCAACAGCGCCGGCGTCGGGACCAATCGTGCTGGCCCTGCCGGCCGACAGTGCCCTCCCGCTGGGCTTTGAACGGATAGACGCGGACCGCGCCTGGGCCGGCGTTCTGGTGGGGCGGGGTCAGATCGTGCAGGAGCTTCTCCACCTGCCCGAGGATATTGACCCTGCCTCATCTCTGTTGCGACTGACGCTGATGAACGGCGCGCCCGTCGTCAACTTGCAGGCAGGCGTCCTGCGGGACGGGAGGATAACGCTTGTCAGAAATGCCGAGCATCTGGCGCAGATCGAAGCAGATCGGATCGACAACTTGGCGGCGAACGTCAGCTTTGCCGCACCCATTCAGGCAATCATCGAGCGCGTCACAGTCAAGCTGGCGCCTCGTCTTCTTGCCTCATCCAATTGGCCGGTGGCCTTGCCCGCCACTTCTCTTGCGCTGATGGCAGTGGCGCTGTCGTTGGGATGGCAGAACCTCACTGCGGCCGCCTTGCTGGTGTTGGCCGTATCGGGTGCGCTGAACGTCGCAGCACGAACTCTGGCGCGGGTGTCGGGTCTGGAATTGTACAACGCATCTCGGCGTCGGCTCTGGTCCGCCCTGCGGATCGGTAACGCCGCTGCCTTGATCATTATAGTGGCCGCAGCATTTCTGCCGTCAGTGCCCGGGGCTTTCGCCTGGTTCACGGCAGCCGCGTTGGGCGGGACCATGGAGTTGGGCAGGCACAGGTTGCCCGCGAACCTGGCGTCCGCGGCCGGCGACCAGGTGCTACTCACAACCATCCTGCTGCTGGGCCATATGCTGGGCTTCCTGGCTCCGGTAGCGATGCTGATCACGGTAACCATCATCGTCCTGTTGTTGTTTTATGAGACAGCGCGAAAGCATCTGACGACCGAGTGACAGCCTTGCAGTAGGGGCCAGTCACGATGCCTGATCACAAGCCGCAGTCACGCTCCACCAACCCGGATGCGGCCGTCCGTGAACTGATCGCCGCCGCGACCGCAGCGCGCACCGATCTGGCGCAGCAACTGGCCTTCGCGATCGGGTGGTCCGATCGTGGCCTGTTCAACGATGAGCTAATCGCCCGCAGCCGTGGCCTGCTGCTGCATCTCGCCCAGCAGCTCGCCGGCGCTGAACTTGGACAGAACGCAAGCGAAGCGCCCGCAAACAGCATTGACGCAATCCTTGCCGCGCTCATGACTGAACCGCGCCTGCTGGCGTATTGCCATGCGCTGTGCCTGGAATACCAGCTGACAACCCGCCTGGCGCGCGAAGCCGACCTCGATCCGCTGCTGCCACGGTTGTTGCAGGAGATGATCGCGTCCGCCGACGCGATCACCTCGAGGACCGCTGCCTCCTGTCTTTCCGCGCAGATGCGGCATCTTGGAGCGATGGAGCGCATGCGGTTGCCGCTGGAACAACTTCCGGCAGATTTGCTCCGCATTGCCCTCGCCATTGGCCGGACGGCGTCGGCGCGTACCGATGTTGCCGATGCCGTGGAGCAGGAGGTGCGGACTAGTTACCAAGAGGAGGGAACCCGGTACGCCCTATTCAAGCTTCTGGTCAACCGGCCGGAATATCCGGACAAGCGGGGCTGGCAGCTGGAAAAGGCCGGCACCGGTCTGTTCCTGGCGGCCTTTGCAGAGCGTGCCGAACTGGAGTGGGTGGATGCCGCTGCGCTCCTGCCCGCGGGACAACAGGCCCGGTTCGCGCTGGAGGCGCTGTCATCGGGCTGCACGCGGAAGGCGCTTTCGCGCAATCTGATCCTGTTGCACAACCAGGCGGCCATACCGGTACTTTCTGTCTTGGCTTTCGCAGGACCCGCACAACTTCTGGCTGCTCTAGAAGTGGCGACGGGCGAAGGAACCGGATTATGACCAGGTTCCCTCAGGACGAACAAGCCGCTGCACAGGGTCTCAGCGATGCCGACGACCGGCTTATCCGCGCCGACCAGGTGCTGCTCACCTTGCAGCAGGATTGCGGCGGAACCATGCCGGGAACGATCGCCATTCCCGAACTGCTGTCGCTGGTCCGCCGGGCACGCGCGGGCGGCCTTCGCATGACACGTCCTTTCACGGCGCTAACCAATGCCACCAAGATCACCGGATTGGTCGAACTCGCACCATCGACTGACCCGAAGAACACAGGGTGCGCGATCAGGCTCCTGACATGGCAGGCGCAGCCGCGTGACAAGCAGGAGCTCGCGCACACGGAAGACAAAGGCGCACGGATCAAGCGCCAATTGGCGGAAATGACGGTGCGGTTGGATCCTGCGCAGAACATCATTTCGGTTGAAGCCGGCAGCAGCGACCTCGAACTGGTGAAGCGGGATTTCACCGATGGCCTTGGTCAGCCCTGGACGCGGTTCGTTACCTTGGATGACGGTATGGGATTACAGCCCGTACACTGGCGATTGCTGGATGGCGCGACGTGCCGACTGAAGGGGTCGAACCGCACCTGGCAAGCTCACCTCGATCCGATCGGCAACGATGAGTACGGGGCAGGCGGCTTCAACTTGTCCCTGGTTGCACTCACGCCGTTGACGGCAACCGCTAACCCGTCGGCGGAGGAGCCAGCGCTGCTGCAGGAGGTTGCGACAAGCCTGTTGCCGTCCCTGCATGGTCCGGTTTCCCGCATCATCGAGAATGCCGGATCGATCAAGCGCAGATTGGCCGGACCTGTGTCAGAGGAATACAGCGATTATGCCGCCGACATCATCGCGGCGGGTCGACACCTGCAAATGCTGGTAGGCGATCTTGAGGATCTGCAGCAGATCGACGCAGATCAGCTGGCCCTCAACATCGGGAACGTGGATCTGGCGGACACCGCGCGCACGGCCGCCCGGCTGTTGAGCGGACAAGCCAGAGAGCGGGGCGTCAACATTGTCACCCCTTCCGCCGACAAGCAGCTTTGTGTTCGCGGCGACCAGCGCCGCGTTCTCCAGGTGTTGTTGAACCTGCTGAGCAACGCCATCAAATATGGTCCTGCTTCAGCCGACGTCCGGATACAGATCGATTGTACTGACGGCGGGGGCGCCATTTCTGTCACCGATCAAGGCGCTGGCATTTCCCCTGAAGAACAACAGCAAATTTTCGGCAAGTACGAACGTTTGGGCAGGACCGACGCGCAGGGGCTGGGGCTGGGCTTGTACATCGCGCAGCGGCTCGCCCAGGCGATGCAAGGAAAGCTATGGATCGACAGCACCCCCGATGCGGGCACGCGCTTTGTCATGGCTCTGCCGCTGGCGGAATAAAGATGGCCCGCCGCTCCGGTCAGCCGGTGCAGACGGGCCGCACAGGATCAGCGATCTTCCAGCGGTACATAATCCCTTTGTGTCGGGCCGGTATAAAGCTGCCGCGGTCGACCGATTACCTGGTCCGGGTCCGAGATCATCTCGTTCCACTGCGCCACCCAGCCGACGGTCCGGGCCAGCGCGAACAGCGCCGTAAACATCGTGGTCGGGAAGCCGATGGCAGACAGGATGATGCCTGAATAGAAATCGACGTTCGGAAACAGTTTCTTTTCCTTGAAGTAATCGTCGTTCAACGCAATTTCTTCCAGCCGCAGGGCCGTTTCAAACACAGGATCGGAAACCTTCAGCGCATCGAAAACCTCGCGCACTGTCTTCTGCATGACTGCGGCGCGAGGATCGTAGTTCTTGTAAACGCGGTGACCGAAGCCCATCAGGCGGAACGGATCGTCCTTGTCCTTCGCGCGCGCGATGTAATGCGGGATGCGGTCCGGTGTGCCGATTTCGTGCAGCATGTTCAGGGCTGCCTCGTTCGCGCCGCCGTGCGCCGGTCCCCACAGGCAGGCTATGCCCGCCGCGATGCAGGCGAACGGGTTCGCGCCGGACGATCCCGCAAGCCGAACGGTCGACGTGGAAGCGTTCTGCTCATGATCGGCGTGCAGGATGAAAATGCGATCCATCGCGCGCTCTACCGCCGGATGCAGCTCGTACTCTTCTGCCGGGACGCCAAAGGTCATGCGCAGGAAATTGCCTGTGTAGCTCAGGTCGTTGTGCGGCTGCATGAATGGCTGGCCTATGGCGTATTTATAAGCCCAGGCCGCAATCGTGGGCATCTTGGCGATCAGCCGATGGCTGCTGATCTTGCGATGTTCAGGATCGGAGATGTCGGTGCTGTCGTGGTAGAAAGCGGATAATGCGCCGACCACCCCGCACATGATCGCCATGGGATGCGCATCGCGACGGAATCCCTGGTAGAACTGCCGCAGCTGGTCGTGCAGCATGGTGTGCCTGGTGATGGTATAGGTAAAATCGTCCAGCTCGTCGTGGCTGGGCAGTTCTCCGTTCAGGAGGAGGTATGACACCTCCATAAAACTAGAATGCTCCGCCAACTGTCCGATGGGATAGCCGCGGTGCAGCAGAACGCCTTCCTCGCCATCGATGAAGGTCAGCGCGCTTTCGCAGCTGGCTGTGGACTTGAAACCCGGATCGTAGGTGAAGCAGCCGGTCTGCCCGTACAGCTTGCGGATGTCGATGACATCCGGACCACAGGTGCCGGTCAGGATCGAAAAGTCGTGGGTTTTGTTGTCGAGCTCCAGTTTGGCATGCATGGCGGACACCCTATTCTCCTTGATCGTGTTCCATAGTTCGCACGGACGCGAGTTGAGCATCTATCCGCGCGAGCGACTCCTCACGCCCGAGCAACGCGAGAACATCGTAAATACCGGGCGATGTCGTAGAGCCTGTCAGGGCAGCCCGCAAAGGCTGCGCCAGCTTTCCGATACCGATCTCGTGCGCGTCGGCTGCATGCTTGAGCGTTGTCTCAAGCGCATCCAGCGTCCACGACTGGGCTGCCCGCAGAGCCGTCGCCGCGATCTGGAGGCGGGCGAGTCCGTCCCCCTCGAGCAGAGCCTGCGCCTTTTCCGCCATCACTGCCGGTTCACCCGGCAGCAGAAATCGCGCACCTTCAGCGAGTTCGTTGAGGTTTTTCGCCCTTGTCTTGAGGGCGGGCATGGCGCGGGCCAACAGTTCCATGTTCGGCGCCCGTTCCATGCGTTCGGCCACCAAAGCGGCGAGGCGGTGATCGTCAGCCTGCCGCAGATAGTGCCCGTTGATGTGTTCAAGCTTCTTCAGGTCGAACCGTGATGGGCTGCGACCAATCCCATCGAGATCGAACAGGGCGATTGCTTCTTCGCGGGTGATCTCTTCGCGATCGCCGTGGCCCCAGCCGAGCCGAAGGAGGTAATTCATCAACGCTTCCGGCAGGATACCGAATTCGTCACGATATGCCTCTACCCCCAAGGCTCCGTGGCGCTTCGACAGCTTGCTGCCGTCGCTGCCATGGATCAGCGGAATATGCGCAAACACCGGGTCCGGCCAGCCGCCCTCGATCATGTTCATTGCGCGAAAGATCGGCAACTGACGAAAGGCGTTGTTCAGGTGGTCGTCACCTCTGATGACATGGGTCACGCCCATGTCGTGATCGTCGACCACTACCGCCAGCATGTACGTCGGTGTGCCGTCCGCCCTGAGCAAGACGTAATCGTCAATTTCCTTGTTCGCGACCCGCACCTGACCCTGCACGGCATCTTCGATCACGGTGTCGCCGTCTTGCGGCACACGCAGGCGGACGGTGAAAGGCTGATCGGCAGGCGCGTCGGCAGGAGCACGATCTCGCCACCGCCGATCGTAACGGATCGGCTGCTTGGCGGCGCGCTGTTCCGCCCGCATCGTTTCCAGCTCTTCCGGGGTGGCGTAGCACCGATAGGCGTAACCCCCCGCCAGGAGCTGCAAAGCGACGTCCCGATGACGCTCGGCACGGGAGGACTGGAACACAGGCGCGTCATCGTAGTCCAGGCCAAGCCAGTCGAGCCCCGAGATGATCGCATCAATGGCCTGCTGCGTGGACCGCTTGGTGTCGGTGTCTTCTATCCTAAGGAGGGCTTTTCCGCCGTGGTGACGCGCGAACAACCAGTTGAACAGGGCGGTGCGTGCGCCGCCAATGTGCAGAAAGCCGGTCGGGGAAGGCGCGAACCGCGTCACTACCTGCCGTCCGTCTGCCGCCATTTGCCCGACCTCCTTCACCAATCCTTACCGGTTGCCGCGTACTGACTGGGCCATGACCACATTGCCGATGCCAGGCAAGGCGTACGATGCTGCAATGCAGCGCTCTTGGCTGACACGCGTCTCCTTGTCCAGATGGACGGACAAAGTCGAAGCGTTCCTGACAACCAGCGCCAATGATCGTGGACCCTGGCTGACGGTAGCGCTGGGCGCGGGAATTGCGACATGGTTTGCGCTGCCGTCCCCCATGCACTGGGTAGCCGCGATGACAGGGCTGCTGCTCTGCGCCGTGACGGTCTGGGGGGTCTGGGGTCGCCGGGCTGATCGCAATCTCCTTTTGCTTGCAGGGACGACCATGCCGCTGGTGTGCGCGGCGGGACTGGCGCTGGTATGGACTAAATCGGAACTGGTGGGTGCCGCCGCGATACCCCACCCGCAGGTAAGGGTGCTAAATGCGGTGGTTCTGGAACGCACCGAACAGCCCGCTAACGACCGTGTCCGCTTGCTGCTGGCCGTGCGGGACGCCGACGACGGGCGGGCAATGAAAGTCCGGCTCAACGTGCCACTTGCCAGGGACGGAGGATCGCTCCGGGAAGGAGCGCATCTGCGCCTGCGCGCAAGGCTGCTTCCGCCAGCGCCGCCGCTGGTACCCGGCGCATATGATTTCGCAAGAAAGGCATGGTTCGACGGGCTCTCCGCATCCGGCACACTGATCGGAGATGTCGAGATATCGAAGGCGCCGCCCGCACAGGGTGAATTACTACCCGATTTGCAGCGCCGTTTGGCAGCGCACGTCAGAGGGCAAGTGGAGGGGTCCGCCGGCACTATCGCGGCCGCCTTCGCCAGCGGCGATCGCGGTGCCATCTCTCAGGTCGACGAAGATGCGATGCGCGACTCCGGGCTAACGCACCTTCTTTCGATCAGCGGATTGCATGTCAGCGCCCTTGTCGGGGCATGCTATCTGGTTTCGCTGAAACTGCTCGGGCTATGGCCGTGGCTTGCGCTCCGTGTCCGGCTGCCACTGCTTGCGGCGGGCATCGGCGCTGCCGGCGGGGTAGGCTATACCTTGCTGACCGGAGCCGAGGTTCCGACCGTCCGAAGTTGCCTTGCGGCCCTGCTCGTTCTGGCTGCGATGGCTCTCGGTCGCGAGCCGCTGTCGCTAAGGATGATCGCGGTTGCCGCGGCCGTGGTGATGCTGTTTTCTCCTGAGGCACTGCTTGGGCCGAGCTTCCAGATGAGCTTCGCGGCAGTGATTGCCATCGTGGCGCTGCACGGGTCGGAGCCGATGCGCAAGTTTCTCGCTAGGTCGGGCGAGAGCTTGACGCACAGGCTAGGGCGGCAGACTGCCGCTTTGTTCCTGACCGGCGTGGTTATCGAGCTGGCGCTCACCCCCATTGTTATGTTCCATTTCCATCGCTCCGGCTTTTACGGAGCATTTGCGAATGTGATGGCCATTCCGCTCGTCACGTTCTGCGCCATGCCGCTGATCGCGTTCGCCTTGCTGCTTGACGTGGTGGGAGTAGGCGCGCCAGCATGGTGGGCGGTCGAGCAGTCGCTCAACCTGCTGCTCGAAATAGCCCGCTTCACGGCCGCGCAGCCGGGAGCTGTCAGACTGTTTCCGCAAATGGATCGAGCAACCATCGCCCTGTTCGCCATAGGTGGAATGTGGCTTGCTCTGTGGCGCGGTCCGGTCCGGCTTGCGGGGCTGCTGCCGGTTGGGGTGGCGACGATCCTGCTCATTCTGACGCCCGTGCCGGATGTGCTCGTCACGGGCGATGGGAAGAATGCGGCGATCCGCGATTCATCCGGCAAGCTCCTGATCCTGCGCGGAGAACCCGGCGGCTATGCCGTTGAACAGCTGCAGGAGTTGTCCGCGACAGACGGTGACGTTCTCCACCTGGCGAGTTGGCGCGACGCCGCTTGCAGCCCGGAGTTCTGTGTCGCCAACGTACCGGGCAGGGGCCGCGAATGGCGCCTGCTTCTTGCCCGCAACAACGTCATGATCGAGGAGCGGCAGCTTGCCGCAGCCTGTTCGCAGGTGGACATCGTGATTGCAGGCCGCCGGCTGCCCCGCAGTTGCCGGCCAGCCTGGCTGAAGGCAGATCGCCAGCATCTCTCCCGTACAGGAGGCATCGCCATTTACCTGGACAAACATCGCGTGGAAGCGGTGGCCGACCATCAGGGCCGGCACGGCTGGTGGAGCGCGCCCGACCGAAACGGAGGTCAGTGATAGCGGCGAAGCAGTCCTGCCAACCGGCCCTGAACCTTGACCTGATGCGCCTCATACACCTGCGGATCATAGGCCGAGTTCGCCGGATCAAGGCGAATGCGTCCGTTGTCGCGCCGCAGATACTTGAGCGTCGCTTCCTCGTCGTTGACGAGCGCGACCACGATTTCTCCGTCGCGGGCGGTTTCCGTGCGGCGCACCAGCGCGTAGTCACCGTCGAATATCCCCGCCTCGACCATGGAGTCACCGGAAACTTCGAGCGCGTAATGCTCTCCTGGTCCAAGCAGGGCGGACGGCACGCTCAGGCTGACGCGGTCCTCGATAGCTTCGATGGGAACGCCCGCGGCTATTCGGCCATGCAGCGGCAACTCGACGATATCGTTCGCGGGTTGCCGCAGATCCGCTCTGCCGAAGCTGCTCGTGCTGATCGTGCGCGGTGACGATTGCCTGGTCGCCAGGCTGCTCCTGTCGTCTGCGTTGCGCAGAACTTCCAGAGCACGGGCACGATTGGGCAGACGGCGGATGAAGCCGCGTTCTTCCAACGCTGAAATCAGACGATGCACACCTGACTTGCTGCGCAGGTCGAGCGCTTCTCTCATTTCTTCAAATGATGGCGAAACGCCGCTCACCTCCAGTCGCGCTTGAATGAAATTGAGCAATTCGTGTTGCTTTGCAGTAAGCATCAAACCTCTCCCGCGAGACAGGCCAAGTCATCATTCCGGGACGACATGGTGAACGGATGCAGAACAATTAGGCAACTTTGCTCGCAACGTCAAGTAACCGGTGCAATTGTCGCAAAGCGTGCAAGAGGTCTTGCTATGAATTTGTGATGGTGGCGCCGCCTGCCGCCTTCCGCCTGGCCTGTTCAGCCCTGAAGAAGGCGTTGCGTCGCGGCGTGGATGTCCTGCTGCCGCATCAGGCTTTCGCCCACCAGAAAACAGCGGATGCCGCTGCGCTCCAGTTGTTGACAATCATCATGAGTAGAGATGCCGCTTTCGGCAACAAGGAGGGCGTTCGGCGGGGCCAGTGGAGCGAGACGTTCGCAGACCGAAAGGTCGGTCGAAAATGTTTTCAGGTCGCGATTGTTGATGCCGATCAGACGAGATTGCAGGTGCCAGGCACGCTCCATCTCTGATTCATCATGCACTTCGACCAGCACGTCCATCCCGCAATCCCGCGCTGCCGCTTCCAGTTGCAGCATGACCGCATCTTCCAGGATCGCCGCGATCAGCAGGATCGCATCTGCGCCCGCCGCCCGCGCCTCGTAAACCTGCCAAGGGTCGATCATGAAATCCTTGCGCAGAACCGGCAAGTGGCAGGCGGCGCGGGCGGATCGCAGGTAGTCCTGATGCCCGGCAAAGAACTGCTCGTCAGTCAGAACTGACAGGCATGCCGCCCCTCCTGCTTCGTAAGCCGCGGCCAGAGCGGGCGGGTCGAAGTCGTGGCGGATCAGCCCCTTTGACGGACTCGCCCGCTTCACCTCGGCGATCAGCGCAAAGCCGTTACCTGCCGCTGAGGCGAGCGCCTGCTGGAAACCGCGTGGAGCGCTTTGCTCCGCCGCGCGCCGTTCGAGATCGCCGAGCGTCGCCTTTGCTTTGCCGCTCGCGACCTCCTCGCGCTTGACCGCGCAGATTTCGTCAAGCTTGTTCACGTGCCATTCCTTTGCGCCATGGCGATCCAGTCATGCAGCAACTGCCGCGCACGTCCGCTGTCGAGACTGGCTTCGGCCAGGGCACGCCGTTCGTGCCAGTCCGCTCCCTTGCCCGCAACATGGAACGCGGCCGCTGCGTTCAGCACCACTGCGTCCCTGTATGGTCCGGGCGACCCGTCCAGCAACGCACGCAGCGCCGCCGCGTTATGCCGGGGATCGCCTCCGCGAATGGACTGCACGGGGGAATGCGGCAGGCCGACATCCTGTGCGGTCATGCGTCGCATCAGATAGGTTTCGCCGCGAACCTCGGCGATCTCGTTACCCCCAGCCAAGCTCAGTTCATCGAGCCCTTCGTCGCCCGACACAATCATGGTGTGCCGCGTTCCCAGCATCGCCTTCGCCGCCGCGTAGATGGGCACATAGGCGGGGCGTGCGATGCCGATCAGTTGGCTCTCCACGCGCGCTGGGTTGGAGAGCGGACCCATCAAGTTGAAAATGGTCCGCCGGCCGATCCGCTGCCGTATTGGCTGGATTCGGCGCATCGCGGGATGGTGGTTCGCGGCAAAGAGGAAGCAGATGCCCAGTTCCGCCAGGGTACGCTCTGCCGATCTGCCGGCTGCGGCCATGTCCAGGCCCAGAACCTCCAGCGTATCAGCGGCGCCCGAGCGGGACGAGGCAGCGCGATTGCCGTGCTTGGCTACCGGCACACCCGCGGCGGCTACCACGAGGCTGACCGCCGTGGAGACGTTCAGCGTGTGATGGCCGTCACCTCCGGTTCCGCAGACGTCGATCGTGCCTGGCGGCGCGTCGACAGGGAGGAGCCGGGCTCTGAGCGCCTGTGCCGCGCCGGCAATCTCCTCGGCCGTTTCGCTGCGCTCGGTCAAGCCGATGAGGAAATCGGCAATCGTCTCCTCTGGCAGGGTGGCATCGTCGAGGATCCTGCCGAACACTGCCTCTGCCGCTTGGGCATCAAGGCGGACCAGCGGGTCAGGCATACCGTTCATGCCGCGGCGCGCGCGTCGGCGTCGCAGATGGCCAGAAAGTTTGCCAACAGGGCATGCCCATGCTGTGTGGCAATGCTTTCCGGATGGAACTGGACACCGTGGATGGGGAGCGCCCGATGACGCAGACCCATGACGGCAGTGCCGTCGATACCGGGAGTCGTGCTGGTCGCGTTGACGATCAGGGTATCCGGCACGTCTTCGACCACCAACGAATGATAGCGGGTGGCCGTGAACGGCGATGGCAGCCCGGTGAACACCCCGCTCTGATCGTGCGCCACCTCGCTGGTCTTGCCGTGCATCAGGCCGCCACGCACCACACGTGCGCCGAAGTGCTGCCCGATTGCCTGATGACCCAGGCACACGCCGAGAAGCGGACGACCAGCCTCGGCGCAGGCAGCGACGAGTTCCAGGCTGATGCCCGCCTCGGAAGGAGTGCACGGCCCTGGTGAAATGAGAAACCCCGACGCACCGGCCGACATGGCCTCGTCAACGGTGAGGGCGTCGTTGCGGACGACCTCCACCTTGGAGCCCAGCTCCAGCAGATAGTGCACAAGGTTGTAGGTGAAGCTGTCGTAATTATCGAGAACCAGGATCATTCGGTGTTCGCCCGCCTGTCGACGATGATCAGAGGTCCCAGCGGGCTGGCATCGTCCATCCTTCCGTTTGCGGGACTCCACAAGGACGATACCTTGGCATCGAGGTGGAGCGCATCGCCTACCTCAAGCTTGTCCCGGTACAGACGCGCGAGCTTGCCGAAACTCACCGGCGCATTGCTGATGACGAAGTGCGCCCGGCCGTTTGCATCAACACCCACGGCGTTGCGAAACACCCGATCATCGCCATCCGGCGCGATATCGGGATGCAGCCGCCCTTCGATGACCAGCATGGGACCGGACTGCGTACCGAACTTGGGTCGCTCTGAAACCGTCTTGAGGAAGGCGTCAGAGGTCATGATCTGCCATTGATCGTCGGTCCCGAAGAACACGCCGTTGGGCTTGGCGTAGAAATCGCCTTCGCCGGTGCCGGTGTTCAGCGTGTGCAGCCGCTCTCCATCCTCGACGAAGTAGCCGATGGGCTGGCCATCTTCATCGAACATTCCGGCATTAAACGCAAAGGCGACCGACGCGGCCGCGTCACCGGCGTTGGCGGCATAGCGGGCAAAGCTGCGCAGCGGTTGATCATCGCTTCCGCGCCACGCGGTACGGATCGTGTGGCGTGCCGGAACAGCGAGGCAATGCGTGAAGGATGTATTCTCGAAGATCACCGGGCGGCAGGACGATTCCACCTGCACCCGCGATTCGTTCGGGCTGGATTGCTGAGACGGGGTGGCGGTGTCGGCCGCGCCAGTACGAATGGGCGTTCGAACCAGCGGATCGCCGGGCTGCTGCTGGTCGCATCCCGCAGCAAGCGCGAGAATCAGGCTCAGTGGGAACAGGGCTTTCGAGCGGAGCATCATCGTACGCTTTAGGTCAGCCGTTCGGCCGCCGCTAGTCTTCTGGCTTCATCGGCCGCCGCGAACAACGCGCCGGCCTTGGCCTCGCACTCCCTTTGCTCGGCTTCCGGGTCGCTGTCCTTCACGATGCCGGCGCCTGCCGTCACATGCATCAGGCCATCCTTGAGGACCGCTGTTCGAAGGACGATGCAACTGTCCACCGATCCGTCCGGAGCGAAATAGCCCACCGCTCCGGCGTAAGGACCGCGTACTTCGTTTTCCAGTTCAGCGATGATCTGGCAGGCCCGGACCTTGGGCGCGCCGCTGACAGTGCCTGCCGGAAACCCCGCCAGCACGGCGTTCAATGGACCCACGCCTTCGGCAAGTCTGCCCGTGACGTTGCTGACCAGATGCATGACATGGCTGTATCGTTCCACGGTATAGCTGGCCGTCACCTTCACGGTGCCGGACCGTGCAACGCGCCCCACATCGTTGCGCCCGAGGTCGAGCAGCATGAGATGCTCTGCACGCTCCTTCGGGTCGTTCAGCAGGTCAGTCTCCATCTGACGATCCGCGGCGGTGTCGCGGCCCCGCGGACGGGTGCCGGCGATCGGACGCACGGTCACATCCCCGTCCCGCACGCGAACGAGTATCTCCGGGCTTGATCCCACCAGCGCAAAGCCCGGCAGGTCCAGCAGATAGAGGAAGGGTGAAGGATTGATACGGCGCAGGGCGCGATACAGGTCCAACGCGGGCAGATCGAAGTGGGCGGTGAAACGCTGCGCCAGGACAACCTGAAAAACGTCGCCTGCGGCGATATACTCCTGCGCCTGACGAACCAGTTCACGATACCGGGTAGGGGCAAGGGCGGCTGCCGGAGAGTGTACCTCGGCCGGATCAGGACCTGAGCCGCGCTGTGTTCCAGGCGACATCGGGCCCGACTCCAGCCGGGCATGAAGTGCGCGGAGCCGCTCGCACGCCTCGTCGATACATTTCGATGCCTGCTCCGGAGGCAGGGGCTGAGATGTCCAGATGGGCGCGAGGGCAAACGCCTCATCCTTGAGCTGGTCGAATATGACCACTGCCGATGGCCGGACGAACGCCATATCAGGCAGGCACAAAGGATCGTGTGCGGGGGCTGGGAGGTCTTCGATCAAGGCCGTGACCTCAAACCCCAGATAGCCGACCAGGCTGGCGAGAACAGGGGGGAGGGCGGCAGGCACGTCGAAGCAGCATTCCCGGCGCAGCGACTCCAAAGCCTGCAAGGGGGCTTCCTCTAACGCGCCGAATGCCTCTCGATCCTTCTTCCAGACGCGGTTGATCCGGGCGCGCCCATTCTTGGCGGTGAACACAAGGTCCGGATCTACGCCCAGAAGGCTATAGCGGCCGCGGGTTTCACCACCCTCCACCGATTCGAGCAGGAAGTCGCCTCTTGCAGGCTCCATCAACCGCAGGGCTGCCGCAACCGGGGTCAGCGTGTCCGACACCATTTGCAGGTGCACGCAAGCGGGATGACCACGCGTCAAGCTGGCGGCTGCAACCTCCGCTCCCTGTATGTCGATCATCGGCTGATGTGCAGACTTACTCGGTGCCGGTGAGCTGGCGTCGTACAGCCGTGAAAGCGGCGTCGTTCCGCTCGTAACCGACTGCAGCGCGAGCGGCCGCTGCCAGTTGCTGCGCGTATTCGTCTCCGAGCAGCGGTCCGAGGGACGAGCGGGCCTGCGCAACCAGTGGGTCGCTGGACGCCAGCGCCCCCGCCTCGACCGACTGAAGATCCACGACGTAGTATCCCAGGCCCTGCTCGGCCTCCAGCTTCTTTGATGTACCCGAAGCCATGCTGAACAACAGAGCGAGCGGCGGGGGCACCCGCTGCGAAGCAGTCTGGGCCAGTTGCTCTCGGGTCAAGTCAATGTTTTCGATCTGCGCCTGGGTTACGCTGGCCGCAGCAGCGGCTTGCGCCAGGGTGCGTTCGCCCTGAGCTTGGGCGGCGAGCCGGTCGGCGGCCCGGCTGGCAGCGGCCAGACCCTGGGCCAGGCGCCATGCCGTCGCAACGTCGCCGCGGATTTCCGCCAGCGGAGCCACACCGCTTTCAGTGATCCGCTGCACATCGAATAACAGATACTCCCCCGGGGCGATCTCGGTCAGTTGCGGCTCGCTCTCCTCCATCTGGAACGCGGTCGCGACGGCAGGGCGCACCGCCGCATCGATCGTTTGATCAAGAGATCCATAGACGAGACCTTCGGCAGTGACAGGCGGAGTGGTCCGGACCTGAACTCCAAGTGTCTGGGCAACCTGCGGCAGCGAACTGCCCTGCGCGAGACGCTCTTCCACTTCTTCGCTCAAGGCATTCAGCGCCTCGGTGCGATTGCGCTCCCGAAGGGTGGCGGCGATCTCACCCCTTGCCTGAGCCAAGGTGCGGCCCGGCTGCCGCGTGATGTTCGTCACTTGTGCAACGTGCCATCCCAATGCGCTTCTGGCCGGAGCGGTCAAAGCGCCCGCAGGTGCCGCAAAGTAGGCCTGCGCTACTCCTTCGGAAGCCTGCTGGGTTAAAGCGGCGCGGCTGAGTGCGTTAAGATTGGTCGTCCGCAGACCAACCTGCTGCGCCGCGTTGGCAAGCGACTGGCCACCCTGCGCAGCCTGCCTGATGGCATTTGCCTGATCCTGTGTGGCGGCGATTACCTGGGTGAAACTGCGCGTCTCGGATGCCGCGAACTGCGCCTGATTGGCTTGATAGTAAGCAGCGATCGCTGCCTCGGTCGGCTCGACTTGCCCGCTCACCGCGTCGGCTCCGAAGGTGGCAAAGCGCAAGATGCGTCGTTCCGGCCGGATGAACCGATCCCGGTTCGTCTGGTAAAATGCCTGCAACTGCGCGTCTGTGGGGTCGCCCGCAGGGGCGAAAGCCGCACTTGGAAGGAACGCGATCGTTCCGCGCCGGCGCTCCTTGAACAGCGCAGCGTAGCGCTGGGCCACGGAACTGGGGATCACCGTGCCATAGGTCGCCGGCCGCAGCAGTTGCTGCGCCAGCAGGCCGGCAGCCAGATCATCCCGAACCAGCCGGTCGTTCAGCCCCTGGGCAGCAAGCGCCTGCGTATAGATCGCCTGATTGAACCGGCCATCGGGCCCGCGAAACGCGGAGATGCCCTGTATCTCGCTGTTGACGAGATTGGTCCCGGCGCGCAGCCCGATGCGGCCGGCATATTCTGCGATGGCTGTCCGGCTGACCATCTGCTCCAGAACCTGCTCAAGACCGCCCTGTGCGACGAATGCCGACATCGACAAGGTGGGATCCTGCTGCCGCAGCCGCTGGACAGCATCGTTTGCGCTGCGGGTGAAATCAGCGGTAGAGATCCTGGTATCGCCGACAACCGCCACGCGGTCACCTCCCGCCACCCCGCCGAACATGGTGGTGTTGGCGACATCGCTGCTGGCGAAGGCGAACGCGATCAGAGCCAAGAACCCCAGCGTGATGCCAAGACCCAGCTTGGACTTGAAGAAATTGCGGAAAAACTTCATCGCCCTGAATGCAACCCGTTCTGCTCTGTTTGCTGCGACCATGCATCCGCGGCGGAGGTGAGGCAGCTTGCTGTCGGCAATCCGCGCGGAATTCGTGCGGTGCCTTAACCGCCTTAGAAGATCACGGCAACTGCGGTGCGTGCCTTTTGACCTGCGGCGAAAGGTGCGCTAGCGCGCCGATGCGGAAACGGGCGCTGACGCACACCGTCTCTCGACCAACAACATCAGGAACACTTATGCCCATTCGCCCACTCGTTGTCGGCAACTGGAAGATGAACGGAACTCGCGCGATGCTGTCGGAGGCGCGCGCCATCGATCGGGCGGCTCAGCGTATTGGCGCGGTGGACGTCGCGCTCGCGCCGCCCTACACCCTGTTGCACGCGGTTCAGGCGGAAGCCGAACAGATCAGTGTCGGCGCGCAGGATTGCAGCGCCAACGACATCGGCGCGTTTACGGGTGACATCGCCGCGTCCATGATCGCCGACGTTGGCGCCAAATTCGTGCTTCTGGGTCACAGCGAGCGGCGGCAACATCATGGCGAGGACAGCGCCCTGCTGACCGCCAAATGCCGTCAGGCGCTTGCCGCGGGACTGCAACTGATCCTGTGTTGCGGAGAAAGCGCGGCCGTTCGCGATGAAGGTAAGGAGGAAGGTTTCGTACTTGAACAGTTGCAGGCGATCTTGCCGCAAGCCGGCGAGTTCAGCTCCAGTGTCAGTGAAGTTCTGACGGTCGCTTACGAACCAGTATGGGCCATCGGCACCGGCCGCACAGCCTCGTCCGATGATATTTCCGCCATGCACAACCGTATCCGGGCCTTGCTCGTGACCCAATACGGTCAGGAGCAGGGCGAGCAGGTGCGCATCCTGTATGGAGGGTCCGTCAAGCCCGAGAACGCGGGGGAAATCCTTGCCCTGCCCGACGTAAACGGGGCACTGGTGGGTGGGGCCAGCCTCTCGGCTCAGAGCTTCATGGGCATTGTCCTGGCCGCGACAGGCAGTGACGCGGAATAGTCCGCGACGCTTGTTTAAGGAACAACATCGGATTACATCGCCCCGCTAGCGGCAGCATCCCCTTGGAACGCAGGACTTCATGACACTTTTCACTTTTCTTATGATCGTGCAGGCGATCGTCGCGGCCGCGCTGGTCGTGGTCATCCTCATGCAGCGTTCCGAAGGTGGCGGACTGGGCGTGGGTGGAAGCCCGACCGGGATGCTCAGCGCGCGCGGAGCGGCGGATTTCCTCACCAGAACAACGCGCATTCTGGCGATCCTGTTTGTCGGCCTGTCCATTCTGCTGGCGGGTCTCGCGGTCAACGTAACCGGCGGGCAAGCGGTCGAGAGTACGCTTGAGCGCAACATCGCGCCCGCTGGCGGGCAACCTGATCCCCTGTCAGGCAATCCTGTTGGCAACCCTGCTACGGCACCTCAGGGGCTGGCCAATGACCCGCTGGTGAATACTCCCGCCGAGGGGCAGTAAGGCGTCTTCAGTTTTAGTGTAGAAGGACGCGGCGTGGGGCTTGCCCCGAATCCATAACGCCGCTTAAGGCCCGAATCCCATGGCGCGGTTTATATTCATTACCGGCGGCGTGGTCTCCTCGCTTGGCAAGGGTTTGATGGCGGCAAGCCTTGGGGCATTGCTTCAGGCGCGCGGCTTCAAGGTCAGGATCAGGAAATTCGATCCGTACCTCAATGTAGATCCCGGGACGATGAGCCCGTATCAGCACGGCGAGGTGTTCGTCACCGATGATGGGGCCGAAACCGACCTGGATCTGGGGCATTACGAGCGGTTCACCGGGGTCAACGCCCGCCAATCCGACAACATCACATCAGGCCGCATATACAGCCAGATCATCGCACGTGAACGGCGCGGGGACTACATTGGCGCAACGGTGCAGGTGATCCCCCACGTCACCGACGCGATCAAGGCCTTTGCCCTGGCCGACCAGGATGACCACGATTTCATCCTGTGCGAAATCGGCGGCACGGTTGGCGATATTGAATCCCTGCCGTTCATCGAAGCCATTCGGCAGCTGCGCAACGAGTTGCCGGCGCGGCAGACGCTCAGCATTCATGTGACGCTGGTGCCGTACATCGCCGCCGCCGGAGAATTGAAGACCAAGCCAACGCAGCATTCAGTGCGGGAACTCGCGTCTCTCGGCATTCAGCCCGACGTCCTGCTGTGCCGGTGCGAACACCCGTTGCCGATCGGGGAGCGGCGGAAGATTGCGCAATTCTGCAACGTGCGCGAAACCGCCGTGATCCAGGCTCTTGATGCTCCCAGCATCTACTCCGTGCCGCTGCAATACCACGCGGAAGGGCTGGATTCGGAGGTGCTCCAATCCTTCGGCATAGAAGATGCGCCGCCTCCTGACCTCACCGCCTGGCACAACATCGTGGAGCGGTTTCACCATCCGGAGGGAGAGGTGACGATCGGGGTGATTGGCAAGTATGTTGGCCTGCAGGATGCGTACAAGTCCCTTGGCGAAGCGCTGGTCCATGGCGGCATGGCCAACCGCGTCAAGGTCAACGTCCGCTGGATAGACGCGGAACTGTTCGAGCAGCCCGAAGGGGACGTCGTCGCGGCGCTGGAGCCGCTGCACGGCATCCTGGTGCCCGGCGGCTTTGGTGAGCGGGGATCTGAAGGGAAGATCGCCAGCGTCCGCTTCGCAAAGGAGCACAAGATCCCTTTCCTGGGTATCTGCCTCGGCATGCAGATGGCATGTATCGAAGGGGCGCGTTCGGCCGGGTTCGCGGCGGCTTCTTCGACCGAGTTCGGGCCAACGCAAGAGCCGGTCGTTGGCATCATCACCGAATGGCTGGGCAAGGAAGGTCTGGAACGGCGGGGCGAAAGCGGGGACCTCGGCGGGACGATGCGCCTGGGCGCGTACGACGCTCAGTTGACCGGGAACAGCCACGCATCTGCCATCTATGGCGGCGCAGCGACCATCTCGGAACGGCATCGGCACCGTTACGAGGTGAATATCGCCTATCGCGAACCACTGGAGCGGGAAGGGCTGATCTTTTCAGGCATGTCGCCAGACGGCCTGCTGCCCGAAATCGTGGAGCGACCGGACCATCCCTGGTTCATCGGGGTTCAGTTTCATCCTGAATTGAAGTCACGCCCCTTCGACCCGCATCCACTCTTCAGTGGCTTTATCGGTGCCGCGGTGGCTCAAGCCCGGCTCGTTTAAGAAGCGGCTTTCCCTGCGTCCCGTCGTGAGACGGCTTAGCCAAACCAGTCGCTTCACCAGACCCACAACGATAGACCGGCAGACATCCACTGCGCTGCTGCCAAACCAGCGCTTCAGAGTTGCTCAGGACGCTACACACTGTCCTGGCCGGTCATCGTCCACTGCGACCCGGATGATGCTCTGTCAGGTAGGCGGTGCGAAAGCACCGCGGGAGAGGGCTGGCCGAAACGCCGGCCCTCTCCTCCTGCCTCGCAACTTCACCTGCTCTGAAACCTTCCCTTGCCTCGTCGCTTCTTCCCATTGCAAGGAGTGCTCGCCGGGCTCCTTAAAAGGCGATCCCGGCGCGAGAGAGGTGAGAATGCCAAAGGTCGATATCTACACGAAGTTTGGGTGCGGGTACTGTGTTCGAGCCAAACGCCTGCTGGACGAGAAGAATGTGAGCTATATCGAACATGATGTGACCACGGGCGGTGAAGCGCGTGAGGAAATGCGCAGGCGTGCGCCGAACGCAAGAACGGTGCCCCAAATCTTTATCGGAACCCTCCACATCGGCGGATCTGACGATCTCGCGGCGCTCGAAAGGGCGGGCAAGCTCGACCCGTTATTGCAGGACGACGGGAACGTCGCCTGACCTTCGCCAGAGGACAGGCCGGTTGGCCCGCAGGGGCGTGGCCGCAAGGCGCTAGCGGCCAGCAACAAGGTCAAGTTGCAAGACTGTCCTTGCTTAGCTCGATGCTGTCGCCACATTACGCAGTGATGATAACCTTTGATCTCAGATGCAGCCACGAACATCGGTTTGAAGGCTGGTTCAGGGACAGTGCCGATTATGTGCATCAGCGGACTTCGGGTCTTCTGACTTGTCCCATGTGCGGTTGCGACCAAATCGAGAAAGCGCCGATGGCGCCCGCTATACCGGCGAAGGGCAACCGGAGCACCCGTTCCCGCCAGGCGGCGCCTGACATCCGAGACGCCGACCCTGACGCGGCACCGGGCAAATCGGTTCCTCCGCATCTTGCCGCGGCGATGCGTGCTCTGGCCGCGATCCAGGCGGACGCCCTCAAGACGAGCGTGTGGGTGGGGGACGCATTTGCCGAACGCTCGCGCGCAATGCACTACGGAGACGAGGAAGCGGAACCGATCCACGGACGGGCCGATCGGGCCGAGGCTGAGGCGCTGATCGACGAAGGGATCATGATTGCGCCTATTCTCGTCCCGTTCGCCCCGCCGGACGAAATCAATTGAGCAGGCGTCAGATTGCCATCACCCATTGCGCCGGCTATCGCTCTGGCACAGGCGCCCGTAGCTCAGCAGGATAGAGCACCAGATTCCTAATCTGGGGGCCACAGGTTCGAATCCTGTCGGGCGCACCACGCTATTCAGCGTGTCAGAGGGGATGCAAACTACCCCGGCAGGTATATCGAACAGCTGCGCGCTCTACCCTTTCCAAAGAAGGAACAAGCTTGAGCCGCTATGCCGGCGGATGGTCAACCGTCGCACCGGGGTAGCTTCACGCCTTCCTTGAACGTGTGGGTGATATAGGGGAAGGGGATCTCGATATCGGCTTCATCGAGCGCCCGCTTGATTGCGCGCACCACACGATCCCTGCTTTCCCAGCCCGCTTTCGGCGTCGAGCCAGCCCACCAACGCACGAGCATGTCGATCGAACTGGACGCGAACTCCTGCGCGAACACGTCCACGCCGCGAGTGGCCTCTACTCCCTCGGCCTTTTCCACTGCGCGGCGGATTACCTCGGCAGCACGGTCAAGGTTCGTATCGTACGAAACTCCAACGATTACCTCGTGCCTCCGCAGATCGTCATCCGTCAGTATTCGCACCGGGTTCTTGAACAACATGGAATTGGGGACGATGGTGAGTTCGTTGGACAAGGACCGGACATGTGTTTCCCGCAGGGTGATATGCTCCACCCGCCCCTTGATGCCCTCGCACTCAATGATGTCGCCAATGCGCATCTTTTCGCGCACCATGATGAGAACGCCTGCGAAGAAGTTCTCGAAAATGTCCTGAAACGCAAAGCCGATCGCGACGGCTCCGATGCCTAGTCCGGCAAGAAGACTGGCGGGTGTCAGTCCCGGCATGACCACGACCGACGCCAACATGATGCCGATCAACCAGATGGCGACCCGCACCAGTGTGGTAAACAGGTCCCGCAGCGACAGCCGGATGTCGGTGCGCCCGATCAGGAGATCGGCTATGCGCGATGCGAAACGAGCGACGATCCAGGTCACCAGCAGGATGGCGAGCGCAATTACCACACCGGGCAACGCGGCAACGAAGCCCGTCGCCATCGAATGTAATTGCGCCTGCAATGTCTGAATGTAGTTCACGGGCGAGGCCCCTTGATCGTGCGGCTTCGCTGTAAACGCTGCGCCGGCGCGCAGGTCAACTACCTGGTGAGTTCATGAAGCCAGGCTGCGTGCCGCGGAGCTTTTTTGGTGCGGCTCCACTCCTCCAGCATCGGTTGCGCGACCCGCCTGAGTTCAGCGTACTGCTCGTCCGTGCCGATATCTGCTGCCAGTTCGATGCGATGGCCGTTGGGATCGAAAAAGTAGATCGATTTGAAAACACCGTGGTGGGTTGGGCCAAGTACCTCGACCCCTTCACTCTCGACGTGCCGTTTGGCGGCGAGCAGTTCGTCTTCCGACCCGACCTTGAAGGCAAGGTGCTGCACCCAGGCCGGAGTGTTCTCATCGCGGCCCATCGCGGTTTGATTGGGGAGCTCGAAGAAAGCGAGGATGTTTCCGTTCCCCGCGTCCAAAAACACATGCATGTAAGGGTCATATGCGCCGGTGGACGGCACGTGATCCTCGGCAAAGGCGGTGGTGTACTCCATCCCAAGGACGCGCCGGTACCACTCCACCGTTTCTCCGGCATCCTTGCAGCGGTACGCGACATGGTGGACGCCGCCAAGCCTGATTGGATGATCGTTCATGACGCTCTCCGTGTGCTGAGAATTCATTCGGCCGGTTCCGCTACGCTGTCGTCCACCTTCAACGCGCCGCGCCGGATCTGGTCGCGTTCGAGCGATTCAAACAGCGCCTTGAAATTGCCTTCGCCAAACCCTTCATCGCCCTTGCGCTGGATGAATTCGAAAAAGACGGGGCCAACCTGCGCCTCGGCAAAGATCTGGAGAAGGAGGCGGGGCTGGCCACCTTCGGTTGATCCGTCGAGGAGAATGCCGCGCGATTTAAAGGCATCCACCGGCTCTCCGTGACCGGGGAGCCGTTCGTCCAGCATCTCGTAATATGTCTCGGGAGGTGCTGTCATGAAGGGAACGCCAAACGCCTTGAGCTTGTCCCATGCGGCCACCAGATCGTCGCAGATCAGCGCAATGTGCTGAATTCCTTCGCCATTGAACTGACGCAGGAATTCCTCGATCTGGCCCTTGCCGCCCTCTCCCTCCTCGTTGAGCGGGATGCGGATCTTCCCATCCGGGGCGGTCAACGCCTGCGAAGTAAGGCCGGTGTATTCACCCTTGATGTCGAAGAAACGTATTTCCCTGAAGTTGAAGAGGCGCTCGTACCAGTCCGCCCAGTACGCCATTCTGCCTTTGTACACGTTATGGGTCAGGTGGTCGATGCGCAGGAACCCGGCACCAGCCGGGTGGCGGTCGACACCTTCCTTGAATATGAAGTCGATGTCGTAAATCGACAGGTCGCCTTTTGGCGCTCCTTCGTAACGGTCGACCAGATACACGCTGGCACCGCCGATGCCCTTGATCGCCGGGATATGAAGCTCCATCGGACCGACTTCGGTGTGCTGGGGCTGCGCGCCGTTTTCAAGAAGGTGATCCCACGCCTCGGCAGCATCGCGGACGCGGAACGCCATTCCGCACGCGCTTGGCCCGTGCTCCTGCGCGAAATACCAGGCGGCGCTGTGCGGTTCATAATTGGTAATCAGGTTGATGCCGTTCTGCCGCCACAATTGCACATCCTTCGATCGATGATCGGCGACATGGGTAAAACCCATCGCGGCAAAGACGGGCTCCAGCACGCCTTTTTCGGGTGCGCAGAACTCCACGAACTCGAATCCGTCCAGTCCAGCTGGATTGTCAAACAGGTCGGCCACTTCAAGCTTCCTCATTCTCGTGTTATGGCATCCTATATGTTGCCGCTTGCGCCAAAGTCAAAGTAGCGGCGCCAGGCAGGGCTTGGAATGGGGGCAGGGCGGAGGTTAACCCGCCAAGGCCAAGTCCTGAAGGCTGCCGTGACACCGATGTCGGACAAAGAAGCTGTTTGCGCCAAGGCAAGGGCGCGGTATGGTTGCCAGCCAAGATGAAGCTACGATCCAATCTCGACAAGCGGCGCGGGCGATTGAACCTGCGCCACGCGGTAGCCGCGACGCTGTGCCTGCTGAGCGGCCTCGCCGTCGCCGGGCCGTCGGGTCTGTATGCATGGCACGAGAATACGCAGCTTCGCGAGGAGCGGGAACAGCGGCTTGCGGCCCTCACCGCGCAGCGCGACCGGCTTCGGCAGCGGGTCGCATTGCTTGATCCCGCGCGCGCCGACCCGGACCTGGTGGGTGAACTCATCCGCGAAAAACTCAACGTCCTGCATCCGGACGAGGTGATCGTAACGCTCAAGACCGAGGAAGAATAGGCCAGCGGTCGGACAGATGCGTCCCGGTCAAGCCGTTGCTCTTGTAGCGGTTCTGGTCTTATAGCCGCGACGAATCCTGATCCAATGCAGAGGACACCTGGCTTTGACCCAGTCCCCACAGCGAATGCCGGCGGAAGATCCAAGCGTGCAGCCGGAAGACGGCTTTCGATTGAACATGCTGCAGGAACGGTTTGAAGCCGACAAGCAGTACCAGGCCACCGCCGACGAGATGCTCGAATTCTACAGGCAGATGCTGCTCATCCGCCGGTTCGAGGAGAAAGCGGGGCAGCTCTACGGCCTCGGCCTGATCGGCGGCTTCTGCCACCTCTACATCGGACAAGAGGCGGTGGCGATCGGCCTGCAGAGCGCTCTCGACAGCGAGCGTGACAGCGTGATCACCGGCTACCGCGATCATGGGCACATGCTCGCCTATGGCATCGATCCCAACGTCATCATGGCCGAACTGACCGGTCGTCAGGCTGGCATTTCCAAGGGTAAGGGCGGGTCGATGCACATGTTTTCGACCGAGCACAAATTCTACGGCGGGCACGGCATCGTCGGGGCGCAGGTGGCCCTTGGCGGAGGCTTGGCCCTGGCGCATCAATACACTGGCGATGGCGGCCTGTGCCTCGCCTACTTCGGGGACGGGGCGGCCAATCAGGGGCAGGTCTACGAAACCTTCAACATGGCCGCCCTGTGGAAATTGCCGATCGTGTTCGTGGTCGAGAACAACCAGTACGCGATGGGCACAGCGGTCAAACGCTCTTCCGCGGAAACGGAGTTCTACCGGCGAGGGGCTGCGTTCCGGATCCCTGGAATGGATGTCAACGGTATGGATGTGCTGGAAGTCCGGCAGGCAGCCGAAATCGCCTTTGCTCACGTGCGGAACGGTAACGGGCCGGTTCTGATGGAGTGCAACACGTATCGCTATCGCGGGCACTCAATGTCCGATCCGGCCAAATACCGGACGCGCGAGGAGGTTCAGGACTATCGCGAGCACAAGGATCCCATCGAGGGGCTGAAAAGGCACCTGATCGAAGCGGGCACGACCGAGGACGACCTGAAAGGCATCGACAGGGAAATTCGAAGCCGTATCGCCGAAGCAGCGGATTTCGCTGAAACCTCGCCTGAGCCGGACGACGCGGAACTGTACACGGATGTGCTGGTGGGAACTTACTGATCATGCCGATTGAACTGAAGATGCCGGCGCTTTCCCCGACGATGGAGGAAGGGACGCTTGCACGCTGGCTCAAGCAGGAAGGGGACGAGATCGCGCCGGGCGACGTTCTGGCGGAGATCGAAACCGACAAGGCCACGATGGAATTCGAAGCCATCGACGAAGGCGTGCTCAGCAAGATCGTTATCGCTGAAGGCTCCGAGAACGTGAAAGTAGGCACCGTTATCGCCTTGCTGGACGGCGAAGACGCTGAATCGCCTGCTGCGATGGCCATCCCCGACGGCGCCAGAGACAGGCCCAAGGGGCCGGCCGCTGTCGCTGGAGAACGCCAGGACGCCGGCAGCGTCGATCCCGATGACGCGGTCACCCCAGCCGCATCGGCAGCAAGCCGCCGCGACCCCGCGATACCGGCGGACACTCCGATGAAGAACACCACGGTGCGCGAAGCCTTGCGCGACGCCATGGCCGAAGAGATGCGGCGCGACGAGCGCGTCTTCATCATGGGTGAAGAGGTCGCCCAGTATCAGGGCGCCTACAAGGTGACGCAGGGTCTGCTTGACGAATTCGGCCCGAAGCGGGTGATCGACACACCGATCACCGAATACGGCTTTGCGGGCGTGGGCACCGGTGCGGCGATGGGCGGATTGCGCCCGATCGTCGAGTTCATGACCTTCAATTTCGCCATGCAGGCCATCGACCACATCGTGAACTCGGCCGCCAAGACGAACTACATGTCCGGCGGGCAGATGCGCTGTCCGGTGGTGTTCCGCGGACCCAATGGCGCGGCGAGCCGGGTTGCCGCACAGCACAGCCAGAACTTTGCGCCTTGGTACGCCAGCGTGCCCGGCCTAATCGTCATCGCACCCTACGACGCGGCCGACGCGAAAGGGCTGCTGAAGGCGGCGATCCGATGCGAGGATCCGGTTGTCTTTCTCGAAAACGAGCTGGTTTACGGCCGCAACTTCGAGGTGCCTGATCTCGATGACCATGTCCTGCCGATTGGCAAGGCGCGGGTGGTCCGGGAAGGGGCCGACGTCACCATCATCAGCTACTCCATCGGCGTCGGTTTTGCGCTCGAAGCCGCGGAGATGCTGGCGCAGGAAGGTATTGATTCCGAAGTCATCGACCTGCGCACCTTGCGGCCACTGGACAAGGGTGCGGTGCTGGATAGCCTCAAGAAAACCAACCGGCTGGTGATTGCCGAAGAAGGCTGGCCAACCTGCTCCATCGCGTCAGAAGTGGTGACCATTTGCATGGAAGAAGGGTTCGACCACCTCGACGCTCCGGTCCTGCGCGTCTGCAACGAGGATGTGCCGCTGCCTTACGCAGCGAACCTGGAGAAGCTTGCCCTGATCGATGCGGACCGTATTGCAGACGCCGTGCGGCGCGTATGTTACCGCAAGGCCTGACCGCCGAGGCTCAGAAGGTGGTGTCGAACTTGTTGCATGAGGACACGCTCGCGGCAGGCGCATCGTTGTAGATGCGCGTCAGGTCGCGGTCGTCCCGCACGAAAAAGGCGGCTTCGCGCCGGATGCGTTTGGGTCCCAGCACCCAGCCGCTGAAGAGCGGGCGGTATTCATAGGAGACTTCGGCGAAGATGATTGCGCTGTTGGGTTCCGCCCGGACCTGGTTCGCGCCGCTTCCCATGCCCTGGAACCCGCCGGTTCCGCTGGCCGGCTGGGTCGCCCCTTGTACGCCGTAAGCAGAAGCCACGTTCAGCAAACCCTTGCAACGCTGCCACGCGATCGTCTGCCGTCCGGAGGCATTCTGCTGCAGGCTGGACACGATAAGTCGCCCTTCGTCGAAAATCTTCAGACTTTCGCCGCCTTGGACCATTGCGCCAAGTAGGTTGTCGTTGATGTCGACTTCCCGCAAACGTGGAAGGGCCAGCGGCACGGTCTGTTTCGCGCGCGAGATGTTGTCGGCTACCGTCATGGCAACCTGGCTGACCCGCATATTGGTGATCGCAAAATGCGCCAGTTCGACGCCGGTAATGCCCAGCAGCATGAAGATGGGCAGCGTATAGGCGAACTCGATCACCACCACGCCGCCTTGATCCCCGCGGAGGCGAGGAAAGAACCGCCGCACAATGTTCATGGGCATATCCGCACCCCCACCCGCGATGCCTGTCCCGAGAAGGGCTGATTGCGCAGATACGTACTGGCCGTCAGCGTCATCACCTGCGGCTGGTTCAGGAATTTCCACAGCGGCATGGCGCGCTTGAAATCAAGCTGGGCGCGGATGGCCACCACGTCCTGCGCGCCGCCGCGACCCTGAACCCCGACATCCGTGTCATAGGTCTGATTGCCGTTTCGATCCACGAAACATTCGCCTGGATCATAGGTGTCGTTGCCATTGCTGTCGGTAAAATCCTCGGGGATTACGACATCGGCGTAATTCTGGTAGTAGAATGGGTCGATCTCGAAAGAGATGTCAGTTTCGGGATCGGCTGCCGGGATGACGGCCCGGACCTGATCGTTGACGCGCTGTTCGATCAGGTGCCAATGCGTGTTCTCGAGAGATGCAGTGCGTGCACCTTCCTCAACAGCGCCTTGCAGCACCGCGCGCGTGTAGATGGCAAAACCCGTGTCGAACACCGCCAGCAGGAGCATGATGAAAATCGGGCCGATGAAGCCGAACTCGACCGCAGACACGCCCCTTTGACAGCGGTACAGGCGTTGCGAGACCGTCCACAAGCGGCTGACTGACGCGAGGCGGCTCATTCGACCAGCCTCAGGTCAGCGACTTCCTTGGCGATGCGCCGGAAAGCCTCGCTCAATTCAGAGGCGCTGTTGGCTTCATACGCGCGCCCGGGATCGGCGCAGTTGCGCAAGGTAGACCCGAGCGGCTCACCAAAGGCGACCGCCCAGACACTTACCAGGCCGCGCTGGCTGTCGCACAGCGCCTTGAAGCGTGCGTTATGACGATCAACAAGCGAGGCGCCTCCGCCGCCCCTGATGCGCTGCGACGTCTGCTCATAACCATAGGATGAATAGGTCTGTTCGCTCGGCTCCATCTTGCCGTCCGTCAGGAAGATGATGTGCCGGCTGATCTGTCCGCCATTCGGTCCCAGGAGGTTGCGGTTTGCAAACATCCCGGTCGGAGAGATCATGCGCAACCCCCAGACCAGCCCGATGTCGTGATAGGTGCTGCCCGCGGCGACAAGCCCGTCGATGTAGGCGTCATACTCGGCGCGCGTCATGGAATTCAGGTTGCGCATAAACGATTGAGGGCAGTTGTGGTTCTGGTTGACGAAGCCTGTGGTTTGCGCAGGTGTGCCTCGGTTCCAGCTGAGATTTGGCAAGACCGTTCGCCAGCGCATAGAGTCGTTGGTTCCGCCGTTGAATATGTCGAGATCCTTCGCGCCGCTCGGGATCGGAGCGAAATTGGTCGCCACGACGGTATCGCGCTCTTCCAGACAGCCGTTCCAGGTCATCGACGCAGCGGTCAGGCCGCCTTGGCGGGGCAATTGCCGCAGCGCCACCGGATCATACGCGCCCCGGTCAGGAACAAGGTAATTAGCATTCACTGCGGACACAAAGGGGATCGACCCGCCCGACTTGTAGGTCTGGGTGCCGTATTCAACCGGCCGATATATCCAGTTTGTAAACCGCCAGCCGCGATGGAAGGTTGTACGTGTCACCCGCCGAACGCAATTCTGATAGCTGCTCGTGTTGTTGCCGTTGTTGTCGTTCCACTGCGCTGTCACGCGGGAAAACGTGACTTTTACGTACCGGTTGCCTGTGGTCGGTTCCTGCGTCGTCCAGTTAGTTGAACCATCGAGCTGGTACAGTTCGGACGCTCCCTGGCCCGAGCCCGTCCAGCTCGTTTGCGGATACAGAAACACGTCCTGGTTGATACCCTTCACCGAAAAGGAGAGGTTCTGACCATACGCGTCACAATCGCTGTTCGAGATTTTAGTCGCGCTTGCGCTGGTGGTGGTAAACGGTTGGCGGCTCTCTGCCCGGCTGGTGCTGAAGGTCTGGTTGAAGCTGCTGGCTCCGGTCCAGGGATCGGGGGTCCAGTCCTGCCAGGTGTTGAAGTTCGCCACCCGCGATTCCGCCGTCACCGTGTCCGCAAGGTAGCTCAACGGCAATTCGCCACGGGTCGCGTCAGGGTTGCTCTTGAACAGATCGCGGCCGTTCACTGTCTGGCTGTAGGGGACGAAGCCGTAACGCACCTGCGACCGCGTGTTGCCGATCAGCGCGGCATCCATGACGTCGGCGAAGTCCTTTGCCGCCTGTTTGAGGGCGGTCAGCCGCGTGCCGCTTCCCATGGTGCCGTTCATGGATCCCGTGACGTCCAGCACGAACACGATGTCGATGTTCGGCACCTGTATGTCGGCGCTGCATGTTACCTGCATCGGACGATCGCCGAACCCGAACATTTTCATGAGCGTCATTGGCACATTGGTGGAAGCAGTGCCGTTGAGCCGGCCGTCCTGATCCGCCGCCGTGATGAAGCTCGTTCCGGTCGTCTGGTAATCGGCGTCCTGAAAATTGAAGTTGAACATGCCGTTCGCACGCGCGCGGGCGGTGGCGGTGTAGATGTTCGTGGTCATGGCCTTGCGCCCGGCCAGCACGGCGGAGTCGCAGGCGGCCTGCAGCCGGCTTTTGGTCAGGTACAGGCGACTGGTGTCTATCGCGCCGCCGATCACGCCGATCATCGGGATGATGGCCGCCGCCGTAATGGCCACCACGTTACCCCGCTTGTCATGCCTCAACCGGGCGAGCGTCGTGCGGTGCTTGCTCCGGTGTGCTGCCACTCGCTGTTTCATCGAAGCCCCACTTGGATGTTTGGAGTTCCTTTAGGGGAGGTGCGGCTAACAAATGATTACCTCCTTTGGTAAATTCCTTGCGCGGGGTAGGAAAGGAGATGAAAACTTGCGTAGAGCCGCCGATGGACGACGCTGATCTGACGGACGCGCAGACGGTCGCACTGAACTATGCGGCTCCGGCAGCGCGGCCGGTCTATCGCAGCCTGTTTGCGTTTGAGACGAGGCTTGGCCGGATGGTCGCCGGTGCCCGTGAACCGGCGCTGGTGCAGATCCGCATGGCGTGGTGGCGGGAACAGTTGCAAGGTCTGGATGACAGGCCGCATTCAGATCCGCTGCTGCGCCTGCTGACCCAAAGCGGCTGGGCGGCGCGCAGCCGCGACCTCGTGGAGATGGTGGATGGCTGGGAAGCCTTGCTGTTTTACCGTGAAAACGCCACCACACTGCCCGACAGCATCAGGGCGCGCACCGCCGGTTACGCGGCGGCAGCCCGCCTGCTCGGAATGGAGGCGGACGGCGCGGCGGTCGCCGAGGGCGCGCGCTGGTGGGTGGCGGCCGATGCCCTGCATCACCTTCGCGCGGGGGGCGATGATGCTTCCGTGCAGGACCTGACGCAAGGGTGGCCCATCCGCCTGCCCCGTCTTCCGCGACAGTTGCGGCCCGTGTCGGTGCTCGCGGCGTTAGGGCAGCGGTCGCTGCTGCGCGGCGGGCAACCGCCGCTGTCTCGGCGCGGCGATGCGCTCGCCGCCCTGCGGGTTGGTCTAGTCGGTCGGTAACTTCACGAGGCCGGGGCGCAAGAAACTGGTAAAGGATTGCCGCTATGCCGCCTGCATGAATCGTGTTGTTCTGGGCGCGCTGGGCGTTCTCCTCCTTTTTGGCATCGGCCTGTTCTGGTTGCAGGGCAGGGCACAGGTCGAGGCGGCGGCCCCGCCACCGGCCGTGGACGAACGCTCCGACCGGCTTGCCCTGCCGGTGGCCAGTGCAGAGGATGCCAGGCTTCGCGGACCAGCTCCGCCAGTCGCGAGCGAACTGACACGCGAACAGCAGCGGTTCTTCCGGTACGACCGTGACCGCAATTGGCGGGTTTCGCGCAACGAGATGCTCTCCACTCGCACCGCAGCCTTTCGGAAGCTGGATGTGGACGGCAACAATCTGCTCACCTTTGAAGAGTGGGCTGTCGCAACCGTGAAGAAGTTTGAGGCCGCCGACGTTAACCAGGATCAGGATCTCACCCCCGCCGAATTCCTGGCCACCGCGCCCAAGCAGGGCAAACCCAAGTCCCGCTGCTCCTGCCTCTGATCAGGCAGGCTCGAACCGGTGCGCGGCAAGCCAGCCGGCAAGCTCGGCCTTGGCGCGGGAGGTATAGGCTTCTTTCCGCGACTTCTTGGCAACATCATGCAAAGGCGGGAAGAGGCCGAAGTTGACGTTCATGGGCTGATAGGTGTCCGCCTCGGCATCGCCCGTAATATGGGCAAGAATTGCACCCATGGCGGTGCTTCGCGGCAAATCCTGCCAGCTGCGGCCGGCCAGTTCGGCGGCTGCCATCAAACCTGCTGCTAGACCCACAGCCGCGCTTTCCACATAGCCTTCGCAACCGGTGATCTGGCCGGCAAACCGGATGTGCGGTGCACGCCGCAAACGCAATTGCCGGTCGAGCACCGCAGGCGCGTTGAGGAAGGTGTTGCGGTGCAGGCCGCCAAGTCGTGCGAACTCGGCATTCTCCAGCCCGGGAATGGTGCGAAACAGCTCCAACTGTGCGCCATACTTAAGCTTGGTCTGGAACCCGACCATGTTCCACAGGGTGCCTAACGCGTTGTCCTGCCGCAACTGAACGACGGCGTGCGGCCAGCGTCCCGTACGCGGATCGTCAAGCCCGACCGGCTTCATCGGACCATAACGCAGCGTGTCGACCCCGCGCTCGGCCATGACTTCGATAGGCATGCACCCTTCAAAATAGGGTGTATTCTGCTCCCACTCCCGGAACTCGGTCTTGTCTCCTGCAAGCAGGCCGGAATAGAAGGCGAGGTACTGTTCCCGGTCGAGCGGACAGTTGATGTAGTCCCCCTCCGCGTTGGAAGCGGCCGTACGCTTGTTCCAGCGCGACTGGATCCAGCAGATGTCCATGTTGATGCTGTCGCGGTACACGATGGGAGCAATGGCGTCGAAAAACGCCAACCGTTCTTCACCGGTAACTGCGATGATGCTCTCGGCCAGGCTCTGAGCCGTCAGCGGGCCGGTCGCGACGATTGTCGGGCCGGACGGGGGCAGGGCGGTGACCTGCTCGCGCACGACATCGATGTTGGGGTGGCTCGTCAGAGCGCGGGTAATCTCGGCTGAAAACTGGTCCCGGTCCACCGCCATGGCGCTGCCTGCCGGCACCCGCGTGATTTCGCCGACCTGCATGACCAGGCTGTCCAGCTGGCGCATTTCGTGGTGCAGAAGCCCCACGGCGTTGCGCTCATCATCATCGGAACGGAAGGAATTGGAGCATACCAGTTCCGCCAGACCGTCCGTCTGATGCGCGGGCGTAGCACCGCCGCCGCCGCGCATTTCGGACAAACGGACGCGAAAACCCCGTCTGGCAAGCTGCCAGGCGGCTTCGCTCCCCGCGAGGCCTCCGCCGATGATGTGCACATCATGTGTCATCGGCAGCGCCCTACACGCCCGGCAAGTAAACCTTCAACCCCGCCACCCAAGTCAGACGTCGAGCGGAGTGGGGTCGTCACGGTCCATGGTCGTTTCCGGCTGCGTCGTCTCGATCCCGCGTCCCGCCATTTCCTCTACAATCGCGGCCTCTGCCTCATTTTCAGGACCTGCTTCGTCGTCGATGCGGGCCGCTCCGACGACGTGCTCGCCGGCCGCGACGTCGAACAGGCGGACACCGGCCGAACCGCGCCCGATCACCCGCAGCGAGGACAGAGATATCCGGATCAGCTTCGCCTGATCCGTCACCAGCATCAACTGATCGTCCGGGGTGGCAGTGAAGCTGGCGACAACCGGGCCGTTGCGCTTGATGTTGTCGATGTTGACGATACCCTGTCCGCCCCGGCCAGTCCGGCGATACTCGTAGGCGGAGCTGATTTTGCCGTAGCCATTCGCGCAGACGGTCAGGATGAACTGTTCGGCTTGCGCCATCTCATGCTGCTGTGGGCTGGCATCGCCTGCGCCCTCGTTCACCTTCCACGGCGCCACGCGCAGATAGGCGTCCCGTTCGTCGGACGACCATGCGCCGCCGCTCAGGATGGCGAGGGAGATAACCTCGTCGTCGCCTTTCAACAGCATGCCGCGCACCCCCGTAGACGTGCGGCTGGCAAATTCGCGTATGTCTTCTCCGGCGAAGCGGATCGCTTTGCCCTGGCGGCTGGCAAGGAGAACATCGTCACCGGCATTCAGCAGCGCGACACCGATCAAGCGGTCATTCGAGCCATCTTCGAACCGCATGGCCAGCTTTCCGTTCGAAGGCACATTTGCAAACGCGTCCATCGAGTTCCGCCGCACATTGCCTCTCGCCGTGGCGAAAACGACATGAAGCGCGCCCCAGCTGGCCTCATCTTCCGGGAGGGGAAGAACCGCGGCAATTGTTTCGCCAGCGTCCAGCGCAGGCAGAAGATTGACGATGGGGCGTCCCCGCGTCTGGGGACCGCCTTCCGGCAGTTTCCAGACTTTCAGACGGTAAACCTTGCCGGCTGTGGAGAAAAACAGCACCGGATTGTGCGTGCTGGTGACGAACAGGTCGCTGATCGCGTCCTCTTGCTTTGTCGCCATTCCCGCGCGCCCCTTGCCACCGCGATGCTGCGCGCGAAAGGTGGAGAGCGGCGTACGCTTGATGTAACCATCCATGGTCACGGTGACGACCATTTCGTCCCGCTCGATCAGGTCTTCGTCGTCCAGTCCGTCCCACGCAGGGGCGATTTCGGACAGGCGCGGGGTTGCGAAGGCCGCGCGGATTTCGGCCAACTCCTGCCGCATGACTTCGTACAGCTTCACCCGGTCGGCCAGGATGCCGAGCAGATACGCGATCTGCTCCGACAAGTCACTGAGCTCGCCGCCAATCTCGTCACGGCCCAGCGCGGTCAGGCGGTGCAGCCGCAAATCGAGGATCGCGCGGACCTGCCGTTCCGAGAGGCGGTAGCTGCCGCTCGCCTGTTCGGCATTCACCTCGATCGCCTCGACAAGAGCGATGTATTGCGCGATGTCACCGATGGGCCACTCGCGCGCGAGCAGCTTGGTTCGCGCGTCAGCTGGATTGGTCGCACTGCGGATGATCCGCACCACCTCGTCGAGGTTCGACACCGCAACAACCAGACCAAGCAAGATATGCGCCCGTTCGCGCGCCTTGTTCAGTTCGAACTTGGTCCGGCGCGCGATTACTTCCTCGCGGAAGGCGATGAATGCCTGGATGATGTCTCGCAGGTTCAAGACTTCGGGCCGGCCACCCCGGATTGCAAGCATGTTTGCGGGGAAACTCGCCTGAGCCGGCGAATACCGCCAGACCTGATTGAGGACGACTTCGGCCGACGCGTCCCGCTTCAGGTCGATGACAATGCGAATTCCTTCGCGGCTGGACTCGTCGCGAATGTCGGAAATGCCCTCGATCCGCTTGTCCTTCGCGGCCTCGGCGATCTTTTCCACGAGGGCGTTCTTGCCCACCTGAAACGGAATGGAGGTGAGCACGATGGATTGCCGGTCGCCGCGTTGCTCCTCGATCGCATGCCGCGCCCGCATCAGGATGGATCCACGGCCCGTGGTATAGGCCGCCCGGCTGCCGGCCTGGCCCAGGATCAGCGGAGCCGTGGGAAAGTCAGGTCCGGGGATGATCTCGCACAGCTGCTCGGAAGTGATCGCGGGGTTGTCCATGAATGCAAAGCATCCATCGATCACCTCGCCCAGATTATGCGGCGGGATGTTCGTTGCCATCCCCACCGCGATACCGCCGGCACCGTTGACGAGCAGGTTGGGAAACCGTGCAGGCAATACAGTCGGTTCGCGCCGTGAACCGTCGTAGTTGTCAGCGAAGTTGACCGTGTCCTTGTCAAGGTCGTCGAGGAGTGCGTTGGCCACCCGCGCCAGTCGCGCTTCGGTGTATCGCATGGACGCCGGCGGGTCGGGGTCAACGCTGCCGAAATTGCCCTGGCCGTCGATCAGCGGCACCCGCATCGACCAATCCTGCGTCATGCGCGCCAGAGCGTCATAGATCGCGCTGTCGCCATGGGGATGGTAATTACCCATGACGTCGCCCACGATCTTGGCGCTCTTGCGGTACGGGCGTCCGGCGACGAAGCCGCCTTCCTGGCTGGCGTAGAGGATGCGCCGGTGAACAGGCTTCAACCCATCGCGAACATCGGGAAGGGCGCGGCTTACGATGACGCTCATCGCGTAATCGAGATAACTCGTTTTCATCTCGTCGACGATGTCGACCCGCTCATAGGGGCTTGGTGAAGCGGGACGGGAGTCAAGCAGATCGGTGTCGCTCAAGGATTTCTTCCAGTTCTTGGGAGGCGTTCTGAAGGTCTTCTTAGCCGCAAAGGGCCAGCTTTTGCCACCGGCAGCGGGAACAAGATGGCTTGCCCAGAAGCTTTATCCACACAAGTGGCGGTGATGTGCGGGATAGGGTCGAATATGGGTTTTGCCTTGCCGGTATTCAAACGGTATTCAGCCCGCCGCCCCTACTTCGCAGGCAGTTCGGGTGGATCGGTCACGCAGGCAACACAAAGGTTTACGTTCTGCGCACGTGACCCACGCAAGGAAAAGGATCAAAGATGATTTCCAGAATACTTTCAGGCAAGCTGCCGCGTGGCAATGTATCGCTGGCAGCCCTTGCGGTCGCCATGGCGACGGGTTCGGTGCTGACGTTCACCGCACTGGAAGCGCCCGCGAGTGCCCAGACCAGGGCCGAGCGGCAACAGGCCCAGAGGGCGGAGCGGCAACAGGCCCAGGGACAGTATTCCGAAGCTTTCGTGGCCGCTTACCGCCCGGTGGCTGAGCTGCTGAATGCAACACCGCGAGATGCCGCCGCCCTGCGGGCCGCCGCGCCTTCCATCGCGGCCGCGATATCCACCCCCGATGACAAGCTGGCGGGCGGGCAGTTCATCTACTCGGCCGGGCGCGAAAACAGCGACAATGCGATGCAGCTGCAGGGGCTGAGCCTTATGCTGGAGAGTGGCAAACTGCCACCGCAGAGCTTGGGCGAAATCAATTTTGTTGCCGGGCAGCTTGCTTTTCAGGCCCAGGATTACGGCCGCGCGCGCAGCTATCTTATGGCCTCGGTGCAGGCAGGCTACACCGCTAACGATCCCCACCTGCTGATTGCCGAGACTCATTTTCAGCAGAATGACACTGCGGGCGGGCTGGCCTATCTGTCGCAGCAGATCGAACGACAGATCGCCGCTGGCCAGACGCCTGCAAGCGAGTACATCCGCAAGGGCCTCGCCACGGCCTATACAGGCGACAACAAGGCCGAAGCGATCAGGTTTGCGCAGATGTTCGCGCAGTACCATCCCTCCGCCGACAGCTGGGGCGACGCCGTTGTTGTGACCCGCTCCAGCGGAGACTTTACCGATGACGACATGCTGGACCTGCTTCGCCTTCAGCGTGCGACCAAGACATTCCGCGAAGGACGGGAGTACCTGAGCTATGTCGAATTCGCCGATCCCCGACGCCTGCCTAACGAAGTGCAGCAGGTTATCGACGAAGGTTATGCCTCGGGCAAGCTTGATCGCGGCAACACCTTCGCGTCCGAGGCGCTGACGACTGCCCGGGCGCGGCAGGGTCAGCTCACCGGCGACTTCGCCGGGCTGGAGCGCGATGCGAATGCCAGTGGCGCGCGTCTGGCGACGGTCATGGCCGCAGGCAACGTGGCGCTCGATCTGGGGCAGTATGCCAAGGCGGAAGGGTTCTATCGCCGTGCGCTCACCATGCCGGGCGCTGATACTGCAACCGTGCTCAACCGCATGGGCATCGCGCAGGTGAACCAGGGCAAGTATGCGGATGCCGTAGCAACCTTCAATCAGGTGGAAGGAAGCCGCGCAGCCGTCTCTAAGCTATGGGCTACTTACGCTCAACAACGAGCCGGCGGCGCGACCGGCGCCTGAAGTAAAATTTCAGAAAGTTGGGAAATGGCGGCGCCTGGCGGTGCTGCCATTTCTGCTCTCTCGCCATCGTTCTGGACGGGCTGCTGTGGCGAGACGCGGCAAGTTCAACTGCTTGCACCGGGCGTTTCTACCCGATCAACATGCTTCCTATTAGTTCGTTCGGTCGCGACTGCGACACCGCCTTGCGGCCCGTCACACGCCCGCCTAGATGGGCGGCATGAACGACATGTCCTCCCCGCCGCCCTTGACCGAGCCGCGCCCGCCGCGGCAGCGCAAGCCGGACTGGATTCGGGTCAAGGCGCCGGTGGGCAAGGGGTATCAGGAAACCCGCACGTTGATGCGCGACCTGTCGCTCAACACCGTCTGCGAAGAAGCTGCATGCCCCAACATTGGCGAATGCTGGGAGAAGAAGCACGCGACGGTGATGATCCTTGGGGATGTCTGCACCCGTGCCTGCGCCTTCTGCAACGTGAAGACAGGCATGCCGCGGACTGTCGACCCGCTGGAGCCGGAACATGTCGCCGCCGCCGCCGCCAAGCTGGGTCTGCAACACATCGTGGTCACGTCAGTCGACCGAGACGACCTGCCCGATGGTGGGGCAGGGCACTTCGTCAGAGTCATCGAGGCGCTGCGTCGGGAGACGCCGGGTACCACTATCGAGATCCTGACGCCAGACTTCCGCAACAAGATGCGCCCTGCGGTGGAAGCGATTTGCGCTGCCGGACCCGATGTTTACAATCACAATCTCGAAACTGTGCCGAGGCTTTATCCGACCATTCGCCCAGGTGCGCGATATTACGCGTCGCTGCGCCTGCTGGAAGAAGTAAAGGCGCATGACTCGCTGATCTTCACGAAGTCCGGTATCATGCTGGGCCTGGGGGAGCAGCGGCTTGAAGTGCATCAGGTCATGGACGACATGCGCAGTGCGGACGTCGATTTCATCACCATGGGTCAGTATCTGCAACCCACGCCGCGCCACGCCAATGTTGAGGAGTTTGTCAACCCTAAAGCGTTCGCCGCATATGGGTCCATTGCGCGGGCCAAAGGGTTTCTGCAGGTCGCGGCCAGTCCGCTGACCAGATCCAGCTATCACGCGGGCGATGACTTCGCGAAGATGCGGGCTGCGCGTGAAGCGAAGATCGCCGCCAAAGCCGCCCAGGTGCGCTGATGCCGTCGATCCGTGAAACCCGCCGCATGCCCTATTCGGCCGAGCAGATGTTTGATCTCGTCGCCGACGTCGGCAATTACCCGCAGTTCCTTCCGTGGGTGATTGCGACCAGAGTCACGACCAACAGCGATACGCGGATGGTCGCGGACATGGTGGTCGGGTTCAAGGCCATTCGTGAGAAGTTCACCTCGGCCGTCACCAAGGATAGACCGTCTTCCATACGCGTGCAGTATGTCGATGGACCCTTGCGCGATCTCGACAACAGGTGGCACTTCCGCCCGATCGATCCACGAACGTGCGAAATCGATTTCTGCGTCGACTTCAAGTTTAAAAGCCGCATCTTCGAAGCGCTTGCCGGACAGTATCTCGACCGCGCATTTCGCAAGATGGTTGCCGCTTTTGAAGCTCGCGCAGCTGAATTGTACGGCCAGCCAGAAGCCGCCGCCTCAGGCTGAGGTGATCGTGTCGCTGTCGCGCGGCAGAAGAAGTTCGAGCGCGCATAAGGTCGCCGCCCGCCGGACGCCAGCGCGGCTGTGTTCCTCGAATTTGCGGAGTTCGGTGTCCTCGTGCCTCACCTGACCACGCACCGCTCTTGCAAATACCACAGTGCCAACCGGCTTCAGCGCGGTTCCGCCATCGGGTCCGGCCACTCCGCTGACGGCAACGGCAACATCTGCCCCCGACCGGGCAAGAGCGCCTTGCGCCATCGCCCAGACGCAGGCGACCGACACCGCCCCGAATGTTTCGATGATGTCGCTCGCCACGTTCAGCACGTCCTGCTTCGCGGCGTTGGAATAGGTCACGAAACCGCGTTCGAACACCGCCGAAGCACCGGGCACTTCGGTAAGGGCGGCCGCCACCAGTCCGCCGGTGCAGCTTTCCGCGATCGCGACGGTGCGCCCGGCTGCGCGGTTTTCCTCGACGACCCGCCGTGCCAGATCCACGATCGCGTCGGGCAGCAGATGCTCATCGCTCATACGGGCGGCATTACGTTTGTTTCAGCAAGGTCGCAACTGCCTGGGCCGCGATACCTTCAGCTCGTCCGGTGAAGCCGAGCCCTTCGGTAGTGGTCGCCTTGATGCTCACGAGCGATGAATGTGCCTCCACCAGCTCGGCGATGCGATTTTGCATGGCGGTTCTGTGCGGGCCGATGCGGGGGGTTTCGCAGATGACGGTAAGATCGATATTCCCGATGACATATCCCTGCTCCGCCACCAACCGGACAGCATGACGCAGAAACTTGTCCGAGGAAGCGCCTTTCCATTGCGGATCACTGGGCGGAAAGTGCGTGCCGATGTCGCCTTCGCCAATCGCGCCGAGAAGCGCATCCACCAGTGCGTGCAGAACCACGTCCGCGTCGGAATGGCCCGCCAGACCGACCGGACTGTCTATTCTGATGCCGCCAAGCCAAAGTTCCTCGCCCGCAGCCAGGCGATGCACGTCAAAGCCGGTGCCGACCCGCACCGCAGGAGCCTGATCTGGGAAGTCGGCCGCAAAGGTGATCTTCTTCAGCGCCTCGTCTCCTTCCACAAAGGCAATCGTGCCCCCATTCGCCAGCACAACCTGTGCATCATCGCCCGCATCCGGCTCTCTGTTCCAGGCGCGATGCGCGGCATCGATGGCGCTGGACCGGAAGGCCTGCGGCGTCTGGACACGCCACAGCGCGTCCCGGTCAGCAGTGCACGTCATCAGTCCGTCCGAACCTTGCGCAAGGCTGTCGACCACCGGCAGGACCGGAATGGCCCCGTCATGCCGGTCCAAAGCGGCAAGAAGCCGGGCTACGACACGGTGCGTGACGCCTGGCCGTGCGGCATCGTGGATCAGAACCCGATCAGCCGCACCGCCACGCGCCCGCAAGCCGTTGCGAACCGATTGCTGGCGGGTAGGGCCGCCTGCCACCAGCGTTACCGGCGCGGTGCATCCGCTTGTCATCGTTTCGACCGTGGCTTCGGCGCCAGCTGGATGAACAACGATGATTTCCTGCGCGCCCATGGCGCAGAACGCATCCAGCGAATGCGCAAGCAGCGGCTTGCCACGATAGCGGGCGAACTGCTTGGGCTTGCCCCCGCCGGCCCGGCTGCCGGAACCGCCAGCCACAATGATCGCGCTGAAAGCGGGCAGGGCGCCATGGTCATCCATGCCGCGCGCGCTAACCGGTTGCCGCGCGGACCGCAATGCATTACCTGCCGCCGCGGAAAAGCCCTGGTATGACTGACTTCCCCGCACCGCCAACCCTTAAGCCGATCGCCATCGGACCGGTTGCCATAGCTGTGCCGGTCATTCTGGCACCCATGACCGGTGTGACGGACATGCCGTTTCGCAAGCTGGTCCGCCGCTATGGCTCGGGCCTCAACGTGACCGAAATGATCGCCTCGCCGGCCATGATACGCGAAACCAGGCAAAGCCTGCAGAAGGCGGCGTGGGATGCGGTGGAGGAACCGGTGTCGCTGCAGCTTGCCGGTTGCTCGCCTGCAGAGATGGCGGAGGCGGCGAAGCTGAATGCGGACCGCGGGGCGGCCATCATCGACATCAACATGGGGTGCCCTGTGAAGAAGGTCGTGAACGGTGATGCGGGCAGCGCGCTGATGCGCGATCTGCCGCTGGCCGCGAGCCTCATCGATGCCACGGTGAAAGCGGTCGATGTCCCCGTCACAGTCAAGATGCGCATGGGTTGGGACCACGCCTCGCTCAACGCACCCGAACTTGCACGCATCGCAGAAAGCCTCGGCGCACAGATGATCACTGTGCACGGGCGCACGCGCAACCAGATGTACAAGGGCTCAGCCGATTGGGGCTTTGTGCGGAAGGTGAAAGAGGCCGTCACGATCCCCGTAATCGTCAACGGGGATATTTGCACCATAGCCGACAGCAGCGCCGCGCTGGAGCAATCGGGTGCGGACGGCGTGATGATCGGGCGCGGGGCATATGGTAAACCGTGGCTGCTTGGTCAGGTAATGCACTGGTGGCGAACGGGCAACGCTTTCGCGGACCCGGACCTCAGCGAACAGTACGCGCTGATCCGGGAGCATTACGGCGCCATGCTGGAGCACTATGGTGCGGACATCGGGGTACGCATCGCCCGCAAGCATCTCGGTTGGTACACCAAGGGGCTGCCCGGCTCGGCGGAGTTCCGGAACCGGGTCAATTTCATCGAACAAGCCGCGACCGTCCTTGACGAGCTTGCACGTTTTTTCGAACCGCTGTTGCACCGCAAGGCGGCGTGATCTGACCCGAGCGACGGCACATCCCGCCGCGTTGGGTGACTTGCTGAAAAATTAACTCTTGCGAAAATGCAACAGGCGGGTTGTAACCCGGCAACTATGTCCCCGGCACCCGCAATGAGCAGCGAGAAAACGCCGCCAAAAAGGTCTGCCCACCGCCTGCTGGGCGGAAGGGCACCACGCGGAAACCTGTTCCTGTGGCTGGAATTCGGGTCGGCCACCGCGCTCATCCTGATGATCTGGGCGGCATACTGGAGCTTCAGTTCGGCCTCTCCGGGCGGCCAGATCCTCCCGTCGGCTCAGGTCACGATGCTGCTGGTCGGGGCGTTGGTTCCGGCCATGGCCCTTCTGGTGCTGGGCGGTCGGCGATTGGCGCTTCGCAGGGCTGCAGGCAGCACAGCGCGGCTGCACGTCCGGCTCGTCTTTCTGTTTTCCCTGATTGCCGCTGTTCCGACGCTGCTGTTCGCGGCCTTCGCCGCCATCCTGTTCAAGTTCGGGGTCGACTTCTTCTTTTCGGACGCTTCGCGCGGCCTCATGGAAAATGCCAATCAGCTTGCCGAGGGGTATTACCAGAACAACCAGCTCGACGTGGCGCGCGAAACGGTTGCGATGGCGGGCGACATGCGGGCCTATCTTGAGCAAGGCAGCATCCTCGATAGCAGCTTTGCTACCTGGTACGGATACCAGGCGCAAAGCCGCGATCTGAGCGAGTCCGTTATTCTTCAGGAAGCGGCCGATGGCACCACGCGGATCGCCGCGCTCCTTAACCTTCGCGGCGACAACCAACCGGCCGATTTCGTCAACCGGCATCTTGCGGCGATCAAGGGCGGCCAGCTGGTTTATGTGGAAGGCGGACCGGCGCGGATCGAGGCCGTTTCTGCCATCGACGTACAAAGCGGCATCTATCTTTATACTTCGCGCAATTCGGAAGCGGAAAGCTTCGCCTACTGGAAGAAGGCGGAGGCGATCGCTGCCGATTACAACCTGCTGACTGAACGCGCCCGCGCCTTGCAGCTGCGCTTTGTCCTTGCGCTGTTTTTCGTCAGTCTTGCGCTGGTCGCCTTTGCCGTCTGGTTCGCCTTGCGGTTTGCCGATCGGCAGGTCCAGCCCCTGACCGAACTGGTCGCGGCCGCCCGGAGGGTCGGGGCCGGCAACTTCTCCTTGCGGGTGGCGGGCCGTACCAGTGGTGATGAGATTGGCCTCCTCAACCGCGCGTTCAACCGCATGACGGCGCAACTGGAAAAACAGACCGCTGCGCTGCTCAAGGCCAATCACCAGCTCGACGAGCGGCGCAGTTTCACCGAGGCGGTGCTGGAATCGGTCAGCGCCGGGATCGTCTCTGTTGATCAGGGCGGGCGCATCCTCTTGATGAACGCTTCTGCGCAACAGGTTCTTTTCGAGCGGCAGGGTCCGGTCGAGGCGGGTCACATCCTGACGGATGTCGCTCCTGAGATCGCCGCCCTTATCGAAAGCAGCTCCGGGCAGGGGCTGGTCACCATGACGCGTGGCGGGGAACTCATCACTCTGGCCGTGAAGGTTCGGGCGCAGCATGACGGGCACGTCATCACCTTTGACGACATCACCCGGCAGATCATCGATCAGCGTCAGGCCGCCTGGTCGGACGTGGCTCGGCGCATCGCGCACGAGATCAAGAACCCGCTGACCCCCATCCAGCTCGCAACAGAGCGGCTGAAGCGGCGGTATCGCAAACAGATAGCAGCGGACGGCGAGCTGTTCGACGACCTCACAAGCACCATCGTTCGCCAGGTGGGTGACCTGCGCAAGATGGTGGACGAATTCTCCTCCTTCGCGCGGCTGCCCAAGCCCGTCTTCCGGCAGGAAGATGCGGCCGATCTCGTCCGCCAGGCGCTCTTTCTTCAGGAAGTGGCGCGCCAGGACATTCGGTTCACCTACGCCGAAGAGGGAGACGATCTGCGTTTCATGTGCGACCGCCATCAGGTCGGGCAGGCCGTGACCAACGTGCTCAAGAACGCGGTGGAGGCCATCGATGCGCGCAAGGTGAACGAGCCGGGCGAGTGGACGGGCCGCGTAGCAGTGACTGTTTCGGTTACGGATGATTTCGTCACCGTATCCACGACGGACAACGGCATCGGCCTGCCCAAGGATTACGAGCGCATTGTCGAACCGTATGTGACCACTCGCGAGAAGGGGACTGGTCTTGGCCTGGCCATTGTCAGCAAGATTGTGGAAGAGCACGGCGGCGACCTTGCCTTTCATCCGCAGGCCGATGGCGGCTCAACCGTGGTTCTCCGCTTCGCCAGATCGCCTGTTGCGTCTGACTTGCGGGCAGCCGGTTGAAATTAATGGAGAGCGGATAAGTGGCCCTGGACATACTTGTAGTCGATGACGAGCGCGATATTCGCGAGTTGGTCGCGGGGGTGCTGAGCGACGAAGGCTACAGCTGCCGCACCGCGGGCGACAGCGCCTCGGCGCTGGCGGCGGTGGATGACAAGCGGCCACACCTCGTCCTGCTGGACGTCTGGCTCCACGGCAGCCCGATGGACGGGCTGGAGGTTCTCGACGCGCTGAAGCAACGCGAACCCGATCTGCCGGTCATCATCTTTTCCGGCCACGGCAACATCGACACCGCCGTGTCGGCCGTCAGCCGGGGTGCGGTGGACTTCATCGAGAAGCCGTTTGAAACCGAACGACTGCTGCTGCTGGTGGAACGGGCTACAGCTACTGAAAAGCTGCGTCGCAACATGATCGGCTTGCAGCAGCGTCTGCCCAACGACAGCGAATTCACCGGTCACTCCGCTGCAATCAACAATGTTCGCGCAACCCTGAAAAGAGTGGCAGGGACGGGTAGTCGCGTCCTGATCACCGGGCCGGCGGGGTCAGGCAAGGAGATCGCCGCGCGGCTGCTGCACAGCTGGAGCAGCCGGGCTGACAATGCGTTCGTGGTGGTTAATTCGGCCCGCATCACGCCAGAACGTTTCGAGGAGGAACTGTTTGGAGAGGAAGCCGACGGCAAGCTGGTGCGCCCCGGATTGCTGGAACTGGCCGACGGCGGAACGCTGTACTTCGATGAAGTCGCAGACATGCCCCTTTCGACGCAGGCGCGGATCCTTCGCGTGCTTACGGAGCAGAGTTTCGTCAGGGTCGGCGGCAACCGGCAGATCGGGGTGGACGCACGAGTGGTGTCTTCAACCGCACGCGATCTCGACAAGGAAATCGCCGAGAAGCGGTTCAGAGAGGACTTGTTCTACCGCCTGGCTGTCGTTCCGGTGGCAGTTCCTCCGCTGGCAGACCGGCGTGAGGACATCCCAGCGCTGGCAGAATACTTCTTCGCGCGCTTCGCCGCCAGCCAGAGCCTGCAACCACCTGACATCAGCCCCGAGGCGCTGGCGGTGCTGCAATCATACGATTGGCCGGGCAATGTGCGCCAGTTGCGCAACGTGGTAGAACGCACGATCATCCTTTCGCCGCGGGAAGAACTGTCCTGCATCCAGCCCGACATGCTGCCAAGCGAGGTGCTGGGCGTTCAGGCACGCCAATCAAGCGGCAGCCTGTCCACCTTGATGGGGGCGCCTTTGCGAGAGGCGCGGGAGAATTTCGAACGCGAGTACCTGTCGGTGCAAATTCGCCGCTTCTCCGGCAACATATCGAGGACCGCCAGCTTTATCGGAATGGAGCGCAGCGCCCTTCACCGAAAGCTGAAGCTGCTCGGACTGGGCGAAAGGCGGCTTGATGAAAGTGAAATCGATTGAAGCCCGACCTGGGCCCTTGAGGAAACCAACCGCCCGCCAGATCATTTCGCTTCATAGTTGCGGCCACATCAACGGACGGGTGGATAGCGGGGCTCTGGGGCTGAACGATGTCGCCGCGTTCTTCGCCGCTCGTCGAGGGCCATAGGACAGGAGAACTTCAATGCCGGGTGGATCGACCCTCAGCGTGCGGCCTACGGCACCGAAGAAAGCGGCGCCGCAACAGGAAGGCGCCGACAAGCAGAAACCCGGCAATTTGCAGGACGCGTTCCTGAACCATCTGCGCAAGAACAAGACTTCCGTCACCATGTTTCTGGTCAAGGGCGTCAAACTGCAGGGCATCATAACCTGGTTCGACAACTTTTCCGTGCTTCTGCGGCGCGACGGCCAAGCCCAGCTCGTTTACAAGCACGCCATCTCAACCATCATGCCCGCACAGCAGACCGACCCCAGGCAGTTCGCGAGTCACCCGATCACTCCGAAGCAGAAGATTCTTCAGGATATCTTCCTGTCCCGGGTTGCAGAGGCCGAGGTCCAGGTCACGGTGTTTCTGGTCAACGGGGTTATGCTGCAAGGCCGTCTCGCCTCATACGACCTCTTCTGCGTCTTGCTAGAGAGGGATGGGTACGTGCAGCTCGCCTACAAGCATGCGGTTTCTACCATACAGCCTGCAGAAACTGTTGATCTCAGCGACGAATGGGAAGGCGAGAGCTGATTTTTGACGATGGTTTGACGGAAGAAGTCACGCGTGGTGCACGCGGGCTGGTGGTGTGCCCCGACATCCGCGGGGTCGAGTATGACCGGAATGCGTCCGCTCGGCTTGAAGAGGCAGAGGGTCTCGCCGCAGCGATCGGTATTCGCCGCGTCGGCAGCGTCATCATACCTGTTCGCACAGTCCGGCCCGCGACCTTGTTCGGAAAAGGCCAGATCGACAACATCGCCGCCGCCTGCGAGCGGGACGAGGTACAGCTGGTCATCATCGACGGGCCGCTTACACCCATCCAGCAGCGAAACCTGGAACAGGAATTGCAGCGGAAGGTCATCGACCGGACGGGTCTGATCCTGGAAATCTTCGGCGAGCGGGCGGCAACTGCGGAAGGCCGGCTGCAGGTAGAACTTGCCCACCTCGAGTATCAGCAAAGCCGCCTGGTGCGAAGCTGGACACACCTTGAGCGGCAACGTGGTGGATACGGTTTCCTGGGAGGCCCGGGAGAGACGCAGATCGAGGCGGACCGACGAATGATCCGCCAGCGGATCGCGAGGCTGCGCCGGGAACTTGATCAGGTCCGCCGCACCCGCACGCTGCATCGCGAACGCAGGGGAAGGGCGCCCTGGCCGGTCATCGCGCTGGTGGGCTACACCAATGCGGGCAAATCTACCCTGTTCAATCGACTTACCGGTGCCGACGTGGTGGCGCAGGACATGCTGTTTGCCACGCTCGATCCCACCATGCGGGCAATCGCATTGCCGGGGATCGAAAAGGCTATCCTGTCGGACACGGTGGGGTTCATCTCGGATCTGCCGACACAGCTTGTCGCCGCATTCCGCGCCACTCTGGAGGAGGTAACCGAGGCTGACCTCATCTGTCATGTGCGCGATATTGCCGGAGAACAGACCCAGGCGGAACGCGAACAGGTGCATACCATTCTGGCCGATCTCGGGGTTATTCAGACGAGCGGCGAGCCGCCTCTGGTTCCTGTCGTGGAAGTGCTGAACAAAATCGACCAGCTGGACCCTGATCGACGAGCGGCCTTGCTTGAGCAGGCGCGCGAAGACCCCTCGATGGTGCCTGTGTCGGCCCTGACGGGGGAGGGGGTCGACTTGCTGTTACGTCGGTTGTCCGAACAGCTGTCGCTGCAATCGCGGGAATACAGGCTTGCTTTGCCGCTGAGTGATGGCAGAAGGCTCGCCTGGCTTCACGAACACGGTGAAGTTGTACGCGAAACCCGCGATGTGGCAGCAGGTATGCAGCATGTGCTGGTTCGCCTGTCACCAAAGGCGTTCGGGCAATTCATTAAGCTACCTGGGGCGAAGGGCAGCCCGGTTGCTCCCGCAGTTTGACGCTCTGCCACAAAGCTTCCTGCTCCTCCAGGGACAGGGAAGAAAATGCATCGGCTGCCAGTTCTTCCATGGCACGATACCGCCGCTCGAACTTCTCGTTCGCGCTCCGTAAAGCTTGCTCACCATCAATCCCGTATGCGCGGAGAAGATTGACGGCAGCGAACAGGAGATCGCCCGCTTCTTCGGCACGCGCAGTGTCGTCAGGAGCCGCCGTGAATTCGTCGATCTCCTCATGCAGTTTTGCAAGCGGGCCTTCGACGTTCGGCCAGTCGAACCCATCGCGGGCGGCCCGTTTCTGCAGCTTTTGCGCCCGCATCAGCGCCGGTAAAGCGCGCGCCACTCCATCCATCGAGCTGTCCGCGCCCTTGTCGGCGCGCTCGGTGTGCTTGAGCTCTTCCCACCGAACATCTGTCATGCCGCTGTCTATGGCGTGAGTTTTCGTATCGAAAACATGCGGGTGTCGTGCGATCATCTTGGCGGTGATCCCGGCAGCCACGTCCGCAAAGCTGAACGCGCCAGCCTCAGCAGCGATTTGCGCGTGATACACTACCTGAAGCAGAAGATCGCCCAGTTCTTCCTTTAACGCTGTCACGTCAGCGCGGTCGATTGCATCGGCGACTTCGTAAGCTTCTTCAATCGTATACGGCGCAACGGAGGCAAAATCCTGCGCTAGATCCCAAGTGCAACCAGTGTCTGGATCGCGCAGTCGCCGCATCACTGACAGCAGGGGCGCTAAGGAGTGATCAGCATTCATGGGCAACTCGCAAGACTCAGGAGAATGATAATAGATATTATGTAAAATGAACGGCGGTTTAGCGTCAGGCCGCCATCAATGTCGAGGTAAGGATCGCGACCACGGCAAAAATCACTATCCACGCACCTGCCAGTATCGCGCCTCTTTTGAAGTCCATCTGTCTGGCGCGCAACGCGCTCAGCGCAAGGATCAGGAAGCCGCCGAGTGCCACCAGGGAGACGATAGCATACTCGTTCACACCACGATCTCCATGCCGTCATACCCGACAAAAACATGGTCGGGGAGTTCCGCGCTGACTGCCGCGTAATCCATCGTGTTATCCATGTGTGTCAGAACGACCTGCTGCGCGCGCACGGCGGCGGCAAACTCCAGCGCCATCTCGAGGTTCGCGTGAGTCGGATGATTCTGTCGGCGCAGGCAGTCGCTGACCAACAGCTTCACTCCGTCAAACAAAGTCAGCATCTCATCCGTAATCTCGTGAAAATCAACAGCATAGCCAATTGATTTATCACTGCACTCGAACAAAAGTCCTGTGCTTGTCATCGATCCGTGCGGCATTTCACAATGGCGGATGGAACAGCCGGCAACCAGATGCAGCTTGTTGAGCTGCGCCAGTTCAACAATCGTGGAATATCCGTCCCGCCCGGCAAAGACATAACCGAACCGCCCACGAAGCCGGCGCACCGTTTCCTCGCCCGCGAACCCGGGCAACGGATTGCTGCGGCCATAGCGCATCGGTCGCAGATCATCGATACCATGGCAGTGATCCGCATGGTCGTGGGTCCACACGATCGCGTCCACGGCGTCTATCTGCTGATCGAGCAATTGCATCCGCAAATCTGTCGAAGTGTCGATCAGGATCCGTTTTCCATCCTCGCTTTCGATCATCGCGGAGCAGCGGGATCTTCGGTTCTTCGGCTCTGCCGGATCGCACTCGCCCCAATCGTTGCCTATGCGCGGCACACCCGTTGAAGTTCCGGTGCCAAGCAGGATGAGCTTCATGGCGCCGCCTTGCTGAAAAGGCGCCGGAAGTTGGCGGTTGTCTGCTCAGCGAGGCACTCTGGCGACGTTCCTCGCAAGTCGGCAAGGAAGCTGAGAGTATCTGTCAGGTACGCCGGCTCGCACACGCGGCCGCGATGGGGAACAGGCGCCAGGAACGGGCTGTCGGTCTCCACCAGGAGCCGATCTTGCGGCACTTTGGCCGCCACGGCCTGAACACTCCTGGCGTTCTTGAAGGTCACAATGCCGGAAATCGAAATGCAAAGGCCGAGTTCTAGGACCGCTTCGGCGAATGCCTCCGTCCCGGTGAAGCAGTGGATCAAGGCTGGAAAGTTGCCCGACTGCAACTCCTCCCGCAGGATGCCGAGCGTATCCTCCTCTGCATCACGCGTGTGGATGATCACCGGCAGGCCAAGCTCGCGCGCCGCGGCTAGGTGCCGGCGAAACAGCGTTTGCTGCGCCATGCGGTCGGAATGATCGTAAAAGTAGTCCAGCCCAGTTTCACCCAGACCGATAACCTTGGGGTGATCAGCGGCATCGACCAATGTGTCGCTCGTAACATCGAGATGCTGATCGGCGGCATGCGGATGCACGCCGATGCTGGCCCATACATCCGGCTCCCGTTCCGCGACTGCGACGATCTGGGACCACTCCGCCTTCTTGGTCGAGATGTTGAGGAACCCGCCAACACCGGCAGAGCGCGCTCGGTTCAGGACGCCGACCTGATCCTCCACGAGGCCTTCGTAGTTGAGATGACAATGGCTGTCGATCAAGGTCATGTCGGCGGGCTTTCCGGCAGTTCAAGCCGCGGAAAGAGAGGAACGGGCTGAGCAATGGTGTAGGCGCCCTCCCCACCTTCGGCATCAATGTGGGCGAAGGTCCGGGCGTCATCCGGCACATGCATCGTGTCGAGCACCCGAGCGGCGCTGCGCGGGATCACCGGCTGTATGGCTGTCGCGAGGCAACGGATGGCGCTGCACAGCACTGCCAGCACCGTCTCCATCCGCTCCGGGTCGGACTTCCTCAGCGCCCAGGGTGCCTGCTCATCCACATAGGCGTTGCAGGCGAACACCGCCTGCATCCACGCATCAAGCCCCTGGTTGAGCAAAAGTGCCTCGAAGTGCTGGGGCAGCGTCCTGGCGCACGCCTCGCGAACCTGTGACAGAAATGCCCGATCCTCTGCCTGAAGTTCTTGTCTGACAGAAGCTTTGCCATGCAGGTTCTTGAATATGAACCCGAACACTCGCTGCACCAGATTGCCAAAACTGTTCGCCAGGTCAGCGTTCGAACGCATCACGATTGCCTCGTGAGACCATGTTCCGTCCTGCCCGAACGATACCTCCCGCATCAGGAAGTAGCGCAGCACATCGACGCCGTAGCGCTGTGCAAGCTCCAGAGGATCGGTCACATTGCCCAGGCTCTTCGACTCTTTGCGCCCTTGGTTAAGGACAAAGCCATGGCCATAAACCTTGCGCGGCAACGGAAGGCCGGCGCTCATGAGAAACGCGGGCCAGTAGACAGCGTGAAAGCGAACAATGTCCTTGCCGACGAGGTGCAGGTCGGCCGGCCAGAAACGCTGTAAGTCGACCGCCGGCTCGGGATAGCCCAGGCCCGTCAGATAGTTGGTGAGTGCATCGACCCAGACATACATCACATGGGTGTCTGATCCAGGTACCCGGACGCCCCATTCGAAGCTCGTCCGGCTCACCGAAAGGTCGCGAAGCCCGGATGATACAAACGCCCGCATCTCGTTCCGACGGCTGGCGGGCGCAATGAAGTCGGGCTGTTCATCATACAGCGCCAGCAAGCGATCCTGATAATTGCTCAGCCGGAAGAACCAGCTTTCTTCCACCGTCCACTCGACGGGAGTACCCTGGGGCGACAGGCGTTCACCGCCCTCGCCCACGACTAACTCCTTGTCGTCGTAGAAGGCTTCATCGCGGACCGAGTACCATCCTTCATAGCGGTCAAGGTAAAGGTCGCCGCTGCGCTCCATCGCCTGCCACAATGCCTGGCTCGCGGCATGATGCGCTGGCTCAACCGTGCGGATGAAACGGTCGAAGGATATATCAAGACCGTCAGCCATCTCCCGGAAATAGGATGACATTTCGTCAGCCAGTTCGCGTGGTGTGCGGCCTTCTTCCTTGGCCTTGCGCGCCATCTTCAGGCCATGCTCATCCGTTCCAGTCTGAAATCGTACCAAGCGGCCTTGCAGGCGGTGGAAGCGGGCGATTACATCGGCCGCGATCGCTTCGTAGGCGTGCCCGATGTGCGGACGGCCGTTGGGATAGTTTATCGCAGTGGTTATGTAATACGGTTCAGCCATTGCGCGCGGCGATAGGGCCGCGAAGGCTGGCGAGCAAGGCCGCGATACGGGCCGCCGCCAAGTCCGGATCGTAGTTATAGGTGGCAAGCTCTCTCTCCAAGAGCCCCAACTCCTGGTAAATGCCATCCAGCGCAGGCATTTCTTTACTGCCTGCGGCTGGCAGGTGATCGATCAGCCTGGTCCGCGCAAGTGCGATGACCGCGTGCAGTTCTTCCCGGCGTGGCCGCGCTCCCATCGCGGCCATCAAAGTTTCAGCGGAGTCATTGCCGGAAGCCGGTTCGCCTGCGACCATGCTCTCCACAGCCGCGCGGGCCGCATCCCGCACGGTCTGTGGACCTGCCTCGTCCCCAGATGGTGCATCTTGCGCAAGGAAGCGCAATACCCGGCAGCGGGACCTGATCGTGGCGAGTAACCTTCCCGGATTATGGCAGATGAGCAGGAACACAGTTCCACCGGGCGGCTCCTCCAGGCTTTTCAGCATGGCGTTGGCTGCCGCTGTCTCCAGATCGTCGATGGTGTCGACAATGATCGCACGGCGCGTGCCTGCACTTGGGCGGGTGGTCAGGCGTTGCTGTAGCCGACGGATCTGCGCGACAGAGATGCTGCGGGCAAGGTCGAACGGCTTGCCTTCCTCCTGCTTCCTGGCTTCGCTCGCGTCCTTCGGCTCCCGCTTAAGGTGCTCGATATCCGGATGGTAGCCGGCGGCGTCCTCGGAACCGACCAGCTCCGCCGCTGCGGCGAACGCAAACTTCCTCGCACCTGAACCAGCAGGACCGGCAAGCAGCCAGGCATGATGCATCCGCCCGCCCGTCAACGCGGCCGCCCAAGCTTCCTGTGCGGCGGCGTTGCTGCTCAACCCTCTACTCCCGGAAGCATCCTCAACGCGAAGCGGACCTGTTCCTGTATCCCGGAAATCGGGCCGGACCCGTCAATCACGACAAACCGCTCCGGCTCCTGCTGCGCCAGGAGGCGAAAGGCAGCCGCGACCTGTTGGTGATAGGCCGCACTCCGCTCCTCGATCGCATCAGTCTGCTGGTTCTCTCGCCGCTTGATCCGGCGGGCCGCCTCATGCGGCGGCACGTCGAGAAGAATTGTCTTGCTGGGCAGCAAACCCTTGCTGCCGATCACATGCAACTGGCGAACCTGTTCGAGTCCGATGCCGCTGGCAGCACCCTGATAAGCAAGGCTAGAGTCGATAAACCGATCGCAGATTACCCAACGGCCCGCTGCCAGCGCAGGCCTGATCAAGCGGGCCACGTGATCCGCTCTCGCTGCGGCGAACAGCAGCGCCTCTGCTTCGGCGCTCCATCCGGTTTCCGGCGGATCGAGAACCATCTGCCGGATAGCTTCGGCACCCGGAGTGCCGCCCGGCTCGCGCGTCAGCACGGCCGGGACGCCCTGCGCCTCCAGCCAGTCCGCGAGTAATCGCGCCTGCGTCGATTTCCCGCAGCCTTCCCCGCCTTCGAAACTGATCAGGTGCGCCTGCTTCAAGAGATCCAGCCGATGGCGCCGTTGAGCGTCCTTTGCAAAGCGTTGGCCCCCGGGACATCCTGCGCCGCCAACAGCGGCACGGTGTAGGGCGGCATACCATCGACCCGGACTTCCAGCAAAGCATAGGGCGCCCCTCTTTGTAGAGGAGCCTGCAGCGGCCCGTCGTATCGGACCTTCATGCGGACGGCGGGGGCAGTGCCCCTCAGCGTGGTGATCGTCAGGGGGCCACCTGTGACCAGGCCGACCGAGCGCACGGCGCCGCCCTGCACTTTCGCTTCCGCGATGGGTTGCCTGGCTGGCAACAGCCGATGCGCTTCGTAACGGGCAAAACCCCACTCCATCAGCGCACGGGCCGCCCGATCACGCGCTGCGGACGTGTCGCTGGCTGCCACCACCATGGCAAGGCGCCTGCCGTCCCGTTCCGCCGACCCGAGAAAGCCGAACCCGGCGGCGTCTGTGTAACCGGTCTTGAGTCCGTCCGCCCCCGGCACCCGCCCGGTGATCGGATCATGATTGCGCTGGGTAATACCATTGTATGTGAAGGTCCGGTGGCCGAAATACGCCTTGTAGAGCTGCGGGTGACGGGTGACCGTTGCTTCTGCCAGCTTCACCAGGTCCCGTGCGGTGGTGTAGGTTTCGCCGCCATCCGGCCAACCGTTGGGCGTGCTGAACCGGCTGTCCCGCATACCCAGTGCGCGGGCATTGCCGTTCATCAGGCGAAGCCATTCGGCCACTGACCCAGCTGCGCCTTCCGCCAGAACCACGGCGCCATCATTGGCAGACACGGTAGTGATCCCCACCAGCAGCTGATTCACCGACGGGCGGGCGCCGTTGGGCAGATACATGGTCGAGCCGACGCGGCTCCACTGTGCGAAGGTGTCAGGCCTGACCGGCAGCGATTGCGTGAGCGAGATCTTCCCCTGCTTGATCTGCTCGAACGCGGTGTAGGCCGTCATCACCTTGGCAATCGAGGCAGGCGCGAAACGCCGGTCCGCCTGCCGCGCGAACAGCGTCTGCCCGCTGGTCAGATCAACCAGCAGGGCGATCGGCGCATCCTGCTCGGTCGGCAATTGCGCCACCGCCGCCGTAGAAGCGGCGGCGAGAGGTTGTGGGCAAGCCAGAACGCAGGCGGCAAGAAAGGCCACTTTGGTCACGTCTCGCGGGACACTGGGCTTGCTCATATCAACCGTCCAGCGCTCCTTACCGCACGATCGCATCGGCAAGCAGACCAACGCTCATCGCGTAGTAATTAGAGCAGTTGTATTCCAGGATTGCGCGATAGTTGCCGGTCAGCAGATAGGCCGGCGTTCCAGGTCCGTCGGGCTGAAACAACGAGGCCAGCACGTTGTCGCCGATCACGCCTTGAGGGCGCACACCCAGCGCGCGCCACTCCGCCACCGTGCGCCAGGCGCTATGCCGGTCGTGAACGCGCGGGCAAGCCGGAGACACCATCCGCGTCTGCAGCTGGCTCCAGTCGAACCCGGCTCCCACCGTCGCGTTAACGCCCCATGGCTGTCCGGCCCGCCACCCTGCGTCACGCAGGTAGTTGGCGATCGATGCCAGCGTGTCGGCCGGGCTGTTGAACAGGTCGGCCCGTCCGTCCCCGTCTCCGTCCGTCGCCAGGCGCAGGTAAACGCTGGGAAGGAACTGCGGTCCGCCAAAAGCGCCCGCCCAGCTGCCGCGGAGCTGATCGCGGCTGTAACGGTTCTTGTCAGCGATCTTGAGGAGAGCAATCAGTTCCTCCTCGAACAATGCCCGCCGGCGGCCTTCCCACGCTAGTGTGGCAAGCGAGCGGGCGAGATCGAAATCCCCCATCACCCGCCCGTAGGAGGTTTCGTGGCCGTAGATGGCGATCACAATGGGTTCCGGCACCCCGTACTCGCGTTCCAGACGGGCAGCGAAATTGCCCATCTGTGCGTACAGGCGCCTGCCGCCGGCGATCCGCGCGGCGTCCACGTGGCGCGCGATGTACGCGCTGACCGGTGGGAATACGCCCGGCGCGCTCGGTGTGCCGGGCTGCGCCCGGTCCAGTTCAATCACGCGCTGGTTCGGCGTCAGCCCGCCCAGCATCTGTTCCACCGTTCGGGCGCTCACGCCTTCGGCCTGGGCGCGCTGGCCTACAGTCTGGAGATAGGAGTCAAAGGTTTGAGCCTTGACGGGGGCGCAGCCCAGGACGAGGGCAAGGCCCAGTGAAAGCAGCGAATATCGTAGCATACCGCATTGTGCGGGATTGGCGGCGCCACTTCAACAGTTTGTTGTTTGGCAAGACGGCAGCGGGTGATGACAAGCCGGCATCCGGGCGCTAGGCAACGGCGACGGACAGGTGGCAGAGCGGTTTAATGCAGCGGTCTTGAAAACCGCCGTGGGTGCAAGCTCACCGTGGGTTCGAATCCCACCCTGTCCGCCATCTGCCGGCTTGCGATCTACCGCTTCTTAGGCGGCGTCACCAGGTTCTGGTCTCGCCGCTGTTCAGCTGGATAGTTGCTCGGCGAAACATCAGATTGGTTCTGCAACGCGCTGTGATTTTCCACATTGGAAGAATCGTCATCGTCATCCCCATGACCGCTCATGCCTAGCGGCCCGTTGCGCTTTTCTTTGGTCATTTGCCTGCTCCTTCATGAACCAGAACGAAGCAGTCGCCGACCCTTTCCCCGCGCCTGCCTCAGATATGAAGCGCTCTGCCATAGGCGGACAGCACGCTTTCGTGCATCATCTCAGACAGCGTGGGGTGCGGGAACACCGTTTCCATCAACTCCGCCTCGGTCGTCTCCAGCGTCTTGCCGATGGTATAGCCCTGGATCAGTTCAGTGACCTCTGCACCGATCATGTGCGCGCCCAGCAACTCGCCGGTCGCCGCGTCGAACACGGTTTTGACGAAACCCTGCGCCTCTCCCAGAGCGATCGCCTTGCCGTTGCCGATGAACGGGAACTTGCCGATCTTCACCTGATGCCCTGCCTCTTTCGCGGCAGCTTCCGTCAGCCCAACTGAGGCAATCTGCGGATGGCAATAGGTGCAGGCCGGGATGTTGCGCCGGTTCATGGGGTGCGGATTGCCGCCCTTGCCCAAATCCTGCGCGATGGCTTCTGCGGCAGTCACACCCTCATGACTGGCCTTGTGCGCCAGCCATGGTCCGGGCGTGCAGTCGCCGATTGCCCACAGCCCTTCGGTTTGCGTGCGACCATACGGGTCGATCTGGATGAAGCCCCGCTCCAACTCGACCAGCTGGTCGATGCCGATGTCATGCGTGTTGGCAACGATGCCGACTGCCACGATGACATGGCTGAACGTCTCGTCAGCGGTTTTGCCATCCTTGCTCTTGATTGCCGCAGTAACGCCGTCATCGCTCACCTTCAACGCTTCGACCCCGGCTGATGTGAGGATGCGAATACCCTGTTTGGTGAGCGACTGTTCGAGGAAGGAGGACACTTCCGCATCTTCCACCGGTACAATCCGGTCGAGCATCTCCACAACCGTAACATCCGCACCCATGTCGTTATAGAAGCTGGCGAATTCGATACCGATGGCGCCCGATCCGATGACCAGCAGCCGGTCCGGCATTGTTGGCGGCGTCATGGCATGGCGATAGTTCCAGACCCGCTTGCCGTCAGCGGGCGCGAATGGGAGGTCGCGAGCACGCGCGCCGGTTGCCAGGATGATGTGCCTCGCTTGCAGCTCCTCCTCGCCCTTCTCGCTGGTCACAGTTAGCCTGCCAGGCGCTGTAAGCCGTCCCGACCCCATGTGCACGGCGATGCCGTTCTTCTTCATCAGGTGGGTCACGCCCTGGTTCAGCTGCTTCGCCACGCCGCGGCTGCGCTTCACCACTGCGTCCAGGTCCGCCTCGATCTCCCCCGCCACCTTCAGGCCGTAGTCCTGCGCGTGCTGCATCATGTGCAGCACCTCCGCCGAACGCAGCAGCGCCTTGGTCGGAATGCACCCCCAGTTGAGGCAAATCCCGCCCAGCAGCTCGCGTTCGACTATGCCGGTCTTGAGCCCCAGCTGGGCTCCGCGGATCGCCGCGACATAACCGCCGGGGCCGCTGCCCAGCACCAGAAGATCGTAAGTGTCAGCCATGGTTCTACTCGTTCCTAGCGGTCGTGATACGTTGAGACATGGACCGGGTGTTACACAGTCCTGAGCGAAAAACATCTCCGGCGCTCAAGCGTGTTTGCCGGTTGCGGTTCACCTGGTTAAATGATGCGTCGGCCATGGACATTGTTCATGACACGAACGCGGTTTTGTAGGACAGGCGGATGCGCCGCACCGCTCGCCGCCTTCACCGCAGCCCAAGCGCAGAACGGTGGCTGTGGCCGACCTGAAAGGTTTCGGCATGGTTGCGGCTCGCCAGGCAGGGCTTAGCCGCCCGTAGGCTCAATCGGGCGCGGCCGGCCGTGCTCGTCGACCGCCACAAAGGTAAAGCGCGCCTGTGTGACCTGTTCCGCCTGCTCCGAATGCCGTTCGCGGCGCCATGCCTGTGTCGCGATGCACAGCGAGGTTCGTCCGACCCGTTCGATGGAGGCATAGACCGACACCTCGTCCCCGACCTTGACAGGCTTGTGGAACTCCATGCCGTCCATCGCGACGGTGACGGCACGTCCGCGCGTCCGCCGTGCGGCGACCAGACCCGCGGCCGAGTCCATCAGGCTCATCAGCCAGCCGCCGAATATGTCGCCATAGGCGTTGGCATCGGCCGGCATGGCGGTCACGCGGATGGCGGGTTCGCGATTCAAGCGGCCGGCCTGCTCAACGCCTGGCCATTGAAAGGCTTAGAAGCCGGCTTCAAACGACCAGCCCCATCGGCTGTTCGCACAGCTGCTTGAAAGCCGCCATCAACTGCGCCCCGTCGGCACCGTCGATCGCGCGGTGATCGAAGCTGCCGCTGGCGCTCATGACTGTCGCGACGGTCAGTTCCCCGTCCAGCACCCACGGGCGCCGCTCGCCCGCACCCACGGCCATGATCATCCCCTGCGGCGGGTTTATCACGGCGTCAAACTGCTTGATGCCATACATGCCAAGGTTCGAGAGCGAGGCGCTGCCGCCCTGATACTCATGCGGTTGCAGCTTGCCGTCACGCGCCTTGTCGATCAGCTCCTTCATCGCGGTGCTGATGGCAGCCAGCCCGCGCGTATCGGCGTGCGTCACGATGGGCGTGATCAGGCCACTTGGCGCGGCCACGGCGACGGCGATATCCGCGCGGCTGTAGCGGTGCAGCGTGTCGCCCTGGAAGCTGACGTTGCACTGCGGCACCCGCATCAGCGCGCGGGCCAGCGCCTTGATCAGCAGGTCGTTGACCGACAGCTTGACTCCGTCCGCTTCGAGCGACTCGTTGAGCTGCTGCCTCAGCGCCAGCAGCGGATCGAGGTTGATGTCGACGGTGAGGTAGTAGTGCGGCACCTCCCGCTTGGATTCGGTCAAGCGGCGGGCGATGACTTTGCGGATGTTCGACAGCTTTTCTGCCTGGAAGGGCGTGCCGCCTTCGGGTGCGGCTTGTCCTGCCTGGGCGGTTGCCCCGGCTGACTGCGGCTGGGTGGCGGTCCGTTCGTCCGGCTTGGCGGCCGGGGCAGCGGCGGGGGCTGGCTGCCCCTGCGCCTGATCCACATCCGCCTTGACGATCCGGCCGTTGGGTCCGCTGCCCTTGATGGCCGCGAGGTCCAGTCCCTTCTGCTCTGCGAGCCGGCGGGCCAGCGGCGACGCGACGATGCGCCGCCCTCCGTTTGCCGAACCGGCGCGGTCGGCGCCCGGTGCGTTCTGTCCGGCGGATGGGGTTGCGCCCGCCTGCGGTGCAGCAGCCGTGGCACCAGCGGCCGGCTCTTTCTCGACCCGCGCCCGTTCGCCTTCCACTTTTTCTTCGCGGACTTCGCGCAGATCGCCGGATGATTCCGCACCATCACCACCACTCGTACTGCCGGAATCGCCGTCGTCGCCTCCGCCCGCGGCTGCGACCGCCGCGGCATCTTCGCCCTCCTCCGTCAGCAGCGCGATGGCAGTTCCCACCTTCACGCCTTCGGTGCCCTCGGCAACGAGGATGGAGGCAATCGTGCCTTCATCAACCGCCTCGAACTCCATGGTCGCCTTGTCGGTTTCGATCTCGGCCATGATGTCCCCGGCAGAAACACTATCCCCTTCCTTCACCAGCCAGCGGGCGAGCGTGCCTTCTTCCATGGTGGGGGACAGGGCGGGCATCTTGATGGTGATGGGCATGGCGGCGCGGCGATCCTCGGATTGACAGGCGTTCGGCGGTTCTCTGGCGTCTTCTGCACGCAGCCGCAAGACCTTGCACCGCTCGGCCAAGCCGGCGTAGAAGCGGGCCGCTGGGGGTGGGCCGATGCGCATATATCTGGTTGTCATGGACGAATCGGCGGAAACGCGCCTTGCCCTGCGCTTTGCGGCGCGGCGGGCCGCACGTACCGGCGGAGCTGTGCATATCCTCGCGCTGGTGGAACCCGGCAGCTTCAACGCGTTCGGCTCGGTCCAGGCGACCATAGAACAGGAAGCGAAGGAGCGGGCCGAAGTGCTCGCCACTGCGGAGGCAGGAAACATCTTCGCAGAGTATGGCAAGCGTCCGGTCATCTCCGTGCGCGAAGGAGACCCGCAGAAGGTAATCCGCACCTATCTGGAAGAATTCGACGGCGTTGCCGCCCTCGTTCTGGCCGCTTCGCACGACAACGGACCCGGACCGCTGGTCACTCACTTTGCGGCGGTGGCGGGGTCGCTGCCCTGCCCGCTCTATATCGTGCCAGGCGCCCTTTCGACCAAAGCGATCGACGAACTGGCCTGACCTAGCGGCGCTTCCCGCGACCCTGATGACGGATGTTGCCGGGTCGGCCACGCTTCCCCTGCGCATGCTTTTTACCGTCAGGTTTGGGCGACGGGCGTCGCCCGCGCGGTCCCACCGGTTTTGATCCGCCCTCCGGCAACTCGAACTTGAGCGCTCCTGTCAGCGGATTTGCCTCCGCCAGCCTCAGTTCCAACCGGTCCCCGACCGCATAGCGCGTCCCGCTATCCTCGCCCACCAGCGCCTGGCTGCCCTCTTCGTACCGGAAGTACTCGTCGCCCAGCGTCGATACCGGCACCAGCCCGTCGCCGCCCAGCTGCAGGATGGTGGCGAAAAAGCCGAAGCCCTGAACCCCGGTGATCCGGGTTGCGAACACCTCGCCGACGCGGCCGGCCAGCCAGGCGGCGACATAGCGGTCTATGGTATCGCGTTCTGCCTCCATTGCCCGGCGTTCGGCGGTGCTGATCGCATCGGACACCTGTTGCAGGCTGGCCCGGTCGCGTTCGGACAGGCCGGTGGTTGCGGGCAATTGCGCTTTCGGCTTCGGCTGCTCCAACCCATAGGCATCGACCAGCGCCCGATGGACCAGAAGGTCGGCATAGCGGCGGATCGGCGAGGTGAAATGCGCGTACGACCCCAGAGCAAGGCCGAAATGGCCGGCGTTCTGCGGCCCGTAATACGCCTGCGTCTGGCTGCGCAGGACCGCTTCCATCACCAGCGCCCGCTCCGCCTCGTCGCCGATGTCCTTCAGCATCCGGTTGAACAGCAAAGGCGTGACCACCTGCCCCAACGCCAGCTTGCGTCCCGAAGTCGCGAGAAAGTCACGCAGGGCAAGCAGCTTTTCCCGGCTGGGCGACTCGTGCACGCGGTAAACGACCGGCGCTGTCCTGGCTTCCAGCGCCTTAGCCGCCGCCACATTGGCGGCGATCATGAAGTCTTCCACCACGCGGTGCGCATCCAGCCGCTCGCGCACGGCGATTTCCTCGATCTGCCCCGCTTCGTTCAGCACCACCCGGCGTTCGGGCAGGTCAAGGTCGAGCGGATCGCGTGCCTCCCGCGCCTTGTGCAGCAGCCGCCAGCAGTCCCACAAGTGCCGCAACTCCTGCGACGCCCATCCGTCGTCGATCGCCTTCTGGGCATCCTCATAGGCGATGTTGGCAGCCAGCCGCACGGTCGCGCGCGTGAAGCGCCACCCCGTCAGCTTGCCTTCCGGCGACACGTCGAGGTGACAGACCATGGCAGCCCGATCCTCTCCTTCGACGAGCGAGCAGATGTCGGCGGACAGAACCTCAGGCAGCATCGGCACGACCCGGTCGGGAAAGTACACGGAATTGCCCCGCTTGCGCGCCTCGCGGTCGAGCGCGCCGCCCGGCCGGACATAGAACGACACGTCCGCGATTGCGACCACCGCGCGGAACCCGCCCTGCCCGTCCGGCTGTGCCCAGATGGCATCGTCGTGATCCCGCGCGTCGGCAGGGTCAATGGCCACGATCGGCAGGTCGCGCAGGTCTTCGCGCCAGTCCTCGCTCAGCGGCAGGTCCGCGGCACGCCCGGCCTCGTCCAGCGCTTCCTGCGCAAAGACGTGCGGAATGCCGTGCTGCGCGATGGCGATGAGAGAAAAACTCCTGGGCGCCAGCGGGTCGCCAACCACTTCGACGACCTTGACGCCGCCACGCGCCGACCGCCCCACACGTTCCGCCAGGACCAGTTCCCCCGCGCGCGCCTCGCCCATGTCGCTGATCGGGGACGCTTGCCGCACACGCTTGTCCACCGGTGCCAGCCACGGCTTGCCCGCACCATCCAGTTCCACGACACCGATCAATCCTTCGCTGCGCGCAGGCAGTTTCTTGATCGGATGCCCGCGCCAGCCGTGCTGCGTCTCCTCGGTCCGCGCCAGAACCCGGTCCCCGCGCTTCAACGCCGCCTGCCCCTTGCCTGACTTGCGGTCCTTTCCACGCGATTCCACAAGCTGGATGCGGGGCGGCTTGCCTGCATCCGCCGCCCAGTTTTCCGGCACGGCCACGGCGACACCATCGTCGATCTCTGCTACCGTCAGAACGGTTACGCGGGGCACTCCGCCCATCTGGTGGAAGGCGCTGCGGTTGCCGTCGATCAGCCCTTCATCGGCCATGTCCTTCAGCCGCGCCTTCAGGGCGATCTTCTCCTCGCCCTTGAGACCGAATGCCTTGGCGATCTCCCGCTTGCCCGCCGGAACCTCGCTGGTCTGGATGAACTGGAGGATCTGCTCGCGCGAAGGCAAGCCGGTTGCTGTTTTGCGCGGCATGCCCGCCATATGGGCGCTTTCATCCCGCCGCTCAACCACGCGTCAGTAATAGGCGATCAGCCTGCCGGCGACCGCGATGGCCAGCCACAGCAGCAGGGACAGCAGCGCCGACGCCCGCAGCAGGCCGCCAGGCGTCCGGTTGCCGCGACCCCGACACCAGCGCAGGCGGAACGCCGCCGCGTTCAGCAGCGCGAGCCCGAGCAGGCCGAGCTTGATCTGAAAGGTCTCCGACGCGGCGAGCGCCGCCCCATCGGCGGCGAACAGCACCAGCCCCGATGCGCCTTGCACAAGCAGTCCGGCAATCGCGATTGGTGTCAGTGCGCGGGATAAAGGTTCAAGCGGCAGGGCGCGCCACAGCCCGGCCACTCTCAGGTCGACCACGCCGATCCCGCCGACGAGCAGCGCCACGCCGATCACATGCAGCACATTGGCCCATGGATAGACATGCGCACTGCTCCGCGCCCAATCGACCAGTCCCGCCGCTTCCAGCCAGCCGTTCAGCGCCAGCAGCGCCGTCTCCATGCCTCAGCGCAACTCGACGGTTTTGCCGTTCACCACGATCCGCTCGACCCGCATCTCCGGTGTACCGTCACGACGGACATAGCCGGTCAGGGTTATGCGCTGACGGTTGTTGATCTCTTCCAGCTGCAGACCACGCGCCGTCATGCGCGATACGGGGGCAAGGATCACGTCCCACTCCCGGTTCTGCCAGTTCATCTTGGCCGTTCCATGCGGGTTGCCCCAGCTTACATCGTACAGGGGTCCGGTCAGTGTCACCGGTTCCGCTTCGTTGTAGGAACTCCACCCGTGATGCGCCCACACCGCCACGGGGGTGGCCGCCATCAGCCCGGCCAGCGCGATTTTCGTTAGTGACTGCATCGTACTGCTCCTCGATGTCTGCTCAGCGAATTTGGTTCAATTCCGTGCCGCGGCCGGGCGAAAGGCACCCGCCGGCACGGCGCTCGCCACGGGACTGCACGGGCCGTTCTCGGCACACGCGCTCACGCCGAAAATCCAGTCGTCCCCGCGCACGCCGGCCAAGCTGACGCGGGTTTCCGTAGTGCCAGCGATGACGGGTTCGTCAGGCCAGCCGGAGGCGTCGGTCGGCCGCTGCCATACCTGGTAATTCGCCGCGCCGGGCACGGCCTGCCACGCGATCGCGGTGAATGTCTGCACCGCTGCCTCGGCCACCGGCGCAGGGGGCGCCGGTGTTCGGGCCAGCGCATCCGCAGCACGCACATTCAGCTGCGTCACTCTGGCGAGGTAGGGAAAGTCCATCTCATCTACCGTGTCGCCATAGGTGACGCCATTTTCCACCCTGAGATCCTGGTGCTGGTGATCGTAGTCCTCCACACCCACGGAAAACCGGACAGCCGGATAACCTGCCTCAAGGAAAGGGATCTGGTCCCCGCCCCGGCCCATTCTGTCGGTGCGCCAGATCTGGCGCACATCAAGACTGCCCGGCGTTTCTTGGGCCAACGCATCGATCCACCGGGCAAGATTGCGCGACGGACTGTCGTTCTCCCCGCCGTTTCGCCGCTGATCCGCGCGCAGCGCGTCAGTCAGGTCGGCGCGCGGCCCTTCCGAGAACACCCGCACCCGGTCAGGTTCGCAATAACCGTCCGAACCGCAGGTGTTGCCCACAATGTCGTTGTTGAGAACCGCTTTGACCTGCCATCCCTGCTGCGCGGCGTACTGCGCCAGCAGCCGACCGCCGTAAAGCCCCTGTTCCTCGCCGGAAAGGAGCGCATAAACGATCGTGACCGGGTATTGCCGCCCGGACAGCACCCGCGCCGCTTCGAGCACCAGGGCCGTACCCGATCCATCATCGTTCGCGCCGGGTGCGTCGCTGGTGAAGTCCATGACATCGCTGCCGCGGCTGTCGATGTGACCCTGGATTATCACCACCTCGTCAGGGCGCTGTGTTCCGCGCTGGATCGCAACCGCGTTGCGCAACCGGGTGGGCTGCGGGATCCGGTTGCCCTGCACCGTGTCTTCAGGCGCGACCACTTCAAGGCAGTCGCCGCATCCGGCGGAGATCCGGCGGAACTCTGCCAGACCCCAATCGACCGCCGCGCCGATACCGCGGTTCGGATCGGTTTGCGACGACAGCGTGTGACGGGTGCCAAAGCTGACGAGTTTATCCACATCCGCCCGCAGGCGTTCGGCTGACACGGCGACCGCCGGATCGGCTGGCTGGGCGGCGAGCGGACTGGCGAGGCAGGCCGCGGCAAGAAAGACTCTTCGCATGACCCGCAGTGTTGCCTGCTGGTCGCGCAAATACAACTACGTCTTTCCTCGGGCTGGCGCCCGCGACTGCCCAATCCCCTGCGCGGGAGCGAGCTGCACGCGGTGAAAGGCGGAAAACAACCCCGCCAGCCAGCGTCAGTAGGCGCGTGCCACCAGCACCCGCTCCACCGCCGGTTTTCCGGTGAAGATGCAGGTGCCGCTTACCGGAAGCGCATTTGCCGGCACGTTGCGGAACGTCAGCTTGAGCGCTTTCACCCGCTCCACCACCTGGTCCAGTTCCGCGCCCGCAGGCTTTGCCCACTCGACCTCCACCCAACCCTTGAACGGATCGCCCGACTGAAAACAGGCCGCCAGTTCTTCAAAGCTCGTCACGTCACGCCGGATGCTCGCATCCCGCCGTTCCTGGGCTTCCACGAACAGCGCGTGCTGGATGTCGGCCAGAACGCTGGCGATGGTCTGGCCCGCGACCTGACGGGTCGGCGTCTGGAAGAAGGGTTTGCCGGTGTCCTTGTCCCACAGGCGGTCGCGGCGCAGCAGGCTGACGGTGCCGTTCTCCAGGTCGCGTCCGCCGACCTCCACGATCAGCGGAGCGCCCCGGCGGACCCAATCCCACCGTTTACCGGCAACCTTGCCGGGGCGGGTGTCGAGCAGTACGCGCAGCGGCTCTCCAAAGGCAGTCTGCCCGGCCAGTGTGGCCCGCAGACCTTCGCAGTAGTCGATCAGCGCCGCATCCTCCGGCACGTCGCGCAGCATGGGCAGTATGATTACCTGATACGGCGCGAGCTTGGGCGGAACGCGTAATCCGTCGTCATCGCCATGCGTCATGATGATCCCGCCGATCATCCGGGTGGACACGCCCCAGCTGGTGGTGTGGGCAAGCTGCTGCTGACCCCCCCGGTCCTGATAGCGGATGCCGGCAGCGGCCGCGAAATTGGTGCCGAGGTAATGCGATGTCCCCGCCTGCAGCGCCTTGCCATCCTGCATCATGGCCTCGATGGACCAGGTTTCGACGGCGCCGGGAAACCGTTCATTTTCCGGCTTCTCGCCGGCGATGACGGGCAGCGCCAGATCCTCTTCGGCGCAGGCGCGGTATACTTCCAGCATCCGCAGCGTGTGTTCTTTCGCTTCGGCCGCATCGGCGTGGGCGGTATGCCCTTCCTGCCACAGGAATTCGGATGTCCTGAGAAACATGCGGGTCCGCATTTCCCAGCGCACCACATTGGCCCACTGGTTCAGCTTGAGCGGCAGGTCGCGCCAGCTCTGAACCCACCGGGCCATGGCTTCGCCAATGATCGTTTCGGATGTGGGGCGCACCACCAGCGGTTCTTCCAGCCGGGCTTCCGGGTCTGGCACAAGGCCGCCGTTGCCGTCTGCGACCAGGCGGTGATGGGTCACGACCGCCATTTCCTTGGCAAACCCTTCCACATGGTCGGCTTCACGTTCGAAATAGGACAAGGGGATGAACAGGGGAAAGTAGGCGTTCTGATGCCCCGTCGCCTTGATCCTGTCGTCCAGCAGCCGCTGGATCCGTTCCCAGATGCCATAGCCCCACGGCTTGATGATCATGCAGCCGCGGACACCGGACTCCTCCGCCATGTCGGCGGCGGCAATGACCGCCTGATACCATTGGGCAAAGTCATCGGCGCGCTTCACGTCGAGCGCATGGCGGATCGTTGGCAAAGGTGAATGTCCTGCTGAAATGGAGTGGCGAGAGTGATGCGAGGCGCTATTGGCCCAGTTCGTCCAGCCGCTTCTGCATGGCGGCCATCTGCTCCTTGAGGGCAGCGAGATCAGCTGCGTCGGGGCGCTTGGATGCCGTGTGAAGGTCCGGCTTTCCTGCCGTTTGTGGCATGAACGCGCCCGCCGCCGCTCGCATCATTGCCAGGTTGCCTTCGGCCAGGCGCGCGAAGGGGTTTTCGGTCAGACCCTTTTCCCATGCTTCGCGCAGCTTGTCCTGGTTCTGCCGGAACTGCGCCATGCTTGCTTCCAGATAGGTCGGCATCATGGCCTGCATGGAATTGCCATACATGGCGATCAGGTCGCGCAGGAAGCTGATCGGCAGGAGCTGTTCGGCGCAGCTCGCCTCCTGCTCCATGATGATCTGCGTCAGGATGGAATGTGTCAGATCCTCGTTCGTCTTGGCGTCGAGAACCTGAAAATCGACGTTCTGTCGGACCATTACGGCCAGATCATCCAGCGTGATGTAGCTTGACGTGCCGGTGTTGTAGAGCCGCCGATTGGCGTATTTCTTGATGATGACGGGTTCGCCGTCCGCCTGCTTCTTTGCCATGGGTTGCAACTCTGCTGAAAGCCTTGACCGTGGCATTAGCACCCGCAGCAACGCGAGTGCAACAAGCCTTCATCGGGCGAAGCGACGGCCGAGGGTTGTGAGCAGCTCGTATTGCGACAGTCCCGTTGCCTCGGCCGCCGGCGGCAGGTCGAAGGGAACCTGAAGAAAGTCACCCTCGGCAAGGCCGGGTGCCCGCGTCAGGTCGACCGCCACCATGTCCATCGACACCCGCCCCACCAGCGGCAGCCTGCAATCGTCTTTCAGCAGGTAGCCGCTCTTGCCCCAGCTGCGCAGGAAACCATCCGCATAGCCAAGCGACACGATGCCGACCGGCAGATCCGTCTGTGCGGTGAAGGTACGGTTGTAACCGATCGTTTCGCCCGCCCTGACGACCCGCCGCTGGATGATCGCCGCCTGCACGCGTGCTACCGGCCTGATCGCCCCTGCCAGTTCGGCACGGGGGAGTCCGCCATAAAGCGCCAGGCCAGGGCGCGTCAGATCCAGATGATACGCCGGCCCCAGCATCAGCCCGGCTGAATTCGCCAGGCTGGCGCGCCGGTGCCTGACCTGCGGCAGCAGCGCGCGCAGCGTCTCCAGCTGCCGTGCGTTGCTGGGCGCGTCTTCGTCGGCGGAGGAGAGATGCGACATCAGCACATCCACCCTCAGCGAAGCGATCAGCGGATCGCCCGCTTCTTCCGGCCTGATGCCCAGGCGGTTCATGCCGCTGTCCACCATCAGGTCGCAGGCGCCGCCGCCCGCCTCCAGCCACAGCCTGGCCTGATACAGGGAATTGATGACCGGCTTGACCCCTGCTGAGATCGCGTACTGCGCTTCGGCGGCAGACAGCGCGCCGTGCAGTACGCTGATATTGCCGGGCGGGATATGGGCGGCGACCGTCGGAACTTCCGACCAGTGCGCGACGAAGAAGTCGCGCGCACCTGCATCGCGCAGCACCGGCACACAACGCGCCGCGCCCAGGCCGTAACAGTCCGCCTTGACCGCCGCGCCAGCCGCCGCCGCGCCGGACAGCCGGTCGAGCGCGCGCCAGTTGTGCGCCAGCGCGGCCGCATCGACGTCCAGACGCAGGGTTGGCGGCGGCTCAGGCACCATGGGTTCTGCCCACCTCCGTATCGGCAAAATCTCGGGGACGTCCACCCGGCACGCCCCACAGGCAGATCGCCAGCCCGAACGCCACCACAGCCCAGGTGTACCAAAGGCCGGCATAGGCGTTGCCGGTGGTGGCAACGATGTAGCTGGCGATCAGCGGCAGGAAGCCGCCAAGGTATCCGGCCCCGATGTGGTAAGGGATCGACAGGGAACTGTAGCGGATCCTCGCCGGAAACATCTCGGCCAGGAGGGCAGCCACTGAGCCATAGGTCAGCGCCGACAATACACCCATGACGAGCAGCAGGGCGATTATGCCGACGATGTTCACGAACGGCGGACGTTGCACGGCGAAGTCGTAGCCCTGCGCTTCCAGCAGGGGCTGCACTATCGCCCTGCGTTCGGCCGCCGTCGTCGCCGCCGCGATGCTGTCGTTCAGCGGGGTCCGCGCGTCACCCACCGCCAGAACGAGCGGAGCGGCGGTGCCCAAGTTGGTGATGTCATAGGGCACGCCCAGATTGGTCAGCTCCTGCAGCAGCTGGCCGCATGGCGCCGCCTGCTCTTCGGCAAAGGGGTCATAGGTGCAATCCGACCCGGCGACGACCACCGGCGCGCGTTCCGCGCTGGCGCGAAGGCCCGGATTGGCGAGCGCGCCAATCCCCCAGAACACGGGGAACAGCAACAGCAGGGTCAAGACCGCGCCGACCACGATGGGCAGCCTGCGGCCGACCCGGTCGGACCATCTGCCCACCAGAATATAGAACATCATGGAGAGGGTTCCGGCGGCCAGCAGAATGACTTCGACGACCGCTTCGTCCACCCGCATTGGACCGCGCAGGAATGACAGACCGGAAAAGAAGGCGGTGTACCAGATCGTTGTCAGGATGCCGGTGACGCCGAACAGGGCGACAAAGATGCGCTTCTTGTTACCGGGATAGGTGAAGCTTTCCAGAAACGGGTTTCGTGCTGTCTCTCCCGCCGCCTTCATCGCCTGGAATACCGGACTTTCCGACAGCTTCAGGCGCATCCACAGCGACAGAGCCAGCAGCAGGATGGACAACAGGAACGGGACCCGCCAACCCCACTGGGCAAACGCATCTGCCGGAATGAGCGCGCGGCAGACCAGCACGACCACAATGGACAGAACAAAACCGCCCACGACGCTCGCCTGGATGAAGCTGGTATAAAAACCGCGCTTTTCCGGCGGCGCGTGTTCCGCGACATAGATCGCGGCGCCGCCATATTCGCCGCCCAGCGCCAGCCCCTGCAGAATGCGCAGGATGATGACGATGGCCGGTGCCAGCAGGCCGATGCTCTGCGCGCTGGGCACCAGCCCCACCCCCGCCGTGGCGATGCCCATCAGGGTGACGGTCACCAGAAAGGTGTATTTGCGACCCAGCCTGTCACCCAGATAACCGAACAGGATGGCGCCCAGCGGGCGGAAACCGAAGCCGATTGCGAACCCGGCCCAGACCAGCAGCACCTGGAGCGTGGCATTGTCGCTGGGGAAGAACGTCGCCCCGATGATCCCGGCGAGCGTGCCGTAGATGAAGAAGTCGTACCATTCGAACACCGTTCCGGCTGAAGAGGCCGCGATGACGAGCCGAACTTCTCGCGGGCTCGGCTCTGCGGTGACTGGCGGCTGTTTCTGCATTTAGAACCCCTGCGACATGGCCGCTCCCCAGCTCCGGCGCCGCTGTCCTAGTCCGGTGCGCGCCGGTTGCAAAGTGCATCCACCGCCGCCGCCCAGGGCAGCAGGATTGCTCCGTGCCGACCTCGGTGCGGCATGGCAGGTTCCAGCGCATCTAGCCCTGGCCAGCCCGGTGCCGGGCCGCTGCCGCCCAGCCATGCTTCCAGAGCGGCTGCGGCGATTGCGACGTCGCCAGCCGTCTGCCCACGGGCGCCGTCGGCGAAAATCGCTGCCGCCGCCTGACCGACGGCACAGGCGGACACGCGCAAACCTAGTTGGGCAATCCGCCCGTCCGCGCACTCAAGGGACAGCGCGACCGTTCCGCCGCACGTGCGCGAGCGCGCCGTTGCGTGAAACCGGTGCTGTTCCTGCCACGGATAATCCACCAGCCGCATGGTGAGCCCCAGCAGTTTCGGCGTGTACAGCGCGGCAGACCGCTCTGCCTGCCTGGTCACGACGACTCCGCCGCTTCGTCGTCCAGCAGGCGGGCCCGGTGTTCCGCGATCATTTCGACGAGACCGCGTGAGCTTGCATCCACCAGGCTGTAGCTGCGCGCGGTGGTGATCCAGTCGGGCCGACCCTGCGCACCCCAGATGGTGTCATAGCCCAGCACCAGCAGCGAAAAAGCGAGTACGACGATGATGAAACCCTTGATCAGGCCAAAGCCCAGCCCAAGCACCCGGTCCACCGGACCAATAACGGACTTGCGCGATGTCGCTCCCGCCTTGTTGGCGATGAAGCGCATGATGAAATAGGGGATCAGCAGGAGGAGGAGAAAGGCGAGAATGGCTGTGCTGGTCCCGTCGCCCGTGTACTCCGCCAGCATCTGGGTCGCCGGGGTGTGCAGGAGGCGGATGGCGAAGACGGCAACGAACCAGGCGGCGAGCGACAGCATTTCCTGCACCAGCCCGCGCATGAAGCCGCCCACCGCGGACACGCCGACGATCAGCAGCAAGATATAGTCGAGACCCGTCATCCCAGCCGGTCGTTTAAGCGCCCGCCATCACCCGGTCAACGAGGTTGGTGAGCCGCTCCTGCGGATGATAGCGGATGCTTGCCGGCGGCTCCAGCCCGGCAGGCCCGTGCCCCGACGCAAAGCCGAGCTTCGCAGCCTCCCGCAGCCGGAGCGGCCCATGCGCCACCGGGCGGATCTCTCCGGCCAGCGACACCTCGCCCAGCCAGACGCTCTTGTCCGGCAACGGCTTGTCCGCAAGCGCGGACACCAGCGCCGCCGCCACGGCGAGGTCAGCCGCCGGATCGGACAGGCGATAACCGCCCGCGACATTGAGATAGACCTCCGCGCTGGAGAAGTTCAGCCCGCAACGGGACTCAAGCACCGCCAGCAGCATGGCCAACCGACCGCTGTCCCAGCCCACCACCGCCCGGCGTGGGGTGGCCCCGGACTGCAACCGCACGATCAGCGCCTGAATCTCGATCAGCACCGGGCGCGTCCCCTCCAGCGCAGGGAACACCGCGCTGCCGGCGATCGGCTGTTCACGGCCGGACAGGAACAGCATCGACGGATTGGCGACCTCTTCCAGCCCGTCACCCGCCATGGCGAATACCCCGATCTCATCCACCGCGCCAAAGCGGTTCTTGAGCGCACGAAGGATGCGGAACTGATGGCTGCGTTCGCCCTCGAAGCTCATCACCACATCGACCATATGTTCCAGCACCCGGGGACCGGCAATACTGCCGTCCTTGGTCACATGGCCTACCAGAATGAGGGCGACGCCGCTTTCCTTGGCAAAGCGGATCAGTTCGAACGCGCAGCCGCGCACCTGGCTAACCGAACCGGGCGCGCCTTCGATGGTGTCGGAATACATTGTCTGGATCGAATCGATCACCAGCAGGGCCGGCCCCACCATCTGGCCCAGCGTGCTCAGAATGTCGCGCACCGACGTGGCGGAGGCAAGCTGCACCGGCGCATCGGCAAGGCCAAGGCGGGCCGCTCGCAACCTGACCTGCCCCGTCGCCTCCTCTCCGCTGACGTAGATCGTCCCCTGCCCCGCCCGCGCCATGCGCGCTGCGGCCTGCAACAGCAGGGTGGATTTGCCGATACCCGGATCGCCGCCCATCAGAACCGCCGAACCCGGCACCAGTCCACCGCCAAGCGCCCGGTCGAACTCGGCCAGGCCGGTGGCCATGCGCTGCGGCACGGACCCGGGCTCATCCAGCCCAACGAACTGCACCGCGCGCCCTCCGCTCGACAGGTCATGTTTCTGCGAGAAGACCGTGGCCGGCGCTTCCTCCACCAGCGTGTTCCACTCCGCGCAATCCGCGCACTGCCCCTGCCACCGGTTCGTCACCGCCCCGCAGGCCTGGCAGACATATCGCCGTTTCGGTTTTGCCATGAATGCGAGCTAGTAAGAACATTTGCAGAACGCAATTGCGATTTGCGGTTTTCCCCGCCAAACACCGATCATGCGGCAAAAGGAACTGCGGATCGCCCTCGTCTGCTACGGCGGGATCAGCCTTGCCGTTTATATGCACGGCGTCACCAAGGAGTTGTGGCATCTGGCCCGTGCCAGCCGCGACTGGCATGGCGGCAAAGGCGCGGCGCGCGGCGGGGTCGAACGCGTATATGGCGAACTGCTGGCGCTGCTGAAGGAAAGTCATGGGCTGCAGCTGCGGGTGTTGCCGGACATCCTCACCGGCGCCAGCGCGGGCGGGATCAATGCCGTTTTCCTGGCCCAGGCGGTCTATTCCGGACAGTCCCTGGAACCGCTGACCGACCTGTGGCTGGAAGCGGCCGACAGCGAACAGCTCATCGATCCCGACGCCCGCCCGCTGTGGCGGTTCGCCAAAATCTGGGCGCAGCCGCTCGTCTGGTGGCTGATGCGCAGACCCGGCGGCGCGGTCGCAACCAGCGTCGCGCCGCCCATGCGCAGCGAGGTAACACGCAAGATTTCCCGTCTTATCCGCGGCCGCTGGTTCGAGCCCCCGTTTTCCGGCGATGCCTTTTCAGGTCTGTTGCTGAAGGCGCTGGACGCGATGGCGGCAGTTCCCGCCGACGAACCGCTGTTACCGCCCGCCTACCCCCTCGACCTGTATGTCACGGCCACTGATTTCCATGGCCACCGCGAACTGCTCCGGCTGAACAGCCCGCCGCTGATCGAGGAGACAGAGCACCGGTTGCCGATCGCATTTCGCCGATGGACCCCCCGGAAAGGGGGTCAGGAACTGGCTTTTCCGCTGGAACTCGTGCTGGCAGCACGCGCCACGGCCAGCTTTCCCGGGGCATTTCCGCCGCTCCAACTGGCGGAGATCGATCGTCTGGCGGAACAGCATAAACTGGAATGGCGCGGGCGCGAGGCATTCCTGCGCGCCGCGTTCAAGAGCTGGGCAGGCAGCAATCGGCTCGACGAACTGGCGCTGATCGACGGTTCGGTTCTGGTCAACGCTCCGTTTGCCGGTGCCATGGCGGGGCTGGATGGCCGGCCTGCCCAGCGGGAAGTGGACCGCCGCTTCATCTATATCGATCCCCGGCCCGACCGCGTCGGCGCGGAACGCAGCGTCGACCGCGATGCTCCTCCCGGCTTTTTCGCCACAATCTTCGGCTCGCTCTCTACCATCCCGCGCGAGCAGCCGATCCGCGACAATCTGGAAGCGCTGAATGCGCAGTCGCGCAATGCAGCCCGGCTCCGCCGCACCATTCTCGCCCTGACGCCGGAAGTGGAACGCACGGTGGAGCGATTGTTCGGCAACACCTTCTTTCTTGACCGGCCAACTCCGCGACGGCTGAAAGGGTGGCGGCGCAAGGCACAGGAAGCTGCCGCGGCACAGGCCGGCTACGCCTTTCACGCATACACGCAGGCCAAGTTCAACGGGCTGGTTCAACGCCTGGCTCGGCTGACCGCCGGCGCCAGCGGCACCATGCAGGAAAGCGATCTTCCGTTGATCGAGCTTGCACTGCAAACCGCGCTGGCGGCGGGCGGGCTCGAGCGGGTGGCGGGGAACGATGGCGGGATCAGCCCCGAAGCGGTCGCGTTTTTCCGCAGCCACGACATCGGCTTCCGTATCCGCCGGATGCGGCTGATCGCCCGCCGGCTCGCGCGCGACTGGGAACCTGCCATGGACCACCCGGAAGAGGTGCTGGAAGCCGCCCGCAACGGCATTTACCGCATCCTCGCGCTGTATGTGGAACGCGAGGACAGCCCGCCGCGCGACGCGGTGTTTACCCGCCTTGCCGGAAATGTCGTCAGCGATCCGGCGGCCGTTCTGCAGCATCTGGCCGCCAACCGCCTGCTGCCCGCCACTGACAGCCAGGCCGAACACATGCTGGCCGAAACGCTGGAAGTGTTGCCGCGGGATCTGCGGCGCAAGATGCTGCTGACGTATCTCGGTTTCCCGTTCTACGATGCGGCAACCTTCAACCTGCTGCACAACGACAGCTATGCCGAGTTCGACCCGATCAAGGTCGATCGCATTTCGCCCGACGATGCGCTGTCTATCCGTAGCGGCGGGACGAGAGCAACGCTGCGCGGGATCGAGTTCTACAATTTCGGCGCTTTCTTCAGCCGCGCTTACCGGGAAAACGATTACCTGTGGGGCCGCCTGCACGGGGCGGAGCGGATGATCGACCTGGTATTTTCCACGCTGGAGGAAGCGGCGCCTGATGCGGTCGTTGCACGCTTCAAACGGGAAGCTTTTCTGGCCATCCTTGAACAGGAGGAACAGCGGCTGACCGCCGACGCGGGCCTTGTCGCAGCCATCCGCGCGGAAGTCCTCGCCAACGGTATGGCTGCCGCAACCTAGCCGCCGAAAGCTTCCTTCAGCCGGTCGAGGAAGCCGCGCGATTGCGGGCATTGCTCGCCCGTTTCCAGTTCGCGGAATCGCTCAAGCAGTTCGCGCTGTTCACGCGTCAGCCTGGTCGGCGTCTCCACCAGCACTTCGGCCACCAGATCGCCGCGGCCGCGCCCCTGCAGCACCGGCATGCCGGCCCCGCGCTGGCGCAGCTGGCGGCCCGACTGGATGCCTGCGGGTATGTCCAGCTCAATCGTCTCGCCATCCATGCCCGGCAGGGCCACCGTTCCGCCCAAAGCGGCGGTGGAGAAGCTGACCGGAACCCTTGTGTAAAGGTTCGTGCCTTGCCGATCGAACACGGCGTGCGGGCGCACATGCAGGAAGATGTAGAGATCGCCCGGAGGGGCGCCCATCGGCCCGGCCTCGCCCTTGCCAGACAGGCGGATGCGGGTTCCGGTATCCACGCCGGGCGGTATCTCGACCGCCAGCGATTGCGGCTGGTCCACGCGCCCTTCTCCGCGGCAGCCAGCGCACGGTTTTTCGATCACCTCGCCCCGGCCGTGACAGGTCGGGCACGGCCGCTCCACCACGAAGAAGCCCTGCTTTGCCCGCACCTTGCCGAAGCCGTTGCACAGATTGCAAACCCGCGTGCCGGTGCCCGGCGCTGCGCCGCTGCCGGTGCAGGTGTCGCAAGCTACGGACACTTCGATGTCTATCTGCGTCGACTTGCCCTGGAAGGCATCGTCGAGCGAGATTTCCAGATCGTAGCGCAGGTCGGCTCCGCGGCGCGGCTGCGCACGGCCGGTCGCCCCGCCAAAGGCGCTGCCGAAGATCGTCTCGAATATATCGCCAATGTCAGCGAAGTCCTGCGACCCCGCACCCCCGCCCTGCTGAAACGCCGCGTGGCCGTAGCGATCGTAGGCGGAGCGTTTCTGCGGGTCCTTGAGGACTTCGTAAGCCGCGCTGATCTGCTTGAAACGCGCCTCCGCCGCGGCATCACCCGGGTTGCGGTCGGGATGAAACTTCATCGCCAGTTTGCGATACGCGGCCTTGATCGCCGCATCGCTCGCGCCGCGCTCCACCTCCAGCAATTCGTATAGATCGATTTCAGCCACTGCCATTTTCTACCCCGCCCAGACGCCGGAACCGCCACCGGTGCGGCGTTGCACCGGTGGCGGCTGGTTGGTCACTTCGAAGGTTCAGCCCTTCTTGTCGTCTTCGACTTCGGAGAATTCGGCATCGACCACTTCATCCGACGAACTGCCCTCTGTGCCGGCATCGGCGGCATCGGCGGCTTGCGGGGACGCGCTCGCCTGCTCCTTTTCGTAGATCTGCTGACCCATCTTCATTGCCGCCTGCGTCAATTCCTGCGCCTTGGCGTTGATGGCGTCGGCATCGTCTCCATCGAGAGCCGTCTTGGTCTCCGCAATCTTGGCTTCGACCTCGGACTTGATCGCGGCATCGATCTTGTCGCCATGCTCCTGCAGCTGCTTTTCCGTAGCATGCACCAGGCTGTCCGCCTGGTTGCGGGCTTCGGCGGAGGCACGACGCTTCTTGTCCTCTTCGGCAAACCGCTCCGCATCCTTCACCATCTGTTCGATGTCGGCATCGTTCAGGCCGCCGGACGCCTGGATGCGGATTTGCTGTTCCTTGCCCGTGCCCTTGTCCTTGGCAGACACGTTGACAATGCCGTTGGCGTCAATGTCGAACGTCACCTCGATCTGCGGCACGCCGCGCGGCGCCGGCGGAATGCCGACCAGGTCGAACTGGCCCAGCAGCTTGTTGTCGCCCGCCATTTCCCGCTCGCCCTGGAAGACGCGGATCGTCACTGCGTTCTGATTGTCCTCGGCCGTGGAGTAGGTCTGGGTCTTCTTGGTCGGGATGGTCGTGTTGCGGTCGATCATCCGGGTCATAATCCCGCCCAGCGTTTCGATCCCCAGCGAAAGCGGCGTCACGTCAAGCAGCAACACATCCTTGACGTCGCCCTGCAACACGCCGGCCTGAATGGCGGCGCCCATGGCCACCACTTCGTCAGGATTGACGCCCGTATGCGGCTTCTTGCCGAAGAAGCTTTCCACCACTTCGCGTACCTTGGGCATCCGGGTCATCCCGCCGACCAGCACGACTTCGTCGATCCCGCCCTTGTCCAGCTGCGCATCGGCCAGCGCCTTGCGGCACGGCTCAAGCGTGCGCTGGATCAGCCCGTCGACCAATTTCTCGAACTGCGACCGGGTGATCGTCTCGACCAGGTGCAGTGGCGTGGACGACCCACCTTCCATGCGGGCGGTGATGAACGGCAGGTTCACTTCCGTCTGCTGCGAACTGGACAGCTCGATCTTCGCCTTTTCCGCCGCTTCCTTCAGCCGCTGCAGCGCAAGCTTGTCCTTGCGCAGGTCCATGTTCTCTTTCTTCTGGAACTGTTCTGCGAGGTATTCGACCAAAGCCTGGTCGAAGTCCTCACCACCCAGGAAAGTGTCGCCATTGGTGGATTTCACCTCGAACACGCCGTCGCCAATCTCCAGAACGGAGATGTCGAACGTGCCGCCGCCAAGGTCGTACACGGCAATCGTCTTGCCGTCTTCCTTGTCCAGGCCATAGGCCAGCGCCGCGGCGGTGGGTTCGTTGATGATGCGCAGCACTTCCAGCCCGGCGATCTGCCCGGCGTCTTTCGTCGCCTGCCGCTGCGCGTCGTTGAAGTACGCGGGCACAGTAATCACCGCCTGCGTCACGCTTTCACCCAGATAAGCTTCGGCCGTTTCCTTCATCTTCTGAAGGATGAAGGCAGACACCTGGCTGGGCGAGTATTCAGTGCCGCCTGCCTCTACCCAGGCATCGCCATTCTTGCCCTTGACGATGTCATAGGGAACGAGATCCATGTCCTTCTTGGTCATCGGATCGTCGAAACGCCGACCGATCAGGCGCTTGACCGCGAAGATGGTGTTGTCCGGATTGGTCACGGCCTGCCGCTTCGCCGGCTGACCGATCAGCCGCTCGTTATCCTTGGTGAAGGCGACGATGGAAGGCGTGGTGCGCGCGCCTTCGGAGTTTTCGACCACCTTTGGCTTGCCGCCGTCCATGACGGCCACGCAGCTGTTGGTGGTGCCAAGGTCGATACCGATTACTTTTGCCATTATGTCCCCGTCTCGTGCGTTTTGAATCAAAAGCCCGCTGCGCAGCCCACGCAGGTGAGCAGCAGCAAAGCTCAATCTTGTCGGCGATATAGGTCGGGTTTGTGGTGGCACAAGACAAGTGCCGCGGCTATGAGGCGGCGGTACAGGACAGGAGACAAGACGGTGGCGGGCATGAAAAAGATTGTCGCGGCGTTGGCGCTGGGCGCGGGGTTGTGGGGATTATCCGCGTGCGAGCGGGCCGACGACGTTTCCGCCGTCGCTCCTGCCGACGACGGGGTCACCGTAAGCGATCCCCGCATGGTTCTGAACGCCGTATCGGGCAGACCGGCGGCGATTTACTTCACCGTGACGAACAACCGCGACCGGCCCATCACCATCCGCGGCGCTTCGGTCGCCGACGCCCAAAGCGCGGAGTTGCACGAATACATGGAATGGGATCGGCAAATGGTCATGGGTCAGATGGGGCCGCTGGTGCTGCAGCCGGGTGAAAGCGTAGAGTTCGTGCCCGGTGGCCGGCACCTGATGGCGATGGGAGTCGCGCCCACCCTGCAACCCGGCGGCACGACAGAAGTAACGCTGAACCTGCTGGGCGGCGGAAGCGAGACCTTTAGCACGCCGATCCTCGCGGCCGGCAGCGTAGCTGAAACACCGCCTCCTGTGCCGGCGGCGACTGGTGCGGCCGCAGGGCACAACCACCAGTAAGCGCACCGACATATGGATGAGGTTCCGGCGAGCTGTCCGGCCGGGGGCGAACGGCCGCTTACCCCGGGAGAGATCGCGCTTGCCCGGCAGGTCTTCGGCGACGCGCTGGACTATTCCGGCGTCGCAATACGGCGGCGCAAATGGTTTCCGCTGCAGCCCCGCCACATCACCATGGCACCGCTGGGGCACCTGCACTTTCATCCTCGATCGCCCGCCTACTGCGATGATTTTTCGAAAGTCGACGTGCTGCGCCAGGGATTGATGATCCACGAGCTGACGCACGTCTGGCAGACGCAGAGCAATGGGAAGTGGCATCTGGTATGCAAGCGCATGCCGTGGGCGCGTTACGACTACAGTCTTAAACCCGGATGGCATCTCACCCGGTACGGGATCGAACAGCAGGCCGAAATCGTGAAGCATGCCTTCTGGTTGCGACAAGGCGTCAAGGTCGCAGGAGTGGCGGACCCTGCGGCTTACGATGTGCTGGTAAACTTCAGGGGCGCGGCCCGGCCCCAATAGGGCATGAAAAATCCCGCCTGGCGCGCAGCCCGGCGGGATCGTTGCAACTTAAGCCAACTCAGCGCGGATCGACCGGGTAGCCCGCGGTGCCGAAGCAGTCGTCGTCAAGATAGCCGTTTTCGGCATAACCGTCACAGCGGTCGTTCTTGTCCACAAAATAACCGGCAAGACCGCCAGCCGCGCCGCCCGCCAAAGCGTAGGTGACCACATCGCCGCCGGTCAGCAAGGCGAGGCCCGCACCGGCTGCGGCGCCAAGACCGGCGCCTTCGGCCGCGTAGTTCTGGGCACATGCACCAAGGCCGAGCGTCGAAATCGCGAGTGCCGGGGCAAGTAACATCTTCGTTTTCATGGTTGTCCTCCTGCGTCTCCCTGTCGCAAGAGAGGACGACCTGAAAGGATGAAAGTTCCCGCTACTCCGGCTGCTTGGCCACCCCGACCAGCGCGGGGCGCAGCAGGCGGTCCTTGATCATGTAACCAGGCTGCATTTCCTGGACGACAGTACCCGGCTCGGCTTCGCTGCTGGGCACCTCGATCATCGCCTGATGCTGGTTGGGATCGAGCGGCAGGCCCATGGCCGCTATGCGCGTGATGCCATGCTGGCCCAGCACCTTTTCAAGTTCGCGCAGCGTTGCATCGATCCCGGCCAGGAAGTTCTTCACCCGCTCGTCCTCGCGCAGGTCCGCCGGAACCGATGCTATCGCACGCTGCAGATTGTCCGACACGCCCAGGATGTCGCGCGCGAAGTCGGTGGCCGCATAGCTGCGGGCATCCGCCACGTCGCGTTCCGCGCGGCGGCGCACGTTCTGCGTTTCGGCGCGGGCGTAAAGCACATCCTGCCTGGCGGCGTCGAGGTCGCGGCGAAGCGAGGCGAGCGCATCGTCGGCGGCATCCTCCCCGCTCTCCTCGTCCGCGCTCCCATCCAGCATTTCCGCCGGAACGCCCTCCAGTTCCTTTTGCACAGCCTCGTCCTGCGAAGACCGCTTTTCCTTGCTCATAGCTTTCCCGTAATTATCCGATGAGTTTGCCCAGCGAGCGGGCGGTGAAATCCACCATGGGCACAAGCCGCGCGTAATTCAACCGCGTTGGCCCGATGACGCCCAGCACACCGATCACCTGCCCGTCCCGGTCACGATAGGGCGAGGCGATGACGGACGACCCGGACAAGGCGAACAGCCGGTTTTCCGCGCCGATAAAGATGCGCGTTCCCTGCGCCTCGCGCGCGTGGTCGAGCACCTCGGCGATGGCGCGCTTGCTTTCCAGATCGTCGAGCAGCTGGCGCACCCGGTCAAGGTCCGCCACCGCTGTATCGTCGAGCAGCCTGGCCTGCCCGCGCACGATCAGCACGGGCCGGGCTTCGGCGTCCTCGCTCCAGACAGCAAGCCCGCGCTCGACCAGATCGCGGGCGGCCTCGTCGAGAGCCGTCCGCTGCGAGGCGAGTTCTTCGCGAACCCGGCGCAAGGCCTCTGCCAGAGTGCGCCCTGCCAGCCGCGCGGAAATGTAGTTGCTCGCCCGCTCCAGTTCGGCCGAGCCAATGCCCGGTGGCAGGTCCAGCATCCGGTTCTCGATCTGCCCATCTTCCCCCACCAGGATCGCCAGTGCCCGCCCGGCGGACAGCGGCACCAGGCTGAACTGGTGCAGCCGCGGCTCGCGCGTGGGCACGAACACAATGCCCGCGCCGCCCGACAGTTCGGAAAGAAGGGCACTGGTTTCTTCCAGCGCCTGCTCGACCGGGCCGCGATCCCTCAACCGTTGCCGGATCGTCTCCTGTTCCTGCGGCGTGGGCGTGCCGACCTGCATCATCGCGTCCACAAACAGGCGCAGACCGGTGGTGGTCGGCATGCGTCCCGCGCTCACATGCGGTGCGCTCAGCAGTCCGAGCTGCTCCAGCTCCGCGAGCACCGACCGGATCGACGCCGGGGACAGGTTCAACCCACCGTCTCCTGCCAGTGTCCGCGACCCAACCGGCTGGCCGGTCTCCAGATAGCCTTCCACCACCATCCGGAAGATCGCCCGCGCCCGCTCGCTCAGTTCAAGAACAGGTGGTGCCATGACGACCGATGTAGAACCAATTGCGCTGGCTGCAAATGTTGGGCAACGCATGGATCGCACTCAGACAAGTTGGAGAACATCATGCGGCCTTCCGGTCGATCCCCTGACGAAATGCGCACGGTGACGGTAGAAACGGGCTTCACCCGGCATGCCGAGGGATCGTGCCTCATCGGGTTTGGCGATACGCGGGTGCTGTGCACCGCCAGCGTAGAAGAACGGCTGCCACCCTGGTTGCGCGGCAAGGGTCAGGGCTGGGTCACGGCCGAGTATTCGATGCTGCCGCGTGCCACCCACACGCGTGGCAATCGGGAAGCCGCCAAGGGTAAGCAGTCGGGTCGTACACAGGAAATACAGCGGCTTATCGGCCGTTCCTTGCGCGCCGTGGTTGATCTGAAGGCTCTGGGAGAGCGGCAGATAACTCTCGACTGCGACGTGCTGCAGGCGGACGGCGGAACCCGCACCGCGGCGATTTCCGGCGCCTGGATCGCCTTGCGCCTGGCGGTCGATGGCCTGCTGGCGAACAAGCAGGTGGCAACCGATCCCATCACGGGCAAGGTGGCGGCGGTATCCTGCGGCATCGTCGGCGGCGTGCCGGTGCTTGACCTCGACTACCACGAAGACTCCGGCGCCGATGCGGACGCCAACTTCGTTCTTCTGGAAGGCGGCCGCATCGCAGAAGTGCAGGCGACAGCCGAAGGCGCAACCTATGACGAGGAAGCGTTGCTGCGCCTGCTGCGGCTCGCCAGGATGGGCTGCGAACGGATCTTCAGCGCGCAGGATGCCGCATCGCGGCAGAACGCCGCGTGACACGCCGTCTCGGCTCCGGCGCGCTGGTGATCGCCACGCACAACGCCGGCAAGCTGAAGGAAATTGGTGCGCTGCTGAACCCTTACGGAGTGAAGTGCCTGTCGGCCGGCTCGCTGGGCTTGCCCGAACCGGCGGAGACCGGCACGACCTTTGTGCAGAACGCTCTCATCAAGGCGCGCGCTGCGGCAGCGGCGTCCGGCCTGCCTGCCCTCGCCGATGACAGCGGGTTGGCAGTGGCGGCGCTCGACGGGCGGCCGGGCGTCTATACCGCCGACTGGGCGGAGCGGCAGTGGTTCGAAGGCGCGCCGGGCCGCGACTGGTACCTCGCGATGGGCAAGGTCGAAGGGCTGCTTCAGGCCCAGGGGCCGCAGGTCAGCCGGACAGCCGCCTTCCACTGCGTCCTGGCGATTGCCTGGCCGGATGACGCTTATGCCGTTTACGAAGGGCAGGCGCACGGCACCCTGGTGTGGCCGCCGCGTGGCAGCAGAGGTTTCGGCTACGACCCCGTTTTCGTTCCGCAGCACGGCGACCAGACCTTTGGCGAGATGGAGCCCGAGGCAAAGCACGGCATCTCGCACCGCGCCGATGCGTTCGCCAAGCTGGTGGCGGAGCAGTTTGGCGGCTAGAACATAAGACAACGCTATGGCTCGCTCGCTCTACATCCACTGGCCGTTCTGCCTGAAGAAGTGCCCTTATTGCGACTTCAACAGCCACGTCCGCGCGTCCGTCGATCAGCGGGCATGGCGTCAGGGATTGCTGACCGACATGCGTCACGAGGCTGCGCTGGCAAGTGACGGGCCGCTCACCAGCATCTTTTTCGGCGGCGGCACGCCCAGCCTGATGCCACCGGGAACCGTCGCCGCCCTGCTGGAGGAGGCGGAACGGCTGTGGGGTTTGGCACCCAATGTTGAGATCACGCTTGAAGCCAACCCGTCATCAGTGGAAGCGCAGAGGTTTGCCGACCTCGCGGCAGCGGGCGTGAACCGGGTGTCGCTGGGGGTGCAGGCGCTGGATGACGCCGCGCTGAAGTTCCTTGGGCGGCTGCACGGTGTGGACGAAGCGCTGCAGGCGCTGAACGTCGCGCAGGCGCAGTTCGAGCGCGTCAGCTTCGACCTCATCTACGCGCGTCCGGGGCAGACGCTGGCCCAATGGCGCACGGAACTGACGCGGGCGATAGCTCTGGGCACCGGGCATCTGTCGCTCTATCACCTCACCATAGAGGCAGGGACGCGCTTCGCCACGGATTACAGGCTGGGCCGATTGCGGATGCCGGACGACGACACGCAGGCGGACCTGTTTGCCGTCACGCGCGAGGTGACAGCCGCTGCCGGTCTCCCCGCGTACGAGGTAAGCAACCATGCCCGGCCCGGTGAGGAAAGCCGCCACAACCTCGCCTACTGGCGGTATGACGACTATCTCGGCATCGGTCCCGGAGCGCACGGCCGGCGCGGCGGGTTTGCGACGGTGCGGCACAAAAAACCGGAAAACTGGCTGGGCGCCATCGCCGCCTCGCACCACGGAATTGCCGAACAGCGCCCGTTGACCGCCTCGGAGGCCGTGGGCGAAGCGCTGATGATGGGGCTGAGGCTTGGCGAAGGGGTGGATCTGAACGCGCTGGAGCGGCGGTTCGGAACAGCCGCGCTGGAGGTTCTTGACCAGTCCAGGCTCGACAGGCTGGGGCAACTGGGCCTCATCTCGCATCAGGCCGGACGCATCCGCCTGACCGATGCAGGCGCGCCGTTGCTGGACGCCGTGCTGGCGGAGCTTCTGACCACAAGCGCGCTGGCGGCATGACCAAACCAACGCCGCAACAGGCCGCCCTGCTGGCCGAATGGCGCGAGCATCTCATCCACGCGCGGCGCCGTTCTCCGCATACGGTGCGCGCCTACACCGCAGCGGCGCGGCGGGTGCTCGTGGAATGTTCGTTATCCGATTGGAACGCCGTGGCGGCGCTGGACGTGTCCGCCATGCGCCGCTTCCTGACCCGGCGCCGTACGGAGGGCATCGGCAACGCGTCTGCCGCGCGCGAATTGTCGGCGGTGAAAGCCTTCGTCGCCTTTGCCGCCGGAGAAGACGGCGACACGGCCATTGCGCGAATGCGCGGCCCGCGCCTCAAAAAGGGTCTGCCGCGCCCTCTGACACCCGATGAAGCAGTGCATTTGGCCCAGGACGTCGTGGCGCGCGCGACGGAAGACTGGATCGGTCTGCGCGACCGGGCCGTGCTGCTGCTCCTGTACGGCGCAGGGTTGCGCATCGCTGAGGCGCTGTCGCTGACCGGCGCGGCCGCCACGCCCGCCGAGACGCTGCTGGTGGAGGGCAAGGGCGGCAAGCAGCGGATCGTCCCCGTCCTGCCGGTGGTGCAGGATGCCATCACCGCCTATGCCGCCGCCTGCCCGTATCCCCTCCATCCGGCCGGACCCCTGTTTCGCGGAGCCAAGGGAGGCCCGCTCAACCAGGGAATGGTGCAGAAGGTGGTGGCGCAGGCGCGCCGCGCGCTGGGTCTGCCGCCCAGTGCAACCCCCCACGCGCTGCGCCACTCGTTTGCCACGCACCTGCTGTCGGGCGGAACGGACCTTCGTTCACTGCAGGAATTGCTGGGCCACGCGAGCCTCGGCTCGACGCAGATCTATACCCGCGTGGATGCCGCGCAAATGCTGAATGTCTATCGCGCTGCCCATCCGCGCGAGAAGGCTGGCTAGGTCCGCTCGGCCCGCGGCTTCCACGTGATTACGCGGTACAGGTACCCCACCACTGCCAGCGCCGTGATCGCAATTATGAGATAGCCGATCCACTCCCGGGCAAAGGGGAATGTGCGCACCAGCCAGGTCGTCCCGCCGATCAGGATCGCGTTCCACGCCGCCGCGCCTATGGCAGTGAAGACGCAGAACCGCACAACGCCCATATGCGCCAGGCCAGCGGGGAGCGAGATCATCGTGCGCATGACCGGCGTGGTGCGCAGGATCAGCACCATCCAGTGCCCATGCCGGCGGAAGATGTCGCTTGCCCGTTCGACGTCCTGCCACTCCAGCGTCAGCCAGCGTCCGTGGCGCCGCACGAACGGTTCCAGCCGCTCGTACCCCAGCCTGTGGCCCAGCCAGAACCACGCGAAATTGCCCGCCAGTGTGCCGAGCGTGCCGGCGATGAGGACAGGCCAGAACTCCATCCGCCCCTGCTCTATGGCCAGCGCCGCGCTGCCCATGACCGCTTCGGAGGGAAGTGGCGGGAAGATGTTCTCCAGGGCCATCATCACCGCAATGCCGATGAGACCCAGCCGGTCGATGAGATCGATTACGAAGTCGTGCATGGCCAATCAGGCCCGTTGGGCTCTCATGGTTCCATGTCGGCGTTCGATTGCATCCCAGATTTTGCCGGCGCTATCGGTGCCGTTGAACCGGTCGATGGCAACGATGCCGGTGGGAGAAGTGACGTTGATTTCGGTCAGCCACTTGCCGCCAATGACGTCAATGCCGACGAAGACCAGCCCGCGCCGCCGCAATTCCGGGCCGATGGCGGCGCAGATCTCCTCCTCGCGCGCGGTCAGCACCGCCGGCTCGGCATAGCCGCCCTGCGCCAGGTTGGAACGGAACTCCCCCTCCCCGGGCTTCCGGTTGATGGCGCCCGCGAACTCGCCGTCAATGAGGACGATGCGCTTGTCCCCCTCTGCCACCTCCGGCAGGAACGGCTGCACCATGTGCGGCTCGGGCCAGATGCGGTCGAATACCTCTGACAGGGCGGCCAGATTGGTTCCGTCCGCTTCGATACGGAAAATCGCCTTGCCGCCGTTGCCGTGCAGCGGTTTGACCACCACCGCCCCGTGCTCCGCCTGAAAACGCCGGATTTCCTCCGTATCGCGGGTGACAAGCGTCGGCGGCATGAACCGGGCGAAATCCAGCACGAACATCTTTTCCGGCGCGTTGATCACTTCGCGCGGATCGTTCACCACCAGCGTTTGTCCGCGCAACCGGTCGAGCAGAAGGGCGGTACTGATGTAGCCGAGGTCAAACGGCGGGTCCTGCCGCATCAGCACCACGTCCATGTCGCGGGCCAGATCGACACGCCGCGCATCGCCCGCCGTGTAATGATCGCCGTCGACCCGGCGCACTTCCACCGGCGTCGCCAGTGCGGTCAGCATTTCCGCCCCGTCTGCGGTAGTCCGCAGCGCCACGCTGCTGACATCGTAATGCCAGATCTGATGTCCGCGCGCCTGCGCCGCCAGCATCAGCGCGAAGCTGGAATCGCCCGCAATGTTGATCGAGGCGATGGGGTCCATCTGGAAGGCGGCGCGAAGGGTCATTAAACAGCTTTCAGGGTTGCCAGGCATTGCGGATGTGGCGCGGCTCCGCGTCCGGCGCAAGCAGCAGAACATCAACAGTCAGGTTGTCACCCTGCTGCACGTAATCGTGCGCCACCGCCTCGGCCGCAGCCGCGACCCGGCTGAGGCGCCGTTCGTCGATGGCGTCCGCCAGCTGCGCCGCTGCCCGGCGCCACTTGACTTCAACAAACGCCACCAGCCCGGGGCGGCGCACGACAAGGTCGATTTCGCCAACCGGCGTCCGGCGCCGCCGGGCCAGCACCTCCCAACCCTGCTGCTGCAGGTAATCGGCGGCGGCATCTTCCGCGCGCCGGCCCGCCTGCTCCGCCTGTTGCCGCTTCACGATTGACGCAACTCAAGCGCCAACTGGTAAAGCGTCTTGCGATCGAGACCGGTCTCACGCGCGACCTGCGCCGCCGCCTGCGACGGCTTGCTGGTTTGCAGCGCAGCCCGCAGCAGGGCGTCAGCGTTCACCTCGTCCGGTGCCTGAGGTGCTGGAGGTCCGACCAGCAACACAATCTCGCCTCGCGGCGGAGCGGTTTCGTAATGCCGCGCCAGGGTCGCTGCCGGCCCGGTCCTGCACTCCTCGTGCAGCTTGGTCAGTTCCCGCGCGATGGCCACTTCGCGATCGGGCCAAAGGGCCGCGACAGCATCGAGGCTGCGAACGAGCCGGGGGCCGCTTTCATAGAACACCAGCGTCGCCCGAATCCCGGCAAGTTCCTCCAGCGTCTGCCGGCGCGCGCTGTCCTTGGCTGGAAGGAATCCTGCAAACAGGAACCGGTCAGTTGGCAAACCGGCCACCGTCAGCGCTGCAACGGCCGCGCAGGGTCCGGGCAAGGTCGTAGCCGCGACACCGGCCTCCCGCGCCTCGCGCACCAGCCGGTATCCAGGGTCGGAAATGAGCGGAGTACCCGCATCGCTGACAAGGGCAACCGCCTGATCCCGCATCTGCGCGATGAGGTCGGCCCGCGCTGCGGCCGAGGCATGGTCGTCGTGGCGCCACAACCGTTTGGACAAGCCGAGATGTTTCATCAGCTTGCCGGTTACCCGCGTGTCCTCGCAGGCCACAATATCGCATGCTGTCAACACGTCGACCGCCCGGCTTGTGATGTCGCCAAGATTGCCAATCGGGGTCGCGACGATGTACAGCCCCGGTTCGAGGCGTGGTCCAGTGTCACGACCGCACGCAGAGGTATCAGGGCTGCTCACCGAGCCCTTTTGAACATGCCAGGGAGAGGCGGCAAGCATGAACAGAACCGCTGGAACCATTGGAGTTACAAGGCGCGCCGCTGCGCTCGGCATCGCGGCGATGCTGGCGGGTTGCGCCGTGGTGCCGAAAACCACGGCTCCCCTGCCGCGGGCAGATCGTCCACCGGCCCCGCTACCGGGTGAAACCGTGCTGCCCCCGAGCGGCGAAACGCGGCACCGCGTGGCTCTCCTCGTGCCGCTGTCGGGCGAGAACCAGGCCGTGGGTCAGTCGCTTGCCAACGCCACGGCGATGGCGCTGCTCGACACCGATGCCGACAATCTGCGGATCACGACCTATGACACGGCCGGCAACGGTGGACCGGCCGCCGCGGCGGAGCGGGCAGTGCGCGATGGCAATGCGCTGATACTCGGCCCCTTGCTGCGTGAACATGTCGGCCCGGTGGTGGAGGCTGCGCGCAGCCGCAATGTGCCGGTCGTCAGTTTTTCCAATGACACGGGAGTCGCCGGGTCGGGTGCATTCATCATGGGGATCAGTCCGGAACAGTCGGTGGCCCGCTCCATCCGCTTCGCGCGTGCGCAGGGGGCACAAACGTTTGCCGCGCTTATCCCGGAAGGGGATTATGGCGCCCGCGCAGAAGCCGCCTTTCGCCAAAGTGTTGCGGCGGCGGGCGGACGGGTCGCGGCGGTGGAAACATTCGCCCGGCAGAACACCTCCATCGTCAGCGCGGCGCGCCGGGTCAGAGCGGCGGGGGCGGTGGACGCGGTGTTCATCGCGGACAGCGCCGCACTTGCCGCCCGGGCCGCGCCCGAGCTGGGTGCAGGTGTGCGGATCATCGGCAATGAGTTGTGGGCGGGCGACAACAATCTGGCGAGGAACAGCGCGCTCAGGAACGCAATATTCGCCAGCGTCCCGGACAACAATTTCGCGCGTTTCGCGGAAAGCTATCGCGCGCGTTTCGGATCGGCTCCCTTCCGCATCGCGACCCTGGGGTACGACGCGGTGCTGCTGACGTTGAATGTCGCGCAAGACTGGCGGGTGGGAACCCCGTTCCCGGTCAGGGCGCTGGTCGACGACGGCGGCTTCCTTGGCCTGGACGGCCCGTTCCGGTTCACCCGGCAGGGCGTGGGCGAACGCGGAATGGAAGTCAGGCAGGTGCGCGCAAATGGCGTGACGGTTCTCGATCCCACTCCGGCAAACTTCCGCCAGTGATGCAGTTTGCGGGGGAGAAAACCCCGAGCGTTCCACTTGCGTTCTTGTCAGACGCCATCCGGCTGTCGATATACTGCCTCACATGACCGATGATCTGTTCGACAAGCTGCCAAGTGCCAGCGACGGCAGCTACGATGCTTCTTCCATCGAAGTGCTTGAGGGGCTGGAGCCGGTGCGGCGGCGACCAGGCATGTACATCGGCGGAACCGATGACCGCGCCCTGCATCATCTGGCCGCCGAAGTGCTGGACAATGCCATGGACGAAGCGGTGGCGGGTCACGCCAGCCGCATCGAAGTGCGTCTGGACGAAGGCAATCGGCTGACTATCAGCGACAACGGCCGCGGCATTCCGGTCGACGAACACCCGAAGTTTCCCGGCAAGTCCACGCTGGAGGTGATCCTGGGCACACTCCATTCTGGCGGAAAGTTTTCCGGCAAGGCCTACGCCACCAGCGGCGGCCTGCACGGCGTCGGGATCAGTGTGGTCAATGCGCTGTCGAAGCATACCAGGGTCGAAGTTGCGCGCGACCGGCAACTCTGGGTGCAGGAGTTCAGCCGGGGGCAGACGCTCGGCCGCCTGGAAAGCGCCGGAGCAGCTCCAAACCGGCGGGGCACCACTGTAGCGTTCACCCCCGACCCCGAGATTTTCGGCGACCGCCAGTTCAGCGCAAAGCGCCTGTTCAGGCTTGCCCGGTCCAAGGCGTATCTGTTTGCCGGAGTGGAAATCCGCTGGCGCTGCGCCGACAGCTTGGCCAGCGAAGACGTGCCCGCAGAGGCCGTCTTTCGCTTTCCCGGCGGCCTGGCCGATCACCTCGCCGAACAGATCGGAGGGCGGGAATGCGTAACAGCGGAACCGTTCGCGGGCAGGCAGGACTTTCCCAGGAACGACAGCGGTGAGCATCAGGGACGGGTCGAATGGGCGATCGCCTGGCCGCTCTATTCCGACGGCGCGACCAGCTGGTACTGCAACACCGTGCCCACGCCCGATGGCGGCACCCATGAACAGGGTCTGCGCGCCGTCCTGACCAAGGGGCTGCGCGCCTTTGCCGACATCGTGGGGCAGCGCAAGGCCAAGGACATCACTGCCGACGACGTGATGAACGGGGCGGAGGTGATGCTCTCCGTCTTCATCCGCGACCCTTCTTTCCAGTCGCAGACCAAGGACCGGCTGACCTCACCCGATGCGGCGCGCCTGGTCGAAAGCGCGGTACGCGATCACTTCGACCACTTCCTCGCCGACAATCCCGAACGCGGCAAGGCGCTGCTCGGCCAGGTGATGGAGCGGATGGACGAACGCCTGCGCCGCAAGGCGGAGCGCGAGATTAAGCGCAAGACCGCCACCAGCGCCAAGAAGCTGCGCCTGCCGGGCAAGCTGACGGACTGTTCCGGCGAAGGGGGCGGCGAAACCGAACTGTTCATCGTTGAAGGCGACTCCGCCGGCGGCAGCGCCAAGCAGGCGCGCGACCGCAAGACGCAGGCCATCCTGCCGATCCGCGGCAAGATCCTGAACGTCGCCTCCGCCTCGCGCGACAAGATCTACGCCAACAACGAGATTGCCGATCTCATCCAGGCGCTGGGTTGCGGCACCCGCAAGGATTGCGATCCCGATGCGCTGCGCTACGACCGCATCGTCATCATGACGGACGCCGATGTGGACGGCGCGCACATCGCCACCTTGCTGATGACCTTCTTCTTTCAGGAAATGTCGGAACTGGTCCGGCGCGGACACCTGTTCCTGGCGCAGCCGCCGCTGTACCGCCTGACGAACGGCAAGGAGAGCCGGTACGCCCGCGACGATCTGCACCGGGCCGAACTGGAAGCAACGGTGTTCAAGGGCAAAAAGGTCGAAGTCGGTCGCTTCAAGGGTCTGGGCGAGATGAACCCGCAACAGCTGCGCGAGACGACCATGGCGCCCGAAAGCCGCAGCCTGATCCGCATCACCCTGCCGCCAGAGTTCGAACAACGCGCGGCGGTAAAGGAGCTGGTCGATCAGTTGATGGGACGCAACCCGGAACACCGCTTCAACTTCATTCAGAACCGCGCCGGGGAAGTGGACCGCGAACTTATCGACGCCTGAGGAACCTTTTGGGGGAGGAACGAAGATGTGGAGGGCATGTTTTGCCACCGCGGTGCCGATGGTAGTGACTTCTCTGGCGGCGCTGCCGGTCAGCGCAACCGGGTGGTTCGGCCCGCCCGACGCGTCGGGCATTCCCCTCCTCCCCGCGGATGCGGAAGAATCGCTGGCGCTTGGACCGGAATGATGCGGCCGGCCAACTTGCCACGCGCCCGCATGCCCGTTACGCGCGCACCATGTCCCCAAGCCAGGATACCAGATGACACAGCGTTTCGAAGGCACGCAATCCTACATCGCGACCGAAGATCTGAAGGTTGCCGTCAACGCGGCGGTGACGCTTCGCCGCCCGCTGCTGGTCAAGGGTGAACCAGGCACGGGCAAGACGGTGCTGGCGCAGGAAATCGCCCGTGCCATCGACGCTCCGCTGATCGAGTGGAACGTGAAATCCACGACCAAGGCGCAGCAGGGTCTTTACGAATACGACGCGGTCGCCCGCCTGCGCGACGGGCAGCTTGGTGATGAGCGGGTGCATGACATCGGCAACTACATCAAGCGTGGCAAGTTGTGGGATGCGTTCACGTCCGAACGCCTGCCCGTCCTGCTGATCGACGAGATCGACAAGGCGGATATCGAATTTCCCAACGACCTGCTCCAGGAACTCGACCGGATGAGCTTCGACGTGTACGAGACAGGAGAGCGGGTGGCCGCCCGCGAACGGCCGATCGTTGTCATCACGTCGAACAATGAAAAGGAACTGCCCGACGCGTTCCTGCGCCGGTGCTTCTTCCACTACATCAAGTTTCCCGACCGCGAGACGATGCAGGCCATCATCGACGTGCACTTCCCCGGCATCCAGAAACGCCTGGTGGCCGAGGCGATGAACATCTTCTATGACCTGCGCGAAGTGCCGGGGTTGAAGAAGAAGCCATCCACCAGCGAGCTGCTCGACTGGCTCAAGCTGCTCCTGAACGAGGACATGCCGCTCGAAGTGCTGCAGGATCGCGATCCGACCAAGGCGATCCCGCCGCTCCATGGCGCGCTGCTCAAGAACGAACAGGATGTGATGCTGTTCGAACGGCTCGCCTTCATGGCGCGGCGCAAGAGCTGACGGCTACAGCCGGTAGGCGATTTCCAGATCGCCCCATCGGCGGCCGCCGATCCTGAGCGGGCGGTACACGTTGCGCACCACCTGATACGTCTGCCCATCGTTTTCCTGACGGTAAACGGCCATCATGTATGGTGCCTCGCTCTTCTTGGCCTTGCGATCCATTGTGTCGAACAGGATGCGCCCGTTGCGGCAGTTCGCCGTATCGTGGGCAAGGTCGCCCGTCGGCGGTTGAGAGAACCGCGACATATGGGTGGGCAGATACCCGTTCATGTCGGTGCACGCCGCGGCAAAGATACGCGGGTCCGCCGCGACCGCGCGATCCAGCAGCGGGCGCCAGTTGCGATCGGCCCATAGTGTCAGCGTTGTCTCAAACCGCTGGGGGCGGCTGTTCGCGATGTTGCGATAATCGGTGTCGAACAGCTGGTGAAGGGTCAACGATCCTTCTGCCAGCGCTGCTTCGGCCGCCTCTTCGACAGCGGCCGCGAACTGGTGCGCCACGTCCACCATGCGGCTGTCATCGGGAGAAAGGCCGGCGTGGACGATCCGGTCGAACATCTCGCAGGCGGTGATTTCCAGCTCGTCCACCCGCCGGCCGGCTTGGCGCAGGCTCGCCTCGTTGGTGTCGGACGCCTGGTCGAAACTGGTCAGGACCTGGTGCACGGCAGCCACATGGGCGGTGATGGTGCCGGTCGCCCGTGCGATCTGTTCGTTGTGGCCGTCCACTTCATGCACAAGACCGGTCACCCCGGAAATGGTTGCCATGATGCTGTTGACGGACGTGCGCGCCTGCTGGTTTGCTTCAGTTCCGCGTTCGATGCGCTGGACGACCTCGCCCGCTTCCACTCCTAACGCCTCGACCGTCCGGCCGATCTCGTCCGTGGCCTTGCGCGTCTGTGCGGCCAGATTCTTGACCTCGCCGGCGACCACCGCGAAAGTGCGCCCTGCGTCCCCGGCCCGCGCCGCCTCGATTGTGGCGTTCAGCGCAAGGATGTTGGTGGTTTCCGCGATGTCTTCAATGTCGAGCGCGCTGCGCCGCACCTGGCTCATCGCGGAGGCGAAGCCAGTCACGTGGGTGCCCAACGCTTCGACCAGATCAAGCAGTTCGGTGATCTGCACCAGCGACGCCTGAATGAGGTCCGACCCTTCACCCAGCCGGGCAATCGCGCGGGCGGACAACAGGCGCGCTTCGTCACTGGCGTGGCTGACGCGTTCCTGGTCATCGTTGAGAGCGCGTACCGTTTCCTGCAGGGCGCGGTGTTCTTCGCGCAGCCGCTCCCCCGTGGCGAGCACGCCGTCTAGGATGCCGGCCACATCGCTGCACCCGATCGTCACATCGGCGCACCGGTGAGGAATCGCCTCAAGCGCGGCCGGAACGAAGTCGTGTTGCTGCAACATGTTGATAGTGCCTCGCTGGTTGCGGCGTGATGTAGGCGGCTGCCGGTTAATTTTGACTAAAGCGACGGCTTGAGGCAGCAGGGCAGTCATGTTCTTCAACTTCGTCGACGAGCTGCGCGCCGCAGGGATTGCCGCCAGTTTCAAGGAGCACCTCACCCTGCTCGAGGCGCTGGACCGCGGCATCATCGAGCAGACGCCCGAAGCGTTCTACTACTTGTCGCGCGCCACTTTCGTTAAGGATGAAGGGCTGCTGGACCGGTTCGATCAGGTTTTTGCGAAGGTATTCAAGGGCGTGCTGACCGATTATGGTCAGAATCCGGTGGATGTTCCCGAAGAATGGCTGAAGGCAGTCGCCGAGAAGTTCCTGACGCCCGAGGAGATGGAGCAGATCAAGTCGCTGGGTGACTGGGACGAGATCATGGACACGCTGAAGAAGCGGCTGGAGGAACAGGAAGGACGCCATCAGGGCGGCAACAAGTGGATCGGCACGGGTGGCACATCGCCGTTCGGCAATTCCGGCTACAACCCCGAAGGCGTCAGGATCGGCGGCGAAAGCCGGCACAAGCGCGCGATCAAGGTATGGGACAAGCGCGAGTTCAGGAACCTCGACAACACGCGCGAACTGGGCACCCGCAACATCAAGATGGCGCTGCGACGCCTCCGCCGCTTTGCCCGCGAAGGGGCGGCGGATCAGCTGGACCTCGACGCCACCATCAGCGGCACCGCCAAGCAGGGATGGCTGGACATCCACATGCGGCCCGAACGGCGCAATGCGGTCAAGCTGCTGCTGTTTCTGGACGTGGGGGGGTCGATGGATCCGTTCGTCCGTCTGGTCGAGGAGCTGTTCAGCGCGGCAACCGCCGAGTTCAAGAACCTGGAGTTCTTCTACTTTCACAACTGCCTGTACGAAGGCGTGTGGAAGGACAACCGGCGCCGCTGGCAGGAACGGACGAAAACCTGGGACGTGCTCCACAAGTATGGCCACGACTACAAGGTCGTGTTCGTGGGTGATGCCGCGATGAGTCCCTACGAAATCACCCACCCCGGCGGCAGCGTCGAGCACATGAACGAGGAAGCAGGCGCGGTGTGGTTGCAGCGCGTGACAAACACCTATCCAGCGACTGTCTGGCTGAACCCTGTGCCGGAAACACAATGGGGCTATTCCCAATCCACCAGGATGATCAGGCAGTTGGTAAATGACCGGATGTACCCGCTGACGCTCGACGGGCTGGACGCGGCAATGCGGGAGCTGAGTCGCAAGCAGGGCTAGCGGCGGCAGGGACGTTGCGGCACCATTTTTCCGGACACGCAATTCGTCGATAGCGTCCACCGTGGCTTGCCTATATTGAGCGGCGATGGACCTTCAGCTGTTCGTCATCTGCGTGCTGACCTTTGTCATCCACCTCATCGGCACGCTGGCCTATGCCGCACGCATCGCGGGGGTCAGGACGCGGCGGATCGCCATGAGCTTTGCGCTGTTCAACATTCTGGTCCTGATCTCACGCACCTCCAACGGCTTTCTGGGGCCGTTCCTCGCCAAGCGGATAGAGACGCGGCTCCTGGATGGCGGTGGCGCGCAGCTTGCGGACGACTTCCGCATCGTGCTGGGCACCGCGACGCTGGCGGTCGCGATCGGCATCGTGCTGGTACCCACGGCGCAGCGCCTGTTTGCGAGCGCCATCGGCCATTTCCAGCGGCACCGTTCGACCACCCGGCTGCTGCTGCGCAGCGCAACGCCCGCCGGGCTGGCCACCTTGCGCGATGCAGCCGTTGTTCCGGCCCGCGCGCACCTGGCCGCCCTGCGCCGCCCGCTGGGCGTGTCGAAACGGGTTCTTCTGGCCAATATGCTGGCTCAGGCGCTGCTGGTGGTCGGGGTGCTGGCGTCGCTGTACGCAGGCTACCTCGCCCCCGAGTTCCGCGTCACCGCCTCGCAACTGTCGGCGGTGGTGAACGGTTTTGCGACCATCCTGCTGTTCGCGCTGATCGATCCGCAACTGTCGGTGATGACCGACGATGTGGCCGAAGGTCGCCTGGACGAAGCACTGTTCCGGCGCACCATCACCTGGATTTCGCTTAGCCGGCTGGCAGGAACGATCCTGGCACAGATCGTCTTCCTGCCCGCAGCGGCGGCGATCGCGTGGATCGCCGTGCACGTCTGACGCGCTGCGGAGAAGCGACTGGGCCCGATCAGTAGAGCAAATATTCCTGCACCTGCGCCGCCCATTCCATTTCGTCGGCTGATGCCATCCGATCCAGGTCGCCGGGCTGGGCAGCGGCGTCGTCGACCCATTCGCGCAGTGCCGGGCCGCCATTGATCACGTCGATGGCAAGGCGTTCCAGCTCGTACTCATAGGGAAAATCGCGCCACAGGTCGTATGTCGGGTACAGAGTGCGGATCGCCTTGAAGGCGAGCGCCTGCAGGCGCCAGGGCCGGAACGCCGCATGGTCGTAGAAGCCGCCTTCCGCATGGATGAACAGGCCGTGGCACAGCTTGCCGGAATGCTTGTGAAAGGTCGGCTCGAACCAGCATTCCCGAAGCGCGCAGCCGGCCAACCACTGCGGCGCGATCTGGTGCATCTGCGCCAGCACGGCATCCGCATCCACATCGGGGGCGCCGAACAGCACTTCGAGCGGGCGGGTGGTACCCCTCCCCTCGGACAGCGTCGTCCCTTCCAGCATCACGGTCCCGGCATAGGCGCGCGCCATGTTCAGCGTGGCGGCGTTGGGCGACGGATTGATCCAGATCCGATCCTGCGGCCAGCCGAAGCCAAGCGCCTCGTCCGGTCGCCACCCCTCCATGCCGATGACGCGGTACGCCACGTCCAGACCGAAATGGTCGATGAACCAACGCCCCATCTCGCCCATCGTCAGCCCGTGCCGCATCGGCATGGCTGCAGCTCCGACGAAGCTTTCCTGCCCCGGCACCAGCAACGTGCCCTCCACCGGGCGGCCGGCAGGGTTGGGCCGGTCAAGCACCCACACCTCTTTCCCGTGCTTCGCCGCTTCTTCGAGGACGTACAGCAGGGTGGTGACGAAGGTGTAGATGCGACAGCCCAGATCCTGCAGGTCGAACAGGAACACGTCGGCGGTGGTCATCATCTGCCCGGTCGGGCGGCGCACTTTGCCGTACAGGCTGAATACGGGTATGCCGGAGCGCGGATCAACTTCATCCGCGGTTTCGACCATGTTGTCCTGCTTGTCGCCTTTCAGCCCGTGCTGCGGTCCGAACGCGCTGGCAACGTTGACCCCGGCGGCGATCAGCGCGTCGAGACTGTGGGTGAGATCGCGCGCCACGGACGCGGGATGCGCGATCAAGGCCACGCGGCGGCCGCTCAGCTGATCGAGAAGTTGCCGGTCGGCCAGAAGCCGGTCGATGCCGAAGTTCATGCCGCCGCCGGTGCCGCAAGCCTGCCTGTGAAGCAAGCCGGATCGTGGAAGTCAGGCTTCTCCGCCCGATGTACCGCTGCCCAGAAACTCACCCGTCCGCCCTCCTCCTCCAGCACGGCGGTGAGGCCGTACCGCCACGGAAGCGGCGGCAGGCCGGCGCGGGCAATCGCCACATCCATCAGCCGCAGTCCCGACGCACCCCCGCGCCACGTGATCACCGGCGGACGAGGTACATCGGGCGCCGTCATGCCGGAACGACACCCGACAAAATCGTAACTCGCCCACGACTGCGAGGGGGAGAAGTTCCATTCCTGATATGACGAACCGCCCTCAGGCTGGACAAACAGTTCGAAACAGGTGGTCCGCCACAGTTCGTCCGCGCGGCGGCGTCCGGTCAGGCGAGGCACGCACAATCGCTGCGCCCCTTCGATCCGCCAGCGAAGACGCAGCCAGTGAGGATCGCGCGCATCCAGCATGACCGCGACACGGCCCACCAGCAAGGGCGGGTGCGCGGGATGCGGGGTGAGGATCGCGCCGTCCGTGTGTTCGTCATCTGTGATCACCACCCGGCCTGATAATTCTGCCTTGCCCGTCCGGCAATCGCGCGCTGTCACAGGGGCTGTCCTACCCCCCGCCTAGTCGGCTAGAGGGGCGCGCATGACACATGCTTTTGACCAGTTTCAGGTAGCCAACTTCGCGCTTTTTCCATGCAGCGGTATTTCTGCCTCTGGACCGTGTAACATGCGGTCCATGTGTTCTGCCCGCGCGACGAAAGGAGGTGGCGCGTGACCGCCTTCCGCTCCGGTCTTCTCCGGCTGCTGGACGAACGTGGCTACATTCATCAGGTCACTGATGCAGGCGCGCTCGACGCCCTGGCCGCAGAAGGGATCGTACCCGGCTATATCGGTTTCGATGCGACCGCACCTTCGCTGCACATCGGCAGCCTGGTGCAGATCATGCTGCTGCGACGCCTGCAACAAACGGGTCACAAGCCGATCGTCGTGATGGGCGGCGGCACCACGCGGATCGGCGATCCATCGGGCCGGGACGAAAGCCGGCGGATGCTGACGGATAAAGACATCGCCGCCAACATCGCGGGCATCCTCGCTGTGTTCGAACGCGTCCTGACGTTCGGAGATGGCCCAACCGACGCGGTGATGGTCGACAACGACGAATGGCTGGCCGAACTCGGCTATATCGAACTGCTGCGCGAGGTAGGGCCGCACTTCACCATCAACCGGATGCTGACGTTCGATTCGGTGCGCCTGCGGCTAGACCGGGAACAGCCGCTGACGTTTCTGGAGTTCAACTACATGATCCTGCAGGCGTACGACTTCGTCGAGCTTGCGCAGCGGTTCGGCTGCCGCTTGCAGATGGGCGGCAGCGACCAGTGGGGCAACATCGTCAACGGGCTTGAGCTGGGCCGCCGTACGCGGGGGCTGGAGCTGTTCGGCCTGACTACACCCCTGCTCACTACTGCCGACGGCGCGAAGATGGGCAAAACGGCCGCGGGGGCAGTGTGGCTGAACGAAGCGCAGCTGCCCGCGTATGATTTCTGGCAATACTGGCGGAATGTGGATGACCGGGATGTCGGCCGCTTCCTGCGCCTGTTCACGGATCTGCCGCTGGACGAGATCGCCCGTCTCGAAGCGTTGCAGGGCGCGGAAATCAACGCAGCCAAGATCGCGCTGGCGAACGAGGTGACTTCGCTGATCCGCGGACCGCACGCCGCCCGCAGCGCCGAGGACACGGCCACGGCCACATTCAGCAACGCGGGCGCGGGGGGCGACCTACCTGCCTATGACCTACCCGATCAAGGCGAGCGGATCGGCGCCATCCTGACCGCGCTCGGCTTCACCGCCTCGAATGCAGAGGCGAAACGCAAGGTGGCCGAGGGCGCCGTGCGGCTGGACGATGCGGTAGTGTCGGATATCGGCGCCATTGTGGAACTGCCTGCCGGAGAGACCGCCAGGCTCAGCCTCGGCCGCAAGAAACACGCGGTTCTGCGCGGTTTAACCGGTTCTTAGCCCCTTTCAACGTATGCCAGCGGCTTGTCAGGCGTAAAACAGGACGAGGTTGATGGCACTTGGCGCACAGCTAAGCGTGACGGACTTGCGGGCAGCCGCGCGGCACCCGGTGAACTACCCAGTGGTGGCCGAACATCGCACCCTGGGCGACATGCAGATGCGGATCGCCAACATCTCTGCCCACGGGTTCATGATCGATGATGCGGCCGATCTGGCACGGGGCGACCGGGTGATCGTGCGCTTTCCGGTGATCGGCCGGATCGAAGCCTATGTCATCTGGACCAAGGACCACCGGGCGGGCTTCCAGTTTGAACGGATCATCCGGCAGGACAACTACCTTGCCATGATCAACGAACTGCAACCCAATCCACGCCTGCGCCAGGCGCGCTAGGCGGCAAAGCTTCACATCCACCACCGCCGGTGCCAAGGCACCGGCGTGAGCAACATTCCAGAGCTGCAAAGCCCGTTCAGAAACCCGAACTTCCGCGCCTACCTGCTGGCACGGTTGTCCATGACCCTGGGCCAGTACGCCATGATGCTGGTCATCGGGTGGCAGACCTACAATCTTGCGCGGGACAGCGGGCTGACCGTCAACGAGGCGACGGGGCAGCTTGCGCTGATCGGCCTGCTGCAATTCATCCCCTTGTTCGTGCTGACCCCGTTTTCGGGCCTGGCGGCGGACCGGCTGGATCGGCGCCGGCTGGCTCAGGGCACGCTGGTGCTGCAGCTGCTGTGCGCGGGGGTGCTGGGCTACCTGACGTGGCAGGACAGGCTGGACCTGTTCTGGCTGTTCGCGGTGGCCGTAGTATTGGGAGTGGTGCGCGCCTTCAACGGACCGGCGATGTCGGCGCTCGCGCCCAATCTCGTGCCGCGCGCCATCCTGCCCAATGCCATCGCCCTGTCGTCGATCGCCTGGCAGACCGGCATGATCGCAGGTCCGGGGATCGGCGGCTACCTCTATGCCGTCGCGCCCGCCCTACCCTACGCCGCCGCTGGCGTGCTGTTTGCGCTGGCAATCATCGCCATGGGCCTTATCGGGAATGTACCCCGTTCAGTAATCACTGGAACGCGGCGACCAATCGCACAGGTGATCGAGGGGCTGCGCTATGTCGGGCACAACAGGATGGTGCTGGGCGCGATTACGCTTGACCTGCTTGCCGTGTTTCTCGCGGGGGCCAATGCACTGCTGCCGGTCTATGCCCGCGACATCCTGCAGGTGGGCGAAACCGGCCTCGCCCAACTGGCGATGGCACCCGCCATCGGCGCCGCGCTGACCGCTGCGTGGTTCTCGTTCCGTCCGCTGAAAAACGGCGTTGGCCCCAAGATGCTGTGGGCGGTGGCCGTATTCGGGGCCGCGACGATCGGTTTCGGGGTCTCAACGTCCATGCCGCTCAGCCTTGCATTGCTGTTCGTGATCGGGGCGGCCGACATGTTTTCCGTTTATATCCGCTCGTCCCTGATCCAGCTGCACACCCCCGATGAGAAGCGCGGAAGAGTGTCCGCAGTCAGCCTGCTGACCGTCAGCGCGTCGAACGAATTTGGCGATTACTTCACCGGCAAGCTCGCATCGTTCATCGGCCCGGTCGCAGCCCTCGCGCTCGGCGGGACCGCCGCGGTCGTCACAGTGATCCTGTGGAGCCGCCTGTTTCCGGTCCTCAGAACCACTCGGACCTTTGACCCGCCGGATTCGTTGCTAGATGAGCTTCCCGAACACAAATTGCAGGAACGCATTCCATGAAAGCCGACTCTGTCCTCGCCACCATCGGCAACACGCCTCATATCCGTCTTGGCCGCCTGTTCCCCGATCATGAGGTCTGGGTGAAGAGCGAGCGGGCGAACCCCGGCGGATCGATCAAGGACCGTATCGCACTCGCAATGGTGGAAGATGCGGAAGCCGACGGCAGGCTGAAGCCGGGCGGCACGATTATCGAGCCGACCAGCGGCAACACCGGCATTGGTCTGGCCATGGTGGCGGCTGTCAAGGGTTACCAGCTGGTGCTGGTGATGCCCGAGAGTATGAGCCTGGAACGGCGCCGTCTGATGCTCGCCTACGGTGCAACGTTCGACCTGACGCCGAAAGAAGGCGGCATGAAGGGCGCCATTGCCCGCGCGAAAGAGTTGCTGGACGAAACACCCGGCGCATGGATGCCCAGCCAGTTCGACAACGACAGCAATCGGCGGGTGCATGCGCAGACCACGGCGCGTGAAATTCTGGACAGCTTCGCCGACACACCGGTTGATGTGATAATCACCGGCGTAGGCACCGGGGGGCACATCACGGGCTGCGCCGAAGAGTTGAAGAAGAGCTGGGCGCAGTTGAAGGCCTATGCCGTGGAGCCTGCGGCATCGCCAGTCATCTCCGGCGGACAGCCCGGCCCGCACCCGATCCAGGGCATCGGCGCGGGCTTTGTACCGGACAACCTGCACACGGACGCGATCGATGGGGCCATTCAAGTGGAAGCCGAAGCTGCCCGCGAGATGGCCCGACGTTGTGCGCGGGAAGAAGGTTTGCTTGTCGGCATCTCCAGTGGAGCGACGCTCGCCGCCATCGCGCAGAAGCTGCCGGACCTGGCGCCGGGCAGCCGGATTCTCGGCTTCAATTACGATACCGGAGAGCGGTATCTGTCAGTCCCGGATTTCCTCCCAGAAGGCTGACACAGCACGAGAAAAGGAGCGGCAGGCGGAGTTGATCAACAGCGGCCTGCCGCTCAGGCAACGCGGCGCAAACGGCTATTTCAGCGTCAGCGCGGCGGCTCAGCCGGCTCCTCTACGCTCCCGACGCCGGCAGCAGGCGCTTCGAAGCCGGTCCTGTATTGATCCGGTCTGCCGTCGCCGTCGGTGTCTGCTGCATCCGGCTCGCCGTCGCCATCAAGATCCCACAGGTTCGCACGTCCGTCGCCGGTGGTATCCCACGCATCGGGCTTGCCGTCGCCGTCGGTGTCCAGCGTCGGCGAAGGCGTCTGACCAGGCGCTACGGGAGCTGTCGTTGGGGGTGCGGTTGTAACGTGACCTTCGTGCCGAATTTCCGGCGGCGTGCCCGCGTCCTGCGCCGCGAGGCTGGCTGGCACAATCGCCAGTCCTCCCGCAGCAACGGCCGCGGCGGCCAAATACTTCAAGTTTCGCATCAACTTAATCCTCGCTCAACTATCCCCTGCTGAGCGGCAAGGTGAGGCAGCAGCACAGGGCAAGGGAAGTGCTTTGCGCCAGTGCGTCAGCCTTCAGGGACCGGGCGAGTTTTGCAACCCGCCCGTCTTTCCTGCGGCTCCGCCCACCGTTTCACACGCGAGGGGCCTGGAGATCTGAGGTCACGCCGCGGTCGCGAAAGCCTCTTGGGGCAGAGCCATCATGCTGTCTGCGCCCGCCTCGATCTTCCTGCGGAACGATCCGGTGTCGGGCAGATAACGCTCCATGTAATAGCGCGCCGTTGTCAGTTTAGCCTGGTAGAAAGCCTCGTCGCCGGCCCCGCTCGCCAACTGCTGCTGCGCAATCCGGGCCATGCGCAGCCACATGTAACCAAGCGTGACGATCCCCATCAGGTGCATGTAGTTGTGCGCTCCAGCGCCCAGGTGATTGGGATTCTGCATCGCATTCTGCATGAACCACATGGTTGCGGCTTGCTGATCGCCCACAGCCTTCTCCAGCTTTGCGGCGAGCGCGGCGAGACCTTCATCATTCTTGGCCGTGGCGATCTCGTCTCCGATCAGCTTGAAGAATGCCTGGATTGCCGCGCCGCCCTTTTGCGGCAGCTTGCGCCCGCACAGATCCATCGCCTGCACGCCGTTGGTGCCTTCGTAGATCTGCGCGATCCGCGCATCGCGCACGAACTGCTCCATCCCCCATTCGCGCACATAACCATGCCCGCCATAGACCTGCTGCATGTTGGTGGCGACCTCGTACCCCTTGTCCGTGCCGTAGCCCTTGATGACTGGGGTCAGCAGTCCGATCAGGAGGTCCGCCTCGGCCCGCTCTTCTTCCGTTTGGGCGCGATGCGTCAGATCGACCAGAAGAGCCCCCCACAGGCACAGCGCCCGCATGCCTTCGTTGAAGGCCTTGGCATCCATCAGCATCCGGCGCACGTCGGCATGGACAAAGATCGGATCGGCTTGCGCTTCCGGTTCGGCTGGCCCCGTCAGCGCTCTGCCCTGCCGCCTCTCGGTCGCATAGGTCACTGCGTTCTGATACGATACCTCGGCCTGGGCCAACCCCTGGATGCCTACACCCAGACGCGCGGCGTTCATCATGATGAACATGGCGGCAAGGCCGCGGTTCTCCTCGCCGACCAGCCAGCCCTTGGCACCGTCGTAGTTGAGTAGGCAGGTAGAGTTGCCGTGGATGCCCATTTTTTCTTCGATGGAGCCGCAGGTGACGCCGTTGCGTTCGCCCAGCGAGCCGTCTTCATTCACCAGAACCTTAGGCACCACGAACAGAGAAATACCCTTGGTGGAATCCGGCGCGCCTGGTGTCTTGGCAAGCACCAGGTGGATGATGTTGTCCGTCAGATCGTGCTCGCCGGCGGAAATGAAAATCTTCGTGCCGGTGATTGCATAGCTGCCATCTGCCTGCGGTTCCGCCTTGGTGCGGATCATGCCGAGGTCGGTGCCACACTGGGGTTCGGTCAGGTTCATCGTGCCGAGCCATTCGCCGGCCACCATGCGCGGCAAGTACTGCTCTTTCTGTGCCTGGCTGCCGGTCGCGATCAACGCCGCAACAGCACCGTTGGCCAGGCCCGGATACATGCCGAAAGCCTGATTGGCGGCGGAGATGAACTCCTCCACCGCGAACCCGATTACGTGGGGCAAGCCCTGCCCGCCAAACTCTTCAGGAGCAGTCAGCGTACCCCAGCCCGCTTCGACGAACTGCTGATACGCATCCTTGAACCCGGGTGGGGTGGTCACCGATCCGTCCTCGTGCCGAACGCACCCTTCCTCGTCGCCGACCCGATTGAGCGGAGCGAGTACCTCGGCCGTAAACCTGCCCGCTTCGCTCAGAATGGTTTCCACCAGGTCCGGCGTGGCCGTTTCAAATCCAGCCTGATTGTTGAGACTCGGCAGGTCGAGCACTTCGTTGATAACGAAGCGGGCATCTCGCGTAGGGGCGGTATAGGTTGGCATGACTTGTGTCCTTCAGGGCCTTCGCGCTCAGGTGCGCTCCAGCTGTTCGATGTACTGGATGAAGTCGGTCAACTCGCGAATGGAAGCATCGATGTCTTCTCGCTGCTGCGTCAGTTTGGCAACGTGCGCGCGGCACCGGTCGATGGTGACGCGGCGCTGCATGGCCCGCCCATCTCCGACATCGTAAAGATCGATCATCTCCCGTATCTCGGCAAGTGAGAAGCCCACGTTCTTGGCGCGCATGATCCACGCCAGACGGGCCCGATCCCGCTTCGAGTAAATGCGGGCGTTGCCGACCCGGGTGGGGGCGATCAACCCTTCGTCTTCGTAGAAACGCAAGGCGCGTGCGGTACAGCCGAACTCTGCGGTCAGCTGAGAAATGGAGTAATGTTCACGAGCGTTGCCATCCGGGCGGTCAAGATGGCCACCGGGCTGCAATTGCTTGGACGCGGCGTGCAATTCCATACCGCGCCATATACCTCCCCTTACGCGCGCGTCAATCAGTTACGTTCACGAGAGTATCGCCATGCAGCCGGCGATAAAAGCAGCTGCGCGCACCAGTGTGGCAGGTCGGGCCGGCCGGCTCGGCCATGATCAGCAAGGCGTCCTGATCGCAGTCGACGAGGATTTCTCGCACCTCCAGGACATGGCCGGACGTTTCACCTTTTTGCCACAGCTTCTGTCGGGACCGGGAATGGAAATGCACCAGGCCCGTCTGCTGTGTCGCCCGTACGGCTTCGGCATCCATGTGGCCGACCATCAGGACTGCCCGGTCGACCACATCAAGCACCACCGCCGTCAACAGGCCGCTGCCGTCGAATTTCGGGAGAAAGGGTGATTTTTCTTCATGCAACAGGCTCATGACTTGTTGCATGCCGGTAACAGAGTGGATTGAAAAGACGGAATGGCTTCAGAAGGTTCTTTGCGGATTATTGTTTCAATGAGAAGCTGCGGGTCAGCAAGCCGGTTCAAGAAGCTTGCAGTCTCGGCATCCGCAATGGTCCGGGTTCAGGAGCAGTCGTCTGCGACACCGCAGCCGGCAGATTTGAGGGAACAGGCTGGGCGGGATCGGGGGAATCGCCGCCTCGCCGGAAGGCCGGTCTGGTTCGTCACGCTACGCCCGGGATCACCAAGTCCCGGGCGTCAGTTTCGGTGACTTCATGCCGAGCACTTGACGCCGGACGAACGCGGGCAAAACAAGCGATACTGACCGAGCTGGCGCCGCTTTGCCGCAATGCGGCGGTGCAGGCCCGAGTGGTTGCGCCACTTGTCAGCACGTCGTCGATCAGCAGTATGTTCCGACCTTCGATCAGGCAGCGGCGCTTGGGGCTTGTGTCTATGGCGCCGGCAAGCAGCGCATCCCGCTGCTGAGCGCTGCGTCGATCCAGGGATGGGGTATGTCTCACCCGCTGCAATCCATCCACGAGAAGTGTTCCGTGACCCAGCCTGGCCAGTTCGCGCGCCAGCAGCGCGGATTGGTTGTAGCCACGTTGCCAAAGCCGCAGTGGATGCAGCGGCACCGGCACAATCAGCCGGTCGGGTCGCGGCTCACTCAGTCTCGCAGCGATCAACCGGGCAAGCAGCGGGGCGAGCGCGAACTTGCGACCATGTTTGAAGGAGAGGATCAGCTTGCGGGAAACATCGCAATATATCGTTGCCGCGATCACCTCCCCGGGGTCCGCTGCCCCCGCGTCCGGCACCTCCAGCGACCCCCAACAACCGAGGCACAGACCGTTCTGCCCGCCTATGCCTGCGCCGCAGGCCGGACAGCGTGGAGGATAGATGAAGTCAGTTACCGGACCCAGCGCTTCAGCCAGCACCTTGCCGGCCCGGCCCATCATCGCTGCGCCTCTTGCCAATCTCTTCCTCCACCGTCACCAGACCGTCCATGCCGACCGCAGCGCCCAACGCGCCACCGCGCATCTTCTCGCCGGCGCGACGAGCCGCCTCCTTCCAGCGTGCTGTTGCGCACCAGAAGCGGGGCGACGCCGCCGATCACCTGCTCCTGCATATGTGCGAAGACGTAAAGGAGCGGTTGTCCTTTATGCAGTTCCAGCCGCCCACAGCCATCGTGATCGGCGACCCGGCAGGTCTTCTTGCAGAGGAACTGAGGCTGGCAGGTACGCAGGTGGCCGCCATCGCGTCCGGCGTCTGGCATGGAGATGAACCGCTGACCACGCCGGCGGCGGATCTGATCCTTTGCGACAGCAGCCTTGCCACGATCAACGACCTTCCGGGCGCGCTGCTGCATCTGCGGCAGGTGTTGCGGCCTGGCGGATTGCTGATCGCCAGCATTATTGGAGCGGGAAGCCTCCCTCGGCTGCGAAGCGCAATGCTGGCCGCAGAGCCTGATCGCCCCCATGCCCGCATCCATCCGCAGATCGACAATCGCACGGCCAGCGCACTGCTCCAGCGCGCCGGTTTCGCACGTCAGGTGGTGGATACGAACACACTGACGGTACGCTACGCGCAGCTTTCCTCGCTCGTCGCCGACCTGCGGGATCAGGGGCTTGGAAGCGTGCTCGCCAGCCGTCCTCCGGCTTTGTCGCGGACCGCTTACCGGCGAACCCAGGAAGCCTTCGCCGCTTTGGCGGATGATGACGGCCGCGTGTCGGAGCGTTTCGAGTTTGTCACGCTAACCTCCTGGCGCGACTAATTTTTCAGCTTTGAGAATGGCCTGCGCGGCCGCCAGCCTGGCAATGGGAACCCGATAGGGTGAGGCGCTGACGTAATCCAAACCGATCTCTTCGCAGAAGGAAATGCTGGCCGGATCGCCGCCATGCTCGCCGCAGATGCCAAGTTTGAGGTCGCCTCGCGCCGCCCGCCCGCGTTCGGCAGCCAGACGGACCAGCTGACCCACTCCGGCTATGTCCAGACTGACGAAGGGGTCGCGCGCGAATACACCTTGATCGATATAGCAATCCAGAAACTTGCCCGCGTCGTCCCGGCTGATGCCCAGCGTTGTCTGCGTCAGGTCGTTCGTGCCAAAACTGAAGAACGCGCCCTCAGCGGCGATTTCTCCCGCCATCAGCGCCGCCCGGGGCAGTTCGATCATGGTGCCCGTCAGATAGGCGAGAGAGTGCCCCCTCTCCGCAAACACCTCCTCGGCAACCCGTTCGACCAGTGTTCGCAGGATGGCAAGTTCCCGTGCGGTCGCAACCAGCGGGATCATGATTTCGGGTAGCGGCGCTGCTCCTGAAGCCTGCGCGACGTCGCACGCCGCCTCGAAGATCGCCCGCACCTGCATTTCGTAGATTTCGGGGAATGTGATGCCGAGACGGCACCCACGATGGCCCAGCATCGGGTTGAATTCGTGAAGCTGCGCCGCCCGTGCCCTGAGCCGCTCGGCAGGCAGGCCGGTCGCATCCGCCAGATCGGCGAAGTCTGCATCGGCATGGGGCAGGAACTCGTGCAGCGGCGGATCGAGCAGACGAATGGTACAGGGCAGCCCCGCCATTACCTCAAAAATGGCGCGGAAGTCGCTGCGCTGTTCGGGCAGCAGCTTGGCCAGGGCGGCCCGCCGTCCCGCCTCGTCCTCAGCCAGGATCATCTGCCGCACCGCGCTGATCCGGCTCGCTTCGAAGAACATGTGTTCGGTGCGGCACAGACCGATTCCTTCTGCACCGAAAGCACGCGCCGTGCGGCAGTCGTCCGGTGTTTCGGCATTGCAGCGCACCCGCATCCGGCGGTGCCGATCGGCCCACTCCATCAGTGTGGCGAAGTCGCCCGCCATCTCCGGCTTGAGAGAAGCGACCTCACCCGCCATCACCTGTCCCGTCCCACCGTCGAGCGTGATGATATCGCCTTCCCTGAGGTCGCGCCCGCCAATCCGCAATGTTCGAGCGCCGAGGTCGATCGACACGGCCGACGCACCAGAGACGCAGGGCCGGCCCATGCCGCGCGCGACCACAGCGGCGTGGCTGGTCATGCCGCCGCGCGCCGTCAGGATCCCCTGAGCGGCGTGCATGCCGCCAATGTCCTCCGGCGAAGTTTCGACCCGGCACAGGATCACCTGATCACCGCGCTCTGCCCATCGTTCCGCCGTGGCGGCGTCCAGCACGACCTTGCCCGAAGCCGCCCCCGGCGAAGCGGGCAGACCCGTGGTCAACACGTCGCGCGGAGCGTCGGGGTCAAGCGTCGGATGCAGCAGCTGGTCCAGCGCCATGGGATCTATCCGGCAGATCGCCGTGCGTTCATCCACCAGCCCTTCGGCAACCATATCGGTCGCGATCTTGAGCGCAGCACTGGCAGTCCGCTTGCCCGAGCGGGTTTGCAGCAGCCACAGCTTGCCCCGCTCGACCGTGAACTCGATATCCTGCATGTCGCGGTAGTGGCGTTCCAGCAGGTCGAACAACTCCGCCAGTTCAGCGTAGGTGTCCGGCATGACCTCTTCCATGCTGAGCGCGGCAGCGCCCGCAGCTTCGCGGCGGGCGCGGGTCAGGTATTGCGGCGTGCGGATGCCGGCGACCACGTCCTCACCCTGTGCATTCACCAGCCATTCGCCGTAATACACCCGCTCACCGGTGGACGGATCGCGGGTGAAGGCAACGCCGGTGGCGCTGTCATCGCCCATGTTGCCAAACACCATCGCCTGCACATTGACCGCGGTACCCATGTCATGCGCGATGTCGTTGAGGCGCCGATACGTCCGCGCGCGGTCGGTGTCCCAGCTGGCGAAGACGGCGGCTATGGCACCCCAAAGTTGCTCTTGCGGATCCTGCGGGAACGGCCGGCCGTGTTCCCGCTCCACCAGCGCCTTGTATTCCGCAACGAGAGCGCGCCAGTCGTCGGCGGTCATCTCGGTATCGGCAAGGTACCCGTTATCTTCCTTGGCGATCTCCAGCGCTTCCTCGAACAGGCCATGATCAACGCCCAGCACCACGTCGCCGTACATCTGCACGAAGCGTCGATAGCTGTCCCAGGCGAAGCGCTCGTCACCCGCTGCCCGCGCCAGCCCTTCCACGGTCGCGTCGTTCAGCCCGAGGTTCAGGACCGTGTCCATCATGCCGGGCATCGACACCGCCGCACCGGACCGCACCGAGACGAGCAACGGGTCGGCGGGGTCGCCGAAGCCCTTGCCGACCGAGCGTTCCACATGGGCCATCGCTTCCGCTACCGCCTGCCGCAGGTCGGCGGTGAAGTCGGCGCCCTGCTTCAGATAGCGCAGGCATTCGTCGGTCGTGATGGTGAAGCCGGGCGGGACGGGCAGGCCGATGCTGGCCATTTCCGCGAGATTGGCGCCCTTCCCTCCGGTGACGGCCTTGTCCTTCTGCCGGGGGTCCGAGTGATCGGCACCGCCGCCAAACGCATACACCGTCTTCATGTCTTCCCCCGTGTGTGACCAGGCCCGATCCGGAGACATGGACCGCATGTTACACGGTCCTGAGCCAAAAAACCTAACCTTCGATGCGGCTGAAATCCGCGACCTTCGCGACCGCATCGCGGAACCGCGCAAGCAGGTCCAGTCGCGCTGCCCGCTTGTCCTGATCCGGGTCGTTCACCGTCACATTGTCAAAGAACCGATCGATCGGCGCGCGCAGACTGGCCAGCGCCTGCATTGCGCCTTCGAAGTCCTCCGCCGCGACTGCGGCCTCGGCCTTCGGCTCCGCCGCGTCGAGCGCATCGATCAGCGCATCTTCGTCCGGTTCGGGCGTGTAGGACAGCCGGTTTGCACGCCGCTCCCGCGCCGCAGCGCGCAGCGCAGGGCCAAGGTCCGGATCGTCGACCAGGGCCAGGGGATCTTCCTCGCCTGTGCGGGCGATACCCTGCGTGTTCAACGCCTCGCCTTTCCCGGAGGGTGCGGACCAGCCTTCCTTCTTCAGGATGTTGGCAGCCCGCTTGTAGGCGGCGAGAAGGTTCTGCCCATCCGGCGTCTCGATATAGGATTGCAGCGCATTCACACGTGCAAGAAGCCGCACGAGGTCATCTTCGTTCCCCCCATCTTCTTTTTCGCATGCAAACACCGCGTCGATCAGATCGTGGCGGACTCCGGCCTCGCGTTGCTGGACCTTGAGGCGGTCGATGAGAAACGGTCCAAGCGCGTCGTAGGTCGCCGCGGCACCCGCCTCCTCAAGCAGCCGCCGGTAGGAGACGCGTAGTCGACCGGTGGTGACAAGAGCAAGAAGAGCCAGAGCAGCGCGCCGAAGAGCAAAAGGATCTTTCGAACCGGTCGGCAGCAAGTCGGCGGCGAAAAAGCGGCCCAGCGTATCCAGCTTGTCCGCCAAGCTCACCGCCACCGTCACGGGCGCGGTGGGCACTTCATCGCCCTGCCCGACCGGCTTGTAGTGGTCACGGATGGCGTCTGCGACTGCATCGGGCAGCCCCTCGGCCCGGGCGTAGTAGCCGCCCATGACGCCCTGCAGCTCGGGAAACTCGCCAACCATTTCCGTGACGAGATCGGCCTTGCACAATTCCGCCGCCTGCCGTGCCAGTGCCGGGTCGCAGCGGGGAACGATGCCTTCGCTGGCGAGCCACTCGGCTAGCTTGGCCACCCGCTCCACCTTGTCCGCGAGCGTGCCCAGCTTCTCGTGGAAGGTGATCCGCGCCAGCCCTTCGGCGTGCTGCGCCAGTGTCTTGCGGCGATCCTGTTCCCAGAAGAAGCGCGCATCGGCAAGCCGCGCGGCAAGCACGCGGCGGTTGCCGTCCACGATCGCCGCGCCGCCATCCGCGGCCTCGATATTGGCGGTGCAGATGAACGCGCTGGCGAGCTTGCCGCCGGCATCCTCGCACACGAAATACTTCTGGTTCACCCGCGCGGTCAGCTGGATCACCTCGGCCGGAACGTCCAGAAACGTCTCGTCGAAGAACCCGAGCAGCGGGGTCGGCCATTCGGTCAGGCCCGCGTTCTCCGTCACCAGCCCGTCGTCCTCGACCAGCTGCAATCCGGCCTGTGCCGCCACACTGCGGGCACCTTCACGGATCAGCAGGGCGCGTTCTTCGTGATCGACGATCACCTGGCACGCGCGCAGCTTCTCCACGTAATCATGCGCTCCGCCGATGGTGATCGGTCCGGGATGGTGGAAGCGGTGGCCCACAGTCGCCGCACCCGCGACGATGTCAGCGACGGTGCAAGGGACGATCTCTTCGCCCAGCAGCGCCACTAGGCCAGACAGCGGGCGAACCCACCGGATGCTTTCGGTGCTGATCGAGGCCGCGCCCCAGCGCATCGACTTGGGCCAGCTGAAATCGCGGATGATGTTCGGGATCGCGGCGCCCAAGACATCGCGGGTTTCGCGGCCCGGCCGCTCGGATACCGCAAACCAGGTGGCACGCCCCTTTACCTCGCGCAGTTCCAGCTGCTCGCGGGTGACACCGTTCTTCCGGCAGAAGCCGTCCAGCGCGGAGTCAGGCGCGCCTTCTGGCGGACCCTTCGCTTCCTCCCGGACGGCTTCGGTGCGGTCGGGCAGGTCACGCGCGATGAGTGCGAGACGCCGCGGGCCGGAATAGACCAACGGTTCGGCAACCGTGATCCCGGCGGCGTCCATTTCCCGCCGGAACAACCGCGCCAGTTCCGTCCGGGCAACGGCCTGCATCCGCGCAGGTATCTCTTCCGAGCGCAGTTCGAGCAGGAAGTCGCTCACAACGTCCACCCCGGACAGGCTTGCTGCCACTGCGGCGTCATCTTGGCCGCATAGGCTTCGCAGGAAGAGCGGGCGAGATCGCGCACCCGTCCCATGTAGCTGGCCCGTTCCTGCACGCTGATGACGCCGCGTGCCTGAAGCAGGTTGAACACATGGCTCGCCTCCACCGCCTGTTCATAGGCGGCAATGGGAACATCCGCTGCCAGCGCGTTGCGGCATTCCGCCTCGGCCCGGGCGAACAATTCGAACAGGGCGGCGGTGTCGGCGACCTCGAAGTTCCACTTCGACATCTGCCGCTCGTTCTCGAGGTACACATCGCCGTAAGTCACGCCGCGGTCATTGAACGCCAGGTCGTACACATTGTCGACGCCTTGAATATACATGGCGAGACGTTCGAGGCCGTAGGTAAGTTCGCCGGCCACCGGCTTGCAATCGAACCCGCCCATCTGCTGGAAATAGGTGAACTGCGTCACCTCCATCCCGTCGCACCACACTTCCCACCCCAGCCCCCAGGCACCCAGCGTGGGGCTTTCCCAGTCATCCTCCACGAAGCGGATGTCGTGCTTGAGAGGGTCGATGCCGATGACCTCCAGGCTGCGCAGATACAGGTCCTGGATGTCGGGCGGCGATGGCTTCAGGATGACCTGATATTGGTAGTAGTGCTGCAACCGGTTCGGGTTCTCGCCATAACGGCCATCGGTTGGGCGCCGACACGGCTGCACGAACGCAGCATTCCACGGCTCCGGCCCCAAGGCCCGCAGGGTGGTGGCGGTGTGGAACGTGCCCGCTCCCATCCGCATGTCGTAGGGCTGGAGAATGAGGCAGCCCTGCCTGCTCCAAAAGTCGTGGAGGGCCAGGATCATCTCCTGGAAACTGGTCGCAGGGTTGCGGGTCATCGGGCGCGGCAATGGCGCAAGGTCATAAGGCGGTCAATCCCGCGTCATCAGCGGTTCCGCGACGTCTCGCGAACTCCATGCTTGTAAGGTTAGCTTGACAAAGTCATGCATCTTTGACAGTTAGTCAGGGAAATCTGACACGCAAACAACCACCGCAAGGAGGATTGGCGATGAAACTGGAACTCACTACGCGACTAGTTTTCTGGATGTTCGCTGCCGGCGTCATAATGGGCATGCTTGGCTATCAAGTCGGCAAGTGGCTGGCCCTCACCACGGGCTGAACCTTGAACAACCGGCTAAAAGTACTGCGCGCTGAACGGAACTGGAGCCAGGCGGAACTTGCCGGCCGGCTCGATGTCTCGCGGCAGGCGGTGAACGCGATTGAGACGGGGAAGCACGACCCGTCTTTGCCCCTCGCCTTCCGCATCGCACGCTTGTTCAACCTGTCGATTGAGGAGATCTTCGATGACGGCCACTGAGCTGACGCCACCGACCGGGGAAGAACGGCTGCGGGCGCGACGACGAAAATTCGCCCGCTACTGCCTGCTGGCCTTCGCTGTCGCCCTGGTGGCAGGCATGGCGAGCGGATATCTCGGCGCGCTGGTGGCACAGGGCACTCTGCCACGCGGACTGATCTATGGGACGACAGCGGCCTTCCTGCTCGCCTTCGCCTGGTTCACCCGCGATTACCTGCGGCGCGTCGATGAATACGATCTGCTGGACAATCTGTGGGCGGGCCTCATCGGCTTCTATGTCTATTTCGCGGCTTTTCCCATCTGGAACAGCCTGCATCAGTTCGGCCTCGCTCCGCCAGTGGACAACTGGCTCCTGTGGGGCGGCACGACAGCCGTCATGTTTTTGGCTTACTTCCTGCGCAAGCTGGGCCTCAGGTAAGCATTCTCTCGTTGGACACCCGATTTCGAAGGAGCTTGATTATGAAGAGAATTACAGCGTTGCTCGCGGGCGCAGCCCTGGTTTTCTCGCTTCAGGGTTGCACCGCTTCCACCGCCGATCAACGCGTCGCAGGCGCCGCTGCGGTACCGGCCGCCACATTGGAACGGATCCAGACCGCCGGCCCTGCCCTGTGGAAGGTCGCTGACGAGGATACGACAATTTTTCTCTTCGGAACCGTTCACATCCTCCCCGAGGGAAAGCAATGGCTCACCCCCGCAGTCAGCCAGGCGCTTTCTTCTTCGGATGTAATGGTGACCGAGATCCTCGCCTCGGAGATGGGCGACGCGGCCATGCAGCAGCGGATGATGCAGCTGGGTATGCTCCCGCAGGGACAGACGCTGCGCAGCCTGCTCAATGCCGAGCAGCGGGCAACTTACGAGACGGCCTTGCAGAAACTGAACATTCCGGCAGAGACGTTTGACCAGTTCAAGCCGTGGATGGCGGCGATGACCCTGTCGCTTCTGCCCCTGATCCAGCAGGGCTACAATCCCGAGGCCGGCGTCGAAAAGGCGCTGGAACAGGCAGCTGGACAGGATCTGCAACGCGCGGCGCTGGAAACGGTGGAACAACAGATTGCCGTGTTCGACCAGATGCCGCAGGCCGCGCAGATAGCCTTTCTGGTCGAAACAGCGCAGGATGCCGAAAACATCAAGCCGATGCTCGACCGCATGGTCGCCGCCTGGATGGCCGGAGATGCCGACCTTCTCGCGCGCATCATGAACGAAGGCATGGAATCGAACCCTCTGCTGGCCGAACGCCTTCTGTACGAACGGAACCGGAATTGGGCAGAGTGGATTGACCAGCGGCTGCAACAGCCGGGAACCGTGTTCATGGCTGTTGGCGCAGGCCATCTCGCGGGTGAGAACAGCGTGCAGGATTACCTGGTTCAGCAGAACATCGCCGCCACCCGCTGAGCTGCAGGATCACCCGAACCTTGCCAAGCGGGCGTACCTCCTGTAGTTGCGCCCGCTTCCGCGGCTCTGGTCATCCCTGGAGGCGGGGCGGCGGATGACAACAGCAATCCACGTATCTTGAAAGGTAAGTCGAATGAGCGACGCTCTGACCCTGCCGGCCGAGACGCGCGACCGGGCGGGCAAGGGAGCCTCCCGGGCACTGCGTCGCGAAGGCCGTGTCCCCGCCGTGATCTATGGCGGCAAGGAAGAACCCCAGCCAATCCATCTGGAAGAAAAGGAACTGGTCCGGCAGCTGAATACCGGCCACTTCATGAACTCTGTTGTCGAATTGACGCTTGGCGGCAAGACCATTCGCGCGCTTCCCAAGGACGTGGCCATGCACCCGGTCAAGGACCGCCCGCTGCACGTCGATTTCTTCCGCGTGTCTGCCGACTCCCGCATCGAAGTCGCGGTGCCGGTGGTCTTCATCAACGAGGAAGCGGCGCCAGGTCTCAAGAAGGGCGGCGTGCTCAACATCGTGCGGCACGAGTTGCAGCTGATCTGCGACGCCAGCAACATTCCGGCGGAAATCGAGATCGACGTGACCGGCAAGGATGTCGGCGATTCGCTGCATATCAGCGAAGTCACTTTGCCCGAAGGCACCAGCAGCGCGATCACCGACCGCGATTTCACCATCGCGACGCTGGTTGCCCCGTCGGCCCTGAAGCGGAGCGAGGGCGAGCAGGCGGGCGGTGACGCCGATGCCGCGGACACGACGGCAAGCGAACAAGGTTCGAACGCCTAGCTTCTGACCAGACGCGAGCCGTCCTGGGTGACAGTGGCCTTAGAAAAGCAGCGCCGGTTCCCGCGGGGGAGCCGGCGTTTTGCTTTTGCGTCGATCCGGCTAAGGCGGGGCGATGCAGATATGGGCAGGTTTAGGCAATCCGGGTCCGCGATACGCGCTTAACCGGCACAACGTGGGCTTCATGGCGATGGATGTAATCGCCGAGATGCACGATTTCGGGCCGGTCCAGAAGAAATTCCAGGGATGGGTGCAGGAAGGGCGGATTGGCGGCGTGAGGATCACGCTCCTGAAACCCGCTACCTTCATGAACGAGAGCGGCCGCTCGGTGGCCGAGGCGCTGCGCTTCTTCAAGCTGCAAACCGACGCCCTTACCGTCTTCCATGACGAGTTGGACCTTGCCCCCGGCAAGGTGAAGGTGCGCATCGGCGGAGGCCTCGCGGGCCATAACGGCCTGCGATCGATCGATCAGCATCTCGGACCTGATTTTCGGCGCGTGCGCATCGGCATCGGCCATCCGGGTCAGAAGGAACGAGTGCATGGCCACGTGCTCGGCAATTACGCCAAGGCAGAGATCGACGGATTGGTCAACATGCTGGCCGCTATCGGAGCAGAGGCCGAGTGGCTGGCAAAGGGCGACGATGCCCGCTTCATGAGCGATGTTGCGCGGCGCATGCAGGACTGACATCCTGCCCCCCGCAATTCACAAAGGAGATATCGGGATGACGCAGATAACGCGCCGCACGCTGCTGGCCGGAGCCGTCGCCACAGGCGCGGTCATGGCGACTGGCGCCACGGCCCAGACGAACGACACTTCTGCGCTGCCCGAGTTGGGCGGTAAGGCAATCTTCATCACCGGCGCCGCGACCGGTTTCGGCAGGCTGGGGGCGGAACTCTATGCCCGCTTAGGGGCAAAAGTGTTCGCGACCATGCGGAACATGGGGCGATCCGAAGCGACGGAGTTGCGGGAGCTTGCCACACGGGACCGGCTGGACATCACGGTGCTGGAACTTGACGTGACCCATGATGGGCAGGTGACAGAGGCTGTGCGCGAGGCGGAAAGGCTGGCTGGCGGCGCGCTGGATGTCGTCATCAACAATGCCGGCATCGGGATCTCCGGCCCTGTCGAGGTGCAGGACATGGAAGCGACCCGCCTCGCCTTCGACACCAATGTCTATGGGCCGCACCGTGTCGCCCGCGCTGCCTTGCCGGCCATGCGCGCGCGCCGCAGCGGCTACATCATTCCGATTTCAAGCCAGCTGGGCCGGGTCATCGCGCCGTTCTCCGGCCACTACTCGCCAACCAAATTCGCGCTCGAGGCGATGAACGAGGCCATGGCTTACGAACTGGTCCCGCATGGGATTGATGTCACCATCATACAGCCCGGCGGGTATCCCACGAACGTCTGGCGCAATCGCAACCTGTACACCGGTGCGCTGAGACAGCGGATAGAAGAAGAGTATGCCGCGGCCTATCCGCAGGTGATCGCACGCATGGGCGAAGAGGACGGCTCTGGCCGCAGCGCCGATCCGATGGACGTTCCGCGCGAAATCGCCCGCCTGATCGCCATGCCGGCGGGAACCCGCCCGGTGCGCGTGCCGGTGCATCCCGGCCCCAAGCCGCAGGTGCCGATCAACGAGGTAAGCGCCCGAGTGCAGCAGGAATGGCTGGGCCAATCCCCCGCGGTGGGCCCGATGATCCGCGCGGTCCACGACTGAGCCTATGGCCAAGGGACGCCCGTGCGGGTAAAGCGCGCGACCTGCCCTTCAACCGGAGATTATCATGGGATTCCGCTGCGGGATCGTCGGCCTGCCCAATGTTGGCAAGTCGACCCTGTTCAACGCGCTAACCGAGACGCAGGCCGCCCAGGCGGCCAATTACCCGTTTTGCACCATCGAACCCAATGTGGGCCAGGTTGCCGTTCCGGACGAGAGGCTCGACAAGATCGCCGCTATCGCCAAGTCGGCCAAGGTGGTGCCCACGCAGCTCGCCTTCGTCGACATTGCCGGTCTTGTGAAAGGGGCCAGCAAGGGCGAAGGTCTGGGCAACCAGTTTCTTGGCAACATCCGTGAAGTCGACGCCATCGTGCACGTTTTGCGCTGTTTCGAGGATGACGACATCCAGCACGTCGCGAACCGGGTCGATCCGTTGACGGATGCAGAGATTGTCGAAACGGAGCTGCTGCTGGCGGATCTGGACAGCTTGGAGAAGCGGGTGCCCGCCGCCGCGAAGCGGGCAACCGGCGGCGACAAGGAGGCCAGGGCCATGGCTTCCGTGCTGGGGCAGGCGCTTGAGCTTCTGCGCGATGGCAAACCAGCCCGCCTTACCGAGCCGCGCGACGACGAGGAAGCGCGCTTGTTCGCGCAGGCGCAACTGCTGACCGCCAAGCCTGTGCTGTATGTCTGCAATGTCGCGGAAGAAGACGCGGCCACCGGCAATGCCATGAGCGAGCAGGTGTTCGCCAAGGCGCACGCGGAAGGGGCAGAGGCGGTAGTGGTGTCGGCCGCGATAGAAGCGGAACTGGTCACGATGGAAGCGGGCGAGCGCGCCGAGTACCTGGCGGAACTCGGGCTGTCCGAATCGGGGCTAAGCCGCATCATCAAGGCGGGATACAAGCTGCTCGGCCTCAACACCTTCTTCACCGCCGGGCCCAAGGAAGCCCGCGCATGGACTTTTCCGCAGGGGGCCAAGGCACCGCAGGCGGCAGGGGAAATACATACCGACTTCGAACGCGGCTTCATCCGGGCCGAGACGATAGCTTTTGCCGACTACATCGGCCTCGGCGGCGAAGCTGGCGCGCGCGAGGCCGGCAAGCTGCGCCAGGAAGGCAAGGAATATCTGGTGCAGGACGGGGATGTGATGCTGTTCAAGTTCAATGTCTGAGGCGGTTGCGGCACAAACACCCGCTCGACCCGTTCAGGGAAAGGGACGCTGAAAAGGGGCAGCTAGATGGTCGATAAATCGGAAAAGTTCGAGACGCTGGTACGTGTGGGGTATTTCTCCCGCGCTATCATGTATTCCGTGCTGGGGGTGATCGCGTTGATGGGCGCCGCCGCCTTTGCCGAAGGAACCGATGGCGTGTTCCGCGCGATACGGGATTTTCCCGGCGGCACTGCCCTGCTGTGGATTTTGGTGATCGGGCTGTCGGCGTACGGGTTGTTTCGTCTCGCTTCGCCGGCTTTCGATATCGAGAACAGCGGTTCGGATGCCAAAGGATGGGGCAAGCGGCTGGGCCATCTTGGCAGCGGGATCGGACATTTCGCGCTTGCTTATACCGCCTACAAATTCGCCACTGCCGGGAACAGTTCAGGCGGCGGGGCGCAGGAAGCTGCCGCAGGCGTTCTGTCATACGATTTCGGCGGCGCTGTACTGGGACTGCTGGGCATCGCCTTTTTCGTTGCTGCGGCGCATCAGGCGAAGAGGGCATGGACGGCAGAGTTCATGCAGCGGGTCGCCGCCGGCGCGCCTGACTACACCGAGACGCTGGGGCGTATCGGTTTTGCGGCCAGAGCAGTGGTTTTCGCCATCATCGGCTGGTCGCTTATCCGTGCCGGCTTCCTGTCAGCGGGATCGGCGCAGGTGAAAACCCTGGGTGAAGCGCTTGCCAGCCTGGCGGGCAACGGCATCGTGTTCTCGCTCGTCGCCGTTGGACTGCTGGTGTTCGGCATCTTCAGCCTGATCCTCGCGCGATACAGGATCATCCCTGACATGGATCCGCGTGGTAAGGTGCCGGCGTTTCGCGCATGATCTATTTCGAAGATCTTGAAATTGGCGCAGTCCGGGAATTCGGTCGCTATCAGGTGACGCGCGAAGAGGTGATGGAGTTTGCCCGCCGCTACGATCCGCAGCCGTTCCATCTTGACGATGAAGCCGCCGCTGCAACGCATTTCGGCAGACTGTCGGCAAGCGGTTGGCACACCTGTGCCATGACGATGCGGATGCTGGTCGACAGCATGACCGAAGTGCAGCAGGCAGGCCTTGGATCGCCGGGGATCGATAACCTGCGCTGGGTAAAGCCGGTTTATCCGGGAGATACGCTGCGCGTGCGGACAGAAGTCATCGACAAGCGGCGCAGTCAATCGAAACCGTGGCTCGGCCTGTTCAAGTCGCGGGCGCAGACGTTCAACCAGAACGACGAACTCGTGCTCGACATGGTGTCGAATGGCCTCATCCGGGTGCGCGATCCAGGTGTCGAAAGCTAAGCGCTACGCTCCGCATTGCACGGTTCCTGCAGAATCGTACCGCACCGTCGCCGCCCTGTCCTGCACAATGAGGCGGCCTGGATAGTTCACGGTTTCGTAACCAGACGGGCTCGCCTCTTCCTGCCGCACCAGAAGCTGAAACGTCATGGAGGAGCCGGCATAGCGCTCCCGGGCGCCAAGCGGCAGTTCATCGCTGGTCGTATCGGGGGTGAAGCGGACGACCTCGCCGGCAATCTTCAGATAACCCGCGTCGCTCTGCGCGATGGCGAGCGCGGCGATGCCCCCGCCTGCAGGCGCGAAACTGCACCCTGCACCGAACATGTCCTCACGCTCGATGTCGGCAAAGGTAATTGCCTCCAGTTCCAGCGCTTGCGGAACAGCGCCCTCTCGTTCGCCGCTCTGGCCGCACGCGGCGGCGCACAAGGCGAGGACGCTTACGAAAAGCCTGGGTCGCATGGCTCGCTTCCTGCTTTGCCGACACTGCGTCGGCGAATGTGCAAAAACTCGCACGGCACGCAAATACTTTTGGATATTTTCACCATGTGCCTTTACAGCACAGCCTTCCCGGCCGCATCAGCCGACGCGCCGGTTTTTCCCGATATGCCGCTGCCAAAGCGGTCATCAAAGCTGACGGATAGTGCTCGACCATGGGTTTTTTCTCTAACCTGCTGAAATTCGGTACCCAGAACATCGCCATTGACCTGGGTACGGCCAACACCCTGGTTTACGTGCAAGACCGCGGCATCGTGCTGAATGAACCCAGCGTCGTTGCGCTTGAAACGATCAATGGGATGAAGCGGGTCAAGGCAGTCGGCGACGATGCCAAAATGATGATGGGCAAGACGCCCGACAGCATCGAGGCGATCCGCCCGCTGCGCGACGGGGTCATTGCCGATCTCGACGTCGCGGAAGAGATGATCAAGCACTTCATCCGCAAGGTGCATGGCCGCAAGAGCCTGCTGCGCTACCCGGAAATCACCATCTGCGTGCCGTCCGGATCGACGTCAGTGGAGCGGCGCGCGATCCGCGACGCCGCATCCAATGCGGGTGCAACGCAGGTTTACCTCATTCTCGAGCCCATGGCGGCGGCCATCGGGGCGGACATGCCGGTGACGGAGCCGGTCGGCTCCATGGTGGTCGACATCGGTGGCGGCACGACCGAGGTCGCGGTGCTGTCGCTCCGCGGACTGGCCTATACCACCTCGGTGCGCACCGGCGGCGACAAGATGGACGAGGCGATTGTCTCCTATGTCCGCCGACACCACAACCTGCTGATCGGCGACGCGACTGCCGAGCGGATCAAGAAGGATTACGGTATCGCCCGCGCACCGGAAGACGGTATCGGCGAACAGATCACCATCAAGGGGCGTGATCTCGTGAACGGAGTGCCCAAGGAAATCATCATCAACCAGGGCCACATCGCCGAAGCGATGAGCGAGCCGATCGGCGCCATTGTGGAAGGCGTACGCATCGCGCTGGAAAACACCGCACCGGAACTCGCGGCCGATATCGTTGATCAGGGCATCGTGCTCACCGGCGGCGGCGCGCTCATCAAGGGTCTTGACGATTTCCTGCGCGAAGAAACCGGCCTGCCTGTCAGCGTCGCCGAAGATCCACTCACCTGCGTTGCGGTGGGAACCGGCCGCGCAATGGAAGATCCGATTTATCGCGGCGTCTTGATGACGGCGTGATAATGGCCGCTGCCGTCGCCCGCTGCGGCAGGATAGCGACAGACCACAGGCGACGTTGAAGAAGGCAATTCACTGTCATGGCGGCAGGCTCCCGCGTTTCCAGCAGTTCAAAGCGCGCCCGCCTCAACATCTTTGCCGGCTATGCGCTGGCTGCAGCGGGTGCGTTGCTGGGTGCGGCACTGCTCGTGCTGTCCCTGCTGCGCCCTACCCTCTTTTCCGGCCCTCGCGGAGTTGCGCAGGATGCGGTCAGTCCCGTAACCACCGTCGGCGGAGAGGTTCGCAGCGGGTCACTGGGTATCCTGGCGGGCATCGAGGGTTACTTCCGCGCCGGGGCGCAGAACGCGCGGCTGAAACGCGAAGTTGAATTGGCGCGCATCCGCTTGGGAGAAGCGGCTGCAGTGCAGCAGGAAAACCAGCGGCTGCGTGGCTTGCTGGGGCTCGCGCAGGAGGGAAGCGAGCCGGTCGCGGTGACCCGGCTGGTCAGCTCAACCGCCGCAAGCCCGCGGCGCTTCGGTTACATCGGGGTGGGCAGCAGCCGAGGGGTGACGCCCGGCATGCCGGTGCGCAGCGCGCGCGGCGTCGTTGGCCGGGTCCTTGAAACAGGACGGTCGACGGCGCGCATCCTGCTCCTGACAGACAGCGAAAGCGTGTTACCCGTGCGACTTGCCAATGGCGAAGCAGTCGCCTTCGCGCATGGACGCGGGGACAGCCTGCTGCGCATTCGCCTCATCAATCTGGGCCTCAATCCGCTGAAGAGGGGTGACATGTTCGTGACCAGCGGGGCGGGAGGTTACTTTCCTCCTGGAATCGCGGTCGCGCTGGTGGAGGAAGTGACGGATGATGGCGCTCTGGCGCGGATCATCGCTGATCCCGCAGCGTCCGACTTCGTGGCGGTCGAACCAATCTTTCAGCCCCAGGCGGTGCGGGCGGCGGCGGCAGAGCCGCCATCATTGACAGAATAATGGAACGACTCGCCCCGTCAGCACGCCGCGATCCGTATGGCAGCCGGGTCGGTAGGCGCCATTCCGCTCTCGTTGCATCGGTGGTGCCATGGCTCAGCATAGCTTTTGGCTCGGTCCTGCCAATCTTTGTCATCGCTACCGCGATGCCCATCGCGCCACCCGTCGGCTTCATCATGTTCGTGTGCTGGCGACTGGTCAGGCCCGGCCTGCTGCCGGCCTGGGCAGGGGTTCCTTTGGGCATCTTTGATGATCTGTTCAACGGGCAGCCATTTGGCTTTGCTATACTATTCTGGTCCCTCGCAGTACTCGCTATTGACGCTGTTGAAGCGCGCTTTCCGTGGCGTAGCTTCGGACTGGATTGGATGACCGCCGCGTTGCTGATCTTGCTGTACATCTTTGCGGGAATGATCGTCTCGGGCGCGGTTCTGGCGGGCCCGTTGTTTGTCGCCGTCATCCCGCAACTGGTCTTGTCAGTTCTGCTGGTGCCGGTGGCTGCCCGGCTGGTCGCCGCGCTCGACCGGCTGCGGTTGCGACGCTGGAGGCGAGCCGCATGAGGTGGCGCCGGCGCTCCAAGGAGCTGATCAACCAGGCGACGCTCAAGAACCGCTTCGACCGTCGCAGCATGCTGCTGGGCACGTTGCAGGGCGGCGTCGGCGTTCTGCTGGCGGCGCGTATGGGCTACCTCGCGATTGCCGAGAACGAGAAGTACGAACTCGAATCGGAAAGCAACCGGGTCAATCTCTCGCTGATTCCGCCCCGGCGCGGGTGGATCCTCGACCGCAACGGCAATCCGCTCGCTTCCAACCGCGCCGATTTCCGTGTCGACGTGATCCCCGAGCGAATGGTCAGGCCCGAACAGTCGGTCGCCCTGCTGGGGTCGATTCTCGGCATGAGCGCCACGGATCAGCACGATCTGTCCACCCGCATCGCGGAAGCGCGCGGCTTCCAGGCGGTCGAGGTGGGACAGGGGCTGAGTTACGAGCAGTTCGCCGCCATCAGCGTGCGGTTGCCGGAAATGCCGGGGGTCGTGCCGCAGCGCGGCTTCTCCCGCTTTTATCCGACCGGTCCAGCAGTGGGCCATCTGCTCGGCTATGTCGGCCCCGCCTCGCGCGAAGAATACGAGGCGGACCGGAACCCGCTGCTCGTCACGCCGGGCTACAAGATCGGCAAGGATGGCGCCGAAAAGGTGTTCGAGCAGCGGCTGCGCGGCGTTCCAGGCGCCCGCCGCGTCGAGGTGACGGCTTCCGGGCGCATCGTGCGCGATCTTAGCACCCGGGAAGACATACAGGGAAATCCGGTTCAGCTGACGATTGATGGGCCGCTGCAGGATTTCGCGGCCCGCCGCCTTGGCCCCGAAAGCGGTTCGGTCGTAGTCATGGATTGCCGCACGGGCGACCTGCTGTGCATGTCGTCCATGCCAAGTTTCGATCCCAACAGCTTTTCGGCCGGTATCGGAAGTGTGGAATACGCCATGCTGCGCGAAAACGAGCGGGTGCCGCTGCGCAACAAGGTGCTGCAAGGCCTTTATCCGCCCGGCTCCACCATCAAGCCGATGCACGCCATGGCTTTCCTGCGCAACGGGATCGACCCCTCCGAGGCGATCACCTGCGGCGGCGGCCTGCGGGTCGGCAACCGCTTCTTCCGATGCCACGGCAATCACGGCCGCGTCGACATGAACAGGGCCATTCACCAGAGTTGCAACAGCTACTTCTATTATTTCGCGCAGCGGGTCGGCTTTGACAACGTTGCCGACTTCGCGAAAGACTGCGGGCTGGGCCAGCGGTTCGACCTGCCCGTCGTCAGCCAGTTCTTTGGCACCGTTCCCGACAGCCGGTGGAAGATGCGCAAGCACCACAGTGCCTGGCAGTCCTATGACACGGTGAACTCCTCTATCGGACAGGGCTATTACCTGACCAGCCCGCTGCAACTTGCCGTCATGGCGGCACGGCTTGCCACCGGCCGGGTGGTCGAGCCGGCGCTGCTGAAAACAGGAGAGCGGGCACCTTTCGCCTCGCTCGATTTCAACAGCGAGCAGATCGGGCATATCCGCCAGGCGATGAGCGACACGGTAAACGGCCCCGGCACGGCGGGCCGGGCCCGGCTGCCGCTGGAAAACGTGCTGATGGCGGGAAAGACCGGCACCGCGCAGGCTGTCGGCCTGAACCGCGGCGATGGCAGGAACACGGCTTGGCGGTTCCGCCACCACGGGCTCTTCGTATTCTTCGCACCAGTCGACAACCCGATCTACGCCGGGGCAATCGTGGTTGAACATGGCGGCGGTTCGGGGGCTGCCACGCCGATTGCCAAGGACGTCATGACCTACCTGTTCGATCCGCAGAAAGGGATGGACGCGCTGCATGCACTGGAGAAGGAATGGGGCGGCACCGCGCAGCAGCGGCTTGAGCAGCAGTACCGTGCCTATGCCAGCGCCCGCGGGCAATCCGTCGCACCCTCCCCACCCCGCCCCCGGCAGCCGATCGATGCCGTGGCGGCTGAATCGCGGCTGAGCGCGCAAGCCAAGGCCGCTCTCGCCGGTGAAGAGGTCATGCCAACCCAAGGTGAAGCCGGGCCTGCGGCCGCTACCCCGCCGAACGAGCCCGCGCCTGCCGCACCATCGGATGCGGAACCGCGATGAAGGGCATCATTCCCGAACCGGTTGGCCGCCAGCCCTGGCAAATGCTGGTGCCGCTGATCCTGCTCGTCCTGTTCGGCGCGGCGGTGCTCTACTCGGCCGGCGGAGGCGACTTCAGCCTGTATGCCAGTTCGCATCTGATCCGCTTCATAGCTTTGTCGGGTGTGGCCGCGATCATCACGCTGATGCCCAAGCAATTCATCAAGCTGATCGCGTATCCGGTTTACGTGCTGGTGCTCCTGCTCCTGATCGCGGTGGAGGCCGTCGGCGCGCTGGGCGGAGGAAGCCAGCGCTGGCTCAACCTCGGGATCATCGTTCTTCAGCCGTCCGAACTGATGAAGCCAGCCCTGGTTCTAGCCTTGGCCCGCTTCTACGATGCCTTGCCCATCGGCATGATAAACACTTGGCGCGCGCTGGTGCCGGCTGGCGTGGTGATCGGGCTGCCGATGGGGCTCGTCCTGTTACAGCCGGATCTTGGAACGGCGCTGGCCATCATGTTCGGCGGCGCGGTTGTCATGTTCCTCGCCGGGCTGCCGCTGCGCTGGTTCGTTACTGCCGGACTGGTCGGAACCGTAATCGCGCCACTGGCCTACTTCTTCGCCTTGCAACCCTATCAACAGCGCCGCGTGACGACCTTCATGGATCCGGAAAGCGACCCTCTTGGCGCGGGTTACCACATCACCCAGTCAAAGATAGCGATCGGCTCCGGCGGGCTGTCTGGCAAGGGTTTTGGCGAGGGAACGCAAAGCCACCTCAATTACCTGCCGGAACCGCACACCGACTTCGTGTTCGCCACCATGGCGGAAGAATGGGGCTTCGTGGGCGGACTGCTGGTGCTGCTCGCTTTCTTCCTGATCCTGCGCTGGGGGCTGCAGGTTGCTTGGTCGGCAGAGGACCGGTTCGGGCGTTTGCTGGCGGCAGGACTGGTTGCGACAATATTCTTTTATATCGCGGTCAACCTGATGATGGTCATGGGCCTCGCGCCCGTGGTCGGCATCCCGCTGCCCTTCATGAGCCATGGCGGTTCTTCCATGCTGACCAACATGATTTGCCTCGGCATGCTCATGATGGTCAACCGCTGGAACCGCAGGCCGTCCGGCGGGCGGTTGCTTTAGCTCGCGCGGACAAGCTCTTCCATCTGACGCGATGCAGGCTATATGCGGGTGCGTCGCGCTGATTCGGGCAAGGTTCCCGCATCTCGCTGCCGGGTTGGACGCATAGCTCAGTTGGTAGAGCAGCTGACTCTTAATCAGCGGGTCCTAGGTTCGAGCCCTAGTGCGTCCACCACCCCCTTCTCTCCTGCACGCATCTACGCTCTCTTTGTGCTAACCGCCTGAGACGCCGGGAACATCTCCTTACATGCACCCGTTCACTGCTCGAGTAGCAGCGAGAGGTTACCATGAACGACAGACGCGACGGCACGATTGCCGGGTTGGCGGGGCTTGGCCTTGCCGTGGGAGGAGCGGCCCTTGCCGCGTACCTCAGCACACGCGATAACAAGCGCAAGAAGCATCCTGACGACTCACCCGGCTATACCATGCGGCAGGGAACCGGCGCGTATGACGTGACCGGCCGTACCGTCACGATCGACAAGCCGCGCCAGGAACTGTTCGCCTTCTTTCGCGACTTCCAGAATCTGCCAAAGTTCATGGAAAACCTGGAAAGCGTAGTGCCTGCGGGCGCGGAAGGACGCAATATCTGGAAGATCAAGGCGCCGCTGGGGCAAACGGTGGACGTCGAAACAGAGATCGTGCGCGAGGAAGATGGTGAACTGATCGCTTGGCGTTCTGTCGAAGGGTCAGACATCGACACGGAAGGTCGCGTCAAGTTCCGCGATGCGCCCGGTGACCGGGGTACACAGGTGCAGTTGATCATCGCCTACAAGCCGCCTGCGGGCGAATTGGGGCGCCTTGCGGCGAAGCTGTTCCAGAGGGAGCCATCGGTCCAGGCACGCCACGACCTCAAACGGTTCAAGATGCTGATGGAAACTGGCGAAATCGCCACCTCGGCACGGCGACGGGAAGATACCCGGGCCGCCCAGCAGGAGAATGCATGATGCGCGCCCTCACCTATCACGGCAAGAAAGACGTTCGCGTGGACACGGTTCCTGATCCCGAGATCATCAACCCGCGCGACTGCATCATCAAAGTGACATCCACCGCCATTTGCGGCAGCGATCTGCACCTCTACGACGGCGTTATTCCCGGCGTTAAGACAGGTGACATCCTTGGCCATGAATTCATGGGCGAGGTAGTGGAGATCGGCGCCAAAAGCACTCTGAAGAAGGGTCAGCGCGTCGTGGTGCCCTTCCCCATTTCGTGCGGGTCATGCTTCTTTTGCAGCCGGCAGGAGTTTTCCTGCTGTGACAACTCGAACCCGGTTGAAAAACAGGATGCGTCCGAACTGCTGTACGGCCACGCGATGAGCGGCATCTTCGGCTATTCGCATCTGACTGGCGGATATTCGGGCGGTCAGGCCGAATATGTGCGCATACCCTTTTCAGATGTGGGACCGATCGTCGTTCCCGACCATCTGGAGGACGACAAGGTGCTGTTCCTGTCGGACATCCTGCCCACAGGCTGGATGGCAGCAGAGAACGCGCAGATTGAGCCTGAAGATACGGTGGCCGTATGGGGCTGCGGCCCGGTCGGATTGTTCGCGGTGCAATCCGCCATTGTCATGGGTGCCGCCAGGGTCATCGCCATCGACGAGCACCCGCGCCGTCTGGAGCTGGCCCGCCAGCTCGGCGCCGAGGTGATCAATTTCAAGCAAACGCATGTCCTCGAAGCGCTGATGGAAATGACCGGCGGCATTGGCGTCGATTGCGCGATCGACGCGGTGGGCATGGAAGCCCACGGGATGGCGCCCGACAATCTGCTGGACATGGCCAAGCAGAAAGTCGGGATCGGCGCTGACCGGGCACATGTGCTGCGCGAGGTAATCACTGCCGTACGCAAGGCCGGGCGCGTGTCTGTTCCCGGCGTGTATGGCGGTCTGGCAGACAAGTTTCCGACCGGCGCATTCATGGAAAAGGGTATCCAGATGCGCACCGGACAAACGCATGTGCAGCGGTACATGAAAGATCTGCTTGCCAAGATCGAAGATGGCTCGCTCGACACCACCTTCCTGATCTCGCACCATCTTCCGCTGGAAGACGCGCCCAAGGGTTACGACAACTTCCTCAACAATCAGAATGAATGGACAAAAGTGGTGTTGAAAACAGATGCCGCTAAAGCCGCCTGACACAAACCGTTACTGACGTGGCTGGATTGACGGGTCGCATGTAGCTCGTCGATCCAGCCGCCCCAACCCAGCAAACACATTGTTTATCACATTCTAATGTGATAGCGCCCCGCTCATGACCAATTCTGTTGTTGACCGCGTGCGGTCCATCATCGCGGAAGGGCGCATGACGCGCGCGGGACTTGCCCGGGCAGTCGGCCTCCATGCTAATTCTCTGCGCGAGTGTACCGAGGCTGGCTGGAACCCGACCGCTGAAACGCTAGCCAAGCTGCAACGCTTTCTGGACGAGAACGACCAGCGGCCTGCTCTGGTCGGGATTGAGGAAATCATCAACGAAGCGCGAAACGGCCGGATGTTCATTCTGGTCGATGACGAGGATCGCGAGAACGAGGGCGATCTCATCATCCCGGCGCAAATGGCGACGCCCGACGCGATCAACTTCATGGCCAAACACGGCCGGGGGCTGATCTGCCTCGCCTTGTCGGCAGATCGTGTGCGAACACTGGGCCTGCAACCGATGAGCCAGAGCAATCGGTCGCAACACGGTACTGCATTCACCACCTCCATCGAAGCGCGCGAAGGCATCTCGACCGGGATCAGTGCCGCCGACAGGGCACGCACAATAGCGGTCGCAATAGATAACGCGCATGGGCCACAGGACATCGTCAGTCCCGGTCATGTGTTCCCCCTTACCGCGCGCGAGGGAGGTGTGCTGGTTCGCGCCGGCCACACGGAAGCGGCGGTGGACATTGCGCGGTTGGCTGGCCTCAATCCGTCTGGTGTGATCTGCGAAATCATGAACGAGGACGGATCAATGGCCCGCCTCGATGATCTCATGAAATTTGCGCGCCGGCATCAAATGAAGATCGGCACCATCCGCGATCTCATCGAATATCGTCGTCGTCACGACCATCTGGTGGAGCGGGCGGAGGACACGGGCTTTGTGTCCGATTACGGGGCCGAATGGCGGCTTCTCACCTATCGTAACACGATCGATAACAGCGCCAGCTATGTTCTTCAGAAAGGGGAGATCAGCAGCGACGCACCCACTCTGGTGCGGATGCACACCCTGTCGCTGCTTGACGACGTGCTGGGCCGCGCCGGACCGAACAAGCGGAGCCTGCAGCGCAGCATGAAGGCGATCGGCGATCACGGGTCTGGCGTAATCGTGATCCTGATCCAGTCGCAGCCGCAGAACGGTGGGCGAACCGGCGCTGCTGACGGAGAATTTCGCGCCTACGGCATCGGTGCCCAGATACTGGCTGATCTGGGGGTACAGAGCATGATCCTGCTGACCAACTCACATCGCAATGTGGTTGCGATCGAAGGATACGGCCTGCACATCGCGGGCGAGCAGGCAATTCCGGAGTGAACAGATGGCTAGATTTTTGATCGCCGAGGCACGGTTCTATTCACATCTCAATGACCTGCTGATTGCAGGCGCCAAGGGGCGGCTGACAGACGCCGGGCACACGGTCGAGGTGCTGACTGTCCCAGGCGCCTTGGAACTGCCCGGCGCGATCGCTCTGGCAGCGGAGAGCGGCCGCTACGACGGGTTTGTCGCAATAGGCGTGGTAATCCGGGGAGAGACGTATCACTTCGAGATTGTCGCGGGGGAAAGCGCGCGGGGTTTGATGGCGCTGACAATGGACGGCATTGCCGTAGGCAATGGCATCCTCACCGTAGAGAACGAGGCACAGGCGATGGTGCGGGCCGACCCGGCACAGAAGAACAAGGGCGGCGAAGCCGCTGCGGCGGCGCTCGCCCTGCTCGAATTGCGCGATAGGTTCTCCGTCTAGGCGGAACCAAGCTGCCCGAAGCATGCGCGACCGGCGTAGCGCGCACTGCCGCCGAGCTCTTCTTCGATACGGATCAACTGGTTGTACTTGGCAAGCCTGTCCGACCGCGCCAGACTGCCCGTCTTGATCTGCCCACAGTTCGTCGCAACTGCCAGATCAGCGATGGTCGCATCCTCGGTCTCTCCGGACCGGTGGCTCATCACAGCGGTGTAACCGGATCGCTGCGCAATGGAGACTGCGTCAAGTGTTTCACTCAAGGTGCCAATCTGGTTGACTTTCACGAGCAGGGAATTGCCCAGCCCGCGTTTGATGCCATCTTCCAGCCGTGCGGGGTTGGTCACAAAAAGGTCGTCACCGACGAGCTGGACTTCGCCGCCCAGGCGCTGGGTCAGCGCATGCCATCCAGCAAAATCATCTTCTGCCATTCCATCCTCGATCGACCGGATCGGGTAATCGCGGCAGAGGTCAGCCAGATAGGTTGTCATTTCTTCGGCAGACAGGCTCAGCCCCTCACCCGATATGTCATAGCGGCCGTCGCGATAAAACTCGGTCGCGGCGCAATCCAGCGCCAGGACGACATCACCGCCTGGCGTGAAACCTGCCTCGCCGACAGCTTCCATTATGAGGTCGAGAGCTGCACGCGTGCTGGCCAGAGCGGGGGCAAAGCCGCCTTCATCGCCCACGGCCGTCGACAAGCCTTTGGAGGTCAGCTTCTTTTTCAGAACGTGGAAGATTTCGGCACCCCAGCGAACCCCTTCGGACAACGAGGCCGCGCCGACGGGCATGACCATGAACTCCTGAATGTCGATGGCGTTGTCGGCGTGCTCGCCGCCGTTGATGATGTTCATCATCGGGACCGGCAGAAGGTGCGCCGATACGCCGCCCACATAGGCATAGAGCGGCAAGCCCCGGGCGTCCGCCGCTGCCTTGGCGACGGCCAGACTGGTTCCCAGGATTGCGTTTGCGCCGATCCTCGCCTTGTTCGGCGTTCCGTCCAAGTCGACCAGCACGGTGTCCACATCGCGCTGATCCTCTGCGTCGAGACCAGCCAACGCCTCGGCCACCTCGCCATTGACCGCCTCGACAGCCTTGGTCACGCCCTTGCCGCCATAGCGGGCACTGTCATCGTCGCGCAGTTCAACCGCCTCATGCGCTCCGGTGGATGCGCCGGACGGAACGGCGGCGCGGCCGAAGCTGCCATCTTCCAGCAGTACGTCGACTTCCACTGTGGGGTTGCCTCGGCTGTCGAGGATCTCGCGCGCGTGGATGTCGATGATAGCGGTCACGGCATACTCCTGAAATGAATGAATTTCGCCGCCGGCTCTATGGAGCGGAACGAAGGTACGCAAGCTGCATTGTTTTCCTGAATGCGGCCGCCGGCTGGGTATGCTGTTGGTCGCCACCAGGAAAAAGAGGACAGATCATGGCCAATACCGACAACGACTTTTCCTCCACCGGAGCGACCACCAAAACCACGACTGCCGGTGGTGGTTCGGCACCTTTGGGGGTAGGCGGCACAACCACGAGCGGAACGCCGTCGGGTTCCACCTCATCCGCCGACCATTCGAACGAGCATCGTTCCGAAGCCAAGTCACGCTTCAATGCTGCTCTTGACGAAGCGAAGGCGGGTGCCGCCGCACTCAAGGCTGAAGCCGGCGAGCGGGCGAGCGGGTACCGGACACAGGCGCTGGACCGCGGTCATGATTATTCGGATCAGGTCCGCACGAAGGCATCCGAGCTGGCGATCGAGGGCAAGAACAAGGCCAGCGAGGCGTTGTTGGCCCTCAGCCGTATGGTGAACGACAATGCCGCTTCGGTGGATAGCTCCCTCGGCGCCAAGTACGGCGACTATGCGCGCAGCGCGTCGCGTTCGTTGCGGGAATCGGCTGAGAAGCTGGATCAACGCAGCATCGAGGAACTGGGGGACGATGCCCGCCAGTACATCCGCACGAACCCGGGCACGGCGGTCGGAATAGCCGCGCTTGCCGGCTACATCCTTGCTCGCACCTTCGGTTCGCGCAGGTAAGGCGCAGCGCCCTTCTCCAGAAATATACAAGGAGCGAAGCGTTGCTCGACCAGACAAGAAACGCCGCTGATGGCAAGCCCGTGTGGCATAACGACGACGGACCGCAGGCCTTCGCCACCGCTTCTGACGATCTGTCTGAAGATCGGTCGCTTATCGACGGCGTGTCGGCTCTGTATGAAGACGGCAAGACGTATATTTCGGCTGAGTTGGCGTTTCAGAAGACGCGGGCCAGCTATGTCGGGAAAAAGGGTTCCAAGGCTGCGGTATTCGGCCTTGGCGCCCTTGCCTTGCTGCACCTGGCATTGATCGCACTGACGGTTGGTGCCGTGCTGGCTCTTGCTACTCTGGTCGGGCCGCTGGCGGCCACTCTGATTGTTGGTGTTCTGCTACTGGCCGGCGCGGCCATCTTCGCCGTAATGGCCAAGAGCAGGGTCGAGGCCATTTCAAGCACCTTCGCTGGAGAGAAGCCGTGACAGCCACTCTCGAAAGTCGTTTGCGGGATGACCGTCTGGTACGGGATCAGGCTCTCGCTTTGGTGAAAGCCGACATAGAACATCTTAAGGCAGACTATGCGGAGAAGGGAATTGGCGAGCGGGCCAAGGAGCGCATCATTGGGGGCGCGACCGACGTGTATGAAGAAGCGGCAGAAGTCGCGAGCGACCACCGCGGGGTCGCCGCTGCGGTGATCGCCGCTTTGCTGATTTGGCTCGCCCGCAACCCAATCCTGAACCTGCTGCTCGGCCGCCGTGACGATGACGCTGACGATCAGGATGAGGATTATGGACATCATCGCTACCGCAGCGACCAGTAGGTTGCTGCGACGTAGCTTGGAAAGGACTGAAAAATGACAGACCGTTTGCAGGACACCGTCAATCGCGAGAATGCCGAGCATGGAGAGACGTTGAAGGGCAAGGCAGACCAGCATGGGACATCGACTGGTGTTACCGGCGATGACAAGCGTGACGAGTTGAAGGCTCGCATCGCGGCCGGGCAGCGCCGGCATGAACAGCGGAGCCTGGGCGAACAGGCACGTGACGCGGCCGACACTGCGGTCGACTTCGTCAAGGAGCATCCTGTTGCGACGATCGTTGGTGGATTAGCGGTCGGCTTGCTGATCGGCTCGATGACTCGCAGCGGGCGACGTGCGGGACGGCGCGCGGGAAGCTGGGCAAGTTCGGCATCGGACGCGGTGGTTGCGTTCGGCCTCGGCTTGCTGGACGATATTGAAGACATGTCCCGCCACGGCCGCGACAAGGCAGTTGATGCCGGCGACCGCCTCGCGTTCAAGTCACGCGAGTTGAAGCGGGATGCCGATCATTACGCCCGCTCCCTTCACGATCGTGCTTCAACGACGTCGCGGCTTGCGGGAAGATCATTGTCCCGCCGGCTGCGTGACCTGAAATGACAGGAACCGGCGGCTCGGCAATGATCCTTTAAATTACACCGAGCCTCCGCTATCGCGAGCTGAAACGTCCGCCCGAACAGGCGGACGTTTCTCTTTATAGCTAGGAGGCAGGCGACCACCATGGACAAGAATGGCGACAGGCAACAGCTTTACCTGGTGATGGGCGGGCGTGTCACCGATCCGCGCAGCATCCGTTTTCGCGACCCGGAAAGCATCCACGTCGCCGGTATCTATTCGGCCTATGACGATGCAGTAAACGCATGGCGCGCCAATGCGCAGCGGACCGTTGACGACGCCGAAATGAAGTACGTTATCGTCGACCTGCAGAAGATACTCGACCCCGGCATTCCCGCAAGCCGTGGGGAGCCTGGCGGAAACCAGCAGGCCTAGCTTAATGCCTGGCGTCAGAGGCGACTTGCCGGTCAGAACCGGGCACGCCTCTGGCGCAGGCGGCATGCATTAGCATGCCGTTTTCTGGTCCTAAGGTTCAAGAAGGGTGCTTTAAGTGCCTCAAGTTCGCTCAGCAGCAGGGGCAAAGTCAGCCTGCAGGCGCGGCGGTTCTTCCGGCCAGCCAAGCGCGCCCGTCAAGCGCGGCCCCGGAGTATCTCAGATGAATTCGATTTTCTCGATGTGGTAGAACTTGTCGCCCGCCGGCACGGTGACTTCAACGTCCTCGCCAACCTTCTTGCCGATCAACGCACGTCCAAGCGGCGAATTGTAGGAGATGCGTCCGTTGGTCGCATCTGCCTCGGTCTGGCCGACAATCTGGTACTTTACCGGCTTGTCATCGTCGTCCAGCAGGTGGACCGTCGCGCCGAACACGATCTTGTCTCCCGAAAGCGCGGCCGGATCGATGATCTGCGCCCGCGTCACCTTGTCTTCGATGTCCGCAATCTGTGCTTCGACCTGTCCCTGACGTTCCTTCGCCGCGTGGTACTCGGCATTCTCGGACAAGTCGCCATGTGCCCGCGCTTCCTCGATTGCATCCACGATCTTTGGCCGTTCCGCCCGCAACTGCTTGAGATCGGCGGTCAGCTTTTCATAGCCTTCTGCCAGCATGGGAACCTTTTCCATCGAACCGGACCTTTCCTAGGCAAACAGCTGCTCCTCCGACCAGAACCGAACGGGCCCGCTCATCGCTAGACCACATGGACCGGAGTTGTCGGAAGATAAGCTGATTAAATTTCAGCGGTTATAGTAAGCCTGCAATGGCGTGACTTCAAGCGCGACCGGGTCGACCGAAACGATTGCCTGCGCAGCGCACAGCGATCCGGTGGCCGTCGTGAAATAAGGCACCTTGACCGCCAGCGCGGAAGAACGGATCGATTGGGAGTCAAGGTGGCTCTGCCACCCCTCTGTCGTGTTGAAGATCAGCGCCACGTCGCCGTCGATGATGCGATCCACCACATGCGGCCGCCCCTCGGCAACCTTGTTGACCCGTTCCACTTGCAGGCCTTGGGCTGCCAGGAAAGCCTGCGTACCCCCTGTTGCGATGGCGCTGAAGCCTTGTTGCAGCAGCATCGCGACGGCCGGTGCAATCGCCGCCTTGTCAGCATCCTTGACCGACACGAACACCGTTCCGCGATCCGGAAGTGTCACCCCTGCACCCAGCTGAGACTTGTAGAAGGCGGTCGCAAAATCAGTGTCGATGCCCATCACCTCGCCGGTCGATTTCATCTCCGGCGACAGGACAGGATCAGCGCCGGGAAAGCGGGCAAACGGAAAGACCGCTTCTTTAACAGCCATATAGGGCGGCGTGATGTCAAACTGTGCAAAGCCGCTCAGCTTTTCGCCTGCCATGATCCTTGCCGCGATCTTGGCAATGGGAGCGCCGATCGCCTTTGCCACAAACGGGACCGTGCGGCTCGCGCGGGGGTTTACCTCGATCAGGTAAACGGCGCCGTCCTTGATGGCGAATTGCACGTTCATCAGGCCGCGCACGTTCAACGCTCTTGCCAGCGCTGCGGCCTGCCTCTCCATCTCGGCAATGAGTTCCTGGGGGAGATTGTATGGCGGCAGCGAACACGCGCTGTCGCCGGAGTGGACGCCAGCCTCCTCGATGTGCTGCATCACGCCCGCGACGCGCACTTCCTCGCCGTCGCACAGCACGTCCACATCGCATTCGACGGCATCGCGCAGATACTGATCGACCAGAACCGGAGTGTCGCCGGACACGCTGACCGCAGTGGCGATGTAGTTGTCCAGCTGCGCCTCGCTGTCGACGATCTCCATCGCGCGGCCGCCCAGCACATAAGAAGGCCGCAGCAGCACCGGGTAGCCGATCTTGCGGGCCACTGCGGCCGCTTCGTCCCGGCTGCGGGCGATGCCGTTTTCCGGCTGCTCAAGCCCGAGCTGGCTGACCAGGCGGGCAAAGCGTTCGCGGTCTTCCGCCAGATCAATGGCGTCCGGCGACGTCCCGAGGATCGTGATACCCGCGTCCTCCAGAGCCTTCGCCAGCTTGAGCGGAGTCTGTCCACCAAGCTGCACGACCACGCCGACCAGCTCGCCGCGGGACTGCTCCACCCGCAGGATTTCCAGCACATCCTCTTCGGTCAGCGGCTCGAAATACAGGCGGTCTGAAGTGTCATAGTCGGTGGAGACGGTTTCCGGATTGCAGTTCACCATGATCGTCTCGAACCCGGCCTCTGCCAGGGCAAAACAGGCGTGGACGCAGCAATAGTCGAACTCGATCCCCTGCCCGATGCGGTTCGGTCCGCCGCCAAGGATGACGATCTTGCGCCGGTCGCTGGGCTGCGCCTCGTCCTCCTCGCCGCCGAAGCATGGCGCTTCATAGGTGGAGTACATGTACGGTGTCACCGCCTCGAACTCCGCCGCGCAGCTGTCGATGCGCTTGAACACGGGACGCACACCCAGCCTGTGCCGCAGTTGCCGCACCTCGGCCTCGCTGGTGGCGCCGGCCATTGCGCGCAGCGCCGTGTGCAGCAGCCCGGAATGGCGCGCCTTTGTTTCGCCCAGCCCGCCTGCTACCCCGACGGAACGCACCGCCAGCGTTGCCAGCCGCTTGTCCGAAAAACCCATGGATTTCAGCCGCCGCAGATCGTCAGCCGTATTGGGCAAACCGTTATGGCCCAGCATCCGCTCTTCATAGATGATCGCTTCGATCTGACGCAGGAACCACGGGTCGTATGCCGTGACCGCGTGGATCTCCTCCACGGTCAGCCCTTCGCGGAACGCCTGCCCGACCTTCAGCAGCCGGTCGGGCGTCTGCTGCGCGAGCGAAGCGGTAATGACGTCGCGCGCCGCGCCCTCCAGCTCCACCACCCGGTTGAAGCCATCCAGACCCGCCTCCAGCCCGCGCAGAGCCTTTTGCAGCGATTCGGCGAAGTTGCGCCCGATGGCCATCACCTCTCCGACCGACTTCATCGCCGTCGACAGCGAATTGTCCGCGCCCTTGAACTTCTCGAAAGCGAAGCGGGGGATCTTCGTCACCACGTAATCCAGCGTCGGTTCGAACGCGGCCGGAGTGGCGCCGGTTATCTCGTTGGTAATCTCGTCCAGCGTGTAACCCACCGCCAGCTTGGTCGCGACGCGGGCGATGGGAAAGCCGGTCGCCTTGGACGCCAGCGCGGAAGAGCGCGATACGCGCGGGTTCATCTCGATCACGATCAGGCGCCCGTCCCTGGGATTGACCGCGAACTGCACGTTCGACCCGCCCGTCTCGACCCCGATCTCGCGCAGCACGGCGATGCTGGCGGAACGCATGATCTGGTATTCCTTGTCCGTCAGGGTCAGCGCGGGGGCAACGGTGATCGAATCTCCAGTGTGCACCCCCATCGGGTCGACGTTCTCGATGGAGCAGACGATGATGCAGCTGTCCGCCCGGTCGCGGACCACCTCCATCTCGAACTCCTTCCACCCGAGCAGCGACTCCTCGATCAGCACCTCGGTGGTCGGCGACGCAGCGAGACCCTCGCGCACGATCCGCTCGAACTCGGCCCGGTTATAAGCGATGCCCCCGCCCGTGCCGCCGAGCGTGAAGGAAGGTCGGATGATTGCGGGCAGCCCGGTGCGTTCCAGAACGGCGAACGCCTGTTCCACCGTGTTCGCCACCCCGCTGCGCGCGCTTTCAAGGCCGATGCGGTCCATCGCCTCACGGAAACGCTGGCGGTTCTCCGCCTTGTCGATGGCGTCGGCGTTGGCGCCGATCATGTGCACGCCGTACTTCTCCAGCGTGCCGTCGTTGTAGAGCGCCAGCGCGCAATTGAGCGCCGTCTGCCCGCCCATCGTGGGCAGCAGCGCGTCGGGCCGTTCCTTGGCAATGATCTTGGCGACGATGGCGGGCGTGATCGGCTCGACATAGGTGGCGTCGGCCATGTCCGGATCGGTCATGATCGTCGCCGGGTTGGAGTTCACCAGGACGACCCGATACCCCTCCTCCTTCAGCGCCTTGATCGCCTGCGTGCCCGAATAATCGAACTCGCACGCTTGCCCGATGATGATGGGGCCAGCGCCGATGACGAGGACGGAGGAGATGTCAGTGCGTTTAGGCATCAAGTTTTACTCAAAGCAAAAATGGCTACCAGCAGCGCTCCGATGGAAATTAGAAGCGACAGGGTTGAAACCGCGAGACCTCCAACTTTCTGAAACTTGTCGCTTGCTAAACGATCTGAGATCGTGGGAGGCTTTCTTCTCTCGTGTATCCTCTCAACTTCAGCGAAGCCCTCGCCTGTGACACGTAGTCGACGATCGATCATAGTGCTTCCATCAACCGCAAAGCCTTGCTGAACCAAGTACTGGATTGCAATACCACTCCACTCGTCATCGTAATCAACCTTCATACTCGACAATGCATGGATAAGGTCGACCTCAGAAACTTCATGCAACCGCTGAAGATGTGCGGCATGACAAAGAACATCATCAGCAAACTGCCGAAAAGAGGGACTCACGTCACCATCCCCACAAACCTCTCGAACAGGTAAAAGCTATCCTGCGGCCCCGGCGACGCCTCCGGGTGGTACTGCACCCCGAAGGCGCGCTTGCCGCGCAGGCTGATACCGCAGTTGGAGCCGTCGAAGAGCGAGACGTGGGTTTCCTCCACCCCTTCGGGCAGAGTGTCGCGATCCACAGCAAAGCCGTGGTTCATGCTGGTGATCTCCACCGCGCCGTCAGACAGCCGCTTGACCGGGTGGTTGGCGCCGCGGTGCCCCTGGTGCATCTTGGCCGTCTTCGCACCGGCGGCGAGGCCGAGGAGCTGGTGGCCGAGGCAGATGCCGAAGATCGGCACGTCGCGTTCCAGCAGGCCGCGGATCACCGGCACCGCGTATTCGCCGGTGGCCGCCGGATCGCCGGGACCATTGGACAGGAACACGCCCGCCGGTTGAAGCCGGAGGATTTCGTCGAGCGTCGCGCGCGCCGGCACCACCGTCACCCGCGCGCCGGCGCGCACCAGATTGCGGAAGATGTTGTCCTTGGACCCGTAATCGATGGCGACGATGTGCGGCCGTTCGTCACCGCCTTCCGGCGTTTCACCCGACCGGTTCAGCGACCACGGACCGCCCAGCCAGCGCGTGTTCTCGTCGCGCGTGACCAGGGCGGCCAGATCCAGCCCCTCCAGCCCCTGCCAGGCCCGCGCCCGTTCGATCAGCGCCGGTATGTCAAACTCGCGCCGGGGATTGTGCACGATCACCGCGTTCGGCGCGCCGTGCAGCCGCACCCGCCGGGTGAGCGCGCGGGTGTCCACCCCCGCGAGCCCGATGCGCCCATGATCGCGCAGCCAGTCGGAAAAGTGCGTCTCTGCACGGAATGATGAGTGGGGCGTGACCCGTTCGCGCACGATGCACCCGACCGCGCCGTGCCCCTCGCTTTCGATATCGTCCGGATTGGCGCCGACATTGCCGATGTGCGGAAAGGTGAAGCAGACGATCTGCGCGGCATAGGACGGGTCGGTCATCACCTCCTGATAACCGGTCATGGCGGTGTTGAAGCAGACTTCGCCGACGGCTTCTCCGACAGCGCCGAACCCGTGACCCCAAATCACGGTGCCATCGGCCATAACAAGACACCCGGTCGCGCCGGGCGGCTGCGCGTGGGCGGGTGCGGAAGGGGCCATGGGGCGCTCCGTTGAAGAGGTGGACCAGCGATGTGCGCTAAGTCCCAGCCGCTAGGCTTTCGGCCCGGACCCGTCAACCCTGTGACACCGCGCGGGGATAGGCTATGCCGCCCTCAAGCAGACTCATCCACAGGAACGCACATGATCAGGGAAACCATCCAGAAGGAAGTCGTCGCGGCGATGAAAGGCGGCGACAGGAAGCGCACGGCCGCGCTGCGCCTTGTCACGGCCAAGATCAAGGACCGCGATATAGAGCAGCGGACGGCCGCAAGCACCCCGGCCGATGACGAACTGGTGCAGGATGTGCTGCTCAAGATGGCGAAGCAGCGGCGCGAGTCGATTGCCATGTATGACGATGGCGGGCGCGAGGAACTGGCGGACCAGGAGCGCTTCGAACTTGCCGTTATCGAAGAGTTCCTGCCACGGCAGATGGACGAGAGCGAAACCAGAGCCGCGATCGCCGCGATCAAGAGCGATCTTGCCGCCGCCGGCCTCAAAGACATGGGGCGCGTCATGGCGGAACTGAAGGCGCGGCATGGCGCATCGCTGGACATGACGCGGGCTAGCGCGCTGGTGAAAGAGTCGCTTTCCGCGTAAGCTGAAGGCCATGACGCTTTCCCCGCAATGGCTGGACGAGTTGCGCGCGCGGGTGACGCTCAGCACGGTGATCGGGCGGACAGTCCGGTTGCAGAAGGCGGGACGGGAATACCGGGCGTGCTGTCCCTTCCACGAGGAGAAGACACCCAGCTTCTACGTCAATGACGCCAAGGGCTTTTACCACTGTTTCGGGTGCGAGGCACATGGCGACGTCATCCGCTGGCTGACCGACCAGCGCGGCCTTCCCTTCATCGACGCGGTGAAGGAACTGGCGGTGGAGGCCGGCATGGAGCTGCCCGTACCCGACCCGCGCACGGCGGAACAGGCCCAGCGCCGCGCCGGCCTGCACGACGTCATGGCGGCGGCACAGGAATGGTTCGCGCTGAACCTGCAATCGTCGGCGGGTGCCCGGGCACGGGACTACCTTGCCACGCGCAATTTTACACCCGACACGCTGAAGGCGTTTGGCTTCGGCTACGCGCCTGCGGACAAGACCGGCCTGAAAGAGGCTCTGGCCCAGTTCGGGGACGCGCTGCTGATCGAAGCAGGCCTGCTCATCCAGGTGGAAGGCAAGCCGCCCTACGACCGCTTCCGCGACCGGCTGATGCTGCCGATCCGCGACGTGCGCGGGCGGGTGATCGCTTTCGGCGGTCGCCTGCTGGAGCAGCGCGACAACGCACCCAAATACCTCAATTCTCCCGACACGCCGTTGTTCGACAAGGGGCGCAACCTTTACAACCTCGACCGCGCGGCACCGGCGGCGCGGCAGACCGGGCGGATTGTCGTGGCGGAAGGTTACATGGACGTCATCGCGCTGGCCAACGCGGGGATCGCCGAAGCCGTTGCGCCGATGGGCACTGCTCTTACGGAAACGCAGATCGAGCTCTTGTGGCGCCAGACCGAATGCCCGGTGCTGTGCTTCGACGGCGATGCGGCCGGACAGCGCGCGGCGATGAGGGCGGCCATCCGCGCCCTGCCCCTGCTGCGCCCCGGCCATACCCTGCGCGTCGCGCGTCTGCCCGCTGGCAAGGACCCCGACGATCTCGTCCGGGAACAGGGACGGCAGGCGGTCGAAGCCGTGCTGGCGAAGGCGGTTTCCCTTGCCGACCTGCTGTGGCACGGTGAATTCGGTGCAGCGCCACTGGATGGCCCTGAAGCAAAGGCCGGGCTGAAGGAGCGACTGCTGGGTCACGTGGAGACGATCGCCCATCCCGACATTAAAGCGCTGTACCGCCGCGACCTTTTGGCCCGTTTCTCCGAATTTGCCTTTCCTCCCCGTACCGCGCGGCAGCAACGGCCGGAACGCACCGCCGGTTTCCCGGTCGCAAAATCCGCGTCGGCGGCCCTGAAACGCCATCTGGGTCTGTCGCGGCAGGATGAGCTTGCCTGTGCTGTAGTGCACGGCTTTGCGCGCCACCCCGGCCTTATCGACTCCTGCGCCGAACTGCTGATCCGGTATGCGCGACGGCACCCCGATCATGCGCCCGCGGTTGAACAGTTGCTGGAGCTGTCTGAGTCGCAGCAGGTGGAGTCAAGCGAGTCGCCCCAGCTGGTTCCTGACCTGCCCGCGCCCGCCGAACCCGGCCGCTATCGCTTCCTTGCCGATGGTGTCGACGAACAGGACGCCAGATCCGCCCTGCGCGAAGCGGTAACCTTGCTGGTGGAAGCGCCGGAGATGGAACTCGCCCTCGCCGCCGCGACCGCCCGCTTCGCCGAAGATCCGGAAGGCGCGTTCGCGGAACAACAGCGGCTTTTGCAACGAAAGCTGGAAATCGACTCGCGAGTGCGCCACATACGCAGCTGAACACCCTGATCTTCAGGCCACCACCCCTTGATTGTCGCCGCCTTCGAGGCGCGCGGAAATGAACGGATTTGAACAACGCATGGCAGCCGACACCAATATCGCCGAAAAAGATGACGCTCCTCTCATCGATCTCAACGAAGCATCCATCAAGAAGTTGATTGCGCGAGCGAAGAAGCGCGGCTTCGTCACCTATGACGAACTGAACGAAGCGTTGCCGTCGGATCAGATGAGCCCCGATCAGATCGAGGATATCCAGACCGCCCTGTCGGAAATGGGCGTTCAGATCGTCGAACATGATGACGAGGCCGACGCGGAAGGCGAAGGCGACGGTGACCCGGACGCAGAAGATCAGGACGAAGGCGGCCCGCATGACGAGGACGGCGAACTGTCACTCGAACCGCGCAAGGTGGCGGCACCGGTAAAGAAGAAGGAAACGGAAGGGCGTACCGACGATCCCGTCCGGATGTACCTGCGCGAAATGGGCGCAGTGGAACTGCTCAGCCGCGAGGGCGAGATCGCCATTGCCAAACGCATCGAAGCAGGCCGGGACATGATGATCATGGGCCTGTGCGACAGCCCGATCACCTTCCACGCGATCATCCAGTGGTCGGAAGCGCTGAACAACGGGGAGATGCAGCTGCGCGAGATACTCGATCTTGATGCGATGCTGTCTAAGGAGCCTCCGGTCGAGAAGATGACCGATGATGCCGACGACGAGGAAGACGACGGCGAGATTTCCGAAGCGACCGCCGGTCCCACGATCCGGGACGATGAGGACGAGGACGAGGATAACTCCGAAGCAGCCGGCGACGAGGATGGTGAGAGCGAAGGCAAGCCGCAGCGCCGCGACGATGACGAGGAGGAAGACAATACGCTGAGCCTCGCCCAGATGGAGGCCGCTCTGAAGCCGGAGGCACTGGAGCGGTTCGCGCGCATCGCCGATCTGTTCGGCAAATTCGAGAAGATTCAGCAGGAACGCGTCGACGTGCTCGGCCGGGGCGATGAATACCCCGCAGCCAAGGAACGCAAGTACGAGGCGCTGCGCGAAGAACTGACCGCCGAGGTGGAAAGCGTGCAGTTCCACGCCAACAAGATCGAGTTTCTGGTCGACAACCTTTACGCCTTTAATCGCCGGCTGACGACCCTGGGCGGCCAGATGCTGCGTCTGGCCGAAAGGCACAAGGTGAAACGGCGGGACTTCCTGGACGCCTATGTCGGCAACGAACTTGACGAGAACTGGCTGACGGAGCGGGCGAAGAAGGACAAGAAGTGGGCCGCTCTGGCAGAACGGGAGGCGGACGCAATCGAACGCATCCGGCTGGAAATCGCGGACATCGCGGGCGCAACCGGGATGGCGCTGCCCGAGTTCCGCCGCATCGTTAACATGGTGCAGAAGGGCGAACGCGAGGCCCGCATTGCCAAGAAGGAGATGGTTGAGGCAAACCTGCGCCTGGTCATCTCCATCGCCAAGAAGTACACCAACCGCGGCCTGCAGTTCCTTGACCTCATCCAGGAAGGGAACATCGGGCTGATGAAGGCGGTCGACAAGTTCGAATACCGGCGCGGGTACAAGTTTTCGACCTATGCCACCTGGTGGATCCGGCAAGCGATTACCCGGTCGATTGCCGATCAGGCGCGCACGATCCGCATACCCGTGCACATGATCGAGACGATCAACAAGCTGGTGCGCACATCCCGCCAGTTCCTGCACGACTTCGGGCGGGAGCCAACGCCGGAAGAGATGGCTGAAAAGCTGTCGATGCCGCTGGAAAAGGTCCGCAAGGTGATGAAGATCGCCAAGGAGCCGATCTCCCTCGAAACGCCGATCGGGGACGAGGAAGATTCGCACCTTGGCGACTTCATCGAGGACAAGAACGCCATCATTCCGGTCGACGCGGCCATACAGGCTAATCTGAAGGAAACGGTGACACGGGTACTCGCCTCGCTGACCCCGCGCGAGGAGCGCGTTCTGCGGATGCGGTTCGGGATCGGCATGAACACCGATCACACCCTGGAAGAGGTGGGGCAGCAATTCAGCGTGACGCGCGAACGCATTCGCCAGATCGAAGCCAAGGCGCTGCGCAAGCTGAAGCATCCCAGCCGCAGCCGCAAAATGCGCAGCTTCCTGGATCAGTAGCGGTTCACGCGGCGGGCTACGCTCTATGCGGGAACGGGGCGGTGGCCCGCTGTAGGTTGGCCGGACCGGTTCGATTGCCGAAGACCCGCCTCGCCTGCTTCGACGCACGATATCTATTTCTGAGCTCGCGGCGGTGTATAAAGATTGCACATTAAGGAAGATTTGCGTAGCTAAACAACATGGACAGCTTGCGCGACGCAATTGACTTCATCGGCGGACCGGCCGCTCTGTGGATCCTGGCCAGTGTCTATTTCGGACTGCTTGTGGCCGAACGGGTCTGGTACGTTGTCAAACAGCAAAGCTACAACAGCGCGGACGCCTGGTGCAGCGTTGGCCTGAACCTCATTTCCAGCACGCTGAACCTGATCTTCGCAGTGCTGGTTCCGCTGGCGCTGTATGTTCTGGTCTTTGACAACCTCCGACTGGTCGACGGCATGGCGTTGTGGCTGGCCATTCCATTGGCATGGCTGATCCAGGAATTCGCCTACTACTGGGATCACCGGCTGGCGCACCGGGTGGGGCTGCTATGGGCGTTTCATGCCATTCATCACTCCTCCAACGAGTTCAACCATTCGACGGCGGCGCGCGGTTTCGCGTTGGATGGTCAGATCAAGCACCTGCTCGCCCTGCCTGGTGCGCTGATCGGAGTGGATCCGGTCGTGTACATTGCCGTCACGGTGGTCATGAATGCTTACGGTATCTGGAACCATGCCAGCTATGTTCCGCGTCTCGGCCTGCTTGACCGGCTGTTGATGACGCCCAAGATGCACAAGGTGCATCACGCCAACCAGCCGGAGTACATCGATCGCAATTACAGTCAGGTGACGCTGCTCTACGACCGGCTGTTCGACAGCTACACTCTCATCGAACGGGAACCCGTGGTCGGGCTGGTCAAGCCGGTGGACGACAACAATCCTTTCACCGCGCAGTTCGCGGGGCTGAAGCAGCTCAAGGAACGCATCGACATGGCCGACCGGTGGCAGGACAAGCTGGCTTATCTCTGGCGGCCGCCTGAGTGGACGCATGACGGCGTATGTCGCAGCGAGTGCCCCAAATACGGTGCGATGCAGGCGACCGCCTGACGGGCAAGCTTCGCCGCTGGAGTTTCCGCCGCCAATTCACTAGGTGGCACGCATGCGCATAGCGATTGCTTCCGATCACGCGGCCCTGGCCTTGAAAGCAGCTCTTTACGAGTGGTTGCTCGAGGAAGGGCATCAGGTGGCCGACCTTGGCCCCCATGATGGCGACAGCGTTGATTATCCCGACTACGGCTATCAGCTTGCGGGTGTGGTTGCGGACGGCACCGCCGATCGCGGGATCGCGCTGTGCGGGTCGGGCATCGGCATTTCCATCAGTGTGAACCGCCACCCAGCCTGCCGCTGCGCCCTTGTGGGAGAGCCGCTGTCCGCCACGCTTGCGCGGGAACACAACGACGCCAACGTGCTGGCGCTGGGGGCGCGATTGATTGGCCTCGACATGGCCAAGGCGTGTGTTAGTGCATTCCTTCAGACGGAGTTTGCCGGCGGCCGGCATCAGCGGCGCGTTGACAAGCTCTCCCATCCATCTGCCGAGGCCCGATCATGAGCACCGCCGCCGCCTACACAGACGACCTGCCGAACAGCGGCTTCTGGACCGACACATTGGAACAGGCCGACCCGGAGGTGTTCGCCGCAGTGCGGGGCGAACTGAAGCGGCAACAGGAGCGCATCGAACTGATCGCGTCGGAAAACATCGCAAGCCGTGCGGTGCTGGAAGCGACGGGCAGCGTCTTTACCAACAAATATGCCGAAGGTTATCCGGGCAAGCGTTACTATGGCGGCTGCGAATACGCTGACGCGGTGGAAAACCTTGCCGTAGAACGGGCGAAGCGTCTGTTCGGTTGCCAGTTCGCCAATGTGCAGCCGAACAGCGGCAGCCAGATGAACCAGGCGGTGTTCCTGGCCCTGCTGGAGCCGGGCGACACGTTCATGGGGCTCGATCTCAACTCCGGCGGACACCTCACCCATGGTTCCCCGGTCAACATCAGCGGCAAGTGGTTCAACCCGGTCAGCTATGGCGTGCGGCGTGAAGACGAGTTGATCGACATGGACGCCGTGGCCGCAACCGCGCGGGAGCACCGGCCAAAGCTCATCATCTGCGGCGGCACAGCCTACTCACGCTTGTGGGACTTTGCGGCGTTCCGCGCGATCGCGGACGAGGTCGGCGCGACACTCCTGTGCGACATGAGCCACATCTCCGGCCTGGTTGCCGGTGGAGCACATCCATCGCCCTTCCCCCACGCCCACGTCGTCACGACGACCACGCACAAGAGCCTGCGCGGCCCGCGATCGGGCGTTATCCTCACCAATGACGAGGCGCTGGCCAAAAAATTCAACTCGGCCGTTTTCCCTGGCCTGCAGGGTGGGCCGCTGGTCCATGTAATCGCCGCCAAGGCAGTGGCCTTCGCCGAAGCGCTGAGGCCGGACTTCAAGCTCTACGCTCGCCGGGTGGTCGACAATGCCCGCGCCCTTGCCGCCAGCCTGGAAGAACACGGCCTGCGGATCGTTTCCGGCGGGACGGATAATCATTCCATGCTGGTGGACCTGACCGGCGCAGGCGACGGCAGCGTCACCGGCAAGGCCGCCGAACATGGCCTCGATCGGGCATGGCTGACGTGCAACAAGAATGGCATCCCGTTCGATGCCCGCTCGCCATTCATCACCAGTGGCATCAGGCTGGGAACGCCGGCCGGCACGACCCGCGGTTTCGGTCCGACAGAGTTCCGCCAGATCGGACATCTGATCGCTCAGGTGGTGCATGGATTGGCCGCAAATGGCCCGGACGGTGATGCCGCCATAGAGGAAGATGTACGGACCCAGGTCACTCAACTATGCGGGCGTTTCCCCGTCTATCCAGGAATGTAAGCCATGAATAACGACCCCTATCGCAAGCCGAACCTCCTTGATGATGCCAAGGCGGAAGCGTCCGCAATGGCCAAGGGAGGGATGAGCCACCCGTCGACCAAGCCCGTCCTTGCCGGTGCCGTGATTGGCGGACTTGCAGGTGCGCTGCTGCCGGTGGTGACGCTGCCGATCGGCGTCTTGGCGGGCGCTGGCTACGCATTCTACAATCGCATCAAACGCTGATCCGGGGTCAAGGCGGCAATGACAGCGGGCGCGAAGCAGCCTGCGATAGTGCTCGTGCGCCCACAACTGGGTGAGAACATCGGCAAGGCAGCGCGCGCCATGCTGAATTTCGGCCTTACGGACCTGCGGCTGGTTGAACCGCGCGACGGCTGGCCCAACCCTGCCGCCGGACCTGCCGCGGCCGGTGCGGACGAAGTGCTAACGGGGGCGCGGCTGTTCGCCTCCGTTGCGGATGCTGTCGCGGACTGCAGCCATGTCCATGCCACCACGGTTCGCAAGCGCGGAGTCACCAAACCGGTACTCACGCCCGAAGAGGCGGCCCGGCAGATCCACGAGGTACAGGGACAAAGCGCGATCCTGTTCGGTCCAGAGCGTTCCGGCCTTGAAACGGCGGACGTGGCGCTTGCGCGCAGCATCATCACCGTGCCGATCAACCCTGCGTTCGGTTCGCTCAACCTTGCCCAGGCTGTCGTTCTGTGTGCCTACGAGTGGTCCAAGACCGCGGCGGGCGCCAATCGGCTGGAGCAACCAACCGCGGAAGAAAGTCTGCCGCCGGCTCCGCAAGCTGAGCTTGAGGGGCTGATTGCGGAGCTGGAAGGCATGCTGGAGCCGGCCGGATACTTCCATCCGGAAGATCGGGCGGAGGCGACCCGCCGGACATTGCGCAACCTGTTGACCAAGCCCGCCTGGAATCATCTGGAAGTACGCACCCTGCGCGGAGTGCTGTCTGCCGTCAAACGGCAGATCGGTTCCTGATCCGGTCCCATTCGTCCATCTCGTAGGCAATGGATGCTTCGACGAGCTGGTCCCACAAGCTTTCGATCACTTCCACGGGCACGCCAAGCCGCTGCGCATCGGCACGAGCGTTGGCGATCACTTGGGCCTTGCGGTCCATGTCCCGCACCATCCCCCGCTCCTCCTTGATGCGCGCGGCCGCCCGCATATAGCCGAACCTTCGGGCGAGCAGCTGCAACAGTTCGCGATCCGTCGCATCCACGCCGCGGCGGACTTCGGACATGCAGTGGCACTGTTCGGGAAGAATGCTGGTTTTCATGCCACCTCAACTGCCGCGCTGCGCCGCGGTTGTCGAGGCCCGGCTGCGCAGCCCGGTCAACCTTGACCCGCAGCCAGTGTCTGCTAAGGGCACGGCCACGCGAATTGGCCCCGCACCCCGGTGAAGCGGCGGCCGCGCCCGGCATCTGTCCGGGCGGTGCGATGCCGGGTTGGACGCCAGACGCCAGGTCTGGTCAGCAGATACGGAGAATACCATGACAAAGCGCACCAGCGCCAAGCACAAGCTCGATCGCCGCATGGGCGAAAACATCTGGGGCCGGCCGAACAGCCCGGTCAACAAGCGTTCGTACGGCCCCGGCCAGCACGGGCAGCGCCGCAAGGGCAAGGTCAGCGATTTCGGCCTTCAGCTGCGCGCCAAGCAGAAGCTGAAGGGTTACTACGGCGACGTTACCGAAAAGCAGTTCAAGCGCGCCTACAAGGATGCCAGCGCGATGAAGGGCGACACGGGGCAAAACCTGATCGGCCTGCTGGAACGGCGTCTCGACATGGTGGTGTACCGTGCGAAGTTCGCGCCCACGATCTTTGCGGCACGCCAGATCGTCAACCACGGTCACATTCTGGTTAACGGCGAGAAGTGCAACATCGCCAGCCGGCGGGTCGATGTGGGCGATGTGATCAGCCTCGGCAGCAAAGCCAAGGAGATGGCGCTCATCATCGAAGCACAGAGCCTGCCTGAGCGCGACATCCCCGATTACGTCGCGCCTGACGGCACCGACAAGGTCACCTACACCCGCGTGCCAAAGCTGGATGAAGTACCCTATCCGGTCACGATGGAGCCGAACCTGGTGGTCGAGTTCTACTCGCGCTGAGTAGCAGCCATATTTGAAGGAAAAAGGCGGCCTTTTTGCCGCCTTTTTCATGCCTTAATGGTGCGACGAACAACCACTGGCGGTGGGAACCCGGGCCGCAGCTTCATCATTCCTTCAATACTATGATGCAGTACCGGTTCATCACCCCCAACAGGGTCGGCAAATGGTATCGATCCCTGGCCGACGCGCAGCGATCGGCGATGGCGATCGGCGCTGGATTTCTCTGTCCAGCCGGCTCGTTCACGCCCTATCGCGGCACGGTGCTGGAACTGCGGGACAGCGGCCGCTCGTGATCCGTTCAGGGAGCGATCCGCTGCCCATCCCACGCGAAGCACCCGCCGCTATCTTCAGGGTCCAGCTTGTCGAGAACCCTGAGCAGACTGCGCGCTGAATCCGCGGGAGTGAACAGCTTGTCAGTCGGCACGTTGCGCTGGAACGGTCTGGACAGCGCCGTGTCCACGGTTCCCGGGTGCAGCCCGACGCACACCGCATCCGGTCGCTTGCGGGCGAGCTCGATCGCCAGCGTTCGGAGCAGCATGTTCAAGGCCGCCTTGCTGGCGCGATACCCGTACCAGCCGCCCAGCCGGTTGTCGCCGATGCTTCCCACCCGGGCCGACAGGGCGGCGAAGACCGCCCGTCCCTCCCGCGGAAGAAGCGGCAGGAAATGTTTGGCGACCAGCGCGGGACCGGACGCGTTCAGGGCGAAGATGCGGGCCAGGCTGGCGGGGTCGAGATCGCGCCAGCTTTTCTCCGGCGGCCGTCCGTCCGGCTGCAGCACGCCCGTCGCGACAATCACGAGATCGAGGGCACCGCCCATTGCGCACTGCCCTGCTGCATTGGCTATGCTGCTCTCGTCCTCCAGATCAATTTGATGATCTGTCGCAGCGGCCGTGCGCGACAGCCGTATCGTCTCGCATCCGCGCCGCTCAAGCGCATCGGCCAGCGCGCCGCCAATACCGCCGCTGGCGCCAATCACCGCCGCCCGTCGCCAAATCATGTCCCGAAGTAGTTCCGCCTGAATTCGCCCGCAAACTGGCCCATCCTGCCACCGGCGATGGCGCCACGCATCCCCTCCATCAGCTGCTGGTAGAAGGAAAGGTTGTGCTGGGTCAGCAACATGGCCCCCAGCATCTCCTTGGCCTTGATCAGGTGATGCAGATAAGCGCGCGTCCACGTGGCGCAAACCGGGCAGGTGCAGCGCGCGTCCAGCGGCTCCTGATCCTCCGCGAAACGGCTGTTGCGCAGGTTCATCGGCCCGGCCCAGGTGAATGCCTGCCCATTGCGGCCCGAACGTGTCGGCAGCACGCAGTCGAACATGTCGATGCCGCGCTCCACCGCCCCGACTAGGTCGTCGGGCTTGCCGACCCCCATCAGGTAGCGCGGCCGGTCACGGGGTAGCTGCTGCGGCGCGAAGTCCAATGTGGCGAACATTGCCTCTTGTCCTTCGCCGACCGCAAGCCCGCCCACCGCGTAACCATCGAAGCCGATCTCCACCAGCGCGTCCGCCGACTGCCTGCGCAACTGCTCGTCTAGGGCGCCCTGCTGAATGCCGAACAGCGCCGCGCGGCCCGCGTGTTCCGCGCCTGCATCGAAGGCATCGCGGCTGCGCCTCGCCCAGCGCATCGACAGCTCCATGCTGCGGGCAATCACCTCGCGCGGCTGGTCGGCGCGGGGGCATTCGTCGAAGGCCATGACGATATCCGAGCCGAGCAGCCGCTGGATTTCCATCGAGCGTTCCGGCGTCAGCAGATGGCGCGATCCGTCCACATGGCTGCGGAACTCAACACCGTTTTCTGTCAGCTTGCGCAGGTCAGACAGGCTCATCACCTGATAGCCGCCGCTGTCCGTCAGGATCGGTCGGTCCCACCCCATGAAGCGATGCAGCCCGCCCAGCCGCGCCATCCGTTCCGCCCCCGGACGCAGCATGAGATGGTACGTGTTGCCCAGGATGATGTCCGCACCCGTGGCCCGCACATCGGCAGGCCGCATCGCCTTCACCGTTGCGGCGGTCCCCACCGGCATGAAGGCGGGTGTGCGGATGACGCCGCGCGCCATCGTCACGGCGCCGGTCCGCGCAAGGCCATCGGTGGCGGCGATGCTGAACAAAAAGCGTGTCACATGCGCCTCAGAACCCGTACACCAGCGTGAAACGCGACAACGTGCTGGTATTCACCCGTCCGGCGGGCGGGTTGCTGTTGTAATCAACCTGATAGGTCATGCGGGTCGACAGCGCGTCGCTTATCTTTGCCTCAAGCCCGGTCACCAGATTCAGGCTGGTATTATTCGAATCCACGATCAGCAGCGCCGACCCGCCGGTCTCGGCAACCGCGTTGGTGTCTTGGGTGAACGTCAGCCGGTCGGTGATGCGCCAGTCGAAATCCACGCCCAGCAAGCCGGCAAGACGGGTTTCTCCCCCGCCATTTATGAGCCGATTGACGCGAACTGCCGGGCCGGCTTTCAACGACAGGTCCATATCGTCGGCATCAATCACGCGGTATCCGACGCCCCCGGATAGGGCGTAGCGCGCGGCAAATCCCTGCACCCTGTCTCGTTCATACTGCGCAAGACCGTAGGCGAACAGGCGATCGCTGAAGGTGTAGCGCGGCTCGTAGGCGAGCAGCATCTGCTCGCGCGTGGTGCGGCCGTTCGCCGCCTGATAATCGGCCCGGCCGCTCAGTTTGTGACTCCATCTGTCGCCTTGCCAGGTCGCGTTGATTGCGCCTGATGCGCCGATATCGTTGCTGCCGCCGGTGGCCCGAAAAGCGCCTATTTCCCCCCTGCCCGACCAGCGTGTCGGTTGTTGCGCTTGGGCTGGCGCCTCCGGTTCTGCGGCGGCGAGTTTGGTCGCGGGCGTCGCGCTGTCCGTTTCCGCCTCCGCACGCTGACGTGCCTCGACCCATGCTTGGTACAGGGCGTCGATCTCGGCGTGGCCCTCCGGCTGGGTCTGCCTGGCGATGGCGACGACGGCCTCTATCTGGGCTGGATCCCCATTGGCGATGGCCGCTTCGACCATGGCGCGCACCGGTTCTGCCAGTTGCGCCGCGGCGGGCGCGGGAAAGCAGAGGGCGGCGATCGGCAAAGAGAGTCTCGGCATGGGCACCCCACGGCTAGCGCGGCGAAGCACCGCGCATCAAGCCCGCTGTCAACTGCGCAGCCGCCAACCGGTTCTGAAAATGACAGCGATGATGGTCACGCATACCGCCAGAAACAGGGCTGTGACGCCGAACGAGACGAGAATATTCACATCAGCCTGACCGTAGAAGGTCCAGCGCAGCCCGCTGACGAGATAGACTATAGGATTAAACAGCGCGACCGTCCGCCACGGCTCTGCCAGCATGTCGATTGAGTAGAAAGTGCCGCCCAGAAAGGTGAGCGGCGTCAGGATGAGGAGCGGGACCAGCTGCAACTTCTCGAATCCTTCCGCCCAGATACCCAGGATGAAGCCGAGCAGGGAGAAACTCGCCGCCACCAGCATGATGTACAGCAGGGCCAGCAACGGATGCGCAATCCGGTAATCCACGAACAGCATGGCGGTTACCAGAATGACGGCCGCGAGAATGAGGCTCTTGGTTGCCGCCGCGCCCACAAACCCGATCAGCGTTTCGGCAACGCCCACCGGCGCCGACAGCAATTCGTAAATGGCGCCAGTGAAGCGCGGCATGTAGATGCCGAAGCTCGCGTTGCTGGTACTTTCCGACAACAGCGTCAGCATTAGCAGACCGGGAACGATGAAGGCGCCGTATTCGACACCGCCGATGTCGGTCATGCGTCCGCCGATCGCGGCCCCGAACACGATGAAGTACAGGCTGGTCGTAAGCACCGGCCCCACCAAAGAGCCGAAGATGGTCCGGCGAAAGCGCGCCAATTCGTTAAGGTAGATCGCCCAGGTCGAACGGAAGTTGATCATGCCGCCACCCCGTTCTCGACCAGATCGACGAAAATATCCTCCAGCGTCGACTCCCGCTGCTCGATAGCGGTGAACAGGATGCCTTGTTGTGTCAGCAGGCGGGCAATCTGCGCCACTTCCTGCTTCCCCCGTCCGGTGCCGTCCCCGCCGCGATAGCACAGCGTGGTGCCGGCGGGATCAAGGGTCAGGCCGAACGGGTCGAGATAAGCAGGCAGCACGTCCATACGATCCGCCAGGGTGAACCGCGCCTCCGTCCGGCCAAGCCGCCGCATCATCGCATGCTTGTCGTCGACCAGCAGCACACGCCCCTTGTCGATCACGCCGATGCGGTCGGCCATCTCCTCCGCTTCTTCCAGATAATGGGTGGTGAGGATGATCGTCACGCCCTGTTCGCGCAGCGTATCGATCTGCCGCCACATGTCGCGGCGCAGTTCGACGTCGACCCCGGCGGTCGGCTCGTCCAGGAACAGGAGATCGGGATCATGCGCCAGAGCCTTCGCGATCAGCACGCGCCGCTTCATGCCGCCCGACAGCTTCCTGATCTGCTCTCCCCGCTTGTCCCACAGGGACAGGGAGCGCAGCACTTCCTCTACGCGGCCGCGATCCGGTGCGCATCCGAACAGACCGCGCGAGTAGCCAACCTGTCGTTCGACCGTGTCGAACATGTCGAAACCAAGTTCTTGCGGCACCAGCCCGATACGGCTCCGCAGCCCCCTCCAGTTCCGGGCCAGATCTGATCCGAAGGCGTGGATAGTGCCGGAAGTGGGCCGCACCATGCCGCATACCGCGCCAATCAGCGTCGTCTTGCCCGCGCCATTCGGGCCCAGCAACCCGAAGATTTCGCCACGGCGTATCTCGAGGCTGACCTCGTCCAGCGCCTTGAGGCCGCCGGGATAGATCTTGCTCAGCTTGTCGATTTTGAGGATCGGGTCCGCCACCGCTGCCACATCGGCCACGCAGAGGCGAATAGCAAGAGCATGTCAGGGGATGAGCAGCGAGGAATCGCCATACGAATAGAAACGGTATTCCTGCGCGATGGCATGGGCATAGACTTCCATCATCCGCTCGCGCCCCATCAGCGCACTCACCAGCATCATCAGGGTGGACCTGGGCAGGTGAAAGTTCGTCATCAGCCCGTCCACCACGCGGAAACGATGGCCGGGGGTGATGAAGATGTCGGTGTCACCGGCGAACGGGTGCAGGCTGCCGTCCTCGGCTGCCGCACTTTCGAGGAGGCGCAGGCTGGTGGTTCCGACAGCGATGATCCTGCCTCCCCTCTCCTTCGCACGGTTCAGCGCTGCCGCAACCGCCGGATCGATGCGGCCCCATTCGGAATGCATCCGGTGGTCGGCGGTGTCGTCGACCTTGACCGGAAGAAACGTGCCGGCCCCGACATGCAGCGTCAGCGTGTGCCGCTCAATACCCGCCGCATCCAGCGCGGTAATCAGCTCGGGAGTGAAATGCAGCGATGCCGTCGGCGCGGCAACGGCACCGTCCTCCCGCGCGAACATCGTCTGGTAATCGTCGCGATCATGCTGGTCCGCGGGCCTCTTTCCCGCGATGTAGGGCGGCAGGGGGATGGTGCCGGCCCGATCCAGCAAGGCTTCGACCGGCTCGTCACCTTCGAAGAACAGCAGCCACGCACCATCAGGCAGGCGGTGTTCGGCCAAGGCGTTCACATCGCCCCCGAACGCTATCCGATCGCCCGGTTTCAGCCGCTTCGCATTACGGATGAACGCCTGCCACCGGCGCAGGTCCACACGCTTGTGCAGGGTGGCGCCGATCCGGGCCTCTCCCCTGCGCCCCTCCAATTGCGCGGGGATCACGCGGGTGTCGTTGAACACCAGCACATCACCACGCCGCAGCACTTCCGGCAGATCGCGCACACGCCGGTCCTGCAAGGGCCCGGCAGAGCCGGCCACCAGCAGCCGCGCCGCATGGCGCGGACTGACGGGGCGAAGCGCGATCAGTTCAGGCGGGAGGTCGAAATCGAACAGCTCCACCCGCATGGCCGTGCTCCGCCGCCGATCAGTTCGGCAGCGGCGCGTTCAGGTCGTCGGCGGTAATTACCGGCTGCTGCGCGACCGGCTGCGGCGGCGGAACAGGCCGGTTGTCGCTGGCGATGGATGCCTGCACGATGCGCGTCGGGTTGGCCGGCGGCTCGCCTCGTTCAATCGCGTCAACCGCGTCCATTCCGGCAATTACCCGGCCAAAGTTGGTGTAACGCTTGTCCAGGCTGAACCGAGGGTAGAAGACGATGAAGAACTGGCTGTTGGCGCTGTCGTCAGCCGCCGCCCGCGCCATCGCCACCGTGCCGCGAACGTGCGGCATCGGGTTGAATTCGGCCGCAAGGTCGGGGAGCGGCGATCCGCCCTGCCCGGTGCCCGTGGGATCGCCGGTCTGCGCCATGAAGCCATCGATCACGCGGTGGAATACGATCCCGTCGTAGAAACCCTGCCGAGCCAGCGTTTTGATCCTGTCGACATGGTTTGGCGCCCACTGCGGCATCAATCGGATGGCGACCCGCTGCCCGGTCGAAAGGTCCAGCAGCAGAATGTTGTCACGGTCGGCCGCCAGATCGAAGTTCACCCTCGCCGTGTAATCTACGGCTCCTGCCGCCGCGGGCGCCGCGGCCTGTTCCTGCGCGGCAGCAGGCATTGCAAACAGGGTTGCGGCGGCAATCGCCGTGGTAATCTGCTTCAGCATACACAATCCCGGTCAAGTGGAGCGGTTCGACAGCCCGCGTAATCTGGCGCCCCTAGCTGGCGGCGACTTTCGTGGCCATGAACATTTTGCCTCAGTAATCGCCCTTTCGACCTGACTGGGCCACGCGGGCAACAACGTCCCTCTCGACCGCTTCGCTGACGAACGGCGACACATCCCCGCCGAAGATGGCTATCTCCTTTACCAGCTTGGAGGCGATGGGTTGCAGGGACACGTCCGCCATCAGGAAAACGGTTTCGATGGAATGGTCGAGCTGCTGGTTCATGCCCGCCATCTGGTACTCGTATTCAAAGTCCGCGACCGCGCGCAGTCCGCGGATCAACACGGTTGCACCCATGCGACGGGCGAACTTCACCAGCAGGGCGTTGAACGCCTGTACCTCCACGTTCTCCAGACCGATCGCCGCGATTTCCCGCTGCGTCATGGCAAGCCGCTCTTGCGTGGAAAACATGGGGTTTTTGGAAGGATTGGTTGTGACGCCGACGATCAGGCGGTCCACCAGCTTGCTGCCGCGCCGGATGATGTCGGCGTGACCCAGCGTCATGGGGTCGAAAGTGCCGGGATAGATGCCGATCCGTTCACCCATCCTCAGCGATCCCGTTCCACGATGAAAAACGCCAGCTGTCGCAGCACGTCGGCCTTGTCGCCGAAGCTGCCAAGGTGTGCGGCCGCCTGCTCTGCCAGCAACCGCGCCCGCGCCCGCGCGCCTTCCACCCCGAGCAGGGTGACGAAGGTCTGCTTGCCCTGCTCGCCATCCTTGCGCAGCGCCTTGCCCGCCAACCCTTCGTCGCCCTCAACGTCGAGCAGATCGTCGGCAATCTGGAACGCGAGTCCGATGTCGCGCGCATAAGCCCGCAAAGGTCCACGCCCCTCCGCGGGCAGGCGGCCCAGGATCGCCCCCATCTCGACCGCCGCGCCCAACAGCGCGCCCGTCTTGAGTTGCTGCAGGCGAGTAACGGCGGCCAGGTCGTATTCGGAAGCGCTAGCCTGCATGTCCATCATCTGCCCGCCGGCCATGCCGTTGTGCCCACTGGCCTTGGCCAGGCACTCCACCAGTTCTGCGCGGGCAAAGGGATCGCCGGTCAGGCGGCTGTCGGTCAGCAGTTCGAAGGCCAGTGCATGCAGCGAATCTCCGGCCAGCACCGCGGTCGCCTCGTCATACTGGATGTGGAGCGTGGGGCGTCCGTGGCGCATGGCATCATCGTCCATGCACGGAAGATCGTCGTGGATCAGCGAATAGACATGGATCGCTTCCACCGCGCAGCCGGCGCGAATTGCCGTGCTGCGATCGACGTTGAACAATCCCGCCACTTCGGTCAGCAGGAGCGGACGAACCCGTTTGCCGCCGTTGATGGTGGCATAGCGCATCGCTTCCACCAACTGCGCGCGCGCATCATCCGGGACGGGCAGCAGCAGGTCGAACGCCGTGTCGATCTCCTGCTGTATCGCCGCCATCGCCTGGGTCAGCGATGGCGAAGCTGCGTCGCCGCCCACCGCCTCAACCGTCCTCATCGAAGGGCTTGGTTCCCGCCGCGCGACCATCGCCGTCCGTCACGATCTGCCGAATGCGCATCTGCGCCGCATCGAGCCGCGCCTGGCAGTGTCGCCGCAACCGCTCGCCCTGTTCGTAGAGCGCCAGCGACTGGTCCAGCGGCTCTTCCCCGCTTTCCAGCCGCTTGACCACCTGCTCCAGCGCGGTCAGCGCCTCCTCGAAACTGAGCTTGTCTATCGGCGCGCCATGGTCCTGCATCGCGCCAAGCAATGGCTCGACAGCTTGGCACGGTCAAGCGCCGTGGAGGAGTAGCGCATCGCGCGCTGCCTCGCTAAGACGCGGGCATGAACGACACGGCGCAGCAAATCACCCCGGAAATCGTCGAACAGCACGGCCTTTCACCGGAAGAATACCAGCGTGTTCTGCACGCTCTCGGCCGGGAACCCAATGTGGTCGAACTCGGCATTTTTTCGGTGATGTGGTCGGAACACTGCTCCTACAAATCCTCCCGCATCCACCTCAAGAAACTGCCAACCGAGGCCGAGTGGGTGATCTGCGGACCGGGCGAGAATGCCGGGGTTATCGACATCGGCGATGGCCAAGCGGCCATTTTCAAGATGGAGAGCCATAATCACCCTTCCTACATCGAACCGTATCAGGGGGCGGCGACGGGCGTCGGCGGCATTCTGCGCGACGTGTTCACCATGGGCGCGCGGCCGATGGCGAACCTCAACGCGCTGCGTTTCGGGCGCCCAGACCATCCCAAGATGAAGCATCTGGTGAAAGGTGTGGTTGCCGGCATCGGGGGCTATGGCAACTGCGTGGGTGTACCCACGGTTGGCGGGGAGACGAACTTCGATCCTGCATACGACGGCAACATTCTGGTGAATGCGATGACGGTGGGAATCGCGGATGCCGAGCGGATTTTCTATTCAGCCGCCAGCGGCGTGGGCAACCCGATTGTGTATGTGGGGTCCAAGACCGGGCGCGATGGAATCCACGGCGCCACCATGGCCAGCGCAGACTTCGCCGAAGACGCGGAGGCCAAGCGGCCAACCGTGCAGGTTGGCGACCCGTTCACCGAGAAGCTGCTGATCGAGGCATGCCTGGAGCTGATGGCAACGGACGCCATAGTGGCCATTCAGGACATGGGCGCGGCAGGCCTCACGTCATCATCGGTCGAGATGGCGACCAATGGCAAGGCGGGCATCCGGCTGGACATGAACAAGGTGCCCTGCCGCGAAGACGGCATGACGCCGTACGAGATGATGCTGTCCGAATCGCAGGAACGCATGCTGATGGTTCTTAAGCCCGGCCGGGAAGCCGAAGCGGAGGCGATCTTCCGCAAGTGGGAACTGGATTTCGCGATCATCGGCGAAGTCACCGATACCCGCCACATGGTGCTGGAGTGGAACGGCGACGTGGTGTGCGACATTCCGCTCGGTCCGCTGGCGGCGGACGCGCCACTCTATGACCGTCCGGCCATGACGCGAGAGGAGTACAGGGCCTGGGCCGGGGTAAAGCCGCTGGCCGAGGTTCCGCAAAGCACGGACGTGGGTGCGGACCTGCTGACGTTGCTGGCGTCGCCTAGCTTGGCATCCAGGCGCTGGATCGCGCAGCAATATGACAGCCAGGTGGGCGCCGATACGCTGCAGACCGGCGGCGATGCAGCGGTAGTGCGGGTGCATGGCACTCGCAAGGCTTTGGCAATGACCACGGATTGCACGCCGCGCTACTGCTACGCCGATCCCTACGAGGGCGGCAAGCAGGCGGTGGCCGAAGCGTACCGGAACCTCTGCGCGGTGGGCGCAAAGCCGCTGGCGATTACAAACTGCCTCAACTTCGGCAATCCGCAGCGTCCGGAAATCATGGCGCAGTTCGTCGGCTGCATCGAAGGGATGGCGGATGCCTGCCGGGTGCTCGACTTCCCGGTGGTCAGCGGAAATGTCTCGCTTTACAACGAAAGCAAGGCCACCGGCGGCGGATCGGCAATCCTGCCCACGCCCGCGATCGGCGGCGTCGGCCTCATCGCGGACCATGCCGCCATGATGACGATGGCCTTCCGCAACGCAGGCGACACGCTTTACCTCGTCGGCCCGGAACACTGGGCGCGGCCGGACCCGACCCGTTCGCACCTTGGCAAGTCATTGTGGCTGCGCGAGGTGAAGGGGATGGATGCTGGCCGCGCCCCGCCGACCGACCTTACCATCGAACGCAATGCGGGCGAGATCATCCGCGAACTGATTGCCGACGGCTTGGTGAACGCGGTACACGACCTGTCGGATGGCGGTCTGGCAGTCGCTCTGGCCGAAATGGCGCTGGCGGGCGATATAGGTGCCGAAGTCGAAGCCAACGACGCCTACACACCCGCGCAATGGTGGTTCGGCGAGGATCAGGGACGGTATGTGATCAGCGTACCGGACACAGATGCGCTCAACGCCGCGGTGGCCCGGGGCACGAGGGACAGCGAAACGGCGCAGATCGGCTTCCGCAGGATCGGAACCGTCGGGGGACGCAGCCTGCTCGGCGTTCCGCTGCACGACATGCGGGAAGCGCACGACAGCTTCTTCCGGGACTGGATGGAGGGATAAAAGAGCAGGCCTGCGTCCGCCCAACCCCTGCAAAGCGCCAGCAAGGACGCTCAGGCCATCAGACGGTTCTGATCCTTTTCGGGAGCGATCAGCTTGTAGGGATCGATCCCCTCGCTCCGCCAGACAGCGTGGCACCGCTGATACCAGGTCGGATCGGGTATGCCGAGCATCGTCCTGACCTCACGTAAATCCAGTTCCAGCATATCGCGGATCGGCAGCCACGTCAGCGGGGGGCACGCCTTGCCCGTCCGCTGCGCCTGCAATGCCGCCTTGAACACCGGAGCACTGCTCCGGGTGATGCGCTTGATGTGCGCCGCGCCCGCCCAGCCGATCAGCAGATGCCCCTGGCTCGGCTGCTGTCCGTGGGTGAACAGCAGCACGCACTGTTCGCCCAGAGGGTCTCGGCCGTATCCGGTGAGCACATGCATGAGGTCGTGCACGTCGCGGCTGCGGTCGGCGTACCACTGCACCAGATCGTCGAACTTCGGGCGGTTCAGCTTCTCCGCCTCAGCCACAAGCCCGGCCGCGGTCAGACCCTCACGCTCCATGAAGTCGCAATAAGCATGGCCGACGCTGCCGGGCGGAGTACGGCGCAATGCGGCATGATCGTCAAGCAATGGCGGCAGCGACGGCTCTGACCGGCGGAGCGCCTCGCCATGGGGAGACAGCCCCAGCCTGCTGACCCGCGGCATGAATGTCTGCGAAGGCAACGCGTCAAAGATGTGGAAGACGTGGCTCGTCTCTTCCTTATCCTTCAGCAACTCGCGGAAGTGATGCACCGCGCGCGGCAGGCTGTAGCGCGGCGGGGTCCGGCGCGGGTCGCGCAGAATGGTGCCATCGCTGGCGCATTCCAGCGCCTCGGGTACGGATCGGCTCAGGTCGTTCATAGCGGCTCCACTACTGACAGACCTGTTAATAAGACGTGACGACCCTTGTGCCAACCCTCAAGTCGGCATGTTCGTTGGCGAAAGCCCCAGCAGCTGCACCACGCTGGTCAGATCACCGCGATCGATGGCACCATTGGCCACCTGCCGCGCAGCGGGCTTGGCATGATAAGCAATGCCGTAATCCGCCTCCTTCAGCATCTGCGCGTCATTGGCTCCGTCACCCAGGGCAAGAACAATGCTGTCGGCACCCAGCTGCCGGCGCTCCTCGACCAGCACTGCGGCCTTGGCTGACGCACCGATGATTCGACCCACCAGCTGCCCGGTCAGCCTGCCATCCGTCACGGCCAGCCGGTTTGCCACCACCCTGTCGAAGCCAAGCTGATCCGCCACCGCATCGGCAAAATGGTGAAACCCGCCAGTGACCAGCACTGTGCGGCACCCGTTCGCTTTCAGCGTCTGCACCAGTTCTCCTGCTCCCGCCGTCGGCCTGATCCGCTCGGCAAGGCAGGCCGTGATGGCGGCTTCCTCAAGTCCGGCGAGCAGTGCGACTCGCTCCCGCAGCGCGGCTTTGAAATCGAGTTCCCCCTGCATCGCCCGTTCGGTGATGGCGGCGATCTGCGGCTTCAGCCCGGCATAATCCGCCAGTTCGTCAATGCATTCCTGCCCGATGATGGTGGAATCCATGTCGGATACTAAAAGCTGCGGCGGTTCGATCGGGCCCGCCGCCGCCAACGCGTCGCACGGAGCAAAGGCTTGCGACAGCACCTCCCTCACCGCCACCGCGTCTCCGGCAGGCAGCCCGATCTGCAGCACGGCGCCGTCATGTTCCAGAAGCTCCGCGACAGCGACCGCCCAGCCGCGCCGGGCCAAAGCGGCGGTCGCTTGTTCAAGGCTTGCCTCAAGCCGGGCTGGCTCTGCTATCACACGGGCTGTGGGCATTCATGAACCTCTGCAATTCACCGGCGACAAGCCGCCGGTCGCGGTCATCGCAGGGCCGACCGCCAGCGGCAAGAGCGCCTATGCCGTGGCCTTGGCGCAGGGCGTCCAGGCTGCGGGCGTTACTGCAGTCGTGATCAACGCCGACAGCGCGCAGATGTATGCCGACCTCGCCGTTCTGAGCGCGCGGCCATCTGACAGCGAGATGGGGGGAATCGTCCATCGGCTGTTCGGCACCTGGGACGGCGCGAGCGCCTGTTCCGCCGCCGACTGGGCCACGGCCGCCAAGCGCGAGATTGCAGCGGTGCACGCGATTGGCGGGGTGCCTGTGCTGGTGGGCGGGAGCGGGCTGTACCTGCGCACCCTGCTCGACGGCGTGGCGCCGGTGCCGCCGATCGATCCGGATGTGAGGGCGCAGGTGCGCGCGCTGCCGCAGGCGTCGGCACGTCTGGCGCTCGAACATGAGGATCCTGACAGCGCTGTCTGCCTTGCACCTGCCGACCGGGCCCGTACCCAGCGCGCGCTCGAAGTGGTGCGCTCCACCGGGCGACCCATCTCCGCCTGGCGGGCGGAAACGGCGGGCGGTATCGGCCCCCACGTATCGCTCGACGCGCGCATTCTGTTGCCCGACCGCGAGACGCTGTATGCACGCTGCGACACACGTTTTGCCCAGATGGTAGAACGCGGCGCCGTGCACGAGGTGAAAGCGCTGCTCGCCCGCAACCTCGACCCGGCCCTGCCGGTGATGCGCGCCATCGGAGTGCCGGAACTGGCAGCCTATGTCAGAGGCGATCGGTCGCTGGACGAGGCCATTGCGGCGGGACAGATGGCGACACGGCGCTACGCCAAGCGGCAGTACACCTGGTTCCGGCGGCAACCGCCCGCAGATTGGCGGCAGATTATCGAAGCACCCGTGAACCCTTGATGCCGCTGACCGTTCCTATACCTTCAGTCTTGCCCGCAGGAGAAGAACCGTGCCGTTATCCAAAAAGCTCATCCCGATAGCCATGCTTGCCGGCCTGGGCAGTGTCGCCGCGATCAATGCGCAGCCTGCCACGCAGCAGATGCCAGGGCAGGTTGATCCCTCCCGCGTCGCGGCCGGCACCTACACCGTCGATGCCGCCCATACGCTGGTGCAGTGGAGCGTCAGCCATTTCGGTTTCAATCCCTATTACGGACTATTCGGCGATGTGGAAGGCACGCTGCAGCTTGATCCGACCAACCTTGGAGCGACCAGGCTGGAGGTGACGCTCCCAATCACCTCGCTGGCCGTTGTCAGCGAAGGGTTGCGCGAGCACATGCTTCGTCCCGGCGAGAATGGCGGCCAACCGGACTTTTTCGGTCCGTCGCCCGCGCCCGCCCGCTTTGTTTCCACCGAGGTGCGTCGCACTGGCGATCTCACCGCCGACATAGCGGGAGATCTCACGTTGAACGGTGTGACGCGGCAGGTAACCATCAGCGCCGAGTTTACCGGCGCCGGCGCCAATCCGATGAACGAGAAACAAACTGTTGGTTTCACCGGCACGACATCGATTATGCGCTCGCAATTCAATATGCCCTATGCCGTTCCGATGATCGGCGACGAGGTTGAATTGCAGATTACCGCCGCTTTCGAACGGCAACAGTGATGAGCGGTGCGGGGCAGGTCGCCGAGGAAATCCTCGAGCCAGACCTGCCCATCATCGATCCGCATCATCACCTGTGGGACCTGCGTGCGCTGTTGCCCGCTTTTCCGCAGCCGCGTCATTCCTTCATCGAAACCATAGCCGGGGCGGCGCACTACACCTTCGACCAGCTCCTGACCGATCTGCGCAGCGGCCACAATGTCATCGCCACAGTGTTCATGGAATGCGGCGCCTTCTACAACCCAACCTACGGCGAAGCGCGCAAGGTTCTGGGTGAGATCGAGTTTGTGAACGGTGTCGCGGCACAGGGGGCGAGCGGCCTGTATGGCCCGGTGCGGCCATGCGCAGGCATCGTCGGTCATGTCGATCTTACGGCGGATGAACATTGCGTCCGCGACACGCTTGCCGAGATCACGCAGCGATTCCCGCGCTTTCGGGGCATCCGGCAACAGGGCGCATGGGACGCCGATCCTGAGGTGCTCGGGCCGCCGTTCCATGCGCCGGCCGGCCTCTATCTTTCCGACGCGTTTCGCCGGGGGTTTTCCGCGCTGGGCGATTTTCAATGCACCTTCGACGCCTGGGTGCTGGAGCCGCAGCTGGGTGACGTGATCGCCCTCGCCCGCGCGTTTCCCCGTCAGCCGATCTGCCTCGACCACTGCGGAACCCCGCTTGGCTGCGGGCCATACGGGGGCAGGCTGTCGGAACGGTTCGGTATCTGGCGCGATCAGGTGCGCGAGCTCGCCCGGTGCGAAAACGTGGTTGTGAAACTCGGCGGTCTGGGGATGTCGTTCTGCGCCCTGCCCGAAGACGGGCTGGCCCGGCGTCGTGATGCCGCCGAACTTGCCCGATTGTGGCGGCCCTACATCGAAACCTGCATCGAGGCGTTCGGACCGTCACGCGCCATGTTCGAAAGCAACTATCCGGTCGATCGCTGGGCGGGCGAGTACCGGACGATCTGGAATGCCTTCAAGCATCTGGCGCGCGGTGCCTCGGCCCAGGAAAAGCGCGAGCTATTCGCCGGAACCGCTGCGCGGTTCTACGGTCTGTCCGATCTGCTTACGTAACGGCACTCTCGACAGCGTGCCGGCGGAGGCATAGGCAGGCGTGCCTTGTCCCAAGCGGAGTTGCCCATGCCCCTCACTGCACCGTTCGACCGCCTGCGCCTCCCCGTGATCGGATCGCCTCTGTTCATCGTGTCGGGTCCTGAACTGGTCATCGCGCAATGCAAGGCGGGAATCGTCGGGTCGTTCCCGGCGCTGAACGCACGGCCGGCGGCGCAGCTGGACGAATGGCTCCATCAGATCACCGAAGAACTGGCCGCGCATAATCGCGCAAACCCGGACAGGCCGGCGGCGCCCTTCGGCGTAAACCAGATCGTGCACAAGTCGAACAACCGCCTGGAAGAGGATATGGCCACTTGCGCCAAGTGGCAGGTGCCGCTGGTGATCACCTCGCTTGGCGCGCGCGAGGAGGTGTTTCAGGCGGTCCGGGGTTGGGGCGGTATTTCGCTGCACGATGTCATCCACAACCGGTTTGCGCGCAAGGCGATCGAGAAGGGAGCGACCGGCCTCATTCCGGTGGCGGCGGGCGCGGGCGGTCACGCGGGGACCCAATCCCCGTTCGCGCTGATGCAGGAGATTCGCGAGTGGTTCGACGGGCCGGTCGCCCTGTCCGGTTCCATCGCGCATGGCCGCTCTGTTCTGGCCGCACAGGCGCTTGGCGCCGATTTCGCCTATATCGGCAGCGCCTTCATCGCCACTGACGAGGCCCGGGCAGACGACCGTTACAAGCAGGCAGTCGTTGAGGGCAGCGCCGAAGCCATTGTTTACACAAACCTGTTCACCGGCGTGCATGGCAATTACCTGCGCAGCTCCATCGAGGGGGCAGGACTCGACCCGGACCGCCTGCCGGAAAGCGATCCCAGCAAGATGAACTTCGGCAGCGGCGGAAACACGCAGGCCAAGGCGTGGAAGGACATCTGGGGCTCTGGTCAGGGCATCGGTCCGGTGAAGAGCGTCGAGCCGGTCGAGCAACTCGTCGCCCGGATCGAGCGCGAATACCACCACGCCCGCACGGCGCTTGATGCCGCGGCCCGGCCGTTCAGCCGCAGCTGGGGTGAACGGGACGGCGCGCAGTCAGAAGATGCCGCTCGCCAACCCCTCGCCGAGCGCCTGGCCTAGTCGACTGACGTCATCCAGCATGGCGCCCTCCACCCGTTTGGGGGCCAGGATGGCGCTGGCTGTCTGCGCGTGGAGGTTGACGATGACCGGCTCCGCCACCCGCCGCAATCGCCAGCCGGTGACGATCCGGTCGATCTGGCGCACGGTATTGCTGCCGTCCGACCCCGCCGCCGTCACCGTTGCATAGGCGCGGCCTTCCAGCTCACCCAGCAATGGATAGTAGCAGCGGTCGAACATCTCTTTCATCAGCCCGCTCATGCTGCCCAGGTTCTCGGGGCAGACGAAGAGAAAGCCGGCCGCAGCCATGAAATGCGCGGGGGACGCCTCCGCAGCCGGAACCAGCGTTGCCAGATCGGCCGCACCCGCCTTTGCCGCCTGCGCCAACTGTTCGCTGGCTCCGGTACGGCTGTGCCATACGATCAGGAGCGGGGCCGCCATGCCCGCTTCCTATCGCACCGGGGCAAGCGCGCCAAGCCAAGGTTTCCACCTTTGTTCTGGGCGCAGGCAACGCTAGTGTCCGGCAGATGACAACCGAATCCCGTCAACATGCCTGCGGCGTCGCCCGGTCCATCAGCGGAAAACGATGGGTTTGGCGCGGTGGAAACATGGACCTGTCGCACGGCGGCGGCCTGGCGGGCGATGCGCTGGTCGACCAGCTGCTGCTCGCACGCGGCGTCGGTCCGGACGACCTGCTGCGCCACCGCAGTCCCACGCTGCGCACGTTTCTGCCCGATCCCTCCTGCTTCCGCGACATGGACGTGGCGGCGGAACGGATCGCGCAGGCCGTGCTGTGCCGGGAAGCCGTGACCATCTATGGCGACTACGATGTCGACGGCGCGACAAGTGCCGCGCTGCTGGTCAGGCTGTTCGCCATGCTCGGCCATAGCGCAGGTTTCTACATCCCCGATCGCCTGCTGGAAGGTTATGGCCCGTCGGGAGAGGCGCTGGTGCGGCTGGCGAACAATGGCTCCAGCCTGGTTGTGACGGTCGATTGCGGCGCCATGGCGCACGAGGCGCTGGCGCAGGCGCATGACGCCGGGCTCGACGTGGTGGTGGTGGACCATCACAAATGTGCACACGCCCTGCCCCGCGCCGTGGCGCTGGTGAACCCCAACCGTCTGGACGAGGGTGACGAAGCGGCCGGACACGGGCATCTGGCGGCAGTCGGCGTGGCTTTCCTGCTGGCGGTGGCGGTCGTGCGCACGCTGCGCGCACACGGTTTCTTCTCTGACCGGGAAGAACCCGATCTGCGTGCACTCCTTGATCTTGTGGCGCTCGGCACTGTCGCTGACGTGGCCGCCCTCCACGGGCTCAACCGCGCCTTCGTGGCGCAGGGCCTCAAGATCATGGCGCAGCGCCGCAATACCGGCATTGCCGCGCTTATCGATGCGTCGCGGCTGTCGCGCGCTCCGGTGTGCAGCGATCTGGGGTTCGCGCTCGGCCCCCGCATCAACGCCGGCGGTCGCGTGGGAGAGGCAACTCTGGGTGTCCGCCTGCTGACCACCGAAAGCCCGGACGAAGCCCGCGCTCTGGCCGAACAGCTGTCGCGGCTCAACGAAGAGCGCCGCGCCATCGAGCAGACGGTGCAGGAAGAGGCAGAGGCGCAACTCACCGGGCAGCAGGACCGGGCGGTCCACGTGCTTGCCGGTGCAGGCTGGCATCCGGGGGTGATCGGCATCGTCGCCGGACGAATCAAGGAAAAGACCGGACGGCCCGCACTGGTGATCGCGCTTGATCCGGCCAGTGCGACCGGAAAAGGGTCCGGCCGCTCAATCAGCGGTGTGGACCTTGGCGCCGCGATTATCGCCGCGCGCGAGGCCGGCCTTCTCGTGGCCGGTGGCGGTCACGCCCTGGCGGCAGGGTTGACGGTTTCCGCCGACAAGCTCGGCCAATTTGCCGATTTTATGGAGGAGCGTCTCGCGTCCCGAGTGGCGGACGCGCAGATGGGACAAACGGTCGCGCTTGACCTCACCGTTGCGCCGCGCGGGTTGAACCCGTATCTCGCAGAACAGCTGGAGGGGGCCGGGCCGTATGGCGTGGGCTGGCCGTCGCCGCGGATTGCCGTCGGGTCGGTTTCCCTGATCAGGGCGGATGTGGTCGGGCAGTCCCACGTTCGCCTGATCGCGCGCGGCGATGACGGGCACAGCTTCAAGGCGATCGGGTTCCGCATGGCGGAAAGCGAACTTGGGCAAACCCTGCTGCATGGAAGCGCACAGCGGCGCCTGTGGCTTGCCGGGCGCGTCAAGGTGGACGACTGGGGCAGTCACCCGGCCGCCGAACTGCATCTCGACGACGCCGCCTTCGCTGGGGTCAACTAGATGCGGGCAAGGACGGGGCAACAATCGCCTGTTGCCGTTCTCGACAGGGTTGACGGCTCGCGGCCCGCCGCCTAAGTGCCACGCCACCGGACCTTTGGCAGCAAAGGCAAGCTGGCCCCTTCGTCTAGCGGTTAGGACGCGGCCCTTTCACGGCTGAAACACGGGTTCGATTCCCGTAGGGGTCACCACCACCGGACCGGCGGAACTCCGGTAATCGTCAGCATGCGTGTGGGTGGGCTGGCGCTCTCGCCCGCTTGCGTTTACAGCCCGGCCGCGATGGAACGGCAGCGCGCATTTTCATGGTTCGGCGCAGCGTGTGCCATCGCCACGGCCGTTGCCCTGATTGGCAGCGGCTGGCCGTGGACGGTGGCGGCAGCGATCTTGCTGATCTGGCTCGGCTCGCTCTGGCTCAGCACTGCCAAACCGCCGCGATCAACGCCGCGGCGAGAGCCGTCGCCGTTTTCCCAGGACAATGTGGAAGCGGTGCTAGCGCTATCCGCTTCGCCGCAGTTGCTCACGGAAAACGGCAAGGTTGTCGTGGTGAACGAGGCGGCACGTCAGATCATCGGCGCCCACATCGCAGGCCAGGACGCCCGCGTGGCGTTCCGCCACCCGGAAGCCATCGAACTACTCAACAGCGAAGACAGCGGCGTGTGCACCATTCGCAACTTCGCCCGGCCGCAGGACTGCTGGCAGATGCGGCGCCAGATCATTGACGAGCGACTGGCGTTGATTGAACTGGCCAACCGGACGGCAGAGGTGGTGGTCGAACGCGCCCACACTGACTTCGTGGCGAATGCCAGCCACGAACTGCGCACCCCGCTGGCTGCGATCATCGGCTATGTCGAAACCCTGCGCGAAGGTGATGGCGCCATTGCGCCAGCCACGGCAGACCGCTTCTTGTCGCATATTCACAGGGAAGCGCGGCGGCTGCAGGATCTGGTCAGCGACCTCATGTCATTATCCCGTGTCGAGGCGGAAAAGCACGACGCGCCATCGTCCCGGGTGGCGCTTGCCGGTACCGTCCGGCGCGCCGCGATGGATGCGGCAGGGCCCGACCGCGCCGCCCGGGTGGATCTCTCCCTGGACAGCGGTCTGCTGGTTGCCGGGGATGAGCCGCAACTCGAACAGCTTGTCCGCAATCTCGTCGACAATTCATTGAAATATGCCGCGGAGGGCGGCCGGGTTCGCGTCGGACTGACTGCGGACGGCATGCGTTATGCTCGCCTGACCGTGGCGGACGAAGGTGCCGGCATCCCCAAGGAGCATCTCCCGCATCTCACCCGTCGCTTTTACCGAACCGACCCTGGGCGCAGCCGCACGTCCGGGGGCACCGGCCTTGGCCTGGCCATCGTAAAGCACATTGTGGAACGGCATCGCGGCAGATTGGATATCAGCAGTGAGGTCGGACTGGGAACCACCGTGACCGTGCGCCTGCCGCTGGTTGGACACATCGGGAACACGGATGCCGGCGCTGAGACTATCGTTCCGTCGAACCTTGCGGAGCCGGGGTAACTAGCCTCCCCCGCTTGTCTCCAAGTTGTAACAATGCCAGCGTTTAGGGTCTGGAACCCCTTTGCAAGTGGACCTTTCTGCATGTCTGTTTTTACCAAGCTCGCGATTGCCGCGCTGCCAGCGCTCATGCTGGCGGGGTGCGGAACCGCCGAAACCTCACGCGACTCGGTACGCGCGGTCGGCTCATCAACGCTTCTGCCGTTCGCGAAGATCGTCGCCGAGGATTTCACTCGCGCCAATACCAACTTCAAGTCCCCGATCATCGAATCGACCGGGACGGGCGCCGGCTTTGCCCTGTTCTGCCAGGGGGTCGGGCCGAACACACCGGACATCGCGAACGCATCGCGTCGCATGAAGCCGTCGGAGTTCGCGACCTGTCAGGCCAATGGCGTTACTGACATCGTGGAAATCAACGTCGGACTGGACGGCATCGCCTTCGCGTCGGCGAAGAACGGCATCACGATGAACCTGACGCCCGACATCATCTATCGCGCCCTGGCTGCTCGCCCGTACGGACAGGAACAGACCGCGCGCAACTGGTCCGACATCGATCCCTCGCTGCCCAACCAGCGCATCCTTGTGTACGGGCCGCCGGCGACATCGGGTACGCGTGACTCGCTGAAAGAACTCGTGCTTATCCCCGGCTGTGACACCAACCCGGCCATGGCGCAGCTCAAGGATCAGAACGCGGATGAACATGAGCGGATTTGCACAGAAGTGCGCAATGACGGCGCCTATGTCGAACAGGGCGAGCAGGACAATCTGATCGTCCAGAAGATCGAAGGTAATCCGCAGGCCGTTGGTGTATTCGGTTTTTCCTACCTCGAAGCGAACCTCGACCGGCTGCAGGATCTGCCGGTGAACGGCGTCGCCGCCAACTATGACAACATCGCGTCGGGCGAGTACCTCGGCGCGCGCCCGATGTACATTTACGTCAAGAAGGCGCACCTCGATGCCATTCCCGGATTGCGGCAGTTCGTTGCCCAGTGGGCGGCGAGCTGGGGTCGCGATGGCACTCTCGCGCGCAGGGGCCTCGTCGCCACGCCGCCGGACGTGGCAGCGGAAAATGCCCGCCGCGCAACAGAGTTTCCCTCGCTTGCGGCGAACGAATTGAGTTGAGCTGAAAACCGGCCTAGGGCGCAGATCGTGTCGTTGAGCCTGCTCTTCCTGCTTGCGCTTGGCTTCGGACTCGCCGGGTGGCTGGCCGGACGTGCGCGCGCGTGGAGCTTCCAAACGGAAGGTTCCGCCAGACTGCGGGCGCGGCCGCAATACCATGCCTGGTATGTCGCCGCTTGGATCGTCCTGCCCCTGGCCGCGTTCATCGCGGTCTGGGGATGGGCGCAGCCGCAGCTGGTGATGCAGGCGGTTCTGGCCGATCCCGCCGCAAGCCAGTTGCCGGCCTTCGGCTTCCAGCGTGAAGCCATCCTGTCCGAAGCGCGCGCGGTCGCTTCCGGGGCGGCGCCGGCCGTGTTCAACCCGGCGGCGCAGCCTCTGGTCGAACCGTTTCGGGCGGCGCTGGGGCGATACGAATGGATCGGGTTCGTCGCGGCCATACTCATCGCCTTCGCCGGAGGCGCGCATGCATTTCTTCGGCTGAAGCCCGACTTCGCCGCGCGCACAAAGGTGGAGACGCTGGTGATGCGCATCCTCCTTCTGGCATCGCTGGTGGCGATCCTGACCACCTTCGGCATCCTTGCCAGCCTGCTGTTCGAAACGATCCGCTTTTTCGGCATGGTGTCCCCCCTCGGCTTCCTGACAGGGTTCCAGTGGGGGCCGGATCCTATGGTCGCGCCGGATGCGATCCGGTCGGACCGCTACGGGGCGGTGCCCCTGTTCTGGGGCACTATCTACATCGGGGCGATCATCGCCATGATCGTGGCCATTCCGCTGGGACTGATGAGCGCGATATACCTCACGCAGTATGCGCCGCCGCGCTGGCGCACCTGGATCAAGCCGGCGCTTGAAGTGCTGGCAGGGGTGCCGACGGTGGTTTACGGCTATTTCGCCGCGCTGACCGTGGCTCCGGCCATTCGCGACCTTGCCGTGTCCGCGGGGATCAGCAACGCGTCGAGCGAAAGCGCCCTCGCCGCCGGCCTGGTGATGGGCATCATGATCATCCCCTTTGTGTCTTCCATGGCTGACGATTCCATTGCCGCAGTGCCCAGCGCCATGCGCGACGGCAGCTACGCGCTTGGCGCGACCCGTTCGGAAACCATTCGCCGCGTTCTCATTCCCGCCGCTCTGCCCGGCATTGTCGCGGGCATCATGCTGGCGGTCAGCCGCGCCATCGGTGAAACCATGATCGTGGTGATGGCGGCGGGCGCGGCCGCGAACCTGACCGCCAACCCGTTGGAGGCGATGACCACGGTGACGTTCCAGATCGTCGCGCTGCTGACAGGCGAAGGCAGTTTCGATCATCCCGCGACGCTGGCCGCATTTGCGCTTGGATTCGTCTTGTTCCTGGTGACGCTGGCGCTGAACTTCATCGCCCTGCGTGTGGTGAAACGGTTCCGTGAAGCGTATGAGTGATCGCCTGCCCTCCCCTGCAACGATGGAACCCGGCTTCACGCCGGGCGACGCTGGCCCGACGCGAAGCGCCGCCTTTCAGAAGCGGCTGCGGCAACGCTATGCCGCGGAAAGGCGGTTTCGCGTCGCCGGGCTGACAGCCATCGCGATCTCGATAGCCATGCTTGTGGTGCTGCTGGTCACGATCGCGGTCAAGGGCGTGGGCGGTTTTCAGCGGGTCGAATTGGCGGTTCCGGTCGACCTCGCCAATTCAGGCATCGCGGGAGACGCCACTACGCTGGCAGGTTCGGGCGCCATCCAGTCGCTGGAGGCGCAGGGATTGCCGCAGGTCGTGTCCGCCGCGGCAGAGCGGCTGGACCCGGCGGCTGCCGAATACGTTCAGCCAGGAGCCTGGCGCGCCGTCGCGCAGAAGATTGCCGACGACCCCGCGCTGCTGCGCACCCAGCAGACGTTCTGGCTCCCCGTCGAAGGCAACCTTGCCGAAGCGTACTCGGGCGCGGGAGATCCGCAGCTGCAGAGGCTCGCGGCGCGGCTGAAGTCAGAAGGCTTGCTGGACAAGCGGTTCGACGCTGGGTTCCTTGCCCGTTCCGACGCGACTGAACCCCAGGACGCAGGCATTTGGGGGGCGCTGAAAGGCTCCATCCTGACAATGATCGTCACGCTGGTGCTGGCGTTCCCGATCGGGGTGCTCGCCGCCCTCTATCTGGAGGAATACGCCCCCAAGAACCGTTGGACCGACATTATCGAAGTGTCGATCAACAACCTGGCCGCGGTGCCGTCGATCATCTTTGGCTTGCTGGGTCTGGCGGTCTTTCTTACCCTGTTCCCCAACCTCAGGTCCGCGCCGCTGATCGCGGGCATGACACTGGCGCTGATGATCATGCCGGTGATTGTGATCACCGGACGCAACGCCATCAAGGCGGTGCCTCCGTCCATTCGCGACGGGGCGCTAGCACTTGGCGCGAGTCCCGTGCAGGTGGTGTTCCACCACATTCTTCCCCTGGCTCTTCCGGGCATCCTCACCGGCACGATCATCGGAATGGCCAGGGCGTTGGGCGAAACCGCACCCCTGCTGCTCATCGGCATGCGCGCGTTCGTCGCCAATCCACCCGATGGCTTCACTTCGCCGGCAACCGTCCTGCCGGTTCAGATCTATCTCTGGTCGGATGAGGTGAACCGGGGCTTTGTGGAACGCACCAGCGCGGCTATCATCGTGCTCCTGCTGGTGCTCCTCGCCATGAACGCGTCGGCAATCTACCTGCGCAACAAGTTTGAGAAAAGATGGTGACAGCGATTCAAGACGTGGACGTACGCGCCGACGTGAAGATGCAGGCGCGCGACGTATCGATCTATTACGGCACCAAAAAGGCGATCGATGATGTATCGATCGACATTCCCGGCGCCTTCGTTACCGCGTTCATCGGTCCGTCCGGCTGCGGCAAGTCGACCTTTCTTCGTTCGCTGAACCGGATGAACGACACCATCGCGTCTGCGCGCATGGAAGGGCAGATCCTGCTCGATGGAGAAGATATCTACCAGTCCGGTATGGACGTGGTCGCGTTGCGGGCGCGGGTTGGTATGGTGTTCCAAAAGCCGAACCCGTTTCCCAAAACGATCTATGAAAATGTCGCCTATGGACCACGCATCCACGGTTTTGCGGAAACCAAGGCGGAACTCGATACAGTGGTCGAACGCTCGCTGCAGCGGGCCGGCTTGTGGGATGAGGTGAAGGATCGGCTGACCGAACCTGGCACCGCGCTGTCCGGCGGGCAGCAACAGCGGCTCTGCATTGCGCGCGCCATTGCGGTTGACCCGGAAGTCATCCTGATGGATGAACCCTGTTCCGCCCTAGACCCGATTGCGACTGCCAAGATCGAGGAACTGATCGCAGACTTGGCCAAACGGTACGCCATCGTGATCGTCACCCACTCCATGCAGCAGGCCGCACGGGTGTCGCAACGCACCGCCTTCTTCCACCTCGGCCGCATGGTCGAGTATGGTCCCACCTCGGAAATTTTCACCAATCCCAGGGAAGCACGGACCCAGGACTACATCACAGGACGTTACGGGTAATGGCTGAACACACCGTCAAGGCATTTGATGAAGACATTACCCGGCTGCGGGGATTGATCGCTGAGATGGGCGGCCTCGCCGAAGTCGCCCTTCAGGAAGCGTTGGAAGCTCTGGTCAAGGGGGACGAGCAGCTCGGCAACACCGTCGTTGCCCGCGATAAGAAGCTGGATGCGCTGGAGGCCGAGGTCGACCGGCTGGCGGTAAGGATCATCGCGCTGCGCGCGCCCATGGCAGACGACCTTCGCGAGGTAATCGCCGCGCTGAAGATCGGCGGCGTGGTTGAACGGATTGGGGATTACGCCAAGAACATCGCCAAGCGGGTCGGCCGCATCGAAGGGCGAGGCCGGTTCGAGCCGCTGACGCTGTTGCCCGCAATGGCCGAGATCGCAGGCGAAATGGTGCACGACGTTCTTACCGCATATGCTGCGCGCGATCCGCAACTGGCGCTGGAAGTGATCCGTACCGACGCGAAGGTCGATGCATTCTACAACAGCATCTTCCGCAACCTGGTCAGCCACATGGTCGAAAACCCTTCCACCATCTCCAGCGCGGCACAACTCCTCTTCATCGCCAGGAACATCGAACGGATTGGCGATCACGCGACCAATGTGGCTGAAATGGTGCACTACGCCGCCACCGGCGAATACCCGCCCGACAGCGACGAGCGCATGACGCCCGTGAACGACTAGTCTGCCAGCGTTCGGAGGGGATCGAAATGAGCGCCGCGAAACTGCTGCTGGTAGAGGACGACCCGGCGTTGTCCGAGCTGCTCGAATACCGCTTCACCAACGAAGGGTACAAGGTTCGCACCACCGCCGACGGTGACGAAGCGTTGGTCATGGCGGCTGAGGAAACGCCAGACCTAATCATCCTCGACTGGATGATCGAAGGGACCAGCGGGATCGAGGTCTGCCGCCGGTTGCGGCGCGACAAGGCGACCGCGCGCACCCCCATCATCATGCTGACCGCCCGCGAGAACGAGGACGATCGCATACGGGGGCTGGACACGGGCGCCGACGACTACATCACCAAGCCTTTTTCACCCCGCGAGTTGCTGGCCCGGGTGGCGGCGGTGATGCGGCGAATCCGCCCTGCCCTAGCCGGCGAAATCATCGAGGTGGGCGATATCCGTCTCAACCCGGTCGGCCACAAGGTAGAGCGCCGCGGCAAGGCCTTGCAGCTTGGCCCAACCGAATACCGGCTTCTGAAGTTTTTCATGGAAAGTCCAGGCCGGGTGTTCAGCCGCGGGCAGCTTCTCGACGGCGTCTGGGGCACCGGCAGCGACATCGAACTGCGCACGGTCGATGTGCACATCCGCCGTCTCAGGAAAGCTATCGAAATAGAAGGGGTCGACGACCCGATCCGCACCGTACGTTCCGCGGGCTACGCACTGGAACCCTGATCAGCGGCAGAACGAGCCCCAGCGCGACGCCTGATCGAAGTGGAAATGATCGGCGTGAGCGGCGTTGTAGTCGGGTGAAAGCACCGTTGCGAAAGCGGAACAGGCGCCATCACGCACCTGTCTGAGAAACGCGCCTTTTGCGGCCGGGTCTTCCCAGTCGTTCAACACGCTGATTACGGTTCCGTCTTCAAGTCGGAAGCCGGAAATGTCTATCGCATTGCCGGTCGCATGTTCGCTGAAGGCGCCGTCCGATCTGCCGTACAGCCGGCGGCAGGAAAACGTGCCCAGATGCATGATTTCTTCCACGCCCGTCCCAAACAGTTCCTGAGCCACGGGGTCGAGGGAGTGACGCCGCCAATATTCCATTCCGGCGGCGACGGCGCAGGTCGCAACGGGCTCCTGAGGTTGCAGGGGAAACTGCGTCAGCTGCAGACGATCTTCACGCAGGCATTCGCCATCTCCCGCCGGTGGTAGGAGGCGAAACTCGATCTCGCTGTTGGTCAGAACCGTTCGGCAAAGCTCCGCATCCTCCTTCAGCGAAACCAGCTTGGAACTTGTCGCCCAACCGGGCGGATCGCCCAGGTCGAGCGGCGCCCACGGGTTGTGCTGCGGATGGGCCGCCAGCCAAGCTCTCGCCGCTAGCACTCCAGCCATGATTACGAGCACGCCTAAAACCGCGCGATCACCCCTGAAACGGCCGATGTGACGGGAGAACTTCAGACTTGAGGCGCCTTTTGATGCTCGATGGGTTAGCTCTTATACACCCTCCAGCTCCCGCAATCGTTCCCGCACCGCGTGCAGATCTGCATCGAACATGCCGGTTTGCGCGTCACGCGCGGGCCCGTCCAGGCGCAACAGGTAGGACGGATGCGCCGTGATCCACAACTCGCTCCCGTCCTCCAGCATCTGCGGCTGCCCCCTGACCCGGGCGATGCTGACCGTCTTGCCCAGCAGTGCGCGCGCCGCGCTGGCCCCCATGGCCAGGATCAGCTTGGGACGAACCAACGCCCGCTCGCTTTCCAGCCACCACCGGCACGTGTCGATCTCCTTCGCCGCGGGCGACTGGTGAATGCGGCGACGCCCGCGCGGCGTGTACTTGAAATGCTTCACGGCGTTCGTGACGTAAGCCTGGCTGCGGTCGATCCCGGCCTTCTGCAGATGAAAATCGAGTAGCTGACCGGCTGGCCCGACGAATGGCCGTCCGCTCTGGTCTTCCTGATCGCCCGGCTGTTCGCCGACAATCATCAGCATGGCTTCGCGCGGCCCTTCGCCCATCACGGCGGTGTTTTCCAACAAGCCTATCGGGCACTTGCGGCAACCATGGATCGCCTTGCTGACCCCCTCCAGCGTGTCCGGCTTTTCCTCGAACTCCAGCGCTCCGGCTTCCACCATCCGGCTTTCCCTTGCCTGTGCCCCGGCGACGAGTGCCGGAATCAACGACGCCTCCGGCATGTTCTTCCAATACCGCTTGGGCATTTCCTTCAGCATGGCGCCGACCTTCAAACGCGCCGGGTTGAAAATCGACGCGTAGTAACTGCGCCAAAGGTCCTCCACCGGATCCCCGTCAGGTGCATCAGAGCGGCTCGCAGGAGGTCCTTCTCGCATCGTGACCCCGTCCCAATGCAAACAGCCTTTGGGCGTCAGGATCGACCAGCGCATGTTGGCAAACCGGCGCATGAAGAAACCGGCGTTGGCCCGGACAATGTGGTGCTCAGGTTCGAACCAAGCGACGTAATGCTCCTCCCCTCCCTCATCGAGCAGGCGAAATCGGACAAAGGCGTGCATCTTGTGGCTGTCGCGGCGCACCGCCTTGTCGAGCTCTTCCGCGCGCCGAACATCTGGGTCCGCCCTGTCTTCCATGATGCGGGGATTGCTACGATGGCGCCACAACAGCCGGTAAAGCAGCGCGAACCGGTCCGCATCGGAATGAAGGGCAACATTCTTGGCAAGGGTTAGGAACCGCTTGGAAGCGCGCACCGTTCTGTGCGGATCCTGCGGCACGGGAAGAGAGCGAGCGGTAACTGCGAACAGATCTCCGCCTGCCCCAGGCTCAATCCAGACGACCTGATCGGGCGGTACATCGCACTGCAACAGAACGCGTGCGCGATCCCGCCAAAAATCGAAGTCGTCCGGTGCAGGTAGTTCAACAGTATAGGAGCCGGCCACGTCGCTTGCCAGCGCGGGGTGCCCGGCACTCATGCGGCGAACAGCTCCAGCTGCTCGGCTTTAGGCGCCAGCAGGCGGCGCAGATCGACCTTGTCCGTCAACCCGGTCGGACGCCAATCGGCCGCGCAGATGAAAGGGCGCACCTTGCCAATGGAAACCGTCAGCTTGCCAACATCTTCCAGCCGCAGGTTGCGATGACGGCGGGACGCAAGGATCCGATCGACAGCGTGAACGCCCAACCCCGGTACGCGGAGCAGTTGCTCCCTGCTCGCCCGGTTTACATCAAGCGGAAACTGCTCCCGGAACTTGAGCGCCCAGGCCAGTTTCGGATCGATGTCGAGCGGAAGATTGCCGTCATCTTCCGTTGCCTGCATCACTTCGCGAGGCGCGAAACCGTAGAACCGCATCAACCAGTCGGATTGATAAAGGCGATGTTCGCGGATCAGCGGCGGCCGCTTCAGGGGCAAGACCGCGCTGGCATCAGGAATGGGCGAGAACGCGGAATAATAGACCCGGCGCAGCCGATAGCTGTCATACAGTCGGCTAGCCTTGCCAACGATATCTGCGTCCGTCGCACTGTCTGCCCCAACAATCATCTGGGTTGATTGGCCGGCGGGAGCAAACCGCGGGGCATGTCGAAACCGCTTCTTTTCGTCCCGAGCCTGACTGATCGCCAATTTCACGCCGCCCATCGCGCCTTCGATCTGGCGAGCGTCCTTGTCCGGGGCCAGCCGAGTTAGTCCGGCGTCGGTCGGCAGTTCGACGTTGATGGAAACGCGATCTGCATACAATCCCGCCTGATGAACCAGTTCCGGGTCGGCATCGGGGATGGTCTTGAGGTGGATATAGCCGCGAAAATCATGCTCTTCACGTAGCAGGCGGGCAACCTCAACCAGCTGTTCCATGGTGTGATTGGAGCTTTTGATGATACCCGACGACAGGAACAGACCTTCGATATAATTGCGCCGATAGAAGTTCAGCGTCAGGTCCACGACCTCCTGCGGCGAGAACCGGGCACGTCGCACGTTCGAGCTTTTTCGATTGATGCAGTAATGGCAATCGAAAATGCAATGGTTTGTCAGCAGAACCTTCAGCAGGGAAATGCACCTGCCGTCCGGAGCATACGCGTGGCAAATGCCCATTCCCTCAGTCGAACCAACACCCTTCCCGCTGCGGGAATCCCGCTTAGCGGTGCCTGAAGACGCACAGGACGCATCGTATTTCGCCGCGTCGGCGAGGATTTCCAGCTTCTGAAGGATCGTCTGTTCGGTCATTCGTTCTATGTATGTTCTTGCCGCGTGTTTGGCCAGAGCTAATCATTGGCTCCGCTGCCGCGACGTTCCTGACGAAAGCGCTTGCGGCGCCCGCGCGTTCCTGCGGTACAGCGCGGGACCGTGGCCGTCGCGGGGCAAGACTGGTCCGCAGGTGGAGGAACTAATGCCCGGCACCGCCCGTTCCGCCCTGCAAAGGAGGAATAAAGCGATGCATCACAATGAAGCCGACCCGGAAGAGTTGAAGCAGAAATTCTGGAAGGCGTTGGCGGATTCGCCCTTCGTGTTTCTGGAACGAAAGGCCGAACCCGGCGAAGGTGTGGTCATGACGGCAAAGCTCGACCCGGACGCGAACAGCGCAATCTGGTTTTTTACCCAGCGCAGCAATTCACTCGCTCAGATGGGTGAGGCAGTGTGCACGTTCGCGAGCAAGGGGCATGACGTCTTCGCCCGGTTCGATGGCCGGCTGTCCGAAGAGACAAGCCGCGAACGGCTAGACAAGGAATGGGACCGGATAACCGCCGCGTGGTTCGACGGCGGGAAGGATGACCCTAACCTCCTCATGCTTAGGATGGACCTTGGAGAGGCGCAGATCTGGGACAGCGATCTGGGGCTCTATTACAACACGAAGATGATTTTGGGCGGTGATGTCCGTGACCAGATGCCCAAACACACGGCAGAGGTTCAACTCTAGCTTCTCGTACGAAGGCGAATAGATCTGCCTTGCCGTACAAGCGCCGCCCGGTCGACCGGGCGGCGTTTTTCGTTGCGCGTCAGACCGCGCGGGGCGGATCGATCGGCAGCATGGTTTCCTCGCCCTCGATATCGTCCACGACTTCGATGATGCCGCGGCCCAGGTGGCTGCGGCTGCGGCTGTAAGAGAAGTAGATGAGCAGTCCAACCGCGCCCCAAACCGGGAAGACCAGCATGGCGTGATACGGAAGGTTGAAGAACAGGAAGGCGCAGCCGAGGATCGATGCCGGGGCGACAAACCATACGCCGGGGACGGAAAACGACCGTTCGCGGTGGGGTTCCTTCACGCGCAGGATCAGGACCGCAACCGCCACCATGAGAAAGGCATATAGCGTGCCGGTATTCGCAATCTCGGCCAGCTTGCCTACGGGCAGGAACGCGGCGGCGAATGCCACGACCGAGCCGGTGATCATCGTGACGATGTACGGCGTCCTCCATTTGGGGTGAATGGTCGACAGCCTTTCCGGCAGAAGGCCATCACGCGACATGACGAAGAAGATGCGCGTCTGGCCATACAGCAGGATGAGGATCACGGAGGGCAGCGCGATGAACGCGGCGAGGCCGACGAAGTTGCCAACCGTCGAATAGCCAATCTGCCTCAGGACATGCGCCAGTGCTTCGTTAGAGCAGACCAGCATTTCGGAATACTGCGGCAGCGCGCACTGCCGGGCCAGCTCCGCAGAGCCTGCCGGAAACGGTATGCCGTTGGGCCCCATGATGGGTTGCCCGCCGATTGTCCCGATGGCGCCTGCTGCCACCAGAATGTAGAACACGGTGCAGAACAGCAGACTGCCGATCAATCCGATAGGCACGTTGCGCTGAGGATTTTTGGTTTCTTCCGCCGCGGTTGAGACGGAGTCAAAACCGACATAGGCGAAGAAGATGATCGCGGCTGCGCCCACCGCGCCAAGGCCTGTTCCAAAGCCGCCAAAGACGCCGGCGGGCAGGAACGGGTTGAACCGGCCGGTGCTGAATTCCTCGCTCGGCAGGGTCAAGGCGATGAAGGCGGTGAGAGCGATCACCTTAATCGCAACCAGCACGGCGTTGACACGCGCGCTTTCGGTGGTGCCGATAACCAGCAGCCATGTAACAGCAAGGGCAATCACGACCGCCGGCAGGTTGATGAACCCGCCTTCCGCCCCGCCCAGCACCAGCGGACCGGCAGTCAGCCATGTCGGCAATGCCAGCCCCGTTAATTCGCGTAATGTTCCAACGAAATAGCCGGACCATCCCACCGATACAGCCGATGCCGCAACCGCGTATTCCAGAACGAGGGCCCAACCCACCGTCCAGGCGAGCAGTTCGCCCATTGTGGCGTAGGTGTAGGTGTACGCCGAACCCGACACGGGTATCATCGAGGCGATTTCCGCATAGCACAGGGCGGCAACGATGCAGATCGCCCCCGCGATGGCGAACGCCAGCATCAGGCCGGGTCCGGCTTTCTGCGCGCCTTCCGAAGTGAGAACGAAGATCCCGGTGCCGATCACGGCGCCTATCCCGAACAAAGTCAGCTGCAGCGCACCCAGCGTACGCGGCAACGCCTTTTTCCTGGCAGTCGCCAAAATTGCATCAAGCGGCTTTACCCGGCCAAACAGCATTCGTTTATCCCCCATACGGCGCGGCAGGGCGCCGCCCGTCCGATGTTTGGCCGGAAGCTAGCGAAAAGCTGCTGCTTGGCAAGGCAGAACTGCGCGCTTTTACAGATAGGAGTCAGCGTGTAACTAGCACGGCCATGTCCACCACCTTCCAGCTCGACACCGCGACCAGTCGCGCCTCTCCCACGCCGCAGCCGATGAAGCGGCTGACAGTCCCCGCCATCAGAAAGCGCAAGACGGACGGCGTCACTGCCGAACCGATCGTGATGCTGACCGCCTATACCGCGCGCATGGCGCAACTGCTGGACGCGCATTGCGACCTGTTGCTGGTAGGGGACTCGCTGGGTCAGGTGATTTACGGCCTTCCGTCCACCGTGCCGGTCACGCTTGAGATGATGGCGAACCATGCTGCGGCGGTGGTGCGCGGATCATACCATGCCGTTGTGATCGTCGACATGCCGTTCGGCAGCTACGAAGCCTCGCCCGAAGCCGCTTTCGCCAGCGCCGCGCACCTTCTCAAGGTCAGCGGCGCGGCAGGGGTGAAGCTGGAAGGCGGCGAGGCGATGGCCGAAACGGTCGCCTTCCTGACACAGCGCGGCATACCGGTCATGGGGCACGTCGGGCTCACCCCGCAGGCGGTCAATGTGCTGGGCGGCTATGCGGCGCGCGGCCGGAGCGACGCGGAGGCGCAGAAGATCGTGCGCGATGCCAAAGCGCTGGATGACGCCGGGGCGTTTGCGATCGTTGCAGAAGGGGTGGTCGAACCCACCGCGCTGGAAGTGACGCAGGCCGTTTGCGCCCCCGTGATCGGCATCGGCGCGTCGGCCCAATGCGATGGGCAGGTGCTCGTTTCCGAAGACATGCTCGGCCTGTTCGAACGGGTGCCCCGCTTTGTTAAGCGTTACGCCGATCTGGCAAGCATCATTGAGGAGGCCGCTTCAACATACGCGTCCCAAGTGCGCAGCCGCCAATTTCCCGGTGCGGCGCAGACTTATCAGCCGACCACCTGACGCCTTGTGTCAGCCGGACGATACGGCAGAAAAAGGCGTGGCGCCCTGTGTCATGCGGTCAGGCGCCAGCTTCAACCCGGTTGGCGGAAGGGAGCGTTGATGGCAGCCCACCCGGCGGCAGCGGATGCAGCCCATTCCGGTGGGTGTCCTGACAAGCTGAGGCATGCGCTGTAGCATAGCCAGTTCGCCCGCAAACCGGGTTTCCAGTCCGATGGCAATGGCGAACCGCCTGTCGCGGTCGGTGTCGCCGGAAGAGCGGGCGATGGTGATCCAGTCTGCCGGACTGGCACTGTCGACCTCCACCTGCTGCACATGCCACTCACCCGGCCGCCCCAGCGCGCTGTGGAGACGCCACAGAGGGCAGCTCCCCCTCACATCCAGGAAGGTGGCCCCGCTTGCTCCGGCAAGCAGCTTGGAAAACTGCCCGGCCGCGTCCACCCGGACCATGAAGATCGGCAAGCCGCGCTCTCCCACCCGCTGCAGAGTGGTCAGCCGGTGGGCAAGCTGTTCGAAACTGACGCCGAACCGCCCCTGCAGGATCGGCAGGTCATAGCCGGTGGCCTGGCACGCCCGCACGAAGCGGCTGTAGGGCATCACGAGAGCGGCGGCGAAATAACTGTACAGGTATCGTTCGAACAGGATGCGCGCAGTGCTGCCTGGCGCGATGCCCGATCCGGCGGCGATTGCCTCCACTGCGCTGCGCTGTTCAAGGATGGCGAGCTGCTTGGCAAGCTGGAAGGTCCGCGCCGCTGGTGCCAGCATCTCGGACAACTGCACCTGCCGTGCATGCAGGTCCAGTCGCCGCGTCAGGCCCGGGATCACGCTCTCCGGCACCACCCTGACCGACAGCTGGTGCCGCTGCCGCAGATGTTCGATCAGAGCGGTTGCGCTGTCGCCCCGCGACAATCGCAGCTCGTCGGCGAGCTGTTCGGCGGAATGGTCCAGATCGGCGAAGTGGTTGCGCCACTGTTCAATCGCCTGGCGGGCAATGGCCCCCGGGTCGTCCGGCGCGCCGGCCGCAGGCGATTGGCCATCGTACAGACGAGCAAAAGCCGCAGCGACGCTGGGTGCTGTCGCCAGCAATTCCTCGACCTCACGCCGGTCGATCGCGAGATCAGCAAACCGCGCGTCGGTCAGACGCCGGGCCATGCCATCGATGCCGCCGGTGCTGTCATCGGGCCGCAGTGACAAGGGATCAACTTCGAATTCGGATACAAGCTGCATCAGAACGCGGGCGCTGAGTGGCCGCTGATTACGCTCAAGCAGGGTGAGATAGCTGGCTGAGATGCCCAAGCGGGCGGCCATCGCACCTTGGGTGAGGTCCGCGTGCCGGCGCAGCTTCCGCAAAGCGGGCCCGGCATACAGGTCTGCTCGTGTCATAACCCCGTTTGTATCAATTATGACATTCGGACAAGAGATGCAGCGGGCTCTGTCCCGCAATGAACAAACTTTTTGTAACTTCCGGTCGTTCGTGAGGTGCCGGTCATGCTTTAGATGTGCAGACACACACGGGAGCCATGAATGACCTATTATCAGACTGTAGCCGATCTGGCGGCCAGCAACACGACTGCCGGGAACATCGGCTCGGAAAACATCGCCCGCATGCGCTTGCAGAACCGCTTTCAAACGGGGCTGGAGATCGCCCGGTACACCGCCCGCATCATGCGCGACGACATGGCCGCCTATGACCAGGATCCAGCCAAATACACGCAGTCGCTGGGGTGCTGGCACGGGTTCGTGGCTCAGCAGAAGATGATCGCCATCAAGAAACACTTCGGCAGCACGAAGCGCCGCTATCTCTATCTGTCCGGCTGGATGATCGCCGCATTGCGCAGTGAGTTCGGTCCCCTGCCCGACCAGTCAATGCACGAGAAAACCAGCGTTCCTGCGCTGATCGAAGAGATCTACACGTTCCTGCGCCAGGCAGATGCGCGCGAACTGGGAATGCTGTTTCGCAGCCTCGACAAGGCGCGCGATGACGGTGACGAGGTGGAGGAGCAGCGCATCCTCAGGGCGATTGACAGCTTTCAGACCCATGTGGTGCCAATCATCGCCGATATCGACGCTGGGTTCGGTAATGCCGAGGCGACTTATCTCCTTGCCAAGAAGATGATCGAGGCGGGTGCATGCGCGATCCAGATCGAGAATCAGGTTTCCGACGAGAAGCAGTGCGGGCACCAGGATGGCAAGGTCACTGTTCCGCATGAAGACTTCCATCAGAAGCTGCGCGCCATCCGTTACGCGTTTCTAGAATTGGGCGTCGAGGATGGCATCATCGTGGCCCGCACGGACTCGCTTGGTGCCGGGCTGACCAAGCAGATCGCGTATTCGCGCGAGCCCGGCGACCTGGGGGACCAGTATAACGCTTTCCTCGATTGCGACGCGGTCGATCCGGCCAGCGTGGGCCATGGCGATGTTCTGATCAGCCGGAACGGAGCACTCATGAAGACAAAGCGGCTGCCGTCCAACCTTTACCAGTTCCGCCCGGACACAGGGGAGGATCGCTGCGTGCTGGACTGCATCGCGGCACTTCAGCATGGCGCGGACCTGTTGTGGATCGAGACGGAGAAGCCGCACATTGGCCAGATCGGCGGCATGGTCAGGCGCATCCGCGAAGCAGTTCCGGACGCAAAGCTCGTTTACAACAATTCGCCCAGCTTCAACTGGACCCTCAACTTCCGCCAGCAGGTGTATGACGCCTGGGCACAGGACGGCCGCGATGTCTCCGGCTATGATCGCAGCCGGCTGATGAGTGTGGATTATGACGGAACGGACCTCGCCGCCGAAGCTGATGAGCGGATCCGGACATTCCAGGCGGACTCAGCGCGGGAGGCGGGCATTTTCCACCACCTCATCACCCTGCCGACATACCACACCACCGCGCTGTCCACCGACAACCTGGCGCGCGAGTACTTTGGCGCCGCCGGCATGCTCGGTTACGTAAAGAACGTGCAGCGCGAGGAAATCCGGCAGGCCATTGCCTGCGTGAAGCACCAGAACATGGCGGGATCGGACATCGGCGACGACCACAAGGAGTATTTTGCCGGCGAAGCGGCCCTGAAGGCCGGCGGCAAGCACAACACGATGAATCAGTTCGCCGCCTGACAAGGAGACAGGAAATGCAAGCTGCCACCGACCCGCACTCCCAGACTTCTGCCGAGCCAGGGCGTGCCCGCGCGCTGTTTTCAACCGCGGATTTCCGCCTTTTGCGCGCGGCTCTCGCCAGCCACGCCCGGCAGACCGATGACCGTGAGGAACTGGCGAAGATCAATGCGCTTCACCACCGGCTGGGCAATTACGTGCCGGATACCGAATAAGCAGGTTTCTCCTGGGGAGGAGAAGCGCGCCGCCGGGGTGAACCCTCCGGCGGCGCCATCGGTTTACCCGCCGGGGCGGGGCATGAGATCGAGGGCCGCTGCCGCTAACCCTTCGGTGGCGGTTGCGATCACCGCCTCGGCATCAGGCGCCCAGAACGGGGAATGGAGGGATGGCAATTCCACCTCGCCCCGCTGCGCTTTTTGCCATTGTTCCTGCGGCACCCCGCCGACCCAGAAAATGAGCGACTGCACATCGTCGGGGGCAGCACGTCGGAACTGTCCGAAGTCCTCCCCACCCATGACCGATGGAACCTGCATCACCCGATCTTCCCCAAACCGTTGACGAAAACGCGCCATGACTTCCTGCGTGAAGTCGGGATCGTTGAAGGTGGCGGGCGTGTATGTATCCTCCACCGTCACCACCGGCATACGGTCGCTGGGCAGACCGGCCGCGATGGCCTCGCCCCGCGCGATGCGGGCAATTCCATCGAGCAGCAGCTTGCGCGATTCGTCGGAATAGGAACGCACCGTCAATTGCAACTTTGCCTCGTCCGGGATGATGTTGTGCTTGGCTCCGGCGTGAAAGCTGCCAACGGTGACGACGGCGGGGTCAAGCGGACTGGATTCGCGGCTGACCAGCGTCTGCAGTTTCATGACGATCGCACTGGCCAGCACTATCGGGTCTTTCGCGGTGTGCGGATAGGCGCCGTGACCCCCAACACCCTTTACCGTGATATCGACGCTGTCCACATTGGCGAGCGCGTAGCCCGGGGAATAGCCGATGGTTCCGGCGGGGAACTGCGCGGCATTGTGGAATGCGACGGCGTAGTCGGGCTTGGGAAAGCGGGTGTACAACCCGTCCTCCAGCATGGCGAGCGCGCCAAGCCCCACTTCCTCGGCAGGTTGAAGCACCATGACCAGCGTGCCCTGCCATTCAGCCTTGCGTTCGCTGAGTAACTGAGCCGCTCCGATGAACGCGGTCATGTGCGTGTCATGGGCACAGGCATGCATGACGCCGGTTTCTACGCCGCTGGCCGGCGTCGCCAGTCGCCTTGATGCAAAGGGCAGGCCGGTCTGTTCCACCACCGGTAGCCCATCCATGTCGGCCCGCAGGAGGACGGTCGGCCCACCGCCATTCCTCATCACAGCGACCACGCCGGTCTTGCCCACCCCTTCGGTTACTTCAAAACCCAAAGCCTTCATCCGCTGCGCCAGCTTGGCGGCCGTTTCCCGCTCCTCGAAACTGAGTTCAGGATTTGCATGAAGGTCGCGGTAGAGCGTCATCAGGTCCGGCATATCGGCCGCGATGGCCGTGCGCAGATCCTGGGCGGCAGCCGGCGCGTTGATCCCGACGTTCAGCATTAAGGCGCAGATCAACAAGCGTGCTTTCATCCGATGTTCCTTTCGAGCCAGCGCCGCTGGGGCAACGCGCATCGCGCTGCTCGAGTCGCGGACACCGTCACGATAGAACCTTGTTGCTCTGCCGCAACCTGCACCCCCAGCGAGGTGCGGATGCAGGCGGCAAGCCAGCGCCGCCGTCCGGTTTCGCTGGGTGGATGCCTATCCCATCTTGAGCATGCTGATCGCGAAACACGTGGCGAGCCCAACCCCGATATTCATCGGAACACCGATTTTAACGAAGTCCATGAAGCGATAGTTCGCCGCCCCGTACACCAGCGTGTTCGTCTGATAGCCGATCGGCGTCGCAAAGCTGGCGCTCGCCGCGAACATCACCACGAACACGATGGCGCGCGGATCGACGCCGGCGGTTTCCGCTATGCCGATGGCAACGGGCGTCATGATGACGGCCACCGCATTGTTGGTTACCGCCTCGGTAAGTGCACTGGTTACTGCATACACCGCTACAAGCAGAATAAACGGAGAGCTGGCCAGCAGCACCGGGCGCAAGGTTTCCACGATCAGCTTCAGGCTTCCCGCGTTCTCCAGAGCCTGCCCGAACGCCAGCATCGCGAAGATCAACACCAGCGTGTTGCCGTCGATCGCCGCCCAAGCCTCCTCCGGTTCGATGCAGCGGGTGGCCAGCACCACCGCCACCCCTACGATCGCCAGCCCGACTATGGGAATATTGAACAGCGCGGCCAGCACGACCACGCCCGCCAGCGTCCCGATGGCGACTGGAGCCCGAACGCGTCGGAACGCCCGCACCGGTGCTTCGCTCACATCAGCCAACCCGATGTTTGCCTGAAGCGCCTGCGCCGCATCGTCTCCTCCGGCGATCAGCAAACGGTCGCCCGCCCGGACGCGCACATTGGCCAGATCGGGGCCGGCGAGGTGGCGCGGCCGGGAGAGGCCCAGCACGCGCACCCGCAAGCGCGAAAGAAGCGGTATTTCGGCCAGCCGCCGCCCGATGATCGGATGCGATGGCGAGATCACCGCGTGAACCAGCCGCAGGTCCGCAGGACGATTGGGTCCGGCCATCGCGACATCGCCGCCAACCCCTGTGAGACCTGTGCGAAAGCCACTTGTTTCAGCCAGCGACGCGAGCTCGGCAGGGTTGGCGGCGACGATCAACTGATCGCCAACCCTCAGTTCCCAGTTGTCGTATTGCTTGCGCTCCACCTGCTTGCCGCGCTGCACCCCGATGACACGCACGCCGGAGCGGCGGAAAATGGAAGTATCCGTCAGCATCTTGCCATCCAGCGGACTTTGCGCACTCACCACCAGATGCGACAGGTACATATCGCTTTCACGTTGCTCGTCCGTCGCCCGGGGCCCGCGATCTGGCAGAAGCCAGCGCCCCAGCAGGCCCAGCACCAGCAGTCCCGCCGCCGCACCGAACATGCCGACGCCGGTGATCTCGAAAATGCCGAATTGTGCCAAGCCCTGCTGCTCCGCCACGCCGGCGACCAGAAGGTTGGTTGAGGTTCCGATCAGCGTCAAAGTTCCACCCAGGATCGAGACGTAGGACAGCGGAATGAGCAGCCGGGTGGCAGATGTCTTCAGAACCCGCGCCAGCCGCTGGATGATGGGGATCATGACGATGACCACTGGCGTGTTGTTCATGAAGGCGGACGCCAGCATGGTGCCGCCGGCGACCTCTGCCAGTGCCACGCGGGGTCTGCGCATGGTGCGCCGGATCACCCAGCCCGTCACCTCTTCCAGTGCGCCGGTGCGAAGAAGCGCGCCAGACAGCACAAACATTGCGGCGATCGTGATGGGCGCGGAGTTGCCGAACACGTTCAACGCGTCGCTCACTGGCAAAAAGCCAAGAGCCATCATCAGGCCCGCACCTACGACTGCGATCACGACCGGCGGCCGCCGTTCGGTGGCAAAGGCTGCAAAAACCATTGCCAAGATGATGAGACCAATTTGCGCAGAGTACGCCGCGTGCCACGATTCGGGAAGGAGAGACATCACGGCGGCCTATGGCCACAAGCAGGGCAAGCCGCTAGCGCATTCACAGAGTGCTGCACCATCTGCTGCGGTGGTGCCCCTGGCCAGACTCGAACTGGCACTTCCGAAGAAATTCGATTTTGAGTCGAACGCGTCTACCAATTCCACCACAGGGGCACTGTCGGGGAAGCCGCGCCTCTAGCGGGAGGCTCTATCTCGTTCAAGTCTTGAGCGAAGCCACCAGAGCCTTGTGCAGCTTGGAATGCAGCTTGTCGTTGCCCGCCAGCACCTGTTCGTAATGAACCGGCTGGGAACGGCCGCGATAATCGGTGACAAAGCCACCCGCTTCGCGCACCAGCAGACAGCCGGCCGCCGTGTCCCAGATCGACAGGTCGCTTTCCCAGAACGCGTCGAACCTGCCGGCCGCCACCCACGCAAGATCCAGTGCCGCAGAACCGAACCGGCGGATGCCGGCCACTTGCGGGCCGATGGCGGCAAAGATCCTGCTCCACTCGGCAAAGTCTCCGTGCCCGCCGTAGGGGATGCCCGTCGCGACCAGCGCTTCATCCATGCGCGACCTGGCAGACACGCGCAGCCGGCCGTCGTGCAGCCACGCACCGCGGGACTTCTCTGCCCAGAAAGTTTCGTCCGTCACCGGCTGATACACCACGGCTGCTGTCACCTCGCCCCAGCCGCCACCTCCCAGCTTCGGCTCCTGCACGGCGATGGAGATCGAGAAGTGCGGAATTCCATGCAGAAAGTTGCTGGTGCCGTCGAGCGGATCGATGATCCAGCGCGGCTTGTCCGGCTCCCCTTCGATCACGCCGCCTTCTTCCAGTACGAAGCCCCAGCCAGGCCGCGCCTCTCGCAACTCGTCCCACAAGGTCCGTTCGGCGATCTGGTCTGCCTTGGAAACGAAATCCGCCGGCCCCTTGCGGCTGACCTGCAGATGCTCGACCTCGCCGAAGTCGCGCCTGAGCCGACCGCCCGCCTTGCGCGCGGCGCGCTCCATGACGCGGATGATGCCAGGAAGCTGGGCCATGATCTGCCCCTCAGCCCGCCTTGCCGATGTAGGTCCGCTCGTACACGTCAACCACGATGCGCGTTCCGCTTTCGATATGCGGCGGAACCATGACCCGCACCCCGTTCTCCAGGATTGCAGGCTTGAAGCTGGAGGACGCCGTCTGCCCCTTCACCACGGCATCCGCCTCGACAATGGTGGCCTCCACCTGTTCCGGCAGCGCGACGCTGATCGGCTTTTCGTCCCACAGCTCCAGCGTTACCTGCATCCCGTCCTGCAGGAAGGGGCGGGCATCGCCCAGCAGGTCGGATGGAAGATTGATCTGCTCGAACGTGTCGCCGTCCATGAACACCAGCTGTTCGCCGTCTTCGTAGAGGAACTGGTATTCCTTGGTGTCGAGCCGCACCCGCTCCACCGTGTCGGCGCTGCGGAAGCGCACGTTGGTCTTGCGTCCATCCTGCAGGTTCTTCATTTCCACCTGCATGTATGCCCCGCCCTTGCCGGGCTGCGTGTGCTGGATCTTGGCAACTTTCCAGATCCCGCCTTCATATTCGAGGATGTTGCCGGGGCGAATGTCGACACCGCTGATTTTCATGTAGTTGCTGGCTCCGGACTGAGGATGCTGCCTGAGGGCGCATGTCGCGCCTCGGCATGAAAGGCGCGGCCTTAGCGGCTCGTGCCGCGGACGGCAAGGCGGCTGGCGGCGCGACAAACCGGGCGCTAAGACGCGACGATGACCATATTCCGCATTCTGCTTCTGACCGCTCTGACCACTCTGCCCGCTCCGACCATCGACGCTGCCGCCGCTGCACCGGGCGGGAGGCTTGGCGTCCTGCCGCTGGGCTTTTGGCAGTGCGGGGTTCCGGGCGATGCGATGGGTTCCGCCCTGATCGTCGACGATCGGCGCAGCTTTGTCACCAGGCGTAATTCGGCATATTACACGCGCGAGGGGAGCGGCACCTACCTGCTGACCGGAACGACGGTGACGTTCACGCGCGGACCGTTGAAGGGTTTGTCGCTGCAGCGTGAAGACCGCAACCGCCTGCGCCTTGTTGTCGCGGCGGCGGAAACCAACGAACAGTTGGTATGCAACCGCCGTGCCTACCGGATCGACAGCGCCGTCAACGCTGGGTCAGAAGCGGAAAGGGATTAACCGGCTCACCGGTATCGTGCCAGGCACTCCCCCGTGCCATGCGGTAAATGGCGAAATGCAGGTGCGGCGCAGCGGGATCTGCATTCCCTGTGCTGCCGACCGTACCAATGAACTGACCTTGCTTCACCGGCTGCCCTTCTCGCAGCCCCTGCGCATAGGCATCGAGATGGGCATAATAGGTGAGGATTTCGCCGCCAGGCAGACGGATATATACAGTGTTGCCGCCGTCATTCGACAGGAACAGCTTCTCTACCCGGCCCGCAGCCGCCGCCACGATTGGAGTACCGGCCGGCGCGGCGATGTCGATGGCGTTGTGAACGCGCGCACCGCCGCCGCGTGACTGGGTATACGTGTCGACCAGTTGGCCGCGCTCTACCCCGGCCACGGGTATAATCCACTGGCCACTGCCGGCGATCGCGTCAGCCGTCCTCGAGGATCTGGCAGGAGCGGCACTCTCCTCCCTGGCAAGGAAGTTTGCGGGCGCCGAAACCTGCACACTGGGGCCAACGAGCAGGATACCCGCAACGATCCACCCGGCTGAGGTGAGCAGAAAGGTCACAAACGCTGTCTTGAGATGCTCCCTCAGCCGCATGGTTCAGCTTGGCCCCGTCATGCGACGAATTCGACCTTGGTCGTTGTGCTGACCATTTGCGCCAGTCTGGCAGCATCCCAATTCGTCAGGCGCACACACCCGTTGCTTTGCGCGCGTCCAATTGTTTGCGGCTCGGGCGTTCCGTGGATGCCGTAATGCTCCTTGGACAGGTCGATCCACACGACTCCTACTGGGTTGTTGGGTCCGGGGGGCAACCGCTGCTTGTCGTCGCTGTCTGGCGCGTTACGGAGCAGCGTCGGATCGTAGGAGTAGTCCGGGTTATACGCCTTGCCCAGGATCTTCCAGTCACCCAAAGGCAGTGGATCCTGTTCCGAACCCGAACTGACGGTAAACAGCGCGATCAACCGATCGTTGGAATCATAAGCGCGCAGCGTGTTCTTGCTCTTGCTCACTACGATGCGAGCTGCCTCTGGCTGATCCGATCCGACACCGAGAGAAGCAAGGGTGGCCTGCCAGCTTTCATCCTGCACCGCGCCGGGCACGATGCGGTCCGCCCCGATATTTGGAACCCTGACAAGCTGGCCCGGACGGAAAACTGCAGCTCCCACCGTTCCCGCTTCGCTCGCTGACGAGCGCGTTCCCTGTGGCGCCGGGGATGCCGTCTGCCCGCCCGTGCCGCCGGTTTGCGGTAGGGTCATACCAGCCGGAGTGCCACCCGGGTTGAGAGCCCGCAGCACATCGACGGTCGTATGGAACCGCTCCGCCAAGCGTTCATCGAGCGAGGTGTAGCCCATCCGGTCAAGCTGCGCCTGATCGGCCGGATCGTCGGGAAGCGGTCGATACTGCTCCTGCGCCCAATCCTGTGGAATGCGGACAATGCGCGTCGCGGCAAATTGCTGCCCCTGCCCTAGAGCCTGGCGTGTTGGCTCATCCAGCTGGCCTGTCACCTGCAGACCGGACGCTTCCTGAAACCCTTCGAGGGCATTGCGTGTGGAGATGCCCATTTGCCCGTCGATTACCCCGGGACCGAACCCCAGCCGGTCCAGTGTGACCTGCGCCTGCATCATCGGGCGCTGCTCAGGATCGGCAATATCAGGCACGTCTCCATCGCGCGCACCGTAGTCGGCGGATGCCATGCTGTCGGCAAGGTTGTCGGTCGTTTGCGCGGGGGCAGTGGACGATTGCTGCGCCGCGCCATCGGGCTCATCAGAAAAGTTGATGTTGCAACCCGCCAGAACCAGCGTGGAGGCAAACAGAAGAGATAAACGCATCGGTGAAAGCATCCTTTGACAGAACCGTTCGTCTCTAAACTCCTCAGGACGCGAAACTATCCTCCTGATGTTGCGTCCATCACCTGTCGGAACCGTTCAACGGCTTCGCTTTCGTTTCCGCTCCATACCGCGCCGCTCACTGCCAGGAAGTCCGCGCCCGCCGCGACCAGCGGGGCGCAATTGGATGGGTCGATGCCGCCGATGGCCACACAGGGAAGTTCGAACAACCGGCTCCACCAGGCAAGGATTTCGGGGTCAGGTCGGTGTTCGCTGCTTTTAGTGAGACTGGGAAAAAATGCGCCGAACGCGACGTAATCGGCCCCGGCTTCGCCCGCCTCCATCGCCAGGTGCCGGCTCGCGTGGCAGGTGACGCCGATCTGCGCCTCCCGCCCCAGCACATCGCGCGCCTCGCGCACGTCACCATCACCTTGCCCGAGGTGCACTCCGTCGGCCTGCAGACGTTTGGCGAGCGCGATCGAGTCATTGACAATGAAGGCCACATCATGCGCGGTACAGATTTCCTGCAGAGGTCCGGCCAGCCGAGCGGCTTCGTGACTGTCGACCCCCTTCAGGCGGAGCTGAAAAGCGGCAACCAAGCCCTTGCCCGCTCGGACGGCGCGCTCCAGCCGGTCCGGAAATGATCCACCGACTTCGGGTGGCGAGATTAGATAGAGCTGACCACCCGATACTGATTTCTGGTTTGCCATGAGGCCGCTCTAGCGAACCCCATCGAATCGGCAAGTTCCGGCTGCGGAACGAGATGGTGGCAGTTGCGGGCGCCAGCCTACGCACACGGCCAGTGCAGCATCATGTCCGCGCAGAGCGCCGGGTGTAATCGCCACCCGGGCCCTGGCAAATGGCGTATTCGTTCTCTCTCAGCAGCTGGCGTCGGCAATGGAATTGATGGCGTTGCCCAGCACCCGGTCGAACTCCGCGTCGTCCATGCCGACGCGCAGTTCTTGCAGCAGAGCGCGACTGAAGCTGGCGATCATGCCGTTGTTCTTCGCCAATTCGCGACAGGCGTCTTCCCGGCTGTAACCGCCCGACAGGGCCACGACCCGCAATACCTTGGGGTGTTCGATCAACGCGCTGTAGGCGTTCGCCTCCGCCGGTATCGTCAGCTTCCACATGACTTGCTGGCCGTCAGGTACACGGTCAAGCTGTTCCAGCGCGGCGTCAAGGAGCATGGCTTCGGCTTCGGCTCGTGTCTCGCTCTGCAACGAAACCTCCGGTTCGAGGATCGGGACGAGGCCATGGTCCAGTATTTCGAGACCGAAATCCATCTGCTGGGCGATGTTGTTGCGAACGCCTTCCTTGTTGGCGTCATGGATGACCGAGCGCATCTTGGTGCCGAACACGCCCAGCTCCCTGGCACGCGCGCACATCTCTGCGAGGCGCGGCATATCCTTCATCAGCTGCGCCCCGTTCTCCGCCTCATGCATGCCTTGATCTACCTTGAGGAACGGCACAACTCCGCGCTGGGCAAGCAGGGCCGGGATCGGAGTGCCATCATCGCTGCAGCCTTCCATGGTCCGTTCGAACAGGATGGCCCCGATTACCTTTCCGCTGCCAAAGCTGGGGCTGTTGATGATGCGGCAACGCATCTTGTGAATCTGACCGAACATCTCCTCTTCGCCCGACCATTCGCTGTCTTCCACGCCGTAGCCGCGCAACGCCTTTGGGGTGGAGCCGCCCGACTGATCGAGCGCGGCAATAAAGCCTTGCCCGGTTGCCATCTGCTGCTTCATCTCTTCGAAGGTCATCGTCATCTTCCCTGTTCTGTCACTTACGATTTGTACCCGGTACGCCCCTAGTGGCGCGCTCGCGCGGACCTCAACGGTTGCCGACTTTTCGAATGATCCCGGTGAAGCTGAGCACCGGGTTCGCGTCGGCGGTGATCAGGCCGCGCGCGAAAATCGTCTTGCCGCCTCCGCGAGTTACTTCACCGCGCGCCTCCATCAGCTGCCCTTCGCGCGCGGCATCGAGGAAGTCGCCTGAAAGGTTCATGGTCACACCGTGGGAGCCGCCAAGCGCATCCCGTGCAATCGTGAAGATTGCGCTGTCAGCGAACGTCATGAGGCACCCGCCGTGCATGAAACCGCCGCCGTTCATGTGGCGCTTTTCGGCCCGGAACGCGGAGACGCGGCGACCTGATGCATCAACGCGCTCGTAAAAGGGACCGGCGCGCTGTTCGAACGCGTCGCTCTGCCAGACATGCCAGCCGGCCCAATCGCCCTGGGTGACGAGAACCAGTCCGCCACCCGCGCCCACCGGCTCGCCAACCCCTTCGTTCTCGCTCATTGCGTCAAGGCCGCTACGCCGGGCAGCCGCTTGCCTTCCATCCATTCTAGAAAGGCGCCACCGGCAGTGGAAACATAGGTGAACTCGTCCGCTACGCCGGCATGGGCCAGCGCAGCGACGGTATCCCCGCCGCCCGCCACCGAAACGAGCGAGCCATCTTGCGTCAACGCTGCAGCCGTCCGGGCAAGCGCCACGGTCGCTTGGTCGAAAGGTGGCAATTCGAAAGCGCCGAGCGGTCCGTTCCACACCAGCGTCCGGCATGTTTTCAGCACATCGGCGAGTGCCTCTACCGCCTGCGGTCCGATGTCGAGGATCATTTCGTCTGGCGCAACTTCATGCACGTTAACAATGCGCATCGACGGGGGATTTGCCGCAAACTCCTTCGCGACCAGGACATCGTACGGCAGGTGCACGATGCATCCCGCGCTGTCTGCCCGGTTGAGGATCGCGATCACCGTTTCCGTCAGGTCGTGCTCGCACAGCGATTGGCCGACGTCCACGCCTCTCGCTGCAAGGAAGGTGTTGGCCATGCCTCCGCCGATGATGAGATGCCTCACCCTACCCACCAGATTTTCGAGCACTGCCAGCTTGGTGGACACTTTGGCCCCTCCGACCACCGCAGCCACCGGCTGTTCGGGACTGCCCAGCGCGCGCTCCAGCGCCTGCAGTTCGCGTTCCATCGCGCGGCCGGCGAAAGCGGGCAGCAGCTTAGCGAGACCCTCCGTCGACGCATGGGCGCGGTGCGCTGCCGAGAAAGCGTCGTTTACGTAGATATCGCCACGCGCGGCTACGGCACTGGCAAACTGCGGGTCATTGGCCTCCTCACCGGGCCAGAACCGGACGTTGTCCAGCAGGCCAATGTCACCTGGCCGCAGAATGCCGACAGCCTGTTCCACCACTGGCCCTGCGACTTCCGGTATGAACATCACTTCGCGATCAAGCGCCCGTTCAAGGTCGCCTTGCACCAGGCTGGTGGACATCGTCGAATGACGCCGCCCCTTGGGCCGCCCGAAGTGCGCGAGCAAAAGCACCTTGGCACCCTTGTCAGCCAGTTCCAGAATGGTCGGCTTGACGGCCTCGACCCGCGTCAGGTCGGAGGCGCGGCCTTCGTGCATGGGAAGGTTCAGATCGACGCGGACCAGTGCCGTCTTGCCAGTGAGATCGGCCGGAAGGTCGTCAAGAGTCTTGAAGGGCATGTGCAACTCCGTGATGCCCTCCCATGGTCCGCAGCCGGAACATGGGAAAGGCCGCTTGGCGAACCGGAGGCAATGCCGGTCGCCGCAGGCAGGTCGAGGATCAGATGAACTTCGCCATCACTCCCGCGGTGTCGATCATCCGGTTGGAGAAACCCCATTCATTGTCGTACCAGCTGACCACCCGGGCCAGCTTGTTCTCCAGCACAGATGTCTCCAGACTGTCTACAGTGGAACTTGCCGGATAATGGTTGAAGTCCGAGGAAACGAGCGGCTGGTCGGTATAGTCGAGCACGCCCTTCATGGACCCTTCCGCCGCTTGCTTCAGGGCGCCGTTGATCTCCTCTACCGAAGTGTCGCGCCCCGGCACGAAGACGAGGTCGACCAGACTGACGTTGGGCGTCGGCACCCGCACGCTCGACCCGTCCAGCTTGCCCTTCAATTCCGGCAGAACCAGCCCGACGGCTCGCGCTGCACCGGTCGTGGTTGGAATCATGTTCTGCGCACCCGCCCGAGCACGCCGCAGATCGCTGTGGATCTGGTCAAGCATACGCTGGTCGTTGGTGTAGGAGTGGATCGTCGTCATGAAGCCGCGTTCGATGCCAATCGCGTCGTGTAGCACCTTGGCCACCGGCGCGAGGCAGTTGGTCGTGCAGCTGGCGTTCGACACGATGTCATCGTCTGCTGTCAGGGTGTCCTGATTGACGCCGAAAACGATGGTCTTGGACACGCCCGTGGCCGGGGCCGAGATCAGAACCTTTTTAGCTCCGGCGGCCAAGTGTGGCCGCGATGCCTCGTCCGACTGGAAGAAGCCGGTGCATTCCAGAACGATATCGATGCCCTGCTCCCTGTGCGGCAGCTTGCCCGGATCCCGTTCCGCGGTCACGCGTATGTGGTGACCATCCACCACCAGATCGTCCCCGTCGGTTTCCACCTTGCCGGGATAGCGGCCGTGAGAGCTGTCGTATTGAAACAGCAACGCATTGCTCTTCGTGTCGGCGAGATCATTGATCGAGACGAGCTGAAGATCGTGATCATCCCGCTCCAGAATGGCTCGTGCCACCAATCTGCCGATGCGTCCGAACCCGTTGATCGCAACCTTAGTCGCCATAAAAAGAACTCCCGTTTAGCTGTTCAATTTCTGCAAGATTTTGGGGACAATAGCGTCCACGGTGAAGCCGAACTTGGCGAACAGATCCTCCGCCGGTGCCGATGCCCCGAACCGGTCCAATCCGATCTGGAGGCCATTGGCCATGGTATATCTTTCCCAACCCAGTGTGGCGCCTGCCTCGATGGACACGCGCAGCAGCTGTTCGGGCGGAAGGTCCGGCAGCAAGTCACGCCGGTACGCCTCGTCCTGCTGCGCGAACAGCTCCATGCAGGGCATCGAGATGACGTCCGCGCCTATACCCTGATCTTCAAGCCGCTGAGCGACGTCTGCGGCCAGCTGCACTTCGGACCCGGTTGCGATCAGAACAACCTTGCGCTCTGCCTTGGCTGATCGCAACCGGTAGGCACCGCGGGACGAACGGTTGCTGACCGCGTCCCATGCCTCGTCCCCGTCCCCCCGCAGTTGCGGCAGGTTCTGGCGGGACAAGGCGAGCACTGAAGGCGTTCCGGTGGTGGCAAGCGCCAATGCCCAGCATTCCGCCGTCTCGATCGCATCTGCCGGGCGATAGACGTTGAGATTGGGTATGAGGCGCAGGCTCATCAGCTGCTCGACCGGCTGATGGGTTGGACCGTCCTCGCCCAGGCCAATAGAATCGTGCGTCAGGACATAAACCACCCGCGCCTCGCTAAGGGCGGACAGGCGTATCGCGTTGCGGCAATAGTCGCTGAAGATGAGAAAGGTGCCCCCGTACGGTATGACTCCGCCGTGCAGCGCCATTCCGTTCATGGCGGCCGCCATGCCAAACTCGCGAATGCCGTAATAAACATAGCGCCCGCCGAAGCTCTCGCTGGTGAGCGCCTTTAGCGCGGCGGTCTTGGTGTTGTTGGAGCCGGTCAGATCCGCTGATCCCCCGATCAACTGCTCGATCGCGGGGTTGAGCACCTCCAGGGCCATCTGCGATGCCTTGCGAGTGGCGACTGCCTGGGGTTTGGCGGCGAGGTCGCGGATGAGCGGCTGCAGCGCCTCTGCCGCCCGTATTAACACATCTGTGCCGGACTCCAGCAAAGCCGGCGCGTCCGGGTTGGTTGATGCTCGCTTCTGCCACTCGCGGTGCGCTGCTTGCCCGCGTCGGCCCGCTTCGCGCCAATCATGCCGCACATCGGCGGGCAGGATGAAAGCGGCATCGGTCCAGTCCAGCGCCGCCCGCGTCGCGGCCGCTTCTGTTGCACCCAGGGGAGAGCCATGCAGCTTCTCGGTGCCCTGCAGGTTTGGCGCGCCCTTGCCGATCACCGTGCGGCAGATGACCAGCGATGGCTGATCCCCATGGCCCTTTGCCTCTGCCAGCGCGCGGTCCACATCGGCAAAGTCGTGGCCGTCGCATCCCGTAACGTGCCACCCGGTTGCCCGGTATCGGGCTGCGATGTCTTCGCACGTCGACAGGTCGGTCGATCCGTCGATGGTGATCGCATTGCTGTCGAACAGGACATTCAGGCGCCCCAAGCGCAGATGACCGGCCAGGCCGATCGCCTCGTGGTTGATCCCTTCCATCAGGCACCCGTCGCCTGCGATCACCCAGGTGCGGTGGTCGACCAGATCGGAACCCAGTCGCGCAGCAAGGTGCCGCTCTGCGATCGCCATGCCGACCGCCATGGCCAGCCCTTGCCCCAGTGGTCCGGTGGTCGCTTCCACCCCGGGCAGAAGGAAATTCTCAGGATGCCCGGCACAGGGGCTGCCCAGTTGCCGGAAGTTGCGGATATCGTCCAGGGTCGGCCGTTGGTAGCCGCTAAGATGCAGGAGGGCGTAAAGCAGCATCGAGCCGTGCCCGGCAGAGAGCACGAACCGGTCACGGTCCGGCCATGCGGGTGCGTCCGGGTCGAACTTCAGATAGCGGGTCCACAGAACCGTTGCCGCATCGGCCATGCCCATCGGCATGCCCGGATGGCCGGAATTTGCCGCCTCCACCGCATCGATCGACAACATTCGTACGGCATCGGCCATACGCTTGAGCCGGGCGGTGTCGAGTTCCATGCAGATGGCTCCAGGCAACGGCGGGACGGCAAAACGAGCCACGCCGGCATGATTCGTTGATGCAGCCTGCCTTTGCGGACCAGCAAGCAGGGGTCAAGGTGGCCGCGCTGGACCTGTTCGACCTTTGGACAGTTGTAGGGGGCACAGTGGCCGCCTTTGCCACTCCGAAACTAGCAGGGTAAGTCTTTCCGGCAAATGCATCACGACCGTACCACCATCGCCCTTGCGCGCCTGGCAAGTGCCGCAGAACGCATCGAAGCGGCCACGCACAATCTGCGGGCGAGCAAGTCTCAACAACCTCTTGACAGTTCGCAGCGACAGGCGGTGCGAGACGCCTTGGGCGAACTGGAAACCCTGCTTGAAGGACTGGCAAGGTGAGCGAGGTGACATTGGAGATCGCCCGGCGTACTTACACCTTGCGCTGCGATCCAGGGCAAGAAGATCATGTGCGTTCTCTGGGCGATGAAGTCGATGCGCGTCTGCGCCGGCTGGGCGCGAACCTTTCCCTCAACGACGCGAAGAACATGCTTTTCGCGGCCCTGATGCTGGCTGACGAACTGCAGGAATTGCGGCTGCAGGCTGGTGCAGCCGGCATGGATGAAGTGGCCGACGGCTCTGATACCCGGATTGCCGAACTGGAAGAACGGCTGAGCGAAGCCGAGGATGAAACGGAGCGGCTGCGCCTGCACCTTGCGAACGCCAATGCCAGGTTGAAAGAAAGCAGCGCGCTGGAGGCTGCTTCGTCGTCGACCGAACGTGAAGATGAGGTAGCCGACCAGATCGAAGGTTTGGCGGAAAAGCTGGAACGATGCGCATTGTTGCTTGAGAGCGCGCGCGGCGCGCACTAAGTTGGCGGTGGCGGGACTGCTCGGCACGAGCCGTCAGCGAACATCCCTGAGGCTATAAGCAATCCTTGGGAGCTGTCCCTGCCTTGGCGACCGGGTTTGTCCCGGGGACCGGGGTACACGGCGCCCACCTGACGTGAAGGCGTCAGAGGATTTCCCGGCAACGACCCACGGTGGTTCCGTCACTCGCATGCCAGGCAAGTCCGGAAACATGGAGGCCGGGTGAAGAGCGAAAAGACCGAATTGCGCAGGAAATTGCGACTGGCCCGGCGGGCGCATGTGGCAGCCCTGGAGGATACCACGCGCGCCCTGCTGTTCCGGCGCCCGCCAGCGCCGCTCATCCCGCTGCTGTCCGGCAATATCATCGGCATCTACAGCGCGACGCCGCATGAGGCGCCTGCGGCTGGCTATGCGCGGTACTTCGCTGAACAGGGCTGGACCGTCGCCTTGCCGCGCTTCGCACATCGTGGCGCGCCGATGGTGTTCGCCCGGCATACCGATCCTTTTGGGGAGAGCGATCTGGAGATCGGTCCGTTCGGCGTTCTGCAGCCGGCGCCAGACGCCCAGGCATTGAAGCCCGGGGTGCTGTTCGTTCCGCTCCTGGGCTTTACCCAGGATGGAGCAAGGATCGGCCAAGGCGGAGGACATTATGATCGTTATCTTGCGAAACACCCCGACGCTGTGACCATCGGCTTGGCCTGGGATGCGCAGCTTGTGGCGCAACTGCCGATCGAGGAGCACGACATGCGAATGAATTACGTCGTCACCCCGACACGTCTGTATGGACCGTTCTGATGCGCAGTGAACCAACCTGGCGGATCCCGGTCGGTCTGCTCGTTCTGCTGGCAGCGCTGACGGTTTATGGGGTCGTGATCGCCCGCTATCTGCCGGACATTATCGCTGATTGGCCGGTTTTGCTGCAGACCTTGGTGTACCTTGCCCTCGGTCTCGCATGGCTGCTTCCACTCAGACGCTTTCTCATCTGGATGGAAACAGGACGCCTGTCGGCTCCGCCCATTGAGACAGAAGCCGCAGAAGAACCCTAGTGGCGCGAGTGACGGGGCTCGAACCCGCGACCTCCGGCGTGACAGGCCGGCACTCTAACCAACTGAGCTACACCCGCGCATTAAGGCGGAAGCACCGCTAGGGAGCCGCGCCACTAGGCCAAGCACTGCGGAGTGTCAACGCATCAAGCGCGCAAAAATAGTGTGCCTCTCGCTGATTGAGGGACGGTTGTCGGCTTGCTTGACGAAGCGCGCAGCATCCTGCCCGCACCGTCCAGTTAGCCGCACCGAACGGCGGTGGGCACTCGTTGTGGCGATCAGCAAAGAATGATTGCATTTCTTTCGACCTGGCGCGCGAAGGGACTCGAGCGCCCGCTGATCAGCCACCCCGGCCGAAACATCGGCCACTGCTGACGCGCTTCGTCACGAGCTTGTGATGCTGTACGCACCATCTGCCAGCCTGGTCCCGCCGCAACGCGGCCTTGCTCCACAACAAGCGGATGTCAGATGGGTCTGGGCAGGCAGAAAGCGGGCCAGGCGATACAGACAGCCGCCCGGGTGGCGCGCCGCGCCGCTCAGGGCATCAAGAGCCCGGCTGGCGCTTCGAGCAGGCGTTTCACGTCCTGGATGAAGCTTGCTGCGTCCCAGCCGTCCACCACCCGGTGATCGCAGCTGATCGAAATGTTCATCAGCTTGCGCTTCTCGATCCGCTCGCCGCCCATTCCGTCAGGCACGAACATCGGACGCTCGACGATGCGATTTGGCCCGATGATCGCCACTTCCGGTCGGTTAATGACCGGAGTTGTCGCCACTCCGCCCAGCGGCCCCAGCGAGGTGATTGTGAGGGTGGAGCCGCTCAGCTCCTCGGACTTGGCCGAACCTTCGCGCGCTGCGGCGGCCAGGCGGGTGATCTCGCCGGCAAGCTGGTAGAGGTTCTTTGCCTGGGCGTTGCGGATAACGGGCACCATCAAACCGCCGTCGGTCTGCGTCGCCATTCCCAGGTGCACCGCGCCGTGACGGGTGACGACGCCGCCCTCGTCATCGTAGCGCGCGTTGAGCATGGGGTAGCGGGGGATCAGCTTGCATACGGCGGTGATCAGCAGCGGCAACATCGTCAGCTTGGGCCGATCGCCCCGCCCGTCATTCAGCTGGGCCCGCATGCGTTCGAGTTCCGTGACATCGCATTCCTCCACATAGGTGAAGTGCGGGATGTTCCGCTTGGCGGCGGCCATGTTCTGCGCAATGCGCTTGCGCAGGCCGATGACCTTGATCTGCTCGTCCGCACGGGCGCTGCCAGCGGGCGCGAAGCCGCCGCTGGAGTAGGCGATGAACTGGTCCAGGTCGCTGTGCCGCACCCGCCCTTCGTCTGCCGGCTTTACCTGGGAAAGGTCGATTCCAAGGTCTTTCGCCCGCGCACGCACCGCGGGCGATGCAAGCACCCTTGCGCCGGACTGATCCCGTGCGGGATCGGGTGCGTCAGCCTTCTTCGCAGAACCCGCGGCAACGGACGTCGGCGCTTCTGCGGCGGGTTCGTCGCGAACGGACTGTGCGGCGGACGTTTCGGCGGCAATGGCATTGTCAGCGTCCGATGCATCGGGGTTCTCAACCTCGATCCGCTCTTCCACCTGCGGCGCTGTGGGCGCCGGGGCAGGCGCCGTGTCTCGGGCGGAAGGTACTGTCTGACCGTCGCCCTGCGCATCCGTTTCGATCACCACCAGCATGGAACCGATCGCAATGGTGTCACCCACCTCGCCGGCGACTTCAAGGACAGTTCCACTGACCGGCGATTCCATTTCGACAGTCGCCTTGTCGGTCATCATGTCCGCAAGCTGGTCGTCCTCTTCCACCCGATCGCCGGGCTTTACGTGCCACGCGACGATCTCGGCTTCGGCGATGCCTTCACCGATATCGGGCAGGTTGAAGGTGAACTTTGCCATGTGCTCAATCCTGAAGCAGTTTGTCCATCGCCTCGCCGATGCGGACGGGACCGGGGAAATATGCCCACTCAAGGCTATGTGGGTACGGCGTGTCGAAACCTGTAACCCGCTCGACCGGCGCCTCGAGGTGGTAGAAGCAGCGTTCCTGCACCAATGCGGAAAGTTCAGCGCCGAAGCCGGAGGTCCGGGTCGCCTCGTGCACTATGAGGCACCGCCCCGTTTTCTGCACAGACTTTTCCACAGCCTCTATGTCGAGCGGCACAAGCGTGCGCAGGTCAAGAATCTCGGCATCTACGCCCTTCTCCCGCGCAACCGCCTCGGTGACGTGGACCATGGTGCCGTAGGTCAGCACGGTCATCGCCTCGCCTTCGCGCACGGTCCGCGCCTGGCCCAGCGGTATACGATAGTACCCGCCCGGCACCCGCGCATCATCGAACCGCTTCCACGGCTCCACCGGTCTGTCGTAATAGCCGGAAAACGGACCGTTGTAGATGCGCTTGGGTTCGAAGAAGATAACGGGGTCGTTGTCCTCTATCGCCGCGATGAGCAGTCCTTTGGCGTCATAAGGCGTGGCGGGGATCACCGTTTTCAGACCGGCGACGTGGGTGAATATCGCTTCCGGACTTTGGCTGTGCGTTTGCCCGCCGAAAATGCCTCCCCCGAACGGGGACCGCACCGTCATCGGCGAAATGTACTCCCCCGCCGAACGGTAACGCAGTCGCGCGGCTTCGCTGACCAGCTGATCAAGACCGGGGTAGATGTAATCGGCGAACTGGATCTCCGGCACGGGGCGCAGGCCGTAAGCGCCCATTCCAACCGCAACGGCAATGATGCCGCATTCGCTGATCGGCGTATCAAAGACCCGCGTCTTGCCGTGTTTGGCCTGCAGCCCTGCCGTGCAGCGGAACACGCCGCCGAAGTAGCCGACATCCTCGCCCATGACGATCACGTCCGAGTCGCGCTGGAGCATGATGTCGAGCGCTTCGTTGATGGCTTCAATCATGTTGAGGCGGCGATCGGTGTCCGCCTCGGCCTCACGTTCCGCAACTTGGGTCATTGCCGGGGCAATCCTTCGGGAAACTTGATCTTGCGTTCGCGCTCCGCTTGCTCCGCCTGTTCCTGCAGATGCCACGGCAGTTCTTCAAAAACATCTTCGAACATGGTGCGGAACGGTTGATGCATCCCGTGGCCCAGAATGCCGTTCTTTTCGGCTTCCTTGGTCGCGGCCTTGACCTGTTCGGCGCATTGCCGGTCCATCGCCTCTTGCCGCTCCTCGTCCCATTCTCCCAGAGCAATGAGATGACGTTTAAGCCGCATGATCGGATCGCCGAGCGGCCATTCCTCGCGCTCCTGCGCGCTGCGGTATCCGGAGGGATCATCAGAAGTAGAATGCCCTTCCGCGCGGTAACTGAAATATTCGATTAGCGTGGGCCCCGCGTTTGCGCGGGCACGGTTCGCCGCCCAGCGCTCCGCGGCATAGACAGCCAACGCGTCGTTGCCGTCAACCCTCAGCCCGGCCAGGCCGTATCCCAAAGCGCGTGCGGCAAAGGTGGTGCGCTCCGCACCGGCGAACCCGCTAAAGCTGCTGATCGCCCACTGGTTGTTGACAACCTTGAGGATAACCGGTGCGTTATACACGGCGGCAAAGGTGCAGGCGCTGTGGAAATCCCCTTCGGCGGTTGACCCTTCACCCACCCAGGTCGCGGCGATGCGGCTGTCGCCTTTGATCGCGCTGGCCATGGCCCAGCCAACCGCCTGCGGCGTCTGCGTCGCCAGATTGCCGCTGATGCTGAAAAAGCTGTGTTCCCGGCTGGAGTACATGATGGGCAGCTGTCGCCCCTTCAGCTTGTCTCCGCGGTTGGAATAGATCTGGTTGATCATCTCGACCAGCGGATAGCCGCGCGCGATCAGGATGCCCTGCTGGCGGTACGACGGGAACACCATGTCGTCGGCCGCCAGAGCCATGCCGGCAGCGATGCTGGTCGCCTCTTCCCCGGTGCACTTCATGTAGAAGCTGGTCTTGCCCTGGCGCTGCCCCCGGAACATCCGTTCGTCGAACGCGCGGGTCAGCGCCATGTGCCCCAGCATCGTGCGCAAGGTATCCGCGTCCAGCTTCGGATCCCAAGGCCCATGCGCGCGGTCGTCATCGCCTAACACGCGGATCAGGTCGTGGCACAGGGGTGCCGTCTCTGCCGCGGCGCATCCTTCGTCAGGCCGCGGCTGCGCCCCTGCGGGTGGAATGGCCAGGTGGCTGTAGTCAACTGCGTCACCGGGCCGGAAACGCGGCTCCGGCACGTGCAGCGACAATGCGGGCCGGTTTGTCTTGCCGTCCATTGGATCAGCCGGGTCAGTCATCGCGAGGCTCTAACTTCATGTCGCAGGGCGCTAATATGATTGCGCCGCCTTGTCGAGAGTGGCGCCATCAAACGGCGACAGGCGCCTGTATCGGCGGCTGCGGCGCGTAGTCGCGGACCACGAAATCATCTATCGCGTAGTCGAAGATCGATGGCGGTTTCCGGGTCAGATCCAGCCTGGGATTGCCCGAAGGCTGGCGTGACAATTGCTCTTCAACCAGCGCGCCATGGTTCAGATACAGATGCACGTCGCCGCCCATCCACACCAGCTCGCCCGGCTCCAGTTCCGTCTGCTGCGCCAGCATCCGCTGCAGGCAAGCCGCAGCCCACAGGTTGAACGGCAAACCCAGCGCCACATCGCAGCTGCGCTGGTAAAGGGCGCAGTTCAGCCGCCCATCGGCAACATGATACTGATATGTCTTATGACATGGCGGAAGGGCCATCCGGTCGAGTTCCGCAACGTTCCACCCTTCAATGATATGCCGGCGGCTGCCGGGATTTTCCCGCAAGGAACGCACCACTTCGGCCACCTGGTTGATGCCATGGCCCCGTTCATACAGGCCGTCCTTGCGGTAGCGCCACGTGGGCCAGTCGGTCCACTGCTTGCCATAGACAGGCCCAAGCTCTCCCCACCGGACGGCAAAGGCCTCGTCATCACCGATGCGTCCGACGAACTCCTCCAGGCTGATGTCTTCTCCAGTTTCACGCAGATAGCGCGCGTGCGGCCACTCGTTCCAGATCTTCACGCCCTGCAGGACCAGCGGGCGGATGTTTGTTGAGCCGCTGAGGAACCATAGCAGTTCCCGCGTCGCTGTTTTCCAGTAAACCCGTTTCGTGGTGACAAGCGGCATTGCGCCGCCTGCAAGGTCGAAACGCAGCGTCACTCCGAACACCGACCTTGTGCCGATCCCCGTCCGGTCCATCCGCTCGCTTCCTCGTTCCCACACATCCCGCATCAGGTCGAGGTACTGGTGTTCGTAGTGCCTGTTCATCACTGGTCGCCTAGCGTGTGGATTGCCACCTTGCCACCCTGCCTTGACCCTCCTATAGCGCCGCCCTGCCTTGCGCCACCAAGCCAGCGATGCTGGTGTGGCGGCATCGGTCGGGGAGTAGCTCAGCCTGGTAGAGCACTGTCTTCGGGAGGCAGGGGCCGGAGGTTCGAATCCTCTCTCCCCGACCACTTCACTTTCTTTGCCGTGATCTTGCCCCGGGCACCGGCGTGGCCATATCGCTGCGCATGGCCGATGATGATGACCGTCCCGCCCGCCACCGCGCCGTTCCGGCGGGTAGGCTGTCCCGCCTGTCCAGCTTCGGTAAACTCGCCGGAGGGGTCGCCGGCAGCGTCCTGACCGGCGGGGCACAACAGCTGGCGCGGGGCCAGCGGCCCAGCATGAACCAGCTGCTTCTCACGCCGGCCAATGCCACCCGCTTGACCGAACAGCTGTCGCAGCTGCGTGGCGCCGCGATGAAGATGGGCCAGATGCTCTCTCTCGATGCGGGCGATCTCCTGCCCCCGGAATTGGCGGACATCCTGGCGACGCTGCGCGACAGGGCGAACTTCATGCCCCCGGCGCAGCTTGACCGCGTGCTGCGAGAGGAATGGGGCGCGGACTGGCGCAAGGGGTTCAGGCGCTTCGATCCGCGCCCGCTTGCGGCGGCGTCAATCGGCCAGGTACATCGGGCGCAGACGCTGGACGGGCGCGACTTGGCGATAAAGGTGCAATATCCGGGCATCGCGCGGAGCATCGACTCGGATGTGGACAACATCGCAACCCTGCTGCACGTCTCAGGCCTCCTGCCAAAGGAGCTGGATGTCGCCCCGCTGCTTGCCGCGGCCAAGGAGCAGTTGCACGAGGAGGCGGATTATCTGCGCGAAGGGCGGATGATGGAGCGGTATGGCGCGCTGCTGGATGATGACGCCCGGTTCATCGTGCCCAAGCTGGATGCGGAGCACACCCGGTCGCGCGTTCTTGCAATGGCATTTATCGAAGGAGACCCAATTGAAGCGCTGGCGAGTGAGCCGCAGGCTTTCCGCGATGAGGTGTTCAGCCACCTGATCGAGCTGGTCGCGCGTGAGCTGTTCGTGTTCGGGCTGATGCAGACTGACCCTAATTTCGCGAATTACCGCTTTCAACGCGCGACGGGTCGGATCGTGCTGCTTGACTTTGGCGCGGCGCGGCCGGTCGCCGCGAACATCGCGGGCGTGTACCGCAAGCTTGTCGAAGCTGGTTTGGCGCGTGACAATGCACGCGTCCGCCGCGAGGTGATTGCCGCAGGGTTCATCAACGAAAGCGCGGCCGAACGTCACCGGACAGCGTTCGACCAGATCATCGAAATCGTCGTAACTGAAATGAACCGGCCTGGCCCGCTCGACTTTGGTGATCGTTCATTCGTTCCGCAGATCCGTGAACTCGCGATGCCGATGGCGCAGGATCGGCAAAGCTGGCACCTTCCGCCGGTCGAGACCCTGTTCGTGCAGCGAAAGGTGAGCGGCACGGCGCTGCTCGGTGCCCGGCTGAAGGCTCGGGTGGATGTTCGCGCAGTGTTGACGCGGGCGTTGCGGGAAAGTGAGCGTCAATCCGCTTTCGGTTAGATGGGCGAAGATGCCGGGCTGCGCCGCAAGGCAGAGTAGAAGCGACAGTCGGGCGAGCGAGGTGATAGGGGAGACCTCGCCTCACCCGCCCCGAAGCAGCTGCACACCCCAGTCGCGTTCCATCAGGTAGAGCAAAACTCGGGCCGCTTCGCCCCGCGAGCTTGTCAGGCCGCCGTCGCGCTCCATCAGCAGGCGGGCATCGTCATGCGCTACAGGAAGAAGGTCGCGCACCTGGTCCATGGTGGCGATCCGGAACGGCGCATCGCCGGACTGGCGCGTGCCCAGCAGTTCGCCGCCACCGCGCAGGCGCAGATCCTCTTCGGCCAGCAGGAAACCATCCTGGGTTTGCCGCATCAGCGCCAGCCGCTCGCGCGCGGTGTCCGACAATGTCTCGCCGCGTAGAAGAAGGCACACGGATTTTGCCGCTCCGCGCCCCACCCGCCCGCGCAACTGATGAAGCTGCGCCAGGCCGAACCGTTCCGCCTGTTCGATCACCATCAGGCTCGCGTTGGGCACATCGACCCCAACCTCTATAACGGTGGTGGCGACGAGCAGCTTGGCATCCCCGGACACAAACCGCTCCATCGCAGCATCCTTGATGTCAGCGGGCAATTGGCCGTGCACCAACACCACCGCGTCACCGAACCGCTCCTTGAGGGCGGCGTAGCGCGCTTCTGCGGCAGCGATGTCTTCGGGCAGATCCTCGGCCTCGCGCACCATCGGACACACCCAATAAGCCTGCTTGCCGTCGGATATGTGGCGGGCGAGCCCCTCCACGACCTCTTCGAGCCTGTCGAGCGGAGCGACGCGGGTGTCGATGGCCTGGCGTCCCGGAGGCAACTCATCCAGTCGGCTGACATCCAGTTCGCCATATTGTGCCAGGGTGAGGCTGCGCGGGATGGGGGTTGCGGTCATGGCGAGGGTATGCGGCGTCCGGCGGCCCTTGCTTGCCAGCATAAGCCGCTGCGCAACCCCGAAACGGTGCTGCTCGTCAATGACGGCAAGCCCGAGATTGCGATAGCTGACGGCTTCCTGAAAGATGGCGTGGGTGCCGACGACGATGTCGATGGAGCCATCGAGCAGCCCCATCAGGATCGACTCTCGCGCGCGTCCCTTGTCGCGGCCGGTGAACAGGGCGATGGTGACGCCGGTAGGCGTCGCGAGCTGCCGCAATGTCGCAAAATGCTGGCGGGCCAGCAGTTCAGTCGGCGCCAGCATCGCCGCCTGAGCGCCTGCCTCCACCGCAATCAGCATCGCTTCCAGCGCGACAACCGTCTTGCCTGCACCCACATCTCCCTGCAGCAGCCGCAGCATGGGCGCTTCCTGCCGCATGTCGCCGTCGATTTCTGCAATGGCCCGCTTCTGCGCCTGCGTCAGCGCAAAGGGCAGATCAAGGCGCGAACGCAACCGTCCATCACCCTTGAGCGCCACTCCTCTCCTGCGCTTTCGGTCCGCCCGCACCAGTGACAGCGCCAGCGAGTTGGCCAGCAGTTCGTCATAGGCCAGCCGATCCCGCGCCGCTGAATGTTCACCTGCATGGGCAAGGCCGAGCGCGTCGCGCCATGCGGGCCAGCCGCGTTGCTGCAGGAGCGTTGGTTCGATCCATTCCGGCAAGACGGGGGCGCGGTCCAGGGCCTGCTCCACAAGATGCGCGACCTTCGGCTGCGTCAGCCCCTCGGAAAGCGCGTAAACAGGCTCGCTGAGCCGGCTGCCAGATTCCTCGAACGCCTCCAGCACGTGGTCGGGATGCACGATCTGCAGCGATTGCCCGTACTGGTCGAGCCGTCCCGCAACCCAGCGCTTTTCACCGACCGGCAACTGCTTCTTGGCGGTGTACATCGCCTTGCCGAAGTAGGTCAGCGCGCAGATGTTGCCGGCCGCGTCCGCCGCCAGCACCCGGTAAGGGCCACGGCCTGAACCGCTGCTCCGATGCTCTGTCGGCGTGAGCGCGACCACGATGTGCTCACCCACCCGGGCTTCGTCCAGATCGCGCACTGCACGCCGGGTCACGAACCGTTCCGGCAGGTGGTAGAGCATGTCCCGCAGGCGCTCCAGACCGAGGCGCGCCAGCGGCTTTTTCAGTTTGGGCCCGACACCCTCCAGCGTCTCCACCTCGGTAAACAGCGGATTGAGAATTGCGGGGCGCATCGGCGGTCCTGTATACCGGCTTGCACGCGCAAGGCGAGTGCCGTACCGCCGCGCCATGCCTGACCAGACCCGCCTCGCCCGCGCGCGTTTCCGCGCCTGGCACCGTGGCACACGCGAGGCCGATTACATGATCGGCGGCTTCTTCGACCGCTATCATTCCACCTGGTCAATGGACGATCTCGCCTGGTTCGAGGCGCTGCTGGACGCTGACGACGTTGATGCGATGGCATGGGCTCTGGGCACGCAGGAGCCGCCGGAACATCTCATCGGGCCTCAGCTCAAGCTGCTGCAGCAACTCGACTACGTCACCATCTGATTACATCCGGTCCCACAGTCCGGGCCGGAAACCTTTTTTCACGTGAGCCGCTGAAACGTTGATGCCCGACATAGCCCGTATTCTGTCCGCCAAGGCGCCGCTGACCCTGGCCCGCGTGGTCCGCGGCAGCCAGCCTCTCGTCATGGCCGATCTCGCCCGCGCCGCGCAGCAACGCGCGGTGTTCATCGCGCCGGACGAGGCAGGGATGCGCAGCGTAGCGGATGCGGCAGCTTACTTCGCGCCTGAGCTTGAGATCATAGAGCTTCCGGCATGGGATTGCCTGCCGTTCGACCGCGCCAGCCCTGCGCTGACGATCAGCGCCGAAAGATTATCTGCACTCTACCGCCTCCAGCACAAGGGTTCCGCAAACCAGCTGCTGGTCACGACGGTGAACGCCGTTCTGCAGCGGGTACTCACCCCGTTCCGCATCCGCGAAGCCGTGCGCGAGTTCAAACCCGGCACAGAGATTGGCCGGGACAGCCTGGCGGCACTGCTGACCCGGCAAGGTTACAGCCGGGTCGACACAGTGGTCGATGCGGGCGAATACGCGGTGCGCGGATCCATCGTGGACATTTATCCGTCAGGGCTCGGCAGCGGATTGCGACTGGACTTCTTCGGTGACGAACTGGAATCGCTGCGGCTGTTTGATCCATCTACCCAGATGACAACCGGCACGCTGGAAAGCCATCTCCTGCTGCCTGCCAGCGAGGCGCTGCTCGATGATGACACGGTGAAGCGCTTCCGCAGCCGCTACCGCGAACAGTTCGGAGCCGTGGCGACGCAGGATCCGCTGTACGAGGCGGTGAGCGAAGGTCGCCGCCTGGCGGGCATGGAACACTGGCTGCCACTGTTCGAGGAACGTCTCGCCACGGTGTTCGACCACCTGGGTAAGCACGATGTGGTGGTGATTGACCAGGCAGCGGTGCAGGCCGGACGCGACCGCCTGTCCGACATTGCCGATTTTCGAGAGGCCCGTGCAGCGACAACGGGACAAAAGGCCGGCAGCTATCGCCCGCTCGGCGCGGACGCGCTGTATCTGTCGGAACAGGAGTTCAGCGCTGCGTTGGAGAGCGCCCCGGTGCACCGCGCCGTCATCTTCGACCAGGCCGAAGGGACCCAGACCGTCGACTTCGGCTTCTCCTCCGCCCGGGAGTTTTCGGCCGAGCGGGGTCGGGGAGAAAACGTGTACGAGGCCGCGGCCAGCCACCTCAAGGCAGTCGGCCAATCCGGCAAGCGATCCCTGCTCGCCGCCTATTCGCAAGGTTCGCGGGCGCGTCTTGCCTCCATACTAGGCGAGGCAGGCGCGGACACTGTCGCCGCAGATAGCTGGCAAGAGGCGCTTGGTCTGGCGGCCAAGGGCAAGACTGCCGCCCTTATCCTGCCGCTTGATACCGGGTTCGCCAATGCCGAACTGGAACTGCTGACCGAGCAGGACATTCTCGGCGACCGCCTGGTGCGTCGGCGCAAGAAGCGCAAGAATTCCGACGCTTTCCTCGCGGAGCTGGCGGCGTTGGAGATGGGCGATCTGGTCGTGCACACCGACCACGGGATCGGCAAGTATCTAGGGCTGGAGCCGATCAAGGTCGGCAAGTCCCAGCATGACTGCGTAATGCTGGAATACCTCAACGGGGACAAGCTCTACATTCCCGTGGAGAACCTGGAGGTGCTGTCCCGCTACGGCTCCACGGAGGAAGCGGTTCGGCTCGACAAGCTGGGTGGCGAGGCGTGGCAACGCCGCCGCGCGCAACTGAAGGAACGTATTCGCGCCATCGCCGGCGAGTTGATGCATACGGCCGCCGCCCGCGCCCTGCGCAAGGCAGCGGTGTTGGAGGTCGAGGAAGGGCCGTACGGGCAATTCACCGACCGCTTTCCTTGGGAAGAGACGGACGATCAGGACCGCGCGATCAGTGATGTGCTGAGCGACCTGGAAGAAGGTCGCCCGATGGACCGCCTTGTGTGCGGGGATGTCGGCTTCGGCAAGACGGAGGTAGCCTTGCGGGCGGCGTTCGTTGCCGCGATGAACGGTCATCAGGTCGCGGTGATCGCGCCCACCACCCTGCTCGCCCGGCAGCACTATCGCAACTTTTCGGAACGTTTTGCCGGCTTTCCCCTCAAGGTGGGGCGCTTGTCCCGGCTGGTTCCCGCCAAGGAGGCGAAGGAAACGCGCGAGGGGCTGGCAAATGGCGACATCGATATCGTCATCGGCACCCACGCAATCCTGTCCAAATCGACCGCCTTCAAAAATCTCGGTCTGGTCATCGTTGACGAGGAACAGCGGTTTGGCGTCAGCCACAAGGAGAAGCTCAAGCAGCTGCGCGCAGACGTGCACATGCTGACGCTGACCGCCACACCGATCCCACGCACGCTGCAGATGGCCATGACCGGTTTGCGCGAGTTGTCCACCATCCAGACCCCGCCGGTCGACCGGCTGGCGGTGCGTACGTACGTCAGTGAGTGGGACGACGTTATCATGCGCGAGGCGCTGTTGCGTGAACATCATCGGGGCGGTCAAAGCTTCATCGTGGTGCCGCGCATCGCCGACATGACCCCCATCGAAGAGTGGCTGGGCAAGAATGTACCGGAGGTAAAGGTCATCACCGCGCACGGTCAGATGGGCGCCAACGAGGTCGAGGACCGCATGGGCGCCTTCTACGAAGGCAAATACGACGTGCTGCTTTCCACCACCATCGTGGAAAGCGGTCTCGACATCCCCAGCGCCAACACCATCATCATCCACCGCGCCGACCGGTTCGGCCTGGCACAGCTGTACCAGCTACGCGGGCGCGTCGGGCGGGCGAAGCTGCGCGCTTACGCCTACCTTACCTGGGAGGCTGGCACTGCACTGTCCGACGTGGCGGAAAAACGTTTGAAAGTGCTGTCGGATTTGGATTCGCTGGGCGGCGGTTTTCAGCTTGCCAGCCGCGATCTAGACATCCGCGGAGCCGGCAATCTGTTGGGCGACGAGCAGTCCGGCCACATCCGCGAAGTCGGGTTCGAGCTTTATCAGTCGATGCTTGAGGATGCGATTCTGGCCGTCAAGGCCGGTGAGGCCGGGCTGGAAGCGAGGCGGGAAAGCGTCAGCCCGCAGATCACCGTCGATGCGCCGATCATGATACCCGACGACTACGTTCCCGATCTGACCGTCAGAATGGCGCTTTACCGGCGGCTGAACGATGCTGCCGATCCGGCGGAAATCGATGCGTTGGCGGCGGAGATGATCGACCGCTTTGGCCCCTTGCCCGAAGCTACCGCCAATCTGGTCAAACTGCTGGAGATAAAGGCGCAGGCCATCGTCGCGAACATCGCCAAGATCGACGTCGGAGCGGCGGGAACGCTGGTCACGTTCCACAAGGACGAGTTTGCCGATCCTGCCGGCCTGCTTGCCTATGTCGAACGCCTTAAAGGCACGGCCAAGCTGCGCCCCGACATGAAACTGGTGATCAACCGTGCCTGGAACGACCCCCAGTCCCGCCTGAACGGCTTGCTGCAACTCACCAAGGGGTTGAGCGGAATTGTTCGCAAGGCGGCCGCCAAGGGCCAGCCCTCGAAACAGCGCGAGCCGGCCTAAACGCTGGCTGCCGCCAGTTTGACGAACGTTTGCCCATCCACCGGGCCGGAACCCAGAAAGCCCTGGTAGTACACGCAGCCCTCGGCGGCGGCGAGCGCGCGCTGCTCCTCGTTTTCCACACCTTCGACCATCACGTCGAGGCTGAGCGCTTTGGCCATGGCGATGATGCCGCGCAGCACTGCCAGATCGCGCGCATCTTCAACAACGCCATCGATCATGGCGCGGTCCAGCTTCAGCAGACCGAGCGGCAAAAGTTTGAGGTAGCGGAAGTTGCAGAAGCCGGCGCCAAAATCGTCAAGTGCGATGCAGACACCTTGCGCGCTTAGCCTCGCCAGTGATGCGCTAACCTCGGCGATGTCGCCCAACAGGCTTTCCTCGGTGATCTCTACCGTCAGGCGGTGCAGCGGAAAACGCGCAGCGCTGGCCAGGCGAACCAGTTCGTCTCCGAAGCTGCCAGCGGCCAGGTCGCCGGCAGTGGCATTGACCGACAGGCGCATCTGGCCTGCCCAACCGGCCGCCTCCCGCAGTGCAAGAGCAATGATGTGCCGCGACAAGTGAGCGCCGAAGTTGATCCGTTCTGCCACGGCAAACAGAGTTGCGGCACCCAGTTGGCCGGCCTCGCGATGGTTCCACCGGGCCAACGCCTCTGCCCCGATCAGACGTCCATCGCGGCAAGAATACTGAGGCTGAAAAACAACACTGATCTCATTTCGATCGAGGGCGGAGAGAAGGTCGGTTTCCAGCTGGCGCCTTACCGCGCCGAACAGGCCGGACTCTCCCCCCACCCATGCTGTTCGCGCGGCACCAGCCTCTTTCAGGCGGTTCAACCCTTCGGCCAGCTTGTCTAGCAGATCCGCCGGTGCCTCTTGCCAGCCCGCCCGCGCCAGCACCACACGCGGCCATAACCGGATGCTGGCCGTGTTCTCGCCAGCCTGATGCGGCCTTGCCAGCAGATCGGCCAGCGCCTCGGCCAGCCATTGCCATTTCTTGCGGCTGGTATCCCCCTGCACCGCGACCAGAAAACTGCTGCCGCCAAGGCGGGCCAGAAGCACGGGACGCCCCGCGAACTCTTCTGCCGCGAACCATGCTATCCTGCGCGCGGTTTCCATCAGGATCGCATCGCCAGCCTTGCGGCCAAAGGCAGTATTGAGCGCGCCGAACTCTCCCAGAGCGATCAGCATCGCCTGAACATTTCCCCCGTCGACCGCCTGCCACTGTCCCAGCTTCGTTCTGGCCTGCACCTCGTCAAGAAGTCCGGTCAAGCTGTCTGCAGCACCCATGGGCCCGGTTGGCTGCGCGGCGGAAGGCGCCGGGATCATGTCCGCCCGCCTGAAAAGGAGCCGCCCTGTCTCATCGGCGCCGTTATTGCCAAACAAGGTCTTGCCGCTTAGTTAAATCGCGCCGAAAGAATGGCGTGGCAGCACGTCGGCAGCGGGGGATTGGCCGTCAATGACACAGCCGGACTATCACCGCTTGGCGCTGGTCGCGGCGGACACGCCCCGCGCCGCCGAGGCGGCGGCGTCATTTCGTGCGCTCGCCGAGTGGCACCCGCTGGAAGATGCAGACCTCGTCGTGGTCCTGGGCGGCGACGGGCTGATGCTGCAGACATTGCACGCCATGCTCGACCACGGACGGGTTGTTCCCGCCTACGGCGTCAACCTGGGCACGGTCGGCTTTCTGATGAACCGGTACCGCGATGCCGCAAAAACCTTGCAGCGAATTGGCAAAGCGAAATCAGTCGCGGTCGCACCGCTGGTCACGCAGATCACCACACGCAATGGCCAGCAAGAGACATATTGCGCCATCAACGAAGTGTCGCTGCTGCGCGAGACGCGTCAGACCGCCAAGATTGCGGTAGAGGTGGATGGCAAGGTGCGCATCCCAGAGCTCGTGTGCGACGGCGTCCTGCTGGCCACGCCAGCCGGGTCGACCGCCTATAACTACTCGGCCAACGGACCCATCCTGCCGCTGGGATCACGAACGCTGGCGTTGACGCCGATCAGCCCGTTTCGTCCTCGCCGGTGGCGGGGCGCAATCCTGCCAGACCGTAGTCAGGTGACTTTCCGTGTGCTTGAGCCGGCCAAGCGGCCGGTCTCCGTCGTTGCCGACCAGAAGGAGGTACGCGATGTGGCCGAAGTCACCCTGGCTGTAGCGGAACGCGACCCGCTCCACCTGCTGTTTGATCCGGGCCACGCCCTGGATGAACGGATCGTCGCCGAACAGTTCCAGTTTTAATGCCAGAGGGCACACGCCCCCTTGCCAAGCGCCGTTGCCCTTCATATAGCGCCGGCCTGCCCTCCTCCATACCGCTTGGAGGGCTGCTCCCCGATAGCTCAGCGGTAGAGTAGGTGACTGTTAATCACTTGGTCGTTGGTTCGAATCCAACTCGGGGAGCCATATTTCTTCTTAGTTCATCAGATTAGTCATCACCCAGAACGAGCGCCACTCGGCAAGTGTTCGGCGCTCACGTTCCGACGCGCCTGTCCAAAGGACAGCCTAACCCTCACCCTCTACTCATTTTCTGAGCGCAGGCTAACCGCTCGACATGACGGAGGAGGCCGAATCCATTCGCCCTCGGAAGCGCCCGGCACAACTTGAGCGGCCGTTGGCTGCTGCGCGCACGTTACAGCGCTGTCCGCCGACGCGGACAAACCCATGTAAAATCGTCAGCCAGCTCTTCAGTGGCAGATCGCCTGGCGTGAGCGGCTCCGATCCTGGTTTTTCCAGGAATGGAGCCGCTCCACGATCATGCCGCAGGCGCTTTTTGCCCCACAGCGCCGTGGCAATGCTTGTACTTGCTGCCCGATCCGCACGGGCACGGGGCGTTGCGGCTGACATTCTGCCCGGCGTAGAGATCCTCGACAAAGGCGCCGCCCGGGCCTGCCGCCGCCATGGGACTGCCAGCCAGGGCGCCGAACAGTTCGGGCCGCCGTTCCGAACCATCACCGTCGTCGCTGTTATCCAGCCCGGTCAGGGGATCGATATGGCCGGTGAGAAACGCCGGCAGATCGGGCAGAGCCATCCGCGGTTGCGGCTCGGGCAGACGGAAGTCGAGCTTGGCAAGTTCACTTGTGACGTCCTCGCGCATCGACTCGATCATCCGTTCAAAGAGGATGAACGCTTCCTGCTTGTACTCGTTGATGGGCTGTTTTTGCGCCAACCCTCGCAACCAGATAACCTGACGCAGCGCGTCCAGCGTGGCGAGGTGCTCCTTCCAGTGGTGGTCGAGGCGGCGAAGCAGCACCGACTTTTCGATCGAGCGCCACAGCGATGGATCGAGCTTCTCGATCTTGGCGTCCATCCGGGTGTCGAGTTCGGCGTTGATCCGCTCCTCGAACAGGTCCGGTTCGACCTGGTCCTCCTGCATCCAGGCATCGACCGGCATGGTGAGTCCCAGCTTTTCTTCAAGCTGCTGCTTCAACCCGTCGATATCCCATTGTTCCGGGTAGGACCCGGGCGGGCATGCTGCGGTTACGATGGTCGCAACGGTTTCACGCCGCATGTCGACGACCGTCTCAGAGACGCTTTCGGCATCCATGATCTCGGAACGCTGCTCGTAGATGACCTTGCGCTGATCGTTCATCACGTTGTCGTATTCAACGACCTGCTTGCGCACCTCGTAATTGCGCCCTTCGACTTTCTTCTGCGCCGTTTCGATAGCTTTCGAGAGCCATTTGGAACCGATGGCCTCTCCATCCTCAAGAGTGGAGTTCATCATCTTGGAGAACAGGGTGTCAGGGCCGAAGATGCGCAGCAGATCGTCTTCAAGACACAGGTAGAAGCGCGACAGGCCGGGATCGCCCTGCCGGCCCGACCGACCGCGCAGCTGGTTATCGATACGGCGCGATTCATGGCGTTCGGTGCCCAGCACGAACAGTCCGCCGGCATCCTTTACCTTCTGGCGTTCTGCCGCGACTTCTGCCTTGATCCGCTCGACGGCTGCGTCGCGGTCGGGACCGTCGGGCATAGTGCGCAGCTCGTCCTCGATGCGGAACTCGGCATTGCCGCCGAGTTGGATGTCGGTGCCGCGCCCGGCCATGTTGGTGGCGATGGTGACAGCACCCAGCCTGCCCGCCTGAGCCACGATATGCGCCTCGCGTTCGTGGAAGCGGGCATTCAAAACCTCGTGCTCGACCCCCTCCTTCTTGAGGAAGCTGGAGAGCAGCTCCGATTTCTCGATGGAGACGGTCCCCACCAGCACCGGCTGGCCGATGTCGTTCTTTTCCTTGATCGCCTTGGCGATAGCTTTGAACTTGTCCTGCGTGTCCTTGTAGAACTGGTCGTCCTCGTCGATGCGCTGGACCGGGACGTTGGTGGGTATCTCCACCACGTTCATCTTGTAGATGTCCCAGAACTCGCTGGCTTCGGTGGCGGCGGTGCCGGTCATGCCCGACAGCTTGGGATACATCCGGAAATAGTTCTGGAAGGTGATCGACGCCATTGTCTGATTTTCCGGCTCGATCTTCACTCCCTCCTTGGCCTCGACCGCCTGGTGGAGGCCATTGGACCAGCGGCGACCTTCCATCATCCGGCCGGTGAACTCGTCGATGATGATGATTTTATCGTCCTTGACGATGTAATCGATGTCACGCTTGAACATGACATTGGCCTTGAGCGCCTGGTCCAGGTGGTGGACGACCTGCGTGTTCTCGACATCGTACAGGTTGGGCGTCTGCAACAACCCGGCCTCATCCAGCATCCGTTCGATGGCGTCCGTGCCTTCCTCGGTCCAGCTGATATTCTTGGTCTTTTCGTCCGCCTCGTAGAAAGAGGGGTCGACCTGCTTCACGATCTCGTCGATCGAAATATACAGATCCTGCTTGTCCTCGGTCGGACCGGAAATGATGAGCGGTGTGCGCGCTTCGTCGATGAGGATCGAATCCACTTCGTCCACAATCGCGTGATTGAACGGCCGGTGGACCATCTGGCTCCGGTCGTGCTTCATGTTGTCGCGCAGATAATCGAAGCCGAACTCGTTGTTCGTCCCGTAGGTTATGTCGGAACCATACGCCTCGCGCCGTTGCTGCTCGTCCAGGTTCGGCACGATCACGCCGACGCTCAGACCAAGGAACCGGTAAATCTGCCCCATCCATTCAGCGTCGCGGCGCGCGAGGTAGTCGTTGACGGTTACGACATGGACGCCCTTGCCCTCGATGGCGTTGAGATAGGTGGCAAGCGTCGCCACGAGGGTCTTGCCCTCGCCGGTGCGCATTTCCGCGATCTCTCCGCGGTGGAGGACAATGCCGCCGATCAACTGCACATCGAAGTGCCGCATACCCAGTACGCGGACGGACGCCTCCCGCACCGTTGCGAAGGCTTCGGGAAGAATGTCGTCAAGCTTCTTGCCCCCGGCAAGCTGCTGACGGAATTTGTCCGTCTGCGCTGACAGCTCCTCGTCCGACAGAGCCTGGAGCTGCGGCTCCAGCGAGTTGATCTGAGCGACGATCTTGCCCAGCGACTTGACGTAGCGTTGGTTGGAGGAACCGAAGATGGATTTAGCGATGGTCTGAAACATGAAACGGCGCTCCTGGCGCTGAAGAAACGGGAAACGTCCCCCGGCCATCGGGCTGCGGAGAACAAAAAAGCTGCGGCGGGCGTCGGCGCCTATTCGTGCGCGCGGTCAATCCCTAGCAGCACGCAATCAGTCTGCGTCGTCGACTGTCCGGATGCGGCGGGGCGCACACGATCATCGGGCGTTCCGCCAGCAGCGCCCTGCTGTTCCAGCACGAGAGCGGCCACACCTTGTGCGGCTACGATAGAGGAACATGCCTGCCCCTCGACGGCCGAATGAGCCATGTCCGAGCGGTGCGCCAGGGCAGGTGTACCGGCGATCGCAAGGCCGGTCAGCAGCGCAAAGCAGGCAAGCAGACGATGGAGCATCATGCGCCTATATAGAGAGAATGGGTTAATCGTCCACTGACTGCTTTGCTCTGCCGGCCGATTTACGTCGCGCCACGGCCCCGCTAGGTGCGGTGAGCATGGACCTTGCCCCCTCTCCTCTGGCTCTTCCGTTCCCGCACCTGCCAGTGATCGCTGGCCTTGAGTGGCGTGTCGCGCGAGCCGGGTACAAGGCCTGGAACCGGCCCGACCTGACGCTGGCGACGTTGGCGGCAGATACCTGCGTCGCCGGCGTATTCACCCGGAGCGCCTGCGCCTCTTTCGAGGTGGAGTCCGGCCGCGAGCAGGTGCGCCAAGGCCGGGCGCGGGCGCTGGTGGTGAATGCCGGCAATTCAAACGCTTTCACCGGGCACCGCGGGCGGCAGGCAGTGGAAGTGATTCAACGCACAGTGGCGGCGCAAATGGGATGCGACACAGGCGAAGTATTCGTCTCTTCAACCGGCGTCATCGGCGTCCCGCTTCCGCAGGATCTGGCCCGCACTGGCCTCGCCGCAGCCTTCGCGGCGGAGCCTTGCGGTTGGCAAGAAGCAGCGCAGGCGATCGGCACCACCGACACGTTTGCCAAAGGCGCGAACGCCCAAGCCATCCTGGGCGACGTCAGGGTCGATGTGGCCGGGATCATCAAGGGCAGCGGCATGATCGCGCCGGACATGGCCACCATGCTGGGCTATATCGCTACCGACGCCGCTGTCGACCCAGCTTTGCTGCAGGAGATGCTGCTCGCGGCAAATGCGCAGACATTTTCCTGCATCACTGTCGACGGCGACACATCGACCAGCGACACCGTGCTGCTGTTTGCCACCGGCGCAGCAGGCAACGTCCGGCTGGAAGGGTGGGACAGCCCCGGTGCCGATGCCTTCTTCGCCGCGTTGCTCGATGTATGTCGCCGGCTGGCGCAGCTCGTGGTGCGCGATGGCGAGGGAGCAACGAAGTTCGTCACCATCCGCGTCACCGGCGCGGTCAACAATGACAGCGCGCGGCGGATTGGCCTTGCGATCGGCAATTCCCCGCTGGTCAAGACCGCGCTTGCGGGAGAGGATGCCAACTGGGGTCGGGTGGTGATGGCGGTGGGCAAGGCGGGCGAGCCGGCGGACCGCGATCGTCTGGCCATCGCGTTCGGCGGACACTGGGTCGCGCGCGCGGGACAGGTCGTCGCGGGCTTTGACGAAGCGCCCGTTGCCGCGCATCTCAAGGGACAGGAAATCGACCTCGCGGTGGACCTTGGCCTTGGCGACGGGCAGGCGACGGTGTGGACGTGCGATCTCACCCATGGCTACGTCGCCATCAACGCGGACTACCGTTCGTGAGCATGCTGGACCGGGAACTGCTCGCCCTGATGCGGCAGGTCAGTGAAGCGGCAATCCTTCCCCGTTACCAGCAACTGGCCACCAAGGACATTGCCCGCAAGCCCGACAGGAGCGGTGTCATCGACGTCGTCACCGTGGCCGACACCGAAGCAGAGGCCATGCTGGCCGAAGGGTTGGCGAAGCTTAATCCGGGCATCGCCATCGTCGGCGAAGAGGCCGCGCATGCGGACGCAGGCGTGCTGGCGGCGCTTGCGGGTTCCTGCTGGATCGTCGATCCTCTGGACGGCACGAACAACTTCGCCGCCGGCAAGCCGCCGTTCGGCATCATTATCGCGCTCGCCGACGGTGGCATTCCCCGCTCGGGATGGATCTACGATTGCCTGACCGGCCGTTTCTGCGCCGCGCACAGCGGCAGCGGTGCATTCGTTGACGGTGAACGGGTGGTGGCGCGGCCAAGCGGGCGCACGCCGCCGGTTGCCGCCATTTCGCTGGTATTCGCAGAAGAAGCCAGGCGGCAGGCGCTGCGCCGCCACATCATGCCGCATTACGACCTGGTCGACATTCCGCGCTGCGCGGCAGAGCAGTATCCCCGACTGGCGCTGGGCGTGAACGACGTGTCCGTCTTTGAGCGCGCCCTGCCCTGGGACCACGCCGCCGGTGTGCTGTGGCTCAACGAGGCCGGCGGCAAGGCCGCCCGGCCGGACGGGTCGCCTTACCGAGTGGATGAGGGATCGCGAACCGGCCTGCTGGGCGCGGCCAGTCCGGTCCTGTGGGAAGAACTGGCCGCGCGCTATGCCTTGTCTGCCTAGCGCGGCGCATCTTTGAGCAAAGCGCCGGCTGTTCTGCCAAGCACCTTTGGCAGCCTACAGCTGCTCTTCCAGCCACGCCTTCAGCTGGCTCTTCGGCCGGGCACCCTGCAGTTCGGCGGCTTTCTGCCCGTTCTTGTAGAGCACCAGATAGGGAATGCCGCGCACGCCCAGCTGTCCCGGCGTTTCCGGGTTGTCCATGATATCCATCTTGGCGATCGTGACCCGCCCGCCAAGCTCGTCACTGAGTTCTTCCAGAGCCGGAGCGATCATCTTGCAGGGGCCGCACCACTCGGCCCAGAAATCAACCAGCACCGGCTTATCCGCATCAAGAACATCGGATTGGAAACTGCTGTCTGTGACGGCCTTGGTTGGCATTCTTGTTCTCCTTCAACTGTTATCTGGTGGTCTGGCGCGCGATTGCCAATGACCCTTCCTCAACCAGCAAGATCGCCCGTGAATGGTTCCAGCACGCTGCCGGGAAGGGTGAACAGGCGCGCATTCTGGGTATAGAGGACAGCGGCCTCCACCCGGCGGCCTGGGTAGATCACTTCCAGCGCGGCGACATAGGCGGCCATCTGCCGCAAGGTCGTTGGGGGCACGTCTTCGACCCGCTCCGGCGGACGGCGGGCGGTTTTGTAGTCGACCACCCGCACAACCTCGTCCGTCACCAGCAGCCGGTCCACAGAGCCTGCGACCACCGCTCCGCCGACGACGGCCGAGAACGGCACCTCCGCCAGCGCGCCTGGGCCGAACACCTCAGCGAACCCTGGCTCCTGCAGAACCGCCAAGGCGCAGCGCACGACCTCATCCCGCACGTCCTTCGGCAGATCAGCCGCCTGACGGTCCATCCACATCCGGGCGCGCTCGTCCCGCTCGGCCGCCTCCACGTCAGGCAGCCTTTCAAGCAGCCGGTGGATCATCACCCCACGGCGGGCAGCAACGGCCCCCGCGTCTGCCGCAAACGGTGGGTCCGGCGCTTCCATGTCCCCGAGCCCTGACGGCGCGAGAGGGCGCGGCGGACGCGGTTCGGGCGCCACGGGACTCAGCAGCCAGTCAGGCACCGCCGGCGGTACAATTTGCGCGGCACGCGGCGCCGTGCTGACGGGTGCCGGCGCGACGCCCCATTCCAGGCGAGCGCCCCAGATCGCGTCTTCCACCGGCTCTTCCCGGAACAGCGGCCGCAGGCGGGCGTACCAGCTGTCGGGGTGGGGCTGCCCCTTTTCCCGCGGCGTCAGCGATCCACCGATGAACAGCGCCTCCTCGGCCCGAGTCATAGCGACATACATCAGCCGCCAATGTTCTTGCATAAGGGCAGCGGTCGCGGCCGCGTATGCGGCGGCGACCGGGCCCACGCGTTCGTCCTTTCCGAGCGGCGGCAGTGGAACGGGGGGCGAGGCGTCGGCTGACGGCGGCAGCGGTTCGGTCAAAGTCAGCTGACCCGCGCCGCCCGGAACCCCGGTTGCATCGGCCAGAACCACGATCGGCGCCTGCAACCCCTTGGACCCGTGCACGGTCATCACCCGCACCTGGCCGCCGGCCTCGCTCGCCTCGCGCTTCAGCTCTCCGTCGCCTGCGTCGAACCAGTGGATAAAGCCCTGCAGGCTGATGAACTGGGTCGCGCCGAACGCCTCGGCAGCGTTCAGCAGCTCGTCGATCGGATCATTCGCCTCGTGGCCCAGACGCTCCACCAGACAACGGCGGCCCGACCACGGTCCGACCAGGATCCAGTGCAGCAGGCTGAGCGGTGTTTCATAGTCCACCCTCGCGAGCAGGTCGCGCAGTTGCGCGACCGTCGCTTGCACCGCCGGCTCCTTGCTGTCGCGCAGGTGGTGCCACAGGGGCACGCCTTCCGGGCGATAGCCGTAGCTGAGCAGATCATCCTGTGTCCAACCCAGCAGCGGAGATACTAGCAGCGCTGCCAGTGTGAGATTGTCGAGCGGCTGCGCGCCGAACCGCAGCGCCGCCATCAGATCGCGCACCGCCAGCGGATTGCCCAGCCGCAGCCGGTCAACCCCGGCGACCGGAACTCCCCGGGCATGCAGCCGCGCCACGATCAGCGCGGCGAGATCGCGCCGCCGCTGCACCAGCACCATGATGTCGCCCGGCCCGGCGTTGCGGGCCACTGCGGGCTTGTGCAGCGGATATCCGTCGCGCAACCACCCGGCGATCTGTTGCGCCAGCCGGTCCGCCATTTGCCGGTCGTGCTTGGCAAGCCAGTCCTGTTCGCCTTCGTCCGCCTCTTCATCGCCATCGCCGCCCGTCGCAACAGGGTTCCAGAGGGTCACGAGACCGGGCCGTTCCATGCCGCGGTGCGGCTCCGCTGCGTGATCAAGTCCGAACTCCTGCGGACCTACCGCGGCTATGGCCCGGTCCACAAATGTCAGGATCGGCGCAGCCGTGCGGTAACTCTGGTCAAGGTCGTAGTCCTGAAGATAGCGCGGCTGGGGTCCGCCGCGCAGTTGTGCGGCAGCCTCCGCCGTGCTGGCCATCCATCCGGCCACCCGGTCGCGTGCCTCCGCAAAGTTGCGCGGCGACGTCCCCTGAAAACCGAAGATCGCCTGTTTGTAGTCGCCAACTGTGAAAATGGTGCGGACCTTGCCGTCCTGCGCGCCTAATCCGCTGAAGAAATCATCGATCAGAGCGTAGATGATCGCCCACTGGTCCGCGTTTGTGTCCTGCGCCTCGTCGATCAGGACATGGTCGAACTGGCGGTCCAGCTTGTACCGGATCCACGCCGCCATGTCGCTGTCCTCAAGAAGCCGCGCGGCGAGACGGATTTGGTCATCGAAATCGACCAGGCCTTCCCGCTCCTTTGCCTCCTCCCACCGAAGCGCAAAGCTGCGGCCCAGTTCCAGCGCCGGGGTGAGAAAATCGGCCAGCGCGAGAAGGCTCAGGAACTCGCGTATGCCGCGCACCGCCTGCGCAACATCGTGCAACCGCGCGCCGAATTCCGGATCCCCCGCCTCGATCTTGGCAAAGGCGCGCGGCTCCCCATCCTTTCTGAAGATTGTGGTGTTGAATTCGTCCAGCGACGCCAATCGCGCCGCAGGTTCTTCCGCCAGCCAGCCGTCGATGAAGGTTGCTGCAGACAGTCCCGTCTTTGTGCCCCAGCCACGCAACGCCTCGCTGATCTGCCGCAAATGACCTACCGGAAAGCGGTCATCGGCGCACAATGTGGCCGCATCGATCAGCGTTGCCGTAGCGGGCAACCCCAGTGTGCGGTGCACGCGGTCGCGGAATGGCGGCACCCAGGCGTTCGGCCCGCACCAAAGATCGATGGCTTCGGCACAGCGCATCAGCCACTTGCGCACCCCGTCCGGGCCGTAGCGACAGCTATACGCCTCGATCGCGGTCAGGGTGTTCACGTCGTCGTGCCGCTCGGCCTCGGTCAGCATATCGGCAAGCACCTGGCGGGAGAGCAGGTCGCGCTCGCGATCCTCCATCGGGCGGCTGCCGGGCGTCAGCCGTGCTTCTTCAGGAAAACTGGCCAGCAGATATTGGGCGAAGGCATGGATCGTATCGATGCGCAGTCCACCGCCCGGCGTATCGAGCACGTTGGCAAACAGGGACCGCGCACGATCCCGCGTGGCCTGATCGATGGGCGCGCCGACAGCGATCAGCTCTGCGCCAAGCTCCTCATCCGGCAGACGTACCCATCGCGCCAGAACCTCGTTCACCCGCACCGCCATTTCCGCCGCACCTGCCTTGGTGAAGGTCAGGCAGAGGATTTCTTCGGGCCGAGTGTCCGGTCTCAGCAACAGGCGCAGGACGCGGGCGGACAGAACCTGCGTCTTGCCCGTGCCCGCCGAAGCGGACAGCCAGACGCTTTCCATAGGGTCGACGGCTGCGCGTTGTGCGCCTTCCAGCCGATAAACCCTCCCGCTCATGCGGCCGCCTCTCCCGCGGCAGAAGGTGCCTCGGCAATCGCCTGCCACTCGTCCAGCCGCATCAGCTGATCGTAATCATTGTAGCCCTGGTAATCGGGTTCCAGCCGGGCGGTGAATGGTTCATCGCCCTTGATCCAGCGCGTGATCGCGTCAGCGAGGTATTGCTCTGTGAGCGGCAGAAACTGTTCCGGTTCAAGCCCCGTCTTCCTGCTTCCGATCTTCAGCGGTGTGTCGACGAAGCCAAAGCCTGTCCGGCTCTTTTCCGATCGGGCAAGTGACCAGTATTCAAAACACTCAGGCTCCCCCTGAACGCCATCAAACCCGCCACTGCGCGCGATCAGGCCAATCAGGCCGAGTTGCAGGGCGAACCCTTTTGCCACCATCTGCCGGCTGGGCGGGCGACCGGTCTTGTAATCCACTACGGCCAGCGTTCCGTCAGGCATCCGGTCGATCCGGTCGGCGCGTCCATGTATCTGCACGTCAAGGTGGCGCATTTTGCCGCGCTGCTCCACTGCAATTGGGGTGCGTTGCGGCTCGGCCGCTATCGAACTTTCCACCCAGTCCAACGCAGCAAGAAGGCGTGGCCGCCACAATCCACGCATGACGGGATGGGCGTTCATCTCCTCAAGCACGCAGGACGCAATCGGCCGAAGCCTGGCTGCCGGATCGCTTTTGCGCGCCGCGTGCCAACGCTCCAGGATCTTGTGCGCCAGCTCGCCCTGCCACGCCGGGCTCGGCTCGGCGTCCATTCGGTCCAGAGGTCGCAGTCCGAGAATGGCGCCGGCGTAGAACTGATACGGATCGCCGCGCAGCCGGTCGAGCGCGGTCACGGCGATTGCCACGCCGCGCTGCTGGGCGGTCGGGCGCGGCGCGGGGCGCGGGTACGGCTTGGGCGATGCCCTTGGCGCATCGACCGCTTCGCCGAGCAGCGGAGTACGCGCATCAATGTGCGCCTCCGCCTGCTCGCCCAGCAGAGCCTGAACGCGCAGCAGGAAGCGCGACGGGATAGCCGGACCGCTCGCATCACGGCGGGCGCGGCTCAAAACTACTTCACGCGCGCCCAACGCTCCGGCGAGATCGTGGGCGGACAGGCCGATACGATGATCAACGCCTGGCACGCCAAGCGCCCGTAGCACCGCCGGAGCGAGCAGCGCGTCGCGTGCTGCCGGTGATGCCCAGGTGCCTTCGTTGAGACCTCCGCAGATGACGAGATCGGCACGGGTCATGCGCGCCTCGATGAGGCCGTAGATCGCCACCCGGGTATGTCCCAAGTATGGCGGGCGCACGGCAATGCATTCCATTTCATCGCGCAACGCCGACGCCAGATGCCGCGGGGCAAGACGGGTACCGGCCGCGCGTGCGTGTTCGCGCAGCGCTTCCACAAAGGTGGACAGCGCTCGTCCATCTTCCCGCGCCCACAGATCCAGTCCGCAGAACGCCTCCGCGATTCGGGCGAGGCAGTCGACCTGATCGGCCAAGGGCGCTTCCTCTTCGCATGCGCAGGCGAACAGGGCATTCAGCCGGTTTTCTACCGCACCCCACCAATCCAGCATTGCGGAGTGGTCCTCAAGGCGGGTGAGTTGTTCAACGATGCGCCTGAGCGGCGGCAGCCCCGGCGCGGGTCGCGGTTTGCGCAGAGCCAGGTCCAGTTCGCGCGTAAACGCCAGCCATTGCCGCCGGTCCGTCCCTGCACCCACCAGCGGATGCTGCAACAGCGCGAGCAGCGGGACCGGCGCAGCCTGGTCCGACGCGACACGGGCGAGCAGCAGGAACAGCCTGCCTGCGGCGGTGTGCGTCAGCGGTTGCCCGGCGGAGTCATCGGCGGTTATGTTCCAGCGGCGCAGATGCTGCACCACCCTTCGCGCGAGCGACCGGTCTGGCGTGATGATGGCGACACGCTTCTCCGGCTCCTCCAGAGCCTCCCGCGCCAGCACCGCGATCGCCTGAGCCTCGGCGTCGGGGTTTGCGGTCTGCATGGTCCTGACGCCGGCCAATCGTCTCTTGCCGGCCGGAAGATCGACCCAGATGCGGCTGGCGACCGGGGGCAGGAACAACGCGCTGATCGCTTGTGTCCGTTCTGGCGGCGCGGCTCGGACACCGCGCCGGTGCCATTGCCGCACCTCTTCGCGCGCCACCCCCATCCGGTTGAGGAGCAACTTCAGATGGTACTGCGGGTGCGTCACGGCATCACCCCTGGCAAAGACGTGTTCACCTTCGCCCGGAGCGCAGCCAGCGCAGCCCAGCTCATCCCAGACCTCCGGCCTCAAGGCGAGATCGAGGTCGGGCAGAATCACCGCCCCTTGCGGCAGGTCCGCAACTGCCCGCAGCATTCTGGCAAGTGCGGGCGCGGCGCTGGTGACGCCGGCTGCGACCAGCGGCCTGTCGGTCGGCCGCTCCCGCCAACAGCGAACGGCGTGTGCGAACAGCAGATTGCGGCGCTGCGCCGCGTCCACCATCCCCCACTGCCTCAATTGGGCGAGCCACCGGTCCTGCACGCCGATGAAGGTGCGCAGCGACCGCTGCCAGTGGGTGGAAAGATTGCCTAGAAGGTCAAGCACTAGCGGCCCGACCAGATCGTTGGGCGCGATTTCCTCGACCAGCAGCCGGTCCATGGTCTGTCCGATCTGTCGCGCCATGCGCAGGCGCGCCGCGCCTTCCGGAGCGTTCCGCCCCATCTCCTCGGCAAGAAGATCGGCCAGCATGAGCCATCTGCGCATCGGATCGACGGCAGGGGGAATGTCGGCGGCACCCAGAGGGTCGAGCAGGCTGCCCAGCGTTTCGTCGAGATCGAGATCGCCGACCACTGCCATGCGCGGCAGCAACAGCCCGCCGCGCCCCTGGGCACCGTACAGCCGCGTAAACGCCTCGGTCAGTACCCTTTGCGACCGGCGACTGGGCAATAACAGGGTCAGGCGCGCAAGACCCAGACCTGGCTCCTCGTAGCGCGGCACCAACCCTGCAACCAAGGCGTCGGCAAAGCCGCGATGAGCAGCGATGGAATAGACGGTGGGGCCGGGGCGCTCAGGCACTCGCCAGCGCCTCCTCCGTTGGCTTGATTGCTTCCGGCGTGCCGACCTCGAACCAGAGACCGGAGAAGGCGACGCCGAACAGGCGGCCGTCCTCCATCGCGCGGTTCCACAGAACGTTGGTCGAGAACGGTCCTTCCGGCGCGTCGCGAAGCAGGCGGTGCGAAACCAGCTGGATCCCGGTATAGATGAAGGGCGCAACCCGGCCGGGCAGCCGTCGGGACAGCCCGCCCCTTGCATCCATTGAAAAGTCGCCCTGCCCCCGGAACCCCGCCGCACGGCCGTGTTCAACGACCAGCAGCAACGCATCCATCTCGTCGGACCGCCACCGCCGCGTCAGCTCCGTCAGCGCGCTGGTCGGACCGTCTAGCCAGATGTTGTCCGAGTTCACGCAGAAGAACGGATCGGGAAGATGTGGAAGTGCCCGCACCATTCCCCCGCCCGTTTCCAGCAACTGATCGCGTTCGTCTGAAATCGTCACCCTGGGGCGGGCGCGGTCAGCCACATGCGCTTCCAGAGCATCGGCGAGGTAGTGGACGTTGACGACCGCCCGGGCAATCCCCTCGGCCGCCAGCCGATCCAGCGCGTGGTCGATGAGCGGTTTGCCCGCCACCCGCACCAATGGTTTGGGCTGAGTCGCGGTCAGCGGCCGCATCCGTTTACCAAGGCCGGCTGCCATGACCATCGCCGTGTCGCTGGCAAGGTTCGCGGTCATGGCAACGCGCCTCCGCCTTGTCGGCGGATGTCTGGCGGGATGTTGCTGGCAAACCAGTCCGCCACGGGGCGCAAGGCCGGATGACGCAAATCGCGCTGAAGTAGTTCCCACACGCGCGGAATCATGGACAGGTAGCGGGGCTTGCCGTCGCGGCGGTCCAGACGGGCGAAGATGCCGATGATCTTGGCGTTCCTCTGCGCCCCCAGCCGGGCGTAGTCGGACCGGAAGTCCTCGCCCGGCTGCACGGCAGCGATGTAGCGGTCCAGCATCGCCGACTCGAGCTCCTCAGCCACATCCCGGCGAGCATCCTGCAGCAGCGACACGAGATCATAAGCACGATGACCCACCAGTGCATCCTGGAAGTCGATGATTCCCTGCCCGCCAGCGGGCGGCAACATGATGTTTTCGGCGTGGTAGTCACGCAGCACGGTCACACCTGGCTGCTGCCGTTCCAGCAGCGGTTCGAGCACGACAGCCCACGCCGTTGTCCAGCTGGCGCGGTCGACCTCAAGCCCGTTCGCTGGACAGAACCATTCGACGAGGAGGTCCACTTCGCGCATGTATGTGGCAAAGTCATAGGGCGGGAAAGGTCCGGCCCCGTGACCCTGCAACGCAATCAGCGCGTCCACGGCTTCGCCGTAGGCGGCGCGCTCCACGGTACTGTCCGCGTCGAGCCGTTCGCGCAGCCGGTCGTCGCCGAAATCTTCCAGCAGGATAAAGCCCTGCGCGGCATCCTCGGCAATAATCATCGGCGCGCGGATCTCCCGCTCCAGCAGCCAGCGGCCCACGTGGAGAAACGGGGCCGGATCCTCGTGCGGAGGCGGCGCGTGCATCAGCATCGCTGAGGCGTCGTCCCGCCAGATCCGGTAGTACCGCCGGAAGGAAGCATCGCCGGGCAACGGCCGCACCGCCGTGGCCGGCCAGCCCGCGCGTTCGAGAAAGGCAGCTGCCCCTTCAGGTAACTCAGTCAAAGCTTGCGTCCTTCCCAGTCGGTCCCGCGGGTCACGATTGCGGTTCTCCCCCCGTTCTTCAATAGCAGCTCTATGCTAAGGCAGCCCGGCTCGTGGCCGAAGCCGCCGACCCGCTCCGGCCATTCCGCGATCAGGGCGGCATTCTCCCTCAGGCTCGACAGACCCAACTCCTCCAGTTCCCCAGCATCTGCAAGGCGATAGAAGTCGGAGTGGATAACCGTGAAATCGACAGCTGGCGGTTCATACAGTTCCATGATGGTGAAGGTTGGCGACGGAACCTCCCCGGCGTACCCCGCCCCGTTCAGAATGGCGCGAGCCAGAGTGGTCTTGCCTGCCCCCAATGCCCCGGACAAGGCAATCACGTCGCCCGGCCTCAGCACGGCTGAAACTGCGCGGCCCAAGGCTGCCATCGCGTCCAGATCGGGCAGGTCGAGTGTCATCACTGCAGCGGCAAAGTTATAGTGACAGTGGTGCCGACGTTGGTCCGTGATTGAAAGTCCACACTGCCGCCATGCGCCTCGATCAACTGGCGGGCCAGGGGTATGCCCAGCCCCTGTCGCCGCTCCACCCCCGACCCGTCGGTCAGTGGCCGCAGTCCGTCGATTGCACGGGCAAGTTCCGCCTGGCTCATCCCTTGGCCATTGTCGGAAATGACGATCCGGACGGTGTCCCCCTTCTCCTTGAGTTCGATATGGATGCGGCCGCCCCGGGGTGTTGCCTTGAGGGCATTGTCCAGAAGGTGGCTGATCGCGCGGCGCAGCTGCTGCGGGTCAGCTGACACCGTCCGGCCGGGATTTCCCCTGAGATCCAGCTTCTGTCCGGCAGCCACGATGTCGCTTTCCCGGGCACGCACCGTCTCCGTCATGAAAGGCAGCAGATCAACGGGCTCCTTCGACAGCGGCAGAAGTCCCGCCTCGCTCTGCGACAGGTGGAGAACATTTTCCACCTGGTCTATCAGCCGCCCCGCGGCATCCCGGATAGCGGTCACGTAATCCTGCGCCGTTTCTGTCAACGGGCCCGCCGACCCGCTTGCCAAGAGTTCGGCAAAGCCGCTGATCGAGGTGAGCGGCGTGCGGAATTCATACGACATGTTCGCCAGGAAGCGGGTCTTCACCGCGTCGGCCTCTTCTAGCGCCCTCGCGCGCTCCTGCAGGGCGGCCTGGGCCTGCCGCGCGGCGGTGACGTCCAGCACCGTCAGCATTCCGTTGCCGTCGGGCAGCGGCATGCCTGCATACTCAAGCGTGCGCCCGTCGGCCATGTCCACCCGGCCATGCCGCTTTTGCCGGTCGAGGGTGGCGGCGCGAATGGTGGTGCCTATGACCTTGGCCTGCTTCGCATTGCGCAGATTGGGCGCGATCGCCGCCAACAATTCCTCGGCCGCCGGATGTTGCTCAAGCAGTTCAGGGTCGAGCCCCCATGTCCCGGCGAAGCTACGGTTCCACTGCTCGACCTTTCCGTTGGGCGCAAACACCGCCAGCGCTTCGTAAAGGTTGTCGAATGTCGCACTGCGTGTACGCAACAGCGTGTCGCGCATGGCGGACATGGCAAGCTGTTCGGTCCGGTCTTCCGCGATAACGACCAGGCCGCCATCGGGCATTGGCTGGGCAATAACGCGCAGGTGCGTCTTGTCCGGCAATGGCCAGGCCTCTTCCCGGGCCGAGCTGAGCGCAAACCAATCCGCCAACTCGCGCCGCCATGACGGAAAGTCGCGCACCACCGGAGTGCGGTTTGCGTCTCTCGCCAGCGAAAGGACCTGCTCGAACGGCAGGCGATCCGATACCGCCGCGGGAGGCAGCGCGAATGCGCGGTAAAACGGCTGGTTCGCGAAAGTCAGCCGGCGCTGGGGATCGAACTGGGCGACGCCGACCGACAACTGGTCCAGCATCTGCCGCTGCGCCTCGCGAAAGGCGCGGAACTGGCGCGACTGCTCCTCCATCTCCTCGATGTCGATGGCATAGCCGGCTATACCTTCCGCCCCCAGCGGCAGATCAGTGACCCTGAGCGATCGGCGTTCCTGCCGCACAGTGGCCGCCACTATCCGTTCTATCGGAGCACCCTTGTCGGCTGCCTGCTGAGCGGTTTGAGAGGCGCTTCGACCCCCCTGCGGCTCGACCAGCTCGATCTGCTCGGCGATCACGGCTTCCGCATTCGGCGCGTTCACCGCTTCGATATAGGCGCCGTTGACCAGCCGCAGGCGAGCATCGGGGCCGCGAAACCACATCGGCATCGGCGCAGCCTCAATCAGGCCAACCAGCGCGGCGAAGTCGCCGCGCGCGCGGTCCGCTTCCTGCCTGAGGTAGTTCAGTTCCTCATGACTTTCGGTGAAGTCGAACACCCACACGAGAGCCGCCGCGCTGGGGTAGATTTCCGGGTCGGCGATCACGCCGCGCAGTGACAGGGTGCGCTTGGACCCTGGCGGCGTCAGGGCCAGCTTGAACGGCGCGGCGGTGCGCTGCGTCCGGCGCACCATGGTGGTGAGTTGCTCCACCTGCGCTTCGGTCAGACCGCTTTCGCCGTCGCCCGCCAGCTCGGTCAAGTATTCCGGCATCCGTTCAAGACCCAGCCAGCGGGCGAGCCGTTGCGGCGCCTCAACGCGCCCATCAGTCCGGACAAGAAGCGGAACGGCAGGCGCCTCCTCAAGGATCCGTGACAGGCGGACCACAGCACGGCGCGCCGTGTCCGCCCCAAGTACCCGGGCGTTTGCCCGGATCATCAGCCAAGCCGCTCCGGCTGTCCACAACGCCAGCAGGAGGCCGATCAGCACAAGCACAGTGGCGGAGATTTCCATCCCCTAGCCGCTATTCACCACCGCCGGCCTCCGCAAGAGGCAAGCGCGAGCGGTTCAGTAACGGTAGTGCTCCGGTTTGAACGGACCTGCTTGCGGCACACCGATGTAATCCGCCTGTCGCTGGCTCAGCTGCGTCAACTGCACACCCAGCTTCTCCAGATGCAGCGCCGCCACCTTTTCGTCGAGATGCTTGGGTAGCACGTACACCTGGTTGCTGTATTCGCCCGCCTTTGTGAACAGCTCGATCTGCGCGAGCACCTGATTGGTGAAGCTCGCGCTCATCACGAAGCTGGGATGCCCGGTCGCGCAGCCCAGGTTCACCAGCCGCCCTTTGGCCAGGATGATGATCGACTTGCCGTCCGGGAAGGTGACGATGTCGGTCCCTTCCTTCACTTCCTTCCAGTCGTAGTTCGACAGGGCGCTGATCTGTATCTCGCTGTCGAAGTGGCCGATGTTGGAGACAATGGCCATCGGCTTCATCGCCTTCATGTGCTCGGCGGTGATAACGTCCTCGTTGCCGGTCGCGGTGACAAAGATGTCGGCTCGCTTCACGGCCTCTTCCATCGTGACCACTTCGAACCCGTCCATCGCTGCCTGCAACGCGCAAATGGGGTCGATTTCCGTCACCATGACCCGGGCGCCGCCGTTGCGCAGCGAAGCCGCCGAACCCTTGCCGACATCGCCATAACCGGCGACGCAGGCCACCTTCCCGGCCAACATAACGTCGGTCGCCCGGCGGATCGCGTCGACCAGCGATTCCTTGCAACCGTAAAGGTTATCGAACTTCGATTTGGTGACGCTGTCATTCACATTGATCGCGGGGAACGGCAGCTTGCCCTGCTTGGCGATCTGGTACAGCCGCATCACGCCCGTGGTCGTCTCCTCGGAAACGCCGCGAATGTTCTGCACCGACTTGGTCAGATAGCCGGGGCGATCGGCGACGAACGCCTTCAAAGCTCGCTGAAACTCGATCTCCTCCGCGTTCTGCGGGTCGGGCAGGGTTTCGCCCGCTTCGATACGTGCACCCCAGAGAGCGAACATGGTCGCATCGCCGCCATCGTCCAGGATCATGTTGGCGGTGCGATCCCGGTCCTCGTCGGTGGACCAGTCGAAGATGCGGCCGACATAGTCCCAGTAATCCGCCAGGCTTTCGCCCTTGATGGCGAATACCGGCACCCCGGTATCGGCGATGGCAGCGGCCGCATGATCCTGCGTCGAAAAGATGTTGCAGGTGGCCCAGCGCACGTCCGCGCCGAGAGCGGTCAGGGTTTCTATCAGCACGGCGGTCTGGATGGTCATGTGGAGCGAGCCGGTGATCCGCGCCCCCGCAAGTGGCTTGGCCACCCCATATTCCTCGCGCAGCGCCATCAGCCCCGGCATTTCGGTTTCGGCAATGGCGATCTCATCGCGGCCGTATCGGGCAAGGCCGATATCCTTGATGACGTAGTCGTTCGTGCTGGCGTCGAGCGTGCGGGTCAAAGCAAATCCTTTCAAGAAACCGCCTGCGGCAAGCAGGCCGGCCGCGGCATTGTTGGCGCCGCCACTAGCGCCAGGGCGGAAGGAGGGCAACCGGAGCACTCCGCTTGCTTTGCCCGGCGGCACCTTTATCTGGTCGGCCAGGTACAACCCTTCAACCAGAGGAACTCCAGACAATGGCAATCAGCGTAGGCGACAAGCTCCCCGATGTGCAGCTCGTGAAAGCGGGTGAAAACGGTCCGGAAAAGATCCAGACGGCCGAGTACTTCGCCGGCAAGAAGGTCGCGCTTTTCTCCGTTCCCGGCGCCTACACACCCACCTGCTCGGCCAAGCACCTGCCCGGCTTCATCGAACAGGCCGGCGCGTTGAAGGGCAAGGGTGTGGACGAAATCGCCTGCACCGCGGTCAACGATGCTTTTGTCCTGTCCGCCTGGCGCAAGGAAAATGGCGCGGACGCGGTTACCATGCTGGCCGATGGCAACGGTGACTTTGCCGAAAGCCTCGGTCTCACAATGGATGGCAGCGGCTTTGGCATGGGCAAACGGGGACAACGCTGGTCCATGATCGTCGATGACGGCGTCGTACGCGAACTCAACGTGGAGCAGCCGGGCGCCTTCGAGGTGTCGAGCGCGGAGCATCTGCTGGGCCAATTGTAAAAACTTCACCGTCTCCCGCTGGCACTCCGGAAGCCTTTTCGGGCGAACGCCAGCGGGAGATGCTACACCAGCCACCCCTGCTGGACAGGGGATCTAGTGCAGAGGTCACTAAGTGCGAAGGGCACGCACCGCTGTCTCGCAGCCGCCCTAATACCCCATCAGGCTGAGCACTTCCTTCCGGCTGCGCTCGTCCTCCAGGAATGAGCCGAGCAGCTTGCTCGTCACCATCTGCACGCCCGGTGTCCTGACCCCGCGCGCGGTCATGCAGGCGTGGCTTGCCTCGATCACCACCGCGACCCCGTGCGGCCGCAGATGATCCCAGACGCAGTTGGCGACCTCCGCCGTCAGACGCTCCTGTATCTGCAGCCGGCGGGCAAACCCGTGGAGCACGCGGGCAAGCTTGCTGATGCCCACCACCCGATCGCGGGGCAAATAGGCGATGGCCGCCTTGCCGATGATGGGCGCCATGTGATGTTCGCAATGCGACTGGAACGGAATGTCCCGCAGCAGCACGATCTCGTCATAGCCGCCCACTTCCTCGAACACGCGGGAAAGGTGCACGGCAGGATCTTCGGTGTAACCCAGGCAGTATTCGCGCCATGCCCGCGCTACCCGCGCCGGCGTGTCCCGCAACCCCTCGCGTGTTGGATCGTCGCCCGCCCAGCGGATCAGGGTGCGCACCGCGTCCTGCACCTCTGCGGGCACCGGCGGCTTGCCGCGCTGATCGTCTTCGTCGGGTCCGACCAGACTGCTCATCTTTTTCTCCTCAGTCGCTCCCGAATGCGGCGCAGGCGCGAACCTTCACGAAACAGCCCGCCTTTGGCAAAGGGTTCAAACATGTCCTCCGGCCGTTCTGGGTCGAGCAGAGCTGAATCGGCCAACGTCTCTTCCACCGCCGTCAGTTCCGGCGGATGATAACGCCGCAACGTCCGGCGGGCGCCCGGTTGTTCTGCGGCCTTTTCGATGAAGGCCCGCAGCGATCCGGCCTGTTGTACCAGGGCGTCTACATCCTCCTCGGGAACATCGCAGTGTTCGGCCAGCAGGGAATGACGCAGCTTCCTGATGGCCGGGCCACAATGCCCGTTCGCCGGACGCGCGCAGTCGATGCTGACGTCGCATTCGCTGTCGAGGCCAAGCGACCGGTTGTTCATGTTTGCCGAACCGATGCGCAGGATCTCATCATCCACTATGCAGATCTTGGCGTGGACATAGATCGACGTCTCGCCTGTGAACGGCATCCACAGCGAAAATCGTCCGTGCCGGTCGGCCGCCTCGATCGTGCGGACCAGCTGCGCGCGGGCATGGTCCATCGCCTGCTGTTCCAGCCATCCATCGGCATGGGGCGGGTGGACGATGACAATCTCCGGCGGATCATCTTCGGCAAGACGCTTGACTATCGCCTCGGCGATGGCGCGCGAGGCAAAGTACTGGCTTTCGGCGTAGATGAACCGTTTCGCCCGGCCGATGTGGCGGACGAACAGTTGCTCGATCTCGTGGACGGCCTTCCAGTTCCGATAACAGGCGCGAGTGCGGCTGATGGCGACTTCCACGTTCTCGAACTGCACGGCCAGATCGTCGGGCCACAGGCTTTCCGATGCGGGCGTCACTTCATCCAGTGGCTTGCCGCCCGCCCTGAGCCAGCGATCCTCGCCCAGTTCGGCCAGATCGCGCGCCACCGGGCCTTCCAGCATCATGGTGGCGTCGTGCCAGGGGCCATGCCGCTTGCCGCCCGGCAGCCTGCGGCGGCGGTCATGTTCCAGATGTTCCCGCGTGTCCCAGCGTTTCACTGTCATGTCGATGCCCCCGCACACCGCCAGTCGATTGTCGAGCACCACGATCTTCTGGTGATGCGAACAGCCGATCGGATGCGCGTTGTCGAACTTGAAGTCGATCTGCCGGTGCGGCCACCACCGCACAAGGTCCATCCACATCGCCCCGCGAAAGACGAACTGGAATACGCTGATACTCCATTTGAGGATACGGATTTCAAGCTCAGGTCGATGCCGGACCAGCCACACGAAGAACCCGCCCAGCCGCGACGGATACCCGCCTCGCCTTCCCTTCTGATACCACCGCCGACCCCTGGCGAGGTGAATGCGCGTGTCGAAATCCCACCCAATCAGGAAGATCCGCCGGCGCGCCTTCAGCATGGCCTGCTGCATGACGGCGAAGTAATCGGCCGCGTCGACGATCACGCTGACCCGCTCTGCCTTGGTATAGCGCCAGACGCCTGGCTCTATCCCGTCGGCAAGACGCGATACCTGCGATGAGTCGTCCTTATCCGAGCCGAATATCACCCTCACCCTCCCGCTGGCGGGCAAACACCGCCGCAACCTTGTCGGGAGACAGCGGGGGCACGATAATGTCAAGCATGGATACCCCACTGCTCCACGGCCCGGATGCCGCCTACTTCATGGCGCAGGCCCGCGCGGTGCTGGACGCGCTGCCCGCTCACTTCCGAGCACAACTGACCGACATCGCGCTTGAGGTGGCCGAGTTTGCCACCGCGGATCAGCTGGCGGCGGTGGGCCTGGCGGACAAGTGGGAGCTGTCGGGCCTCTATCATGGCCGACCCTTGCCGGACCAGTCGATCTGGTCCTCGGGCGACCTGCCGCCGACCATTTCCCTGTTCCGGCAACCGCTTCTTGCCGAATGGCACGAAACGCGGGTCGAACTGGATGACCTCATCCGCCATGTGACAATCCACGAGGCGGGGCACCACTTCGGCTTTTCCGACGACGACATGCACTGGCTGGAAGAAGAGGCATAGCTCCCGCGCGAGCCGCCTTGTCGCAGCGGGGCGGAAGATGTTGGGGAAGTGGCGCGCCCGGAAGGATAGGCTTTCGCTGGCGCTCCAGCCGTCTCCGCTTCGCTTCGACTCCGAACCGTTCGAACCTGCCAAAGGCAGAACCAGAAAGAGCCACCCCAGCGGGATGGCTCTTTCTGGCGCGCCCGGAAGGATTCGAACCTCCGACCGCCCGGTTCGTAGCCGGGTACTCTATCCAGCTGAGCTACGGGCGCGCTATGCGGCGGCACATACGGGCGCCTGTCCGGCTTGGCAATCCCCCGTGTTCATCCGTCACAGGCTTTCTGCATCGCCAGCAGCGCCCGGTCGAGCGGAGGCATCGGCAACGCCCGCATCTCGGTATCGCTGAACCAGCCGACCGCGCCGCCTTCCAGCGCCTGCGGCTCCCCCTGCCAGCGATTGCAGCGGTAGAGCAGCAGCAGTATCGCAGACTGCGCGCCGTCCGCCGCGCTTTCTGCAAACCCGGCGGGATGGAAGTCGCCCGGTTCCGCGGTGATGCCCAGTTCCTCGGACAGTTCGCGGGCCAGCGCCTCGCGCGGCGTCTCGCCCGCCTCCAGCTTGCCGCCGGGAAACTCCCACAGCCCGCCGTGATGCTTGTGCGCCGGACGGCGGTGGAGGAAGTGGCGGTTATCCGGGCCGACCAGAGCGGCGGCGGTGACGATCATCATGCGAATGCGGACTGGCTTTGACCGGGCGCAAAAGCAAATCTTAACTTCCCGCGCCTATGCTCGTGCCGCCGGTGCATCCGCGCTGGTCGAGGGGGAGCGGCTGATGCCGGCATTACTGAACCGTCTGGTCGACGACACATCAGGCGCGACTGCAATCGAGTACGGGTTGATCATCGCGCTGCTGTGCGTGGCGATCATTGGGGCTCTGTCCAGCTTCGGCGGCAGCGTGAACAATATGTGGGATCTAATCAGTACCCGCATCACCGTTGCCATCGGCGTCTAATTTTCCTTCCCTTAAACATTTCTCAAGAAATCTGTTGCAGAACGACTTCAGCCAGAACCGGGAACAGCGGGCACGGCGGGGTAGATTAAACCAGGAGAACAATTATGACTTTCATCAACAAGCTTGCCCGTGACGAAGACGGCGCGACCGCCATCGAATACGGCCTGATCGCGGCACTGATCGCCGTTGGCCTGATCACCGCTCTGGGCGCGCTCGGCACCAGCTTGAGCGGAACTTTCCAGAAGGTGTCCACAGACCTCAACACGGCCAACACTCAAGCTGGCGTTTAAAATTCTCTATAAGGCGGCGGGAGCGATCCCGCCGCCTTTTTCTTTGCTTTCCTTCCGTGCAGATCGTCAGGTGCCGCGCACCACGATCTTGACGCGCTGGCCAGCCTGCAACTGGTCCGTTGAGGCAAGGCCATTCAGCACGCGGAACCGCGTTTCCTGCGCATTGTCGTAGGCCATCCGCCGGCTGAGCGACTGCACAGTGTCGCCGGCGCGCACCTGCACCACTTCCAGCCTGCGCGGCACGACCTGCGCCGCTTCCTGCGCGGTGATCCGGCGGAACGACTGGAACATCGGGTTGAACACCGCCGCCCGGCCCGCCGGGGTGATGGCGGTGAAGTGATACGCCCGGTCGCGCGCGAATTCGTAAGCGAACACCACGACATCCACCTGCTGATTGCCGCTGTTAACCCGCGCTGTTCCGACAACCGCCGGAATGCCGTTGACGGTCGTGCGCTGCAGGTTCTGGGGGGCAAGCTGCTGCTGCTGCCCGCCCAGCGCGCGGAACACGTTCTGCACGTAGGTGTCTAGATTGCCGCTGTAGGGCGCAAAGGTGAACTGCGCCTGCCCGGCTTGCCCCTGGATTCCGACCGCACGGGTGCTGTTGATCATGGTGAAACCCTGCGGCGCGGCAAAGGCGAGGCGCAATTCCGGATGCAGGAACTCGCGACCCTCGATCACGCCTTGCGCCGGGTCGTCTCCATAACGCAGGCCATTGATGCGCGACAGGAACGTGTCGCGGTTGGTCGTCGTACCCGGCAGACCTTGGGCGGTGGTCAATGCGCCTCGCACCCGGCTGGCCGGATCGGGGTGGGTCGAAGCCCATTCCGGCAGCGACGCCCCGCCCCGCCCCTGTAGCTGCGCATCGAGCTGGTTCTGCGCGGCAAGGCTTGCCAGCACGGTGCTCATCGCGCGCGGGTCATAGCCCGCCTGGCTAAGATAGCGGATGCCCAGTTGATCCGCCTCGATCTCCTGCGAGCGGGAGAAGCTGAGGGTCAGCAGTTGCGACCCCTGCAGTGCGGCCTGGCCCAGTTGCTGGCCGATGCCGCTGTTGCCCAAAAGGATGCCGGACAGGATCGCGCCCCCGACGCCCAGCAGGGTGTTGCGCTGCGCATTGGCCTGCCGCCGCTGCGAGTGGCGCGCTGCGACGTGGGCAACCTCATGGCCCAGAACGCCGGCCAATTCCGCCTCGTTGTTCATGAGCGCCACGAGTTGCCGGGTCGTGTACACATAGCCGCCGGGAATGGCGAAAGCGTTGTTCACCGGGCTATTGAGCAGCGAGACGGTGAACGCGCTCTCCGCGTTGCCGAGGCCGGATTGCACCGCGATCCGCTGTCCAACCTGCTCCACATACTGCGCCTGCGGGCCGGTCATGGCACCACCAAATTCCGCCAGAAGCTGCGGGTGCAGCTGCGCGCCCTGCTGCGCTTCTGTCTGGCTGATCGGGGCGCTGGGTCCTGGGATATCTGCCAAGCTGGTGCAACCCGCGAGAGTAAGCGCAAGCGCAGTGGCGGACGATACGGCAAGAACTGTGGATTTTGGCATGCGAATGGCCCTCTTGTTCACGCCGCGCGCAAACCCCACCCGTTGCAGCGCGACCTTTATGGTTCTGCGCAGTTCAGCGTTTGTAGCCGGGGGAGGTTCCCCGAAGAAGCTGCCGGGAACCGAAGTCCGGCGAACGCCGTCAGGCGCCCAGCTTCAGGAACCGGTCTTCCCGCGCGGTGCGCAAATCTGCTGGCGACAGCTGGGCCAGAGTATCCAGCTCTTCCCCGATGGCGTTCGCGAGGGTGCGCGCGGCCGCCGGGGGGTCGCGATGCGCACCGCCGGCCGGTTCAGTCACGATCCGCTCGATCACGCCGAGGCGCAGCAGATCCTGCGCGGAAACCTTCATCGCTTCCGCCGCGTCCGGCGCCTTTTCCGCCGTGCGCCAGAGTATCGATGCGCATCCTTCAGGGGAAATGACCGAATAAACCGCATGTTCGAACATCAGCACCCGGTCAGCGCTTGCAAGCGCCACCGCGCCGCCCGAGCCGCCTTCACCCACTACCGCCGCCACGATCGGCACCGGCAGGGCGAGGCACGCCTCGGTCGAACGGGCAATGGCTTCGGCCTGCCCCCGTTCTTCCGCCTCGATACCGGGAAAGGCCCCGGACGTATCGACCAGCGTGACCACCGGCAGTCCGAACCGTCCGGCAAGTTCCATCAGCCGGATCGCCTTGCGATAGCCCTCCGGCTTGCCCATGCCAAAGTTGTGGCGCAGACGGCTTTGCGTATCGCTGCCTTTTTCATGCCCGATCAGCATCACCCGGCGGCCGTTCAGCCGGGCGAAACCGCCCAGAATAGCTTGGTCGTCGCCATAGTTGCGGTCCCCGGCGAGCGGGATGAACTCGTCAAAGGCAAACGCCACGTAATCGCGGAAATGCGGCCGCTGCGGATGCCTTGCCACCTGGGTTTTCTGCCACGGCGTCAGATTCGCGTAGGTCGTGGCCAGCAGTTCCTCGCTTTTCGCCTCAAGCCGGTGCAGCTCGGCACCGATGTCGACGGCTGCGTCGCCTTCGGCGGCGCGCAGTTCCGCAATGCGCTGTTCAAGCTGCGCGACCGGCTTCTCGAATTCTAGATAGGATTTCATAAGCTCGCGGGCGCTAGTCCACGGCTACGCCAGCGGCAAGAGGGTGTCGCTCGTTGACCAGCTTCACCAGCCGGTCAGCATCCACGTGGGTATAGATCTGGGTGGTGCTGATATCCGCGTGGCCCAGCAGCATCTGCAGCACGCGCAGGTCCGCTCCGCCGGCAAGAAGGTGGCTGGCAAAGGCATGGCGCAGAACGTGCGGTCCCACCCGTTCAGGCGGCAGACCGGCCCGTGTCGCCAATTCCTTGAGCAGTTGATATAACCGTACCCGCGTCAGGTGGCCGGCGCGGGACGGAAAGACGAACCGGCTTCCTGCGGGTCGCAGCGTCAGCCAGCGCCCCAAGGCGGCCTGCGCCCTGGTTCCGACGGGGACCATCCGGGAATGACCACCCTTGCCGGTCACGGAAAGAAACGGCGCATCGCGCGGCACGGCGATGATCGGCAGCGACACAAGCTCCGTCGCGCGCAGGCCGGAACCATACAGCAGTTCCAGCAACGCCAGCATTCGTACCGCAGGCGCTTTTCCGCCGGCTGCTTCGGATTCGGCCCGCCCCAGCAACTGGTCGACCTCGGCAACTGACAGCACGGACGGCAGTGGGCGACGAACAGCAGGACGTGGCAGAGCGCGGGAAGGATCATCCGCGCGCATCCCCTCATCCATCAGAAACCCGTAGAACTGCCGCATCGCGGAGATCCTGCGGGCAAGTGAGCTCGAGGCGAGCTGGCTCCACGCGGCGCCCAGACGCTTCATGTCCTGCCTGTCGGCCGACGCCAGCGGGCCGATGACCATTTCGGCCTGCCTCAGATCGTGCGCGTAAGCCGCGAGGGTGTTCGCCGCAGCCCCCCGCTCGGCCGCCATCATAACCAGAAAGGCGGCAATCGGGTCAGGTTTGCCCGTGCCGCTGTCCACGTCGGGGTCAGGCCCGGGCAACCGCTTCGGCGGCGATCAAGCGCGCCTCTGCCGACATGCCAACCCGGTTCAGGGCCGAGACAATCTGATACAGCTGCCGTGCCGTCATCCGCTCCCATCCGTCGCCCTGCATGCCCAGTCCGGCCAGCAACGTGACGAGACCCTTGTTGTCGGCCGCAGCCGCCTGACTGATCAGCTGAGCCCAGCGGGTGTGCGGCCTGAAGTCCAACCGCAAGTTCTCGCTGAACTGGCTGACCGCGCCTTGGTCCAAGCGGCCAAGCCCAGCCAGCCCGGCGACAAGAAAAGCGCCGGCGCGGCCTTGCGTGCTGTCATCGTCGCCCAGAAAATCGTCCACCGCGCCAGTTCGCACCGTGCCGCTGGCGGTGGGACTGGCCAGGGCAATCAGGGCCCACGCCCTGCTCCCTTCCGCAACAACGCCCTGCCAGCGCAACGCGTTGCGGTCCAGGCCAGCGGTCAGCATCGAGGCGATCAGCGGAGCCGCATCGTCCGCCAGTTCCTCGGCCGGTGTGACGCGAGCAGCCGCATATGCAGTCAGCACCTGCAGGCCATGATCCGTTGCATCGCCCTCGCCCCAGATCTGCCGGATTGCGGCCAGCCTCGCCGCAGGTGACGGGGCGATATAGGCGGTGCGCAGATTCGCGGCTGCCGTGCCCGGCACGGTGTTGCGGTCTTCTCCATCCGCGTAGAGCTGGGAATACAGGTCAACCATGGCGTCTGCCGACAGGATTCCGACCTCTGCCGCTAGCGGAGCTGCGGCCGCGCGTTCCGATGCGGACAGCATCGGCATGGTGGCAAGCATGCGCCGATACGCGGGCGGCAGGTTGGCGGCCAGTTCCTGCGGCAAAGGTTCGCTCAGTGCGTTAGCAAGGGCGAAACGCCACGGAGTGACCTCCCCGACGTTGTTCCACTCTACATTAAAGGCTCGCCGGGCAACTCCTGCCGTGGCGGCATAACGCTGCGCCAGCAGGATATCGATCCGCTCAGCATCGCCGCGCCGCCGCATCCGTTCGAGGTCCGCCTGGGCCCGCGTTGCTTCCCCGGCATAGGCGCTGCAGATGGCAGAGAGCATGTTCCACTCGCTGCCCGCGCTTTGCAAACGGCCGGTGTTTGTGGCTGGGCAGACTCCAAGAACGTCGGCCGTGCCGAGATAGGCTGCGACCGCCGCGCCGGCCAGCGCCCCGTTCCAGTCGGCGGTATCCACCGCCTGCACGAGCGACCGGCTGGCCTGGAACTCTCCCATCCGGTTGAGCAGCGCTGCCCTCAGCGCGGCGAATTCCACCGGGTCCATGCCGGAGGGCGCTGCCAGGCGGCTGACCAGAGCCCGCCGCATGACGATGTGGCCCCAGCGGGATACATAGCGCCCCCCGTTACCCTGAAGTACCGCACGAACCAGCGGTGCCGGCTGCCGCGCCAGCGTCTCGCTCGGCAGGCCGCCGAGATCAGCGCCCACCACACCAATTCGCGCAGTGGACCGGCGTGCGGCGGGAGGGATGTCGGAACGCGGCTTCAGGCCCAGCAGTTCGTCCAGTTCGCTGGTGGACAGTCCTTCCAGCTGTTGCAGCGTAGGAAGCGACTGAAGCACATCAGGCGGAATTTGGACCGGAGCCACGGGACGCGGAGTGGAACGTGCGGTAGGCTCCGGCAGTGGCTGCACGATCTCGCCCGATCTGCGCGGCGGCTCCTCGCCACCGGGCGCCGGCGCGGGGGCGGCAGTTGCCGTGGCGGTTGGCGCCGGACTGGGCGGGCTTTGAAAGCCGGGCGGCAGGATGGACCGCGGTGCATCCTGAGCCACGGCCAATCCCGACGCCAGCGCAAGCGCCGCACCTCCGATGAAAACGCGCTTACGCATCAGTTGACGCTCCCGCCCGGCGCAAGGAGCCGAAGTGCCGTCAAGGGTTCCGGTTTGTAGGGCAGCGGCACCTGGATTTCGTGTTCAATGGGGCGCACAGCCTCGTCTCCGCCGTCGATATATGCCGCAATGATGATAAGAAGGAGCAACGTCGCGCCAATCAGCACACCGGGCCTCCGTAACGCCCCGAATTTTTTGTCCAAGCTTACGATCACCCGTTCAACTTGCACCCGCCTTAGCCGATGTTTAACGCCATCTGCAATGACTGTGGCCGGTGCAGAAAACCCTCAAGCCGGCGTCAGGGCGCAGTCGGCTCTGGCGCTGCGGCCGATCGCGCTTGTCGGTCTCATGGGAGTCGGCAAGACAACCGTGGGCCGGCGGCTTGCGGCGCAGCTGGGCGTGGGCTTCATCGATGCGGATGCCGCAATCGAAGCGGCGGCCCACCTGTCGATAAGCGAGATTTTCGATGCCTTTGGCGAGGCCTATTTCAGGGATGGAGAACGGCGGGTGATCAGGCGCCTTCTGGCCGAGGGTGCCGGAGTGATCGCGACCGGAGGAGGCGCGTTCTGCCAACCGCAGACGAGGGCGATGCTGCTGGAACATGCCCGCGTCGTGTGGCTCGACTGCGATGTCGACACGCTGGTTGAACGAACCGGCAGGCGGGACACTCGCCCGCTGTTGAGAGACGGCGATCGGCGCGAGGTGCTGGCGCGGCTCGCGGAAGAGCGCCGGCCACTTTACGCGCAGGCGCACGTCCACGTCCAGGCGCAGGGCGGGCCGCATTCCCGCACCGTCCACGCGATTCTGGAAGCACTCGCTTCATGGAAATAGTGCGGGTCGACACGGCCGGATCAGGTTACGATGTACTGATCGGCAGCGGCCTCATTGCCGACGCCATGGTACAGGCGAGAGACTTCATCGAGTCCTACCATGCTGGCGGACACTCCGCGCGGCGCAAAGTGCCGGTGGTGGCGGACCGGAACGCCTACCGACATCACGGCGACCGGCTCGCCCATTCCCTTGCATCCGAAAATTACGATATCGACTGGTATCTGGTCGAGCCGGGCGAAGCGGCAAAGAGCTGGCAAGGCTTGGAAGCCCTTGTCGACTGGCTGCTCGCCCGGGGGATCACCCGCAAAGACCGTGTGTTCGCCTTGGGCGGAGGCGTGGTAGGCGATCTGACCGGGTTCGCCTGCGCCATCCTCAAGCGCGGCTGCGGCTTCGTGCAACTGCCGACCACTCTGCTGGCGCAGGTGGACTCCTCGGTGGGTGGCAAGACGGCAATCAATACCAAGGCCGGCAAGAATCTCGTCGGCGCCTTCCACCAGCCATCGCTGGTGCTGGCGGACACCACGTGCCTGACCACCCTTCCCGCTCGGGAAATGCGCGCCGGATATGCGGAGGTGCTGAAATACGGTGTGCTGGGCGACAGAGACTTCTTTGCATGGCTGGAGGAGCACGGTTCCCAGGTCATCTCCGGCGAAGAGCCTTGGCTGACGCAAGCCGTGGCCCGCAGCGTGGCTGCCAAGGCCGCAATCGTCGCGCAGGACGAGCGGGAGACCACCGGACGGCGCGCTCTGCTCAACCTTGGTCACACGTTCGGGCATGCGCTGGAGGCGGCGACAGGATTTGGCGAACGACTCCTCCATGGCGAAGCGGTGGGATTGGGCATGGTGCTGGCGGCACGTTTCTCGGTGCAGAGGGGCGATCTGCCTCCATCTGCCGCCAGCCGCATCGAGCGGGCTGTGGAACAGGCAGGATTGCCGGTTCGACTGAACAACATCAACCTTGCCGCCAGCGGCCGGGAACTGACAGAGTTGATGCGGCACGACAAGAAGATGGAAGGCGGCACCCTGCCTTTCGTCCTGCTGCGGGACATTGGCGCGGCTTATCTCGCGCGCGATGTGCCGCTGGACGATGTTGCCAGCTTTCTCGATGCGGAACTGCGCGATCCGCCGTTCTGAACGCGCAAAACGGCTGCGCCGGTCAGGCGAAGACGGCGACCGTCTGGGTGCCGGCGGCGCGGGCGTTGCCGCCTTCATCCCAAAGCATCATGTGCTGACTGGACGTCCCAGCACCCGCCTCGTCCGCGCGGGAGCGCAGCAGCCACCAATTGTCGCCATCAGCCTGGACGGGCGCTACGAAAAAGTTGATCTGCCAGGTCATTGAACTAACCGGCCCACGCTGCGGCATGACCGGCACCACTGCCGGCGGGAGCGCATCACCAACCAGCATCAGCTCGGTCTCGACATCTAACCCCTCACGCTCCGACAAGCGTGCCCACAGGCAGATGTCCGGCTCTTTCGCCTCCTTCTTCGGCAGCGCGAAGCGGGTTTCAAAATGATGTTGCAGAAAGGCGGGTCGTTCGTGACCCCCCACCGGCCTCGCGTCGACCGGCGGGATGATGCCGGCTGGTGCCGCGGTGGGCTTTAATTGCGTTTCGCTCGGCAGTCTGTGCATGAACACGAAGGTCGCGACGAGGCCGCAACCGCCTTCACCCGTCACCTCTACTGCGATCCAGGTGGCATTCCGCCCGCTCCGCAACAGGCGGGGTGCGACAGACACCTGCCCGCTTAATGGGCCAACGAACGCGATCTGAGCGGAACGCAGCGGCGGGAGCTGCGGGTTGCTCCGCTTGGCTGCATTCAGCGCCAGGGCGGCCGAAAGCCCGCCATAGGCGGTGCGTCCCTGCAGCCAGGTTTCCGGCACGGTCAATTCCATGCCGCCACCCTCCCGCTCTCGGGCGGACGCGATCACCGCGGCAAAGCTCATGCGAGTTCGAGGATCACTGCGTCCACCGCCAGGCTGTCGCCCTCGCCTGCGTTGATGCTGGCCACCGTGCCTTGCTTCTCCGCCCGCAGGATGTTCTCCATCTTCATCGCTTCCACCGTGGCGAGCGGCTGCCCGGGTTGCACCTCCTCGCCTTCGGTCACGTGCAGCTTCACCAGCAGGCCGGGCATGGGACAGATGAGCAGCTTGGACGTATCGGGCGGCACCTTTTCGATCATGTGCTGCGCTAGCGGAGCCACATGCGCCGGCAGGACGCGCAGGTGGTGCCGGGCGCCGCGCGTGGTGACCGCGTAGCCGGCGTGGCTCCGATCCACCTGAAGTGTCAGCCGCTCCGCCTCCCAGTCGACCTCAACCATCCGGTCTCCTGGCGTGTAGGCGAAGCTGACCTCCACCGGTTCCCCGTCCACAAGGTCGGCTTCCTCCTCAAGAGTGACAGCATAATCGGCATCCCCCAGCCGCACTACCCAGTCACCCGGCGCCAGAGTACCGCCGCCAAGCTGCTGATCAATCCGCCGCGCCCTGTCGGCATCGGCAGTGGCCACAATTGCGCCCACCGCCGCCAGCACCCGCTTCAGATCGACTGTGAGCGGCGCGCCCTTGAAGCCGTCTGGATATTCTTCCGCAATGAAGCCCGTGGTCAGATCACCGGCGAGGAAGCGCGGATGCTGCATGATCGCGCTGAGGAAGTCGACATTATGCCCAAGTCCCGCGATCCGGAACTGGTCGAGCGCCTGCACCTGCAACGCGGCCGCTTCGTCGCGGGTCGGCGCCCAGGTGATCAGCTTGGCGATCATCGGGTCGTAGAACATCGACACCTCGCCGCCTTCGGCAACCCCGTCGTCGAGGCGCACATAAGCCTCGTCAGGCGTGGACAGCAGCGGCTGCTGATGCGTGAGGGCCGGCGGCGGCTGATAGTGGACCAGCCGCCCCGTGCTGGGCAGGAAGCCGCGATAAGGATCCTCGGCATAGACGCGGTTTTCGATGGACCAGCCGTTGATGCCGATGTCGTCCTGCTTGAAGGAAAGCTCCTCGCCAGCCGCCACGCGGATCATCTGTTCGACGAGGTCAATGCCGGTGATGCATTCCGTCACCGGATGCTCCACCTGCAGGCGGGTGTTCATCTCGAGAAAGTAGAAGCTTTCGCCGGTCGGATCAGCGCCGCTGACAATCAGTTCCACCGTGCCGGCCGAGTAGTAGCCCACCGCGCGGGCCAGCGCGACGCACTGCTCGCCCATCGCGGCCCGCATCTTCGGCGTGACGAAGGGCGACGGCGCTTCCTCCACCACCTTCTGGTGCCGGCGCTGGATCGAACATTCGCGCTCGTTGAGATAGAGGATGTTGCCGTGCCGGTCGCCGAGGATCTGGATCTCGATGTGGCGCGGATTGAGGATGAACTTTTCAATGAACACGCGGTCGTCGCCGAAAGAGTTCAGCCCCTCCCGCTTCACCGCCTCGAACCCGTCGCGCACGTCCTGCTCGCTGTATGCGAGGCGCATCCCCTTGCCCCCGCCGCCGGCCGACGCCTTCATCATCACGGGGTAGCCGATCTCGGACGCGATGCGGACCGCGTGCTCGGTATCCTCGATCTCGCCGACGAAACCGGGGACGACGTTGACGCCCGCCTGCTTGGCGAGCTTCTTGGATTCGATCTTGTCGCCCATCGCCGCGATCGCGTCGACCGGCGGACCGATGAAGGCGATGCCCTCACGCTCGAGCGCCTCGGCGAAGGTGGTGCGTTCGGACAGGAAGCCATAGCCCGGATGCACGGCCTCGGCCCCGGTCTGCTTGCAGGCGGCGATGATCCTTTCCGCGACCAGGTAGCTCTCGGACGCCGGCGAAGGCCCGATATGCACCGCCTCGTCCGCCATCCGCACGAACGGCGCGCGCGCATCGGCGTCGGAGTAGACCGCGACGGTCTGGATACCCATCCGGCGTGCGGTCTTGATCACCCGGCAAGCGATCTCGCCCCGGTTGGCGATGAGGATTTTGGAGAACATCAGTCTTTTCTCTTCAGTGCCAGCCAACCGGCTAAAACCATTATGGCTATTGATACGAACAGGAACCCCGGAAACATGAGCCAGCGGATCAGCTCGTCGCGCTCGCATCCTGCCCCATCTACTTTTGGGGCGCAGTGCCCCATTGCCGCCCCCGCAAGCAGCCATCCGTTCAAAATGACAAGCCCGAACGCCAAGCCGATGCAGCCAATTTTGCGTCCTGTGCTTAGTGGCTGCTGATCGGAAAAACTCACTCCGCCGCCTCCGCCACTCGGCACGCCCGTATCGGCTCCTCGCCCTGAAGCGCCGTCAGCCCCAGCTTGGCGAACAGCGCCGCGTCGCTGTCGTCGCCCGCATTCGGCGCGGTGAGCAGCTTGTCGCCGGTGAAGATCGAGTTCGCGCCGGCGAGGAAGCACAGCGCTTGGGTCGCCTCGCTCATGCTCTCTCGGCCGGCGGAGAGGCGCACCATCGACAGCGGCATCGTGATCCGTGCCACCGCGACGGTGCGGACGAACTCGATGTCATCGATCTTGGCGAGCGGGGTGTCGGCCAGCATGTCGCCCAGCACCGTGCCCTTCACCGGCACCAGGGCGTTGACCGGCACGCTCTCGGGATGCTGCGGCAGCGTGGCGAGCGTGTGGATGAAGCCGACGCGGTCCTCCCGCGTCTCGCCCATGCCGACGATCCCGCCGCTGCACACATTGATCCCCGCCGCGCGGACGTTGGCCAGCGTGTCCAGCCGGTCCTCGTAACGGCGGGTGGTGATCACCCGCTCGTAATACTCCGGCCCGGTGTCGATGTTGTGGTTGTAGTAGTCGAGCCCCGCCTCGGCCAGCATGTCCGCCTGCCGCGAGGTCAGCATTCCCAGGGTCATGCAGGTTTCCAGCCCCATCGCGCGGACGCCTTTCACGATTTCGACGATCGCCGGCATGTCGCGGTCCTTGGGGTTGCGCCAGGCGGCGCCCATGCAGAACCGCTGTGATCCCGCATCCTTCGCCTGCGCCGCGCGCTGCAAGACCTGCTGCACCTCCATCAGCTTGGTCGCCTGAACCCCGCTGTCGGCCTTCACGCTTTGCGAGCAATAGCCGCAATCCTCCGGACAACCGCCCGTCTTGATGGAGAGCAGCGTGCAGAGCTGGATCTGGTCCGGCGGATGGTTCGCGCGGTGAACGGTGGCCGCCAGGAACAGCAGTTCGGTGAACGGCAGGTCGAAGAGCGCGGCTATTTCGTCGCGGGTCCAGTCGGTGCGCACCGTGTCGTGCTGAACTTGTTTCAGCATCAATGTATCCCCTCAACCCTAGTTCTCGGCCGCAACATAGACCCTGAAACAGGTTCAGGGTGACGAATAACAAGGCGGTAGAATATCACGCCGCCGCTTCTCCCATCGTCTCACCCGCCGGCGGCATGTTGTGCCCCAACAGCCGCAGCATGTCCGCCGCGCACTCCACCACATTGCTTCCCGGTCCGTAAATCCCCTGCACCCCTGCCTCGCGCAGGAAATCGTAGTCCTGCGGCGGGATGACGCCGCCCGCCACCACCTTGATGTCGGCCCGCCCCGCGTCGCGCAAGAGCTGGATCAGTTCGGGGATCAGCGTCTTGTGCCCCGCCGCAAGGCTGCTCGCGCCGATGGCGTCCACGTCGTTCGCCAGCGCCATGTGGCAGGTCTCGGACGGTGTCTGGAACAGCGGACCGGACAGCACGTCGAAACCCATGTCGGCAAAGGCGGAGGCGATGACGTTGGCACCCCGGTCGTGACCATCCTGTCCCATCTTGGCGACCATGATCTTCGGCTTGCGGCCCAGCCGGCGCTCGACCGCCTGCACGCCCTCGACCACCTGTGCGTAACGGGCGTCGGTCGCATACGCCTCGGCATAGATGCCGCGTACGGGCCGGGGCAGCGTGTCGTAACGGCCGAACACGTCCTCCAGCGCGCTGCTGATCTCGCCCAGGGTCGCGTCGTGGCGGGCGGCCTCCACGGACAGCGCGAGGAGGTTTTCTCCGCTTCGCGCGCCTTCCCGCAATGCGTCCAGCGCGGCCTGGCACGCCGCCTCGTCCCGCCCGGCGCGCACCTGCTCCAGCCGTGCGACCTGGCTTTGCCGCACGGCGTGGTTGTCGATGTCGAGCGTGTCGATCCGCGCTTCTTCTGGCAGACGGTACTTGTTGACCCCGACCACCGCCGTCTCGCCCCTGTCGACGCTCGCCTGCTTGGCCGCGGCGGCGCGTTCGATCGCGGCCTTGGGAGCGCCGCTGGCGACGTAGGCTGTCATCCCCCCCGCCGCATCGACCTCGGCGATCAGCGCTTCGGCCTGTTCCACCAGCTCAGCTGTCAGGGCTTCGACATAGTAGGAACCGCCCAGCGGATCGGCCACGCGGGTGATGCCGGTTTCCTCCTGCAGCACCAGCTGCGTGTTGCGGGCGATGCGGGCGGAAAAATCGGTGGGCAGCGCGATCGCTTCGTCCAGTGCATTGGTGTGAAGCGACTGCGTCCCGCCCAGCACGGCCGCCATTGCCTCCACCGTGGTGCGGATGACGTTGTTGTAGGGGTCTTGTTCCTGCAAGGACACGCCGCTGGTCTGGCAGTGGGTGCGCAGCATCTTGGACTTGGGGTTCTGCGCGCCCAGATCCGTCATCACGTCGTGCCAGATCTGGCGCGCCGCGCGCATCTTGGCGATCTCCATGAAGAAGTTCATGCCGATGCCCCAGAAGAAGGACAGGCGCGGCGCGAAATCGTCGAGCGACAGGCCGGCGGCCATGGCGCGCTTCGCGTATTCCTTCCCGTCGGCGATGGTGAAGGCGAGTTCCTGCACCGCGGTCGCCCCGGCCTCGTGCATGTGATAGCCGGAAATGGAGATGCTGTTGAACCGGGGCATGTGCGCCGATGTGTAGGCGATGATGTCCGACACGATCCGCATGCTGGGTTCGGGCGGATAGATGTAGGTGTTGCGGACCATGAACTCCTTCAGGATGTCGTTCTGAATGGTCCCCGACAGCCTGTCCTGAGACACCCCCTGCTGCTCCGCCGCGACGATGAAGAAGCCCAGCACCGGCAGCACCGCGCCATTCATCGTCATGGAAACGCTCATCTGGTCGAGCGGGATCTGGTCGAACAGGATCTCCATGTCGCGCACCGTGTCGATGGCGACGCCCGCCTTGCCGACATCGCCTACCACGCGCGGGTGGTCGGAATCGTAGCCGCGATGGGTGGCGAGATCGAAGGCAACGGATAGCCCCTTCTGACCGGCGGCTAAGTTCCGGCGGTAGAAGGCGTTGGATTCCTCGGCGGTGGAGAAGCCGGCGTACTGGCGGATGGTCCACGGCCGCCCGGTGTACATCGAGGCGTAGGGGCCGCGCGTGAACGGCGCGAAGCCGGGCAGCCCTGGGTCGAGGTTGGCAGTATCGTCGGCGGTGTAGAGCGGCTTGACGGCGATCCCCTCCGGCGTGTGCCAGATAAGATCGCGGCCCTTTACCTCTTTGGCGGCGGCCGACTGCCAGTCGCTTGAAGTTGGTTTTTCGTTCATATCTTTCTCGTCACCCCGGACCTGATCCGGGGTCCAGCTTTCAGAGCACAGGGTTGGAGGAAGCGGGATGCCGGATCAAGTCCGGCATGACGCCGAAGGCATCTTAGTTCGACCAGTCCGAACCCTCGCGCGGGGTTTCCATGATCTCGGTCAGCACGCCCATCATGTCCTTGGGGTGGAGGAAGAAGATCGGCGTCCCGTGCGCCCCGATGCGGGTCGGGCCGAGAATGCGCTTGTTTAAGGACTCGAACCACGCGCGCGCCTCCTCGATATCGGGCACTTCGAAACAGACATGGTGCTGCCCGCCGAGCGGGTTTTTGGCGAGGAAGCCGTGGATCGGCGAAGCCTCGGACAACGGCTCGATCAGCTCGATCTGCGTGCCGTTCATCGCCCCGTCCGCGCCGGGGGTATCGACGAAGCAGACCTTCACGCCCTGCTCCTCGAGGTCGAAGGGCGTGTGGATCTTGGTCGCGCCCATCACGTCGCGGTAGAACGCGATCGAGTCCGCGATGGAGGGCGTGGCGACCCCGATGTGGTTCAAGCGGCCGAGTTTCATTGCGCTTCCTTGTGAATTCGCATTGCTTTGTCTGCGACGATCCAATCTGCTTCAATAGGTGGATCGCCCTTCTCACCTATGCCGATGTACTCAGTTCGCACCCAGACGAGGTAGTTCAGAACCTCGTCGCGGGAGGCGTTGGACTGCAGCATCGAGTACAGCTTTAGAGCATAGCTGTCGTACTCGTCAGTAGGCCCACCGGAGCCATTATTGACACCAATAGGGTCCCACTCTTCCCACAGAAGGGCCTTCAGCTGTTTGAGTTCATCACTCACAGCGGAATATTGTCATGCTTCTTCCACGGGTTCTCCAGCTGCTTCGTCCGCAGCTTCCTTAGCCCCAGCGCGATACGCTTGCGCGTCGAGTGCGGATAAATCACCTCGTCGATATAGCCGCGCTGGGCCGCGACGAAGGGGTTGGCGAAGCGGTCTTCGTATTCCTTGGTCCGGGCGGCGATCTTCTCCGGGTCGTCCTTCTCGCTGCGGAAGATGATCTCGACCGCGCCCTTGGCGCCCATCACCGCGATCTCGGCGGTGGGCCAGGCGTAGTTGAGGTCGCCGCGCAGGTGCTTGGACGCCATGACGTCGTAGGCGCCGCCGTAGGCCTTGCGGGTGATCACAGTGATCTTGGGCACGGTCGCCTCGGCATAGGCGAACAGCAGCTTGGCCCCGTGCTTGATGATCCCGCCCAGCTCCTGCGCGGTGCCGGGGAGGAAGCCGGGCACGTCGACGAAGGTGATGATCGGGATCTCGAACGCGTCGCAAAAGCGCACGAATCGCGCTGCCTTCTTCGAAGAGTTGATGTCGAGCACGCCGGCCAGCACCATCGGCTGGTTGGCGACAACGCCGACGGTGCGCCCCTCCACCCGGCCGAACCCGCAGATGATGTTCGCCGCGTGCTTGGGCTGCACTTCGAAGAAGTCGCCTTCGTCCAGCGTCTTACGAATGACTTCGTGCATGTCATAGGGCTGGTTGGCGTTGTCCGGGATCAGCGTGTCGAGCGACGGCTCCTCCCGGTCCCAAGGATCCGCGGTCGGCCGCTCCGGCACGCCTTCCCGGTTGGACAGCGGCAGGAAGTCGAAAAAGTCGCGCGTGGCGAGCAGGGTCTCAATATCGTTCTCGAACGCGACATCGGCAACGCTGGTCTTGGTGGTGTGCGTCACCGCCCCGCCCAGCTCCTCTTGCGTCACGACTTCGTTGGTGACGGTCTTCACCACATCCGGGCCGGTCACGAACATGTACGAGCTGTCCTTCACCATGAAGATGAAGTCGGTCATCGCCGGCGAATACACCGCGCCGCCCGCGCATGGCCCCATGATCAGGCTGATCTGCGGCACCACCCCGCTGGCCAGCACGTTGCGCTGGAACACCTCGGCATAGCCGCCTAATGAGGCCACGCCTTCCTGGATGCGCGCGCCGCCGGAATCGTTGAGGCCGATGACCGGCGCGCCGACCTTCAGCGCCATGTCCATCACCTTGCAGATCTTCTCCGCATGGCGTTTGGAAAGCGAGCCGCCAAAGACGGTGAAATCCTGGGAAAAGACGAACACCAGCCGACCGTTGATCGTGCCGCTGCCCGTGACAACGCCGTCGCCGGGAATCTTCTGCGCATCCATCCCGAAATCGGTGCAATCGTGTTCGACATAGGTGTCGAGTTCTTCGAAGCTTCCTTCATCGAGCAGCACGTCCAGCCGTTCGCGGGCGGTCAGCTTGCCCTTGGCATGCTGCGCGGCGATCCGCTTTTCCCCGCCGCCAATGCGGGCGGCGGCGCGGCGGCGTTCCATTTCGGCGATGTTGGCGGACAAAGGGCGCTCCGTGGTTTGTTGCAGTTCGGCGACTAGGCGGAACAGTGCCGCAGGGTCAATCGCGCTGCGCGGCGATCAGGAATTCCTTGTTCCCCTCAGGGCCGGTGATCGGGCTTTCCACGATGCCCGCAACAACAAAGCCCAGTCGTTCCGCCCACGCATGCGCATCGTCGCAGACCCGCCGATGCAGGTCGGGATCGCGCACCACCCCGCCTTTGCCGACCTCTTCGCGCCCGACCTCGAACTGCGGCTTGATGAGCGCGACCAGCGTGCATCGCCGGGCGGCCAGCTGCAGCGGCCTTTCCAGCACCTTGGCAAGGCCGATGAAGCTCGCATCGCAAACAACCCAATCGCAGGGCCTGTCGATCTGCTGCGCCGTCAGCACACGCGCGCTGGTCTGCTCCAGCACGGTGACACGCGCATCCTGCCGCAGCTTCCAGGCCAGCTGGTTCGTCCCGCTGTCGACCGCGAACACATGGGCAGCACCGCGTTGCAGCAGCACATCGGTGAACCCGCCTGTCGAACTGCCGATATCCATCGCGATCGCGCCAGCCGGGTCCAGCGCGAAATGGTCCAGCGCGTGCGCGAGCTTCACGCCGCCCCGGCTGACCCAGGGATGATCGCGTCCGCGCACTTCCAGCGCCGCATCCTCGGGCACGGTTTGACCCGGCTTCAGCACCTTCTGCTCGCCCGCAAACACGAGACCGGCCATGACCAGCGCCTGCGCCCTTGTGCGGCTTTCGGCGAGACCGCGAGAGACAAGCAGGTGATCGACGCGGATTTTCTTAGTCATGGACCCCGCCGGCATTAACGGGCATTGTGCCGGCATGAAACCAGTTTACGCCCGCCTGACCGCCGCCCTCGTGCTGACTTTCGGGGTTGCCGCCTGTGTCCCACGCGCCGCCGCGCCGCCCGCGCCCGCACCGGCCGCTCCCGCGCCAACCGTCTTGCCGCCTGCGCCCGGACCGGCGCCCGCGTTTTCCAACTGGAAGGACGCGCCGCGAACCCTCGGTGAATGGCGCTATGCTCCTGCGCCGGGTGGCGGCACTGCGCTGTACGCCGATCCTGGGCGTGGCACCCGCTTCACGCTGCGCTGCGACCGGTCGCAGCGCCAGATCGTTCTGGAACAACCCGGACAGGCGAGTGGGGCGGTGCCCGTTGTGGTGCGCACGGATGCGCTCAATCGCACTCTCGCCGGACAGGCGGTTCCCGGCCAGGCTGGGGGCGTGCGCGTCACGCTGCCGGCAACCGATCCGCTGCTCGATGCGATGGCGCTAAGCAGGGGTCGTTTTGCGGTGGAGGCGGCGGGACAGCCGCCACTCTACCTGCCGTCGTGGCCCGAGGTGACGCGGGTGGTAGAAGACTGCCGCGGCTGATCGGGCCAGCTCTGTCGAAAAGCCAACCCTGTCGAAAAGGATGCGCCAGGTCTTGCAATCCGCCTGCTTCCGCAACAGATTACGCCCTGAGGTCAGCGGTGCACGCTGTCCTTGACCCCCGGTGAAACGGTGCGGGTCTTGGCTTACAAGCGCGAAAGGAGGTGATCCGATGTCTCATGGTTCAGCAGAGGGGTCGGCAAGTTTCCGCGCGAGGCACTATCGGTGATTTCCTTCCGTTAGAGGTTTCGCGAAGCGGCACTTCCGGCCGCTGACCATGTGAAAGGCGGTGTTCGGCTTTGGCCGGGGCCGCCTTTCTCATATGTGGAGCACAAGGCCCGGCCCCTTGCCCTCTCCGCCGCAGCAGCTTAACCGCCCGGCCATGCAGTTCGAGCATCTAGCGCATCCCGCCCCTGCTTCCACAGAGACGCGGGAACAGGCCATTGCCGATCCCGGTTTCGGCCGCGTCTTCACCGATCACATGGTCGAAATCGATTACGATGCTGATCGCGGCGGATGGCATTGCGCCAGGCTGCGGGCACGCGAACCGATCGCGCTCGATCCGGCGGCCGCCGTCCTGCATTACGCCCAGGAAATATTCGAGGGAATGAAAGCGTACCGGCACCCGGACGGACAATTCGCCCTGTTTCGGCCGGAGGAGAACGCCCGCCGCCTGAACGTCAGCGCGCGGCGGATGGCCATGCCCGAACTTCCGGAAGAACTGTTCCTGCGGTCCATCCGCGAACTGCTGGCGGTGGACGGTGAGTGGTTCCCGCCGGTGCCGGGCGGATCACTGTACTTGCGGCCCTTCATGTTCGCCACCGAAGCGTTCCTGGGCGTGCGGCCTGCGCGGCAGTACAAGTACCTGTTGATCGCCTCTCCGGTCGGCAATTACTTCAAGTCGGGTGCCCCGGCGGTCACAATCTGGGTCAGCCGCGATTACACCCGCGCCGCACCAGGTGGAATGGGTGCAGCCAAGACCGGCGGGAATTACGCGGCGAGCCTTGTGCCGATCGGCGAGGGTTTGGCTCAGGGCTGCGATCAGGTCGTGTTCCTCGACGCCGTAGAACGCCGCTGGATCGAGGAGTTGGGCGGTATGAACCTGTTCTTCGCCTTTGCCGATGGCAGCGTCGTGACGCCCCCGCTGACCGGCACGATCCTGCCCGGCATCACCCGCGACAGCCTCATCACCCTGCTGAGGGAGGAAGGGTTGACCGTCAGAGAGGAACCCTATTCCATCGACCGGTGGCGCGATGATGCCGGCAGCGGGCGACTGGTCGAAACGCTTGCCTGTGGAACGGCGGCGGTGGTCACGCCGGTCGGCACCGTCGTCGACCGCAACACCCGCTTCACCATCGGCACCGGCGGGCCGGGGCAGCTGGCGCAGCGGATGCGCGACCGGCTGCTGGGCATTCAACTGGGCACGATAGAAGACTGCCATGGCTGGGTGACCAAGCTGGGCTGAGCGATCCGGCTGAGCTGCATGGCCGCCCGGCTGAGCCACGGAGCACAGCCGGCGGCCGCGAGCAGGGCGCGTGCACCCCAGCCCCGTTCCGCGATGTGCCAGATCACTTCGGCGGTACGCACCGGCCGCGTCGCTCTTCGAGCAAAGGCGCGCTGATATGCCGGCGCGGCACCCGGGCCATGCGCAAGATAGGCGCTGGCTGCTGCCAGGCCGCTGGCGACGGCGATGGCCATCCCTTCGCCTGCCAAGGACGGGATCACCGCCGCCTGATCTCCCAGGCGAAACAGCCCCGCATCAGTGCGCTGCGTCACGTAGCCGTAAGGCACTGAGGCGATGGTATCCACCCGATGACCGCTGCTCAAGCCGACAAGCCGGGTGCCAAGCTGCGGACAGCGTACCGCCAGCTGCGCCAGCAACTCCAGCGGCTGGCCGCCGGCCTGGCTCAGCAGCGACTTGCGCACCGCCAGGCAGATGTTGACGCTGCCGCCCTCCTGGCGAACGATACCGGCATAGCCGCCGGGAAACAGGTGCAGTTCGATGGCATCATCGACCAGGGCCGCGAGGCGATGGTCGCCGTCGAGCCGCACCCGCAACCCCAGCGCCGGATCGGCCGCCTTGCGCGGGCGGGGTAGGCCGCGCACGTCATGCTTGCCTGCCGCCAGGAACACCGCGTCGGCGGACCAATCCCGGTTGCGGCCCTGGACTAGGCCCGCCGCCACGCCGCGGGCATGATCCACCTGAAAGTCGGCACCGGCCTTCACCGCAGCCGCCCGCATGGCGGTATCCAGCGCGCGGCGGGACAGGCCAAAGCCTGTTGCCGGCAGCATCGCTTCCACGGCGCGCCCGTCCGCGAACAAACGCAGGCGCCGCACCGGCCAGCCGCCCAGCCCAGCCGGGTCGCAATCCACCTGGCGCAACTGGGCGGCGGTGCGCCAGCTGACGAAGCCGCCGCACAGGGCGTCCCCTGCCTCGGCATGACGGTCGATCAGCAACGGCCGCGCACCGTTTCGCGCAAGAAGAATTGCGGCCGTACATCCGGCCGGGCCGGCGCCGAGGACAACCGGGTTCATCGCAGCTTCTCCACACCAAGCCTGAACGGAAAAGCGCGGAACACGCGCGCTCCGCCCACTTCCGCTTCCGCAAGAATGGCAGGCCATTCGGCAGGACGATAGGAGCGCGCGATGGAGGTACGCCCATCCCGGCGGACGATCGGATGCCAGTTCATCAACCGGGCAAGCACCGGGTATCCGAGATAGGCGAATCCGTGCCGGTGAAGATCGTTGACGAACCAGCCGGCCTGCGCCTCGGCGTCCATGAAGCGCAGGAATGCGATCAGTTGGTCATGGCTCATGTGGTGCGCCACAAGGCTGGAGATGACGCAATCCCAGCCTTCCCCCGCCAGGTCCGCGTAGTCACCGTGACGAAACGCAATCGGCAGGTCGGGCGACGTTGCGGCCTGCGCCGCGGCGACGCTGTTGAGGTTGAGGTCGACACCGACCAGCCGCGCCCGCTGGCCGCGCGCAGCCGCAGCCTTGGCGATCGAGCGCAGCATGTCGCCGTCGCCAAAGCCCACATCCAGCACCGAGAAACTCTGCCGACCACCCACCGCGCGGCGGATGAATGCGAGCGTCGGGCGATAAGCGAGCGTGATGCGGTTCACCCGCGCCAGATCCCGCAGCACCGCCGCATAGACATCCGCCGGCAAGGCCGGATTGTCCATCAGCTCCTCGGTCTGGAGACGGTGCGTCAGCACAAACGCTAAGCCGCTTCCCAGCCGAAGCGGAAGCCTTCCATGGCAAGGCCCGGACCGAATGCGAGCGCCACCCCCCGCGCGGGTCGCTGTCGCAGCAGCCGTTCCAGCACAAACATCAGAGTGGAAGAACTCATGTTGCCGAACTCGCGCAGCACCGTGCGCGAGGCATCGAGTGCATCGGGGGCAAGTTCCAGCGCGCGTTCCACCGCGTCGAGGATAGAGCGGCCGCCGGCATGGATGGCGTAGGCATCTGTCGCCTGTCCGGCGAATATCCGGTCCCGTACTTCAGGTCTGGCGAGAGCGGCGGCGATGCGGCCTGGCACTTCGCCCGAAAGATGCATGCGGAAGCCGGTGTCCCCGATGTGCCAGGTGATCAGCTCATCGCTCTCCTCCAGCGTCACGGACAGCCCCTCCCCGATCGCCAGCCCTTCACCCTCGGCCGTCACCAGCGCAGCGGCGGCACCGTCACCGAATTGCGCGCGAGCCAGCAGCGGTTCGATCGATGTATCTTCCTGATGATGCAGCGAGGAAAGTTCCACCGTCACCACCAGCACCCGCGCAGCTGGTTCCGAGCGGACGATATGACGCGCCGTCCTGAGAGCTGTGACAGCCGCATAGCATCCCATAAAGCCGATCAGCACCCGTTCCACAGCGGCCCCCAGATCAAGCCGCCTGGCGATGATCTGGTCGATGCCGGGCGCCACAAATCCGGTGCAGCTGGCGACAACCAGATGCGATATTCGCCCCAAGTCACCGAGTTTGCCAATGGCCTTGAGCGCCAGCTTTGGCGCTTCTTCGGCGTAAATCGCCATCCGCTGCGCGGTGCCCGGCTGCTCGGCGCTGCCGTACATGCCTTTGCCTTCCGCCAGCCGGGCATCTTCCGGTGTCAGCACTGACCAGCGATGCTCGATACCTGAGCGTTCCGCCATCCGCGCATACACTCGCGCCTCGCGCGTGCCGGCGAGCCGCGCGCTTGCCCAGCGCCGGTAATCCTGCTCGAAATCCAGGTCGGGAACCGCGCTTGCGATCCGGGTGATGCGCGCCATTGTCAGGAAACTTTCGGCAACAGGTTCGGGTCCAGCATAGATCAAAGCAGGGTCCGAACAAGAAGGCGGCGGGAGACTGTGCGGCTTCGACGCCGCAGGATTGTGGCGGCGCCCGCCCCCGGCATGTCACCAACCGGCTGGAACCCGAAGCAGCGCCGGTCACGCTTCCGCAGGAAGGTTCCTGGCAAGCTCCTCAAGCCAGACATCCGCCACTGCATCGGACGGCGCGCGCCAGTCGCCGCGCGGAGACAGCGCGCCGCCGGGCGAAACCTTGGGACCGTTTGGAAGAGCGGATCGCTTGAACTGACTGAACGCGAAGAACCGTCGAAGAAAGCTGTCAAGCCATCGCGCGATCGTGGGCAGGTCGTATGCGTTCTTGAGGTTGTCGGGAAAACCCGCAGGCCACAGCCCGCGTTCCGCATCGCGCCATGCGTGCCAGCAAAGAAAGGCAACCTTGCTGGGCTTTTGGCCAAAGCGAATGAAATGGTGCAGGAAGAAGTCGTTCAGCTCGTATGGGCCGATCTTGTCCTCCGTGCTCTGGATTTCGCCATCTTCCCCTATGGGCACGAGTTCCGGGCTGATTTCCTGTCCCAGAATGTCTTCCAGCACTGCATCGGTGTCGCGGTCGAACTGATCGGTGCGGGTGGCCCAGCGGATGAGATACTGGATCAGCGTTTTGGGCACTCCGGCATTGACCGCATAATGGCTCATCTGATCGCCCACGCCATAGGTGCACCACCCCAGCGCCAGTTCGCTCAGATCACCCGTGCCGATCACGAAGCCGCGGTGATGGCCTGCCAGACGAAACAGGTAGTCCGTTCTGAGTCCCGCCTGCACGTTCTCGAAAGTCACGTCGTGAACCGGCTCCCCGCGAGCATAGGGGTGATCCATGTCCGCCAGCATCTGGCGCGCGGCAGGCTTGATGTCGATTTCCTCGGCGGTGATGCCGAGGGCGCGCATGAGCCGCCAGGCGTTGGACCTCGTCCCCTCGGAAGTGCCGAAGCCGGGCATGGTGTAACCCCGGATGGTGGTGCGGGGCAGGCCGAGGCGGTCGCACACCTTGGCGGCGACAATGAGCGCGTGGGTTGAGTCAAGCCCGCCCGATACGCCGATGACCATGCTGTCGCCGCTGGTCGCCTGAAACCGCCGCATCAACCCGTCGATTTGGATGTTGAATGCCTCGTAGCAGTCCTCGTCCAGCTTGTCGGACCGGTCCGGCACGAAGGGAAATCGGCGGATGGATCGGCGCAGGCCGACGTTGCCGGCCGCCTCGTGCCGGAAATAGATCATGCGGAACCGGTCTTCAGGGCGGCCACTGTGATCCGCCGCGTCACGGAACGTGCCCATGCGCATGCGGTCCAGCAGGACACGTTCGGTATCGACATCGGCGATGCAAAGGGACGGCTCCAGAGTAAACCGCTCGCTTTCGCACAGCAGGTCACCCAATTCGTAGATCATGCCCTGCCCGTCCCATGCAACATCGGTCGTGCTTTCCCCGTGGCCGCTGGCGGAATAGATGTACGCTGCGGCGGCGCGCGCGGATTGCGACCGGCACAGCATATGTCTTTCGTCCGACTTGCCGATCACGATGTTCGACGCCGACAGATTGGCCAGGATCGTCGCACCTGCCATGGCGCCATAGGTCGACGGCGGAATGGGTGCCCAGAAGTCTTCGCAGATCTCGGCGTGAACCGCGAACGAGGACAAGTTTTCAGCAGCGAACAGGAGGTCGGTGCCGAACGGCACATCCTCTTGACCAAGCCTGATGGTCGCACCTTGACAGGCACGCCCGTCGGAAAACCACCGCTTCTCGTAAAATTCGCGGTAGTTGGGCAGATAGCTTTTGGGAACGACCCCCAGCAGCCGCCCACCCTTGATAGCTAATGCACAATTGTAGATCCGGCCGTTGCGTCGCAGCGGAGCGCCGACCAGCAGAAGCGGACGAAGATTGGCGCTCTCGCTGACAATGCGCGCCACCGCCTGCTCCACCGCCTCCAGCATCGCGCCCTGCATATGCAGGTCGTCGATGGCGTAGGACGAGATGCTCAGCTCCGGATACACCACCAGATCGACGCTATCCTTGTGCGCCTTGCGCGCTTCGGCCAGCATGGCGTCAGTGTTGAAGCCTACATCGGCAGTGCGAACCTGCGGGGTCGCCGCGGCGCAGCGGACGAAGCCATGCGTGTGGAGAGCGAAGAACGGGTGATCGGTGGCAGCATCAGTCATTCCGCTGCCCTATCAGCGCACGCAACATCTCGTCCATCATCTCGAAAGCCGCATGCAGCGCCTCGCGCCGGACAACATCACGACCCGCGGCGCCGAAGTGGCATTCGCGCGCGACCGTGGGCAAACCGTTGGCGGCGCAGCCGATAAAGACCAGCCCCTCCTCCTGATCGTCTGCGCACTTGCCGGCGAACCCGGTGATCCCCACCGCCAAGTCCGCTTGGGACCGCGCAAGTGCCGCTTCGGCCATGGCCAGCGCAACCTGTTCGGTGACAGCCGCATTTCGGTCGACCAGTTCACGGGACAAGCCTAACAAATCGCATTTCGCCTGCGCCTCATAGGTGACGAAACCGCGGTCGAACACATGACCGCACCCTTCCACATCGGTCAGCAAGGCCGCCAGCAAGCCGCCGGTACAACTCTCCGCCGTTGCTAGCCGGATCTCCGCATCGTGGGCCTTGCGCAGAAAATCATGAGCAAGCTGTTGTGTTTTGCGGGACAGAATTTCCTCGACAACCTCAGCCAGTGCTTCACTCCTTCTTGTCTTCTTACGTCCAATTTACGGGTGGCCTCAGGCCGCGGTCAGCAGTTCCAGTGTTTCAGGCGCGCTTTCCAGATGCTTGAGGAAACCGCGCTCCTCCCGCGTGAGCCATTTGGTAGCTCGCGGAAGCTCGAGCGAGGCCCGCCATTCGGCCTGTCGATCGAGAAGCTCGAATACTGCGGGATGAATATAGCTTCTGCGGGTGACAGCCGGTGTGTTGCCTAGCTTGTCTGCCACCTCCTGCGTCAATGCCTTGATCGTCAATATTCCGCTCGAATGGGCCAAGGTTTCGAATGCCAGAACGCTGCCGTGCCAGGTGCGGAACGTCTTGGCCGTGAACCCTTCACCCATCGTCTCGCGCAGATAGTCGTTCACGTCCGCCGATGTCACGTCGTGGTATTCCTGATCGTCATCCACGTAACGAAACAGTCTCTGGCCTGGCAATTCCTGCAACTCGCTCACGATACGGGCCAGATTGTTGTCGGTCAGCTTGAGATCGCGCTGTATTCCGTGCTTCCCCTTGAAGCGAAGGCGCAGCTGCCGCCCGGTGACCGTAGCGTGACGGTTGCGCAGCGTGGTGGCGCCGAAACTCTTGTTCCTCTGGGCATAGCATTCGTTTCCGATGCGCAGGGCGCCTAGGTCCAGCAGGCGCACGACGCTCGCCACCACGCGTTCGCGGGTCATCTCCTCCTGCTCGAGATCCTCTTCCACCCTTTTCCGTACAAGCGGGAGCAGGTTGCCAAAAGCGGTGCAGCTGTCGAACTTGATGCTTTCCTGCTGCGCGCGGAAGTCCGGGTGATAGCGGTACTGCTTGCGCCCCTTGTCGTCATAACCCGTTGCAAGGATGTGCCCGTTGCCCGCAGGACAGAACCACGCGTCCTTGTAGGCAGGCGGCAAGGCGACGGCATTCAGCCGTCGGCGTTCGACCGCATCACGGATCAGTTTTCCTTCGGGATCGTAATAGGACCAGCCCTTGCCAGAGCGTTTGCGGGTGATGCCGGGGAGCTCGTCGTCAACATAGATGAGCTTGGCTGATGTGTCTGGCATGGTGAGGGGCAAACCCCCGGCACCGACTTGCGGTTCCTGGGCGTCGCACCCACTAAAGGCGCGCAGGCTGCGCGCAAAGAGGAGCAATCATGGCCGACACGTACACTCCGCCCCGGGTATGGACCCATGACGCGGAAAACGGCGGCAAGTTTGCCGCCGTCAATCGCCCGACCGCAGGCGCGCGCGAAGAGCGGGACTTGCCGGTAGGAACACATCCTCTGCAACTATACTCTCTCGCCACGCCGAACGGGGTCAAGGCGACCATCATGCTGGAAGAATTGCTGGAAGCCGGCCACGAGGACGCGCAATACGATGCATGGCTGATCAATATCAGCAAAGGCGATCAGTTCACGTCGGGGTTTGTGGCCGTGAACCCCAATTCCAAGATACCGGCGCTACTCGACAGGCGCGGTGCCGAACCCGTGCGCGTCTTCGAAAGCGGTGCCATCCTGCTGTATCTTGCCGAGCAATTCGGAGCGTTCTTGCCGTCAGACGAGGCCAAGCGCGCCGAAATGCTGGGCTGGCTGTTCTGGCAGGTTGGCAGTGCGCCGTTCATTGGCGGCGGTTTCGGCCACTTCTATGCCTATGCGCCGGAAAAGTATGAGTACCCCATCAACCGCTACGCCATGGAGACGAAGCGGTTGTTCGACGTCGCGGATCAGCGACTTGCGCAAACGCGCTATCTGGCCGGCGACGAATACACCATTGCCGACATGGCGGCCTTTCCCTGGATCGCGCCGTTTGTGGAAGGCACCATCTACAATGATGCGCGCACCTTCCTGTCCATCGACGAGTACGAGCATGTGGGGCGCTGGGTGGGTGAGCTGGCACAGCGGCCGGCGGTGCAACGCGGGCGCATCGTCAACAAGAACTGGGGTGACGAGGACCAACAGCTGCCTGAGCGGCATTCGGCTGACGATTTTGCCGGCAAGCGGCTCTAGCGCCCCTTCACAAGGAGGAAGGAGGCGTTATAGAGGCCCGCCAGTTGGGGTGTAGCCAAGCGGTAAGGCAGCGGTTTTTGGTACCGCCATGCGGAGGTTCGAATCCTCCCACCCCAGCCACTTTCATCAGGCCGCTGAAGCAGCCTGAGGCGGCGCCTCGCGGGCGAGCGGGTCGTACCCCGCGAAGTTCATTGCCGACTGCGTCAAGATCCGTTTCACCTGTGCTGCGTCTGCGCCTCGCAGTCCGGGCGGCAACGGCTGCTGCTTGTCCGCGGCGGGAAAGGCGCCATACCCGGCAAACAGGCAATGCCAGCTAAGGCTGCTGTAGGCCGACTGTGGCCCGTAGATCTGGCGCAGCGCTTCGTTCATGTCCTGATGCGTGAACCAGGCGGTCATGACCGCCTTCAGCCTATCCGACAGGTTCTGATTGGCGGCATTATCGGTCCAGTATGGCAGGCCGCTTCGTCCGTTGAGCCGATAATGCGCGACGATGTAATCGCGGATCCCGTCATAGCGCGCGGCGATGCTGCGATTAAAGGCGCCGCGGTGCCGGGGTGTAAAGCCACCCCCCTCGAGCGCGCGGATGAACTCGGTCGCGGTGGCGATCACGATGTGGAGCGCGGTTGCCTCCAGAGGTTCGATGAAGCCTTGCGCCAAGCCCGCGGCGAGGCAATTGCCTCGCCAGCTGTTCTCCACCCGACCGACCTTCATGCGCAGAAAGCGCACATCGCCCTCCGTGGTATCAAGCGCGGCGCGCAATTCGCTTTCCGCCTCTTCGTCCGAAATGTAACGCGAGGCGTAGACGTAGCCATTGCCGACGCGGCTGGTCAGCGGGATGGCCCAGCGCCACCCGGCCCGCATTGCGATGCTTTCTGTCTGCGGCCGCAATGGCCCGCGGTGCGGCGTCGGCAAGACGACGGCGCGATCGTTGAACAAATTATCGCCGAACGGGATGAACCTTTCGCCCAGGGTTTCCTGGACCACCAATGAGCGGAACCCGGAACAGTCAACAAAGAAGTCGCCTGCGATCCGTTCTCCGTCCGCGGTGACGAGCGCTTGGACGTCGCCGCCTTCGCTGACCTCCACCCGAGCCACGGATACGGGACGGTGAACAACACCTCGCCGCACCGCCCAATCGCGCAGGTACGCGCCCAGCTTGAAGGCGTTGAAGTGGTAGCCGTAGCTTGGTGCAAAGGGAAAGCCTGGCGATGCCTGGGGTGCCTTGGCATCGTTCGCGAGGCGAGTTGCAAGAAACCAGTCATCGGGGTGAGCGGGAACTTCGAAACCGCGCCGCGCTAGGGTGCAGTTCTGGACGAACGCCGGTTCGGTATGCAGATCCACCGGCGAGGGGAACGGATGAAAATAGCTGTCGAACCCTGCCCGCTCGCTCCACCCTGTGAAGCGGATCCCCAGTTTAAAGGTCGCCTCGCACGGCTCCATCCACTCGGCCTCGCTGATGCCCAGCTGGTCGAAGAACGCCTTGAGTTGCGGGGTCGAACCCTCCCCCACGCCGATGATGCCGATCTCCGGGCTTTCCACGACAGTCACGCTGCCGCCGCGACCGCCCCAGGCCTGATGGAGAAGGCAGGCGGTGATCCAACCCGCGCTGCCTCCGCCCAGCACGACGCAGCGGGGCGGTCGCCCGTTCACCGCCGCGCCGGTGCCAGCCGTATGGCAAGACCGCCGCCCGGCGCCAGACGGACGGAGTAACTGTCGCCTTGCCGGATCGTCAGGTCGTCATAAGCGATGTCGTGCCGGCTTTCGTTCTCGTAGGTGTTGTCGGCGGTATCCTTGTACACCGTCGCGCGGTAAGCGCGGCCAGGTTCCAGAAAGTCGAAGGTCAACGTCAGGTCGCGGGCGGTGCCATCGTTCACGCCGCCGACGTACCAATCCTGGCTGGCCCGATCCTGCCGCGCAAAGATGGCGTAATCCCCGACCTCGCCCGCGATGAGCCTGCTCTGCGCCCAGTCAGCGGGAACCCGCTTGATGAATTCGAGTTCGCGCGGGTGCGCGGCCAGGTTCTCGATGAAGTCCGCTGCCATCTGAATGGGCGAGTATATCGCGAGGTAAAGGCCGAGCTGCTTTGCCAGGGTGGAGGAGAACGGCATCCCGCGGTCGCCGACCAGGCTCAAGACGCCAGGCGTATAATCCATCGGTCCAGCCAGCATCCGCGTGTAAACCAGGGTCGGATCATGATCCGGCCCGTTACCGAACCGCGCCCAGGCGTTGTATTCCTGCCCCCGCGCGCCTTCGCGTGCGACCCAGTTGGGGTAGGTGCGACGAAGGCCGGTGTCCTTGACCGGCTCGTGCGGATTGATGGCGATCCGGTGACGCGCGGCTGTTTCGACCACCTTCAGGTGATGCTGCACCTGGCGTTGCCCGTCGTGCCACTCAAATACTTCCGCGCCGCAGGGTTCGGCAACGTCCGCGTTGCATGAAATGATGCCGCCCGCATCCGCGACATAGCCGGTCTTGACCAGCCGGATGCCCAGCCGGTCGTACAACGCCATCGCGTCTTCCAGCTGCTTTTCATACACGTTGATGTTGCCGCCGGTTTCGTGGTGGCCGACGATCTGGACGCCCTTGGACCTTGCATACCGGGCAACCTCTTCCAGATCGAAATCGGGATAGGGTCTGGTGAAACTGTAATCGCGACCATTGCCGAACCAGTTGCCGTCCCAGCCATAGTTCCAGCCTTCGATCAGGACGCCGGCGAACCCGTGCCGCGCGGCGAAGTCGACGTACTGCTTGGCCCGCGCGGTGGTCGCGCCGTGACGATCGCCCTGCGCCCAGGTCCAGTCCCCACGGATCATCCCCCACCAGATGCCGATGTATTTCTGCGGCTTGAAGTAGCCGGATACATCGCCCAGCCGGTTGGGTTCGTTGAGATTGAGTTCAAGGTCGCTTTCGACCAGCCCGGCGGCGCTGTCGGCTATGCGGATAGTGCGCCATGGGGTGTTGAAAGCACCGGTGCGCGATACCTTGGGACCGCGGCTGGAGGGGGACAGATGCGTGCGGAACCGCTGTCCATCCATGCGCTTGAACCAGAAGGCCGAGTAATCGACCAGCGCAGCCTCGTGGAAGGACAGGTGGGTGCCATCCTCCAGCCGCATGGTGATCGGGGTATGTGCGGTGCTGACCGCATCGATCGGGGTACGGTGATACAGGTATTCGTAGCGGTTCCAGTCGCCACCCTGGATCCACCAGGCGGTACCTTCGGGCGCGACGTTGAATTCGGTCAGCTCCTCCCCGATGTTCGTCACCGGCCGTTCCGCATCGTTGCCGAACTCGTAGCGGAACCCCACCCCATAGTTGAACACGCGGAAAGTAACGGTCAGCGTGCGGGGCGTCTGGGTCTTTTCACGGAAGATGACGGTGATCTGATTGTGGCGATCATCGACGAACCGCCGCTCGCCCCATGATGTTTCCCAGCGATCATTGCCTTGGGCTCGGGTGGCGCTGGCCAGCGCGAAGTTGCGTCGCAGCGGATCGGCATCCGTCAACAGGAAACCCAGCTGCGAACGCGCGATAAGCGGCTTGGCGTCACGCGCCACTTCGTAGAAGGGGACGCCGTCATTGTCGGTGTTGAGCGTCACCACGATCCGCCCGTCCGGGGATGCGATCTGCTCCTGGGCGGCCAGCGGCAGCGCGCTGCCCGCGAGCAAAGCCGCGGCGATCAGGCGGATCACGCTGCCACCATCAGCGCGCCGAAAGGCGGCAAAACTTCCCGCCCGCCTCCGTTCACGCTGGCAAGCACGGTGCCGTTCACCTGATGCGGTGGAGGCAGGGTTAATGGCGCGGCGGAGGTGTTGAACATGCACGTGATGGTTTTCCCTTCCCAGATGCGGTCGATGCGCAGCAATGCGCCTTCGGCGTGACACTTTGCCGCTCCATACAGCAAAACCGGCTGCATGCGGCGTTGGGCAAGCATCGCCCGGGTGAACGCCAGCAGCGACGCAGGATCGGCCTCTTGCGCATCGACAGCCCGCGCCTTGTTCTCGTCTCCGACCGGAAGCCATGGGTCAACGGCGCCAAAGCCTGCATCGGCAGTGTCACGACACCACGGCATCGGAGTGCGGGCGCCGTCGCGCGACAGCGTCAGCGGCCAGTTGGCGATGGCTTCCGGGTCGCGCAGCTGTTCAAACGGGATGTCCACCTGCGTCAGCCCGAGTTCTTCGCCCTGGTACAGGATGATGTTGCCGCGCAAAGCCGTCAGCAGCGCAATCTTGAGCCGGGCGAGTTCCTCTCTGTGTTCCGCGCCGCACCAGCGCGAAAGCGCGCGGGGGGCGTCGTGATTTTCAAAGGCCCAGCTAGGCCAGCCCTCGCCGGGTTCACCCGGCCATTTGCCCGCTGCCGCGCAGACGAGGTCCGGGGTCAGTTCGCCCGCGTACAGGAAGTCGAAACCATAGGCGGAGTTCAGCCGCCGGTCGCCGCTGGTAAACGCCTTCATCTCTCCAATGGACTCGCGCCCGCCTACCTCGGCAACCGTGAACACTGCGCCGTATTCGTCGGTGACGCTGCGGATACGTTCAAGAAAAAGCGGAATGTCGGGATGCGACTGGTTGTGGATCCGGCGCTGGAAATCATAGGGTCGCGATCGTTTGCCGGGCGTCGTCGCCGGCGGATTGTCGCGCAGTTGCGGATCGTGCATGAAGAAGTTCAGCGCATCGAGGCGAAACCCGTCAACGCCCCGGTCAAGCCAGAACCGTGTCACGTCCAGCAAGGCATCCTGCACCGCAGGGTTGTGGCCGTTTAATTGCGGTTGCGAACTGAGGAAATTGTGCAGGTAGTATTGCTGACGCCGCGCATCCCAGCGCCATGCCGGCCCGCCAAAAACTGATTGCCAGTTCGATGGCGGAGAGCCGTCCGGCTTGGGATCGGCCCACACGTACCAGTCGGCCTTTGGATTGTCGCGGCTCGCTCGGCTCTCGCGAAACCACGGGTGCTGGTCCGAGGTGTGGGAATAGATCTGGTCGATGAGCACCCGCAGGCCCAGTTCATGCGCGCGGGCCACCAGCTTGTCGAAGTCATCCAGCGTCCCGAATATCGGGTCAACATCGCAGTAATCGCTGACATCGTAGCCAAAATCGAGTTGAGGCGAGGTGAAAAACGGGCTGATCCAGATCGCATCCATGCCCAACCGCGCCACGTGATTGAGCCGCGCCGTGATGCCGGGCAGATCGCCGATGCCGTCACCATTGAAGTCCATGAAGCTGCGCGGATAGATCTGGTAGATCGCGGCGCCCTTCCACCAGGGTTCACCGACGCCATGGGCTTGTGCCGTCACATCAGGGCCCTTGTCGATGTTCATCGTTCCAGCCTGCACACAGCGTAACCAAACGGCGGGATGACCAAACGGACCGAGCCGGGCGCGCTGACCATATTGGGGCACTCGCCTGCCAGGCTCGATAGTCGCCGGGCCGCGGTGTTGACAGCGACATTGCGGGCGATCGCCTGGTCCGAGGTGTTGAAGGCGACCAGGACCCGCTCCCCGCTGTCGGCGTCAAACCGCTCCACCGCCAGCAGTCCCGGTCCCTCGTGATCAAACCCGGCAACCTGCGTCAGCCCCCGCCGCAGCGCGGGACTGCTCCGTCGCACCGCCGATAGGCCGGCAATCTGCCGGTACAGCGGATGGGCGACGTCGAAGTTTTCCTGCGCCGTAGTTGCCTCGGTGCCGATAAGGTCGTTGTCGTTGTACTCCGCAACCTGGCTGGGGAACATGTTCTCGCGCGCCAGCTGGTCGTTGCCGTCCGAAACAAAGCCTTGCTCGTCACCGTAATAGATGGTCGGCACCCCGCGCAGCGTCAGCATCATGGCATGGCCCAGCATGGTGCGCGCCAGCAGTTCGTCCTGAGACATGGCAGGGTTGCCCGCCTTCACGAACATGGAAAAGCGGCCATAATCGTGATTGCCGAGGAACGTTGGCAGTTGCACCGCCGCTTCCCGGCCACCCGGATAGATGACGTCCTGCGCCATCAGTTCCGCCATCACCTGCGGACTGGCCTGGCCCGACACGACCAGCTGCGCTGCCTTGGCGAACGCCATGTCCAGCGCGGAGGGAAGGCCGCTTTCGCGCATGACCTGCGCCGCCAGGGTCGCGTGCGGCACATCGAAGGCGATTTCGCCAAAGATGTGGAAGTTGGGAATGCCGCGCGCCCGCGCTCGCTCCATCATGGCGGGGACGAACTCCTGCCAGAACTCGGGATTGACGTGCTTGGCGGTGTCGATGCGAAAGCCGTCGACCCCGAAACGGTCGATCCAGTCGCCGTAGATGTCGATCATACCCGCCACGACCCGCGGGTTTTCGGTAAAGATGTCGTCCAGGCCCACGAAGTCGCCATCGACCGAACTTTCGCCGACCCAGAACGTATCGCCGCGGTTGTGGTAGTAGATCGGATCGTTGAGCCAGGCAGGCACTTTCACGTCCCGCTCCGCCTCGGGAACATAGGGCGTGTAGGCATAGGTCGAATCGGTCAGCCGCGCGAAGTTTTCCCCGGTTCGCACGTCGTCGCCGGCAAAGCCTTCATTGATGCGAGGACCATCGGGGCCGCCGCGCGTGGAGTAGGGGTAATCGGCCTTGCTGCGGTAAGCGTAGTTCGTCGCGTCGCCTTCGCGGTAGCGGATCACGTCGGCGGTGTGGTTGGTGATGATGTCCATGTACACCTTCATCCCGCGCGCGTGTGCGGCGTCAACGAATGCCCTGAACTCCTCGTTGGTGCCGAAATGCGGATCGACCTGAGTGAAGTCGGTGATCCAGTAACCGTGATAACCCGCCGTCTCCTGCCCCGGCGGTCCTTGAACCGGCTTGTTCTTGAATACGGGGGCAAACCAGATGGCGGTCGCGCCCAACCCCTGGATGTAGTCCAGCCGCTCGGTCAGACCTTTCAGATCGCCGCCGTGGTAGAAGCCGCGGTGAGTGGGGTCGAACCCTGTCACCAGCCGATCGCCGGTCAGGCCGCCCCGATCGTTCGTCGGATCGCCGTTGGCGAACCGGTCGGGCAGGACGAAATAGATGATCTCGTCCTGAGGCAGGCGGTTGCGGAATGTCTGGCTGTCTGCTTGCACCGTCGGGCCGCGCGTTACCGGCGGGGTCTGCGCACAGGCGGTCGTTGAGAGGAGGGCCGCAACAGCGGCAAGGGTCATGTGTTTCATGCGGTCTTCCTCAATTCCGGGGGCGCTACCGCTGCGCGCAGCGCGGCGAGGTGGAGGGGCATGGCGGCTGCGGCGCGTTGGTTGCGCTGGGTTATCGCGGTCAGCATCGCGGAAAGCTGATCGCCTGCCAACTCCCGCGTGGCCGGATTGACCGCGCCGGGGATCACGCCCTGCCCTATCAGAACCTGCGACCAGCCTTCTACGGTGAACAGTTCCTCATGCTCGCGGTGGAGAAAGCCGGTGGCGCGCCATGTGTCGAGCTTGCTGGCCAGAGTGTCCGGGAGTTCCATCCGGCGGCACGCATCCCAGAACGGCTCCCCTTCCCGCCCGTTGGCCCAGTAATGGAGGATGAGGAAATCGCGAATACGGCTCCATTCGAAAGCCGCCTGCCGGTTGAACTCTGCGGCCAGCGCCGGTTCCGCAAGCTGGCCGGGCAGCATCTGGAGAAAGCGCGCGATGGAGGATTGGACCAGATGGATGCTGGTGGACTCCAGCGGCTCCATGAAGCCTGCCGCCAGCCCGAGCGCGACGCAATTGCCGACCCAATGCCGCGCGCGCGTGCCGGTGGTGAAGCGAAGCAGGCGTGGCTCCGCATCGCGGCGAGCGTCGAGATTTGCGAGGAGGATGGTCCGCGCATCCTCCTCGTCCATGAAACGGCTGCAGAACACATGACCGTTGCCGATCCGATGTTGCAGCGGAATGCGCCATTGCCACCCTGCTGGCCGGGCGGTGGAACGGGTATAGGGCGTGAAGTCGCCGCTGGTCGCGCAAGGCACCGCCCATGCCCGGTCGCACGGCAGCCATCCGCTCCAGTCGGCAAACTCACCTGGGGCAAGCGCCTCCATGAGAAGGGAACGAAAGCCCGAACAGTCGATGAAGAAATCGCCCGCAACGGTGCGGCCGTCTGCAAGGGTGATGGAAGTGATCCGCTCTCCCGCGTCGGCGCGGTTCACCTGCGCGACTATTCCTTCGAGCCGCGTGACGCCGCCAGCCTCCGCTCGGCGGCGCAGGTACGCGGCGTAAAGCCCGGCATCGAAGTGGAAGGCGTAAGGCATCGGCCCCGGCGCGCCTGAACGGTCCGGCTGCATCTTCAGCGCATAGGCGGCAACTGCGTTGAGCGAATAGGCGCCGAATGCTTCGGCTCGACCGGCAAGGTGGGCCTGTGTCCAGTACTGATGGAAAGGCAGGATGCCGTGCGCATGGCCTGTCGGGCCGAAGGCATGCATGTAGCGGGCCCCCTCCCCCGCCCAGCCGGCGAACTCGATGCCCAGCTTGTAGCTGCCCTTCGTCTCCCGCAGGAACTCGCCTTCGTCTATCCCGAGGGCGGCGTTGAACAGGCGGATCTGCGGGATGGTTGCCTCGCCCACTCCCACCGTGCCAATAGCCTCACTTTCCACCAAGGTTATGGCGAACGGGGTGAAGCGCGACAGTGCGGCGGCGGCCATCCACCCTGCCGTCCCGCCGCCGACGATTACCAGAGAGCGGACAGGGTGGGTCATTGATCGCAAGCCATCGCGGTGGAGGCGCCGGGGACCGGCCAGGCGCCTCCTTGTCTCATCAGAACCGGTAGGTGAAGCCGGCCTGGAAGCGGCGGCCATATTCCTGATAATCGATGACGGCTTCGGGAACCGGCACATCGAACTGCGACACGAACGGCTCGTTGGTGAGGTTCTGGCCCTGAATATAGATGGCCAGTCCGTTCAGCGCGCCGCCACTGAAATCATAGCCGATCTGCGCATCGACGATCATTTCCGAACGCGCCCGGCGGCGAGTCGGTGAACCGCCGAAGCCGCTGAAATCGGCAAGGAAGGAGGAGCGATAGCGGACGCTGCCGCGCGCGCTGAAGCCCCACTTTTCGAAATAGGCGGTGCCATTGGCGGTCCACTTGGAATAGCCCGGAATGGTCGCCAGATTTCCGTTGAAGTCCTCCACCTTGGAGTCGGTGTAACCCACGCCGCCCGTGACGCCAAAGCCATCAAGCGCCTCGGTGAACGTATCCAGGGGAAGCACAAATGAGGCTTCCACACCGTAGAAGTCGCCGCCGGGCGTGTTGACCGTGGCGTCGAGGAAGCCGACCGTCGTGGCTGGCGGAAGGCCGGCAGGCGTCGGCAGCCCCGCAAAATCGAAGATCAGGCGCCCGCGGTCGATGTAGCTGACGATGTCCTTGTAGAACAGCTGCAGCGCAAGGACGCCCGTCCCGCCGTTGAAATACTTCTCGACATTGAAGTCGAGCGCGTTGGCGCGGAACGGACGCAGGAGCGGGTTGCCGCCGCCTCCGCTGATGAAGGGCGCCACGCCAGTCGGGCTTTCGCCGACGTTGGTGTTGATGCCGTATCCGATCGCAGACCGCAGGTCATCGAGCCGCGGCCGCTGGATCTGCCGGCTCGCGGCGAAGCGGATGATCCAGTCGCTGTCAAAGCGGAGCGACAGGTTCAGGCTGGGCAGCACATCCCAGTAATCCGCACCGAGGCTGACGTTGACCTGTTGCCCGTTGGCGAACGCGATGCCGGATGATTGCTGGGAGGCGTTGATCGCCTGCACGCCGACATTGCCAGTCAGGACGCCCAGGCCGAGTTCCTGTTCGATGTCCAGCTGGGCGTACAGCGTCATCAGGTCTTCGTCGATGTTGAAGGCCTTGGCCGGAATATCGTTCGAGGGATTGGGGTTGAGGATCAGCGCGCCGGACGCGATCACGTCGCGCGGGTCATAGCTGACGATCGGCCCCAGACCCAGATAGCTGAGGTTGGTCGGCCGCAGCAGGAAGCCAGCCGGGATCGGTGCCTCTGTCGCGCCGCCAGGCAGCTGCACGAAAAACTCGTCCGGGGTCAGGCTCTTGTCGCGATTGGTGTAGTTCAGCCCGACCTTTACGGCGGAGAAGAATCCTTCCAGCTCTCGCTCAACACCGACGCGGAACTGCTTCAGCTCGTCGTCGACGATGCGGTTGTTGTAGTAGCCCGCCTGCACCCGGTCGCCGCCCCAGCCGAGCGGATCGGTCAGGCGGATCAGATTGGTGTCGCTGTAGTTGAGGCCGGGGCTGAAGCTGGTGCCGTTCGCATCCGATCGGAAGCCGATCGTATCCGTTGCGCCGCCGTCAACGTTGTAGCCGGTGCCGGAATAGCTCTCGATGCTCAGCTCGTTGCGGTCGGTGCGCGAATAACCGAAGTCGAAAAACGCGCTCCAGCCATCGTTGCCTTCGTAGGCGAGGTTCAACCCGCCGGAATAAAGGTCGGCTTCGCGCTGGAAGATATCGTTGCGGATAACTCCCTGAACATTGGTGAACGTGCCGGAAGTCGCGAACAGCGCGTTGCCAATATTCCTGGTCGTTGCCGTCGCAGGATTGAACTGGGTGCCGAACGCCTGGAAGCCCAGCGGCAATTCGATCCCGCGCTTCGTCTGATCGTCGTCGAAGTTGGAATAGAAGCCATCCACCGTCAGCGTGAGCGTCTCGGCCAGTTCCGCCTGGAAGGTGCCGGTGACGCCAAACCGCTTCAACTGGGTGGAAGTGACGAAGCTCTTGGAACCGCCGATAACGTAAGGATTGCCGGCCGTGCCGTCGCCGGCGTAGCCCCAGGCGTTGAATTCCTGCAGCTGATAAGGCTCGTCGGTATAGGCGGCGGACAGGGCGATGCCGATGGTGTCGTCGGCGAACTGATCGACATAGGTTGCATTGACGCGGTAACCGAATTCCTTCGACCCGGCGTTCAGGGCGCCGATATCGGCATACGAACCCTTGGCGCCGATTGCCAGAACCCGCTCGCTCAGGTCCAGCGGCCGGATGGTGCGGATGTCGATCGTGCCGGCCAGCCCCTGCCCAACCAGCTCGGCGGAGGGCGATTTGTACACCACGACCTGATTGACGACTTCGCCCGGATACTGGTCGAACTCCACCGCACGGCTGTCACCGGTGGAGGTTTGTTCGCGCCCATTCAGCAGCGTCTGCGAGAAGTCTGGACCAAGGCCGCGTACCGCGATGACGTTCGCGCGGCCGTTCAGCCGTTGGGACGTCAGGCCGGGCAGGCGGGCAATGGATTCGCCGATGGATGCGTCGGGCAGCTTGCCGATATCCTCTGCGGTAACCGACTCCAGGATAAGGTCGCTGGAACGCTTCTCGGCAACGGCGCTGGCCAGGCTGGCGCGAAAACCGGTCACCAGGATCTCGTTGCCGGTATCAACCGGCCGGGCCGCGTCGTCATCGCCTGCTTCGGCATCGACCGGGGTCGGCGGCTGGGTGTTGGCTTGCTGCGCCCATGCGCTTGCCGGCGCAAGCGCATGGGCGACGGCAGAACCGCTCACGAGCGCGGCGAGAAACTTGCGGTTGATCATCTAAACTACTCCCCCACGGCAGCGTCGCTGGGACGGGCGCTTTGCCGGTGCTGTGCACGAACGCTCTGTGCTGTGTGCCTGCCTCGCGCGCGGAACGACAGGACGCATACGTATGCTGCATCGATGCTGCAGTGCATGATGTCACCGGATTGCAACATCGTGGCACGTCGCAATCGCGTGACTGCACACTCATGCCGCGCTATTGTTCGCTCAGCGCCCCGAACGGAAAGTTTGCCCGCAATGCCGATCAACATCACCGGCAAAGTGACCAGCTTCGACATCGCCTATCGCGCCGGAGTTTCGCAACCTACGGTGAGCCGTGCGCTGCGGGGTGACCGGTCCGTCAGTCCGGCGACCCGCGAGCGGATCGAACGCATTGCCCGCGAACTCAATTACACGGTGGACAAGAACGCATCCGCGCTGCGCACCCAGCGGGCCAACACCATCGCCCTGCTGTTCTTTGAAGATCCGGCCCCGGACGACAGCCACATCAACCCGTTCTTCCTCTCCATGCTCGGCTCCATTACCCGCGCGGCAGGCGCGCGGAACCTGGACCTCCTTGTGTCCTTCCAGAGAATGGAGGATGACTGGCACACCCGCTATCAGGACAGCCACCGGGCCGACGGGCTGATCCTTCTCGGATATGGCGACAACATGCTCTACCAGGAAAGGCTGGAGCAGCTGGCGGCGCAGGGTACGCGGTTCGTCCGGTGGGGGCCGCTGGAGGCGCATGAGGCAGGAGCGGTGGTAGGGTCGGACAACCTGGCCGCCGGTCGCGCCGCGGGCGAGCACCTGCTTGCCCAAGGATGCCGGACCATCGCGTTTCTCGGGCAGGCGAACGCGAGCTATCCGGAGTTTCTGTCGCGCTTCAACGGTTTGTGCGCAGCGGTCGGGGACGGCGTATTGCAGCAAGGCGCGCTCAGCAGCGAGGCGGACGGCTATGCCGCAGTGCAGGCACTGCTGGCCAGCGGGCATCGGCCGGACGGGATCTTCGCCGGGAGCGATCTCATCGCCTGTGGCGCCTTGCGTGCGTTGGCCGATCATGGCTTGCGCGTACCTGATGACACTGCCGTGATCGGGTTCGACAACATCCCGGCCGCCGCCCTCACCTCTCCATCGCTCACCACCATCGAACAGGACACCGCGCGGGCGGCAGAGCAGCTGACGGAGGCGCTGGTCCGGCAGATCGGCGGCTCCGCACCGGAAACACTGGTTCTGCCCACGCGCCTGATCGCGCGCGGCAGCACCCGTAGAGCGCCGGTGCGCTGAGCTTTTCCAGCTTGCGGTCCGCTTCGCGGAGTGTCAGCGTGCCGCGCGGCACATACAGGCCGGCAAGCAAGGCCGGTCGAGGGGGAGAGTCGATCGATGGACAAGCCGCGGCAGGGTTTTGCGGGCCTGTGGAATATCAGCTTCGGCTTTTTCGGCATCCAGATCGGCTTTGCGCTGCAGAACGCCAATATGAGCCGCGTTTTCCAATCGCTGGGCAGCGCCATCGACGATCTTCCGGCATTGTGGGTCGCGGCGCCGCTGACCGGCCTGCTGGTGCAGCCGATCGTCGGCCATCTGTCCGACCGCACCTGGCTGGGCCGGCTGGGCCGGCGCCGTCCCTACTTCCTGCTGGGCGCAGTCATGGCGGCGCTTTCGCTGTTCCTCATGCCGTTATCAGGTGTGCTGCTGATGGCGGCGCTGCTGCTGTGGGTACTGGACGCCAGTCTCAACGTGTCGATGGAGCCGTTTCGCGCGTTTGTCGGCGACATGCTGCCCAAGTCGCAACATACCGCCGGGTATGCCGTGCAGACCGCGTTCATCGGAACAGGCGCGGTGGTGGGATCGGCGTTTCCCTGGCTGCTCGATCAGTTCGGGGTATCCAACGTCGCGGCAGGCGGAGGCATTCCCGACACTGTTCGCTACAGTTTCTGGGCGGGCGGTTTGGCGTTGTTTCTGGCGGTGCTGTGGACCGTCATCACGACCAAGGAATACTCGCCCGACGATTTGCGTGGCTTCACCGCCGCGCATGCGGAGCCATCTGATCCCGGCAATGGCGCACTTGCCAGCCGAAACTTCCTCGCGCCAGGTATCTGGATCATCATCGGCGCCGCGATCATGCTGGCCGTCGAGGCGTTCGGTTTCGAGCAGGAAGTGCTGCTACTGGGCGCACTGCTGATCGCCTACGGCCTGCTCAGCGCGCTGGCCATCCGCCGCGCGCGGGGCGGCGGGGCTCCGGGGATGCTAGGCAGTATCATCGGCGACTTTTCCGCCATGCCGGACATCATGAAGCGGCTCGCCCTGGTGCAGTTCCTCAGCTGGTCCGCACTCTTCATCATGTGGATCCACACCACTCCCGTGGTCGGGCAGTACTACTTCGGCGCAACCGACCCGGCGAGCGCAGCCTACCAGGAAGGCGGCAACTGGGTCGGCATCCTGTTCGCAGTTTATAACGGAATTGCCGCCGTCGCTGCGCTTACGCTGATCCCATGGCTTGCCGGTCGCATCGGCAAGGTTGCGACCCACATGACCTGCCTGATGTGCGGGGCAGCCGGTTTCGCCAGCTTCTTTGTGATGCCGGATGCCAATTGGCTGATCCTGAGCGAAGTTGGCATTGGCATCGCCTGGGCTTCGATCCTTGCCATGCCCTACTCCATCCTCGCATCCAATCTGCCGGGGCACAAGCTCGGCATCTACATGGGTTTGTTCAACGTTTTCGTCGTCGTGCCGCAGCTGATCGTCGCAACCGCGATGGGCACGGTGATGAAGGCGTTTTTCCCGACCGAACCGATCTGGACGATGGCATTCGCCGCCGTAACGCTGGCGCTCGCTGCCCTGGCCATGCTGCGCGTGAAGCTGGCAGCAGAGGAGAACAGACCGGGCGCCCCGGCGATGCTCAAACCGCAGGCGAGCTGACGAACAGGCCGGAACAATGCCGCGAGCGAACTTTTGTGGAATGAACCCGCCCGTCGCGCCATGATCAATTTGTCCTTGCCACCAGTTACCAGTTTGCCGTCGCCGGCGTTTCGAAAACGGCTGGGCGGCTACATTCTTGTCTGGCCAGGCGCGTACCAGCAGATCGCGCTCGACCCAGACGAATTGTTTCGTATCTGGAAACCGGTCGTTCCGGTTGACTACTGCAACCGGGGCGCGCGGCATGAACGAGGAAGCCACCACCTGTATGCTTGAAGCGACGATCACCGGCGCTGAGGATCCCTACTGGTACAAGGACGCAGTGATCTACCAGTTGCACGTCAAGAGCTTCTTCGACAGCAACAACGACGGCATCGGCGACTTCGCAGGGCTGATCAGCAAGCTGGATTACATCGCCGACATCGGGGTGACCGCTATCTGGCTTCTGCCCTTCTATCCCTCACCCAGGCGCGATGACGGTTACGATATCGCCAGATATACCGATGTATCGCCAGACTATGGCACGATGGAGGAAGTCCGGACCTTCATCGACGCCGCGCACGCGCGCGGCCTGCGCGTCATAACCGAGCTGATCATCAACCACACATCCGATCAGCACCCTTGGTTCCAGGCTGCCCGCAAGGCTCCTCCGGGCAGCCCGGAGCGCGATTTCTACGTCTGGTCCGACAATGCGCAGCTGTATTCCGGCACGCGCATCATTTTCCTCGACACCGAAAAGTCGAACTGGACCTGGGACGAGGAGGCCCAGGCATATTTCTGGCATCGCTTCTACTCGCATCAACCGGACCTCAACTTCGATAACCCCAGAGTGCTGGAAGAAGTACTGGCGGTGATGCATTTCTGGCTGGATGCAGGCGTCGATGGGCTTCGGCTCGATGCCATACCCTATCTCATCGAACGGGACGGCACTTCCAACGAAAACCTGCCGGAAACCCACCAGGTTCTGAAGAAAATCCGCGCTGACCTCGATGCCCACTATCAGGGCAAGATGCTGCTGGCCGAAGCGAACATGTGGCCAGAAGAGACGCAGCAGTATTTCGGGGAAAAAGACGGTCGCACCGACGAATGTCACATGGCCTTCCACTTCCCCTTGATGCCGCGCATGTACATGGCCGTAGCGCAAGAGGACCGGTTCCCGATAACGGACATCATGCGGCAAACGCCGGCCATCCCGGATGACGCGCAATGGGCCATCTTTCTGCGAAACCATGACGAACTGACGCTGGAGATGGTCACGGACGCGGAACGCGACTATCTCTGGGACACGTACGCGGCCGACCGCCGGGCGCGCATCAACCTTGGCATCCGCCGCCGCCTCGCCCCGCTGATGGAGCGGGATCGCCGTCGCATCGAATTGATGAATGCGCTGCTCCTGACCATGCCGGGAACCCCCGTGCTGTATTACGGCGATGAGATTGGCATGGGCGACAACATCTTCCTGGGGGATCGGGATGGCGTGCGGACCCCCATGCAATGGTCGCCCGACCGGAACGGCGGGTTCTCCAAGGCGGATCCTGCCAGTCTGACCCTGCCCGTCATCCAGGATCCACTCTACGGCTATGCTGCCGTCAACGTGGAAGCGCAGGAGCAAGACCGTCATTCGTTGCTGAACTGGACCAAGCGGATGCTGGCCGTCCGCAAGGAGCATCAGGCCTTCGGGCGTGGCACGCAGACATTCCTGCGGCCGGCCAACCGCCGGATCCTCGCGTATCTGCGGCAGCATGGCGAGGATGCCATCCTGTGCGTCGCCAACCTGTCGCGCACCGCACAGGCAGTTGAACTGGACCTGCACGAATTTGAGGGGCAGGTGCCGGTGGAACTGCTGGGCGGTGCGGCATTCCCGCCCATCGGGCAACTGCCTTACCTGCTGACCCTGCCGCCCTATGGCTTCTTGTGGTTCCACCTGAGCGCCGACGTGGCGGCCCCCGCCTGGGCGACAACTGCCCCTCATTTCGAAGCAGAGCGGCACACCTTTGTTCTGCGCCCCGACCTTGCCGATGTTGCGCGGGGAGAAAGCCGCGCCGTGCTCGAGCAGGGTATTCTGCCTGACTACATCCCCCATCGCCGCTGGTTCAGGGCCAAGCACGAGACGATCGTGCATTTGGAGATCACCTCTCTTGCTCCCATGCCAGATACCGAGGATCTGCTGCTTGGCGAGATTGCCGTCACCACCAGCGACAGTGGCACCGCCCGTTACGCTCTGCCGATCGGCATTGCGTGGGACGGGCGGCAACATGGCCCCTATGCCACCAATCTGGCCCTTGCGAGGGTACGGCGCGAACGGAACGTCGGCCTGCTCACGGATGGCTTTGCCCTGCCTCAGTTTGCCCACGCGGCATTATCAGCGATGCGCCATGAAACAGAGGTGGATACCGGTGACGGGATGCTGCGCTTCGCCGCCAGAGCGACTTTGGACGTGGAGCCGGATGCAACCCCTGAGTGGCTGGCGGCCGAACAGTCGAACAGTACAATGGCCGTCGGCGAGCAGGTTACCCTCAAGCTTTTGCGCCGACTTGAAGCTGGCATCCATCCGGAAGCCGAGATGATCGATTACCTGACGCAGCAAGGTTTCGCGCATGTTGCTCCCGTTCTCGGCACGGTGACCAAGTGCCGCGACGGGGAAGAAACTCTCGTCATGCTGGCGCAGCGGTTTGCCTATAACCAGGGCGACGGCTGGCAGTGGACGCTCGCGACGCTGGGACGAATGGCCACAGATAATCCGTTGAGCTTCGCTGTGACGGACCAGTTCGCCCGCAGGCTTGGTCAAAGGCTGGCCGAAATGCATTCCCTGCTTGGCCGGGCTTGCAACAATCCCGCCTTTGCGCCTGAAACCATGTCCGTCGCCGACGCAGCCGCGCTTGCCGAGCGGGTTACAGCGGAGGTCGATCGCGCGCTGGACCACCTGACGCATATGCAGCGGAAAGGTGGGGAGCAGAATGGCGAAAGAACCTTGCCCGCCAGACGGGATGAACTGCTTGCCCGCGTACGTGCCACAGCAGGGCTGGCAACCGGCCGCTCCCGCACGCGGATTCACGGTGACCTCCACCTGGGACAAGTGCTCGTCACAGGCGACGATGTGATGTTCATTGACTTCGAGGGCGAACCCGCCCGGCCGCTCAGCGAGCGGCGAAAGAAGGATTTGCCCCTGCGCGACGTCGCCGGCCTGGTCCGGTCATTCGATTACGCTGCCGCAGTTGCCAGCCGTAACGCGCCTGCCACGGCAGAAACCTGGGAGGCGCGCGCTCAGCAGGTTCTTGAAGAATTTCGCACCCGCTGCACCGACCAGTTTCTTCACGCCTACAGCGAAGCCATCGGTGATGCAGGCAGCCTGGATGATCCATTGCTCGACCTCTTCATACTCGAGAAGGCCGCTTACGAGATGAATTACGAGCATGCGAACCGACCCGACTGGGTGGCTGTGCCAACCGACGGTTTCATACGCGTTGCAGAAAGACTGTTGTCGCGGGAGCCACTCTGATCCCCTTCAAGAAAGGACCGATCAGCGCGACCGACAGCGGCTCCGGTAACGAGCCATTTGTTCTCGCAAGCGGGGCAGGCTGAAGGCTAGCTTTTGATTTCAGTTGGCCGAGACGCTGCGCGGCCTACCGCGCGAGCGCCTCGGCCAGCGTCTGCCGCATGCACTCAGCCGCCAGCGTAGATCCGGTCGAGCACGCCTGCCACCTTCAGGTTCGTTTCGGCCGATGCGTCGTACCGGTCGCCCTTCGCCAGCCTGCGCGCCCAATGCGCAGCCGCGCGGCCGCCCCACGCGTCCGGGGCGCTGGCGACCACCTCCGCGTGAGTGCCCCGGTTGATCCGCGTTTCAAAATCGTAGAAGCTGCCGTTCAAATTGCGCATCACCGCGCTTGCATCGGTGCCGTGGAAGGCAGCTTCGATCACCGCATCCTGACCCGCGTTAAGGTGCCAGGAACATGCCAGACGCACGGTGACGCCGCCGCCAAGGTCAATCGTCGCGGTGGCGTAATCCTCTACCTCCCGCGCCCCGGCAGCGAGCCGGCGACCTTTGGCGAACAGCGAGGAAGCAACCTGCTCGACCGGAGGGAACGCGAGCAGCCACATGGCGAGGTCGACCATGTGGACACCGAGGTCCATGACACATCCGCCGCCTGACAGTTCGCGGTCGTAGAACCACGGTTTGTCCGGTCCGTAGGCATTGTGGAACGTCAGATCTACCGCGAACACAGAGCCCAGCGTGCCCGCCGCCAGAGCATCAGCCACTGCTTCAATCGCTGCGGTGTGCCGATAGGACAGATCCACCGCCAGAAGGCGGTCGGCGCTTTTTGCGGCATCGAAGACGCCGCTTACCTCGGCTGCCGAGCGGCCGAGCGGCTTCTGGCAGAAAACCGCCGCGCCGCTTTGCAGACCGGCAATCGCCTGTTCCGCATGGAGCGCGCTGGGAGTGGCAATGACGATACCGTCAAGCCCCTCATCGAGCATGGCGGCATAGGACGGCAGCAGCCGGGCCGACGGCGCCAGCCTCAGCGCCTCTGCCGCGCAGCCTTCATCCGGTTCGACAATTACCGCCGGCTCCACCACGCCCGTCGCGACAATCGCTTCCATCCGGCTGCGCCCGATCCAGCCCGTGCCGAGAAAGCCGATCCGCGGCCGGTTCACGCGAACGTCACCAGAGCCTTGACGAAAGCGCCCGGCTTGTCGCGCGTGGCGTCCAGCGCGTCGCCCAACCGTTCCAGCGGAAATTCGGCGCTGTACAAAGGCGCAGGGTCGAGGCGGCCGCTCGCCACCGCGTCAACCGCCTCGCGCACCCCGCGGATCTGCACCGCGGGATCGCGTTCGTGGGCGTTGACGACGTCGATACCTTTCCAGTTCCAGTTCTGCATGTTCACCTGCCGCGGCCCGTCCTGGTGATAACCCGCCACCACCAGCTTGCCGCCGAACCCCACCACTTCGCCCGCCAGGTCGAGCGGCCATTGCTTGCCAACGCATTCGATCACCCGATCGCACAGCCTGTCGCCGGTCAGCGCCTTCACCTGTTCGATGATGGCGTAATGATCGTCCATCACAATCGTCTGGTCGGCTCCATAGTGGCGGGCCAGGTCGAGCGACTCCTGCCTGCGTGATATTGCCACTACCCGCGCGCCCGCGTCGCTCACCAGCTTGGTCAGCACCGCACCCAGAAAGCCGATCCCGATGATTGCCACCGTCTGACCGGCCTGCACGTCGCTGCGCCGGAAGATGTTGAACGCACACCCCAGCGGCTCACCCGGAAACGGCAATTTGTCGAGTTCCTGCGGAAGCCGCACCAAGGCCTCGGCGGCGACGAGGTCGTATTGGGCGAAAGAACGGTGACCAAGCGAGGTCACGCGGTCGCCGCAGGCCCATCCGCCGACGCCCTCGCCGATTGCATCGACTATACCCCAGCCCTCGTGGCCCAGACTGCCCGGCTCGGTCGGGAATTGCATCCAGTCCGGTCCGGCCCATGGTTCGAGATTGGATGCGCATACGCCGCACCCTTCCAGCCTGATCCGCACCTCGCCCGGCCCGGGCTCCGGCAGCGGCACGTCCAACACCCGCATTTCGCCCGGCCCGGTCACTACCGCCGCCTTCATCGTGGTAGTCACGCCTACGTCTCGGCCGCGATGAACTGTTCCAGCTCGGCGCAGGCGAGATCGTCGGTCATCTGCTCGGGCGGATGCTTGCAGAAATATGCCGAGGCAGGGAGCACCGGTCCCGCCAGTCCGCGGTCCTTCGCCAGCTTGGCGCAGCGGATCATGTCGATGGCGACGCCGGCAGAATTGGGACTGTCTTCCACCGACAAACGCAGTTCGAGGTTCATCGGCACGCCGCCGAACAGCTGTCCTTCCATCCGCAGGAAACAGACCTTGTTGTCGTTCTGCCACGCGACATAGTCGGAAGGCCCCACATGAATGTTCTCGTCCTCGAGCCGGGCTGCGGCGACCGACTGCACAGCTTCGGTCTTGGACTCCTTCTTTGATGCCAGACGGCTGCGCTCCAGCATGTTGAGGAAATCCGTGTTTCCTCCGGTGTTCAACTGGTACGTCCGGTCCAGCTTGACGCCGCGTTTGCGGAAAAGGTCGGTTAAGACGCGGTGCACGATGGTGGCACCCAGCTGCGCCTTGATGTCGTCGCCGATAATCGGCACGCCGGCGTCACGGAACCGCTGCGCCCACACCGGATCGCTCGCGATGAACACGGGTATTGCGTTCACGAAGGCGACCCCTGCTTCCAATGCGCATCCGGCATAGAATTCGGTCGCCGCCTGCGACCCCACTGGCAGGTAATTGACCAGCACATCCGTCTCGGTCTCCCGCAGCACGGCGACCACTTCCTCCTGCTGCGGCTGGGGAACGTCGGCCGGCAGGAAGGTCCGGTTGTCAGGATAGTGAGCCATGTGATCTGCCATGCCATCAAGCACGCGGCCCATCCGCACCTCTACGCCGCTGGGAGTAACGCGATCGCTGAAACGGGCAGTGCAGTTTGGCGGGGCAAAGATCGCGTCGGACACGTCGCGCCCAACCTTGCGCCGGTCGATATCCCACGCGGCGCTGAGGCGAATGTCGGCCGGCCGATAGCCCGCGAGGTCATGATGCATCAGCCCGGTCGCATCGTTGCCGCCCGCCTCGTAATAGGCGAGCCCCTGGACAAGCGAGCTGGCGCAATTGCCAACGCCAACCAGCGCCACGCGGATGCCTCTGGTGTCCGGTGCCAGCATTTCAGTCTCCGTCCCTGTTGTTCATGCCCGCTTCTCCTGCGGGAGCATCTGCGCCGGAGCGTACCTCTCCGTCATCCAGGCGCAGAAATCGGCGAAGGCCTGTGGATCCTTCGCGGCGCTGGTGTGGTGCGCTTCGACACCCAGATGTTCCGGGGTAAAGCAGTATGTCACCAGCACCTCGAGATCGCTCAGCGCCTCCATTTGACGGTCGAACCAGTCGAGCGCGCCCTCACGGAAGCTGTCAGCCCAAGACAGGCCGGTGCGCAGTTTTCTGACACCCAGATCCTTCATCCAGCGCACCGCATCGTCCAATCGCGGATCCTCGAAATGGAACCACTGCATCAGCCCCATGTCAGCCGCGTGGCGGCGGTAATGCTCAAGGGCGAGCTTGGGGCTGCCGTCCTCGCGGATGAGGCCCATGTAGAAATGCCGGTAATAGCTGGACCCTTCCGCTTCCCGATGACGGGTTTCCGCGCCCCAGCTCTGCGGCAGATCGAACAGCGAATACCAGTAGATGTTCGGCACACGGCCGACCAGCAGTTCAGCGGTCCGGTTCACGCCGAATACCTGCACCTCTTCAGCGCCGAAGCTGCCGACACCCACCTCGGTCGCCCAGATGGGCTTGTCCGGCACCACAGCCTCGATCTCCGCGATCCGGTCCGGCCAGGAGTGAATGGGCCAGAGGTTCCAGTCGAGCGGAAAGCCATGCACCGCCACGACATCGACAGCGTCGAGCGCCCCGTGCCGCCGCATGCGCTCGGTCCAGTGCGGGTCGATCGGAGACATGCCGCCAAGCACCCGCGTCAAACCGGGGTTCACTGCGGCCACAGCCTGCCCCGCCCTGATCACCGTGTCGGCGTAGATCGACCAGTCGGGGTCCAGTTCGGGGTTCCAGTGCGACTTGTTGTTCGGCTCGTTCCAGAGCATCACCGCTTCGATCACGCGCCTGCTCCCCTGGCCGGGTAAACGGCGGCCGGGCCGTATTCACTGTAGGGCACATCAGTCACCCGGCAGAGATAGACCTCTGCCTCGGGCTGCGACTCTACGGCGAAGCCCGCGGCGCGCAACATGGCGCGGCTGCAAGCCGTGTTGGGAGCCCACCAGTTGGTCCAGTCGTCGGCGTATTCCTTTTCGATGAAGTGCATCCTCGGATAGCCCGGATCGTCGAAATACTCCGGCGGGTCAAAAGTCCCGGGCTTGTGGAACGGGTGATTGTCCGGCGCATCCAGCACGTCTTCGCTGCCCCGCTGCATCGTCTGGAACAGCATGTGTCCGCCCGCCACGTGCTCCCTGATCAGGTCCAGCGCCAGCAACGGGTGCCGCAGATGGTACAGCACACCCATGAAAATGACCCAGTCGAACCGTTCACCCAGGGCGCCCACGTCGTACACGGACAACTGCCGGTATTCCACATCGCCATATCCCAAAGTGTCCGCCGCAAGCCGTGCCTGCGCCAGGTAGCGTTCGTCGCTGTCGATGCCGACCACGCGCCCCGCCCCCCGCTTCTTCATTTCGAGTGAATAGAAACCGGCGTTGCATCCGATATCTAAAACGGAGCGGCCTTCGAGGTCGTCCGGCAACGCGTGCTTGAACCGATCGAACTTGAACGCCGGATAATTGCCAAGGAAATGATCGGGCGCGGTCCGAACCCCGTTACCCAGGTCGATGTTCTGGAACCAGGGCGCCAGTTCGGCGACACGCTCCCTCAGGCAGTCCCCAGACAGGTCCAGAGGCGCGCTGGCCAATGACAGGCCGCTCACGCGGTTCGCTCGTTGATACTGATGACTCTCTCTCCCCACTCGCCGATGATCAGCCTGCTGACCGACGCCGGCGCTATGTCGAACCGTAGCAGATTATTCAGCGACAGGCCCAGCGCCCGGGCGATAAGCGCCCTGATTACGTCGCAGTGGCTGACCATCGCAATCGTGGCATTGCCGCACTTGCGCGCAGTTTCCGTGACATGTTTCCACGCCCGCTCCTGCACCGCAAGCATCCCCTCACCCCCCGGCGCCAGCGCGGTTCCGCGCTGTTCATTCCACATCCGCCACGCCGGGTCGCAGGCAAGTTCGGTGAAGCGTCGACCCGTCCACTCGCCGAAGTCCACTTCTGCCAGCGCACCGTTCGTCTCAACCGGGAGGTTGACGAGCTGCGCCAGAGCCGCTGCGGTTTGCCTGGCTCTCAGGGCAGGGCTGCAGTGAACGGCGGATACAGGTTCGTGCCGCAGCGCCTCACCCAGCCGCTGCGCCTGTTGCCGCCCCTCTGCCGTCAACGCGATATCTTCCATGCGACCTGTCAGGATGCTGCCGAGATGCCCATGCGGGGCATGACGGATAAGCAGAATGGTCGCACTCATCCGTCTTCGGTTTAGAATGAGGTATGTAGAAGCAACCCGGTCATCGCGCTTCTGCGACGAAACGTTCTTTTTCAAAGACAATCGGAATAAAGCTGTGCAAAGAGCGCCCTTCTTCTTGGTAGGAGAACATGGCTGTTTACAAGATGATGCGATTGCTGAAGAGGGCCATCAGAACAGGCCAGCGGGAACAAAGTTGCTCCCAAGGTTTAGACGTGTTGAAGAAGAAGCTGAGGGAGTGGGCGTTTGGCGGAAACAGTGTTGGTCACGGGCGGAGCAGGGTTTATCGGGCGGCAGGTCAGCCGGGAATTGATGAACCGGGGGCACAAGGTCATCGCCTTGGACGCACTGATCCCGCAAGTTCATGGCGACGGGCGAAGACCCGCTGATCTCTCGGCCGAAGTTGAACTGATCACCGCGGATGTGCGGGACAGCGATGCTGTCGCCGGTGCGGTGCGGCGATGCGACAGCGTCATCCATCTTGCAGCGGAAGTGGGCGTGGGCCAATCCATGTACGAGGTGGAGCGCTACACCTCCGTCAATGATGTTGGCACCGCCGTCCTGTTCGAGCAGTTGATCGATGCGCCGGTTCGCCGGGTCGTCACCGCTTCCTCCATGAGCATCTATGGCGAAGGCTTGTACCGCAGCGCCGACGGCGCGCTGGTGGAGGATGCATCACGCGCCGCCCTGCGGGATGGCCAGGCGACCTGGGAACCCGTCGATGCCGAAGGTCGCCCGCTTGAGCCGGTGGCAACACCGGAATGGAAGCGACCCTCGCTTTCCTCGATCTATGCACTGAACAAGTACGTGCAGGAGCGCACGACGCACATCATGGGCGCTCCTTACGGTATCGAAAGCGTGTGCCTGCGCCTGTTCAACGTCTATGGCCCGGGTCAGGCGCTCTCCAACCCATATACCGGCGTGCTGGCGATCTTCGCCTCCCGCCTGCTCAACGGACAGCCGCCGCTGGTGTTCGAAGATGGCGAACAGCGGCGCGACTTCGTCCATGTCAACGATGTGGCCCGCGCCTTTGCCGATGCGCTGGAACTGCCACAGGCCGTTGGCGGCACTTTCAACATCGGGTCGGGCCAGAACCGTTCGGTCAAGGAAGTGGCGAGCGCGCTTGCCTCCGCCATGAACAGCGACGTCGAAGCGGAAGTCGTGGGCAAGGCACGAACCGGGGACATCCGCCACTGCTTCTGCGACCCAACCCTTTCACGCGAAGTGCTTGGCTTCGAAGCGCGGGAGGATTTCGCCAAACGGCTGCAGGAACTGGCGCAATGGGTGTCGACGCAAACCGCGTTCGACCGCGTGGATGCCGCCCGCAGCGAACTCGAGCGGCGGGGTCTGGTCGCATGAGGGCGGCGGGCGCAGGGCAAACGATCCTCGTCACAGGGGGTGCCGGGTTCATTGGGAGCAACCTTGCCGACCGCATCGCCAGCAAAGGCGGTCGGGTGCGGATACTGGACTCGCTTGCGCGGCCAGGGGTCGAAAGCAACCTTCAGTGGCTGAGCGGCCGTCACGGTGACCTGATCGAGCCGGTGATCGCCAATGTAACCGATGCAAGCCGGGTTGCGGCAGCAGTGCGGGCAGCGGACGCGGTCTTCCATTTCGCCGCGCAGGTCGCGGTGACCACCAGCATGGACGACCCGGTCGACGATTTCGCCACCAATCTGCAGGGCACGTTCAACCTGCTGGAAGCAGTGCGGCATAATCAGCCCGCCGCGCCGGTGATCTTTGCGTCCACCAACAAGGTTTACGGCGATCTGGCAGACGTCGACCTGCACCTGACTGACGACGGCTACGTTCCGCAGGACAGGGAGCTTGCCGCGCATGGCGTCGCGGAATCGCGGCCTCTGGATTTTCACACCCCCTACGGCTGCTCGAAAGGCGCGGCAGACCAGTACGTCCTCGACTACGCACGCAGCTACGGCCTGCGCACCGCCGCCATGCGGATGAGCTGCATCTATGGCCCGCGCCAGCTGGGGACGGAAGATCAGGGATGGGTGGCGCATTTCCTGATCCAGGCGCTGAACGGGAAGCGGATCACCCTTTTCGGCGATGGCGAGCAGGTCCGGGACGTATGCCATGTTTCCGACGCCTGCGACGCCTATCTCAAACTGCTGGAACGGATCGACGCGGTAAGCGGAAGCGCCTTCAACTGGGGCGGAGGTAGCGCGAATGCGGTAAGCCTGCTCACGCTGGTGAAGGAAATCGGCGTCGTGACCGGCCGCCAGCCGCTTGTCGAATTCGCCGACTGGCGTCCGGGAGATCAACGGTGGTTCGTTGCTGACACCCGCAAAGCGGACCGCGCTCTGGACCTGTCGCCGCGCATGAACTGGCGCGAAGGTGTGCGCGATCTGGCTCGCTGGCTCGAAGAACGCAACGGATCGGTCCATTGCAAAACAGGGGCGTCCGCAATCGCCCTCGCTTCGTGAAGGCCGCAAGACTGGACATCCTGATGACCGCCGATGCCGTCGGCGGCGTGTGGACCTACGCGCTCGATCTGGCAGCGGCACTGCAAGGCAGGGGCCATGCCGTGACCTTGGCGATCTGCGGGCCTGCCCCGTCGCCGGATCAGCTGGAGCAGGCGGCTGATGCAGGTGTGTCCATCCTGCCCGACGAGTTGCCGCTGGATTGGCTGTGCTCCGATGGCGAGGCAGTGCGGGAAGGCAGTGACAAGCTGGCAACCTTGTCGGCCGGCTATGACCTTGCGCTTCTCAACAGCCCGGCGCTGGCCGCGACTGGGGGTTTCCGAGTGCCGGTCATCGCCGTTGCGCATGGCGAAGTCGCCACGTGGTGGGATGCGGTCGGTTGTTCCGGGGATATCGATGACGCTTTCGGCTGGCTGGTCGATCTGATCGGGACAGGTTTGAAGCGCGCGACCCGCATTGTGACGCCGACGGCCGCTTACGGCGAGCTGGTGAGGCGTCGTTATGAGCTTGAGGCGAGCCCTGTTGCGGTGCACAACGGCCGCGTTCCGCTCGACCGTGCATCATCTTCGAACGAGCCGGCCTTTGCCCTCACGGTCGGCAGGTTCTGGGACCGCGCCAAGAACATCGGCACACTGGATGCGGCAGCGTCGCTGAGCTTCGTCCCCATTCGGGCGGTGGGCGCCAGCACCGGCCCCCATGGCGAACGGGCCGCCATGGCCAATCTCGAATATCTCGGCAGCGTGGCACCGGCTCGCCTGGGCGAGCTTCTGGCAGCACGGCCGGTCTTCGCCTCCTCCGCCGTGTACGAACCGTTCGGGCTGGCGGTTCTGGAAGCAGCGCAGGCGGGCTGTCCGCTCGTGCTGGCCGACATTGCGACTTTCCGCGAACTGTGGGACGGCGCCGCCACCTTTGTCGATCCACACGACGCCGCCGGGTTCGCCCGGGCCATCGAGCGCCCGCAGGCGAGCGGCGCGGCGGCGCGCAAACGAGCCGAGCGCTACACAGTTGCCGCCATGGCGGACCAGATGCTGGGCGTGATCGAAAGCGCGCTCGATCACAGGCGTGCCGCATGAAGATCGCGTACTTCACCCATTCGCTGCAATCCTGCTGGAACCACGGCAATGCCCATTTCCTGCGCGGCGTGCTTCGCGAACTGCAGGCGCGGGGGCACGATGTTATTGCGCTTGAACCGGCGAACGCCTGGAGCCTTCAGAACCTGCTGCAAGACCACGGTGACGACGCCTTGGCCGCCTGGAGGCGACACTATCCCGATCTTGTGGCCACTGTTTACCAACCGGGTTCCGATCCCGCCGAGCTGACCGATGGCGCAGACCTGGTGATCATGCACGAGTGGAACGAGCCGGATCTGGTCGCTGCGGTGGGTCAGCTGCGCAAGGGGGGTGCGGCCTTTACCCTTCTGTTCCACGACACGCATCACCGCGCTGTCAGTGCGCCCGACGAGATGCGGGCTTACGATCTGAGCGGCTACGACGGGGTGCTCGCCTTTGGCGAAACCCTGAGCGAGGTTTACCGCGGCTGGGGGTGGAGTGACCGCGTGTGGACCTGGCACGAAGCAGCGGACACGCGGCACTTCCGCCCGCCCGAAGAAGAGCGCGAACGGAACGGCCTGATCTGGATCGGCAACTGGGGCGATGGCGAACGTACGCAGGAGATCGAGGAATTCCTGCTCGCCCCCGCCCGCCGGGCAAACCAGTCGCTCGATATATATGGCGTACGCTACACCTCGGCCGCCAAGCAGATGGTGAGCGCATACGGCGCGCGCTATTTTGGCTGGGCGCCCAACGCCCACGCCCCGGAACTGTTTGCCCGGCACAAGGCCACCGTGCACGTCCCGCGCCGCTTCTATCGTGACATTCTGCCCGGCATCCCGACGATCAGGGTGTTCGAGGCGCTGGCCTGCGGAATCCCGCTCGTGTCGGCGCCATGGGAGGATAGCGAAGGGCTGTTTCGCCCGGGAACGGATTATCTGGTGGCGGAGGATGGAGCGGCGATGGAGCAGCACCTTCGCGCCCTCGCCGAAGATGCGGACGCGCGCGCATCATTCGCCCGGCATGGTCTGGAAACGATACTCGCTCGCCACACCTGTGCGCACCGCGCCGACGAACTGCTGAATATCGCAACCAGGTTGCGCGACGAACACCCGCAAAGGAAATTCGCTTGAAGATTGCGTTCTACGGCTCAAGCCTGCTGTCCTCCTACTGGAACGGCGCCGCGACCTACTATCGGGGCATTCTGCACGCCCTGGCCAAGCGCGGCCACCAGATAACCTTCTACGAACCTGACGCCTTCGACCGCCAGAGCCACCGCGATATCGAGCCGCCCAACTGGGCGAGAAGCGTCGTCTATCCGGCTACGGCCGATGGACTCAGAATGGCTTTGCAGGGCGCTCGAGAAGCAGATCTTGTCGTGAAAGCGAGCGGTGTCGGTGTCTTCGACGACGAATTGATCGAAGGTGTGCTGCGTCATGCTGCGCCGGATGCGCTTACGGCCTTCTGGGATGTGGATGCGGCGGCGACCCTGGACGAAATTCGCGAGGTGCCGGACCATCCGATCCGCCGCGCCCTGCACCGCCTCGACCTTGTGTTCACCTATGGCGGCGGAGCGCCGGTGGTGGATGCTTATGAGGCGCTGGGTGCGAAACGCTGCGTACCCATCTATAACGCGCTCGATCCCGCCACCCACAGGCCCGTACCGCCGGACTCCCGGTTCGCGGCCAACTTGGGCTTTCTCGCCAACCGTTTGCCCGACCGCGAGGCGCGGGTGGAAGAGTTCTTCCTGAAACCGGCCGCCGCCCTGCCCGGCAAGCGCTTCCTTCTCGGTGGGAACGGCTGGCACGACAAGGCCGTCCCTGCGAATGTGCAGGCAATCGGCCACGTCGGGACCGCTTCGCACAATGCCTTCAACTGCACTCCACGCGCCGTGCTGAACGTGGCCAGGGACTCGATGGCGCATATCGGCTTTTCTCCGGCTACCCGCGTGTTCGAGGCCGCTGGCGCAGCGGCGTGCCTGATTACCGACGCGTGGGAAGGCATAGAGCAGTTCCTGCAGCCCGGCGAGGAGGTGCTGGTCGCCCGCGACGGTCAGGACGTGGCGGAGCATCTGGCGGTACTGACCCCCGAACGGGCGCAAGCAATTGGTCAGGCGGCCCTGCGCCGCGTTCTGGCGGAACATACATACGACCTGCGCGCCGCCGAGGTCGACGCGGTGCTGCACCAGCTCGCGCCCGTGATGGCGGAAGCTGCAAGATGAAGCTCGTCGTCTTGGGTCTCAGCCTGTCGTCGTCCTGGGGGAACGGCCACGCAACGACCTTCCGCGCCCTTCTTTCCGCCTTCGCCGCGCGCGGTCACGAGGTGCTGTTTCTGGAGCGGGACCAGCCTTGGTATGCCGCGCATCGCGACCTGCCCGACCCGGACTATTGCCGCCTCGCCTATTACGATAGCCTCAGCGGGCTGGAGGAGTGGACCACAGAGGTGATGGCGGCCGACGCGGTCATGGTCGGCTCCTACGTACCGGAAGGCGTCGAAGTCAGCCGCTGGGTACAGCGGACGGCGCGGGGGGTCACCTGCTTCTACGACATCGACACTCCGGTCACTCTCGCCAAACTGGCGCGGGGCGATCACGAATATGTCTCGCCCGAAGTGATCCCTGGCTTTGACATTTACTTCTCCTTCACCGGCGGCCCCACCCTGACCCGGCTTGAGCAGGAATTCGGAGCGCCGGCAGCAAGGCCGCTGTATTGTTCCGTCGATGCGCAAGTCTATCAACCACGCGATTTGCCTAAGCGGTGGGACCTTACCTACCTTGGCACGTACAGCGCCGACCGGCAGCCGACCTTGGAAAAACTGCTGCTGGAACCGGCAAAGGCCTTGCCGGACAGACGTTTCTGCGTCGCCGGACCACAGTATCCGGCACAGATCGCCTGGCCCGATAATGTCGAGCGGCTGGACCATGTTCCGCCGGCCGATCACCCCGCTTTCTACGCCCAGTCGCGCGCCACCCTCAACGTCACGCGAGCGGACATGATTGCAGCGGGCTGGTCTCCTTCCGTCCGACTGTTCGAGGCAGCGGCGTGCGCCACGCCGGTAATCTCGGACAGGTGGGACGGGATCGAGGAACTCTTCTCCCCAGGCAAGGCTATCGTGCTGGCAGAAAATGCGCAGGACGTGATCAGTGCACTGAACCGGGACCTGCACCCTGTCGGAGAGGCGGCACGTCAGGTCGTCCTGTCCGCCCATACCGCCGCTCACCGCGCTGCAACGCTGGAGGCGGAGCTGCTGTCGGCGCGTGAAGGTGCGGCGGGGCAGCGTAGCGAAGCCGTGGGCAGCTAGAAGAAAATTGCCGGGTCGCGATATCCGACCCGGCGCTTCAATCCGATTTACTTGGCGGCTACCGCCGTTTCATCGGCCATCACCCCCTGCTCCTGCAGGCCCTTGCGCACGTCATCGCCGACCCGCGCGTTGTACTCGGCCACCGTGGAGATGATCGCCCCCTTCTTGTCGAGGAGCACCGCTTCGCCGCCAGATCCCAGGCGCACCATGCGCACATACACCGGATCCGGGTACAGGTGGTTCGATGCCCCGTTGCTGCCATCGACGATCCCGCCGATGATGCCGCCGGCAAGCATGTTCCCAGCAACTCCGCCGCCAGTCCGGCTCTGGATGAACACGGACACCGGTTCGTACCCGGGCATCGTGAACGTCGCCTGGGAATCTTTTCCACGCTTCATTTCAAAGGTGCACGGTGCTTCGCAGTTCAGCCCGCTCACCAGCTTCACGTTGGCCCCTGACGGATCCGACTGAAACTCCACGGGCTGATTCGTCCCGTTCATCACCGTGGCGCAGCCCGCAAGACTGACGGAGGCCGCGAGGACCGCAGCCGCAAAAACTCGTTTCATGTTCCCTCCCTGTTTGGCAAAAGCCGTGCAGCATCTATACAGAAGCTGCTGCTGGTGCCACTAGGTATCTGCGCAATCTTAAGAAATCACAGCTTGTGCTGCAGCGTAGCCACAGGCAGCCAACCACCGCAGGCACGTTATTGAAGGGGATCGGACAACGCCGGCGCGACAATCGGCCGCGCAATCTGCAATGGTAGCGGAGGAGGGAAATATAGGGAGCGTATAACGTGCTGATTTACCTTATTAACTTTCTGAATCGCCTTGCAAATACCCCCATCAATACCCCCAAAATCGGACAGATGAGATAAAGCGCCTTTGGCAAACGACGACATGTTATTCGTAGTGACAGGTGAAAGGAGCGTCGGCCGTTTTTGGGCCGATCAGAAGGCGAAACGCCAGGTTATGCGATCGGGAAGTGGATGGTCGCCGGATGCAGTTTTTTCAGGACGGCGATGCGTTGCCGCAGGCTGAGTCTGAATAAGGAGCCGAGGCAATCCAGCGGCCAAAATGCAAAATTCGAGCATCATCTTCGGAATTCGTCGCCTTTGATATGTTGGGTGCCCGCTTCCTCATGCTTATCCCTGTGCGCATCGCGAAGGATATCGATCCCGCCATACAGGGCGATGCCAGCAACCGCGATCCCAACCACGAGATCCGGCCAATTTGCGCCTGTAATCATAACGATGATCCCGGCGACGATGATACCGCCGTTCGATATGAAATCGTTGAAGCTAAACGTGGTCGCTGCGCGCAGATTGACATCCTTTTGCTGAAGCTTCTGGAGCATGCGCAGGCATATGAGGTTCACCACCGCCGCGATGGCCGCCATGGCGATCATCATCAGGCCGCCCGGCTCGGAGCCTTCGATGAAACGCCTGACGGCATCGGCGATAACGCCTCCGGCGAAGACTAGGAGCATAATGCCTGAGAAACGCGCGGCCCCTCGTTTCCAGGATTGCGAACGGGTGAGAGCCAGAAGACTGAGCGCGTAGACAAATGCATCGGATGAATTGTCGAGCCCGTTGGCCAAGAGCGCGTTCGAGTCCGCAAAATAGGCAACGACAAAGAAACCAACCGCGATTGCGACGTTGAGCCACAATACGATCCACAATGTGCGTCGCTTGCCCGCCGAATCCAGATCGAAGTCATCGTTGCAGCTCATACTGGCTTCTCCGCTATGTCTTTTGCGCTGCCCTTCTCTTTATACGCCAGAAGGCGAAGCGCATTGGCGACCACGATTAGCGTTGATCCCTCGTGAACCGCGACAGCGGGGCCTATCCCGAGACCGAAAATGGTTGCCGGGATGAGCACGACAACAATTCCGAGACTGACGATCATGTTCTGCCGGATGATTGACCGGGTTTGTCGGCTCAGATCGACGGCGAAAGGCAGTCGGGCGAGATCATCGGCCATCAGCGCGACATCGGCTGTCTCCAATGCAACGTCCGAGCCGGCAGCCCCCATTGCTATTCCGACCGTTGCGTTCGCCATGGCCGGAGCGTCATTAACCCCGTCTCCGACCATCGCAACCTTGTCCTGGCCGGCAAGCTTGCGGATGGCCTTGACCTTGTCGTCGGGCATGAGATTGCCCCAGGCCTCGTCGAGGCCGACTTCCTTTCCAACCGCATCGGCCACTCTTTGGTCGTCGCCCGAGATCATGATCATTCGGGTGATCCCGAGGCCGCGCAACGCTTCGAGCGTCGCCTTTGCCGCCGCGCGCGGCGTGTCGAGCAAGCCGATCGCTCCGAGATCGCGCGTTTCCGAGCGAACGCCCATCGTCGTTCGCCCGCGCTCGCGCATGGACTCTATAGCATCCGACAGTTCGGCACTGAGCGCAGGGACCCCGTCTTGCCCGAACATTTCGAGCTTTCCGATCCACACCCGCTCACCGTCGACAAGCGCGGTGATGCCCTTGCCTGTGAAGCTTTCGAGATTGGTTGCTTCGGGCAGAGTCTCATCGCCAAGCCGCTGCTTGCCGTCCCTTACAATCGCCTGTGCCAGGGGATGATCGCTCAGATTTTCAGCCGCCGAGGCAATCGCAAGCAGTTCGTTTTCAGATACGCCCTGCGCGGGTTGGACATCGGTAATGCGGGGTTCGCCTTCGGTAAGAGTACCGGTCTTGTCGAACGCGATGGCCTTGAGCGCACCGAGATCTTCGAGCGGCGCGCCGCCCTTTACCAGAATGCCGCTGCGCGCTGCTCTGGCCACTCCGGACAAGACCGCGCTCGGGGTCGCGATCGCCAAAGCGCAGGGGCTCGCAGCCACAAGCACCGCCATCGCCCGGTAGAAACTGTCGCGGAAGGGTTCGTCGATGACGACCCATGCGAAAAGGAGCAGGCCGGCCAGAGCGAGCACGGCAGGCACGAAAATTCGCTCGAAGCGCTGCGTGAAGCGCTGGGTCGGAGATTGCTGAGCCTCGGCTTCGCTCACCATTTGGACGACCTTGGCTAGGGTCGTATCGCTCGATCGCCGGGTCACTTCCACTTCGAGCGCGCCCGATCCGTTGATCGTCCCCGCGAAGACGCGATTGACATCCGCAAGATTGTCAGGGTTGGCGCGCGCAGAAGCAACATCCGAAACCGCGCTCTTGTCGACCGGCACGCTTTCGCCGGTCACCGGAGCCTGATTGATGGCACTGACGCCGTCCAGGATGAAGCCATCAGCCGGAAGGCGTTCGTTCGGACGCACGATTACCACGTCGCCTAGCGCAAGCTCCTCGACCGGGATCTCAACTACGTCAGTTCCGCGCTTTACCCGTGCGGTGTCCGGGGCAAGCCCGGCGAGCGCTTCGATAGCTTTCTTCGCGCGCCCCATCGCGTAGTGTTCGAGCGCGTGGCCGAAACTGAACAGGAACAGCAGTAGCGCGCCTTCGGCCCATTCCCCGAGAAAGGCGGCGCCCGCAGCGGCGACAAGCATGAGGCTGTCGATTTCGAACCGGCGGAGGCGCAAATTGTCCCACGCCTCTCGGAGAGTGAAGAAACCTCCGAAGAAATATGCCACTATATAACAAGCGAACGGCAGCCAGACCGGATGCCCGTCCCATAGCTTCTCGATCCCGAAGCCGATGGCGAGAAATGCGCCCGAAGCGAGCGAGAAAAAGAGTTCAGTATTAGCGCCGAAGATGCCGCCGTGACTGTGCCCGGAATGATCTTTATCGTCATGGCGGTGTTCTTCAGCATCTCTGGCATTTGCGGCGATTTTGTCGGCCTTGATTGAAACCCCCAGTTCTTGCAGCGCATTGGCAATCGCGGTCTCATCGGTACGCCGGCGGTCGAACTCGGCGACCAGCTTTCCGCTCGCATCGGCATTTGCTTCAAGTACGCCGGATTCGCGGGCTACCAGTTCTGCGACTGTCTGCGCCCGGCGCACCGAATTAATGCCCTCGGTTTGCCACACAACATGCCCGTAGCGCCCGGAAATTTCCGCTCCTGCTACGTGCGCGAGTTCTCTGATCCGCGCGATCGTGAGACGATCGGGATCGTAAGATCAAGCTGGGCAGGTGCACTGTTCGATCCTTCAACGACCTCAACCGCACGCACACCTGCCCGCGAACTGAGCAACGACTGCAGCCGAGCGATACATCTGTCGGTGTCGCTCGGAATGTCCGGGAGAAGCGACGATAGTTCGAGTTCGATATTCCGTGTCACTAGCTGTCGCTCCTCGCTGCTGCTGATGTCTCAACCTGGGTCGCGCGCGGTTTTCTCGCGAAGATCAGGCTTACAATGGCTGGCAATACGAACAGGGTGAGCGCCGTGGCGGTGATCAACCCACCAATGACAACCGTAGCCAATGGACGTTGCACTTCGGCCCCGGTTCCCGTCGCAAGCGCCATCGGAACAAAGCCGAGCGATGCAACTAGCGCTGTCATCAACACCGGCCGCAGCCGCGCGATCGCGCCCTCGATGATCGCGTCGCCCAGTTCCAAGCCTTGCTCGAGACGCTGCTTGATCGCTGTGATCATGACGAGGCCGTTCAGCGTCGCAACTCCGGAGAGAGCAATGAACCCCACCGCTGCCGAGATGGAAAAGGGCATGCCGCGCAGAGCCAGGAAAAAGACCCCGCCAGCCAGTGCCATAGGGATTGCGCTGAACACCGCCAGCGCAGGGACCCAACCGCCGACCGCCATATAAAGCAACAGTAGGATAACCGCGAAGGCAAGCGGGACCACGATGAGCAGACGCTGCTGAGCTTGTTGCAGGTTCTGATATTGGCCACCCCATTCGATGAATGATGCGGACGGCAAATCAACATTCGCGGCAACCTCGGACTGTGCCTGCTCGACGAATGACCCAAGATCACGTTCACGGACGTTGGCGGACACAATCACCAGTCGGCGCCCTTGCTCGCGCCGGACTTCGGCCAACCCATCTATCACCTGAAATTCTGCCACAGCACGAAGCGGGACGCTTCCGCCATTGGGCAGGACAATGGGTAATGTTCCAAGCTGGTCAAAGTCGTTGCGGTTCGCATCGGACAGCCTGACCACGACATCGAACCGCCGGTCACCTTCGAACACGAGACCCGCTTTGCGACCGCCAAGGGCGATGGCGACCGACTGTGTCACGTCTTCGACCGTCAGGCCGTAACGCGCGATTGTGGGTCTATCGAAGGCAATATCGAGCGTTGGAAAGCCCGACACTTGCTGAACTTTCACGTCGGCCGCACCATCAACGCCGCGGAGAACTGTGGCAACTTCATTGGCTGCTGCCGTCATGGCCGTGAGATCATCGCCGTAGAGTTTGACCGCGACATCGCCGCGAACGCCTGCGATGAGCTCGTTGAAGCGCAGCTCGATGGGCTGGCTGAATTCATAGAGATTGCCAACGAGATTGCCGAGCGCCTCTTCCATCTCGCTTACAAGTTGATCCTTAGACAGCGAGGGGTCAGGCCATTCTTCGCGCGGTTTGAGGATAACATAGGCATCCGAGATGTTCGGCGGCATAGGGTCGGTCGCGACCTCTGCCGTGCCGGTGCGCGAAAATACCAGCTCAACCTGCGGGAATTGCTTCAATCGCGCTTCAACCTGGCGCTGCATTGTAAGCGACTGCTCCAGTGGGGTGGAAGGAATACGCAATGACTGGACAGCAAGATCACGCTCGTCGAGCTGCGGTGTAAATTCGCTGCCGATGAAGCTGAAGACAAGCGCCGCGAGCGCGAACACGCCGACTCCGGTACCGATGACAGGCCATGGACGGGCAAGCGCTCTGCGCAGCAGCGGACCATAGCGCTCCTTTGTCATTCGGATGGGCTTTGCTTCCTGCTCGTTGATTTTCTTGTTCAGCAAGAGAGCGATCATCGCGGGGACGAACGTGAGCGAGAGGATGAATGCCGAGGCAAGTGCCAGCATCACCGTGATGGCCATGGGCGAAAATGTCTTGCCCTCAACCCCGGTGAAGGTGAGGAGTGGCGCAAAAACCAGAAAGATGATCGCCTGGCCATACACCGTTGGCTTGATCATCTCATGCGCCGCTGCCCGCGTCTCGGCAAGGCGTTCGCGCAGTGTGAGCAAACGTCCCTTGTGCTCCTGCCTTGCGGCGAGGCGCGCGATGCTGTTTTCGACGATGATGACAGCGCCATCGACGATCAGGCCGAAATCAAGCGCTCCAAGACTCATCAGATTGCCCGATACGCCAAGCCGGTTCATGCCAATAGCTGCCATCAGCATCGACAATGGGATGACCAGAGCTGCAATGATCGCGGCGCGGATGTTTCCAAGCAGCAGGAACAAAATGACGATGACGAGCAGCGCGCCCTCGACCAGGTTGTTGCGTACCGTCACGATGGTCGCATCGACGAGTGTCGAACGGTTGTAGACGATCTCCGCTTCAACTCCTGCCGGAAGCGACGATCGTATCTCGTCGAGCCTGTCGGCAGCACCCGCAGCTACGGTCCGGCTGTTTTCGCCTGCGCGCATCAGCACAGTACCGACGACGGCTTCCTCGCCATTCAGCGAGGCTGCACCAGTGCGGAGATCGCCGCCAATTTCGACCGTTGCCACGTCGCCGACGCGGATCGGCACACCTTCGCGCGTTGCCACCACTGCCTGCGCAATGTCTTCTACGGAATTCAGCCGGGAATCGACACGTGCAAGAAGAGCTTCGCCAGCCCGTTCGACAAAGTTGGCGCCTTCGGCCTGGTTCGCCGCTTCGAGCGCGGTAATCAGCTGGTCGAGCGAAACGCCGTAGCCGTTGAGGCGGTCGGGGTCTGGCTGCACCAAGTACTGCTTCTCAAAGCCACCGATCGAGTCCACGCCCGCCACGCCGTTGGCCGTACGCATCAGCGGCGCGACAACCCAATCCTGTACCGTGCGCAGATAGGCGGCTCTTGCCACCGCCGTGTCCAATCGCTCGCCCCGGTCCGTGAGAAAGCTGCCGTCCTTCTGCCAGCCAACAGCACCACCCTTGGGCGCATCGGTTCCACCCGGATGCTCGAATTCGATGGTATACATCAACACCTCGCCGAGACCGGTTGCAATCGGACCCATTGACGGCTCCGCACCTGCAGGAAGCGAAGAGGCCAGGTTGGCGATCCTTTCTTCGACCTGCGACCGGGCAAAGTAGATGTCGGTGCCTTCTTCGAAGATCGCGGTGACCTGGCTGAAGCCGTTACGCGAGATCGAGCGGGTCATCTCAAGTCCCTCGATACCGGCTAGTCCGGTTTCGACAGGGAAGGTTACCTGCGTTTCGATCTGCGAGGGCGAGAGGGCCGGTGCCTCGGTGTTTATCTGCACCTGAACATTGGTGATGTCCGGCACCGCATCAATCGGCAGTTTTGCAAGATTGAACGCGCCCCAAATGGCAACACCTAGGGCAAGGGCTACGACCGCCCAGCGATTGCGCACCGACCAGTCAAGCACGCCGCCAATCAAGCCGCCATTGCTGTCGGCCTCTTTTTCGAAGCCGCTTTCAGAACTATCAATGTCCATGTTCGGCTTCCTCTTTTCCGAGTTCGGCCTTGAGCAGGAAGGCGTTTTCGGTCGCAATCCGTTGGCCATCTTGCAGGCCGGACTCGATCACGATGCGCCCTCCCGAGCGCGATCCCGTCACGACAGGCGTCGCCCGGAAGCCGGTACGCGTGCGAAGGAACACGACTTCCCGGCCTTCGACCATCTGAACTGCGGATTCAGGCACCGAGATCGAGGTCGCATCGGTTTCACCTGAGGGTCGGATGCGCGCCTGCAAGAATGCGCCTGGCTGCAATCCGGGGACCGCTCCAGCGAGCGAAATAACTGCGGTTGCGCTGCGGCTTTCCGGATCTAGTGCCGGAGTTATCGAGCGCACACGTCCGCCGATCTCCCGCTCCTCTCCGAATTCCAGCGTTGCCTCGTCGCCGGGCCTAATTCTCGCAGCATCACTGGCGGGCAGAGCCACCTGCACTTGCAAGCCGCTCGCGTTCACGATCTGGAACATCTCTTCACCGGCGGAGACGTAGGAGCCGAGCACGATCGGCGCGCTGGTGATCTGCCCTGAAATCGGGCTCGTCACAGCAAGCGACCGTCCATCCCCGCTGACACCGGCAGCTGCAGATGCGGCTTGCGCACGGGAAAGTTCAGACCTTGCCACCTGCAGATTGGCCTGTGCAGCTTCGAGATCCTGCCGAGCCGTCACATTGGCCTCGAACAGCCGCCTTTCCCGGTCATAGAGTGCGGAAAGTTCGTTGACGCGGGCACGCGCAGCAGCGACCTGCGCAGCCAGTCCGGCAGCGTCTGCGCTTTCGATCCGGGCAATTGGCTCACCTCGCCTGACATAGTCGCCAAGCGTCTTGTTCACGCTCCTCACCACACCGGAAGCACGTGCATCGATCCGCGCGCTGGCATTCGGCGCTGCGGCGACGGTCGCTGGGAATACAAGCTCCGTCGCAGCGCCGAATTGGACAGCTTCGATTTCTATCGACGAAGCCACGATCTGCTTCTCGTCTATCAGCAGAACGCCTTCGGAACCTGCGGTTTCTGCTCCGCCTTCCTCTTCGCTATGCCCGTCTTCAGAGTGGTCGACTGACCCTGAAGGCCAGAAGGCCCAAGCAGATACGGCCACCAGAACAAGGATGCCGATTATCGCGATAAAATAGTTACGTTTCATGGGAAGGGATCTCACTGTGCGGAGAGCCAGATGAGCCGCGCAGCGAGCAGGCCGCGGGTCTCTTCTGCCTGGATCAGATTTTCACGAATGGCGTCGCGCGCTTCGGCAGCTGCCAGGACTTCGATCAGCGGAAATCTGCCATTGCGGTAGCCGATCTCGACGAGCCTGAGCGCTTCCTCGGCCTGCGGCAGGGATGCGCTGGAAAGGGTTTCCACCCGCGTTTCGGCGGCCAGATAAAGCGTTCGGGTTCGCTCGAAATCGAGCAGGTAGTCCGCCTCGGCTATTGCCTCGCTTGCGCTTGCCGCGCGATATTGCGCTTCAGCGGCTGCGATGTTGCCCTGGTTGCGATTGCGGAAAGGCAGCGGGATAGAAATGCCGACGATGAAGGCTTGATCGTTGCTTTCTTCAAAGCGCCGCACGCCTGCGGACAGCGTGGGATCGGGCACTCCTAGCGAGCGCTCGCGCGCGATCTCCGCCTGCGCGAAGGCAGTTCTCGCCCCTGCAATCCGCAACGGCAGGGGATCATCCGAACTCGGCAGGTCAAGCGGCGGCGATAGTTCGGGAAACGCGGCAGAAACAGATGGGCTGGACTGACCGGTCGCCCAGAGTGCCGCGAGCGCCTGACGAGCCGCCCCATTAGCCGCTTCTGCAGCCTGCAGTTCGGCTTCCGCCTCGGCAAGCGTAGCTTGTGCACGCATAGCTCGAAGCGGCGGCTCCCGCCCAACCTCTACAAGCACGTTGGCGATCCGCGTCAGTTCACGGTTTCGCTCGACGATTTGCCGCGCGAGAACGAGGCGTTGGCCTGCGGCTACAGCCTCCACATAACGCTCGCGCACCCCCAAAGCGAGTTGCGACAAGGCAAATTTGCTCTGCAAGCCGGCGAAATCGGATGATGCGCGTGCGCTCGCGATACGTGCGCTTCGCTTGCCGCCGAGTTCGAGCGGCTGACCGATCGCCAGGGTATATTCGGTCGATCGCAGCCCGGAGAAAGCGCCGGAGCCCGCGATGTTCTCGGCCTCGAGCGATAACTCGGGATTGGGTCGGAGGCGTGCTTGGTCGATAGCCGCACGCGCGGCTTCGGCCTCCGCCTGAGGGCCGTAAACCCGTGGATTGCTGGAAGGGTCATCTTCCCCTTCAACGCCGACGCCCGCTCGAGCGAGCGCTTGCTCGAGTGTAACTGTTTCCTGTGCCAATACTGGCGAACCCGTGGACACGGCAACCAAGGCCGCGGCCAGTGCAAAGCACCGCATTATTGTATCTCCTGACTGAAACCAATCGAGCGCACGCGCAGGCGCACTCGCACATGATTTGCTGTCAGGCTTTGGGAGGTTGGATCAGAACCGGCGGCGCGCGCGAGGTGAGCATCGAAGTCGCAAGCGGACCCTTCAGGCTATTCGTGCGCGCAAAGGGCGACCCCAGGAACACTCCACTATCGGCGAGGCTGAAGCTGCAATTGTGATGATGCGTTGCCGAATGGTCCTGACCATCATGGTCCGGCTCGGGATCATTGCTATCGAAGTGGTCCGCCCCATGCGCATAAACGTGATCGGCCGCATGAACGAAGCTTTCGCCTTCTGAAGCATGCGCGTCAGGTAACGATAGGACACTACCGAAAAGAATGGCGATGATCGCAAGGAAGGGGAACACAAGACGCGGCATGTTACTCAACCCTTTAGGAGCCTTGCAAAGCTTGCGCAAGCACGGCTGCCTGAGCGCTTGTCTTTTCATGATCACGATTTGGCACCGACGAATTCATACGCACAACCGGCCAGAAACTCGCGGAAGTGGACTTCGCGCAAAACTTTGCGTGCTGGAAGCCAAGGGCGGAACTCTTCATATTCCCGCGCCACACCAAATGGTTTGGTCAGCACTATGCCGATTTCAATCAGCCATCGCGGCCAGCGCTCGGGGTGCTTCAGGCCAAGCAGGGCCATCCGGCCACCCGTCGGGAGAGCAGCTGAGGCGCGCTCGATGATCGCGGCGTAGTCAGGTGGCATTTCCAGTCCAAAGGTGCTGATGACTGCGCTGGTCTCGCTCGGAAAGCGGAAGGCGGCTACGTCTGACTGCACAAATTCGACATTGCTAGCTCGCAGGCGCTTCGCTCGTCGACGGGCTTGGTCGAGCATGCCTTGCGAAAGGTCGACCAGCGTCACCTTGCCGCTTGGTCCTACTCTCTCAAGCAGAAACGCGAGGTTTGCGCCGGTGCCAGCACACAGATCGACCACATGGTCGCCGGCGTTGAGTTCAAGCCGGTTAACCAGATCGCGTCGCCAGCGACCAAGACCGGCCCACCGAAACCCCGACACCAATCGGTCATAGATTCCCGCGTTCTTGTCGTAGAGGCGTTCAACCTGTTCGTTGGATAGAATTGCCATGGCGCGAGCTAGCGAGCTTCGCCCGAAGAGATCGTAAGAACCTCCGCGAGGTCATCGGGGTATGGCATTGGCGCGAATGCGCTCACGTTTGCGCGTCCGGTATTGCCCCAGGGGAGCCGTCCGGTGAGATTACCAAGGGGAGCGAGCGCAAGACGTATGACCTGCCCCAGAACTTCGCGGCCATCGCGGGTTTCAACTGCATAGCCCAGCATCGTCATATGTGAACGAAGGTGCGGCCCGAAGAAGCCCTGGCCCAGAATATGTTCCCGCTCGAGCGCGGTCCAAGCCAAAGCCCGGTCACCAGACTGCCTGGCGGCACGGAAAACGCGCCGCTCAGCTTCGATAAGTTCAATAATGTCCTTCTTTGCCACAGGGTTTTACCGTTCTGCTTGCATCTTCGAATCGTCTTATGCACCTTGTAGTGGCTACAAGGTCAAGCATTGCGAGAAACCCATGAAGATTGGTGCCCTGGCGCGGAAGACCGGCACGACCGCCGAAACGATCCGCTACTACGAACGGACCGGATTGCTGGAGGAACCACCACGCACCGCCGGAAACTACCGGGACTATGGCCCGACCGAATTGGCCAGATTGCGGTTTATCCGCCGCGCACGCGACCTCGGCTTCACCATGGCGGAGGTGCGCCAATTGCTTTCTTTGTCGGATGATCCATCGCAATCGTGCGAAGCCGTGGACTCTATTGCCAGCCTCCACCTACGCGAAGTGGATCGGAAGCTTGGTGACTTGCGAAAACTGCGAACCGAACTGCGCCATATGGTCGACGACTGCCAGCACGGAGCGGTTGGCGAATGCCGGATAATCGAAGTGCTTTCCGGCTAGCGGGACAGCGCGCGTTTATTCGAGCGGTGACGGGACGCAAGACATGATCATCTCGAAATTCGGGGCGTGTTCTGACATATCTCGTCGGTGCGTTCGACAACAGAACCGATCCAGTCATCGATCTCGGCTTCGACCCAAACCGTGCAACGGGGACCGAGCGAACGCGACTTTGGAAAACGGCCTTCGCGCATCCGCTGATAGATTGCCGTTCGGCGCAGGCCCACGCGCGCCATGACCTCGGGAAGACGAATGAGCCGGTCTGGCGTTGGCTCGACAGGAACGGCTTCCGCGTCCGTTTCGAGACCAGTCGTCATTTCAGAGAGCGAAGCTTTGTTCATCCTGCCGCTCCAGTTGCGCGAGGTGATCCGACAGGAGACCGGCGGTGCGGTGAGCGGTCCCCTTTGCCCAGCGCGGTCTCACATCGAGCAGCCTCTCGCCCAGCGCTTGATCCAAAGCAGACGGCAACTCGCTTATGAAGGTTTCAAGAAATTCCAGCACGCCGCTATTCTGCCAATCCTTGCTACGCTGCGAGTACCCCGCGAGTGCCAGCATCAGGGAGGTGCGCGGCGCGTGACCGCTCGCGTCAAGGATGGCCAGCGCCTCAAGCAGTGTGGCTGACCTTGTCCCGGCGAGGATGCGTCGGAGCGCGTCCTTATTGATATTCGTCTGTGCGGCAATCGTCCGCCGGGACTTGCCACTTTCGTCCACGGCATGGTCGAGGAAAGCGGCGACTCCTCGCGATAGTTCTCCCCATTTGTCGTTTGTGTTTCGCGCCATTGTTCCTGCTTCCGGTGATCTTTAGCGAATCGCCAACAGGCTACGCGACGCGTCCAACTGTAGGAAAGGAAAAAGAACAAATAAGGAACTCGTAGGAAACTGGCTCATCGTCACACGATTTGATTCGCGCAGAGTCCGGTCCCTCGATCTCAGATTTCGGTATGGGTGGCGCAATGATCGGTATTCTTGGCCGCAATGTCTGCACCGGTCGCGCAAAGCCCGGTCAGATTGCCCAGAATCGACGATTTCTCTTGGTCGGAATGCCGCGTGCGGCAGTTTCCGTTTTCCTACACCCTGCCTTCCAATCGAGGAAAGAACATACAGCGAACGCATCGCTGCCAATGTTCGAAACGGAGTTCCTCGATGAACAATGCAATCACCCTTCCCCGCCCATCCGTTAAAGGCATTCGTGCCCGCGACTATATTCTTCCGGCCGCGATTGCGCTCGCCTGCGCCGGTGCCGCCTATGCCGGTGCCGACACGACCTTTGATCCGGCGCTGCAGAAATTTACCGACTTCCTCGAAGGTTCGGGCGGGAAAATCATCACCGTCCTCAGCCTTGCCGGCGGGCTTATCGCGCTCGCCTCGGGCCGCTTCGCCCTAGGGCAGGTCGCGGTCCCGGTCGGTGTCGGTATCGGCGTCGGCACCGGTGTGCCGATCGTCACCTCGGTCGTGACCGCGACCATCTGATCGCGGTCTAACGACGGGAGGGCGGCATGGCCGACAGATACCTCGTTCCACGGCGGCTCGACGATCCGGAGCTCATCGGTTTCTGGACCATCGACGAGTTTGCGGGACTGCTCGTCCCGTTCGCCTGGGGCATCCTTGCGCAGCACATCATCATCGGCACCGGCCTATCGGTCATGACCTGGTTCGCCCTTCGAAAGGCCAAAGCTTCAGGTGCAGGGTCGAAACTGGTGCATGCTGCCTACTGGTATCTGCCGGGGAGCTTCCTCGGGCTGAAAGCCACGCCGCCCTCCCACTGTCGCCTGCTTGCAGGCTGAGGGAGGACATCCATGAAACACGAATTCGCCTACGAGGAAGCGCAGCGTCACCTCAAGCAGCGTAACCGCTTTGCCGCGCTGGCATCCGTTCTCGGCCTTACCAGCCTGCTGGCGGTCGGCGCGGCGGCAACGCGCGAGGAAAACATGATCCTCGTGCCTGTCACGAGCGAGCGCCTGACGCTCGGCAGCGGCGCGACCGATGCGCACTACCTCGAGCTTGTCACCCGCGACACCGCGCTGATGCTGCTCAATCGCGCACCCGAGAGCCTCGACTACTGGATGGAGCAGGTTCTCATGGTGGCAGATCCTTCTGCGCACGGCCGCCTCAAGGCCGAGCTCGTCAAGATCGTCGACGAGCAACGCGGCTCGGACATCAGCCAGGCCTTCGTCATCTCGCGGATGGAGGTCGACCCGCAGGCGCTCACCGCGACCGTCACCGGAACGCTCAAGACCTTTGTCGGCGCGCAGGTGATCGCGAGCCAGCAGCGCAGCTTCGAATTCAGCTGGAACCGCCGCGGCCTCAGCCTCGGCCTCACCGGCTTCCGCCAGCTCCCAACCGAAAACGAGGAGGCGAATCCATGACGCTCCTATCCCGCCCATTCCCTGCCGCGCTGACCAGCTTCGCGCTGGCAATCGCCACGACCGCCTACGCTTCTCCGGCACATGCCGACCAGTTCGTCGAGGCCGCCGATGGCGCCGCGATCGACTGCGTGCTCGCGCGCGGCGCGCTGACCCGTATCGCCCTCATTGAGGATGGTTTTGCCAATGTCTCGAAGATGGCAAGCGGCTATCCCTACAACGATTTCGAGGTGACCCACGAGCCGGTGCGCGGCGACATCTATGTCTCGGTGCCGCTGCAATATGCGAGCGCCAGGGTCAGCTTCTTTGCCACCAGCAGCGCGGGCTATGTCTACAAGTTCGCGTGCCGCGTCGATGGCGAAGAGGCGAGCCAGCTCTTTGTTACCAATCCCGCGCTCGCCAAATCCCAGGCGAGCGAGTGGGAAGGCCAAGCCCCGACCCGCGACGAGGCCGCGATTCGGCTGATCGAGGCGATGGCGAGCGACAGCGTTCTGCCAGGCTTTCGCGCCCGCGCCGAACTCTCGCGACCACGCCGAACCGACAGTCTCGAAGTCCAGCAGGTCGCCGAATACGAAGGTGCCGAGCTGATCGGACAGGCCTTCACCCTGCGCAATCTTGGCCCGATGCCCGTCGACCTTGCACGTGAGCGCGACGCGCCCGCCGAGGCGCTGGCCTTTGCCTATGGCCGCGACAGCCTCCAGCCCGGCGAGAGCACGCAGGCCTTCCTTGTCTTTACCAAGGGAGGGCTCGAATAATGGCCGAAACCGACAGAGGCGATACGCCCCCGGCAGCGCCCAGGGACGAGACGCGCGGCGACGCCCGGCGCAATCTCAACCGCACGGTCGCGCAGCGCCAGAAGCTGCTGCTCGCCGGGATCGGCGGGGTGGCACTCATCGCCGGTTCGATGTTCATCTTCGGCGGCGAGGATGAAGCCGGCGCCGACGGCGCAGGCGCGACCACGATCGAGACCGGCGCGCTGGTCAATCGCAATCTCTCGCAGCGCGAATTCGTCGCCACCTATGGCAACCGCCTCGATGCGCAGGGCCGCGCGATCAAAGACCTGCAGGAAAGCCAGCTTCCCAAGGCCTCGATCGAGCAGGAGCTCGAAACGCTGCGGGGCGAGAACGCGCGGATGATCAGCGACGGTCAGGCGGCGATCGATGCGATCTCGGCGGAGAACGCCGCCTTGCGCTCGGAACTCGAAACCGTCCGCGCCAATCCCCCGGTCACGCCGGTGGCCACAGTCGATCCGCGGGCTCCGGGCTTCGCTCCCGGACCGCTCGAGCCACCCAGCGAACCCAAGGCAAGCCTGCTGAGCTTTGCTGGAGACAAGCCGGGCGCCTCCAAGACGAAGGCAACCGAAAGCGCGCCGCCGCTGCTGCTCGAGGCAAGCCGCGATTACCTGCCGCCCAACAGCTATGCACCTGCCACCGTGATCGTGGGGGTCGACGCCTCGACGGGCGTGACCAGTCAAAGCGATCCGCTGCCCGTGGTGCTGCGGATCACCGGGCCGGCGCGCTCGGTTCTGAAGGGCAATCGCCTGCTCACGACCGACCTCACCGGCTGCCTCGTCAACGGCGCGGCGCGCGGCGATCTCTCGGCCGAGAAAGTCTACGTCAAGCTGGTGCGGATGACCTGCGCACAGCCCGGTGGGCGCTTCGCAGTGAGCGAGGTCAAGGGGTTCATCGCCTTTGCCGGAAAGTCCGGCGTTCGAGGCCGTGTCGTCAGCCGCGAAGGCAGCCTTGTCAGCCAGGCGCTGCTCGCCGGGATCGTCGGCGGATTCGGACGCGGATTTTCGGCCAACGCCAACGGTGTCTTTGCCGGGCAGATCGGCAGCGACGGCAAGCGCGACGCGCTCTCGCCCACCGACATCCTCGCGGGCGGCTTCGGTCAGGGCGCGGGCGAAGCCGCCGACACGGTCAGCAAATATCTCATCGAACGCGCAGAACAGTACCAACCCGTCGTCGAGATGCCGACCGGCATCCAGGTCGAGATCGTCTTCCTCGACGGCGTCCATGTCAGGAGCACACCCCAATGAATTTTTCCCACCACCGGCCGGGCCTGAAAGCCCGCGCCGCGCACATTTCGCTTGCTGCCGCCAGCGCAGCTGCCCTCCTCACCGGCGGCGTCGCCGTGCTGACCGCCATGCCGGCGCAGGCCGCCATTGCCCGCGATGTCGTCCAAGCGCTCAAGCTGCGCCTGCCCAAGACGCCTATCGACGCGCTCGACTGCACAAGCTTCGCGCCGTGGTGCGAGGTCATCTCTGGCGAGACGCTGTTCTACACCGACGAAGCCGCGCGCTATCTCTTCGTCGGACGGCTGTACGATCTAGAAGAACGGCGCGACGTCACGGCGACGCGCCTGCTCGAGCTCAATCCCGATTTGCTCGCCGCCGGAGCCGCGCGCGCTTCGGGCCGCACCGAAGCCTCGGGCAGCGAGCCCGCGCCCGTACCGGGCAAGGCAAAGGTCGACCTCTCGCAGCTCCCTCGTGAGGGGGCGATCCGCTGGGGCAATCCCAAGGGTCCGCGGCTCGTGGTCTTCTCCGATTTCCAGTGCGGATATTGCAAGAAGCTCACCGGCGAACTCGAGCAGACCGGCGTCCTGGTCGAGGAACGGCCGATCTCGATCTTCGGCGCGGCGAGCCGGCGCCTGTCCGAAAGCGTCCTGTGCGCCAGCGATCCGGTCGCGGCGCTGCACGCTGCCTATACCGGCAAGCACGTGCCGCGCCCCGCCCGTTGCAAGGCCATACATGCGCTCGACGCCAACGAGGCCTTTGCCGAGGCCAACGGCTTTGCCGGGACCCCGGTGATCGTGCGCGCAAGCGATGGCGCGGTGCTGCACGGCTACCGCGACGCCCAAACGCTCCACCGCTTCGCCAACGAGCGCCCCGGAGCAGGCCAATGAGCGCGCGTCACGTCAGGGTAATCACGGCTGCCAGCCTTGCCGCGAGCATCGCAGGATGCGCCACGCTCGGCGGCAATGTCGAAGGTGACTTCGAGTGCCGGGCGCCCGAAGGCAGCTGCGCGCCCACCACGCTCATCGACAGCGCGGCGATCGGCGAAGCTGGTACCGACAAGGCAATTGGCACTGCGACCAATCAGCCTACCTCGTCCGCTGGCCCACGCCAGGCATATGCCCGCTCGCTCCGGATCGTCATCGCCGCCTATCGCGACGCGGCGGGCCGGAACCACGAAGTGCGCGTCGTCCATGTCGCGTTGCCCGATCATCCTGGCGAGAGCTGGCATGCCCCGCGCTCGACCGGCGAGGTGCTCCGCGCGCTCGGACGCGCGGGCGACAATGCCCGCACTCCGCCGCCACTGACGGGCCCGCAGAACCCGCCTGTCATCATCCCCCTTCCCCTGCAGCTGCCCGAGGTCCTGGTTATCCCCTCCCAGACCCCGGAAGCGCAGCCCGGCGCCAAAGCGCCGGACCCCGGGGCACCTGGTCGTCCCCCCTCCCCCGGCCAGGTGCCCCACCCCATTCTGTCTGAAGGAGAGCCCAAGTGAACCTCTCGCTATCCTCTGCGCGTGACGCGCTCCTTGCTGGCCTGTTCGGCGATGCGAAGAAGGCCGACCATGCGCAGCCGCGTTTCGCGCTCGACATGCTGTCGGACTGGCTGCCCTACCGCGTCTATGACGAGGGCCCGGGGCTCTACTGCAACGCGCACTCGAAGGGCTTCATTCTCGAAGTCACCCCGCTCATCGGCGCCGACGAGCGGACAGGTGAGATCCTCGGCCAGTTCTTTTCCGAGAGCCTGCCGCAAGGCGCCTGCCTCCAAGTGCTGAACTTCGCGTCCCCGCGCATCGGCGCCATCGTCGGCCCCTGGTTCGCGCCGCGCTACGAGCAGGGCGGGATCTACGAAGCGATTGCGAAAGCCCGCACCAACCGGCTCTACGATCTCGTCTGGAAGTCGGGCTCGGCACACGCGCCGTTTCATGCACGCCATGTGCGTCTGGTGCTCTCGCTCGGCGTTCCGGTGCCCGGAAGCGTCATCGATGCAGAACTCACCGAATGCCGCGACGGGATGGCTGGGATGCTCAACTCGCTCGGTCTTGCCTCGAACCGGCTCGAACCGGCCGGCCTCCTCGCGCTGATCGACGAACTGACTTCGCCGACAACCGCCCGCGAGCCCGATCTTACGCACTGGAACCGCGAGGACACGCTCGACGTTCAGGCGATCCGCCGCGACATCGAACTCGAAGTCGAGGACGACCGGCTCATCTTGCGCACCGAGCGGTTCCGGGAGACCGGACGTAGCCGCGATGGCGTTCCCAAAATGGGCACCTGCTATCCTGACCGCTTCGATGTCCGCCACTATGGCGTACGCTCGACGCCCGAACGCTGGGCGCCGTGGGAATGCGCGCGGCTCATCGGCGACATGTTTACCGACAAGCTGCGCTTTCCCTGCCCGGCTGCGACAATGCTGTGTCTGCACTATCCCGACCAGGAGGCCGCCTCGGCGCGCGCCGGCTACAAGTTCATGCGCACCACCAGCCTGTCGGAAACGAAGAGCGCGCGCTTCCTCCCCAGGCTTTCCGAGCAATCAGCCGAATGGAAGCATGTCCAGGCCGAACTCCAGGCAGGCAAGAAGCTGGTCAAGCTGTTCTATGGCCTTACCACCATCTCGCCACTGGGCGATGGCGACGCGCACGAACGCACGGTCAAGGCGATCTACAAGGCAGCCGGATGGGATCTTGCCGATGAGCGTTTCCTGCAATTGCAGGGTCTCGTCGCCGCATTCCCCTTGAGCCTTGCCGACGGGCTCGTCCACGACATGGCGCGCCTCAAGCGCTTCCGCACCATGCTTTCGACGACGGCAGCGAACATCGCCCCGCTCCAGGGCGAGTATCTCGGCGGCCAGATTCCGCACCTGCTGTTGCTCGGACGCCGCGGCCAGCCCTTCTTCTGGTCACCCTTCGAGAACAAGGCCGGCAACCACAATATTGCGATCTGCGGCAAGTCGGGGTCGGGCAAGTCGGTGCTGCTGCAGGAGCTGTGTGCCGCGCTGCGCGGCGCGGGCGCCAAGGTCGTCGTGATCGACGACGGCCGCAGCTTCGAGCACTCGGTCAAGCTCCAGGGCGGGCGCTTCGTCGAGTTCACGCTCGCCTCGGGCTTCTCGCTCAATCCGTTCTCGATGGTCGACGACGCCCGCGCTGGGGGCGACGAGGACTACCGGCTCGACTGCTTCGCGATGATCAAGGCGATCGTCGGGCAGATGGCGCGGCCGAGCGCCGCGCCGTCGGACACCGAGCGCGGGCTGATCGACCGCGCGGTAACGCAGGTCTGGGAGGGCCTGGGCAGCGGCGGGTCGATCGACGACGTCGCGCACGCGCTCCACTCCGGCGACAATGAGGCGGGCAAGGACCTCGCCACCGCGATCGCCCCGTTCTGCCGCGGCGGCAGCTACGCCGGGTTTTTCTCCGGCAGGGCGAGCTTCGCGCTCGAGGACGACTTCACGGTGTTCGAGATGAGCGATCTCGCGGCCCGCGAGGAACTGCGCAGCGTGGTGCTCTCGGCGATCATGTTCATGACCGGCCAGGCGATGACCCGCAGCCCGCGCAGCACGAAGAAGCTGCTGCTGATCGACGAGGCGTGGTCGATGCTGAGGGGCGGCTCGATGGGCGAGTTCGTCGAGACCTACGCGCGCACCGCGAGGAAGTACGGCGGCGCGCTCGCCACCGCGACCCAGTCCTTGAACGACTACTACAAGTCCGACGGCGCGCGCGCCGCTCTCGAGAACAGCGACTGGATGCTCGTGCTCCAGCAGAAGCCCGAGACGATCGCCGATTTTCGCAAGGAAGCGCGGCTCGACATGGACGACCGCACCGAGACGCTGATCCGCAGCCTCAAGCGCTCGGGCAGTGAATACAGCGAGATCTACCTGAAGGGTCCCGAGGTCGAAGCCGTCGGGCGGCTCGTGCTCGATCCGCTCTCGGCGACCATCTTCTCCTCCGATCCCGACACCTATGCGGAAATCCACCGTCATGTCGAAAGCGGCATGCCGCTGGAACGCGCGGTTGCGCTCGTCGCGGGCGTGGAAGGAGGCATGTGATGGTGCTCGAGACCACCACGCTCGTCGACCGCGTGTCGCTTCCGACTGTCAGACGCGCCCGCGACAAGGACCGTGCCGTAAACTGGCTCGGACTGTTCCAGGGCACCTGCCTCGTCCTCATCGAAGCAGCAGGCTTCGCGGTGAGCACGCTGCTGCTGGTCCTCGGCCTGCCGCTGTTCGTGTTCCTTCTCATCGCTGGTTGGGACCTTACGGCGCTGTTCGCACAGCTCGGCAACCTCGCCGATCATTACCGCACCGCCGAACCGATCGCGCGCCGCTTCTTTGCGCAGGACCTCCAGATCGCCTTCCTCGTCGCCACTGGCGGCCTCACCCTGCTGCGCCTGCCGGCCTTCCTGCGCCGCCTCGACCGCCGCCTCTCCGAAGGACCTCCCCGCCATGGATAGACTGAACCTCCCGCTTCGCCAACTGGGCCCGAAACTCCTCGCCGTCGCGGTGCTCGTTGCCGCGCTGCTGTGGGGCGCGTGGCTTACCCAGCAGGTCACTGCCTCGCCCCAGCAGCGGATCGTCACTGTCCGGCTCGCCGAGACCATCGGCACCTTCGTCGAGGAAGCCGCGCGCGCCGATGCCGATCCGGCGGTCGTCCAGGCGGCGAGCCTTGCCTACCTCAAGGCCGCCGAAAGCGCCGTTGCCGAGATGGGCCGCGATGGCCGCGTGGTGCTCGTCGCCGAGGCCGTGCTCGCCGGGGCAGCCGAAGACGCAACCCCCGAACTCGAGCGGCGCATAGCGGCCAAGCTCGCCGCGGAGAAGCAGCCATGAGCCTCTCCCCCTCGCTGCGCCGTCCGCTGCTGCTCTCGGGCCTTGTCCTGCTGCCGCTCGCCTGGGCGCCGCTCGATGCCTTCAGCAAGGACCACGCCTTCCTCATCAATGCCAGCCCGAGCCTGCCGAACTGGGCGTTCTGGCTCGATCGTGATGCACCGATCCACCACGGCAGCCTGATCTTCTTCGAGCCGCCGCGAAGCGATCTTGTCGAGAAACATTTCGGTGAAGGGCCGCAGATGTTCGGCAAGCGCGTGCTGGGCATACCAGGCGATGTCGTGCGCCACGAGGGCGATGCGGTCTTCATCAACGGCAGGAAGGTCGCGAGCCTGCTCAAGGTCACCCGGCTTGGTGTTCCGCTCACGCGGGGTCCCGAAGGCGCGATACCGAATGATTGCTACTACACTGGAACGGACCATCCGCGCGGGCTCGACAGCCGCTACGCAGAGATTGGGTTCGTGTGTCGCGGCCGGATCCTCGGCAGCGGGAGGGCGATCCTGTGATGCGCTCCCTCCTTCCGCTTGGCGCGCTTCTCCTCGCTGCGCTCCCGACCAGCGTTCAAGCACGCGACTACGGCCAGCGCGGCGCGGCGTTTCCGGTGATCGAGCGCGACCTCTTGGAACAGATCCACACGCGCCTTGCGCACATGGAAAAGTCGGGCGAGACCGCCCGGCTCAACCAGGAGTTGAAGCGTCGGACGATTGCACGGGTCAACCGGCCCGATCCGGTTGCCGGCCTGATCCGAGCCAGCGAAAGCCGCAGCTGGCCTTTCGATCCGACGATCACGCTTGCCGCCGATATCCGGGGCGCAAAAGGCGAACTCATCCATGCCGCCGGAACCCGGGTCAATCCGCTCGACAGCGTCAAGCTGCGCAGCCCCCTCCTGTTCCTCGACGGCGATGATCCCGCGCAAATTACCTGGGCGCTGAGGCAGGACGCGCACGCCAAGCTGATCCTCGTCAAGGGCGCGCCGCTCGAGCTGATGAAAGCGCGCCAGCGAAGGTTCTATTTCGACCAAGGCGGCAAGCTGACGCAAAAATTCGGCATCAAGGCCGTCCCCGCGCTTGTGCGCCAGAACGGGCGCGTCCTCGAAGTGAGCGAGATCGCGTTGCCGCCCCGAAAGGCCAAGCCATGAGCAGCTTCCGCGCCTTTCTCGTGCTGTTCACAGCAGCGCTTTCGCTTGCTCTTGCCTCGCCCGCCTCGGCCGATGCCGGGCCGGGCAAATGCACCGGGCAGTTCGTCAACCCGATCACCGACATCTGCTGGTCGTGCCTGTTCCCGATCTCGGTCGGCGGGCTCGAAATCTGGCCGAGCAATCGTCCGGACCCCGACAACCCAGACTTTCCGCTGTGCCTCTGCGGTCTTCGCCCCGGCATCGCGATGGGGTTCTGGGAGCCGGTGCGGCTCGCCGATGTCAGCATGAAGCCCTGGTGCTTCGTGAACCTCGGCGGGATGAAGCTCGATCCCGGCTTCGATATCGGCTTCCGCTCGATCTCGGGTCCTTCAGCGGTGGGCGGTGCAAGCCAGTATTATTCGAGCTGGCACGTCCACTGGTATGCCTATCCGCTGATCTACTGGATGGAGATCGTCGCCGATTTCCTGTGCCTCGAGCCGGGATCGATCGACATCCTTTACATCTCGGAGATCGATCCGCTGTGGCAGGACAGCGAGCTCACCGCGATCATCAATCCCGAGGCGGTGCTCTTCGCCAACCCGTTGGCGCTCGCCGCCTGCGCGGCGGATTGCGCTGCAGCGACAACCAACCTCCCGCTCGACGAGATGTTCTGGTGCGCGGGCTGCCAGGGTTCGATGTACCCGATGAACGGCAATGTCTCGGCCAGCATAGGCCACGTCCAGGCCTCGCGGCTCGTGCTCTCGCGCTTCGCCTACAAGCTCCACCGCGAACTCGTCTCGTGGGGCACGATGGGCTCGAAGGGTCTGTGCGGCAAGTACCTCATGCCGGTGATGAGGAAGCAGCAATACCGCTTCCAGGCCACCAACCCCAACCCGGCGACCAAGGGCCGCTACGCCTGCCCGCCCATCGGCGCCTCAACCACCTTCCAGTCCCCCGGACAGGTTATCCCCGCTATCGGCGAAGACATGGGATACCTCGTCTGGCGCAAGAGGAATTGCTGCGCGCTATGAGAAACGCCTTCCCTCTCCTCGTCCTCATCAGCCTTGCGACCGCCGCTGCCTTCGCCGCCGCATCGGCGCAGGATGCTCCGCCCGATCTCGACCTTGCCCAGGTCCGGGCGCGCGCGAGCGAGCATGCCCAGGACGCCGAAGCGCTCGCGACGTCGGTCAGGACCAGGGCCGACACGCTGGCCGAGGACGCGCGCACCACGCAGCAGGCGGCGCTCGACAACCGCGCCGCCTATGCGAAGGAAGCGCAGGCGACTGCCGACGCCGGTCCGCTCGATCTCGACGGCATGATCCGCAGCGCAGCCGACGCCGAGGTCGCGGCCATGGGCGAGGCGCCGCGCTTCATCGCCTTTGCTTCGCTGTCGATGCCCGAGCCATCGCTCAAGGCGCTGGTCCGCGACGTCACCCGTGCCGGCGGGGTGACCGTGCTGCGCGGTTTCCCGCAAGGCGACAGCGCGGCCTTCAAGAAACGGCTCGCGGCGATCTGGCGCGATGGCAGCGAAGCCGGCGCGCTCGGCATCGATCCGCGGCTGTTCCGCGCCTTCGATATCGCCGTCGCGCCGAGCTTCGTGATGGTCGCAAGCGATTTCAGTCCCTGCGACGGGTTCACCTGTAGCGACATCGTGCCGCCGCACGACCGGCTCGCGGGCAATGTCAGTGTCGAGGACGCACTCGAAACCTTCGCCACTGGCGGCGGCCCGGGCGCGCAGCTTGCCCGCCTCCACCTTGCCCGCCTGAGGGAGCAGCGCCCATGAGACACCCGATCAAGCTCGCCGTGTCCGCTTTTACGGCGCTTCTCCTCACCGCGAGCGCCGCAGCCCAGCAGCAGGAAGCGAAGGCCGACGGCAAGGCCTTTGCCGAGAGCCTGCGCGGCGAAGCCCAGCAGGCGGCGCAGCAACAACCGAACGCTTCCAACCTCCCCAATTATGATCGCAACGCGGTCCAGGGTCTCGAGACGCTCGCCCAGGATCCCGACCGGATCGAAAGCAATGCAGCCGCTGCGGCGAGCGGCCACCAGGGTTACCGCGCGATGCGCGACAGTGTGGCCAACCGCGCGCGCTTCGATTCCAGCGAGATCGAGGACGTCATCGCGCGCAGCCTTGCGATCAACGAGACCCCGCTCGACTACACCAGCGGCATGGCGATCTCGGGGGCCCAGGGCACCTGCGTCCCGCTGCCTCCCGGATCGGGCTCGGCGGGGACCTACACCGCGACCTGCAACACCGGCACACGGATCGACCAGTCGGCAGGCCAGTGCGCGGTGCCGCTGGGGACGACGGTAAGCCAGCGTCCGCAGTACCATTACCTTTGCAACCGGTTCGGCGACTTCAACGGCTCGGGCGAGCCCGAATGCGCTGGCTTCGACGGCTATTCCTGCCGCGTGACCGGACGGCGCGACACCTGCCTGCAATGGAGTTCGTCGGGCGGACGGCCGTGGTGTTCCGAACCAGGCGACCCGATCACCGAACTGACCTGCGACGAAGAAGTGCCGGGTCAGACCCCCTACATGGTCACCACCGCGACCACGGTCACGGCAACGCCTGACGAGAGCCAGTGCACGGGCTTTGCCGACAATGGCGATTGCACGCTCGACAGTGAGATCTGCACCGACGCCGATCCGCAGACCCGCGTGGTGAACGGCGTCTCGGTGACACGGCCGTGCTGGGGATGGCAACGCAGCTACACCTGCACGTCGCGCGAAGCGGCAACCGACTGCTCGGACATCGAGAGCCAAGGCACCTGCAGGTTCGTGCGCGAGGAGTGCCTCACCGACGAGACGCCTTGCGAGACCTGGGAACGCATCTACGAGTGCCCGCTGCCCGAGGCCAATAGCACCACCCAATATGTCTGCGACGGCGATGTCTATTGCATTGACGGTAGCTGCGAGACGATCGAGCGCACCGCGAACGACGAGTTCAAGGATGCCGTCACCGCGCTCCATGCGATGGATGAGGCGCGCGGCCAATTCGACCCGAATACGCTGACGCTGTTCCGGGGGACGCGCAACACCTGCTCATCCAAGGTCTTCGGTGTCCTCAATTGCTGCAAGGGAAAGGGTTTCCCGCTCATTCCGGGCATCAGCCTGCTCGTCGCGCTTGGTTGCGACCGCGAGGAAGTGCTGCTCCACCAGCGCGATGCGCAGGGGTTGTGCGCCTATGTCGGGACCTACTGCTCGGACAAGTTCCTCGGCGTCTGCCTGACGAAGAAGAAGGTCTATTGCTGCTTCGAGAGCAAGCTCTCGCGTATCCTGCAGGAACAAGGCCGCAAGCAACTCCCCAAGCCCTGGGACAAGCCCAAGGAAGAACAGTGCAAGGGGTTCACTCTCGACGAGTTTGCGCGCCTCGACCTTAGCCGCATGGATTTCAGCGAGGTCTATGCCGAGTTCACCGATGCCGCGCGGCTGCCCGACGAGCTCGAGACCAGCGTCCTCATCCAGCAGAAGATCGAGGACTATTACGCAAGGGGCGGCCAATGACCCATCTCTATCAACTCACGGCGCTCGCGCTCGGTCTCGCGGCTCTCCCCGCCGCTTCGGCCCAGGCCCAGGAAAGGCATGACGCTCCATCGACCACCACAGCCGACGCGCTCTATTGCGAAGAGCGCAGGCTCGGCTACTGGTTTTACTGCGTGAAGCCCGCTCCCATTGAAGAGCCACAACAGCCAGAAGCCGAGCAGGTCGCGGCAACGCAGGAACTCGACGCGATCACCTCCGAGCTGCGCGAATTGAAGGCCCGCGCGATCCTCCATCCCACCGAAGCCAATGTCGCGGCCTATATCCGTTTCCAGCGCGCGCAACTCGACCGCGCCTCGCTCTTTTCCGATGTCTGGCAGCGAGCGATCTGGCAAGACCCCGAGCTCGACTATACGCTCGAGCGGCCGGTCGGCGCGCTCGCCAAGAAACAGTGGCAGGATGCCCGGAGCGCCGAGCGCGATAGCGTGATGGCAAGGCTGTCGCAGCGCTACGGCCTGTTCTATTTCTACAGCTCGACCTGCGCACCCTGCGACGTGATGAGCCCGATCGTCAAAGGCGTCGCCGACCGCTGGCGCATCACCGTGCGCGCGATCTCGACCGATGGCGGGCCTTCGCGCCACTTCCCGAATTACAAGGTCGAGACCAACCAGCGCGCCAGGCTCGGGCTCGAAGGTAAGGCCACCCCGGCGCTCGTGCTGTGGGACAGCGTGACCAAGCGCCCGATCCCGATCGGTTACGGCGTGCTCTCGGCCGACGAACTCCAGGACCGCATCTACCTCCTCACTTCGAAGGAAGCCGGACATGATTACTAGCATCCGCAATGCAGCGCTGACTCTTGCCACTGCCAGCATGATCGCGTCCCCGGTTGCCGCAAATGTCGGCGACAGCATGGACCGCTTCATGGACGACATGGGCGCGGCGGCGAACGTCACCGGCCCGACCGCATTCGAAGGCCAGTCGGCAGGCTATTACAGTCTCGGCAATGTATGGACGCGCTTCCCCCAGAAGACGACCAACATCGCCAATCTCCAGCTGCCGCGCGCCCGCGCCGGCTGCGGCGGGATCGACATCTTCGCCGGGTCCTTTTCCTTCATCAACGCGAGTGAGATGGTCGCGCTCTTGAAGGCCGTCGCCAACAATGCGGTGGGGTTCGCCTTCAGCCTGGCGATCGATACCGTTTGCCCCGAGTGCAACAAGATCATGCAGGAGTTCAGCCAAAAGGCTCAGCTCATGAACAATCTCTCGATCAACTCCTGCGAGATGGCGCAGGGGCTGGTCGGAGGCCTGTGGCCCAAGGGCGATCTTGCCGACAAGGCGATCTGCGAAGCGATCGGCAATTCCGAAGGCATCTTCACCGATTATGCCGCGGCCAAGCACGGCTGCGGCACACGCGGCCAGCGCGCTTCGACCAATGAAGGCGCCGGTACTGATTATGCCGACGTCAATCCCGGCGTGCCGCGCAACTACACCTGGCACGTCCTGAAAAAGAGCGCTTTCTTCAATCCAGGCGGGACCTTCGACCGCGAGCTTGCCGAATACGCGATGACGCTCATCGGCACGGTGATCTACGTGCCGCCCAAGGACGATGAGCCAGGGAAGTTCTTGCCCTTCGCGGGCGATGCGTCCTCGACGCTCGTAAGCGCGCTGCTCGACGGGACGCAGGGCCAGACCGTGCGCGTGTTCCGCTGCGACGAGACCGACCTCTGCCTCAATCCGACCTTCGAGCAGATGAGCCTTTCAAATGCCAAAGCGATCCGCCCACGCGTCGCACTACTCATCGGCAATATGGTCGATGCAATCCGCACCGACACCGCAATTGGCAGTGCCGAGAAGGAACTGCTGCAGGTCGCCTCGGTCCCCCTGTACAAGATCCTCACCGTCCAGGCCGCCTATGGGCGCGGTATGCCCACCGACGACCGCGACACGCTCGCCGAGATCGCCAGCATCGATCTCCTCTATGCGATCCTCGACCGTATCGTATCCGAAGCCGGGCGCTCGATGGCGAGCTTCATCGCCGCCGACGAATCCAAGCTCGCGATCTGGCGCGGCCAGGTCGCCGAAGTGCGTTCGGGCCTCGTCCAGCGGCAGGCCACCGGGCAGGCCAAGGTCTCGGCGATCATGCAGATCATCGAGAAGACCGCGATGATCGAGAACGCGCTTGCCGCCTCGATGTCGCCCTCGATGTCCGCCGCGCTCGACTGGTCGCGCGGGCTCCAGTCGCGCTCGATCGTCCCCTGAGGCGAGCGCCATGGTCGAGATCTTCACAACTGGCGGCGGCGAGTACATCGTCAATGTCCTCAACGCTGTCGCCGCATGGACTGGCGCTGGCGGTTACAAGAGCCTGATCCAGGTCGCACTGGTGATGGGGTTCGCGCTTGCGGTGATCGTGGTGGCGTTCAACCAGGACTGGCGCGCCTGGCTCAACTGGTTTCTCGGCGCGACGCTCATTTACATGTGCCTGATGGTGCCGCGGATGGATGTGCAGGTTACCGACCGGGTCAATCCGAGCCTCGCTCCGGCAACCGTCGCGAACGTTCCGCTCGGGCTCGCGCTGATGGCGAGCTTCACCAGCCAGGCGGGCGACTATCTGACGCGTTCGGCCGAGACCGTGTTCGGGCTTCCCGACGATCTCAACTATTCGAAGAACGGGATGATCTACGGCGCGCGCCTGCTCGAAGCGACGCGGTCGCTGCGCATTGCCGATCCCGAATTTGCGGCCAACTTCGACGAGCACGTCCGCCAATGCGTGTTCTACGACTTGCTGCTTGGCCGCTACTCGATGAAGGAATTGTCCGAGAGCAACGACATCTGGGCGACCATTGCGCCCGGGAGCGCAGCGCGTGCGCAGAAGTTCCTGACCCGCGAGGCCGATGACAGCGTCACGGCATCGATCGTCACCTGCCGGGAGGCCTACACCGCGCTCTCAAACCAATGGGCGGGCATGATCGACGATATGACGCTCGTTGCCGGCCGTCAGCTCTATCCCAAGCAGACCGAAGCGCTCGCCAAGTCCAAGCTCATCGCCGATCTGCCGGTGGCCTACCAATATCTCACTGGCATTTCTAAGGACGCGAGCAGCATCTTTCGCCAGGTCCTGACAATCAACGCGATGAACCAGGCGATGCATGGCTTTGCAGGTGCAAGCGGTGCATCGAGCGTCGATGTGTTCGCGCAGACCCGCGCCGACATCCAGACCGAGCGGACCTACTCCTCGATCGCGCACAATGCGATGAAGTGGGTACCGATCCTGAACGTCGTGCTGACGGTCGTCTTCTACGCGCTCTTTCCGGTCCTCTTCCCGCTGTTCCTCATGTTAAGGACCGGCCCGATTGCGCTTCGCGGCTATGTCACCGGGTTCTTCTACCTCGCCGCCTGGGGACCGCTCTTCGTCATCCTCCACATGATCCTGATGCTCAAGGGGGCCGGCGACGTTGCCGCGGCGGGCGGTGCGAGCGGGCTCACGCTCGCGACCTTCTCAGGCATGACCGACGTCAACAACGATATCGGTATCCTTGCCGGCTATCTCGTCGCCTCGATCCCCTTCCTTGCAGGCGGGGTCGCGCGCGGCGCGATGGCGATCTCGGGACAGGCGACGAGCTACCTTAATCCCAGCCAGAACGCCGCCGAAGAAGCGGCGCGCGAGGCGAGCACGGGCAATCTCTCGTTCGGCAACACCAGTTTCGAGAACTCGAACGTTTTCTCGCGCCAGTTTGCACAGGCCAGTCTCGCGCCAAACATCGCCTATGGCGCCGCGCAATCGCGCGGCTTTGCCGACAACGGCACGCAAACGACGAACTTCCCGCAGGCCGAGTTCGCGACCGTGCCAACCTCGAGCTACCCATTTACGCCGACGCTCGGCCAGGACTTCTCGAGCAGGCTCGGGGCCATGGCGAGCCAGAGTCGCGGCCAGAGCGAAACCTTTTCCAACCTTGCCCAGCAATCGACCAGCTCGGCGGTCACCCGCTTCAGCGAACTGCGTGATGCCTACACCCGTTCGCGCTCGAACGAGAGCGTCAGCGGGACCTCGACCAGCGACAGCATCGGCAGCGCGTTCAGCGAAGTCGACAACGCCTCCAAGACACTCCAGCAGCAATTTGGGCTGTCGCGCCGTGCCGCCGACGACATCACTGTGTCGTGGTTCCTGAACGGCGAAGCAGGGATCGGTGCTAAGAAGGAAGGGCGCATTTTCCAAGGTTCAGGTGGGATCAAAGGGGGTCGCAACCAGAGTTGGACCGATAGCGATATCGGGATCGCCTCCGAAGACCGCTCGCGCATCATGGGTGCGTTGCGCCAGATCTCGGACAGCCGCAGCTGGTCAAGCACGCGCGAGGGTTTCCTCCGCGAGACAAGCTCGAGTTCCGAAGCGCTGGTTTCGAGCAGCTCGGCCGGCATCACCACGTCCATCACCGAAGCGCAGAGCTATACCCGCGAAGCACGCCGCGCAGAGGAAATCGCCAGCCGCCTCGAGAACCAGGCAAGCTGGTACGAGAGCGCCAATGCCGCAGGCACGCTCAACCTCAGCCAGGCCTATCGCGAATGGGGCATGGCGGAGATCGATGCCAACCGGGACTACTATGGGCCAGTGCGCTTCGACGACATCGACTTCCAGATGAGTGCGCGGGGCCAGCAGCTTCAGGCGCGGTTCGTCGAAAGCTATGCGGACCAGCTCAATGCCGATATCGCGGGCGACCTGGTTCTGCCACACTTTGCGCCCGTCGCTCGACCCGCGGTGAAGAGCGCAGATGGTGTCCGGGGATCGGTACGGCTTGGCGGGGTACCAGGAAGCCTTGGCGAACCATCAAACGAGCGCGAGGACATCGCCCGCGATGTCGATCGGGTCCAGCAGCAAGGGGACCGACGGGTCGGGACCGTGGAAGGATACCTCGACGGAAAGACCCGCGATGCCAAGGGAGCCTCGGCCGAAGCGGCCGACGACGTGAAGGAATGGTAGCTCAGATCAGCCCGTCGTAGATGATCACAAAGATGACGAAGCATGCGATGACGAACGCGGTGAGATACAAAGCCTTCCGCTCCCAGGGATCAGCCCACGCTTTCTGAATCGAATACTTGAAATGTCGATTCTCGGCGATGGCCCGGTCGACTTCGCGAAAGCCTTCCCAGTCGTGTTTGCCGCCTAGGGGAGTCTTGTCTGGATCGCTCATCGCTCATTCTCCTTCGGGAGCAAACCTGCACTCTCCCCTCTAGGCCGCCCACTCGCGTTGCCGCGAAAATAGCTGAAAACCATCGGGAAAGCGAGCACGGTGTCTTGGCGTGAAGGTCCGGAAATGAAAGAAGGCGGAATGTCCAAGAGAACACTCCGCGATAATGTCTTTGCTTTCCGGACCGGACGTGACCGGAGCAAGCGCGCCAGAGGAAGAAGCCTCGCCGTTCTTGTAGGGGGCGGTCTCATCGTCGGCATTCTTGGTGGTCTCGCTGGAATCTATTGGCCATTTGGGTCGGCGAGCGCCGAAGCGCGAACCACGCACAGCTTTGCGGTGTGCGGCATGGTCAGACGGACGTGCGTTGTCGATGGCGATACCATCTGGCTCGAAGGCGTGAAGATCAGGATCGCGGATATCGACACACCGGAAATCTCGCAGCCCAAGTGCGACTACGAGTACGACCTCGGCATCAAGGCCCGCGACCGGCTGGTTGTCCTGCTCAATCAAGGCGAATTCGAAGCGGTGACGATCGGTAGCAGGGACGAAGACCAGTACGGTCGGAAGCTCCGTGTGCTGCTGCGCAATGGACGCTCGATCGGCGACCAACTGGTCGCAGAAGGCCTTGCAAGAACCTGGTCCGGGCGCAGGGAGCCCTGGTGCTGATGCGCGACTGGCCCGACAGCGACGACCCGTTTCCGCGGATCGAGCCGGAATGGAAATTGAAGCTCGAGGCATGGCTGCTTGGCCTCCCGATCGTCCTTATGCTCGTCGCTGGCGTTTGGTCGTTCCTTTGACGCTCACCCGCGATCAGGAACTCTGGGGCATGGCGCTTTGGGTCGAGAAGCACCACGGCGATGCCGGGCATGAATTCATTGCGGCGAAGATCGATCATCTGACCCGGGACGGCGAGGAGGACGGGGCAAAACTCTGGCAAGAGGTGGCACATCGTTATGAGCAGCTTGGCGAGCGCACTTCCCATTCCTCCTGATACACTCGGGGGGGGGTAGCCTCGATTGACGCAAGATAGGCTTCGAGCCGTTCTATGGTTCTGCGGCGCGGTCTGCGCCCCATCCTGAGGTCGAGTACGAATCGCGGATCGCCGACCGCGCGCCGTCCGAAACGCGTTGCCGAAATATGATGATCTTTCAGATGCTTTTCGATCCGTTCCAGCAAGGTCATGTCCCTTTCGCTCCGACTCGCAAATCCCTTGTGTTCTTGTTATGTTCTTAGTAGGATCACATCCGCGAGTCTAGGAAAATTCCTACGATCAAGATTCGAAGGACAGACGAATGGAACATGTGAGGGAAGAGCTCGACCGGCTGATCCTCAAGGGCGGATATGGTTACGCGTCGATATCGCGGCTGCTCGGCCGTAACCCCGCCTATGTGCAGCAGTTCATCAAGCGCGGTTCACCGAGGAAGCTCGATGATGAGGATCGAAAGACGCTCGCCTGCTTCTTCGGCGTCGACGAGCAAGTACTCGGTGGTCCCGCCAATCCGGTCACCGACGGCATGGTCGAGATACCCGTTCTTGATGTCGAAGCATCAGCTGGCTTCGGCGCGGTTGCTGCCAGTGAGACTGCACACACCAGGTTTGGGTTCGACGAGCGCTGGCTGCGCCACCTGACGTCAGCCAAGAGCGCGAGCCTGTCGATCGTCGGCGTGAAGGGTGACTCGATGGAACCCACGCTCAGTGATGGCGACGAGGTGCTGGTCGATGCGTCAGATCATGGCTCGCGGCTGCGCGATGGGATCTATGTCCTTCGCTCTGATGATGCGCTCGTGGTGAAGCGGATCGCGATCAAGCCTGGCAGTCGGCAGATCACTGTTGCCAGCGACAATCCGGCTTATCCGACCTGGCACGACATGGACCGGTCGGAGGTTCACGTGGTGGGCCGCGTCATCTGGTTCGGCCGAGCATTGTAGCGGCAGGACTTGGGCCGTTTGCGGAACGTCCGCTTTTAGCCGGCTGCAGGCGTATCTTGCCGTTCGTGCCAAGCCCGCGACCGCTTCACGATCGCGACCACCGAGAGCATTACCGGAACCTCCACAAGCACGCCAACAACCGTCGCGAGAGCCGCCCCGGAGTTGATGCCGAACAAGGAAATCGCGGCCGCCACGGCCAGCTCGAAGAAGTTCGACGCGCCGATGAGCGCGGCGGGGGCGGCGATACACCACGCAACCCCCAGCTTGCGGCTCAGCCAATATGCGAGTCCGGCGTTGAAGTAGACCTGGATCAGGATCGGCACCGCGAGCAGCACGATCACCAGCGGCTGCGCGAGGATCTGCTCGCCCTGGAAGCCGAACAGCAGCACGAGGGTGGTAAGCAGCGATACCAGCGATATTTGGGCCCAACGCGGCCAAAAGACGAGCGAGCGCAGCCTGGCCGCCGTGTGACAGGACCCAGCGCCGCACGACCTGGGCGATCACGACCGGAATGACGATGTAGAGCAGCACCGACAGCAGCAGCGTGCCCCACGGCACGGTGATCGAAGCGACGCCAAGCAATAAGCCTACGATCGGTGCGAAAGCGAACACCATGATCAGATCGTTCAGCGCAACCTGGCTGAGGGTATAGTTCGGCTCGCCGTCGCACAGGTTCGACCACACGAAGACCATCGCGGTGCACGGCGCGGCGGCGAGGATAATGAGCCCGGCGATATAGGACGAGATCTCGCCCGCGGGGAGCAGCGGTGCGAACAGATAGCCGATGAAGAAGGTGCCCAGCGCCGCCATCGAGAAGGGCTTCACGGCCCAGTTGACGAACACGGTGACGCCGACGCCCTTCCAGTGCTGATGCACAGAACCCAGCGCACCGAAGTCGATTTTGAGCAGCATGGGGATGATCATCAGCCAGATGAGCGCAGCCACCGGCAGATTGACCTGCGCGACCTCGGCCGACGCAATCGCCGCGAACGCGCCCGGTGCCGCGGCGCCCAGCGCGATGCCGACCACGATGCACAAGAGCACCCAGACAGACAGGTAGCGTTCGAAGGTCGAGATGGCAGGCTTTGCCGCCTCATTAGCCTCAGCCATTGGCCGGCACCACTTCGCCGTCTTCCTTGACAAAGTCCTCGGTCAGCGGCCGGTCGAGGATGGACAGCACCTCCTCCGACGGCCGACACAGTTTCACGCCGTTCGGAGCGAAGACAACCGGACGATTGATGAGAATCGGATGTTCCACCATCGCATCGATCAGATCGTCGTCGGTTAACACTGGATTGCTCAGGCCAAGCTCGGCGAAGGGCGTGCTCTTCTCCCGCAGCAGCGCGCGCGCGCCGATGCCGATGCGTTCGATCGCATCGACCAGTCCGGTGCGGCTCGGTGGCGTCTCGAGATACAGGACCACTTCCGGCTCGGTGCCGGTCGCGCGGATCAGCGCGAGCGTGTTGCGCGAGGTGCCGCAGGCCGGATTGTGCCATATGGTCACGCTCATCCGCAGCATCCGGTGGCTTCGGGCACCGTCATTGCAGGGGCGCAGCGGGCGTCGGCGGCGGCATTGTCGGACAGCGCCGAGAGCGCCGGACTATCACCGTAGACGGTCGCCTCGCCGTTGGTGTGGAAGGCTTCCCAGATCACGCCGTCCGGATCGGCGATCCAGCTCTTTTCGGACTTCGCGTAGCAACAGGTCGTTGCGCCTTCTTCCAGCACCGGGCGATCGGCGGACTTGAGACGGCCGTAAACCTCGGTGAGTTCCTCGGCGGTCTCGACCTGGATGCCGAGATTTTCAATGCCCTTTGCGGCGTGATTGCTGGAAGAGATTGCGAAATTGACGCGCGGATCCTCCAGCATCCACTTGGCGTAGTCCGCCTTGGTTACGGTCGGCTCCGCCCCGAACAAGGTGGAATAGAACCCGATCGACTTGTCGAGGTCGGCGACGCCAACGTGTACGTACAGGCGCTTCATGCGGATTTCCTTTCGTCGTTAGGAGCAGCCTCGCAGCCGGGTGATGTCGCGGGCGAGCATTCTGCGCCAGCGCAGCAATTTTCCATGAGGTAGCCAACCAGCGCGTTCATCGCGGCATAATTCGCCGTGTAGATAAGCGAGCGGCCTTCGCGCCGCTGTTTGATCAATCCGGCCCGATTGAGGTGCGCTAGATGGAAGGACAGCGAGGAGTTCGGCACTCCCAATCGTTCGGCGATTGCGCCAGCAGGCAGCCCATCGGTTCCGGCTTGGACCAGTAGGCGGAATAAAGCGAGCCGGTGCTCTTGCGCTAGCGCACCCAAGGCCGAGACAGCGCCGCCAGAATCAATTTCCATGATTCTCGAAATATCGGCAGGGCTTGCCTGGGGCAAGTTATATTTCGGCATTACTCGAAATAATGACCGGCGAGCATTCCACGGTCAGATTTCCGGCCGGAGCACGAACCCGCTCCGCGGGAGTGGCGCTGGTGGTGAAGTAACAGCAACGACGCAAGCGTCCGACCCGGGTTGAGCGAGGCTCCTCATGGGCAGGCTCTTTCGGCTCCTTCAACCTGAGGAGTCGAACGATGAACGAGCTTATCCAGATCGGTGCGGTCAGCCCGCTGCGCCAGCGCCTGATCGACGACATGACCATGCGGCGGTTTTCCAGGGAGACGCAGCGCAACTATCTGCGCGACGTCGGGCGGTTCGCCATCTGGCTGGGGCGCTCGCCCCACACGGCGAGCACGGAGGATGTCCGCCAGTTCCAGATCGAGCAGCAGGATGCCGGGGTCCCGCCGCCGACCATGAACAGTATCGTCGCGGCGCTGCGCTTCTTCTTCAGCCACACGCTCGACCGCCCCGATCTGGCACGACGGCTCGTCCGCACCAAGCATGCCCGCAAAATCCCGGTGGTGCTGACCATGACCGAGGTAAAGCGGCTGCTCGATGCCACCCGCTGCCTCAAGCACCAGGCGGCGCTGTCGGTCGCCTATGGTGCGGGACTACGGGTCGCCGAGGTATCGATGCTCAAGGTGACCGATATCGACAGCACCCGCATGCTGCTGCGGATCGAGCGCGGCAAGGGCGGGCGATACCGCAACGCCATGCTGCCCGAAGGCCTGCTCCTGTTGCTGCGCGACTGGTGGCGCGCCGGACGGCAGCAGGGCGTACTGCTTCCCGAGGGCTGGCTGTTCCCTAGACAGAGCGCCTCTGCCCCGATCAGCACGCGTCAGCTCTACCGGATCGCCGTCGAGGCCGCCGAGGCCGCGGACATCGACAAGCGCGTCGGGCCGCACACCCTGCGCCACAGCTTCGCCACCCATTTGCTGGAGGACGGTTTCGATATCCGCGTCATCCAGGCGCTGCTCGGCCATGCCAAGCTGAACACCACCGCCTTTTACACGCAGGTCGCGACCAAGACGATCCGGGCGGTCGTCAGTCCGCTCGACCGACTGGCGCTGGCCGCACCCGAACCGGAGCCGCCCGACGGCTGAGCCGGTGCGCACCTCGCTTGAGGTCGCCGACATCTTCCGTACAGCCGGTCCCTCGTATCGCGCAGCGCATGCCGGGCACGTGAGCCTGCACCAGCTCAATATCATGTCGGCCATCGAGCAGTGTCGCACCGCTGCGATGGGTGGGCACGTCGAGGCCTGCACCGACTGCGGCCATTGGCGGATCGTCTATAACAGCTGCCGCAACCGGCACTGCCCCAAGTGCCAGGGCGTCGCTGCGCGCACCTGGCTCGCCGAGCGCGAGGCCAACCTGCTGCCGGTCGGCTATTTCCACCTCGTGTTCACGCTGCCCGCCGAGATCGCCGCCATCGCGTTCCACAACAAGGCTCTGCTCTACAACCTGCTGTTCAAGACCGCTTCGCAGACCATGCTGACCATCGCTGCCGATCCCAAGCATCTGGGTGCGCGCATCGGCATCACCGCCGTGCTCCACACCTGGGGCTCGGCCATGACCCATCATCCGCACATCCAATGATCGTACCGGGTGGTGGCATCTCGCTCGACGGAACAAGCTGGATCGCCGCGCGACCCGCGTTCCTCCTGCCAGTGCGCGTGCTCGGTGCGCTGTACCGCCGCCTGTTCCTCACCCGCCTCATGGCACTTCACGATGCCGGTCGCCTCGCCTTCTTCGGCCAGATGGCGCATCTCACCGGCCGACGCGCGCTCCTGCGGCACCTCTCGCCGGTCCGCAAAAAGCGCTGGGTCGTCTACGCCAAGCCGCCGTTCGCCGGACCCGAAGCGGTGCTCGCATATCTGTCGCGCTACACCCACCGCGTTGCGATCTCGAACAGCCGCCTCCTTCGGTTCGACGAGGCCGGGGTCACGTTCCGTTACAAGGATGATCGTCGGGGCGGCACCGACCGCCAGCAGGTGATGACGCTCGCCGCAGACGAGTTCATCCGCCGGTTCCTGCTCCACGCCCTGCCGCGCGGGTCCCACCGCATCCGGGACTACGGCCTGCTTGCCAGCGGCACCCGACGGATTAGCCTCGAACGCGCCCGCACGTTGCTCGCGGTCGCACCACCTCCGGTCGATGACCCGCCGCTCGAGCCGGCCGAGGCCCGGCCGCCATGCCCGTGCTGTGGCGGGCGCATGGTCATCATCGAGACGTTCGAGCGTCGATATCAGCCCCGCGCCCCGCCATCCCTTATCGTCGCATCCGGAAGCCCCCCGCCGTGATCCGGCACGGCATATCGTCGATCGCCCCCGATACGCTCCTGTCGCAGGGGACGCGAAGCCTTGCGTCGAGCTTCCCCAAAAACGGACTCACCCACGCCCCAGTCTGCTTTTACGCGCCCACATGATCGCCCACAAAGCAGCCGGTCCGTTCTCGGATCCGTCCGCAAATCGGCAACCCCCGCCATCACCCAGAGCAGGCCAAAGTCCAAATCCCCATAGATAACCGCCCGGGGCCCGCGGGTTCGGGCACCGTCAACTTTCCGACGCCTCCCGGCGTCCGAAACTCTAAACGGAAGCGGAAGGTCGGCTTAGAGGCCCATCTGCGTGATAAGCAGACCCGAGCATCGGGTGCCGAAATCGTGGATCCGTAAACTTAGAACCTGCTTGAGCGGGTACATAACAAAATGCCATTCGATGGCACCATACTCACACCGCTCAGGGGGCCATTAGCAGCCCGACGCATCGATGTTCTCAGCCCATCGGCGACATGAGGCCCAGAACGGCGACACATCCGATCACGAGCGCCGCAAGGCTTAACTCAGCCGCCAGGCTGCGCCGAAGTGCGGGAAGCAGTGATCCAGCGGCTGTTGGTACATCGGCGCTCTCCCGCGCGGCGCGGCGGCTGAGCAGGGCATTGCGGCCCGCCAACAGCAGCATCGCGCCGACCACCGCGATCTTGCCCGCCAACAGGACACCATAGGCCGTTCCCAGCACCGCACCGCTGTTACCGAGCCCAAAGATCAGGTGCGCGTTGAGGATACCGGTCGAGGCGACGACGCCCACCAACGCCGCGCCAAGGAACCTGAACCGGTGCATGGTCGCCAGCAACGGGGCACTAGCCATGCGGTTCGGCCGCCGATGCGCGGCTACAACCAGGTGGGCGAACCACCCGATCGCGCCGATCCACACGCCCGATGCCAGCAGATGCAGCGCGTCGCTGAGCCGGTGGAGCGTTCCAAGCCTTCCTTCGCTTGCGGCCGCGTGCCCGCTCCACGCGAGCGTCGCCAGCGCCACGCCGAGAAGCACCGCGGCACCCGCAAGGTTCCACCGGCGGAGCGGGAAAGCCAGCACGCCCAAGGCGGCCAGGAGCGCGGCGAGGCGGATGAGAAACGCCCAGCCCATGCTGGTGGAGGCGACCATCACCTCGAACATCGGCCAGTCTAGAGAGGCGACGGGTTGCCCCATCATGGCGGCGATGCTCACCACCATCAGGGCCAGCGACACCACCGCCGCGAGGATGCACCCGCTTACCACGGGCAGCCGCATATCCGGCAATGCACCCGCCGCCAGCCTGCCCAGTCCAAAGGCACGGATGGCCGTCACTCCAAACAGGCCGAGCAGCAGCGCGTAGTGCGCGAACCGCAGCAGCGGGTGCAGCCATGCCTCCATCCGCTGGCGTTCAGGCGACGGTGAAGCCGACCGAGCCCTTCATCCGGTGTCCGTCCGCGCCCGCCGCTTGCCAGCGCACCTCGTAGGTGCCCGCGCGCAGCGGCTGGCGCAGCTTCAGGGTCATGGTCTTGTTATCCTTCGACCAGCTGGTGGTGAAGTTGCGGATCGCCATCTCGCCGTGGTTCTTGACGCCGGGCATGGCGGTCATGACGATGGCGGCGGCGGCCGTGGGCGGGAGCAGCGCCTCGCTGAAGGTCAGGGTCACCATGCGCGGCTTGGCGACGGTCGCGCCCTGCGCCGGGCTGGACGCGACCACCTTGGCGTGGGCCAAGGCCGAGGAAGGAGCGGTGAGGGCCGTTGCGGCGAGGGCCGCGCTGGCGATGAGAGCATGGAAACGCACAATTATACTCCTTCTTGTCAGAACCAGAAACGGATGCCGGCGACATAGCTGGTGACGCTCGGGTCTTCGCCGGCGGCGCGCGCGTAGTCGGCGCTGCCGCCAACACGCCAGCTTTGCTCGACGCCGATGTAGGGCGCGAACTCGCGGATGATCTCGTAGCGCAGACGGATGCCCAGCTCCGCCTTGTCGATGCCTGAACCTAGCCCAAGCAGCGGCACGTCCTGCGCCGACAGGTTCACCTCCGCGCGGGGTTGCAGGATCAGGCGCTGGGTGATGCGCTGGTCCAGCTCCGCCTCGATCCTTGCGGTCACATCGCCGCGGTGGGAGACGAACAGCGCCGCGTCGATCTCGTAGAGGTAGGGGGCGAGCCCCTGGATGCCGAGCACGCCATGGGTCGTGTCCCGCCCGGCGACATCCTGCCGCACGCCCGCCTGCAAATCCCAGAACGGCGAGATGGCGCGGGAGTAAAGCGCTTGAACTTCCGCATCCTCGACCCGCTGGCCGAACGCGCCTTCGCCCTCGCTCTTGAACCAGAACCGGCTGGTCGGGCCGCCATAGTAGCCTTGCAGATCCCACAGGTAGCCATCGGTACCTTCACGCGACTGCACCTCCAGCCGGTCGCTCTGGAACCAGAACACCGCGAAGTCGCCGTGGGTGCGCTGAAGTTCCGCGCGCGATGCTGCCATCGCCTCGGCACCCCAGATGGCGTCGGCCGCGCGCGGCGGGCCGCTGCCCGCCTCGGGCGGGGGCGGGGTCTCGAACTCCGGGCCGGGCGAGGCGGCGGTGTCCATGTCCCCGTGACCCATCGCGCCATGATCCATGGCGCTGTGGTCCATAGCGGCCGCAGGTTCGACCGGCTGCGCATCAGCGGGCATGGAATGGCCGGCATGCGGATCGGTCGGCGGGGGCTCCGTGGCCCCGGCGGGCGCGGGCATCGCGTGGCCGGCGTGAGGATCGTCGGAAGGCTGCAAGGGCTCCTCCGCTTGCGGCATGTCATGCCCGCCCTGATCCTGCGCCAGCGCGGGCACAGGAAGCGGCGCGAAGGCCAGCAACGGCAGGCTCAGCAATGGCATCCTCACACCGCGCCCTCCGGTCCGACCACGGTGACCGTCTGCATCATGCCGCCGTGCATGTGGTACATGAGGTGGCAGTGGAAGGCCCAGTCGCCCGGCTCGTTGGCGGTGAGGTCGAAGGTCGCGCTGGCGCCGGGCTGCACGATGATGACGTTCTTACGCGGCTGTTGCGCCGGCGACTGCCCGTTGACGATCTCGAAGAACATGCCGTGCAGGTGGATGGGGTGGCCCATCATGGTGTTGTTGACCAGCTTCACCCGCACCCGCTCGTTCCAGGCGAAGCGGATCGGCACGTCGCTCACGGCCGAATACATCCGCCCATCGAACGACCACATATAACGTTCCATGTTGCCGGTCAGATGGATTTCCAAGAGGCGAGAGGGCTCGCGCGTGTCACGGTTCGGCTCCAACGCGGCGAGCATCCGGTAATTCAGCACGCGGTGTCCCACATCGCGCAGGCCAAGGCCCGGATCGCCCGTCTTATCGACCGGGGCCATCGAGACCATGTCGACCCCCGGCCCCACCTTGACGTCGGGCGGCAGGAGGGAGGTGTCGCGCATGTCCATGCCCTCCATGCTGTGACCACCCATCGCCATGCCCGCCATCGCCCCGCCTGCCTCCGCGGTGGCGGCAGGCGCAGCCGGCGTGCCGTGCCCCATGGCCGCATGGTCCATGCCGCCGGCACTGGCCGCGGCACGGGCAGCGCCGCCGCCATGATCCATTCCATCGTGACCCACATGGCCGCCGCCTTCGCTCGGGCCATGGTTCATGCCCATATCGGCCATCGTCAGCAGCGGCGGATCGCGCAAGGGAGGAGCCGGAGCGCGGGCGCCAGGGCGGCTCGCCAGCATCGCCAGCGCCATGCCCGAACGGTCCATGGACTCGCCCACAATGGCATACGCTTCCGCGCTGCCCGGCTCGACGATCACGTCATAGGTCTCGGCCGTGCCGATCTGGAACTCGTCGACCTCGACGGGCCGCACGTTCTGGCCGTCGGCGGCGATGACCGTCATCGCAAGGCCCGGAATACGGACGTTGAAGAAGCTTTGCGCCGAGCCGTTGATGATCCGAAGACGCACCCGCTCGCCGGGGCGGAACAGGTATTCGAGACCTTCGGTCGGGCCGCGCCCGTTGGCGAGGAAGGTGTAGGTCGGCGCGCCGATGTCCATGATGTCGGTCGCGGGCATGCGCATCTTGGCCCACATCCGCCGTTCCTCGCCCGACAGGGGGTAGTCGTCGGTCCAGCTCGTCTGCTGGCGGTTGAAGTAGCCTTCCCCCGTGCGCAGCCGACTCATGATGAAATGCGGGTCGAGCACCGTAAAGTCGCTCAGAAGCAGGATGTAGTCGCGGTCGTAGGGAACCGGCTCCGCACCGGCTGGATCGATGATCAGGGGACCGTAATGCCCCGACTGCTCCTGCAGTCCGGAATGGCTGTGATACCAGTAGGTGCCCGACTGGCGCACCGGAAACTCGTAAGCGAACGTCTCGCCCGGGCGAATGCCGGGAAAACTGACGCCCGGCACGCCGTCCATGTGAAAGGGAACCAGCAGACCGTGCCAGTGGATCGAGGTGTCTTCGTTCAGATCGTTGGTGACGTTGAGCCGGACGTTCTGCCCTTCGCGCAGGCGAATGAGCGGGCCGGGTACGGAGCCATTGACGGCGATGCCGGGGCCGCGCCGCCCTTCCACAATGCGGTGGCCGCTGCCTACCGTGAGGTCGATGACCTCGCCGCTCAGCTCGCCAAAGCCCGCCGGGATACGCGGACCGCCGCGCGAGTGGCCGCGGCCATGCAGGCTATGGCCCTGCGCCCAGGCGGGCACGGCGGCGAGCGCCACTCCCGTGCCCAGCCCGCTCAACACTCCGCGACGTGACAGTTTCACCATTTGGGTCCGCTCTTGCAACATCATGACACCGGATTAAATAGGATACCATTGTAGGGTATTGCAAGAGGTTGCCACCAACATGGCGAAGGACCGCACAGAGACCATCAACCGCCTCAGGCGCATCGAAGGCCAGGTGCGCGGCATCGCGCAGATGGTGGCCGACGACCGCTACTGCATGGACATCCTGCATCAGGTGCAGGCGGTGAAGGCGGCGCTCGCCAAGGTGGAGAGCGGCATCCTCAAGGACCACGCCGCCTGCTGCGTCGCCGAAGCCATCGCGTCGGGTGACGCGGCCGAGCAGCGGACTAAGTTCAACGAACTGGTCGACCTGTTCGAAAGAGTGAAACGCTAGCGCCTGACCAAAAGGAACCCCGCATGATCTCAGCAATCCGCTCCGCCGTTTTCCGCCGCACCCTTGCCGGTTCATTGGTGCTCGGGACGGCGCTGACCGCGTGCGCCGCGCAGGCCGCCACCTACACGATGTACCGCGACCCGAACTGCGGCTGCTGCCTCGCCTGGGCCAAGCATGTCGAGGCGGGTGACGCGCACGACGTGCAGACGGTCGATCACCCGGACATGGCGCAGGTGAAGGCCGAGCGCGGCGTGCCGGCTGACCTGCAATCCTGTCATACCATGATCGCCGATGGCTATGTGATCGAGGGCCATGTGCCCGCTGCCGACATCGAGCGCCTGTTGCGGGAGAAGCCCGCCGGCGTCACCGGCCTGGCTGTCGCCGGCATGCCGATGGGCTCGCCCGGCATGGAGCATGGTGACCATCGCGAAGCCTATCAGGTGATCGCCTTCGGGCCAGAAGGCCGCAGCGTGTTCGCGAGCTACAACTGAATCTTGATTGAAAGGAACTTCTTATGAAAACCCTTTTTGTTGCCGCCATCATGGCCGTCGCTTCACCCGCTTTCGCGCAATCCGCCGAGCCGACTTGCCCCCATTGCGAGCAGGCGGAGATGGGCTGCTGCGAAAAAGATCAGGACGGCAAGATGCGTTGCAAGATGATGGATCATGCCGAGGTGGACCACGGCAGCATGGATCACAGCAAGATGCAGCATGGCCAGACGGACCACGGCGTCGTGGATCACGCAAGTATGGACCATGGCGCGATGAACCCCGGCGATCATGCGGCGCACAGCGCGAACACGCCTGACTGAACACCGCTCCGCCGCGAGGACTTATGAACGTCAGCAGCCCGATCAAAACCGCCACCGTGTACCGCATGGTCATGCCGGATCATGTCTGCCCCTACGGCATCAAGACGGTCGACCTGCTCAAGCGGCAAGGCTTCGCGGTTGACGACCGGCATCTGACGACGCGGGAGGAAACCGACGCCTTCAAGGCGAAGCATGACGTCAAGACGACGCCGCAGACCTTTATCGGCGGGACACGCATCGGCGGCTATGACGATCTGTGCGCGCACTTCGGCAAGTCCGTGCAGAAGAAGGGCGACACCAGCTACCAGCCGGTCATCGCCATCTTCGGTGTCGCCTTCCTGCTGGGGCTGGCGATCAGCTGGTATGCCTTCGACACGATCTTCACCGTGCAGGCGATCGAATGGTTCGTCAGCCTGTCGATGGCGCTCCTCGCGGTGCAGAAGCTGCAGGACGTGCGCAGCTTTTCGACCATGTTCCTCAATTACGACCTGCTGGCGCGCCGCTGGCCGCGTTACGGCTACCTTTATCCCTTCGGCGAGGGGATGGCCGGCGTGCTGATGGTGGCGCACGCGCTGCCGATCATCTCCGTGCCGGTGTCGCTGTTCATCGGCACGGTCGGCGCGGTCAGCGTGTTCAAGGCGGTGTATATCGACAAGCGCGAGCTGAAATGCGCCTGCGTCGGCGGGAACAGCAATGTACCGCTGGGTTTCGTGTCGCTGACGGAGAACCTGTTCATGATCGCGATGGGCCTGTGGATGGGTGCCAAGGCGCTGGGCTGGATCGCGATGTAGAAGGAGAACGCACGCATGGACGACCATCAGGCAGAGCACAAGCACAAGGGCGGCAATTACTGGCGCTTCATGGCGATGGTCGCGACCTCGACCGTGCTCATGTTCTTCCTGATGTATGTGAACACCTACGACGTCGACCACATCTTCTGGAGCGAGACACGCTTCTGGATGATGTTCGTGATGGGCGCGGTGATGATGGCGGTCATGCTCCTCTTCATGTGGGGCATGTACAAGTACAAGACGCGCAACTTCATCATTCTGGGCATGGCGGCGGCCGTGTTCGCGCTCGCCTTGTGGCTGGTGCGCAGCCAAGCGACCGTTACCGACACCGAGTACATGAAGGCGATGATCCCGCACCATTCCATCGCCATCCTGACCAGCGAGCGGGCGCAGATCAGCGATCCACGCGTGCGCAGGCTGGCCGATGAAATCATCCAGACGCAGCGGGAGGAGATCGCGCAGATGAAGGCGCTGATCGCGGATATCGAGGAGAATGGCGTGCGCACGGCCGAGCGTGTGCCGGAAACGGCGCAGCAATGAAGGCACACTGCCACCTGCGGCCTTGCCGCCCTTGGTAACGGTCGGCTGCGATCGAAACACGGCCCTCGGCTATGACCGGGAGGCGCAGCTCGACCCGGCACCGACGCCTGCTCCAATCGCACCCGCTCCGGTGGCTTTGGCAAATGTCGCCCCTGAGGTCGTCAAGCCTGAGACGATGAGCACCGCCGACACCGCGGCGCTTGGCGGCCGGGAGGGACGCTACGCGTTCCGCTTGACTGAAGTTGGCTTTCCCGCGTTTCTGTTCGAGCCGGGCGGTAGCGGCGCGATCAAACTCAATGGCACACTCATCCCCGTCGGCGCGGCAGGACCGGGTCGGTTCGCTAGTGGTGATCTGCTGGTGACCACCCGCTCGCTCGATGAAGAAGGGAGCGCCGGCCTACAGGTGATGGAGCTGGTCGTCGTTCCTCCGCAAGCGAAGGATGAACTGGGCTACCGCGGCTATATCAAGTGTTATGATGGAGAAGCGGCATGAAGCCGGTTAGCAAAGGCGCGCTCGTTGGCGCGGTCGGCGTTCTGGTCCCGCTGGGTATAATCGGGCTCGTTGTGGTCCTGACCGGAGCCTATAATGTCGCGGCAACGGATCGGCACAATCCGGTGGTCGCCTGAGCGCTCGACACCACCTACCACAACTCGGTTCAGGGCCGCGCCGATGGCATCGTAGCGCCTGAGCTAACACCCGCGATGGTGGCAGCCGGCGCCAGTAATTACAAGGTGATGTGCCAGCACTGCCATGCCGGCGTGGGTGCCAGCCGTGCTGGCTGGGCCAAGGGCATGGTGCCGCACCCGCCTGCCTTGGCTCATGCCGCACAGGAGGGGTCAGCTGAAGAGGTGTTCTGGCTGGTCAAGCACGGGATCAAGGCTTCCGGCATGCCGGCGTTCGGTCCAACGCACGACGAGGAGGCAACCTGGAACATTGCAACTTTCGTCAAAGCCATGCCGCAGATGAGCGCCGAGCGGTATGCGGCTTTGGGGGAACGACAGCCTGGCGGCGAACAGCACGGCGGCCACTCGCATTGAGCTGCCAAGCCGCTGCTGCGTTGATATATGGCAATTAACTCAACATCCGCTTACCACTTACCCCAGACTTACCGTAACGTCCGACGACACTGCCGTTTAGACCGCATCCAATAGGCGTCTGCTTTTAGCATTAGCGACTAGAGTCCCGAACGGCCGCGATGAAGGCGCTTAGTTGCCAGCCGCGTCAGCCTGAACGAACGTCTGCTCCCGGGAAATTAACGCGATCACTCGAATGGCCGAGATGGGGCGCGAAGCTGCTGTTGCGTGAAATGCAATTGGCGGCTGTGCCATTTTGAGCAGGTTGGATACAGCTACACCGGTCGTGTGGAAGCCTGTGGATAGGCCGATCAAATGGCAGAGATTGGGCCGGAAGCGGAAAGGCAGCTTTTATATCTTTGAGCGGATTATGCGGACAGCGACTGCTGACCGAATCGCAAGCCGGTGCATTAGAGAATGGTCTGGAGAAACCCCTCTTGGCATAGACTTTTGCCGTCGTTGAAACGCCCCTGCAGGACAGTCAACACGGAGCCGAGAGCCACAAACTAAATCGGTTTGCTATTTAGCGCGCCTTTCCTACCATCCAGAGATGGC
>NZ_JAKQYJ010000003.1 GCF_022605525.1 Porphyrobacter sp. GA68
GGGATAGGCGGGCTGACGCCCGCCGATGCTGCCAGGCGGGTTGTGCAACCCCGCCCGCAAGGGCACGATGATAACCCCGGACTCTACTTATGACTGGAGGAGAAAAGGGGGTCACGTCACGCTCGGTGTACGCGGAGGGGTTCGAGCTCAGCCACTTTTTCATCGCGATCGAGTCGACGAACATCCTGCTGGCATCGAAATAGCTTTTCAGCTTGGCGACTTTAGCCCGCGTCTCGATGGCTTGGGCCTCGACGATATACTCTATCTTGTTCAGATGGCGACCGACAGAAGTCAAAATGTCGCGTCGGGCATTCTCCGCCTCGACCGGCGACTTGACGAGCTGGTACATTTTCTGAAGCGTTACCTCATCAAGCGAGGAGAGAATGTAGTTCGCGACCTCCGGGCTGGAGGGGGCCAGGCTGTCGATGAACCCCGGAATGCTCCCGCCAAACTTTGCGGTGATAAACTCGACCAGGGTTTCGCGGAAGTCAAAGTCGATGTCTGGATCAGACGACTTGCTACGGTAAAGAGACAAAGCCAAAACCGCGATTAAGGCACGAGCCTCATCGGAGGCATTCAGGTGCATAGTCTTGAGCTCGCGCTCAAGAAGCAAGGTCTCAAGCCGCATCGTATTATCGAAGATGCACTGCACATCCTCGCTCGACAAGAGACTGAGATTCATCGGATCCTGAATAAAACGGAGGAACAAATATGTCCTATAAAAGGGGTCGAGCCCGACATCCCTGCTGCCGTGATCGACAAGCTCGAAGCAGCCATCGGACTTTTTAAGAACGTCTAGGTTGTCGAACCCCTCCCCGGTCCAAGAAGTGATCTCAGGAAGAAGGGGCGCGACGAGACGGTATCCGACGACGAGGTCGATATCGTTTCTATAACGGCATAGCGACGGAATCTCGAGAAAGGCAGCGCTTCGCTTCCATAACAATAGCGAGCGACCCTCCTCGGACGAAGGATCTTCACTAACAAAGGGCTCGGCGGTCGATAACAGGTTCGGTGCCGATAGCGCCTCGACTTGGTGGTGGCAGGATAACAAAAGGTCGAGGATCTCGCTGTCGAGATGGTTCTCGAGCGCCGAATATACAGCAGGGAGGCGATCCTTAAGGTTGACGATGATCCACAAGGCCCGAACGGCATCGATAAGGCTCGAATAGACCGCGCGAAGCAAAAATGGTCCGCAGTCCTGCTCACTGATTGGAGTCGCAACTAATTCGTTGATACCGTAAAAACGGCGAAAGTCGCCGTCTACATGGTCGTTGAAGATGTTGACGCGCCGCCGTGCAACCATGAAAACGGAGAGCGTAGTCTTGAGGTTCTCCAGTATCACATACTGGAGTGTCGGGTCATCCGGATGGCCGATCAGGCGGTTTATCGCAGTAAGTCTCTGCTTTTGCTCCTCGGCAAGTCCGAAGAATTCGCTAGCATAGACGATCTTATAAGCGAGATAGCCCGAGGCGCCCCATGTTTCGGCAGTCCTTTGCAGCGCAGACACCGCATCTGCAGAAGGGACTGCAGCCAGGCGACTCATTATGGCGATAGTCTCTATCGCGAGCATGGCCTGCTTCTTCCAGCTGTTGAGGAATCCGCAGGCATAGGCCGCCTCAAGCGGTCCCGAGTGTGCTTTCAGTCCGTGGACGGGCTCAATTTCGGACTGCAGCAACCTCATCACCTTTCGCTCGCGAAGGCCGCCTGGCGCTTCAAGCATGGCTGCAGCCGCGACCATGTCACTCTCGGTCTGGTTAGCGCGGATGCTGTCCACTTCGTTGCTCCCCAGTGCGCCGCGCCTCGCATCGGCAACCGCCCCGCGCACGGCATTGCGCCGACCGCTTGAGAAACGGTGGATCGCACCTGCCGCCACTAGGTTTATTGGACGAGCCACCTGCGGTGTTTTTGGCCGCTTCAAAGGACAAACCACCGGAAACTAGCTACGCTGCCTAAGCTCGATCTATGGGCGGTGCGATATGCAAAAGCTGGAGCTCGCCTCACTCTTGCGTTCGCGCCGTCATGGTCGAAAACGCCCACCTTCTATCCCCTTGAGTATAAAGAAAAGCGCGTTGCCCGCCACGGGTTCGCTAGAATAGCCTGCATGCTAGGCAACGGCCTTTGCCGTCAAGGGAAAGCGGGCCGAACGTCGGCTTCTGGGTAGCGTGCGAGACTCTTCCATCGGCCAGTATTGGGGCGCAAAGCGGCCCAGCCCTTCCCCGCTACCGTGCCAGTTTGACCTTGACCCCGGCGGCCTCGGCAACGTCCATCCATGCGCGGTCGCAGGTCAGTGCCGGCAAGCCGAGATGATGAGCCAGCGCCAGACAACACCGGTCGCCTAGCGACAGTCCGTGTGCCGCCGTCATCGCGCGCAGGGCGCTGGCACGGTAGGCCAGCGCGGCATCGAGGGGGACTATGGTGAGCGGCAGGTCGCGCAGGCCCGTTTCGACCTCGTCCGGCGGCATGCCGGCATGAACGAAGGTGCTCGCCACCTCGGCAAGATTGACCGACGACATATGGGCGCCCACCAATTGGCGTTTGACCATGGTTCCGCCGGCCTCACCCTTGAGGAACGCCAGCAACGCCGAGGCATCAAGCACCACTCCGCTCACTCGCCGCTGTCCGCGCGCCGGTTCGCCAAGAAATCGTCAACCGAGGTTCCCGGCAGATCGGCATATGCGGCAAAGGCCGTACGCACCTTGTCGAGGGTCTGATCGAGTGTCCGCAGGGTCACTTCCGTGTCACCCCCCTCGATGATGAGCGTGCCACCTTTCTCGAGTCCCAGCTGACGCCGGATGGCGATCGGCAGCACCATCCGCCCGTTTTCCATCACCTTTACTGCTATACCCAATCGATGCCACTCCTACCCGCTGCGTTTGTGCGACGTGGACGGTAACAGCGCTGTAAAAAGATGTCACCTGATTGTGGTCCTGTCATTTCGATCGTGCAGGGGCCCCGCCCTCAAACCGTAGGTGTTCTGTCCGCAAGGGGATCGCTCAACGGACGCGAAGTTTGGCCCGATCGCCAATCAACAGATGTTGGCTTCCGTCCTCCGAAATCGGGGTCGACCAGTCCATCTCATTTAGGTAGTACGACTAGATTCTCATTGATGGGGCGCTAAGCGTTACAGATGACCGGGACTTTGATCGGATACGCACGGTGTTCAACCGACAAGCAGGATTTGACGGCCCAGCGCCATGCTCTCGCCGAGCTCGGAGTGTCGGCCGACCGGATCTATACCGATCACGGCCTCACTGGCACTTCGCGCGATCGGCCAGGGCTTGCGCAGGCCCTCGCCGCCGTCCGCGCCGGCGATACCTTGGTCGCACCGAAACTCGACCGCCTGGCCCGATCAGTCCCCGATGCGCGCGCGATCGCTGAGGAGCTCGAGAAGCGCGGTGTTGCCCTCGCCCTTGGCCGACAGATCCACGATCCGAGCGATCCTATGGGCAAGATGTTCTTCAACATCCTCGCCACCTTCGCTGAATTTGAAGCTGACCTGATCCGGATGCGGACGCGGGAAGGTATGAAGGTCGCCAAGGCGAAGGGAAAGCTGAAGGGCAAGCCCCCCAAGCTGACCGATCGCCAGCAGCGCCACCTGCACCAGCTGCACGAGGGAGGCGAGCACTCGATCAGTGAGCTGAGCGAACTTTTCTCGGTGTCACGCCCGACCGTCTATCGGACCATCCAGCGCATGGCATCCAAACTCGCTTCCGGACAGTAGTGCATTCTAGCGGCTTGTCCGCACCCAGGGCACCGTCGTTCGATCGACTTTGATATCTCTCTGGTATGGCAGCTCGCAAAGGGTCAACGCTTCAGCGGCTGATCCGGCTGGGCGCTCCGCCTGATTGGTGGTTGCTCAGCATTGGCGCCTCGCCGATCAATCCTGAACGTCACGCGTCGGCAATGGGCATAGCCAAGCCGTAAGCCGCAATGTCCGCCTGCCACCCGAAGCAGACAGTCTGCTTCCGACCCCATTGCGGCCGTTTGACGGTAACCGCTAACAACGCCTCAAGATGAGCGGGAATTTCTTGATAGAGGATTTGCAGGTAAGGGACCTGCCGTCTGTCCTTGCGATCCAGTCCGAGGTTTATCCGGAATACCTTGTCGAAAGTAGTGAAGTCTTCCTCAGCCGTCTCTCGCTGAAGAATTCCTGCTGTTTCGCAGCAAGGGAAGGCGAGCGACTTTTGGGCTACATCATAGCCTATGGCTGGCAGGCCGATGATCCCCCACCTCTGGGGACTGTGGCCGCGATAGAAAAGCAAAGCGATGTGCTGTTCATTCACGACCTTGCTGTCTCAGGCTCGGGGCGAGGAGGAGGTATCGGCAAGCAGCTGGTGGAGCGCGCGTTCGATTTTGCGCGCGACGATGGTTTTACAATCGCCCAACTGGTCGCCGTTAAGGGCGCGGCTCCATACTGGCGCGGCCTCGGTTTCGCGGAGGCACAAGTTGCAGGCAAACTTCGTGCGAAAGTCCTCGGATACGGCACAGATGCTAGATGGATGACGCGCGTTATCCCGGCCAGTGACGTCGTTTGCTAGAGAAGGCAGGTCCGCTTCCCACCCCATGAGCGGGTATCCGGGGGTAGCTAGGATGAACGCCGAAATTGGCCGTTTCCGGACAGTCTGCTATCGAGCGCCGGACCTGGTCAAGCGGACGTTCGGCTTACGTTTAGAGTTTCGGACGCCGCGAGGCGTCGGAAAGTCGACGGTGCCCGAACCCGCGGGCCGCACGCGGTGCGCTATGGGGATTTCGACTTTGCACTGATCCCGACGGCTGCTGACGGTGCCGATAAGCGGAAGGGTCCGATAGCAGCCGGTCCGATTTTGCGATGACAAAGCAGCCGTAGGATGCCGGTTCGTCCGATTTTGGTGATGCGACTACTGCTTTTGGGCGGGTAATATGCGGACGTCATCGCCGCCGGAAGCGTGGCTGCGGCGGGGTGGAACAGTGTCATGCCGAGCCGGGTCACGGCGCAGGTTGCCCGGATGGAGCGGCTGCGCTCGGCGGACCGCGTGGCGGATGGCAGCGCTGGAAGGTCTCGATGATGACCATGTGCCCGCCGCAGCAAGGGCATGCCGGACGCGGATCGGGCGGTTCGATGGAGGGCTCGTCCGTCGCCGGCGGTGCGATCGCTAGCAGCTGACGGGCGCGTTCGAAATGGGCTTTGCGGGTGCTGGCGGCGAGCAGGCCGTAGTGGCGGATGCGGTGGAAGCCACGAGGCAGGCAGTGCAGCAGGAAGCGGCGGATGAACTCGTCGGCGCCGAGCGTCATGATCTGCTGCCGGTCTGGGGCAGAGCGACGATAATCCTTGTAGCGGAACGTTACGCCATCCTCGTCGAAGGAGATGAGCCGACTGTTCGAGATCGCGACCCGGTGGGTGTAGCGCGAGAGATAGGCGAGCACGGCCTCGGGCCCGGCGAACGGCGGCTTGGCATATACCACCCAGCGCTTCTTCCTCACCGGTGACAGATGGCGCAGCAACGCACGGCGGTCGGCCAACTCCGCCAGCTTACCGAAGAAGGCGAGCTTGCCGGCATCGTGAAGCGCCAGCAGCCGGGTCAGGAACAGACGGCGGAACAAAGCGCCCAGCACGCGCACCGGCAGGAGGAAGGCCGGGCGGGACGATATCCATCGGTCCCCGTCCAGCGCGATACCGCCGCCCGGCACGATCATGTGGATGTGCGGATGATGGGTCATGGCCGAGCCCCAGGTGTGGAGCACGGCGGTGATGCCGATGCGCGCACCCAGATGCTTGGGATCGGCAGCGATGGTCAGCATGGTCTGCGAGGCGGTCTTGAACAGCAGGTCGTAGAGCAGAGCCTTGTTGTGGAACGCGATGGCGGCGATCTCGGCGGGCAGCGTGAACACGAGGTGGAAATAGCCGACCGGCAGCAGGTCGGCCTCGCGCGCGGCGAGCCAGGTCCGCGCGGCGGCGCCCTGGCACTTGGGGCAGTGGCGGTTGCGGCAGGAGTTGTAGGCGATCCGCCAATGGCCGCAGTCGGTGCAGGCCTCGACGTGCCCGCCCAGCGCGGCGGTGCGACAGTGCTCGATCGCCGACATGACCTTGAGCTGATGCAGGCTCAGGTGCCCGGCATGGGCGGCCCGATAAGCAGGCCCGGCAGCACGGAAGACGTCGGCAACCTCGAGCGAGGTGCGCACCGGCTCTCAGCCGCTCGGCACCTCGTTATCCGGTGCCGCCAAGGCCAGTCGGTCGAGCGGGCTGACAACTGCCCGCATCGTCTTCGTTGCCACCTTGGTCCCACATTCTCCAAGTAAGTCGCTGATTTCGCTGTCGTAATCGTGATATTTCGCATATAAATCATGGCGTTAACGGCTGCGAGGGGCGCGTTTCATGGATCACCTGGAGGGTGCGGGCTTGGCGCGGGGAGATCGGGTTGATTTCGACCGCCGTGTGCGTCTGGAGTTCCGTGGTGCGCAGATCAGTTCAGACGGTGGCCTGCTGGTGATGCGCGAGCTTGATGACGTGCTCGGCCTGTCCAATCTGGCGTCGGAGGCGCTGCGAGACAGCCGCACCGGGAAGAACACGCTCCATCGGCTTGACGGATTGTTCCGGCAATCGGTGTTCGGACGACTGGCCGGATACGAGGATGTGAACGATGCCGACCGCTTGGCCCTCGATCCCGTGATGCGTCAGGTCGTTGGCGGCAGGGCCGTCGAGGCGCAAGCTGCTTCGGCATCGCAGATGGGACGGTTCGAGACCGAGACGCTGGCTCTGGCCGCGAACCGGGCGGCGCTGGCCGATCTGAACGGCCAATGGATCGACCGGTTTCATGACCGCAACGGGTTGAAATACATCGTGCTGGACATGGACAGCTCGGTCAGCCCCACCCACGGCGATCAGGAAGGTGCTGCCTGGAACGGGCATTTCGACTGCACCTGCTATCACCCCATCTTCTTGTTCAACCAGTTTGGCATGCTGGAGCGCTGCGCCCTGCGTAACGGCAATGTCCACAGCGCCGATGGCTGGCGGGATGTCCTTGATCCCGTCATTGCCCGATATGCTGGCCGCGACCTTGGTGGACGCTTCTTCCGGGCCGACGCTGCCTACGCGATCCCCGCGATCTATATGCGGCTGGAAGAAGCCAGGTTCTTCTACGCCATCCGTCTGCCCGCCAACGCCGTCTTGCGCGAGAAGATCGCGCATCGGCTGACACGGCCCGTGGGACGGCCTTCGCTGACCAAGGTCAAACGGTTCTTCGAGGACTTCGAGTATCAGGCGGCGTCCTGGGACAAGCCGCGCCGCGTCATCGCCAAGATCGAATGGCATCCGGGCGAGCTGTTCCCCAAAGTCGGCTTCATCGTCACCAACCTGCCGATGGAGCCAGACTGGGTGGTGAGGTTCTACAACCAGCGCGGCACCGCAGAGCAGCACATCAAGGAAGGCAAATATGCCTTTCGCTGGACGCGGCTGTCATGCCGGAAGTTCCGGCACAACGAGGTGCGGCTGCAACTGCACGCGCTGGCCTACAACCTGGCAACCTTCCTGCGCTGCATCGAACTGCCCGAGGCCATGGCGGACTGGTCGTTGACCAGCCTGCAACTCAAGCTGATCAAGATCGGCGCCCGCGTCGTCCGCCACGCCCGCGCCATTACCTTCCAGTTGGCCGAGGTCGCCGTCACCGGCCCGATGGTGCGGGCCGTCCTTGCCGCCATCCGCCGTCTTCGAACGCCTCCGTCATGCGCATGACCACGATCCATGCCCAAGCTGAACGAAAGCGGCAGGACAGGTCCGTCTGCCGCGCGGAAAAGCGGCTCTGCCGGGCCAGAATGCTGCGGGTTCGAGGCTTGATCCACCCGACTTCGGCCGTTTGCGCGACGACAGACACCGCTCGGGGCGAAAAACGCTTGCCCAGCGAGCAAAATCAGGCGATCTTGAAGTCAAGCGGCAGGCCACTTGGGGAATGTCGGCTTAGAGTCTGATTCAAAACCATCGCGCTGGATTTCATGCTCTTGCAATGCGGCGTGCGAAGAGCTGGATTGAGGCGATGAACAGCCAGGCGGTTGCCGAGGCGATAGTCTCCTCGAAGTCCTTGGCGAGGCGGCGGTTGCGACCGAGCCATGCAAAGGTCCGCTCAACAACCCAGCGTCTGGGCAAGACCTCGAAGCCCTTGGCGTGGTCGGACCGCTTAATGATCTCGACCGTCCATTTCCCGATCTTGCGCAGCGCCTCGCGCAGCTTGTCGCCGGCATAGCCACCATCGGCGAAGATGTGCCTGAGCCAAGGATGGCGGCGGATGATCTCAGCGAGGACGAGCGGTGCGCCATCGCGATCCTGCACGTCAGCGGTGTGGACCACGGCATGAACCAGATTGCCATCGGTATCGGTCACGATGTGCCGCTTGCGGCCCTTGATCTTTTTGCCCGCATCGTAGCCCCGCGGTCCGCCGCTCTCGGTGGTCCTGACGCTCTGGCTATCGATAACCCCAGCGCTGGGAGAAGCTTCGCGCCCGACAGCTTCCCGGCCGATCAGCAGCAGGGCGTGATTGAGTGAAAGCCAAAGACCATTGTCGCGCCACAGGTAGAACCAGCGGCGCACCGTGGAAACAGGTGGAAAGCAGGGCGGCAGCATTCGCCAGGGCAGCCCGCCGCGCAGCAGATACAGGATCGCCTCGACGATACGCCGCAGTGGCCATTTGCGCGGACGCCCCACATGCGATGGTGATGGGAAAAACGGCTCCAGCACGGCCCATTCCGCATCGGTCAAATCGCTTGGCAAAGCCAGGTCGGCACGGGCATACTGAGCCCGAGTGGTGTCGGTCCACATCGTTGATTTCCCTTGGTTCGTTGCAAAACCGCTGAATCAACGACTTGGGCTCGCGTCAAGCTAACCCACTGGCACCACTCAACTTAATTTCGGATCAGGCTCCAAGGGGCGGGTGCAGAGCGTCCTCACCCGCGCCAGCACAGCCGATAGCTGGACAACGCTTGCCTCCAACATGCGTTACGAGCCGTTCGGCCCGCTTGCCGCGGCAAGCCTTGGCAACGGGCTGCGCGTTGCCAATGATTGGGGAAATGACGGGCGGCTCGCCGTTCGGCGGCTGTTCCGTGCGAGCGACAACGTCAACCTGTCGCGCCTTGCCTACGACTTTGATGCCGACGACAACATCGTCCGCATCCGCGACCTCCTCGATCCTGCCCGCAGCCAGGTTTATGCTTATGACGAGGCAGGACGCATCACCCGCCTAGACACCGGCTTGGGCGCGGTGCGCCGGGTCGACTACCGCTACGACGCGAATGGCAACCGCCTCGCCCAGGAAAGCCGCGCGCTGCCCGGCGATGCCGCGCCGCTTGCGACCGACAGCTACAGCTATAACGCCGGCACCAACCGGCTGAGCGAGATCGTCGGACCTGCCGGCGCCCGCACCATAACCTATGACGGGCGCGGCAACACGGCGGGCGAGCTGCGGCCCGATGGCGTTGCTGTTACGACCAGCTATGACGGCTTTGGCCGGCTCACGGGCTACCAGCGCAGCGATACAAGCCTCCAGTTCACCTACAATGGCCGCGACGACCGCGTCGCCATGACCCGCGACACCGTGCGCAGCGTGTTCGTCTACGATCCCTCAGGGCGGGTCATCGGCGAATACGGTCCGGCGGGCGCGGCCGATCCCAAGGCCGAGTTCATCTGGACGCTGCCGGAGGTGAGCGCGGCGGGGACGTTCGGCGGGGACGACGGGCTTGGCGGCTACCAGCCCCTCGCGGTTGCTGCCATCGGTGCACAGAGCGGGGTCACCGAACTCGCCTGGACCCACGGCAACCACCTAGGTGTGCCGCTGGTGCACACCGATGCGCAAGGCAATTCGCTCACGGCTGAACTCGAATACCTCGTACCCGGATTCCCTGGACAAAGCCGGGTGCTCTCCGACCTCTACCACAATCGGCACCGCGACTTCGATCCTACCACCGGACGCTACATCCAGGCCGATCCCATCGGGCTGGCGGGTGGGAGCAACCTGTACCTTTATGCGGGAGGGAATCCGGTAGGGGCGATTGATCCGCTGGGGTTGTCGGCAGTGGGAGTTGTCGGCAGGATATTAGCGGCTGACATTGTAACACCTGATCCGTTCGATGTAGCTCCTCTACCAAAGCTAGCAGGGTATGCTTTAGCACTAGCCGGCGCTGCGTGTGTTGATTACGTGCTCAACAACTCAGAAGCGGATGCGGAAGCTAAAGCACCAGGACAGCCTGGACCAGAAGATGGCTACAAAGCTCCCAAAGGTGGGCCACGAACTGTGAAAGGACCAAAAGGAAAGCGTGGGTGGATAGATGCTGATGGAAATGTGTGGGTTCCGACTGGTCCGGCTGGATACCCTGATGCTCATGGCGGCGCTCACTGGGATGTTCAGGGGAAACGAGGCGGGTACCGGAACGTTTACCCAGGCGGTCGGACAAGATGATGAATATTGTAGTAGCAAGTCCAACCTTCTTTTCCGATTTAGATGAAAAGATGTTTTTCTGGAGCTTAGCTCAAAATCCGGTTGTAACCGGCTTTAAAGGAGTAGGTGAAAGCATTGAAGTTCAGATAAACGAAGGTAATTTAGATTTGGAAAGTTTTCTGTCTATTTATGCACTGTTAAAAAGATACTGTTTAAATTGTAAGATTCTTCAAGATTTCCTAATGCTTATGCGCGAGGATGACGTGCTTTATCTTAAGGATGGTGAAAAGATTTGGTTCGAGGATATATTTGCTAATTAAATTCCATAGAACTAGAATTTGCAAGTTGTTTACCGATCGTCCCGCACCGAAGCTCCCGCGTAAGGATCGAATGCCGAAGGCGGCAGCTCTTGCCTGGACTCCGGCAGCGTGCGCGGCAGCTCCGCCATGCTTGGCCGCTCCGCTACTCCCACGCCAGCAGTCACAAACGCCCCCGCAATCACCGGCGCGCCCAGCAGCACAAAACAGCCCAGCACCACCCGCATCCCTTCACGCACCGCCAGCCTGCCGGTAAGCAGCAGCAGGCCCACCACCGCCACCGCCAGCACGCACAGGCCGCTGGCAAGGCTCCCGGTGAGCAGCGCAGCCAGCCATGAGGCAGCCTCCTGCAGCGGAGCCGCGGCTGCCGGCGCGAACAGCGTATCGGGCGGGGCGCTGCGCATGGGCTTGCCTCCTGCCCCTTCTCAGCCCCGCACCAGCATCTGGGTGACGCGCCGCCTGCCGTCGCGGCGTTCCAGCTGCACGAACACGTCGATGCTTTGCCGCACATAATGCCGCACGTCCTCGCGCGAGAGCCTGGAGCCCGCCTGCAACACGAGAAGGGCAAGCTGCTCGATGGCGCGCGCGGGGCTGTCGGCATGCACGGTGGTCATGGAGCCGGGATGGCCGGTGTTAATGGCGCGCAGGAACGTGAGCGCTTCCTGGCCCCTTAGCTCGCCCAGGATGATCCGGTCGGGCCGCATCCGTAGGCTTGCGATCAGCAGGTCCTCGGCCGTGACCTGCGCTTCGGCGAGTTGCCCCCGCGCCGCGATCAGCCCGACCGCGTTGGGATGGCGGAGGCGCAGCTCTTCGGTATCCTCGATGCAGATGAGCCGCTCGTCTTGCGGGATCTCGGCGAGCAGCGCGTTGAGGAACGTCGTCTTGCCGGTCGAGGTGCCGCCCGCCACCAGGATGTTGGCGCGGCCTCTGACCGCTGCCCGCAGCGCCGCGCCCGCTTCGCGTGCGCCAAGTGAGCGCAGGGGGCGCTCCTCCTCCAGCCCCTGCCCGCCCGCCTCCAGCCCCGCAAAGGCGTCGCTGTCTTCCCAGTCTGCCAGGCTCAGCTCTGAGGCCACATGGCGGCGGATGGCGAACGCGTGGCCACTTCTCGTCGCGGGCGGCGCCACCACCTGCACCCGCGCGCCATCGGGGAGGGAGGCGGCGAGCAGCGGCGCTTCGCGGCTAATGCCTTGCGCGGACAGCGCCGCGATCTGCCGCGCGAGCCGCGCCAGCAGCGCTTCGGTGAGGCTTGGCTCCTGGTAGCACTCGATGCCGCCGCCGAGCCGCTCCACCCACACCTCGCCCGGGCGGTTGATCCAGAGATCCGTGATGTTCGGCTGCCCGAGCCAGGGGGCGAGCGGCGCGAGGAAGCTGTCGAGGTAGTAGCCCGCCTCCATGCGTGTCACCCGCCCACGGCCGAGAAGTCGAGGTCGCGCGCGACGAACACCGACACGCTGGTGCCGTGGCGCACTTTCAGCGTAGGCTGGATCTGCTGGTTGTCGGCGACCTGCGGCGCTTGGGGCCGCACCGCGCCCGGCAGCACCACCACGCCGTCGGTTGCCGCGGCGGTCGCCACCCCTACGCCGAGATCGAGCGCGGACTGGAGGATGGCGTTGCCGAACCGGGCGAGGAACTTGCTGTCTACCCTGCCGGGGATGCCCGCCCTGCCCAGCGGATCGGAAGCAGGCGAGTCGAGCGCGATCACCACGCCGTCGGGGCGCATGGCGCGGGTCCAGGTGACCAGCGCCCGGCGCTGGCCCTGGCCGATCGCTTCGTATTCGCCGTAGAGGCGCGAGCCGCGCGGCAAGAGCACGCGGCTGCCGTCGAACCCATGGACGTCGCGCTGGACCAGCGCGCGCACCCCGCCCGCCTGCGTGCTGTCGATCGCGGTCTCGAGCACGGCGGGGATCACCGTGCCCTTGGGGATGGTCAGCGCCGGGTTGGCGAACGGCCGTGCCAGCACGCGCTCGCCGTCCGCTTCTGTCGCCTGCTGCTGCGGCAGCGGCGGGCGGTTCCCCTCCTCGATGAGCCCGGGCCTGAACGGCGGCGGGTCGTAGCGCGCCTGGGGCGGAACATAGGCCGGAGCTGACGGGCCGGCATCGCGCACCGGCTGCGGCGGGAGCGGCGCTGATGGGACAGTGCGCACCGGCACTGCAGCGGGTGCGGGCAGGAACCGCTGGTCGGCGGGCGCCGGTGGCAAAAACCCGCGGGCGCCCGCGCCCGTGAACTCGCCCGGCACCTGGAGCGGCGGCGGGGAGGCGATCCGCGCGCCTCCCCCGCCGATGCCGCTGGTCGCCGGCACGCTTGCCTCCTCGCGGCTGCTGGCGAGCGCCGCGAACAGGCCGATGCCGCCGGCAAGCAGGATGGCGAGGAAGACGTAAAGCCCCACATCGCGGCCCGGCGGCGGGGCGACCAGCGGCAGGCCGTCATCGGGCTGCGGCGCGGGCGGCGCAGCGGTGCTCATGGCTCTACCGGCTCGTCGGCGCGCCGGGCGGTCGCGCGCGCCTCGTCGATGCGGAACACGAGGCGCTCGTACACCCTGTCGATCACGTAAGCCTCGCCCCGCATATAGCCGTTCACCACCTCCTCATCGCCGGTGGGGCCGATGGCGAACACGGCGGGGAGCGCCTGATCTGGCGGGAACAGGATGGCGGTCTGGCGGCCGTTGTCAGTCACTTGCGCGGGCCGCACCGCGCGGTCGCCGCCGATGCGATAGAGCCAGCGCGGCTCGCCCGGCAGGCCGGGGAGCGGCAGGGGTGGCCCGAGCGGCGGCATGCCGGGTTGCGGCGCGGGATAGCCGGTGAGCTCTGGCTGTGCTGGCCCGCCTGCCGGACGGCCCGCGCAGCCCGCCAGTAGCAAGCCAAGCGCCAGCAGCACCGGTGTTGCGGCCTCTGGCCAGAGCGCGCGCCCTCCCCTGCCCGCTCGCCCGGTCACTGCGCACCCTGCGGCGGCACCGCCGTCTGCGGCGCTGCGGCAGGAGAACCCAATGTGTCAGGCGCAGCCACCACCGGGTCGCCGGGCACCTGTGCCACCGGCACTTCCGGCAGCGTCTCGGGATCGGTGCGGTAGCGGGTCACCTGGAACCCCAGGGGATTGAGGAGCCGGTCGGCCGCGCTCATCTGCGCGTCCGAATAGCGCCAGTCGATCACCGCCGCCCAGTTCTCAATGAGGGTCGGCACGCCGGAGCGGTCGGCGCGCGTGGTGGTGTAGCGCACCAGCGAGCGGCCCGGCGCCAGCGAGGAGACACTCCTCACCTCCACCGAGACGGTGGAGCCGGGCGCCAGCACGGCGAACGGATTGCCGGGCGCGTTGGGGCGCATCTGCTGAAGGTAGCGCGTGCGCGCTTCGTCGGCCGAGAACAGCGCCACCTTGCGGTAGTCGGCGGCCAGGTCGTCGGCGTCGAACCCCTCGCGCGCGATCACATATTGGACGAGGAACGAGCGGGTGAGCGCGGCGTCGGCATCCACCACCTGCGGCTCCAAGGGCTCCAGTGCTTCCACATAGCCGGTCTGCCGGTCGACCAGGAGGGTGTAGGGCACGGTCGCCTTCAAGGGTAGCAGGATGACCAGCGCGATCGCGAGCAGCAGCGCCACCGCCGCCGCGACGCTCGCGACGATCCAGGCGATGCGGCGCGAGCGCTCGAGATCGTGGGTGACCGAGCGGGTCCAGCTGTCGGCGATGGCAGTGCCATCCTCCATCCCGTAATCAGCCACGTTGAACTCCGCCTTCGCGTTCATGGCCGCGCGTCCCGCGCCCTGGCGGTCTGCGAGCCGCGGATCGCCGAGCGCCGCCAGGAACGGCCCAGAGGTTCGGGACCGGCGGCAAGGCTGGCGGGCATGGTGCTGCCGGGCGCGCTGCCGCTGCTGCCTCCGCTCGGCTGCCCAAGCCGATAGGCGTAGCTGGTGCGCCCGCCAGCGCCCTCTTCATAGCGCAGCTGAGTTTCGACGCTCTGCACGATGCGCGCGGCCCGCGTGGGCAGCTCGATCACCTGCGCAGGCGCAGGGCTCGGCGCGCCGCGCTGGTCGATGACGCTGCGGCTCTCGCGCTCCCACCGCGGGACGGTCACCCACCCCCTGGTGAACGCCACGCGGGCAAGCCACGCCACCGTCCCGAACTTCGCCAGCGCGAATGCGAGCGTCAGCGCGAACAGCTCGGTCGGCGCGGCCGGGGTCGCATAGCCGAGGCTCCGGACCCGCAGCGCATCCTCCAGCCAGGGGATCAGCACGGCGGCTTCGACCGCCAGCACCAGGCTCACCCCCACCGTGCCGATGAGCGCGAGCACCAGACCTCTGAGCCATCCTGCAAACAGCCCGCGAGTGGCCTCGAACAGCAGGAGCCCGGCGGCGAGCGGCGCGAGCGCCAGGAGCAGCCCGCCGGTGAGGCGCAGCAGCGCGAGCGAACCGACGATACCGGCCAGCCACACGAGCCGCGCGGAGCCGAACGTGCTCTCGTCTTCAAGCGCGCTGGCGCGGAACGTGCCGCCGGGATCCTCGGCGTTCACGAACGCGCCCGTCTGCCGTCCGGTGCCGGCCTCCGTCAGCCGCAGCATGGCATCGTCGGCATATTGCAGCTGCGCCAAGAGGCTGCCGCGCGCCTCGCCTGTGACCGGCGCGCTGAGCGCGGTGGCGAGCTCGCCGGGACCGTCAAGCACGACGTCGTGCAGCAGCGTGCGGAACGCGGGCCAGGAGAGCGCGAGTGTCAAGACAATGCCGATCTTGAGCACCTCGGTGACGATCTCGCGCGCGCCGGGCGCCGGCCCGAAGAGGAGGCGGATGCCGAAGAGCGCCACGAAGATGGTGAGGAGGCTCGCCAGCACGGCTGTGGCAAGCGCGCCGGGCTGCGCCAGCGCTTCCCAGCCCAGGCTGCCCACGGTCCGCGCCTGGCAGTCGATGTTCGCCACCACGCGGGTAAGAAAGGCCTCGCCGGTAAGGACCGCGGGACAGGCCATCAGGCGGCGCGCTCCAGCAAGGGTCCGAGCCAGGCAGCGGGCGCCGCATCGCCCGTCTCCGCCACCAGCTCGTCGAACAGGCGCACGGTGCTCTCGCGGCCCGACAGGATGGTGAGGAGCTCGCGCTCGCCGGTGAGGTCGAGCCGGGCGACCACGGAGTCGTTCCCGTGCCGGATGAGGAAGCAGTGCGCGCTGTCCGGCAATGTCCTGACCAGCTCGAACTCGTGCGGCGACAGGCCAAAGCCGTTGATGTAGTCCTCCGCGCGCGCCTTGGAGTTGACGGTAAAGATCTGGGTTGCCGCCTGCTCGATGATGGCCGAGGCGATCTGCGAGTCGAGCGCATCCTGCGCCGACTGGGTCGCGAACCCGACGATGCCGTTCCTCTTGCGGATGGTCTTTTCCCAGTCCTTGATCCGGCGCACGAAGACAGGATCGTCCAATGCCTTCCAGCCCTCGTCGACCACGATGATGGCAGGTGAGCCGTCGAGCCGCTCCTCCACCCGGTGGAAGAAGTAGAGGAGCGCCGGGGTTCTGAGCTGCGGATCGTCGAGCAGCGCGGTCATGTCGAACCCGACCGTCTGCGCGGCAAGGTCGGTCGTGTCCTCCGCATTGTCGAACAGCCAGGCCCGCTCGCCAGAGCCCCACCAGGGGCGGAGGCGCTGGTAGAGGTCGCCCGCTTTAGGCCGATCATGGCCGCGGAAGAGCTCGGCGAGGTGGCGGAGGCGCCGGCGCGGCGGGGGGCTGAGGAAATTGGCCTCGAGCGCATCGGCCACCAGCTCCGCTTCGCCCGCATCGAGCCCGCCCGCGAGCAGCCCCAGCCACTCGTGGAGGAACTGGCGGTTCGCCGGCGTGTCCTCCAGCTGCAAGGGGTTGAGCCCTGCCGGGCTGCCGGGGCGCAAGCGGTCGTACGAGCCGCCGATCGCGCGGATGAAGAGCTCGGCGCCCCGGTCCTTGTCGAAGAACACGATGCGCGGTTGAAAGCGCCGCGCCTGCGCCAAGAGGAAGTTCAGGATCACCGTCTTGCCCGACCCAGAGGGTCCGATAACGGTGAAGTTGCCCAGATCGCGCGCGTGGAAGTTGAAGAAGTAGGGTCCGGCGGCTGTGGTCTCCAGGAGGCTCACCGCCGCGCCCCAGTGATTGCCGCTCGCCCGTCCTACAGGGAAGTTGTGCAGGGAGGCGAGCCCGGCGAAGTTGGTGGTCGAGACAAGCCCACGCCTGGCGATATAGCGGAAGTTGCCGGGGAACTGCGCCCAGAACGCCGGCTCCAAGGCGATGTCTTCCCTGACCGCCGTGATGCCGAGATCTGCCAGCAGCGCTGTCACCTCGGCGGTGCCAGTGTCGAGCGCCTCCAGGCTCTCGGCATGGAGCGCGATGGTGGTGTGGTGCTCGCCAAAGCCAGCGCGCCCCGCGGCCACCTCGTCCTTGGCGACGCTGAGCTCGTCGCGCAAGGACACCGCCTCGTCCTCGGCCGCCCGCATGCGGCGCAGGGAGAGGTTCATGGAGGATAGGGCGCGGGCGCGCTCGACGAACGCGAAGGACTGGGTGACGGTGAGCTCGAAGGGCAGGCGGTAGAGCTCGTCGAACATGCCCGGCATGGTGCGGTTGGGGTAATCCTTGATCGAGACGAGCGCCTGGAACCGACGCGGCTCATTCCCAGCGGGCGCGAGCTCCACCGCGTTGCGGCCGAAGGAGGCGCGCCGCGCCGCCAGGTGGTGGCCGAGATCGCCATGCGGCAGCGCGATGGGGTGCATCGTGCCGTTCAAGAGCCAGGCGAGGAACTCCGCCGGTTCGGAGTGGAGCGCGCCGCTTTCCTCGTAGAGCGACAGGCGGCGCGGGGCATAGGCGCCCAATGCGGCGAGCAGCGCTTCTGTTGCGTTATCGAGCGCGCGGCGTTCGCCTGCCAAGGTCTCACCATGAGCTGCGCCGCTCCCTGAGCGGGCGAAGCCGCGGCGCAGCCGGTCGGCCAAGCCTATGCGGCCCTCCAGCGGGCGGCGCACCAATGTGAGGAACAGGTCGTTGACGAACAGCTGCTTGGACAGGAGGCGCTCCCGCCAGCGCGCGTCCAGGCGGTGGGAGAAGTCGTCGGGGAAGGTTGCGGGCAGCGCGCCTTCCGCGCGGCGCCGCACTACGTGGTGCCACAGGGCGTAGCGCGGCGAGCCGACGGCGCGCAGCATCGCGTCGCGCAGCTCCGTGCGGTAATTGAGCTCGGCGCTGTCGGCGGTCTCGAACAGGAAGCCCCCAAAACGGATGGTTTGCAACAATCGCCCGTCGCGCAGCTGCACGGTGTGAGGGTCAAGATGCCGGGCATAGGGCAGGTGCGCGCCCGCCGAGGTCTCGCGGGCGATGGTGCGCGGATCGCTGGTCAGGGGCGGTAGGAGTTGCATCGCCACAAGCGGTGGTTCTTGATGCGCGGGCACTGGCGCACGCGGGTCAGCCACAGATCGACGATGCGCGGCTCCTCGAGGTGAAGGAGGACGCCCAGGCCATGCACGCCAAGCGCAACGAGCAACACCCACCAGCTGCCGAACAGGAGGAACAGCTCGACGGCTATGACGGCGTTGATGACGAAGAAGGAGTAGGTGACGCCGGCGAACATCTGCGGGCGGGTGAGGCCGACGAAGAGGGTGTCTTGGCGCAGGTCAGCGGGCATGGGCGGGGGCGCCGGTCATAGGAGGGATGAGGACATAAATGATCAGCAAAAGCAAGATGTTTCTAATTTCAGTTGGTAGCTAAAACCCGATTTTCGTGAGAAAGCGGAACCATACTTTAGCCAATCCAAAAATGCCCCAACTACCTAAGACTAATAATATTAAGATAAGTGTATCTTCTGTTATAGTCTTCTCTTCGCTTGCCAAACTAAATAATAGGTATATAATGGTAGAAGAACTTATAAGAAAAGCTACTACTTTAATACCTAGAAGTATCTTAATGTATCTTTCATTTAGCTTTCTCATTTTAGCAGCCAACGTCTGCAAATATAAATGAAAATGTTTGTCGTTCACCTGCGCCTATGTAACCTCCTAAACCGCCTTCAGCACTTCCAGTAATGGAAGGATCGCGGGGAAAGCCGCCATGGGAGTCGCCGGTTGAAGTGATTATTTCTCCTCCTGTTCCCGCAGCAGCGGCGGCGGCGAGTACTTTGTCGCTACTAAAACCAGTTATCAGATGCTGTGAGGTGTAACCGAGCGAACCGTTTAATCCCACGCCACCGTATAAACCGAGCCCAGATAATCCCGCAGCACTTCCTCTGGCGAATATCTGGCCGTTGGAAGAACTTCCATGAGCTACTCCAAAATCGACGTTGATTGTTATACCTCTTGTGCCGATAAAGAATGTGAAGCCGGCTCCTAAGCTTATAGTACCTAAACCACAAGTCTTCTCAGTTTCTGGCGAAGGTGAAGATTCTAACGCGCTAGAAACGGCCACATTCGGGACACTACATAGATTAGAAGTCCAACGATGCCGATCGCGTAGGCTGAAAAGGATATCGTATTGCCAGTCCCGTTTGCCAGAACGGTTCCTAAGCTAAATCCAGCCCATAACAGACCAAGACCCACTAATTTCAAGGCGCGGTTGTGGGATATCAAAAAACGTTTCAGACCGGTCGTCCGTCGAGCGAGAGCGTCAGCATCTTTGCCTTCGTAAAAGTAGCGGAACTTATTGTCCGCATACAGAGCCAGCATCCAAGTAGCTAAAGCAAACAATGGTATTAGTATCGCCTGGCTCATCGCGGGCATCCCACGCTCGAAACAGCCGCCCCAACTGTCCGCTCTTGAAGGCCCTCTGTCGCAATGTCCTGTGCAGCTTGGCGACCTCGCCAATTGGAAACAAATCTACCTGCGGCGTTTCGGCCTGGGTCGGCCGCCGCACCGCCAACTCGGCGGATGAGACGACCGCCAGGCACTAGCCCCGCGCCTGCGCCTGCAACGTCACCGGCTAGTCCGGCATAATCGCCTTGTGAGTAGTTCAAAGCCCCGGAGAGGGCCGTACTCCCATAGCTTAGACTTAGACCGACCCCAGCCAGCACGGGATTACCGGTCAGAACCCCAGCCATGGTAAGTCCGTCTCCGATAATCCCGGTAACCTCTAAGGCGTCTTCGAAGAACTCGTCGGCTACACCTGGATTACAGGGATTATTTTGCGGCTCAAGTTCAGGACCCTGTTTTGGAGGCGGCGTACCTGTTACGATTATCTCGTTAGAGCTATAAGCACCGGGGAGAGAACCCAAATCAAAATTAAAGCTTCCGATACTCCAGATGTCGCCGCTCGGATTAGAGACACTAATTTCGGATCTCGTTCCAGTAACAGTGATATTATTCTGGCAAAGCCCAGTCTCAAGATCTAACGTCTGCTCAACACCACATAGCCCCGTCGGATCAGTCATGTTGACCGGATCCCCGCCCACATACCCATACAGGTTCATCCCATCGCCATAGCCGATGGGATCGGTCTGCATGAACCGGCCAAGTGTGGGCGAGTACATCCGGGCCTTGTAGTGGTAGAGGCCGAGCTCGGGAAGCCAGGTCTGGCCGGTGTACTGGAACCGGCCCTGATTGCCTGCGCCGGGAATGCCGTACTCGTCATAGGTGTTGAGGGCGATCGCTGCGCCGCTGCCATTGGAGACCGCCACCACCGAGCCGCGCTCGTCGGCATGGAGCCAGCGGCGGTCGGCTGTGCCCGCGCCCTCGTACCACACCAAGACTTCGTCCGTGCCCGGCCCGTGCACATAGCGGCGCTGCACGCCCGCGCTGCCGCGCTCCTCGATGAGGTCGGCCCCGTCATATTGCAGCCAGGTGTTCACTACACCTCCGGTGCCGACCCAGTGCAGGCGGCCGAGCGGATCCCAGGCGACCACATGCCCGCCGCTGCGTGTGGCCAAGCGGTTTTCGCTGGTGTAGGTGTAGCTGTCGGGGGCGGAGTGGGTGAATAAAGAAGTGGTTCGTCTCGTCTAAACGTTTACGCATCTACTTGCTGCTGAATGGTTCTAACAACAACTTAGAAAAAGCAACTTTCTTTAATCTTATCCGGTGTGCATATGCAAAGGGAACTGCGGAACAAATAGCTGATGCGATGATAACGTGGAAAATCTTTAAATCTGTTTCGTATAACAAGTTCAGCGTTGAGTGAACAAAAATCATAAAAATAACAGTCACTAGCGGACTGAACAGTAGCCGATACGCTGAGAAATACACGTAAGCGCTACCAAGATGAAAAAGAAAAGCATTAAGAAATACAAATAAGTCTGCACTCAAAACTTCGAAGACGAATTTGTCGGAATAAAACATAGTATTGTTGATCAACTTTGTGCATATCTCTAAGATACCAAAAATCACGATAATGGGAAAACAGAATCGTCCGAACGCCTTCAGACTTAAGAACTTAAAAACCTCTTCTGACATTGGAAAGTAAATTACCCATAGTAATGCTTGTGGAAGTCCATAATAGAACAGAAGGTAATCTGCAAATCCAGCGGAGAGCGAGTTTACAACAATAAAAGAAACCGGAATTATTGTTATTAAAGCAAGTTTTTTTGCTTTCTTAACTATCTGCATGTGTACCAACGCCACGCTTGGGTCAGCAACTCAAGCCCTGCCGCCGCTCTTCCCATCCGAGGCGCGCGGCGATCACCTATTTCTCTTGCTGAACCCGCAGCTTCGGCACCATCGGCAGGAGTTGGTGGATTAGCCGCGCAATAGCGCGCCAACTGCTCTCGGGCCCTTGCTTCGCGTTCAGCTCTTTCACGTTCTCGTCGCTCTCTTTCCGCTTGTTCTTCTTCTTCCGTTGGGCCGCCGAGCGCCTCCCAGAGCTCCCGTAGGATGTCAGTAGCACCTGGCGCTGAACCTGGGCTACTTATGACCCCAAGACGAAATCCCGCATCATATCCGGAGAGAGGAATAGGATTACGAGAGCCAGTCACAACTATTTCGTTGCCATTGCTCGCTCCTGCACCGAGCCCGCTGCCGCCTCCGGGAGCACCGCTGCCCCCAACGACGCCGTGACCACTGCCGCCGCTGCCGCCTCCTGCACCTCCTCCTCCGCCTCCTCCATTCAAGCGCGGGTCTGCCACGCAATTCGGTATTCTGGTCTGCGCAGTGTTGCGAATGTCGATCTCGCCTTCCCCACAAAGACCGGTGGGATCCGTCATGTTGACCGGATCCCCGCCCACATACCCATACAGGTTCATCCCATCGCCATAGCCGATGGGATCGGTCTGCATGAACCGGCCAAGTGTGGGCGAGTACATCCGGGCCTTGTAGTGGTAGAGGCCGAGCTCGGGAAGCCAGGTCTGGCCGGTGTACTGGAACCGGCCCTGATTGCCTGCGCCGGGAATGCCGTACTCGTCATAGGTGTTGAGGGCGATCGCTGCGCCGCTGCCATTGGAGACCGCCACCACCGAGCCGCGCTCGTCGGCATGGAGCCAGCGGCGGTCGGCTGTGCCCGCGCCCTCGTACCACACCAAGACTTCGTCCGTGCCCGGCCCGTGCACATAGCGGCGCTGCACGCCCGCGCTGCCGCGCTCCTCGATGAGGTCGGCCCCGTCATATTGCAGCCAGGTGTTCACTACACCTCCGGTGCCGACCCAGTGCAGGCGGCCGAGCGGATCCCAGGCGACCACATGCCCGCCGCTGCGTGTGGCCAAGCGGTTTTCGCTGGTGTAGGTGTAGCTGTCCGCGCTCGACTGCGTGAGATTGCCGCGGGGGTCGTAGCCGAACGCGACCGATCCGGCCTGTGTGTACTGGTTGAGGCCGTTGGCGCTATAGGGGCGGTCGGTGTTAACGTGATCAGCAAACGCATAGGCAGTATTCGACAGGTTCTGGCTCGCGATCTGCCCGGCAGGGTTGTAGCCGAACTGCAAGCTGACATCATGCGCGCTGCCGGCGAGGTTATGGGTGAGCGAAGCGAGCCGCGAGACCGGATCGTAGCTGTAGCTCGTTTCCGTGCCGTTGCCTCTGGTCAAGCTAGTGCGGCGGCCGAGCGCATCGTAGCTAAAGCTTGCCAGCACGAACCCGCCGTTCTCGCGCATGGCGGTCATCGCGCCGGTCAGGTCGTACTCGTAGGTGACGAAGAACCCGTCGCCCCAGGTGGTGCGTGTGCGCCTGCCGGCGGTGTCATAGGCGAACTGCCGGTTGGTCCAGTTACTCCCCTCGCTTGTCTTACGGTCAAACCCGTCGTAGCCGAATGCGGAGACGTGGCCGTTGGCATCCTGCGCGCGGGTGAGGCGGCCCAGGAGATCGTAGCTGTAGGTGATGTCGTATTCATGGATGACGCCGTTTGGCACGTCCTTGAAGGCGAGACGGCCGAGCGGGTCATAGGCGTATCCGATCTGCTGTCCGTCGCGCAGGCGGCGCGCCGTCACATTGCCGGCGTTGTCGTAGGCGAGCTCCTCGAAATCGGCACCGTTGGCAGTGTTCTTGGTGACCGGATGAGGATAGAAGGTGCGCCACAGCCGGTCGAACCGATCGTACTCGTAAGCGGTCCGGTTTGCCTCCGCATCGGTGAGACTGGCAAGCTGCCCGTTGCGGGTGAACGTCGCTTGGTAGTCGTTGGCGACAGCGTCCGTGCCGACCCCGCTCTCCACCCGCACGACCCGGTCCTCGGCATCGTGGTGGTAGCGGGTGATCCGGTCGGGTCCGGCGGTGCCGGCTGTTCCTTGCACGCAGGCCGAAGCGGGCAGCGCGCCCCAAGCCGCCGGGTTCATGCGCACGGCGGTGCAGGCGAGCCGGTTCTGCGCGTCGTGCTCGTGCTGGAGGAGCTGGTGGACCTGGCCGCCCGCAACGAGCTTCTCGACCGCGAGGTTGCCGCGCGTATCGTAGAGGAGCTCGGCTGATTGATAAACGCTCATGGCGTTGAGCGCTGCCTCGCTGGCATCTGTCGCTGTGCCGATCTCCGCGCGCAACACCTTGCCAGCATCGTCAAAGGTGTAGCGCACCGCCTGGCGGGGACGCGAACCTGCTCCATCGGGATCGGGGCCGATGATCCCGCGCCGCCGGTCACGCGCGTCGTAGATATAGGTGGTGGTATCGCCCGAGCCGGGAAGCGGGCCGTCCTCGGCGATAAGGTTGCCGCGCGCATCATAGGCCATGAGCGTGGTGGCGCTCAGCGCCCCGTCGCCCGATGCCACCGTCACGCTAGTGGGCAGGAGGTTGGGATTGTTGTAAGCGATGGTGGTCACCTGCTCGGCCGCGCTGCCTGGGCAAGTCGCCGCTGTAGCGCACTGGCGCATGCGGGTCAGCTTCCACTGCGGCGTGCCCTGGTTGACCATCACCCCGTCATAGCGGCGGGTCTGGGCGTAGAGCTGCGTGTACTCGTATTGTGTGGTCGGGCGCGGCTGTCCGGAAGCAGGCGCGGGGCGCTGGATCTGGGTCACGAGGCCGTGCGCCGGCCCGTAGGCGTAGTCGGTCCGCTGGCCGCGCGCATCCACCGTCCAGTTCGGCTTGTTGCACTTGAGGGGCTCTGCGCAAGCGGCATCGAAGTTCGCCTCACCTGCGACGAAGCTTGCTCCATCCTTGCCGATGCGCGTCACGCGGAAGATGTTGCCGCGCGGGTCGCGCTCGTAGACCACCGCATCGCCTTCGGGAAAGGTGGTGCGCAGCAGGCGGCCGGCAGTGTCGTACTGGTTGACCGTGGTGTGGCCGCTTGCGTCCGTCACCGTACCCGGCCGGCCGATGGCAGGATTGGTCACAACCTGCCCGTCGGAGCCCGAGGCATCGGTCATGGAGACGCTGGTGCTTGCCCCGACGCTCCAGCTATAGGCCTTGGTCTCCCCATCGTCGGTGACGGAGGTAACCCGCGCATTGGCATCGCGCTGGACGATGAGCGTGTCGCTCGTGCGCCCGGGCTTTCTGACCGACAGGGTAGAGCCGCTCTGGGTGATCCGCCAATTGCCCGCCACCGAATTGTTGATCTCGAGCACGCCTGCGGCAGGCCGTGCATAGGTGACCACCGGCTTCGTGTAGGTGCCGGGCACGCGCGAGTTGTCGCTGAAGGTGACCGATGCCCGCTCCCAATAGGTGGGCGGCGGCCATCCGCCGTTGAAGCTCGGGCGATTGGTCACATAGGCGAACTCCATCGCGTAGCTTGAATTGCTGGTGACAGATTGTAGCCGGATCGGCACGAAGCAGCTGCCGCCATCCTCCTCCCACCCTCCAGGAAACCAGGGCTGGCCATAGCGGAAGCATTGGAGGCTTGCCTCCCAGGCAAGATCGTAGGAGAGCCCGCCGGGACGGGTGATCTTGACCGGCAGGCCGCAGTTCTCCCCATTTCCGCCGCAGCCAGGGCCGCTGTAGTCGGTCGGCACGTCGTCATACCCGCCAGCCAGATAACGCGGCTTGGTATACTCGATGACCGTTCCATCTGCGGCCCGGTAGAGCCAGCCTACGCCCGTGTCGGTCAGGATCGCGCCATTGGCCTTGCGCGACACCCACACAGAGCCCTGCTGGGTAAAGCTGTCGGAGGTCTTGCCGAGCGTAACCTTGGCGCTCGTGCCGACCACCTCCACCGTGCCCGACCAGTTGTCCTGCAGGCCCGAGTGCCCGTAGTAGCGGATAAGGCTCACCCCGCCCGCGGCGGGGCCGATGGAGCCTTCCACGATGTCGAGGTAGAAGCGGCCTGTGACAAGGTCCACGCCGTGCTCGTCGGTCGCAACGAACGCATCGGCGGGCGCGGCGGCGCGCTGGGCGGCAGCCGGCAGGGCGAGCCCCGCCCACAGCACGGTGGAGGCCAGCATGGCGGCCCGGACCATGCGGCGAGAACTACCCGTCATATCCACCTCCCCTGTAAGGCGGTACTGAGCTGTTAGCGCGGTGCCCCGGTGGTGGTCACCCGCGTGCGATTATGTGCCCGGTCGTGCCGGTACTCGGTTCGGGCATTGCTGTTCGGATTACCGGTGCGCTCAACCTTTACGAGGCGGCCGCGCGCGTCATAGGTGTAGGTGGTGGTCTGGCTGGCTTGGGCCGGCGGAGCACTGAGGCTCAGGAGCGCGAGGCCGGTTACAACGAGTGCGGACGCTGTTTTCATGACGTCTTCCCCTGTTTGACGAGCGAAGTGTCTGCCTAGCTGTGAGGAGAGTCAAGAGGTAAGTAGTGGTTTATGCTTAAAAAAGAATTCGAGTTGCTCAAGATACACGTGCCCGATCAATCCTCCGGATTAATTCGCTGATCGTTGTTGAAGGAGTAATGCCCGCTTTGTCTATGTCTGAGCCAATTGCCTTCTCAATCATTTGAAGCGACTCTAAAAAATCGATGTCATCCATCTTAAGCGAAGAAAGCCGCCGGCTCATCTCTCCATCATGGAGCTTTATATGGTACTGCATAAAAGCATCTTGCAGCAGATCATACGATGAACTTGATGAACTCACCGATAACTTTGGCTTTCGAAAGAACATCTTCACCTCGCTGTGCAAATAGCTATGCTAGCGCCATCCCACAATATCAACGCTCCTCCGACAACTGCATTGGCTCTTCCAAGTACTCCAAATACTCTGCCACTTCCAAGGATTTGTTTGCCGGTATTCAGGCGAATGCCAAGTTTGTGCGGTATTAAACTGACTAGGTTCGTCACAGACGACGATTTTCCAATTATGGGTACACCCACAAGCTTTTTCGGGATTGGTACCGCGCCAATTTCAGAGATCATTCTAGGCCGTGTTGACAAAAGGGATTCCCAAAGGCCCCGTGTTCTAATTCAAGACTGCTTTTTGAGGAGCAGTCATGGGTCGCGGAGACTTGTCGGATGCGGAGTGGGAGCTGATCGGGCCGCTGCTGCCGCCTGAGCGTGGTCGCTGGGCGCGTCCCGCTGGCGATAACCGACGCTTCCTCAACGGCATGCTCCACGTGTTGAGGGTCGGCTGCCCCTGGCGCGACATGCACGAGCGCTACGGCAAGTGGAATTCGGTCTATGTCCGGTTCCGGCGCTGGGCCGAACAGGGCGTGTGGGATGCGCTGCTGCAAACGCTGGTCGATCTTGGTCTGACCGACGACTGGCAGCACATGATCGACAGCACCAGCGTTCGCGGCCATGTCTCGGCAGCGGGCGGAAAAGGGGGGCTTGTGCGAACGCTCTTGGTCGATCACGCGGCGGCTTTACGAGCAAGATCCACGCCCGTTGTGACAATCAGGGACTGCCTCTCGGCTTCATCCTGACCGGCGGCGAGGCCTCCGATTACACCGCTGCCGAGCCGCTGATGGCGATCCCGGTCGCCACACCCAAGGGGCTGCTGGCGGACAAAGGCTACGACGGTGAGCGCTTCCGCGAGAGCCTGCTGATCCGGGGCATCCTGCCGATCATCCCACCCCGCTCGAACCGCAAGGCGCCCGAGCATCCCGACTATCGCCGCTACCGGGATCGCAACCGCGTTGAGCGCATGTTCGGCAAGCTCAAGCAACAGCGCCGGATCGCCACCCGCTACGACAAGACCATCCTGTCCTTCGAGAGCTTCCTCAACCTCGCCGCCGCCCGCCTATGGCTAAAGTCTTTTGTCAACACGACCTAGTCGCTTTCAAGAGACAACCGATCCAGAAAGGCGCCGATGGTATATTCGCGATGGTGATATGATGATCGCGCCTGCGACAATCGCCAGCGCGTATTGCGGGACAGGGGCCGTACCTTCTGATAAAATCCACATTCAGAATCTTGTCGCCCATGAGCTGGGCCACGCAATGGGCATGGCACACAAGCTCCAAGACCAAGTTGCGGCGGACGTTATGAACGGTTGGAATTTCAAGGGTCCGCGGCCGCTGACACCGTCAGCTAATGATTTATCTAGCGCGCAGAGGCTATACGGGACTCGCTAAATGAGAGGTATTTTCCAGCTTGGCATCATTCTCATCCCGTTTGCTATGTCAGGCTGTCAGACCACGGCAATTGGCCAACCCGAAGCAAATGAACGGAGTTCAGCCAATGCAATGGAGATGAGGCAGTCGATAGATTTGACTGACGGTCGAAAACTCACATTTAATGTTCCTGGGAAAATGACGATAGCGCCCGCACAGGGTTTTGAATCTTCCGGCATAATGTTCTTTGATGGAAACGCACTTGTTCGTGTCGCCATTGGGTCGGAGAATGGATCGGTTTCGTGCCTCCCGAACCGCGACTGCAAGGAAGTGAAGACCGAAAATTCCATCGGGGAAGTTTCTTTCTATCTTGAGCGTTTGGAACGCCCCCGCAGTGGTGAAGATATCATGCACCCCACGCACAGCGACGCTAGGTTTCCAATAGCGATACGATCATTATCCACTTTAGGACCGCGAACTCAATTGTTTATCGAAGGTTTTTGTTTGCAGGAAATTAGTTGCGAGGCAATCATTTCGTCATTTGATTTCGCCACCGAGTAGCGAAATGGACGGAAACTGATCTGTCAAGTTGAGCAATTTTGCAGTTTTGCTACCTTAGTTTGGCGACTACCCGATGGGCGACCCGTTCTATGGGGCAGCCCGCACCGGGCCTAGTCCCGGCCTATAGGGGGGTGATGATCGGAAGCGTTGTAGATTGAGCGGCAGTGTCCGGTGAACGCGCTCTGTCCTGCGCTTCGTGCTCCTAACAGCGCAGCAAGGTTACGGGCCAATGGTGACGTGCTCCCCGGGAACTCTGCCAGTCTGAGCTAGAGTCCTTCATGAAGGAGGACGACGATGAAGCGCAGCAGATTTACCGAGGAGCAGATCATAGCGATTCTGCGGGAGCAGGAAGCGGGATCATCGACGGCGGATGTGTGCCGCAAGCACGGTGTGAGCAGTGCGACGTTCTACAAGTGGAAGGCGACCTATGGCGGCATGGACGTGTCGCAGGCGCGCAAGCTGAAGGTGCTTGAGGACGAGAACGCACGACTGAAGCGGCTGCTGGCCGATGCGATGCTCGACAATGCGGTGCTGAAGGAGGTTGCCTCAAAAAACTGGTGAGGCCTGCCGTTCGTCGGAGGGCTGTCGAGGATGTTCGGCAGCTCTTCGGCATCAGCGAGCGTCGGGCCTGTCGCATCCTTGGCGTGGATCGATCGTCGATGCGCTATGCGCATCGGCGTGATGATGATGGCGACCTGCGGTCGCGTCTTCGCGAGATCGCGCTTGAACGTCGTCGGTTCGGCTACCGACGGCTGGGGATCATGCTGGCGCGTGAGGGCATCGTCATGAACCACAAGAAGCTGCTGCGACTGTATCGCGAGGAGAACCTGCGCGTGCGGCGTCGCCGGGGCCGCAAGCGAGCGATGGGCACGCGGGCGCCGATGACGTTGCCGCAGGGTCCGAACCAGCGCTGGAGCCTGGACTTCGTCAGCGACACGCTGGTCTGCAGCCGACGTATCCGCATCCTTGCCGTTGTCGATGACTTCACGCGGGAGAACCTGGCGCTGGTGGTCGATACGTCGCTATCGGGCGCTCGTGTTGCGCGCGAGCTCGATGCGATCATCGCGGTTCGCGGCAAGCCGCTGATGATCGTGAGCGACAATGGGACCGAGCTGACCAGCCTGGCGATCCTGCGTTGGGCGCAGGACCGGCAGATCGAGTGGCATTACATCGCTCCCGGCAAACCGCAGCAAAACGGTTATGTCGAGAGCTTCAATGGTCGCTTGCGCGACGAATGCCTGAACGAGACGCTGTTCGCGTCGTTGAGCCATGCCCGCTCGGTACTAAGCAGCTGGCGTGACGACTACAACCATGTGCGGCCGCATAGCGGGATAGGCGGGCTGACGCCCGCCGATGCTGCCAGGCGGGTTGTGCAACCCCGCCCGCAAGGGCACGATGATAACCCCGGACTCTACTTATGACTGGAGGAGAAAAGGGGGTCACGTCAAAGCTCGCCGCCATCGCGTGCGGAGTCGGTGCCTCCTCCGGCAGGACTACAGCGAGACGATCAAGCTTATAGCGTTGCAAGGGGATTAGATTTGGATTGGCGAATTCGAAAAGCAACTAAGGATGATGTGCGACGCCTCGCCCAGATTGGCAGCGCCACCTTTCTACCAATTTCAGACGAAGTAGAGTAAAGCTTAGAAGGTTCACACTGGCAAAGCGGAAGCCGGCTTGACTTGGTGGGCTCACAGGCACCTCCCAACGATCCGCCACCGCTTGCGCTTGCGCAGCCGACGCGCGGCAGCGGATCACTCCTATGAACTATTGGGACAAGCCACACCGAAATGAGGGAAGCCTCGCGGAGTGTCGATTGCTAAATACTTGAGCGAGGCAGGTCAGCTGACCCCGTCAAAGCTGCAAAACTGGGCAGTAAACCATTGTGGGATGCTTTGCGTGCTATCGGCGTAAGCCTTTGGTAGTAGGGTTTGTTTCGGTCCGAGACTTACCTTCCGGCTTGAGACAGTCTCACGAAATGTCTCTGATTCTCGGTTTTGGTGTCCGTTTTCACACGATTAGGGTCTTCGCGCCCACGGCGTTGCCGTTTGGTCGATGGCGATCTCGCCTGCGTATGGTTGCTTGCATAACTGCAAAGCTGCCTCCGCCGACCCTTCTTCCCAGACGCGACACTGATCGCCTCGCAAGATAACCGGCATTCGGGAATGGACTTCGGCCGCAGCACCGGTCCCGTCCTTCATCACCATCGAATAGCAATCACCCCATTCATCCGAAGACCGCCATACGCCGGCGACGGCAAACAGCTCCGCGTCCAGCAGCGACAGCCAGGTGCGCGTCATGGACCCTCGGGCGCCCTCGGCCTCTGCCCATTCGGTAAGGGGGATAAGGCAGCGTCGCTTCTCGAAGCTGTCCCGCCAGAAAAACTGGCTCAACTTATCGGTGCGAGCGTTGTTGACCGGTTTCGGTTTCAAAGGCTGACCCGTCTTCTTGCTCTTCAGCGACAGCGGAAAGCCCCACACCATCGATCGGATCGATCCATCGACTACAACCAGACCGGGGTAGCCTGGATAGATCTCTCCCGGCGCGTTGCTCGCTGCAGCGGGCGCGGCGTTGAACAACCCAGCGACCTCGGTCGAGCTCTTGGTCATGCGATACAGGTTACAAATACACACCTCCTAGCCTTCAGGAATCTTCAACTGTCATCGCAGTATGATAGAAGAAGAGATCATGCCCGCCACCATTCTTGCCGCCGCTGCTGCCTTTGTTTGCACCCCGATCGCGGTCTGGGACGGAGACGGGCCAATTTGGTGTGCCGAGGGTCCGAAAATTCGCGTCGCCAATATAGCAGCGCGGGAGATGGACGAGACCTGCCGACCAAGGCACCCCTGCCCTGCGGCAAGCGGCGCGGCCGCGCGCGACGCAATGGTCGCTCTCTTGGGCGGACCTCGAGGAACTTTAAGTACCGGCCATGTCCGCGTGCGCGCGCCCGCCATGCAGTGTCAGGCTACCGGCGGCAGCTACGAGCGGGTTGTTGCGACCTGTCGCCTGCCCAACGGCCGCGATCTTGGTGCGGCCATGCTGGCCACCGGCACCGTTGTTCCTTGGCGATAGACACAGCTTCGATCCGGCGCCAATCCGAAGAACGGACAGAGAACTCTTGTCCTCGAGCTTCCGAATGTGATATCCTTTTGCCGGAAGGATATCACCATGTCGTCGTTCGATAACTGGCCAAATGCGACCTCGTCGTTCGGCGACGCTCCGAGCCGTCGGTTTGAATCGGCCGCGCCAGAGTTCAGGTCTTTCGCCTCCGACCCTTCAAACCCTTACGATTTGACTACGGGATTGGGCCGCCACCTGATGGACGGCTCCCCGGTTTCGGGGGCGAATCTCCCGGTTCCCGAACAAGAGCTGTCTTGGAAGCAGTTCGGCTTGATGGTCGCTCTTGGTCTTGTTGGCGCGGTGGCCCTCAGCCTGATTTTCTGAAGATGGCTTGCCAGCCATAACGAACGGCGCGGCATCGTTGCCGCGCCGTTTGCTTATCCTCGATTGCCGAAATTCAGGTGCAGGTGGTTGTCGTGTCCCCTGTACGGCTTGGTCAGACCTTCGCGGACGAGGACCGGGTCGTTGAAGAGCACCGTCATTCCAGGGTTACGCTCCTTCATGAACTCGATGTAGTTGCGCGTCTGTTCGCGATCATAGGACCGGCTCTGCCAGTTGGTGGGCTGGTTCGAACCGTCGTGTCGGAACGGTCGAACGTCGACCTGACGTCCGACCTCATGCGTGTCATGGCCTGGAAGGTCTCCCCCACCCCGCCGGCTGATATCGCCAATGTTAACTGGCGAACCGCCACGAGCGGACCATGCGGCCGACGATTGTGCCAGCTCGCCCACGAGCGACGCTGTGCCGTACTGCTGGCTCTGTGGCGAATAGCTCCTGAACCCCGCACCGGATCGCGGCAGGGCCGTCTGGACTGGTCCTGGCGAGACATTCCCGCCCCCGATGCCGAGCTGGTCCTGTACCCAGTCAGACGCTTCGCCGATCCGCTCGCGCGCGCCTTCTATGAGCGGCGAAACATAGGGCATCGTGCCAATCAACGACGAGACGTTGCGCTGATCGACCTCGGCACTGAGATTCTCGCCGCGGCTGCGTGCGTCGCTCAGACGTCCGTCTAGGTCGAACCCTTCGCGCATCACGCGAGCCGAGCCACCAAGAATCTGATCGTGCACATCATCGGCAAGTTCCTGATCACGAGAGCTGGCGCGCACATCGACATCGGGCCCTTGTCCGCGCACGGCGGCTTGTTGCCGACCACCCCAGCCACGGACACCCTCGGCCGACGTGATCGACGGTCCGGTCAAGCCGGTGTCCAACCGATCGGGAATTCGCAGCCCCATCTCTTCGCGGGCATTGTTGATCTGCCTGTTGACGAAGTCGTTGAGCAGAATGTCGCGGACTTGGCGCTGTCCCTCTGTGCGAGGCATAACCATGCCCGGCGTCCACCCCTGCGAGGACAGGAGGGGATCGGCGCGAAGGCGTTCTTGCGCGTACGTGACGAATTCCTGCGTGTCGTTCTGATTGAGGCTGTACCCGTTCGAGGAAGACTCGCGCAGATCGTCCGACACTCGCTTGAACGTCTCCTCGCTCTGGGCCGCCTCTCGCGTGAGACCGCGCGACTCGGTGACGCCCGCCGACAGCCGTTCCGACAGGGACCGCACGCTGCTGTCGGAGCTGCTGCTGGTCTCCCGTTGGAAGTCGTCCCGCGCAGTGCGCGCCTGACTCGTATTGGTCTCGCGGAACAGATAATCTTGGATTTCCGACAGCGCTTGATCGGCGGTGATTGTCCGGCCCGTTTCCCTTTGGGTGCTCGTAACGATTCGTGCGGCCAATCCGGCCGTAGCTTGCGCGCTAAGACCGGGCAGCTGCCCTTTCCCAACACCGCCTGATAGGGCGGCGTTGCCTTCCCCGATCACCTGAGAGGTACGAGCAATCCGATCAGCTTCGGCCTCCGTAAGGCCGAACCGAGATTGCAGCCCACTCGAGATCCCACGGGACACATCGTGCATCCGGCTCAAACTGTTGTTGAAGCCAGATCCCGTTTCCGTCCCGCTCGATGCGCGCTGCTCGGCCGTCCGCAACAGATCCGTGCCGGTTTGCACCGTCGCCTGCCAGGATTCGGATGCCGCTTGCCGCCGGGAGTCAACGAGCGACTGCCCTTCCGAAAGCGTCCGCGAGACCGCCGCATCAAAGCCGCTGGTCCGCGTCGGGGTGAACGCAAGGTTGGAGATACCTTGCCGGGTGTCATAAGCGTAATCCCCGTTCGCGAAGCCATGTTCGACCCCGCCGTCGGCATTGGTGAAGCTGCTGCTCGCGAACCCGCCAGTAATGTATGGCCGCTCATCCCACTTGTTCGCCTGACGCATGTTCGACGTCAGGTTCTGATAGGACATGTTGCCATAGCTGTAATTGCCGGTGGTCCGCTCCGACGCGGCCGCCTCGGCGGCGCTCTGCGCAGGCGCCAGCATCGACGTCGCATGCCCGGCGATCGCCATCGCGCCACGCGCCATGCCGGCGGCCAAGAACGGCACGCTCATCATCAGGAACCCGGCGACCGTCGCGATATCGTTGTTCACGGCCGTGATGCCGTCGACCACCAATAGCGTTGGTCCGGTGGGCGAAATAGCCGCATAGGAGCTGGCCGCCCTGTTCATCACGAACATGTGCAGGATGACGTAGAGCGGGCCCCAGCTGGCGAGATAGAAGAAGCCTGTCGCGTAGCCCTTCAGCGTCGAGATGCCAGTCCGCGGGAAAAGGAACAGCGGGAAGATCACCGGGAACATCGCGTAGAACACGACCTGCAGGACGATGCCGAGCAGCGGCACCCACGTCATCGCCTGCTGAGCGATCGACGTGTAGGTATTCCGGGCCTGGGCGTCAGCGCGCTGCGAAGCGTAGGCGTCCCATCCAGCGTCCGAAAAGCTCTCCCGCGCGGCAAGGAAAGCATCGATCGTCGAGACCTGCTGCAGATACTGATATGCGTCGCCGCTCGTCCCGTGCATCGCCGCCGCGACCTGCGGAATATCGGCTTTGAGGCGCGCGAGAGCCGCAGAGTCGACCATCTTGGGATAGGTCACCTTCGCCAGCTTCGTCGCGTCGATGTCGAGCAACGCGTTCCACTGCGCGGACATGCGACCGTAGGCGTCGTTGCAGCGGATGATGTATGAATCGACGGTTCCGCCGGCGGTCTTCTCCAGCCACTTCTGTGCTCGAGCGCCACTTCCGGGCCCGATGTCGCTCCACAGGTTCGCCGAGTTCGTCAGCTTCTCCATTGGCGTGAAGCCGAGCAGGACGTCGTAAAAGACGCACTGTTTGAAATGCTCATCCATGTTCGCGCGGAATACGGGATCGGTGATCTGGAAGGAGTTCTGCGCCTTTTCGAGGAGGCGCGCACCGTAGATCATGCCGCCGGCGTTCATCTTGAGCGCGGCGGGCATGACGAAGACCGTTTCGGCCGTCTCGGTCATCCAGTCGCCGAGCTGGCTTGTGAATGAAGCCATCACGCCGAGCCCTAGTGGCACGTTGGCTACCACCGAGGGCGCAAGGCTGGGATCGATCCGATCGGTGACCTTCACGGTGACGGTCGGGACCAGCAGCATCATGTAGATCGCGGTGGCTTGGACGAACCAGTTCAGCCACGCGCGCCAGTCCATCGAGAAGGCGACCACGAAAAGCGAGTAGGCAAGGCCCATCACGAAGACGACCTGCAGCATGGATCGGAAGCCCCCGCCCCCGCTCCACGCCGCAACGGCGTTGAACGTGTTGACCAGATATTCGCCGCCGCCGACCGTGAAGATCTCGAGCATGGCCTACCCTTCCCCTCTGCCGGCTATGCCGGCGCCTACCTCAGACCCTGCGCCGACAATCCACGGCCGAACCGGAGGGATGCCGACAGCTGCGGGCTCATGGTGTTCTTCAAGGTCGCCTCGAGCATCTGCGTGCGTTCGACGATCCGGTATGTGTTCGACAGTTTCGAGGCGAGCTGCTGGCTCTTGTCGGACAGCTTCTTTCGGACGTCCTCGACCTGTGCCCGCCAGGCATTGAAGTTGGCCTGATCCGGCGCATCGTAACCGACCTGGGCTCGGTTCACATCGTCGAGCATCCGGTCGATTTGCGCCATGAGCACATCGACGGCGACGATCTCGGCGAGACTGTCGACGTCGCCGCGGCCAAGCCCGAAATGCGACGCCTCGTTGACGACGAGAATCTTGTAGAGCGGAATGCTGCTCATACCGAGCAGGTTGACCTCGTCGCCCGACAATACGCCGTTCGTCCGGATCTTCGTCGTCATGCTCTCCATCATCGCCTTGACCCGATTTTTGTAGGCCATCGCGCTCGTGACGGTGAGGCTGCGGGGTTGCGGATTGAGGCACTGGTCGGGCCCGGTTTCGCCACCGCAGGTATAGACCTGCGCGGGGTGGGACGCTGTGCCATCCAGAAGCGCTGTGTAGGTGTCCCAGCTGGCCGGACCGATGAAACGGAACTTGCCCGGCTCTGCCTCGGACGCCGGAGCGATCTGTATGATCGTTCCGACCATCGTCATCAGCCACTCAGCATATTCGACGCTGGGTGCGGTGGTGGAGCGGCTCATGAGCGCATTCCAGGTTAGGTTCTTCGATTTGAGCAGTTCGGCCTGCGCGTCCGTCGACGACGCCGTGACACTCGATCGCGTGTTCTGACCCTGACACTCGTGTCGTGCCTTCGCTTCGTCGGAAAACAGACCCGAACTGCGGCCGAGGTTCTGGCAGATGGTCTGGCTCGCACCGTCCATCTTCGGCCAGAGCGCACCGACGGCGGCCTGCGCCGCCTGGCAACTCGACATGTTGAACTCGTTCATCTGCTGGATCTTGTGGCTCATGTCTTTCATGACGCCGCCGATCTGCGCGGAGATGGAATCGATCGCGAGCTGGAAGGCAAAGCCGATCGCGTTGTTGGCGGTCGCCTTCAGGGTGGCGACGATTTCATCGGTGTTGATGAAGCTGAACGATCCTCCGAAAAGGTCGATACCACCGCACCCGCCGCTTGCCTTGGGCAACTGGATGTTGATCGGATTGATCGTCTTGGTCGGGAAGCGCGTCCACAGGCTGCCTCCCGAATAGTAACCCGCGGATTGGCCATCGAACGCGGTCGGACCTGTGACGTTCGCGGCGGCGCCGGCGGAGTTGAAGAACGAGTTCATCTCGCTGTTGACGTCGGCGAGAGCGGGCGTCGCCGCCCAGCTCATCGCCGCAAGCACGGTGATCGATGTCGCGCACCGGCGCCCGAGACGCCGAGCGAGACGGGAAGCGCGCCCGGGCGCGGGCAAGGATGCAGGATCAGCCATCAGAAGTCCTTCCCCGGCTCGACGTTGGTGAGGGTGAAGATGCGGTCCATGACCTCATCGGCCGCCATGACCCCGTACCCGATGGGCATCGGCTGCTTGGTGACGGTGTCGTACAGGACCAGCGCCGGCACCTGCTTGCCGCCCATGCCCATGGCCTGGAACTGCCCGGTATCGACGAGGTATCGCGGGAACACCGCGCTGGGCCCGCCATCCACCGAAACCGCCATCACGGTCATGCCGTAGCGGTCGGCGACCCCTTTCATGATGGGCGAGAAGACCTCGCACGCGGCGCAGCTGGACGAGAAGAAATAGAACACCCCGTACCGCTGGTTGACGGCCGCGAGCGCAGCATCACGCGATGCGGTTCGGGACGCTTCCCACGTCCGCTTTCCGACCGAATTGATCGGGCGCTGCAGCGTATAATCGAGCTCCGGGTTCTGCCAGATCGCTCGACGCCACACGTCTGCGAAGTTGGACGCGCGATCGAGCTGCGCCCGCTGGAAGGAGATGTATTCGGAGACGTTCTCCGTGGTCGGCTGCAGGATGGCCCGCGCCTTCAGCTCCTCGAGGTGCTCGCCTATCGCCTTCAGCTGCGCCGCGGCGGGAACCACCGGCGCCGCATCGGGCTTCGCCTGGTCCGGCGCTTCCTTCGGCTTCTCGCAATAGAACCAGGTGCCGAGCTTGCGCTCGCGGCAATAGAAATCGTCGCCCTGCTGGACGCGCACCAGGCCATCGTCGCTGCCCGTCGCCAGCTCCTGTGCAGTGGCGATCGCGGGGACGAACGAGGTGGCGACCATGGTTGCCGCCAGAAGAGTTCCGATAGCCTGTTTCATTGTCCTAATCCTTGTCCGGTTCCTTGTGTGATGTGCCGTGCTTGCCGGCTTCTTCCTCGCGGCGTCGATCCTCCGCGACCTGCTTCAATATGAGATCGAGGATCGGGGCTTCGCTCCTCTCCAGAGCGCGACGGAACTCGGTCCCGACTATGCGGATCATCGCCGAAAACGACGTCGCGACGGGAGAGACCGACCGAGCCTGCGGACGCAGTGTTCCGCCCGCTTCCAAACGCAGAAAATGCTGATGCACGAGGCGCCGCACCCCAGGCTGGATATCGCTGAGCGTGACATCGTGACCGAACCATTCGGACAGGGTGCCGAGCAGCAGCGGAGCAGGCTGCGGCCCGAGGCGCAGCAGCGCAATCATTATGGCGAATTCCACGACCGACAGGTCGGGCAATCCGTGTCCGCTTGCGAGCGGGGTTATCGAGGCCATCACTTTTTCCCATTTGCTTGGAGGTACGCCTCGATGCGCTCTTGTATTTGGGTTGTCGTTTCAAGCTCGTTGGGAAGTTTCGCCGCGTCGATGAACTCCGCATAGACCTCGCTGAAGTCCATGACCGACAGGTCTAGCAGCTGGAATTCGGCGATGCTGAACCCCTTGCAGGTCTCCTTCTTCGGCTCTCCCCACGGCTTGCGGATCTGGGTGCGCCCCTGCTCCTGCAGGATGCGGCTAAGCTTGGATTCAAAGCAGCAGTAGGCGTCCTTGCGGGTGACGCAGATCCCGAGCACCTTGTCCGAGCAGTAGGAGCCGACCCGGTGGCAGAGCCCGGCATCGTCCTTCTTGTCGAGCTCGCGCTCCGCCGCATCGCACAGGAACGGGGTCAGCAGCGGGACGCCCTTACCCGAACAGCAGTTCGACAGACCGAACACCTTCTTGTGGCACGTCTCGCGCGTCCCGGAGAAGAGCGTCAGGGTTGCCTCGTCGAACTCCGCGTTGGCTTGGCCGAGCGTATGGAGGCCAACCAGTGCGTCCTTGAACTCCGTCGAGGCCTCGCGCTCGATCGGCTCGCAATCGCCGTTGATGCAGTAGACGTCGTCGCCGCAGATGTACTGCGGCAGGTCCGCGGGCGCTTGCTCAGGCAGCGGGCAGCGGTAGACCTTGGTCGCCACCTTGCAGGCACCGACCTGCGGATCGTCGAGGCACTCTTCGCGCAGATACGTGCATTGGGTGTTGGCGGCCAGCTCGCCGCAATCGGTCGCCGCGCGCGTGCCGGCGCATTGATAGGTGCGCTCCCATTCCCAGCAGGGGCGCGTGACGGGTAGCCCGTTGACCATCCGGGTCTGCGGCTCGGCGCTTGTGCACACTTCCGCGCTCGGGCTGCAGCTTGCCTGCGCCGTCGCGATGCCGCACTGGCTCTCGTCCCTCCCCTCGCTGGCGATGCGCAGGGTGTTACGCTCGATCCCGCCGCCCGTGGGCAGCTGTGCGGGGCAAGAATACGTGTTGCGGTAGACCGGCTCGCCGGGTTCCGCGCACCAGGGGTTGGTGGGCGTGCCGGCCCATTGCAGGCAGGTCGCGCCGATCTGGGTCTGGTCGATGAGCGAGCAGCCGCCGTTGGTAAGACCCGGATCAAGCGCAGCACACAGCAATGCCCCGTCGCCCCGGGTCAGCTTGTCGGTGTGGCACTGGTACTCCCAGTAGACCGAGCCCTCGGTCTGGATCACCAGCGGAATGCGGCAGGAGCGCGGCTCGTCATAGGGCTGAGCGCCCTCTTCGCACATCGCCTCGTAGTAGGCGGTGCCCGCATCCCCGGGGGGCAGCGGGGTGCAGCTTCCGGTACTGCCCCCCAGCGTTTGCCCCTGCAGATAGGCGTCAGGGTCGGCGGCGATCGCCTTGCTGCGCACCAGCTCGTCGGGATCGACGATCACCTTCGTTCGTGCCGGGTTGGTGACGGTCTGCCAGGTGTCACTCGACACGGCCGCTGTCGTCCCCTGCGCTGTCAGCGCGTCGGGATCGTCCGCCAGGCTTTCCTGCGGGAGCTTGGCGCCCGTATAGCCGGGTACGGTCGCGGCGAGATCGGTCGACGTCGCAAGCCCGCCGTTTTCACCGCGCTTCGTCTTGCCGAACGCATTCGCCTCGGCGCGCGCTGCGGCGACGTCGCCTTGCGGGAAGGTCATCGGACCGCTCGGGGTGTAGGGAGCGGTCGGGACGCGCCCGCCGCCGCTCGGTCCCGACGGCGCCGGTGCCGGCGTCGGGGAAGGCGCGGAAGGGATGGGTGACGGGGTGGGCGTCTGCGGCGGTGTCGGGGTGGGCGCAGGCGTCGGGTCGGTCGGAACGGGATCGACGGGCACAGGATCGACGGGGAGCCGAGGCTCGAGCGGTTGCTGCGGCTCGAAGTACGAGTAGTTCTTCAGATCATAGTAGCCGCCACCGGCTTGGGTCTGCTGGCTCTGTTGCGCGCCAGCGGTCGCGATCGGAACCAGCGCCGCGACCGATATCCCTGCTGCGAGAAGGCGGTGCCACTTCGTCACTTGGCCCCCCGCAGGTTTTTAAGCGCAGCGCGCGCAACGAGAGCGCCAGGCCCATTATCGTCGGAGAATGTCTGCAGGACGTAGCTCGTCGTCACGTTGCCGGAGATGGAGTCGAAGGGCGGCGGCGTGGTCTTGCAGGCGAGCCCGTCGCAGGGGCTGAAATCACTCGAAACGGCGACATAGGTCGGGACCGAAGTGATATTGAACGCACGGAACAGGCGAGGGTCGATGCCGATCGAAGCGAACTGATCGTCCTTCTCAACCACCTTGGACATCGCGGCGATGAACTGCTTGCCCGAGTTGTTCGGGAAGCCCCGGAACACGACGAAGCCCCCGGCGGCCGACGTCTCGGTGATGATCTGGCGGAGCGCCTGCTCCGGCATGGAGAGGCTGACGAACACCATGAACTGGGGTGCCGTACCCCGATTGTCCTTCAGGTTGCTCGCGGCCGAAGCGACCAGCTCGTCGAAGTCCACCACGCCCTTCGGGCCCTTCGCGAGGGTTGCCGGCTCGAGCCCCTTCACCTTTTCCATCGCGGCCGACTGGATCGTTTCCGCGTCTTCCCGGTAGTCCTTCGCCCGACGGGCGACTTCGTCCGAGAGGATGGCGGCGTCGGCGGCTTGCGCGTCGGCGCGGCGTTGGATCGCACCCAGATCCAGACCGTCCACGGTTTGTGCGAGCGCGGCCCCGACCCCGGTGCCGGCGGCGATGATGCCCAGTGTCAGGAGAGCCTTGCGCATCGTCCGTCCCCTCACAGCATGCAGCAGTTGCGCTTGCGCCACAGCAGGTAACCGAAGTCCTCGCCCTTTACGGGGTAGCTGCGTCCGGCGTCAGGCGGCAGCGTCGAGGCGCCGATCGACGAGCAGGCATATTTCCCGCTGACCGTCGAGATCGGGTTCGTCATCTGGATGCGGTATTGCGACTTCTTGAGGATGGGCTGGATGTATTTCCCGCACAGGGCCTTCGAGCCCGCGGTTCCCCAGGCCAGCCCTTGCCGGTGCATCTTGAAGAGCAGGCGTTCGGCCGCAAGGCGCGAGGACTGCACGGGCGAATTGTGCGCCGCGATATTGCCATTCATCGGGAACATCGGTCCGTTGCACCCCGAGCACCAGAACATCTCGTCGACGGGCAGCTTGGCGGTCGCCGCAGCGCAATCGCCGGCGCAGGCCGCGACCGCGAGCGGATTGGCGAACAGAGCGACTTCCGGGTTGATGAGAGTGGTGAGCGTGTCATCGTTCCACAGGGGATCGATCTCGGTCATGTAGGCGATGTCGAAACTGGCGCTCTCGAAGCACAGGAAGTCCGTCAGGATCTCCATCCAGTAGAGCAGCGGATAGACGTAGTAGTGCGCCTGCCAGTTGGCGGTGTTCGCCGTCCGTCCGCCCCCGAGCTCCGGGCCGGTGTATTGGCCGTGTCCAATATCAAGACCGGGATCGAGCTTCATTCCACCGAGATTGGGGAAGCACCACGGCTTGGTCGTGACGTCGACGAGCCGGGCCGGCTCCCAGAATCCGATTGCCAGTCCGATGCGGGGCACCGGCGAACCGCAAGCACAGACAGGCAAGTCGGGGTTGTTCGTATCGGGACGGCCAGGCCACAGCTTCGCTCCGCCCAGAGAAATCGGAAACAGGCAACTCCAGCAGATGTCGGTGACCGGGTTGACGAACTTGCCTTCGCAATTGCCTGCGGCCTGCGCCGGTGCCGGCAACAGGGCAAGCGCGAGCGCGGCGAGAATGGACGCCAGGAGCCGCCGGATCATGACGCCGTCTCCGCGGGGCGGTCGGAAGCCTCCCCGAGTTCATCGAGATAGCGATTATCGGCCCGGTTCTTTGTGACGACATAGATCGGCACCAGCACCGCGATGACGAGCAGCTCGGCCGCGATCATCCCCCCAGCCACGTTCCCGATCGCGGCACGTAGGGGGGCAAGCGCCGCGATCGAGCCGACGAGCAGCCCGCAGGCCACCAAAATGGTCATGCGCATCGACTTCAGCACGCGGGTTTCCGGCGCGGCCATCGGTGTGCGAAGCAGGTCAAGCCAGAGCGGCATCAGGCACCGCCCTTCGGTTTCGGAGCGAGAAGCTCTTGGATGCGGAGCGCTTCGCCCTCCTGGCTGACCACAGCGGGAACATGCGAGATGCCGAAGTGCTGGGTCAGCTTGCCCTGCTGATCGAAGAAGAAGCGGCGCTTGTATTCGCCCATGCGGTCGAACGGCGATCCGGCCACGAAGATGATCTTTGCCTTGGTCGACTCCCATTTGGAGGTCGCCCAGGCAATCTGTGCCGGATCCCGACCGTCGACAAAGACCAGATCGGTCTTCAGCTGGACGAGCCCGAGCGGATTGACCTTCGTTCCACGCGCCGCAATCAGGTTGCCCTTCGCATCCCGGATATCGTCGGCGACGACGATCGACGGGTCGAACAGCCACGCGCGCGGCTCCTGCGTTGCGCCAAGTCCTGCCACCGGCTGCGGGTTGCGCACGCGATATTCTGTCCTGGCCGCGAGCTCCTTTTGCATGCGCGCAATGCCGCCGCTCGCTTCGAGCGACTTCAACTTGGCGTCGATCGTGGTCAGAAGGTCGGGCTCGATCACCGGCCAGGTCTGCCCCATCACGCCATGGTCGCGCGCCATAGCGCTCATGACGAATGGCGGTACGGTGGAGAGGCTGAGCAAGGTCACTCCCGTTGCGAGGATCGCTGCCGTTCTCACAGGATGGGTGTCCCAGTGCCGAGGATCGCCTTGCGGCAGGCGAAGCCGATTTCGGCGTAGCGGCTGTCGAACCCGTCGGGGTGTGGCGTGCCGACGTAATAGCACCCTTCGGGGACTACCCCGGTCGGGCCGCGGTGCAGGATCTCGCCGAACCGCGAGCGTGGCTTCATGTGCGCCACGCGCTTGCCGTCGACATAGACCCATTCGCCCCGATGCTCGACCACCGCGCCAGGCATCCCGATCACCTGCTTCCCGAAGGGGCCTTGATCAGGCCCGAAATGCCGGCGGACCAGCTCACCCTGCGGCGGCGTGAAGAACACATATTCGCCTTTGGCCGGGACTTTGTTCTCGCTCACGAAGAATGCCCAATTCGGCAGGCTCTCGCTCGCGTTGACCATGAACGCATGGCTCTCCTGCCACGCGGTCAGGCTGTTGTAGCTGGCCATAAGGACAGCCGCCAAGGCGACCGCGCCCCACTGACGGATGCGCTTCTCCCGGCGTCCCGCAGGTGCGACGGAAACGGCGGCGGTGGCCATCTTGCCCCTCCCCTGGCCCGCTTACTGACCGAAGCCCATCGGGGCTGGAGCTGCCGGGCTGGGCGCCGGCATCGCGGCCGCCGCAGGCATGGGCACCTTGGCATAGATGGCCTTGCGCACCTGATCGGTAATGTCCGGCACGTTCGACGACAGGACCGCCTCGCCCACCAGGACCGTCGTGCCGTCCTCACCGCGGCGCTTGAGCTCGCCACCGAGCGCCGCCATGAACGCCTGCGTCTGCTGCGTGACGGCTTCCGGCGGCGCTGCGCTGCGTGCCTGAGCCTGCACATACTCTCCGACGAGCTGCTGCAAGCGGACGCTCGCCATAGGGACCGCTTCGGGCGGGGCCATGATCGTTTTCGTCACCCACGCACCCCAGAGCAGGGCAACAATGACCGCCGCCGCGATCGCGAACGCCGACGGGGGCAGTCCCTTGGCACCCTTGTCGCGGCGGGGCTTAGGCGCGGAAGGAAGGACAGGTGCGGCGGGCGTCGAGGGCAGGTCGAGCTCGGGCTGACGGGGCGCGATCGGCATCGTCGTGTCGCGGGAAAGGGTCATCGTGTCGGTCATGGCCTGTCCTTTCGGGCCGGGGCTGGGGTGACGAAAATGGCCAACAGCGAGCGGAAGCGCGCGGCGGCAACGATCAGGAACAGGACGGTCGAAACCGTTCCGACGATCGAGAGAAAGGAGTCGCGGCGAAGTGTGTCGGCGGCCGTGAAACGGTTACCGAGATTGGCGATCTGCGCGAAGAACCCTTCCGCGCTCATGTTGCCCAGAGCGAGGAAGAACAGGACATAGAGCCCCATCGCCGCCAGCGACGTTACCGTCAGCCACCCAGTGATGCGCAGCGCGATGTAGCAGGCGTCCGCAAACAACAGCCCCGCCGCGTGCGAGCGTAGAGAGGCCGGACGCGACGACGGCAGGGGTTCCTCCATTGGAAGGATCCTCGGCGCCGGCGCAGCTCTGTTGGTGCGGGAGAGGATGAAGGCCGGGGCGTTCATTCGGCCGCCTCCAGCGCGTAGTCATGCTGCGCTTCGGGGAAGGCGACCCTCTCGATCGCTTCGTCCATGGTGAAGCCGTCCTCGATCAGCTGCTCGATCTGGCCGAAGGTTACCGGCGACGACGAATACAGCGTGGCCGAGAAGGGATCGAGGACGAGGCGGCCGACAGCGAGCGTGTCCGGCCCCTTGATCATGATGTCGGAATACTCGACGCCGTTGCGCTTCAGCGAGCGAAGCAACGATTCGGTATAGGGATCCATGTCGAACCGGTCGTGCTTCTGGAAGTCCGAGATCGTCTCGGCCTTCTGCTGCAGAATGACTGACCAGTCGGAGTTTTCGAGCGCGGCGAGCGACCCTTCCGACTTGTAATAGTCGTTCAGCGACTGTGTGGCGGTGATGAGCGATGCGCCGTACTTCCGGCAGGTGCGGCTGTAGGTTTCAACGAAATCGGCCATCGAGCCGCCGCGGAGCATTTGCCACGCTTCGTCGATCAGCAGTGCTTTCGGAATCTGGCGATCGATCCGCCGCATCGTCTGCGACGAGAGGAACATGATCGCGGTCAGCACCACCGATCGCAGCTCCTCGCGACTCGACAGGTCCGATAGCTCGAAGACCGTCATGGCGGCCGACATGTCGACCGTTGCCTCGCCGATGAAGAAGCGGCCGTATGTCCCGCGCGACGAGAACGGGAACATGGCCGTGGCGAGATCCTCGGCCTGGGGCGTCCCGATCTCGTTAAGAATGGCGATCACGCCGTCAATCGATCCGTTGCGACCGTGCTGTTCCCATTCCCTGTTCACGGCATTGTCGATCAGGCCCCGCTCGGTGTCGTTCAGGCGATCGATGTGGCGACCCATCTGGCCGATGATCGACTTGAGCATCGCCAGTGCATCAACGAGATAGTCCTCGTCCTCGGCGATCATCGAGACGTCGATCATCGAGAAGGGATTGAGGCTGAAGCCGTCGCGCAGGCGAAACTCGACGAAATTGCCGCCGAGCATCTTGCCCATGTGTTCGAACGAACGTCCGTCGTCGATGACGATGACGCGAGCGCCGATGCCGGCGAGGGCCGCGCACAGCTCCTGCAGCGCGACCGACTTGCCCGAGCCCGACTTGCCGAACACCGCGACGTTGTGGTTGCCCGCCTTGTTCTCGAACGGCGACCAGAAGAACGGCTGACCGCGGCGGCCAATGAACATCAGATGCGGCATGTTGCCGCCCAGGAACTCGCCCTGCAACGGCGCGATGTTCGCCGCCGTGGTGGTGAGCATGGTGCGCCAGCGCTTCATGCGACCAAGGTCGTCGTCCAAATTATTGGCGAGGCTCATGGGCATGATGCTCATGAACGACATCATCTGGAGAAAGCGCTCGTCGAGGAGATCCCAGCCTGCTGCCTTATACATCGACTTGATCGTGCGCTCGTTCGCGTCGCCGCGCCCTTTCGGGCTCATAATGCCGACCGTGTAATAGGCCTGGACCAGTTTGCGGCCGAGGCGCAGCTGCTGGGTCACTTCCTCCCATTCCCGGCTCTGGTCCTTGAGCTGTGGAAGCAACCGTGCCGACTTGCTGTCGGCGAGGGACGAGGTCCGCATGAACTTGTAGCCCGCTTTTGATGAAGCGGATTCTTCGTCCTGGTAACGCAGGCACAGGCTGGTCACGGTCGGGCAACCCGGACGGAGCTTGTCCGAGAACATGTCGCCAATGAGCTTCTGCGAGTCCCACGGCGCCCACCGCTTCGGGAAATTGCGGACCGAGAAGAAGCGGTAATCGAACGTATCGGGGCGAATCTCCTCGTACTCGGTATCGCCGGCGAGCGTTGTGACGGCGCGCAGCGGCTCCACCGATACCAGGATGCGATCGGGGCCTACGGCGGTCTGGACGTCGCGGCGAACACACTGGTCGGCGATCGGGTCGAGGTCGGAATACTCCACCTGATGATCGGACACGTCGAACGCCGGCGCGGTGAGATCGTCGATCAGTGCCATGAGTTCGATTGGCGAGAACCGCGCGACCGAGATGTCGATCGACTGCAGGAGCGAGGTGATGCTGTCGCGGACCGTGATCAGCTCCTCGAGGGTGCCCTTGCCGAGCTTGAACGATACCGAGAGGAGCACCCGGTGCTGCCGGACGTGGAAGGGTCCGTCGGCCGACAGCGAGGTCCATGCCGCTTCCGCGAGAAACTTGGAGCGATGCTCGGCGATCTTGCGATGAACGCCGCCGGCGGCGAAGCGCGGCAGCGCGTAGCGGGCGATCGTCTGTCCGACGCGCGGGCTCTGAAACGCGAGGATCTGGACGCGCGATGCCGGCGGCAGCCCCTCGGACAAGAATTGCGCGAGGATCTCGCCGGTGCGCTCGTCTGCTCCGACCAGCGGCGCGATCTCGAGCGTGAAGCCGATCGAGTTGGTCTGGTAGAAGATCTCGTTCTTCCGGTCGTAGCTCCGATACGGCAGCCACTGCGCCAGCATCGGTGCGCCGTGGCCGGGCGTTCCTTCGTCGGGCGCACGATCGTCGCCAAGCAGGCGGGCGATGAACCCTCGTTTGGCGGCCATGCGTCAGTCCTCCACTTTGGGATTGAAGGCCGCGGGCTGGTTGACCACTCCGACCTCGGCGACCTTCGGTTCGGTTGCCGCAACGGGGGCAGGGCCGCCGCCAACGGACGGGCGTCCGCCCTTGGCCGCGCCGCGCGCCCGCGCCTCAGCGACAGCAGCAGGGCTCGGCATGTTCGGATCGAGCGCGCTCACCTGCTTGGGTGCGTCGTCCAACGCCGCCTGGTCGAGCTGCGCGAGGACGTCGGGGCTGACCGTCAGGTTGACCGTGCTGGCGAGAGGAACGCCGTGCGTCGCGCTCGCCTGCATCCACGATCCATTGTCGACGACTGCGCGCACCACGCTGGTTTCGTGGTAGCGCCCACCGCCATCGACGTGGCCGGGAAACACGATCCGAAGCACCTTCTGGCCCACGGGCACCGGCGAGCCGGCGCCCGCGACTTGCTGAGAGGCGTTCGCGGCGACGACCGCGGGACGGCCCTCGGGGGCCGGGCGAAAAGGGCCGGCGGGTATGTAGCTGGCATCGCCGGTGATCTCGGCGAGGGCCCGATCGTCGATCACCGTGGCCGGAGCGCACGTCTCCTGTCCGACCGCTCCGCACGCGAAGCTGCCGTTGATGTTGGTCCCCAGCGTCGTGCAGCCCGCCAACGCGGCGATCGCGCCGCAAAGGCCGGCGACAGCCCGCGCGCTTGGACGACGACGCCACTCGCTGACCGGACAGGCGGGAAGGCGGATTACGGACGGACGAACGCTGCGCCTCATGATGCGTCTCCCTTGAGCCAGGCAATCAGGGCCGCGCGGGGTCGGTAGCCCTCGAGGACAGCGCCGTCGGCGCGGACGAGGACGGGCGTGCCCGTGAAACCATGCTTCTTCGCGAAGGCCTCGTTCTCATCGAGGCCCGTCGTGTCGCATTGGCCGCTGCCCTGCACCGGCTCCTGAGCGTATGCCGCCCGAACCGCGCGCGGCTGATCCTTGGCGCACAGGACGCGATCGGCCACGTCGCGCGTGCCGAGGATCGATATCGGACGCTCGACGACGGTGACGTTCATGCCCTCGAGCTGCTGCGAAAGGGCGCGGCAATAGCCGCAATGAAAGTCCGAGAAGACCGTCAGCGTCGGACCGCCGCGCTTCCACACGATCGCGCCCTTGTCCGACAGCTTGGACAGATCGACCTTCTGCGCCGGCCCCGCCTCGACTTCGCGGCGCGCCCCGCCCTTAGCCAGACTGGCCGCGTCGCCGCCGGCACCGCCCGCTGCCGCCTTGGCGGCGCCACCGACGAGCATGTCGGGGTTCAGGTCGAGCAGCCGGGCCGCGGTCAGATCCTGGCGCGTCTGCATGTCGTACACGCGGCCGATGACCAGATACCGTGCGGAGGGGTCGACGTAGAACAGGTTGTCGCCGGCGACGACCTCGCAGAGCGAGCCGATCTTCTTGCAATCGACCGCAGTTACCTGCGTCTTGGGAAGCCGGGCCTTCAGCAGGTCGGCGACGTCGGGGGCCGATGTGGTAGCCGTAACGCCGACCATCATGGAGAGGGCAGCGAGACCGGCCTGGGTTGAATTGAGCATGCGTTTCGGCCCTTTCAGTTCTGGATGAAGACGCCGTCGAGGAAGACGATCTCGACATCGATGCCGGTCGGCATCTCGATGACGGGCTGATACTGCTCGGCGCGCTCGATCAGATATTGCGAGACGTTCTTGCCGGCCTCCTGCGCACCACCCGCAATCGCGTTGACACCGACGCTCTTCGCGGAAGGCAGCTCTGGCTCACCGCCACCGAACACGGGCACGCGTTGCGCATTCTGGAAGGCATTGCCGATGCCGCCGATAAGCCCGGCGAAGAAGGCCTGGGTCGCGAGCGAGCCTTCCCGGCTCACCACCCTGCCCCGGACACCCGTCTTGCCGGCGAAGCTGATGAAGCCCTTGACGTCCGACACCGCGAACCGACCGTTCGCCTGCGGACAGGTCATCCGCTGAAGCTTCACATAGACCTTCTCGCTGGAAAGATCGCCGCGCGCCGCGCCGTTGACCAGGCAGCCTTCGATGCGCGTCGTCAGGAGCTTGCCGTTCCGATAGACCGACCGCGCGGGACCGGTGATGCGCAGGACGACCGGCAGCGGGTCCGTCTGGGAATTGACACCCGCCGAGGCGTCGACCCCGACGATGACGCGCGCCTTGGCGATGGAGTTCGGAGGAAGATAGTTCGGGCTGTCGGTGTAGCTGGTGCTCCCGCCCGAAATCCGTGTCGCATTCCCGCCGGACCCCGTTTCGAAGGACACCATCTTGATGTTGCGCGGGCTGTAGGCCGACACTGCGGCGGCGGCGGCCGCCCCGGCTGCGTTTTGCGCCTGCGGCGGAGCCGCCGCGCCACGCGCCTGAGGCGGAACGCCGTAGTAGGGCATCGCGGCGGGCGGCGGCGCGGATTGGCGCTGCGCGAGCTGTTGGCGAAGCTGGGCGTTCTCCTGCTCGTAGGCACCCATGACCCGCTGGCCGTCGGACGCCATGCCTTGGTTCTCGGCTTGCAGCGCGGCGATCTGCGCTTGCAGCGCATCCATCTGGCGGGCCTGCCCGTCGACCGACTTCAGCTGGTTCTGCATGCCCTGCATCTGGGCTTCCGACGCGGCCTGCCATTCGCGCTGCGACATGTTCCGATTGACCATGTCGTCGGTCGCGATCTGGATCTCTTGGCCGTTCTCGTCGACCTTCGCCGGGTCATCCTCGCCGTCGTCGAAGATATACATCGACCCGAGAACCAGGGCGACCGCACCGACGCCGCCCATGAGCATCATCTGCTTCTTGCGGACCTCGTCGTTCGTTCCGAAATCCTCGACATCGACGGTATCGTCGCCATCGAGCTGCTTGGGCTTGCGCTTGAAGGGATTGGAAAGGTTCATGGCCGTCCTTCCGTCGTGCTGGCGGCGATCTGTCCTGTTGGGGTGACGATGTACGCGGTCGTGACCGCGCCTGCGGCGAGGTCGGGCTCGGCGACGCTGACGGCGATGGCATTGGTCGGTGCCAGCACCTGTTCGTCGAGCTTGACCGGCTTCTTGCCGGTGTTCTCGATCCTGAGCGCGCGTCCGGCCAGATTGAGACCGCGATACTCGGTGATCATCTGGACCTTGAGGTCGCCGACCATCACCGCGTTCATCGACGGCTGACGGATCTCGAACCCGTCGAGCGACTGGCTTTGATACATCGCCTGAACGAGCGCGGCCGAGGTGTCGCGCGGACTGGCGGCGCGTGCCAGCTCCGTCGGCTGCTCGCCGAGAATTTCGCGGTTCTCGACGAAGACCTGCTGGGCGCCTTCGCCGCTCAGGCGGCACGCGAACTTGTAAACGTAGCCCTTGGCCGTCGTACCGAAGAACGAAACCCCGGCGTTGTTGTAGCCTTCGGGGACCGAGATGTAGATATCGCCGCGGGTCGGCTCGTTGACGACCGAGAAGTCTTCGGTTTCCACCCCTGTCGTCAGTTTCGATACCGAGGCGAACCGGTCATCCTTGAGGCTGACCCGCGTCAGACCGCTCTTGGAGATCGTGCACGCGACCTCGCTGTTGTCCTTGGCGAGCAGTGTTTCGTCGGCATAAGCCGGAGTGGCCAGGGCAAACAGGCCGACCGCGATCAGCGTTGCGCCGATCCCGCGCGAGGCGATGCACAGGTGCCTCGAGGCGAAGACGGTGCCCGTGCCAAGGCACCCGATGGCGATCGCGGTCATCATTCCTCACTCCCCAGCGCGTTGCGCTCGGCAGGCTTCACCATCCCGAAGCCCTGCAGCTGCAGAGACAGGCCGGAATATTTCCAGATGAAGCGGAAGCGCTTGATTTCGGCGGTGACGGCCTTCGAGCCGACGACGGTGTGCAGCGTGCCGGAAACCTCCGAGGTCAGGCGCTCGGGGTCCACCTTCATGCTGCTGATCGTGTAATACTGGCTGATGCTCGAACCGCCCTGTTCCTGCACGACCTTCATGAGGTCGCGCTTCAGCGCTCCGTGGGATTCGGGCGCCGCGATCTTGAGCAGCGATTCCATCCAGTAATTGAGATTTTCAGGTGACCGGTTCAGCGCGATAAGCGCCGTGTCACGCGTCACCATTTCCAGATATTCGGGGCTCACGCCTGTCGACGAGATCGTCAGCGGGCTGCGCAGGATGGGCTGGAGGACCACCTCGCGATCGCGGGTCGCGCCGACCATGAAGAGGATCACGACGAGGCCCGCGAGGACGATGGCCGTAATGCCGAGCGCGTTGCGCTGCTTGAGGACGCGCTGGTTCTGCGCAAGTCCGATAGAATAGTCCATGTCAGCCCACCATCAGTCGAAGGTGGGAAGGCGGCGTTGCCTTTAGCCCGGTGAAGCTTGCTGGCAGGTACCAGTAGGCCATGTGGAGAACCCACGACGTGGCCTTGCCGGCTTTGAGCTTGCGAAACCCCCACCAGCCAAGAACGGACACCATCAACCCGATCATGATGTGCTGGCTGAGAATGCCCCAGACGAATGGGATCGCCATCGCGAGGAATTCATCCAGCGTCCAGAAGCCGATCAGCTCCGGATCATCGAGATGCGAGTGGATGGTGTACCGGTCCATTGGCTAAGCCGCCTTCCAGATTGCGCCTGCGTCTCAGATCGTCGCGGTGACGGTCGAGGTGACGATCGGCACGCCGGTGCCGGCACCGACGCCGACGGCCACCGGAACGGCGACCTGGCCCAGGCTGAAGCGGCCCGAAGCAAGCGCGACGATGCCGCCGGCCAGGCTCATCACGGTGATGATCTTGCCGCCGGAGCCCTCGAGGAAGTCGGTGAACATCGTCAGGGCGGTATCGAAGGTGGTGTCGGCACCGGCATAAGCGGCGCCGGCGCCGAGGATCATGGCCAGCACCAGTACGGCGAAGCCAAGGAGGATGCCGTTGATCGGCAGCTCCTTCTTCATCGAGAGTGCAGTCATTTGCAGTTCCCCAGGTTTGAGCTCGCGCAGGATTGCGAAGCCGTCGTTAGGGAACGGGAAACCTTCTCGCGGTTCAATCGTATTGAGGGGTCGGGCGACTCGACTCGTCGCACCTTGGCAGCCCCCTTCCCCACCATGGGAAATTGGCTCTCAAGGAGAGCAGTTGGGTTCGCACTTTGAGGAGCTTTGTTCTTAGGCCGAGCAGTCCGTTTCCGACCCCCTAGGAAGAAAATTCCTCGACAAGCCAGAACGTGCTTTCTATTGCAATTGTATTGCGTAGAAGGGCACCGTGAATCGTGATTCGCGTCGCCTTTTTGGTTGACAGCCACGCCCCCCGTTCGTCATTTTAAGAGCGTTAGGGGGTCGCTTTATGCCCGGTCACGCTTTCCTAGTCTCGCCACACAACGTCGCGCTGCTCGAGGCCTATAAGCATGTGATTCTCGAGGCTTGGCACCGCCAGAATATCACCAACGCCGAGGTCGCTGCCTTTATTGGGCGCGGGACCAGTCTCGTCAGCAAGATCCGCAACGGACGTGCGCCGATCTGCTCCAAAATCGCGAATCTTCTGATCGAACTCTTCGCCCTCGACCGCGCGCGGTTGTTCCTGGCGATCGAGATTGCCGGCAACGGCGATCTTTATTTTGATCCCGCCTTCAAGAACGCTTCGCACGCCGCGGTCGTGTTCCTGCAGGATCTGGTGACCACGCTCGACGCCGATGAGGACGCGGACAAGCGCGCCATATTCGCCGCCTTCTCGAAGCCGACAATCGAGCGCGTCGCGCGCGAGGCTGGGCACAGCGTCGTCGAGCAGTTTTCGGTGCACCTGCACTCGCCCGCCCGTCAGCAGGCCGCAGGTTAACACATCCTTACTTGCCAAAGTCAGCGTTCCTAGCCACGGTGTGGCTCCAGGAGACTCTGCGTGTGGATTCGACACGCGCGGAGGACACCAAGGAGCGGAGAAACCACTATGGCTGCTATCGATCGCAAGCACGAACTGCGCAGGCGCCTTCGTGATAACGGTTTCAAGCAGCTTGAGGTCTGGCTCCCGCGCGCGACGGTAGAGCGCATCGATGAGATCAAAGATCAGCTTGGCGCCGAATCTCGCAATGAGGTTCTGCTTCGGCTGATCCAGGGCACACTGGGCGACACCCGCTTGCCGGCGGACGCATCCCAGCTGGAGCTCTTGATGCAATAAAAAAGGCCCGGTTGCCGCCGGGCCTTTTTTCAAATCCTGTCTGGAGGATCGTCCTGTCGACGCCCCTCTTAGAGACAGACCGGATTTGGCGCAAGCGATTTTGCGCACAGCTGAGCTGTGCCTGCTCGCGAACCGCCGAATGAGCCGCCGACCGGAACCTGGTCGGCATGTCGAAGGAAGGAGGGAACGGCCACAGACCAAAAAAACCCGGCCAATGGCCGGGCTTTGTGAGGGTGACGCTTGGGAGAGCGACCGGTTGGGTCGTCCCCAGCTGAAATACGCATCGCCTACCTAGGCTCCCGCCCGAAAAATGGCAAGCCCGAACCGTGATTCCCACGGCGATGGCCTGTGTCTGCGGCCGCTCCTTGATCGCGAGGGAGCGAAGGGATGAGTATTGCCGAAAACGATGCCCGCAGGGGCGTATCAGGGGGAATCGGGAGCCTGTTGCCGATCCTCCCGATGTTCGACTGTGAACCTCTCGGGCTGGAGCTTCCGGCGCCGATGAAAACTGGCGGCGACAGATCTGAGTGGGAGGGCCTCGTCGCCGCGCGACTTGCCATGCTCCCGGCAATCCCAGACGCCGCGCGCGGGAAGGCCGTCCGCGATCGCGTCCTTCGAGCCGCGCTGTTTCTCGAACGGCATGGCACAGTCTCGCACCCGTCAACGCGCAGCCAATGGCGCAATATCGTCTCGCTCCTGAAGCTCACAGCTTGCGATGCGGACTTCTGGTCTCCGACCGGGCCTGTCGTGGGGATTGACGACGCGCAGCTGCAGGAACGCACCGGCCTGCAGAACCCGGGCCGGATGTTCCGCCAGCTGGAGAAGCACGGCCTGGTCATGCGCTGGAACAGCAAACGCAACGGCCGACGGCATTGGCGCCGCAGATTCGACGGCACGGTCGATGCCTCGGGCTGGTCCCTCGCCCCTCTCATCTTTCTGGTCGATGCGATCGAGCTGCTCGTCGACGAAGAACACGAACGGCTGCGACTGCGCTGCGAGCTGCCCCAGCGGATCACAGTGGCCCTCGAGGCGATCAGGCGCATACTCCTGTCGGGCGCCATTGGCGCCGAGGATGCCGTACTAGCCGAGGGCAAGGCGGCCGACCTCGCGAAGGAGCGCGACAACGCGCGCAAAGGGCGTCTGGAGCGCCTTCAGGCCGCCGCCGCACACGCCGAAGCGCTTCTCCACGGCCTTCTCTCACAGGCGATCCCTGGCGATCGCAAAGTGCCACGGGACGAAAATGGTCTGGTCCAACGAGACGAGTCTGTTCCCGCCTATACAAACGATCACTCAACGTCAGTCACTGTAGATGGCTTGGCAGAAGGGCGTAGCGGCGATCGTGGTCCGTCGTCTCAAGCGTCGGAACAGGACGACCGGTTCGGGATCAAGAGAAGCGGGTTCGAATGGACCGAAGTCCCTCACCTCTTCCCCTTCATCGACGGTCTGGTGCAGATCAAAGAGCGCGACATGCGCCGCACCGCCTTTGCGATCGGCGCGATGATCAACGTCGAGGCCAACACGGTCGACCGAGCCGTGAAGGCGATCGGGGCTGATGCAACCGCCCTGTGCCTCCTCATCGCGGGACAGCATTTCGTCCAAGGCGACATCCGCCGGACCACCGAAATCTACTTCCGCGGCATGCTGAAACGCGCGCGCGAGGATGACCTCAACATCGGGCACACGCTCTTTGGCCGCCGCGAATCGTTGGGTTTGCATCGCGTGAAGAGTAAAAAGGGCTCGAGCCTGTGAGCCGCCTGTCAACCAGCCAGAAACCGTTGGGCGATATGACGGTTAACGGTACAACAACCGCGAGGCTCATCAACGGCAATGCCCATAGCTACCTCTCAGGCATGGCTTTCGCTCTACGCGGGCGTCGGTTTGGTCGTGGCGATGTGCGCCGTTTGTGCTGTCGCAAAGACTGGTTACGATCTCCGGACCGGCACGTTGCAGTTGCCCTTCTCGACATGGCGCGATCGAGTCTTGGCGGCACCCAAACTATGGTGGCGATGGCAGGTCAATTACCTGACCGGGGCTCCGGTCATTCTGCTGATCGCCGGCCTATACGCTCATCACATAGGGTTCGCGGTGCTCGGCGATGTGTAGGCCAGGACAGCGGCTTGCCTGAATGGGTTTCGCACGACTGACGGTTGATCGGCACGAACGAGTTCGACCTGCCGGGTCGCCCCGCTCCACGCGCTAGTGATGGTCGCCACGTAGTTCAACGTCTCAAGGATGCGCGGCACCGCGCGCCGCTGGCGAACACGTCCCGGTCCTGCGTTGTAGGCAGCCAGTGCGAGGTCGACGCGGCCGAATTCGTCGAGCTGCTCCCGCAGGTACTTTGCACCGCCGCGCAGGTTCTGGACGACGTCCCAGGGGTTGGTCACCCCGAGATAACGGGCCGTGCCTGGCATGAGCTGTGCCAGCCCCATCGCGCCGACCGGCGAAAGCGCCGTGCGATTGTACCGGCTTTCCTGGGCTACCAACGCGTCGAACAGACCGACGGGAATGTTCTGCTCGCACGCGATCGCGGCGATCAACGGGAACAGGGCGGCCCGTCGTTGCTCCGTGGTGGCGGCGAGATCGCCTCGCGGCCGATAGACCGGCTGCGCGCAGTTGCCCGCGACGCTTCCAAGCGAACCCACCGACGGGATCGTCATGCGCCCAGTCGGAACGCCGCTCCGCATCCACAGCGGAACATCGATCCGCGAGGGCTCGACGACGTAATTGGTATCCTGAAGAACCGGCGCGCCAATCGCACCGAAATCGGTCGCGAGCGCATTCTCCAGCGATTGGACTGATGCAGGTGGCACTTCGGTACGCGACGAGGGCCCCACATTGAGGACCACTCCGGACTCGGCCCCGTCGAAGTTCATGAGCTGAACTTGCTGAGCACTGACCGGCGCTGCGATAACCGCTGACGCCAACAGAACAGTTGCGAATGAGATCTTCATCATCCCGCCCTCCGTGATAGAAAAGGCCGGTTCTTGGCTTCCTGGTCAATCCGGAAAAAAATTCCGCCCCCCTTCCCAGTCCGAGGATCGCACCGAGGCCAAAGACAGAGAGGGGTCTGAGCGGGCGAAAGGAGGCGACGATGCCGATCACTGCTCGACCGCCCACCCAGGAACTGGTCAACCTTGTCGGCGCGCTCGGCGGGAAGTGGCACGGCGCGACGGCCATGTGCCGCTGCCCGAGCCATGCCGACGGGGAAGCCAGCCTATCGCTTCGACAGGGTGACCGCGGGATCCTCGTCCACTGTTTCGCCGGCTGTGCCTCGGACGATGTGCTTCGCGAATTGCGCAGGGTTCGACCGGGGCAGACCTATTCCCGCCCCGAGATCACCGAGCTGCGCGATCCAGGACTGCTCATCACGCGAATGTGGAGCGAAGGTCGCCCGATCGCCGGTACCGCGGCCGAACGCTATCTGCTGGGGCGGCGCCTCGACCCACGCTTTGCCGACCTGCGCTATCATCCCCGGTGTCCGAAAGGCGCCAAGCCGCTCACGGTCTTCCTGCCCGCGCTGCTTGTCGGTGTTCGCAACGACGTCGGGATCACAGCGATCCAGCGCATTTTTCTGGACCTCGAGCGCGGCGGCTATCTCGACAAAATGCTCATCGGCGAGACCGGGACGGGAAGCTGGCGCGGCATGCCGGTCACCGACACGCTCGCGATCGCGGAGGGCTACGAGGACGCGTCGGCCTTCATGCAGCTGCACGGCGTTCCCTGCTGGGCCGCCCTCGGAGCCAAGCGCCTCGGTCTCCTCAGCGTTCCCGCGACTGTGTCGTGCGTGATCCTCGCCGAAGACAACGGGCGCGAAGGCCGCAAGGCTGGCGGAATCGCATTTCGCGCATATCGCGATCAGGGCCTGACAGTCCGGCGAATGCCGCCGCCAAGACGATACGGCGATTGGGCCGAAGTCCTGGCGGATCAGTGAAAGGGGAGAGGGAACGGGAGACTTGAGCCTGGTGTGATCTGCATCGGGCCAGCCCAGGAGTCCCGTCCCATGTCCGATCTCTTCGACGCGGCCGAACAGCGCCGCTCGCCGCCACTTGCCGCCGCCCGCACCTTGGCCGAGCTGATCCTTGCCGGCCAGGCCATCACCCGCGCGGCGCTGAACGATGCGATGAAGTCCACCCACGGCGGATCCGATGCCGACGGCAAGTGGAGCCAGCGAGACAGCTTCGAAATCCTCGAACACGCTCAGGTGCTCGCACTCCGCGAACGGACTTGTGGAGCGCCCGACCGCACCACGATCAAAACGGCAATCGCCCTCGCCTCCCGCATGCCGACCCAGACAGTTCGCAGCGAGGATCAGCTGGACTGGCAGCAATTCTCGACGCCCGCCGATCTCGCCGCGATGGCTGTCTATCTCGCGCAGCCCCTGCCTGACGACATTGTCCTCGAACCGAGCGCCGGCAACGGCCTTTTGGTCGCTCATCTTCCGCGCGTGAAGGAACTGCAGCTCAACGAGCTCGATCCCGCACGCCGGTCGCGGCTTGCCGACAGCTTTCCGGGCACCGTCATCACCGGGCACGACGGCGCTGCTATTCCGACGCTGCTGGCAAAATCGGCGCGCCCTTCCCTCATCCTCATGAACCCGCCGTTCTCACGTTCGCTCGGGCGCGGTGCCGACCATCTTGCAGCGGTCCGCCACCTCGCCGCAGCGATCCGGCATCTGCGGGGCGGAGGCCGTCTGGTCGCGATCATGCCCGACTGGTTCACCACCTCCGCGAAAATGGGCGACATTCTCAAGACGACGCTGGCACCGATGACGGTCCGCACGTCGCTCCGACTGGAACGCGCCTACACGAAGCACGGCACGGGCATCGCCGTCCGTCTCTACGTGATGGACAAGATCCCCGGCGATCGTCTTCCGTCCACCATCCAGCGCCAGACCACGGCCGCGCTGCTCGACACTGTCGAGCCGACCCCGCGCTGTGCCCTCATCCCCGAACGAGCCCCCTCCCCCGCTGCGCCCAAGGCGGTGTCCTTGTTCGGCAGCGCCCGCAGGGCAAAGCCTGCCGAGCCGCGCACCTTCCGCGCACCCGTGCGCAACAACGTCCTGCCGGTCGCCTACGAGGCGCTCGAGACTCCCGCCGCGTTGTTGGAACAGACCGGGGTCTATCTGCCCTATCGGCCGAGCCGGATCGTGTTCACCGCCGCTGGCGAACACCCGACGGCGCTTGTCGAGTCGGTGGCGATGGGCTCCATCCCCGCCCCCATCCCCAACCACGTTCCGCACCTGCCCGAGCGGACGGTCAGCGAACGCTTGCTGTCGGCTTCCCAGCTGGAAACCGTCGTGTACGCCGGGAGCGCGTGGACGCAATGGATCCCCGGCAGCTTCCGACCCGATAAGGAAGGCGTTGGGCTGCTGCTCGACGAGAATGGCGCACGGTATCGCAAGGGCTTCTTCCTCGGCGATGGCACCGGCGCCGGCAAGGGACGCCAGGTCGCTGCGGTCGTTCTCGACAATTGGCTGCAAGGTCGCCGCCGCGCGATCTGGATCTCGAAGAACGAACCTCTGCTCGACGACGCCCGTCGCGACTGGACCGCGCTGGGCGGGATCGCGGCCGACGTGCAATCGCTCTCGCGCTGGAAGATCGATCAGCCGATCACTCTCGACGAGGGCGTGCTGTTCGTCAGCTATCCGACGCTGCGGTCGATGCGCGGTGACGCGAGCCGCTTGGAGCAGATCATCCAGTGGGCGGGAGACGATTTCGAGGGCGTCATCGCCTTCGACGAAGCCCACGAGATGGGCGGTGTTGCCGGCGGCGAAGGTGCTATGGGAACCAAGAAGGGTTCGCAGCAGGGCATCGCCGGCGTTCTCCTGCAGAACAGACTCCCCGCCGCGCGCGTGCTTTACGCCTCGGCCACCGGCGCATCCGAAGTCAACAACCTCGCCTACGCCGTCCGTCTCGGACTGTGGGGTCCGGAAACGGCCTTCGCGAATCGCGAGGCGTTCATCTCGTCGATCCGTCAGGGCGGGATCGCGGCCATGGAACTGGTTGCCCGCGACCTGAAGGCAACCGGCCTCTACATGGCGCGCGCCCTGTCCTTTGCCGGCGTCGAGTACGAGATCCTGCGGCACGAGCTCACCGAGGAGCAAATCGCGATCTACGACACTTACGCCGACGCATGGAGCATCATCCACCGCAACATGGAAGCGGCGCTCGAACTGACCGGCGTGGTCGACGAACTCGACAAGTCGACGCTCAACTCGGGCGCGAAGGCGGCGGCACGTTCCCGCTTCGAAAGCACGAAGCAGCGCTTCTTCGGGCAGGTGCTTCTGGCCATGAAGCTGCCGACCGTGATCGCCGCTGTCGAACAGCATATCGCCGACGGCACCTCGGTCGTCCTGCAGCTTGTCACCACAGCGGAGTCGATCCTGACACGGCACTTGAACGAACTGTCTCCGGAAGAACGCGCCGATCCGGAGCTTGAGCTCAGCCCGATCGAATACGTCATCGACTACCTCACGCGCGCCTTCCCGACCCGCCAGATGGAAACCTATACGGATGACACGGGCGAGGTCCGCTCGCGGCCAATGTTCGACGCCGCCGGCAATCCCGTCGTCAATCCCGAGGCGGAGGCGAAGCGCGCCGAACTGATCGAGCATCTGTGCGCCCTCCCCCCGATCAAGGCGGCGCTCGACGCGATCCTCGAGCGGTTCGGTCACGACAACGTCGCCGAGGTCACCGGCAGGACCAAGCGTCTCGTGCCCACCGGCCACGGCGGCCAGAAGCTGGAAACACGCACCACCCGGTCGACCCAGGCCGACGCAGCGGCGTTCATGGAGGGCACGAAGCGCATCCTGATCTTCTCGGATGCGGGCGGCACTGGCCGGTCTTATCACGCCAGTCTCGACGTGCCGAACCAGCAGCAGCGCGTCCATCTGCTCCTGGAACCGGGCTGGAGAGCCGACAGGGCCATCCAGGGCCTCGGGCGGACCCACCGGACACATCAGGCCTGCTCACCCCTGTTCCGGCCCGTTACGACGTCCTGCAAGGGCGAGCTGCGCTTCACATCGACGATCGCGCGGCGCCTCGACAGCCTCGGTGCGCTGACGCGCGGCCAGCGCCAGACCGGCGGACAGAACCTGTTCGATCCGGCAGACAATCTCGAGAGCGATTACGCGAAGTCGGCGCTTATCACCTGGTTCCATCTCCTTGTCGGGGGCAAGCTGACCAGCATCAACTTCGCCGAATTCACCGAGCGGACCGGTCTGGAGCTCACCGACAGTGACGGCATCCTGAAGGAGGATCTGCCGCCCATCCAGCGCTGGCTCAACCGTCTGCTGGCGCTCCCCATCGGCCTGCAGAACCTGATCTTCGACGAGTTCCTGGCCCTGGTCGAAACACGCGTGGCGGCCGCCCGCGAGGCAGGCACGCTCGACGTGGGTGTCGAGACCATGCCCGTGGAAACCGCCACCGTCCTCGAGGACACAGTGTTGCGCACCGATCCGGTGAGCGGAGCCACCTCGCACCTCCTGACGATCGAAGTCGCACGGCGCCGGCATCCGGTCAGCCTCGAACGAGCGATCCGCATCGCCGACAGCGACAGCACAGCGCGATTCGTCAGGAATGGACGTTCGGGCAAGGTCGCCTTGAGCACCAAGGCTCGCTCGGGCATGACCGACGACGGCACATCGGTCCCGCGCATCGAGCTCATGCGGCCGACCCGGCGCGAATATCTCCGCGAGTTCGATATGTTCGAATCCGCGTGGGAACCCTGCTCGCGAAAGACCTTCGAAGAGGGGTGGACCGCCGAAGCCGAGGAGGCAGCCACACGGCTCGACCATGAAACCGTCCAGCTGGCGACCGGCCTCCTCCTGCCCATCTGGTCCGCCCTGCCCTCTGACCACCTTGAGGTGAACCGGATCGTTGACGCCGAAGGTCGTTCGTGGCTCGGCCGCATCGTGTTCCCGAAGGACGCCGCGAAGCTGCTGACGACGCTGGGCGTCGAGCAGACCTCGTCACTCACGCCTGCGCAGATCACGGCAGCGGTAGTCGGCGGCAGCGCGATGCCCATCCAGAGGCCCTTCCCCTGCGAGTTGAAACGCTCGCGCGTGAACGGTTCGCCCCGCATCGAGATCGTCGGCGCGCCGGCGAGCCAGCTCCCCTGGCTGAAGTCGCTCGGGTGTTTCAGCGAGATCATCTCGTACCGCACGCGGGTCTTCGTCCCCGCGGAACGCGCTTCGGAGATCATCGAGCGGTTGGTCGCCTCCACCAATCCGGAGGCGGCCTGAAGAGGAAAGACGAGGGGGATCGGGAAAGGTGTCCGGTGAAGGTTTCGCCGGGCCATCCACCAGGAGAAGACCGATGACCCAACTGATCCCCCTTTCGAAGCTGCGGCTTTCGGACAGCAATGTCCGCAAGTCCGGCGCCACCTCCATCGAGCAGATTGCGGCCGACATCGAAGCGCGCGGCGTGCTGCAGAACCTGCTAGTCACCCCGCTGAAGAAGCCGCGCGGCCACTACGCCGTCTTTGCCGGCGGCCGTCGGCTTGCCGCCCTGCAGCTGCTCGTCGAGGGCGCCCGCATCGATCCCAACACCGAGATCGCCTGCAAGGTGCTCGAAGGCGACGAAGCCATGCTCAGCGAAACCTCGCTGGCCGAAAATTTCCAGCGCATGGCGATGACGCCCGCAGACGAATGCCGCGCGTTCCAGCACTTCCTCGGCATGGACGGCGACGTTGATGGCGTCGCGAAGCGCTTCGGCGTAACCCGCCGCTTCGTTGAAGGTCGCCTGCGGCTCGCTGGGCTTGCTGACCCGGTGTTCGAGGCGCTCGCCAAGGGTGAGATGACGCTCGACATGGCGAAGGCCTACGCGTCAACCGACGACCAGGCCAAGCAGGTCCGCATCTACGAGCAGTACGCCCGCTACGGCTACACCACGCCCGACCAGATCCGTCGCGCCATCGCCGGCGATGCCCTGAAGGCCAGCGATCCGATCGCGGTCCTCGTAGGCGAAGACGCTTACGTCGCTGCGGGCGGCACCGTCGAACGCGAGCTGTTCAGCGAAGACGGTGACCGCTGGTCGGACCCGGATATCGCGCGCGAACTGGCCGGCAAGATCATGGAGGCCGAGGCCGAACGGCTCGGGGCGGAATCCGGCCTGGCCTGGATCCGCCCGATCGCCAGCTCGCACATCTACAACGCGACCGCGGACCTTCACCGCGTCACGCTGCCGACGACGCCGATGACCGAGGCCGAAGAGGCGCGCGTCGAAGAGATCGCGGCGCGCATGGACGACATCGCCGAGCAGATCGAGGCGGGCGGGCTCGAAGACACTGCGGCCGCCACCCTCGAGGAAGAGTATCAGAAGCTCGACCGTGAATACGACGAGCTGCAGGACCGTCCTTCGATCCTGACCGATGACCTCAAGGCACAGGTCGGCACCTTCCTCACCCTCGCGCCCGACGGCACGATGAAGCTGGAAACCAGCTACTTCAGCGAGACGCCGATCCGCACTGGCGACGACGAGAACGCCGGATCGAGCCGGCAGCGCGGGACCGCGGCAGCACCTGCCCCAGAGGCCGTGGCACCCGGCGGAAAGCCGCTCAGCGCCCGCCTGTCGGACGAACTGGCCATGCAGCGGCGCGACATTCTCGCCGCGTCGATCCTCGCCAACCCTGCCCTCGCCCTCGATTACGCACTGTTCGCCATGATCGACGGCAATCGCGGATACGATCGTTATGGCACGACCATGAAGGCGTCGCGGCCGCAGGATCCGGTCATCGGCGGCGAGATGGAGCCGACGCAGGCTCGCATCGCCATCGAGCAGGCCCGCGAGGCGCTGGACAGCAGCTGGATCGAGGCTGGCGACGTCGTCGCGCGTTTCGAAGCCTTCCGAGCACTCGACGACGACGCGAAGGCGGCCTGGCTCGCGGTCATGGTCGCAGGGTCGCTCGAGGCGAAGCCCGAGTATTCGGCGACGACCAATCCGCTCCACGCCCGCCTCGCCACGATCCTCGAGATCGACGTTGCGCAGTGGTGGCGGCCGACGTCGGCCAACTTCTTCGACCGCGTCGCGAAGGGCACGCTGCTCGCGCTTCTGACCGAGGTCGGCGGGACGGTCCTGGCCGCACGCTACAGCGCCTCCAAGAAGGGCGAGGTCTCCTCCGCCTGCGAGAAGATCTTCGCCGGCGAAGCGATCACCGAGACCGAGACCAAGGAAGCGGCCCTTGCCTGGGTGCCCGACGCCATGCGCTTCGACATCGACCGTCCGACCATCGACGGCCTCTCGGATGACGACGACGAGGCCGACGACATTGGCGAGATTTCGGCCGACGACACGGATCTCGATCCCGATGCCGATGGCAACGAAGATCCGGAAGACGATCCCGCCGACGACTTCGGCGATGACATCAACGACTTCGACGTCGAGCATCCCGACGACGCGCTCGAGCCCGCCGAATAGCCCCTTCGCCTCTCTCCTGGGCGACTTGGCGGCAGCCGCGACACCCCGGCTGCCGCCATTTTTTTAACGCTTTCCCATCCGCTCGTGCGCAGCGCGAGCCCTTCCCCGCTGAAAGGTTCTCCTATGCGCAAGCCTTCACGCATTTCCCGCCCGCGCCGCGACATCGCCAGCGAGATCACGGCCCTCATTCTGTCAAAGCTCGAAGCCGGCGTCTTGCCGTGGGCGAGGCCGTGGGACCGCACCGGCGGCGGCGGCCGCCCGCTCCGACATTGCGGCACCACCTACACCGGCATCAACACGCTGTTCTTGTGGGCCATGGCCGACGCAAACGGGTATAACAGCCGGTACTGGATGACCTATCGCCAGGCCCAAGAACTCGGCGGTCAGGTCCGCAAGGGCGAAGCCTCATCGCTGAGCGTGTATTATTCGCAGATCAGCAAGACTGACACCAACAGGATCACTGGCGAGGAGCAGAACCGCGCGATCCGTTTTCTCAAGGCGTACAACGTCTTTAACGCCGACCAGATCGACGGGCTTCCCGCGCATTACTACCCCACCCCGGCGCCGCCCGAACCTCGTGAGGAAAGCGCTCACCGCGACGCTATCAACGCGTTCTTCGACGCAATCCCCGTGGAGGTCCGTCACGGCGGAAACGCGGCGTTCTTCTCACCCGTTGGCGACTACATCCAGATGCCGCCCCGGGGCGCCTTCCATTCGGACGATCTCTACGCGAGCACCCGCGCCCACGAATCCATCCATTGGTCCGGCGGGACTGGCCGCCTCGAACGCAAGTTCGGTAAGCGGTTCGGCGACAACGCTTATGCGTTCGAGGAACTCGTCGCGTCGATCGGCCAGTGCCTGGTCTGCGCCGACCTCGGCCTACCGGGCGAACTCCACGACAACCATGCGAGCTATATCGAACACTGGCTGCGCATCCTTAAAGGCGACGCGAGCGCGATCATCCACGCCGCTTCGAAGGCGGAACAGGCGTTCAACTACCTCAAGGCCTTCCGCCTGCCGGAGGAGCCACGCGACGCGGAAAATCATCGCGCAGCGGAGATCGAAGAGCCGGCTTAACGCCAACTCGTCAGGACGCCGGTCGCTCCGCATCGGCGCTCGCCGCCTGCTCCACGAGCTTCCTGAAATCCTCGATAGAATTCCACAACGCGCGGTGGCCGCGTTGCTCCGTATAACGCTCGAACCACTCGGCCAATTCCTGGGGAGCCCTGATATACAGAGTCTGAGACGGAGGCGCAGGCGGACGCTTGCGCCCTCCCCTTCCCGCCGTAGCACTCGGCTGCGGATCGGTCTGACCGCGATCGACATAACCGAGCTGTTCGCCGCGCGCCACGGCGTCCCTTTCACGGATTGGATCGACTGCGACCGGCCCCCGAGGGAGCCCAGCCTTGTCGATGGATTTTTCCGGCTTCTCCGCGGGCTTTCCGAAACCGAAGCTGCTCATTCGCGGTGGTCCTCCTTCAGGCTATCGACGACGGCCTGCGCCAAGTCCTGTGCGTTCTCGATGGCCTTGGGCACACCCGAGGTTTGCGATGGATCGAGCTCGCTCAACCGAAGACCGAATTCATAAATGTCGCGGTACGCCGCACGCTCGACCACGCCGATCGGAAGCATCGGCAGACCGGCTTGCTCGATCGCGTTGGTGATGCGCTTCGACGTCTTCGTGGCGAAGGCGGCGCTGTCGCGGCTTCGTACCAACCGGAACGGGATTTTGCGCTCCACCGCCTCTTCCTCCTCCTGAATGAGGGACACAGCGGCAGCGGCCAGTTCGGCATCGACTGGCGACTGATTGAAGGGAACCAGCACCAGGTGCGATCGGATCAACGCGCGCGACATCATCCGAGACGCCGTACCCTCGAGATCGATGATGACCATGTCATTTTCGTTGGCGAGCTGCGCGATCGTCTCGATCATCGCGGCTTCCCTTGGCTGAGACGTCACGGAATACGGCATTTCGCGCCCCGCTTCGGCACGCTTCGCCGCCCACTTCGTGATGATCCCGTTGGGATCGGCGTCGATCACCGCAACGCTGAGCCCGTTTTCGACCAATTGATCGGCAAGGATCATTGTCAGGGTGGTTTTCCCCGCACCGCCCTTCGAGTTGCTGACCGAGATCACCGACATACGCGCTCCTTATCCCGCAAGCATTTCAGCTTGCAACCATGCAGGCGCAATTGCTTTAGATCGCGCCTGCGCTTTACCTTGCGCATGCGCTTTACCTTGCGCATGCGCATTTGCAAGCCCTTGCGCCATTGCTTGCGATTTGGCTTGCGCAATAGATTGCAAAATTGCCTGCGCATACGCAATCGCAATGCTTGCACATCTGCTTGCACGTTTGCCTGCAGAACACCGGAACGCCAGGAGAGGGGAGGGGGGTGGGAAAGGCGATCAGCTTTGGGAGATCGCCGGTGCCACCCTTCACCAGATACGACCTGCCGTTCCGCTTCGAGCGCGCTCTGCAGCCTGACGCTCTGCGCGTGGTCGCAACCTGCACGATAGCCGTCAACGACGCCATAGCCGACGCGGTGAACGCGGGTCTCGATCCGGAGCGCGATCCCGCCGTCCTTCTCCTTGCGCGCCATTTGGGCCGAGTTGCCGCTGGTCACGACCCCGAAGCGATGTACGATGAGGACCGGGATCTGCGAACCCTATGCCGAAGCCGGATCGCGTCGTTGCGATCGACCGATGTCCTGATTCCCCTGGTGCGTCGCGGCTTTGCTCATGATGCTCATCTGACGAAGGTCTATCGAAGCGCCGCGCGCGATCGTCTGCGCGCAGTGGCGCACGCGCTGGATCTGGGAGCAGCCGATTACGAACTGAGAACACGCTCTGATCAGGGGCCCGTACCGATCCTGGATCTCCAGGCGGATCACTTTCGCGTCACGATCGCGCCCGAACGGTTGATGCCGGGCCGCGAAGTCCGCTGGCTCAGGACCGCGACCCGCAGGGGAGGGTGGGAGGGTTCGGCAACCACCGGCGAGATCGGCCTTCTCGCGGATATCGGTCAATTCGCGCGAACGCTTCGCCGGACACTCCACCTACCGGTTGCCGTGCAGCCGGTCATTCTCTGACGAAAGGATAATACCATGGGATGGCTATCCATGCCCCTCTCGAGCATGTACCCGCATTCGACCCCCAAGGCCTATCTCGATGCGCAGCTGACTTACGAGCGCGTGATCGACGAGCCGGCCAAGGCCGAAGGGGAGGGCGGTCCGCCTCCAACCCGTAAGGGCCTGCGGGTCATCGCATCGTCGTGCTTGCGCAACAAGGTCTATTACGCCGCAGTCGCACCGACGACCGACGGCGTCGATGGACCGGTGTTCGCGGTCGTGTGCCTCGTGCGGTGGAACCCGCGCGCCAAGGACGGCTACGTCTTTTCGTACAAGGACATGGACGAGACCGCCGGGCCGAACGAGGCTGAATGCCCGGAGCGTATCCTGGCGCTCCTCTCGCCCACCGAGAACCATTCTGCCCTGCAATGGCGCCGGCGCTGCATCCGCTATCTCGCACGGCCGACGACGAAACTCGAGGACGGCATGCGAATACGCTTCGCTTCGCCGATCAAGTTCACCGACGGCTACGAAGGACAGGAATTCTTTGTCCGGAAGCGCGGGCGCAAGACGGCGCTGGCGATCAGCGAACATGGCTCGGCCCGCTACCGGGTCACAAACATGGCGCGCATGGCCTTTTCGGTCGTGCCGCAAACGAAGGTCCACCGGACGGTCTTCTGACCGTTACCTAACACGATCACCCTCACGTCAGGAAGCGAGTTCGATCATGCCCGCCGCATCAACCAACGGCCAGCTCAGCAGAAAGCGACAGGATCTCTGCAGTCGGACCCATGCCCAGAGGATTGCGGGTCGATTGCTGTATGTCCTCGGCAAGCCGATGGCCGTCATTCACACCGACAACCCGTTGCAGCCCTTTCGGGTCGGCGATCCGTCAGAGACCTCGGGAAGGGTGGTGGTCGAGGTGCGCTCGTAACGCGCCCCGACCATCCTCAATCGATTGACCGCTTACTCGGCCAGAGTCGGATCGAGGTACCAGGAGGCACCCTGCCGGAAATCCCGGTCAGGTTTTACCACCGGCCCGTCCGGCTCACTCGCGACGTAAGGCTTGACCAGCGGCATCGTGGCGACGCGGCGCTTGGCCAGCTTGCCAGCGACCTTCCCGCGCGCCTTGAGCAACTCTTCCAGCCACATGAGGTCGTCGAGCATCTGCACGACGCCCCGGCCCGCCAGAATGTAGTAGAGACAGCGCTGGAAATCATCGCACTCGTTACCGAGGATCATCGACAGCTTCAGCTTGGCGCCCGCCACACCCTCGTGAACCCACTCGACCGCTTCGCGCAGTTCGACCGTCGAAAAATAGCTGTCCTCGACATCCATACCGATCGCCGCCGCCGCAAGCATGCGCCGGGTCGGGCGATTGCCCAGGTCGACGCTGGCATCGCGCAGCGTGATGTCGAGATCGAACCGATTGATGAATACCGAACGCTTCATGACAAGGGTCTCCTCGTCCATGAACATACGGTGAACAGACTAGACCGTCAACGGTCAATGCGGTAGATGTCACACATGTGGTTGGTGCCTCGCCATTCGAGAGGCCTGTCTCTCCGCACGGACGTGCCTGTTGTCGTCCGCGACGCGCTCGTGCGCTGGTACGAAGGGGAGGGCACTGACGCCGATCATCGGGCCAGCGTCACGATGGTCGTCAAAGCGCGGACACACGGCCAGTGGATCGCCTGCGACTGCCTGGGCGGCGAAACGCCGCCGCCATTGATGTCGCCGTCCTACCTGTCCGAGGCAGAGACCTACTATCTTCGGCGGCTGACCAGCACCCGGCAGAAGCGCCCCGAGCATCTGACAGACTGTCCGTTCTACCGCGAGCAGGCCCCACAGCGATTCCGCGAAAAGCGCAGCGCAATCCCTTCGACGATCGATGAGCCGCACGGCCTGTTCAACGCGCACCGCTTGGCGCCGGAGAAGCTGGCGGCCATGCCGGACGACAGCGAGCCCGACGACCGAACCCGGGGCGTTGCGATACCGCGTCTCGCGCGCCTGCTGTGGCTCCTCATGGAAATGGCGCACGTCAACGTCGTCGAACCCCTCCCTTCGGATCAAGGACGGGACACTTCGATGGCGAAGGAATTCGCTCGCCTACGCCGCGCTGCGGAGCGATTGGACATCGCGCCAGGTATTCCCCTCGCGAAGCACTTCTACACCCATGTCGACCCCTACGATCGGAATGTGGTGTTCGCCCGCCTGCGCAAAGCCGCGGCGAAATGGCCTTCGGGCTTGGCACCGCAAGCCTTCCTTGCGCTCTACGCTCTCGACATTTCAGGAACGACCATCACACTCGCCGAAGGCCGCGAGCTCGAGGTCAAGACGCAGGTCCAATATGCCGGAGCGCGGGTCGGACCGCCTTACCTCGTCCTCGTCGTCGTAGGCGAACACAACCCGCGTGACGGCTTTGCCGCGCTCCGCGGCTATGCGCAGCCGATCGCCCGCCCATCCAGCTTCATCGCGGTGCACAACCAGGCCGAGCGTGACGCCGTCATCGGCCTTCTCGACCTTCAGTACCGCTGGCGTCGGCGGCAGATCGATATAGGCTTCAAGCGCCCTCTCTTCGATCTCACCACCAAGGCAGGTCCGCTAAGGCCGGATCTCGTCCTCGACATCCGTGACAACAGTACCGGCGAACTGATCGAGGCGGCGCTCGAAGTCATCTCCAACGACGAACCCGACTACATCGACGCCAAGCAGCGCAAGATCTCCGCGCTGGCTGAGCTGGGCCCAACCGTCTTTGCGCGCACCGCGACGCTTCGCGACCACGGCATCGAGGCCATCCTGAAGGCGAACCTGGGCATCGGCTGAAAGGGGAGGGGGAAGAGCGGCTCGAATCCAACAGGAGACGAGCCATGGTTCCCTTCGCTTCATCGCCGACGATCGTCCGCGACATCCGCCACGCCCACCTGTTCTGCGGGATCGGTGGCGGGGCCATCGGCTTCCAGAAGGCGAGGGTGCGCGTCGGCCCGATGCAGGGTCGGTTCGTCTGCGCCGGCGGAATCGACGTCGACCCCGGTGCCATCCGCAATTTCGAGCGGATCACCGGCACTCCGGGCACCGTCCTCGATCTGTTCGATCGCGAGCAGTATCGCGCCTTCCACGGCGCCGAACCCCCGTCGGACTGGCGCGAGGCCGCGCCGGCAGACATTCGGCGAGTCTTCGGCGAAAACGTCGACGTCCTCTTCCAGTCCAGCCCATGCAAGGGCTTCTCCGGCCTGCTGTCCGCCAAGCAGTCGAAAACGGACAAGTACCAAGCGCTGAACCGCCTCGCGCTGCGCGGTGTCTGGCTGACGCTCGAGGCATATCAGGATGACCCCATCCCGATCATCCTGTTCGAGAACGTGCCGCGCATCCTCAATCGCGGCCGCTGGCTCCTTGACCAGATAACCGCGCTGTTCCGCTGCTACGGTTACAGCGTCAACATCGACGTTCACGACTGCGGCATCATCGGAAATCTGGCGCAGAGCCGCAAACGTGCGCTGTTGATCGCCCGCCACACGAAGAAAATCCCGCCGTTCGTCTATCAGCCCCGCCACCATCGCCTTCGCGGCGTCGGCGAAGTGATCGGCAAGCTCCCGCTGCCGGGTGACCCGATCGCGGGGCCGATGCACCGCATCCCGGCGCTGCAGTGGAAGACTTGGCTGCGCCTCGCGCTCGTGCCGGCAGGAAAGGATTGGCGCGCGCTCAACGATCTCGCCGTCGTCGACGGGCAGCTGCGCGATTACGGGATCGTGCCCGAAGCCCACCTGCGGAACAACGCCCTTGGCGTGAACGCTTGGACCGACAGCGCGCCCGTCATCACCGGGCAGCGTGCTCCGGGGCAGGGCCGATTTGCCGTCGCGGATCCCCGCCCCGGGGAGGCCTGGCACAACGAGGCCCTGGGGGTTCGGACGTGGGCGGACAGCAGCCGCGTCGTCGCCGGCGCGAGCCGCCCGCACAACGGAGCGCACAGCGTTGCCGACCCCCGACCGGGTTACGGCGCGGGCACCCACCAGAACATCCTGGCCGTCGCCGACTTCGTCCAACCGGCCAAGGCCGTCACGGGTGCTCGTCACCCAGCAGGAGGAGCGCTCTCGGTCGCGGACCCTCGCGTGAATGGCCATGCCCGCAGCGTCCAGCTCGGCGTGCGCCCGTGGGACAAGCCCGCGGCCTGCGTCAAAGGCGACGTCAGCGTCGGAACCGGCCCCTATGCGGTCAGCGACCCGCGTCTGACCGGCGATCGCCCCCGGTACAACAACGTCTTCCGCATCGTGCCGTTCGACACCCCGTCACCAGCGGTTGCCGGACCGGGCGGGGCAGCAGGCGGGATTGCTGTCGCGGATCCGCGCGGCGCTACCAGCGAGACCTACAGCAGCCGGAAATACAAGGTTACGCCGTTCTCGGAGAGCAGCCGCGCCGTGATCGGTGCGAGCTCGACGGGCGAGGGCGCCTTTGCCGTTGCCGATCCCCGCCCGAGCTGGGGAAACCAGCGGCATCGCAACATCCTGCGAATCACACCCTACAGCGACCCGTCGGGAACCATCGCGGGCGGCCACAGCGTCACCGGAGGGCAACCGTGCGTCGCCGACGAACGCCGCGAGCACTACCAGACCGGCGGGCATTACGGTGTCGTCGACTGGCATCAGTCCTCGTACTCCGTGAGCGGATCGGCCTGCCACGACAACGGCTTCAATTCGGTGGCGGACCCGCGCCCGACGGATATCGAGGCCGAGCGCTTCGAGTTGCCCGCCGCCAACGACCGCCTCGTCTGCCGGATCATCGCGACCGACGGCACATGGCATCGGCCGTTCACGACACTCGATCTTGCCGCGCTGCAGGCGCTGTTCGACCCCGAGGAGATCTTCACCGCAGTCGAGGGCGAGCAGGGCATCGAATGGCACTGCCGGGAGGCGTTCGACCTCATCGACGGAAGCGACGTCACCAAGCGCGAATGGATCGGAAACATGGTCCCCGGCGCAGCCGCCACCGGAATGGCCGAGACGATCGGTGAGACGATCCTCCTGGCCGAGCAGGGGGAGACCTTCTTCCTCAGCACCCGGGAGATCTGGGTCAAACCCGGCGCGATGGCTCTGGCGATCGACAACGATCAGTCCGCGTTTCGGCTCGACGCCCTGGGATGAAAGGGAAGGGGGAGGGGGGTGCCCGATCCGGTTGAGGAGACGAGCAATGCCCAAGTTTCAATCCGTTCCAGCGCCTGTCGAGACCCTGTGGGGCTCCCCGCAACAGTCCGAGCAGATCCTTCCTGGAGTGTGGGAGGTTCACACCACCAGCCATGGCGGCATCGTCCTGTCGGACGAGCGTCAGGCCGCGATGCCCGCTGCGCTGCGACTGGCGGAACCGTTCTACGAAGAGGACGTCGACTGGTGCCTCGCCCTCGTTGCGTTCGAAGCTGAATACCGCGCGTCGGGACGTCGATGCGCAGCGCTTCTCGCTGACAATGCGCGATCGAGCCTCCGCGCATGGCATCCCGACCGGTTCGCTGCCTTCACCGGCGAAGCGGTGCCAGAAACCGCGAGCCCGGTCCTCCAACGGCGCGCCGCCTACACCGCGCTGATCGGTGAATTCGTCGTCACAAGCGCCAGCGGCGATTGGGCCGACTGGGTTCCGAATGGCAAGGTCGGGGTTGTCGCCCGCCGCGTGACCGGCGTCGATGCGCTCGGTTTCGCCCGCTACGCCGACGGAGAGACGATCCAGGGCCTCGTCGACAAGGACGCCTACAACAGTTCGGCGATCAACGGGTTCGACGCGATCGGCGCTGTGCGCATCGATGGCGATGCCCCTGCGACCAAGGAAGTCGCGCTGTGACCGGCGGCATCGGCACCGGCCTCGAGATCGCGCGCTCGCTCGTCCTCAGCACGGCCCACATGCACCCCGCGACCGCGCGCGACTGGATGCCACGATGCCCCTGGGCGTGCTTCGAAAAGGGCGACTACGGGTGGTTCATGCACGTCTGCGACGACGTCGGCATCACCGAAGCGCACGCTGTGCCCCTGGAAATCCGCTCCGCGATCCACGTCGCCAAGCGCGAAGGCTGCCAGTGGATTATGTGGGACTACGACGGGCCTCTCGTCGCGGAGCTCCCCGAATACGATTGGACGGCGTCGCTGCCGATCGCGGCATGAACGCGCCGGCGTTCCTCACGACGAGGCCGCGGCGCGCGGTGGACGTGCTCGACCTGCGCGACCCGCCCGTGGTGCTCGCCTACGGTATCGGAGTCGACTCGACCGCGATGCTCATCGAGCTCGTCGCACAAGGTCGAACGCCTGATCTGGTGCTCACCGCCGATACGGGGAGCGAAAAGCCAGCCACTTATGCCTACCTCGACGTCATCCGGCCATGGATGGCCGCGCACGGCATCGACTTTCGGGTCTGCCGCTACGTCCCGCAGCGCTTCAAGCACTGGCCGCCCTACATGAGCCTGCTCGAGAACGTGCTGACCAACGCCACGCTGCCGTCGATCAGCCTCGGCCGACACAGCTGCAGCCTCAAATGGAAGATCGCGCCCCAGGACAAGTTCGTCGAAACATGGCAACCGGCCATCGACGCATGGGCGCGCGGCCAGAAGGTCATCCGCCTGATCGGCTACGACGCGTCGCCGGCGGACACGCGGCGTCACGCGCATGCGCTCACCATCCCCAACGACCGCTTCGAATGCCGTTACCCGTTACGGGAATGGGGCTGGACGCGCGACGATTGCATCGCTCGGATCGAGGCCGAAGGACTCCCGGTCCCGCCGAAATCGGCTTGCTTCATGTGCTGCGGCTCGCAGCCTGACGAGATCCGCGACCTCCCTGCATGGTGCCTGCGGCTCATCGTCCTGATCGAGGCCCGGGCCGCGCCGAGGCTCCGCACCGTGGAAGGCCTCTGGCGGACCACGACCAAGAAGCGCCCAGGCCGAATGACCGACTTCATCCGCACGGAGCAACTGCTCCCTGCAGGAGAGATCGATCGCATCGCGCACGAAGCGCCGACTGCGCTGCGGCTGTTTCAGGACGCCGCGGCCGACATCCCGCTTCCGGAACGCCCGCACCTGGCGGACTGGATCTCCCAATTCAACGCACAGCTGGAGCTGGCCGCATGATCAGCGAAACACTGACCCGCGCCGAACAGATCGCGCGCCTCAACGACCGCGCTCGCCAAGGGCTCGATCGAACCGCAGTCGTCAACTTCACCCGGGCATGCCTCGCCGAGTTCTGCTCGGACGACACGCCCAGCGGGCTGCTCGCCCAGGCCGAAATGATGAAGGCCATGCGTCAGCACGATTTCATCAACGATGCCCATGGCGAGCGCGACTTCGGGCAGATGACGTTCCGCGACACGCCCGTGTGGTTCAAGATCGACTATTACGACCTCGATCTCGAATACGGCAGCGAGGATCCGGCTGATGCTAGCATCACGCGCCGGGTCATCACGATCATGCTTCCGAGCGACTACTGATGCGCCCGCTCCGCCCCGCCACACAAGCCGAGGCCGACGCAGCGGCCGCGACGATCACCGCGCTGCGCGTCGCTCGAGACTACGCCCGAAAGGCCGGCTCCCCCCGCACGCTCGACCTCATTCTGCGCGCTCTCAAAAGCGCCGAGGGTGCGCAGCGGCACGTTGCCCATCGTCTCCATCGGACAGCTGCACCGCCGCTGGCAGACGTCCCGCCCGCAAGCTACAACACCCGCCCAGGAGGACAGACCACGATGAGCCGCCGCGAAATCCCGATCAAAGTCGGCGAGCGTCGCGCCGTGCGCGCCGTCGTCGGATACGACCGTCCGCTCGAAACCTACTTCGCCCAGGTATTCGAGACTGATGCCGATGGCGAGGAAGACGCTTTCCTTTGGCAGGGCACTTTCCCGGGCGAACTCCCGACGCCCCGCTCCGCGATCGCCCTCATCGAGCCTTTCTGTGACGTTCCTGCAGACCTCGCTGCCGCGCTCGAGACCGACCAGCTCAAGACGCTCGCCCAACAGGATTCGCCCGGCCAGGCCGAAGCGAAACGCCTCCTGATCCGCGGCGAATCTGCGCAGCCACGGCCGAACGAACCGAAGGACTGAAGGGGAGGGGGATTGGTCCCGACGATCCAGAGGAGGATCGCAGGAGACCCCCCATGCCCATCACGATCGACCTTGGCGGCGCCCCCGCCAACGAAGACTGTGCCCAGCTCGGCCACACACCCGACTTCGCCGCCATCAACCGCTTGGAGGTCGACGCCTACCGCGTCGCCCTGATTGGCCTGTTCGGCACGCCGCCCGAAGGCTGCGCGCTAACGGCGCAGCCCAATCATCACGATTTCGGAACCTACACCACGCTCGCCCTCGTGATCGGGGACGACGCCGACCTTGGTCCGGCAAGAGCGTATGCCGAGGCCGTCGAAGACGGAATCGGCTCCTGGCTCGAAGCCGGAATGGCACCGCCCGTCACTTACGACGACGCCGAGGCCGTCTGCCACAAGGCGAGCATTGCGGACGTCGTGCTCGGCGCCCTGCAGACCACGCGACCCGATGCGCGCGGGAATTTCCCGCTGCCGGCGTTCGCCGCCATCCACCGCAACCTCTCCGCCGCTTACCCGGACGAGGCCGCCCGCTTTGCCGCTCTTATCGGAGAACCCGCATGACGACCGACACCCAGCCTACAGCGCGTCTTCGCACCGCTCCGCGCGACGACGCACCCTCACTGATGCTGGCGGCGATCTGCGCGGTCGCGGTCCGGAACGGGATCAACACGATCGTCGTAACCTACGACGGATACGGCGACGAAGGGCAAATCCACAGCGTCGTGCTGCAGGGGCCAGCGGATGAGTACGGCACCGCACCGGAACTGCCGATGCCCGCAATGCCATGCACGTCCTGGTCGGTTCCCTTCCGCGGCGACGCATTCGAGGTCGACACAACCTTCGCCCAAGCGATTGACGATCTCGGCATCGAGATGCTGGCCCAGAAGCACAACGGTTGGGAGGACGGCGAGGGCGCCTTCGGCGAGCTGACCATCGACATCACCGCGCGCAAGGCCGTCCTCGAACACAGCGTTCGGATCATCGAGACCGAATGCTTCACCCACGAGTGGGAGGGCTGAGCGATGTCGCACTGCTACTACCATTGCCTGTCGTCGGTTCGCCGCTGGGGCGGACGGGTCGAGAATTATCGGGCGCTTCACGACTGGTTCGACCAGTCCAAGGCAATCATCGCCGACCCCCGGCACCGTGCCCTGCGTCACCACGCCGAAGGCATCTTCATGCTCGAGACGATCTTCGGCCAGACGATCGTCAACGGCGACGGCCGCGTCGTACCGGTCCGCCTAATCGGCGAACAGCACGTCATCGAAGATCTCGGCCGCGTCCCCTCCTTCGCCGATTGGGCCCGCGAGATACGGCCCGCCAGCTGGATGCTCCGCGCCAATCCGCAAGGCTCGCCGGGGCTCGACCCCGACATCATTACCGTCACCGTGAAGGGAGAGCCCGATGCTAACCGACTCTGAGCGCTTCGCGTTCACCGCGCACCGCATCCACGCCTTCGAGACGACCGGCGACGCCTACGATGCGACGCAGACCGACGAGGCGATCGAGACCGGCGACACGCTGCTCGTACACGCCGAAGGCGTCGTCGCGGTCGCCATGACCTGGCCGTTCGCCATCACCACCGCGCACGGCCATCTGCACAGCATGGCGCCGCTCAAGGACGGCGACACGCTGGAGATCGTCGCCGGATCGCTGAACGTCGAGCCTGACGCCATCCGCCGTGCGGCCGAGCTCGCGCGGCAGCTCGGTTTCGAGATCGACCCCACAGTCGCCCCCATTCTGGCCTGACGGCAACCGGAGACCCACCGTGGCAAACAATTATCTTCAGGCCGCATTCGCGGTCACCGTTACCGCGTCCGAAGCCCGCCTGATCGCCGCGGTCCAGCGCGCGATCGAGGCCATCGACAGCGGCGTCGAAGGCGACGAAGCCACCGCCTTCGTGGCGGACCTCGGCCCCGAGTTCGCGACCGCTTTCCCGGGCGGTGATGCCGAGCCGTTCGCCGGCGTCATGACGATCTTTCCCGACGCGGATTTTCCCTGTCTCGACGCCGACGTCACCATCGAGGACGGACCCGAGGCCGACACCAAGATCGTGAGCTTCACCGGTGACCAGTTCGGCGTCGAACAGGTCGCAAACCTGCTGTTCGCGTGCGCCAAGTCCGCGTTGCCGTTCGGATTCCAGTACGCCTACACCTGCGATCGACTTCGCCACGACGAATTCGGCGGTGGGGCCGTCGTGATCACCCAAGCCGGAATCCGTTACCACAGCACATCCGATATCCTGCGCGCCGGCCTCGACGACACACCTGCCGAGGAAGGCCGTTCGGGCTTCGTGCTCGCCACGCGCGACCCCGAGCATGGCTTGTCGTTCTGGAACAACGAAACCGGTTTCGGACGATTGGCTGAAGCGACCGTCTTTTCAGAGCCCGAGGCCGCCGCGTTCGACAAGCCGATTGCCGACGACGAACCCGAATGGCTCGCATGCCCGGCAGGGTCGCCGTGACCGCCGTCGGCCGTATCGCCCTTCCCGCGGCCAGCGCCATCCCCCCGATCGCGCTACCGCCGGAGATCGAGCGGGCACTGCGAGACAGTGCCTGGGCCGTATTCAACCTCTCAGGCGGCAAGGATTCGTCGGCCGCGCTGTTCGCGACCATGTTGGCGCTGGATGCCATCGGGCATCCGCGCTCCCGACGGATAGCGGTCCATGCCGACCTCGGCCGCGCCGAATGGGATAGCACCCCTGATATAGTCGAAGCGCTGGCCGTGCGCGCAGAAATCCCGCTGCACGTTCGCCGCCGCCGAGGAGGCGACCTGATCGATCGCTGGGAACAGCGCTTCGCCAACGGGAAGGTCCGTTACGAGAACCTCGAGATCTACAACCTCATCGGTCCGTGGTCCTCGGCCTCACTCCGATTCTGCACGTCAGAGCAGAAGGCGCAGGTGCTTGGGCCCTTCCTCGCGCGCGAATTCGCCGGCGAAACGATCGTCCAGATCATCGGCATCCGACGCGACGAGAGCGCCGCTCGCAGCAAAGCGCCAGAATGGAAGCCCGACGACCGCTTCGCGAAGCCGGGGAACGCCAACGGCACCGCCATGATGGTGTGGCACCCGATCGTCCATTGGGCGACCGACCAGGTCTTCGCGCTGCACGACGCCCTCAGCATCCCGCTCCACGAAGCCTACACCTGCTACGGATCCACGCGCCTATCATGCCGCTACTGCGTGCTGCAGTCGCTGGCAGACGCCAAGGCATCGGCTTCCGCGCCATCCAATCGCGACGCGCTCTTGCAGCTGGTCGACCTCGAGGCACGCTCGACCTTTTCGTTTCAGCCCGCGCGATGGCTGGCCGACACCGCACCGCATTTGCTCCCGGCGACGCTGCGGGCGGATATCGAGCGCGCGAAGCGCGACGCGGCCGAGCGCCGCGCGCTGGAGGCTGCGATGCCCGCCGGTCTGCGGTTCTGCAAAGGCTGGCCACCCCGCCTGCCAACGCTCGACGAGGCAGCCCGGATCGCGGCGTCCCGCGCATCGATCCTGGCACGCCACCGCCTCGAGAATCGCTTCAGCGATGCCCGCGCCGTGCGCGGCCGCTTCGAGCAGCTGATGCTCGCCAAGGCCGCCTGATCCTCTCGACACGGAGAAGTCCCATGCCCGATATCACCGAACTGCCCGTCATGCGGGCGGCCGACGCCACCGCGATCGGCTTCGCACAGTTCAACGACGTTCCGCACAAGGTGATCGACATTCCCGACGGGGGATTCACCCTGACCACCAAGACGAGCGACGGCAATCGCGTCACCTTCTACTTCGGACCCTACGAGACCGGAGGCCCGCCAGCGTTCATCGACATCCAGTACCACGATCGCGGCTCGACGATTTCCAACGCGAACGGCGGGCAATCGCCCACCTTCGACTGCTTTGCCATCACCCGGGGCGGCACCCACGTCGTCGACAGCCGCAAGCTCGAAGAGGGCAAGAAGCCCTCGATCCTCGTGATGCTCCTTGAGCGCCTCGGAGCGCGGTCGTGAAGGAACCAGAGTTTCACCGGATGATCACCGCCCGCGACGCTGTCCGCGCGCGCCTTAACGGCTTGCAGGACCGTCTTCGCCGCGATGCCGCGCACTCGGTCAATTCGCCAGCAGCGCATCGCGGTGACAGCGGATGGCGCAAGATCGATGAGGCCGCATACCAGGACTCCCTGGCACGCCTGCAGCACGCCCATCGGTCGGACATAGGAGCGCTCACCGCGAAGCTGGACCGCCAGCAGGCGGCGATCCGAGTATTCATCATTCGCAACCCCAACTGACGCAAGCGAAAGGCAAGGGGGAACGACAGATTGCTCCGGAACGGATGCAATAGCTCGCAAGCGACAAGTAAAACCGCCGCAAGCGACTGGATTGGCTCGCTTCGAGACAAGCTATTCGCAGGTGCACAGAGACTCTTGTCAATTCCGGGTTTGGACTCAACATATCGATCGAAAGGATACGGCAATGCACCGGGTCCACCACTTCGCTTCTTCCGCGGCGGCGCTGTCCGCGCTCCGCGACAATCAGGTTGAACCCCAAGACGTGCTTCTCGTCACAGACGAGTGCGTCGTGGCAACGGCGGGGCCTACACCCTTTGCCGTGACTGTCGAGGCCGGGAGCTTCGCCGTCCTCGACGATGCTGCGGCCGACAAGAACGGGCTGATCGCCGGGGTACCGATCGACACCGTCGTCAAGGCCGTCGACGAAGCCGTTCGGCATTACATGCCGCTCGCCGATCCGTTCGTGCCTTACGCAACGCTTCCGCTGCGGTCATCGGATTGCGCGCTCGCGCACAGCTTAACCTTCGACGAGATCCTGCTGGTCGCCGAAGCGATCAACCATCGGGCCCGCAGGTTTGCGGAGAAACTCGCGCAGGCTCCGGATGACCATGTCGCACGGTCGGTCTGGATCGCCAGCATCGCCCAGCTAGAGACGGCACGCCACAAACTGCTCGAGGGCAGCTTCGGCCCAGGAGCGGGGGAGGGCTCACCGGTCCTCCCAGCGTGACGCGCGGACCCGGCGTCGGTCAAGGATCGGCGGTCCCCCCAATTTTCACGTCGCGATCTCTCGCGAGCCCGCCGCCTTAGAAAATCGGTTCCCCCACCGTCCGCCATGCGGCGCGACGGGCTGCGCCCGATCGCGTCCCTGACCTCCTGGTCCCGCGCGTCCTGCCGGAACCCTCGTCAGATCAAGGAGGTTACCATGACGAACATGCCAATCGACTTCTTCCGCGCGCTGCGTTCTGCTAGGATCAGTGCCGACGAAGCCCAGAAGGTGGTCGAAAGTCTCGAAGGACACATCGCCGTGAAGATCAGCGAAGCCAATGCCAGCCTCGTCGGCGAACTGAAATCCATGCGCAAGGACATGGGCACACTTCGGTGGCTGCAGGTTACCGCGATCTCACTCAGCGTCATTGCTGGAACCATCGGGGGCTACGCCGCCGCGATCATCAAGTGATCCAAGGGGGCTTCGGCCCCCTTTTTTGTTCGTCCTCTTCGATCAGCCCTGAGAACTCCTGAACTGCCCCAAGGCGGACACGTCGCCGCGCGAGACGCGCGGACGCCGGACGGGCGCGCGAGGCGCGCCCTGCTCGGCCTGAAGAGGCCGAGGAGAGGAGTGGGATTGAGAGAGGTGTCGAAGACAGGGTGTCCGAGACGCCAACCAGGAGAACTACCATGAACATCGGTTCCATCAAGCAGAACGACAACGGCATCTACATGGGCCGCATCTCGACGCTCGCCGTGGCGATGACGATCGCGCTCCGCCCGGTGAACAGCCCGAACCCGAAGGCGCCGCGCTTCGAGGTCCACGCGCTCGGCCCCAACCGCAACTGGGTGCAGGTCGGCGCGCTCTTCGAGCTCCACTCGAACAACACCGGCGAAGCGTTCCTCAACGGCCGCATCGACGACCCGTCGCTGGCTGCGCCGCTGCAGGTCTCGTGCTTCCGCCAGGAAGACGGCAGCTACAACGTGGTCTGGTCGCGCCCGACCCGTCGCCGCGACGTCTCGCAGCAGCTGGCCGCGAAGACGGACGAGCTGCCGCCCTTCGGCGACGACGCCGGCGACGCCGGTGACACCAGCGGCGCTCCCGCCGACGGCCTCGGCGAATCCACCGCCGAATTCGCCAGCTGACCTCCCCCGGGTGTGGGCGGGACCGCTCCCCACCCGCCTGCACCCCCTTCGGGGCCCGTCTCTCCCCCTCCGGAGACGGGCTCCATTTTTTTGCCCGCACGGCATGACGCCGTCCCGCGAAAGGACAATCCCATGGTCGACAACTCGCACTCCGTCAGCGTCACCGACGTGATCGGCATTCCCACTACCGCGACGATCGCACATTCGCCGAGCGGCAACATCTGCGGGCTTCGTCTGACCGGTGGCCGGCTCGTCCGACCCTGGATCACTTGGGAGATCGAGGACGCCGGCGAGAACCACCGTGAGCTCGATCACGATGATCTGCTCGCGCTCGGCTTTCAGCCGACGCTCGAGACGGCGATTGCCATCGACCCCGCGTAAGTGGCCTTGCGATTATGGGAATAATTGCTATTTTCACTCGAAAGGAGTCAGCCATGACCGCAGCGCGCCCTCTCGAGCAGCATGAGCGTATCCCGCTCACGCGCTTCCACAATAACACAGGCGAGTTCCTCGACCTGTCGACACGCACACCGGTCATCCTGACCAGTCATGGGCGCGAGCGACACGTCATCACCGACGTTGCCTATTTCCGTCACCTCGAGGACGTTGCCGCCGGTCGATTGCTCGATGCCATGGGCATCGAAGCCGTCCGCACCGCCGACATGACCGACGAGGACCGCGCTGCGTTCAACGCCGCCCGTCCGACCGCCGACGAGCTCGCAAATGACCAGTGGGACGACTGAGCTACCCAAGCCCGGACATGTCCTGCGCTACGTCTACCTCTTTGCCGAAGAGGCTGCGCGCGGTCGTGACGAAGGCGTGAAGGAACGCTTCGTGGTCGTCGGCGGTGTCCTCGGTCGCCGCTATCGCGTCGCCGCGATCACCACCAAGGGCGAGGGCAGGGAAGGCACCCTTCTTCTTCCCGCGCCTGTCGCAACCGCCGCGGGCGTCACCGTCGGTAGCAGCATCGTGGTGAGCGAGTTCAACCGGTTCACCTGGCCCGGGTTCGACATCCGGCCCCTCTCGAAGGATGCCGGCTACATCGCCGGGCGCCTGCCACCTGGATTCACCAACACCCTGATCGATGCGCTGATCGGCGCAACCCCGGTCGATCGCGATTGAGGGGCACGACATGACAAAAAACCTCCAATCCGCATATTCGCAGGCTATCGCGGTTTCATGGCAGACTTTGAATCGGAAAGAGGTCGAAAAGAGACTAAATTCTGACCGTTATCCCGATTTTCGCTGGTATCGCGCATCGGACGAGTATGACCCTGAACAGGTCAACTTCGACATTTGGGATACCGAGGGGGCGGCGACCATGTACGACTTCTTTGGCGATGAGGATGGGTACAGCGTTGCACTCCAGATCGATATGCTCCGGCCCGCTGCGGATCTGCTTGAGCTACGCTATCCCGATCAGGGTGCCTTTACCCTCCTCGATGTCGATTCGGTAATCCTGGCCCATTTTGCGGCAGCCACGATCGCCAAGCATTGGCTGTGCCTGTGCACCACGACACTTGACGACGCCCCTATCAGCTTCGCTCGGCGCTCGCTCGTCTTCCCATCCTTGGAGCGCTTCAACCGTCACTTACGCTGGGAGTACGAGGAAATAGCCCCTTCGGCGTCATTTGCTCGCAAGCTCGAGGCTGCGCTGAACCATTGGCTTCCGCTTCGTATGAAATTCTATCACTGGACCAACACGATTAGCGCCAGCGGCCACCACGTCGTTGATCCCGACTTCGACGCAATCTTCCGGAACGTGAACTCAGGACGCTGACATTGCCTGCGCTCCGCACGGGCGGGGACGCAGTTTCGACCGCGCCGGCCGCCTGAAGCGGTTACGCCAGCAGGGCGCGACCAGCAGGCTCCGTGGACCGACCCCCAGGCGGGCCGCTCCGCCATAGTCTGCGCCCAGCATTATCCGATCCGAGGCGCGCTGCGGCCCCGTTGGCGCCGATGCAGATCTCGGGGCCGCGGCGCGGCCGAGACAGTCGGCTGCCCGTTATTCGGTGCCGATCTCCTCGGCGTCAGCGGGTTCGCTCGCTCGGGTTCACTGTCACCTGCGGACCACCGCGAACAGCTGCAACCCCTTTAGCAGGGCCGTGTTGCCGCTTCGCGGCTGCCCGCACCACCCCAGCGAAAGGGGTTTCCCTGCGCTTCGCTCCGGTGCCGCTGCCCGCGGTGCCCCGCTCATCGGTGACACCCGGCGGACGACCCGCTGGACAGCCAAGGAGGCACCCGATGAACAACGTCAACCTGGTCGGCCGTCTGAGCCGCGACCCCGAGACCCGCAACGGCAACACCACCGTCACCACCATCTTCGTCGCCACCGATCGGCCGAAGCTGCGGGACGGCAAGACCTACAAGGACGAGAGCGGCTACACCGCCAAGGAAACCGAGTTCCACAAGGTCACCTGCTTCAACGGTCTCGCCACCGCCGTCGCCAACAACCGCAGCAAGGGCGACCTGGTCGCGGTCGAAGGCCGCCTCCACTACACCCGCTGGCAGGACGCCGACGGCAACGACCGCTACGGCTGCGAGATCATCGCGGACCGCATCGACTTCTACTGACCCCCGACGGGCGGCGCTTCGGCGCCGCCCGCTTCGTTTCAGGAGCACCGCACATGCCGCATACCGACCTCTTCGACGATCGCGACATTGCCCGCGCGACCCGCAAGCTCGCTGCCCTGCAGCGCCACGCGGAACGGCGCGATCGGTTTCTCGACGCGCTCGACTTCGACGCACTCGATCCGCAAACGCAGCGCGAAATCTGCATGGAGGATCACCACCTCGCGGAGCAGATCAGCTTCGGGCCGATCTACCTCTACCATCTCGAGACGCTCGAGGCGCAGCGCGCCGCGATCGCCGCCAGCATCCCGCTGGCGGCATGATCGCCTCCCGCGTCAGGCGCGTGTTAACCCACGCCCTCAACCAAATCGCACCGGTCGCCACTTATCCTGGGCGCATGCTCGCGCTCCTGCGTAAGACCCCGGCCCATAACGGTTTCCCGTTCACACAGCAACGGCGCGACCTGATGGATCGCGCCCGCGAACAGCTGACGCTTCTCGGATTCTCTCCGGCCAAGATCGACGGTATGCCAGGCTTTCGTTACCAACTGCCTGCCGGGCACGTTGACGTTTGCTCGACGATCCACACCGACGGTACAACCATGCGGGTCAGCTGGATGGTGACCCTTTACCGTCACTCCACCCGGGGCTGGTCCGAAATGCGGACGATCGGCGAAGATCTCGACGCACTCGGGCCGAGCTGCCACACAGCCGTACTCTCGCTCCTGCGGCCGAGCGGCGATGATACCGCCTACCGCCCGCGTCGCGGGCGGTACCGCGCTCTACTCCGCTAGGCTCCTCGCGGCCCTGGCTGCGTTAGGGCCGGCTTCGTCGCCAAGCTCCACCGAGCCCCTGCGGGTCTCGGCCCTGCCGGGTCACGATCGACTGGCGGGCAGGGGTGCCTCTTCCCACAAATCCCATCGTGCCACGCGCGGCCCGCTATGCGTCAAGGATCCTGCGGCCCGCTTCGCGGCGCCGGCACGCCGGCGTCCTTGACCCGCGTTCCGCGCGCGCCCCTCCGAGCTGTCGATCCCGACACAACGGAGGTTAACCTATGTCAGTCTTCAAATCATACGATCGCGCGGTTGCTCATGCCGAAGCCGAAGCTGTCGCCTGGGAAAGCGACATGCACATCGTCGCCGCCGCGAACGAGACGTTCGCCGTCGTCGACGAATTCGACTTGACGCCCGAACAAGACAACGCAATCGTCGACACGATCTTCTTCGAAGATACGGCCGACTGATGCCCGGGGGCGGCGCTTCGGCGCCGTCCCCTTTTTTTGCTGCAAGGCCTCAAAGAACGCGGCCGCACCGGAATTTTTTTCCGGATTTACGACAATGATCGACGCCATCATCCAGCGACACCATGACTACGATGACAATGACCCATATTCAGCAGACCTGGATAATCGACTCCGCTCTTCTTCAGCATTCTCTGGACGCTAACGGCGACTTATCGACCCTCGTCTTTGGTTTTGAAATCAAGGGGCAGCGCCCTGACACAATTCACTCGGCGCACATCGTCCCAAACCCAATGTTCATATCCATGGGCGGTGACAATATCCGTCTCGCAAACGGGCACGAGTTAGGCGTCGATGGCGACAACTTCCTGGGTACATTCTCCCGCACCGAGCCTGACGGCCGCTACGCGATCCTACGATCTTCGCAGGAGGCAATCTTCCGTATGGCTCAACTGTTCGCAGCTCACCTTCCGATCGCAGCGACCGTTTACGGCTACGAAGCCGCCGACGGATCAGGAGGCATCATTAACGGATTCATGCTGGAATGCGTTAACCTGCAATCAAACGGGTAACCTCGGCGCGCATCGCGCTTCGCGCTGCGCCGTCTAATGAGCGGGGCGCTGCGGTCTCGCTTCGGCCTACGGCCTGGCGGCCTTCAGCCGAGGCTCGGCGTGTTGGCTCGCCCCGCGGGCGCTCGGTCCCGCCTCGGGGCGCGGCTCGGCCGCGGGCACGGCCGCCGACAGATGCCGGCGTCTCGGCCCGCGACAGTCGCCGCCAATGCCCCGGGCTCCTGCGGGCGCCGACCGTTCGCTGAGCCGCGCCGCGCTTCTGCGAAGCGCCGCGCGGCTCACCAGATCACGCGATAACGGTCCTTCGGCTCCACATAATACGTTCGGTGCTTATTCGTAACTCTCCGGCTACCATTCCCTCGCAGACGGGTGAAGACCTCTACCAGCCACAGCTCCTCGCCCGACGCCTCGAAGCGCACAAAGCACACCACGTCACATTCCTTCCCGGCCAGATTGACGTTGTCGATCCGGCTTAGCGCGGTCGACTTCACCTCGATCGCGACCTGGTTCAACTCCAGATCGCACTCGTCGACCTTGTGACTGACATGGCTGGCCCCAAGGATCTTCGCGGCATGCACCTCGCCCAGCGCGCCCAGGAACTGACTGGCCAGCTTCGCCGGCCGATTTTCCGCGGCGGGCGCGCGCAATTCCGCGCGAGCAGCTGCTTGCCCGTTCAGCACGAGAAGGCAGGGGTGTTGCTGGGTCGACGCCGGCATGATCGGCAAAATAGCCTGACGAAGTAAGAGATTGGTTACGCATCCCGCCTTGGGGCGGGACTGCGCTCTATTGCGCTAGGTTCGTCGTGCCCTGGCTTCGCCTGGACCTCCTCACCAAGCTCCACCGAGCCCCTGCGGGTCTCGGCCCTTCGGGTAACGATCGACTTGCGCGACGCCGGGCGTCCTAGCTGGTCCATAGCAGGCGCTTTGCGCCTGCCGGACTGCGCTCGGTCCACCCGGCGCACCCGCCATAAAACAATTATCTCTCTCTCTCTGATTTGGAAGCATGGCACGCCGGATTGGCGGGCCTCAAGGATCGGTGGTTCCCCCAATTTTCACGCGGCCGACCCTGCGGGCCGACCACGAGAAAATCGGCTCCCCCACCGCCCGCTTCGCGGCGTTAACCGGGGTCCGGCCCAAGGGCCGGCTTCCCGGTTAACGTCCCTGACCCCCTGATCAGCGGCGTGCCGACAAGGACACCTCATCGATGACGATGAGGACATCAACCTTGGAGGCTACCATGAACAAGTTCACCGATTTCACCGCTCTCGCCGCTTTCCTCGAAGAGGCTCGCGACCACGGCATCGACACCTCGAACGAGTACGCCAGCAGCTTCATCGAAGAATCCGAGATGGCCAAGCTCAGCGTCGTCTCCGAACCCGAGAAGGCGGACATGCCCGACCCGTTCCAGGTCGAAGCAGCCGTCGACCTGATGATGCGCACGATGTTCGACGTGCTGCGCGACACCCGGATGGAAGAATTCGCAAAGGATCTCGCGTGGGGCTTCTGCAACAGCTTCCACATGGTGGCGAAACGTCTCGAAGGACGCGAGGATGACGCCGCCCGCAAGCTGGGCGAACTCGCGCGCACCTTCGACACCTCGGAGATCTACGCGAACGAACTCGAGGACACGCAGCTGCTCTGCCAGACCCTCGAGGGATGCCGGGCCGCGATGGAGTGCATGCGCGACCACGCCGCCGAGATCTACCGCGTCGAAACGGGTCAGCCGTTCTCCACCGTGAAGGGCAGCCGGGTCTCCACCAAGCTCAGCGCTTCGATGATCGACGCGCGTGATTACCTCGCAAGCCGCGCACGGACCCGCCGCGAACAGTTCGCGCCCGAAGGCCCCGTCGTCGCATTCTCCGGAGGTCAGGAGTGGCACGACCACGAACTGCTCTGGGACCGCCTCGACCAGATCGCCAAGCGCATCCCGTCGATGATCCTAGCAACGACCGCACAGGCCAAGGGTTGCGACGCCATCGCAACCGCGTGGGCAGCATCGCGCGGCATCAAGGTGGTGCAGTTCAAGCTGGACCGCAGCCAGGGGGCCAAAGCCGCCTGGGTCCGCAACGACCGCATCGTGAACCTCAAGCCGGTCGAAGCGATCGTCTGCGAAGGATCGGGCGTGCAGTTGAACTTCGCCCAGAAGCTGCGCGCCGCGGGCGTTCCGCTTCACGTCTTCCGCCGCGCCCAGCAGCGCTCTGCCGCCGCAGCGTGACGCCCTCGGGAGGAGGCTCCGGGAAACCGGAGCTTCCTCCCTTTTTTTGCCTCGCTCGACGTGCGCCCCGGGGGCATCGAACCCCCGGGTCGCACCGGGGACTGATCGCACAGCGATCGGGATGACGCTACGCCCGCTGCACGGCTCGCCGGACGGCCCTGCGGCCGTCTCGGCATCGCCAGCAGCGTCCGCGCCAAAGACGCCGCTCACGGCTCGCCAGGACGCCCCTGCGGGCGTCTCCGGCTTCGCCCGCCGCGTGCCTGCTCGGCACGATTGCGATCGCTCACACCGTCCCGGCTCGCTTGCCTGCACGCAGCCCTGACGGGCTGCGCGGGCCTGCGCCTCGCCGCTCCCGGTGAACCTGCAGAGCGCAACGTCCCCATGCGTCCCCCGGTGCCTGCCGCCTCCGGCGACGGCCCGGGGAGAGAGGTGAGGGGGGATCGGAAGAGTGAACCATTCGGGAGTTCCGAGATGATCACCTTCACCGTTCGATCCGATGCCGAATTGCGCGCCAAACCGGCAGTCGTGACCGCTCGGCAGCTGGCCGCCTTCCGCGCGTTCGCACGTCAGCATGGCCAGCTCGTCGGCGTCTATGATGACGATGACTTCGACTATCTCGCCTACGGCTTCGAAGCCCGCGTCTGCCCGTGGTCCTGCGCGACGATCGCCGGGCTCTTCGGCGACAGCGAAGCCGTCATCGCCGTCGTCGAAGAAGCCCAGTTCGAAGGGCTCAACGTGCGCTTCTGGAAGGACGAGGAATCGGCATCGATCATGATGGGCGTGTCCACCACACCGGACGGCACCACCGAAATGCAATTGTCGAACGCCAACGCTTACGCACTGCTTGCGGCGATCGGCGCAGGGCGCGACGCGACGGGCGAGATCGACCTTGCAGATCTGACGTCCGCGATCACAGATCCCGCCACACGGCGTTACCTCGAGCGCGAGGGCATGGACACCTACCTTGGACAGCTGGACGCCATGGCGTCGCAGCGTTCGCAAAACGGCAAACGTCTGGTCTGGGCCTAGCTTCCTCCCAGATCGGGCGTCCGGGGGCGTCGGCAGTGCCGGCGCCCCCTTTCATTTGCCCGAAAGGCTCAAGGCTCTGGCGGCACCGCTGCGCCCTCCAAGGAACCAAGGGCTCTCACACATGACTTCCCATTCTGACATCCGCCAGGCAGGCGGCGTCAAGGATCGGCGGTACCCCCAATTTTGACGGCCCGGGCCACTCCGCTACGCTACGCTACGCTCCGGACCCGAACCGACAAAATCGGCTCCCCCACCGCCCGCTTCGCGGCGCACGGGCTGCGCCCGCACGTCCCTGACCCCGCCTGCTGCCGAACGTCCCTCATGACCCTGTCAATTTCGACAATCATGGAGGCAAACATGACCCTGCAACTTCACTACACCGGCACGAACAATTCCGCTTACCTCGACGCTCTCGAAATTGCCGAACGACGCGCTCCACACAGCTACTTCAACCAACACATCATCGCCGAGCGAGACAACAGCTTCATCGCGATCGACGAGGGCGACTACAACGCTCTCCCGGCACATCTCGCAAGCCGGGTCATCCACACCATCCCGGGCGGCATGCACGACGAGTTCTGAGACGACAAGGGAGGGGCCACGCGCCCCTCTCTTTTTGCTTGCTGGGCGAAACGGACACGAGGGGCATCGAACCCCTCGCGTCCGTGTCGTGGCGCTGTCCCTTTGTCGATCAGGCGAGGCGTTTGATCGTCTCGTCAAGACCAAGCGCTTTGATGCGCTTCAGGACCGTGTCCAGCTGCTCCTCGCTTGCCCTCATCAGGATGCTCTTTCCGATCAGCTTCTGACGCTCGGATTGCTCGCGCTCCTGCAGCCTTTTCCGGCGCTCGGCCAGCCTCGATTCCTCGGCCTCGATTGCCTTGCGTTCGCTCTCAAGTGATCCCGCCATTCTCGTCTCTTTCGTGCTTCGTTCCTGGGTGCCTCCGAGCGAAACTTTAGCCGCCTCCCTACGCACATGGAAGCGCCGGGAACTGGCCATGCCGGAAGAGGCATGGGCGACCCTCTTATGTCCGAACGAAAGGAGGCGCGTGCCTGGCCTTCGGCTAGGGCACGCTTAGGTCCGGGATCGCTTCGCTTTCCCCTTGGACGGTCCGGGGCCGTTGCGCACAGCGCAGCCCCTACCGGAATCTGGCACCCCTATCGAAAGACCAGTAACCCAGGAGCAGCAACCACGTCAGCAGTCCCTATAGATTTGCACACCGTATGCGGCGACCGCACTTGTTAACTCGTTGATAATACTGCGATACTACGTCTGTAATCTCGTCATACAGGTGTAGTCGCGGCCTCAGTTTGCCGCTACGCGACTGATATTCCGCGATTTTCGGCAAACGACAATCGGAATACAGTTTCACTCTTCACGCCCTGACAGCCTTGCGCTAAAAGGACACTGCGAAACCCCCACCAGCCAGTCCTGAAGACAGGGACTGGTGATGATCGACAAGTCCAAGGTAATCAGCCTCAGGCTGACCGAACAAGAAACTGCTGCGCTCGACAGCGCTGCGCGGAGTTTGGGAACAACCCGCGCTGAAGTCATTCGGACCGCGCTTCGCATAGGCGTCCCATTCGCCGTTGCTTCGCATGGCATAAATGCCCCGCGGCTCGTCATGTGCCTCGAACGCATGCAGGCTGCACTGGACGTTATTGTCCACCGGGAACACGCTGACGCAGCCCCTCAACTGAACACGATTGCCGAGCAACGCATGGCCGAATTCCATGCGTAGGGACGACATCCGTTTCAACGGCAAAGCGGCCACCGTCGAGCACCATTCCGCACGCGGACGCGTGACCCGAAACGCGGGCAACTTCACCCGCGGATCGCAGCTCGTCACGCACGAGTTCTGGATGTGGTTTGCAGGGATCAGCATCCCCCTCAAGATCTACGGTCTGGTGCTCGCCATCTGCCTCACCGTCTTCATCCTGTTCGGGCTCGCCGAGTTCGAATTCCAGATGATCCTGATGCGTCTCTATTCGACGCTCTGGACATACCTCGGGTTCGACCCGCAGAAGATCGTTCACCTGACCCTCCCGGGTCGAACGATCCGCGCGATGCCGATCGGCTACGTGCCCTTCAATCCGTTCGTCGACGCGGCCTGGCAAACAATGATGCGCATCCTGTTCGCATCGCTCGTGATGAGCGCCTTTATCACCGCGCCGCTGACCATGTGGTACGTCGATTTCTCGCGCAAGCGGGGCAAGGCGATCCTGCAGGAACGCCATGAACGCGGGGCCATGCTTGTCACGCGCGACATCCTCCAAAACGAGGTGCGCGCGCACAACAACAACCGGTTCGCCTACGAGTGTCAGAACCTCTCTCCGCCGATGCTCCCAAAAGACGTGGTCGTCCTGAATCGCGCGTCGAAAAGAGCGCTGGGCATTCACCAGCCCTACAAGATCGCCGGGATCGCCTATCCGTGGCGCCTCGAGCAGTCGCACACGATGCTGATCGGCACGACCGGCGCAGGCAAAACCACGCAGCTTCGCAGCATCGTCAAGCAGCTGCGCGAGCGCGGGCACAGCGCGGTTATCTTCGATCTCACCGGCGCGTTCGTCGAGAGTTTCTACAACCCGGAAACCGACGTCATCCTCAACCCCATGGACCAGCGCTGTCGGCCCTGGACCATCTTCAACGACTGCGACATCTACGCTGATTTTCTGTCGGCCGCGACCGCGCTCATCCCCTCCGATCCCGGTGACAAGGAGCCCTTCTGGCAGCTCGCGGCGCGGACCCTCTTTGTTGAAATCTGCATCAAGCTGAAAGCGGACGGCGAGACCTCGAACGCCGCGATCGCGCATCACCTCATGACGGCCGAGCTGAAGCGAATCCACGCCAAGCTCGAGGACACAGTTGCTGCGCCGCTGACGACCGAGAAAGCGGCGCGCATGGCGGAGTCGATCCGCTCGGTCTTCAACACCAACGGCAACGTCCTGCGGTTCCTGCCCGACCCGGTCGAGGGCGGTGCGCAGGGCTTCTCGATCACCGACTGGATGACGGAGGAGCAGGCCCCCGGGTCGATCATGTTCATCACGTCGAACCACACCGACCTGACGCTCACCCGTCCGCTCCTGACCCTCTGGATGGACCTTGCCGTCAACAGCCTGATGCGCCTGCCCCGCACCCGCGACTTGCGCACCTGGTTCCTGTTCGACGAGGTGCATGCGCTGCACGCACTACCGGCGATCGAGCATGGCCTGCAGACTGCACGCAACTTCGGCGGCGCGTTCGTGCTTGGCATCCACTCGTTCGACAAGCTGGTCGAGACCTATGGCGAGCAGGGCGCGGTCAGCTTGACTGGCCTTGCGCGCACCAAGCTGATCCTCGCCACGGCCGACTATCGATCCGCCGAGCGCTGCGCGGAATTCATCGGCAACCGCGAGGTCCGGCAGATGGATGAGGCCTACAGCTACGGCTACAACAACACCCGCGACGCCTCGACCCTCACACCGCGCAAGATGATCGAGCCACTCGTCATTCCCGACGACATCACGAACCTGCCGTCGATGCACGGCTTCATCAAGTTTCCCGACGGCTTCCCCGCGGCAAGGATCAAACTGCAGTGGCAGGACTATCCGAAGGTCGCCGAAGGCTTTCTCCGGGTCACCAAGATGGAACCGACGCCCTACGTGCCGCCCAGGGCCAAGGCGCCTGCGGCGCCGAAACGCGCGGAAGAGGGAGGGGAGGGTGGTCGCGAGCATACGCCGCTCACCGGACCGGAGGACGAGCAGGAAATCGAGCGCACGGAACCCGGCGAGGAGGCCAAGCAGCAAGACGCGCGCTCAGAAGCCGAGCTGGCGGCCGAGGCAATGGTGGTGCGCGGCGATCTTGGCGCAGTCGTCAACGACATCGGGCGCGCACCCGCCCCCGCCCAGGACCAGTCACCCCACGTAGCGGAAGGCAGAGAGGTGACTGCGGGCGCAAAACCGGTGGGGGGCGCATCGGTCTTTAGTGTCGGCGCGCTTACCGCCAAGACGGATGAGCTTGAGATGGCTCGCACCAAGGCAACGCAGGCGCTGACCGAACGTCGACATGGCCCGGACGCGAGAGACCGGGGCGAAGAGCAGATCCTGCGCGAGACGCGCGAGGGCGCCGGCGCTGCCCCGCACGATCCGCACCACCATCACCACCGCGAAGACCCCGCCGTAGAGGCGGAGCTCGATGACGACATGGAGATGTGACGTGCTGAGCGTTGCCTCCGTCAAATCCGCGTCCGGCGCCGCGAACTACTTCGCGAAAGACGACTATCATGCGGCCGAATACTACGCCGGCGAACACGCCACCGAAGCCAGTGGCTGGGCGGGAGAGGGGGCGAAGGCGCTCGGACTGACCGGCGAGGTCGCAAAAGAAACTCTCGAGAAAATCCTCAACGGGGAATTGCCCGATGGGGAGAAGGTGGGACAGGTCCAGAATCGACAGTCTGGCATCGATCTCACCTTCTCGATGCCCAAGTCGGCGAGCGTTATGGCCTATGTCGCCGGCGACGAACGCGTCCTGAAGGCACATTGGACCGCTGTCCGCACGACGATGGCCTGGGCGGAGAAGCAGTTCGCGGAAGGGCGTACCTACGAGCGGACCAAATCAGGCGAACCGGTGCGGACCGGGAACCTGGTCTATGCGATGTTCCAACACGACACGAGCCGCGCGCTCGACCCACAAGGGCATATCCACGTCGTGATCGCCAACATGACGCGAATGGCCAACGGTGCCTGGCAGGCGCTGCACAACGGTCAGCTCTGGAAGAACAACACCACGCTTGGCGCTGCCTACCACGCGCAGTTCCGATCCGAGTTGGCGAAGATCGGCTACGAGACCGAACTGACCGGCAAGCACGGGCAGTTCGAGATCAAGGACGTGCCCAAGGAGGTGCTCGAAGAATTTAGTCAGCGTCGCGCGCAAATTTTGGCCAAAGCGGAAGAGCTCGGATACAACACGACACAGGGACTTCGGAAGGTCACAGGAACCACCCGCGACCCGAAACTCAACGTCGAGGATCGGTCGGCGCTCCGGGACAGCTGGCGCGAACGCGCCGCGGCGCTGGGCTTCGATGGCAAGGCTCTGCTGGCCCGAGCGATCGGACGATCGAGCCCCGGCGCGACAGAACATGGTTTGCGGACTGAGCGGGGCCTCAACGAGGTTCTGACCGGTGTCCGGGAAGCGGTCGGCAGTATATTCAGTCCGCGCGACCCGCTGGTCGATCGCGGCCTCGACCGGCTCGGACTTACCGCCTCTGAATATCGCGCGCAGCACGCGGTCGCCTCGGCTGTCCGCATCCTCGAGCAGCGTGAGGCAGCGTTTTCGGTGCCCGAGGTCACCCGCACCGCGCTCGATCTCGGGCTTGCCGGCGTTACGGCCGAGAAGGTTGACGCGCGCATCAGCGAGCTCGTCCGCGAAGAAAAGCTGATCCCGGGAAAGTCCAACCGGATCGACGGGGTCGTGACGCATGTCACCACGCCCGAAGCGCTCGCGACTGAGGCGAAGATCCTGGCCGAGATCGACGCGGGGAAGGGGGCTGCCAAGCCGATCGTCGCGCCCGACCAGGTGGTGATCCGGCTGACCGACGCGTCCGGGGACAAGACACTGAACGCCGGGCAGATGGCCGCTGCCACGCTGGCGCTGTCCTCGTCCGATCGGATCGTTGCCGTGCAAGGCGTCGCCGGCGCCGGCAAGTCGACCATGATCGCCAGCGTTGCCCGGGTTGCCGAAGCCGAAGGTCGCAAGGTGCTGGGCCTCGCCTTTCAGAACAAGATGGTCGGCGATCTGCGCGAGGGCTCGGGGATCGAGGCGCAGACGGTGTCGTCGTTCGTCAACACCTATGCCCGCCATGCGCTCGCGGGGCGGGGAGAGGGCTACGAAGGGGCTCGGAACGAACTCAAGGGCACGGTCCTCGTGCTCGACGAAGCCTCGATGGTCGGCAGCACCCCGATGCGACATCTGGTCGGGATCGCCAATGCGCTTGGGGTCGACCGCCTCGTGATGATCGGCGACCGTCAGCAGCTCTCCGCGATCGACGCGGGCAAGTCGTTCGCACTGGCGCAAGCCGGCGGAATCGCCATGGAGCGCATGGACGAGAACCTGCGCCAGCGCACGGATCAGCTGCGCAGCGTCGCCGCGCTCGCCAACCGCGGAGCCGTGCGCGAGGCGCTCGGTGTCCTGGGCGACAAGCTGAAGGCCAGCCCGGCCCACGTCGAGGCGGCCGCCAACCACTGGCTGTCCCTGCCCAAGGACGAACGCGACGCGACCGCGCTGTTCGCTTCTGGCCGCGCGTCGCGCGCCGAGCTGAACGAGCGCGTGCAGGCGGGGCTGAAGGCCAACGGCACCCTGGCGGGCGAGGGTCGGACGTTCAGCGTGATCGAACGGGTCAACACGACCAGGGAGGAATTGCGCTACGCCAAGACCTATGCCGCCGGGCAGACGCTCGAGGTCGCGCGCGCGGTCAGCGAGCTCGGACTTCGTCGCGGCACCTACGAGGTCATCGGCGTCGATGCCAAGGGCAGGGTGGAACTGCGCTCGGGCAGCAAGACCCTGCGCTTCGATCCGCAGAAGATCGACCCGATGGACAAGCGGGATGCGCTCGGCCTCAGCCAGCGTGAGAGCATCAAGCTCCACGAGAACGACCAGATCCGCTGGACGCAGAACGACAAGGATCGCGGACTGCTCAATGCCGCTCTCGCGAGCGTGGTCTCGGTGTCGGACAAAGGGATCACCGTAGAGGCGGCCGACAAGACCCTGCACGAACTGAAGACCGGCGATCCGATGCTTGAGCGCATGGGCCTCGCCTACGCGCTCAACATGCACATGGCGCAAGGCATCACGGCCGACAAAGGCATCGCGGTGATGAGCTCGACCGAGAGCAATCTCTCCAACCAGCGGCTGTTCAACGTGACCGTGACCCGCGTGCGCGACGATCTGACGCTCTACACTGACAACAAGGACAGGCTGACCAGCGCGATCGAGCGCAACGAAGGCAACAAGACCTCGGCGCTCGAGACCGTGGGCAAGATCGACGTCGACGCCCCGTCTCGGAGCGCTCCGGCTCACGGGCCTACGCCGCGCGAGGCCAGCTTCAACCCGACGCTGCCGCCTGACCTTACGTCACTGCACGGCAGGCCACTCGGCCTTGGCGCAGAACTGGGCCCGCCTGCGAAGGATCTGCCGTTCCCCGAAAAAGACATTGGACTGGAGCTGTGACCATGACCAACCCCGAAATGACGCCCGTGATGACCTGGGATTCCGTGAAGCACCTGCAGCACGTTCACTGGTGCGATCTCGAAGCCAACAGCCTCAAGACCTGCATCGCCAAGGCGCATCACGAACATGCGATGAAATGGGCCGGGGACGCTCTCTCGTTCGCGGCGATCGCGGTCCTCCTTCTGTTGCTGCTGCGGCCGCTGGCGCGCGCGCTGACAAGCAGCGAGCCGGGGGAAATCACCATCCGCCTGCCCGCGCGTCGGTTCATGCCGGCGAAGGCGCGATCCTGACATGGGCCTTTCCGACCGCGACTATATGCGCGACCAATACCGAAAGCGCGGTGCGGCGTCGTCGATCCCTGTCTGGAAGGACAAGAAGGGTCGGGTCGAACGCGACGACGTTCCCTTGGGCAGCGCGAGCTGGGTCGGAAAGAACACCGAGTTCGACGAGTACGATCGCATAGCGATGCGCTACGGTCGCCGTCGGCGTACTCGTACAGGTCGCGCCGGTTGGACGCCTGCTCTGCGCGGTCTGATCCCCATCCTCTGCCTGGTGCCGGTGGCGATCGGCATCTTGGCCGACGCGAAGCGTCGGGGGTGGCTTCCGGATTTCCAGCCAGCGATCACCTTTCCGGAATCGGGAAGTGTCGCGGTGGCGCGCACTTTGCCGTTGGGTCTCGTTCAGAGCCGCCTGCGCGTGAGCGCGGCCGAGGCGAATGCCGTCGTCCAGCTGATCGACGCCGACACCGGCGCACACGCTCTTTCCGTCTTCGTGGCAGCGAACGACGACGTCGACGTTCCCGCCCCGGCGGGCAGGTGGCGCATGCGGATCATCGAGGGCCAGAACTGGCACGGCCCGAAGGACTTTTTCGGGCCCAACACCCAATTCGAGACCGTCGCCAAGCTGATGGATTTCCCGGCGCGAGGCGGAAACGGCATTAACCTGCATCGCCGGTTCGATGGCAACCTGCCGACGCGTCAGATGCTGACCGGACCGGATCCGCTATGACACAGCAGCACATCATCTTCCTGGTCCTGGCGATCCTCGCTGTCGCCTTGCTGCGCTTGCTAGGCGGGGGATCGGGCATTGGTCGCTTGCCGGTGCGGCCGCGCGAGCTGATGACCAAGCGCGAGCGGATCGTCTGCGGGTTCATCGAGCAGGCAATTCCGAGCGCGCGGGTTCATGCCCAGGTGTCGATGGGCGCGATCCTGCAGCCGGCCCGGGGGCTCGACCGGAGCGGCGCGACGTCGGTGCGCAACCGCTTCTCCTCCAAGCGGGTCGACTTCCTCCTCGAGGACCGGGCCAGCGGCGACATCATCGCGATCGTCGAGCTCGACGATCGGACCCACAACGCCCGGCAGGATGCCCAGCGCGACCAGATGACGGCGCGGGCGGGCTACACGACCGTCAGGCTCTCGGCGGGCCGTCAGACCGCCCTCAGCGTGCGCAGCGCGCTTGCCGAGGCTTTGGCACCACAACCGGATTCGCGCGCGATGCGCCGAACAGCAGCGTGATGACGCGGAAAGGAGGAAGCATGAGCAATTGGGATTTCCAGGAAATGGGCGACTTCGGCGACGAAGCCGCTGCGGAACGCTGGGCGAAACGCAACGACGTGGACCTCCGCGATATCCGCACCAGCAGACGAGGCGACGGGGTTCGATTGGAGATCCGCCGCTCGGCGCTCGGCGACAGCGGTCGCCGGGATAATGACCTGCGCGACGGCCGTCGCACGGGGTGGTGAAGACAACCAAGAAGGAGTGAATGGAAATGATGAAGCGATACATGTTGGCGTCCGCGCTCGGCCTGATGGCCGCGAGCGTCGCCGTACCCGCGGCAGCTCACGCTGCCGAACCGGGCCCGGTCCTCCTGGCCATGAACGAGTACGCCGCTTCGACCGCCGGGACGGATGTCGCCGCGCGGGTGGCGAAGAAGAAGGCGGCCTACCACGCGCACGCCGGGAAGCACCACGTCGAGTGCGACCTCAAGGACTGCGGGGATTGCCCCGACTGCCCTGATTGCCCCGATTGCGCGGACTGCGACGAAGCCAAGGTCGCGCGCAAGGTCGCCGAGGAAAAGGCGGGCATCTGCGATCCCACCAAGCACGCGCAGGGCAAGGTGAAGCATGGCTAGGCGAATGATCGCCGCTGGGTTGCTGGCGGGCCTCGCGCTCGCCAGCACTCCCGCGCTCGCGCAAAAGCTGGGGCAGGGTGGCACCGGTGTCGACGAGAACACCGAGCTGCCACGATGCGCGGCCCCGCTCGGCGTCGTTGCCCTGGTCGAGGAGAAGGCGCCCGACATGCGCGACAGCCTGTCTCCCGGTTTGGCAGCGCTGCTCAAAATGGCAGAGGCGCAGCAAGGAGGCGGAACGGCCAGGGTCGACCCCTTGCCGCTCATCAAACTCATGGCCGCACGCTCGAACTGCTTTCGGGTAGCAGACCGCGGTGCCGCAATGTCCGCGCTCGAGCGTGAGCGCGCGATGGCGGGGGCAACGCCGTCCGCGGCGATGACCAAAGCGGACTACCTCATCAGCGCGCAGGTGCTTTATTCCGATGCCAAGAGCCGCGAAAGCGGCGGCGGCTTAGGCGGCGCGCTGGGCGGCGCGGTCGGCCTCAAGTCGAAGACGCTCGAGAGCCAGGTCATGCTGTCGCTGGTGTCGGTCGACACCGGGTTGCAGGAGGCGGTCGCGACCGGCTCGGCCCGAAAGAAGGACATCGGCGTCGTTGGCGGTGGTCTGCTGCTTGGGCTTGGCGTGGGCGCGCTCGGCGGCACCTACGGGTCGACCGATATCGGCAAGATCACTTCGCTGGCGGTCCTCGACGCGTTCCGCAAGCTCGTCGCCGACGTACAGGCACGCTTGCCGGCCAAGCCTGCAGCTGCGACGGCACCGCAGACCGAAAGTCCGAAGCCATGAACATGCTCACCGGCGTCCCGGCGGCGAATTGCCCCTACTGCACCAAGCCGCTGGGTCGTTGGGCTGACGCGCAGCTCGTCCACCGCTGCGCGGTCTGCGACCGCCCCCTGGGCCGCGTCCGAGTAAGCAGATCGGTTCGCTTGTATCGGATCATGCCGATGCTCGATGTGACCAAGATCCTCGGGACGGTCCTCGCGCTGTGCGGCATGGTTCTCATGGTCGTGGATCCCGCTCTGGTGAAAGGCTTCGTCCTGCTGATCGCCTTCGCGCTTATGACCTACGGGCTTACCGACGTGTTCGATGGATGGCTTTCGGTCCGCACCCGGATCGATCGCACCGCGCGAAAAATGCGCACGGGGGCATCGGCTCGCCGCGCTGGATTGGCGAAGATCCTGTTCGGCTTCTTGACCTTGACGGTCGCGATCATGGGCATCGTCGTTAGGTCCAGTCTAGGCGCAACTGTCTGACTTTACGTGCTGAAACAGATGATCGGGAGAGCGAAAATCGCTACAATGGTGTCATGAAACCCGAGACCTCCGTGACGACCAGACTCAGCAAACCGCAACTTTCCTGGGAGGTTGACGGTCGGCTTCACTCGCTCACGTTCGACGGATCTCATGGGACGTACTGCTCGCCCGATGGCGAGGTCATCGAAATGCCGCGGGAGGGATGGCTGGCCCTTGTCGAAGCGGTCGCCCGCCTCACGGACGAACCAACAAAGATTAGCCCGCCGCTTCGCGCAACTCCGGCAAAACCACCCAAGCCTCGCGGGCCGAGGAGTGGGCAAGGCTGGTCGCCCGAAGAGGACGCTCGCGTCCTTGCCTGGTTCAACAGCGAGACGACGCCGATCGCCGCCATCATGGGCGAGCTGGGCCGCAACGAGGGTGGCATCGAATCCCGCCTTGTCCGCCTCGAGGCTGCGCCCGATCGTGAAACCGTCCGCCGCGCGTATCTTCGCCGGACTCCCAGCGACGGTATTAACAGCAAATGAACGGCGTCTATTCGTCGCCTCGTGTGGACGAGAGCCGAGCGTCCTTCGAGGCCATGCTTGAGGGGTGCTTCTGGTTGTTGCGCTCGTTTGATCGAGAAAGCCAGACAGACGCCTCCCTTCACCTTTGCTACGCGATCGACGCGCTCCGCCGGCATCCCGCAGCTCGCCCGCTCGACTTCGCCCTGCATGATGCGGAAGCTACGGCGCTCCTCGAGCCGATGAATTGAAAAATGGCCACCATATGTCGGTTCGCGGATCTCACAGTTCGGTGCTGGTTTTCACACAAGAGGTAGAATGACGAACAACCTGACAAATTCGGCCTTAGACGAGCCTAAACGCTGGTTTTATTGCGACATCCGCCACGTCTCTCATGGGGAAATCCACGAGGATTTTGACGGCAGAGCTTTTACGTTGAAGATCGGGCCCTTGCTCTTTCAATTTGTCGTCGCACTCCGAGAACCTGTGCGGAAGCCCACATTCCCCAACTGAACGCATTAGACCGCTGATTATTTTGGATCGTTGGAGATACCGGCTGCGACGCGTGGCGTTCATATGCGAGATAGCGGCGATCGCTGCGATGACTATCGCCGGCCTGGCGTCGGCGCTTCATGGCGCTTGGCTTGCAGCACCCGAGCTTTTGGCACGTTTACAACACCTTCTGTGATCGCCGGACTGGCTTTTTGACGTCCAACACAGGTTGGCTGTTCCCTACATGTTCTGTTTCGCGCTACCAGAGCCCGCGAAAGCGGGCACAGATGCAACATCAGATTCGACTGACAGAACTCCAATGGGCCGACACCCGGTCCTCGATCGCGCTCGCTATGGTGCGCGTTCCTGCAGGGTTTCCCAGCCCCGCCGAGGGCGAGGAAGACGACCCCATCGATCTCAACGCATGGCTGATCGAGCAACCCGCGGCGACCTATCTGATGCGGGTCGAAGGCTGGTCGATGACCGGTGCAGGGATCAATGACGGTGACCTGGTCGCGGTCAGCCGTGCGAAGCAGGCAATCGCCGGCGACGTCGTCGTGGCCGTGGTGCATGGCGATCGCACCCTGAAGCGCCTCAAGAAGCTGGATGGACGGTTCTGGCTCGTTCCCGAAGCTGAAGGCTACCCGCACCTCGAGGTCGACGAATACACCGAGATCTGGGGCGTCGTCGTGGGGCTGGTCAGGCGCTATCGCCGATGAGCGGTCCGATCGCCTTATGCGACTGTAATTCCTTCTACGTTTCCGCTGAGCGCGTCATGGATTTGTCCCTTCGCGGCGTTCCGGCGATCGTGGCCTCGAACAACGACGGCAATGCGGTTGCCAGATCTGCGGAGGCCAAGGCGCTCGGCATCAAGATGGGCGATCCCATCTTCAAGATCCGCGATCTTATCAAGGCGCACGGGGTGGCGGTCCGCAGTTCGAACTACACATTGTATGCCGACATCCAGCGGCGCGTGCTGGCAGCGACCGAACCGTTCGCGCGCGACATCGAGATCTACTCCATAGACGAAAATTTTCTCGATCTGACCGGCTTCGAACACCTCGATCTGGTCGACCATTGCCAGAAGCTACGCGCGCAGATCCTGCGGTGGACCACGATCCCGACCTGTGTCGGCTTAGGGCCAACCAAGACGCTCGCCAAGCTCGGCAACGCGGCCGCCAAGAAGAACCCGATCTTCGACGGTGTCTCGGACCTGCGCGACGACTATATCCGACGCTACGTGATGGACCGGTTCGACGTCGCCGACGTGTGGGGGGTGGGGGGCGCAACCGCGCGCAAGCTGGGTGATCTCGGCATTCGAACCGCTGGCCAGCTCCGCGACATGCCACTCCGGCAGGCGAGGGGACTTGGCACCGTCGTTCTTGAGCGCCTTGTGGCCGAGCTCAACGGCGTCCAGGCAGATGCGGTGGAACTCGTCGCTCCCGATCGCAAGGGCATGGCGGTGACGCGCTCGTTCGGCACGCCGATCGCCGACCTCGAACAGCTGATGGGGGCGGTCTCGCAATTCGCAATGCGCGCCGGCGAGAAGCTGCGCCAGCACGGCCTCGTGGCAGGGCGTATGGCGGTGTTCTTCCACACCAATCGCCACAAGCCGGATCGGCCGCAATATGGCGCGTCGCGGGGCGGGGCGCTGCATCCCATGACCGCCGACAGCTTCGAGCTGATATCCCTTGCCCGGCGCTTGGTCGAGCGCGCGTATCGCCGCGGCTTCGAGTTCACGAAGGCGGGCATCATGCTCGAGCAGCTGGCGGCGGCCGATGCACGGCCGCGCACGCTATTCGAAGACCAGGACCAGTCCGCCCAGCGCGAGCGGCTCATGGCGGCGATCGACGACATCAACGGCAAGTTCGGCCGCATGACGGTTGTGCCCGGCAGCCAGGGGTTCAAACGGCCATGGAAGATGCGCGCCGATATGAAATCGCCGGCATGGACGACACGAATAAGCGACTTGCCCGTAGTGAAGGCATGACCGCCCCCGAAGATAATATGGACGATCGCCTGACGCTGCAGGCGCTGCGCGAGGAAATGGTTTTCACCCGCGTCCTGCTTGGCGAGCAGTATGCGACGTCGATCGACGCCGGCGCCGCGACGCGCGAAGAGATCACCGCGCACATCCTGAACTGCGGCCGCATCGCCGAGCATCTGTCGAACAACCAGACGTCGGCGATCGCGGATGCAGCCAAGGCGATGATCGCAGCCCTTCCCGAAGGGTACCGGGGCGAGGAATGATCGAGTGCATGAATCACAAGATGCCCGGTGATGCAAAAAGCCCGTTTCACCTGCAAAGCGCACGCCCTTAGTGCTATCCACTATGTCTTTGACCGATCTCGCCGGCGCTACTCTGATCGAGCTCACCGCCGTTGATGAAGGTCGCAACTGCCGTCGAGCCTATCGTATCGAGCGCACCGAGGATCTTTTCGGGCACCAGCTGATCGAACTGTCATGGGGCCGGATTGCGGGGCCGTGTCAGACGAAGCGTCTATCGGCGCCGTCAGCCGCCGAGGCGATCACCGTAGTTCGCAGAGTGCTCGCGCGCCGCGCGTCCGCGGCCACCCGGATCGGCGTTGCTTACACGCGACAGGATGCCGACAGCATGGCAGCGCCTGGAGCCTCTGCCCATCAATAGTCGAGGTTTCGCCGCTCCATCTGGTCGGCCGCGAGATCGGCCACCGGCCCGGTGCCGCCCGTGAGGCTGTAGATCTCGATGACCTGATCATCCGGCAGGCGCTCGACCAACAGCCTCACAGCCGTAGCGTTCTCCTGATCCAGGATCATCTTGGCTTCGGATTTGGTCATGATATGCACCCTGTCGAACTACATAAGGTGTCGATTACATGAATTTGAGCGAACTGACCAAGACCGTTGCCTCTTCCACCGGCGCGACCGAAACCGCCACAAAGGCAATGATTGCTGCGGTCTTCGACGCTATCGCCGCTTCAGCAGCGAAGGGCGATGACGTGGCTATTCCCGGTTTTGGCAAATTCACCGTCAAGAGCCGCCCCGAGCGTCAGGGACGGAATCCTGCGACCGGCGAAGCCATGACCATCAAGGCATCGCGAAAGGTGTCGTTTGCGGCTGCAAAAGGACTAAAGGACCGCCTGTAGCGGTCGGCCTGGCATGAGATTAAGAACAAACCGATGGCATCAGACGCCGGCAGCATGAGACGAGTCTCGTTTGGAGATTGCGGAGACGTCTCTTTTCGAAGTTGCGCTTACCTATTCCAGATTGATAATATTTCTTATGTTAAATCAATGGGTTATCCGACCTTAGACCGCAAAGACGCGATATTCGTCAGACGGAACGCGTTTTCCGGAAGGCCATCCGGGGAATTCGATAGCGGCTTCTTTTCTGAGGCTGTTAGCAATCGCCCCTGCATCGGTTTTGCGTATCGCGTGGGCAGCAAGAAGCCTTGGCCAGACCGAACCCCAAGCAGCGCCCGGACTTTTCGTAGCTATTTCAAGAAGCGTCGATCGGGCAGCGGCGCGCTCTTCGCCTAAAAACTGCCGATGTGAAACTGCCGGCTTTTCCCATTCCGTCCCGAATAATGAAGACTGACCCGCTGTTTCGCGCTTCGCGATGCTCATCTGCCCGGCGATCGTCGATTGTGCTTCCAGTGCTTTAACCTGGCAGTCTCTGAAAACCTCAATACCTCTGGCATCGCGGGTGCCGTAGACGAGGAAGTAGTAGGTTCGGTCCTTACCCGGATATCGGATGTCGACATCAGCGACGTAGGTGAAGCCGCCCACCTCCCGAACGGCATCCTTGAAACATTCCAAGAATGCCGCCTTGCGTTCGGCAGGACCGGCGTTGGGATCGTCCGAGACGGCTGCAAGACGCGCTCGCCAGTCAACCCCGGGAAAAAGCCGATCGTAGGTGTTCGATAACGACGGCAGGACCGTGAATCGATTGGCGAAATCGAACATGAAATTGAAGACAACTTCGCTCCGTGGGCGAGACAGAAGCGGCCGCAAAGCCTCGAGGTCGATCTTGAAGCCCTTAGGGTCGATCAGAGAAAACGTGAAGGCGCGCGACGGGAGCGAATTCGCGATCGTGGGGGCGAGGCCGACAAAGTCTCCCCGATGCGGATGCACCGTCACCTGTGAAAATTGCCCTCCAATTCCGCTGAGTTCTCGAAACGGGCCAATCTGCTTTTCGACCAAGTGAGCTGTCATCCGAACATCACGGCGCCGCTGCGGCATCTCAAGCCACGATTTCCGAGCGGCGGTCAGACTTTGGAGCGCTATGCCGAACGATGTGTCGGCATAAGCTTCGTCCTCGCTTTTCCAGGGGCCAGAATAGCCATCTACATAGACCACCTCGTCGTACACGCTCGCGATTTTGTGGACGAGCCGCTCCAGATATGAGCGCAGGAAATGGTGCTTTACGAACGCTTGTTCTCGCCCAACATAGTGGGATGGAACGTCGATTTCGATCACGCGGCAACCTGAATCGGTAACTCGTTCCACTCTCTGCCATCGAGCTCTCGGCCTCCAGTCTTCGGCCGGATCCCGCCCCACTGCTTGAAGAAGAATGCGACGTCCTGGCCCTGGCATTGCTCGCGGATCTCACGAACCCATTCGACATCCATTGCGCGCGCGCCGGGTCCGCTTTCACCGCCGACAATTACCCAATGTATGCCGGACAGGTTGAGCTCACCCACGGGAGCGATCAACGGTTCGATGGAAAGAAAGCGCACTCCGGCAGGCGCGGCGCGCAGATGGTCGATCCTCGATCGCGCCTTGGCCTCTTCGACCGAAACTCCATGCCAGATATGTAGCGGCGCAGAACGGTCAGCATATCTGGTGCGCAGATAATCGCGCATCCGCGACGAGCGCTTGCTGAGGAGCTGGAATACATGCCAATCGGCCGCTTCCATCGTGTCGAAAACGCGATCGACGAACGAACGCGGAACGCTCTTGTGAAATAGGTCACTCATCGAGTTCACGAAAATCATCCGCGGCCGGCGCCAATTCAGGGGCTGCTCGAGACGTGAATGCCTCAGCGTGAGATCGAACCCATTCTCGAACGGGTGACCGGGTACGCCCCTAAAACGCTCGGCGAAGCGAAGCGCATAGCAGTTGTCGCAACCGCGCGTGATCTGCGTGCAGCCCGTCACCGGGTTCCACGTGGCATCGGTCCATTCGATCGCGCTACCGTCAGCCATACCTACTTCCAGAACAAAACGGAAACTCTCATATCTAAGCTCTCAGGGCAATTCCAAATCGGTTTCGGCATCCGCAGCCTCTTCCGCCACATCTTCGAGAGGCTCAAATCGATAGGTCTGGAGATCGATGCGCATCTGCTTCGTCAAAGCCTTGACGCTGTAGGCACCGCCGTCGGTCCAGCTCGCGCTCTTGGTATAGCCGTAGACCTCGGCATGCTTCACCATCTCATCATGCGGGGCCACGTACCAGCAGCCGTCGTCATGGAACGCCAACCAGATGCTTCGACCGAAGTATTTGCGATCGATCATCCAGCGCCCCTTCAGCTGGATGAGCTTCGTGTCCCCCGTCGCTTCGTTGTAGAGGATGAAATCGATTCCGCCGTCGTAAACTGGCAGGAAGGCGTTGTAGCCATTCGCCAACGCGAGGCTGACCAACGAATTGCGATTGATTACCTCGCGGACCTGGCTGCGATAGCGGCTCATTACCTTGTCTCAGGCCTGCCATGTCGGAAGGGAGCTCACAATCTCGCGCGTTCGCAGGCTTATCGCGATGACCCGGGCCAGAAGGTCGAACGGGTATCGCGGGTCGCCCGCTTCTTCGCGCGCATAGGCATTGGCGTCCTTGGTAATGCCGGACGCCGTGTCGGTGCGGACGCCCTGCCACTCCATCACCCATTCGATCGCCGATTTGCCGTTCACGACATAGTCGTAGGCCTCGAGCGGTACGCCGGTCAGAGTCAGATTGTGATTGTAATGGATGGTACTGCGATCGTAGGCGCCCTGCTTGCCGCCGAAACGCATCTTGTCGACGCGCCAGAAGGTGGCGGGGTCAGGAATGTTGATGAGCCGCAGATCGCCTTGGGCCAGCGTGACGGGGAACGGCTCGACCGTTTCGAACCCACAGTGCAGGTCGGCGAGCTTTCGGCCCGCGCGCTCGAACGCATCGAACACGGCCCGGTCTGTCGGCACCGGGAGGCGCGGCAGCTCCTTGGCCAGCGTATCGGCAAAGCGGGCGCGGTAGTCGGGGGCGTGGAGCAGGCCGTAGGCGTAGTAGAATACCGCCTCGTGGCCGAGTGCCGGATCGCCTAGCACGGTGCGGTAGGCGTCAAGCGCTTCCGGCGTGATGCCGGGACGGCGGCGATAACGACGCTCCCCTTCCCCGAACGTCTCGTCTGGAGCGAGGTCGGCGTCCGGGGCGGCGGGCTCATACAGCCAGAGAGGGAAGCATTGCGAACCGCCGTCGCTCTGCAGATCGGGAACTCGGTCGACCATTAGCGCGAAAGAGCCCGAGCCGTCAGACCGCATCTTAATCATGATGGCGCGGTTGTCGCAGTCCGCCGCCGGAAAGATCGACGGCATCTTGTAGACCATCTCGTTCAGTGCGCGGTCGAAATAGAGAAACTGAGGAGTAAAGGGCCGATACAGCGATCGCGTGATTGCGGCTTCGTTGTAGGCTAGCGGCCGCCCTTTAACCGCCATGTCCTTCAACGCGCGGGTCCAACTGATCTTACGGCTGTCGGTGTCAACGAACCGGTCGATCGCGTCCTCCCGCTCCTTGCGGGTCGCCTTCGAATGGGCCGTGTCGAACCGCTTAAGCTCGGCATTGTAGGTGTCAATCATACGGCCGATATTGACAGCAAGCGCGGCGCGCGACGGGTTGTAGGCCCACCAGTCGCGCTGCGTCTTCACGCCGGCGGAATAGCTGGCAAAGAGCTTGATCTTCTCCCTGCCCCCCTTGTCGCCCATCGCCATCAGCTCGGCGAAGCCGCTGTCGCGCTGGTTCAGCCAGTCGCCGTGCTCGTCGGGCTCGAACAACCGCCACCCCTGACGATCACCGATGCCGTTCATGCTGCCCAGGCGCGTTACCTCTGCCAGCTTTTGCTCGCGGGTGAGGTAGTCGTCGACGGCGTGGAAATGGATGCGACCGTGGTGGTCGGCGTCCGGGTTCTTGACGAAGAGCCACACCGCGATCGGTGTGCGCGTGCCAACACCAAAGACATTATCCTTTTCGCGGCGGCGCTGCTCGCCAGAGGTTCGTGCATCACCCTTGAGATGGAAGATGTAGAGCTCGGCGAATTCCTCCTCGAGACAGCGGCGGATGCCGTCAGCCGAGTTGCCGTCGACCCAGCCCCCGTTGGTGACGAACGAGACGATGCCGCGGTCGCCGATCCGGTCGGATGCCCAGCGCATCGCGCGGATGTAGCTGTTATAGAGCCCGTTCTTGTTCCGCGCGCCCGAGCGCGCCGCATAGGTATCGCGGACGCGACCATCGAGGTGCGGGTAGGCGACGTTGGCGGCGTTGTCGTTCGCGCTGTCCTGTCCGTCCGAATACGGCGGATTGCCGATGATGACCCGGATATCGAGCGCCTTCTGCCGGGTGCGGCGCCCGCTATTGTCGCGCAATTGCTCGGCTACGAGGTCGTCCTTCTCGTAGAGCTGGAAGGTGTCGGTGAGGCAGATGCCCGGGAAAGGCTGGTAGTCGCCGCCCGACAGTTCGTGGAACGTCGCTTCGATGTTGATCGCTGCGATGTAGTAGGCGAGCAGCACGATCTCGTTGGCGTGGATCTCGCGCGCGTATTTGCGCGCTAGCTGGTCCGGCGGAATCAGCCCCGACTGAAGCAGCCGGGTGACGAAGGTGCCGGTCCCGGTGAACGGATCGATGATGTGCACACCTTCCGACGCCAGCGTCTGCCCGAAGCTGTCCCGCAGCGCCTCGTCGACCGAGCGGATGATGAAATCGACGATCTCGACCGGCGTGTAGACGATGCCGAGCTTCTTCGACAGCGTCGGAAAGGCGGTCTTGAAGAACTTGTCGTAGAGCTCGAGCACGATCTTCTGCTTGGCGGCCGCGCTGTCGATGCCGGCGGCGCGCATCCGGACGCTCGCGTAAAACCGCTCGAGGCCTTCGGCTTCGCGGTCGAGATTGTGGCGATCGAGAACGCTCAGCACGCTTTCGAGCGCTCGACTGACCGGATTGGAGGCAGCAAAGTCGTAGCCCTCGAACAGGGCCTCGAACACGGGCCGCGTGATGAGGTGCTGGGCCAGCATCTCGATCGCCTCGGCCTCGGTGATGCTGTCGTTGAGATCGTCGCGGATCTCGGCGAGGAACCGCTCGAACGCGGCGCGTTCCTCGCTCTTGGGCGTCGCGACGATCGCGGTGATGCGCGTGACCTGCGCCTGGGCGATGCCGGCGACGTCCCTGGCCCACTCCTCCCAATAGGTACGGGTGCCGCATTTCTTGACGATCCGCGCCATGATCGCGCGGCTGACCTCGTCGAACTGGAAGGCAAGCTTGCTTTGAGCTGGTCCTGGCGCGGCAGGGCGTTCGTCGCCGGGGTCGGTGTCCCCCGCCCCGCCCTCGCCGCCGATCCCGATGCCGCCGCCTGCGTTCTGCGTCCGCGCCGGCAGCTCGTTCGCGACGGCGACGATCTCGATGCGGTCGCCCGGATCGACGCCGAGGTCGATCTTGTTGATCGTCGCGTCGAGGCGCTCGTCATGGCTGCGGAGCGCGTTCAGGATCTGCCAGACGACGCGGTATTTCTCGTTGCTGTTGAGCGCGTCCTCGGCTGCGACACCCGCCGGAATGCCGACCGGCAGGATGACGTAGCCCAGCTCCTTGCCCGGAGCGCGCCGCATAACGCGCCCGACCGCCTGGACGACGTCGATCTGGCTCTTGCGCGGATGAAGGAAGAGGACCGCATCGAGTGCTGGCACGTCAACGCCCTCCGACAGGCATCGGGCGTTGGTAAGGATGCGGCACTCGTCGTCGCGTCCCGTATCGGCCTTGAGCCAGCTCAGCAGATGATCGCGCGCCTTGGCGTTGAACCCGCCGTCGACATGCTCGACCGCAACCTCGAGCGGCGGCATTTCCTCTGCAAGCGCGGGCGCCGCCGTCTCCAGCGAAGCGCGCCAGTCTGCCGCCACCCGCCCGAACTCGGCCGCGACTGTCTTGGAGGCTGCGATGCTCTTGGCGAATGCTATCGCCCGCCGCATCGGCCTCGGGGAGCCATTCGCCTCCCCGGCGAAATCCGCCTTGGTCAAAGCCTTGTAGCAGCCAACCAGCTTGGTCGCATCGTCGAGCACGAGCGCGCTGTCGTCGTCGGCGAGGCGCGCCTGAAGGCCTGCGGCGACGTCGGCCTCGTTGATGGCAAGGACGATCACCTTGTAGTCGGTAAGGAGGTCGTTCTGGACCGCCCACCCGAAGCTGCGGGTGAACAGCGTCTCTCCGTAAAGCTCAGGGTCGTCCATCGAGACGAGCGCGGCATCCTCGTCGCGCGCGACCTGGCGCACCGCTTCGCCGTACACGCGCGGTGTCGCCGTCATGTAGAGCCGCTTGGCGCCGTGGATGTAATCCGCATCATGCACGCGCACGAAGTTGCTCTCGTCCTCGCCCGACAGCGTGACGCCGGTGGTGCGGTGGGCCTCGTCGCAGATGATCAGGTCGAAGGCCGGCAGCCCGAACTTCTCCTGCGCCACGGCTATCGTCGGCAGCGACTGGTAGGTAGAGAAGATCACCGTCATACGCGCGGCGTCGGGCGCACTTGCCTTGGCCGCGAGTACCGACGCATTGGTGGTGGCCGGGATCTCCAAGTCGTGCGCGTCGATGTCGGTGGTGTCGTCGCGGCCGCGCCGGACGCCGACCTGGGTATCCGAGCACACCGCGAACGAGCGCAGCGGCGCCTCGCTGTCGATCGACCACTCGCGCACCGTCTGCTGCATAAGCGCCAAGCTCGGCACGAGGAACAGCACGCGCCCTCCCCTGCCCGCCATCGCTTCGGCGATCTTGAGGCCGGTAAAGGTCTTGCCGGTGCCGCACGCCATGATGAGCTTGCCGCGGTTCGCGGTGGCCAGCTTCTCGGTAACGCACTCGATCGCCTCGACCTGGTCGGGCCGCGGCTGCTTGCGCTCGATCAGCCGCACGGTGCCGTCGGCCGCGAACGCCGCCCAGTCGATGCCGCTGTCCTCGAGTTCGGTCAGTCCGACCCGCTGGGTCTCGATTGCTTGGTCGCGAAAGGTGGTCTCGGCGTGATCGGTCCAGTTGACGCCGGTCGTGTCGACGAACAGCCGCCGCGCGAATGGTGCGCGCGCTGATGCTGCGAGGAAACCGTCGATGTCCGCGCGCTGTATCCGGTAGCCTTGCGCATAGAACTTGCACTGGACCGCGCACCAGCGGCCTGGATCCTCGGCAAGCTCCGCGACCAGATCGATGCCGGTGTCGGTACCGCTCTCGCCGCGCTCACGGGCAAAGTCGGCATAGGTCAGAACGCGGGTGTAGCGCCCGGCCTGGGTCGGAGCGTGCTTGAGCCAGAGCTTGGTCAGCCGCTCGAAATAGGTGCCCTTTTCGCGCTGCGACCGCGCATTCGATCGATAGTGTTCCAACAGTTTGCGAAAAGGTGAAGTCACAAATTGTCTTTCGATGGCGCGTTCCGAAGCGTTGTCCCCGACCGGTTCATAGGAACCGATGGTCCGTTATCGACGGCAGCCTCTCCGTCGAGCCGGATTGGTGATCCAAGCGATAACTTTGAACGTTCTAGATTTCCATACATGATCGCTGGCATTGAAGTGATGGCGATGTCGCGTTCTGGGCCGTAAGCCGCCAGTCCGCTGCCGCGCGCGCAAATGAGGAAAGCCGCCCTTCGGCTAACGACCCCATTGCGGACATTCATCAGTTCGCTAGGCTCGGCATGTGAGGAATTTCAGCAAACACGCCTTGCTTGCTTTTCTACTGGCGTTTTGCGTTGGATGCTCATCTCCACCTTCCTCTATCTGTGCAATGCCCCAGAACCGGCATTTCTGGCAGGGAGTAGAGGTGACGTGGCGCGGCGAGATCATTGACGTGATGGCACCGCCTCACGGGGGCGGTATATACTTCACGGACTACCGGTGCGGCGTGAACATTGAACTAGACCCAGGCACCGTTCCGAAGCTCTACTCAGCAGTGGAAGATTGGTCTGGTCACCTGGCAGTTGCCCAATTCGAGGTGAGTGGGCGGTTGTCTTACAAGGATGGCGACGTCGTGCTTCGTCCCGCAAGGCTCAAACGGACCTCGCCGTGGCTGACTGAGGAGGGGTTTGACTTATACATGGAAAAGCGGCGAGCCACTCTCATCCAAAAGGGCCTGCTGACGATCCCTTCGCAATGACCGCTTCCCACCCACGAACGGTCAGTAGGGGCGTCGATGCGAAAGCCCGCAACCTGCCTGACAGCTTCGACGGGTTTCGCGCCAGCAGCCGACATTCTGCAAACGACCCCGTTTGCGACACCGTCAATCCCTTCCAACACAAGCGTGACAGACTGTGGTAAAGACTGAGGCTATCGGGTCCGAATGACTTTAGGAAAAACGCGTCAGTTAACGCTTTCGTTCTGTATGGGCATTATCGATCGGGCTCATCGATCGAGAGCCAGGGAAGACACATGCGGGCGCGCTCAATCTTTGTGGCCATTGGCGCACTGAGCGCAATCGGCGTCGCCGCGACTGTCACCCTTACGAAACGAGAACATATCGCGGCGACTCCGGTCGACGCTTATCTCACGAAGGAGATACGCTCCGCCTACCCCGGCTTCATCGGTCAGGACGCAGAACTCGCAAGGTCGAAGGCCACAAAATTGGTCGAGTATCTCGTCGGCCCCCACAGCGACGAACGCGAGTGGTATGCGCAGTCAGCCGAGGAGCGAAGGTCGGGCGAGTTGCGCGCGGAAGCCGATTGGGAACAGGTCAGATCGACGCCGTGTGCCGACTTCGGTGTCGGTACGGCACCGCAGCTCTGCATCGAATATGTCGGGCCGCCGACGATCACGATCGGCACGCCAGTGACATACCGGGTGCGCTGGCGAAACCTTCCGGCAGGCGGGTACATCCGCGTGTGGTCGCGCAATGCGGCGCCCGCGGGGGAGCGGTGGAAATACATGGGGGCCTATGGTGCCGTATCGCCCGAAACGCTCGGTGGCAAAGCGAGCGGCGATGTGCGGGTGAGCTGGGACGGTCGGAGCATCTACTGCGCTCCTGCGGACGGACCCATGATGTGCGACGCCGGCGAAGTCGGCCGATATGTTTTGCGGGCGGCGATCATGACCGGAAGCGATCCGTTCTGGCCCAGCTGGCCTGCGCGCAATCCGGTGCCGGTTGAGCGTTACGCCCGATCCGAGACTGCCTCCTTCACGCTCGAGGGACTGCCGCAGCCAGTCACAAGCGACGACCGATTCCGGATGCACCCTTATCGCCGTGACATCATCGAAGCGCTGAATGCGGCACTGCCCAAGGACACGGTCAACAGCTGGTATGTCGAAGACCGCATCGACCGCCTCGGTCCGTGGCAGAAGCACCTGTTCTCATATTGCGCGAGCCTCGCCCTCGATGCGCCATTGTCGGGCTCGCTTGACGTGTGCTTCCCCCGCCGCAAGCGCGATACGAACGGCATTGCCCTGGCGCCCGGCGATTTCACCGCTAGCGGCAACGCGCGGCTGTTACCCGGAATTCTCGGCGCGAACACTGCGAAAGCCATGGCGAAGGCCTACGCGATCGGCCTGACCAACAGGCAGGCGACCTATCCCGCCTATCCGGGCGAGAGCGACATGGTGCGAACATTGTTCCGTGATGTGAAGCTTTATGACGGCGGCTATCAGGACTTGCGCGACGCGGCCCGCGACGCCAAGCTGACCTATGTCGAGGTCGACCAGCCTACGGCGACCCTTCAGACAGAAGGTCGGGGAAGTTGGTGGCTCGTCGAAGCAGGCCTTCGGATCCAGACCATCGACGGCCCCACCATCAAAGATTTCGGTCACATTTGGCTTCGCGTCGACCACGACGGACGTGTTTGCCGCGTTGAACCGGCGGGCGAGACCAAGGGCAAAGGGCCTGATCGCCAAAACCTCTACACCGCGTGCATACCGGGCAGCCAGCGACGGATCGAGTTGACGAAGTGAGGATTTGGCAGGATTTGGCTGCCTACCTCTCGTCCGATACTGCGGAGACGATACGGCACAGAGGCCTAACTGGCGTGCGGCTTAACGAGAACGGCCTGGAGGGAGCCTAACCGCGAAGTCCGCCCTTGGTGCCCCCAAAGCAGACATTCAACTTTCCACCCATCTTCGGCCATGAGCCGGGGCGATGCGAGAGCCCGAAAGCGGTATGGCGGCTTTGCCGCGGTTCAGGTAAATTCCTGCCGTTCAGCAATCGACCCCATTGCCGCCATCAAGACATTGAGCGATGCTGGGCAGATGAAGAGCGTTCTAGCTACCATTCTTGCCTTCCTACTATTCGGGTGCGCCGAACAGGTTGAAGAGGCCTACGCCACCTATGCCGATGCAGAGCGTGCCGGTGCGGTCGAACGAGGGTGGGTTCCGGCGTTTGTTCCTTCGAGCGCACATGACCTTAACGAGACGCATGATCTCGACACATCGGCCCAGACGCTTCGCTTCAACATACCTCCATCAGATGTCGCGAGAATGGTTGCAGGTCTTCGGCTCGTCTCGACTAGAGAAGGCGATGCAGCTGCTACCTTGAACGAAAGGCACGGTCTCGGCTTAGCATCTGAGGTCTATGTTGTTTGCTCCGAGCCGCGAAATGGTGCTCTGGCAGTCGACCGCGAAAGTGGCAGAGCGGTGTTCGATACAACCATAAACTGGCTAGACGACGCCTGTCGTTGAGGTTGCTATCTGACGGCAGGAATCCACCCAAAGTCCGACATTCCACGCGTTAAATTGCGACCCTGAAAGCTGCCGGTAAAACTCTATCCATCTTGCGGCAGAAAGTGGGCCGGTTGCGGAATGACCGCTGTTGAGACGAGGTCATAGCAAAGCGGACGCTCGAACGGCTGAGCGTCCTGATATCAAAGCGCGCTGAATCAAGGTCTTAGTAGTCCCGCCAGTTTGCGCCAGAGCGTCGCAGAAATCGCACGTTGAAAGTTCGCCAGTCATCTGCGACCTGCGTTACGTTGCCACGCGTGAAGCTGGCAGTGGCGAAGCGAAAATATAACACCTGATGCGGCCCGCTCACTGCTGAAAATAAGATTCTAAGAACTCTACGGTAAATCGGGCGGAAATCACACATCCGTAAGAGTGGAGCGTGTCGTCCTTGTCGCCTCCAGCGAGATCCACGACGGTCTTGGCGCAAATCACATCCGGCATGCACGATGCGATGTGTGCGGCACGGTGGACGGCGTAAACTTCCATATCGAGGCCTGAGACGCGCCGGTGCAAAGCCGCCACTTGCAACATGTATTCATCGCTCGCGATGACTGCGGATCCGCTCGTGAAGGTGGCGAGCTTGGGTTGGCTCATCTGCATTGGCCGTTTCAGCCTCAGACCATGTTCAAGACGAGGAAGGAGGCCAGGATCTTCGATGAGTGCGCGTGCCAACACCCGCACTCTTTCACCAATTGGAACTTGGTAGGGCTCACCCGAAAAGCCCTCGTCTGACCACTTGCCTGACTGATACTCATATGCGAGCTCGGGGACTAGCAGCTGCCCAAGTTCGGCACGGTCAGTAAAGCCGGCACAGATCCCACTCATCGCGACGATCTTTGGTCTGAACCTTTCGATACACTTGCCTGCAATGATCGCGGCGTCGACTAGGCCCATTCGCGGCATTTCCACAATGGTGCCACGCCGCCCGGCAATCGTGACGTCAAGACGAGTAAGGTTGTCGTTCGACTTCGCACTTCCGCCGAGTTCCTCCATCGCTGTGTATGGCGCACGCTCCTTGCGCAGCGCGCAGAAGATGATGAAATCCATCTGCTCAGCGCTCTGCAATTCCAGAACCATCTGCTTCAGAACTCCTTGCCAAACTTCTTTGTGATTGAAGTCCAGCAGTAGGCATCCACGGCTTTCGAATTGTGCGCGGATGTCCGAGAATTCCTCTGGGTAGGCGCTAATCGCCAGAAGTTTGACGTGACCCGCGCCTGCTTTGTCTATCGCCTGAAGAATTCCGACACCATTATTGTCTTGAGTTGCGCCTTCAAAGGCTGGCAGGCGAAGGTCAATGATGCAGAGCTTCACCTCCGGGTCGAACGCGCCCAGGAACTCAGCCATATCCTTAGCTGGGATTATGCAGGACCTCGGGACGCCCGCGTGTTCAAGGCAAGATGAAATCTCACCCCGCTTGGTGTCATCATCCTCTACTACCAATATTTTCATAAGAACTTCTTCAACAGGGCAGTGAGTTTCGTGTGATTGGACGGCGAGCGATATTTATAGAGCACGCTCCCCACAACGTCTTGGTTATAGCGCCGCGAGAGAACCTTAGGCGCTTCCGTAAGTTTCAGCCTTTTGCCGCCAAAGGTGATGTCGGGATATTGCGTAATGATGATAATCTTGGCTCTAAGGTTCCGTGACTTGAGAGCGCGAAGGACCTCGACCCCGCCCTGCGCCTGATCGTATCCACGCCCCGCCGCGTCCCCCTCGGCCGTGAATGTCGGGAGTGCCATGTCTAGAATGATCAGATCGTAATCCCGCTCTGACACGGCGGAGTAGGCAGCGCTAACGCTGTCGACATGCTCAAGCTCAGCACCCCCCGCAAAGAAGCCCTGAAGAGATGCAGTTAGCTCTTCCTTCTTGTGCGGCTCATCTTCTACGAGCAGGATCTTCCTAATAGCTCATCTCCTCGTCGACGACTTCCGCCTTGAGCTGGAAGCTGATCTCAATCTTGTCTCCGTCGACAGTTGCCTTAACAGTAGATTCGCCCTCGTTCAGCCTTGTGATAAACTTGACTTTCTTGATCCCCGAAAATCCCTCGGTGACCATATCATGACCAGTTTCTGAGAAGTCGAGGGCTGCTCGTACGCGCGCGATGCGCTCGTTCGCTCCGCTCGCTGGGAGAGAGGAGCAAACAGCGACGTTCAGTACGTGGAGATTCGTCGTCTGCACTGGCGCTGTCGTCATCCTCACTGTCACCGCCGAGCCTGTCTGCCCATGCTTGAAAGCGTTGCCGAGCAGTACCGCGAGGCAATCGTATAGCCGGTGCACGGAGATTCCGAAATATTTGGTATGTTCGCGTTCCCCTTCGACCTTGGTCGGCGTCGAGGAGCGGCCATGCTCGATGTCGATGATATTGCAGATCTCGGCGATGGAGGCGGGCACGAACCCGGTTTGTGGAACTTGGAACCAGCTTGCGACCTGCGCGAAAACAGACGCGATTGCATTTTCAAGTGCTGACTTGACCTTCAGCTCCTCTGGTCCGTTGAAACGCTGTAGCGCTTGGTCGAGCTGCTGCGTCATTTCCTGCATCATCTTTACTCGGATGTGGCTCGACGCAGATTCAAGCTGCGGGCCGATCTGGCGCCAGCAGAAGGTTACGATGAGTTCATCGAGCATCTCAGCCCCGGAAACGCGCAGGGTATGGACCAGCTGTTGCAGGTTGCGCATGGTGACGGTCTCTGAGGGATCGATGTCGGAATTGAACAAGGCATTGGGGCGGGCGTCGGTACGGAACTGCAAAAACTCCTTACGCATGCGCTCCACGAAGACATTGAAACCTGATTGCCAGCTTTTTAGCGCCGCTCCGAACGGAGTGCCCTTAATCACCGGTTCGAATTCGCTCTTTTGGAGCACCGCGTCGACGCTCTGCGTCATGACACCATGGAGGGTGTTGTGACGTATGCGTCTTCCGAGATAGGATTCGATGCCGAACTCGTTATTGACGCAGAACTCCCGAAAAGCCTCCGTTGCTATGCGCTCGACAAGATATGCGTCCGTGGCGCCGATTTCGACGATGTCGATTGACGCCTGCTTGCCGGTGGAAGTCACAACGTTTTTGCTACCGGTGAGGCGCGCAGTAAGTGCGGGCAAAAGCTCCTTGTACCGCTTGACGTGCTCCCCGGGAACTCTGCCAGTCTGAGCTAGAGTCCTTCATGAAGGAGGACGACGATGAAGCGCAGCAGATTTACCGAGGAGCAGATCATAGCGATTCTGCGGGAGCAGGAAG
>NZ_JAKQYJ010000004.1 GCF_022605525.1 Porphyrobacter sp. GA68
TTGGTCGCTGAAGTGAGGCGCATGAAATCCTCGTTAAGTTCGGCTTTGCCGTATCGTGACCGTGCACGAATTAAGTTGCTCCTTCATTATGACTTTCGGATGAGCACCACCCCAGCAACCACAAGCGCGCCGCCAGCCAGAAGCCAGGATTGATCGACAAGCAATGCGCTAGCCACGATCAATGCGGCAGCTAGAGGGCCTTTCAAGGACTGCCGCTCATTGCGAAGTCCAGCGAGCTGCTCGATACTGAGCGGATCGAGCTGAACCGGCACATATCCTGACTTTGCGATCGAGTTCGCAGTGGCGAGTATGTCGGGCAAGGACGCCGACAACCCCAGCAGCTGACCGCGAAGTTTCTTCAAACCCGACCGAGCGCTAGCGAGCGAGAACCGCTCGGCGAGAAGCTCCGTCATGATCGGCCGGGTCTCTTCGGCGATGTTGTAGTCCGGTGCCAGCGATCGGACGAAGCCCTCTGCAGTCAACAAGGTACGCAGAAGAATGGCCAGATCAGGTGGCAGAACCAGTCGATAATCCCGCAACAGGTCGAAAACGCGGGAAAAAATCTGCGAGAACTCGATGCCAGATAGCACGGTTCCCCTGAACTCTCCGATCAACTGATCCAGATCCACCGCGAGCGCATCGCGATCCACCTTCGGCTCCCCCGCCCATGCGAGCAGGACATTCGCGACATCGCTGGTTTTCTCACCAGCAATCGCAAGCACGAGGCGGACGATCTCGTCGCGCCTGGCCTTGGTGAGCGTCCCGACTGATCCGAAGTCGATGAAGCCGACATCCTGCTCGCCGATCAGGAAGACGTTACCCGGATGGGGGTCGCCGTGAAATTCGCCGTTCAGGATGATCATCCGCAGGACAGCGTTGGCATAGCTTTTAGCGAAAGCCGTCACCCGCGGGTCGCCCGATGGGCTGCCCAGCGAAGACGCGGGCCTGCCGTACAGGCGTTCCTGAACGTTCACCCGCAGCCCGGTCAGTTCCCAATGGATGGCCGGGGTCCTGACGCCGATGGTATCGAGATATGCGCCGATCCGCTCGCAGGCTCGGGATTCCGCAGCGAGGTCCATCTCCCAGGCAAGATTGCGGCCGAAGGTCCGCAGAAACTCGACTGGCCGGTAACGCGCGATGTCAGGAGAGCGTGCTTCTGCGATCTCGGCAAGACGCACAAGCAGACGCACATCGGCTTCCATCCGCGCGGCGGTGCCCGGGCGTCGAACCTTCACGATGACCTTGCTACCGTCCCTTAGCTCGGCGGAATAGGTCTGTGCAATCGAGGCGGACGCCAAAGGCTTTTCGTCGAACTGCGCAAAGTCGTTCCGCCAGTCCTCACCCCAGCTTGAAGCAAGTACGGGCTCGATATCTGCGAAGCGCACTGGCGACACCTGATCGTGCAGGGTTGAGAATGCCGTGATCCAGTGTTCGGTGAACAGATCGCTTCGGGTGGCGAGGAGCTGCCCCAGTTTTATGCCGACTGGCCCGATGTCACGGAGGAACGCGACAACTGCGGCCGGGCGAAATTCGCGAGGATCGATGACATTGCTCGAAGAGGGAATAAATCCGAGGGCTCCGGCGAGATTCTTCGCGCCGTGCCTCATTAGGATTTGGCCGATCTCCGCGGCGCGAGCGATGCTGCCGATAGGTTTTTCCTGGGGCGAAGACATGTTTTTACTCAGCCTCGGCCCGGTGTTGGTCCAGATTTTCCGATACCCTTGCAAGGATCCGCCGCAATGCCCGTTTCTCGTCGGCGGCAATGTCGTGCCAAAGTAGGTCATGAAGCCTATCCGCGGAGCCTCTCAGTTCGGGCAGCAGATCGTCAAGCTGCTCCGTGAGGATGAGCTGCCAAGCTCGCCGATCCGTCTCAGCTCGAAGCCTTTTCATCAGCCCTCGTGCGCAAAGGCCTGCAACCGCCTGGCCGATGGTTGCCGATTCCAGCTCCAGTTTCTTCGCTATTTCAGCCTGCGTAAGGGCAGGATCGCGAAGAAGTTGTCCGATGATCCTCCACTGTGTCTGATTGAGACCGATCCTGGCGACCCTCGCATCGTACACTCTGCGCGCGCCGCGACTGATCTCGTCCATAAGATAGAGAATGCGGTCATCATCGGTGATGACCTTCTGCCGACGCTGAGACCGTGACATGGTATCTGGTTTTTCATCCATAGCGCTGTGTAGTCGGATAGCCTCGGATGCCCAAATGCAAACTGCTAAATGCCTTTACTATTTGACTCACGGCTCATAGGGCGCGAGACGCGTTCACCTTTTACTGAGGCTGCCGAAAGAGTCAGATGACCGATAACTCCAACCAACCGGAGCAGGAGGGCACAACCCCAACGAAACCGCAATCGCGTCGTGGCTTGCGCATCGTGCTAATCATCGTTGGTCTTGCCGTGCTGCTTGGCGGGATCTGGTGGTACTACCGGCACGTAACCTACGGACAGTACATGCAGTCGACCGATAACGCCTATGTCGCTGCCGACAGCGTCGTTATCTCTTCCAAGGTAGCGGGATACGTCGAAGAGGTCTTCGTGGGGGAGAACGAGCAGGTTGCTCGCGGCGGAGCCCTCGTACAACTGGATTTGCGGGATTATCAGGCGCAAGCGCAACAGGCGCGCGCGCAGATCGCTGCGACCCTGGCCGGTGCCGACACAATCCGTTCTCAGGTAGCCGAACAGGATGCAGCCATTCGCCAGGCGCGGGCCCAACTCGCCGCCGCGCGCGCAGCACTGGACCTCGCGAACGACCAGGTGGCGCGATATCGGCCCCTTGCCGCGACAGGAGCCGAACCGCGGGAAAAGCTAGACCAGTATGAGGCGCAGGCGCGGCAGGCGCGGGCCGAACTCGCCGCTGCGCAGGCGGCGGTGGCTGCCGCGACCGCTCGCCGGGGGACCCTGTTCGAGCAGATCAGCCAGACCCAGGCGCAGGCGGACGCTGCCCGCGCTCAGCTGGAAACAGCCGACCTTACGGTTGAATCGACCTTGCTGCGCGCCAGCAAGGCCGGCCGCGTCGGCGATCTCTCGGTGAGGGTGGGCCAGTTCGTGCAACCGGGTCAACGTTTGATGACGGTGGTTCCGGTGAACGCGATCTACGTGACCGCGAACTTCAAAGAAACGCAGGTCGGCCTCATCCGGGCCGGCCAGAGCGTCAGGCTCGAAGTTGACGCCCTGCCAGGCCTTGAGATCGCGGGACGAGTGGTCAGCATATCGCCGGGAACGGGCGCGGAATTTTCCATCCTCCCCCCCGAAAATGCCACCGGCAACTTTACCAAGATCGTTCAACGGATACCCGTCCGCATCGCTATCGATGCTCCCCCTGAAGTGCGGCGTCTGCTCGTTCCCGGCATGTCGGTAGTGGCTACGGTCGACACCCGGAATGCTGCCGGCGAATTGGAAGAGATCTCGAGTCGGACTCAATGACCGAGATACTGGCAGCGCAGGACACTTCGATCGGGCCGGCCGGGAGCCGAAAGAACGCAGACGTGACTGCCTGGGTCGCTGTGGCCGCGGGCGCGCTCGGCGCCATGCTCGCGACGCTGGACATATCAATCGTCAATTCCGCACTCCCCGTCATTCAGGGCGAGATCGGTGCCACAGGCGCCGAAGGCACCTGGATTGCTACGTCATTTCTCGTTGCTGAAATCGTCGTCATTCCGCTGAGCGCTTGGCTGGAACGGCTGTTCGGTCTGCGAACCCTCCTCATCATCGCGGTCAGCGCGTTCACCGCATTTTCGGTGCTATGCGGTGTAGCCACCGACCTTACGACCATGATCATTGGCCGAACGGGCCAGGGCTTCATGGGCGGAGTCCTCATTCCGACCGCAATGACTATTGTGGCTAAACGATTGCCGCCGCACCAACAGCCAATCGGAATGGCCCTGTTCGGCATGACTGTGGTTCTTGGCCCCGTGATGGGGCCATTGATCGGCGGCTGGCTGACCGAGAACCTGAGCTGGCACTATGCCTTTTTCGTCAATGTGCCAGTCTGCGCAATCCTGCTGCTCTTGCTGTTTATCGGGCTGCCTCACGAGAAGCCCAAGTGGGAATATCTCACGGACGCCGATTGGGCGGGCATTGTCGGGCTTATCTTGGGGCTGGGCGGACTTACGGTCGTCCTTGAGGAGGGCCACCGCGAGGAATGGTTTGAATCCTCTCTCATTCGCTTGCTAACGATGGTGACCATTATCGGCTTTGCCTGTTTGATTTACGGACAAGTGAAAGCACGCAAGCCGGTCTTGAAACTTCGGCTCCTGTTCAATCGACAGTTCGCCAGCGTCGCGATCATGGCGCTCGCCCTGGGCATGGTGATGTATGGTTCAACCTACGTTATCCCCCAGTTCCTCGCGATCATCTCTGACTATAATGCTTTTCAGACGGGACTGGTCATCTTCTGGATGGGTGTCCCGGCCTTTCTCCTGATGCCGGTTCTGCCCCTGATGATCCGCAAGGTGGACATCCGCATTGCCGTCGGCACCGGAATGCTGCTGATGGCGATCAGCTGCTTTGTCAGCACGAGTCTGACCGCCGAATCCGGCGGCGCTGTCTTCACTGAAAGTCAGCTTATCCGCGGGGCCGGAATGATACTTGCGATGATGTTCCTGAATCAGGCAACGGTTGCGTCGGTGGCCAAGGAAGACGCGGGCGATGCCTCGGGCATTTTCAACGCGGCCCGCAATCTCGGTGGCTCTTTCGCTCTTTCGGCACTGGCATCGTTCCAGGACCAGCGGATCTGGCATCATAGCCGGCGGATGGAAGAGACCCTGAATGCGAACAGCGTTTCGCTACAGGACTATCTCGACGGGCTGGCGCGAAACTTCGGCGGCATGGAGGGGGCGATGGCCGTCCTGAGCCGCACCCTCCAACGCGAGGCGTTCATAATGACCTACAATGATGTGTTCCTGGTTATGGGGATTCTGACCCTCGCGACGGTTCCGCTGGTCCTCTTCCTGAGGCCGCTTCCAAAAAATGTCTCCCTTTCGATGCACTGAGCCCTACACGATGCGCCACTTGCTACCTCCGATTATCACTATCGCCTTGCTAGCTGGATGCACGGCAGGGCCCGATTATGCAGGCCCCCCGGAAGTTGTGTCAGCAGACACGGGCACTCGCTTTGTGCGCGCTGGCAGTGATGTGAGCGCATCTGATCCGGTTGTCGCTCAATGGTGGCTGCTGCTCGGCGATCCCGAGTTGACGCGGCTGGTGGAGGCTGCGCTGTCCGGCAACCCTTCGCTCGCCGCAGCGCAGGCGCGCATTGCCCAGGCACGGGCATCCATCAGGCAAGACCGTGCGGGTCGAATGCCATCGCTTGGGGCACAGGCCACCACCGTGCAGGGCCGGCTTCCTGGTCTCGACATTCAAGGCGGGGCGCCCCCCCCGTCAGAGCAAACCAATTCCGACGCAGAAACCGATGACTCGCTCAGCTTTTTCAATGTGGGCCTTAACGCCAACTGGGAGCTGGAGTTCGCCGGTGGCTCGCGCAGGCGCATTGAAGCCAGCAATGCCCAAGCTGCTGCAACGGTGGCCAATGCAGAGGACGCAAAGGTCCAGTTGACTGCCCAAGTGGCCAGCACCTACGTCAATTTGCGGGAGGCCCAATTCCGCGCAGAACAATTTGAGGCGCAGATTTCGTTGCAGGAAGAGATCCTGGCGCTGACATACCAACGCTATCAGCGCGGTGCATTGCCGCTTTTCCCGGTAGGCACCGCGAATGCCGAACTGCAGATGCTCAAGTCACAACTTGCCGAAGCTGAAGCGGATATCGCAGTCCTGTCTGATGCACTCGCTATACTGACCGGACAGGTGCCGGGATCAGTTGATGCAGCGCTCACGACTGCGCATTCCATTCCCATGCCGCCAGAGCAGGTCGCGATCGGCGATCCGGCAAGCCTGGTGGCGCGTCGGCCTGACATAAGGGCGGCCGAACGGTCTCTTGCCGCGTCGACGGCGCGGATCGGGGTGGCCGAGGCGGCGCGGTTCCCGAAATTGTCCTTCACAGGGATCCTGGGCCTCGGCGGATCCTCGTTGGACGACGTTGTCGATGTCGGCGATTTCTCCGCACTCGCGATTCCGCGCCTCCAGTGGAATTTTCTGGATTTCGGCAGGGTAGACGCTGCGATCGACCAAGCCGGGGCAGCGCGCAACGAAGCAGTCGCCAATTACCAGCAGACGGTGCTTCTGGCACTGCAAGACGCCGAACGTGCCTTGGCTCGCTTCGGCCAGCAGCGTGTTGCGCTCGCTGCCAGTATGCAAATCAAGAAGCAGGCTGACGTCGCGGCAGACCTGAACCGCCAACGTTTTGCCGCAGGAGCGATCTCGAAGGCTGACCTCAACCGGGCCCTGCGAGAACAGCAGCAGGCCTCAGGAGACCTCGTCCGGGCAAGAGGCGCCCTTACGCTGTCGTGGATTGCGCTGCAGAAGTCGCTGGGCCTTGGGTGGCAAGAGCCTGTTCGAGATCAATAGTCCCGCGGCGCTGATCAATTGATCCGGTTGACGAGAAGTAAGCGCCCCTGCCGCTGGCGACCAACTTGCCGTCGGGCTCGAGAACCCGGGTTTCCGCCACCGAAATCTGTCGCCCGATCTTCACGATCTGTCCGTGAGCAGTGAGAGGTCCTGAGGTTGCAGGACGGTGGTAATCGACATGCAGATCGGCCGTCGCTCTCGCCGCGACGCCCCCGGCAAGCAGAGTATAAAGCCCGGTGAGGTCGACCAGTGAAGCCAGGACCCCTCCATGCGCCGACCCAATCATAGGGTTCGACACGATCTCTTCGCGCCATGGCATGGTGATCGAGATTGACTGGTCGGAGCATGTTGCAATCTCCAGCCCAAGCCATCGGTGAAACGGCGCGATATTCAGCATTTCCTGCAAGCGCTCTCGATCGATCATAGCTCCCTCGTCCCCTGTGGCTGAGCCGTATCGGATGAGTGATAGCGCCCTAGGAAATCGACGATAGCGGCGGAAAAGGCATCGTTCGCATCGCCCACGACCATGTGCGTGGCATCGGCAATATCGGTGTATTCTGCATGGGGGGCGAGTTGTCGCAGATGCAAAACGGCCTCTTCGGAAACAAGGTCGCTAGAGCCGCCTCGGATGAGGTGAAGCGGAAGCGTGAGATTCGCCGCAGCTTGGCTCAGCATTGCCGATTGACGTTCTTGGCTGTCTGGGTCGCCTTGTCTGGCTGACATTATATTACGGATAAACACAGGGTCCCAGTGCCAATAGAAGCGCCCATCCGGCTTCTGCCGCAGATAGCTTTTCAGACCATCGCTCGCGCCCCGCCTGGGACGATGCGGCATGTAGCGAGCGATCACGTCGGCCGCCTCCTCTGGTGAGGCGAAGCCGCTATCGACATGCTCTTCCATGAAACCAACCACGCGCATCACACCGCTGGGTTCCATAAGCGGGGCAATGTCGACCAATGTGAGCGAAGCAAAGCTACCTGGAGCAAGCTCCCCTTCGGCAATCAGTCCGGCGAGCCCGCCCAGTGAAGCGCCGACCAGCGCTGGCTTCTGGTCCAGGCGCGACGCTGCAGCGACCAGATCCGCCGCGAAGTCGCGCATTTCATAAGCTCCGCATGGCGACCAATCGCTGTCTCCGTGACCGCGCATGTCGAAGGCGATTGCGCGAAAGCCGGCTTGAGCCAGCTCGCTGACCACCCTTCTCCACGCGCGCCGTGTCTGCCCGCCGCCGTGCGCAAGAAGGACGGGTATGGCGTAGGCATCCCCCTCAGCCTCGGCTGTAAGAGAAATCGCGCCTGCGCCCTCAATCGTAAAGGTTTCTCTC
>NZ_JAKQYJ010000008.1 GCF_022605525.1 Porphyrobacter sp. GA68
GAAAGGGTTCACTGCGAAGTTTTGCTCTTTAAAAATCTGGATCAAGCTGAAAATTGAAACACAGAACAACGAAAGTTGTTCGTGAGTCTCTCAAATTTTCGCGACACGAGAATGTTTTACGAAACATCTTCGGGTTGTGAGGTTAAGCGACTAAGCGTACACGGTGGATGCCCTGGCAGTCAGAGGCGATGAAGGACGTGCTAATCTGCGATAAGCGTCGGTAAGGTGATATGAACCGTTATAACCGGCGATTTCCGAATGGGGAAACCCAGTGTGTTTCGACACACTATCATTAACTGAATCCATAGGTTAATGAGGCGAACCGGGGGAACTGAAACATCTAAGTACCCCGAGGAAAAGAAATCAACCGAGATTCCCCCAGTAGCGGCGAGCGAACGGGGAGCAGCCCAGAGCCTGAATCAGTGTGTGTGTTAGTGGAAGCGTCTGGAAAGGCGCGCGATACAGGGTGACAGCCCCGTACACAAAAATGCACATGCTGTGAGCTCGATGAGTAGGGCGGGACACGTGGTATCCTGTCTGAATATGGGGGGACCATCCTCCAAGGCTAAATACTCCTGACTGACCGATAGTGAACCAGTACCGTGAGGGAAAGGCGAAAAGAACCCCGGCGAGGGGAGTGAAAAAGAACCTGAAACCGTGTACGTACAAGCAGTGGGAGCATGCTTAGGCGTGTGACTGCGTACCTTTTGTATAATGGGTCAGCGACTTATATTCTGTAGCAAGGTTAACCGAATAGGGGAGCCGAAGGGAAACCGAGTCTTAACTGGGCGTTAAGTTGCAGGGTATAGACCCGAAACCCGGTGATCTAGCCATGGGCAGGTTGAAGGTTGGGTAACACTAACTGGAGGACCGAACCGACTAATCTTGAAAAATTAGCGGATGACTTGTGGCTGGGGGTGAAAGGCCAATCAAACCGGGAGATAGCTGGTTCTCCCCGAAAGCTATTTAGGTAGCGCCTCGTGAATTCATCTCCGGGGGTAGAGCACTGTTTCGGCAAGGGGGTCATCCCGACTTACCAACCCGATGCAAACTGCGAATACCGGAGAATGTTATCACGGGAGACACACGGCGGGTGCTAACGTCCGTCGTGAAGAGGGAAACAACCCAGACCGCCAGCTAAGGTCCCAAAGTCATGGTTAAGTGGGAAACGATGTGGGAAGGCCCAGACAGCCAGGATGTTGGCTTAGAAGCAGCCATCATTTAAAGAAAGCGTAATAGCTCACTGGTCGAGTCGGCCTGCGCGGAAGATGTAACGGGGCTAAACCATGCACCGAAGCTGCGGCAGCGACGCTTATGCGTTGTTGGGTAGGGGAGCGTTCTGTAAGCCTGCGAAGGTGTGCTGTGAGGCATGCTGGAGGTATCAGAAGTGCGAATGCTGACATAAGTAACGATAAAGCGGGTGAAAAGCCCGCTCGCCGGAAGACCAAGGGTTCCTGTCCAACGTTAATCGGGGCAGGGTGAGTCGACCCCTAAGGCGAGGCCGAAAGGCGTAGTCGATGGGAAACAGGTTAATATTCCTGTACTTGGTGTTACTGCGAAGGGGGGACGGAGAAGGCTATGTTGGCCGGGCGACGGTTGTCCCGGTTTAAGCGTGTAGGCTGGTTTTCCAGGCAAATCCGGAAAATCAAGGCTGAGGCGTGATGACGAGGCACTACGG
>NZ_JAKQYJ010000009.1 GCF_022605525.1 Porphyrobacter sp. GA68
TGGGAAATAGGCAAATCCGTTTCCCATAAGGCTGAGCTGTGATGGCGAGCGAAATATAGTAGCGAAGTTCCTGATTCCACACTGCCAAGAAAAGCCTCTAGCGAGGTGAGAGGTGCCCGTACCGCAAACCGACACAGGTAGGCGAGGAGAGAATCCTAAGGTGATCGAGAGAACTCTCGTTAAGGAACTCGGCAAAATGACCCCGTAACTTCGGGAGAAGGGGTGCTCTGTTAGGGTGCAAGCCCGAGAGAGCCGCAGTGAATAGGCCCAGGCGACTGTTTAGCAAAAACACAGGTCTCTGCGAAGCCGTAAGGCGAAGTATAGGGGCTGACGCCTGCCCGGTGCTGGAAGGTTAAGAGGAGCGCTTAGCGTAAGCGAAGGTGCGAATTGAAGCCCCAGTAAACGGCGGCCGTAACAATAACGGTCCTAAGGTAGCGAAATTCCTTGTCGGGTAAGTTCCGACCCGCACGAAAGGCGCAACGATCTGGGCACTGTCTCAACGAGAGACTCGGTGAAATTATAGTACCTGTGAAGATGCAGGTTACCCGCGACAGGACGGAAAGACCCCGTGGAGCTTTACTGCAGCCTGATATTGAATGTTGGTACAGCTTGTACAGGATAGGTAGGAGCCTTGGAAACCGGAGCGCCAGCTTCGGTGGAGGCATCGGTGGGATACTACCCTGGCTGTATTGACCTTCTAACCCGCCGCCCTTATCGGGCGGGGAGACAGTGTCAGGTGGGCAGTTTGACTGGGGCGGTCGCCTCCTAAAAGGTAACGGAGGCGCCCAAAGGTTCCCTCAGAATGGTTGGAAATCATTCGCAGAGTGTAAAGGCACAAGGGAGCTTGACTGCGAGACCTACAAGTCGAGCAGGGACGAAAGTCGGGCTTAGTGATCCGGTGGTTCCGCATGGAAGGGCCATCGCTCAACGGATAAAAGCTACCCCGGGGATAACAGGCTTATCTCCCCCAAGAGTCCACATCGACGGGGAGGTTTGGCACCTCGATGTCGGCTCATCGCATCCTGGGGCTGTAGTCGGTCCCAAGGGTTGGGCTGTTCGCCCATTAAAGCGGTACGCGAGCTGGGTTCAGAACGTCGTGAGACAGTTCGGTCCCTATCCGTCGCGGGCGCAGGAAATTTGAGAGGAGCTGTCCTTAGTACGAGAGGACCGGGATGGACGCACCGCTGGTGTACCAGTTGTTCTGCCAAGGGCATCGCTGGGTAGCTATGTGCGGACGGGATAAGTGCTGAAAGCATCTAAGCATGAAGCCCCCCTCAAGATGAGATTTCCCATTCCGCAAGGAAGTAAGATCCCTGAAAGATGATCAGGTTGATAGGTCTGAGGTGGAAGTGTGGCGACACATGGAGCTGAC
>NZ_JAKQYJ010000010.1 GCF_022605525.1 Porphyrobacter sp. GA68
CTGCGGATATGGGTACCCTGCTTCCAGGAAAAGCCTCTAAGCATCAGGTAACATCAAATCGTACCCCAAACCGACACAGGTGGTCAGGTAGAGAATACCAAGGCGCTTGAGAGAACTCGGGTGAAGGAACTAGGCAAAATGGTGCCGTAACTTCGGGAGAAGGCACGCTGATATGTAGGTGAAGCGACTTGCTCGTGGAGCTGAAATCAGTCGAAGATACCAGCTGGCTGCAACTGTTTATTAAAAACACAGCACTGTGCAAACACGAAAGTGGACGTATACGGTGTGACGCCTGCCCGGTGCCGGAAGGTTAATTGATGGGGTTAGCGCAAGCGAAGCTCTTGATCGAAGCCCCGGTAAACGGCGGCCGTAACGATAACGGTCCTAAGGTAGCGAAATTCCTTGTCGGGTAAGTTCCGACCTGCACGAATGGCGTAATGATGGCCAGGCTGTCTCCACCCGAGACTCAGTGAAATTGAACTCGCTGTGAAGATGCAGTGTACCCGCGGCAAGACGGAAAGACCCCGTGAACCTTTACTATAGCTTGACACTGAACATTGAGCCTTGATGTGTAGGATAGGTGGGAGGCTTTGAAGTGTGGACGCCAGTCTGCATGGAGCCGACCTTGAAATACCACCCTTTAATGTTTGATGTTCTAACGTTGACCCGTAATCCGGGTTGCGGACAGTGTCTGGTGGGTAGTTTGACTGGGGCGGTCTCCTCCTAAAGAGTAACGGAGGAGCACGAAGGTTGGCTAATCCTGGTCGGACATCAGGAGGTTAGTGCAATGGCATAAGCCAGCTTGACTGCGAGCGTGACGGCGCGAGCAGGTGCGAAAGCAGGTCATAGTGATCCGGTGGTTCTGAATGGAAGGGCCATCGCTCAACGGATAAAAGGTACTCCGGGGATAACAGGCTGATACCGCCCAAGAGTTCATATCGACGGCGGTGTTTGGCACCTCGATGTCGGCTCATCACATCCTGGGGCTGAAGTAGGTCCCAAGGGTATGGCTGTTCGCCATTTAAAGTGGTACGCGAGCTGGGTTTAGAACGTCGTGAGACAGTTCGGTCCCTATCTGCCGTGGGCGCTGGAGAACTGAGGGGGGCTGCTCCTAGTACGAGAGGACCGGAGTGGACGCATCACTGGTGTTCGGGTTGTCATGCCAATGGCACTGCCCGGTAGCTAAATGCGGAAGAGATAAGTGCTGAAAGCATCTAAGCACGAAACTTGCCCCGAGATGAGTTCTCCCTGACTCCTTGAGAGTCCTGAAGGAACGTTGAAGACGACGACGTTGATAGGCCGGGTGTGTAAGCGCAGCGATGCGTTGAGCTAACCGGTACTAATG